>OY970351.1:0-2247636 GCA_963717975.1 uncultured Acidimicrobiaceae bacterium | reverse complement strand
GTAGATCTTCGAGTCCCGGTGCCAGCGCTCGACGGGGTACTCGCGGATATAGCCGTAGCCTCCGAGGATCTGGATGGCCTCCTCGGTGACCTTGACGGCCGTCTCACCGGCGTAGAGCTTGGACATCGATCCCTCACCGTTGAGGAAGGGCTTTCGCGTCGCGGCCATCCACGAGGCGCGCCAGATCAGGAGGCGCGAGGCGTCAATGTGCATCTTCATGTCGGCCAACTTGAAGGCGATCGCCTGGTTGTCGATGATCGCACGCCCGAACTGCTTGCGCTCCTTGGCGTAGTCCAGTGCGAACTCGTAGGCGGCGCGCGCGATGCCGAGTGCTTGCGCGCCGACCGCCGGCCGACTCGCTTCGAAGGTCGCCATTGCGGCCTGGCTCTGGGACCGCTTGCCCTCGCGCGCCCGGGCGATCTTCTCGTCGAGCTTCTCCTTTCCGCCGAGGAGGCAGCGCCCCGGGATGCGACAGTCCTCGAGCACGACCTCACCGGTGTGGCTGGCGCGAATGCCCATCTTCTTGAACTTCTGCCCGAGACGGATCCCCCTGGTGCCGTCAGGCACGATGAATGACGCCTGTCCGCGACTCCCGAGTTCCGGTTCGACCGAAGCGACGATGACGTGCAGGTTCGCGATGCCACCGTTGGAGATCCACGTCTTGGTGCCGTTGAGGACCCACTCGTCGGTCGCCTCGTCGTAGACCGCGCGAGTGCGCAGTGACGAGACGTCACTGCCGGCGTCGGGCTCGGAGACCCCGAAGGCCGCGAGCTTGATGTCGTCAGGCGTGCCGTAGCACTGGGGCACCCATTCCATCACCTGTTCGGGTGTGCCGTTGGCGACGATGGCGGCGACGCCGAGCGACGTGGCCATCAGCGCCATGGTGAGTCCGGCGTCGCCCCAAGCGAGTTCCTCGGTCGCGATCATGAGCGACAGACCCGTCTTGTCCTGGAAGGCGTTCATCATGAAGTCGAGTGAGTAGATCCCGACCTTCGCCGCCTCCTGGATGAACTCCCACGGCGTCTCTTCGCGCTCGTCCCACTCGGCCGCGATCGGTCGCATCTCTTTGACCGCAAAGCCGTGCACCCACTCCTGCATCGTCTTTTGGTCGTCGTTCAGATCCATCGAGAACTCAGACATGAAGCCCCTTCGAAGTCGTGGTCGCCGTCATCGGCGAGCATCGCTCGTACCTTACGTGAGTCGTCTCTGCAACGGAAAAAACCGCCGCCCGAAGGCGGCGGTTCTCCACTACAAGATGATTTGGTTAGTTCAAGACGACGCGCTTGGCGAGTGGTCCTCGGTCGCCCGGCTCGATGTCAAACTCAACGGTCTGACCTTCGACGAGCGTCTTTCGACCTTCTCCTTGAATCTCCGAGTAGTGCACAAAGACGTCAGGTTGGCCATCGACTGCGATGAATCCCCAACCCTTTTCGTCGTTGAACCACTTAACGGTTCCTACAGCCACTGTGGGCCTCCTTGTTTCTTTTGGCACCGATTCGCACCGGTCCCGGAGGGAACCACAACGGCAACCTCAACTGACAAGCCTACCGGAGAACCGTTGGCCCTCCAAATATTTCTAAGGCCGTCGAATCAGTGTCCCGGTTGCCGAGTCCTCCACGATCCAGCCCAATGTGACTAATTCGTTACGAAGTCGATCGGCCTCACTGAAGTCCTTGGCCTCGCGCGCCGCGTCACGGCGCGACACCAAATCTGCGCTCTTGGCGTCGACGACGTCCCCTACCGAGTGCAGCGCGAGTCCCATCGCCCCGAAGAGCGCGTTCACCGCGTTCGCGAGGTTTCGACTTTTTGTCTCGTCGCCGGCGTCCGCGGCCGAGTTCGCGGCGGCGAGCGCGTCGAAGAGCAGCGCGACCGCGAGCGGCGTCTTCAAGTCATCGTCGAGCACCGCGCTGACTTCGTCGTAGAGAGCCTGGCCCTCGCCGAGCCATTTGAAAGTCGGCGCCGCTTCGAGTGTGTCACCGGCGAGCGTTGTCAAGGAGAATCGCCGCGCGAAGGCGTCGAGTCGGGTCAGGGCACGCTCAGCGTCGGCGATCGTGTCAGTGGTCACCTCCAACGGCGATCGATAGTGCGAGCGAAGAACCAGCAACCGGAACGCCCGCGGATCGGACGTCTCGGCGAGGTTCGTCAACGAAGTGAAGTTGCCGAGTGACTTGCTCATCTTTTCGCCTTCGACCATCACGAGGCCGTTGTGACTCCAGTGCGTCGAGAAGACCCGGCCCGCGGCGACGGCCTGAGCGCGCTCGTTCTCGTGATGCGGAAACTTCAGGTCGAGACCGCCGCAGTGCAGGTCGAATGCGTCGCCCAAGAGACCGAGTGACATGACGACGCATTCGGTGTGCCACCCGGGACGTCCCTGGCCGAATGGAGCGGACCAACTCGGCTCACCGGGCTTCGCGTTCTTCCACAACGCGAAGTCGAGTGGCGAACGTTTCTCTTCGACCGCTTCCACGCGGGCACCGGCGCGAAGGCTGTCAAGTGGTTGCCCGGCCAGCAGCCCGTAGTCGGGCACACGGCTCACGTCGAGATAGACGCCGTCGCTGATCACGTAGGCAATGTCGTCCTCGAGGAACCCGCTGATCAGTTCGATCATCTCCGGGACGTAGTCGGTGGCGTGCGGCGTTTCGTCGGGACGGGCGACCCCGAGTTTGTCCATCGCCTCCCACCACAACGCTTCATAGGTCGCAACGACGTCGGTAGTTGATTGGTTCTCTTGCTGCGCACGCGCGATGATCTTGTCGTCGATGTCGGTGATGTTCGAGACGTAGGTCACGTCGAGTCCCCGAAAGGTGAACCAACGCCGCGCGATGTCCCACACGAGGGTGAATCGACCGTGTCCCAAGTGGGGCAGGTTGTCGACCGTCGGTCCGCACACGTACATCGAGACGCGCCCGGGATCGCGCACGTCGAGGTCGCGGACCTCGCCGTCAACGGAGTCGTAGAGCCGAATCACTCTTCTAAACTAAACGAACCATGGATGACGCTCTCACCCCGACGCACCGTCGAGTGCCCGATACGCCCACCGTCGACGGACTCGAAGAGCGATGGATGGCGCACTGGGATAAAGAGCACATCTATCGGTTCAACGCCGACGCGACCCGCGAAGACGTCTTCTCGATCGACACACCGCCGCCGACCGTGTCGGGGATACTGCATATCGGCCACGTCTACAGTTACACGCACCCCGACGTCGTCGCGCGGTTCTGGCGCATGCGCGGCAAGGACGTCTTCTATCCAATGGGATGGGACGACAACGGCCTGCCGACCGAACGTCGCGTCGAGAACTTCTACGGCGTGCGCTGTGACCCCTCGCTCCCCTACGACTCGAAGTGCCGGCCACCGGAGAAGCCGGGTAAGGACAAGGTCGCGATCTCGCGCAAGAACTTCGTCGAACTGTGCGTCGAACTGACGGCGTCCGACGAACAGGCCTTCAAGGAGCTCTGGCGAGCGATCGGGGTGAGCGTCGACTGGAGTTACGAGTATTCGACGATCTCCCACGAAGCCCAGGCCATCAGTCAGCGCGCCTTCCTCCAGATGCTGGCGCGAGGTGAGGTCTACTCGGCCGAGGCGCCCACGCTTTGGGACATCGACTTTCGCACCGCCGTCTCTCAGGCCGAACTCGAGGACCGCGAACGGCCGGGTGCGTACCACCGGATCGCCTTTGACCGGGCTGACAGCACCGGCACCGTTGACGTCGACACGACGCGCCCTGAGATGCTCGCGAGTTGCGTCGCACTCGTCGCGCATCCCGACGATGAGCGCTACCGACCCTTACTCGGGACACTTGTGGTCACGCCGCTCTTCGGCGTCGAGGTGCCAATCCTCGCGCACGAACTGGCCGACCCCGAGAAGGGCACCGGCATCGCGATGATCTGCACCTTCGGCGACACAACCGACGTGGTGTGGTGGCGTGAACTGAACCTCCCGACTCGGGCCCTGATTGGGCGCGACGGTCGGTTCCTCCCTGCCGATTTCTTCGACGAGAGTTGGAACGCGCGCGACGCCGAACTCGCCCAGGAGTTCTACGACCGCGAGGTCAAGGGCAAGACGGTCAACCAAGCCCGAGCCGCGGTCGTCGACGGACTTCGATCGACCGGCGCCCTGATCGGCGACGCGCGTGAGATCACGCACGCGGTCAAGTTCTACGAAAAAGGCGAGCGACCGCTCGAGATCGTGACGTCGCGCCAGTGGTTCGTACGCACGCTCGAACACCGCAATGAACTGCTGGCTCGGGGCGACGAAGTGCGTTGGCACCCGGACTACATGCGCCATCGCTACCGCTCGTGGGTCGAAGGGTTGAACGTCGACTGGAACATCTCGCGTCAGCGGTTCTTCGGCGTGCCGTTCCCGGCGTGGTACCCGGTCGATGAGAACGGCGAGGTCGACATCGAACACCTGATGATCGCGAACGACGAGGACCTTCCCGTCGACCCGTCGAGTGACGTACCGTCGGGCTTCCGCGAAGACCAGCGGGGCCAGCCCGGAGGTTTCGTCGGCGACCCCGACGTGATGGATACGTGGGCGACCAGCTCGCTGTCACCGCAGATCGCGGGACGCTGGGGCACGGACTTGTTCCAGCGCGTCTTTCCCATGGACCTGCGTCCGCAGGCGCACGACATCATTCGCACGTGGCTGTTC
Source organism: uncultured Acidimicrobiaceae bacterium (assembly GCA_963717975.1). Lineage (GTDB taxonomy): Bacteria > Actinomycetota > Acidimicrobiia > Acidimicrobiales > RAAP-2 > RAAP-2. Next base: position 2,242,983 of record OY970351.1, on the reverse strand, counting down.
TCGACGGTGGTGCGCAGCCACCTTCAGTTCAACTCATTGCCCTTCAACAACACGTTGATCTCGGGCTTCATCTTGGACCCCGATCGAAAGAAGATGAGTAAGTCCATCGGCAACTCCGTGACGCCGATGCCCCTCGTCGAGCAGTACGGGGCCGACGCGCTTCGGTACTGGGCCGCCGGCGGACGCCCCGGTTCGGACGCCGCCTTCGACGAAGGGCAGTTGAAGATCGGTCGTCGCCTCGGCATCAAGATCCTGAACGCGTCCAAGTTCGTGCTGGGACGTCTCGATGACGAGGTTCTGGCCCCGGGCGAAGTCACCGAGCCGCTCGACCTCGACCTGCTGGCACTTGTGGCCAAGCTGATCACCGCCACGACGGACGACTTCGAGGCCTACGACTACGCGCGAGCGCTCGAGCGCACCGAGAGTTTCTTCTGGTCGTTCTGCGACGATTACGTCGAATTGGTGAAGATCCGCGCCTACGGCGACGCGTCCGACGCCGCGACGAGGTCGGCGCGCGCGACACTCGCGATCACTCTCTCGGTACTGCAACGACTCTTCGCGCCGGTCATGCCGTTCGTGACCGACGAGGTCTGGCACTGGTGGCACGACCGCTCGGTGCACGCCTCACCGTGGCCGACGTTGTTCGAGCTGCCGACCCTCGACGTCGGAGCCGCCGGCTCGACCTACGGACCGGCGTGCGAGGTCCTCGAAGCTGTTCGCCGGGCCAAGAGCTCGGCGAAGGTCTCCCAACGCGCGGAGGTGACCTCGGTCACGGTGCGTGCACCGGCGGACTTCCTCGCCGCCATCGCCCTCGCCCAAGGCGACATCCAGGCGGCCGGCGGCGTCGCGACGTTCTTGACCCGTGAAGAAGCCGAACTCGGGATCGACGTCGTCCTCGCCACCGAGGCGCCGTAACGCTCCGCTAACGCAGTACCTCACCGGTATCGACGCTCCTCACCAACACGTGGTCCTCGGTCACGTCGTAGATGGCGAACTGGTCCCACGTGCGCGCGAGTTCACGCACGAAGTCAATGCTTTGTTCGAGCACGGCGAATCCCTCTTCGACGGGCCACGCACCCATCGGATCGCGGCCCATCGCGTGACGGAGTCGCACGCCGCGACCTTGCAGGTCGGAGAAGAACAGGGCACGCCGTTCCGCGTTCTCCTCCGGCTGCAGCGTCACGCTGTAAGGATTGTCCGACGTCACGACCGTGAATGGACCGAGCTCGCGCGCGGCCGTTTGCGCGTCCAACCATTCACCGGTCGACACCTTCACGACCAGCTCGGTGGGTGGCACCTGATAACTCTTCACGAGCGACGTCGTGAGCCTCGGGCGTGCCACGACCGATTCGGCGAAGGCCACGGCGGCACGGGTCGTGGCCGACGTCCGCGGGCTGGCCGAGATGTCGAAAGCGTGTTGCGTGAAGGGCAGTTCGACGTAGTAGATCGGTGCGGCGGCCATTGCGCGGAACCGGTCGACGAAGTCGCGCGCGACGTGGACGTCAACCAGCGTGTCGTTTCGCCCCTGTACGACGAAGAACGGCGGCGCGTCGGCCTCGATGCGATCGAGTGGCGACATCGCGCGATAGAGCGGCTCGTTGCCCTCATAGGGCACCTGGACGATCCGGTGTTCGAGCAGGCTCCGGAGGCCTCGGCCGAGGCCGCGCCAGGACGCCTCGTCGCCCGTCATCTCCAAGACGCCGTAGAACGGCATGGCGCCGCGCACGGACCAGTCCGTGACGTCAGTCACGTCCGTCGGGCGCCACGTCGGATCGTGCTCGCTCAGCGCGAGCAGGGCCGCCAGCTGACCCCCCGCCGATCCACCGGCGACGACGACCCGCTCGGGGTCACCACCGTAGGTGGCGGCGTTCTTCTTCACCCAGGCGAGCGAGCGCGTCACGTCTTCGATCTGCGCCGGCCACGGATGACGCGGCGCCAATCGGTAGTTCGGCACGACGGCGATCCAACCGCGTCGCACGAACTCATGCAGCATCGGGCGGCCCTGTTCTCGCTTGTTACCCATCATCCACGACCCGCCGTGGATGTAGAGCACTACCGGCGCGTGCAGTGGCGTGGTCGACATTCGCCACACGTCGAGTCGCTGGCGTTCCAACGGTCCGTAGACGACATTCTTCACGAGCTGCATGTCGCGCGGATGGAACGGGAACTGCAGGGCCGTACGCCACCAGGCCCCGAACACGTCGTCACGAGCGTGCGGTATCTCGAGCGGCGCGAGTGGTGCGTTCGCCATGGAACGACGCACGATCCGCCGAGCGTAGAAGGCGATGTACACCAGCCCGAGGTTCTCGATAACCACGACGATGGCGAGGACGATCACCAGGAGGCTCAGCCACGACGCCGCGGGCCACCCCCACCACGCGAGGAGCCCCAGGAGGGCCCCTTGGACGACGATGCCCTGGACCGGCAGTTCACCGGCGGCCCAGCCGACGGGATACGCGAGAATCGCCGAAAGACCGCGCCGACCCGGCCGCAGCGCCGTTGCCGCGGAGAGCACGAGGAACGCGCTCACCAGCGACACGCAATAGGCCATCCGTCTAGTCTGCCGGTTCGCCGTCTTCGCCGGCCACTTCCTAGGATTGAGCCGATGTCGACCTGGCCACCCTCACTGGAGCGACTGCGAGGCACGATCGGCATCTGGACGTTCGCGCACGAGACCGTGCCGCCCGGCAGAAGTGGTGACATTGCCGCGGAACTCGAGTCGCTCGGCTACGCCGCGATGTGGTTACCCGAAGCGTGGGGTCGTGAAGCCTTCACGAACGCAGCATTGATGCTCGGGGCCACGTCGACGATGACCGTCGCCACGGGAATCGCCAACATCTGGGCGCGCGACGCGGTCGCCGCGAGCAACGCCACGAAGACGCTCAACGCGGTCCACGCCGACCGTTTCGTTCTCGGACTCGGCGTGAGCCATCGACCGCTCGTCGAGCGACTCCGAGGACACGCGTACACGACACCGCTGGTCGCCATGCGCGAGTACCTCACGGCGATGGACGCCGCTCCAATGAGGACCCCTGAGGGTGATACTCGTGTCGTCAGGGTCATCGCCGCCCTTGGCCCCCGAATGCTCGAGCTCGCCGCCGAGCTCGCGGACGGCGTCCACCCCTATCTGGTCACTCCGGAACACACCGCGTTCGCGCGGAGAGTCATCGGCGACAAGTTCGTCGGCGTCGAGCAGGCGGTCGTCTTGGGACAGAGTCGTGAGGAGTACTTGCAGCGCGCGCACACGCACCTCGGGTTCTACACCGGACTCGAGAACTACACGAACAACTGGCGGCGACTCGGCTTCGGTGACGACGACTTCGTGCGCGGGGGCTCCGAGCGGCTCTGTGAGGCACTCGTCGTCCACGGTGACGAGGTGAACGTCCTCGAGCGAGTCAACGAGCACCGCGACGCCGGCGCCGACCATGTCTGCCTTCAGATACTGGGTGACGACACCAACGCCCCGCCCCACGCGGAGTGGCGTCGCTTGAGTTCAATCCTCACGTCGTGAGGCGGGCGATTAGCGCTCGTCGCCACCGGGTCCGTAGACGATGACGCCCCGGTCGCGCGAGCCTGACGAACCCCGAAAGAGCCGCAGTACCGATCCCACGATGAAGAGCGTGACGAATTCGAGTCCGCCGATAACGACCCACCCGATGGTCACCCAGAACAGTCCGACGACGAGTCCCTTCCAGAACCCATCACGGATCATCGCGGCAATCCACAGTGGGAACCACGCCACCATCCAGCTCACGAGTGGCGCGACGAAGGATGCGGCGACCCGACGTCGCAGTCCCAGATAGACACCGAAGAGCGCGGTGGCGCCGAACCCGATCCAGAGTGCCTCATGATGGCCCCCGTGGCTGGCTTCCACCATGAAGATCACGACCGCCATCACGATTGACCAAATGATCATCGGTGCCGTCACGTTACCTCGGGCCCGATTTCTGACTTGAATGAACACAGCGCTCCTAACTCCAAACTAGTCAATCACCTTCGAATGAGGACATTTTGACGATACGCTGCAAGGCGTGACCTTGGGCGTCCTCGCACTTCTGGGCTCCGGTGAGATTGCCCCCAGCATGACGAAAGTGCATCGTCAGTTGCTCAAGCGCCTGGACATGGTGCGGGCGGTCTCGCTTGACACGGCCTACGGATTCCAGGCCAATGTGCCCCAGATGACTGAGAAGATCGTCGACTACTTCGCCACGTCGCTTCGCGTGCCGATCACTCCTTTGCACTTCACTGTCTTTGAAGGATCCAGCGAAGTCGAGCGCGCCACGTTCCGGCAGGACGTGCGCGCCGCCAACTACGTCTTCGCCGGCCCCGGTTCGCCGAGTTACGCACTTCACCAGTGGGCGCCATTGGGACTGGCGGAAGACCTTCGCGGCACGATCCAGACCGGCGGTGTGCTGTGCTTCGCGTCCGCCGCGGCACTGACCCTCGGATCATGCACCGTGCCGGTGTACGAGATCTACAAGGTCGGCACCGCCGTCCACTGGCTGCCCGGCCTTGACGTCTTAGCCATGGTTGGCATCCGCGGCGCCGTCATTCCACATTTCGACAACGCGGAGGGCGGCAACTACGACACGCGATTCTGCTATCTCGGCGAGGAGCGTCTGGTCGAGTTGGAGCGCCAACTTCCTGATGGAACGGGTGTCCTCGGGGTTGACGAACACACCGCCGGAATCATCGATCTCGAGGACCAAACTCTCACCGTCATGGGCAAGGGCGGCGTGTACTGGCGCCGTGACGGCGAGACTCGCACCTTCGACAGTGGCTCGGTGACGACGTTGGACGAAATTAAATCTTTCGAACCCGACAGGACGCAATCGACCGAAGTACCACCACCAGAGGTCGACGAGATCCACGCGCTCACCGTACGGGCGGAAGAGGGCGGACCGGACGCGATCGACGCGATCGCCCGTCTGGCGCGCTTGGCGAATACCGGCGGCAACGACCGCATAGACCCTTCGGCGCTCGTGGAAGGTCTGTTGGGGCTCCGCGTGAACGCGCGCGACGCCAAGGACTTCGCGCTCTCCGATCGAATCAGGGACATCCTTGTGACGTCCGGCATCGAAGTCATGGATACGCCCGACGGCTCCACGTGGGCGATCAAGTAACTGGGGCGACCGTCACGACGGCTACTCGTCTGATGTTGGATCATATTCACGACGTATGAAATAAAGAGACCCCCTCCTTTCGGAGGGGGTCTCCCTAGATTTCACTTCTCTGAAGGGTTACTTCACCTGGGTGTACTTCACGCTCGTCTGCTCGCCGTTGGCGAAGATGATTGTGAAGGTGTGGCGACCCTTTGGAGTCGTTGACTTCGTGGTGACCTTCACCGTCAGCAACTTGCCGTGGTTGTCCATCGAAACACGAGCAACCGTACCCTTAGCGTTGCTGTGGATCGTTGGCTGACCATAGAAGTGCGTTCCAGAGATCGTCACTACTGAGTGTGTCCCGGTGTGCACCAATCCGTGCACCGCCGTCGCCTTAGGCGTCGGAGTGATCGTGTTGGGGTTCGGCCCACCGTTCAACGGGAAGGTAGTTGAGCCACCGTCGGGGTTGGTCAAGGTGACCGTGCTCGACGTACCTGAGGTGGCTTGCGAGTCGGTCGTCACGAGCAACGTAACGGTGGTTGGAGTTGAAGCTACGGCGTTGACCGTGTAGTCCGGGTTGGAGCTCGAGGCGGTGATGCCCGACTCGAAGCCTGATCCGTTGATCGTGACCTCAGCGTTGGTCGTGAAGGTAGGCACGTAGTAAATACCCGTCACAGCCGGAACTGGGTTGATCGAAATGTCACTCTGGACCGTGGTCGAACCGTCACCGACCGGGTTGGTAACAACCAAGCCAGTCACGATCGGAACCGCGCCGGAGAACGACAACGGCGAGATGGTCACCGTGATCGTGTTGCAGTTACCGGTCGCGCCCGTGTACGTCGTGCAGGGGTCCGTCGCGCTCGATGAATTGCTCACCACAACGGTGCCGAAGGTCGACAGTGCCGCGTTGGTCGTCGCCACAGTGGCGCCGGTTACGAAGTTCGTACCGGTGATGACCAACTTGGTGGCGTTCCCGTCAAGGACCGCTGTGGTCGCCGTGCCGTTGACCGTCAAAATCGACGGCGCAGGCTCGATGTCCATGGTGACCGTACTGGTCGTGCCGTTCGCGTTGGTCACGGTCACGGTGATGCCACCGCCACCGACCGGCGCCACGATTGTCGCTGTTCCGAACACCGCGTTCGGGGTCACGAGCGTCGTGGCGATCGTGCCGTCCGCTGCCGGGATCGACAGCGTCGTGCCCGGAAGGAAGCCGGCACCGATCAACTTGTACGGCGCAGCCGTGGAACCGGCGGCGATATCGAAGTTGATGCTGGAGTCGTTGCGCATGATGAAGAAGTACGGCACCGGCGCGTTGATCACTGCCGTTGGCGGTGAGTCCACAATCCACGTGTCGTAGTCGTCACCAAACTCAACTTCCACTGAGCCCGCGTTGAACGAGTCGTTGTTCGGGTTCGTGATCGTTACCGACGTGGCGCTGTTCACCGTCGCGGTACAAGAGGAGCCACTGTACGAGTACGACGTCGCCGTCGGTCCTTCGTACAGGTACTCACAACTCGTTGGCGCAGCAACCGTGTTGAAGCCAGTGCCGGTCAAAGTCAACGTCTGCATAGTGCCGGAGTTGACGGTCGTCGGCGCAATCGCCGTCACAGTCGGCTCACCGGCAACGGTGACGGCCGGGGAGAACAGCCCGGAGCCTCCATCGCTGTATTGGCCGACCACGATGCCGTATGAGCCGTTCGCCGGGAAGGGCTCCGGAGCGTCAGACGCGGGAGAGGCGGACTCGTTCCATGTCGTCGTCAATTCGACGGTCAAGACCGTCGAGGAGTTCGTGACGCTGTTCTGGATCGCGCACTCCAAACCGGGTTCCGTCGTGTAACAGAAGTTGTCCGACATGGGCGTGGCCGAGAAGTTCGTGCCGAAGACACCAATCGTCTCAGACACGCTCGACGGACCGACGGTTCCCACCGTCGTCACACCTGTGACCGTGGGCACGGTCGAATCGACCGTGATGGTGCCAGTGAACGTCTGCTCGCCGTTGGTCAGCGTGACCGGCACGGTCGTCGATGCCGCCACATTGGAAGCGATGGTCGCGTACGCGTCGACGGCCGTTCCGGACGCCGAGGCATTGGCGAAGGTCACGCCGGCCGTGGTCGAGGTGACCGTCCAGTTCGAGTCGTCTGAAATTGTCGCGCTCGTGGTGAACTCCACCGGGTAACCACCGCTGAAGGCGAGGTGCCCGTCAAAGCTGAAGTTAGGACCGCCCGCGGCACCGGCGCCGTCACCAAGCGCACCACTGGCCGGATCGGTCAGTGACGCGGTTCCGGGCGTAGCTACGACAAGGAGCGTACTTACGATGCCTTGACCGGCGCCGTTGGTGATCACAGCCGTGAGGTCGCCCGTGGGCTGCGGCTGCATGACGCCCGTTACGGCGTCGCCGTTGACGAACGTAAGGGCGAAGTTCGTCGTGAAGGTCACGAGGTCACCAGCGACGCTGCCGACCACGAGGGTCTGTGTCGTCTTGGTCGCGTCGGTTGGGTTGGGACCGACGGTCAATGACTCGCCGGCCTTGACGTACGTCGTGTCACTCAGTGTTGCCGTGTCCTGACCCGCCGTGGCGCCAGTCTCGGTCACCGTCTCCGGCACCGTCGCCGGAACCGTAACGTTCAACGTCGCCTTGTCCCCGCTGGGACCTGTCACCGTGCCGGTCGAACCGGTAGCTCCCAAGAAGCTGATCGCGGCGCCCGTCGTGAAGCCGAAGCCCGGGATGTCCGCGGCGATCGTGTAAACGCCAGGGTTGAACGAGCCGGCGTTTGCACCGCCGTTGTAGGTCGGGGCCAAGGCCTTGTCAATCGTGATGTCGGACGTCGCACTGTTCACGCCGTTGTTACCCGTCACCGTGTAGCTGAGACCGGTCACACCATCGGTGTCGAAGGGCCATTCCAGGGTCACACCAGCGGCGTGGGCGTTCGCCACGTCCGCCGAGAATGTGACGAGGCCACCGGAGGCGCTCAAGATGTCGACCGGCTCGGAAGACGCACCGTCGATGATCCATGCGCCAGCACCGGTGGGGATGCCAGCCGTTGAGGCAACCGTCACTGAGTCCTCTGACGTGGTAAGGGCTGCCGTGGTAGTGGTTGAGCTGAAGGCCGGCACGTACGCGTCGATCGTCGCGTCATCGTTGGTAACTGATACGACCTTGCCCGTGACCATCTCACTCGCGGTGGTGTTGCCCGCGACTGAGAGGCTGAACGCCGTAGTGGCGGTGATCGGGAATGTCGAACTGCCCGTGCAGGTGAAGATCGTCAACACACCCGCCTCGAGTGGTCCACCGTTGCAGCCGATCGTCGGTGCGACAATCGATGTAGGAGCCGAGGCCGCGGGTTCGCCAATACCAAGAATCCCCGTGCCGGTCACGTTGGTCGAGTCCGGGTTCGTAATCAGGATGTTCTCTTGGACCGAGGTGATCGCGCCGCCTGGGTAGGTCAACGTGATCGAACCGGTCATCGTGGTGCTGTTCGTGTAGACGAATCCACCCGAAACGACACCACCGTCTGTGGTGCTCAAGGATCCCACAGCGCCAGGCTCAAAGCCCGTACCGGTGATAACGACCGTTGACGTCGACGAAGTGTTCGACGCCGAGAGACCGGAGGTAGCAAGTTCGCTCGGGTTGATACCGGTGATGGAAAGTGCGGAACTCACCGCGCCGACCACGAAGGAGGCAACCGTCGCGCCGGGCGCGTAGTCAGAGTTGTCTGGATACGGACTGGTCAAAACCAATGTGTACGTGCAAGGCGTCGCGCCCGAGTTGCTGACCGTGATGGTGGCCGATGTGTTGTTACTGGTGCCTGAGACAACAGGGCTGTTGGTGTCGGTGCAACCGGAAGGCTGTTCCAATGAGGCAGAGATGCCCTGGAGGTTCGCGCCAGTTATGAGGATCGTCGACGAGCCACCGACGGTACCGGTGTTGCCGGTAATAGTCGTGATCTGTGGACCGACGTCAACGCCGAGTCCAATCGCCATCGTGACGCTGCCATTGTCATCGGTCAATGTGACGGGGTAAAAGCCGGGAGCCGTTGCGGAAGTTGAGGTGATCGTTGCGGACAGGTCGCCCGAGTCGGTCTCTTGAACGCCAGAGAACGTCACGCCAGCCGCCGTCGTGGTGAGAGTTACATTGCCGCCAAGACCTTGGTCGACAGCGAAACCGCCACCTGAGGCGTAGAAGTTTCCACTAAATCCCTGACCAATGATGGCGTAACCGCTGTCGCAGTACGGAGTCGTAAAGGTGTCAGCGGTCGGCGAGGCCACCGTGCACGTAAGAGTCGGGGCAGAGGTAGCTGCACCAGCAGTACCTGATACGGCCATTGCCGGCAAGGCAGCGGCGACCATCAAGGCGCCGACTGCAAGTGACTTCACCAATGGTCGAGATATCCGTCGCAAAGTATTCATTAAGAATCCTTCCTTCGTAGCGGCGTTCGTTTTCACTTCACTCCATTCACAGGGGCCGACTCCCATCGACCTAATTAATTTGAGGTACTACGGCACAGCAGAATATGACATGAGGCGGACGCCCCGTGACAATCCACGGCCGCTTCCTCTGCGTTCAGTATAGATAACGCCAATCGCTCGGGGCGAATACTGAAATGTATTCTTCATCAGGAAAAGTTCAGTGAAACACCATTACGTGCGGTATTGAAATACCTGATAAGAGTGCTTATAATCGCAACTGACTTGGGTGCATGCTGTGGAAAAGTCCGGCACCTTAAAAACGTCATAGAGTCGTAACTCCGCTATTTGTCCGGAAGTTGATGCGTCGAGACGCACGTCTGCGCTGATTCACTCATCAATCGCGATCCATTTTCCGTACTCGAATGACGGACAATCGCATACCAATAAGGCGCGATCGATGTAGAGGTATCGAGGCCGCAATTCGAGCGTGCCAGCGATGACGACGACAGTTGGAGTACACGATTTGGTCGCCACTGCGCGATGCCAAGAGGTTCATGTCGTGCACGCGTTACGAGAAACGAATTGTCACAGGAGTATTTGATTCTCGAACGAATCGCTGCGAGTGCGATCTGGCACATATATATAGACGTCGTATGCCGCTTCACGATCGAGAGCTACGATGCTCAAAATCCCTGCTGATTCTGAAGAGTCGAAGAAGTACCGGTCTATACCATTAGGCCACGGCGCAACGATTCGGGCCTAATTCGAGGTCTTTCGCCTCGTCACTGACGGTCTCTCGACCGGCATTAATCATGACGATGTGCTGGTAATTCGGTGGGCGATCCTTCACATTGGCGAGCGCCCACGCCACGAACTCCGACTCACTGAGGGCCAGCGCCGGCAACGTAGTTCGAAGCGTCCCTAACGGTCTCGCGACGAATTCATTCGCTCTCACTTCAACGACGGAACCGTAGTGTGCGGGGAAGACCATGATGTCGTCGCCCAGCGGTAGTACTCGTTCATGCACGCTGTGAAACAAACTGTGCGCGAACGACTCGGCCTGGTCCGCGAGGTCCGGTCGGCCGACGCTTTCAAGAAATACCGTGTCGCCGGTGAAGACCGCTGTTTGACCGAGCAGGTACATGGTGGATCCTTCGGTGTGGCCGGGCACGCTCACCGCGGACACAGTGAGTTCGACGCCGGGAGCGAGTGGAACGCTCCGACCGTCGCTGAGTGGTTCAAAGTCGAACGTGAAGTCGTCCGAGGGGTTAAGCCACAGTTCGGCACCGGTTGCGGCCACCAAATTCCGCGCACCACTCAGATGGTCAGCGTGTAGATGCGTGTCGAGCACGTGCGTGATCGTCCAGTCGTGGCGGGCGGCGACTGCCAGGTACTGGTCGAGTTCTAAGGATGGATCGATGACCACGCACGCGTTCCCTGCGCCGATCACGTACGACAGACAGCCCTTACCGCGGCGCCGGAGTTGGACCACGGTGGCCCCGCCGAACTCGCCCTCGACCATGTCGTACGTCGAGGCCCACGCGCCCATGCCACCCTCGAGGACTTCACTAGCGATACCGTGACGCGCCAAAATCTCGGCGCCGTGTTGTGCACGCTCGCCCTTGGCGCAAATCACGACGAGGCGCGCATCGCGAGGAATGTCGTCGAGTCGCCTCTCAAGAGTGTCGAGCGGGATGTTGTGCACCTCGGGTATTTGCCACTCGGCGACCTCATCGATCTCACGCACGTCGAGCATGTAGGGACACTCGTCGGTGTCGAGCAGCGGCAGGAGCTCGTACGTTGAGATGGTGGAGATCAGGTCCGCCGAAGGCACGCGAAAAGTCTACGAGTAGTTTCGCGGCAAGGGGCGCCGAGTCAATATCGAAAGAATGAACATGGTCGAAGCAAGAAATGTCAATGTCACCGAAGCGATTGCACTGCGCGACGCGGGCGCGCTCCTCTTGGACGTGCGTGAGGACAATGAATGGGCGTCGGGTCGAATTGCCGAGTCGAAGCACGTCCCGATGAACGACGTGCCGGACATCTGGGAGGAGCTGCCATCTGATCGACTGGTTCTCTGCGTCTGTCGTTCGGGCGCGCGCTCGGGACGAGTGGCGAAGTTCCTCGTGGAACGCGGACTCGACGCGGTCAACTTAGAGGGCGGCCTGCTCGCCTGGAATGTCGAAGGTGGGATACTCGTCGGCGATATCGAAGTGCCGACGATCATTTAACGGTTTGGGTGAGACGTCGCTGAGTCGTTCATAAGTGCAATGAATTGGTGCACCGCAGCGAAAACGTGCGAAACTTGAAAAAGCACGATCTCGTCTTCGGCATTCCGGACGAGCCATTACGATTCGCCCACCGGAGAGAGACTTGCGACGACACTTCAAGGCCCTTCCAGCGGCAGGCGTCTTGTTTGCCACGATGCTCTCTCTGGTCGCCGTCGCCTTGCCGGTCGGAGCGACTGGCATCCTTCCACCGAATAATCCGTTGACGAACGTAGTGCCGTCACCGAACTTCCTTTCGAGTGGGCTTTGTCAAATCACGACCAGCGTCTCGCCCTGCACCAATCCGTGCGTGCGACTCGCCGACCCCGGCACCAATCCCCATCCCGTGTTCCCTGCGTTCAACGACTCGACCGCCTGCACGCAGTTCGTGCTTCGCGCGATCAACAACGCTCGAACCTACGAAAGCCTCCCGGCGATCGTGCTGCCCACGAATTGGTTCCATCTGAAGCCGCAGGAACAGATCTTCGTGATCATTGACTTGGAGCGAACGTCGCGCGGACTCCCGCCGTACCTGGGACTCAATCGACACCTGCACGCCGCAGCACAAGTGGCCGCCAACGATGGCACCGACCCGGCGTTCGCGACCGGCTTCGCCACTGGGCTCGATCCCGAAGGCGTGCGCGGAATGGGCGGGGCGTTCGCGATGAGTTACACGACGCTCGAGGCCGACTACATCTGGATGTACGACGACGGCTGGGGCGGCAGTCTCGCGTTGACCTCGAACCTCGCCTGTACGTTCCTCGGCGCGCTCGGATGTTGGGGTCACCGCGACCAATTGCTCGGATCCGACGTCCCGTTCAACGACGGCGTTGGACTGCACTGCACCAAATGCGAGATGGGGACAGGCTTCACGATCACCGACAACTCCGGCGCGTTCACGAGTTTGATCGAGCTACCGGCGGGCAAGGCGCCGCCGATGTACTTCACGTGGGCGAAGAACGTCGCGCCATTCCTCCCCGCAGCAGAGGCCGCCGCGCGTTGAGGCACTCGTCGCCACTGTGAATCCAGGCGATGTTCTCGTACCCGTTGATTGCACAAACGGGTAAAGGCTAAAAAGCAGTCCCAACGGGATTCGAACCCGTGCCTCCACCTTGAGAGGGTGATGTCCTAGGCCACTAGACGATGGGACCATGAACGACGCGGAGAACAGCTCCGACTCATTCGCTCGGGGGCAAGGACTCGAACCCTGAATAACTGGACCAGAACCAGTTGTGTTGCCAATTACACCACCCCCGAAGGGCTTGGAAAGCCTACCCGAGATGCGAAAGTTATCGCCAGCGAACGTCGTGCGCCGTCAGTCGAACCACGAGTGAAAGAGTCGATAACCGATGACACGACCGACGCCCACTTCGAAGGTCTCTTTCAAGTAGTACTTCCACAGCGAGTGCTTCACCGTTGGTGAGTTGCGCACCGGTGACGGATACGGTGTCAAGCCTTGCGACGACGAGATCGCCATAGCGCGGTCCTCGTGGAATGGATCGGTCACCGTGAGTACGGTCGTGATGCCGTGCGCCTTCAACTTCGGCAATACGGTCGCGACGTTGCGCCACGTGTCGGTCCCCGAACCCTTCAATATCTTCGTTGCCGGCACACCGTGCGCTTCCAGGTACGTCGCTGACACGCCAGCCTCGGTGAAGTGATCGCCCGGTCGTTTGCCACCGGTGACCGCGATCCACGGCGCGCGATGTTTGTGCCACAGGATCAACGCCTGATTGAGTCGCGCCTGCAACTCGGGCGATGGTGTGCCGTTGTCCTCCGTCGTGCCGAAGACCAGGATCGCCTGGGCGTGTTTAGTGGAGTGCTCGTGACCGGTCATCCAGATCTGGACGAACGTGACCGCGAAATAGATGATGACGACGCTGAGGACCAACGAGATGACGCGCAGTACCAGTTTTATGGGACCAAAGATCACGCGTCGGCACGAATCAACGCGCCGCGCAGACGCTCCAACACCACCTCGCGCCCCAACAGCTCCATCGATTCGAAGAGCGGCGGTCCCACCGACGTGCCCGTGACGGCGCATCGAATCGGCGCCTGACTCTTTCGAAGCGCCAAGCCGAGCGACTCGCCCAGTTGAAGCGTCGCCTCGTGCAACGCGTCGGCGTTCCATGCAACTGTTCCGTAGGACTCGAGGGCGCGTGCGAGGACTTGTCGACCGACGTCATCGTTCTGGATGGTCTTGGCAAAGGCCACGTCGTCAAAGGGCACCTCATCGAGGAAGAAGAAACTCACCATGGCGGGGATCTCACCAAGAGTGGCGACGCGCTCTTGCACGAGGTGCGCAACCCGGTTGAAGAGCGCCACGTCGAACTGCGCTTGCGTCCAGGGCACGTCGCGATCACTCGGACGCCAGTCACTCGACCACGGCGCGACCCACGGCGCTGCGGCCTCGATGAACGACTCGAGTGAAAGCGCGCGTATGTATTCGCCGTTCATGTGCGTCAGCTTCTTCACGTCGAAAAAAGCCGGTGAGTGCGAGACGTCCTCGAGACGGAACTCGTCGATGAGTGTCTGCACCGGGACGATCTCCTCATCCCCTCGCGGGCTCCAGCCCAATAGCGCGAGGTAGTTGACGAAGGCCGTCGGTAGATACCCCTGGTCGTGATAGGACTCGACCGCGACAGGGTCCTTGCGCTTCGAGAGCTTCTTGCGCTGTTCGTTCACCAACATCGGCAGGTGCGCGTACTGCGCGAGCTCCACGAACGCCACGCCCTCACAGCGATTCAGCGCGTCCCACATCATCACCTGTTTGGGCGCCGTCGGCAACAGGTCCTCACCACGGATGATGTGCGTGATCGTCATGCGGCGATCGTCAACGGCGTTGGCGAGCGGGTAGAGCACGACGCCGTTCGAGCGCACCACGATGAAGTCCTCGTAGCTGTCGTTGGCGAACGTCACGTCGCCACGGATGACGTCGTGCACGACCGTCGTCCCCTCGTCGGGGACGCGGAAGCGCAGCGCGGTCGAGTCGGACCGTTCGACGTGACGATCGCGGCAGAAGCCGTCGTAGCCGGGTTTCTCGTTGCCCTTGGTGCGCTCGTCGATCGCCTCGCGCGTGCAGTCACACGCGTAGAGGTACCCGTTCGCGTGGAGCGCCTCGGCGGCCTCGACGTGATCGGCCAACAACTGGCTCTGAAAGAACGGACCTTCGTCGTAGTCGAGGCCGAGCCAGTGCATGGCCGTGATGATGCCCTCGCTCGCCGCTTCGATGTTGCGCTCGGTGTCGGTGTCCTCGATGCGCAGGATGAACACGCCACCGCTCTGGTGCGCGAAGAGCCAATTGAAGAGCGCCGATCGCGCGGTGCCGACGTGGAAGTACCCGGTGGGCGAGGGAGCGATGCGGACGCGCGGCGCGCTCACGGACTACTCCTCAAGTGAAAGCGCGCCGTTCGGGCAACTCGCCACGGCCTCACGAAGTCGTTCGTCGAACTCCGGTCCGGGGTTCTCGTTCAGCACATACATGAAACCGTCGTCACGGACTTCGAATATTTCCGGTGCGATGCCCATGCATACGGCGTTGCTGGAGCACGCATCGTAATCGACGACGACCTTCATGTGAACTCCTTCGAGCCGAGACTTGACTCCATCGTAGTTGTCATCGGTTGAACGTGAAAGCGACTGCGTACACTCGAATCGACTCGAAGGAGGTCAAATGGAAACGCGCGTACTGGGTTCACTGCGGGTGTCCGTCGTCGGCGTCGGATGCAACAACTTCGGCTCGCGACTTGATCAGGCCGGGACCGACCACGTCGTGCACGGGGCGTTGGACGCCGGGATCACTTTCTTCGACACGGCCGACGTCTACGGCGCGACGAAGTCAGAGGAGTTGCTCGGTGTCGCGCTCGGCGCTCGGCGCGATGACGCCGTCATCGCGAGCAAGTTCGGCATGCCCATCGACGACTCGCACTTCGGTGCGAGCCCGAACTACGTGCGAAGCGCGTGCGAGGACTCTCTACGTCGCCTCGGGACCGACCACATCGATCTCTATCAACTGCACTACCCCGACGACACCGTGCCGATCGCCGACACCTTGGGCGCACTGCGAGAGCTCGTAATCGCCGGCAAGGTGCGCGAGATCGGCTGCTCCAACCTCAACGTCGCGCAACTGCGCGACGCGAAGGCGGCGGCCGGTGACGGACCGGCCTTCGTCTCGGTGCAGAACCAGTACTCCCTCCTGCACCGCGAACCCGAGCGCGAAGGCGTGATCGACGCCTGCGGCGACCTCGCGATGGGCTTCCTGCCCTTCTATCCCCTGGCCAACGGACTGCTCACGGGCAAGGTACAGCCCGGACAACCGGTCCCCGAGGAGTCGCGACTCGCGAAGATGGCGCCCGAACGAAGCGCCCACTGGTTGGGTGACGACCTGCAAGCCAAGGTCGCCGTGCTCCTCGAGTACGCACGGTCCATTGAGATACCGATTCTCTCGTTGGCCTTCTCGTGGCTGCTCAGTCACGATGTCGTCTCGAGCGTGATCGCCGGAGCCTCGAACGCCGATCAGATTCGCGCCAACGCGAACGCCGTACGCACGCTCGAGCCGGCCGTGATCCAACGGTTGAACGAACTGACGAACTAGTTCGCCTTTACGGCGGCCACCATCTTGGTCAGTGTGTCCTTCGCGTCGCCAAAAACCAGCGTCGTCTTCGGGTTGTAGAGCAAGTCGTTCTCGATGCCGGCGAAGCCCGGGCGCATCGAACGCTTCAAGAAGACCACGTTCTCGGCCAGGTCGGCGCGGATGATCGGCATGCCGTAGATCGGCGAACTGGGGTCATCGTTGGCGGCCGGATTGACCGTGTCGTTGGCCCCGACGACGAGCGCCACGTCGGCGGTCGCGAGTTCGGAGTTCGCCTCGTCCATCTCGAGCAGCTGTTCGTAGGGCACGTTGGCCTCGGCGAGTAACACGTTCATGTGGCCCGGCATACGACCAGCGACCGGGTGTATCGCGTAGAAGACCTCGATCCCCTTGGACTCGAGCAACTCGGCCAGCTCGCGCAGCACGTGTTGGCCCTGGGCGACGGCCAGACCGTAGCCCGGGATGATTACGACGCGCGATGAGAATCCGAGCAGGATGCCAATGTCCTCAGGCGTTCCCGAGCGCACGCTTCGACCGTCATCGCGCGTCGTCGCACCGCTCGCGGTGACCACCGATCCGAAGGCCGAGAAGAGCACGTTCGACAGACTTCGACCCATCGCCTTGCTCATGAGGCGGGTCAGCAAGATACCCGAGGCGCCGACGAGCGTTCCGGCCACGATCAACAGGTTCGAGCCGAGGGTGAAGCCCGACGCGGCGACCGCCAGACCGGTGAACGCGTTCAACAGCGATATCAGGACCGGCACGTCGGCGCCGCCGATCGGCAGCACGAAGATGACGCCGAGGACGAAGGCGAGCGCGAGAAGGATCCACAGCAAGCTCGTTGAGGCGGTGACGAGGATCGTCACGATCAGCGCCACGGCAGCGACGCCGACGACACCGTTGATCAGTTGTTGGCCCGGGTAGGTCAGCGGTCGCCCGGTCATCAACTCCTGCAACTTGGCGAAGGCGATCGCCGAGCCGGCGAAGGACACCGTGCCGATCAACACACCGAGCAGTACTTCGAGGACGACGTACGTGGCGGGATGGGTCGACTTGACGTGGATGAACTCGGTGATCGACACCAGCGACGCGGCACCGCCGCCAACGCCGTTGAAGATCGCGACCAACTGGGGCATCGCGGTCATCTTCACGAATCGCGCCGTCGGTACGGCGACGATCGTGCCGATGAACATGGCCAGGAGAATCAGCCACACGTGGCGCAGCGCGTGTCCGTCCACGTGATTGAAGAACGTCGCCACGACGGCGACCAGCATGCCGAAGGCGGCGACCATGTTGCCGCGTCGCGCGTGCTTGGGACTCCCGAGGCCCTTCAGCGCGACGATGAACGTCGTCGCCGAGAACAGGTACAGCAGGTCGATCAACGTCCCACGGCTCACTGCGTCACCTCGTCGCCGGGCGCCTCTTTGGCCTTGGTGGCGCGCGGCTTGAACATCTCGAGCATGCGGTCCGTGACAACAAAGCCACCGACGACGTTGAGCGTCGCGAGGATCACCGCGAGGAACCCGAGGACCTCTTGCAGGTTGGTGGTCGCTCCCCCGAGGATCAGCATCGAGCCCACGAGGATGACGCCGTGGATCGCGTTCGAGCCACTCATCAAGGGCGTGTGCAGGATCGACGGCACCTTGGCGATGATCTCGGTGCCGACGAAGGCCGTCAGGATCAGGACCGTCGCGTACTGCAACAAGACGTTGTGCATCAGACGCTCTCTTTCGCTGCGGGGACGATCGCGACGTGCGCGAGCCCGAGGGCCTCGGCCGTCGGCGCGTGATTGATCGCGCCGTCGCGCGCGACCGTGACACCGATGACCACTTCGTCGCTCCAGTCCGGCGCGAACTGACCGTTGGAACCAAACAACGCCAGCAACTTCAAGACGTTGTTCGCGTACATGAAGCTCGCGCTCGCTCCCATCTCGGCGGGCGGGTTCGACATGCCGACGATGCGCACGCCGTGGTGCTCGACCACTTCACCGACCTTGGTCAGTTCGCAGTTGCCGCCACCGTCGGCCGCCATGTCGATCACGAGCGAGCCCTCGCCCATCGCCTCGACCATCGCGGTCGTGACGAGGATCGGCGACTTGCGGCCCGGCACCGCCGCCGTGGTGATCACGACGTCGGAGTTGGCGACCTCACTCAAGAGTGCCGCCTGTTGGGCGAGGCGCTCGTCGTCGGTCAACTCCCGGGCGTAGCCGCCCGCGGCGTCGGCGGTCACCCCGAGCTTCACGAAGACCGCGCCGGCCGATTCGGCCTCCTCCTTGGCGGCCGAGCGAACGTCATAGGCGCGCACTTTCGCGCCGAGTCGCTTCGCCGTCGAGATCGCCTGGAGGCCCGCGACGCCAACGCCCATGACGAGGACTTTCGCGGGTCGAATCGTACCGGCGGCCGTCGTGAGCAACGGGAAGAATCGGTCAAAGTGCGACGCGCCCTTCAGGGCGGCGCGGTACCCCGACACGGTCGCCTGTGACGAGAGCGCGTCCATGTACTGCGCGCGTGATATCCGCGGCAAAAGGTCGAAGGAGAGAACCGTCACTCGACGATCGTTCAGCGCGCGCACGATGTCTTGGGCGAGCAACGGCGAGAGGAACGAAAGATGTGACGAACCTTCGGGCAGGAGGGCGACCTCTGACAGCGTCGGCGGATTGACGCGCAGGTTGATGTCGCCGGTGGGCGCGTCGGCCACCGTCGCGCCGACCGCTTCGTAGGTGGCGTCGTTGAAGTGCGAAAGGTCGCCCGCGCCTCGCTGCACGATTACGTCCCAACCATCTGCGACAAGGGATTTCGCGGCATCCGGCGTCAGCGCCACCCGCGTTTCGCCCGCGCGGGACTCCTTGAAGACCGCAATTTTCATACCTTGTTTCTAGCAGCCTGACCAAAAGGCTCCGGACGAACGGTGCGATGCAACGGGCCGCCGCGTGCGCTCAACGAGCCCGCGAGTGCGACCGATTGTGACAGATGTGCAAACTCGCCGACTGTGACACCGCGGGAGTAGAAGGGTCGTATGAAATCTTTCATCGCGAACGTGAAGTCCCCCGTCGGCGTGTGGAGCGTGGTCGGCACCGACGACGGCGTCGCCCACATTCATCTGCCCCAAGATGAGCTGGTCGCCTCCAAGGGTGTCGCGCCCAAACCGGTCGCCGACACCGTCCAACAGCTCAAGGAGTACTTCGCGGGAACGCGGCGAACCTTCAAGGTCAAGCTCGCCCACGCGGACGCGACTGACTTCCAGCACGACGTGTGGGACGCCCTACGGAAGATTCCCTACGGCGAGGTCCGCACGTACGGAGAGGTCGCCGATGCGGTCGATCGGCCACGCGCCCATCGCGCGGTCGGCAACGCGAATCACGCGAATCCGTGGCCGATCGTCGTGCCGTGTCACCGCGTCGTCGCGACGCAGGGTCTCGGTGGCTACGGCGGTGGTGACCAGGTGAAGCGCTACCTGCTTGACCTCGAAGGCATCCACTACGACTGAGCTTGATCGCCGCCAATGAAAAATGCGATCGACGGCTACGAAACGGCGACCGGCTCTTTGACGGCGGCGAACATGGCGAGCGCGCCGTCGCCCAGGTGTTGTCGTTCGTCATCGCTCAGCACTCCGAAACAGTCGGCCATCATGGACGAGGTCAGTTCTTCGGCCCGGGCCTTTTTGGCGACCGCCTCCGGTGTCACTTCCGGCGCTTCTTCTTCGAGGTAACCGTGGTTCGGAAAGAACGACGGATCCTGGAGGTAGCACGCCTCGATCGCGCTGAGTCCCACTTCGTTGACCGCGTCGATGTGCACGCACCCTCGAAGTTCGCGCATCAAGATGCATCCGAGGTACGCGGCGTGCACGGGATCCGACGGCACCTCGTACTGCTTGTAACCGTCGACCAGGCGGTGGCGGCCACTCTCCACCGCCGCCGCGACCTTGTGCGCCGCCGCGGCGAACTCTTGAAGGACGCGCTCGTCGACGGCGCCGAAGGTGCGGTCCGCGTACTCGTAGGCCGCCTGTACGTAGTCGGCCGCGACCGCGACGGGATTCGCCTTCTCCTTGGCCTGGGTCCACATTCGTTCGAGCGTTCGCGGATGGAAGAACGTGAAGGCCTCGATTACGACGTCGACGTCGACGTCGCCGAGTGTCCCACCTCGTCCGAGTCCGTAGTACTCGAAGATGTTGAGGCCGCTTTCCTTACCCTTCTTTCCGGTGAGCGGATCGAAGTAGAACGACATCCCCAGGATCTGGATCGGGACAGCCGTGACGTCGGCGAGTTCGTTGGAGTTCATAACGCGCACTTTACGCCGGTGGGAACAGTCTCGACGAAGTGTCAGGGTTCCACGGTGCGACCGTCGCGTCGAACCCGCAGTTCGATCTTGGTCCCCTGACTCGCCGCCACGAAGTGCACGGTGCCGCCGTGGCGTTGGACGATCTCGGCGACGATCGCGAGCCCCAACCCCGTACCGCCAGACTGACGAGCACGGGCGGGGTCGGAACGAACGAATCGTTCGAAGAACCGCTCGCTCTGGCTTACGTCGATGCCTTCGCCGTCGTCGGCCACGATGACCACGGCCTCGTCGCCTTCGTAGTGCGCGTCGAACTCCAACTCTTCGGTCGCGTAGCGCGTCGCGTTGTCGACCACGTTGCGGATCATGCGCTTCATCATCGCCGGATCGCCGGTGACGCGCGTCGGTCGCACGTTCGTCGTGTCGACGCTCAGTTCGCTGAGCAGGCGCACGCGATGCCCCTCGTCGTAGAGGAGGTCGTCGAGGTCGACGTCGCCGGAGTGGATCTCGACACGATGCTCGTCGTGACGCGCCAGCCACGCGAGGTCGTCGATCAGCGTTTCGAGTCGACGGCCCTCGCGCATGACGACCTCGCCGACCTCGTGCCAATCCGCCCTGTCGGGATCTCGGGCGGCGCGTTCGGTCGTCGCGAGCAGCGTCGTCAGCGGACTACGGAGTTCGTGGCTCGCGTTGGAGACGAACTCCTGCTCGAACTGCGAGGACGCTTCGAGTCGGTCGAGCATGGCGTTCACCGTCCGAGCCATGCGCGCGATCTCGTCGTTGCCCCCGGTCGGGGGCACGCGCTGGGAGAGGTCCGAGGCCGCGATCGCGTCGACGCGGCGGCGAATCGACTCCACGGGCGAGAGCGCCAGGCCCATGCCGAGCCATATCAGCGCGCCCGTGATCAAAAGGAGCAGCGGGAACGAGACGACCAGGCTCTCCATGAGCACGCCCACGCTGTGATTGATGCCCTGACCGTAGACGAAGCCAAAGATCAGTCCGGCGCCGCGCCGCGTGAAGATCGTCTCGACCTGACCTGAACTGATGTCGGACAACGTCGTCGCGGTGGCGCGTGAGCGCATCAACTTCACGCCGAAGCCGCCTGGTGCGTCGGTGTCGACGATCTCGTGGGCCAGGATCGGTGCGCTCGCTATGGCCGAACTGGCGGCCCACACCTTGGTCCCGGCGATATTCGTGACCTGCATCACGACGTTCCCGTGCATGGGGAGGACGACCCGGTAGTCCTGGGCGGCCGTCGCCTTCATGAACCGCTCTTGGGTGCGCACCATCTGGCCCTGGATCTCGTTGTTCGCGTTGGTCGCCAGCGAGTTGCGCACGAGGTGTACGAGCGCCAGACCGGTGAACGTGAGGATGAGGGCGATCGCGACGACGAAGGTCATGGTCAAGCGAGCGCGGATGGAGAAGCGGTGCAACGCGAACATCAATCCGAATGGACGGTGTAACCAACGCCGCGCACCGTGCGAATCACCGATTCGTACGGTGCCATGTCAATCTTTCGACGCAGGTACCCGATGTAGACCTCGACGATATTGGGGTCACCGTCGAAGCCGCTACCCCAAACCGCGAAGAGGATCTCACTCTTGGCAAGCGGCACGTTCACCCTCGCCATCAGGTACTCGAGCAACGCGAACTCGCGCGGCGTCAGCGTGACCTCGCGACCGTAGGCCGTGACCGCGCGGTGCATGGGATCGAGCGAGATCGGTCCGACGACGAGGGGCTGGGGGCGACCTCGGTCGTGGCGGCGCAGCAGTGCGTGGAGGTGCGCGATCAGGATCGAGTTCTCGAACGGCTTGTGCATGAAGTCATCGGCGCCAACCTCGAGACCTTCGACCTCGTCCAACTCACCGTCCTTGGCGGTCAACATCAACAGTGGTGTGTCGACGCCGGCGGCGCGCAGGTCCGCACAGACGCTGAAGCCGTTTCGACGGGGCAACATCAGATCGAGCACGATGGCGTCGTAGGTGCCCTCGAGGCCCTCTTTGAATCCCGACTCCCCGTCGAATCGCTGTTCGACCGCGAATCCGTCGTCCTCCAAGAGGTTCGCCACGGCCTTGGCGAGCGCGTGATCGTCCTCGATCACCAAAACGCGCCGCCGCTCCCCACTCATTGCAAGTAGAGGTTACCGTTCGACCCTTCCACAATCTTGAGCTTGGTCAGGCCGTGTGGCGACGGACCTTGAACGATGTCACCCGTCGTCACGGAGAACTCCGAACCGTGACACGGACAGACGATGACGTCGTTGGCGGCGTAGTAGCCGACGGTACAGCCCGCGTGGGGACAGACCGCGTCGTAGGCGAAGAAGGCACCGTCGGTGTGGATCACGATGCCCGGGTCCCCTGACGACGGAATGGTGAAGGCCGCGGCGTGGCCACTCGGCACGTCCTTGGCGCTGCCGAGCAGAGTGCCGTTCGACGACGTCGATGGGCCCGTCGACGCGGGCACGGTGGTCGTGGGCGCATCGAGGGGCACGGTCGTCGTTGGTGCGTCATTGGGCAGCGTGGTCGTCGTGGGCAGCGTGAACTGAGTCGTGGCGTTCTTCGGTGCCTTGGCGCCGCCGATCATCCGCCCCGCCTCGGCGACCGCGCCGCCGAGTAATAGGGCCGCCGCACCAACACCGGCCGCCACCGCGCCGCCGACGACGACGGTCCGACGATCCACCGAATCAATGGCGACGCGCGTGACGAGCGGCGCCCGGTAGCCGAGCAGCACCGGACAGACCGATTGATCACACGCCAGCCCCGCGCGCGCGTTACACGCACCCTTGTGGTAGTGGCCACAGATCCGCTGCACCGTCGCGAAGGGGATGGCGACGAGTTCGGGGGACGCGACGCCTTCCTTCGTCGCCGCTCGCTCGGCGATCCACGCGTCCAGCGACAGCTTCGTGCCACCACCGGCGATGAGGAAGGGCAGCCACGCGAAGAAGAAGACGATGTCCGCACCCGTGAAGTACGGCGACGCGTGAAAGCTGATCGTCAAGAACAAACTGAGCGACAGGACCACGCCGCCGAGTGCGGCGAGGCGCGTCCACAGACCGAGCAGGACGCCGACACCGACGGCGACCTCCGCGAACGAGATGACGACGCCAATCGGCGTGGCGTAGCCGACCAAGTGGATCAGCAGCGCGTGGATCGGACTCGTGTGCGAGGCGGCGATGAGCTGGGCTTGGATCGAGACCGGGCTCTGGGAGTTAAAGAAGTTGGGGTTCGCGAGCTTTTGCAACCCGGCGTAGGCGAAGGTCGCGCCGAGGAAGATCCGCAGTGGCAGTAATGCCCACTCGGCCATCGACCAGGCTCGCACCGGCGCGCCGAGCGGCAGTCGACGCTCGCGACCATGGGCGCGACGAGAGAACGACGAAGGCGTTGGGGGCACCCCACTATCGTGTCACAGGCCCCGGGGGAGATTAACTTCGCTCACTGAGTCTTTATCCAAGACTTATCAAGGAGACTGGTCAGGTGCTCGCCGCTTCCATTGTCTCGTACTTGCTGAGCGAGATTCACCGACTCCCGGGCGGACTCGTCTACGGACTCGTCACGCTGCTCGTATTCGGTGAGGCGGCTCTGTTTATCGGCTTCATCTTGCCGGGCGAGACCGCGGTCCTCGTGGCCGGCGTCGTCGCCTCTCAGGACCACGTCAACGTCGGCGTCGTCGCCATCCTTGTGGTCGCGGCCGCGATCACCGGCGACTCCGTGGGGTACGCGATCGGACGTCGCTGGGGTGAATCCTTGATGAAGCTCCCGGTACTGCGTAAACGCCGCGGCGCGTTGGAGCGCGCCCTGGAAGGGCTTCGACAGCGGGGACCGATTTACGTCTTCATCGGAAGATTCACGGCGTTCTTGCGCGCCGTGATGCCGGGTCTGGCCGGCATGAGTCGAATGAACTATCGGCGCTTCTTCATCGCGAACGCACTCGGCGGGACGATCTGGGGCATCACCTTCACGCTGCTCGGATACTTCGCAGGCTCGGCGCTCACCCGAATCGAGAACGAGGCCAGTTGGATTGGACTGAGCGTGTTAATCGCGATGATCCTCTTCTTCATCATCTTTCACTTCGTGAAAGAGAGCCGCGAGACGAATGAGGACGTTGTACTCGACGACCCCGACGGCTCAGCGCAGGACGTCGAGTAGTTCCTCGGACGCGCCGACGCGCCAGCCGTCGGCGTCCTTGACCAGGAGTCCGGCACTCGCGGTAGGCCCGTGACCGCGCACCAGCGACCGGACGTACAGTTCGTCACAGTCGCTCGCCAGTGCCACGGCGAGCATCTGCAGCGGCAGGTCAATGCGCACTCCCATGCTCGTCGCGATGATCTTCGGACCGACAAGCGCATCGCTTCGAAGTGCGGAGGTGATCGTGTCGATCTGCGCGCGGGCGAACTCGGCGTCCTCGCGGGCGCCGCGACGCCACGGGGGCGTACTTCCGTCGAGGAAGCCGTCGACGAGCGACTGCGGGTTCGCGAAGACGACGACGCCGTCGGTGTCAACAGTGTCGACGAGTCGCCTGGCGTGATCAAGGACGAGTGGCGCGACCCAGGGCAGTAGCCACGCTTCGAGACCGAGCCAGGCGGGCCAGGCGGCGTCGATGACGACGAGCGTCACGCCGAGTCCCAACCCGTGCGCGTACCGGGCGACCTCGGCGTATCGTTCCAGGGCCGCGTGGTCGACGCAGCCGCGACGCGGTTCGATTCGTGCCCATTCGACGCTGAGGCGCACGCCGTCAAAGCCCATCGCCGGGACGAGGTCGAGCACTCGTTCGTAGTCGCGCCACAGCTCGTCAGCGGCGCCCGGACCGACGTGACGACCGAGCGCAATGGTGGGACGAAAGCAGGTCGACGGCAGGTAGACGTCGTCGAATCCACCCTCGACGGCGTAGCCCTCGAGGGTGACGTAACGCCGCGGTCGTCTCTCCACCGAATCAGTTTCGCACGCCCACCCCAATTGAACTCCGGTATCGTTCGACTCGGTAGCCCGGAGCGTTCGAAGGAGACCCATGGCTGACGAAGTACTACGCGAACGACGCGGACACGTCGAGATCCTTACTATCAACCGACCGGAAGCGCGCAACGCGATCAACCGCGCGACGGCCGTCGCCCTCGGCGACGCCCTCGACGCGTGTGAGATCGATGACGACGTCTGGGTCGTCGTCTTGACGGGTGCGGGCGACAAGGCCTTTTCGGCGGGCATGGACCTGAAGGCGTTCGCTACCGGCGAGTTCCCCGCCACCGAGAAGGGTTTCGCCGGCATCACGCAGCGCGACTTTCCCAAACCACTCATCGCGGCGGCGAACGGCTCGGCGCTCGCCGGCGGCTTCGAGATCCTGATCAGTTGTGACCTGGTGGTGGCGGCCGACCACGCCAAGTTCGGCATCCCCGAAGCGTCACGCGGACTCATCGCCGGTGGCGGCGGACTCATCCGCTTGCCCAAGCTCATTCCTCTCGCCGTCGCCTACGAGATGGCGCTCACCGCGGATCCCATTGACGCGGCACGCGCCTTCCAGCTCGGTCTCGTCAATCGCGTCGTGCCCGGTGAGCAGGTGCTCGATGAGGCGATCGCGCTCGCCGAACGAATCGCCAAGAACGCGCCCCTGGCGGTGCGGATGTCCAAGGACGTGATGAAGAGGTCTCGCGAGCTCACCGAAGAGGCCTCCTGGCAACTCAACACCGAAGCGTTCGGACCGATCGCTCGCAGCGCCGACGCCATCGAAGGCGCGGTGGCCTTCGCCGAGAAGCGCGAACCCAACTGGCAGGGTAAGTAAGTCGTCTTCAGTGCAGGTGATAGACGAGCGCTGAGGTAGCGGCCGCCGCCACGACCACGACGGGGAATGGCGCCTTCGCGAACAGTAAGGCGGCCGCGACACAGAGTCCCGCGAGTCGGTGATCGATAACAACGTGCGTCTTGATGACCACACCCTGAGCGACGACGAGGGCGCTGAGCAATGAAATCGGGATGAGCGCGTTGATGCGCTGAAGTCGAGCGTTCGCCATCCACGGCTCGGGGACCACATGGCCGAGCAGTTTGATGCCGAAACACAGCGCACTCGTGGCGCCCAGGATGATCCACATCGTCAGTGAACTCATCGCGTTCTCCAACCGAACACGATCGCCACGACGACCGTGGTGATAATCGGCAGTCCCGACGGCAACAGCGGAGTGACGAGTACCGCGAAGATCATCGAGGCGACCGCGACGACGCGCAGGAGATTCGTTTGCAGTCGCGGCCAGAGCAGTCCGAGGAACGCGGCGGGCACCGCAGCGTCCAGTCCCCACGAAGCCGGATCGCCCAACGCCTTGGCACCGAGCGCGCCGAGCAACGTAAATGTGTTCCAGAAGATAAAGACGCCGGTACCGGTGATCCAAAATCCCTCCCGCACCGCCCTCGGACCTCGCGGGAGTTGAGACAGCGCGACGCCGGTCGATTCGTCGATGGTGAGCTGCGCCGCCACCAGACGGCGCAGACCTTTCACGTCCAGCAGGGGCGCCATCTGGATCCCGTAGAGGGCGTTGCGCGTGCCCAACAGAGCCGCGGCGGCGACCGCGCTCGCGGCCGCGCCACCGGAGGCGACGACACCCACCGCGGCGAATTGGCTCGCGCCCGTGAAGGTGAGCAGCGAAAAGAGGCAACTCTGCAGCACCGAAAAGCCGGCGGCGACGCTCGCCGCACCGAAGGCGACGCCGTAGGTTCCGACCGTGATCGCGACGCTCAGCGAGTCACGAACAGTGCTCCTGGTCAGGTTCGACATCCGAACAGTCTTGCCGAATCGAATAACGACATGGATTGGGGCGCCTTCGCGAAGCGACGCGTAGCGCACTACTCTGGAACTAAGCACGTCAAAGGAGAAGGCAGTGTTCTTAGGCGAAATATTTGGGCCCGATCTCTTGATCGTTGTCATCGTGGTCGCGGTCCTCGTCTTCGGGGGCTCCGCCATTCCGAAGTTGGCCAAGAACCTCGGTTCCGCCAAATCAGAGTTCGAGAAGGGTTTGAAAGAGGCCAAGTCCTCGGACACCTCGAGCGACAAGCCGGCGTCGACGTCTGAGACCAAGGCGCCCGACTCCGAGAGCTGATTCGGCGCCATCGAACGGCGCCGATCGACTACTCGGACGCCACCTCCTCGCAACCCCGTAACGCCGTTGCACGTACGGACTTCGACCCGGTTCACGTCGAGTTGCGATTGATTTTTTGAGTAGTGTCGTGACGTGGAATCACCGACCCTGCCCCCACAGGGTGTAACAGTTCGTGCTCGTCGTTGGCGTCGCGCGCGACGTTTTGTTGCACTCCCGATTGCGGCCCTGGCCCTCTCTGGGTGCACCGTGCCGTCCTTCGGCGCTCACAAGGGCGTGACGACGGAGTCGAGTTCCGTGTTCCATCTGTGGCAGGGATTCTCCATTGGCGCGGTCATCATCGGTGGCTTCGTCACCGTGCTCTTCGTCTATGCGATCATCCGTTTCCGGCGCAAGAGTAGCGAGCACATCCCGCGCCAGGCCCAGTACCACTTCCCTGCAGAAGTGGCCTATACCGTGATGCCGATCCTCGTCGTCTTCGGACTCTTCGCGGCGACGCTCGTGGTGG
Organism: uncultured Acidimicrobiaceae bacterium; assembly: GCA_963717975.1. GTDB lineage: Bacteria > Actinomycetota > Acidimicrobiia > Acidimicrobiales > RAAP-2 > RAAP-2. Next base: position 2,214,762 of record OY970351.1, on the reverse strand, counting down.
AGAACAAAGAGGTCTCGAACCCTAAGACGAACGTCACCGTTGACGTGAACGCCTTTCAGTGGGGCTGGAAGTTCACCTACCCCGGTACCGAGACCGTCGTGATCGGTCAGACGACCCAGGACCCGACGATGGTGATCCCGGTCAACACCAACATCCACATCAACCTCACCTCGACCGACGTGATCCACGGCTTTTACGTGAAGGCGTTCAACTTCTCGCGCTACGCCCTGCCCGGCGTGCTGAATCAGTTCACGCTCGAAGCGGTGAAGACCGGCAACTTCTACGGTCAGTGCACGCAGTTGTGTGGTCTCTACCACTCCCTTATGTTCTTTAACGTGAGGGTCGTGACGATGCCGAAGTACACGCAGTGGCTCGCGAGCACGGCGAACCCCGCGGCCTTTGCCGCCGCCCAGAAGACGACCAGCCAGCAGACCGCGACCCAGGTGCCGACCAAGCCCGCCTCCAGCCACGGTGACAACTGATGACTGACCTCATCACCCCGCCGATCACGATCGCCGACGACGATCACCACGAAGAGCACTTAGAGCACCACGGTCCCACCGGCATCCTGAAGTGGATGACCTCGACCGACCACAAGGTCATCGGTCTCTCCTACACCGTCACCTCGGTCGTCATGATGCTCATCGGCGGTCTGTTCGCCGAGATCATCCGTGCGCAACTGGCGTCGCCCAACGGCACGCTGGTCTCGCTCGCGCAGTACAACGAACTGTTCACGATGCACGGGTCGGTGATGATCTACCTCTTCGTCGGACCCTTCGCCTTCGGCGGACTCGCCAACATCATCGTGCCGATCCAAATCGGTGCGCCGGACATGGCGTTCCCGCGTCTCAACGCCCTCTCGTACTGGCTGTACCTCATGGGTTCCTTGACCATGCTGATGGGCTTCTTCACCGCCGGCGGCGCCGCCAACTTCGGGTGGGTCGCCTACGCACCACTCTCGAACTCGATCAACACACCCGGGACCGGGGCCGACCTGTGGATCGGCGGTCTATTGCTGACCGGATTCTCCGCCATCTTCACCGGCGTGAATCTGACCGCCACGATCTTCTATCTGCGCGCGCCCGGCATGACGATGTTCCGTATGCCGATCTTCACCTGGAACATGCTGGTGACCGCGATCCTGATTCTCCTGGCCTTCCCGGTCTTGACCGCGGGGCTCATCATGCTCTACTGCGACCGACATTTCGGAACCCATATCTTCTCAGTTGCCGGGGGAGGTGTTCCGGTGCTGTGGCAACACATCTTCTGGTTCTGGGGCCATCCGGAGGTCTATATTCTCGCCCTGCCGTTCTTCGGCATAGCGACCGAGATCATCGCGGTCTTCTCCAAGAAGCCCGTCTTCGGGTACAAGAGCATGGTCTTCGCCACGCTCACGATTGGCGCGCTGTCCCTGGGCGTGTGGGCGCACCACATGTTCACGACCGGGGTCGTGCTGCTCCCCTTCTTTTCGATCATGAGTCTCCTGATCGCGGTCCCGACGGGCATCAAGATCTTCAACTGGATCGGCACCATGTGGCGGGGGGAGCTCTGGTTCTCGACCGCCATGTTGATGGCCCTCGGCTTCCTGTTTACGTTCCTCATCGGGGGCCTCACGGGCGTCTACCTCGCCAGCCCCCCGCTGGACTTCTTCACCCACGACACCTACTTTGTGGTCGCGCACTTCCACTCCATCGTGATGGCCTTGGTCTTGGCCGGCATGGGCGGGCTGTACTACTGGGGTCCGAAGTTCACCGGGTACATGCTGAACGAGAAGTTCGGAAAGATCCAGTTCTGGTTCCTCTTCATCGGCACGCAGGTCTTCACGTTCCCGCAGTACATCTTGGGTCTTGACGGCATGCCCCGTCGCATCGCGATCTATCCGCACTCACCGCAGTGGAAGACACTGAATGACTGGAGCACGTTCGGCGCGATCATCGTCGGCATCTCGATGATCGTCTTCATCGTCAACGTCGGCTACAGCTGGAAGAAGTACCCGGCCGGCGACAATCCGTGGGACGCGCAGACCCTCGAGTGGTTCACCACGTCGCCCCCGCCCCACCACAACTTCTACCGATTGCCGCAGATCCGCTCGGAGCGTCCGGTGTGGGACTACAACCACCCCGAGCACCGATCATTGGCGCACGGCTCGAACGGTGTGCATCACGAGCCCGCCCTCGCCAGCACGGTCGTCGGTGACGCGAACAACGAACAGGTCCCCGACGCATGAAGATGGAGGCCAAGATCCTGTTGTGCCTCGGCGCGTTCTTCGGCGTCATGTGCGCGGTCTACTGGAACTGGAGCCTGGAAGACGCCGGGGGCGTCATGATGTTCGCCGGCATGTTGCTCTGCTTCTTGCCCGGCAGTTACTACTACTTCTGGAGTCGTCGCATGAAGGCTCGTCCAGAGGACGATCCCAACGCCACGCAAACCCAGGGCGCCGGTGTCGTCGGCTCCTTTCCCGGTTCGTCGATTTTCCCGTTCACCCTGGGCATGGGTGCATTCTTCGTCGTACTCGCCCTGGTATTCGGCATCTGGTTCCTCGTGCCGGGCCTCGGCCTCGCCGCATGGGCGCTACTCGGTGCGACGGCCGAGGGCCGCCGCGGAGGCCACGTCTAGACAGCATTTTCGCTGTTCGACTTTGTGCAAGTCCTTCGTGAGTGCGTTGCTCGGTGTCGGGGAACAATCTGACCGCCACGAGCGCCGGGACGTGTCTCGTTACCGTGACTAAGTCGGGCGACCCTACCTACTTGGCCGCCTCGTCGGTCCCAACGCCGGTCGCCATGGCAATGCCCGCCAAGCCACGCCCATTGACCGTCGAGTTCGTGGAGAACAGCAGTGCGCTCACGGCGGTGGCGAAGAAAGAGATCTCGGCGCTCCATAAGCAACTCGTCTCGGGTGCCTTTGTCATTCTCACGGGTTGCGCAAAGGGCAACGCCAAACTTGGCTTCAGTCGTGCCGTCGCAGTGCAGGGCTGGCGAGCGAAAAGTCCGGCTGTGAACATGAGGCTCCGGATCAACGACGGGGCCGCCTTGAACGCAGTGACCATCGTGACGGTGCGAAAGTAAGAGTGACGTGTCGTGGACACGCAATCTGCGAGCACTAGGCAACGCGGTCACAACCACGAAAGGAGCCGTGTTGAGCCCAGTCACCTGACGCTGACGTCGCGGACTAAATGAAACCGATTCGCGACAGTGGCCAAATCCGGAAGAACGCCTTGCCGATAACGTCCGACTTCGGTACGGTCCCCCAGAATCGACTGTCGCACGAGTTGGCACGATTGTCGCCCATCACGTAGTAGCTGTTCAGCGGGATCTTTATCTTCTTTATCGGTGGATTGAGGGTCTTGAAGAACGTCCACGGTTCCTTCAACGGCTTGCCGTTCACGTACACGACATTGCCCTTCGAGGTGAGCGTCTGGCCCGGCAGTCCGATGACGCGCTTCACCAAATCGGTGTAGTCGCCGTCGTCGCAGTGTTCGCTCGGCGGCGCCTTGAAGACGATGATGTCCCCGACGTTGATCGTCCCGAATCGGACGCTGAGTTTGTTCACCAGGATGCGGTCACCGACGTGCAGCGTCGGCTCCATCGATCCCGACGGGATGAAGAACGTCTGGACGGCGTAAGTGCGAACGAGGAACGACGCGAGTACGGCGATGACGATGATGACGCCCCACTCGATGATGACCTTTCGACGACGTCTATTCACTGCACGCTGACCATCGGAGATCGATCGTCATCAACGATGGCGTGAGGGAACCAGGGAATACTTGCGGCATCGTTCAAGGTTAGCGATGACCACAGTGGTGAAAAGTCGCAGCGACACAGCCGAACGTTTACGCGTCCCGGCTTTCGAGCATCGAAGTGCCGATGACCAGAAGCACCACGGCGTAGATGACCATCACCAACATGCCGACCCACGGTGAGAACGCCTGGGACACGGTCCCGTTCGTGGTGACGATCGCCGACGCGATCTGATCGGGCATGAACTTTTGCAGGTCGTTCGAGATCTGTTGCGGGAGCACATGGATGATGATCGGCACGACCAGCAGAATGGCGACGAAGGCACTGATCGCCCCGGCCGTGTGTCGAATGATCGTCCCCAGTCCCAACGCGATGAGTCCCAAGAGGCACACGAACAGACCGCCACCGAACACGGCACGTAGCGCACCGGGGCTCGAGAGCGTGGCGTGCGTCGCCGGCGCGGACAACAGGAACTGTCCGAGGAAGAATGCGATGAACGACGTCAACTCGGCGACGACGAACGCCAGCACACCGAAGACGACGATTTTGGCGGTGAAAACGCGCGTCCGATTTGGCGCCGCGCTGAACGTCGCGCGAATTGTCCCGGTGGTGTATTCGGCGCTCATGACCAACACGCCGAGTACGCCAACGGAAAACTGGGCGAACAACAGTCCAATGAGACTGTTGGCCGTAGGGTCGAAACCCTGGCGACCGGGAAGGCTCATGCTGGACCAGTGGGCGCGAGTCAACGCCGTCACGAGCGCTCCGATGCCGATGCCAAGCACGATCGTCACGCCGATTGTCCACATCGTCGATCGAACGGTTCGAATCTTGGTCCACTCAGATCGCACGAGGTCGGTGAAGCTGTAGCGGCCGCCGGGCAACGTCGATGGCGCGGGGGTGGGCGTGGTGACGGTGCTCATGACGTCGCTCCCGTCGCGTTAGTGGAGCCACCCGTGATGGTGCCGTGATACTCGATGCTGTCTTCCGTGAGTTCCATGAAGGCCTCTTCGAGAGAGGCCGTTTGCGGTGCCAACTCGTGCAAGACGATCGGAATCTTCGCCGCCAACTCACCGATCGCCACTTCGTTCGCCCCTCGAACCGAGAGTGAGCCATCGTCTTCGAGCGCGACCACCGCGCCCTCGTGTTCGAGTGCCGTCTTCAATTTCGCCGCCTCTGGTGAGCGGACTCGTACGAAGTTCTCCGTGCTTTGACCGATGAGGTCCTCAATCGAGGTTTGCGAGATCAATTTGCCGCGTCCGATGATCACGACCTCATCAGCGGTGAGCGCCATCTCGCTCATGAGGTGGCTTGAGACGAAGACCGTGCGGCCTTCGCGAGCAAGCCCCTTTAATAGGTTGCGGACCCAACGAATACCGTCGGGGTCAAGACCATTCACCGGCTCGTCAAACAACAAGACGCCGGGGTCGCCGAGGAGCGCGGCCGCGATACCGAGTCGCTGTCCCATGCCCAGCGAAAACTTCCCGGCGCGTTTGCCCGCAACGTCCGTCAGTCCCACCAGCGCAAGCAACTCGTCGACGCGCTTATTCGAAATGTGATTCGTTTGCGCGAGCATCATGAGATGCGCTCGCGCACTACGGCCGGGGTGGATGGCCTTGGCCTCCAGTAGCGCGCCAACTTCGCGAAGCGGCCACCGCAGATTCTTGAAGTGCGTTCCTTTGACGGTGACGTCGCCCGCGGTCGGCGTGTCGAGACCCATGATCATGCGCATCGTCGTCGACTTGCCGGAACCGTTCGGACCGAGGAAGCCGGTGACCACACCTGGGCGGACCGTGAAGCTCAGCTGTTCGACTGCCTTCTTGTCGCCGTAGTGCTTGGTCAGACCTTTGGCTTCAATCATTGGTACTCCCGTCGTGACCGAAACGTTTGCGGCCACTACTAAATCTACGACAGTCTTCGAATGGTCAAATCCGTAGGAACCCGCAGAACGATGACACTTTGGTGAATGAACTCAGGGTTTACCCTCAGACTTGGGCACCCGATCGTGAACACTCGGAGAACGTGTTGCGAACTTGATTTCTCGAATGCGCACTCAATCGACGAGCTCTCGCTCATTGGCATCAAGGCGTTGCGCATCGAGCGATTCGGTCGTGACCGAAGCACGCGGCTGGGCGGGCCACTGGATGACGACGACCGAACCGAGCACGAGTGCCGCTCCGAGGATCTCGTGAATAGTTAGGCGCTCGTGCAGGAAGATCGAGCCCGCGAGCACGGCCACCACCGGGTTCACGTAGGCGTAGGTCGACACCGTCGAGATCGGCAAGTGCGCGAGGGCGTACTTGTACGCCGTGAACGCCAATATCGATCCCGGCCCGATCAGGTAGACGAGTGCAAGCCACGACGAGGTCGTGGCGGACGACCAGTGAAACTGTGAGACCTCGCCCGAACCCGTGGCCACGAGCAGGAGCACGGCGCCGCCGATCAGCATCTCGATCGACGCAGCGAAGAGGGCGTTCGCCGAGACCGTCAATCGGTGACCCAGCACTGAGCCGAAGCCCCAGGCCACGGACGCACCGAGGACGATGATCACGCCCGTCGCCCGGCCGGTCCAGGCGTCGTTGCCCACCAGTACTGCCACGCCGCCAAGGCCAACGATCAGACTGAACGCCTTTTTCCACGTCACGGGTTGACCCTGGAGTATCCGAGAGAAGACGATCATCCAGAGTGGGACCGTCGCCACGAGCACCGCGGCGTAACCGGATGAGATCGTCTTCTCGGCGACGGTGAGGCCGCCGTTGCCCGCGACCAGCAGGACCACGCCGATGACGCCACCGGCGAGCCACTCCTTGGCGTTCGGACGAAGTCGTGGGCCAATGCGATGCCCTCGCCTCGCCATCGAAAGGGCGATGGCGTAGAGGATCACGCCGGCAACTAGGTAGCGAACCCCGGCGAACAACAAGGGCGGCAGATGACGCACGCCGACGCGAATGGCGAGATACGTGGTCCCCCACACGATGTAGACGACGATCAGGGCCGCCCAACTAAGGAGACGCGGGCTAACTCTCGATGCTGTTGGGGAGGCCATGTTTCAATTCTGAGCGACGCCCCTCCTCGCCACAAGTGGCAGGACTGTCAACTTAGAGTAGATTTCTGCCATGCATAAAGTGGCGATTCCGATCACCCGAGGGCTGCCGCTCTTCGAGCTCGCCGCACCGTGTGAGGTGTTCGGCGGCATTCGACATGACTTCCCCGTTCCGTGGTGGTACGAGGTGCAGTTGTGCGGCGTCGGCGACGGACCCGTGCGAACCGCCGAAGGATTGACGTTCGATGGTCCACTCGGATTGGATGACCTCGTCGCGGCCGACACGGTGATCGTGCCCGCGTGTGCCGACACGCAAGAGGATCCTCCCGCCGCGTTATTGGAGGCGCTTCGCCAGGCGTACGAACGGGGCGTCCGAATCGCCTCGATCTGCACGGGCGCCTTCACCCTTGCCGCGGCCGGGCTCTTGGATGGTCGCACCGCGTCGACGCATTGGATGCACTCGGACGAACTCGCTCGACGGTGGCCGCAGGTGCACGTCGAGGCGAACGTGCTCTACACCGACGAGGGTCAGATCCTCACGTCGGCCGGCACCGCCGCCGGTCTCGATCTCTGTCTGCACATCGTCCAGCGCGACCACGGCACGCGAGTCGCGAACGCGCTCGCCCGGCGCATGGTGGTACCGCCGCATCGCGAGGGTGGCCAAGCGCAGTTCATCGAACAGCCGATGTCCTTCGATGACGCCGCGCACCTCGGACCGTTCGTCGACTGGGTCCGCCAGAATCTTCAGAAGCGCTTGAGCGTTGAGCGTTTGGCGGCGCAAGCGAACATGAGCCCGCGTACCTTCGCACGGAAGTTCCGCGACACCACGGGAACCACCCCGTCGCAGTGGCTGACCGCCGAACGGGTGCGCTTCGCCCAGGACCTGTTGGAGAACACCGACAAGACGATCAATCACGTCGCGACGCTGAGCGGCCTGGGCTCCGCGCAAGTGTTGCGGACCCACTTCATGCGCATTCACCACGTGACGCCGCACGAATACCGACGGACGTTCCGCTCGCAATCGCCAGACTGAGGCGTCCACTCCGTTTGGCCCGTGCACGAACGTCGGAGTCACCATACGCCGAAGGAATCTTCCGTATCGATTGGCGTGATGTCCTTGATTTGAACCGCGTCGCGGGGCTCGAGACCGCTACTTCGTTATCAGGAGCGACTCCTGTTGCTGCCTAAGATTGGCGAGGCGCGCGAAACTGCGCCTATCGCAAGGAGCGTGCGTGGCTGCTGTGGAGAGTTCGACGAAGGTGGTGCTGGGCGGCACACGCGGAGGCCCGGATACTCCGACGTTGCGACAGGATCACTGGGGTCTACAGCCATTCGTCATCGCGTCGATCCTCACCGCGTTCATCATCTATTCGACGTGGGCCGCCTTTCAGAACCGTTACTACTTCGTCGGCGCCAGTATGGGTCGCGACCTGATCAGCCCGTTCTATTCCCCGTGCATCGGTGGGCTGTGCGTCCCGGGCGCTAAGGCGGGCTTCACGATCAACTGGTTCCGCCTGTCACCGGCGCTGTTGATCCTCATCTTCCCGCTGGGCTTTCGCGTCACGTGTTACTACTACCGACGCAGCTACTACCGCGCTTTCTGGTGGTCGCCACCGGCCTGTGCCGTCGCCGACGCGCACGGTAAGTACAGCGGCGAAACGCGATTCCCCTTGGTGATGCAGAACCTCCACCGGTACTTCTTCTACGCCGGTCTGGTCTTTAACGTTCTGTTGAGCATCGACGCGGTCGAGGCCTTCCGCGAACCCGGCATCGGTTGGGGTGTGAGCGTGGGCACGATCGTGCTGTGCGTGAACGCCGTCCTGCTGTGGATGTACTCATTGAGTTGTCACGCCTGTCGGCACCTCGCCGGCGGTCACGTGAAGGGATTCAGTACGCACCCCATTCGATATCGCTTTTGGAAGATCGTGTCCCGGCTCAACTCGAAACACATGAACTTCGCGTGGGCCTCACTCCTCTTCGTCGGCTTCGCCGACGTCTACGTGCGCCTCGTGGCATCGGGCGCCATCACCGACTACCGGCTGTTTTAGGGGACGACGAATGACCGACTCTCCGTACGATCACCACGTCTACGACGTCCTGATAATCGGCGCCGGAGGCGCCGGGCTGCGCGCCGCCATCGAAGCGCGACAGCGTGGACTCAAGGTCGGCATCATCACGAAGTCACTCCTCGGCAAGGCCCACACCGTCATGGCCGAAGGCGGTATGGCGGCCGCCATGGGCAACGTGTACGACGAGGACAACTGGATGGTGCACTTTCGCGACACCATGCGCGGTGGCAAGTACCTCAACAACAACCGCATGGCCGAGCTGCACGCCAAGGAGGCGCCCGAGCGCGTGTGGGAACTCGAGCAGTGGGGCGCGCTCTTCGACCGGACCAAGGACGGCAAGATCAACCAGCGCGACTTCGGCGGCCACCGCTACGCGCGGCTCGCCCACGTCGGGGACCGCACCGGCCTGGAGTTGATCCGCACCCTGCAACAGAAAGTCGTCTCGATGGACACCGACGTCTTCATGGAGTGCAAGGTGCTGAAACTCGTGCACGACGACGGCGGCCGCATCGCCGGATGCGTCGCGTACTGGCGGGCGTCGGGCGAGTTCGTCACTTTCGAGGCCAAAACGGTGATCGTCGCCACCGGCGGCGTCGGCAAGTCCTGGAAGGTCACGTCGAACTCGTGGGAGGGCACCGGCGACGGTCACGCGATGGCGTTGTGGGCCGGGGCGAAGCTCATCGACATGGAGTGCATCCAGTTCCACCCGACCGGCATGGTCTGGCCGCTCAGCGTGCGTGGACTCCTGGTCACCGAGAGCGTCCGCGGCGACGGCGGCGTCCTGCGCAACTCCGAGGGCCAGCGTTTCATGTTCAACTACGTCCCCGAGATGTTCCGCGCCGAGACCGCGGAGAGCGAAGAAGAGGGCGACAAGTGGTACGACGACCACGCCGCGGGTCGTCGTCCGCCCGAACTCCTACCGCGCGACGAAGTGGCGCGCGCGATCAATACCGAGGTGAAGGCCGGGCGCGGCAGCCCCCATGGCGGCGTCTTCCTCGACATCGCGTCGCGACGGACGCCGGAGTTCATCCGACGACGACTGCCCTCGATGTACCACCAGTTCATGGAGCTCGCCGGCGTCGACATCACGCGTGAGTCAATGGAGATCGGACCCACGTGTCACTACATAATGGGCGGAGTCCAGGTCATCGCTGACACCGCGGCGACCGCGGTCCCGGGTCTCTTCTGCGCGGGCGAAGCGGCCGGCGGGATGCACGGCGCGAACCGCTTAGGCGGTAACTCCCTGAGCGACCTCGTCGTCTTCGGACGTCGCGCCGGCATGGGCGCCGCGGAGTACATCGAAGCGGGCGACGTCGCGACGAGCTTCAACATCCAAGAGGCTGAAGCGGCCGTCAAAGAAGCGCTCGCTCCCTTCGATCGCGCCGAGGGCGAGAATCCGTACACGGTCCACCAGGACCTCCAGGACATGATGCAAGACCTCGTCGGCATCATCCGCACCGGTCCGGAGTTGGCGGAGGCGATCGTCAAGCTCGACGGGTTCACCGAACGCGTGAAGAACCTCTCGGTGAAGGGCGGGCGCGCCTACAACCCCGGCTGGAACCTGGCGACCGATCTGCCGGCCATGATCACGGTCTCACGCTCGACGGCGCTCGCGGCGAGTCTGCGCAAGGAGTCACGCGGCGGCCATACTCGCTCGGACTACCCGAATCCGGACCCAGAGTTCGCGAAGTTCAACTTCGCGCTCTCCAGTGACGGCGGCGAGTGGGACAGCCCGATCACGGCGGCCGAGTCACCGCTGCTGCCCATGCCCGACGAGCTGAAGGCACTACTCGAGGAGGCGCACTGATGGCCGACGTGACAATGCGAATCTGGCGCGGCGATGCGACCGGCGGCGACTTCGAGGACTACACGATTGCCCAGAACGAAGGTGAGGTCGTCCTGGACGTCATTCACCGAATACAAGCGACCGAGGCACCAGACCTCGCCTGTCGCTGGAACTGCAAGGCCGGCAAGTGCGGATCGTGCTCGGCCGAGATCAACGGCAAGCCCCGACTCATGTGCATGACGCGCATGGATCAGCTGCCCGACGGTCCGGTGACCGTGACACCGATGAAGGCCTTCCCGATCATTCGCGACCTCGTGACCGATGTCTCGTTCAACTTCGAGATGGCCAAACGCGTGCCGGCTCTTCTCCCGCCGCCGATGCCCGAAGGTGGGTACCGCATGTTCCAGCGTGACGTCGAACGAGGTCAGGAGTTCCGCAAGTGCATCGAGTGCTTCATGTGCCAGGACGTCTGTCACGTGATTCGCGATCACGAGGAGAACAAGCCGAAGTACGCCGGGCCTCGGTTCTTCATCCGCTACGCCGAACTGGAGATGCACCCGCTCGACACGAACGACCGTCGCGAACTGTTGAAAGAGGAGATGGGTCTCGGATACTGCAACATCACGAAGTGCTGCACCGAGGTCTGCCCCGAACACATCCACATCACCGACAACGCGATCATCCCGTTGAAGGAGCGCGTCGTCGACGCCGAGTACGACCCGGTCGCGTGGTTGGGACGAAAGATCCGACGCCGCACCAAGAAGACGGCGACCGAGGCCTCGGTCCAGCCCGCACCGTAGGACGTGGCGAACTTCCTTTCGACCGAGTGGTTCGAGGAGCTCAACGAGACGCTGGCGAACGCCGAACCCGTCCGTGTCGAGAGCGACGCACCGACGGTGCGCGTGGTCATCGAGCTGCCCGACGCGCCGAGTAACGGCCCGCACGCGTTGACGTTCTCGATCGACGCCGACGGCGCACGCGTCGAGGCCGGCGACCACCTCGCGGCCGACGCGATCGTGCAGCTCTCCTTCGCCGACGGCGCCGCCCTCACCGGCGGCGACATCGACAGCGCGTCGGCGCTCCGCGACGGTCGCGTCAAGGTGCGCGGCGACATCAACGCGCTCGTGCCGCTGCTCAACTGGCTGCAACGCGCGCACCCGAACGCCACCTAGATGCCCGCGATGGATCTCCCGCTCTTCGAAAACGACCTCGCCGAATCGGGCGTCCTCGACGCGCAGCTCCTCCATCGGCGCGAATCAGACGTGCCGCCCGTGGCCGTCCTTTGCTTCTTCAACGAGCTCCTGGAAGAACTCGCCGCCGAAGGCGTGCTCGTGACGAAGTACGTCTTACGGAGCGAGATCGGCCGCAACCCGGTCTATGAGTATCTCAGTGAGGAGGGGCCGGTCGCCGTGATGCACCCGGGCGTCGGCGCACCCCTGGCGGCCGGTTTCGTCGAAGAGATCGCGTCACTGGGCGTCACGACACTGGTCGCCTGCGGCGGCGCCGGTGCGCTACTCGACAATTTGGACCTCGGGCACGTGATGGTCGTGGCCTCAGCGCTGCGCGACGAGGGCACGAGTTTTCACTACGCCGAACCGGGCCGGATCATCGACGCCGATCCCCTCGGGGTGCAGGTGCTGTGCGACGTCTTGGAGGAGCGCGGCGTCGATCACTTTGTAGGACGCACGTGGACCACGGACGCCTTCTTTCGCGAAACGCGTTCACGTGTCAATCGAAGGGTCGACGAGCGCTGTGCGGTGGTCGACATGGAGTCCTCAGCCTTCATCGCGGTCGCGCGGTATCGGGGGCTCCACTTCGCGCAGCTCCTCTATGCCGGTGACTCCCTCGCCGGCGAAGAGTGGAACAGTCGATCGTGGACCGGAGCCCGCGGTGTACGCGAGACGCTCTTTCGGGTGAGCGCGATCGCGGCGCGCCGACTTCACGCCGCGGTGCAAGCGAATTAGGCGCTAGTCGGTCAACCACGTTTCCGCGGTGTGACGCGGCATCAGCAAGTAGTGAAGTCCCCGACATTAACCTTGGCCCCATGACGAAGCGCGGTCACTGATGCACGGATTCGACTCCTTCCTCCATCACGCGCTGAATTGGACCGGCACGTTCAATGAAGCCGGCGGGTGGTATGGCTTCTGGTCCGGCTTTGCGGGCGGGTTCGGCATTTTGACCATCGTGATCATCGGCTACCGCAAGATCAATTGCCACACTCAGAAGTGTTGGCGCATTGGCCATCACGACATCGTTGTCAAACACTCGCCAACCGACCCGGGGACCACCTATCGCGTCTGTCGACACTGTCATCCTGAGATTCAGGGCAAGCGCTTTTCGCGAGAAGAAATCAACAAGATGCACCGTGATCACGTAGGAGAGAGTTCGCAATGACCTGGTGGGATCGATGGGTGTGGCCCGCCGGCGGATCGGGCGGCATTCCGGGGGATATCGTCGCCACGCTCATTTGGGTGATTATCGCGGCGATCGTAACAGTCCTCGCGTGGCCGCCGCTGCGTCGACTGTTGTGGAAGTTGCTAGGTCTTCACGCCTTGCACGCAAAACTCGACCACATCATCCTGGAGCACCCTTCGATTGCGAACGAGATCCCCGGTCTCGAAGCGGAGTACCAACCAAAGCGACAAACTCCGTCCGACGGCACAGCGTCGCAGACCTCCACGCCACCCAACACCCCTGACCCATCCGGCTAACTCCGGCACGCTGATTCACTTGGCCTACCCACCACCGGTGAAAGTAAAGCCCCGCGCGCAACCCATCGTCGTCGTATTCAACTGACCGAGTTGCCACCACGGACCGCCGAGGTGGAAGTTGCACGTGTCGGATGGGGGTGAGTAGCCCTTTATATACGCGAGTCCTTCGGAGTTCCAACCATCAACCGTGAGGAAGAGCACCATCACGCGATTTCCGGGCGCCGGTCTCTCGACAATCACACTGTCGATCCGGCCGACACCGGGAATGTCTTTCAACGGACCAGTCGGTCTGATCGGGCCAACGGGTTTGCCTTCGCTGATCGCTAACTTCACGTCCGACGTCCACGTCCGATTCACTTGAAATGAGTGGGCCGGTCGGTTATAGAGCACCCAAGCGAGGAGCACGATCGCCGTTAGGGCGAAAAGAATGAGGATCGCGGCCGCGGCTTCGTGGCGGAATCGAGAGAACGTCCCGCTCGTCACGCCGTCACTACGCACTGGACCGGTATCGGCGAGTGGGACGCTCATCACCTCAACCGTAGGTCGCGTTTCTTCGTGGGACTCGCCGTAGTTTCGGCGATGACTTCGCGCTCAGATCTGACCAACGCAGTAGTCATTGCGCAACAAGAAGGCGCGCAGGACATTCACGAACGACCCGTGGCTGAGCGTCGCCCTGTAATAGAGGGCGTTACTCAATTTGCCCTGTCGCTCCAGGTGCTCCACGGTCGTCCACGACGTGGCACCACGTCCGAGCGCGCACTCGTCGGCCACCCACGGCGCCACGAATCCAAACGGAGTGGGGTTCACCATCGTGGGCGTCGACTCGCCATTCAGGGCCACCAGCGCGTTCTTCCAAATTGCCGCCGCGTCGGCCGCGACCAGTGACGGATTCTGTGCCGTCACGTCGGACAGGCCCTGCGAGCTCACCGCGTCGAGGATGAGCGGTTGCTCTGAACACGCGTAACAGCCGAAGGCGTACGCGAAACGGTCGTCGCCGGTCTGTAGCAGGACGCGATGCCCGACGACCTTCGGAGTGAATCCTTCGTTGTGGTCGAACGCGTGCGGGTCCGTATACGTATTCGGACTCATGTCGACGACCTTGTCGTAGCGATTCTCACTCTTGTTGAAGAGATAGATCACCGGCACCTCACAACAGTGCGCCCCTCCCGTATATCCCTCGAGCATCACGCCCGGGTCTTGTTCTCGCTGGAAGGCGATGACGCACAGGTCATTGATTTGCGAGTCACCGGGATTGGCCGGTGGCGGCAACGTCCAGCTCTCTCCACCTCGTTTCACCGTGAGCTCCCCGCGGAACGGCATCCCCACGTTGAGTCCGGTCGTGGAAGAGGCGGACGTCGAGGCGCGAAACGTCGCGGTGAATCCGCCGTAGGACGTCGTGATCGTTCCGGACTCACCGGGCCGCAACTGCGGAATCAGCGCAACGGGGACGCACCGATAGTTCGCCGCGAGAATCGGCAGCGATGAACCGGCGAAGGCCGTGACCGCGACCGCGACCGCCGCGACGATCACGACCGCGGCGAGCCCGATCCTCATGTACCGGCGCTTTGACGACATCGAACGCGACGTTCCTTCGTTGGTCACCACGACTCCAGAGAATCTCCGGTGACTAGATCAGACCGAGCGACGTGACCTCATCGCGTTCCGAGAGCAGCTCGTCGGTCGTTATCTTGATTCGATCCTTCGCGAACTCGTCGGAGTGGAAACTCTCCTTCACCTTCCACGAGCCGGCGCCATCGGACACGATTGGAAAACCGAAGGTCAGTCCCTCCGGGATGCCGTACTCGCCGTGACTGGTCACGGCGACCGACGTGCAGTCGTCACTCGCGGTCGTGCTCACGAGACTCGCGACGGTGTCGACGGCGGCGTTCGCGGCGCTGGCGGCCGACGAGAGCCCGCGGGCTTCGATCACCGCCGCCCCTCGCTTTTGAACGGTGGTGATGAAGTCGCCCCGGAGCCACGCGAGGTCCGTGATCGCCTGGGTGGCCGGCTTCCCGTTGATCGTGGCGTTCGCAAAGTCCGGGAACTGCGTCGCCGAGTGATTACCCCAAATCGCGACGTTCTTGACGTCCTTCACGGGAACGCCTGCCTTCTTCGCCAACTGTGTTTCGGCGCGATTCTGATCTAGTCGCGTCATGGCGAACCAGCGGTCGTCGGGCACGTCGCGAGCGTTCGATCGTGCGATCAGACAGTTCGTGTTGCAGGGGTTGCCGACGACGAGGATACGCACGTCACTCGCGGCATTCGCCGCGATGGCCTCACCTTGGGGCTTGAAGATGCCCCCGTTGACCTTCAAGAGGTCGCCGCGCTCCATGCCGGCTTTGCGCGGCACGGAACCGACGAGCAACGCCCAATTGGTGTCGGTGAAGGCGTGTGCGAGGTCGCTCGTCGCCTCGATTCCCGCGAGGAGGGGGAAGGCGCAGTCGTCGAGTTCCATGACGACGCCCTCGAGTGACTTCATCGCCGGTTCGATCTCCAAGAGCCGCAGCACGATGGGCGTGTCGGAACCGAGTAGCTGACCCGAGGCGATGCGAAAGAGCAACGAGTAGCCGATCTGGCCGGCGGCGCCGGTGACGGTGACGTGGACGGGGGTGGTCATGGTTCCTCCAGGTTGGGTTAGAGACGGTCGACGATGGCGGCGCCGAACTCCGAGCACTTCACTTCGGTCGCGCCGTCCATCAATCGCGCGAAGTCGTACGTGACGATCTTCTCCGAGATCGTCGCCTCCATCGCGCGAACGATGTCATTGGCGGCGTCGGTCCAGCCGAGGTGTTCGAACATCAACACGCCCGACAGCAGCACCGAGCCGGGGTTCACCTTGTCGAGACCGGCGTACTTCGGCGCGGTGCCGTGCGTCGCTTCGAATATCCCGTGACCGGTCATGTAGTTGATGTTCGCGCCCGGGGCGATACCGATGCCGCCGACCTGTGCGGCGAGCGCGTCCGAGAGGTAGTCGCCGTTCAGGTTCATCGTTGCGATGACGTCGAACTCCGAGGCGCGCGTGAGCGACTGCTGGAAGCAGATGTCGGCGATCACGTCCTTCACGAGCAACTTCGAGCCGGGCTTGCCGTCGCAGTCGTTCCACCCGACGGCGACGTCGTCGAACTCGTCCTTGACGAGCTGATAACCCCACTTCATGAACGCACCCTCGGTGAACTTCTGGATGTTGCCCTTGTGCACGAGGGTGACCGACTCGCGCTCGTGTTTCAGGGCGTAGACGATCGCGGCGCGGATCAGACGCTCGGAACCCTCCTTGGAGATTGGCTTGATGCCGATGCCGCTCACGTCGCGAATGTCCCAGTCGAAGCTCTCCTTCAAGAAGTTGCGAAGCTTCTCCGCCTCGGGCGATCCGGCTTCGACCTCGAGTCCGGCGTAGACGTCCTCGGTGTTCTCGCGGAAGATGACCATGTCAACGAGTTCCGGCTGCTTGACGGGTGACGGAACGCCCTGGAACCAACGCACCGGGCGCAGACACACGTAGAGATCCAGGATCTGGCGCAACGCGACGTTGAGGGAACGAATCCCGCCGCCGATCGGCGTCGTCAGCGGGCCCTTGATGCCGATCAGATAGTCGCGAAAGTCGGTGACGGTCTGCTCGGGCAGCCACTCGCCGGTCTCGTCGAAGGCCTTCTGCCCGGCGAGGACTTCCTTCCATTCGATGGTCTTGCCGTACTTCTTGGCCGCGGCGTCCAAGACCAGTTTGGACGCCGGCCAGATGTCGACACCGATGCCGTCGCCTTCGATGAAGGGGATGATCGGGTTGTCCGAGACGTTGAGATCGCCGTCCGAGTTCTGTGTGATTTTGTCAGCCATGGCGCCATCCTACGGTGCTTTCGGGGTGTCCCCTTTTGGCAATCGTGCTTGGTGACGGGTGAGAAAACTACTCGAACAGCGCGTGATAGATCTCGCTCGTGGCGGTGGAACGATTGAGCGTGTAGAAGTGCAAACCGGGAGCGCGCTCGTCTAACAACTCGCGACAGAGTGCGATTGCGGCGCGAATACCTTCGGCCCGGACCTCGTTCGGACCGCCGCGTCGGTCCGCCGTGTGGAGTCGCTCGACGAGTTCGGTAGGCACCGCGGCACCCATGGATTTCATGCGCTCGATGCCCGTCAAAGTCGTCACGGGCATGATGCCCGGCAGGACCGGCCTGGTGACGCCGAGTTCGGCGAGCTCACCGACGAGACGTGTCCACTCGCGCGCGTCGAAGAAGAACTGCGTGACCGCGAAGTCGGCCAGGGCGAGCTTGTCGGCCAGGAATCGGCGGTCCGAGGCGAGGTCCGGTGACCTCGGATGACCGTCCGGATGGGCCGCGACGCCGATCGAGAAGTCGCCGATCTCGCGCACCAGTTCGACGAGGTCAATCGCGTGCTCGAACTCCGAGCTCGCGGCGGCGCGGTCGCTCGGGAGGTCGCCGCCGAGCGCCATGATGTTCTGCACGCCCGCGTCCGAGTAGTTCTTCAAGAGGTCGCGCATCTCGGCCCGGGAGTGTCCCACGCAGATGACGTGCGCCATCGCGGTGACGTAGCCGTCGTGTTCGATCTGTGTGACGAGGTCGAAGGTGCGCTGGCGCGACTCTCGTCCACCGCGGTACGTCACCGAGACGAACGACGGCTGCAGCGGTTGGATGTCCTCGAGTGAGGCCGCGAGTGTGGCACTCTCCTCGTCGGACTTCGGAGGAAAGAATTCGAATGAGCGGGTGGGGCCGGCGGCGAGCAGCTCGTCGATGCGCACCGAGTTAGGTCGCCCGTCCGAAGTCGTCCTCGAGGCGAACGATGTCGTCCTCGCCAAAGTACGTCCCGTGCTGCACCTCTATGAAGACGACGGGCACGGTGCCGTAGTTCTCGCAACGGTGCGCCTGTCCGATCCCGATGTCGATGCTCTCGCCGGCGCCGAGGTCGTGCTCGACGCCGTCGAGGATCACGGTCGCCTGGCCGCTCACGATGAACCAGTGCTCGGCGCGCTTGGCGTGGAACTGATAACTCAGACGTTTGCCCGGGGCTACCACGATGCGCTTCACCTTGTGGTCGAACATCTCGTCGTCGAGCACGGTGTAACTGCCCCACGGCCGTTCCGAGTACTCACGGCCCTTGTCGTCAGTCGTTTCTATCGTCATCGCACCTTCTCCGCGGCTAGGACGGCGTTGCGTAACAGCATGGCACGGGTCATAGGGCCGACGCCACCGAGGCGCGGCGTGATCCAGCCAGCTTTCTCAGCAACGTCGTCGGCGAGATCGCTCAACAATTTCTTGCCGGCGAACGTGGTGCCCGCACCGACCACCGCGGCACCGTCCTTCACCATGTCGGCGGTGACGATGCCCGGCACGCCCGCCGCCGAGACGATCACGTCCGCGGTCCTCGTCAACGCGGCCATGTCCTCAACGCCGGTGTGCACGACGGTCACCGCGGCGTTGCAGTGCGGTCGACGCATTGACATCAAGAGCGCCAGCGGTCGCCCAATCGTCAGGCCGCGACCGATGATGACGACGTGCTTGCCTTCCACGGGCACGTCGTACTCTGCGAGCAACTCGACTATTCCATTCGGCGTGCACGGCAACGGACCGGGCACGCCCATCACGAGTCGCCCGAGGTTCGTCGGGTGCAGGCCGTCGACGTCCTTGGCGGGATTCACGCGATAGAGGACCTGTTCCTCGTCGATGCCGTCGGGCAAGGGCAGCTGCACGAGGATGGAGTGGACGTCGGGATCGGCGTTGAATCGATCGACGACCGCTTCGATCTCCTCTTGGGACGCGGCGGCGGGCAGGTGCTCGTCGAAGGATCGAATGCCGATATCCCGGCACTCCTCGATCTTCATCTCCACGTAGCGCGCACTCGAAGGGTTCTCGCCCACGAGCAGGGTGCCGAGTCCGGGCGTGCGACCGTTGGCCGTGAGGCGCGCGACGCGTTCGGCGAGTTCCATCTTGATTCGCTGGGCTAGACGTTCTCCGTCGAGTAGTTGTGCGGTCATGACGCTCCTAATGCCGAAAGTGCCGTTCGCCGGTGAGCATCATCACGATGCCCGCCACATTGGCCGCGTCAATGACCTCTTGGTCACGGACCGAGCCTCCCGGTTGGACGACCGCGGTGACGCCGGCGCTCGTCAGAGCCTCGAGGCCGTCGGCGAAGGGGAAGAAGGCGTCCGAGGCCGCGGCCGCTCCCTTCGCGTACTCTCCCGCCTTCGTCGTAGCGATGCCGGCCGCCACCACGCGCGACTGCTGGCCGGCACCGATGCCGACCGCGACGCCGTCTTTCGCGATCACGATTGCGTTCGAGGTCGTCCGCGCGCACACCCGCCACGCGATGACGAGGTCTTGGAGTTGTTGCGGCGTGGGTGTCGCGTCGGTGACGCACTTCCACTCGCCCACCGGCACCAGTAGTTCGTCCGCGTTCTGCACGAGCGCCGTGTCGCCGAAGGTGCGCACCGAGAGTCCGAGGGGTTCGGGCGACGGCGCACTCAAGAGGCGCGTCGCCTTACGGCGTTTCACGAGGATGTCGACCGCATCAGGCTGGATCGAGGACGCGATGATGACGTCGGCCTGGGGTCCCTCCGCGATCAGTGACGCCAGGCTCGCGTCGAGTTCGCCGCCCACGGCGACGATCCCCCCAAAGGCGCTCTGGGCGTCCGCCTTGAGCGCCTTCTCGAAGGCGTTGGCGAACGTGGAACCGACCGCGGCGCCCGAAGCGTTGGCGTGTTTGATGATGGCCACGGCGCACAGACCCGGCGCGTCGAGCTCCAACTCGTGCACCAATCGCCACGCGGCGTCGGTGTCGAACAGGTTGAGGTACGAGAGCGCCGACCCGGCGTGTTGGGTGACCCCGTCCCACCACGGCGTGGTGTCGGCGACGCGATAGCGCGCGCCGATCTGGTGTGGGTTCTCGCCGTAGCGCACGACACTGGCGCGTTCGAGCGTGAGGTGGAGCGACGGTGGTACGACCGCGTCGACGTCGGACGGCGCGTCGCCGACGGCACCGCCGCGGTCCATCCACGCGACGATCTGCGCGTCGTAGGCCGCGGTGTGCGCGAAGGCCGCGCGCGCCAACGCGTGGCGTGCGATGTCCGAGAGCGTCCCCGTCGCCGACAACTCCTCGAGTACCGCAGCGTATTGCTGCGGACTCGTGAGCACGCCCACGAATTCGTGATTCTTCGCCGCGGCGCGCACCATCGACGGCCCGCCGATATCGATCAGTTCGATCGAGGGATCCGACGAAAAGGGATAGAGGTTACTCACGACGAGGTCGATGGCGGTGATGTCGTGGGCCGCCAGGGCTGCCAGGTGCGCCGGCTTCGAGCGGTCCGCGAGGATGCCGGCGTGCAGTCGAGGGTGCAGTGTCTTCACACGACCGTCGAGCATCTCGGGAAAGCCCGTGACGTCGGCGACTTCCAAGTGCGCGATGCCGGCGTCGGCCAGGGCCGCCGCGGTGCCGCCCGAGGCGACGAGCTCGACGCCGAGCGCCGCGAGCCCCGTCGCGAGTTCGATCAGCCCGGTCTTGTCCCAGACGCTCAGTAACGCCCTCATCTAATCCTCCAGCGTTCCCGCGACGGACGCGGGCTCTCGGTCCTCGCGCATTGCCGCCATCACCCTAGTGACCACCAGTGGGTACAACTCGCGTTCCACCAGTTTGATGCGCTCGTGCAGGGTCGCCTCGGTGTCATCGGGTTCGACCGTGACGCGACGTTGCGCGAGGATCGGCCCGTCGTCGAGTTCTTCCGTGGCGACGTGCACGGTGCACCCCGTCTCCGTGACGCCCGATGCCAACGCCGCAGCGACGGCGTGCCAGCCCTTGAACGCCGGCAACAGACTCGGATGGGTGTTGAGCACCCGTCCCGGGTAGGCGTCGTGAAAGGGCTTCGTCACGATCGTGCCGAAGCCAGCCATGGCGATCAGATCGATGTCACGTCGACGCAGCGCGTCGGTCAGCTCGATGGTGAAGCCTTCACGATCGAAGGTCGGCGCGAAGCCGCCGTACTGCTCTCGAGAGACGAGCAACGTCTCCACGCCCGCCCCGAAGGCCAGGTCGAGCGCGCGGCAACGTCGATCGGACGCGACGAGCGACACGTCGAGGCCCCCGCGCAGCATCGCCTCGAGGATGGTGCCCGTCCCGGACGCCAGCACGCAGAGTCGCACCTCGTCCAACGCGCTACAGCGCCTTGACGATTTCGCCCATTTTCCGGCCGGCCTCGGTGGGGTTCAGACAGACGTGCACACCGGCGGCGGCGAGCGCGTCCATCTTCGCCTGCGCCGTGCCCTTGGAGCCCGAGATGATCGCCCCGGCGTGGCCCATCTTTCGTCCCGGGGGCGCCGTGACGCCGGCGATGTAGGAGACGACCGGCTTGGTCATGTTGGCCTTGATCCACTCGGCGGCGCGCTCCTCTTCGGAGCCGCCGATCTCGCCGATCATCATGACGGCGAGCGTCTCGGGGTCGGCCTGGAAGGCGGCGAGGCAGTCGATGAAGTTCGTGCCCGGCACCGGGTCGCCGCCGATGCCGACGCACGTCGTCTGACCGATGCCCTGCTGACTGAGTTCGTAGAGCGCCTGGTAGGTCAACGTGCCCGAACGCGACACGATGCCGACCGGTCCACCCGCTAGGGCGATGTCGCCCGACGTGATGCCGATGTTGCACTTGCCGGGACTGATGATCCCGGGGCAGTTCGGCCCCAACAGGCGCACGCCGGGAAAGTCCTCGACGAGACGGTTGTACGTGATCGCCTCGTCCTGGGCCGGAATGCCCTCGGTGATGCACACGATGAACGTGATCCCGCCTTCGGCCGCCTCGATGATCGCCGCCGAGGCGAACTTCGGCGGCACCACGACGAAGGACGCGGTGGCGCCGGTCGCGGCGACCGCCTCCTTCACCGTGTTGAAGACCGGTACGCCGTCGACGTCGCTCCCGCCCTTGCCGGGGGTGACGCCACCGACGACCTTGGTGCCGTAGTCGCGGTTACGCAGACCGTGGAATCGGCCCTGGCCACCGGTGAGTCCTTGGACGATCACCTTGGTGTTCTCATCTACGAAAATGCTCATGTCTCTTCCTTTAGGCGTTCGCGAGGGACACGGCGCGGCGTGCGGCGTCCAGCATCGTGGGTTCGGTGATCAATGCGTCGTTCAAGTGGGGGGCCAGGATGGCGCGGCCTTCGACGGCGTTGGTGCCGTCGAGGCGCAGCACGATCGGCGTGGAGATCGCCACGCGCGCCAACGCTTCGAGGACGCCGTTGGCGACCTCGTCGACGCGGGTGATGCCGCCGAAGATATTGACGAAGATCGCCTTCACCTTCGGGTCCGTGTTGATCACCTCCAGCGCCGAGGCCATGACGTCGGCGTTCGCGCCGCCGCCGATGTCCAGGAAGTTGGCGGCCGTGCCGCCGACCTGGTTGACGACGTCGAGGGTGGACATGGCCAGGCCGGCGCCATTGGCGATGATGCCCACCGTGCCGTCGAGACCGATGTAGTTGAGACCCTTCTCCTTGGCCAACTTCTCTCGCGGGTCCTCGAACTCGTCGGCGCGAAACTCCTCCCACTCGGGGTGACGAAACGCCGCGTTCTCGTCCAAGGTGACCTTGGCGTCGAGGGCGTGGACCTTATTGTCGGGCGTCAAGATCAGCGGATTGATCTCGGCGAGGTCGCAGTCACCCCGGGTGTAGCACTCGTAGAGGTGGACGAGCAGTTCGGCGGCCTGTTCGCGCGCGGCCTCGTCCAACTCGGCGTCGTTGACCCACCGTCGAGCCGTCTCGAGGTCGAGTCCGCGCACCGGGTCGATCGCGAGGAAGGCGATCGCGTCGGGATTCTCCTCGGCGACAACCTCGATCTCGACGCCGCCTTGGGCGCTCAACATCCCGAGGTGCGTCTTGTTCTGGCGGTCCAAGGTGAATGACGCGTAGTACTCCTTGGCGATGTCACTCGACCGTTCGATCCAGAGTCGGTGCACGACGTGACCTTTTATATCCAGTCCGAGAATGTTGCCGGCGTGCAGGCGCACCTCCTCCACGTCGTTCGCGAGTTTCACGCCGCCGGCCTTGCCGCGGCCGCCCACCTTGACCTGGGCCTTGACGACCACCGGATAGCCCACGCGTTCGGCGACCTCGACGGCCTGTTCGACGCTGTCGGCGATGTCGCCCGGCGACACGGCGATGCCGAAGCGCGCGAAGTACTGCTTGCCCTGGTACTCGAACAGATCCATGTACTTCTACTTTCAATTATCGGACCGCCGGACGGCAGTCACGTCGATTCACTACAGGTGCGCTCGTGCGTCCAACGTCGACTCGAGCCACGAACCAATCTCCGCGAGCGACGCGCCGGGCGTGAACACTCGCGCGACACCCAACGCCTCGAGCCCGGGGATGTCATCGTCCGGGATGATGCCGCCGACCAGCACCAGGACGTCCTCTCGTCCTTCGCTCTCCAGGAGATCGAGCACCCGCGGGACCAACACCAGATGAGCGCCCGACAGCAGCGAGAGGCCGAGCGCGTCGGCGTCCTCTTGGATGACCGCCTGGACGATCTGCTCGGGTGTCTGATGCAGTCCGGTGTAGACCACCTCGAAGCCGGCGTCGCGCAGGGTACGGGCGATGACCTTGGCCCCACGATCGTGCCCATCAAGACCGGGCTTGGCGACGACGACTCGGTACGTGCGATTCATGGGACCTTCATTCTAGGTAACAATCGAAGTGCCATTTGCCGGGTTCGCGGGCGCGTTGTGGCACGAAACCCTCTTGAGTAGCCTCACGAATGGAGACGTCAATCGACGTCGACGTCTCACTCTGATCGGAAGGTCGCCCATGGAAAATGCCTTCGGTCAACCGCAAAGCGTCATCGTGCTCGGCGGCAGTTCCGACATCGCCCGCGCGCTGACCAAGCGTCTTTGCGCGGCCCGCGCTCACATCGTCGTACTCTGCGGTCGCAACCAGACGCTGCTGGACGAGTCGGCCGAGGAGGCGAAGGTCTACGGCGCCACCACGACGGCGACGGTGGTCTTTGACGCCGAAGACGTGACCGACGCCGAGCGCGCTGTGTCCGAGGCGTTCGAGCACATCAAAGAGAACGTTGACCTCGTCGTCGTCGCCGTGGGCCTGCTCGGCGATCAATTCGCCCAAGAGAACGACGCCACGGCCGCCGCGAGCGTCGCGTTGGTGAACTTCGCATGGCCCGTCGCGGCCCTGGCCGAGATCCGCCGTCGCCTTGTTGATCAGGGAAATGGGCGGATATTGGTGATGTCGTCGGTGGCCTCGATTCGCGTCCGTCGCAACGCCTACCTCTACGGCGGCGCCAAGGCGGGCCTCGATCGACTCTGTGACGCCATGGCCGATTCACTCGAGGGGACCGGAGTCACGCTGCAACTCCTCCGGCCCGGCGTCGTGCGTACGCGCATGGCCGAAGGTCACGCGCCGATGCCCTTCACGACCGGACCGGAAGAGGTCGCCGGCTACGTGATGAAGGGCTTCGAGACCAACGACCGCGTGATCTGGAGCCCGCCCATTCTGCGCTACGCCTTCGGATTGATACATCTACTCCCCAAGGCGATCTGGCGACGGGTCTCGGACCGCTAGCCGGGCGTCGTCGTCGTGGTCGTCGAGGTCGACGTCTTGACCGTGCGGCGCAACTCGTTGGTGCGCAGCGACATCGTCAAGAAATCGTGTTGCCAGAACGATGCGAAGTACCGGTCCGGCGCACCGGGCATCGACGCGAGCAGACTCGCGCCGTCGCTCGCGCCGATCGTGCGACCGGGCACGCCGGTGAAGCTCGAGAACTGCACCCAGTCGAGTCCGTAGTCGAGCTCCATGCCCTCTTCGACGCCGGCGCGCAGCATTACGTTGGCGAGATCGCTGAGCGACATTCCGGGCCCTGCGACGTAGACGATCGCGCCGCTGGGCGTAATGCCAAGCCCCGAGCGCCAGACGTCATCGTTGGAGTTCACGACGTCGCCCCACTTCTTCGACGCGGCGTCTCCCAGACCGTGGACCACTTTGTCGTTGTCGACGATCAGGTCGAGATTCTGGCGCACCGACGCGATCTGATTGGTCATCACGACGTCGCGACCCCACTTCGCCACCGTCATGCGACCGTTCTTGAAGATGACGACCGACGCCGCGCCCTTGCGCAACTTCTTGAAGGTCTTGTCGTCGCTGTAGTACCCACCGTCGGCGTTCGACATCAAGAAGCCCGAATTGAGGGCCGCGACCAACGTCTTGGAACGGTGCGGGCTGATCGGTGCGGCGTGCCAGAAGGGACCGCCGCCCGGAATCTGTGAACCGGAGTACAGCAACGCGCTCAACAGATTCGTGTCCATCCACACGACACCGACGACGTAGCTGGTGTGCACGGCGTCGGGACGAACGAACGCCTCGTACATCGTCGGGATCCCGTTGGCGGTGGTGCGACCGACGACGTGCCAGACGCCCTCACCCGGGAGCGCCTTCTTCACGGGCGGCACCATGTCGACCGGCGGTGCCAGCGCAACCGGCGACTTGAACGTCTTGGTGAGCGCACCGGTGCCGAAGGAACCGGCGGGTGGTGTGCCGCCGGTCTGGGGGAGGTCCCAGTGATACGCCTCGCTCGCGCCCCAGTTCACGACACCCGCGAGCCCGTGTTGGCGTCCCCACTGCGACGCCCGGGTCGAGAGGCTCGAGCCGTAGGAGGGATTGAGGAGGGCGAAGAACAGTGTGGCGGCGTAGTACGCCACGACCACCAGCACGGCGAGGGCGAACAGAACGACGGAGCGACGGCGCCAGTAGATGCGCTGGGGCAAGCGGTGCATCTGTGGTCGGGGCGCGGCCGGTGGTCGATATACCGGGCGCTTGTAGACCATGAAACTTCATTCTGGCACCTACTCGCCGTGAGATTTCAGTTCAAAGGCAGCGATTCTTAATGATGATTTACGAGTTCGTCACGACGACGAGCACCGGCGCGACGTTCTCGCAGCGCGCGTCGTGCTACCGTGCCACCAACGCAATTTCGGACCAGGAGGTGAGACCCGTGAACGCAGTATCCGCAATGGGTGCTCCCCCGCAGATCAGGACTGCGCGACTGACGTAGTCGCCACCGGGAGCCCCGACACGCACATCGCGAAAGGCAACTCCCTTGAACTCAGTACCCGCGTCATCTCATCACCTCACCTCAACCACGACGTCCGAAGCCGAGCGACCACGCGCGCGGGATGCAATCAGCGACGCGGTCGCGGCGCACACCAGAGCTCTGGTGCTCCACGGGGGCGGATCCGCGGGCAATGCGTGGGAGATCGGCGTCATCGCCGGTCTCTTCGATGCCGGATTGGACGTGACCCGGGCAGATCTGGTCATCGGGACGTCCGCCGGGTCGACGGCCGCGGCCCAGATAACGAGCGGGACGAGTCCGCACGAACTGCTGGCCCATATCATCGATTCTCCGCCCCGGGACGCAACGAGGGCGAGACGACCTGACCATGGAGTCGTGCGGAATGCACCCCTGGCGAATCACATGGCGATAACCAGTGAGATCATCGGCGCCGCCAAGGACGCCGCCGACATGCGCCGCCGAATGGGTACGGCGGCGCTCACCTTGGACTCGACTTCCGATGGTTCCGCGCAGAGTCAGTGGCGCGCCACCGTCGCCGCCCGGCTGCCGAGCCAGCAATGGCCGCAACAACTGGTGTTCATCGTGGCCGTGAATGCCCGCACCGGTGATCCAATCGTGTTCGACCGCTTCAGCGGCGTGGAACTCGCCGACGCCGTCGCGGCCAGCTGTGCCAATGGCTTCGGAGTCCCTCCGTACGGCATCGGCGACGATCGATACATCGACGGCGGCTACCGACGAAATGAGAACGCCGACTTGGCGTCCGGGTATGACCGGGTATTGGTGCTCTCCCCATTTGGCGGCAGGTCACGGCATCCAGTGGAGTGGGGCATGCATCTCGCGGCGCAGATCGACGAACTACGCGCCGGCGGCAGCATGGTCGAAGCCGTTTTCCCGGATAGCAACTCTCGCGACGCGTTCGGCGTCGACATGATGGACCAATCGGCGCGCCCCCCCGCCGCTCGAGCTGGCTTCCGTCAAGCCCAAGAGGTCGCCGAATCTCTCACTGAACTCTGGCGCTGACGCGAGACGAGTTGGGCTAGGCGCGATGCAGCGGTGTCATGGCGAGCACCAACTGCTTCGTGCCGTGTTCTTCGAAGTCGACGGCCGCACGAGCGTGCGATCCCGATCCTTCGACCTTGGTCACGACGCCCGGACCGAAGCGATCGTGTACGACTCGATCACCGACCCCGAGGCCGAGATTCTCGGCGCCCGTCGAACGCACCGGCGGTGCCGCGCCGGTGCCGAAGGCTCGGCCCTCGGTGAACTCGGTACCTCGCCCGGTGAAACCGTCCGCGTCGCGGTAGTCAATTCGACGAAGTGGCTTGGTCGCCGAGATGTCGTGGATCAACTCTGCGGGGATCTCTTGGAGGAATCGACTGGCCAGCGCGTCGATGCGATTGCCCCACATCGTTCGGGACCAGGCGTGCGTGAGGACCAGGTGCCGCATGGCGCGGGTGATGCCGACGTAGCAAAGTCGTCGTTCCTCTTCGAGTTCGTTGTCGTCCGAGAGCGCGCGCCGGTGAGGGAACACCGTCTCCTCGAAACCGGTGATCACGACGGCGGGAAACTCAAGACCCTTGGCGACGTGCAGCGTCATCATCGAGATCGCGCCGGCGCCGCCATCGAGTTGGTCGGAGTCGGCGACCAACGCCATGCGCTCGACGAAGTCCATCAACGTGTCGTACTGACTCGCGGCCGACGCCAGTTCACCGAGGTTCTCCAGCCGCGAATAGGCCTCGTCGGAGTTCTCGGCGCGCAGCGCGTCACCCATGCCCGTCTCGCGCACGATCGCGTCGATGACCTCGCGCGGCGACAGGTCGTTGGCGAGTGCGCGCAGTTCGTCGAGCACGAATGAGAACTTCTGCGCGCCACTGAGTGCGCGGCCGGTGAGTCCCGCTTCTTTGGCGTAGTGCGTCGCCTCGGCGAATGAGAGTCCGTGTTGGGCGGCGTACATACCGAGCTTCGCCTGCGCCGCGTCACCGATACCGCGCTTGGGTTCGTTGATGACCCGTCGAGCAGACGCCTCGTCGCGGGGATTCACGATCAGACGGGCGAAGGCGAGCGCGTGCTTGATCTCCTTGCGGTCGTAGAACCGCATGCCCGAGATGACGCGATAGGGAATCGACGCGCGCAACATCTCTTCTTCGAGCACGCGGCTCTGCGCGTTCGTTCGGTAGAAGATCGCCATCTGATTCCACGAGAGTTTGTGTTCGGTCGCGAGGCGACGGAGCTCGGTCGCCACCCAACGACCCTCGTCGTACTCGTCGCCGGCGCGGTACAGCCGGATCTTCTCCCCCTGCACGTCGTCGGTGAAGAGGTTCTTCGCGTGCCGACTGGAGTTCTTGGAGATGACGGCGTTGGCGGCGTCGAGGATCGTCTGGGTCGAACGGAAGTTCTGCTCCAAGAGAATGACCGACGCGTCGGGGAATCGCTGCTCGAACTGCAAGATGTTACGCACGTCGGCCGCGCGGAATCGGTAGATCGACTGGTCGGAGTCGCCGACGACGCAGAGGTTGCGGTGTTGCTCGGCGAGCATCATCACGAGTTGGTTCTGCACGCCGTTCGTGTCCTGGAACTCGTCGACGAGCAGATACTTGAAGCGGTGCTGATAACTCTCGCGGACCGCGTCGTCCTTCTTCAACATCGCCACCGCGTTCAGGAGGAGGTCGTCGAAGTCCATGGCGTTGGCGGTTTTCAGCCGCGCGTTGTAGAGGTGGTAGATCTCGGCGATGCGGCGATGGTGCGGATTACCGTCGCCCGATGCGTCGTAGGCCCCCGGCGAGAGCATCTCGTTCTTCGCCGCGGAGATCGCCGCCGCGACGCTTCGCGGGGGAAGCCGCTTGGTGTCGAGGTTCAGTTCCTTCATGATCCGTTCGACGGCGGTCTCGGCGTCGCCGGCGTCGTAGATCGTGAACCCCCGCTGATAGCCGAGCACGTCGGCGTGCGCGCGCAGCATTCGCAGGCACGCCGAGTGAAACGTCGAGACCCACATGTCCTTCGCGTCGGCGCCCACGAGGTCGACGACGCGTCGGCGCATCTCGTCGGCCGCCTTGTTCGTGAAGGTGATCGCCATGATCTCCCACGGTCGTGCGTCGCCCATGGCCAGGATGTGCGCGATGCGTCTCGTCAAGACGCGCGTCTTACCGGAACCGGCGCCGGCGATGACGAGTAGCGGGCCACCTCGTTGCAGCACGGCCTGACGTTGCGGCAGGGTTAGTCCCTCGAGCAGCGACTCCGGATCCAGACGCTCTTCGACGTTCGCGCCGCCGGTTCCCCAGAGCGCATCATCAGAGAACGAGCTACGGCTCACTCCCACTCAATGGTGCCCGGTGGCTTACTGGTCACGTCCAACGCCACCCGGTTGACGCCGTCGACCTCGCGGATCAATCGGTTGGCGATCTTCTCGATCACGTCGTAGGGCAAGCGCGCCCAGTCCGCGGTCATGGCGTCGTCACTCGTGACGGCGCGGATGATGATCGGGTACGCGTACGTTCGGCCATCGCCCATGACCCCCACCGTACGCACCGCCGGTAACACCGCGAAACTCTGCCACAGTTCGCGATACAGGCCCGCCTTCTTGATCTCGTCGACGACGACGTAGTCGGCGTTGCGAAGTATCTCGGCGCGTTCGCGCGTCACCTCACCGACGATGCGCACGCCCAGACCCGGGCCCGGAAAGGGCTGGCGCCAGACGATCTCGGCCGGCAGTCCCAGTTCTTCACCGACGTGGCGCACCTCGTCCTTGAAGAGACTCCGCAGCGGTTCGACGAGCTCGAAGGAGAGGTCCTCGGGAAGTCCGCCCACGTTGTGGTGACTCTTGATGTTGGCCGCGTGACCCGAGCCCGACTCGATGACGTCCGGATAGAGCGTCCCCTGGACGAGGAACCGGGGACCGTCGCCGCCCTGGCCGAGTTCGCGCGCCACCGTCTCGAACTCTCGGATGAACAGCTCGCCGATGATCTTGCGCTTCTCTTCGGGGTCGAGCACGCCGGCGAGTGCGTCGAAGAAGCGATCCTGCGCCTTGACGTGGATCAGTTCGACACCAAATTGGCGGGTGAACGTCTCTTCGATCTGTTCGCCCTCGTCCTTTCGCATCAGACCGGTGTCGACGAAGACGCAGGTGAGTTGGCGGCCGACGGCCTTGGTGACGAGCGCGGCGGCGACGGCGGAGTCGACGCCGCCGGACAACGCACAGAGCACCCTTTCGTCGCCGACCTGTGCGCGAATCGCCGCGACCTGGTCCTCGATGATCGACGTGTTGGTCCACGTCGGCGGAATCTCGGCCACCCGGTGCAGGAAGTTCGCGAGGAGCTCCTGGCCCCGCTCGGTGTGAACGACCTCGGGATGGAACTGCACGGCGTGGAGACGTCGCGCCACGTCCTCCATCACCGCGACAGGCGCCTCGGGCGAGGAACCGGTCACGACGAAGCCTTCGGGCGCGGCGGCGATGGCGTCCCCGTGACTCATCCAGCACGTCACGCTCGCCGGCCACTCGTCCATCAGCACCGAGCGTCCCTGACGGGTCAACGTCGTGCGGCCGTACTCGCCGACGCCGGTGTTGGCGACGTCGCCGCCGAGCTGTTGGGCCATGAGTTGCGCGCCGTAACAGATGCCCAAGACGGGAATGCCGAGTTCGTAGATCGCCGGATCGAGCGAGGGCGCCGGAACTTCGTAGACCGACTTCGGACCGCCAGAGAGGATGATGGCGGCCGGAGCCTTCACGCGGACCTCGTCGGCGCTGATCGTCGATTGGACGATCTCGGAGTAGACGTGCGCCTCACGCACCCGTCGC
Organism: uncultured Acidimicrobiaceae bacterium; assembly: GCA_963717975.1. Lineage (GTDB taxonomy): Bacteria > Actinomycetota > Acidimicrobiia > Acidimicrobiales > RAAP-2 > RAAP-2. The sequence goes on along the minus strand of OY970351.1, from coordinate 2,183,559 downwards.
GCGATCAACTGCGCGTACTGAGCACCGAAATCGACGACGAGGACGTTCGAGGTCAATGTCCCATGCCAACGCCCTGGGAGCGCTGCAACTGCTTTCCTTCAGTCTGGAGTGACGGCGCGAGCATGATCTCGGCCTTTTGGAACTCCTTCAACGTTTCGTACCCACAGGTTGCCATCGACGTCCGCAGCGCTCCGAAGAGATTGAGGCGACCGTCATTCTCGTGCGCCGGTCCGAGCAGGACCTCTTTCAGCGTGCCGCGCACTTGCGTGCGCACGCGCGTGCCGCGCGGCAACGTCGGGTGGAAGGTCGCCATGCCCCAGTGGAATCCCCGCGCCGGCGCCTCGACCGCGCTGGTCAGCGGCGAGCCGATCATCACGGCGTCGGCACCGCAGGCGATGGCCTTGGCGATATCGCCGCCCTTGCTCATGCCGCCGTCGGCGATGACGTGCACGTACACGCCCGTCTCGTCGAGGTGGCGCATTCGCGCGCCCGCGACGTCGGCGATCGCCGTGGCCTGGGGCACACCGATGCCGAGCACCGCGCGCGAGGTGCAGGCGTTCCCCGGTCCGACGCCCACCAGCACGCCGGCGGCGCCGGTGCGCATGAGGTGGAGGGCGGCCTGGTAACTCGCGCAACCGCCGACGATCACCGGCAGTTCGAACTCTCGAATGAACTTCTTCAGATTCAACGGCTCGACGGTCTTGGAGACGTGCTCGGCCGAGACGACGGTTCCCTGGATCACCAGGATGTCGAGACCGGCGTCGAGGATGGTCTTGGCCATCCAGTCGGTGCGCGCCGGCGTCACCGAGGCCGACGTCGTGATGCCCGCGGCCTTCATCTCGGTGATGCGCTGGGCGACGAGTTCGATCTTGATCGGCTCGAGGTACATCTGCTGCATGCGCGCCGTCGCCTTGTCGTCGTCGAGCTCGCGGATCTCTTCGAAGAGCGGCATCGGGTCCTCGTACCGGGTCCAGAGACCCTCGAGGTTCAAGACCCCGAGCCCGCCGAGTCGGCCGAGTTCGATCGCCGTGTCGGGCGACATCGCACCGTCCATCGCCGAACCGAGCACCGGGAGCTCGAACTTGTAGGCGTCGATCTGCCACGAGATGTCGACGTCCTCGGGGTCGCGCGTGCGCCGCGACGGCACGATGGCGATGTCGTCGAAGCCGTACGCCTGTCGCGCCGATTTATAAATGCCGATCTCAACTTCTGCCATAGTGACCTCCGCCTAAGAAGCAAACGACCAAAGAATTGGCGTTCATTACTGAACAATCTACTAGGCGTCCTTACGGCCAGGCCCGCTTCGCCTCGGGCCACTCGACGCCGGTGACGACGCAGAGCAACTCGGTCACGACGCGAGCGGTCGCGCCCCAGATGAGGTCGCCGGGAACTCGGTAGAAGTAGATCGGGAAGTAGCCGTCGGCGTCGGCACCTGGTCGAGCCTGTTGTCGACGCCACCGCTCCTCCAGGAACGAACCGTCGTCGAGCAGCGACGTCAGTGACACGGTGAACGCGCGCTCGACCTCGGCGGGGTCGGTCACCATCGACGGTCGCCCGTTCAAGAAGCCCACGACGGGCCAGATCGCCGACCCCAGGGCCAGCGTCACGATGGGACTGAGCCATCCGACGACGCGCACCGACTCCTCGTCGATGCCGACCTCTTCGCTCGCCTCGCGCAGCGCGGTGTCGATCGGCGTCTCTCTCGGGTCACTGCGCCCACCCGGGAGCGCGATCTCACCCCGGTGGTCGCGCAGTTCCAGCGATCGACGGGTCAGGACCACGTGTGTTTCGCCACGTTCCTCGAACAGTGCCGCGAGGACGGCCGAGCGCCGGGTGATCGGTTGACCTTCTATATCGGCGAGCGCCATCGCACTCGGATCACCCGGAGTCGACGAACTCTCAAGGTGTCGCTGCGCGTCGCGCAACCTCGATTCGACGATTTCGAGCGTGATGCCGCTTCGTTCGCGTGGTGACAACGCGCTCCACGGCGCGAGCGCGCCCGGTTGGATGTCGTCCGGCTCGGGAAGGGACTGGGGGTAGTCGTGCCCCTCGAAGCGCGCCGGCCTCGCGCCGTCTGGCGCCATAGTCAATCTCCCCTAATCTTTTATAGCGAATAAAACAACATCACGAATTTATTCGGTCCCCCTCTCGCCCAATCAGGAGAACTCGCCTATATGAAGTCCCTTGCCCGCTTTGCCTATCGGCGTCGATGGCTGATACTCGCCGTCTGGATCGTCCTCTTCTTGGGCATGAACGCCCTCTCGCAGAGCTTCGGCACCGCGTACGCCAACACGTTCACGCTGCCCGGGACCAACTCGACGCACGCGCTGTCGCTCTTGCAGTCGGGCTTCAAGAGCAAGTCCGGCGACGTCGACGAGATTGTCTTTCACGCGCGCACCGGCACGATCGCCAGTCACCAAAGAGAGATCCTCGCGATGGACAAGAAGGTGGCGAAGGTCCCGTCGGTCGCCAGCGTCGTCTCGCCCTTCGTCGGGGGCTCGCTGCAAATCAGCAAGAACGGAAAGATCGCCTACTCCGTCGTGTACTTCACCAAGCAGGGTTACAAACTGAAGAACGCGCAGATCCAACCGGTCGAGACCGCCGGCATCTCGGCACGATCGACGTCGCTCGACGTGGAGTTCGCGGGTAACGCCTTCGAGGACCTGGCGTCGCAAAAGGGCAGCCCCGACGTCATCTACGGACTGATTCTGACCGCCATCGTCCTCGTGCTGGCCTTCGGCTCGATCTTCTCCATGCTCTTACCGCTTCTGGTCGGGCTCGTGTCGGTGGGCACGGCGACCGCGGTCACCACGTTGCTGAGTCACGGACTCTCGATCGCGACCTTCGCCCCGATCCTCGGTTCGCTCATCGGACTCGGTGTCGGGATCGACTACGCGCTCTTCATCGTGACGCGCGCTCGTCAGGGGTTGAAACGCGGCTTGAGTCCGGAAGAGGCCATCGTTACGGCCGTCAACACTTCAGGCCGCGCGGTGCTCTTCGCCGGCTCGACGGTGTGCATCGCGCTGCTCGGCATGCTCGTCTTGCAACTCTCGTTCTTGAACGGTGTCGCCATCGCCGCGTCGCTGACCGTCTTGATCACGATGTTCGCGTCGCTGACGTTCCTCCCGGCCCTGCTCGGCTTCTGGGGCAATCGCATATTGAGCCGCAAAGAACGGCGTGCGCTCAACGAGCACGGGCCCGAGCCGGTCGTCACCAACACGGCCTGGCAGCGGTGGGCGAACACGGTCTCGAAGCACCCGCGAAAGCTGTCGCTCGTCGCGCTCATCGCCATCGTGCTCATCTGCGTTCCGTTCTTCTCGCTGCACCTCGGGAGTTCTGACGCGGGCACCGACCCCGCGAGTTCCACGACGCGCCAGGCCTACGACCTGCTCGCCACGGGCTTCGGCCCCGGCTTCAATGGGCCGCTGCAAGTGGTCGGGTCGATCCACAACGCCAAGGACGAGGCGACGATGGAGGCCCTGGACCAGAATCTGCAAGGCAAGCCCGACGTCGCGGTCGCGGCGCCACTCCAGATCTCCAAGAGTGGCAAGGTCGCCGTCATCTACGTGGTGCCCAAGACCAGTCCGGAGTCAACGGCCACCGAGCATCTCATCAGCACGATTCGCAACGATTACATCCCGGCCGTCGACGCCCATGGTCACACCGGCATCTACGTGGGCGGACTCACGGCGATCTTCGTTGACTTCGCCCAGGTCTTCACCTCGAAGATCCCGCTCTTCGTCGGCGTCATCGTGTTCCTGGGATGCCTGCTCCTGATGGTCGCATTTCGCAGCATCGTCATCCCTCTCACGGCCGCGGCCATGAACATCTTTGCGGCTGGCGCGTCCTTCGGTCTCGTCGTCGCCGTCTTCCAGTGGGGCTGGGGAAGTTCGCTCATCAACGCCGGCACGGGACCGGTCGAATCCTTCCTGCCCACGATCATGATCGCCATCCTCTTCGGACTCTCGATGGACTATCAGGTCTTCTTGGTCTCGCGCATGCACGAGGAGTGGTTGAACACGGGGAGCAACGAAGAGGCGATCAACCGGGGTCAAGCCAACACGGGCCGCGTGATCTCGGCCGCGGCCCTGATCATGATCTGCGTCTTCCTCTCCTTCGCCTTCGGCGGCCAACGCATCATCGCCGAGTTCGGCATCGGCCTCGGTGGCGCGGTCTTGATGGACGCGTTCATCCTTCGGACCATCCTCGTGCCGGCGCTCATGCACTTCTTCGGCAAGGCGAACTGGTACTTCCCCAAGTGGTTGGACCGGATCGTGCCCCACCTCGCGGTTGAGGCGACCGAAGACGTTGCGGTCTAAACCCTTAAGAAACCCCTAAATACTCAGGGTTTTTGACGAAGCCGGCGTCAGCGTGGGTGTCGGGCGACAGTAAGTTCGTGTCAAGGCTTTAGGGAAAGAGGCATCGAGTGGGAGTACAAAGGTCGTTTCATATCGGACCCTTTGGATTCGGCCCCGGTGGTCCTGCTCGTGGCCGCGTCTTCATTGGTTCCTTCGGGGGTCCCGGAATAGCGAGGTTGGTCATCATGATTCTGTTCCTTATTGTCGTCGCGGCGATCGCGTACTGCGTCATCCGCCAATTCGATCACGCGCAGTCTCATCGTCACGCGCACGTCACGACGGGCGGGAGTTCATCCTCGACCGATGGTGCCGCCGCCGAGGTCCTGAAGCTGCGATTCGCGAAAGGCGAGATCGACGAAGACGAGTTCACGCGTCGCATGGGCATCCTGAAGGACCATCTCACTACCAGTTGACGATGGGCCGCGCGTGCATCAGCGCACGTGGCGACCGCGGTCATTGAGTGCTACGACTTGTCTTCGATCTCCCACGCGTGATCGAGGACGTGCCAGGCGAGTCGACGAAGTGAGTAACGCGACGGCCAGGACGCGTCCGGCGAATTGGCGAGCAACGCTGACGTGACCGTGTTGCGCTGTTCTACCCACGGCGTTCGCGGCGGTACCCGAGTGCCGAGCTTCGAGCAGTAGTGGCGCTCGGCCTCTCGCGTGTGGTCCACGACACCGTCGCGGTCGCGACCGCCCCCGCGCGGACCTTTTACGAGCGTCGCCGGCGCCGATGCAACGACGCGGTCGAAGTACGCCCAACAGTCCTCTAAGACCCTGACCTGACGGTTGAGGTCGCGCGTTGATATCACCTCCGCGTCCCACGGCGTATCGACGGCCGGTGCACCGAAGTCCGTCGTCCGGTTCCCGGCGACGGCGCCGACGACGTCGAACGGTCCGGGCTTGAAGGGCATCGTGAGCACGGCGGCGTAGCGGTCCTGGTAGTCGAAGAGGGCTTCGAGCGCGAGGTCGGATGTCTTGGCGCGGCGACACCATCCGGGCCAGTCGATCGCCGCGGCGAAGACCGAACTCTTACCCTCTTCGAAGTACACGCGTGTCGACACCGATCCCCCTTCGCGACGTCGCCACGAGCGTCGCGATGGTCACGCTAGTGACCGAGTGCGACAACGCCGTGGGTAGTGTGAATTCGGTCACCGCGGAGAGACCCGGTACGACGAATGACAAGGACGATCAATGGCGACAACCCGTAACGCACGAGCCCATTGGGAAGGCACGCTCCTCGAGGGTCAGGGAACGGTCGAGATGACCTCCAGCGGCATCGGCACCTACCCCATCACGTGGGCGTCGAGGGCCGAGTCGGCCAACGGACGAACCAGCCCGGAAGAACTCATCGCCGCGGCGCACGCGTCGTGTTTCTCGATGGCGCTCTCGAACGGACTGGCGAAGTCAGGCAATACCGCAATCGAACTCAACACCTCGGTCGAGGTCGACTTCCAGCCCGGCGTCGGTATCACGGAGAGTCGCATCACGGTTTCGGGCACTGCCGAGGGCCTCGACGCCGAGGGTTTCAAAGCCGCGGCCGAAGACGCCAAGGCCAACTGTCCCGTCTCCAAGGCCTTGGCGGCGGTGCCGATCACGTTGACCGTCATCTAGGGATCTTTCGGGGGAATCATGAGCGCGAGTCACGGCGAGGGAATCGACGCCGAAGCTCAATCCCCTGCGCCAGCCAGTGACGTTCGATTGGTCGGTGCCTACAGTCTTCGGCTCTTCGTCGCCCAGTTCCTGGGTCTCGTCGGAATCGTCCTCTACAACTGGTGGGTCTGGGTGCTCGTCGCGACCAACCTGCTTATCAGCACCGACGAGTTCTTCAGTGACCTGGAGGCGACCGGACGACCGGACGCGACGCTCTTCGCGCACTTAGACCTCGCGGCGGGCATCGTGATGTTCGTCGCGTTCCTGATTCGCGGTCCCTGGGGCCCGAAGGGCAAGCGTAAGGAGTGGCGATGGTTGCTGCTCTTCGCGGTCGCGGGCGCGGTCGGTGGCCATTTCTCCTACGCCTGCCCCGAAGGACTGAGCGCGGCCTGCCGCAGCGCCGAGTGGCACCTGCGACTTCCGTTGCACCACTACCTCCACGTGATCTCCGGGATATTCGAGTTCGGGTTCATGACGACGGCCGTCTACTTCGCCTGGAGGCGCACGCAGCACGATCAGGGCTGGGTCGCGATCGCCGTCAAAGCGACCGCGGTCGCGATGGCGATCGGCTATCCCCTGCTCGGCGTCGCGTACCTGACCGACCGATTCGGCGCGTTCGTCGAACCGATCTTCTTTGTCTGTTTCTCGGTCATGGTCGCGGTCGAACTCCTCGAGCCGCGACGGCGACCAGTCCCCGTCGCCGCGAGCGACGTCAGGTGAACGCCGCGAGCGGTTCCACTTCGACGACGTCGATCAACTCGATCTTCTCCGCCGTCCCCGTCGCGTAGGCGACCGCGGCCGAGAAGAGCAGCAGCGCCGCGGACGCGACGAGTGCGATATCGAGGCCGTGCGTCAACGCGCCGTAGGCGGCGTTGACGACCTTTTTGATGATCGGACCGAAGGCCTTGCGGGTCGCCGGGTTGAGCTTGGCTTCGGCCTCCGAGGTCTGTCCCGTCGTCACGGCCGAGATGACCAGTTGGCGATAGGACGCAGGTACGCCGATCTGGATGAGTCGCTGAGTGAGATTCACGGTGAGCTGTCCGTTGACGATCGAACCCAGGATCGCCACCCCGGCGACGGCTCCGAGCTCGCGACTGGTGTTGACGGCCGACGAGGCCATACCGGAGTTCGCGGCCGGCAGGCTCGACAGCGCCGTCGCGTTCACGGGCACGATGACGATGCCGAAGCCGATGCCGGCGATTCCCATGGTCCAGCCGAGTATCGACACGCCGACGTGGGGTCCGATCGCGGCGAACGTCAAGATGACGCCGAGCCCGGCCAAGAGACAGCCGACCGTCATCGGAACGCGGGAGCCGACGCGGCCCACCCAACGGCCGGTGAAGAGCGACGCCACCACGATGCCGCCGAGCAACGGCAAGAAGTCCAGGGCCAAGCCGTAGGCGCTGACCGAGGCCACGACCTCCAGGTACAGCGCGACGAAGAAGAAGATCGAGAAGATCGAGAAGTAGCTCGCGAAGGCGATGAAGGCCGATCCGGTGAAGGACTTACGACGGAAGAAGCCCAACTCGAGCATCGGGCTCTTCGCACTCTTCTCACAGAGGTAGAAGATCGGCACCGTGAGGAAGCTGACGATGAACAGGGTGATGACCCAGCCGCTCTCGTAGCCCGACAGCTCACCCTGGATGCAGGCGAAGGTCGCGGTGCCGAGGATGACCGCGCCGAAGAAGAACCCGGCGTAGTCAACGCGCTTGCGAATCGCGTTCACGCTTTCGGGCAGCGCGATGGCCGCCACGATGAACGCCAGGGCGCCGAACAGGAGGTTGAACCAGAAGACCGCCCGCCACGACCAGATGCCGACCAAGATCCCGCCAATGACCGGACCCATCGCGAGCGCCAGTCCCGACACCGCCGCCCACGCGCCGAGCGCGCGCGCCCGGGCCTTTTGATCGGGGTAGATGTGACGGATCATCGACAGGGTCGCGGGTTCTGACGCGGCGGCCCCGATACCCATAATGACGCGCCCGATAACGAGTTCACTGGGGTTGACCGAGATCGCACAGACCACGGAGCCACCGCAGAAGATCGCCACGCCGATCAACATCAGACGCTTTCGACCAAAGTTGTCACCCAGGGCGCCGAACATCAACATCAGGCTCGCGAAGGCGAGGGCGTACCCTCCGACCACCCACTGCAGCTGCGACACGTTCGCGTGGAGTTTCGCCTGCACGCTGGTCAGTACGGCGCTCGCCACCGTATTGTCCAGGAACGTCAGGAACAGGATCATCAGTAACGCCGCGAAGCTGAAGTGAGCGCGAATGCCCCGAATGATGACATCGCGGACTTGGCTCGACTCTCGAGATGAGGTGGAAGGGGGGGCCAGGTCTTCGGTCATGCTCCCCTTTCGTCACCGAGTGACACTTCCGGGTCCGCGTTGATCGTTACGAACCCGTCCTGAGCCATGCTGTCAAATCAAATACTCGGACCAATGTATGGTCCCACCGCGCCGCCTCGACCACTCGAATCCGCGGTCCGGGAGCACGAAGGGTCGCCGCGGCTCTTGAGGCGCCTTACTTCTTGGGCGCGGCGAAGACGATCTTGAAGACCGCGCTGTCACCGCCCGCGGCATTGCCGACACTCACCGCGCACTTTCTCAGGTTCGCCGCCGTGGTGCCGCACTTACCGTTGCCCACAGTGCCGGTCACGACTTTGAACTTCGTCTTGGGCAGCACGCCGGTGGCGCTGATCTTCACGGGGACCGCGACGAAGATGTCGCAGCCCGCCTCGCCCTTGGCGGTCGCCTGACACTCCGTGATGTACACCTGGTCCTTGGGCTTAAAACCGGTTCCGGAGACTTCTACGGTCTTGTGGTTCGTTAAACCGGTGGACGGCGTAACAACTAATTTCGGTGTCGCGGCGGCACTCGCGCCACCGACGCTCATCAGGCCACCGGTCAAGATTCCGGCGCTCAGTGCGCCCGCGACCGCCACGACTCGAATCTTTCGTGTCAATAACACGTTGTCTCCCAATCTCTTTTATGAACCGAACATTCATCGCCCGCCGGCGCCCACGCCATTTTCGAGGCACCGATCATGGACATCAATCCACTTGTGGCTTCATGGTACCAAGCACACACCAAACGCACGCCACAGGGATAACCCTGAGTACGGTCCCAACGGAACTGGTCGAGCAGGCTAATTCAACTCCGAGTAATTGACTTACTCTGCTCGACCAGTGAGCCGTATCGGATCGTGGAGCACTTGGTTGGGGTCTGCTCCTCGATCACGCCCTTGCGTTCTATGAAGCCGTCACTTTGAGAGTCGAGTGATCCGGCGATTCCGGGCGGGAATGCGATGGCGTCGCGATGAGCATCCGCGCCCACCACTGTTGGACCCCACCGACGGGTTCGGGGACGTGGAGATATTCCAGGTCGGCCTTCGAGTCAGCGACGACGGCATCGAGGATGGGACCGGTCGCATCGCTCTCGTGGTGTGGCCCGCTCGTCGTGCCATGGTCTCGAGCACGCCCGTCCTTGGGCGTCGCGAAGGTCGTCTCGTCGATGTTGAGGAAACGACCGAGCTCCGCGGCACGCGAGGCACGCGAGATGCTGGTCTGAACGTAGAGGCCGCGTAACGAATCTTCCGTCACGGACGCGTAGGGCTGCGACGGCTTGGCGTGTTCGCCGAGCTTCGGCGAACCTTTGGTGATTGACACTTCCAGTCCCCAATTCCGCCCTTGCAGGCATTAGTTCTACAAGAAAGTTTCCGCGTTGTCAAATGGTTGTGATTTGCCAGTCGGCACGTTGCGAAGAGTTTCTCAGCGTCGCCTTCCAGCTCACCGGTGCCGGACAGTTGGCCGGAGTCCCGGATTCTGTCCAGGTGTTCATTCGATGGCGCACTGCGGCACGAGACGTTGGTCGTAGCCAGTCATGCGTCCGAATCAATGATGAGACCGGAGTGACGAGACTCCGAACGTACGGAGAGCCCGGACCTTCGATTGTTTGGGTGGACCCGGTTCCAACCCCATCCCCCCGACGTCTCCGATCGCGCGATGAGTTTGACCGGGAAGCGCCACCGGCATGAAAAGCCTCGAATCAGATGGCATTGACGTTGGTGTCGCTGAGGGAGGATTCGGTCGTCGTTGCCCGTATGGCGCCCGTCTGACGGATCAATAATCGACCTCGTTAGCCCAAAACAACGTCACTGGGCGACTATCCCCGTCGCATCAGGAATATTGCACCGGCAAGTTATCCCACCGATTGCGCCATATCACCGCGCATTGACGATCGTATTGAATTCAACATCCCTGATGGGACCGGCGCGACCCCCTGACAAGCCGATTTCGTGTCATTGGAGACGAAAAGTGGCTTTCTGGTCCCGTTTGGACGTCGACCATCAGCGCGCAGAGTCGCCTATTCGCGAAAGTACGAGAGTGCTTCGTCGAGCATCATCAATCCTCGAAATTCGGACCAGTGAATCAGTCGGGTCCCCAGGGTGGAGATTTCTGAGTCTCGGAGACATCCATCGCAACTTGAGATTGAACACTGCACTTCGAGCAGTTTCCAAGATCTTCACCAAGGGGCGCGAAGAGGCGGGCGGGGATTCGGGTGATTCGCTTTAGGAGTCGCCGATGCCACTTTGTGTTGTGCACCAAGTGAGTCGTCTCTGGTTCGAGATTGACCTGGCCGATCCGTTCAATACCGTTGGAGGATCTCCGGTTCCAAAGAACCGAAGATTCCTCAAGGATCGCCGGCAGAACAGGCTAAATCGCGCAGTTACCTTGCGTTCATTAGGTGATTGTCCAAACGCGTAATATCCCTGGTGGGACCGGAGAGACCGAGTTGGGCCGCTTAAAAGTCTTGAAATCACACCAAAAATCGCTCAGATACCTAAGACGGTCATGAACGATGACCTTGACGAACTAATCCTGGGGCACACCCTGAAAACGAGGGGTCCCGGTCAAGAAATCGGCGATTCTCAGTCCTCGCCGTCGACTGGAATGCTTACCCGACCGAAGTAGGCGAAAATCAGCTACTTCCGAAGCGATTTGGCCAGGCCATAGCTCACGACTCCGCCTCGAGGAGGATTAATGCGCCTGCAGGGATCGGAACCAGGCCAACCGGAGGGATTCGCTCATTTCAAGTCAGATTAGGAGTCCTAAAGCTCCTTGCGACTTGGGACTTCCAAGCCATGGTCGTGCCCTAGTAGTGCAACGGACGGGCACGGTTTTCATTACATTGCCAACTTGGGCTACTCGATCTCATGGAGTGAGACTGAGTCATTGCCTCCAGATGAACTTCGACCTTTACTTGGATTTTCCCAATAAAATCAGGGAAAATGTCGGACAAGAGGCGTAGAGCTTATTTTACCTGATGGGACCGGAGCCGTATTTGAAGACTCCAGTTATTCATTGAGTTTTAGGTCCTTTCCACTTCCAACCGTTTTCACCGCCATTTGATACATACCAGAGGCCAATTTCAGTCCCCCGGTCGTGATGAAGTTGACCGATTGGAAGGCCGTCGAGACCCGTTTTGCAGCTGCGCGACATCGCACAGCCGTTGGCAGACATTCGACCACGCTATGGGTGACCGATCTGATGGTTCGTCCTCCTGGGCACCCCCCTCTTCGAAAAGCTGCAATGATCGCTCCGCATCCGTCGATGCCGTTCGTGGATGAGAATCAGGCGAACCGACGAGTTGGAGATCTCACCAATTTGCGCAATTCGAGGTCGAAGAAGGCCCGAAATATGCCCTTTGAGAGCCCGTACGGCGATTTCGTTCTTCCTGATGGGACCGGAGCACACCTCAGAAGAGTCCGTATTTCGCCTTAAGGGTGCAAATCCGGCCTCCGATTCCGCGTTGGGATCGATTCGGCCATTTGGATGCAGCGAAAGAATGGGAATTTGGACGACTTCAATGACCATGATCCGCCATTTGGCACTGTGTTCGAACGATCCGCGGCGGGTATCCCGTGACACGCTCGATCCCCACAAAAAGCGGGTTCCTGAGACCGATCGTCATTGAAATACAAGGGTTTACTGGTCCGAAAACAGTAATTTCATTTTTCCTGATGGGACCGGAGTACCCTCCGAAAATGCCAGCAATCGCCGCGAGTTACGATTTTACCGGCAAATCACAGCGACTTGGAGTGAATCCCCTCCCTTGTCGACCCGCGTTCGAGGATCTCTCTATGGCGTGTTGGGGCCGTCACATTTGGACGTCCGGCACGTCCATCGCCGAGAATCCAGTGATCTCGGATAAATCCGAGCTAATTCGATGCTGGCATTGGATTTCATGTGCCGCGGTCCTTTTCGTCGGATCATCTCATTTTGCAGGACTTCGAAAGGAACCCAATATCGCTCGAAAGTCATAGATCCAGTGATTTGCAGTAAATATCGGTTTTCCCTGATGGGACCGGAACATGACCTCTTGTGGCTCTAAAGTCCGAATATCGCGTCCAACTTGGGCTGAAAGTGAGTGGATTATCAGAGTTGAGGCCAGCTGTCTCCTTTTCGATTCGAGACGGGCCCGAATCAGACTTTTGGGGCCTGTAGACAACCTTTCCCGCGTCCGTACGTGTGACCTCGCACTCATGGAATATGGCGGAAATTTCGCGGCTGAGAGCGATTCTCCTTGAAAAGTCGGGCGAATGAAGTGCCAGACTGAAATACCTGGTGGGACCGGAGCACTGGGTACGGAGTCCAGTAATTGGGCCAAAACGAGATACTTCGAACCCTGTGACGTAAACGCATTCTTGGAATTCCGTCAAAGGGAAGGTTTGAGACCGACATCCGTATCCGGAGGGATCTTCCAGCCCTGGCACCAGGCCCTCAACCCGTGCGTAGATCGTCTGATTGGCCCTCAAACGAAGCCCGAAATCCATGTCACGGTGCCCTGAGCCCGTAGATCCCAAGTATTCAGTGCGTTTCTGTTTTTCCTGGTGGGACCGGAACATATGGATTGGAACCCAATGAATCGACCAAATCGGTCGATTCCGACCTGACCAAGTCCAGAAGCACCCAGATTGGTTCTTTGGCGCGTCCAATTGAGAACAAAGTTCGTGACCAGCTCGCGGTCTTGCGGCGACGACAACTGCCGGCCCCATGGAGCAACTGCGGGAGTCAAGATCGGCCTCCAGATCCACCTAATGTCGGTCTTCTGCCGCCCAAATGGCCGTCTTTCTCTGGCAAACCTCTGACTTTCCATGAATGAGAGTGTTATCCCTGATGGGACCGGAAGCAAGCCGAGTTGCACCAGTAAATCACTGGAAGCGGGCAGACTGTCGCATTGCGCCTCTCTTCGGGTCATTCGTGGGAGGCGAAAGCAGGTTCCATGTGATCGAGGTGCTTCGGCAAGTCGGGATTCGAAATTCGCCGCGACGTGGGAATCAAGCGGAACCCAACTCGGCCCCGAGGTGACCCTAGGTCTGGAATCCATCCTTAAAGACGTAGAAAACGTTGATATTCCAACGAATCCTATATTTGTTCCATTCTTCCTGATGGGACCGGAGGACTTTCCCCAATACCCAAGTAATTAAAGGATCAGCGGCTTCGTACTCGTCAAATGACTTCGAATCTGGTCAAATCAGAGAATCCGAGGTATCGAGAACAAGAACGCTCGTCTGGACCCTAATTGAGCCTTCGAATCCAGTCGCGGCATCTGCTAGCTGGGCGCGGCGATCGAACGCTCAACGATCGGACGATCGAATACGGTTCCAAATGAAGAATCCGAGTCGCGAACGACTCGGATTCTTGAGAGTACCCTACCCCCCCGGGGGGGGTCAAGTAATTACATCATTCCGCCCATGCCACCCATACCGCCATCCATGCCGCCCCCCGGCATTGATGCCGGTTCGGGCTTGTCGGCCACGATGGCCTCAGTGGTCAAGAGAAGCGCAGCGATGGACGCTGCGTTCTGCAGAGCCGAACGGGTCACCTTGGCCGGGTCGATGATGCCGGCCTGAACGAGATCGACCAATTTCCCGGTGATGGCGTTCAGACCGATTGTGCCCTTGGCGTCGGCGACCTCCCGAACCTTCACCGCTCCTTCGAAACCGGCGTTCGCCGCGATGTGACGAAGAGGTGCCTCGAGCGAGTTGGCCACGATTCGGGCGCCCGTCGCCTCGTCACCGCTCAGGGTCTCGATGAGCTTGTCAACGGCCTTGCGGGAACGGACCAGCGCCGTGCCGCCGCCGGCAACGATGCCCTCGTCGATGGCGGCTCGAGTGGCCGAAAGGGCGTCCTCGATACGGTGCTTCTTCTCCTTGAGTTCGATCTCGGTGGCCGCACCGACCTTCACGATCGCCACTCCACCAGCGAGCTTGGCGAGGCGCTCTTGGAGCTTCTCGCGGTCCCAGTCCGAATCGGTGTCCTCGATCTCACGCTTGATCTGGGCGACGCGGCCGGCGACGTCGGCGTGTGAACCGCCGCCGTCGACGATGGTCGTGGCGTCCTTGGTGACGACGATGCGACGGGCCGATCCCAAGAGGTCCAGTGTGGCCGACTCCAACTTGAGGCCGATCTCCTCGGAGATGACGGTGCCACCGGTCAGGATCGCCATGTCCTGGAGCATTGCCTTTCGACGCTCACCGAATCCCGGTGCCTTCACGGCGACCGAGGTGAAGGTCCCGCGGATCTTGTTCACGACGAGCGTGGCCATGGCCTCGCCCTCGATGTCCTCGGCGATGATCAAAAGCGGCTTACCCGACGCCATGACCTTTTCCAAGAGCGGCACGAGGTCGTGGACGGCTGAGATCTTGGAACTCGTGAAGAGCACGAGTGCCTCATCGAGGACAGCCTCTTGACGCTCGGGGTCGGTCACGAAGTACGGAGAGAGGTAGCCCTTGTCGAACTGCATGCCCTCGGTGAGCTCGAGTTCGATGCCGAACGTGTTCGACTCCTCGACCGTGACGGTTCCGTCCTTGCCGACCTTGTCGATCGCGTCGGCGATGACTTCGCCGATCGACGCGTCGGCCGCGGAGATCGTGGCGACCTGCGCGATCTGACTCTTGTCGTCGACCGACTGACTCTGCTTCTTGATCGACTCGACGGCCGCCTTGACGGCCTTCTCAATGCCGCGCTTCAGTCCCGACGGATTCGCGCCGGCGGCGACGTTGCGCAGTCCCTCTTTGATGAGCGCTTGGGCGAGCACAGTCGCGGTCGTCGTTCCGTCACCGGCGACGTCGTTGGTCTTCGTGGCGACTTCCTTCACGAGTTGCGCGCCCATGTTCTCGAACGGGTCTTCGAGCTCGATCTCTCGAGCGATCGAGACGCCGTCGTTGGTGATCGTCGGCGCGCCGAACTTCTTGCCGATGACCACGTTGCGGCCCTTGGGGCCGAGGGTCACCTTGACCGCGTCGGCCAACTTGTCGACGCCGGCTTCGAGACCGCGCCGAGCGTCTTCGTCAAACTTGAGTAATTTCGACATTCTTCTTCCTGTCTAGAAATGGAGGCGCCCGACTACTTCTTAGCGATCGTTGCCAGTACGTCGCGGCCGGACAGGATCAAAAGGTCCTCGCCGTCGATGGTGATCTCGGTGCCGCCGTACTTCGAGTACACGACCGTGTCGCCGACCTTGACGCCGGTAGGAATCACATCACCCGTGGTGTCACTGCGACGTCCGGGACCCGCAGCCAACACTTCACCCTGCTGCGGCTTCTCCTTCGCGGTGTCGGGAATGACCAGGCCTGATGCCGTGGTTGCTTCGGCGACGTCCGGACGAACCACGATGCGGTCTTCCAATGGGTGCAACTTCATTTTCTTGCCTCCTGTGCTTTTGGCACTCGAATCTTCCGACTGCCAATTTAGCAGCCTAAGGCCCCGAGTGCCAACAGAGATCACGGCGTGGTTAGCCTGACTCCGTGACCTTCTCAGCAGTGCAGCGACGCGACCTCATCCTGGTCGCGATACTTCGCGGTGTCTCGTATCTCGGCGACGCCATTGCGTTGATCGCCCTCTATCTTCGTCTGGCTCACGGGGCGCACGCAAGCTGGGCCATCGCGTCGCTCTCAATCGCGGCGTCGTTGCCACTGGTGCTTTTATCGCCAATTTCAGGCTTCATCATCGATCACACGCCGGTGAAGCGATTGTTGGTCATACTTTGTTTTTTCGAGGGCCTCGTTTGTGTTGGAATCGGGCTCTGGCACGGGACGATCGTCACGATTGCTCTGATGGCCCTACTCAGTTGTTTCGTCGCATTTTCATTCCCGGGGTACTCCGCGCTCGTGCCGAAGATCGCCGGCGAAGAGAATCTCACGACCGCGAACTCGACCATGCAATCGGTACAGGGGATCGCCGCGGTCGCTGGTCCCGGTCTCGGTGGCCTCCTCGTCGGGCTGCTCGGACAGAGTTGGCCGATGTATTTCGACGCGATCAGTTTCGGACTGGGCGCGATCGGCACGTGGTTCCTCGTGACCGATCGACGACCGGATCCCGCACTCGAACGTCCGAAGAAGGGTGAGCGCGACCTCGGCGCCGGTATGCGCGTGCTTTTCGCTGACCGCGTCCTTCGACCACTCGTCGTGATGTTCGTGGTGTTCTTGTTGGCGCTCGTGATGATCAACGTGGCCGAGGTCTTCTTCATCACCAAGACGCTGCACTCCTCGGCGCTGATGTACGGACTGGTCGGGACGAGCTTCGGTGTCGGCAACATCGTGGGTGCGGTCGCCTCGGCCAAGGTCAAACAACAAGACGTTCCGCTTGCGACGGCGTCGCTGTGGAGTTCCATCGTGATCGCGGTATTCGTGGGACTCATCGGCCTCGTTGAACACGTGGGCTATCTCTTTCCGATACTCGTGATCATGGGCGTCGCGGTCGGTGTGGTGAACGTGACATTGACGACGTTGATGACGACGCGCACACCCGAAGCGCAACGAGGTCGGATGTTCGCCGCGAGTAGTGCGGTCTTCACGAGCGCCGAGATCCTCGGCACCGTCTTCGGCGGATTGATCCTCACGATCATCGCACCGCGCACCGTCTTCCAAGTCGCGGGTATCGCGACGACGATCGTCGTGTTACTTCTCGGACCACTCGCGCTTCGCGCGACGAGGTCGGCGAAGAAATTGGAGATGGCGACTCAAGGCGCCTGACGTTGCAGCGTCCAACCATTACTCGTCAGCGTGTAGACGACGCGGTCGTGTAGTCGGTTCTCGCGATGCTGCCAAAACTCGAATCGACTCGGTGTCAAGCGGTAGCCACCCCAGTTCGCAGGTCGGGGAACGTCACGCCCGCGGAACGTCTCGTCGAACGCGCGCACACGTTCGACGAGTTCCTCTCGACTCGCGATCACGTGACTCTGAGCACTCGCGTGCGCGCCCAGTTGACTGTCGCGAGCGCGCGTCGCGAAGTACGTGTCGGATTCCTCGGCGGTCATCTTGTCGACCGCACCCTCGATGCGAATCTGGCGACCGAGTGACTCGCAGTACCAGAGAATCGACGCGAAGGGGTTGACGGCGAGCTCGCCGCCCTTTCGCGATTCGTAGTTCGTGAACCAACCGACGGAGTGATCGTCAACGTGTCGAAGCAACACCATCCGCGAGCTCGGCCGTCCCTCGAGCGTCGAGGTCGCGACCGAAACCGCGTCGCGCTCGGGCATCTCGTCGATCGCCTCGTCGAACCATCGTCGGAACTGCACGAGCGGATTCGAGTCGCAGTCCGCGATCTCCAACGCCCTCCACCGTTCGCTCACCGAACGTCCGCCAGCTGCCAGTTCGGCCGGGCCGAGAGATCGAAGGAACTCGGACCGTCGTGACGGAGGCGGTACGTGCCGGCGGCCGCGATCATTGCGGCGTTGTCGGTGCACATGGCCATCGTCGGTAGATGAACCGCCACGCCGAACTCCTGGGCCAGCTCGGTGACACCGACGCGAAGTGCGGAGTTTGCGGCGACGCCGCCGGCGAGCGCGAGACCGCGCACGGGGTGGTGTTCCAGGGCGCTTCGGAGTTTTCGAAGGAGCTGTTCGGCGACCGCGGCCTGAAACGACGCCGCGACGTCCGCGATTGGCAGATCGTGCTGCCGCTCGGTCGCGCGAACGACCGCCGTCTTCAAGCCCGAAAAGGAGAGGTCGTAGCCCTCGCCGGTCATCGACTGGGGGAGTTTCAGGGATCCGGCGGTGCCGGACTGGGCCAAGTGGTCGATTTCCGGTCCGCCGGGATAGCCGAGACCGAGCCAGCGAGCCACCTTGTCGTAGGCCTCGCCGGCGGCGTCGTCGATCGTCTCGCCCAAAACCACGTGTTGACCCGGTCCTGACTGCAGCACGATCAGGCTGTGGCCACCGGACACCAACAGGGTCATGAGCGGCCAGTCCAAGTCCGGATTCTCCAGCAAGGGTGCGAAAAGATGGCCCTCGAGGTGGTTGACCCCGACGAAGGGCACACCCCAGGCCAGGGCGTAGGCCTTGGCCGCCGAGAGCCCGACGAGCAGTGAACCGATAAGTCCCGGTCCGCTCGTGACCGCGATCCCCAAGATCGCCGGATTGCGCGGATCGAGACCGGCGTCGCGCAAGCGCGCGGCGAACGACGGGGCCGATGGTGGCGACGTGCGCGCGACCGGCCAGCTCCGGCACGACCCCGCCGAAGGCCCGGTGCTGGTCGATCGAGGACTCGACGACCGACGAAAGGACGTGAAACTCCTCGTCAACGACGGAGGCGGCCGTTTCGTCACAACTCGTCTCGATGCCGAGGACAACGCCCATCAGTCCAGCGTACGGGGCAGGTCAGAGGGCTCACTCGTGAGATCGGCCCAGAGGATGAGGGCGTCTTCGTTGCTCTTCTCGTAGTAGTTCTTTCGAACCCCGACCGGACGAAACCCGTAGCGGTAGTAGAGATCGATGGCGCGCTGATTCGAGACGGCGACCTCCAACGTCGCACGCTTGATACCCCGAACTCTCGCATCGGCCCACGCGTCGTCGAACAACGAGGTCGCGATGCCCCGCCCTCGTGTTGCGGCAGTGGTGCCGATCGTGTTGACGTGTAGTTCTTCGAGCACGAACATGACCCCGAGGTAACCGACCATGTCGACGTCTTCTCGGTCGCGACCGTGTAGCGGCGCGTCTCGGTGTTCTCGATCTCGTCGAGCAAGATCCGCTCGGGTCCACGGTTCGGGGAACTGCGCCTCCTCGATCACGAGTAGTTCGGCGACGTCACGACGCTCGGCGAGGCGGATCTTCCACGTGTGCTTCATCTGCGGCCGCTCCCGCGTGGTGAAGTTGGCGACCGCGTCGGCCTCGCGTAAGTACAACGGCAACACCACCTCCTCGGGGTCGGACGTTTCGCACCCAGCGCCAACGCGGCTCGCACCGACGGCACGACCTGGTCGAAAGAGCGTCGCGGACGGAAGTCTGTGCGAACTCGGCACGGTAGCGTTCGACGCCGTCGCCCGTGAACGTTACTGGACGTCCCCGCGACCCGCCACTGCGAGGCGATGTCAGCGGCCGACGTCACTCGGGCGTCGTCGACCGCGAGAGAGCTCCGTCGTCGAGCACGAACGTCTGGGCGAAGACCTCACCGCGTCGTCCGTCGACGCACGCCACCACGTCCCGCGAACGCCCGACTCGAAGGCGCCGCCGGCGAGCATCTCGAGGGACGTCACGCCAACCAGCTCACAGCCCAGCGCCTGCGGAGAAGGCGATCGCCGTGGCGATGCCGACGCGCAGTCCCGTGAAGAGGCCCGGGACCACGGTCGACGACGACCCGATCGACGTCGCGCGGTGTCAACTCGACCTCATCCAAGAGTTCCTTCATGGCCTCGGTCAGCGCCTCGGTGTGACGACGACCGTCGTCGACGACCCGCGTGACCTCCCGGCCGTCGCGGTTCGAATCCCCACGGCGCACGAAGGGGTGGCCGTCTCGATGGCGACGAGGTTCACGACGCCCACGCGTCCAACGTCGTCGATCGATCACGTCGTCAGCTCCCCGTCGACGACTGAGCGTCCGGCGCCTCATCGTCGTCGACGCTGAAGTCGATGGTCATCACGTCGCGCCCGAAGACCGAGGCCGCGAGTTCGCCCCACTCCACCAGCGCGACGGCCGACGTCCTCCACCAACTCTCCGAGCGCCAAATCCAGGACCTCGTCGAGGGTCTCGACCCGGTAGACGTCGCTGTGGTGCAGCGTCACGATGCCGAGCTCGTTCGAGCACTGGTGTTCGCGTACCATCGTGAACGTCGGACTCGTGACGCGTTCGCTCACGCCGAGGCCCTTCGCGACACCCTGCACGAAGGTGGTCTTGCCGGCGCCGAGGGTCCCGGAGAGCAAGACGATGTCGCCGCTCTGACAGCACCGCCGCGAAGGCCTCGCCGGCGGCGATGGTGTCCTCGGCCGTCGCGCAGTGTCGTCGCCAGCTCATGGCGATCGCAACGAGCGTCTTGAGAATCTCGAAGGTCAGCGCGCATGACGTCGACGACACTCGGTCCGCCGCGCAGTGCGGCGGCCGGGTGATACGTCGCCATCCCGCGTCCGCCGCCCAGTTTCACGACGCGACCGTGGGTCACGCCGATGCCCTGCTCGAAGCCGAAGACCGACCGCGCCGCCGTGTTGCCGAGCGCCAGGACGAGCGGCGAACGCACCAACGAGGAACTGCTCGCTCAACCACGGTCGACAGGCCGTGAGTTCGTCGCGCGTGGGCGTTCGATTGGCCGGAGGACGACACTTCACGACGTTGGTCACGAAGCACTCGGCGCGAGCGAGACCGACCTCTTCTTGGATCAATTGGAAGAGCAGTCGACCGCTTCGGCCGATGAACGGCTCGCCGCCCTCGTCCTCGTCGCGACCGGGGCTTCACCGATCACCATCAGGGACGGGCTGAAGCGGTCCCGAACCGACCACGACGCGCTGGCGGGTCTGGGCGAGCACGCAGCGCGTGCACGTTGGCAGCTCGGTGAAGTCACGACTCATCTCAGTCAACGAGAATACGAGGCACGCGGGCCCCGATACCGCAGAGGATCTCCCACGTAGATGGTGCCGGCCGCTCGGCCCACTCGTCCGCCGTGATCTCCTCGTCTGCCCTGGCGACCCAAGAGCACGACCTCGTCGTCCAGTTTGACGTCGTCGTCGCCGCAGTCGATCACCAGCATGTCCATCGTGACGACACCGGCCAACGGATAACGCGTGCCGTTGATCAAGACCGTCGGCGCCCGCGTCGAAGAGACGTCGGGGATAGCCGTCGGCGTAGCCGACAGGGACGGTCACGACCGTTGCGCCGCTCGATCCATCGCTCGACGGCGGCGATAGCTCGGGCGCTCCCCCACATCGACGTGTCGAACGGCGACGACCTTGGCGCGAAGTGTCCAGAGCCGGCTCGAGTCGTTCACCCGACGCTTCGAGTGCCGACGCCAACCAGGCCTCGGGCAGGTACCCGTAGAGCGCCAGACCGACGCGCACCATGTCGAGTCGGGCGTCGGGATAGCCGAGCGCGCCGGCGCTGTTCGCACGTGGACGATTCGAGGCGAGACACCGCGACCCGTCAATCGCGTCACGACCTCGTCAAAGAGGTCGATCTGCTGTCTCGTGAACGTGCGGTCCTCGGCGCTCGAACCATCGGCCACGCTGAAGTGCGTGTAGACACCTTCGAGGTCGATCGCGTCGCTCGCGGTGAGGACGTCGATGACGGCGTCGACGTCGTCGGGCGCAGTGCCCATCCGGTGCATGCCTGTATCGACCTTGAGGTGGACGCGGTGGCGACCACCCAGCGTCTCGGCGATGGCGACCGCGGCCCGGGCGCCGTCGAGCGAGCCGATCGTGAGGGTGAGGGTGCTGGCGAGCGCCTCGGCCAGCGTGTCCGGCGGCACCTCAGCGAGCAACAGGATTGGCGCGGTGATCCCGCTCTCGCGCAGTTCGATGCCTTCGTCGATGATCGCGACGGCCAACATGTCGGCTCCGGCGTCGAGCGCGGCCGTCGCGGCGAGCACCGCCCCGTGTCCGTAGCCATTGGCCTTCACGACGGCGCAAAAGAGTCGGTCACCGATGACCGACTTCAGTGCGCGCACATTGTGCGCGATGGCGGACGCGGAGATCTCCGCGCGCGCCGGGCGATGGACTCCCTCAACCTGCACGCGAGTCCTTGGAGCTCGCGACGACGAACGCGGCCGCGGTCATCGCCGTGTGCGTCAGCGATATATGAAACTCTTCGGCACCACGCAGGACGGCCAATTCGGCGGCGGCACCGTGCAGCATCACCGACGGCGCGCCGCTCGGCGCGCGCTTCACCTCGATCGACTTCCACGGCACCGAGCCGGCCCCGACACTCAAGGACTTCATGACCGCCTCCTTGGCGGCGAATCGTGCGGCGAGACGTTCAGCCTTACCCCGGGCGTCGCGCTGCTCGCCTTCGGTGAAGAGCCGGTCGACGATGCGCGGCCGACGTCCGAGGACGATCTCGAAGCGCGGGACGTCGACCACGTCGATGCCGACACCGACCGTCGGCACTATTCGACCGTCACGGTCTTGGCCAGATTGCGCGGTCGATCCACGTTTCGACCGAGTCCACGGGCCACGGCATAGGCGAAGAGTCTGCAGGGAGATCACGTCGACCATCGGCGTGAACATCGGCTCGGTCGCGGGTACACGGAGGACGAAGTCGGCCACCGACTCGATCTTCTCATCATCGTCGGTCGCGACGGCGACGACACTCGCGCCGCGAGCCTTCACCTCCGAGAGATTCGAGAGCATCTTCTCGTGCATCGCTCGGATCGGTCGCGATGGCGATCACTACGACGCCCGGCTCGATTAACGCGAGTGGACCATGCTTCAACTCGCCGCCGGGGTAACCCTCGGCGTGGAGGTACGTGAGCTCCTTGAGTTTCAGGGCACCTTCGAGCGCGGTCGGAAATCCGACGTGACGTCCGATGAAGAAGAAGTCGTGCGCGCCCATCAGTTCCTTTGCGACGAGTTCGATGTTCTCGCGCCGGTCGAGCACAGTCTGCACCTGCGCTCCGACGGCGTTCAACCCCTGGAACAGTCCGTCGATTTCGGACGCGGGCAACGTCCCGCGCAGTTGCGCGAGGCGTAGGGCCAGAAGTTCTAAGGCCGCGACCTGCGCCACGAAGGCCTTCGTCGACGCCACGGAGACCTCGAGGCCCGCGCGCGTGTAGATAACGGCGTCGGCTTCGCGCGCCATGGAGGAGTCGACGATGTTCGAGATGGCCACCACGTGCGCGCCGCGTCGCTGGGCTTCGCGCGTGGCCTGGATGGTGTCGATTGTCTCGCCACTCTGGGAGACGCCGATCACCAGCGTTCCGATCTCGACTATCGGATCGCGGTAGCGGTACTCACTGGAGATGTCGACGTCGACGCCGAGGCGCGCCCACTTCTCGATTGCGTACTTGGCGATCAGCGTCGCGTGAAACGACGTGCCGGCCGCGACCAGACAGACGCGCTTGACGTCGCGCAGTTCATCGTCGCTGATGCGCATCTCGTCGAAGGTGATCGTGCCGTCCTTGCGACGGCGATCGAGCAAGGTCGAACGAATCGCGCCGGGCTGCTCGTTGATCTCCTTGGACATGAAGTCGTCGTGACCACCCTTTTGTGCGGTCTCCAAGTCCCAGTCGATCGAGAGCTGTCGGAGGCGAACGGGCGCGCCGTCGAGGTCGATGGCGCGAAAGCCTTCCGGTCCCAGGCGAACGATCTCGTCGTCATTCACGGCGTAGAACGCCGAGGCCTTGTCGAGAATGGCGGGCACGTCGCTCGCCAGATAGGTCTCGCCCGGCGCGGTACCCACGACCAGGGGCGAGATGCGCCGCGCCGCGACGATGACGTTCGGCTCGGTGGCGTCCATGGCAGCGAGGGCGAACGCGCCTCGTACGACCAAGAGGCCCTGCCGGACGGCGTCCGTCAACTCGAGGCCCTGATTGCGGAACTCTTCGATCAGGTGCGCGAGAACCTCGGAGTCCGTGACCGAGGTGAAGACGTGGCCACGCGACTCGAGATCCTCCTTTAACTCCGTATGGTTCTCGATGATGCCGTTGTGGATGATGGCGATATTGCCGGAGCAGTCGAGGTGCGGGTGCGCGTTGATCGCCTCCGGCGCGCCGTGCGTGGCCCAACGGGTGTGACCGATCCCGGAGGTAAAACCCTTCGGCGCGGCGAGGCACTCTCTCTTGAGTGCCGTGACCGATTCAGTACCGGAGGCGGTACGGGCCCGCCACGTTTCGCCCGCGCGCACCAAGGCGATGCCGGCCGAGTCGTACCCGCGATATTCCAATCGCGTCAGGCCTTCGAGGAGCGTCGCCAACGTGTCGTCGGATCCTACGACCCCGATAATGCCGCACATACGACCAGCCTACTCGGGCCATTTTGCGGTTCTTCGTGGTCCGCTACGCGTCGAAACGGTCTTGAATCTGTTGCGTGAAGTCATTGACGAACTTTTCGTCCAACGCCTCTATCATCACTCGCACGACCGGCTCGGTGCCGGACGGACGAATGAGCAGGCGCACGTCGTCGACCTCGATGCCGTAGCTCGTACGGATCTCTTCGAAGAGTCCCTGCACGGCGGCGTCGTCGTAGTCGTCGCGCGCGACGTTGATGAGCCTTTGCGGCACACGTCGCCATACCGCGTCGGCTTGCTCGGCGAGTGGACCGCGCCGCACGATCAGGTCCGCGAGCATGAGACCGGTCAACTGTCCGTCACCGGTCGGCGCGAGCGACCGAAAGATCAAGTGGCCCGACTGTTCGCCGCCGAACGGCCAGGACCGCTCCTCGAGTTCGATGAGGACGTTGCGGTCCCCGACGTCGGTCTCGACGATCGCGATGCCGGCGTCGGCCATCGACCGGTGAAGACCGAGGTTGCTCATGGACGTGACGACCAGTCCGCCGCCCAGGGCGTTGCGTTCGAAGAAGTCGCGCGCGAAGAGGATCATGAGGTCGTCGCCGTCGCGGACCTGACCGCCCGCGTCAACCGCGATCAGGCGATCGGCGTCACCGTCGAAGGCGAGACCGAGGTCGGCGTGCAGATCGAGGACGTGGGCCACGAGGTCTTCGACGTGGGTCGAACCACTGTCCTCGTTGATGTTGCGACCGTTGGGCTGGTCGTGGATCGTCGTGATCCGCGCGCCGGTCGACTCGAAGATCTCGTGCGCGACGTGGCTGGCCGCGCCGTTCGCGCAGTCCAGCACGATGTGCAGCGACGAGAAGTCGGCCGGCACGAGCGAACGCAGGTGGTGCGCGTAGTCGTGCTCGGCCGATTCGTCGACCTCGAACTCGTCGAAGGTCTCACTCGGTGACGGTGGCGCCTCGTCCAACGCCGTCGGCGACGGCGAGTCTCGGTCGAGTAGTCGAGCTTGACGCCGCCGAGTCCGAGGACCTTCAGACCGTTGTCGTAGTAGGGGTTATGCGACGCCGACACGACGACGCCGACGCCGCCGCGTTGCTGGGCGATGACGGCGACGCCCGGCGTCGTGAAGTAGCCGAGGTTGATGCCGCGCGCGCCACCGTCGCGAAGTCCCGCGAGTACGGCGCGCGCCAAGAGGGGTGAGCTCTCGCGGGTGTCGTACCCGACGAAGACGTCGGCGGTGAAGACCGCGGCGACGGCGCGCCCCAACCGGTAGGCCAGGTCGTTCGTGATCTCGTCGGAGGCTCGTCCACGAATGCCATCCGTGCCGAATTGCACGGTCATGACAACTACCTCTTCGAGTACTGCGGAGCCTTACGCGCCTTCTTGAGACCGTACTTCTTGGTCTCCTTCTTGCGCGAGTCACGTGTCAAGAGACCGGCCTTCTTCAGGGCCGGTCGAACGGCTTCGTCGATCTCGAGGAGTGAGCGTGAGATACCCAACCGAAGGGCACCGGCCTGGCCCGCCAGACCGCCGCCCTCAATCGTGGCGTCGATGTCGTAGGTCTGCTGCGCGTCGATGAGGCGCAGCGGCTCCATCACCATCTGGCGGTGCGTCGCCGACGTGAAGTAGTTGTCGAAGGCTCGGCTGTTGATCGTGATGGTGCCGGTGCCCGGGCGAAGGCGCACTCGTGCGACGGCCTCTTTGCGTCGGCCGGTCGTCTGCGTGAGGGGTGCTGACACTCGTTCTCCTTAACCGCGGCGGATGGCCGAGGTGTCGTACTTCGTGGGTGTTTGTGCGGCGTGGGGGTGTTCGGGTCCGGCGTAAACGAAGAGCTTGCCCATGATCTCTCGACCTAGGCGGTTCTTGGGGACCATGCCCTTCACCGCGTCGAAGACCAACTTGACCGGGTCTTCGTCGAGCAACGTCTGCCACGAGGTCGCGCGCAGTCCGCCCGGGTACCCCGAGTGATGGTACGAGAACTTTTGCGCCGCCTTGTTGGCGGTGAGCACGACCTTGTCGGCGTTCACGATGATGACGTTGTCGCCACAGTCGACGTGGGGCGCGAAGTAGACGCGGTGCTTGCCGCGGAGCAGCGACGCAGCGACGGTGGCGACTCGACCGAGGACGAGGTCCTCGGCGTCGAGCACGAGCCACTCGCGGGTGATCTCACTGACTTTTGGCGAAAATGTGCGCACGGAACTTCCCATAGACGTTTGTTGACGGCCCGAACCGGGTCCGAAGGACTCTTAAGTCTAGGAAAAATAAGGCCTCATCGCAAATCGCTACCGGTAATCGTTGCAAATTGCTACTACAACTGTCCCTATTTTCCTCCGAAGTACGCCCCACGACGACGAGGGCGCCACCTCAACGACGTCGCGACGACGGCAGCGACGAACGTTGCGCGTCGCGGACCTTCTTTTCGAGGGCTTCGACACGTCGATCCCACGCGCTCGCTCGCACGTCGAGCCACTGCGAGGCCATCTGGGCCGCGCCCGTCGAGGCACGATAGCGGACCTCTCGCCCGTCGCGGCTGGACAGTGCCAGTCCCGCGGTGGCCAGCAGTTGGAGGTGTTTGACGATCGCCTGGCGTGAGACGGTGGCGCCCTCCGCAAGCTCCGTAGCCGTTCTCCCGAGCGGGTATTGGAGTAGGCGCTCGAAGAGTTGGCGACGAGTTGGGTCTGACAACGCGGCGAAAACCAACGAAACGTCGTCGCTCATCGAAGGGCGAGGTGGGCCTCGGCCCTCACCTCGATGGGTGACTCCGAAATCGTGACTCTCGTTCCTTCGTCCGTCGGCGTCAACTCGATCGCCACTCGTGATGGTTCTTCTGCGAAGCTCGCCCATCGATAGACGAGTCGGTACTCTTCGTCCACCTCTTCGACGATGAGGAATCGCACGTCATCGCCGTCACTTATCCACCCGTCGGATCCGGGCGTGGTCGGCAGGTCGCCGTCGTCACCGAGCCACGTCGGGTCGATGACGTGCTCCCACGCCTCGCTCGGCGAACAAGGAAGATCCACTTCTCGGTGCACGGTGTCGGTCATGCAACCACTCTATTGCACACCGCTCCCCGACTCGACTAAGATGCAACTAAGTAATTGCACAATGATCTCCGCCCTGATGGCGCGACAAGGAGGCCCGGTGACCGATCTTCTGGAACAGGCGGCCCGACACTCGCTCGTCCCAATGGTGCTCGAGGAGTCCAAGGGCGGTGAGCGGGCCTTCGACATCTACTCGATGTTGTTGCGCCAGCGGATCGTCTTCCTCGGCCAAGAGGTCGACGATCAGATCGCGAACCTGATCATCTCCCAGATGCTGTACCTCGAGGCCCAGGATCCCGAGCGCGACATCAATCTCTACATCAACTCCCCCGGGGGTCTCGCCTACGGCGGCATGGCGATCTACGACGTCATCCAGCACGTGCGCCCCGACGTGTCGACCATCTGCGTCGGCATGGGCATGTCCGCCGCCGCGATGGTGCTGTGCGGGGGCGCGCCCGGCAAGCGCCTCGCGCTCCCGAGCGCACGGATCATGATCCACCAGGGCAGCGCGGGCGCGCGCGGCGCACCGAGTGACATGGAGATTCAACTTCGTGAGGCGCTCTCACTCACGCGGCGCATGGCCGAGATCATCGCGCACCACAGTGGCCGACCCGTCGACGAGGTGATGCACGACATCGACCGCGACTACTTCATGACCGCCGAGGAGGCCGTCGCCTACGGGCTCATCGACAGCGTCATCGCTCCGCGCCGTGGACTCGGGTACGTCTTGGACGCGGTGAGTTCACCGCCGAGTAACGAGGGTCAGTGACGTCGAAGGCTCACCAGATCGAGACGCGCGCGGCTGGATCCAACCACATCGCGTCATTCGCGCTCACGTCGAATGCGTCGTAGAACTCGTCGATATTGCGCACGATCTGGTTCCCCCGGAACTCATCCGGTGAGTGGGGATCGATCGCCAAGAGACGCTCCACCTCTTCCTTTCGCGTCTTCAGGCGCCAGGTCTGGACCCACGCCAAGAAGAAGCGCTGCGCGCCATTCAGTCCGTCGATGACCGGTGACGCTTCGCCGTTCAAGGAGATGAGGTACGCCTTCCAGGCAATGGAGAGTCCACCGAGGTCGCCGATGTTCTCGCCCACCGTGAGAGCGCCGTTCACGTGCAGATCCGGCGTCAACTTCGGCGAGAGCGCGTCGTACTGCTCGATCAAGGATTTCGTGCGCACCTCGAAGGCGGCCCGATCCGACGGCTCCCACCAGTCGGCGAGACGTCCCGTGCCGTCGAACTTCGATCCCTGGTCGTCGAAGCCGTGGCCGATCTCGTGGCCGATCACGGAACCGATCGCGCCGTAGTTCGCGGCCTCGTCGCGATCGGCGTCGAAGAAGGGCGGCTGGAGGATCGACGCCGGGAAGACCACCTCATTGAAGCCGGGGTTGTAGTACGCGTTGACCATCTGGGGCGTCATGAACCACTCGTCACGGTCGACCGCCTGACCGATCTTTGACAGGTTCCGAGTGAACTCGAACTCACTGGCCGCGCGCACGTTGGCTAAGACGTCATTGGCCTCCACGCGCAGCGTCGAGTAGTCGCGCCAGCGCACGGGGTAGCCGATCTTCGGGGTGAACGAGTCCAGCTTCTCGAGCGCGCGCAGACGCGTCGCCTCGCCCATCCACTCCAGATCGGTGATGCTCTGGCGATAGGCCTCGATGAGATTGGCGACGAGGACGTCCATGCGCGCTTTGACTTCGGGCGGGTAGTGACGCTCCACGTAGATCTTGCCAATCGCTTCACCCATCGCTCCCTCGGCGAGGGCGACGGCGCGCTTCCAGCGCGGACGAATCGATTCGGCCCCCGTGAGCGTGCGTCCGTAGAACGCGAAGTGCTCGTTCACGAACGCCTCGGCGATGAACGGCGAGTCTCCGGCGATGACCTGCCACGTCAACCAGTCCTTCCAGGCGTCGAGGTTCGCTTCAGTGAAGAGTGCGCCGACGGCGCTCGTGAAGCTGGGCTGTCGGAGCACGACTTCGTCGAAGGCGCCCACCGGTGCCTCGAGCGCGTTGCGCCACGCGTCCAGCGGCGCGTCGCCGAACAGTTCACTCGCCGCGTCCCACGTGTTGAGGTTGTAGGTCTTCTCGCTGTCGCGCGAATCGACGTTGTTCCAATGTCCGGCCGCGATTGTCGTCTCCAATTCGAAGATTCGGCGTGCGCGTGACTCTGGGTCACTGACACCGGCCAGTTCGAGCATCCGTTGCACGTGCGTGACGAAGGCGTCTCGGATGGGTGCGAAGTGCTCCTCGCGGTAGTAACTCTCGTCCGGGAGCGAGAGCCCGCCCTGCTCGATGAAGGTGACGTAGCGCTCGGGATCGCCCGGGTCATTTTCGACGAAGACGGCGTAGAAGCCTCCAAGGCCGCGTCGTTGGAGTCGACCCATCAAGACCAGGAGTTCGTTGACCGACGCGACGTCGTTGACCTGAGCGAGTCGGTCAAGGAGTGGACTCGCGCCGAGCGCATTGACTCGTTCCTCGTCGAGAAAACTCGAGTACACGTCGCCGACCTTGCGGGCTTCGCTCCCCTCGGGCGCCGTGCGCGCCTCGTCGAGGATCTCGCGGATGGCCAGTTCCGCACCGTCGTTGAGAATGTCGAACGTGCCGTAGCGGGCCTTGTCCTCGGGCATCGCCGTACGCTCGATCCAGGCGCTGTTCAGGTACTGGTACAGATCGTCCTGGGGCCGTATCGTCGCGGAGAAATCTGTGGGGTCAAAGCCGGAGGTGGGAGTTTTTGTCGTCACGGGCGAAATACTACCCAGCGATGTCGGGCAGCCCTTCATAGCCCACGTCGATCAAGGCCAGACCTTGGGCCGGCGCTGGCGCGGGCAGATGGTCGCGACTGAGGCTCGACAGTCGTTCGGACATCGTCGATTCGGGCAGCTTTTCCTGGCCGATCGCCACGAGCACCGACGTGAGACAGCGCACCATGTTGTGACAGAACGACTCGGCGCGGATCGTGAATTTTAGTGTCGGCGAGTGATCCGGCGTCAACGCCCACCCGTCGGCCAATCGTTCCCAGCGCGCGTCGATGACCCGACGCAGCAGCGGCTCTTCCGGCGTCGAGTTCGTCGGCCGGCGGCAGAACGCACGAAAGTCGTGCAAGCCAACGATCTCGCGGCTCACCCGATTCATGGCCTCGACGTCCACGGGGCCCTGCACCGCCCACGACCATCGATCCGTGAGTTCGAGCGACGGGCCAGTCGTTTCCAGCACGAGGTAGCGATACTCGCGCCAGATCGCGGAGTGTCGAGCGTGGAACGTCGCTTCGACCGGACGAGCGGCGAGTACTTTGATCCGTCCACGTAGTTGCTGGTTCAGCGATCGAACCAGTCGGGCAGCGTCCGGACCGCGTTTGACCGCGAACAGGGTGAGCGGCAGATCGACGTGGACGACCTGGGCGAAGGCGTGCACCCCGGCGTCAGTACGACCAGCGCCGACGATGATCGGCTCTTCGATACTTAGCGTGCCCGCCAGCGTCTGGCGCAGCACTCCCACTACCGTCGTGAACTCGGGCTGATAGGCGAAGCCGGAGAACGCGTTGCCGTCGTAGGCGATGTCCAGGCGCCACCGTTGGACGCCTAGGGGTGGATCAGACGAACTCAATGCGCGCCATCGGGGCGTTGTCACCTTGGCGCGGCCCGAGCTTCAAGATCCGCGTGTAACCACCGGGGCGATCGGTGTAGCGCGGCGCGATCTCGGTGAAGAGCTTGTGAGCCATGTCCTTGTCGCGAATGAACGCCACTACGCGACGCTGCGCGTGGACCGATCCCTCGGGCGAGTTCTTGGCGGCGGTCACGACCTTCTCGACGATCGGTCGCAAGGCCTTAGCCTTGGCTTCGGTCGTCACGATCGATTCCGCGGCGATCATCGACGCGACGAGGTTGCCCATCATCGCCTTTTGGTGCGCGGAGTCGCCACCGAATCGCTTGCCCTTGGTAGGAGTACCGCGCATGGTTAGTCCTCGACCCGCAGCGAGAGGCCGCGCTCTTCGAGGCGGTCGTTCACGTCTTTCAGCGAGGTGGCACCGAAGTTGGTGATCGACGTGAGGTCGCGCTCGGTGGCGTTCACGAGTTGCGCGATGGTGTTGATGCCGGCGCGCTTGAGGCAGTTCCGCGAACGCTCGGTCAGGCCGAGCTCTTCGATACGGATGTCGAGCTCGCTGGCGGCCGCCTGGGCCGTGCCCACGTCGCCCAACTCCAGCGCCGGCGCCTCGTCGTCGAAGTTGCCGATCAGCTCGACCAGTGAGCCGAGGGTCTTGCCGGCCGAGGCCAGTGCCTCGCGGGGGCTGATCGATCCGTCGGTCTCGATCTCGATCACCAGACGGTCGAAGTCCTTGGACTGCTCGACACGCACGGGCTCGATCTCGAAGCTGACGCGACGCACCGGGGTGAAGATGGCGTCGAGCGGGATGACCCCGATCGTCGAGGATCCCTTGTTGCCCTCGGCTCCGACGTAGCCCTTGCCGCGCTCGACGGTGAGCTCGAAGGTCAGCGCGCTCTTCGCGTTGGTGAGGTACGCGAGGTGCAGGTCGGCGTTCAAGATCTCCACGTCGGCGGTCGTCGAAAGGTCGGCCGCGGTGACGGGGCCCTCGCCGCGCTTGTCGAGACGCAGCGTGACGGGCTCGTCGCTGTGCACCTGCAAGAGGAGGTCTTTCAGGTTCAGGCAGATGTCCTGGACGTCTTCCTTCACGCCCTCGATGACGCCGAACTCGTGCAGCACGGCGTCGAACTTCACGCGCGTCGCGGCGGCGCCGGGGATCGACGAGAGCAGCGTGCGGCGAAGTGAGTTGCCGAGCGTGTGGCCGAAGCCGGGGTCGAGCGGACCGATACCGAAGGACTGACGGTTGTTCTCTTCGTCGCCGAGGGCTTCGATGATGGGGCGCTGGATGATCAACATGGGGACTCCTCTAAGTCTGTGAAAGGTTCGGTTACTTGGAGTACAGCTCGACGATGAGCTGCTCCTTGATCGACTCGTCGATCTGTTCGCGTTGCGGCACGATGCGCACGGTGACACTGAAGCCGCCGTCGCCCGTCTCGAGCCAGCCCGGGACCGTGCGGTCCAGGACGTCAAGGTTGCGCTTCACGTTGAAGTTCTCGCGCGTGACGTTCTTGAGGGCGATGACCTCGCCGGGGCGAACGCGGTACGACGGGATGTTGACGCGCTTGCCGTCGACGGTCACGTGGCCGTGCCGCACGAACTGACGGGCCTGGGCGCGCGACGCGCCCCAACCGGCGCGGTAGGCGATGTTGTCGAGGCGCAGCTCCAGGAACTGCAAGAGATTCGTGCCGGTCATGCCGGGGCGGTGACTGGCCTCTTCGTAGAGGTTGCGGAACTGCTTTTCCAACAGACCGTAGATACGGCGGGCCTTCTGCTTCTCACGCAGCTGGGTCAGGTACTCCGAACCCTGGCGTTGACGGTCGCGGCCGTGCATGCCCGGCGGGAAGGCGCGCATCTGACGATCCGAGTTCTCGGCGACGGGGCACTTCATGGTGAAGCAGCGCTCACCCTTCAAGTACAACTTGGTGCGTTCACGACGACAGAGTCGACACACGGGTCCGGTGTAACGAGCCATGACTAACCCCTACGACGCTTCTTGGGGCGACACCCGTTGTGCGGCAAGGGCGTGACGTCCTTGATGGCCACGACTTCGATACCGGCCGCGGCGATCGAACGAATCGCGGTCTCGCGACCGGATCCCGGTCCGCGCACGAGCACGTCGACCTTCTTCACCCCGTGTTCCATCGCGGCGCGCGCGCACTTCTCGGCGGCGAGCTGCGCGGCGTACGGCGTGGACTTACGCGATCCCTTGAAGCCGACCTGGCCGGAACTGGCCCACGAGAGCACGTTGCCCTCGGGGTCCGAGATCGACACGATCGTGTTGTTGAACGAGCTCTTGATGTGCGCGACGCCAAAGGCGACGTTCTTGCGCTCCTTCTTGCGTCCTTTGCGAACCGTATTCGGCTTAGCCATTACTTCGTAACCTTCTTCTTACCGGCGACGGTGCGCTTCGGTCCCTTGCGGGTACGGGCGTTGGTCCGCGTGCGCTGACCGCGCACGGGCAGTCCCTTGCGGTGACGGATCCCCTGCAGGCAGTTGATCTCCATCTTGCGCTTGATGTCCTGGGCCACATCACGGCGAAGGTCACCCTCGACGGTGACGTTCTGGTCGATGTAGGCACGTAGTTTGTTGACGTCAGCCTCGCTGAGATCCTTCACGCGCGTCGATTCGTCCACGCCGGTTGCGGCGCAGACCTGTTGGGCGATGGTCGGACCGACGCCGAAGATATAGGTGAGTGCGATCACCGTGCGCTTGTCACGCGGGATGTCCACTCCAGCAATACGAGCCATGTCTCTCCTAGCCCTGGCGCTGCTTGTGGCGAGGTTGTTCGCAGATGACACGGACGACGCCGGCCCTGCGAATTACCTTGCACTTCTCACACATGGGCTTGACGCTTGCGCGAACCTTCATGTTTCTCTTTCTCGATCTTCTAGAACTGGAGCTATTTGTAGCGGTAGGTGATGCGACCGCGGGTCATGTCGTAGGGAGTGATTTCCACCTGGACCTTGTCCCCGGGAAGGATGCGAATGCGGTGCATGCGCATCTTTCCTGAGCTGTGCGCGAGGACGGTATACCCGTTCTCTAATTCCACGCGAAACATGGCGTTTGGTAGAGGCTCCACGACGGTTCCCTCAACGGTGAACGCGTCTTCCTTTGGCTTGCTCAGGTTCTTTCTCCTTGTAACGGCACGGCGGGACGTGAAGGACCAAACACTCCTTCACGGATAGACCTCGAGGCACGCCAAGAGGTCGGCTGACAATTCTACCAAAATTTCGCCAAAACGCAAAAGTTGGCGCGTCCTCAGTCCGATTTCACAACTTTCTACGGCCAAACTGAGTCGCTCAATTCTATAGGCGTCGTTGGATTCCTCTGCCGGTCGTCAAAGGGCATATTCGGGCTCCGTTAGGCTCGGCACGCGATCCGACCACTCTCACAATGGAGCGACGAATTGAAACTTCTCCTCACCTCCGCCGGCATCAAGAATCAAAGCATCAAAAACGCGTTGGTCGATCTCCTGGGCAAACCGATCGCCGAGTCCGACGCCCTCTTGATCCCCACCGCCATGTGGGCGACCGGAGGCACTCGGGCCTATGAGTTCATCGCGGGGACGGCCTCGACGCCGATGGCCGAGTTGGGTTGGAGGTCCCTGGGTGTGTTGGAACTCGCCGCGCTCGCGAGCGTCGAGGCCGAGCGCTGGGTCCCGCGCGTCCAGGCCGCTGACGTCCTCTTAGTCGCGGGCGGCGACGCCATCTATCTGAACCACTGGATGCGGCTGTCCGGACTGGCGGACCTCTTTTCGTCGTTGCCGGCGATGGTCTACGTGGGCCTGAGCGGCGGGAGCATGGTGATGTCGCCGTGCATCGGCGAGGACTTCCGGAACTGGAAGAACACGGAGGTGCCCGACGAGGCGTTGGGCCTGGTTGACTTCGCCATCTTTCCGCACCTCGATCACGAAGCGTTGCCCGAGAACACTATGGCCGACGCCGAGCGTTGGGCCGCGACCATCCCGGTGCCGGCGTACGCGATCGACGATCAGACCGCCATCCAGGTCGTGGACGGCGGCGTCGAAGTGATCACCGAAGGGCATTGGCGATACTTCGAGGAAGAGTAGGCACCCGAACGGTCGATTTTCAAGTATGCGATGATTCGGTCGGTGGCGTTACCAACGTTGAACGACAATCGACCGGCTCCGTGATCAATCTCCTACTGGTCGACGATCACGAGATCGTTCGCCGGGGACTGCGAGAACTCTTCGAAGCCGAGGGCGACATTCACGTCGCGGCCCAGGCGGGTTCGCTCGCGGCGGCGCTCGACCATGACATCTCGCTGATCGACGTCGCGGTACTTGACGTGCGCATGCCCGACGGGAGCGGCGTCGACCTCTGTCGACAGTTACGGGCCCTCCGCCCCGAACTCGGCTGTCTGATGCTGACGTCCTTCGCGGACAACGAGGCGCTCGTCGCGTCATTCCTCGCCGGCGCGCAGGGATACGTCTTGAAGAACGTGCTCGGGGAGGACTTGATCGTGGCGATTCGGCGCGTCGCGAACGGCGAGATGCTCCTGACGAGCGAACAGGTAGCGCGCGCGCGAGAACGTCTCGTTCGTCAGATAAATGAGGAGATCCGCCTCGACAGCCTGCGACCGCAGGAGCGGCGCATCCTCGATCTCTTGAGCGAGGGACTCAGTAATCGCGAGATCGCCGAGACACTGTTCCTCGCCGAGAAGACCGTGAAGAACTACGTGTCGAACCTGCTCGCCAAGCTGGGCTTCCAGCGGCGCACCGAGGCCGCACTCTTCGCGCAACGACAACAGGACAGGGTTCGTCCGAAGGACTAGGCGACCGTGAAGACCTCCGGACCGTCGTCGGTGACTGCGATGGTGTGTTCGAAGTGTGCCGACAGCTTGCCGTCCTGGGTCATCACGCCCCAGCCATCGTCCAAGAGGTACGTCTCGTAGCCGCCGACGTTCACCATCGGTTCGATGGCGAAGACCATGCCTTCTTTCAACGTCGGTCCGGGTGTACCCGGCCAGTAGTTCGGGACCTGCGGGGTCTCGTGCATGGCGGTGCCGATCGCGTGACCGACGTACTCGCGCACCACCGAATAGCCCGCCGCCTCGGCGACCCTCTGCACCGCACGACCGACCTCGTTGAGGCGGTTGCCCTTTTTGAGTTGATCGATGCCGGCCCAGAGAGAACGCTCCGTGACCTCGATCAGTCGGCGCGCCTCATCGCTGATATCGCCGACGCCCGCGGTGTAGGCCGCGTCACCGTGGTAGCCCTCGATGATCGCACCCGCGTCGACCGAGATGATGTCGCCGTCGCGCAGGACGTAGTTCCCGGGGATGCCGTGGACGATCATGTCGTTGGGACTCGTGCAGATGACCGCCGGAAAACCGTTGTAGTTGAGGAAGTTCGACCGGGCGCCGCGCTTGGCGATGACCTCGGCCGCAATGTCGTTCAGTTGCGCCGTCGTCACGCCCGGACGAATCGCCGCGCGCGTCGCTTCGTGCATCTCGGCAACGACCTTGCCAGCCTTGCGCATCTTGTTCAGTTCATCGGCCGACCGCCTCACGCGAGACCTCGTTCGTGGACGAGCTTCATGATTTCGTTGGTGACGTCCTCGGGACTTTGATCACCGTCCACCGTGACGAGCAGTCCCCGAGTGCCGTAAAAGGCGAGCAACGGCTCGGTGTCACGTTCGTAGTTGGCCAGTCGGGTGCGAATCGCTTCCGGGTAGTCGTCGGTTCGTTGGATCACGTCGCCGCCGCAGTTCGAGCACGTGCCCGAGATCGCTTCGATGTCCGAGTCCTTGTAGGTGGTGCCGCACTCCTGGCAGACCCGGCGCGAAGAGAGTCGCTGCGTGACCAGTTCGATGGGCACGTCGAGGTTGATGCACAGTTTGATGCCGTCCTCGCCGAGCATCGCCTCGAGCGCCTCGGCCTGGCCGATGGTTCGCGGAAAGCCGTCCAGCAACACACCGCGTCGGGCGTCGGGCTCATGGAAACGCTGATCCACGAGTTGATTCACGATGTCATCCGAGACGAGGTCACCGGCCTCGAGGATCGACGCGACCTTCTTCCCTAACTCGCTGCCGGCCTTCACCGCGTTGCGCAAGATGTCGCCCGTCGAGACGTGCGGGATGCCGTACTTCTCGGAGAGGACCGTGGACTGGGTTCCCTTCCCCGCGCCCTGTTTGCCCAGGACGATCAGATTCAGACGTGGCGACATGACTATCGCTTCAGGAAGCCTTCGTAGTTACGCATCATCAGCTGGCTGTCGATCTGGCGCATGGTCTCGAGGGCCACACCCACGGCGATGAGCAAGGTGGTGCCGTAGTACGGGAAGCGGTTGATGTTCCACAGGGCCATGAGGATGCTCGGCACGACGGCGACCGAGGCGAGGAAGACCGCGCCCACGCACGTGATGCGCGACAGCATCTTGGCGAAGTAGCGCTCGGTCGGCATGCCCGGTCGGATGCCCGGGACGAAGCCGCCCTGCTGGCGCAACATCTCGGCCTGCTGGTGCGGCTCGAAGGCGATGTAGACGTAGAAGAACGTGAAGGCGACGATCAAGACGAAGTCCGAGATGATGTAGAAAAAGCTCGTCGGGTGCAGCGAGGAGTTCACGAAGTTCGTGAAGCTCGCCCACGGCACGATGTTGCTCAACAGGATCGGGATGTAGAGCACCGAGGACGCGAAGATGATCGGGATCACACCGGACTGGTTGACCTTGAGCGGTATATACGTCGAGTTCCCGCCCATCTCTTTTCGACCGACGACGCGTCGCGCGAACGTGACCGGGATACGCCGTTGGCCGTTGTCCATGAAGACGATGAGGACCAACAGCGCAATCGACACGAGGAGCAGGACGACAAACTTGACCGGGCCACCCTCGTCGAGGACCGCGTGGCCGCCCGACGGGATGCCCGCGACGACGTTGGCGAAGATGAGCAGGCTCATGCCCTGGCCGATACCGCGCTGGGTGATCAGTTCCGCGAGCCACATGACGAAGGCGGTGCCCGCGGTCATGATCGCGACCATGAAGAGGCCGAGCCAGAGGGTGAACTTGGGGATCAGGTCGATGTTGAAGCCGAGCAGCGCCTGGTCGTGACCGTGGAAGGCGTAAATGAGACCCGTCGACTGCAACAGGGCCAGGCCAATGGTCAGGTAGCGGGTCGTCTGCGTGATCTTCTTCTGCCCGACGGCCCCCTGGTCACGCCACTGCGTGAGCTTCGGGATCACGGTCGTCAGGAGCTGGATCACGATGGAACTCGTGATGTAGGGCATGACGCCGAGTCCGAAGACCGCGAGTCGGGTAAGGGCCCCTCCGGAGAAGAGGTTCAAGAAGCCGAGGACGCCACTGGCGCCGGCCTTGGACTGGAGCAACTCGACCTGGCTCCAACTCACACCGGGGATCGGGATGTTGGCGCCCGCCTGGTACAGGCAGATGACGCCAATCGTGAACAGGACCTTGTTGCGAAGGTCCGGTACGCGAAAGATGTTCCCGAGTCGGCGAAGCATTGTTGGACCTTAGCGGTTCTGGTGTTGGTTGCCCGAGGCGGGGGGACGGACGGCGAAGGGCAGGGGCACTTCGGTCGTGGTCCCACCGGCGCCCTCGATGGCGGCCTTGGCCGACGCCGAGAACCGGTGTGCCGTGACGTTCAACTTGGTCGTCAGCGCACCGCGGCCGAGGACCTTCACGAAGTCCTTCTTCCGTGCGAGTCCGCGCTCGACGAGCACGTCGAGCGTGATGTCGGTCACGCCGAGCATCGCCAGGGCGTCGACGTTGACCGGGGTGTACTCGACGCGGAACGGGTTGGTGAAGCCCTTCAGCTTGGGGATCCGCTGGAGGAGCGGCAACTGGCCGCCCTCGAAGCCGGCCGGGATCTGGCGTCGGGCCTTTTGACCCTTGGTCCCTCGTCCGGCCGTCTTGCCGCCGCGACCACCGATGCCGCGACCGACGATCTTCTTGCGCTTGATGGAACCTTCGGGTGACTTGAGATCGTGCAACTTCATTCGTTGACCTCTTCTACTTTCACGAGGTGCGGCACTCGGGCGATCATCCCGTGTATCTCGGGACGATCAGGC
The DNA here is from genome assembly GCA_963717975.1 of uncultured Acidimicrobiaceae bacterium. Taxonomy (GTDB): domain Bacteria; phylum Actinomycetota; class Acidimicrobiia; order Acidimicrobiales; family RAAP-2; genus RAAP-2. The sequence continues at coordinate 2,144,641 of OY970351.1, read as the reverse complement.
AGCACGTTGGATTGGCCGATGCCGCGCAGCCCGAGCGCGCGCAGGGTGCCGCGGTGCTTGGGCTTGGTGGCGATGCCGGAACGGATTTGGGTCACTTTTAGCATCTCAGCCCTCCGTCACCTTGAAGAGGTCGCCCTCGCGCTGACGTTCACGGTACGCGCGCAGCGTCCCGCTCGGGATGACGTGGTCGGCCGGCTTGTCGCGTGAGGCGGCGATCTCCTCGGGACGACGGAGCTGCTTGAGGCCTTCAATCGTGGCGTGGGCCACGTTGATGCCGTTGGAAGACCCGAGGGACTTCGCGATGATGTCCTTCACGCCCGCCATCTCCAGGATGGCGCGCGCGGCGCCACCGGCGATGACGCCGGTGCCGGGCGCGGCGGGCTTCATCAGCACGCGGCCGGCACCCGAGGCGCCGAGGACCGGGTAGACGATCGTCGTGCCGGCGAGCGGCACGTCGAAGAGGTTCTTGCGCGCCTCTTCGATGCCCTTCTGCACGGCGAGGCCGGCCTCTTTGGCCTTGCCGTAGCCGAGGCCGACGCGGCCCTTGCCGTCACCGATCACCATCAGTGCCGTGAAGGAGAACCGACGTCCGCCCTTCACGACCTTCGAGACGCGATTCACCTTGATGGTGCGTTCTTCGAACTGTTCAAGATCGGGCATTAAAACTCCAGTCCGGCGGCGCGAAGCGTGTCGGCGAATGCCGCGACCCGGCCGTGATAGTCGAATCCGCCACGGTCGAAGACGACCGCGGTGATGTTGGCCGCCTTGGCGCGCGTGGCGAGGACGTCCGCGACGGCCTTGGCGCCGGCGACGTTGCCGCCGCTCGTTGACTTGAGGTCGGCCTCGACCGACGAGGCGGCGACCAACGTGCGTCCGGCGACGTCATCGATGATCTGGGCCGAGATGTGCTTGTTGGTGCGCGAGACGGCGACACGCGGACGATCGGCCGTGCCCGAGAGGCGCTGACGGATGCGCCTGTGACGACGCTTGCGTAGTTCGAGGGTGGTTCGTGGCATTACTTCGCCGCCTTTCCGGCCTTGCGCACTACTCGTTCGCCGAGGTAGCGCACGCCCTTGCCCTTGTAGGGCTCGGGCTTACGAATCTTGCGGATGGACGCGGCCACCTGGCCGACGACCTCCTTGTCGGCGCCCTTGATGATCACGCGCGTCGGCAGCGGGACCTCGAAGGTGATGCCGTCGGGCGCGGTGAACTTGACGGGGTGCGAGAAACCGAGGGCGAGGTCGAGCACGCCCGGTCCCCCGGCGGCGGCGCGGTAGCCGACGCCGATGATCTCGAGTTCCTTGGACCAGCCGTCGGTCACGCCGATCACCATGTTGGCGATCAACGTGCGCGTCAGGCCGTGCAGCGAGCGGTACTGCGTCTCGTCGTTCAGGCGCGACACGGTCAGTACGTCGCCGTCCTGGGCGAGCGTGATGCCGTCAGGAATGACGCGGCTCATCGTGCCGTTCGGTCCCTTCACGGTGGCGACGCCGTCGGCGACGCTGACCGTGACCGAAGCGGGCACGGTGATCGGGTTATTGCCGATACGCGACATCAGCGGACCTCCGGGGAACGACTACCAGACATAACAGAGCACCTCGCCACCGAGCTTGGCCTTGCGGGCTTCGCGGTCGGTCATCAGGCCGTGACTCGTCGAGACGACGGCCACGCCGACGCCGCCCAGGACCTTGGGCATCTGGTCGGACTTCTTGTAGATCCGCAGTCCTGGCTTGGAGACGCGCTTGATGCCGATGATCGTCTTCTTGCGGTCCTCGGAGTACTTGAGGGCGATCTCGAGTTGGTTGCCGGGCTTGCCGTCGACCTTGGAGACGGTGAAGCCGGCGATGAAGCCTTCGCGCTCGAGGACCTTCGCGAGGTTCTCCTTGAGTTTCGAACTGGGCATCTTCACGGTGTCGAACATCGCGGAGTTCGCGTTGCGGATCCGCGTGAGCATGTCGGCGATGGGGTCGGTCATTGTCATGATCTACCTACCAACTCGCCTTGGTCACGCCGGGGATCTCGCCAGCGTGCACCATCAGGCGCAGACAGATACGGCACAGGCCGAACTTGCGGTACACCGAGCGCGGACGACCACAGCGTTCGCAGCGCGTGTAGGCACGCGTGGAGAACTTCGGGGTCTTCTGCTGCTTGATTCGAAGAGCTTTCTTCGCCATATTTACTTGTTCTCCTGCTTGAAGGGGAAGCCGTACGCTCGCAAGAATGCGCGGCCCTGCTCGTCGGTCGCGGCCGTGGTGACGATCGTGATGTCGAAACCACGTGGCGCGTCGATCTTGTCGTAGTCGACCTCGGGGAAGATCAACTGGTCATTGATGCCGAACGTGTAGTTACCGTGTCCGTCGAAGGACTTCGGCGACAGACCTCGGAAGTCGCGGATACGGGGAATCGCGAGACTGAGGAGTCGGTCGAAGAACTCCCACGCGCGGTCCCCGCGCAGCGTCACCTTCACGCCGATGGGCTGTTCCTCGCGCAGCTTGAAGCTCGCGATCGACTTCTTGGCGCGCGTGACGACCGGCTTTTGGCCGGTGATCAGCTCGAGGTCACGCTGGGCGCCCTCGAGGAGCGACGCCTGTTGCGTGGCCTTACCGACCCCCGAGTTGAGGACGATCTTCGTGAGGCGCGGCACCTGCATGATGTTGTCGAGGCCGAGCTCCTCTTTGAGCGCCCGACGAATCTCTTCGTCGTAGCGCACCTTCAGGCGCGGGCGGGTAGCGGTCGTCATAGGACCTCTCCACACTTGCGACAGACGCGGTGCTTGACACCGTCTTCGGTCTTGTAGCCGACTTTCGCCGGTCCCTTGTGGCCGTCGCACCAGAGCGCGACGTTGCTCGCGTCGAGCGGCATCAACTTGTCGATGATGCCCGCCTGCATGGTGGCGCCGGCCTGCTTGGTGTGTCGTTTGGCGATGTTGAGGCCGTCGAGGATCACCTTGTTCGCCTCGGGCATCGCCTCTTCGACGTGGGCGCGCTCGCCGCGGAACTTGCCCGCGAGCACGAACACCTCGTCACCCTTATGGATCTTCATTACAGCACCTCCGGGGCCAGCGAAATGATGCGCATGAACTTCTTGTCACGTAGTTCGCGACCCACGGGTCCGAAGATGCGCGTGCCGCGCGGCTGCAGCTGGTCGTTGATCAGCACCGCGGCGTTCTCGTCAAACTTGATGTAGGAGCCGTCGGGACGACGCTTCTCCTTGGACGTGCGAACGACGACGCAGCGCACCACGTCGCCCTTCTTCACGGCGGCGCCGGGAATCGCTTCCTTGACCGTGCCGATGAACACGTCACCGATCGAGGCGTAGCGACGGCGCGAACCGCCGAGCACGCGGATGCACAGCACCTCTTTCGCCCCGGAGTTGTCGGCGACCTTGAGTCGACTCTCTTGTTGGATCATCGCGCACGCTCCACGACTTCGGTCAGGCGCCAGCGCTTCAGCTTCGAGAGGGGACGGGTCTCTTGGACACGGACCTTGTCGCCGATCTTGGCTTCGTTCTTCTCGTCGTGCACGTACAGCTTCTTCGTGCGCTGGACGGTCTTGCCGTATCGGGGGTGGCTCACGCGCTCGTTGACGGCCACGACCAGCGTCGAGTTCATCTTGTCCGAGACGACGATGCCCTCGCGGACCTTGCGGGGGTTCACCCTGTTGGTTTCGTTCGAGTCACTCATGACTGCTCACCTTCTCCTAGCGCATCGGCGGCCGCGATCTCGCGCTGGCGCGCGAGCGTAGTGAGGCGCGCGATGTCACGGCGCACCTCGTTGAGGCGGGCCGAGTTGTCGAGTTGGCCGGTCGCGAGTTGGAAGCGCATGTTGAAGAGCTCGCGGCGTGACTCGGCGAGTCGCTCGAGCAGTTCACGGTCGCCCAACAGGCGCATCTCGGCGAGACGTTCACGGGTCTTGGGCATCAGATGCTCACTTCCGGCGTCCCGTGGGTGCCGGGACGAACGACGAACTTGGCCTTGATGGGCAGCTTCTGGATGGCGCGCTCCATGGCGGCGCGCGCCAACGCCTCGTCGACGCCACCGAGTTCGAACATGATGCGGCCGGGCTTCACGACGGCGACCCAGAACTCGGGGTTGCCCTTGCCGGAGCCCATGCGGGTCTCGGCCGGCTTCTGCGTGACGGGCTTGTCCGGGAAGACGCGGATCCAGACCTTGCCACCGCGCTTGACGTGACGGGTCATCGCGATACGGGCCGCTTCGATCTGACGCGCGGTAATCCAGCCTCGTTCCAGGGCCTGGATGCCGAAGTCGCCGAAGTTGAGCTCGACGCCGCCCTTGGCGTTGCCGCCGCGACGTCCGCGCTGTTGCTTACGGTGCTTTACCTTGCGGGGCATCAACATGATTACTCAGCGTCCTTCCGGAAGTGCGGGATGTCGTTGTGATCCGAGGCGGTACGGCGCTCGATCTCTTCTTCGACACTCAACTGCGCCTCGACCTCGGGGGTCACGGCGAGCAGGTCCGCGGCCTCCACGTCGTTGCCATCGACGACGATCTCTTCGACGATCTCTTCAACCGGCTCGGCCTCGACGCGTCGGCGTCCACCACCGGCGCGCACGACACCCTTCGGTGCCGAGGAGACGCCCGCGGCTCCGACGGGCACGGCGTCGCCCGCGGCCATGGCCGCCTCGCGCACGATCTTCTCGTCGTTGGTCAGCTGGTAGGGCAGGATGTCGCCCTTGTAGATCCAGACCTTGACGCCGATGCGTCCAGTCGACGTGCGGGCCTCGCGGAAGCCGTAGTCGATGTCGGCACGCAGCGTGTGCAGGGGCACGCGGCCCTCGCGGTAGGACTCGCGACGTGACATTTCGGCCCCGCCGAGACGTCCCGACGCCTGGATCTTGACGCCCATGGCGCCGGCCTTCTGCACCGTCTGGATCCCGCGCTTCATCGCGCGGCGAAAGGCGACGCGGCGAAGCAGCTGGTCGCAGATACCCTGCGCGATGAGCGCGGCGTCGAGTTCGGGCTGCTTGATCTCTTGGATGTTCAACGAGATCTTGTTCTTCTGACCGGTGATCTTCTCGAGGTCCTTCTTCAGACGCTCGGCCTCGGCGCCTCGGCGCCCGATGACGATGCCCGGACGCGCCGTGTGGATGTCCACGCGGATGCGGTCCGAGTTGCGCTCGATCTCGATGCGACTCACGGCGGCACTCTCGAGCTGCTTGGTCAGGTAGTCGCGGATCTTCCAGTCCTCGATGACGAGGTCCTTGTAGCCCCGCTCCTTGAACCAGCGTGATTTCCAGTCCGTCGTGATCCCGAGACGGAAACCGTAGGGGTTTACCTTCTGACCCATTACTTCGTCTCCTCAGTGGTGTCGTTCGAATCTGTCTCGTCGGCCGGTGCTTCATCGGCCGGAGCTTCGACCACGGCGTCGTCGCCGTCGGTCTCGTCGGGGTCGGCCTCGTCGCTGTCGAGGACGTCGGTCGCGAGGTCCTCGACCGGCGTGTCGACGGTGTCGAACTCCATGACGTCGGTCTCCAACGCCTCGTCGTCGATCGTGTTGGCGTTGGCCTCGGCCTCGCGGGCTTCGTTCTCGGCCGCTTCGATGGCGGCGGTCTCGCGCTTGTTGAGGCTCGCCTGCTGATCGGCGCGGCGGCGCGACGACGCGACGCGTCGGGTGCGCGACACGGCGGCCTGGGCGCTACGCGCGTTGCGCAACGTCGCGAGGCGCTCGTCATCGAGGCGCGACACGATGACCGTGATGTGACAGGACTTCTTGTGGATCTTGCCGGCGCGTCCACGCGCCCGCGGCGTGAAGCGCTTCATGGTGATGCCCTCATCGGCGTAGGCGGCCGAGACGAAGAGTTCGTCGGCCTGCATCGCGTCGTTCGTGACGGCGTTGGCCACGGCCGAGGCGAGGACCTTGCCGATGACGTCGGCGGCCTCGCGGTTCGTGCCGGCCAAGATCTCTTGGGCTGTCGTGACGTCCTCACCACGAATGAGGTTCAAGACGACGCGGGCCTTGCTCGCGGACATGTGGTAGCCGCGCAGCGTCGCGCGCGTGCCGGGGCGTTCGTTCAACTTGGGACCGGTCATCAGCGCTTACCCGTCTTTTCCTGGCCGGCGTGGAAACGGAAGGTGCGCGTCGGCGCGAACTCCCCCAGCTTGTGACCGACCATCGACTCGTTGACGAAGACCGGGACGTGACGACGGCCGTCGTGCACCGCGAAGGTGTGCCCGACCATGTCGGGGATCACCGTCGAGCGACGGCTCCAGGTCTTGATGACCCTCTTCTCGTTCGCCGCGTTCATCGCGTCCACCTTCTTCAAGAGGTGGGCATCGATGAAGGGACCCTTTTTGAGACTTCGTGACATTCTCTACCTACCTCCGCGCGCCGCGTCCACGGCGACGACGAATAATCAACTTGTCCGAGGCCTTCGGCAAGCGCGTACGACCTTCGGGCTGGCCCCACGGGGAGACCGGGTGACGTCCACCGGACGTCTTGCCTTCACCGCCACCGAGTGGGTGGTCGACCGGGTTCATGGCGACACCGCGCGTCTGGGGGCGGATACCCTTCCAGCGGTTGCGGCCGGCCTTACCGATCGACGTGAGTTCGTGCTCAGAGTTGCCGACGACGCCCAGCGTGGCGCGACAGTCGATCGGGACGCGACGCATCTCGGTCGATGGCAGACGGAGCGTGGCGTAGGCACCCTCTTTGGCGACGATCTGCACACCCATACCGGCGCTGCGCGCCATCTTGCCGCCCCCACCGGGACGAAGCTCGACGTTGTGGACCGTGGAACCGGTCGGGATGAAGCGCATCGGCAGCGCGTTGCCGGTGCGGATGTCGGCCTTGGGACCGGACTCCACCATGTCATCGACCTTGAGTCCGTTGGGCGCGAGGATGTAGCGCTTCTCACCGTCGAGGTAGTGCAGCAACGCGATGCGACAGGTGCGGTTCGGGTCGTATTCGATCGCCGCGACGCGCGCCGGGATGGCGTCCTTGTTGCGCTTGAAGTCGATGATGCGGTACTGCTGCTTGTGACCGCCGCCGCGGTGACGCGAGGTCTTGCGGCCGTAGTTGTTGCGACCACCGGTCTTGGGCTTGGAGTCGAGCAGTGATTTCTCGGGCAGGGTCTTGGTGATGTCGGCGAAGTCCGACACCGTCTGGAAGCGGCGACCGGGACTGGTGGGTTTGCGTTGACGTAGCGCCATGGTCGTCCTTAGTTCTCGAAGAGGTTGATCGTGTCACCGGCTCGCAGCGTGACGATGGCCCGCTTCGTGCCGGGCTTCATGCCCGTGACACCGGTGCGACGATTGCGCGTCGACTTACCCTTGCGGTTGAGAGTGTTGACGTTCGTGACCTTCACGTTGAACGTGCGCTCGACGGCGTTGCGCACGTCGACCTTGGTCGAACGGGGGTCGACGACGAAGACGTACGTGCCCTTGTCCATCAGGGCGTAGGTCTTCTCCGACACGACGGGACGAATCAGGACGCTCATGGCATCGCGCATCAGCTCTTCTCCTTCAGGGTCGGCAACGTCTCGTCGGTGAAGAGGATCCACTCGCAGTCGAGGACGTCGTAGGCGTTGACCTCACCGGCGTCGATCGTCTTCACGTTCATCAGGTTGCGGAACGAGCGAAGCGCGGTCGCGTCGCCGCGACCGAGGACCACCAAGACCTTGCCGTCGAGACCGAGGACTTCCAGGGCCGCGATCGCGTCCTTGGTCCGGGGCGTCTCCCACTTGGCGAAACTGTCGATCACCGCGACGCGCTTCAAGGCCGCGCGGTCCGAGAGCGCGGAGTAGAGCGCCAGGCGGATCATCTTCTTGGGCGTCTTCTGGTCGTAGCTGCGCGGCTTGGGTCCCAGCGCGATGCCACCACCGGGGTAGTGCGGCGCGCGGATGGTGCCCTGACGTGCGCCGCCGGTGCCCTTCTGATTGAAGGGCTTCTTGCCGCCCCCGCGCACCTCTTTGCGGGTCTTGGTCGACTGCGTGCCCGAGCGCTTGGCCGCGAGTTGGGCCTTGATCACTTGGTGCAGCACGGCCATGTTGGGCTCGATGCCGAAGAAGGTCGGTTCGAGCGCGACCTTGCCGAGTTCGGCGCCGTCGAGGGACCGGCGGGTCACTGAACGCTTGGCGGGTGCCGGTCGATCCTTCTTGATCGGTCCGCGGAGAATCGTGTCGCTCATCGTGCACCTCCGGCCTTCATCGGATTCTTGACCGACGTGCGCAGCACCACGGTGCCGCCGCGTGGACCCGGTACGGCGCCCTTGACGAGCACCAGGTGGCGCTCGACGTCGACCGAGATGATCTCGAGGTTGGTCGTCGTCACCTGCCCGCCGCCCATGCGACCGGCCATCTTCGTGCCTTTGAACACTCGACCCGGCGTAGCGCAGGCCCCGATGGAACCGGGCGCGCGGTGGTGCTTGTGGTTACCGTGCGCGCCGCCCTGACCGGAGAAGTTGTGGCGTTTCATCGCGCCGGCGAAGCCTTTGCCCTTGGCGACGGCGGTGGCGTCGATCATCTCGCCCTTTTCGAAGGCGTCGGCGAGGATCTCCTGGCCGACCTCGTAGCCCGAGACGTCATCGAGACGCAGCTCGACGAGCTTCTTGCCGGGCGTGACGCCGGCCTTCTCGAAGTGGCCGAGCTCGGGCTTGGAGAGCGTCGAGGTGCGCCGGGTCCCCCACGTCACCTGGACGGCGGAGTAGCCCTCCTTCTCAGGTGTCTTCACCTGCACGACGCGAGCGGGGCTGACACGTACCACGGTGACCGGGATCGACCGGTTGTGGTCGTCCCAGACCTGGGTCATGCCCACCTTCTCGCCGACGATCGCTTTGGTCGCCACGTGTGCCTCTTCTCTTCCTCTGGCGTCGGATGTCCGACACACAGACGCTCCGCCGGGTCAGTAAACCCGAACGGAGCGCTCGACTGGTTCGGTTCAGCGTTCCCCGAAAGGCAACTGAACACTTCGTTTGTTGTCCCCACAACTGCTTTTAGGGGGCCTTTAATGGTACAGCATCAGTCCCCGCGCGCGCAAAGCCGTGCGGGGACCGACGATCAGACTTGGCGGATCTTGATCTCGATGTCGACACCGGCCGGGAGGTCGAGTCGCTGGAGCGAGTCGACCGTCTTGGCCGTGTGGTCCACGATGTCCAAGAGGCGCTTGTGCACGCGCATCTCGAAGTGCTCGCGCGAGTCCTTGTGCTTGTGGGGTCCACGAACGACCGTGTAACGATGCTTCTCGGTGGGCAGCGGCACCGGGCCCTGCACGCGAGCGTTCGTTCGCTCGACCGTCTGCACGATCTTCGCGGTGGACTGGTCCAGGACGCCGTGGTCGAAGGCCTTCAGCCGGATGCGAATCATTTGTCGGTTGTCGGCCATCAATACCTACTTCAGGATCTTGACGACGCGACCGGATCCCACGGTGCGGCCACCTTCGCGGATGGAGAAGGTGAGGCCCTCTTCCATGGCGATGGGCTTGCCCAGGGTGACGGTCATCTCGGTGTTGTCACCGGGCATCACCATCTCGGTACCCGAGGGCAACTCGATGGTGCCGGTGACGTCGGTCGTGCGGAAGTAGAACTGCGGACGGTAGTTCGCGAAGAACGGCTTGTGACGGCCGCCCTCTTCCTTGGTGAGCACGTAGACCGAGGCCTCGAAGTTCGTGTGCGGCGTGATCGTGCCGGGCTTGCACAGCACCTGGCCGCGCTCCACTTCTTCCTTCTTGGTACCTCGCAGGAGTGCGCCGAGGTTGTCCCCGGCCTGACCCTGGTCGAGGAGCTTGCGGAACATCTCGATGCCGGTCACGACGGTCTTGGAGGTCGGGCGAAGGCCCACGATCTCGACCTCGTCGCCGACCTTCACGATGCCCTGCTCGACCTTGCCGGTGACGACCGTGCCGCGACCGGTGATGGACATGACGTCCTCGATGGACATGAGGAACGGCTTCTCGGTGGCGCGAACGGGCTCGGGGATGAACGTGTCAACCGCGTCCATCAGTTCCATGAGCTGGTCGCCGGCCGCCTCGTCGCCGTCGAGGGCCTTGAGGGCCGAGACGCGCACGATCGGGGTGTCGTCGCCGGGGAAGCCGTAGCTCGTGAGGAGCTCGCGGATCTCCATCTCGACGAGCTCGAGCAGCTCCTCGTCGTCGACCTGGTCGACCTTGTTGAGGGCGACCACGATGTGGGGGACGCCGACCTGGCGCGCGAGCAGCACGTGCTCGCGGGTCTGGGGCATGGGACCGTCCGTGGCCGCGACGACGAGGATGGCGCCGTCGACTTGGGCCGCGCCGGTGATCATGTTCTTGACGTAGTCGGCGTGGCCGGGCATGTCGACGTGGGCGTAGTGACGGTTCGCCGTCTCGTACTCCACGTGGGCGATCGAGATCGTGATACCGCGCTGCTTCTCCTCGGGCGCCTTGTCGATCTGGTCGAAGGGCGTGAAGGACGTACCCGGGAGGCGGGTGGAGAGGACCTTGGTGACGGCCGCGGTGAGAGTGGTCTTGCCGTGGTCGATGTGGCCCATCGTGCCGACGTTTACGTGCGGCTTAGTGCGCTCGAACTTCTTCTTTGCCATTGTCGGGGACTAACTTTCTGTCTAACGACGGGTTCGAATGGATCCGTCTTGTTTGTTTCGGCCCGCCCCGACTACGGTTTGGACCTTGTTGTCGCTGGTCACCCAGCTTTACGCGCCAGTGGCCTTGGCCACGATCTCCTTCGAGATCGCGTCAGGTACTTCCGCGTAATTACTGAACTGCATGGTGTACGTCGCGCGCCCTTGAGTGCGAGAACGCAGGTCAGTAGCGTAGCCGAACATGTCAGCCAACGGCACAAGTGCCCGAATCGCCTGACTATTGCCGTTCTGATCCATGCCCTCGACGCGACCGCGTCGTGAAGAAAGGTCACCGATGACGTCGCCCAGGTAGTCCTCGGGCGTCACGACCTCCACGGCCATGATCGGCTCGAGCAACACGGGGCTCGCCATGCGCGCGGCCTTCTTCACCGCGATGGAACCGGCGATCTTGAAGGCCATCTCCGAGGAGTCGACGTCGTGGTACGAACCGTAGGTGAGTCGCACGCGCACGTCGACGACCGGGTAGCCCGCCAGGACGCCCGAGGTCAGTGCCTCGGTGATGCCCTGGTTGACCGGCTGGATGTACTCCTTGGGGATCACGCCACCGGTGATCTCGTCGACGAACTCGTAGCCCCCGCCGGGACCCGTCGGCTCCAGCGTGATCACGACGTGGCCGTACTGTCCGCGACCTCCGGTCTGGCGCACGTACTTCTCTTCGACCTTGGTGACGGTCTTTCGCACGGTCTCGCGGTAGGCCACCTGGGGCTTGCCGACGTTGGCGTCGACCGCGAACTCACGCTGCATCCGGTCCACCAGGACCTCGAGGTGCAACTCGCCCATACCCGAGATGACGGTCTGGCCGGTCTCTTCGTCGGTGCGCACGCGGAACGTCGGGTCCTCTTCGGACAGCGAGTACAGGGCCTTGCCCAACTTGTCCTGGTCGGCCTTGGTCTTGGGCTCGACCGCGACGTGGATGACCGGCTCCGGGAAGACCAGTGCCTCGAGCTGGATCGGCTGATCGACCGACGAGAGGGTGTCACCGGTCGTCACCTGCTTGAGGCCGACCGCGGCGACGATGTCGCCGGTGCGGATGGTGTCGAGGTCCTCGCGGTTGTTGGCGTGCATGAGCAGGAGTCGTCCGAGACGCTCCTTCTTCATGCCCTTGGTGGTGTTGATGACGGTGTCACCCTTTTCGAGCGTGCCGGAGTAGACGCGCAGGTACGTGAGCTTGCCGACGTAGGGGTCGGTCTGGACCTTGAAGGCCAGCGCCGCGAAGGGCTCGTCGTCCGAGGGCTTTCGCTCGATAACCTCGTCCTTGCCGGGCTTGGTGCCCTGGGTCGGCGGCAGGTCGATCGGCGACGGCAGGAAGTCGACGACGGCGTCGAGCATCGGCTGGACACCCTTGTTCTTGAAGGCCGAACCGTTGAGGATCGGCACGCAGAAACCCTCCAGGGTCCCGTGGCGCAGGGCCGCGCGGATATCCTCCACGGCGACGTCGTGTCCCTCGAGGACCTTCTCCATGAGGTGGTCGTCGAAGGTCGTGAGGATGTCGAGCAGCTTGACGTGGTACTCGGCCGCCTGCTCCTTGTACTCGTCGGGGATCGGGATCACCTCGACGCGCTCACCGTGCTCGTCGTGGTGGATCGTGGCCGTCATCGAGCAGATGTCGATGATGCCGAGGTAGCCGCCTTCGGCGCCGATGGGGAGTTGGATGACGGCCGGCACGCAGTCGAGTCGGTCGGCGATCATGTCGACGCAGCGGAAGAAGTCCGCGCCGATGCGGTCCATCTTGTTGACGAAGCAGATGCGCGGCACGTTGTACTTGTTGGCCTGGCGCCAGACCGTCTCGGTCTGGGGCTCGACGCCGGCGACGGCGTCAAAGACCGCGACCGCGCCGTCGAGCACGCGCAGCGAGCGCTCGACCTCGACGGTGAAGTCGACGTGGCCCGGCGTGTCGATGATGTTGATGCGGTGACCGTTCCAGTAGGCGGTCGTGGCGGCCGAGGTGATGGTGATCCCGCGCTCTTGCTCCTGGACCATCCAGTCCATGGTCGCGCCGCCGTCGTGGACCTCACCGATCTTGTAGTTCTTGCCGGTGTAAAAGAGGATGCGTTCGGTCGTGGTCGTCTTGCCGGCGTCAATGTGCGCCATGATCCCAATATTGCGGACCTTGTCCAGGGCGATATCGCGAGCGGTCATTTCGAGCTTTCTTTGATTACCAGCGGTAGTGCGCGAAGGCCTTGTTGGACTCGGCCATCTTGGCCACGTCCTCACGACGCTTCACTGCAGCACCGACACCGTTACTCGCGTCAATGATTTCATTGGCGAGCCGCTCGGCCATGGTCTTTTCGCGGCGCTTCTTCGCGAAATCCGTCAACCAGCGGATAGCCAGTGTAGTGGCGCGACGGGGTCGAACCTCCATCGGCACCTGGTACGTGGTACCACCCACGCGTCGGCTCTTCACTTCTAACTCGGGACGGACGTTCTCGAGGGCGCGCTTCAAGGTCGCGACGGGATCGGTGCCGGTCTTCTGCTCGACCTGCTCCAACGCGGTGTAGACGATGCGCTCGGCGATCGTGCGCTTGCCGCGCTCGAGGATCTTGTTGGTGAGCTGCGTGACGAGGACCGACTTGTAGATCGGGTCGACGGGGACCTCACGGCGAAGGGCGGGGCCTTTACGAGGCATCGGTTACTTCTCCCTCTTGGCGCCGTAACGACTGCGGGCCTGCTTGCGGTCGCGCACACCGGAGGTGTCGAGCGCGCCGCGGATGATCTTGTAGCGAACACCGGGCAGGTCCTTCACACGGCCGCCACGCACGAGGACGATCGAGTGCTCCTGGAGGTTGTGGCCGACGCCCGGGATGTAGGCCGTGACCTCAACGCCCGAGGTGAGACGAACGCGCGCGACCTTGCGAAGCGCGGAGTTCGGCTTCTTCGGCGTGACGGTGTGGACGCGGGTACACACACCACGACGCTGCGGGGCCCCCTTCAGGGCCGGCGTCTTGGTCTTGGAAACCTTGTCCTGTCGACCCTTTCGGACCAACTGTGCAATTGTGGGCACGCAGAAAACCTCTTCTAATTGAACTTCGTTGCTGGAGCGCGCCAAGACTCGGCACGCGGACTATCAATCCTACGACAAAACACCCTCGAACGGCAAGCCCGCCGCCGTTGCCGACGACGGGCTCAACGTTTAGATCGCGCGGTTACCCAACTCGTCTTCGGGGTTCGACGCGTCGTTCTCGGGCAGGGCCGACTCGTCGTAGGTGGCGGTCCCGATGTTCTGGAAGGCCGACAGGTCGGCGCTGAAGGTGGAGTCGTCACCGGAGAGCTCGCCCAAGAGGCTCGCGAGGTCGAGGTCATCGTCGCTGACCTGCGCCCAGGCGGGCAGCAGTTCGGCGTCGGGCATGTCCAGGCGCAGTTCGCGCTGGTTGTAGTACTCGAGCCCGGAACCGGCCGGGATGAGCTTGCCGATGATGATGTTCTCTTTCAAGCCGACCAGGTGGTCGCGCTTGCCCTCGATCGCCGCTTCGGTGAGGACCCTCGTCGTCTCTTGGAACGAGGCGGCCGAGAGCCAGGAGTCGGTGGCGAGTGAGGCCTTGGTGATACCCATCAACTGGGCGCGACCGTCGGCCGCTTCCTTGCCGTTGGCTTCGATGTCGTCGTTGGTGTCGTTGAAGAGCTTCACGTCAACCATCGCCCCGGGCAGCCACGGGGACTCCCCGGCGTCGACGATCTGGACGCGGCGCGTCATCTGACGCACGATCAGTTCGATGTGCTTGTCGTGGATCGACACACCCTGGTCGCGGTAGACGTTCTGGACCTCTTCGACCAGGTACTGCTGGGTCTCACGAGTGCCGCGGAACTTCATCATCAACTTCGGGTCGAGCGGACCGTCGTGCAGCGGCGTGCCGACCTCGACCTCTTGGCCGTCCTCGACGAGCAGGTGGCGCGCGATCGAGATCGACTCCTCCTGCACCTCGCCGTCGTTGCCGACGACGGTGACCTTGCGCTCACGGCCGATCAGTTCGACGCGCACGACACCGGAGAACTCCGCGACCTTCGCCGCGCCCTTGGGCGTGCGGGCCTCGAAGAGCTCGACGACGCGCGGCAGGCCGTGCGTGATGTCGCTCTCGGTCACCCCACCGGAGTGGAAGGTGCGCATGGTGAGCTGCGTGCCGGGCTCGCCGATGGACTGCGCGGCGATGACGCCGACGGCCTCGCCGAGCTCGACCAACTGATGCGTCGCGAGCGACAGGCCGTAGCAGTAGGCGCAGACGCCCTGCACGGCGTCACACGTCAGCGTCGTGCGGACGCGAACACGGTCCACGGCCGGGTCCTCACGCAGCATCTCGACGTCGTCGACCATCAACATCGTGCCGGTCGCGATCGTCGTGCCGTCGGACAACGTGACGTCCTCGGCCAAGACGCGGCCCCAGAGTTTCGTCTCGAGGTGCGCGCGTTGGCTGCGGGTGTCGGGCATGACGTGTTCGATCCACATGCCGCGCTGCGTGCCGCAGTCGAACTCCTTGACGATGAGCTCCTGGGCGACGTCGACGAGTCGACGCGTGAGGTAGCCGGAGTCCGCGGTGCGAAGCGCCGTGTCCCCCAGGCCCTTGCGGGTGCCGTGGGTCGAGATGAAGTACTCGAGGACCGAGAGGCCCTCACGGAAGGACGACTTGATCGGACGAGGGATCATCTCACCGCGCGGGTTGGACACGAGTCCCTTCATGGCGGCGATCTGACGGATCTGCTGGGAGTTACCACGCGCCCCGGAGTCGACCATCATGCGGATCGGGTTGTCGAACGTCGCGTTCATGGCGCGGTCAGTGGCGTCACCGACCTCCTTGTTCGCGTTCGTCCAGATCTCGATCTCCTGCTGACGGCGCTCGTCGTCGACGATGACGCCGCGACGGTAGTTGGTCTCGACCTTGGCGGCCTGCTCCTCGTACTTGTTCAGGATCGCGGCCTTCTCCGAGGTCGTGACGACGTCGTCAATGGAGATGGTCAGTCCCGAACGTGTCGCGTAACGGAATCCCAACGACTTGATCGCGTCGAGCGACTCGGCGACCTCCTGGCGCGAGAACCCACCGGAGATCTCCTCGACGATCGTCCCGATCGGCGTGGCGTTCTTGCCGATCAACTCGTTCACGTAACGGAACGAGAACGGCAGCGCCTCGTTGAAGAAGACGCGTCCCGGTGTCGTGAGCAGTGAACGGCTGGCGCCCTTCACGTCGACGCCGGCGGCCTCGAGGCGCGTGTCGAGCGAGGAGCCCTCGAGCGGACGGATCTGGATGGGCGTGCGGATGCTGATCGACTTGTCAGCGAGCGCGTTCTCGATCTCGTACACGTGACGAAAGACCGGCGGGTTCGCCAGTTCCTCGTCGGCGGGCAAGGTCAAGTAGTACGCGCCGAAGACCATGTCCTGGGCCGGCTCGGTGATCGGACGACCGGTCGCGGGCGTGAAGATGTTGTTCGTCGAGAGCATGAGGATGCGCGCCTCGGCCTGGGCCTCGGCCGACAACGGCACGTGCACGGCCATCTGGTCGCCGTCGAAGTCGGCGTTGAACGCCTTGCAGACCAACGGGTGGATCTGGATGGCCTTGCCGTCGACGAGCACCGGCTCGAAGGCCTGGATACCGAGACGGTGCAACGTCGGTGCGCGGTTGAGCAGCACCGGGTGCTCGCGGATGACCTCTTCGAGGACGTCCCACACGACGGCCTTGCGGCGTTCGACCATGCGCTTGGCGCTCTTGATGTTCTGAGCCATCTGGGTCTCGATGAGGCGCTTCATGACGAAGGGCTTGAAGAGTTCCAGCGCCATCATCTTGGGCAGGCCGCACTGGTGCAGCTTGAGCTGCGGACCGACGACGATGACCGAACGGCCGGAGTAGTCGACGCGCTTGCCGAGCAGGTTCTGGCGGAACCGGCCCTGCTTCCCCTTCAACATGTCCGAGAGGCTCTTCAAGGGTCGACCGGACTGACCGGCGACCGGCCGTCCGCGACGGCCGTTGTCGAACAACGCGTCGACGGCCTCTTGGAGCATGCGCTTCTCGTTGTTCACGATGATGTCCGGCGCGCCGAGGTCGAGCAGGCGCTTCAGTCGGTTGTTGCGGTTGATGACGCGACGGTAGAGGTCGTTGAGGTCCGAGGTCGCGAAACGTCCACCGTCGAGCTGCACCATCGGGCGCAGGTCCGGCGGGATGACGGGCACGGCTTCGAGGATCATGGCCCGCGGGTCGTTCAGTCGGCGGCCCTGGTCGTCGCGACGGTTGAAGGACTGCACGATGGCGAGACGCTTCAGGAACTTCGCGTGACGCTGGGCGGAGAGCGGCTTGCGGCCGTCCTTCGCGTCGATCATCTCGCGCATGACCTTCTCCTCGAGGTCGAGGTCCATGCGGTCGATCAGTTGCAGGATGGCGTCGGCGCCCATGCCGCCCTCGAAGTACTCGCCGTAGCGGAAGTCCATCTCGCGATACAGCACTTCGTCCTCGATGATCTGGCGTGAGTGCAGTCCCTCGAAGGTGTCGAAGGCCTGCTTGGCCAACTCCCGCTCTTCGGCGAAGCGCGCACGCACGCCGTCGAGTTCCTTCTCGGTGCCGCGCTGCAAGGCGCGCAGTTCGGAGTCCTTGGCGCCGTCGCTCTCGAGCTTGACGGCGCGCGCCTCGATCTCCTTGAGCTTGTTGTCGAGCGCCTTCACTTCGCGCTCGGCGACCTCGAGGATCTCCTCGGCGAGGCCCTGGCGGAGTTCGGCCAGGTCGTCGTGGCGCTTGTCGACGTCGACGAACGTGACCATGTGCGCGGCAAAGTAGATGACCTTCTCCAGCTGCTTGGCCTTCAGCTCCTCCTTGGGCGCCGTGCCCATGAGGAGGTAGGCCAACCACGAGCGCGTCCCGCGCAGGTACCAGATGTGCACCACCGGCGCCGACAGCGCGATGTGGCCCATGCGGTCGCGACGGACCTTGTCGCTCGTGACCTCGACGCCACAGCGCTCACAGACGATGCCCTTGAAGCGAACGCGCTTGTACTTGCCGCACGCGCACTCCCAGGCCTTTTGCGGTCCGAAGATCTTCTCGCAGAAGAGGCCGTCCTTCTCGGGCCGCAGGGTGCGGTAGTTGATGGTCTCGGGCTTCTTCACTTCGCCCGAGGACCAACTGCGGATGTTCTGGGCCGTGGCGAGTCCAATGCTCAGTTCGTCGAACTGGTTGACGTCTAAGGGGCTCATGACAACTTCCTTTCGGCAGCGCGCCGAGCGTCCTCTTCGTCGCTGCCGCGCTCCGGTCGACTGATGTCGATACCGAGTTCACGGGTGACCGAGAAGAAGTCCTCTTCGGTGTCGGCCAGGTCCACGTGGGCCCCGACCTTGTCGCGCACTTCAACGTTCAAACAGAGTGACTGCATCTCCTTGATGAGGACCTTGAAGGACTCGGGGATACCCGGTTCCGGCAGGTTCTGACCCTTCACGATCGCCTCGTAGGCGCGCTCGCGGCCCTTCATGTCGTCGGACTTGACGGTGAGGAGTTCTTGGAGCGCGTACGCGGCGCCGTAAGCCTCGAGGGCCCAGACCTCCATCTCACCGAAGCGCTGACCGCCGAACTGCGCCTTGCCACCGAGTGGCTGGGCGGTGATCATCGAGTACGGGCCGGTCGAGCGGGCGTGGATCTTGTCGTCGACCATGTGGGCCAGCTTCAAGATGTAGGCGTAGCCGACCGAGATCGGGCTGTCGTAGACCTCGCCGGTGCGACCGTTATAGAGCGTCACCTTGCCGTCGTTGTCCCCGGCGAGCAGGCGCTTGCCGTTTTGACCGTCGACGTTCAGGGTCGCGAACGTCTGTTGGATCGTCGGCTTGTCCTTCGCGCGTTCGGTCTCGTCCCAGTGCGCGCCGTCAAAGGACGGTGTCGCGACGTAGACCGCCGGTTCGGTACGCGGTCGGGTCTTGCGATACGGTCGCGTCGCGGGGTCTTGCTGGTCTGAGTGTCCGGACGTGCCCACGCTGGGGTTGACCTCGATGCCCGCCCAGCCGTGTCGCGCGGCGTAGCCGAGGTGACTCTCCAGGACCTGACCGACGTTCATACGAGACGGCACACCAAGGGGGCTCAAGATGATGTCGACCGGTGTGCCGTCGGACATGAACGGCATGTCTTCTTCGGGCAGGATCTTGGAGATGACGCCCTTGTTGCCGTGGCGTCCCGCGAGCTTGTCGCCCTCGGAGATCTTGCGCTTCTGGGCGACGTAGACCTTCACGAGTTGATTGACGCCGGGCTGCATCTCGTGGTCCTCGTCGCGGCTGTAGACCTTGACGTCGATGACCTTGCCGGACTCGCCGTGGGGCACCTTCAGTGAGGTGTCGCGCACCTCGCGCGCCTTCTCACCGAAGATCGCGCGCAACAGGCGCTCCTCGGGCGACTGCTCGGTCTCACCCTTCGGCGTCACCTTGCCGACAAGGATGTCGCCGGGCTCGACCTCGGCGCCGATGCGCACGATGCCGAGGTCGTCTAGGTCCGCGAGGATGTCGTCGGGCAGGTTCGGGATGTCGCGCGTGATCTCTTCGGCGCCGAGCTTGGTGTCGCGCGCGTCGATCTCGTACTCCTTCACGTGGATCGACGTGAGGACGTCGTCACGCACGAGACGCTCGTTCAAGATGATGGCGTCTTCGTAGTTGTAGCCCTCCCACGGCATGTAGGCGACGAGCAGGTTCTTGCCGAGCGCGAGCTCGCCGTTGAACGTGCTGGTGCCGTCGGCGAGGAGGTCGCCCTCCTTGACGGTCTCACCTCCGAAGACCAACGGCTTCTGGTTGATCGACGTGTCCTGGTTCGAGCGACGGAACTTGTTGAGGTTGTACTGCTTCTTGCCGAGTGCCTTGCCGTAGCGGTCGGTGACGTCCTTGTCGTACTCGACGATGATGCGGTCGCCCGACACCGTCTTCACGACGCCGTCGCCCTCGGCGATCAGCACGTCACCGGAGTCGAGCGCGGCGCGCGCCTCCATGCCGGTGCCGACGAACGGCGCCTCGGGCATGATGAGCGGCACGGCCTGCTTCTGCATGTTGGCGCCCATCAGTGCGCGCTGGGCGTCGTCGTGTTCGACGAAGGGGATCAGCGAGGTCGCGACCGAGATGATCTGCTTGGTGGACACGTCCATCAACTCGACCTCGTCGGGCTTGACGAAGTCGATCTCGGACGTGGTCGACGACGACTTGTTGGAGGAGCCGACGCGTAGACCGGTGCCGACGGGGCCGCGACGCACGAGCACGCGCTCGGCGCGAATGACGCCTTTCTCATCGACTTCGGTGTTCGCCTGGGCGATGACGAAACGCTCTTCTTCGTCGGCCGTGAAGTACTTGATCTCGCCGGTGACCTTGCCCGACGTGACGACGCGGTACGGCGTCTCGATGAAGCCGTACTCGTTGATGCGCGCGTAGTTCGCCAGGTAGCCGATCAGACCGACGTTCGGACCTTCCGGCGTCTCGATCGGGCACATGCGTCCGTAGTGCGAGGAGTGGACGTCACGGACTTCGAGGCCGGCGCGCTCGCGCGACAGGCCGCCGGGTCCGAGCGCCGAGAGTCGGCGCTTGTGGGTGAGCCCGGAGAGCGGGTTGTTCTGGTCCATGAACTGGCTGAGCTGGGAGGTCGCGAAGAACTCCTTGATCGCCGACATCACGGGACGGATGTTGATCAACGTCTGGGGGGCGATGGCCTCGACGTCCTGAGTGTTCATGCGCTCGCGCACGACGCGCTCCATGCGCGACAGACCGGTGCGCAGGGCGTTCTGGATCAGCTCGCCGACGCTGCGGATGCGACGGTTGGCGAAGTGGTCCTGGTCGTCGATGTGGTACGTGGTCTCCTTGGCGGTGCGGTCGCGCGCCAGGTTGAGCAGATACGTCGCGGTCGCCAACACCTCGGCCTTGGAGAGCACGTGCATCGACATGTTCGGTCGCTCCAAGAGGTCACCGAAAAGTTCGACGTTCTTCGCGACTTCCTCGCCGAGCTTGCGGTCGAGCTTGTAGCGGCCGACGCGGCTGAGGTCGTAGCGCTTCTCGGAGAAGAAGGCGCCTTCGAAGTACTGACGGGCCGCTTCGATCGTCTGCACCTCGCCCGGACGCGCGCGTCGGTAGATCTCGAGCCACGCGGTCTCTTGGCTGGCGCGCAGGAAGTTCTCGGGCGTGTCCTCGAGGTTGTACTTGTCCATGTGCTTGGCGATCTCGAGGTGCGCCTTCTTCCAGTCGGCGTGGAACTGATCCTCGAGGAAGTCGAAGTGGGCGACGAACTTCTCGAAGAACGCCTCGTCCATGACCGTGTCGAGCGCGCGCAGCAACGTGAAGATCGAGATGCGGCGCTTGCGCGCGATGCGCGCGCCGGCGTTCGCCGCCTTGTTCTTCTTCTCTTCGAGGTCGACCTGTAACCACTCGCCGCGACTCGGGTGGATCGTGCCTTCGAAGGCGACCTTCTCGTCCTTGCCGGGCTGGAACAGCACGCCCGGTGAACGCACGAGTTGGGAGACCACGACACGCTCGGTGCCGTTGATGATGAACGTGCCCTGCTCGGTCATGATCGGGAAGTCACCCATGAAGACGGTCTGCTCTTTGATCTCGCCGGTCTCACTATTGAGGAAACGCGCGCGCACGAAGATCGGCTGGGAGTACGTGGTGGCGCGCTGACGGCACTCTTCCACGGTGAACTTGGGCGGGGACTTCAGGTCCACGTCGTCGGGGTCGAACTCGAGTTCGAGCGAGAGTCGGCCGGTGAAGTCCGTGATCGGCGAGATGGCCTCGAAGGCCTCGCGCAGACCCTGTTTCATGAACAGGTCGAAGCTGTCACGCTGGATTTCAAGGAGGTTAGGCAGGGGGTGAGCTTCACCGAGTGCCGAGAAGTTAAATCGCTCTGGGCTAGTGGACCGAGACGTCAACGGTCTATCCTCCGTGTTGGTGGGTGATTACTGCTGGCATATGCCGGGAACACGTACAAAACGGCGTCAGGGGATGACAAAGTTAGGTGCAAGGACACGGTCTAACAACTCTAGCGGTTGAATCCGGGTATGCGCAACTGGCGCTCCTCGCTTTGGAGACGCGCGGCCGTTAGAACGGTTGCGGTAACCCTAGGCACGTTCTCGGCGCCGGTCAAGTACACCACGAAAAGAAAATGTCCCGACCGATTCCTCGGCCGGGACACCTCAGGAAAAGCCTTTACTTACTTGACCTCTACCGTCGCACCGGCGGCCTCGAGCGAAGCCTTGGCCTTGTCGGCGTCGGCCTTGGAGACCTTCTCCAGGACGGGCTTGGGCGCACCGTCCACGAGGTCCTTCGCTTCCTTCAGACCCAGGCTGGTGAGTGCGCGCACTTCCTTGATCACCTGGATCTTCTTGTCACCACCCGAGACCAAGACGACGTCGTAGTCGCTCTTCTCGTCGGCGGCCGGCGCGTCAGCGCTGGCGCCGCCGGCGGCGGCCGGTGCCGCCACTGCGGCCGGGGCCGCGGCGGTGACGCCGAACTTCTCTTCGAACTCCTTCAACAGCTCGCTCAGCTCGATGACGGAAAGCTCTGCGATGCCGTCAAGGATTTGCTCCTTGGTCAGTGTTGCAGCCATGGTGATTCCTCTCTCTTTCGTACTTCGTGGACTTGGTTATTCGGCCGGTTCGGCCGCGGCGTCCTCAGCGGGCGCCTCGGTGACTTCCGCCTCGGGCTCGGCCGCGGGGGCCTCCTCCTCGACGGGAGCTTCAGCGTCGGGCTCGGCCGCGGGGGCCTCCTCGTCGGCTGTGACGTCCGCGACGGGCGTCGCGTCGTCCTCGCTCGCTGCCGGAGCAGCTTCCTCGACCCCGGCCGGAGTCTCGGCGACCTCTTCGACCTCGACCACGGCCGGGGCGACGCCGCCCTTGGCTTCGATCAAGGCCGAAAGGCCGTAGGCGAGTGATTGCGGGACGGCCTTCAAGAGGCCGGCAAAGGTGCGAAGTGGTGACGCCAACAGTCCGGCGATCTGGGCCAGGAGCACGTCACGGCTCGGCAGGTCGGCCAGCGCGCTGAGGTCACCCTTAGAGAGCGGCTTGCCGTCGATCACGCCGCCCTTGACGACCAGCTTCGGTGACTCGCGCGCGAAGTCGCGCAGTGCCTTGGCGACCGCCGAGACGTCCCCGTCGACGAAGGCGATCGCCGTCGGTCCGACGAGGTACTCGGCCAATGCCTCGACGTCGGTACCGGCGATGGCGCGAAGCACCAGCGTGTTCTTGAAGACCTTGTAGTCGGCCCCGAGCGCGCGCAGTTGACGGCGAAGCGTCGAGATCTGCGCGACGGTGAGTCCGCGGTACTCCGTCACGACCGCGGTCGTCGAGGCCGCGAGACGTGACTTGACCTCGTCAATGGTGGCGACCTTGGCGGGCTGCAACTTGCTCATACTGCTCCTTCGCCGGATACCGCCCGGTTCGGGCCGGGACATCCAAGCGAACGAGTCTCAGGAGAGACTCGAACTCCTCGTCAGGCGGACCACTGGTCCTTATGGGTTACCCCACCGGATGTCTTCGGCGTTCAAGTAAAGCTGTGCACAGGTTTCGTGCGGCAAAACATGGTAGCGGCGAGGCGCCGCCTCGTCAAAACGGCTTAGGCCGAAACCGGGACTTCTTCGACGGCCTTCACGCGGTTGGGGTCGACCTTCACGCCCGGGCCCATCGTCGAGGACACGGTGATCGAGAGGATGTAGCGGCCCTTGGCGCTCGCCGGCTTCACCCGGATGACTTCGTCGACGACGGCGCGCACGTTCTTCACGAGGTCATCGGCGCTGAAGCTGACCTTGCCCACGCGCAACTGCACGTTGCCGATCTTGTCGGTGCGATACTCGACGCGCCCACCCTTGAACTCGGTCACGGCCTTGGCGACGTCCATCGTCACGGTCCCGGTCTTGGGGTTCGGCATGAGGCCCCGGGGACCGAGGACCCGGCCGAGGCCACCGACCTGACCCATCAAGTCCGGCGTGGCGATCGCGACGTCGAAGTCGAGGAACCCACCGGCGACCTTGGCGACGAGGTCCTCGGCACCGACCTCGTCGGCGCCGGCGTCACGCGCGGCCTGGGCCGCTTCACCGGCGGCGAAGACCGCGACGCGGTTGGTCTTGCCGGTGCCCGCGGGCAACGAGAGCGTGCCGCGTACGATCTGCTCGGCGCGACGCGGGTCGACGCCGAGTCGGATCGCCAGTTCGACGGTCTCGTCGAACTTCGCGGTGGAGAGCGCCTTCACTTTGTCGATCGCCTCGGTGACGCTGAGGAGTTCTTCCCGGTCGACCTGGGCCAGCGCGTTTCGGTAGTTCTTGCCGTGCTTCATGTCTCTCCTAGCTCGCGACCGTGATGCCCATCGAACGAGCGGTGCCAGCTACCTGGAGCTTCGCCATCTCGACGTCATCGGTGTTGAGGTCCTTCAGTTTGGTCTTGGCGATCTCTTCGATCTGGTCCATCGTCACCGTCGCGACGGTCTCGCGACCGGCGAGGTGCGCGCCCTTGGCGACGCCCGCCGCCTGGCGCAACAGCACCGGCGTCGGTGTGGTCTTCAAGATGAACGAGAAGGAACGGTCGTCGTAGATAGTGATGTCGACCGGGATGACCGTGCCCCTCTGGGACTCGGTCGCCGCGTTGTACTGCTTGCAGAACTCCATCGTCTGGATGCCGTGCGGCCCGAGGGCCGTGCCGACCGGCGGGGCCGGCGTGGCGCCGCCCGCCTCGAGCTGGATCTTGACGACTGCGACAATCTTCTTGGCCATGGTTCTCTCCTTAGGCGATCTAGAGCTTCGTGACCTGGGTGAAGTCCAGCTCCACCGGGGTCTCTCGTCCAAATATGTCCACGAGCACCTTGACCTTCAGCTGGTCCTCGTTGATCTCGGCGACGTGGCCCGAGAACGTGGCGAAGGGACCGGTCTTGATCTGCACCGTGTCGTTGACCTCGAACTCGTGCGTCGGCATGCGGCGCTTGGTGGGCGCCAACTCCACGCCCTCGACGTGGGGACGGATGATGTTGTCGACCTCGCGACGCGTCAGTGCCGTCGGGCGCGTCTTCTCGGCGCCGACGAAACCGGTGACGCCGGGCGTCGAACCGATGACGTAGAAGATCTCGGGGTCCGGCTCGCAGCGGATCAGCAGGTAGCTCGGGAACATGCGCTTGGAGACCGTGACCTTCTTCCCCGACTTGAACTCGGTGACGTCCTCTTCGGGCAGGTAGATCTCGTAGATCTGATCCTCGAGCTCGCGACTCTTGATGATGTTGTGCAAGGCGCCGATGACCTTTTGTTCGTGGCCGGCGAAGGTGTGCACGATGTACCAGCGACCGGGACGGTCGAAGGCACTCTCGGCGATCGGCTCCTCGAACTCCTCTTCGAGGATCGTGATCTCGAGGATCTCGTCGTTGACGGCGGTCTCTTCGTTCGTGGGGGTCTCGATGTCGCTCATAGGTGCCTTACTTCGTAAAGAGGAACGTGACGAACTTGGAGAAGCCGTAGCCGAGTCCGAAGATGAGTGAGGTCATGAACACGAGGACGCAGAACACGATGATGGTGTAGTTGATGACCTCGGGACGGGTGGGCCAGGAGACCTGGCGCATCTCTTCGCGGATCTCGCGGAAGAACTGACGGGGACCGGTGCGTTGACGACGGCGACGCTGGACGTCTTGCGCTGAGTTGCGTCGGGGCGCCGGGGCGCCGTCGGCACCCACCTGACCCTGTCGCTGCATCATTCGCTTCTGTTCGCGGTTCATCTCACGTCTCTCGTTCGCACTTCATCTATCGAAGAAACTCTTCGCGCAGGGCAGGAGGGACTCGAACCCCCAACCACCGGTTTTGGAGACCGGTGCTCTACCAATTGAGCCACTGCCCTTCGTGACACCAGTCACCAACGTGACTGAGGCCATAGGGAAGATGAATCTTACCATCCTCCCCGGGGACTCTCTATCGGGTCTCTTTGTGCGTGGTGTGCTTGCGCTCCCACTGGCAGTACTTCTTCATCTCGATGCGCTCGCGGTCGTTCACCTTGTTCTTCATCGTGATGTAGTTGCGCCGCTTGCAGTCCTCGCAGGCCAGGGTGACCTGGACGCGCTTTTCGTTCTTCGCCATCGTTCTCTCCTCGGTACCGCTTCTTCTACGTCCTGCCTGGTAGCGGCGGCGGGAGTCGAACCCGCGACACCACGATTATGAGCCGTGTGCTCTAACCACCTGAGCTACGCCGCCTGGCGAGCCCTCTGTCGGGATTGAACCGACGACCCCTTCCTTACCATGGAAGTGCTCTACCACTGAGCTAAGAGGGCGTTCGCGTCCACTTTGGCGCGAAGCGAATTCTACTCCGAAGGAGTCTAAGTCTTCCAACGAGCCACCACTACCCTTGAGACTCATGAGAACGCGACTGGTCGAAGTCGAAGACGCCGCGGCGGTCATGAACATCTACAACCCCGAGGTCACCGAGGCCTCGATCAGCTTCGATCTGGTGCCGCGAACCCTCGCCGAGCAAGAGACCTGGATCCGCCGCCACCTCGACACGCATCCGTGCATCGTCGCGGTGAATGAGGATGACGAGGTCGGTGAACTAGGCGCCCGGGCCGAACGGATCCTCGGTTTCGCCCTCGTCTCTCCGTTTCGCGACCGCCCGGCCTACGCGACGACCGTCGAGAACTCGGTCTACGTGGCGCGCGCCGCGCGCGGCCGCGGCGTCGGCGAGGTGCTGCTTCGCCAGTTGATCTCGGTCGCCGGCGAGTCGGGCTTCCACTCGTTGATCGCGCGCATCGTGGGCGAGAACGCCAGTTCGATTCGACTCCACGAGAAGTGCGGCTTCACCCTGGTCGGCACCGAGATCGAAGTGGGGCGCAAGCAGGGTGCCTGGCTCGACGTCGTCGAGTATCAGTACGTCATTCGCTCGAAATAGCGATCAACTCCGCCGGCTCGGCGTCGGGTTCGGATCCGGGCCAGGACCACTGCGTCCAGCGCCCCATCGGCAGCAACAGCACGCCGCCGAGGACCGCGACCGCGACCGCGATGAGGAGCGGGTTCGAGTGCACGAGGTCGATCAGCAACGCCCGACCACCGGGCATACCAATGAACGGTCCGGTTATCGAGAGCGCGAGGAGCCAGAAGTGTTCGCGTCCCTTGTAGCTCGCGGCGAACAGGACCAGCCCCCACGCGAGGTACCACGGCTGGACGACCGGACCAAGTTCGACGAAGAGGATCAGCGAGAGGGCCAAGGACCGTACCCAGCCACGCTCTTCAGCGTGCCACAGGAGCCAGATACCGAAGCCCGCCGCGACGAGCAGACCGATGAGACGCGTCACCGAGATCACTGAACCGGTCTGCAGCGTGTGCCAACCAATCGCGTGCATCGTGTTCGTGAACGCGAGTCCCACGGCCGTCGCCGGCGCGGCCCAGGATCGAACGGTCCCGTTGGAGAGCAGATTTTCCACCCATCCAAATCCGAAGCCGGCGAGGAACGTCCACACGCCGAGCGTCGCCGCCGCGACGCCGCACGCGATCGCGATCGGTCGCAGGCGTTCGCGTATCGACGCCTTCGGACCGAGCCAGGTCCAGGCCACAAAGGCGAGTCCGATGGCGGCCGGGGCCTTTATCGCGGCCGCGCACGAACAGAAGAACAGCGCCCAGATCGGATGTCGCTTGACGGCCAGCGCGATGCCGACGACGAGGAAGCCGGTCATGATGGCGTCGTTGTGCGCTCCCCCGATCAACGTCAGCAGCACGAGCGGGTTCAGCGCGGAGAGTACGAAGGCCTCACCCGGATCGCGGTTGAGGCCCCGGGCCAGGATCACGATGCCGTAGCCGATCATCGCGACGGCGATGGTTTCGAGGAGACGCAGACCCACGACCGTCCAGAGTGCGTTGTGCTGGGAGATCCAGTCGATCTTGCCGTCGAGGAACAAGAAGAACGGACCGTAGGGCGCCGGCGAGTTGATCCAGAGCTGGTCGACCGGATAGACGTACGCGTTCGCCCCCAGGGTGCCGGGACCATATAAATACGGGCTGATGTGGCTGAACGTCATCTCACCCTGGGCCGCGTAGCTGTAGACGTCACGGCTCATGAAGGGCGGCGCCACGATCATCGGCGCCGCCCACAGGAGCAGCATCCACCAGAGCGATTTGATCTTCGCACCCGGGTGCAGCTTCATGACCTCGGCGAGGCGCAGCCAGACGCGCATCAGCAGCAGCAACCCGCCGTAGACGAGGACGACCGAAAGGATGTACTTGACGTCGCTCGGCGTCACGGCGTACTTCGCCGACGGTTCCCCGAAGAACCAGGTGTTCGCCATGTCGAGTTTGAACGGCGAATTCGTGAACGAGGTCCCGGCGAGGATGAGCGACATCGCGACGAAGCCCAGCAACGCCGGTTGCCAGAGGAACTGCCAACCCTCGAACGGACCGGGGGTGAAACGACCGAGCGGCGTGTAGCGGCGCTCGAGCATCGAAACGCCGGTTTCGAAACGCTCGGCCACTCGCTCGTAGGTGCGACGCACCATGCTCGCCGACGACCTCAGCCGATTCACCTCACTCCCCTCCTGCCCATCGTCACCTTATTTCGTTCGGGCCGTTTCGGGCATGGCCAATCCAGACGCGCTGGATTGGCCTTGGTGGGCCAGGAGGGATTTGAACCCCCGTAGGCTAAGCCGTCTGGTTTACAGCCAGATCCCATTGGCCACTCGGGCACTGACCCGTCGAGAATCCTACTTGGGCTCACCCGACGCATTCCAACCGTGGCGCCCTACCATCTGTCCATGCCAACTTTCGACATCGTCTCTGAACTCGATCTGCAAGAGGTGCGCAACGCCGTCGACCAGGCCAACCGCGAGGCCGGCACGCGTTTCGACTTCAAGAACACGAATCCCGTCATCGAGTTCTCCGACAAGGAGTTGCGACTCTCCGCCTCGACCGAGGACCGGCTTCGCGCGCTCTATCAACTCCTCGAGGAGAAACTCGTGAAGCGCTCGGTCTCCCTGAAGTCCCTCGACCCGGGCAAGATCGAAGAGGCCAGTCAGGGCAGCGCCCGCCAGAGGGTGGCGCTGAAGGCCGGCATCTCCCAGGACGTCGGCAAGCAGATCAACAAGATGGTCAAGGAGATGGGCGTGAAGAACCTCAGTTCCTCGATCCAGGGTGACCAGGTCCGCGTCACCGGCAAACAACGCGACGACCTGCAAAAGGCGATCGCGTACTTCAAGGAGTCCGACCTCGCGGTGCCGCTGCAGTTCACGAACTTCCGCGACTAGCTGTACCTAGCCGCCGGCCGACTCCTCGGCGGTCAGTTCCGCGTCGATCTCTTCGATCGTGTCGACCCGGAAGATCCGATTGAAGACGATGAGCTTCAGGACCCAGAAGATCGCGAAGCTCGCCAGATTGGTGAACGCGACGAGACCGGTGTTCAGGAGGTGACTCCAATGGTGCGCGTGCACCTCGTGACGGGCCCACAGCGCGCCGAGCTGCGAGACGCCGATGCCGAAGAACGTCAACGTCCAGAACGGGACGATCTCTCTGCGGATCTGGCTCTTCCCGCGCTTGCCCCACGTCCAACGTCGATTGAGCTGATAGGCCGGCACCGACGCGATGAGGTTGCCGACGAGCGTGGCCCAGATGACGCTCGGGATGATCCGCAGACCGTAGAGCCCAGCGATCGCGACGAATGAGACGATCGTTGAACTCGCCGACACCATCGTGTAGCGGATGATCTTTCGGCCCTCATGGGTCCGGGACCAGGTACGCAGGGAGCGAAGTCGGGTGCGCACTAGCGGGACCTCACGTTCGTCACTTCGGTGTCGATGGTGCACGACCTCGCGACGTCCGGTCGAGGAACGCGGATCAGTCGGTCCAAATCGGATCGACCGACGGATCGGCGATCGAGGACAACTCTTCGGCTACCAGTTCCTCGTCAATCACCTTGAGCTTGTCGAAGTGGAAGATCCGATTGAAGACCACCAACTTCAAGATCCAGAAGATCGCGAAGCACAGGACATTGATGAAGCCGACCAACGCGGTATTGGCGAGGTGGTTCCAATGGTGCGCGCGCACGATGGCGCGAGCCGAGAACGCGCCAATCTGACTGAACGCGATGCCCGCCAGGGCCAGCGACCAGTACGGGACGATCTCTTTACGAAAGGCACTGGGACCACGCTTGCCCCACGCCCAGAGTCGATTGAGGTGATACGAGGGCAACGTCGCGATGACGTTGCCGGCGAGGGTGGCCCAGATGACACCCGGGATGATCTTGAGTCCGTAGAAGACGACGATGCACGTGAACGACACGCCGGTCGTGATGACCGAACTCGCGGTGTAACGAATGAGTTTCTTTCCTTGGTGGGTCTTCGACCACGCCAAGAAAGCGTCGATTCGTTTGCGCATTGCACCGAGTCTAATTCCTCTACGACCCCCGGCCGGGGGCGTGGGAGAGTCGAGATGCAACAATGGGACATGTCCGAAGCCCTTGCACTCCTTGTCGATTTGCTGGACCTCGAACGAATCGAGGTCAATACTTTCCGGGGCCGTCACCCCGTCGAAGAGCGCCAGCGCACCTTTGGCGGACAGGTCGCGGCGCAGGCCCTGATGGCGGCGGGACGCACCGTGGAGGTCGGCAGCGTGCACTCGTTGCACTCGTACTTCCTTCGGCCCGGCGATCCGAGCATCCCGATCCTCTACGAAGTCGACCGCATTCGTGACGGACGAAGCTTCACGACACGCCGCGTCGTGGCGATCCAACACGGTCGCGCGATCTACAACATGCAGGCGAGCTTCCACACCGAAGAGGTGAGCATCGAGCACCAGTTCGAGATGCCCGTGGTGCCGGGACCGGGGACGATCCGTCGGCTCGACGAGCGCATCGAAGACGAGGGCGGCAACGTCGACGAGTGGTTCAAGCGCCAACACCCGATCGATCAACGCTTCGTCGGCGAGTTGCCGTGGAGCGCGACGCGAAGCCGGGAGCCGCACCAGAAGATCTGGATCAGGGCCGACGGCATCTTGCCCGAGGACCCGCTCCTGCACGCGTGCGTCATCACCTACGCGAGCGACATGAGTCTCTTCGACTCGATCCTGGCGCCGCACTCGATCCGCTGGGACAACGGATCGTTCATGGGCGCGAGCCTCGATCACTGCATGTGGTTCCACCGCGCCGTCCACGCCGACCAGTGGCTGCTCTACGACACCGACTCGCCGATCGCCCACGGCGGTCGCGGTCTCGCGCGAGGTTTCCTGTGGAACGAAGCGGGCCAACTGATGATCTCGATGGTCCAAGAGGGCCTCACGCGAATCGTCGATCCCAACAAGGCAAAGGAGCAGTCATGAGCCTCAGCGATGACGTGGCCGCCTACAGCATGGCGACCTCGCAGTTCCTACACGACGCGACCGCCGTCAACGACGACAACCTCGATCGACACGTCGAAGGCGGATGGAGCGCGCGCCAGGTCATCCACCACGTCGCCGATTCCGAGGCCCAGTCCTACGCACGACTCCGACGCCTGCTCGCCGAGCCGGCCGGATCGCTCATCCAGGGCTACGACGAGGCGGCGTGGGCGGAGTCCGACGCGCTCGGCTACCAGACCCTGCCGATCGTGCACTCCCTCGAGGTCTTCAAGGCCGTGCGCCTCGCGTCACTCGACGTGCTCTCGCGTCTTCGCGACACCGACCTCGAGCGATACGGCGAGCACTCCGAGTCCGGTCGCTACACACTCGCCACCTGGTTGGCCGTCTACACGCAACATCCGCGCGCGCACGCCGAACAGCTGCTGGAGGCGGTGAGCGCCTAGATCAGGTGCGCGCCGACATCGGCACGTACTTACGCTCTTCTTCGCCGATGTAGAGCTGTCGCGGACGAGCGATCTTCACGTCCTGGGCGAGCAGCTCCTGGTAGTGCGCGAGCCAACCCGACGTACGCGGGATCGCGAAGAGTACCGTGAGCATCTCGAGCGGGAAGCCCATCGCCTGGTAGATGAGACCCGAATAGAAGTCCACGTTCGGATAGAGGCGGCGCGAGATGAAGTAGTCGTCGGCGAGCGCGATCTCTTCGAGCTTGAGCGCGATGTCCAAGAGCGGATTCTTGCCGGTGACGGTGAAGACGTCGTCGGCGGTCTTCTTGATGATCGTGGCGCGCGGGTCGAAGTTCTTGTAAACGCGGTGACCGAATCCCTCGAGCAACGCCTTGCCCTGCTTCACCGTCTCGATGTAGGCGGGGATGTTGTCGATGCTGCCGATCTTGGTCAGCATCTTCAAGACGGCCTCATTGGCACCACCGTGGCGCGGGCCGTAGAGCGCGGCGGTCGCGGCGGCGGTCGCGGAGTACGGGTCGCCGTGGGAGGAGCCGACGATGCGCATCGCGGTCGTCCCGCAGTTCTGCTCGTGATCGGCGTGCAGGATGAACAGGACGTCAAGGGCGTGGGCGAGAATCGGGTCCGGCTCGTAGCGCGGCTCGGCGACCTTCCACATCATCGAGAGGAAGTTCTCGGTGTAGCCGAGGTTGTTGTCCGGGTAGACGAAGGGCATGCCGACGGAGAATCGGTGCGCCGCCGCCGCCAAGGTCGGCATCTTGGCGATGAGACGAACGATCTGGCGGTGCAGGATCTCGGGATCGTCCAGGATCTTGGCGTCCTTGTAATAGGTGGAGAGCGCGGCGATTGCCGAGACGAGCATGCCCATCGGGTGGGCGTCGTAGTTGAAACCTTCGAGGAAGCGTTTGCGGACGTTCTCGTGGATATAGGTGTGGAGCGTGACCTCCTCTTCCCACTCGGCCGCCTGGGCCTCGGTCGGCAGTTCGCCGTAGTTGAGGAGGTACGCGACCTCTAGATACGTGGAGTGCTCCGCCAGCTGTTCGATGGGGTACCCGCGGTAGCGCAGTATCCCGAGGTCGCCGTCGACGAACGTGATGGACGACTCCGCCGCGGCGGTGTAGAGGAATCCGGGGTCGTAGAACCACACGCCCGGCACGGCCTTGGAGAACTCCGACGCGGCCACGCCGCCCTTGTCGATGGGAATATCTCGAGTTTCGCCGGTGCGGTTGTCGGTCACAGTAATTGACTCAGACACAATTCCTCGATTCATAAAGGGGGCCAATCCATCGTATGCCAACCGGCCGGTAACACCGCCACACCAGGTGTGACCGACGGGTGACATCTCGTCACGGAACTCCTCGGCGCGCAAGGTCCCCTGCGCCGCGAGACCCGCTAGCCGGACGTCGTGGGTGGCGCGCCGGCCGGTGACAGTTCGACGGCGAATCGTTCCGATCGCACCAAGTTCGCTGCCGCGGGAGCACCCGTGATTCTGACGGTGAGCGTCGCACGCTCGCTGGGCACCACGGCGATCATTTGGGGAAGGAAGGCGTAGGACTGCAGCGGCGCGAGTACGACGTGAAACGTCTGACGCTGCGCGGCGAGCGGACCGTTCGACGGCACCATCGAGATGTCGAGCGTGAGGTCCTGCTCGACGAATCCGGTGTTCACGACGGAGACGCCGATGCGTATCTTCGAGACCGGGGGCAGTAGGAGGTCGCCGTGCCTCGCCGGCAGTGGGGCCGGTTCCACGGAGACCGCGGCGATACCGATGCCGCGCACGACCGCGAGCGACGACGACGACGTCAGGGTGGAAACGCCTCGGACCTCGAAGTACTTCGCGCTACCGAGCGTGAGCGAGTCGAGGCGGACGTGACCGGGTTCCTTTCGCAACGCTGTACGCTCACGATTCCACGTCAGGGCGCTCTGGTAGAGCGAGTCCGCGGGGTTGGTCGGCGTCGTGCCGCTGGGCCCCGGTGACGGAGCGGGCAACCTCAGACTTTGGGCGATCAGTGCGATAATCGCCTCGTAGTCGTCGACGCGAACCTCAGTCTGATCGGCGATCTCGTCGTTGATGTCCTTGTCCAACGGGGGTCGGCGAAGCAGGTCCGCCGTCGTCGACCAATACGCCAACTGCTCGTCGAGTTGGTCGAGTCGGGCGTCGAAGACCGGACGCGATAGCGCGGAACCACTTCGAAGGAGTTGCGCAAATCGCGTGTCGAAGTTGTTCTCTTGGACGATCAACGCGTTCGCGAGACCCGCGAAACTGAGGTTCTCACTTCGCTGCGCGGTGATCGCGCCGTGTCCGGAGCGCGAAATGTCCCGGGCGAAGATCAAGGCGACCAAGGTCGCCACGAGCGCAATCGTGATGAACAACGAATGTCGGCGACGCTGCGCGCGTGTACGGGCCACGACTAAGGAACTTAGTCCGCACGGTTTTTTTACTCGTCGTCGAAGAGATCGAGCTCCAGGATCTCCGACACGCCCTCGGGCAACGCGCCCTCGTCGTCGATCCCCCATCTACTCTCACTCAGTGGACTCGTCATGCGGTCAACTGAGGACAACTGAGGTAAATCCTTCGCACGCTGTGCGCCGCCGAAGTAACGCAAACTCTTCGCCGCCGGAATCAAACGGCCTTCGATGGAACTCAGCATTGCGTTGTACTCACGAACCACGGTGTCGAGTGACCTGCCCATCTTGCCCACCGGTTCAGCTACCTTGCGTATGCGATCGAACAACTTGTTCGCGATGTCCGCGATCTGTTCGGCGTTCACCGCGATCTGCTGTTGTTGCACGATGAACCCGACCGACCACAACAGAGAGAGCAGATTAGTGGGCCCGACGATAACGACCCGTTCATTGGCCGCGAACGACAACAGATCGGAGTCCGCGTCGAGAGCGGCCGACATCGCGTAGTCGCTGGGAATGAAACAGACGACGAACTCCGGTGCCGGTGATACGGCTTCCCAGTAACTCTTCTCTCGCAACGTCTTCACGTGTGCGCGCAAGTCGCGGGCGTGTTTCGATTGGAACTCACGTCGCGCGTCGGCGTCCTCTTCGTCCAGCGATCGCTCGAAGGCGTCGTAGGGAAACTTGGCGTCCACGGCAAGTCGTATTCCGTTGGGCAAGTTGACGACGCAGTCGGGACGCAACGACCGCCCTTCATCGTTCGTCGCCGATACTTGCAACTCGTAGTCAATGCCTTGGCGCAGATGCGAGACATTCAGAACGTTGGCGAGTTGGATCTCGCCCCACGCACCGCGCTGCGAGCTCCGCCCCAGAAGTTGATTCAAACGACGCGTCTCTTCCTGGGTCTTCTGTTGTGCGTCGAGGAGCTCTGCCGCTTTGCTCTTCACGTCCGAAAGGGCGCCCGCGTTGAGCGTGTTGAAGTCCGCGAGGTTCTTCTTGTACTCACCGAGTAACTCCTCGAGCGGTTTCAACGTCAAATCCATCTTCGACTCCCGGAGTTTGTGCAACTCCGACTGTGACTGGTTGAATCGCTCCACCGTTTCGTCGAGTGCCTCGGTCGAGAGGACTTTGAACGCCTGACCCATCTGCGCCATGGACGTCTCGTGATCGGCGCGCTGTCGCTCCAACCTCTCGCTGGCATCGAACAACTGCGCGTCGCGAACTTTGAGGTCGGCGCCCGCGCGAAGAGCGTCGTCACGCAGTGACTGCGAGTGCTTCACCGAGAACGCCCACGTCAGGGCAATACCTACGATGAGTCCCACGACCGCGCTGATCACCGCCACCATTCGATCCCTTTCGTCCGGACACTTCAACCATAGATAGGCGCTGTGACCCGGCGGTAACCTTTGGCCATGAATCGCCTCTTCGGCAACCGCAATGATCCAGATGAGGAAGTGCCCCTGGTTGCCACCGCCGACGAGGAGATGCGTCCCCAGATTGTCCAGATCTTCGCGCTCGTCGGTGAGGCGATGGCCGGCGCGACCCACGCACTCTTGTCGGGCGACCGCGAACTCGCCAAGAGCGTGGTCGACAAGGACATCGCCATCGACCAACTGGTGAACTCCATCGTGAATACGGCGGAGCTGCAGTTGGTGGAAAACGAGTCGCTCAACATCGCCGATCGTCGCCGACTGCTCACGCTGCTGCGCATTCTTCCCGAGGTCGAACGGAGCGGCGACTTGGCCGAACACATCGCGCGTCGCGCGGCGCGCGGACTCGGTGTCGAGATGTCACCCCGAAGTCGGGGCCTCGTCGAACGAATGGGTGAAGTCGCGTCCACAATTTGGCGCGAGGCGACCGACGTCATCATTGACGGCAAGCTCGAGGCCGCGGGCGTCATCGAAGAGATCGATGATGAGCTTGACGATCTCCACGTGTCGCTCACCGCCGAGCTGACGTCGGGATCGATGACGTTGCCGGTGGCCGTTGAACTGGCCCTACTGGCGCGCTTCTACGAACGATTTGGCGATCACTGTGTCAATCTCGCGCGACGACAGGTAGGACGCAACGGTCCGGATTAGCGAATCGCGAGTAGCTCTTCGGCGATCTGCACGGCGTTCAGTGCCGCGCCCTTTCGGAGATTGTCGTTGCTCACGAAGAGCGAGAGCCCATTGACGACCGACTCCGCACGACGAATCCGCCCGACGTAGCTGGGGTCCTTCCCGGCGGCGAAACGCGGCATCGGCAGATCGCACACCTCGACGCCCGCGGCCGCTTCGAGAACGGCCGTCGCCTCCTCGGGCGCGATCGGTCGATCGAAACTCGCCGTGATCGCGAGCGAGTGGCCCGTGAATACCGGGACTCGTACGCACGTCACGTCGACGAGGAGCCCAGGAATCTCGAGGATCTTGCGACTCTCGTCGCGGAACTTCTTCTCCTCGTTGGTCTCGAACAGTCCGTCGTCCACGATGGCCCCGGCGATCGGGATCACGTTGTGCGCGATGGTGGCGGGGAACTTGACGCCGGAGTCCAACGGGAACGCCGACCCGTCGAAGGTGAGCGCGCGCGCGTCGCCCCCGACCTTTTCGAGCTGATCCGAGAGTTCGTCGACACCTTCTCGACCGGCACCACTCACTGACTGGTACGTCGACACCACGAGAGAGCGAAGACCGGCCGCAAGGTGGAGCGGCTTCAGCACGGGCATCGCGGCCATCGTCGTGCAGTTGGGGTTCGCGACGATCCCCTTGGGAATCGTGCGCAGGGTGTGGGCGTTTACTTCGGCGACCACCAACGGCACGAGCGGATCCATACGCCACGCCGAGGAGTTGTCGATCACGATCGCACCGGCCGCGGCCACCCGCGGTGCCAGCTCTTTGGACGACGTCGCGCCTGAGGAGGTCAGCGCGATGTCGATACCGGAGAAGTCCGCCGTGGCGGCGTCCTCCACTTCGATCTCGACGCCCCGCCACTCCAGCGTCGAACCGGCGGACCGTGCGGACGCGAAGAACCGCATCTCGTCAACCGGAAAGGCACGCTCGCGCAGGATGTCGCGCATCACCGTGCCCACTTGACCCGTTGCGCCGACGACCGCTATTCGCATGCGTGAAGTCTACGGGACGTAACTTCGCGCCGACTACGCCGCGTCGAGTCCGAAGGCCGCGTGGAGGTGACGAACGGCGTCGGCGACCTTGTCGGCGCGCACCACGCACGAGATCCGAATCGAACTCGTCGAGATCATCTCGATGTTGATGCCGTTCTCCGACAACGTCTCGAACATGAGTGCGGTGACACCCGGGTTCGACTTCATGCCGGCCCCGATGATCGACACCCGTCCGATGTTGTCGTCGCTCGTCACGTCGGTCGCTCCGATCTCACCCTTCACCTCGTCGCACGCCTCGCTCGCCGCCGCGAGGTCCGTCTTGGCGACCGTAAATGAGATGTCGGTGATCCCCTTCGCGCTCGTGTTCTGCACGATCATGTCGACGTTGATGCCGCGATCGGCCAACTGTCGAAAGAGTCGCGCGGCGACGCCCGGTCGGTCGGGCACACCGCCCACGGTGACCTTCGCCTCCGACGTGTCATCGGTCACAGCCGAAACGACGGCTTCTTCCATGGTGGGGTCCTCCTCAACAATCCAGGTTCCTGGTTCCCAGGTAAAACTCGAGCGCAGGTGCAGTGGCACGCCGTGTCGACGGGCGAACTCGACGGAACGCAGCATCAGCACGCGCCCGCCCGTCGCCGCGATCTCCATCATCTCGTCGAAGGAGACCTTCGCGAGTCGGCGGGCCTTCATGACGACGCGTGGATCGGCGGAGAAGACGCCCGTCACGTCGGTATAGATCTCGCACACGTCCGCCTTGAGGGCGGCCGCGAGCGCGACGGCCGTCAGGTCCGAGCCGCCGCGGCCGAGCGTGGTGATGTCACGATCGGTGGAAACCCCTTGGAAGCCGGCCACGACCGGCACGAGTCCGGCGTCGAGCGCCTCGCGAATCCGGTCGGGACGCATCTCCAAGATCTTGGCGCGGGTGTGATCGGTGTCGGTGATGATGCCGGCCTGGGATCCCGTGAAGGACGCGGACTCCACGCCGCACGCGCCGAGTGCCATGCTCACCAGCGCCATCGAGATCCGCTCACCGGCGGTGAGCAACATGTCCAATTCGCGCGGCGGACGCGTCGGCGACACGTCGTCGGCGAGTCGAATGAGGTCATCGGTGAACTTGCCCATAGCCGAGACCACGACGACCACGTCATCACCCGCGGCACGCGTTCGCGCCACGTGATCGGCGACGGCGCGAATCCGATCGGCGTCGCCGACCGACGTGCCACCAAACTTTTGGACGAGCAGCGCCATGAATCAACGTTACTTGAGCCAATCGGAGGCCCTTAAGTGGCCGAGTATTGTCGCACCCATGGCAACTTCGAAACGTGAACGTCAAAAGGCTGCGCGCCGAATCAAGATGGAAGAGATGCAGCGACGCGCGAAGCGCCGACAGAACGCTCGTCGGGGCATCATCGTCGCGATCGTCGCGGTG
This sequence comes from uncultured Acidimicrobiaceae bacterium, assembly GCA_963717975.1. Lineage (GTDB taxonomy): Bacteria > Actinomycetota > Acidimicrobiia > Acidimicrobiales > RAAP-2 > RAAP-2. The sequence goes on along the minus strand of OY970351.1, from coordinate 2,106,416 downwards.
GTCGTGCTCGGTACCGGAGCGCTGCTCTTCGCCGGCAAGTCACCGACGACCACGACGACCACGTCAACCGTCGCACCCACCACGACGACCACGGTGAAGCCGGTCACCACTTCGCCGGTCGCCTTCTCGCCGGTCACCGACCCATCACCGGCCGGTACTAGAGGCAAGGCGACGACCGTCGTCGTGCCGCCCGGCGCGCCACCGACCAAGCCCGAGTTGGCCAACCTGATCACGGGTACCGGTCCCGGCGCGGTCAACGGCGACACCCTGACCGTGCAGTACGAGCTCGCCACCTACTCCGCGCGCAAGGTCATCCAATCCTCGTGGACCTCGCAGTCGTTCACCTTCACGCTCGGCGTCACGAGCCTCATCCCCGGGTGGGTTGACGGCATGTACGGCATGAAGCAGGGCGGCCGACGCGAACTGATCCTGCCGCCGGCCCTCGGCTACGGTGACCTCTCGCCGGGCGCCGGCATCACCAAGAACGACACACTCGTCTTCGTCATCGACCTCCTGAAACTGAAGGCCGCATGAGCGATCACATACCCAACCCCGACGGCTCGAGTGAGAAGCGACAGAGGTTCGCCGCGGCACCGCCGATGATCATCGACACGACGAAGAACTACACGGCCACGATGATCACGTCCAAGGGCACACTGGAGATCGTCCTCGACGCTCTCGGCGCGCCGACGACCGTCAACAGTTTCGTCTACCTCGCACGCTGGCACTACTACGACGGCATCGTCTTTCATCGCGTGATTCCCGGCTTCGTCCTGCAAGGGGGCGACCCAACGGGCACGGGCACCGGTGGACCGGGCTATAAGTTCAACGACGAGTTGCCCAAGCCCGGTCGTTACGAGCTCGGATCACTCGCGATGGCGAATGCCGGACCGCACACCAACGGTTCGCAGTTCTTCGTCATCTCCGGTCCGGACGGTGCGCGACTACCCCCGCTCTACGCGCTCTTCGGCAAGGTCGTGAAGGGACTCGACGTCGTCGAGGCGATCAACGCCGTCGGGACGTCGTCGGGGACCCCGAAGGAGAAGGTCGTCATCGAATCGGTGACGATCACCGAGTCCTAGAGCGCGACCACGTCGTGACCTCGCGTCACGAGCACGTCACCGGCGAGCACGCGCCACCGGTCCCCGTCGTGATGAAGGAGGCCGTTGGCCGGAACGACAATCAACGTCTCGTCACCCAGGAGCGAGCGCGTCCGCGTCATCTGCTCCTCACTCGCCGGGACGCAGAGCGCCGCGCCATGACGAAACCCCAGTCCGTTCGTCGGCGCACCGCCGCGGGGATCGATCATCACGTCGCCCAGGACCGACGCGACCTCGCCGATGGCGACGAGCGTCGACGCGGCGTTGATTGCGGCGCCGAAGTCATTCGACTTCCAGACCGCGCGCGCGTGCAGTGCCGATCCGTCACACAGAACGACGACGTCAGCGTTCACAATCTGTTCAACGATCGTTCGGTCGTTCGTCGCCGCGCGGTCAATCACCATCACTGTCTCGACGCGCATATTGACGTCGTCGAACACCGCTGTCGTCCGCGACACGGCGTCGGCGACACCCACGTACGCCGCCGCCGTCGAAACGATGACGACGTCAGCCAGGTCAGGCAACTCGAGTCGTCCGTCGCGTAGCAGCGCGCCCAACGCGTCGAGTGAACCGACCGCGAACGTCTCCATTCGATGAGTCTCGCATTCCAAGCACTTCGGAGCGACCACTAATGTTTCCCCATGAGCTTCGAAAACATTGGCGTGCTCGGTTCCGGGATCATGGGCGGTGGCATCGCCGAGGTGGCGGCCGCCACCGGCGCCACCGTCATCGTGCGTTCTCGAAGTCAAGCCACCGCCGACGCGATGTTGGTGGCGATGGAGAAATCGCTCGCGAAGCAGATCGAAAAGGGCAAGCGGACCGCCGACGACGCCGCGGCCATCGTCGCGCGAGTCTCGGCAACCACCAACTTGGCCGACCTCGCGGACTGTGATTTCATCATCGAATCGGTAGTCGAAGACCTCGACGTCAAGCGCGCGGTGTTTCGCGAGCTGAACGACGTCGTCAAACCGGGCGCGATCCTGGCCACGAATACCTCGACGCTCTCGGTCATCGAGTTGGCGATGGAGACATCGCGACCCGATCACGTCTGCGGGCTGCATTTCTTCAATCCCGCGCCCGCGATGTCCCTCGTCGAGGTGGTGCGCCCGATCTGCGCGAGTGACGACACCATGGCCGCCGTCACCGACTTCGTCCTGGCGTGTGGCAAAGAGCCCGTCAACGTGAAGGACCAGGCCGGGTTCGTCGTGAACGCACTGCTCTTCCCGTACCTCAACAACGCGGTGCGCCTCCTCGAGCAGGGCGTCGCGACCAAGGAGGGCATCGACATCGCGATGAAGGGCGGGTGCGGGTTCCCGATGGGGCCCTTCGCCCTCCTTGACCTCGTGGGTCTCGACACCTCGCTCGCCATCCTCGACGCGCTCTTCGCCGAGTTCGCCGAACCGAACTTCTCGCCGCGACCGCTCCTACGACGGATGGTCTCGGCCGGGCAGCTCGGGCGAAAGTCCGGTTCGGGCTTCTACGACTACCGTCACTAACGAGATCGAAAGAGACGAGATGGCCCAACGTTCCAAGCCGTGGGTGATGCGGACCTACTCGGGTCACTCCAGTGCCGTCGCGTCCAACGAGCTCTACCGCTCGAACCTCGCCAAGGGCCAGACCGGCCTCTCGATCGCCTTCGACCTACCCACGCAGACCGGGTACGACCCGGACGATCCGGCCGCCGCCGGCGAGGTCGGCAAGGTCGGCGTGCCGGTCGCCCACCTCGGACACATGCGCCAACTCTTCGACGGTCTGCCACTCGCCGAGATGAACACGTCGATGACGATCAATGCGACGGCGGCGTGGATCTGGGGGCTGTACCTCGCGCTCGCCGAGGAAGAGGGCGTCGACCCCCACCAGCTCCAGGGTACGACGCAGAACGACATCGTGAAGGAGTTCCTCTCACGCGGCACCTACATCTTCGCGCCGGAGCCTTCCAAGCGGCTGATCGTCGACATGATCGCCTACGGACACGACCACGTCGCCAAATGGAACCCGATCAACGTCTGCAGCTACCACCTCCAAGAGGCTGGCGCGACACCGGTCCAGGAGATCGCTTACGCCCTCGCCACCGCGATCGACGTCCTCGACGCCGTGCGCGACTCCGGCAAGGTCGACGCGTCCCAGATGCCCCACGTGGTGGGCCAGATCTCGTTCTTCGTCAACGCCGGTGTGCGATTCATCGAGGAGATCGCCAAGATGCGCACGTTCACGGCGATGTGGGACGAGATCTGTCGCACCCGCTACGGCGTGCAGGACGCCACCTTGCGTCGCTTCCGCTACGGCGTGCAGGTGAACTCACTCGGCCTCACCGAACAACAGCCCGAGAACAACGTGCAGCGCATCGTGCTCGAGATGCTCGGTGTCACCTTGTCCGCCGACGCGCGGGCGCGCGCCCTGCAACTGCCCGCCTGGAACGAAGCGCTCGGCCTCCCCCGGCCCGCCGACCAGCAGTGGAGCCTGCGCATGCAACAGGTGCTCGCCTTCGAGAGTGACCTCCTCGAGTACCCCGACATCTTCGCGGGCTCCTCGGTCATGGAGGCCAAGGTCCATGAGTTGACCAGCGGCGCCCAGGACGAACTCGATGACGTACTCGCCCTCGGCGGCGCGTTCCAGGCGATCGACGAGTTGAAGAGTCGACTCGTCGCGAGTCAGTCCCAGCGGGTGGCGCGCATCGAGTCGGGCGAGCAGGTCGTGGTTGGCGTCAACCGATTCACCGAGACCGCGCGGTCACCGCTCGCGGGCGACGGTGACATCGAGACGATCATGACCGTCGACCCGATGATCGAACGTGAGTTGATCGATGACGTCAGGGCGTGGCGTGCGTCACGCGACGAAGGCGCCGTCGCTCGGGCGATTGAGGACCTCGTGCACGTGGCGAAGAGCACTGAGCCGGAGGACAACATCATGGTGCCGACGATCGCGCTCGCGAAGGCCGGCGGCACGACCGGTGAGTGGGCGTACACGTTGCGCGGCGTCTTCGGGGAGTACCGCGCGCCGACGGGCGTCCGGGCGGGCGTCGGCGAACGCGGTGAGCTCTTCGCCACACTCGTGGCACGCTCGAAGGAAGTTCAGGCGCGGCGCGGCCGACCGCCGAAGTTACTCGTGGCCAAACCGGGTCTCGACGGACACTCGAACGGAGCCGAACAGATAGCCGTGGCCGCGCGCGACGCCGGATTCGAAGTCGTCTATCAAGGCATCCGACTCTCACCCGAAGAGATCGTGGCGGCGGCGCGCGACGAGGACGTCGACGTCATCGGTCTGTCGATTCTCTCGGGCTCGCACCTGGCGCTCGTGCCACGCATACTCGAGTGCCTGCGCGACAGTGACCTGGAGACCAAGGTCGTGGTGGGTGGGATCGTCCCCAGCGACGACGCGGCGTCATTGCTCGAACTCGGTGTCGTGGCGGTCTACACGCCGAAGGACTATTCCCTCGGCGCCATCATGGATGACCTCTTGGGCATCGTCGAATCGCTCAGCTGAGTCGAGGACGTCGATTCGAGAACGGCGCGGCGTTGAACCAACGCCCGGAAAAACGCCAGTTCGGCGTCCGATCGACGATCGACACGGCGTTCGCGCTTCGTAGGACCTCTTCGGCGACCGCGATCAGGGCCGCTAAGTCGTCGGGCGGAAGGTCCGGTCGCGGCGTCAGGCCGTAGTTCACAGGGGGACGTTCCCGTGCTTGCGCTTGGGCAAGTCTTCGCGCTTGGCGCGCAGTAGTTCGAGGGAGCGACAGAGGATCCTTCGAGTATCGGCCGGATCGATGACGTCGTCGATGAAGCCGCGTTCGGCCGCGATGTAGGGCGACGCGTACTGCTCCTCGTACTCCTCGATCAACTGTTTGCGCAGCGTCGACGGGTCCTCGGCGCTCATCAGGTCGCGACGGTGCACGATCTCCACGGCGCCGGCCGAGCCCATGACCGCGAGTTCGGCGGTCGGCCACGCGTAGGCGAGGTCGGCGCCGATGGATTTCGAGTTCATGACGACGTAGGCACCGCCGTAGGCCTTGCGGGTGACGATCGATATTCGCGGTACCGTCGCTTCGCAGAACGCGTAGAGCAGCTTCGCACCGTGTCGGATGATGCCGCCGTACTCCTGGTCGGTGCCGGGCATGAAGCCGGGCACGTCCACGAAGGTCACGATCGGGATGTTGAACGCGTCGCAGGTTCGCACGAAGCGCGCCGCCTTCTCACTCGAATCGATGTCGAGCACGCCGGCGAGCACGTTCGGCTGATTCGACACGATGCCGACGCTGTGACCGTCGATGCGCGCGAAGCCACAAGTGATCTGCGGGGCGAAAGTGGCGTGCACCTCCATGTAGTCGCCGCCGTCGACGACCGAGGTGATGACCTTCTTCATGTCGTAGGGCAGATTGGGCGAAGTCGGCAGTATGTCGCGCAGGTCTTCACAGAGTCGGTTCGGATCATCGCCGGTCAGGATTCTCGGCGCCTCTTCCATGTTGTTCGACGGCATGAACGACAGGAGGTAGCGAACCTCGTCGAGCACACTCTTCTCATCGGGCATCACGAAGTTCGCCACGCCCGACTTCGTCGCGTGGGTCAACGCGCCGCCGAGCTCTTCCAACGTGACGTCTTCACCGGTGACGGTCTTCACGACGTCGGGACCGGTGATGAACATGTGGCTGGTGTCCTTCACCATGAAGATGAAGTCCGTCAGGGCCGGCGAGTACACGCCGCCCCCGGCGCACGGGCCGAGGATGACCGAGATCTGTGGCACGACGCCGGACGCGCGCGCGTTGCGGATGAAGATGCCGCCGTAGGCGTGGAGCGCCGCAACGCCCTCCTGGATCCGCGCACCCGCTCCGTCGTTCAATCCGATGATCGGCAGACCCATGGTGGTCGCCATATCCATGATCTTGTGGATCTTCTCGCCGTGCGTTTCGCCGACGGCGCCCCCGAAGACCGTGAAGTCCTGGGAGAAGACGCAGACCTGGCGTCCATCGATCTTGCCGTAGCCGGTGATCACGCCGTCGGTGTAGGGACGGTTGTCCTCGAGTCCCATACCCGAGGCGACGTGACGATTCAACATGTCCAGTTCTTGGAAGGTGTCCTCGTCGAGCAAGTACTCGATGCGCTCACGTGCGGTCATCTTGCCCTTGGCTTGATGGCGCTCGATTGCGATCTTCCCGCCCGCCACTCGAGCCTCGGCCTTGCGAGCTTCGAGCTCGGTCAGGCGTTCCGCCATTGAATGCTCCATGAGGTGCAAGGCTACCTAAACGCCATGAGGTTCGTTCCGAGGAACCTCGGAGCGGTGAAATGTGAACTCTTAGAATGCGCGTCGTGCGCCGAATCGGACGTGGGTCCGACCCAAAAGGATCTATCTTGATCGTGACCGGCCCCGCGGCCAGCGGCAAGACCTCGGTCGCTCGCCTACTCGCTGATCGAAGTGACGAACCATCGGTGCACCTCCAGGGTGATGACTTCTTTCGATCCCTGAAGATTGGGCGACTTCGGGGTTGGGAAGCGGGGTCTACTCCTCAGCATGAAGTGGTGTTTGACGCCATTGCCAATGCAGCACGCGCCTACGCCAATGGTGGTTACTTCGTCGTGCTCGACTCATTGATCCGCCCTCGCTATCTCGACATCGTCGTGGACGTCATCAAGGCAGATGACATTCATCTCGACTTTGTGGTACTTCGCCCGACATTCTCCGAGGTGCAAACACGATCTGGAGAACGTGAGGCGAATCAACGCCACGGCGGCGACGTGCTCGAGGACCTCTACGGCGCATTCCTCGACCTTGGTCCGCTCGAGTCGCACGTCATCGACAACACAACGTTCGACGTCAATCAGGCGGTTGAAACGATTCTGTCGAGAATCGCGAATCGCGAGTTACGAATCTGAACCAAAGAGTCGTCGGCGGTGGCGCGAGGCGACGAACTGGCTAATGCTTCTCCTCGACCAACTCGATAAGGGTTCCAAAAGAACTCTTCGGATGCACGAAAGCGACAATCGTCCCTCGCGATCCCGGTCGTGGCGTCTCGTCGATCACCCGTGCACCGCTCGCCTTCACCGCTTCGAGAGATTCGGCGCAGCTGTCGACTCGATACGCGATGTGATGGAGCCCTTCGCCATTCTTCGCCAGGAACCTCGCGACCGGTGAGTCGTCTCGCGTCGGCGTTAACAGTTGAATGTAGGACTCAGCCACCTTCACCAACGCCTCGTCGACACCGTCCGACTCGACCACTTCGCGATGCACGACCACCGCCTCGAAGACCGACTCGTACCAGGCGATCGCGGCATCGAGATCGTTGACGGCGATGGCGACGTGATCGATCTCGGTGAGCTGTGATGTCACGTCGCACCCTCGTCGTGTCGACGAAAGATCGTGAGTCGATCCTCGCCGACGCGCTCGCGGAGTTCAGGGTTCGTGACGCCAAGGCCCTCTTCGAGTGCGACGCAGAGGATGCCGATCTTGCCTTCGTGTCGGTTGTGGTGCAGTTCGTAGGCGGCGACGCCGGTCTCTTCGAGGGGAAAGACCGCGGACAAAGGTGGAACGACTTTCCCGTCGATGATCGTCTGGTTGGCCGCCCACGCCTCTCGATAGTTCGAGAAGTGCGAACCCTTGATCGTCTTCAACTTCATCCAGAGGTGTCGGTTGTCGTACTCGATCATGTAGCCGCTCGTGGCCGCGCACGTAACGATCGTGCCGCCGCGCTTGGCGACGAAGACGCTCGCGCCCATCGTCGATCGTCCGGGGTGCTCGAAGACGATGTCGGGATCCTCGCCGACCAGCGTGCGAATGTCTTTCCCGAATCGCCGCCACTCACTTTCGTCTTGTGTGTGCTCGTCCTTCCAGAATCGATAGTCGTTGGCGCGTCGGTCGAGCACAAACTGACAGCCCAGCTCGTGAAGCGTCTCGACCTTCGCGTCGCTCGAGACGACACCGACGGGCGTGCCGCCGGAGTTCAACACGTGCTGCACCGCGAACGAACCGAGTCCGCCCGAGGCGCCCCAGATAAGCACGACGTCGCCCTGAGTCACCGGCGCGCCATTGTGCGAGACCAGCATCCGGTAGGCCGTCGAATTGCAGAGCGCGTTGACGGCGGCCTCCTCCCAGGTGAGGTGGGTGGGCTTGGGCATCAATTGATTCGCCTTGACGACCGCGATGTCCGCGAGACCGCCAAAGTTCGTCTCGAAACCCCAGATTCGTTGACTGCTCGACAACATCGAGTCGTCGTGACTGGAGGGGTCCTGATCATCCACGTAGTTGCAGTGCACGGTGACCTCGTCGCCCACCTTCCAGTTGCGAACGGCCGAACCGGCGCGCACGATGACCCCCGCCGCGTCCGAGCCGATCACGTGGTAGTCCAGCGCGTGTCGCTGTCCCCAGAACGACTCCTTGGCGAGCCGGTCGAGGAAGCCGAACGTCGACAGCGGTTCGAAGATGCTCGTCCACACCGAGTTGAAGTTGATCGAGGACGCCATGACCGCGAGGAAGACCTCGTCCGGCGCGAGTTCGGGAAGCGGCACCTCGTCCACGTGGAGGCTGCGACGGGGGTCCTTGTCGACACTCTCCACGCCGTCGAACATCGACTGCTCGTCGCGACGAACGAAGACCGCACGGGTCATGGCCGGTATCTGGGTCGACGCCAATGCCTCGGCCGAGGCGCCGGAGCGCACCGCGTCGAGAATCTCACTCATCCCGGCGAGGTTACTTGGCGATCTCGTGACACTCGTCAGCACCGCGCGTGCGACGACCCCGTCGAGTCGAGGAGCGCGGCGTCTAAAGTCAACACTGCGTTCGTTCGCTCAAAGGAGTCCCCATGTCACGCAGCGTCATCGTCGCCGGAACACGAACGGCCATCGGTAAGTTGGCCGGAGCCTTCGCGTCGCTCAGCGCTCAAGACCTCGGCGGCGCCGCGATCAAGGGCGTCCTGGACCGCGCCGGTGTCGACCCGGCGAGCGTAGACGTCGTGTTGATGGGCCAGGTCCTCCAGGCGGGACAGGGACAGATCACCGCACGCCAGGCCGCCGTCAAGGGAGGCATCCCGATGACCGTGAACGCCACGACTATTAATAAGGTCTGCCTGTCCGGGCTCCAGACGATCTACCTCGCGGACCTGATGATCAAGGCGGGTGAGGCGGACGTCGTCATCGCCGGTGGTATGGAGTCGATGACCAACGCGCCCTATTTGTTGCCCGGCGCGCGCGCCGGCTACCGAATCGGCGACCAGAAGGTCGTGGACGCGATGATGTTCGACGGCCTCACCTGCGCGTTCGACCAGTGCGCGATGGGACTGGCCACCGAGCGCTACAACCACGGGCAAATCAGCCGTGCGCGTCAAGACGAGTTCTCCGCACGCAGTCACCAGTTGGCCGCCGCCGCCATCGCGGCCGGCAAGTTCGCCGACGAGATCGTCGGCGTCGCGGTCGCCCAACGCAAGGGTGATCCGCTCACGGTCTCGGTTGACGAGGGCGTGCGCGGGGACACGACGGTCGAATCACTCGCCCAGCTGCGAGGCGCCTTTGAAAAGGACGGCACCATCACCGCCGGCAACGCCTCGCAGATCTCCGACGGCGCCGCGGCCATGCTGGTCATGTCCGCCGAGCGCTGCGAACAGCTCGGCCTCACGCCACTCGGCGAACTCGTCAGCTACGGCCAGGTCGCCGGTCCGGACACGTCGCTCCTGACGCAACCGTCCCACGCCATCTTGCAGGCCGCGAAGAAGGCCGACGTCGAGATCAGGGACATCGAGATCTTCGAGATCAACGAGGCCTTCGCGGCGGTCGGTCTCGCCTCGGTGGACGACCTCGGCATCGACGAGACCAAGGTCAACGTCAATGGCGGCGCGATCGCGCTCGGCCACCCGATCGGCATGTCGGGCACGCGCCTCGCGCTCACGGCGCTCAGTGAACTGCGTCGTCGTGGCGGCGGCGTGGCGGCCGTCGCGCTCTGCGGTGGTGGCGGTCAGGGCGACGCCGCGATCCTGCGAAGCCTCTAGACCGGGATGTAACTCGCCACGACCTCGTAGCGCTCAAGCCCCACCGGACGATCGTCCGGCAACTCCAGGACGTACGCGCCACCGAGTGGATAGTGATCACCCTGGAGCGACTTCGGCAACTCCTTCGCGAGCGCGATCAACACTTCGTGCACCGTCGGGTTGTGCCCGACGACCAGCAGCGACGTCGTGACCGGATCGATCGAGGCCAGATCGATCAGGAGGTCTTCCGCGGTGACGTCACGACGTCCGTTGTAGATCAGCTCGCTGAACTCACAGTGTTGGACGAACGGTGTTCCGTGAAAGGCTCGTCGGAACGTCTCTCGGGTTCGAGCGGCCGAACTCACTAAGGCAGTGGTCGGACCGAATCGACCGAGTTCCTTGGCGTCGCTCGCCCACTCGTGCAACTTCTCGCACTCGTCACGGCCCCGTTTGTTCAGCGTGCGCGCGAAGTCCGACTCGCCCGGCTTAGCCGGCGAGGACTTCGCGTGGCGCACCACCGTGAGATAACGCATCCGGGAATTCTGACCGAAAACTGTCACCGGCACCACCGACTCGGTCGTTTAGCGTTGAAGGGTGCACGCGTCCCTTACGTACTTCCAAGCGATTATTATGGGCCTCACGCAGGGCGTCACGGAACTCTTTCCCGTCTCGAGCCTCGGTCACGGCGTACTGCTACCGGCGCTGCTGGGCTGGCACAACTTGGTGAACTCCCAATCGGCGTCGGAGTCGTTCTTCCTCGCCTTCGTCGTCGGACTTCACGTCGGCACCGCGCTCGGACTTCTCGTCTACTACCGGAAGACCTGGATCGCACTCTTTCGCGGCCTGGGCCGCCAGTTGTCCCACGTGCGCGACGCCGGCGTCGCGTCACTCTGGCACCTCAACGAGCCCGACACGGATCCGAACTACCGGCTGCTCTTCGTGCTCGCGGTCGCCACGGTGCCGGTCGGCATCGCGGGGCTCCTGTTGGAACACAAGCTCCGCGTTCTCTTCACCAAGCCGCTCGCCGCGGCGATCTTCCTCACCATCAACGGCGTCATCTTGTTGGTCGGCGAACGACTCCGACGCAACGCCGGACGTCACGTCCAATTCAAGAAGCTCGAGCGAATGACGATACCCGGCGCCTTCGCGATCGGCTGCTCGCAGATCTTCGCGCTCTTCGCGGGCATCTCGCGAAGTGGTATCTCCATGGTGGCCGGCCTCATGGACGGTCTCGATCACGAGGAGTCGGCGAACTTCGCGTTCCTGTTGGCGACGCCGGTCATCTTCCTCGCGGGCATCTTGAAGTTGCCCGACTTGACGGGACCACTCGGCGACGGCGTTCGCTACCAGACGATCGTGGGCGCCGCGTGCGCGATGGTGACGGCCTACGTCTCGGTCAAGTTTCTGACGAGATGGTTCACCACCAAGACACTGACGCCCTTCGGGATCTACAGCTTGGTAGCCGGCATCTTGTGCGTGATTCGCTTCATCTAGTCCGAGAGGACGCGACGACCATCGATCGCCCGACCCAACGTGAGGTCGTCGGCGAACTCCAGGTCACCCCCGACCGGTAGGCCGCTCGCGGGCTGGGAGACCACGAGTCCGGGCACTTGCAACAGTCGGCTCAGGTACATGGCGGTCGCGTCACCCTCGACGTTGGAGTTGAAACAGAGAATCACCTCTTTGACCGGTCCCCGAAGTCGCTGGATCAATTCTTGGATTCGCAGGCGGTCCGGCGTCACGCCCTCGAGCGGGTTCAAGACGCCGTGGAGCACGTGGTACGTGCCGTGGAACGCGCCGGACCGTTCGACCGCCACGACGTCAGGCGGATTCTCCACGACGCAGATCGTCGTCTGGTCGCGCCGATTATCGGCGCAGATCGGACAGAGTCCACCGGTCTCGGCGATGTTGCAACAGCGCTCGCAAAACGAGAGTTTGGTCTTCATCTCTTCGATCGATACCGCCAGCCGCGCCACGTCCTCGCTCGGCTGTCGCATCAGCCAAAAGGCGATGCGCTGCGCGGACTTCGGTCCCACGCCCGGGAACCGACCGAGTTCGTCGACGACCGCTTGCAACGGCGGCGGGTAACTCACGTGATCTCCGTCGCACCGGGGAACATCTCGGTGATCAGGTGTTCGCCGGCGGAATCGACCACGACGACCTTCTCATCCGGTGAGTACGTTTCGTCGACGTCGACCTCTCGAGCGCCGATTGGTCGCGACGAGCCAGTCGGTGCGGGGCTCGCGACCGCCAACGTTGGATCCACGGCCCAGATGATCTGCAACGGTGACTTGAACTCGTGCTCCATGGCACTGCGCAGTCCTTGGGCGATGAGCTCGGTGTTCTGTCGCATCTCTTCGCTGGGCACGGCAATCGTGAGGTTCTGACCGTCGAGTGAGCGCACGAAGGCCGACTTCAACAACAGTTGCGCGCCGCGTGACGTTCGCGGAATGACGCGGTCGGCGAATCGCGCGCGAACGTCGTCCAGTTCGAGCGTCGCGTTGTCCGGTCGCGTCTGTATCTCTGGTTCCACGATTTCGACCACGGGCGCCGGCGCCGGTTCCTTCACCGGCAGCGTGGGCTTGGCCGGCGCGGCTGAACCGATCGGTCGCAGCACCGCCGGCGGCACGGGCAGCGTGGGCTCAACGCGAACACCGTCGCGCTCTAATCTCGTCACCCGCTCGTCGAGTGCGTCGACGGTGTTGTCCAGTTCCGGCTTGATCAAACGCACCATCGCCACTTCGAGGATGACGATCTTCTCGGGCGCACTCTTCATTTCGCGCATGGCTCGCCCAACGGTCTCCAAGACTCGCACGGTGCGCGGAAGTCCCAATTGCGTCCCCCACTTCGTGAGGCGCCCCCGGTCACTGTCGACGGCGTCGGCAACTTCGGGCGCGACCTGCAGCAAGAAGACCTGACGAACTTCGGCCGCGAAGTTCTCGGCAAGCTGCTCGGGGTCCCAACCTTCTCTCGTGAGTTCCGCGAGCGACTTCAAGGCGGCGACGGCGTCGCCGTCGACAAGTGCACGAAAGAGTCCGTCGAACTCTGGCTGGGTCTCGATAATCGATCCCGTGGCGATCAGTTGGTCGAGCGCGCTCAAGGCGTCGCGCGCGGAACCGCGACCGAGTCGCACCGCGGCCTCGATCGTGGCGTCGTCGGCCTTGAGTCCCGCGGCGAGCTCGACCTCGCGCAGTAATGAACTCAACGTCTCGCCATTGAACAGTCGGAACTCGAGGTGCTGCGTGCGCGAACGGATCGTGGGCATCACCTTGTGCGGATCGGTCGTCGCGAGCACGAAGACGACGTGTGACGGCGGTTCCTCCAGGGTCTTCAGGAGCGCCGCGGACGCGGCCTTCGACAGTTGGTGGACCTCGTCGAAGATGTAGACCTTCCAACTCCCGGGCGTGCCGTGCCACGCGCCCGCCGTGATGTCACGGATGTCGTCAACGCCGTTGTTGGACGCGGCGTCGAGTTCCGTGACGTCGAGAGACGTTCCCTTCGTGATCGACACGCAACTCTCGCAGACGTTGCACGCGTCGCCTTCGAGCGGATTCGCGCAGTTGAGGGCCTTGGCGAGGATCCGCGCGGTCGTGGTCTTGCCCGTGCCGCGGGGTCCCGAGAAAAGGTACGCGTGCGACACGCGGTCGTTCTTGACCGCGCCCTGGAGGGCCCGGACCACGTGATCTTGGCCACGCAACTCGACGAATCGACCGGGGCGGAATCGGCGATACAGCGACGTGACGCCGTCAATCGACGTCGGGGTCGTTGACGCTTTTGCCATGCACGCATGCTAACGGCGACGTGTTAGATGCCGAGGTCCAAAGCAGTGGTCAGGCGATCCGTGGCACCCAACACGATTTGCTGAGAGCTGCTGGCTTCCACCCCTGACTCGGTTCACAAACGGTCGTCGCACGGGACCCGACCACTGCTGTGAACCTCGGCGTGAAAAAGGCTACCGGACGAGTGCAATATTCGACTCAACTAGCCTTGCGAACCGGTATTCATTTCAAAAATGAGTAGCGATATTGAGGAGGAGTGCGAGAGCGGCCGAATCGGCACGATTGGAAATCGTGTGAAGGGAAACCTTCCGTGGGTTCAAATCCCACCTCCTCCGCCAATGTGAAGTCTGAGGGTAAGTGGGACAACTGAACCCACGAACCTTATCTCTGGTAGTCGCGGGACGGGTCAAGTCTTAGACGTTTGAGCAATTGACCCGTCTCGCTGAGCACCCGAACGTCGAGGTCCGCGATGAGCGTGATGACGTGCTCGCCCGCGTGTGTCCGACCCACGCCGACGTGGTGCAGCTTGGTGTTGTAGCGCAGTGGTGCACCTGTTGGCCGACCTCGGGGTCACAAAGTCGCACAGCCGGCCCCACGTGAGTAATGACAATCCGTATTCCGAAAGCCAGTTTCGAACCTTCAAATACCGGCCGGACTTCCCCGATTGCTTCGGCAGTTTCGAAGACGCCCAGGCCCACGCTCAACGCTTCATGACTTGGTATAACGAGCGCCACGTGCATTCGGGTATTGGCTATCACACGCCCGCCGACGTCCACTATGGACGAGCTGAAAAGGTTCGCGCGTTACGTGGTGCTGTTTTGCTCGACGCCTACGCCGACCATCCCGAACGGTTCGTTCGCAAAGTTCCCACTCCACCGGCACTACCGAGCGTCGCGTGGATCAACGAACCGGTGAAGGAGGTCGCTAACTCACTGAATTGATTCAAGAACTGTCTCAAAAGACTTGACACGCGCCGTCGTCACCGGCAAGGCCATCAAGCGATAGCGCGCCGCTAATCGCGTGATGTGAAGTTGCCCAAACTTGTGTGGAACGGAGTAGTCGACGCTGAATCAGCGCCAGAATGGCTCGCTTAAGCCCTAAGTCGGATCGTTCATCGAACTCTGCAGGCGTCAATCAAATGTGAAAATAGTAGACAGTGGTCGTTTGCCAGTAGGCATTGGTCTCTTTGAGCGTCCAAAACTCGTGATATCGATCGTTCGAATGTTGGTCTATCCAGTCACCGACGTATCCATCGGTATCTGTTCCGGAGCCGACCATCATCGACACGTGCGACACCCCCATACCTTGCCCCCAATCATAGAAAAGTACGTCACCCTTCACAATGGACGAGGGCATATAGGACGGAGCGGCTCCGTCTGCGGCGTATGAGTAATTCCCAATTAGAGAGCCCGCTCCAGACCGTAAGTAGGTGAAGAGACTGTCCGCAACGGTTCCAGAAAGACTCTCGGCTCTTCCATCTTCTGCCTGGAGCGTGGGGCTACCGGCGAAAACGGCCAAAGTGTCGTTGTAGAAGACGTTGGAGTTTTGATACTGACCTCTTACGATTGGAAATCCATAAATAGCCATGCCTTGCGTCACAAAGTTTGTGCAGTCTGTGTCGAATGAATAGTACGCAGGGTTGCCACTGTTCCACCAAAAATCTGCATAGAGCGCAGCGTTAGTCCCGCTGTAGCTAGCTCCCGCAGCGCCTACAAACCAAAGCGGTGATGTTATAAAGACCGCCAACATAATGGGGGCCTTGCGTTTGAACACGATTCTCCTTTTTTAATGCAGCTAAAGTGGTTGATCCAAATAGAGGTGCAGGCCTCTAAGGTGCCTGACCCGGCACGAAATCTCCAACTGCGGTGGAAACTGACCAAACACCGTCGGAGTTTTCACTCAGCGTGTAGCTCATCTGAAGTTCATTCTCTGCAATCTCCCACGGCCCAATATCTCCACTGTGACTCACGTTTGCCTGTTGCTGCCAACCTTGAACAATGGCATCGATAGTTGCAGTGGAACCCGTGACCTTCTCGTTCGAGAACGACAACATTTTGGCGCCGGCTGCGGATGTAATTGAGCACGAAGTGGCAACCCCACATGAGCCATCGTTACCGGCGAGAATCGCCTGTTCGGAGCTCACGAATTTCTCCGCTATGGCGTAGAGACCTTGAGCCTGTTCCGTGGTCCCCATGCTCGATACGAGAGTTTGATTTCTTGCGGCCAGTTGTGCGACATTAAAGCGACTGGCGACAAGACTTGGCGAAGTCCAATTGACACTTGATGGGGACGCAAGTTGAACGTTGCTCATCTGCGCGAGGGCCGTATTCAGAGCAGGACTGGCTGAGCCGTTACAGTCGCTACTCGTGCAGAAAGTTGACTGGTCAGCCGTGACCGCAAGTGGTGAGAATACAGCAAGCCGAGCATTCTCGAACTGAGCGACCGCGGCTTCAACTGGATCACTAATAGTTGCCGAAACCGAATTGCCAGGAAGGAAATTGGCGATACCGACACCAACAAATCCAAGTGCAATCGCAACTAGAGCTATGCGTGGATACTTTTTCTTGGTCCAACCCGGTGTAGAAGTCATGCCCCTCATCAATTGTTGTTTCGTATGATGATTCCAAGATGTCCCAAATATGTACTAGCACACTATGAAGAAACATCGCTTGGCCTTTCTGTTGAGTTAAACCTCAATCCACCGTGATGAACGAGCGCGCGATCGTTTCGCCATTGAATCTCTCTCGCTGAGTGCGTCGCTGCGGCACTTTCGGTGATTACCTGACGAGCGGACGTGTCGAGTCACGGTTTCGGCGAAGTGTGTAGCTGGTTCGCGCTGGAAGTCGCCGGGTAGTCCGCGGGCGGCCTCACTGCCGGTTCGGTCAGGTCTGCAGTTTGACGAGACGCGCGAAGCACTGACTCCACTGCGCGGCCCAGGGCCAGTTCGTCGGCAGGTGCAACTGACGAACGCGCGAGTGATTGGTGAGACGACCGGGCACCGTGATGAACTTGCGACGGACTGTCTTGACGACGAGGGGTCCGGTGACATTTGAGACCGAGCGCTGCAACCCAGCGCACGAGGTTGTGGGCGATCGACGCCAGCCCCGCCCACGCGGCGTTGGCGTTGAAGTCGCCCGAAGGACAGTGCTCGAGACCGGATCCTCCCTTCAGGTCACGGATGGCGAGCTCGACGACGGCGTGTCGACGGTGGTCGACGTCGAGGGTAACGGCGTCGCCGTCACGATCGGTGACAAAGGCGTGGTAGCGGTAGTCGGGAAAGAGTGCCGGTCGGGGCTCGTGTAGTTTCGTGCGACGAACGATCAAACGCTGACCCTGGTAGTCGGTCTCGCCGACCCAGGCCTCACCGTTCATGGTGTAGTCGATTGGCGTCCAACTCTCTTCAGCGATCAGTTCGAAGGCCCTTTGGATTACTGGCGTCTGGCGCACGGTGATCGAATAGCGCACGTCGTGGTCGCGACAGGCCAGCACGAGGTACTTGGAGAAGAAGCCCGAGTCGCAACGCAGCGTGAGAAGCCCAGACGCCCCTGCGCGGCGCACTCGACCCACGGTCTCGCGCACGAAGCGCTGGGCGCCGCGCTGGGTGTTGGCCGATCATTTGCGGAAGCGCAGGTGCAGCACCTCACCGGTCTCGGCGCGCGTCGCCATGACTGGGGATTCAGGATTAGTGAAGAACTTCTTTGAAACGCTCCCTTATTGCTGTTTCGGCTGACATTTCACTTGTCGCCACCGCCAGCAGATATGGCATGGCATCGGGCGATGTCTCGAGTCCCACTTCGCCTCTACAGCATCAGTCCCTTGCGACGAGAGGCCAGACGCCGGGTCCACTCGTGAACTTCGTGCTGGGAGAACGGCACAGCACCTTCTTCCAAGTCTGTGATCATTCGATCCGTCGCGTCGATGAGGTCGGTAATTGTTCGTACTGCTGCCTTCGGAGTCAAACCAATCGTTCGAGCAAATTCCAGCATCTGACGACGGCTATAGCCATCTCGTTTCCCATTGAGTTCCAACGCCATCGTCAAATCACGATACGGAAGCGTTGACGGGAGATCGTAGGCGGGTGACACGCGCCACTCTCCCTGGCGTGTTGCCAGCACGGAGATGTTCTTCGCATGTACATCACCATTGCCAGTCAGCCATGCGAAGCAGAACTGCCGGAACACATCTCTTACGGCGACGGGAGCGGCTGGACATACGTCGACAATGGACTTGGTGACGACTTCAGAGGTTACTTTGTACTTGTCGGCAGGCCACAAATTTAAAAGTTGACACGCATCTTCGCACGCCAATGAGACGACGGAACCATCTTCTCCCGTCGTTCGATCAAAGCGTCGCACAAGAAGTCCCAATTGACCATCGGCGTCGGCAACGATTTCTGCCTCTACGGTAGGAACGCCTGCCGACTTCGCCAGCTCAATGAAATAGAACTCGTTCTGTACGACGAGTGGAAAATCGGGTGGATCGACTTTCAGTATGTATCGACGCGAGGCACGTGCGACGGGCACCGAGATCATGCGAGCCGACGCTTTGTCCTGGAATCCCGGAATCCCTGAGCGATCGACGATTCCCGCGTCACTTAGAACCTCTGAAAATCTGACTTCAGCGAACGAAGACTTGACCGTGACGAGAGCCTCCGATTCGCTAGGCGTCTCGCCCTCGGGGACGACTTGAACATCCCCAACGACATCACGACCCACGACGAGTAGTAGTGACAATTCGTCGTCCGAAGAGGTCTTCACGTGACTCCGGAGGGCGGTGAGACGTCGACCCTCTGGCAATAGCCCGGCAAAAAATGGCGGAACCGCCCCGGCGAGGTAAGTCACCGGCACGTCCGATACCGGCAACGTGGTCGCGACGGCAACCGCGTTCGGGAGATAGTTGAATTGGATTCCTTGGTCGACTCGACGAAGTTGAGCTACGAAATTGCCGGCCTTGTAAACGTCGGCCGTGCGAACGGAACGTGGGTCAATGATTGGCAGTTCGACCATTACGACTTCATTGTCACGGTCAATTCGAGTCCCAGGACATCGAGGACATCGCGTACTTTGTTAAGTTGAACGGTGGTCTTGTCATGCTCGAGCGTTCGCACCATTGTTGGCGAGACTCCGGCGAGCTCCGCCAATTCGACTTGTCCCAAATGGAGTTCCTTCCGACGGGCTCTCACTTGCTCTCCGATAGTTGCCATTTGCTTGCCTCCGAAACACTGCGAACGTAGTGTTATTGACCAATCTATCGGATTTTGGATAGTTTTTACAAGAAATCAATACGAACGTAGTGTTCTCCTCACATTCGCGGAAATTTCAGCCGTAGCAAGGCTCAATCACTACGAACGTAGTGATTGAGTCATAGGACAACGCTCGAGCGTGTGTACACGCACCGGTCGCAGACCCGAAAAAGGGGCCAGCGTCGCGAAAGGGCTGATCACGTGGTGTGTGGTCACATTGCGCGAATTCGTGTGGAACGGAGCGGTCCGTCGAATTCGAGTGATGACGGCATCAGGGCCGTTGGAGTTTCGTAAACACCCCGCCAAACACGAGTTACGAAGGGTCGCTGTCCGATCAAGACTCATTCCATGTCGAGTGCACGTGCGCCGAACAAGAGGTGGGTACCCCCATCCAAGGCACCGGGTTCAGCGCACGCCGATATTTCGTGTTCGACAAAACGAGACCAACGGTCGGAATCCGCTTCAATCTCTTCGAGCACCACAGGATCAGTGAGTGATGCCCAGTTGCTCGACGACATGGAGACCAGTTCGTTGCCCGATTCACTCACGAGGTTCCGGATGTCCCGGGCTCGGAACATCTGGCAGATGTGATTACTCTGCAGGTGACGTAAGTCACCTGTGGTGAGCACCAAATCGTTGGCGTCCTCGCCCAAAGCCTTGATCTCCTCGGCCGCGGCCGCGAGGAAGTATCGCCACGATCCCAGCCAGGACATCACCGACGCGACTACAAATCCTCCCGGTTTCGTGATCCGAAACAGTCCTCCCAACGCCGCTTCGGTGTTCTCGAAGGCGTACGACAGCGGTCCGCCGTAGGCGACCACGACGTCGAAGCTGTCGTCCGCGTAGCGCGACGTGTCACACACATCTAGGAGCTCTCGTGACCGCACCGACTTCTCCGCCGGCGTATCGCCCACGTGGCGACGATGCAGTTCGAGTTGCACCGGCGAGAAGTCCGTAACGTCCACGGTCGCCCCAAGTCTCGCCAATTCGAAGGTGAAGCGGCCAGGTCCGGCGCCGACTTCTAGGACGTGGTCGCCGGGCATGACGAATCGTTCCAAGAATCGTCGGTGAACTTGGAACGACACACGTCCTCGAACCGTCGCGTCCAAGCGCGACCACTCACTCTCGCCCAGGTCGTCGTAGAACGACCGCACGTGTTCTCGATCGGCGGTCGTCATCTGCTCACTGTAATTTCTGCGGCTGCACAACATAGTGTTCCTCGTGAGACACTGCGCCAGGCGATGACACAGTCGACGATCGGCGTGTGCTCAAGGCGTTAGAACTCCTGATTGATCGCGCGAACGATGCGCTCGTCGTGAACTCACCCGAATCTTCATAACGCGTGCGCCACACGTAGCGAGCCTCGTGGGCTACGACAACGTCAGCCTTGGCGGTCGCGTATTTGAGCGTCCAGGAACTCTCGTTCACTCTCATTGTGCGTAAGTTCCATCGCGCGCCGACTCTCGACGAGTGCCTCGTCGTCGCGGCCCAACTGTCGCAATAGGTCGGCCTTAATCGCCGGCACGTAGTGATAGTTGGCCAGTCGGGGGTCGGTTTGGATGACCTCGACCAATTCGAGTGCCGCGACCGGTCCATCGACCTTCGACACCGCGACCGCACGGTTCAACGCCACGATCGGTGAGGGCCAGGCCACCAGCAGTTCGTCGTAGAAACGAAGTATCTCCTTCCAGTCGGTGTCCTCGAAGGTCGCGGCCCTCGCGTGGACCAGGGCGATCTCCGCTTGCAGGATGAATCGACCTGGCCGCGGCGCCCGACGACCCTCCTGCAGTAACTCGTCGGCCCACGCGACCGCCTGCATGTCCCACTTCGATCGGTCCTGGTCCTCTAGTCGCAGTAGCGCGCCGTCGCGACTCACCCGCGTGGCGCGTCGCGCGTCCGTGACCAACATGAGGGCGAGCAGCCCGCGGACCTCACGCTCGTCGGGCAGCAAATCGCGCAGGACGTTCGTCAAGTGGAGCGCCTCGTCGACCAGCTCCGGCCGCATCAGCGACGTACCGGTCGTGGCGGTGTGTCCCATCGTGAAGAGCAAGTAGATCACGCCGAGTACGGCGCCGAGGCGTTCCGGCATCTCGGACTGAGTGGGCACTCGCAACGGGATCCGAGCCGTCGAGATCTTCTGTTTCGCCCTCGTGAGTCGGGCGCCCATCGTGGTCTCGGACACCAAGAACAGTCGAGCGATCTCCTCGGTGGACATTCCACACACCAATCGCAGCGTGAGCGCCATTTGCGCCTCGGGCGCGAGCGCGGGGTGACAACACAAGAAGATGAGACGAAGTCGCTCGTCCCTCACGACGTTTTCGGTATCAGACTGGATGAGTTCTCCTTGATGTTCGTCGTCTCTCACGTGCGTCTCTGGCTCGACCAGCAGGGGCAACTTCGATCGAAGTGCCACGTCACGTCGGACGAGATCGACGACGCGTCGTCGGGCCACGGTCGTGAGCCACGCACCGGGATTGCGCGGGATGCCGTCGCGGAGCCACACCTCGACCGCCGTCGCGAAGGCTTCCTGAGCGCACTCCTCGGCGACGTCCAGGTCGCGTGCACTGCACGCCGTCGCGGCGAGCACGGTGGCCCACTCGCGACGGTGCGCGTCGGCGACCGCCCGTTCGACCTCAAGACGCGCATTGTCGCGCACCTAGTCGAACCCCGGCGCCGTCGACCTACGAAGCGCTTCGATGGGCGTGTCCATGGTCGTGGTCTTGCAGGTCGCGAGTCGGGATGACCCAGCCCTGCACCGGTCGAACTTCGACGCCGCCGCCCTGATGACAGATCGGGTTGGTTCTCGCGATCGCGAGTGCGGCGTCGAGATCGTTGGCCTCGACGATGCAGAAGCCCGCGATGACCTCCTTCGTCTCCAAGAAAGGACCGTCCGTGATGACGTCACCACGGATCGACGTTGACATCGTGTGTGGCTCGAGTGCGAAGGCACCGATCATCGTCCCCGCATCCTGTAAGTCCTGGGAGTGCCGGTCGTGTTCCGCAGCGGCCGCGCCTCCATCGTCCACACCGTCATCCGCGATTGGCGCGTAGAGCAAAATTGCGTATTCAGCCATGGTGGCTCTCCTTTCGGACGGTTCTTCGCCGCCTTCATCCTTACGTCGAACCACTACGCCAAATTCAACAGGTGAATGTGGCGGGAAGTCAAGAATTGTTTCCAGTCAATCGTGACGCTTCGCAACTCGGGTCATGTGGCGCCCTGGCCGCTTACGTCGTGCTCGTTGCTCGTTGGTAACGATATGTGAGGGCGTTGTGAGTACGGCCGCGTTGTTCACGAGCACGGTAGGTTCGTGACGGGGTGAGGGTTCATCCCGGGAGTCTCGCTCCAAAAGTCCTTTGTTTCGGTAGAAACGTCGGCGTCAGACGAAGGGGGTAACGGTTCGTGAAGGACAACACGCCGGCGGTCCCGGATATCGGCGACTTCTTCTACAGTTCGCCGGACCTCCTCTCGGTCTTCGGGAAGGACGGCGAGCTCCTGCAGGTCAATCCGGCGTGGCACGACATGTTGGGTTGGGAGTTCGACGAACTGCGCGGACGGCCATTCGGCGAGTTCGTCCACCCCGATGACCTCCAGGCGACCGAAGACGAGTTTCGAATCGTGATTCGCGGACCGGACGAGACGCGCCGGGGCTTCACCAATCGCCAGCGCTGTCGCGACGGGACGTACCGGACGATCTCGTGGAGCACGCTGCGCAAGGACGGCTGGATCTGCGCGACCGGACAGGACGTCACTGACCGTGAGGAGATCCAGTCCAAGCTGATTCAGAGCAGTGCGATCGCCGAGGCGATGTTCGAGGCCGCGGCCGATTCGATCGTCATCATCGACCGTGACCTCACGATCGTCGAGTCGAGCCCGGAGAGCGAGGCGATCTACGGCTACCCCGAGAGCAGTCGGCGAGGACGGACCGGTCTCGACATCATCAATGAGGAAGACCGGCCAATCGTCGAAGCGGCCCTGCGCAGGACCTTCGAGATCGACGAGGTCACGACGGTGAGCTTTCGTGCCCGACACGCCGACGGCCACGAGATCACGCTCGAGACCCGCGGGCACGCGCTACGCAGCCCGGACGGTCTACCAACGCGGGCGGTCTTTATCACGCGCGACATCACGGACGCGGCCCAGACGCGCGACGCCCTCAGCGAGAATTTAACCAAGATGCAGGCGATCATCGAGTCGGCGGTCGACGCCATCACCGTGATCGACCGCGACGGCGTCTTCCTCGAACTCAGTCCGGCCAGCGAGGCAATGTACGGCATTCCCGAGGCAAACCGACTCGGCCACTCGGCACTGGAGTTCGTGCACTACAACGATCACGCCGTCGTGGTCGCGGCCATTCGCCGGATCTTCGACGAGGGTCGGGCATCCACGGCACGATTCCGCGTCCGCCACGCGGACGGACATTGGGTCACGGTCGAGTCACGGGGCCAAGCACTCGACAACGGCGGTAACCCACCGGTCGCGGCGGTCGTGGTCACGCGCGACATCTCCGAGGCCGTTGCGTTGGAGCACGCACTGGAGATCGCCCGCGCCGAAGCGGAACGCCACGACGCGGCCAAGAGCGAGTTCATGTCGCGCATGAGTCACGAGTTGAGGACGCCGCTCAACTCAGTGATCGGATTCTCGCAATTGCTGCAGATGGAGTCCAACGATCCCGATGTCCTGCGAATGCTGGGGCACATCAACAACTCTGGACAGCATCTGTTGAATCTGATCGACGAGATCCTCGACATTTCGCGGATCGAGTCGGGTCGCGTGATCGTGACGTTGCGAGCGGTGCCGCTCGATGACGTCGTCCAGGACTGCGTCGGCATCATCCAGCTCCAGGCGAAGGAACGTGGTATCGACCTCGAGGCCGTCGACATCACGCACGTTCTCGTGCGCGCCGACCCGCAGCGCCTCCGGCAGGTCTTGTTGAACCTCCTCTCCAACGCCATCAAGTACAACCGCCCTAAGGGCCGCGTGACCGTCCGCACCCGAACCGACGATGACACGGTCCGTCTGTCGGTGTCCGACACCGGACTCGGCATCAGTCCCGAGATGGTCGAGCGACTGTTTATCCCCTTCGATCGGCTCAACATCGAAGCGACCGGTATCGAAGGGACCGGACTGGGCCTCGCGTTGTCGAAGAACCTGACTGAAGCGATGGGTGGGACGCTGACCTTCGACAGCACCCCGGGCAAGGGTTCGGTCTTCACCATGACACTGCAGATCCACACGGGTTAGCGAACGGTGACGTGACCGTCGTGTGACACCTGCGCGCACCGCGTCGGTCGCGCCACTCACGAAGAAGTAACCAAGCGCTCCTACGATTGACGCGATGAGCGAGCCCAAAGACGTCGATGCGCTGTTCGACCTCTACGAAATCCTCGGCGATCGACGTTACGGCGAATCAGTGACCCAGAACGAACACGCACTGCAGTGTGCCGCGTTAGCCCGCGATGCCGGCGCCACCGACGCGCTCATGGTCGCCGCGCTCTTCCACGACGTGGGGCACCTCGCGCTCGACGTCCCAGGAGAGACCGAGTCCGAACTCTCGAGTCACGACGACGATCACGAAGAGCGGGGCGCGCGCATCCTCGTTCGAGTCTTCGGTCCGCGGGTGGCGCAACCGGTGGCGCTGCACGTGACCGCCAAGCGCTGGCGCTGCACCCGAGAGCCTTCGTATCACGAGCAACTTTCAATGGCATCACGGGCGACGCTGATCGCGCAGGGCGGCCTGCTCAGCGAAGCGGAGTGTCGGCGGTTCGAGCAGCACCCGGGCTTTGAGGACGCGGTGGCGCTTCGCACGTGGGACGACACGGGCAAAGTTGAAGGTCTCCACGTCGGCACGTTGCGCGACTGGGAACCACTCGCTAGGACGCTGGCCGAGACGCGGTGACGAGGACGTCGTGTGCGTTCGCGACGAGGTCCACGCGGGTTCCGAGTTCAAACACGTCGGCCGCGCTGCTAAAGACGTCCGCCTTGACGGACGCACCGCCAATCCCGATCTCCAGGCGCGTCGTGGCGCCGAGGAAACTCTTGTGGGTGACGACGCCGAGACCCGTCGGCGCGACGATGACGTCGACGTCCTCAGGTCGCAGCAGTGCGTCCAGGGACTCGGCGCCCTCCGGCGCGGTCCCCCGAATCTTCACGTCGCGGCCGAAGAGGGCGACCGTGTCGCCCGTGCGAACAACGCCGACGCGGCTCGAGATGCCGACGAACTGCGCGACGAACTCGGTTGACGGCCGGGAGTAGAGCTCGGCCGGCGTCGCGATCTGCTCGGCGCGACCGCGTGACATCACGCACACGCGGTCGGCCATGGAGAGGGCCTCCTCCTGGTCGTGGGTCACGAAGACCGTCGTGATCTTGAGGCGCTGCTGCAGTGCACGGATCTGGTCTCGCAGTTCGGCGCGTACCTTCGCGTCCAGAGCCGAGAGCGGCTCGTCGAGTAGGAGCACGCGTGGCTCAATGGCCAAGGCGCGCGCCAAGGCGACGCGCTGCTGTTGACCACCGGAGAGCTGGTGGGGGTACTTCGTCGTGTGTTCGGCCAGTCCCACGAGATCAAGGAGTTCATCGGCGCGGGAGCGCCGCGCCGCACTGCGCTGATGACGCAACCGGAGTCCGAACGCCACGTTGTCACGGGCGCTCATGTTGGGGAACAGCGAGTAGCTCTGGAAGACCATTCCCATGTCGCGCTTCTGCGCCGGGATGTGCACGACGTCCTGCTCGTCGACCGTCACCCTTCCGATGTCGGGTCGTTCGAATCCCGCCAGCACCCGTAGCGCCGTCGTCTTGCCGCACCCTGAGGGACCGAGCAACGCGACGAACTCCCCCGGCTCGATCTTGAGCGTGAAGCCGTCGAGCGCTTTGGTCGTGCCGAAGCGACGGGTGAGGTTTTCGAGGACGACCGGCGCCCCGCTCTTTGGTGGGGACGTCTCGGTCGAGGGGATGGGCGGTGATTGCGTGTCCATGGACATCAGCTCCTCCTGGAACGTGACTTGCGGTCGAGTGAAACGATAAGCATGAGCACCAGGCACGTGCCGAGGAGCGCGATCATCGCCACCAGCGTGTTGATGCGCGGATTGTCCGTCGGCGCGAGATAGATCCACACCGGCACCGTCTGCCACCCGTCGAGGTTGGCGATCGTGAACTCACCAAAGACCAGCGCGAGCGTGAGCACCGACGCCGACATGAGTGCACTTCGCAGATTGGGGACGAGGACCCGCCAAATGATCGACGCCCAGCCGGAGCCGAGCGAGCGGGCCGCTTCGACCAAGGTCTTCAGGTCCAGGGCGCCGAGGCCCGCGTCGAGAGATCGGTAGACGTACGGCATTGCGAGAACCACATAGATCAATGCCAGCAGCCACTGCGAGGCCTTCAGCCACTGTGGCGTCGCGCCGTCGACGCCCACGATGAGCACGATCGGCGGAATCACGATCGGCAATATGGTGATGACTTCCATGACGCGTCGGAATCGTGGCATGCGCAGGTGCACGTAGATCATCGTGGGGACCATGAGCACCATCACGATGACCATCGTGACGACCGCCAGCTCCGTCGAAAGCCAGAGCGCCGAGGTGAAACCCGCCGCGGCACCGATTTGCGTCAGCGGTTGCAGGGAGAAGTGACCCTGGATGTTCTGCAAGCAGAACTGCATCGCGGCGTAAAAAGGAATGATGAAATACGCGGCCGCGACCCAGAGGACGATGCCCCGTCCCCAGTGGATCCGACGGAACCAACTCCGACCCGGCTGAAGATCGGGGCTCACTTCCGTGTCCGCGTCGTGTTCCAATACGTAGGCGAGCTCTAGCGAAGCCATCGTGACGTCCTTCTGCGCAACAGGGCGTAACCGATGACCGAGATCAACAGGATGACGATCATCGCGAAGCCCAGCGCGTAGCCGAGGTTCGCTTGGTTCGCGAGCACGTTCCCGTTCAAGATGTCGCCGATCTGGATCGGCGTGATGGCGATCGTCCCGCCGGTCAGCGCCTCGGCCGTCGCGTAGGCCGAGAAGCCACTCCCGAAAAGCAGAAACATCCCACCCAGCACCGCGGGCGCCAGGACGGGCAGGCCGACGTGACGCCAGTACCGCCACGACGACGCGCCGAGATTCGACGCGGCCTCGCGCCACGACTCCTTGAGTCCGGCGAATGCCGGCGTGATGATGAGCACCATCAGGGGTAGCTGGAAGTACATGTAGACGAAGGCGACGCCCCAGAACTTGTAGAGGCTGAATCCGTGGTCCCAGGGGTCAAAGCCGATTTCATTCAGCCAGTGCGTGGCAACACCCGTCGTCGCGTTCAGGGCCGCGATGAACATGAAGGCGAGGTTCACCCCGCCGAACTGCGCCAGCACACCCGAGCACGCCGCAGTCAAGCGCTTGAACAGCGCGTGATCTGACGTCGCGATGGCGTAGGCGAGGACGGTTCCGAGGACGCCGGGCACTATCGCCGTGACGAGCGCGAGCTTCAAGCTGTTCTCGAAGCCGGCTCGGTACTGGCCACCCATCAATATCCCCGCCTGCACGTGACCGGCCGACAGAATCGTTCGGATGTTGGCCAGCGTCAGTGTGCCCTTGTTTGAACGAAACGCGAGGTTGATGATGACGATCGTCGGAATGATCAGACCGAGCGTGACGTAGATGAGAAACGGAAGCACGGGTGCACCGGTTCGAAGACTCCGAATCAGTGCACCCGCCCGTGACTGCTTGTCGCCCTTCTCACCACCGACGCCGGAGGGGGGAGATCCGGCGTCGGTGATGAGAGCAGACATGTTGGTGAAGCGTTACGCGCTTAGCTGCCGCTGATTGCGGCGGGCCACTGACTGTCGACCGTCTGGCCCGCAGCAGTGACTTGCGCCTGCGTGGGGAAGGTCAGCGCGCCCTTGGGAGCGGCCGGCAACTTCGCCAAGAAGCCCTGGTTGACCGTGTGGTTCGCGATCATGCCGGGCAGTTCAATCGGACGCGCGTAGCCCTGGAGGAACAGGTTCTGTCCCAGTGAGGAGTAGAGGAACTCCTCCCAGAGACGAGCCGCCGCCGGGTCCGGCGCGTCCTTCGTGATGGCCTGGGTGTAGTACGCCGCGATCGTCCCGTCAGTGGGTATCACGGACTTCCAGCCCGGGACGCTGGCCGCGACACCGTTCTGCAAGTAGTCCCACCAGATGAGGATCGGCGTCGCACCCGAAGCCGCGGTCGCCGCGGTGCCACCGGGCACGAAGTTGCCGATCTTGTTCAGGTTTGCGAAGAACGTGATGCCCGGCGTGATGTTGCTGTACGAACCGCCGTTGGCGATCGACGCCGCCCACACCGCGTAGAACGCGGCCGAGGCGGAGGTCGGGTCGTTGTTGATGGCGACCTCGTTCTTGTAGGCCGGGTTCGTCAGGTCCGCGAAGGACGTCGGGCAGGTCGTCACGATCTTCGTGTCACAACCGATCGCGACGTAACCGCCGTAGTCATCGAACCAGCGTCCGCTCGGGTCCTTGGAGGCGGCGGGGATCAAGCTCCACGTCGCGACCTTGTAGGGCGCCCAGAGGCCCAGGTTCGTGGTGGCGTAGCTCGTGCCGACGTCGACGACGTCCGGCGCGTCCGCGCGACCCTTGTCCTGCTGGATCGCCGTGATCTCTTGGGCACTCGAACCATTGGGGTTGGCGTCATTTATGTGGATGCCATACTTCGCCGTGAAGTCCTTCATGATCAGGCCGTAGTTCGCCCATCCCGCCAGGGGAATGGTGATCACGTTGACGTGACCCTCCTTCTTCGCGGCCTTGATCAGCGCCTTCATTCCACCGCCCGCCTTCGCCGACGTCACCGTCGACCAATTCACCTTCTTGGTGGCCGCGTTCGCGCCACCGCTGACTAATGCCACACCGGTCAACATGGTGCTCACTAATCCAGCGGCAATCGCCACCTTCATTTTCTTTGTCGACACTCGTCGTCCTCCTAAAGGTGAGTGCACCGCGTTGGTGACTCGCGATAAAGGTAAGGTGCGCGAGTTAGCCGAGTGTGACGCCACGGAGCAACAAATGTGACGACTTCACGGATTCTTTGCGAACACTTCGAGCGTGACTAGTGCGTGACGAGAAGGTCGAAACTCAGTAGATCGACGACGGAGTCGATGACGTCGTTCGCACCGTTGGCGATGAGCCGTTCCTGATCGTCACTGCCCGACAGCACGCCCACGCAGTACCCGGCGCCCGCGCGCAGACCCGCGACCATGTCCGAGGCCGTGTCGCCGACGACCATCAAGGAACTCGCCGCCGTGACCTGAGACTTCAGGGCGCACCACCACAACATGTCCGGCGCCGGTCGACCGCGGCCGGCGTCGGCCGGCGACACGCGCAGTTCGAACAGATCATCCCAGCCGAGCACCTCGATCAGGGCTTCGCGCGTCGATGGCGAGAAGCCGGTCGTCAAGGCGACCTGCAGCCCGACGTCGAGCAGGGTCTCAACGGTCGAGCGGGCTCCCGGAATCTCGCTGACGCCGAGCTCTTGGGCCGACTCCACGAAGTTGCGCTCGAACGCCTCGTTGGCGAGCGTCGCGCGCTCACCGAAGAGCGCGGTGAAGACCTCGATCTTGGACTGGCCCATGGTCTCTATGACGTACGCCTCGGCCGTGACGGCGTCCTCGGCGCCGACGTCCAGATCCTCGATCGTGCGGCGAAAGGCCTCCAGAACGAGGCCGTTGTCGAGCACCGTGGTGCCGGCCATGTCAAAACAGATCAATTCGACGTCGTTCACTGGAAACTCTCCTCCGCGATCGCCGGCGCGAGCGTCATGCCGCGACCCCCCGCGCCGGTCACCGCACTCACACCGCGAGCGACCTGCTTGCGGAAGTAGACCTCGTTGGGTACCGGGTCAACGAGTTGGTGGTACACCCCACTCCAGCGTCGCTCGATTCGGGGCATCGCCGGTCCGATCACCAAACGCGCCGCCGCCTCAATGATGTCCATCGGTCGGTCCAGGGTCTCGAAGAGACCCGGCACTTCCGGTTCGTGCGTGTCGCCGATCGTGAGACCGCCGTGGCACCGTTGTTGACACAGCAGTTGAATCGCGTACTGCGACGCGGGCGCCGGCTGCTCCTCCAGGACCTCTTGGGCGAACTCTGCGAAGCCGGGGTAGTACCGGAACGAGTCGCCGTTGGCGACCGACGTCGTCAGCGCCTCATCGAGCGGCTCGGTCTCGGCCATGTTGAGTCGAACCTGGCGCAACGGATCGTTCTCGAAGAGTTCGGCGCCGAATCCGCTCAGAGTGGCGCCGAGACAGAGCACGATCTGGTCACCGCCGTAGTGCACGCCGCGGTGATCAACGACGGCGTTGTCGGTGACGCCGACGAGTTCGTGACCGGCGAGGAACTCGTAGCGTCGCGACTCCTCCATAAAGGTTCGCAGCGCGCCGAGCGCCGAGCGCGATTCAACGGCGGCGTCACGACCGCAGAAGAGACCCGCCATGAATTGGCCTCGTAGCGCGGCATTGCGGTGCACGATCTCCTCGGGCGATAGCAACTCGAACTCTCGCGCCGGCGCGTCGTCGCGGGCTATGGCGCGCTGCGCGACCTCGAGTTCGCGCTCGTTGTCCAACAGCGTGATCGAGCCATTGGCGCGGAAACCGACGCCGGGGACGTCGCGCGCGATGTCCTCCCAGAGATAGCGGGCCCGCAACGCGAGTTGGAGTTCACGCCCGACGGCCCGACCGCTCACCCAGATGAGACCGAAGTTGCGAACCGTCGCGCCACTCGGCACGAGGTCGCGTTCCAGGTGAATCACACTCGCCCCGCGCGCCAGGGCGAACAGCGCGTGCATCGTGCCAAAGACACCGCCCCCGACCACGACCACGCGCTGACCCTCCAGGGTGGCGTCGATATCGTTCAGCACGGTCGCGAAAATAGGTCGGGGATGTTGCGTACACGTGACAGGTTCGTGTCGTCGAGAAAACTCTTTGTGCGCACTAGTCCGTGCGTCGTTCGACGAAGAACTCGCGCAACAACTCGGCCGACTCCTCGGCGAGCACACCGTAGGTGAGTGAGGCCTCGTGCAGGAGACGGGGGTCACTCAACACGTTGTAGCGCGATCCGACGGCGCCGGCCTTCTCGTCGAGCGCACCGACGACGACGCGCCGAACTCGTGCATTGAGGAGCGCCCCGGCGCACATGACGCACGGCTCCAACGTGACGTACACGGTGACGTCGTCCATTCGCCACGTCGGACGCGAGGCCGCGGCGTCGCGAAGGGCGACCATTTCGGCGTGCGCCGTGGGGTCCTGCGTCGACTCTCGTCGATTCTCCCCCTCGCCGATCACGGCGTCGCCCTCCACGAGCACACACCCCACCGGCACGTCCTCGTGCGTGCTCGCGAGTCGCGCGAGCACGAGCGCCTTGCGCATGAAGCGTTCGTCGATCGTTGCGTCATCCACGTCCACGAACTTAGATGCATCGTTGTGCACGACAAGGACGACAAAGGCGATGACGGGTACGCGTTGTAGACTCCTCGACGGAGGGGTGCGAGAGCGGCCGAATCGGGCAGTCTCGAAAACTGCTGTGTCTCCGGGCACCGTGGGTTCAAATCCCACCTCCTCCGCCAGCGGACGACGGGTGACTTTTGGTCACCCGTTTTCTGCACCGGAGAGCGTTTGCGAAGGCGGAAGTACGATGGGTCCGTTCGGCGTGCGCCGACGAAGCTCAGGAGAATGACATGGTCTCGTCAATCGATGCGTCAGTGGGAACCGAGCGCAAGGTCGTCACCGAACTGCCGGGGCCGAAGTCGCGCGCGCTGCACGAACGTCGCCAGAAGGTCGTGAGCGCCGGCCTCACCCAGGGTTTCCCGATCTATATCGAGCGCGCCGAGGGCGCCATCCTCGTCGACGTCGACGGCAATCACGTCCTTGACCTCGGTTCGGGAATCGCGGTCACGTCGATCGGCCACGCGGTGCCCGAACTCGTCGACGCGGTGAGCCAGCAGGTCGCCGCCTTCACGCACACGTGTTTCATGGTCAACCCTTACGAGAGCTACGTGGAGGTCTGCGAGGAGCTCGCCGCGTTGACGCCCGGTACGTTCGCTAAGGCGACGGCGCTGTTCAACTCAGGGGCCGAGGCGATCGAAAACGCGGTGAAGATCGCGCGCCTCGCGACCGGTCGCCAGGCCATCATCGTGTTCGAACACGCGTACCACGGGCGAACGAATCTCACCATGGCGCTCACCGCGAAGAACATGCCCTACAAGGACCGCTTCGGTCCCTTCGCGCCCGAGATCTACCGCGTACCGATGAGCTACCCGTTCCGCGACGGACTGAGCGGCGCCGACGCGGCGGCACTCGCGATCAAGATGATCGAGTCCGAGGTCGGCGCGAAGAACGTCGCCGCGCTGCTGATCGAACCGATACAGGGCGAGGGTGGCTTCGTCGTGCCGGCCGATGGCTTCCTGCCCGCGCTCTCGGCGTGGACGAGCGCGAACGGCGCCGTCTTCATCGCCGACGAGATCCAGAGTGGATTCTGTCGCACCGGTGACTGGTTCGCGGTCGATCACGAGGGAGTGATTCCCGACATCGTCGCGACCGCCAAGGGATTGGCGGGCGGCATGCCGCTCGCGGGCGTGACCGGTCGCGCGGAGCTCATGAATGCAGTGCACGAAGGCGGCCTCGGCGGTACGTACGGCGGCAACCCCGTCGCCTGCGCCGCGGCACTGGCCACCATCAAGACATTGCGGGACCGCAATCTGGTGGCGCGAGCCCGCGAGCTCGGCGACATCCTCTTCGCGAGTCTGCGCTCGCTCGCGCAAGACGTCGCCATCATCGGTGACGTGCGCGGTCGAGGCGCCATGGTCGCCATGGAGTTCGTGCAGCCCGGCACCAAAGACCCGAACCCGGCCGCCGCCAAGGCGATCGTGAACTACTGCAACCAGCACGGCGTCATCGCCATCACGTGCGGCACCTACGGCAACGTCGTTCGGCTACTGCCGCCACTAGTGATCACCGACGCGCAACTCGCCGACGGCCTTGACGTGTTGGGCGCCGCGGTGCGCGCCGCGGGTTAACTCAAACAGCTCTGGGTCGACTGGGATCCGTTCGTCGGAACCTTGGCGAGGTCTTGCATCACCGTCGAGATTGGGATTGCGTAGGCCGTTTCGTTCTGGCTCAGCGACTTCGAGAACACCACGCCCGCGACCAGTCCACTGACGAGCACTGGGCTCCCGGAGTTACCCGGCTCGATGTTGGAGTAGAGCACGAGCAACGTCCGACTGAAGGTCTGCCGGTCGTAGATATCGCGCGACTCAGCCGTGATCTCACCACTGAAGATCGACGGGCTCGCGGTGCGCGGCCCGTCGAGGGGAAAGCCGATGATCTTCGCCTTCTCGCTCGTCGATGGGACGCCCGAGAGGAACGCCAGCGGCGCGCCCGTCGAGCGCGTCGCGACCCGGAGGACCGCGAGGTCGTTCACGGGATCGAAGAGCGCGACCTGCGCCGGCGCACCCGCGACCGTGACGCTCGTCGCGCCCGCCACGACGTGGGCGTTCGTCACCACCATGTGCGGCGTGACGTAGAACCCGGTTCCCTGATGGGTGTCGGGACAACCCACGGCAAGTACTTTCACGATCTCACTCGGCCCGTTGGGCGCCAGCGTGATCCTCCCTAGTTTCGGCGTCGGTCCTATCGACGGGATCGTGGGCGCGACGATGCTCGCGAACACGCTCGGAAAGTTCACGTTGCGCAACATGCTCTGAAGCCGCGCTTCGGCCGATGGCACCGTCGGCAGTGCGCCGTCGAGTGTCTTGATGATCCGAGAGCCCTGAACGCCGTTCGCCGCCGTACTCCATGAAGTGGAGACCAGCAACGCCGCGACGAGCCAGCAGGTGATCAGTGCGCCCACGACACCCACCACGACGCCGGCCCCGGAGTCGACGAAACCGAGTTTCACCATCTTCACGGTCCTTCGAATCGTGGCACCGAGGATGTGACCCGCGAAGTGGCCGGCGTAGGCGACGACGACCACGATGACGATCGCGAGCACCGGTCGCCATGACGAGTGAGTGATGCTCGAGGAGAGCGACGGGGCGATCTCGAGGCCGACGTAGAACCCGGCGATCAGGCCGATCCAGCCCAGTACTTGACGAATTGCTCCCTGGAACCAACCGCGAATCGCGGCGACGATGACGATCGCGACGATGAGGACGTCGATCCAGTTCATGGACTCCAAGTTAGACCTCACCCTGTTTGCAGCCGAATCAGCGTCGAGGTTCGATTCAGTAACATCAACACAGCGACAACGGTCGTCACGATCCCAAGGAAACAATGATTCAAGTGCCCGCCCACGTACGTTCACTGGTACGAATCGTGGCGGTCTGCTTGGTCGCGGGATTGGTACTGGCGGCGTGCGCAACGACGCCGACAGCGACGGCGACGCCCAAGGTAACCGGTCTTCCGGCGATCAGCATCTCGGTGCCGCTTTCGAACGTCGCGTGCACCAAGGACAACTCGTGCGTCGCAATCGGCACGTCGAATCTCGACGTCAGTCCCACGTCCGTCGGCGAGTACCGATCGTCCAACGGACGATGGTCCTCCCTCATCGTGCCGAGTGCCGATTCATCGACGTTCATTCAGTCATCGTCATGTTGGAACAACAGCTGTCTCTTCGTCGGCTCTCGATCGAACCGAGACCTGGTGTGGCGCTACGACGGCGTCGCGCACTCTTTCAGAATCGAGCCGGGACCCTCCGGCGCCTCCGGTATCGCCGCGATCAGTTGTTACTCGTCGATGACGTGTGCGATTCTCGACACCGCGAAGAGTGGTCCACGCTTCCTCGTCACCGACGACGCCGGTTCGACGTGGTCGACGCCGGTGAGCGTCGGCATCTCCTCGCACGATTCGGTCACTTCGCTGTCGTGCACGTCGAATCTGAGTTGCATCGCGAGTTTCCTCAACGCGTCACGTGGGGTCGCCGTCTACGTGACGGGTGACGGTGGAGCCACCTGGACCCTCCGCCCGGGACACTCCACGCTCACCTGGTCGACCCTTACATCACTGAACTGCGCGGGCCGAACCTGCGTGGGGCTCGCGAAGCTCTACGTGGGTTGGCGCGTCGAACGAACCGGCAACTTTGGCAAGTCGTGGTCGAAGGTCGCCGTACTGCCGAGTGCGACCTACGGCTTCTCGTGCACGACACTGGAGCGCTGCGTGACCGGTGGCCTGCAGGGATCCTCGTCGCCGTGGCTCGCCGAGTTGACGTCGGGCACGTTGACGACCGTGAAGCTGACGTACGTGCCCACGCCCATCGCCGACGTCGCGTGTGGATCGAAGGTCTGCGCCGCCATCGGCGTGACGACTGTGATGACGCTCCGTCCCTAGCCCTTCAGGGACGAGACGATCAATCCCGGCAGCTTTGACCACGACGGCGCACCTTCGAACGCCAGGAGTTTTCGCATCACGACGCCGGCGTTGCGGTTCGTCGCGAACCACGCCGGCGCCGGTTTCGCGACGAACGGGCCCCGCACCACGGACTTTTGCGGTCGGCTGAAGAGGTACGCGTTGCCGACGACGCCGCTCCCTGACTGAATGTCGGAGATCGGATGACCCGGGTACGCGCCCCACGTCGTCGAGGCGAGCGCGTAACTCATGGCGTGCCAGAGGTTGACGCCGATAGAGCCGTAGCGCAGATCGGCCACCGCCTGCTCGAGGGCCGCACCGATGTCGGGGTCCTTCATCGAACGCGGGTCACACAGCACCGTCATCGAGAGCGTCCCCCACACCACGTCGTTGCAGAACGCCACGGCCCGACCTATGAAGTCAACCGTCGATTCGGCGTCGAGCGCGGTCTCGCTCGTGAGGGCACAGAACGCCTCAACGTTGAGGCATATTTCCTCCGCGTTCGACGCGTCAACGTCGCGAATGATGGTCCACGGCATTGTCGCGTCCGCGACCGGACCGATCTGGTGCGCGTCGGGATGCGAGGCCAGAAACAGTGCATGACGCTCGCGCGCACCGGGATAGAAGGCGTCGCGCGTCGGCAAGGATTCGAACACCGACTCGAGCGCGGTGAAGAACTCCTCGCGCTGCGCCCAGCCGGCGTGCGTGACGATGACGCGCGGCGTCAGGCAGTTGAAGCCGGCGTTGTTGACGATCATCGTGGCGACGTGTCGCGCCTGGTACTCGATCTCCGCTGCGGACCACTCGCCGGGCACGATCACGACCGGCGACACGTTGCCGAGCTCACAGGTCACCGGCTTGGTCACGACCGGATCGTTTTGCGCCTTCCTCCGCTCGCCGTCAGTGCCGACACCGAACACGATCGCGTCGTGCGTCTTGTCCGATCCCGTGATGTGGACGTCCGCGATGAGCCCGTGGCCCACGAGGAACGCGCCGACCCGCGCGCCACCGCCGACGATCCGCAGGTAGCCGGCGTCGATGAGCGACGCGAACGCGCGCGTCCAGTAGGGCACGAGGTAGTCGTTCACGGGGTGGGCCTTCAAGACCACGACCTTGCCGTCGGCGAACATCTTGGTGAGGACGTCGCGCGGACCGAGCGACGCGACGTTGCCCGCTCCCAGGACCAGCGACACGCCGGGGTTCGCGCCGGCCGGCCCGTAGGACAGCGCCTGCGTGGCCCTTACCTCGGACTCGTTCACGCCGGGCTCCATCCAGACCTCACCCGTGATGCCGGCGAAGATCAACCGATCGAAGATCGACGCGGGCACGACCTGTACCGCGATCCGTTCGCCCGGTTTGTGACGAACCGGGCCGCGGTAGCGGGGTCGACCGTGGCGTGCGAGGTCCAGCATCGAGCGGCGCAAGAGTTGCGCCATGTGGACGAACGTGCCGATACCGGCGAACAACTCTTCCCCGCCCTCCGGGCCGGACGTGTCGTAGCCCTTGGCGGCGCAGGCGGCGGCGTTCCACTCCTCAGCGACGGCGAGGGTGTCGGCGACGACGCGCTCGAGCAGTTCGGCACGCTGGCGCGGTGTAGTCGCCGACCACTCTTCGGCCTTCGCGGCGACGTCGATAACGACTCGATCGAGTTCAGTTTCGTCCACGTCGACGTCGTCCTGGTTCCTTACAGTGGCGGCCGTCGCCCCGCGCGTAATGCTCACGTTGACTCTCCCGGTGCTTTGTCTGCGAGACTAGTTGCGTGAGTTCGAGCACCGCCCCCGTACCGTCCGGCTGGTATCCGGACCCGTCGGGGACGCGCCAATGGCGCGTGTGGACCGGCTCGGAGTGGTCGTCGCTCACCCGGCCCTACGGCGAAGTGGCCCCCGCGTCGAACCTCGTGAACGACCTGCCACTGATCCAGGCGCTGCATCGTCTCGTGCGCTACGGCATCGTCGGTGACTTCGCCGGAATCAGCATCCTCGTCAGTGTGCTGGCGCATTGGCCGGGGACCGCGCACCCCGTGGCGGAGTGGTTCGCCGTCGGCGCGTGCAACGTCGCGGTCGCCCTGGTGCTCATCGGTTCGGCCTGTTTCGCCTTCGCCGCGAGAGAGCTCGAGGGACGCTGGACGTTCTGGGCGTTGGTCCCCGGCGTCAATCTCTTCGCGGTGAACGCGGTCGTGACGAAGCGACTCGGAGGTCATCCCCTTCGACGGGTGGGCGCCGAAGCCGTTCTCATGCTCATCTTCGTCGCCCAGTTTCACGCGAACGTATGGCTGTGCATCGCGCCCGCGGTCGTGGCGGTCGGTGAGTCGCAGTGGATCACTACGTTGATCGACCACCTCTTGGTGTCATCGTCGCAGTCGCCCGCCGCGTCGTGACCGAACGTGACGGATTCATGATCAGACGAACCATGCGGCGAGGGGGCTGACGAAGTGTACGAGTGGACCGACGAGCAACAGGCCATCATCGACGCCGTGCGGCGCTTCGTCGACGAAGAGATCCGACCGCAGCTCGACGACCTCGAACACAATGGGATGCCGCCCTACGCGATCCTTCGAAAGATGTACGACGTCTTCGGACTGAAAGAGATGTCGAAGGAGAGTTTCGCGCGTCAACTCGCGCGCAAGATCTCCGGTGAAGAACCATCGCGGGAGAGTCGCGGCACCGATCCGGCCGCGCAACTGATCACCACGATCGAGCTGTGCCGGGTGAGCCCGGGCCTCCTGACGTCACTGGGCGTGTCGACCGGTCTCGCCGCGGGGACGATCAACAAGCTCGGGACGCCGCAGCAAATGGAGCGCTGGGCGCTCGATCTCGTAACGCTCGACAAGATCGGCGCGTGGGCGATCACCGAACCGGACTCCGGTTCCGACGCCCTGGGCGGTATGCGTACGAGCGCCAAACGCGACGGCGAGGACTACGTCCTCAACGGGCAGAAGACCTGGATAACCAACGGACCCTACGCCGACACCATCGTGATGTACGCCAAGCTCGACGACGGGAGCGGCGAAGAGATCCGCAGCCGCAAGGTGCTGACCTTCGTGCTCGACAAGGGTATGGACGGACTCGTTCAGGCCGCGCCGATGCGCAAGATGGGTCAGCACGGTTCACCGACCGGCGAGATCTTCATGAGCGACGTCCACGTCGGCCGGGACCGCCTCCTCGGGGAGAGCGAGGATCCGGTAGGTGGTGGGCGCCAGAGCGCCCGGGACAACTTCGTGGCCGAGCGCGCCGGGGTCGCGGCCATGTCCCTCGGCATCATCGAGGAGTGTCTGAAGCTCTCCATCGACTACGCGAAGCACCGGCGACTCTGGGGCACGGCCATCGCCGACTACCAACTGATCCAACTGAAACTCGCCCAGATGGAGGTGGCGCGCGTCAACGTGCGCAACATGGTCTTCGCGCACATCGAGCGTTCGTCGCACGGCGCCGTGCCGACATTCGCCGAGGCGTCGGCGATGAAGCTCTACTCGGCGCAGGCGGCCTGTCAGGTCGCCGACGACGCCATTCAGATCTTCGGCGGCAACGGCTACATCGCGGAGTACCGCGTCGAACAACTCAGTCGCGACGCGCGGGTGCTGCGCATCTACGCGGGCACCGACGAGATGCAGGTGTTGGCTATCGCGAAGGACCTCATCCGCGACTAGTCGGGGTGCGTCGCGAGGGCGGTGCGCAGGCGATCGGCGACACCCGTCCACCCCTTGTACTCCTTGATCGCGTCCGGTGCCGTGTCGAGGTTCAACAGCAACGTGGCACCGAAGCCCTCGTGGCGATCGCACAACTCTTTCGCCGACGCCACGTAGTTGCGGATCGTGAAGACGATGGCGTCGCTCGCGGGAAGTCGCCGTAGCGTCTGGCGCTCCACCCGGAAGTACCACTCGGCGAGATCACCGTGCGGACTACGCCGCGCACTCGTCGGTTGATGGAGTACCGGTGAATCGATCAGGGTCCAGTTGAGTCGCCAGAACGATCGATCGGACTTGAGACGTTCGAAGAAGGCATTCGTCGGTCGGCTGAGTTCCACGTCGTAGATCGGGACCGGACGATGGATGTCGTCGAGCGTAGTGCCGAGTTTGGACGCGAGGTCCCAACGGGACGGGAAACAGACGCAGGCCGCCTGCAGTCGCCATACGTCGGAACGCACGAGGACACAGAGGTCCTCTTGCACCAGTCGCGCCGCCGCCACCACCGGATGGTCGTCGCCGTGAGCGCGGATCGCGGTCTCCGGATGATGCGTTCGGAGAAAACGCGTGACTTCGGCGAGCAGTTCGCGACTCCCTCCGTCTCCTTCGGGATTCACCGCGACCACCACGTCGTACGAACTGTCGAGGAGCTGTCGTTTCAACTCGAGTTCTTCGTCTCGTCGTTCGTCCACCTCGAGCCAGTGATCTAGTTCGAGTGGCCGGAGCCCCATGGCCATCTTCCAACCCTTGGCCTCGAGCGGGACGTACGGGAACTCGTTCACGGTCGGCCGCGCCGGCGCAACCAGAACCAATAGATGCAGAACACCGTGACCGGCACGACGATGACGATGATTCGCGCTTCGGGCAGGACCACACCCCGATGGACGTCGGCAATCGTCGTCGTGGTCGTGAAGGCCTCTATGAATCCACTCAACGTCACTCTTTCCTGTTCGGACGACTCTGTTGCCTACGGTGCTTTGTTCTCCTGTTGGGCCATCATCTTCTCGAGGCGATCGATGATGTCGGAGATGGCTTGGTCCTGCGCGAGGAGGTGCTTTTGGATCTCCTCGGACTCTCGCAACACTGCCTCGGCATCCTTATAGGTATCCTCGGACCGCTTGTCGGCGGCTCGCGCCTGGATGTTCTGGCCCACGATGATGATCGGCAACAGTACGAGCTGCAGGAACGAACTCGAGAGCCAGACGACGATGAAATACGTCCCCTGCTTAACGGCGTCGGGGAGGGCGACTAGGGCGATGACGGTGAAGAGGTACGCCATCCACATCGTGCCCACGACGATCGTGATGCGCAGACCGAATCGGGCATTGAAGCGAACGAAGGGATTCGGATGATCCAGGTGTCGAAGGTCGCGGGTCTTGACTGGGCCGGCCAGTTCCCGCTCTTCGATTCGGGGGTGACGCACGTATTCATAGATATTCGGCATAGTCGAATTCTCACATGTTTCACGGTGTCGACTTCGCGGTGACGTCACGCTGTGCGACGATGGCGACATGGACTTCTCCCTCGACGACGCCGCCGACGTGCTCTCTCGCACGCCCGGCGCGCTCAACGAACTACTGCGAAACCTGCCCGGCGAATGGACGGTGTCCGACGAAGGTCCCGGGACGTGGTCACCGTTCCAGGTCGTGGGACACATGGCCCACATTGAAGCCTCCGATTGGATGGACCGAACGGTGAAGATCCTGGCCGAGGGCGAGCCACCTCTCCTCGAACCCGTGGACCGCGAGGCCGGATTCGTCCGATACGAAGGGTGGACCCTCAATGAGGTGCTCGACGATTTCGCCGCGACGAGGACCGCAAACCTCGCTCAACTTGAGTCCCTCGTCTCCGTCAACGACCTAGAGCGCCTCGGCGTTCATCCCACGTTCGGTGCGGTATCGCTGGCACAACTTTTGGCCGCGTGGGTGGTGCACGATCTCAACCACCTCGATCAAATCTTCAAGACGATGGCCAAGCAGTACACGGCGGCGGTCGGCCCCTGGCGGGAGTTCCTGCCGATCATCGACGCGCCCTGACACCTCAGCGACCGTCGAAGTCCAACCAACCCGGTCGGGCGCGCCAGTGGCCGCCGCGCTCGAGCAGACTCACGATCCCGCGTTGCAGCGTCGTGTCGCGTGGTAGCTGATCGAGGGAAACCCCGACCCGTTGAAAGATGAAGCCGATGGTCTCGTCGTCGTTGTCGTACCAACCGTCGAGCAACGTGAAGCGCCGCTGAAACTGGACGATGTTGCTCATGGGATCGAGGAACTCGGTCACCTGGGCGTCGAGGAGCCACGATTGACAGGTGGCCAGACGCCGCTGGGCGAGCGGCCACATCTCGCCGAGCACCTCACGCGCCCGCGCGAACGTCGCGTCGAGCGCCTTCGGGGCCAGGTCCGCGCCGTTCGGAATGTGAATGCCGACGGACGGATCACCGCGACGGAACCCCTCGCCCAGTCCGATGCTCTCTTCCGTCGAATACCACGGCTCGGGTGACAGGTTCCCCACGCCGAGGTTCACTCGGTGGAATTGGAGACTCCCGACCTGTACCATCTCCCCGCGCAGGATCGGAAGGAGCCACCAGCCGGGTTCGAAGCCGACAGTGCCGCGCTTTCGTTCGTGGACGCCGACGTGTCGCGGCATCACGGTCATCGTGGCATCGATGACGTCAGGCGGACAGCCGCCGCGGCGGAGATAGGTCAGCGTCTCGTCCAGACAGATCGCGAAGAGATAGAAGTAGAAGAAACGACCGTGGTCGCCGGCGTCGTCGAGGTCGTCCCATATCGGAATCGGCGCGTCAACGTCGCCGCGCGTGCGGCCCACCCAGTCGACCAACGAGGCGAGCAGTGACACCCACGCGTCGTCGCTGCGGAACTCCTCCCACCGTGCGGCCACCACGTCGATCTCGAGACGAGGAACGTGCGCCTCGCTCAGCGCGTCCTCGAGTTGACGGGTCTTCATCGAGCGCACCCGGTCCCTCGATGCGTCGCTCGGCAGTGTCAACACGCGTCGCATCTCGGTGACGGTGGTGTTCTCGCTCGGCATTAGGTGGCGTCGAGTGGGCGAGAGCGCACGCCCATTGCCGTGAGCCGCTCCAGGTGTCGCTGTAGGCGCGGACGAAAGACGTCCAGCGACTCGGTCGAGCCCCAGACGACCTCGGCGAAGACGGCGGTGCGGGGAAAAGCCATGTACTCGAGGTGCTCCGAGGAACCGATGTACTCGCTCCAGAGTTGCGCCTGCGCCCCGCGGATGTGATGGTGCAACCGCTCGTCGAGACCGGGGGGGATCACGGAGAAACCGTAGACCTTCTCCCACGTCGTGACGGCCGGGGGTGACGCCAACGCGACGGGCTCGTCAGTCGAATCACTGTTCAACCAATCGAAGTAGAGGAACTGCATCGGTGCCATGACGACGTCGTGCCCGGACTCCGCGGCCGCTCGCCCACGAGCGGAGTGGCGCCACGCGCAGATGACCACGTCCTCACCGACGTCCGCGTCCATGACCTCGTCCCACGCGAGGACCTCGTGACCCGCGGTGCGCAACACCGAGGTCAATCGATCCGTGAATAGTCCCTGTAACTGGCGTTCCTCGCTGAAGCCGTGCGCCACCATCACGGCTTGAGCGAGCTCGCTCCCCTCCCATTCGGTCGTGGGGCACTCATCACCCCCGATGTGAAACGGGCTCTCGGGAAAGCGGCTCGCGACGTAGCGCACGACGTCGTCGGCGAAGTCCAACGCACCGTCACCGACGTTGAGGACGTGCTCGCTGATCCCCCAGCGAGTCCACACTTCGAGTGGTTCATCGCCGTTCCCGAGATCGGGGTAGGCGGCGATCACCGCCTGCGCGTGACCCGGAAGATCGATCTCCGGGACGATCGTGACGAAACGTCGTTGCGCGTGGCGACGGATCCGATCGAGGTCCTCCGTGCTGTAGCAACCGGCGTGCGCCACGCCGTCGTCCAACCCGTCGCGCTCGTGCCCGACCGGGGATGAACGACGCGTCGAGCCGACCGATCGGAGTCGGGGCCACTGCGGCACGTCGACGCGCCAACCCTGATCGTCGTTGAGGTGGAGGTGTAGTCGATTGAGCCGGTGCGCCGCCACGAGATCGATCACCCGACAGACCGCGGCCACGTCGAAGAAGTGACGTGCGACGTCCAGGTGGAGGCCGCGCCATCCGAAGGCCGGTCCGTCTTCGATGAAGAGCCGCGGGAGCTCGAAGGACTGCACGGTGCGCGCCACCGCCCACAGCTCGTCGGGTCCGAGTTGACGCAGCGTCGTGAGTGCGTAGCTCACGCCCGCTGCGCTGCTGGCGTCGATCGTGACGGCGTCATCGATCGACAATCGGTACTCTTCGACGCTGCAGTCATTGACGATGTTGACGATCAGGTCCGGCGCGTCGTGGGCGTCGACGAAGTCGACGTCCCAGCCGATCGACGCCAAAAGGTCCTGGGCGAAGGTGTCGATGACGTCGCGCCACTCGTTCGAGACGTGCACCCGCAGCGGTGAGCGCCAGGTCACCGTGCCACTTCGTGCGTCCAGCGAGCGAGGCCGTGGGACGAGCGCGACGTCCACTACTGCTTCACTGCGTAACAGGCCGCGTGATGCGTCGCGGAGAGCGTCACCATGGGCGGCGTGTTCACGAGGCACTGGTCCATCACGAGCGGACAGCGCGGCGCGAAACGACAGCCCGGGCCGGGATCGATCACCTTCGGGGGCTCGCCCAGGTCGTCACCGTCGAACGCGGTGGGCGCGAGGTGCGGGTCGGGCGCCGACGACATCAAGAGCCGGGTGTAGGGGTGCTGGGGCGATCCGATGACCTCGTCGGTGAACCCTTCTTCGGCGATGCGCCCGGCGTAGAGGACGATCATGCGATCGGCGACGTAGCGAGCGCTGGCCAAGTCGTGCGTGATGTAGAGGATCGAGACGCCCTCGTTGTCGCGGAGCCCGCGCATGACGTTCAACAGGCCGATACGAATCGAGACGTCGAGCATCGAGACCGGCTCGTCGGCGAGGATCAGCGACGGTCGTGAGGCCAGGGCCTGGGCGAAACCGAGGCGCTGGCGCTGGCCGCCGGACAGTTCGTGCGGGTAGCGACGGAGGACCTCGTCGCCCGGCGTGAGTCCGACCTTCTCCACCAGCGACACCGCTTCGGCGAAGCGATCGGACCGCTTGATGTCCGGGCGATGGAGCTTCAACGATCGCATCAGCGCGTGCCCGACCCGTAGGACCGGGTTGATGGAGCCGAAGGGGTCTTGGAAGACCATGGGCATATCGCCGCGCGTGGATCGACTCTCGCGACGGCCCATCGCCTTGCCCTCGAAGATGAACGATCCCGACGTCGCGGGATACAGTCCCGCCAGCACCCGCGCGATCGTCGACTTGCCGGAACCGGACTCGCCGACGAGCGCCACGATCTCGCCCGGCGCGACCTCGAAGGAGACCTCGTCGATCGCGTGGAGCTGCCCGCGCGAGCGGAACCCGCCGACGCGGAAGAGCCTCGTTAGGTCCTCGACCTTCAAGATCGCCTCAGGCATCGTTCTTCCTGGCTCGAGCGACGAGGTGGCAGCGCACGTGGTGCTCGCCGTAAGCGATGAGCTCGGGACGCACGCTCCAGCACTCTTCGAAGGCGTACGCGCACCGTGGCGCGAAGAGGCATCCCGCCGGCGGGTTCACCAGCGACGGCGGGTTGCCGGCGATGCCGGTGAGTTCCTTGGACTCGCCGAGGAGCGAGGGAAAGGCCTCCATC
Source organism: uncultured Acidimicrobiaceae bacterium (assembly GCA_963717975.1). GTDB lineage: Bacteria > Actinomycetota > Acidimicrobiia > Acidimicrobiales > RAAP-2 > RAAP-2. The sequence goes on along the minus strand of OY970351.1, from coordinate 2,061,575 downwards.
AGTCCTTGCGAGTACGGGTGCTCCGGCTTGTCGAAGACCTCGCGCGTCGGCCCGAGCTCCACGACTTCGCCGGCGTACATGACCGCGAGTCGGTCCGAGTAGTGCGACACGACGCTCATGTCGTGCGTGACGAAGATGACCGCGAAGCCCAACTCGTGACGCAACGTCTGCACCTGGTGCATGAGGGAACGCTGCGCGACGACGTCGAGCGCGGACGTGGGCTCATCCATGATGACCAACTTCGGCTCCAGCAAGAGCGCCATCGCGATCATCGCGCGTTGTCGCATGCCGCCCGAGAGCTGGAACGGGTAGCTGCGCAAATGCGCGGCGTCGATCGCGACCATCGCGAGCACCTCGACCGAGCGCTCGGCGATCTTCTCGTCGGACCACTCGGTGTGCGCCATGCACGCGTCGGACAGTTGCGCGCCGATCGTCAGGGTGGGATTGAGCGCGTTCATGGCGCTCTGCATCACGACCGAGATGTCGCGCCAGCGGCGCAGCCGCAACTCCTCGGGCGTGAGTGTCGTGAAGTCGACGCCGTCGAAGAGCACCTCACCCCCGGCGATCCGCGCCGGGTAGGTGAGCAACTGGGCGATCGCGAAGAGCAGCGTCGACTTACCGCACCCGGACTCGCCGACGATCGCGAGGAACTCCCCCCGGTCGAGCTCGAACGAGACGCCGCCGACGGCCTGTGCGGCGCCGGTCGGCGTCGCGTACTCGACGCGCAGATCGCGCACGGCCAGGACGGGCTCGCTCACGCGACTCGACTCTTCTTCATGGCGCGCACCGGTCGCAGCGCCGGATTCGCCACTTCGTCGAAGGCGTAGTTGAGCAACGCGAGACCACTTCCGAGTATCGCGATCGCGACGCCGGGCGCCAGCGCCCACAGGGGCAGACCGGTCTGCAGGGCCTCATTGTTCTGCGCCCAGTAGAGCATCGTGCCCCAAGACTCGGCGTTGATGTTGCCGAGACCGACGAACTGCAGTCCCGCCGAGGCGAGCACCGCGTAGAGCGCGGCGCCGAGGAAGTTCGCCACGATGAGTGACGTCATCGGCGGCATCAGCTCGACCGTGATGACGTACCAGGCCGACTCCCCGCGCGCCTTGGCCGCGAGCAGATAGTCGCGATTTCGCAGTGACAGCGCCTGGACCCGCAGTTGTCGCGCGCCGTAGGACCAGCCGGTGAAGACCAGGACGAAGACCATGAGCCAGAAGCCGGCACTCTTTAAGTAGCCGACGATGACGATGATGAGCGGGAACGTCGGGATGACGAGCACCACGTCGGTGAGCAGCGACAGACCGTCATCGACGATTCCGCCCATGTAGGCGGCCGTGATGCCGATGGTGACCGAGATCACGGTGCAGAGGAAGCCGACGATCAGGGCGATCAGGACCGACTGGCGGGTGCCGGCGATCACCTGGGAGAAGACGTCCTGGCCGAAGGACGTCGTCCCGAGCAGGTGCGACCACGAGACGGCGGCGCCCGGCGGGTAGATCTCGGCCGCCGGGTCGTGCGGCTGGAACCATGTGGGAAAGGCCGTCAGTACCAAGAGGACGAACATGATGATGGCGCCGGCCGCCGCCTTCTTGTCGCGGCGCATGAACCGATACGACCGACCGGCCAGGTTCGCGACGAGTCGGAGCACCCTCACGACGAGCTCCTCGTTCTCGGGTCCAGCAGCGCGGTCGCGATGTCCGCGATGAAGATCGCGACGAGCACCGCCACCGTGATGAGTAAGAACAGCGCCTGCATCGTCGGATAGTCCTCGTTCTGCACGGACTGCAGCAACAAGAAACCCAGGCCCGGGTAGTTGAAGACGAACTCCACGAGGATGGCGCCCGAGATGACGAAGCCCAGTGACATCGCAAATCCGGTCAGGTTCGGCAGGAGTGCGTTACGTCCGGCGTACTGCCAGAGGATGCGTCGCGGCTTGAGTCCCTTGGCCCGGCCCATCTTCACGTAGTCCTCGGCGACGACCGTGATCATGTTGTTGCGCATCGTGAGGATCCAGCCACCGATCGCCGTGATCAAGATCGTGAACGCCGGCATTATCGAATGGTCGAGGATGTTCCCGATGAAGCTCAGCGTGAACGTGGGCGTCACGGTCTCGGTGTAGCCCCCGAGGATCGGGAACCAGCCCAGCGTCAACCCGAAGAACCAGATGAACAACAGGCCGAGGAAGAAGTACGGGAAGGCCGAGATCACGATGAACACGGGCGGCAGGACACTGTCGAGCGAACCCCCGCGCCGCCACGCCGAGACCGCCCCCAGGACGGTGCCGATCAGAAATCCGAGGATCGTGCTGACACCGACCAGTCCGAGCGACCAGGGCAGGGCTTGGCCGATGATCCGGCTGACCGGTTCGGGAAAGTTCGGGCCGAGCGATATTCCGAAGTTGAGGTGGATGCAGTTGTTGAGGTACTCGACGTAGGACGTCAGGAGACCCCGGTGGTTGTTGATCCCGAAGGCGACCTCCAGGGCGTGTAACGAGGACGGGGTGATGTGGCCGTGCACCCGTCCCAACATCGCCTCGGCGGGGTTGCCGGGCATGAGTCGGGGGATGAGGAAGTTCACCGTCATGGCCGCCCACAGTGTGATGAGCAGAAAACCCAGACGGCGAGCTAGGAACCTCATCTCCCCGACTCAGACCGACAATTATTTAGCTTTTTGGCTTCAGGTGCAGTACCACGACGCCCCAGTCCGGCACGTTGTACAGGCCGGGCTGCGCGAAGGGATTGGTCGCTGACGGGAAGCCGGAGTACTCGTCGGAGTTGTACTGGAACCAGTCGACCTCTTCCAGGACCGGGATGACGGGCATCTGCTGCACCATGATCGTCTGCAACTGATCGATGATCGAGTGCTGCGTCGCGGTACTCGTCGTCGAACCGTACTGGTTCAAGAGCGCGTCCACCGACGGGCTCGAGAAACGCTCCCAGTTCGACGGCGCCGGCTTGCCAATGGGTGCCGAATTCTTCGAGTACAGCCACTGACGGATCTCGTAGAACGGCGAGGGACCGCCGGTCTCCACGTCGTAGGCCAACTGGAAGTTGCCGTCCAGGACGTCCGTCGTGAAGTTCGACGCCGCGGCGGCGTTCACGGTCACCTTGATGCCGACCTTCGCGAGCTCCTGACCGAGGACCTGCATGTCCGCGACCCAGTCCGAGTAGCCGCCGTTGGTGACGACCGTCAGACTCAGCTCCTTGCCGCCCTTGGAGAAGAAGCCGTCAGAACCCATCTTGTAGCCGTCGGCCTCGAGCACCGACTTCGCCTTGGCGGGGTCGTAACTATTGCCGGCCAGCGCCTTCGCCGACGCGCTGCTCCAGGACGAGAAGGTGGGAGCGACGATGCCGGTCTGGCTCGCCGGCGGCTCGTAACTGTACTCACCGATCTTGGAGATGGTGGCGCGGTCAATGCCGTAGCTGATCGCTTCGCGCACCGCGAGGTCCGCGGTCGGTCCACTCTTCAGGTTCGGGAACAGTGAGACGTTCGCGACGGGCGGGAACCAGTACCCGTTGCCCGGCTTCTTCGCCACGAAGTAGCTCTTGATGTTCGGGATGAACTGCGCACCGTAGGCTGAGTCGCCCTGAGCCAAGTACTCGTTCGCCGAGTTGTTGGTGAGGAACGCTGGCATGTTCAACACCTTGACGACCGGCAGACCCTTCTGCCAGTAGTTGGGGTTCGCCGTCCACTTGATGTTCTGGGGTGTGCAGCTCGCCAACTCGTAGCCGCCGGTGCCGACGGGCTTGGCGATCGGGTCAGTGACGGGGTCCTTGATCTTGCTCCAGATGTGCTCGGGCACGATCGGTGTCTGGTCCGCGACGTAGAAGAAGTACGGCACGGCCGACTTCGAGAAGTTGAAGACGACCTTGTTCGATCCGCTCTGCGTGACGCTCGAGAGCACCGACCACACGGCGTTGAGGTCCAGCGCCGGGTACTTCTTCAAGAGGTTGAAGGTGTAGACGACGTCGGCGGCGCTGAACGGCGTGCCGTCAGTCCACTTCACGCCGGAGCGGATCGAAAAGGTCAGCGTCTTGTTGTTGTTGCTCCACGCGTAGGCCGTGGCGAGCCACGGTGTCACCTTGGAGTTCTGCAGTGCGTTCACGAAGTCGAGCGTCTCGTAGATCGTGCCCACCGAGAACATCGCGTCAAATCCGTTGAAGGGAGTGAACGCACACGGCCACAACTCGCCCTGCTCGTTGTCGAGGTTCAGCGGTGCTTGACCCGAGGCACCGGCGATCGCCGGCATTCCCATCACGCACGTACTCGCCACCAGTGCGAGCGTTGCAGCAAGAAGACCTACCCTGGACTTCCTTCTCATAAGGCAACTCCTTAGTTAAGAACCCGAAGGTTCACTCCTTCATCGAACGCATCGTCGATGATTCCCTTTCGATTCACTTTGGTGATTTCGACCGAGCCAACACGGTTGAGCACGTCACGCGGATGCAACTTTTCCACGCAACATCGCAGAATCGGTGATGGTCGCTCCCCTCCCAGAATGCACCTGTCAGAGAACCTAGTACAGGAAAACGCTTAATTTTGAGGGCGCATCACGCCGTCAGTGTGACTTTGTTAAGTCCCGGCGCCGTGTCGATCGGACGTCCGCGAAGTTCGCCCAGACGCAACGACAAAACCTGTCCGACCACGACCAACGCCACGCCGAGACACCAGTTGTCGATCGAACCGGGCAGCACGATCTCGGCGTCACTAGCGTGGCGCGCGTGTTCAGACGAGCGCAAAGTCACAGTTCGCATGCCACGCGCGCTGCACTGTTCCAAGAGACTCGTGACGATCTCGTCGTCCATCTCTTCGGTCACGACGACGAGCAACGTCGCACCGTCACCGTCGGCGCCGATGGGGCCGTGCAGGTAGTCCGGTGCCGAATAGGCCTCGGAACGGATGCCCGTGACTTCGCGGATCTTGAGCGAGATCTCGGCGGCGCTGGCGTAGCCGATGCCGCGTCCCACCACGGTGAGACCGTGCGGCGCATTGAGTATTGACGTCGGCAATTCACACGACAGTGCCCATTCGGCCGTTCGGTCCGAGACGTCCGGGAGTTCGTCGAGTCCGACGAGTGGCTCGTCGTTGAGCGCCGAGAGGAACTGCGCCAACGCGTGACAACTCGAGGTGAAGGTCTTCGTCGAGGCGATCGCACGCTCGGGTCCGGCAAAGAGCTCCACGACCGCGTCGGCCTCACGCGCGAGCGGTGAGTCGGCGTCATTCGTGAACACGACGTTGGGGCGGCCCCGTTCGCGCGCCCTCCGAATTACTTCGAGCATGCCCGGTGACTTGCCGGACTGGGAGATCGCGAGCACGCCGCTGCCGTCGACGTTCATTGCGCGCTCGTCCTGGAACAGCGACGGCGTCGCGAAGGCGACCACGAGTCCGCGTTCACGACCGGCGAGGTACTGGAAGAAGGCCGCGGCGTTGTCCGAGGATCCGCGAGCGGCGGCCAGCGCGTAATTGACGTCGCGCCAGGTCCGCGCTGCGTCAGTCGCCTGTTCTGCGCCCCGATGCGACCGTCGGCGAAGAATGTCGCCCTGGGAGCGGATCTCTTGTTCGTAAATCGTCGTCATCGCCGAGCCCCTTTGAATGCGACGGTACCCGAAGCGTTAGTGCACCAAATCGGGCGAGGTCTCCATGCCCTGATTCCACACGGAGCGAGCAATGATCTTGGTCGTGTCGGCGCGGTAGCTGTACTTGTTGGCGATGTCGCGAATCTCCTCGAGCAGTCCCTCGTTCAGCGTCGTCGGATTGAGTCCGAGTGCGACGAATCGCTCCCGACTCACGTTGAGTTCATTCTCGACGGCTTCCTTGCGGGGGTTCGGCAGGTTCGCGATCGTGGCACCCGTCTCCTTGACGATCATCTCTGCGAGGTCAACGAGTCGGTGGACTTCGGTCACTTGGTTGAACACGCTGACCTGATCACCACGGGCCGGCGGGTTCTCCAGCGCGATCTGAATGCAGCGGACCGTGTCGCGGATATGAATGAAGGCGCGCGTCTGTCCGCCGGTGCCGTGCACCGTGAGCGGGTGGCCGATGGCCGCCTGCATCAAGAAGCGGTTCAGGACCGTGCCGTAGTCACCGTCGTAGTCGAAACGGTTGATCAGTCGCTCGTCGCGCACCGTCTGCGGCGTCTGCGTGCCCCACACGATGCCCTGGTGCAGGTCGGTGATCCGCAGCTGGTCGTTCTTCGCGTAGAAGGCGAAGAGCAGTTGGTCGAGCGTCTTGGTCATGTGATACACCGAGCCGGGGTTGGCCGGGTGCAGGATCTCACGCTCGATGTCGCCGTCGGGCGTCGGCACGATTACGGTGAGATAGCCCTCGGGGATCGGGGCCGAGCCGGACCACCCGTAGCCGTAGACGCCCATGGTGCCGAGGTGTACGAGGGCGATGTCCTGGCCGCTCTCCACGATCGCCACGAGGACGTTGTGCGTTCCGCGCACGTTGTTGTCGACGGTGTAGCGCTTGGCCGCGGCATTACGCATCGAATACGGCGCGGCGCGCTGTTCACCGAAGTGCACGATCGCGTCGGGGCGCTCGTCAACGAGCAGCTCACGAAGTCGCTCGTACTCCGTGGCCAGGTCGAGGTGGACGAAGCCGATATCTTTACCCGTCAACTCCCTCCAGGTGCGTATGCGCTCGCCAATCGGACGGATCGGCGTGAGCGATTCGACTTCGAGCTCGAGGTCGATCTCGCGACGCGAGAGATTGTCCACGACGATGACGTCATGGCCCATGTCCGAGAGGTGGAGCGTCGTGGGCCAGCCACAGAATCCGTCGCCGCCGAGTACCAGTACCTTCATACACTCTCCTCATTCGAAGCCGATACGACGGCCTCAATCAAGTATCGAAGCCCCGTTCGAGGGGCATCTTTACCCTTCGACCTTACCAGTGCCCAAAATCAGGTTTTGTGTTCGTGATCCCATTGATCGCAACCGTGATGTGTTCCTCATGCGTCGCCGTCACTGCCAGTGTCCCCTAGTGACTCAACGTAATTCTGCAGTCGACGGTCGGGGATGAACCACGTGATCGCGACGCCGATGAAGATGGCGATGGACAGCCATCGAAAGAGAAACGCGAGTGGGATCGAAGCGAGGTACGCCCCGAAGGACAACTTTGCCTTGAAGTCACGCCCGAGGGCGTTCTTCAGTCGCCGATCCGATCCGTGTGAGCGCACAATGATGACTTGCAACGCCGTAAACGCCATCGAGGCCAGCGCGACAACTATGCCGTAGGCGGCCACGGTGTCGGTCGCGAATCCGTTCTCCGCCATCCACGCCGTGGCGAATGGAAAAAGCGAGAGACAGAAAAGCAGTCCGAGGTTCGCCCACAACATCGGGCCGCTTATCTTGCGCACCGTCATGAGGAGATGGTGATGGTTGTTCCAGTAGATACCGAGGTACACGAAGCTCAGCACGTACGCCAATAACGACGGATAGGTCACGCGCAGGTCCGAGAAGTGCGGGCCTGACGGTCGGTGCAGCTGCAGCACCATGATCGTGATGAGGATGGCGATCACGCCGTCACTGAACGCCTCCATCCGACGGCCGGTCATCGGCGACCGTTCATCGCTGACGAAAGACCCGCGTGCGTAGTCCCGGACACTGCGCTAGTTCGTCGCGTTGGACGAATCCGTGATCGCCGGGATGATGGTCGCGCCGTAGGCCTCGAGCGTCTCGGCGTTGGCATCGTGCTGCAGGTACAGCGCAAACTGATCGACGCCGAGAGCGCGCAACTCTTCGAGACGTTCCACGTGATGTTCTACAGGACCCAAGAGACAGAACCGATCGATCACTTCGTCGGGCACGAACTCGGTGTGCGTGTTACCGGCGCGGCCGTGTTCGCCGTAGTCGTAGCCGTCGCGTCCCTTGATGTAGTCGGTGAGCGCCGTGGGGATCTCCGAGGAGGGGCCGTTGCCGTAGCGCGCGACGATGTCGGCGACGTGGTTGCCGACCATCCCGCCGAACCAGCGACACTGATCTCGCTGATGCGCGACGTCGTCACCGACGTACGCCGGCGCCGCGACGCAGAACGTCAACGAATCCGGATCACGACCCGCGTCGGCGGCCGCGTCGCGCACGTGCGCGATCATCCAACGCGCGATGTCGGGGTCAGCGAGCTGCAAGATGAATCCGTCGCCGACCTCGCCCGCGAGCGTCAGGGCTTTGGGACCGTAGGCCGCGACCCAGACCTCGAGCTCACTCGACTCGATCCAAGGAAAGTGCAGCGTCGAACCGTGGTACTCGACCGAGCGACCGTTCGCGAGTTCCCGGATGACTTCGATCGAGTGACGCAACGTATCGAGTGTGGTCGGTTTGCCGTTGGTGACGCGCACGGCCGAGTCGCCTCGACCGATGCCGCAGACCGTGCGATTGCCGTACATCTCATTCAGCGTCGCGAAGAGGCTCGCGGTCACGGTCCAGTCGCGCGTGGCGGGGTTCGTCACCATCGGTCCGACCTTGATCGAACGCGTCGAGGCCAGGATCTGGCTGTAAATAACGAACGGCTCTTCCCACAAGATGTGCGAGTCGAAGGTCCACACGTAGTCAAAGCCCAGCTGTTCGGCGCGCGTCGCGAGCTCGATGACGCGAGCGGCCGGGGGGTTCGTCTGCAGGACAACACCGAATTCCATGATCACTCCCTTCGATCGCACGTCACTTGGCGACGACGCTCTACAGCAAGTACTGACTCAGACCGCGCCGCAGGAACCTGCCGTGACCGACGGCGCCGGTGAACGTGTTGTTCTCGACGACGATCCGGCCGCGCGATAGTACGGTCTCGACGCGCCCGTCCACGTGCATGCCTTCGTAAGCCGAGTGGTCCATGTTCATGTGGTGCGTCGTCACGCTGATGTCCGTCGTGCCCTTCGGGTTGTAGATGACGACGTCGGCGTCGGACCCCGGCGCGATCACGCCCTTTCGAGGGTAGAGCCCGAACATCCGCGCCGGGGTGGTCGACGCCAGCTCCACCCAGCGCGACAGCGTGATCTCACCGGTGACGACGCCCTGGTACAGCAGGTCCATCCGGTGCTCGACCGAGCCGATGCCGTTCGGGATCTTGGAGAAGTTGCCGAGTCCCAGTTCCTTCTGATCCTTCATGCAGAACGGACAGTGGTCCGTACTCACGACCGAGACGTCGTTCGTGCGAAGTGCGCGCCACAGCGAATCTTGATGTCCTTCGGCCCGCGCACGAAGTGGTGTCGAGCACACGTACGCGGCACCCTCGAAGCCGGGCTTGGAAAGGTGTTCCTCAAGGCTCAGGTACAGGTACTGCGGACAAGTCTCGGCGAAGACGTTGGCGCCGAGCCCGCGCGCCTGAGCGATCGCGTCCACGGCGTCGCGCGAACTGACGTGCACGATGTAGAGCGGTGCCTTGGCGACCTTGGCGAGCATGATCGCTCGGTGCGTCGCTTCCTCCTCGAGCGCCGCGGGCCTCGTGAGCGAGTGGAACCGGGGATCGGTCTCGCCCCGCTCCAGCGCCTGGGCGACGAGGACGTCGATGGCCGGACCGTTCTCGGCGTGCATCATGATCGTCGCGCCGAGATCGGACGCCGTTTGCATCGCACGAAGGATCTGCCCGTCGTCGGAGTAGAAGACACCGGGATAGGCCATGAAGAGCTTGAAGCTCGTCACCCCTTCGTTGAACGTGAGGTCGGCCATGGCCTTCAATGCGGCGTCGTCGACGCCGCCGATGATCTGGTGGAACCCGTAGTCGATCGCGCAGTTGCCGTCGGCCTTCTCGTGCCACGCGGCGAGTCCGTCGTGCACGTCCTCACCGGTGCGTTGCACGGCGAAGTCGACGATTGACGTCGTCCCGCCGAAGGCCGCCGCGATCGTGCCGGTCTCGAACGTGTCCGATGCGTTCGTGCCCCCGAAGGGCAGTTCCATGTGGGTGTGGACGTCGACACCACCGGGGATGACGTACTTGCCCGACGCGTCGAGCACCCGGTCACAGGTCGATTTCACGCCCTCGAAGTAGCCCGGCGTACCGAGCGCGGCGATCTCGTCGCCGTCGATCAGGACGTCGTAGTCCTGAGCGCCGGTCGCCGAGAGAACCTGGCCCCCGGTGATGAGTACGCGCGCCACGAGCTACCAGTCCGTGAGTGGCTCGTACATATCAGGACGTCGATCACGGTAGAAGGCCCACTGCTCGCGGACCTCCTTCAAGAGGTCCATGTCGAGGTCGCGCACGACCACTTCTTCGTCGCTCGTGCTCGCCACCTCGCCGACGAACTGCCCGCGCGGATTGACGAAGTAGCTCTGCCCGTAGAAGTCGTTCGTACCGAGGTCCTCGACGCCGACGCGGTTGATGGCGCCAACGAAGTACTCGTTGGCGACGGCCGACGCGGGTTGCTCGAGTTGCCAGAGGTAGGCCGAGAGGCCGCGGCTCGTCGCCGAGGGATTGAAGACGATCTTCGCGCCGGCGAGTCCGAGTGCGCGCCACCCTTCGGGGAAGTGTCGGTCGTAACAGATGTAGACACCGATGCGGCCGACGGCGGTGTCGAAGATCGGGTAGCCGAGGTTGCCCGGGCGAAAGTAGAACTTCTCCCAGAAGCCACTCACCTGCGGGATGTGCGTCTTTCGGTACTTCCCGAGATACGTGCCGTCGGCGTCGATGACCGCGGCGGTGTTGTAGAGGACGCCTTCTTGTTCCATCTCGTAAACCGGGAGAATCATGACCATGTTGAGTTCGGCGGCCAACGCCATGAAACGTTGCGTCGTCGGTCCTTCGGGCACCACCTCGGCGTAGTCGTAGTACGTGGCGTCTTGGACCTGACAGAAGTACGGACCGTAGAACAGCTCCTGAAAGCAGATCACCTGCGCGCTCTGGGAGGCCGCCGCGCGGGCGTGGTGCTCGTGGAGTTCGATCATCGAAGCCTTGTCACCAGTCCACGCGGTTTGGACCAGCGCCGCTCTCACTATGTCCGCCATGGGGCCTCCTCTCGAGGGCACGTCAGTCGTGTCCTCTACGAATAAAAAGAACCATAGACAATGTGCTGCGGCGCCGTGACGTGGTCGTTCGGTTCACCAATCCGCGCGGTGTCGCTAACTACGTTTGACAATCGGCTTGGAGGAGGGACCGAGTCGTAGGTTCGGTGGCGGCGCGCAGTACCTCGTCAACGTCCCCGCCAAGGCGTTCACGAGGGTCAACTCTCGCTTTGTCGGGACCACAATCGTTACCGGGCTCCCGTAACTCGTGAGTGTTTCGGTAGCGTGCACTATCGCGTAGGTGTGGTCTTGCACCGCCGAGGTGACGAACTTGATCCGTCCGATAACTCCGGCGGGGTTGACATCGAGCGTCATTGACAACGCTCCCAGCGGACCCTGGGTCGTCGGATTCACCAACCACGCCGGCAGACCCGCAATCTGACGATCCACGACACTCGGTGCGCTCGATTTACTCACGCTCACGCCGTATTGGTGCATCGAAACTCCGTCGACCATCACCGATCCCTCGTCCTTCAGTACAGCGCCATCGCGCGTAAGTAGCGCGAGTCCGGCGAGGGGACTTCCCGTCGAGCCCAACGCCGACGGACGATTCGACGCCTTGAAGGGAAGTGAGATCCACGGTGTCGGGAAACTCGCGCCGACGGTGCCGGACAACTTGAGATACATGATTCGGTTCGAATAGACCAAACTCTCGGAACCCAGCTGCGCGAGCGCGCCGTTGTAGTTGAGCGTGGCCGAACAGGCGTCGGCCTGAAGGTCGCACTTTCCGTTCCCCCGGGCCGTGCCGATCTGACCCTCCACGTCAATCGTCTCGGTAATCGCGAGATTCGCAGTGTTCTTCGCGATCGTCGACACGAGCGCCCCGCGAACGGCCGTGGCTGCACCGGCCGATGAGTTGCCCGTCATGCGGATTCCGATTGCGATCCCGGCCACCAGTACGACCAACGCGACGCCGACGATCGAGACAATCCTTGACGTACCGGCCCCCACGCCCGACGAACTGGCCCCGACAGGCGATCCTTCATCCATTTGAATCGATTCGTCGGCCACGGCCAACTCGCTTCTGTTGAACTACAACAAACAGTACCGTTGCACCGGAGCGTTCGAAACGTCCGCCATTCGAATGGACTTTCGCTGGGGCGCACAGGTCGTTAGTGTCTTGTCGTCGTCATCGCCCGCTGAGTGCGGCTGGAGGGATTCGAACCCCCGACACTCGGTTCCGAAGACCGATGCTCTATCCGCTGAGCTACAGCCGCGCGTCAACTTCTTACTACTCAATAGTGACGCGAATTGAGTCTCGCCTACGACTCAAGTTCCAAGAGGTCAACCATAAACCAAAAGGCGGCTGCTGACCGAAGTCACCAGCCGCCATGTTGGCACTAATTGGTTCTGTTCTGACGTGATTCCTTACGAACCGGTGTAGCCACCCGTCGCGAGCCCAATGACGCTGGCGTCGTACGCGGCGTACGCCAGGGCGATGTTCGCGTCGAGAATGCTGTGATTCTGATTGACGAAGACCTTGGTGTTGCCCGGGTAACCGCCAGGCGTCTGGGCCAGCACCACGCTCTCGACGCTCACGATGCGCACCGACCAGTTGGACAGACGCAGCACGTAGTTGTTGTAGTGGTTCATCGCGGTCTTGTAACCCGGCAGGCCGACGATCGACGCGACCTCTGACTGCAGCGTCGATTCATTCCCCTGCATGGTCGTAACCTGCGCCGCAATACCTGAGGCCTCGATCATCTCGAAGACCTGCGGTGACATCACGGCGTACACGCGGTTGTCCCGCAGCATCGCGTTGCGGTCCGCGTTCAATTGGGCTCGGGTCGTGTCCATCGGCACCTTTGTGATCAATGCGTTGATGCTCGTCTGCTCGGTCAAGAGCCGGGCTTGGAGTATCGCCGAGGCGCTTCCGGACAGCGGGACTGGGGTCGCCGCTGTCACGTCCGCCACCAGGTGCGAAAGTTGCGTTGCTCGGTTCGCCAACTGGACCTCGAGCGCCTTTTGCGCCGCGAGGAAACTGGCGCTCGGTACGGTCGTGGTCGTCGAATCGGCGGACGCCACGGAGGGAACACTGAAGCCGACGGCGGCGATTAGCGCGAGTGCCGCAATGGATCGAGTGGTTATGTTTCTCATTTGTTCTCCTTTCAAAGGAACAGTGCCCAAAGTAGAGAACGCAATTGTGAGGCTCATGTGAGGACGTTGTTAGAGGGCTGAGAGATGGTTCCGAAAATGGTGAGAAGCGATGTGACGTTCCCATCGCCAGTCCGGGCCCTTTAAAGCCCAAACGGGTCAATGCCAATTCGTGCGGCTCGAGGCATTCAAACCCCCGACCCTCGATGCCGTGAGTATCGCGGGGCGGTCATTTCACAAACGACGTCCACCGGGGTGATCTCTCGCGATTCGTCACTCGGCCACTAAGGGTAGATCAGAACTTTCCGGGTTCACCCTGATAGCAACGGCGAAGGACGACGTCAAGGATTGGAGGATGGTCATGACTCGTCGTTTCGCACCCGGGACAACCTCCGGTGGCCGACGTGGTGATCAAGGAAGCCTCCTGCCGCGCGAGTGTGATGCCGTGATCCGTTCCATGCTCCAACAGCCAACATCGGCAGGTGCTCGATGATCCAAGCCGCCAAGTCCCGCCGCAGCGCCCTACGGTGGCTCGTTCACGTCACGCTGATCGTATCGACGATTACCTCGTTGGTGTTGGAGCCCGTGATTTCCTTGCATGTGGCTTTCGGGTTGTTGTTCGCGTTGTTCGTTGGATTTCACTTGGCTCAACGACGACGAATCTCCAAACGATTGGCCCTGCGATTAATGAGGGTCCAAAAACTGTTTCTGCCCGCGGGCCGATTGGCTCTCGCGGATGGTTTGCTCTTCATCATGACTTTGGCGATGCTCGTTTCTGGATTCTGGGATCTCTGGGCACCGCACCGCACCAAGATTCGATGGCACGCGATAACCGGGGTGGTCCTCACTATCTATCTCCTCGTGCACACCGTCCGGCGTTGGAAGAGATTGCGCTTCTCCCAGATTCGCTGAAGGTCATGGTCAAGTGGTGCGACATCATGTAAAGACTCACCACCCGTGTCACAGTATGGCTCCGGGACCTATGCGACATCTTTCCTCCTTTTTCTGCCGTGTGGTTGAGCCAGCGCACTGAACTCTTTGGACTTGTCGTGGCGAGATTGGTGCGTGCGGATGAGCACGCCATCGACGGTGATTTGCACGGTGTCGCCCACGATTCGCACTCCCGCAAGACGTCCGCGATAGCCGTTGCCGACGCGGTAGTTGGAGCCGGCGAAACTGACCGCGCCGGTGGGATCGACCTTGCGGATCACCTCGTCGCCTTTGGTGGGAGCCTTGGCCCGCGGTTGGGCCAAGAAGGCGACGTCGTGGTCCACGAGGTGGCGGCGCGCGTGGGTGGCGATCAACACTTCGCGGTGGTGCACGTAGAGCAGTCCGTCGTCGCTGGTGACCTGGACCCGTTCGCCGCTGTAGACCCGCCCGACGTGGTAGCGGAAGTTCAACACGGTCACCCGGCCCTTGTCGTCGACCACGCGGGTGAGGGACTTGCGCGTCGCGACGACCGGTTCGGTTTCGATATCGCCGTCGACGATGTCGACGTCGTCACGCCGGGCGAGCTCGAAGCGACGCAGTGGCACGGTGTCGCCCAGGGACTGATGCTCGCGCTGCGTGTTGTAGGTCACGACCCACGCGTCCAGGGCCGCCTGGGTCTCTTCGATGGTGTCGTAACGCGCGTCGTTGAAGAACTCGTCGCGCATCGTGCGATGCAGTCGTTCGACCTTGCCGGTCGTGGTCGGATGATAGGGCGCGGTCAGTCGGTGCTTGATGCCATTGTTGAGACAGATCCGGTCAAAGAGCACGGTGGCGGGCTTGGTTTGGTGCTTGCCGGTGAAGACCCGACCATTGTCCGTCAAGATCTCCTGCGGCGGACCGTAACGCTGGAGGGCGAGCAGGAGTGCGTCACAGACCGGGCGCGCCGTGGCGCGCGCGACCAACTGGGCACTCACGCAGTAGCGGCTGTGGTCATCGATGCCGGTCACGCAACTGATCGACGTGCCGTCCGTGAGATAGATCCGTCCCACCACGTCCATCTGCCACATCTCCATCGACCGGGTGCGCTCAAAACGCTTGTAGTCCTGGACTCGGCGCCGGCGCGGTGCCGGCACGATGAGCTGGTGGCGCACGAGCGCGCGATAGACCGCTGACCTGCTCGGCGCGCGTTCCCCGAACTCGTTCACCAACTTCGTGCGCAGGGTGCGTGGTCCCCAGCCGCTGTGTTGACGGCGCATCATCACCAGTCGTGCTTCGATCCTCGGGTCCATCTGAGTCGGACTGGTGTCCGGTCGAGAGGAACGATCGGCCAGCGCCTCGAGGCCGCCGCTGGCGTAGCGGGTGAGCCATCGGTGCAGTGTCCGTCGATCGACGCCGTATTGCGCGGCGACCTGGACGATTGTCGCGCCGGAATCGAGTGCTTCGCGCACCGCCAAATAGCGCTGCTCAACCATGGATAACTCGATCAACATTGCCGCCTCCTCGAACACTGGACGCACGTCCAGAACCCGAGTGACAGCGTGTCAAAAAGGTGGGAGCAGTGAGACACACGTCCCGGAGCCACCGGGACAGACGAATCGAAGCCGGGCCGCAAAGTGAGACACACGTCCCGGAGTCAAAGTGAGACAGAGGTCCCGAACTTTCACAAGTGGTGCGACATCACCGTGGTGCGGCTGGAGGGATTCGAACCCCCGACCCTCGGTTCCGTAGACCGATGCTCTAATCCGCTGAGCTACAGCCGCGTTGTTGCTGAGCGTCCATCGTAGTCGACTGACCTTCGCTCACTTCTCGGCGCATAAGTACCATGCCTCTATGACCAGCACCTTCGCCGATGACCTCCCGCAACTCCTCGATGACGTCAACGACTCGATGGTGGAGCTTCGCCACGACCTACACGCCCACCCCGAGCTCGCCTTCGAAGAACATCGCACGACCCGGGTCGTACGCGATCGCTTGGTCGAACTGGGGTGGGAACTCGCGCCGTGCCCGACCAAGACCGGCGCCGTCGCGGTGCTGCGCGGCGCCATGCCCGGGCGAAGGATCATGATCCGCGGCGACATCGACGCCCTGCCCGTACACGAAGAGAACGAGATCTCCTTCGCCTCCGCGAACGACGGCGTGATGCATGCGTGCGGTCACGATGTCCACACCGCCGGACTTCTCGGCATCGCCGACATTCTCTCGCGACGACAAGGGGAACTCGCCGGAGAGTTCACGCTGCTGTTCCAGCCCGCGGAAGAAGGGCTGGGCGGCGCCCTCGCCATGATCGAAGGCGGCGTGTTGCGCGACCATCCCGTCGACGTCGTCGTGGGCGCGCACGTGTCATCACTGGCGCCACTCGGATTCGTGGGGACGAAACCGGGTGTGATGATGAGCGAAGCCGCGTCATTCTCGATCCATCTCAGGGGAAGGGGTGGCCACGGCGCGATGGCGAGCGCGGAGGGCAACGTGATCCTGGCCGTGAGTCACCTGGCACCGCGACTTGGTGAGGTGGTCGACGGTCTCACATTCGAAGGAACCGGGTGCGCTTGCTCGGCGGGCGTCATCAACGCTGGCACGGCCATGAACGTGGTGCCTCGACAGGCGACGCTGCGCGGGACACTTCGCACCTTCACGCCCGAACAGCACGTCGAGTCGATCGATCGGCTGCGCGCGCTTCTGCACGAGGTCGAATCACGATTCGTCGTCGAGACCGCACTCGACGTGACCGAGGTGGCGCCCGCCGTCGTGAACAACGTCGACATCTTCGAGCAGGTCATGCAGTCGGCGGCGAAGGTCGTCGGCCCGAGTGGCGTCATGACGATTCCACCGTTCACCCCTAGTGACGACGTGTCAGAGTTCTTGAATCGCGTCCCCGGCTGCTACATGTTCATCGGGGGCGCCAACGAGGACGGGTCGAGCGGTATGCACCACAGCCCCGACTTTCAGGTGCAAGACGGATCGTGTCGGATACTCGCGGGCGTGCTCGTCCAGAGCGCCGTCGATCTCGCTCAGTCGTCGAACAACCGCGCCGCGCCGCGAATCGATGCCTGATTGCCGTTGATCACGACGCGGTACTTCGTGTTCGTGAACAACGTCGGCGCGACACGTCGCGCGTTGCCGCCAGCCAAATGCACTGTCGTCGCGCCGAACTCCTGCACGAATCCGTCGACGGCCATGACCAGTAGTTCACTCCAGTGTTCTTCGTCGATGGAGCGAGAGTGCTCTCCGATGGTCTGGTCGTAGGTCCGGCCCCGAACGAAACTCTCCGCTCCCACGTCACGGATCTTTCGCAACTGTCCGTCGATCGCCAAAGCGATGCCGAACCCGGTGCCCAGCGTGAGCACCAATTCGACACCGTGGCCTTCAATCGATCCGAGCGCGGCCAACGTGGCGTCGTTCACGACGCGCACGTCGCGGCCGGTCCTCTTTCGCAGCTCCGCTTGGAACTCAAAACCCTTCCACTGCGCTTCGAGTCCCGGGTCGACGTCCGTCGTCACGCCCCCTGGTCGCGACAGATTCCCCGGGCGCACCACGTGTCCGTCGATGAACTCACCGGGAAAGCCGATGCCGACCCTCGGGCACTCGCTGCTCTCGATTCGTTCGTCCAGCGCATCGATGAGACGCTCCGGCGAACACGGGTAGGGCGTCGGACGCCGTCGGACGCCTTCGAGCAGGTCGCCATGAACGTCGACGTGGCAAAATTTCACGTTCGTGGCGCCGATATCGACCGCCAAGATCTGATCTTCGATCGGAGTACGCGGTGTCGCCATCGAGAAATGCTAGTTAACCTTCGCGCACACCCCGAGCGCGAAGACGCCGATCGCGCCACCAGGGTTGCAACCGAACCGCGTAGGCGGGTCGATGGCCCGCGATCACGGTGCCCGTGCCGGGAGGTCGTTGGCGCAACGGCACCGTGAGCGGAGCGTCCTTGCGCGTCTCGAAGAGTTCGGGTAGGTACTGCGATGCGGTGGGATCGGCGAGGCCACCCAAGACCAATCGGGTCGTGTGATTGTTCACGATGGTGGAGGCGCGCGCTCCCCACCGCGCCTTCAACTGCGAGAAATCCTGCAGGACCGTCACCATCGTGACGTCGAGGCCGCTCACGGTCGCGGCCATCTGATCGAGTTCGTCGAGTGACGCGACTGTCGCGGCTTCGTCGAGCACGAGGAGGAGGCGCCGTTGGCGGTGCAGATCGACCAGTCGCTGTTGCTCTTCCAACACCATTCGCAGAGCACCGCGAAAGAGTGGTTCGTAGTGGTGCTGTTCGCCACGCGGACTGCAGAGGTACAGGGTGTTCGCGCCGGCCACGGTGGCGCGCACGTCGGCCAGAGGTTGGCGAAATCGCCACGGCATGACCATCGTCTCGGCGGTCGTCAGGACACCTTCACGAGTTCGGTGCTCGTGCGTCAGGAAGGCCGCGAGGAGATCACCGGCATCCGTGTGTCCGATGACGTCGAGCCACGGTTCAAAGTCTCGATTCTCGATTGCGTGCGCGACGTCGAAGATGTCGCGGGAACGTTGGACCGCCAACATGAGTAAGGAACCAACCACCTTCGTTGCGAGCGAGTTCCAGAACTCGGTTTCGCCCCGTTCGGCCGGTCCGCTCGTCAGGTCTCGCGCGACACGTAGCGCGTGTCGCAACGTGCCCACGCCCTCTAAGGGGTTCCAGGTCAGGCCACTCTCTCGCCCCGGTTCGAGGACCTGCACGTCACCGAGGGTGGCGCGCCACTCCTTCGTTATCGCGATCACGTCGCTCTTCACGCTCGTGACGACCAACGCGTCGCCCCAACGCAGGAGGGCCGGTATGACGAGCGACGACGTTTTGCCGACCTGGGTCGGACCGATGATGAGGAGTGAACTGCGCGGCGCCAGTCGCACGCGTGGTCCGTAGCTGACGCCGTGAAATGTTCGACGACCGAGTGACGGACGATCATCCACCGTCGCTCTTCGTCCTCATGGCCGCGTCCGTGTCGATGAAGCCGCGGTCGCGCTCGTCCGGTCGGACGTGCACGATGGAACGGTATGGCCCGTAACGCACGAGTGCGGTGCCCTTCGGGAGCGCCGACAGATACCGCTCCTCTCGCCGGTGCAGTCCCAGCGCCAGCGCCATCTCTCGCGCTTCGTCGGGCGGCTGTCGAAAGAGCCACGCCGTCTCGCACTCTCGCAAAAGTCCCTGGGCCCGTTCTCGCTCCACCGATCCGACGTCCCCGACCGCCCCTACGTCGCTCCATCGATGTAGGACGAGGACGTGCGCGATACCTTTCGCGCGCGCCAACTTCCACGAGCCCTGCAGCCATCGCAGTGCGTGGGGGTCCGCGAGTAGCGACCACGCCTCGTCGAGCACGAGGTACCCCAGCTCGCTCTCCCCGGCGACGACCTGTTGCGCCGCGGCGACGGCGCTGAGGGCGGACACCGCGAAGGAGTTCGACGACCACTGCGCCGAGAGGTCGAGGACGACGAGCCGGCCCTCAAAGACCATCGGGTCGCCGTCGCCGTCGAACAGTCCGGCGAGGTCACCGTGGATGAATCGGTAGAGCGTCAGTGCCACGCTGCGCTCGGGCGTCTCGGCCGTTGACGTGAGGTGCACGCGCATGAGGTCGAACAGGGCGTGGAGCACACGCCGGGGTCTCGGCGACGCCAGTTGCTGCCACGCCTCATCGATGACGTAATGCTGGTCGCTCTTGAGCGCGGCGCCCTGGGCACTGGCGATGAGGGCGCGCAACAGGTCCCGGCTCTCACGGTCGTTGACAGGGAACGGGCTGCACCAGCCGTCACGACCCAGCGCGAGCGCGCGCGCGCCGTAGACCGACGCCAGCGACGCGTATTCGCCCTTCGGGTCCAGGATCACGGCGCGGCGACCCCGCTCCAGGGCCCGGTCCAACGTCATCTTCACGACCGTGCTCTTGCCGGCGCCGATCGATCCGGCGACGATCACGTTCGGGTTGGACAGCACGCCGATGCGGTAGGCGTCGAAGGGATCGAGGACGAAGGGACCGCCACGCTGTGCCGCACCGAGCGGACGTCCCACCAGGCCGGTGCCGGCGTCGTGCGCCGGCACCATGAGGTCCGTGAGGTCGCGCGACGTGGCCCAGTGCGTCCAGGATCGACTCACCAACCTGGCGCGCCCGGAAGTTGCGCGCGGTACCACGACGACTGGCGACCGAATCCCGGTTCACAGCGCAGCCCCGACTCGAGCGCGCAACGCGTGACGCTGTGCACGTCACGCCGGAGTTCTCGCAACGATGTCGCCCGTACGACCACGAAGACGGCGACCCGTAGGAGCGCCGTGCCCTCGACCACCAATGCTTCTCGCTGACGAAGACGCTCGAGGGTGTGCGTCGACTGAGCCGTGCGTCGAAACCCGGCCGCCTGTGACGTGACGTCATCGCTGCCAACGCGATGCACGGCGCGCGCGGCCAGTCGCTGTGCTCGTGCGCCGCCCACGACGTCGACGTGCACTACCACATCGAGGGACGACGACGCGAACTGCACACGCTCGAGGAGCGCACGGCCGTCCGGCACCGCGCTGAAGTCACGCACGCGCACCACGCGAATCACTTCCTCAACGTCTCTGACGTACGACCATCGCTCCAAAAGCCACGACGCGTTCGATCTGGCGATGTTGAGCGCGTCAACGGCCAAATCGGTGTTCAGTGTCCATCCCGGCGGTGGGCTCACCTCCGTCGGCGCGACCAATATGGTCCGCACGCCCTTCGGCGACGTGCGAACGTGCACGGAGAAGTGACGCGTGGTGTCAGCGGTTGCGAGGGCGTCGGCGAACTGCGCCAATGCCGTCGCGTTCTGAACGTCCCGACCGGAGAGGTCGAGCCGTCCGCGGTGCTGTAGTTCGAAGCTGCGGATCGTGGCTTCGCCGCCGGCGTTGATCGTCACGGTCCCGTCAACACTTGACGTGCGAATCGATGTCCATCGCGAGCGCGCGAGGAACTCGGCACCAATTCCGAGGCGCTCACCGACGGTCAGTCCGTCGCTCGTGGGTGCGGCGCATGCCAGCAGGGACGCGCCCGCCAGGAGCTCGATCGTCGCGCCGTGCGCCTGGGTGATCCACTGGCCCACGAGTCCCAGCCCGATGATCACGAGCGTGGCCTGGTGGCGGCGCACTCCAAGCCAACGACTCTCGCCGTCCGCGATGCCGAGTCCGATCGACTCACTCATCGAAGTGCCACCCGACCACGGGTCCCACTTCGTCGCTGCGATACGCCACGTGACCGCCGCGCGGCGTCGGTGTGCCGATCGGGGGCGCCAACTTCTTTCCCGTCGGGTTGGGCATGGGCGTTTCGGGACCGCCCTCCCACATCTCCAGTCCAAGGTCCTCCGGGCGTTCCTCCGGCCCGGGGATGGGTGCGTCGGGCGTCAACGCCCGCACGGCCTGCGCCGCCGGTGACGTCGGTAGATCGGTCGCCATCTTCGTGAACCGAGCCCGAACGCCTTCAAGGTTGTGCAGGGCTGCGGTCTCGACGAACGGGATCATCTTCAAGAGCAGGAACGGAGAGAAACACGCGAGCATAAGGGTGAGCGCGCCCGTGATCACCTGGGTGGCGGAGCTCCCGAGGAGTTCTTGAAAGCCGAGCGTCAGCGTGATCACGATCAGGAATTTGCTCACCGCGACCGCGAGGAACGTCTCGGCGAGGCGCCATCCCAGGCGACGGCCCGCCGGGAACGTGGCGAGCGGCACGATGACCGGCACCAGCACGAGCAGGAGCGTCAAGATCACTGCTCGCACGATCAGCTCGCACCACAGCAACCATGAACCGATCACGACCGCGATCGCCAACACGAAGATGGCGAACGCCGGGACCACCGCCGCCGCGCTCGTCAGGGCGCTCGTGAGTTCGCTTTGATGGGTGATGACCGAGTTCGACGCACTGGAAGAGAGCTGATTCACCGATTCCAGGATGAGGGCGGCGAAGGGCCGCGCCACGAAGATCGCCAGCACGGCCGCCGGCGCCACACCGAGGTAGACGCGCCAGAGCGACGTCGCGTCGCCGTGCCGAACCGCCTGCAGTGTCGCGACGAGGAGCCCGACCATCAAGAGAATCGGTGAAAGGTTGACCAGCACGTCGAACTCGGTGGTCGCGGAGCGGATCACGGTGGTGGGCTCGGTGGCCGAGGTCAGCACGGCCCCGGCCGAGGAGAGGAACCATCCGACGCTACTGAGCACCCAGTTCGTCAGGGTGCTGAAGAATCCGCCCACGACGGTCGTGGTGACGGCGTGGGTCACGCAACTGATCGGGTGAAGTATGCACGAAAAGCGTCCCACTAGTGGACACTGAGACCCGTGTTGAAGAAGAAGTTGATCAACGTGGGCGCGGCGCCGATGAGAACGGCCGCGATCAGCGAGGTCAGGACGGCGCGTCGACCCTGCGACGACTGATGCATGTTCTGGGTATGCGATCCTACGGCCCACAGCGCGGCACCCAAGAGTAGGGCGACCAAGGCGCCGATCAGGGCCCACGCCGCGACACCGTTCGCCAGCTGTTGCAGCGCCGCGCTGCCGGGCAGAGCGGTCGTCGACGGTGTGAGTGTGACATTCGCGAAGAGCATCGTCTTCTCGCTTTCAAGTGGTGAGCGCCCAACGGTCGCTGGCGCATCGTCGGTGCCCACGTCTGCGAGAATGGTCCCGTGCTCGTCGCGCTCACCCACAACGTGGTCTCCAAATGGCCGCCGGCCGCCCTCTACGGCGCCGGCGCCGGCGCCCTGATCGTGGGACTGCTCATCGGTGTCCTCATCAATCGCCAGCGGGGGCACCGCGCCATCGCCCAGCGACTCACCGCGTTGGCGTCGCGACTCGGCGTCGAACCGCACGACGACAACGGCAAGGTCGAATCGGCGCTGAGCTATCTCGAAGAGGCCACCGGCGTCGCCAGCACGGCGGTCTCGGAGTCCAGCGCCGACTCGGCGCGACTCCGCCAGTCCATGAACTCATTGCACCTCGGACTCGTCCTCTGTGACGAGAGCGGTGGCGTCATCTTCCGCAACACGCAGGCCGAATCGTTGATGACGAGTCGTTACGGCGACGCCATCGCCGCCCAGGCGGTGACCGATGTCCTGGCCGAAGGCTGGTCCGACGGCGTCGCCGAGCGCACCGTCGACATCTACGGTCCGCCGCGACGGACGCTCACGATTCGCGCGGCCGTGATTGACGACGGACGTCGCCCGTTGGGTGTCCTCGCCATCATTGAAGACGTCTCAGAACGGCGTCGGCTCGAGGACATCCGTCGCGACTTCATCGCCAACGTCTCGCACGAGTTGAAGACGCCGATGGGCGCACTCGGTCTGCTCGCCGAGACGTTGTTGTTCGAAACCGACCCCGCGGTCGCGCACCGCCTGGCCGAGCGAATCAACAACGAAGCGTTCCGCGTCAATCGCATCATCGAGGACCTGCTGGACCTCTCACGCATCGAAGGTGAGGGATCACCCACGAGGGAACCGATTCCCGTCGTGTTGATCGTCGCCGACGCGATCGAACGAATCCGCACCGCGGCCGAACAGCACGACGTGAAGGTTGACTTCGTCGAACCCGAAGCCAACCTCGTGGTCGTCGGCGATCGACGACAGTTGATCTCGGCGATCCACGCGCTGTTGGAGAACGCCGTCGTGTACTCACCTCGCGGGGGACTCGTCAGCATCACGATCGACCGGGTGGAGGCCATGGTGACCGACGACGGCGACAGTGTCGGACCGCTCGCGCTCATCGCGATCAAGGACCAGGGGGTGGGCATCCCCGCCAAGGACCTCGAACGGATCTTCGAGCGCTTCTACCGCGTGGACCCGGGTCGGGCGCGCGAGACGGGCGGTACCGGACTCGGGCTCAGCATCGTGCGACACGTCGCGCAGAATCACGGTGGCAACGTGCTCGTGGAGTCGCGCGAGGGTGAGGGTTCGACCTTCACGCTCGAACTGCCCATGGTCCACTGATGCCGAAGAAGTCGTCCAACGACAAACGAATCAACATCTTGCTGGTCGAAGACGAAGAGTCCTTCGTCGACGCGTTGACCATTGGACTCGACCGCGAAGGCTTTGACGTCGCGATCGCGCGCGACGGCCAACAGGCGGTGGCGCTCTTCGCCAAGGAGACCTTCGACATCGTATTGCTCGACCTCATGCTGCCCAAGATGTCGGGGCTCGACGTCTGTCGACAGATCCGCGCGTACAGCGAAGTGCCGATCATCATCGTGAGTGCCAAGGGCGAAGAGGTCGACATGGTCCTCATGCTCGAGATCGGCGCCGACGACTACGTCACGAAACCGTATCGACTCCGCGAGCTGGTTGCGCGCATCCGCGCCGTCCTGCGTCGCCGCGACGTCCACGAGCAGTCGCCCGCCTCGGACGAGGAGATCCGACTCGGTCCGATCCACATGGACGTCGACGCGCGGCGGTGTTACGTCAACGGCCAAGAGATCAAACTGCGCAAGAAGGAGTTCGCTCTGCTTCGACTGCTCCTCGAGAACCCCGGACGGGTATTGACGCGCGAGGTGCTCATCGACCGAATCTGGGGCAGCGACTACGTGGGTGACACCAAAACGCTCGACGTGCACATCAAACGACTGCGCACGCTGATCGAGGACAACCCGAAGAACCCGGAACTCATCACCACGGTGCGCGGCGTCGGCTATCGCTACGAGACTACGAAAGCCTCGGCCTGATCGTTCGGTCCTCGCCCATGTAGGGCGCCAGCACCTCGGGGAGCACGACCGAACCATCGCTCTGGCGGTACGTCTCGATCAGCGCGGCCCAGATCCGAGCCCAGCCGAGTGCCGATCCGTTCACCGTGTGCACGAGCTGCGTCCTTCCTTCGCTCGTGCGGTAGCGGACGTGCGCGCGACGCGCCTGGTAGTCGCGGAACCAACTGATCGAGGAGACCTCGAGCCACCGGTCCACGCCGGGGCTAAAGACCTCGAGGTCGATGGTGCGCGCCGACGCCGATCCAAGGTCACCGGCGCAGAGGTTCAAGAGTCGGTACGTGAGCCCGAGTTCGCGCAGTATCGATTCGGCGCGCGTGAGTATGTCGTCGAAAGCGGCCGCGGCCTGGTCGGGCGTGCAGTAGGCGAAGAGTTCGACCTTGTCGAACTCGTGGACTCGTAACACGCCGCGCGTATCGCGGCCGGCGGCGCCGGCCTCGCGACGAAAGCAGGCCGTCTCGGCGCAGAGGCGAATCGGGAGACTCGCCTCGTCGAGAATCTGGTCGGCGTGCATCGACGTCAGCGGGACCTCGGCGGTGGGGATGGCCCAGAGGGAGTCGCGCTCGATCGAGTACATCTCGTCAACGGACTTCGGCAGATGGCCGGTCGACATCATGGTCGAGGTGAGCGCGAAGGTCGGCGGTCGGATCTCTTCGTACTCGCCCGCGTTGCGATCCAACGAGAGCGCGCTCAGCGAACGAAGCAGGCGGGACCCGGCGCCGCGAAAAAGCGGAAACATCGAACCGGCAATGCGTGCGCCGGACTCCAGGTCGAGGATCCCCAGTTCGAGCGCGGCGTCCCAGTGGGGCACCATCTGGTGCGCGGCAAATACCGGGAACGCTTCACCGTCGTCCATACCCGGCCACCAGCGCCGAAGTTCGACGTTGTCGTTCTCATCCACGCCGTCCGGGACCTCCGGATCAGGGAGGTTCGGAATCATGAGCAGAGCCTCGTGCAGCTTGGACGCGACCCGCTCCATGGCGTCGGTGGCGATCCGTTCCTCGTCCCCCAGCGTCCGACTCTTCTCGGTCAGCGTCGCCGCCGTCACCGCGTCCTTGTCACGACGGGCCTCGCCGACGAGGCGAGAGAGGAACTTGACCTCGGCGCGCAGTCGTTCGGCCTCGTAGAGCAGTTCACGGTGTTCGACGTCCATCGCGATTATCGAGTCAATCGACGCCGCCGAGACCCCGCGACGAGCGAGCGCGACCCGTACGACGTCGGGTTCGGTGCGCAGTTGCACGAGGTCAATCATGTGCATAAGCCTACCGAGCACTCGAAAGTCGAACCTTCGAAGCGTCTAGGTTCAGTGGTCGTGAGTTACGCGCTCGAGGTCAGCGATTTAACGGTCGACTTCGGTGCGGTGCGCGCCGTCGACGACGTCTCCCTACACGTCGCCTACGGCGAAGTGGTGACGTTGCTCGGGCCCAACGGCGCCGGCAAGACCACGGCCGTCGAGACGTTGCTCGGTTTCCGTGCCCCGACCTCCGGCACGGTGCGACTTCACGGACTCAACCCGCTTCGCGACCACCGTGAGGTCGTCGCGCGCACGGGAGCCTTGCTGCAGCGCGGCGGCGTCTGGTTCCCGATGTCGCCCCATCAGGTGCTCGAGTTGACCGCGTCGTACTACGAGGCGCCCCGAGACGGCGATGAACTACTGGAACTCCTGGACCTTCGACGATGCGCCCGCACGCCGTGGCGGCGCCTCAGCGGCGGCGAGCAACAGCGAACCCTGCTCGCGCTCGCGCTCCTCGGACGCCCCCGCGTCCTCGTCCTCGACGAGCCGACGACCGCGGTCGATCCCGAGGGGCGCCAGGTCATCCGCGCGCTGATCGCGTCGGAGCGTGATCGTGGGTGCGCATTATTAGTGACGACGCACGAGTTGATCGAGGCCGAGAAGATGTCGGACCGGGTGATCATCATGAACCGGGGCCACGTCGTGGTTCACGGAACGCTCGTCGAACTCGCCGGCGCGCCCGAGATGATCATCGAGATTTCGGGACCGATCGACACGTCACGCCTCGCCAGGAAACTCGGCTGCGCCATCACCGCCGACACGCCGACGCTCTTGCACTGTGCGACGGAGTCGACGCCAGCGCGCTTGACCGCACTGAATGAGTACTTGAGCGACGTGGGCGTGACGTTGGTGTCACTGCGTACTCGGGCCTCACTCGAGGAGCGCTACCTGGACCTGATCAAGCAGGAACGTCGCGAGGTGCGGCCGTGAAGGCGTGGTGGGCACAGAGTCGCGCCGAGGTGCGTATGACGCTCCGGCGCGGCGAGACCCTGCTGTTGACGGTCGGCATACCCGTATTACTGCTGGTGTTCTTCTCGTTGACGAAGGTCGTGTCCACGCCCACGAAGAGTCGCGTCGACTTCATCGCACCGGGTGTCTTGGCACTTTGTGTCCTGTCGACGTCGCTGGTCGCCCTGTCGATCGCCACGAGTTTTGAACGTAGCTACGGCGTGCTGCGGCGACTCCACGTGACACCGTTGGGGACCCGTCGACTCATCGGCGCCAAGATCGCCGGCGTGTTCGTGACCGAAGCGCTACAGGTCCTCGTCCTCGCGTTGGTGGCCCTCACGATGACGTGGCGGCCGCGAGGGGGCGCGAGCGGCGGCTTCGAGGTCGCGGCACTGCTCGTTCTCGGCTCGGCCGGTTGCGCGGGCATCGGTCTGGCGTTGGCCGGTCGCCTTCGCGCCGAAGTCAATCTCGCCGCGAGTAACGGGCTCTACCTCGTGCTGCTGTTGCTCTCCGGCATCGTTGTGCCCCTCACGTCATTGCCGGACGTCGTGCGTCGCATCGCCGTCGGACTCCCGCCCGGCGCAATGGCCGAAGGTCTCCATCGAGTGCTCGGTCAGGGCCTCACACCGACCGGCACCGATTGGATCGCGCTGGCGATCTGGGCACTTCTCGCCCCGCTCGCCGCGGCGCGGACGTTTCGCTTCGACTAGGTCCGGACGCCGCGAAGCGAGGCGATCCCCGTCACCAAGATGTTCTTTGGAATGGCACCGAAGTAAATCTGGTGGACGATCCCGGCCGCGGTCACGAAGGCCGTCTCGGGCACCGCCGCGAACTTGAAGATGCCCGTGGTAACAGTGCCGTTGGGGTCAAAGGCGATCGGGAACCCGACGCCACTGTTCCGGACAAACGCCTGGGCCGCCCCTCGCTCGTCGTCGGCGTCGACGCCGATGACCCGAATCGCGCCTTCGTGGTGATGGCGCAGGTAGTTGGCCACTTTCGGCATCTCGCTCTTGCACGGACCGCAGTAACTCGCGAAGAAGATCAGTACCGCCGCGTGACGGCTCTTCCACGGCGCGACCACGGTACCGCCGGTGAGTCCACTGAGCGAAAACGAGGGAACGGTCTTACCGACGAGCGCACTGGTCGGCTCGTCGCCGTCGTTCGTGACGTGACCGCCGGTGAAGATGGAGACGACGACGATCGCGACGATCGCGATCGTGACGCCGACGCCGATCGAGAACGCCTTCGGCGACGGACGTCGTCGCGGACTAGTGGTGTCGGACAAGAACGTCAACGGCCATCAAGACGAAGAGGGCCGTCAGGTACGTGATCGAGAAGTGAAAGAGGCGCATCGCCTCGCCGACGTCGGCCTTGTCGACGAGGGCGTGTCGATAGAGCCGTGCGGCGTAGAACGTGAAGAGGCCGCCGAGGACCGTGGCCGACACGGCGTAGATGACGCCGAGGTGCGCGGTCGGACCGATCAAGACGGTGAGGGCCCACATCACGACGGAGTAGATGAGTATCTCGAGGGTCGTGTGGCGCAGCGAGGCCACGACGGGCATCATCGGCACGTTCGCCGCCTCGTAGTCGTCGCGGTAGCGAACGGCGAGCGCCCAGAAGTGCGGTGGGGTCCAGATGAAGATCACGAGGAACAGCAAGACCGGCGTCCACGTGAGTGAGTTGGTGACCGCGGCCCAGCCGATCAGTACCGGCACGGCGCCCGCGGCACCCCCGATCACGATGTTCTGCCGACTGCGTCGCTTCAGCCACAGCGTGTAGACGATGACGTAGAAGGCCGTCGCCGACATCGCGAGCCACGCCGACAGCTGATTTACCCAGACCGCGAGCACGACGAAGGCGAGGACCTCGAGGCCGACGGCGAAGACCGTCGCGTCGCGCGCCGACATCACACCGGTGACCAACGGGCGTCGCTTGGTTCGTTCCATGATCGCGTCGATGTCGCGGTCGATCACCATGTTGAAAGTGTTGGCGCCGCCGGCGGCGAGCGTGCCACCGCAGAGCGTCGCGACGACCAACCAGAGGCCCGGCACGCCGTTGGCGGCGACGACCATCGTGGGGATCGTCGTGACGAGCAAGAGCTCGATGATGCGCGGCTTGGTGAGCGCGAGGTAGCCCCGGAGCACGTCGCCTACAGAATGGCGCACCGGGGCCGTGATCGTCATAGCGAAATTCTACGGGACCCTGAATTACCTAGTCTGAGGGGGTGAGCGTTTCATCTCCTCGTGTCGTGCCGGGTCCGACGTTCCGCTGGTTCGCACTGGCGTCGTTCATCTCGATGATCGTGATCGTGCTCTCCGGCGCCGCCGTTCGCCTGACCGGTTCCGGGTTAGGTTGTCCGGACTGGCCGACGTGTTTCCAGGGTCGAATCAGCGGTTCGTGGAGCATTCACCCGTTGATCGAGTACGGAAACCGCATCGTGACCGTGACCCTGATCGTCGTGACGATCGCGACACTGATCGCGGCGATTCTCCGTGAAGTACGCCGCCAGGACCTGATAATCCTCTCAGGAATATTGATCGGCGGCGTCGTGCTCGACGCGATCCTCGGGGCCTTCGTCGTCTACTCCAAGCTCAACCCCTGGCTCGTCTCGTTGCACATGTTGCTCTCGCTCTCGATGGTCGTCGTGAGCGCGGTGCTGTACCACCGTTCTAAGTACGTCTACGGTCCGGGCACCCGCAGTGACGTACGCGACCGACACTTTCTCCTCATCGCTCGACTGTTGTGGATCCCTTTCGTGATCCTGCTGATCACGGGCACGGCCACGACGGGATCGGGACCGCACGCCGGCGCGTCACAGGGACAGCTCGTCGCGCGACGTTTGCCCTTCGCGTTCTCGTCGGCCGCGTGGGTCCACTCGTTGGCCGCCGTCCTCTTCATCGGACTGGTCACCGGAGTTCTCTTCGCGATCTGGCGCAGCGACGTGCCGAACGCGCTGCGTCTCGGCGTGCGGCGACTCGTGGTCATCTCGTTGCTGCAGGCGGCGATCGGCGTGACGCAGTACCTGACACACGTGCCACCGTTGTTGGTCGAACTGCACATCGTCGGCGCGGTCTCACTCACGATCGGCGTCACGCAGTTTCATCTGCGCCAGAGCGCGCACGACCGTGAACCGGGCACGAAGCGCGTCGAACGCACGGCCGAGTCCGTGCACACTGCCGTCTAAGACTTCGGCAACTCTCGTGGCGTCTTACGACGCGGCGGTCACGGCTCGCAACTCCTTGAGCGAGTCACGGATGATCTGGGCGAGATCGTGTGACTCGGTGGACGTGACCCAGCGATCGAAGGAGATCTTGAAGATCGCGATGGCGACCTCTCCGGTCAACGCCGCCGTCGGATCGGTGACCCCACGGTCGCGCAGCGCGTCGGCGAGGGCCGCGGCGAGCGTGGCGAGCTTGATGAGCTCGCGCTCTTGCAGTTCAGCGCTGCCCTCGACGATGCGTTGGCGTCGTACCGAGAACTCTCGTCGTTCATTGAAGAGCTCGCCCGCCGCCTCAAGCGCCAGCGTGACCGCGCCGAGCGGCGTGGACGATAGTGGCGCGCGCGCGACGGTGTCGACGAGGAGCTCTTGCAGCGCGTGGGCCCCCCCAAAGAGGACTTCGCGTTTGTCGGCGAAGTGGCGAAAGAACGTGCGCTCGGTGAGTCCGGCTCGTTCGGCGATCTCGGCGACCGTGGTCTGGTCGTAGCCACGCTCCCCGTAGAGGACCATCGCGGCTTCGGCCAGCCTCGCCTTACTTTCGGGTTCCCAACGCACCATGCAAATATTCTAGTGAGTGTTGACAGGGACTGACATCATTACTATAGTAATGACAGTAACTGACATTGAACGAGGATTCTCGTAGATGTCCTCAAAGCAAAGGAGTTATCACTATGCGTGTATTCATGACGGGAGCCTCCGGGTGGATCGGCTCCGCCGTTGTCCCCGAGTTACTCGGCGCCGGCCACGAGGTCATCGGCCTGGCGCGTTCCGACGCCTCGGCCGCAGCGATCGTCGCCGCGGGCGCCGAGCCGTTTCGCGGGTCGCTCGATGACCCGACCAGTTTTCGTGAGGGTGTCGAGCGGAGTGACGGCGTCGTGCACCTCGGCTACAACCACGACTTCTCCCAGATGGACGCCGCCGCCGCAACGGATCGGAAGGTCCTCGAGACCATCGGAGCCGTACTGAAGCAGAGCGATCGACCCTTCGTCGTCGCCGGCGGCGTCATCGGCCTCGCTCGAGGTCGAGAGGCGACAGAGAGCGACGTGCCGGAGCCGGGATTTCACCCGCGCACGGGCAACGTCGAATGGGTGTTGGGCCTCTCGCGCGAGGGTGTTCGGACGTCGTGCGTTCGATTCGCTCCCACCGTGCACGGTGACGGCGACCACGGATTCATCGCCACGCTCGTCGCGATCGCGCGCTCGAAGGGATCGTCCGGCTACGTCGGTGACGGTGCCAACTGCTGGCCGGCCGTGCACCGACTCGACGCCGCTCGATTGGTTCGACTGGCGCTCGAAAGGGCACCGGCCGGGTCCTCGGTGCACGCCGTCGCCGATCCCGGCGTTCCCACAAAAGCGATCGCCCAGGCGATCGGCGAGGGACTCGGGGTGCCCGTCGTGTCCGTCCAACCTGACGACGCCAGCGACCACTTCGGGTGGATGGCCCGATTCTTCGGTGCCGACACCACCGCGTCGAGTGCGATCACGAGAGCACTTCTGGACTGGACACCTACCCACCAGGGCTTGCTCGAAGACCTGCGCGAGGGCCACTACTTTCGAGAACCGAAGGGTTAACGCCGGGTCGACTACGAACGCTTCGCCGCCACTGAGTCGACTCGGCGCGGGATCGAACTCCAGGCGCAGCTTCGAAGCGAGCGTGC
The DNA here is from genome assembly GCA_963717975.1 of uncultured Acidimicrobiaceae bacterium. Classification (GTDB taxonomy): domain Bacteria; phylum Actinomycetota; class Acidimicrobiia; order Acidimicrobiales; family RAAP-2; genus RAAP-2. The sequence goes on along the minus strand of OY970351.1, from coordinate 2,029,747 downwards.
GCGGACCCCAGCGCGGGTGACTCCGGCGCAGCACCACCACACGGGCCTCGATCACCGGGTCTATCTGGTGGGGACAGGTATCGGGCCTGGAGGACTTGGTGGCCAACGCCTCGAGCCCGCCGTTGGCGTAGCGGCGCAGCCAGTGATGCAGCGTCGTGCGGTCCACGCCGTAGCGAGCGGCGACGTCGGTGATGGTCGCGCCGGTGTCGAGTACTTCGCGCACGGCTTGATAGCGCTGCTCAACCATCGATAACTCCCTCAACATGGCGACCTCCCCAGAGTCCGGACTGCAGTCCAGACAAGGCGAGATCGGTGTTCAGGTCAATTTGGGAGGTGGAGCGAGTGTGGCAGAGGTGCCGAAGCCACTGTCGCAGAGGTGCCGAAGCCGGGTTGAGAAGTGTGGCGGAGGTACCGGAGCCAATATGTGGCGGAGGTACCGAACTTCTACACATACGCGTTCGCCCTGTAAAGACTCACCACCCGTTCCACAGATTGACTTCGGTTCCTATGCAACACCCTTCCTCCTCTTTCCTTGGGGCTGGGCCAGCGCGCCAAACTCTTTTGAGCGATCGTGACGGGCTTTGTGGGTGCGAACGAGATCGCCGTCGATGGTGACCTGGACGCTATCGCCGACGAGTCGAACGCCCGCCACCCGTCCCATGAACTTGTTGCCGGCTCGATAACTGGTGCCGGCAAAGCTGACCGCGCCCGATGGATCGACGGTGCGATAGACGACATCGCCGAGGCTCGGTGTGGCAGGACGAGCGACCTTGGGCTGGTCGGTGAACTTCACGTCGTCTTCGGGCAGGTGACGTCGCGCGTGGGTGGCGACCAGCGCGCCGCGATGGTGCACACTGAGCAGTCCGTCCTTCAACGACACCGCAACCGTCTCACTCACGTAGGCCTTGCCGACGTGGTAGCGGTAGCGCAGCACGACCACGCGCCCCTTGTCGTCGACGACGCGCGCCAGGCTCTTGGTGACACTCGCTTCGGGTTCTCTCGCCTCGCCGTCGATCACTTCGAGGCTGTCGCGCCGCGCCAACTCGAATCGTCGGATCGGCGGGAGGTCGCCGAGGGACTGGTGTTCGCGTTCGGTGTTGTATTCGACCACCCACTTGTCGAGTGCCGCCTGGGTCTCTTCCAACGTCTCAAAGGTATTGAGCTCGAAGAACTCGCGTCGCATCGTGCGGTGCAGTCGCTCCACCTTGCCGGTCGTGGTCGGTGAGTATGGAGCGGTCAAGCGATGGGTGATGCCGTTGTTGAGACAGATCCGATCGAAGAGCACGAGCGTATTCGGGTTCTTCAGCCGGCCCGTGAAGACGCGACCATTGTCCGTCAAGATCTCTTCGGGCACGCCATGGCGCCGGAGTGCGAGTAGCAGCGCGTCACAGACCGGCTGGGCAGTCGCGCGTCGAACCAACTGGGCCGACACGCAGTAGCGACTGTGGTCGTCGATACCCGTCACGCAGTGCAGTTGCGTGCCGTCGGTGAGGAAGATGCGACTCACCACGTCCATCTGCCACAGTTCCATGGAACGGTTGCGCTCCCAGCGCACGTAGCTGGACTTGGCGCGCTTTCGCGCGGTGGGCACGATCAACTGGTGACGCACCAAGGCGCGGTAGATCGCCGAGCGACTCGGCGCGGGATCGAACTCCAGGCGCAGCTTCGAAGCGAGCGTGCGCGGACCCCAGCGCGGGTGACTCCGGCGCAGCACCACCACACGGGCCTCGATCACCGGGTCCATCTGGTGGGGACAGGTATCGGGCCTGGAGGACTTGGTGGCCAACGCCTCGAGCCCGCCGTTGGCGTAGCGGCGCAGCCAGTGATGCAGCGTCGTGCGGTCCACGCCGTAGCGAGCGGCGACGTCGGTGATGGTCGCGCCGGTGTCGAGTACTTCGCGCACGGCTTGATAGCGCTGCTCAACCATCGATAACTCCCTCAACATGGCGACCTCCCCAGAGTCCGGACTGCAGTCCAGACAAGGCGAGATCGGTGTTCAGGTCAATTTGGGAGGTGGAGCGAGTGTGGCAGAGGTGCCGAAGCCACTGTCGCAGAGGTGCCGAAGCCGGGTTGAGAAGTGTGGCGGAGGTACCGGAGCCAATATGTGGCGGAGGTACCGAACTTCTACACATACGCGTTCGCCCTCTCAGTGGAGACGATGGGGCTCGAACCCACGACCTCAGGCTTGCAAAGCCCGCGCTCTACCAACTGAGCTACGTCCCCGGGGGCATCAGCCTACCAAGTGACCTATTCCGTTTGATGACGACGTAGGGCGCGCTCACGCTGGCGATCGAGTCGCAACAGCTGGCGCTCGACGTCGGCCCAGTAGAGCGGCGTCTCTTCGACGGGCGTCCCCTGCTCATCGGCCCGGGAGAAGATCGTGAAGGCGATCGCCCACATCGGCGCGTAGGCGCCAAACTTCGCGACGAAGCCTGCCAGCTGCTGGTCGAAGAGCGGTGTCATGTCTAACAGTGCGCGTTGATGGTGCAACGCCGGATAGAGCGAGTGGCGCGAGAAGATCCACACGAACGAAAGACTCGTGACGACGAGCGACGACGCGAACAGATAGCCCGCGCGTGCGACCGGTGAGAGCCGTTTCGCACCCGGCAGTACGCCGAGCGCCGGGATCCAGAGGATCACCCCAATGCACAAGACGGTGAGGAGGATGACGCCGCGGCCGACCGAGGAACGTGCGCCCCAGTCGACGACGGGTGAGGACAACGTGGCCGTTCCCACCACCGTGACGACGGCAATCGACACGCCAGGATGCGCGAGGAAGCGAGTTACCGCGTCAAGAAATCTCGGCCGGGTCAGTCGCACCAGGGCGCTCGTCGGCGTCGCCATCAAGATCAGGGGTGACACCAGAAGCATGATGACCAGGCGTTGGACGGTGGCGACACTGAGCGACACCGACGACGCGAGGTCACCGACGGGCCAGACCGTGACCACCAAGAGCGCGAGTAGCGCGTAAGTCACGAGGCGTCGTTCGCGTCGTGACTTGACGACGACGTGGTGCGCAGTCCCGGCCGCCAGGATGAGCAGGACTTCGGCGAGGTGCCAGCGAAAGGGCAACAACGACGTCACGTCGCCAACGTAATCCGACCTTCCTTGGCGGCGCTCTTCAAGGCGGCGTAGTCGCTCAGGGTTCGGTCACGATAGTCCATCGCGAAGGCGGCGAAGGCCTCGTCGGCGACCTCGGACTTGCCGAGGTAACCGGCGATCTCGCCACCGTGCCCTCCGCGGGCGTGCGCCCTGGCAAGCGTCCACGCACATATTCGTCCGTAGGTCACGAGCAGTGACTCGTCCAGTCGGTCGATCGCGATGGCCGCCTTGTTGTCGTAGAGCTGGCGGACGTAGTAGTGCCGCTTCGAGCCGCTCTTCTTGACGGAGTGCCATCCCAAGAAAACGTCGGGGGTCGCCTGCATGAGTCGCTGACCGTGCACCACGCGTTCGCCCGCGGGTGTCGTCGACTCGCGCGACGTCGCCGTCGCGATGACCGACGCGCCGGCCTGCTTCACCTGCAAGAAGAACGGATCGGACCGGTCGCGTCCGAGCAGCAACAGCACGTAACACTCCGTGCCGACCGATCCGACGCCGACGACCTTTCGTGCGCCGTCGACCGTCGTGAACTGTGAGAGCAACACTTGGCGGTCGCTGCTCAACGTTCGCGCGTAGCCCGTGATGAGACGCTCGAGGTCCGACGACGTGAGGTACCCACTCTCGTGCAGCTCCGCCAGCGGCACGAGCAATGGTGGTTTCGAGACGATCCGCGGACCGTCTGTCCCGTCGACGATCAACTTCGCGAACGCCCTTCTCGTGTCGTGACCACTCGCGTACGCGACCACGTGATCGATCCGATGGATCGCGTTCTCGGTGAAGAATCCTCCGAGGTCGCTCATAACCGCGTCGATGTCCAACGTCGCGTACCAGATCGCCAGGCGACCTTCGTCGGCGAATCTGCGGATCGAGAGCCGATACTCTTGCGCCGCGGCGCGCGCGATGCGTTCTTGCTGCACGTCACGGTGGCCGAGGTGCGCCGAGGCGACCGCGAGTGAGGTCACCAGACGCTTGAGGTCCCATTCGAAGGGACCCTGGTCGGTTTCGTCGAAGTCGTTCACGTCGAAGACCAGATGACGTTCCGGTGACGAGAAGAGGTTGAAGTTGGCGAGGTGGGCGTCGCCGCAGAGTTGCACGTCAAGCGACGTGCTCGCGCCGCGCGCGAGGTCTTCAGCCATCAGCAGCGCGTTGCCGCGATAGAAGGAGAAGGGATCGGCCAGCATGCGCGCGTACCGAAGCGGCAGGAGGTCGGGTTGACGCGACGCACCCTGCCACATCAAACGTGCGACCGGGTCGTAGTTTGGCGGCCGATCGCTCAGTGTCGCCATCGCGCCGCGGGGCGTTGCGTCACGTTGCGCCTGACCCCGGGCCTTGCTCTCTTCCGGAGGAACAGTCGTTGCCATCGTCACGCCGCCTTCGGTTTCATTACGCCGTACGGTTCGCCGCGCCGTCGCGGTCCGATACTGCTCACGATGAGCAGACCCATAATCAGGTCCGCCACAAAGATACAGCCGGGAAAGAGGGCGCCGGCCGTGGTCAACTTCGTGAGCGTCAGTAGCGTGATCAAACAGTTCGTCGAACCCAGGAAGAAGAGTCGCGGCGACTCCGTGCTCGGCGCGAGCCACGATTTACGAATCGTCGGCAGGGCTGCCATCTGATCGGCGGCGACAAAGGAGATCAACGCGACCGTCGGTTCGTTGATGAACGCCCAGAAGATCAGTCCCCCGACGGACACGGCGCCGCAGACGAGGTCGAATGCGCCGAGCTTCCATACACCGTGGGGATTGCGGAACGACGCGGCGACGACGGCGCACGGGACGAGACCGAGCATCAAAGTCATCAACGCCGCGAGACCCACGTGTTGTTGGATCTCCACAAAGAACGCGAGCACGCCCTCCACACCCCAGAGCGACCACGTCACCCGATTCGGTGACGTATCCCCGCGCAGCGTGTCGCGGATGTAGCCGTAGGCACCGACCAGTGAGAGCGCCGCGGCGAGGTAGACGAAGCGCGGATCGATCACCGTACAAGTCTCGCATCGCACAACCCAGGCCGGTCAAGCAGCGACGGCACAACGCTGCGTTAGCCTCGGCGTTCGTGGACGCACGGATCTTTCTCGGTATCGAGCGAACGAGTGAGGACACGTGGTCCTTCGAGGTCACCGAGCGCGTCGTCACGCCGGGCAACTTTCTCTTCGGCGGCTGCGGCCTCGCGTCGGCGATCGTCGCCCTCGAAGAGGCGAGCGCACGACCGACCGTCTGGGCGACGGCCCAGTACCTCTCCTACGCGCCGCTCGGCTCCACGGCCACCGTGCAGGTCGATCTCGCGGTGATCGGCGGTCACGTCACCCAGGCGCGCGCGACAACTTACGCCGAAGGCCGCGAGATCTTGACGGTCAACGGCGCCTTTGGCACCGGCGAGCTCTCGGCGGCGACGCCCTGGGTCACGATGCCGAAGGTCAAGGCGCCGGAAGAGTGTCAGGAACGAGTCATGCCCGAACGATTTAACCGTTCGATCTTCAATCACCTCGAGGCGCGGATCGCCCTCGGCCGTCCCTTCGAGCAGATTGACGGCACGCCCGGCTCGCCGGTGTCGGCGCTGTGGTCACGCGTTCCGGGCGAAGGCACTCTGTCCGCCGCGACGCTCGCCATCTTTGGTGACTACGTGGCCGGCGGTCTCTCGCAACCACTCGGCTTCTCCACGATGGGCCGAAGCCTCGACAATACGATTCGCATCGTGGCGCTCGAATCGACGCAGTGGGTACTCACGGAGATTCACATGCACGCTCTCGCGGGCGGATTCGCGCAGGGCACCGCGTACATGTGGAGCCAGTCGGGAACACTGCTCGCGACGGCCAGTCAGTCCATCGCGGCGCGCGCGTGGGACCCGAACGACATTTAGATTCAATTCCTCGGTCGGCTAGATTGGTACGCCTGCGGGGCTATAGCTCAGTCGGTTAGAGCGCGTCACTGATAATGACGAGGTCGTAAGTTCGATTCTTACTAGCCCCACCAAGAGTGATTCAGGCAAATGGCCCTCACCCGTTCGGACAACGGTTCGGAGAAAATGTGGCCGTGCTAGTACGGAAACCCGCAGGAAGTGATGGTGGCGCCCTTGTCTGTCGTTTCCTGGGCGGAGAGAAGACATCTAGTTCTTCGCACGCGAAGGCGTCGCAACGAGTGGTGCCATCAAATCGCCGAACTTCTCGACCCGCCTCAGTACGTCTTTCGCTTCGAAACGAAGTTTGCTCGGATTGCCAGCCTTCGCGCATCGGTCAACCTCGTCCCACGTCACCGGTGTTGACACGGTCTCTTCGGCGCGAGCTCGAAGTGAGTACACGCAGACCGTCGTTTTCGAGGAGCTGTTCTGGCTCCAGTCGATAAAGACCTTGCCGTCACGGAGAGTCTTTCGCATGATCGATACCACGTCGGAAGAGTGATCTCGTTCGATCGCCCGCGCAATCTCGTGCGCCTGCTCGCTCAACTGTTCCCACGTCGTTCGGCGCACGCGCGTATAGAGCTGGAGTCCCTTCGAACCGCTGGTCTTAGCGAAGAGAGTGTCGCGATCGAGTCGCTCCGCGATCCACCGCGCGACTCTGCTGCATTCGACAATCGTGGTGCCGGGGCCGGGGTCGAGGTCGAACACGAGATAGTCGGGCGGCGCGGGGATCGCCTTCCCCTGGGCGATGTGCCACAAAGGCACGTGAAACTCAATCGAAGCAAGATTGGCCGCCCACAACAACGTTGGACGGTCGCTGACCGCGGCGTACACGATCGGCTCGTGCTCGCCGCTCTTGGACGGCACTTCGATCGTCTTGATCCAGTCGGGCTGATGCTCCGATGCGTGTTTCTCAAAGAACGACATGCCTTCCACGCCGTGGGGGTACCGACGAAACGTCGTCGGCCGATTGCGGAGGTGCGGCAACATGACGTCCGCAATTCGCGCGTAGTAGTCGAGCATTCGGCTTTTCGTGAATCCGGTATCCGGATAGAGCACCTTGTCGAGATTCGACAGCGACAGTTCGCGTCCGTCGATCTCGGTCAGGATTCGATCAGGACTCACGAACGACGTCCTTGGGACCCTTGTCCGAGCGGAGCCCTCGCCACGACGGCTGTCGTAGGTTGCCGTCGGGTGTCCACTCAGCGAATTGCACCTCGCCCACGAGAGTCGGGCGCACGAAGCGGGCGAGCGACGTTTCGGCGGGACTGAGCGGTGCCGAGAACGGTGTTGACTTTCGTGCGAGAGGTTTGAGACGACGGAGCAGATCCTTGCGCGTCGCCGCCGTGAAGCCGGTGCCCACCTTGCCGACGTACTGCAGTTCACCACCATACGGAACGCCGAGCAACAGCGCGCCCAGACTGCCGTCTCGTTCGCCCTTACCCTCGGTCCATCCTCCGATGACCACTTCCTGGGTGAAGAAGTTCTTCACCTTGACCCAGTCCCCGGCGCGAGAACCCGGCAAGTACGACGAAGCCCGACGTTTGATGACGACTCCCTCGAAGCCGCGTTCGCGCGAGATTACGAGCACCTTTGGTCCAGCAGTGGTGGTAATCGATGGCGGTGTGGCGAAAGTCTCTCCGTTCAAGTCGAGCGACTCGAGCGCGGCTCGGCGCTCGTCGTAAGTGCGCGACATGAGCGAGTGACCTTCGAGATAGAGGACGTCGAACGCGAAGAAGCTCGCGGGAATCGATGATCGCATCGTTTGGATCTCGGTCTTCGACGTGAGGTGAAGGCGTTTGGAGAGCGTCGAGAAGTTCGGACGATTGTCCTTGTCGAGGGCGACGATCTCGCCGTCCAGGATCGCGGAGCGCGAACCCAGGTGTAACCCAATCTCGCGCAATTCTGGAAACGTCGACATGAGACTCTTGTCGTTGCGGGTGAATGCTCGCACCTGTCCCGCGTCCACGTAGACGAGCGCGCGCACTCCGTCCCACTTGAATTCGTACGCCCAGCCGGCATCCCTCTTCGGGAGTTCCCCCGCCAGAGCCAACATCGGCCTCACGTGTTCGGGCATTTCGTCGGTCTTCTCGGGTGGCGGATCCATGCGGTGAATCATCCAGTTCTTGTCACCCGTCGGGAAGAGGACGTACTTGCCGGTGACGCGCTGCCCGTGCAGCACAACCATCACTTCGTTGGGGCGCCACTTAATCGTCTCGTACGTACCGTGGTCCCAAATGCCGACCTGGCCGGCGCCGTACTCGCCCTTCGGAATCGTGCCCTCAAACTTTCCGTAGTCGAAGGGGTGGTCTTCGACGTGCACGGCGAGGTGATTGGTCGCGGGGTCCATCGGCAGGCCCTTCGGCAGCGCCCACGACACGAGCACACCATCGCGCTCGAGACGAAAGTCCCAGTGCAGCGCGCGCGCGTGGTGTTCTTGGATGACGAAGGTGGGCAACTTTGACTTCGCCGTGGCGACAGACTTCCTGGTCCGACCCATGGGTTCGGGCGTCTTCGTCGGATCCCGCTTCGCCCGATAGGCGCTCAACTTCGCGGGCGGCGTCGCCCGAGTGTCCTTGGCGCGAGCCATGGAACTCGTCAGCCTGATTTCTTCTTGGCGTTCTTCGCTTCACTGACCACGCGAATGAGTTCCGCCTTGGTCATCTTCGTGTTCGCGTCGACTTTGAGCTTCTTCGCGCGTTCGAGCAGTTCGTCCTTGGTCATGGCGTCGAGACCACGTTGTTCGCGATGCGCCGAGACATTCATGCTGGTGCTCTTGGACGTCGTCGACGCCTTCGCCGCCGATCGAGACGGGCGCTTCGACGACGAGCGATCAATCGACGCCTGCAGTGCGGACATCAGGTCAATGACGTTGGACTTCGGTCGGTCTTCGGCGCCGCGGACGACGGAGTGACCCGCGCGCTTCTGCTCGACCAGTTCCTCGACCCGTTCGCGGTACGTGTTCTTGTAGCGACTGGGGTCCCACTCGTCGGTCAAGGAGTCGACGAGCTTCTTCGCGATCGACAACTCACGACCATCGGCGTGGCCGACCGGGGGCAACGTGTCGAGCTCCTCTTCCGGATCACGAATCTCGTCCTGGAAGAACATCGTCTCGAGCATGAGCACCTTCTCGGCCGGACGGATCGCGACCAAGTGTTCCTTGTCGCGAAGGACGAGCGTCGCGATACCCACCTTCTTGGTCTCGAGCATCGCTTGCAGGAGCAGTGCGTAGGCGCGGTCGGCGCCCTTCCCCTTCGGTGCGAGGTAGTAGGACTGGCGAAAGAAGATCGGGTCGATCTCTTCTAAGTCGACGAAGTCCTGGATCTCGATCAGTTCGGACTTGCCGGGGGCCGCCTCGGCCATCTCTTCGCGCGTCACGACGACGTACTCTCCGCCGCCCAGCGGGTATCCGTTCACGATGTCCTCGGTCGAGAGCTCTTCGCCCGTCTCTTCGTCGACCTTCTTGTAGCGCACCCGGTGCGACGTGTTCTTACGAAGTTGGTTGAAGTGGATCGTCTGATCGGACGTGGCGCTGAAGAGGCCAACGGGGACGCTGACCAATCCGAAGCTTAGAAATCCAGACCACGTGGCTCGTGCCATGTTGATTCTCCTCGTCGGGACCAGTGACAGGCCGAATCCCAAATTTACCACCCGAACGAAAAGTTTCAATAGAAACTTGAAACTTCCGACGCACAGACGATTGCCGCGCTACTTCGGCGATGTCACACCAGCGATTTAGGTTGAAATCATGTCCCTCCCGATGCAAAGCGCACCACTCGTCGAGTGCCCGATGTGCGACGACAACCTCGTCCACTGCCACGGCACCGCGCTCGTCATCGACGAAGGCTCACACGTGTGCTCTGACGATCCTGACTGCACACTCAGTGTCGACGAGCACTGGTTCGTGTCGCTCGAGGTCGACGTCCGGTAGTCCTCGGTCGGTCACGAGCGCGCGACACGTGCGACTGCAAAATCCACGAACCGGGTAAATTCCGACTCTGCGGTCAATCGCAGCCGACAAAGGATCTGTTATGCCAGAGCAAGCTGTTCAGTCGCCCATCTTCGCCTTCGCCGACGAGATCGTGAATCAGCTCGCCGAGAGTGACCCGATGTTCGCTACGGAGGCCGGTATTCCGGGGTACGACCACCTGCTGACCGACTTCTCGGTCGCGAAGCAACGTCGAGACCAAGAGCAAACGGTGCGGAACCTGCAACACCTGGAGACACTTGAGGCGCAGAGCGACGTCGATCGGATCGCCGCCGCGGTGATCCGCGAACGCCTCTCGACGCTCCTCGCACTCGACGAAGCCGACGAAGGACGCCGAACGTTCTCGGTCATACACTCACCCATCTCGATGATCCGACAGACGTTCGAGTTGATGCCACTGGTCAGCCAAGAGAACGCGAACAATGTGGTCCGTCGACTCAAGAACGTGCGCGCGTCACTCGAAACATGGCGCGGCGCATTACTGATCACGGCCGCCGAACATGAGTTACCGGCAACCCGTCACGTCCTCGGTGTCGCCGATCAGGCCGACACCATCGCCGGCGGCGCGTTCAGTGAGTTCGCGCAACGATGTGCCGCGGCCACGGGCGTCGACCTCGAGTCGTCCGGTCTTCGCGCCGCCGCCCAAGACGCCGAGGCCGCGTACGCCGACATTGCGACGTGGCTGCGAACCGACCTCGCCCCGAAGGCCTCAACGACGGAGGCCAGCGGCGAGGAGCGCTACCTGCGATGGGCCGCGTATTGGATGGGAGCGACGCTCGACCTCCACGAACTCTACGCATGGGGATATCAGGACCTCAGACGCATCAACACGAGAATGTGGGAGATTGCCAACGAACTGTCGCCGGGGGCCACCAGTTTGGTCGCCGTCGCCGAGACGCTGGACAACGATCCGGCGAGGGCGATTCACGGTACGGACGCGCTCCTGACGATGCTGAAGGCGTTCACCGCGCGCACGACCGACGAACTCGACGGCGTTCATTTCGATGTCGATGAACGCATTCGATTCTGTGACGCGCGACTCGCGCCCGAAGGATCGGCCGCGGCGCCGTACTACATCAACCCGAGTGAGGACCTCAGCCGTCCCGGCACGACGTGGTTCCCGACACTCGGCAAGACCGAGTTCTCGTGGTGGCGTTTCGCCTCGACCTGGTACCACGAGTCGATTCCCGGCCATCACCTCCAAATCGCGACGGCGCTGCTGTCATCGGATCGCCAAACCCGGTTCCACCGACTGGTCGGCAACACGGCCGGGTACGCGGAGGGTTGGGCGCTGTACGCCGAACGCCTCATGGATGAGCTCGGCTACTTCTCGGACCTCGGCGACGAGCTCGGCTACCTGGCCAACCAGGCGCTGCGCGCGGCACGGATCGTGATCGACATCGGGCTCCACTTGGAACTCGACGCGCCGTCGGACATGGGCGTGCTGGGCGACCTCGGTGACTGCTCGAACAAGCGCTGGACCGCCGAGATGGCCGTGGCGTTGCTCGATGACTGGGCGATTCAAGACCACCCGATGTCGGTCTCGGAGGTGAATCGCTACCTCGGGCTCCCGGCCCAGGCCATCTCCTACAAGGTGGGCGAACGGATTTGGCTCGAGTCGCGCGAGGCAGCGAAGAAGCGCCTGGGCGATCGATTCGACCTGAAGGCATTCCACGCGCACGCCCTGGTCCTCGGACCACTCGGTCTCGATGACTTCGCGAAGGAGATGGCGCTCTGGGACGGCGGTCTCTAGACAGCTCCGTCGTTCGTTGACGTCGTCGGTCGCGCCCGTTCGGCGTGCGTTACCGTCTTATTTGAGCAAAGGACGCGCATGGCGAACGATCGAACGACATTGACGAGCGCGGAACGCGAGAAGGCGTCGGTGTTTCACTCGTGGTCCGCCCAGGCCAGCATCAATCCCTTGATGGTGAAGGACGCCGATGGTGTCTACGTCACCGGCGAGGACGGCACCAAGTATCTCGACCTCTCCTCGCAGCTCGTCAACACCAACATCGGGCACCAACATCCCACCGTGGTGCGCGCGATCCAGGAGCAGGCGGCGACGCTCTGCACGATCGCGCCCCAACACGGCTACGTCTCGCGTTACCGCGCCGCCGAACTGATCGTTGACCGCTCATTCGAGGGTGCCGCGAAGGTCTTCTTCACCAACGGCGGGACCGAGGCCATGGAGCACGCCATCCGGATGGCGCGACTCTTCACGGGACGCCACAAGGTCATGTCGGCCTATCGCAGCTACCACGGCGCCACCGCGACGTCGATCAGTCTCACCGGCGACCCCCGACGATGGCCCAATGACACCGGCTCGGCCGGCGTCGTGCACTTCTTCGGTCCGTTCCTCTATCGCTCGGCCTTTCACGCCACGACCGAGGCCGAGGAGTGCGAGCGCGCGCTCGAGAACCTCGAAGAGACCATCCGATTCGAGGGTCCGACCTCGATCGCGGCCATCGTGCTCGAGACGATCCCCGGTACCGCGGGCATCATGGTGCCGCCAAAGGGTTTCCTCGCCGGCGCGCGCGCGATCTGTGACCGCTACGGGATCGTCTACATCGCCGACGAGGTCATGTGCGGGTTTGGTCGCACCGGATCGTGGTTCGCCTTCCAACAGCACGACGTGAAACCCGACCTCGTCGTCTTCGCCAAGGGCGTGAACTCCGGCTACGTGCCGCTCGGCGGCGTCATCTTGAACGAGGCCATCAGCGCGTCGTTCAACGACCGTGTCTATCCCGGGGGGCTCACGTACTCCGGGCATCCCCTCGCGTGCGCCGCCGCCGTCGCCACGATCGAGGCGATGCAGAACGAGGGGATCATCGAGAACGCCCGGCGCATCGGCGACGACGTCCTGCGACCGGCTTTGCAGGCCATGGCCGAGAAGCACCGCGTCATCGGAGAGGTGCGGGGACTCGGCGTCTTCTTCGCCCTCGAACTCGTCACGGACCGCGCCACCAGGGAGCCGCTCGCCCCCTACGGCGCGAGTTCGCCGGCCATGAACGACATCGTCGCCGCGAGTCGCAACGAGGGGCTGCTCATCTTCACCAACTACAACCGCATCCACGTCGTGCCCCCGTGCACGATCACCCCAGACGAAGCGCGTGAAGGACTGGCGCGCCTGGATCGCGCGTTGAACGTGGCGGACCACCACTACTCAGGCGAGTGACGAACGTAGAGCAACGAATCGTGGCCGCCTCGTTGATGCGCGAGCTGGGTCACGAGTTCGTGGGGCGAGCGCTGAGCGATGAGCAACTCGACATCGTGCGGCAGGGCGTCGCGTCGCTGCTCGTAGAGTTACGCACCGCCCCGATGCGCGTGCACGAGTTCTCACGCGATGGCGACGACAACTTCGCACTGACGATACCCACATTCGAACAAGACGACGACCGTCTCGTCTTCACGGACTCCTTTGTCTCCGGCGCCGCCAACCCCGTCGGCCTCGCGGCGCGGCTGTGGCGTGACGGTGACGTCGCGTGCATGCGGGTCACACTCGGCAAGGCCTTCGAGGGAGCGCCGGGACGCGCGCACGGTGGCGTCGTGGCCGCGCTGCTCGATGAGGTGATGGGACTGGTGAACGTCCTTCACGGGGCGATGGCGTTCACCGCGCAGCTGGACATCACGTACCACGCGGCCACGCCGCTCGGCGAATCGATCGTCGCGCGTGCGTGGCTGGAACGGCGCGTCGAGCGCAAACACTACGTGCAAGCGTCGTTGCACGCGAACGATGAACTGATCGTGAGCGCCAAGGCCCTCTTCATCACGATCGACCGCGACGCGTTCGTGGAACAGTTCCAACCCAGCGAGGAGTAGTCGTGCTCGACGTGCGCCGCCACTTCCACTCAACGAAGGTTCCGCGCACGATCACGCCGAACTTCTGGGGACTGAAGATCCTCACCACCGCGATGGGTGAGGCCACGTCGGACTTCTTCGTGAATCGCTTCGACCCTCGCCTCGCCGTGGTCTGTGCCGCGCTCGTCTTCTTCGTCGTGCTCTGGTGGCAACTTCGTTCGCCCGCGTACGCGACGGTGACCTACTGGTCGGCCGTCGTGATGGTGAGTGTCTTCGGCACGATGTGCGCCGACGTCGTCCACGTCGAGTTCGGTGTTCCCTACGCCGTCTCCGCGAGCGTCTTCGCCGTGGGGCTGGCCGTGGTGTTCTGGGCGTGGTACCACGTCGAGGGCACGCTGTCGATCCACAGCATCACGAGAACGAGTCGCGAGTTGTTCTACTGGCTCACGGTGACCGTCGCCTTCGCCCTCGGCACCGCGGTCGGCGACTTCACGGCGGTGATCGCGAAGCTCGGCTACTTCGGCTCCGGCCTACTCTTCACGGGACTCATCATCCTGCCCGCCCTCGGCAATTGGCTCGCGCGCATGAACCCGGTACTCACGTTCTGGATCGCCTACGTGCTCACGCGTCCCCTCGGCGCGTCCTTCGCCGACTGGATGGGCAAGCCGAAGATCGTGGGCGGCCTCGGCTGGGGCTCGGGCAACGTGGCCTTGGTGCTGTCGAGCCTCATCGTTCTCGCGGTCGGTGCGTTGGCGCTCTCTGAGACGCGTCAAAGTCGCGACGCAGCTCCTTAATATGGTCCAATGCCCGCCATCTCCGTAGAAAATCCACTGGAACTCGCCAAGGCGATCAAGCCCGAGACGACCGATCGACCCCGCCGCGTGAAGTCCATCACCATGGCGCCGCGCGGTCTCGAGGGCGAGGGATTCCCGGTTCGCCGCGCCTTCGCTGGCATCGACATGGCCGACCTCGACCCCTTCGTGCACATGGACCAGATGGGCGAAGTCGACTACGGACCCGGTGAGCCCAAGGGCACCCCGTGGCACCCGCACCGCGGCTTCGAGACCGTGACCTACATGATCGACGGCACGTTCTTGCACCAGGACTCGATCGGCGGCGGCGGCGTGATCCAAAATGGCGCGACGCAGTGGATGACGGCCGGCTCGGGGATCTTGCACATCGAGCGACCGCCGGACGCCTTGATCGACTCCGGTGGACTCTTTCACGGCATTCAACTCTGGGTCAACCTTCCGGCGAAGCTCAAGATGACCAACCCGCGCTACCAGGACATCGAGGCCGAGTCGGTGTCGCTCCTCACCAACGAGAACGGCGACGCCATCATCCGCGTGATCGCCGGTTCGCTGGGCGGCATCGACGGACCGGGTTCGACCCATACGCCGATCGCGATCTCGCACGTGTCACTGCTGCCGGGCGCGCAACTCTCGCTCCCCTGGAACCCCGCGTACAACGCGCTCACCTACGTGCTCGCCGGTCAGGGCACCGTCGGCGATGACCGCAGCGTGATCGGCGAAGGTCAGATGGCCGTCCACGTCGACGGCGAGTACCTCGTACTCGCGGCTAACGAGTCCCAGGACTCGCGGACGAAGGCCTTCGAGGTTCTGATCCTCGGGGGCGAGCCGATTCGCGAACCGGTCGCCACCTACGGTCCGTTCGTGATGAACACCCGCGCCGAACTACAACAGGCCTTCGAAGACTACGAGGCCGGTCGACTCGGTCAGATCCCGGCCGAGCACATCTAAGTCGACGTCGAACGGTGCACGAGGAACGTGCCCGTCGAACGGCTGATCAGCTTTCCTTCGTCGCTTGAGATCGTCGCCTCGGCGTAGGCGATCTGTCGAGTGAGACGCACCACGTCGCCGCGAATTGCGTAGTGTCCGTCAAGCAGGGCCGGTCGCATGAGCTCGGTGGTCATTTCGATCGTCGCTTCGGTGCGGTCGCGACCAGTGAGCGCGGCGTTGATGCAGAAGTTCATGGCGGCGTCCAAGATCACCGAGTGCACGCCGGCCTGGACGGCGCCGTGCGGGTTGCACGCCAACTGCGTCGGGGTGAACGAACCGCTCACCCACCCGAGGTCCTCGCCGTCGACGCCGTAGCGTTCGAGGGCACCACCGATCGCGCCGATGATCGCCATTCCCCCATCACCGAGCCAACGATCCATGTCCTTGGGTTCGCTCACGCCTGCGACGCTAACCGCTCACCATTAGGATGCGCTCCGCGGAGATTGTCCGCGAAGGACGAAAGGTTCGACAATGCCGACAGCCGTAATCGTGGACGCCGTTCGCACGCCGGGGGGCAAGCGCAACGGGAAACTCAAGAACTGGCACGCCGTCGACCTCGCCGCCGAGGCGCTGAAGGCCATCGCGACGCGCAACGACCTCGACCCCGCGTTGGTCGACGACGTCATCATGGGCTGCGTCTCCCAGGTCGGCGAGCAGGCCTTCAACGTCGGGCGCAGCGCCGTGCTCGCGGCCGGCTGGCCCGAGTCGGTGCCGGCGACGACCATCGACCGCCAGTGCGGCTCGTCCCAACAGGCGTTGCACTTCGCCGCCCAGGGCGTCATGTCCGGCGCCTACGACGTCGTCATCGCGGCCGGCGTCGAAGTAATGTCACGCGTCACGATGGGTTCCTCGGTCGGCAAGGACTCCGGGTGGCCCTTCGGACCGAGCGTCACCGCACGATACGAAGCCGTGGGCGGACTGAAGAACCAGGGCATCGGCGCCGAGATGATCGCCGACCAGTGGGACGTGTCGCGCGCGGACCTCGACGCCTTCTCCGCCGAGAGTCACCAACGTGCGGCGCGCGCGACGTCCGAAGGTCGCTTCGAACGAGAGATCGTCCCGGTCTACGTTCGTGACGAAGAGGGCCACGCGACCGCGGAGTTGATGAGTACCGACGAGGGCATCCGACCCGATTCCACGGTCGCGACGCTCGCCAACCTGAAGCCGGCGTTCAAGGAGGACGGCAAGGTGACGGCCGGTAACTCCTCGCAGATCACCGACGGCGCTTCGGCGGTGTTGATCATGAGTGAGGAGAAGGCGAAGGAGCTCGGTTACACCCCGCGCGCGACGTTCGTCGCCTTCGCGCTGGCGGGCGTCGACCCCGTGACCATGCTGACCGGTCCGATTCCGGCGACGAAGAAGGTCCTCGAGCGCGCCGGACTGACGCTGGAGGACATGGACCTCATCGAGATCAACGAGGCGTTCGCGTCGGTTGTCCTGGCGTGGCAGAAGGAACTGGACGTCGACCTCTCGAAGGTCAACGTCAACGGTGGCGCGATCGCCCTGGGACACCCGCTCGGCGCGTCCGGCGCGAAACTGTGCGCGACGCTCGTGAACGAACTCGAGCGCACCGGCGGTCGCTACGGACTGCTGACGATGTGCGAGGGCGGCGGACTGGCCAACGCGACGATCATCGAGCGCGTGGGTTAGACCCCGACACTATTTGTAGCGCGTCGCAAAGTAGAAGCCCGAGAACATCACGACGAGGCCGCCCACGAGGTACCACGACGACACCGAGCCGGGCAGGACGTTCAGGTAGTTGAGGATGATCGTCAACATGCCCAGCGCGAGGAGCGCGACGATGAGCCAGCCGTACCAACGGGGGCTGTGATCCTCGCCCACCGGGCGCCGAGCGGTTACCTTGCCGCGAGCTTCCGGCGCGACGTAGCGACCGACCGGCTTGCGGGTGCTCGTCTTCGGTGTCGATTTCGCCATGGGGCCCAATGCTAAACGACGCTAGGTGGTCGTCGTGGTCGGGATAGTCGTCGTCGTCTCGGTGGACGCGTCACAGACCGATATCGTGATCGACGAGTTGAATGGAACGAAGGAATTGATCGGGAGGCTCTCGGCGGTGACGGTGCCGACTTGACTCGGCGAGCACGTCGAGGGATCCGTCGGGCTCACCTGAACTGTCAAGTGTGCGTTCTGCAGCGTGGTGGTCGCCTGCGATTGCGTATCAAAAATCACACTCGGCACCTGAACCTTGCAGTACCCCGTTGACGTCGTCAGCGATACCTGGTCCCCCGGGTTGACCAACGTGTTCGCGGCCGGCGTCGTGCTGACCACGAGACCTATGCCAACGGTGTTCGAGCACGCCTTCGATGTCGTGGGCCCGAGCGTCAGACCAGACGACGTGAGGATGCCCGACGCTTGATTCTGCGTGTCACCCGCGAGTGCTGGCACGAAGAACTGCGCACTCGGCGACAGCACGTAGATGATGACCAGGTCACCCTGATGATTGTTCGTACCGGCCGCCGGAGTCTGTGACAACACGATTCCCGGGATCGCATTGGTTCCGGGCGGGGCTCTCGCCAATAACCCCGTGTGGACGGTGTAGAAGTACGGCTTCGTCTCGAGTTCACTCGTCGCACCCACCAGCGACATGCCCTTCACGCTCGGAATCGTTTCCGGCGCGGCTTGGACTCCAAGACTCAACGTGAAGTCCACCTTCTGCCCCTTCTTCAACGTCGTGCCGGCCTTGGGTTTGGTCGAGATTACGTACCCGGTCTTCACACTGGAGGAGTGCTCGTGCTTTACGAAGTGCACGTGGATACCATCGGCGTTCAGTTTCTTGAAGGCCGACAACTCTGACTTGCCGATGAGATTCGGCATCGTGACGGTCGGCGTGTTTTTCTGCGCGAGGAAGTACACGACTCCGCCGACGGCTAACAACAGCAGTATGACGATCACGACGACACCGGATCCGCCGCCGCCACGGCGACGGCGTATGTCGGTGCGCGGCCCGGTCATCATCGGTACGGCCTGCGTTCGTTCGCCCGGTGCGACCTTGGAGACCGCGCGCGTCGCGTCGGAGCCGAAGAACGCTACGTCGCGTTGCGCGGCACGGACCGGCTGACCCTCGCTGAATCGCATGAGGTCGGTACGGAGGTCTTCGGCCGACTGGTAGCGCCGATCGGGCGACTTCGCGAGCGCCTCCATCGCGATCGCCTGCAGTTCCACCGGGATGGCCGGGTTGAACTCCGTGGGCGGCGGCACCGTACCGTGCACGTGTTGACTCGACACCTCGACCGGTGTGTCGCCGATGAACGGCGGACGGCCAGCGAGCATCTCGTAGAGGACGACGCCGAGCGAATAAATGTCACTGCGTCCGTCGACCGGTGCCCCCTCGGCCTGCTCGGGCGAGAAGTAAGTCGCGGTGCCCATGACGGAACCCTCTTCGGCCATCTGGTCCTCGACCGACATCGCTTGGGCGATGCCGAAGTCAGTCACCTTGACCTGCCCGTCACTCGCGATCAAGATGTTGCCCGGCTTCACGTCGCGGTGCACAACGCCGTTGCGATGGGCGTAGCCGAGAGCCGCCGCCACCTGCGTCATGAGTCCGGCGGAGTGCGACGCGGTGAGTGTCCTTCCGCCGCGCAGCATCTCCAAGAGCGACGTCCCGTCGACGAGTTCCATGACGATGAAGTACGTGCCGTTGTCCTCGCCCCAGTCAAAGACCGGCACGATGTTCGGGTGCGAGAGATTCGCCGCCGCTTGCGCCTCGCGCCGGAAACCCTCGACGAACAACGGGTCGGCGCTGAGTTCCGGATAGAGCGTCTTGATCGCGACGGGGCGGTTGAGCAGGACGTCCTGGGCCCGATAGACGATCGCCATTCCACCGCGGGCGATGAGATGCGTTACCTGATAGCGACCTGAATACAGTCGGGGGTCATCTACAGGCTCCATATGGCGCCTAGCCTACGCTCTCTGAAATCGCGGAATTTTTCATTTTGGCTCACAGCCCGTCGACGCGACGGAGGGACTCTTGTGTGACTGCATCGCGAAGAATCCATCGACGAGACACTTGACGATCGGACCCGCGACGGTCGCGCCGAAGTCGTTCGTCGGTTGGTACGGCACGACGACCGCGATGGCGATCGTCGGATCAGTCGCCGGCGCGAAGGCGATCAGCCAGTCGTCGGTGTTCTTCTTCGGGTTTCCGGTCTGCGCGGTGCCGGTCTTCGCTGCCACGTCGTACTGCGCCGGGAAACCGACGCCCGACGCCGTGCCGTACTTCACGACGTCCTCCATCAGGGGAACGATCACCAGGGACTGAGCCTTCGTCAACGGCGTCTTCCAGACCGAATCCTTGTATCGCTTGATGATCTTGCCGTTCGGACCGGTGATGAAACTCATGAGGTGCGGCGTCATCTCGACACCGCCGTTGCCGACGGCCGCCGCGACCAGCGCGTCCTGCAGGGCGGTCGCGCGCACGTTCTCTTGGCCAATCGACGAGTACCCCAGACCGGGAATGTTGTTCTTGAACGACGCCGCGGTCGGGAAGTAGCTCGCCGCCGTTCCCGGAAGGTCCAACGGCGGGATCGAGTCGTACCCGAATGACGTGGCCGCCTTGAACATGTAGTCGGCGCCGAGGTCGATGCCGAGTAGCGCGTATCCGGGGTCGCACGACGGTGGGAGCATCGCGAGGACGTCGCCACCGCACGGCTTGCCACCACTGTTGCAGAGGAGTTTGTTGGAGTCAGGCAGCGTGGTGCACGCGCCGCCTTCACGATTGGGGATGAAGTCCTTGGTGAGGTCGGCCGTCTTGCTGACGGCGGCGGCGGCGGTCGTGATGACCTTGAACGTGGAACCGGGTGGGAACGTCTCACCAGTGGCGACATTGCCCAGGGGTTCAAAGCCGTTGCCGTCGGGCTTGAAGTCACGATGGCGCGCGGCGGTCTCGACCGCCAAACTCGGTGAGGTCAGCGGCACGGGGTTGTAGTTCGGGTTGGAGTACATGACGAGGACGTTGCCATTCCGAGGGTCGAGCGCTACGGCGGCGCCGTCGATCCCCTTCAGCGCGGCTCTCGCGACCTGTTGCAGGGCGGGCACGAGTGTCAGCGTCACCGAGTCCGCGGCGCTGGTCGGCGCGAGCAGTTGTTCGAAGCTCTGCGGCGGTTGTGGGTGCGAGGCGAGGTAGTTGTTGTACTGGTACTCGATCCCGCCGACGCCGTACCAAGCCGAGGCGTAACCGACGACGGCGGACGTGAGTGAGCCGTCGGGATAAACCCGCCGATAGGGGAACGCCGCACTGTTCTCCTTGACTGAGTAGGCCAAGACCGTCCCGTTGGCCGCCAGAATCTCACCGCGCGGGAAGTTCCCCGACGGGTTGATGTTGCTCGGATTGTTAAGGCTCGCGTTGAGTCCCGGCGCACGAAAGAACTGAACGTTGGCGGCCTGTGCGATGACGACGGCGAAGAGCAGGAGGATGATCGTGGCCAAGATTCGAAGGCGTCGCGACATCGATCAACCTTTCTTCAGCGTCGTGGTCGTGGTCGCGGTCGTGGTGGTCGTCGCTGTGGTTGACGAATTGCACTTCGCCGTCTGGGCACAGAGGAGGTCGGCGTAACTCTCCGCGGCCGTAAGTGTCGGTTCTGAGATCGTTTCTTTCAGATTCGATTGGTCCATGGTGCTCAAGGTGCTCACCGAGTAGTCCGTGTCGTAGACCTTCATGGGCTTGAACCACAGGACCCCACCCGGCTGACCCTGATACACGGCGACCTTGCCAGCGTCGTCACTCAAGTAGTACGTCGAGTACGCGTACCAGTGCACGATGAAGTAGGCGCCAACGAAGACGCCGATGAAGAGCAACAGCGCCGCGGGCGTGCGCCACGAGAGGCGACGACGTTTGCGACGCGTCGAAGCGGGCGCGGAGGCCGTTCGCGCGACCGGCGGCGTGGTCGACGAGATCGTTCGCTGGATCGGCAGCGACGTCACGGACACTTCGTCGAACTCCACGAGCACCGCGGTGATGTTGTCTCGTCCGCCCGCAACCTTGGCGGCCTCCACTAACTGGACGACCGCCTCTTCGAGCGTGAACGGCGCGCTGGAGAGTCGCGCCAGGGTGTCGCTGTCGAGTTCGTTCGAGAGTCCGTCACTGCAGAGCAAGAGACGGTCGCCGGCGACGGCGTGGATTGACATCACGTCGACCGCGATGGTCTCTTCGACACCGATTCCTCGGGTGAGCTGATGACGTCGCGGATGAACCGCGGCCTCTTCCGGGGTGAGCCGACCCATCCGCACCCACTCTTCGGCGACGCTGTGGTCTTCAGTCAGCTGTCGTAGCGCACCGTCGCGAAGTTGGTACGCGCGTGAGTCGCCGACGTGACACAACGTGGGCGCAGTGACCCCTAAGTCATCGACCGTGAGGCCGAGCGCGATCACCGTCGTACCCATGCCGAAATGGTTCGGGTTCTCCCGCGCGTCGTTCAAGACGGTGATGTTGGCGGCGTTGATCGCGTTGTAGAGACCTTCGACGCTTTGGTCGTCGGCGAAGCCCGAGCGCAGCAGCTCGATCGTCATCTCGGACGCCACCTCGCCCGCCGCGTGACCCCCCATGCCGTCGGCGACGATCGCCAACGAGTCGTCGACGTACACCGCGTCCTGATTCGATTGACGCACCAGCCCCGTGTCGGTCGCCTCGGCGTGACGCCAACGCGTCAACGAACCACCTCGAAGAGAACGCCGCCGACCTGCACGATGTCGCCGCGTTCGAGGTGAACGCGTCCGTCCACGAGCTCCTGGTTCACGTACGTGCCGTTCGTCGACCCGAGGTCTTCGATCGTGAGGTCGCCCTCGTCGTTCGAGACGCGCGCGTGCCGAGACGAGAGGTAGGTGTCCGAGAGACTGAGGTCGCAGTCGGCGCTGCGACCGATCGTGAGCGCCGCGTCGACGTCGACGCGTTCCCCGGTCCGGTCGTTCGGCGCAACGAACTCCAGCGCCAGGGTGCTCGATCGTCGACGACGCGAGCGCTTCTCGAAATCGATCGGCCGCGCCTGGACCGCGGCCACGCGCGTGATCCGCAAGAAGAACAGCACCGCGACGACCATGACGAGTACTTGGAGCGGTCGAACGATCGCCGCGTAGTTCGTCGTCGCGGCCACAAGACTCAAGCGAGCTCGATCCGGAAATGGAGCGAGCCGATCGTGACGTCGTCACGCGGCGACAGCGAGACGGCCGTGACGCGATGGCCGTTCACGTACGTGCCGTTGGTGGACTGAAGGTCACGGATCGCGACACCGTCGCTGGTGCGCCAGACCTCGGCGTGGCGACGCGACACGTTCGTATCGTTGATCACGACCTCGACCTCGGGACTACGACCTATCACCAGTGGCCGTTCGCCCACGTCGAAGGAACGGCCGTCGTTCGCCATCAACCGAGGCTGGCTCTCGCCGCCCAAGAACTCGGCCTTGACCTCGAGGTTTCCCGACTTGATGTCGTCGTCGATGAAGATTTCGACCTTGACGGGACCGACGAAACTGAAGCCCTCGCTGACCGCGTGCTGCCGCACGGTCTCCTCGAGCTCGCTGACGAGGGCCTTTTGGAATCCGTCAAAGCGTTGCGCGTCGACCGGTCCGAGCCATACCCGAATCTGATTGGGTGAGATCGGTCCCTGACTCGACAGTCGACGGGTGAGGTCGACTTCGCGCACAATGCGCGAGCCGATCTCGATCGGTTGCAGCGAGCTCTTGAAAGTACGTGAGAACGTCTTTTCGAAGATCCGCTCAAGGCGACTTTCTACGCTCTTCAGGACCATACGAACATCAATCGTACTGGGGCGTTCGCACAAAAGACGGCGTCAAGCGAATCGAGTGCGTCGAGTAATGTTGCAAGGTCTCGGGCGAGTGGCGAAATTGGCAGACGCGCAGGCTTCAGGTGCCTGTATTCGAAAGGATGTGGGGGTTCAAGTCCCCCCTCGCCCACGACGGGAGGTCCTCTTGGACTGAGGGACTTTCGGTGACGCCCGTCTTGGTCTCGAATTAGTTTGACTCGTGTGGATGCACTTCTCTTAGACGACTTGGCTAAAAGTGGTCTAGAAGTCTTCGCGTATGCCATGCCAGTCGTCGGAACTGAGGGAGTCGGTGTACGTGAGCACGAATTGGTCTCGCCCGCGTCCGTGATGAAGATTCAGGTCGCTCTCGCCGTGGAGAGTTTGATTGACGAAGGCGTCGTCAAAGCAAAAGACCGCCGGATTATGTTGCCGGCGCATCGAACACCGGGGCCGGTCGGTATGTCCATGATGCATGACGAGGTGGTGATGTCGGTTCGTGACCTCGTCACCGCGATGCTCACAATTAGTGACAACGTTGCGACCGACGAATTGATCGACGTCGTCGGATTGGACTACATCAATCAGTTGACACAAGGATTAGGGCTGAATCAGACGTGGGTCGCAAGCAATCTTTCGCAGATGCTCGACGACATCGCCAGTGAAGTGGGTTTCACCCACTATCAAGGTCTCGCGGACCACGAACCGGAAAGAGACGGCGCTCCGTCATTGAGCGAGATTGCCAGGCGCATCGAAAGATCCACGGCCCTTGATCCAACACGCGGTACACGAACGACACCACACGACATGGTGGCGTTACTCAAGGCCGTGTGGACAGATCGTGCAACGACACCCCGGGCTTGCGCGGCCGTTCGTAACCTCATGTCGCATCAGTTGACGCGGACTCGAATCGCCTCCGGCTTCGACTCATCTGTGACGGTTGCGGCCAAAAGTGGGGCGCTTCTCAAAGTCGTTCGAAATGAAGTTGGTGTCGTCGCGTTGCCCGATGGATCGGCCTTTGCTGTCGCTGTATTCACCCGACAGCACCTCGGCGATGCAATTGACGGCGCGCAAATCGACGCATCGATTGGCCGCGTCGCTCGATCCTTGGTGGACGAACTTCGTAACAACTGACATAGGACTTGAATTTGAGTCAAATAGTAAAGCCAGATAAGGTTGATTTGAGTCAAATAGTAAAGTAGTATCGATTGCAAATCAAGATTTTGAGTAAAACAGGAGTTTGCCGTGGCGGACAGAGAGGCCGTACCCAAGGTCATCGAGCGACTACTTCTCACGCGCACTTACGTGACCTCGCCCGAGGTCGCGGCAGCGGCGGGGGTCTCGCGTCAGGCCGCGTACTGGTGGTTGACCCGGCTGTCAGCGGACGGGATTTTGGTCCATGAAGGCAATCGACGATCGAGTCGCTACCGGATGAACGCCCAGCGAACCATGACTTACAGTCTCCGAGGCCTGACCGAGAACGAGGTCTGGGGCAATGAACGCATCGCCCTACGGCAGTTTGACCCAGATATTGAGGCGTTCCCGCAACTCCGGCAAGTCCTGAACTTCGCCTTCACCGAAATGGTGAACAACGCCATTGATCACTCACAGGGTACAGAACTTCAAGTCCGTTGGTTCCTCGGTGAAACCCTGATCTCCTTCGAGATTGAAGATGATGGCATCGGAGCATTCGAATCTCTTCGCGAGTCACGCGATCTCAAGAGCGACTTTGAGGCGGTCGGCGAACTGTCAAAGGGCAAGCAGACAACTGATCCGATTCGCCACAGCGGGCTGGGAATATTCCTGACGTCGCGACTAGTGGATCGCTTCGTGCTCGCAGCGAACAGTCTCACCTGGACTGTCGACAACGACATAGGCGACTCGGCAGTGGGGCGGCTGGACCGTCCAAAGCAGGGAACGCTCGTACGTTGTGACATTGATCTTCTCACTATGAAATCACTTCCCGAGGTCATGGAAGCCCAGCAGGATCCCGTGACGCAGCGACTGGACAAAACCAGCATCCGCGTTGAGCTATTTCGCCAAGGGGACTTCGTTTCGAGAACAGAGGCCAAATTAATCGGAGCACGACTTGAAGGCTTTGGAGTGATTGAACTCGATTTCAGTGCCATTAGCCAAATTGGACAAGGCTTCGCCGATGAGTTGTTTCGAGTCTGGGTCAATGAGCACCCTTCATCTCGCCTGGTGCCCGTCAACGCCAACCCAGCGGTCCGAGCTGCAATCGCAGCCGTTGAGCGCTAGGCATTGGAAATATGCCACGGCAATGACCAACCTCACACCTGGTCGGTCGCGAGATCGTCGAAACGTGGCCACCGTGTCCGAAAGGACCTCAGGGGGTGGACGTGTCCCCCCTCGCCCACCATTTGTGATGTTTCAGTATTTCTGGGACGAATGAACCCTCAGACTACGTCATCCTTTCTCGGTTGGTAATTCTTGTTGGGGTTGAGGTGAATGGGCGCAGTAGTTCGCCGTCGTGGCTCACAACGCGCACGTCCAGATCTGCCATCAACGTCCAAAAGGACCGTAGAAGGTGGTCCATTCCCCCCTCGCCCACCCCTGTCGTCCGTCGAACCCGCTACGCGAGATGACCGATTCGGGAAAACTCACGCCGGCGACCGACCAACTCATCGAACTAGGTGAAACGCCCGCGGCCGTCCGCTACGTCCAAGACGGCATGGTCCGTGGGTCGTATCCATCTAGAGGATGCGTCCTCAATGAATGCACCGTCGACGCTAGCGAATCGATTCAGCGTGACGCCCGGTACGTGAGTGCGACGCGTGATGACCCCCACAACGCAGTCGCTGTGCCGAGCGCCATAACGATCGCAGTGAGCACCATGTTGAGGGACCACGGCGAAGTGGCGACGCCTGCTCTCGCCGCATTGAAGAACCACGGCGCGTGCCGGCTGATCTGTATCCACCAGATCGTGGCGCCGCCAAAGGCGACACTCGACGCCAGCGTCACGCCGTATGCGAAGTATTGCTCCAGATGAAGGACGCGAGGTGACAGGTCGATCTTCGTGGCGGCACCGACGCCAGCCCACGTCAAAAGTCCCAGCGTGACGACGACGAGAAGAACAAACGCGAGGAATGACACCGAGTACAGGTGATTGGCACCGTTGCGCTGCGCGTCATTCAAATGGTGCGCCCAGAATGCCAAACCAGCTGTTGCGACGATCAAGACACCGATCGCGATGAGCGCCCGTTCGATCGCACCGCGCACTCGCGACCAATTGTTCGCACCAAGAAATCGAATGAAGGCGGGAAGCGCCACGGCCGCACCCGCGAGTACGAGAAGTGTCCCCGTGACGCCAGCGACGGCGGTCATGTCGTACGCGAACCGCGCGACGAACCTCGACTTCACCGGGAGAGCGGGTGAAAAGTGCTCGGCCGTCTTCGCCAGTCCCGCGCCACCAATCATCATCGCGGCCCACCCCACCAGTACGATCAGCGAACCGGTCCGGCGTTGAGCGCTCGCCGAACTCCGCGCACCAATGAAGCCCGATCCGTAAGAGCGCTCGCGCACGCCGGCGTACGCCACTGAAAGCCGCAAGCGCATCGTCGCTGGCGTTCCGCCCAGGCGGTCCTCCAAAAGCGTGACGAACTCATCGCCGTAGCGCGCCCGCCAGCTCGGTGGGTACCAACGAAGCAGTCGTCGTAAATCGTGTTGTCGTTTCATCAGGCGTTCCCGCTCGCGAGTCGAAGACGTCGCACGCCAACGTCGGCCAGTCGGCGCATTTCACTGGTGACCTCTCGCAGCACCTCGGCGCCCGCCGCGGTCAGTCGGTACGGCCGACGACGCTCGACTTCGGCCAACGGTTCGATCAGTCGCAGTTCTTCCAGCCGAGTGATCGCGCCGTAGAGCGTGCCCGGACTCAGCGTGACACCGGCGAACTCCTCCACGTCCTTGGAGAGGGCGTAGCCGTGCTTCGGACCCGAGGCCAGACTCGTGAGCAGTAGGAGGAGTGGGTCATTGGGTCGTCGCAGCAGTTGTTGTCCCTGTTTACTCATGCGGCCACACTACTACGTTTGGCGTAGTAGTGTGGCCGCATCACGACGTGGGCTCGGTCGGCCAACGAGGCGCTTAGCTCTGACGCTCGTGCATCTCGGACCGGTGACCAGAAGAATCGACGACCTCTCGGTCGATCGAATGTGGCGCAGCCGATGGGGCGCGTCGTGACGACATGAAGACGACGAGTGAAACGATGAAACCGAGCACGCCGGCGATCATCAAGATGATGCCCACTGTCGAAAGCCTGAATCCGTGCTGTTGCGCGACGGCTGAACTGGGTGCGGTGATGGCCCAGTACATTACGGCGCCAACCACGGTCGATACTGCGCTCAAAACCATTCCAGGTAATCCCATGACATCTCCTTTGATCGAGCAGTCGCCTTTCGTTGACGTACCAACATCGACGATGTTCCTGCTACTAAAACCCTAAAAGGCCCTTCTCCCTTCACAGAGAGAACTCAGCGATGACTCATGCGATTCCAAGGTTGTTGCAGGCAATCAGCGGTAGCGCGAATACGGGATCACTTCGTGACGTGCCCGTGTCGCGCATGGAGATAGGAGATTGCACGTGCCGCGCCGTCGCGATAGGACGGGACCGTCTAGATCAGGTCGAACCGGTCGAGGTTCATCACCTTGGCCCAGGCCGCGACGAAGTCGTGCACGAACTTCTCTTGAGCGTCATCGCTCGCGTACACCTCGGCGACGGCGCGCAGTTGAGAGTTCGATCCGAACACGACGTCCACACGCGTGCCCGTCCACTTGAGCTCGTTCGTCCGACGGTCACGACCTTCGAACGTCGCCTCGGCCTCGGACGTCGCCTCCCATTTCGTCGACATATCGAGCAGGTTCACGAAGAAGTCAGTCGTGAGTGTCCCTGGTCGCTTCGTGAAGACGCCGAACTCGGAACCCCGGACGTTGGCGTTCAGCACGCGCAGCCCGCCGACCAGCACCGTCATCTCCGGGGCACTGAGCGTCAAGCGCTGCGCGCGTTCGACCAACAGCTCCTCGGCCGATCGACGTTGACCGTCGCGAAGATAGTTGCGGAAGCCGTCGAACGTCGGCTCGAGCACAGCGAAGGACTCTTCGTCGGTCTCTTCTTGGAGTGCATCCATGCGGCCGGGTGAGAAGGGAACCACCACGTCGTGTCCAGCGACCTTCGCAGCCTGTTCGACGGCGGCACTCCCGCCGAGCACGATCAGATCGGCCAGTGACACCGTCGCGTCGCCGGCGTGCGCTTTATTGAAGTCACGCTGAATGCCCTCGAGCGTGCGCAACGTCATCGTCACGTCCGCCGAATCGTTGACGTCCCAATCCTTTTGGGGTGCGAGTCGGATCCTGGCGCCGTTGGCGCCACCGCGCTTGTCGGTGCCGCGGAACGTTGCCGCCGATGCCCACGCCGTGGCGACGAGCTGCGTGGTCGACAGGCCCGACCCGAGTATCTCTTGCTTGAGTTCTGCGACGTGGCTCGCGTTGACGGCACCGCCTGACGCCTGCGGCACCGGGTCCTGCCATAGTTGGGGCTCCGTCGGAACCCACGGACCCAAACAACGCACGCGCGGTCCCATGTCGCGATGCGTCAGTTTGTACCACGCCTTCGCGAAGGCGAGTTCAAATTCGTCGGGGTGCTCGTGAAAGCGCGTGGCGATGGGTCCGTAGACCGGGTCCATGCGCAGCGCGAGGTCCGACGTCAGCATGACGGGCGCGTGTCGCTTGGTCGGATCATGCGCGTCGGGCACCGCGTCAGCGACGGCGCCGTTCTTCGGAACCCACTGCGTCGCGCCGGCCGGGCTCTTCGTCTGCTCCCATTCGTGAGCGAAGAGCACGTCGAAGAAGCTGTTGTCCCACTTCGTCGGACTCGGTGTCCACGCGCCTTCGAGGCCGCTCGAGATGGTGTCGCCCGCGTTGCCCGCCCCGTGACTGTTCTTCCAGCCGAGCCCCTGTTGGGCCAACGGAGCACCTTCCGGTTCGGCGCCGACGTAGCGCTCGGGGTCGGCCGCGCCGTGCGTCTTGCCGAAGGTGTGACCACCGGCGATCAGCGCGACCGTCTCCTCGTCGTTCATGGCCATTCGCCGAAACGTCTCTCGAATGTCCTTGGCGGACGCGAGCGGATCGGGCCTGCCGTTGGGTCCCTCGGGGTTCACGTAGATGAGGCCCATCTGCACCGCGCCGAGCGGCATTTGGAGTTCGCGGTCGCCGCTGTAGCGCTCGTCGCCTAACCACACGTCTTCGGGACCCCAGTAGACGTCCTCGTCGCCGACGAAGACGTCGTCGCGTCCCCCGGCGAACCCGTAGGTCTTCATGCCCATGGACTCGAGCGCGAGCGTGCCCGCGAGGATCATCAAGTCGGCCCAGGAGATCTTGCGTCCGTACTTCTGCTTGATCGGCCAGAGCAGTTGACGCGCCTTGTCGAGGTTGACGTTGTCGGGCCAGCTGTTGAGCGGTGCGAAACGCTGGGTACCGGACGCGGCGCCGCCACGACCGTCGTGAATCCGGTAGGTGCCCGCACTGTGCCAGGCCATGCGAATGAAGAACGGTCCGTAGTGTCCGTAGTCCGCCGGCCACCACTCCTGGGAGGACGTCATCAACGCCATGACATCCTTCTTCACGGCATCGAGGTCGAGGCTCAGGAACTCGTCGGCGTAGTTGAACTCGCTCCCCATGGGATTGCCCACCGGCGGATTGCGCTCGAGCGGGTCGAGCTTCAGTTGGTTGGGCCACCAGTCTTGTTGAGGGTGCCGACCCGACGGCGTGGCGTCAAATCCGTCCGAGACCGGGCACTGGCTGTCGCTGTCCATCTTCTCTCCTGTTGTGAGGCTTGCGCTACGCCTCAGCGTAACGAGTTCACGCGCCGATTCGCCAGAGAGCGGCGAGGTGCGCCGACCGGTCCCGCCGTTTAACGCGAGGATCGCGCCAGCGCCAACTCGGTCGCCTCGCTCGCCGACAGCGCCGCGCCGAGTGCGTACTGGCGTTCGAACTCACCGTCACCGAGTGCCGCGCGCAACAGGGAATCGAGTTTGTGTTCGAACTCGTCCTCGAAGTCCGTGTTCGGACTCAAGGTACCGATGTCCAAGCCGTGCGCGCTGAGAGCCCGGCCCGCGCCGTAGAGCTGCGCGCCGCGCGCCGCATCACCCTCGAGGGCCACTTGGGAGCCGACCAACTCGATCAAGGGACCGACGTCCTGACGGAAACCGGAGCGACGCGCCTCGCGCAGGCTTTGACGCAGTAACGGACCGGCCTCATCGAACTCCCCCAGTCCGGCCAAGACGATCGCCAGGTTCACCCTCGCCGAGCGCGCCCACCACGAGGCCCCGCTCTTCTCGAGGACCTCGAGTACGTGGCGCCACTCGCGCACCGCCATGTCGACGTCGCCGCGCACTAAGGCCTCGTGGGCTTCGCGCGAACTCACCGCCGCCAGTCCCGAGCTGTAGCCCACCGCGTCCCAGATACCGCGCACTTCGTCAATGACCCGTGCGACGTCGTCGTCGGTGAAGAGCGCGTCACCGATGCGACCGCCCAGCGCCGAGAAGAGGGCGATCGCGATCTCCCCACTATCGCCGGAGGACCTCGCCGCGGCGATGGACTCTCTCTGGAGTTCGGTCGCGGTGTCGACATCGTGGCGACGAGCGGCCTGCATCGCCAATAGTCCCAACGCCCGAGACTGCAGGGCGAGTTCACCGCACGATCGCGCGACCTCGAGACCCCGCTCGACCACGTTGGCGGCCGCTTCGACCTTCGCGTCGTCGAGCAACGAGAATGAGATCTCCAGCTGACCCAGGGTGATCAGCGCGTTCGCGAACAACGACGACGTCGTGTCGTTGAATCGCGCGATGGCGTCGGCGAGGTACGGCACCAAGTCGTAGGAGGGGCGCGAGACCAAGTACCAACCGAGGGACGCGAAGACCAGCAGGGTGTCCTCGGTTCGTGACGGCGTCGCGGCGCAGTGCGACAACACGGCGCGCAGATTCTCGCCCTCGACGTCGAGGACCTTATTCCACTCGTTGTGTTGTGCGCTGTAGTAGCCCCGACCACCCGTGACCGCCAGCGCGACGAAGTAATCCGCGTGTCGATCACGCACACCGATCGCGACCTCGTCGCCGTCGGTGTCGAGCAACTTCTGCGCGTTGTATTGGCGGATCGTCTCGAGCAGGCGGAACCGAACCGATCCGGGGCCACGGTCCGCGACGACCAGACTCTTGGCGACCAGCGAATGCAGCACGTTGGCAACGTCGAACGCGTCGACGAGTTCGCTGGCGCAGACCGCTTCGGCGGCTTCGAGCGTGAAACCGCCCACGAAGACCGACAGACGTCGCAGCACACTCTGTTCGGCCGGGTTCAAGAGACCGTAGGACCAATCGACCAATGCCTGGAGTGTCTGTTGGCGAGCCATGACGTTGCGACTGCCACCCGTGAGAAGACGGAATCGTTGATCGAGACGGTCGTGCAACTGACTGAGTGACATCGAGGACAGGCGGGCCGCGGCCAACTCCAGCGCCAACGGAATGCCGTCGAGTCGCTTACAGATCGATGAGACCAACGGTGCGTCATGCTCTTGGACCTCGTAGTCGACCTCGCGTGCGCGACCGAGGAAGAGCGCGACGGCGTCCGAGGCGTTCAGGTCCGCGAACGTCTCGACGTCCTCTCCGGGCAACGACATGGAGGGCACCCGGTAGACCCGCTCACCTTCTATACCGAGGGGCTCTCTCGAGGTCGCGAGCACTCGTACTCGAGCGCAGTTGTGCAGGACCTCGTCGGCGAACTTCGAACAGGCGCCTATCAGGTGTTCGCAGTTGTCGAGGATGAGTACGACGTTTTGGTTGTGCAAGACGCCGATCAGCGTCTCGAGTGGAGAGAACTCCAGCATCTCTTGGATTCCGAGTGCCGAGGCGACCGCGTGCGGTACAAACTCCTCGTCGTTCACCGAGGCCAGTTCCACGAGCCATACGCCTTCACCCTGGCCGTCGAGTAACTCCGCGGCCGCTTGCATGGCGAGCCGGGTCTTTCCCGAACCGCCGGCGCCCGTCAACGTCACGAGGCGGTTCTCGTCGAGCAAGGCGCGCACCTCGGCGAGTTCATGTTCGCGACCGACGAACGAGGAGAGTAACTCGGGAAGGTTGTTGGGTAGCTCCGGGTTGTCGAGGGACTGAAGCGGCGGGAAGTCCGATCGCAGCGATGACGATTGGAGCTGGAACACGTGTTCGGGTCGCCCCAAGTCACGGAGACGATGCTCACCCAGGTCTCGGAGCAGGCCTTCGTCGGGAGGAAAGTCGGCCAGTAGCTCGGCGGTCACGCCCGAGACCAGCACCTGCTCACCGTGGGCGATCCCCATGAGTCGAGCGGTTCGATTGACCGGCGGACCGAAGTAGTCGCCGTCGCGCTCTTGGCAGGTCCCGGTATGGAGCGCCATGCGGACGCGAATCTCCACGTCGTCGGGCCACCCTTCGTCCATCAACGAGAGCTGAGCGGCGAGCGCCGCGCGTAGGGCGTCGTGGCCCGTAGCGAACGCGACGCAGAATTCGTCGCCCACGGTCTTGAAGACGTAGCCGCCGTGGGAGTCCATCGATCGCCGCAGCAACTGATCGTGACGCTCGAGCGCACGCGCCATCTGCTCGGGCGCGTTCTCCCACAGGTGCGTCGAGCCTTCGATGTCCGTGAAGAGGAACGTGATGGTCCCCGTGGGAATTGACATTTTTTCAGTATTGCGCAAGCCCCGTGACCTCCAACCACGAACGATCGCGGCTCGATCGACGCCCACGCGTACGCCGCGCGACCACTGCGCCCCAATGAGGAGCGAAAGGCGTGTCGCGGTCTCAGATTCCCGTCTCGGTAGGGGTCGTCGGGCCTTCACCCTCTTTCCCTGCCTTTTCGGGACCATTTGAGCCCCGAAAATGGCCGGTGCTACGGTCGCCGGAGGCACGGAGGGGGACTCTTGGCGATCACCGAACGATTGCGCGGCCGAACGTCGCGCGTCGGGTCGAGGGGTTCGTGGCTTCGCGTTGGCCTCGCGGGCGCGTTCGTCGTGGGTCTCGCGGTGTCGGGCCCCGGCGTCGCGAGTGCGTCCTCCGGTTGCAAGAGCAGCGGCTACGCCTGCACGCTCGGCGGGTACAACGCCTCGACGATGAACGACAGCTGGGCTGCGCGGTACTACGGGAGCGACACGAAGGGCGGCATCGGTTCGCCACCGCATAACTGCACCCTCTTCGCCGCGTGGATGCTCGCGCGCAACGGCCTGCCCGATCCCGGCCACTCCTGGGGCTACGCCGATCAGTGGGGTGTCACGCTTTCGCCGGACACCAACCACACGCCGGCGGTCGGTTCGATCGCCTGGTTCGACGGGCCGGGTATGGGCCACGTCGCCTACGTCGCCCGCGTGAATTGGTCAAACCGCACGGTTTTCCTGGTCTCGGACAACTACGCCGGTGGCAGTGCGGGCTACACGTCGAGTACGTGGGCCCCGTTCACGCAGCCGACCGGCTACATCCATCTCCGTGATCTGTCGGCGCCGCTACCGATGCTGGCGCAGCGCATCAAGCGACGTCACTGATCGATGGCGACCGCGAAGTGCGCCGCGACTAAATCGCGGACTCGCACGACCACTGACTCCATCCGTCGCGTCGGAACAGAAGCGCGGCGGCCCGGACGTTCAGCACGGGATTGAAGGCCAGGTTGAGATTGTTGGGGTTCTTGTGGAGCATCGCCATCAGGTACTGCTCGGTGCCCCCGTCATTGAGTTGGAAGAGACCCCGGTCGTGGGTACCGTTGCTGTCGTAGCCGATCTCGCTGGCGTGGAACTTCGATTCGCACCACGCGACCGCCTCCGCGGCGTGCCAGGCCCGGTGCGGAAAGTCCTGATGAATGAGCCTGACGACCAAACCGTCGGCCGGCGTCGGGTCACTGGTGAAGTCGGCGAGCTCGGCGTGGATCGCGAGGATTCGATGGCGCAGTGCCGCATGACGAACCTGCGTTGCGCTGGCAACTATGGCGGCGACGTCTCGTGTCGGGGGTGAGTTCGTCGTGGCTGCATTCGACGTCGTCGGAACAGTCGCCAGTGACAGGATGAGCACCAGGCTCCACCCGAACAGCCCGCGCCAGTGCGCCGGGACGCGTTTCAGTCGGTTGCGCGCTCGTATCATTTGTAATCCTCCGCCTAATTTGTGTGGGCCGTCTCCGACGGCACTTTGAGAACCGCTCGGGACTCACGGTCCACGGTTCGAGACCTACCGCCGAGTAATGGCCCAACTGGCCACCTCATGGATGCTGAAGCGGAGGAACGTCCATTTTAGGCTGGGGAGACCTAAAAAAACCGCGGAAATGGCATTCGCGCCGATTTTCCGCTGATTCAAAGGCCTTTAGGTCAAAGAGTTGTTAAAACAAATCACAAAAAACGTCATTTTTTGGGTGTACTCACCATTTTGAGAAAATCGATTCTTGTGACCACTCTGCGCGCCCTATCGGGCGCACAACTCTTCTAAGCAGTCACGCGCCGAGCCGGTCGAGGCGATCTCTTGAGCAATGACTTGGGCCGCGAGCGGGTACGAACTCTTCGCGAGCACCTCTAATACCGCTGCGCGGATGCGCGGCACGTCCTTGGCTTCAATGGCGCGAAAGCCGGGCTCGGACTTCGCGCCGACGTCGACAGCGACGCCCGCGCCCGCGACCGCGATCAACTGCGCGTTCGTCCGTTGATCAGCGAACATCGGCACGAAGACGATGGGCAGACCGGCCGCGAGTGCGCCGTAGGTCGTGCCCGAGCCGCCGTGACAGAGCACCATCGTGGCGAAGGGGAAGACCGAGGCCTGGGGGACCCAGGACTCGACCACGACGTTGGCGGGCACCTCGCCGAGCAGGTGAGGGTTGAATCCTCGGCCCGTCGTAACCAGGACCCGGGCCTCGAGGTCCGCGACGGCCTCGATCGCCCAGCGAAAGGCCGATTCTGCTGTGTCAAGACCCCCGGCGACCGTCCCGAAGGTCAGGTAGATCAACGGCCCACTCCCCTCGGCCCATCGACCCGGCTCGACGACGTCCGGATCGAGACTCTCGCGGTAGCGAAACGTGTGCGGATACGGTGATGGATCGAGGCTGGAGGGAAGTCGTGAGAGGTACCGGGTCGAGCGGAGCACGTCATCCATGCCGTCTTCGAAGTCCTCGAGGATCGACCCGACGAGGCCGATGAGACTCCACTCGGTGCGGGCGGTCGATATGGCCACCTGGGCGTGGTCGATCGAGCGACGATGCGCGACGACCGCGCCGGCGTAGGCGCACGGTTCGCGCAGGATCAGGTCCGGTTGAAAGGCGTCACAGGCCGATTCGACGGTCGCGAGCATTGCCTCGGTCGACAGGCGACCGAAGAACTCCCCGTCGAGGAGTCGCGCCGCGAGGGCGTGGGGTAGTCGCGCGGCACGGCGCCAGAGTTCTTTCGACCTCGCGGGATCGGGTGGGTCGCTGATGTAGTGCTCGACGCCGAGTTGATCCACCTCGTGGGCGAGGCTCGGCGGCACCACCACGAAGAGCTCGTCACCGCGTTCGCGCGCAGCCTCGACGAACGGCACGAGCGGATTGAAGTGGCCCGCCAGTCCGGTGGAACAGACCAGTAAACGCATAGTCTCGCCATCTTGTCAGTCGCCACCACGCGGCGCTCCCACGTCAATGTCAATTCTGGGCGGAGGCGAATCCAATCGGCGACGACCCTTTCGTTGAAAACAATGCCCTGTGAGCCAGTGCGGCGACGGCGCCACCGACCAGTGGTGCCACGATGAAGAGCCAGACCTGGTGCAGGGACGTACCGCCCACGATCAGGGCCGGTCCCAACGCGCGCGCCGGGTTCACCGACGTGCCGGTGATGGGGATTCCGATGAGGTGCACGACCGTCAGCGTCAGACCGATCACGAGGCCGGCCGTCGAGGGATTCGCGGTCTTGCCCGTCACGCCGAGGATCGCGAAGACGAAGAGCGCGCTCAAGATCGCCTCGGCGATGAACGCACCGCCCGCGCCGATGTGGATGTGACTCGCGGCGCCCCAACCGTCGGTACCGAGTCCGGTGGTCGCGCGATGATAGAGCGGCGAGGTCGAGAACATACCCCACAACACCAGCGCGCCGATGAAGCCACCGATGAACTGCGCGACCCAGTAGCTGGCGGCGTCGCGCAGCGAGATCCGTCCGGCGAGCAACGCGCCTAACGTGACCGCCGGATTGACGTGACAGCCCGAGATCGGACCGAGCACGTACGCCAGGACCAACAGGGTCAACCCGAAGGCGAGGGCCGTGGCGACGACGCCGGCGATGAAGGAGCTGCCGTCGGCGCCGAAACCGAAGGTCAGAGTCGCCACGCCGACACCGAAGAAGACCAGGAGCGCCGTGCCGAGCAACTCCGCGCAGAACTTACGAACCATTGTCAACCTCCCAGGACCAACGTCGCCTCAGACTATCCCTCACGTTGTGGCGAGCGCGGCAACGATTCATTGCGGTACGGCAGCGTCGCACAGCGCTTCGAAACGCTCGCGCGAGAACGCGTAGGAGTAGATCGATGTCGCCACCACTTCGACGTAGCGCGCGTCGGTGGGGGTGGGCACCCAGTCCTCGGGCGTAGCGCCGTAGATCTCGCGCCACAAGTGACGCAGCGAGTCAGCCTCGCCCGGTCCGCCGCGCACGACCCTCGCTCGACCGTGCACGAACACGCCGACGTCGTCACCCACGACGTGCGCACAACTCACGGCCGCGCGTCGCTCCAGGTGACGAACCTTCAACGAGGTGGCGCTCGTTGAGAACCAGAATCGGCCATGCAAGAAGAGACCATCGACGGCGGAGCATCGAGGTTCACCGCTCGCGGTGACCGTGGCGAGCACCACGTGACGCACGCCGACGAGATACCTCGTCAAATCGGCGGCGGAGAGTCGACGATCCACCGAGATGATCGAGGTCAAGTGTGACCCGGCGCCGTCGAAGGAGCGCGCGAGCAACGCGTCCAGCGCCGAAAGTTCTTCCGGGGTCTCGAACATCGAACCAGCATGTCGCAGCGCACGCGGCGGGTCAACCGGATGGGAACTCGGTGTGGGTGCTGCATAATGAGATGTGCTTCAGAAGAGTCGTGACCACAGCCTGAACCTCGCGCCGGCGTCGATCGACGACTATCGCGAGTTGGCCCGTCGCAAGTTGCCCCGACAGATCTTCGACTACGTCGACGGCGGCGCGTTCGGTGAAGTGACGATGGCCGCGAACCGCGAGGACCTCCGCCGAATCCAGTTTCGCCAACGCGTCCTGCGCGACGTGTCCACCAGGTCACTTGCGACGACCGTGTTGGGCGAAGAGCTCGCCCTACCAGTCATCCTCGCACCGGTGGGCTTCGGGGGAATGCTGGCTCGACGTGCCGAGGTCCAGGCGGCCCGAGCGGCCGAGCGTGCCGGGGTCCCGTTCTGCGAGTCAACGCTGTCAATCTGCGGCATCGAAGAGGTCGCGGCCGCGATCCATCGTCCTCCGTGGTTCCAGTTGTACGTGATGAAGGATCGAAGCTACGCCGAGGACCTCATGGTGCGAGCCCAAGCCGTCGGGTGCACCACCCTGGTCCTGACCGTCGATCTGCCCGTCATCGGTCAGCGCTACCGCGACGGGCGCAACGGCATCAGTGGCAAGATCTCGCGCGCGCGGCGGCTCCGCCGAGGAGCGGACCTCGTGACCCACACCCGGTGGGTTCGTGACGTCGCCCTCGGGGGTCGGCCCCTCACGTTCGGCAACCTCGAAAAGGCGCTCCCCGACGCGAACGTCCCGGGCGACTTCCAAGCGTGGGTGGCCAGTCAATTCGATCCGAGTGTCACGTGGGACGACCTCGCGTGGCTGCGCGAGCATTGGCGCGGCAAGATCGCCTTGAAGGGGATTCTCGACGTCGAGGACGCGCGCGAGGCCGTCGATCGCGGCGCCGACGGGGTCATTGTCTCGAATCACGGCGGCCGGCAGCTGGACGACGTGCGCTCGTCCATCCGGTCGCTCCCGGATATCGCCGACGCCGTCGGCGGCGATTGCGAGGTGTTGATGGACGGCGGGATCCGCAGCGGTCTCGATGTCGTGAAGGCGATGTCGATGGGCGCGCGGGCCTGCATGATCGGTCGGCCGTGGGCGTACGCGGTGGCGGCGCGCGGCGAACGAGGCGTCGATCACGTCTTGCGGATACTCCAAGCCGAGATGTCGGTCACGCTCGGTCTCACCGGGGTGAACGACGTACGCGATCTCGACCGTACAGTCGTGGTGGAAACCTAAGCCAGGTCCGAGGGACCGTACGAAAGCAGAACCCCATGTCAAACGTCCTCGATGTACTGGAACTGTCCGTCGACCGCCTGCGCACCACGATCGGAGGTCTCAGTGAGAGTGACTATGTCGCCTCGGCCCATCCCACGGAGTGGACCGTCGCGGACACGATGAGTCATCTCGGTTCGGCCGCAGTCATCTTCAAGCACGGCATCGACGATTCGCTCAACGACCGGCCGACACCACCGCAGTTCAACCAGTCCGTCTGGGACGTCTGGAACGCCAAGACGGCCCACGCTCAAGTCACCGACGCCCTCGAGGCCGACCAGGCGCTCCTGACCCGGCTGCTCGAGATGACACCGGAGGAGCGCGACCGCTACAAACTCAACCTGGGACCGATGACCTTCTACTTCGACCGCGCGGTGCGACTGCGCCTGGGCGAACACGTCTTTCACTCCTGGGACATCGACGAGGCGTTCAACAAACAGGCGACGCTGCAGAGCGAGGCCGTGCCGTACCTATTCGAGAACTTAGAGCTCCTCATGCGCTTCGCCGCCAAACACGCCGGCGTCGACCACACGTTGCACGTGCGAACGACCGACCCCGTGCGCGAGTTCGCCCTGACCCAGGAAGGCGACACGGTCGCGCTGGACGAAGTCGAGGGGGTTGACGTCTTCGACCTCGAACTCCCGGCCGAGGCGTTCTTGCGTCTCGCCTACGGCCGCCTGGACGCCGAGCACACGCCCCCGGGCATCGACCCGACGCACCTCGACGAACTACGTCGGGTCTTTCCGGGTCTCTGATCGTGTCGTTGCGCCTTCAGATCATCGTCGGCTCGACGCGCCCGGGACGATTCGCCGACAAACCGCTGGCGTGGCTCGTCGACCGGCTGTCCGGTCGCGACGTTGAACTCGACGTGCTCGACCTGCGCGATCACCCGCTCCCCCTCTTCAACAGCGCCATGTCACCGGCGCGCTCCCAGCGCGACTACCCCAACGAGGCCGTCGCCGACCTCGGCCGCCGCATCGACGCCGCCGATGGTTTCATCGCCCTCACCAGCGAGTACAACCACGGGTATCCCGCGTCGCTGAAAAACGCAATGGACTACGTCTTTCCCGAGTTCAACAAGAAACCGATGTCCTACGTTGCCTACGGGAACGTCGGGGGAGCCCGCGCCGTCGAACAGCTCCGATTGGTGTGCGTCGAGCTCGAGATCGCGCCGCTGCGTCACGCGGTGCACATCCTCCCGGACGTCATGCGTCCGGCGATGCTCGCCGAAGAGTTCACGCCCGCGCTCTTCGAGTCCTTGGACGAGCGACTTGTCATGTTGACCAACGAATTGGTCTGGTGGGCGACCGCCTTGAAAGTCGCGCGCGACGCAAGTTAGGTCGTAGCGACGTCGCCGAACGTCGAGTTAGCCGGCGAAACTTTCGAGGACGGCGTCGACGTAGTCGGCGTCGCTGTCGTAGACGTGCGCCGACTTGACGATCATGGTGAGCGAACCGACCGGACGTTCCAGATTCGACGCCACCACGTGTTGAATCGTCGCGAGTTCGAGAAGGTTGGCGTAGCCCTTCGCGCCGAAGTCGATGCTGTGGGCGTACACCGCGAGGTGCAACGCGTCATCGTGGAGGTAGAAGTCCAACAGACTCACGCACGGAATGTAGGCGGTGTCGGTGAGGGGCTGAAAGGTAGTGATCGTCGCCGACCGACTCAACGGATCGTTACTCAATTTGTCACAGACCCATCGCAGTTGATCGAGCCCCGAATCGGCGTAGTTGTAGAGCCGCGTCGCGTAACTGTCGGCGTTCCCGAGGTCGCGCACGGCGCTGAACTCGCTGAAGTTCTTGCGCATCCACGCCAGGCGCTGCGGATCGGCGTGACGCTCGACAATGTCATCGGTCGTCAGCGGCGTACTCACCGCGATCGCCGTCATCAGCACCTCACGCATCGCGAGGCCGTCGTACGTGCTCGCGTCGCCTCTCTCCATGACGCATCGAGCGACCGCAATCCACGCCTCACCGATGGTCCTTGCTTCGATCGTTCTCACTGGTTCCGCCGTCACGCGATCATCCTTGTCGTAGTCGTCGTGGCCACGTATCGGACTCGACGACTACTTGTTCTGTAACACGGTTGTCGTTCCGCGGCGAAGTCTGATGATGCCGACACCGACTTGCGCGTTCACTATCAGGTGTGGGGCGCGTCGTTGGCTGGCGATCGTCGTCAGGGACTTGGGTACGGCACTGAACGGCCGGTCCGTGTAGCCATAAAACTGGCCGGCGTAGTACTGCACGTTGCCGGCGCCGACGCGAGTGCGGAGATAGACGATCGCGTTCGCGGGCACGTCGATCGTCAGAACACCGGCGGCCACACTCGCGTTCACCGAGGTCGGTACCGCATTGAAGTGGACCTGACGCAGGTCGACGGTCATCGAACCGAACTCCGTGCGATAGGAGTGCTGCACCTGGGATATCTCGGTCGGTTGAATCTCGCGTACGCCGGTGCCACCCGTCATTGCGACGCCGGTCGACGCGAGGAATCCCAAGAACGCCCCCGACACGAGAATGACGATCGTCAAGATCGAGAGAAACGTCAGCGCAATGAAACGTCGCAGCATGTGCTGGCGCGCGGTGGACCGCAGTGACAAGACCGCCAGTACGCCGAGGAATATCAGCCACAGCACCCCGAACCCGCCGCCCACCCTCGGCGCGCCGCCGATCGTGGAGAGGACGATGACCGCCACAACGACGACGCCGGCCAAGAGCACGTAGCGCAAGAGTCGGAGGTTGGTCGCGGGGGGCGCGTCACCTACCTCCTGGGCGTCGTCGTCGGGGCGTCCCGACTGCGGAATGAGGACCCACATGGCGAGGTAGATCGCCGCGCCGAGTCCGTAGAGCACGGTGAGGACCACGAAGACGACGCGAACGATGTTGGCGTCGATGTCGAATCGCTCCGCGATACCGCCCGCGACGCCGCCGACCATCCGGCGCTTCGTGCTTCGGCGAAGCTTCCTCTCCGTGTTGACCATCGGTTCGGACGGCGGTACGGGTGCTTCGGCGGTTTCGTGCTCTTCATCCATAGGCTCAAATGTACGGTTTCCTCTGATCAACGGCTATCGGGATGAACCCTCAGGGGGTCCCCCGGCGCATCCGTACGTTCAGGGTTTGCCCTTAGTTACACGCGCGATTCGTCGTGCAAGACTTTGGACGGTTCGAAACGCCACATCGTTGAGAGAGGAGAGCATCGAATGTCGATCACCACATCGAGTCACGCCGTCGTCGGCACGCCGCTACGTCCACTGCGACGTGGCCGCGACAACTGCATCCTGGGCGGTGTCTGCGGCGGGTTCGCCACGCGACTCGGCATCAAGGAACGCAACATCCGAGTCATCTTCGCGCTCCTCACGCTGGTCTTCGGACTGGGCGTGCTGCTCTACCTGACGTTCTGGCTCGTCCTCACGCGCTCCGGCGAAGACCACTCGATCATCCAGCAGATCTTCCTCGTTCGCCGCGAGGCCCAGTTCGTCCTCATCGCGTTCATCGCCACGTTGGTCATCATCATCACGTTGCAGTCCACCCGTTCGGACCGGACTGACGGATTCGGATGGCCGCTGCTCTTGAGCGCCTTCGCCGCATTCGCCATTTGGCGCGGGGCGTCCAAGGACGAGCGCAAGCACTTGGCGGAGTTCTTCAATTCGGCGCCCGTCATCGGCAGTGCCCTATCGAAGAGTCGCAAGGTCGTCGTACTGCGGCTACTCATCGGCGCGGGCCTCGTCTTTTTCGGACTCGACCAACTCAATCACCTCGGCGGCGTCTGGGGCTCGGCCGGCTCGGCGCTCCTGGGTACCGCGATCCTGGTCATCGGCGTCGCCGTCCTGTTCGCGCCGTGGTGGCTGCAGAACGTGCGCGAACTGACCAGCGAACGTCGTGAGCGCGTTCGCATCGAAGAGCGCGCCGCGATGGTCACGCACCTCCACGACTCGGTACTCCAGACCTTGACCCTCATCGAGCGCGCCGCGGCCAACGAGAGTGACGTCGTGCGACTCGCCAGAAATCAGGAGCGCGAGCTCCGACAGTGGCTCTTCAGTCCCGAGACTCGCACCGACGCCTCGACGTCGTTCGTGGGCCTCGTAGGCGCCGTCGAACACGACGTCGAGAACGACTACGGCGTGCGCGTGGAGCTCGTCACGGTCGGTGACTGCGTGCCCGACGAACGTGTCACGACGTTGGTCGCCGCGGGGCGCGAGGCGGCGATCAACGCGGCCAAGTGGTCGCAGGCGGCGAGCGTCTCAATCTTCACTGAAGTCGAACCCACATCGATTTCGTTCTTCGTGCGCGATCGCGGCGTCGGGTTCGATCTCGACGCGGTCCCCGCCGATCGCCAGGGCATCGCGCTCTCGATTCGACAGCGCATGAGTCTCTTGGGCGGTGAGGCGACCATCGATACGGCCCTCGGCTCGGGCACCGAAGTCCAACTCGTCATGCCGCGCAACCTGTGACTACCTCCTCGCAACCGCGAGTGTTCCTCGTCGACGACCACGAACTGATTCGTTCCGGAATCCGGGCCGAAATCGCCGGTTCGGTGGACATCGTGGGCGAAGCCGATGAGGTCGAGGCCGCCATCGAGATGATCCTCGAACGCACACCCGACGTCGTGTTGCTCGACGTCCACATGCCCGACGGCGGCGGCCAGGCGGTGTTGAAAGCGGTCGGCGAACACAACATTGCCACGCGTTTCTTAGCGCTCTCGGTCTCGGACGCTTCCACCGACGTGATCAGCGTCATCCGAGCCGGCGCCCGGGGCTACGTCACCAAGAACATCTCGGGACCCGATCTCATTGACGCGATCTACCGCATCGCCGCCGGCGACGTGGTCTTCTCACCGCGCCTGGCCGGTTTCGTGCTCGACGCGTTCAGCACCGGCACCGACGAGCAACCCGTCGTCATCACCGATCCGGACTTGGA
Source organism: uncultured Acidimicrobiaceae bacterium (assembly GCA_963717975.1). Taxonomy (GTDB): domain Bacteria; phylum Actinomycetota; class Acidimicrobiia; order Acidimicrobiales; family RAAP-2; genus RAAP-2. The sequence goes on along the minus strand of OY970351.1, from coordinate 1,986,174 downwards.
TCAACTCACCGCGCGCGAACGACAGGTCCTTCGACTCATCGCGCGCGGCTACTCGTACAAGGACATCGCCAAGGAGTTGACCATCTCCACCAAAACTGTCGAGAGCCACGTCTCGTCGGTGCTGCGAAAGTTGCAGCTGTCCAGTCGGTATCAGCTGTCACACTGGGCGAGCGAACGCAACCTGAACTAGTCCGGCTGCATTCATTGCCGGCGTCAAGCACGAGTAATCCCCTGGAATATCTGCGCCTTCTCCTAGCATGACCTGTATCGCAGGGAAGGGAAACAGGTGCGCATTCTCATTGTCGGTGGAACGTCCTTCGTGGGCCGGGGTGTGGCGTGGGCCGCGCTGAACGCGGGTCACGACGTCACGGTGATCAACCGCGGCCGGACGTCAAGTGATCTCCCGGAAAACGTCACACGCTTAATCGGGGACCGGCGCGGCGACATGTCCGCGCTCGCCGACGCGTCCTTTGACGTCACCGTCGACGCCATCGCCTTTCGACCGGTGGACGTCGACGTCTTGGCGGCCGCGCTCGGGCGTCGCGGCGGCCACCACATCCAGATCTCTTCGGTCGCGGCCTACGAGGACCCGCCCAGCGAGGGCGGGACCGAAGACACCCTCGCGCTGTGGAACGACACCTCGCTGGCGCCCGACGCCGAAGTCACCGGCGAGACCTACGGACCTCTCAAGGCGGCCTGTGAACGCTCGGCCGAGGAGCACTTCGGCGATCAGCTCACCATCGTGCGCCCGACCTTCGTCATCGGCAGTCACGACGCCACGCTGCGGTTCCCCTACTGGGTCGAACGACTGCGCCACGGCGGCAGCGTCGCAGTGCCGGGACCCCGGGAGAACGCGCTGCAGTACATCGACGCGCGCGACCTCGGTGAGTTCGTCGTCACCCTCGCGACCAACGCAACGCTCGGGGCCTTTCACGCCGCCGGACCGTTTCCCCCCGGCCGATTCTTCGACGTCATCCAGTCCGTCAGTGACCACGTCTCTCCACCGGACACGCACCTGATCGAGATTGCCCCACGCCATATCTTGAGCCACCATCTGGATACGCGGTTCCCACTGTGGTCCGGCGCCTCGAGCGAGACCGCCCTCGCCGTCGATCCCGCCAAGGCGTTGGCCGCCGGACTGCGGTTCCGCGACCTGAGCGAGAGCGTCGAGGACGTCATGGACTGGTGGGGTGATCGAGAGCCGCCGTCGTGGTGGCTGACGCGAGAGCAAGAGGCCATGCTCGTTCGTTCCGTGGCGTCGTAGACGATTCTCCGCTATTCACTCGTTGTCGGTAAATTTCAGACCACTTCGGACAGAATCGACTAATGGGCTCACCTCACGACGATCGATTTCGGCGCCTCGTCCACGAGCACAGTCCGGCGATTGGTAACTACATCCGACGACGCCTCTACCCGCTAACACTGGCCGACCTCGATGACCTCGTCGAAGAGACACTGCTGGTGGTGTGGCGCCGGATCGACAGCGTGCCCGAGGAAGCCGAGCTCCCGTGGATGATCGGCGTCGCGCGCAACGTACTTCGCAACGCGCGTCGTAGCCAATATCGACGGACCAACTTCGAGTCCACGCTCTCGGTGGCGCCCAATGATCCGTCGGCCGAGGACCTCGTGATCGCCGACGACAGCGTGCGCGACGCGCTGGTCGCGTTAAGTGACGACGACCGTGAGATCCTCATGCTGAACGCGTGGGACGGACTCGACACGCACGCCCTCGGCGTCGCCCTCTCGATCACGACCAACGCCGCGGCCGTGCGACTCACCAGGGCGCAGGCCCGTTTTCGCGAGCATTTCTCGGCCGCCCAAGTGATTTGAAAGTTTCGCACCCGACGCGACAAGAACTAGTTATGCAGGCGGAGGAGCTTACATGAACGAATTTGAAGATCGCCTGCGCGCGGCCGACCCGGCCGCCGCGAGTAGTTATCAACACCCCGACGCGGACGCGATGATCGCGCGAATCATGACGCGCGCACCGCGTACCCGGCGTCACGTGTTGCGCAGCTTCCAACTCCGTATGGCCGGCTCGGTGGCGATCGCCGCGGCGCTGACCGTCGGGGGTATCGCCGCGCTCGACGGCGCCGCGCCGTCGCTCTCGGTCTTCGCGCTCGCCCCCGCCAACCACTCCACCACCAAGATCCACCAGACGACGCCGGGCGCGTACAACAGTGCCGCCACGATGTTGCCGATGCGCGTCTTGGAGGAGTTCGACTTCAGTGCCGGGCCGGACCTGAGTACCGCCGCCGGTTCGGGCGCGGCGTACGAACTGCAACTGCCCACCAGCGCCTCGGCCGAGGCGTCGCGCCTCGCCGGCATCTTCGGCGTCTCGGGCGCGCCGGTGGACGTCAACAGCGACGGACAGGACTTCACGGTCACGGATCCGTCGGGCAACTTCGTGGAGTACGAGACCTACGACACGGTGCCCCAGTGGTCGTACTCCGTCGCAGTCCCCCAAGAGGCCAACTCCTCCTCGACGACGTCTGACGGCACGACCGTGGCGATGCCGAGTCAGTCGACCGTCGAGGGTGACGTCCAGAGCTACCTCAGCGAGCTCGGCTACGGCTACGAAGTGACCGACCCACAGTTCTCGACGTCCAACAACGTCACCACCGCACCGGGTCAGCCCACGGTCACGACGAACCAGGAGCAGGCGACCTACGGCGTCACGGTCGACGGTCAGCTCACCGATCAGTACCTCGACTTCACCGTCGACCAGAACAACAACGTCGTCTCCGCTGACGGACCGGCCTTCACGGCGATGCCGGCGGTGAGCTACCCCCTGCAGAGCCCGGCCGCGGGTGTCGAGGTCCTCGAGGCCGCGCAGCAGACGGAGTTCGCGCAGAACGGTTCGTCGACGCAACCGAGTGGATCGGATTCGTCGACGACGCCGTTGGCCGGATCGAACTCGTCACCGCCCTCAACGGCGACGGGCACGAGTGACACCACGACCACCACGGTGCCGGTCGTTGACGTCACGCTGGACGCCGAGACGATCACGTACGCGACGTTCCAGTTGACCGACGGTTCAGTGTGGATGTTGCCCGTCTATAACTACGGCGGGCTGGCGACCAACGCCGACGGATCCACCTATACCGGCACCTGGTCCACCATCGCCGTCGACCCGACCTATATCCAAATACCCGCATCCCAATCAGGAGGTGTCAATCCCGGCGGACCCATCCTCTACTAACCACAACAGAGTTGTCTGGCGGTAGGGCCGACGTAGTCTCTACGCGCAGACGTCATCACGGACACTCCCGCACCGAACGGTGCGGGAGTGTCTCACTGTGGCTTCGTGCGCGACGGCTTCCACGTTCGCGTCGGACGCGGTCGCGGCGGATTCACGACCTCGGGTCGCGCGGGGATGACCTTGGCGAGATTGGTTGGTGTCCGGTGTGGCGGGCGGTTCGGTTCCACGACACCGGCGCGCAGGTTGCGTCGCGTTCCCGACCACGGGGCGAGCGGAGCGGTGAACGCGTCGGCGAGTCGGTAGGCCGAGAGCTCGTAGTTGATCCGCCACCCTTTGAAGTGCGGCCACGCCTCCTCGGCGCTGCGTTCGATCGGGAACCCGACTTGGACCAGTTTGTCGACGGCGCTCTCGAACTCCTCGTAGGTCAAAATGATCGACCCGTCCGGATCGGGGTCGGGGTCGACCGAGTAGCCCAACGAACTGGCGAGTCGATTGAAGAGCGTGAATCCCATGCGCAAGCAGAGCCGCGTCTGGCTCGGCGCCGTCGCGGGACAGAGCGCCAACTGCATCGCGCCGGCGTCCAGCACGGCCAAGAGTCCGACGATCCAGTTGAGCCAGGGTTCGGGCGAGCGAAAGAGCAGCAGCACCGGATACGTCGTGTGGCTCTCGGTCACCTCGGCGGCCCACTGCTCCCAGTCCGCGTACAGCTGCGGCAGGGCGTCGTTGATGCCGACCAGCTGGTGTCGAGCGAGCAGTTCCGGTCCCCACGCCGGGGAGCCAGCGCGGCTCTCGAGCATCGTGACGAGGGCCTCACGACGACTGAACGAGCTGTAGAGCGACGGAAGATAGGCGATCTGGAGGGCGACGATGACGACCCAGGTTGCCCCGGCCGCGATGTCGAGGGCGGTGTTCGGCGTGCCGCCGATGTGCACCGCGCCGACCGTGAAGAGCGAGGTCAGCGCCTGGGTCAGGCCGCGACCGAACGAGTGCGTCGTGTGCATCAGCATCAACGCGAAGCCGAACACCAGACCCACGGCCCACCACAGCAGTTGGGCGATGAGCGCGACCGGTGCCGTCGGCGCCAGGATCGAGTCCTTAGCTTCGTAGGACGGCGCGAGTCGCGAGAACGCGACGAACGAGTAGTGCACGCTCTTGTTCACGATCACGGTGAGCTTCTCGAGTCCCTGCGGCTGCCGGGGCAAGACCAGGATGAACAAGACGCTGACGACGGTCACGATGACGATGAGGAGCCCGAGGATGAACTCGATGACGTACACGTGACCTCCCCTCGCCGCAATCGACGGCACCAACTCCGCCGAATCATAAAGGGTACGCGCCTCGTACTGCCTCTGGTCTCTTAAAGTTGGACGATGAGTTCCTCAATGTCCGTACCGCTCATCGGGCGCTACGTCACGCTCACGCCGCTCTCGTTGGAGGACGTGCCCGGATTGGTGCACGCGGCCTCGGGCGACCGTTCAACCTTCGGTTGGTCAATCGTGCCAGCCACGAACGACGAGATGGAAGTGGTGATTCGTCGACTGCTCGTCGATCGCGACGCCGACACCGCCGTGCCGTTCGCGACTCGTCGAAGTGACACGAACGAGATCATCGGCATGACGAGATTCCTGACGCTTCGTTGGTACTTCGAGCGTGACTTCCCCGACGCCGCGGAGATCGGTGGGACGTTTCTCGCCGCGGCGGCGCAGCGCACCGCCGCCAACACCGAAGCGAAGTTACTCATGATGACCCACGCCTTCGAGGTCTGGGGTGTACGCCGATTGGACCTCAAGACCGATGAACGCAACGAGCGATCGCGACGAGCGATCGAGCGCATCGGTGGCCGGTTCGAAGGCGTCTTGCGCAATTGGCAGGCCGCGCAGGTCGACGGCGAAGCGGGTCGTACTCGAAACTCCGCGATGTACTCAATCCTCGATTCGGAGTGGCCCGACGTTCGCGCCCGACTTGAAGAACGTCTGCGCGACTAGGCGGCGACCATCTCCGGGCGCGTCTTGGCGAAGCGCAAATGTAGTGCGATCGCGCCACTCGCGAGCGCCGCGTAGAAACACCACAGCGACGCGAAGCCGTTGGCGCACAGCCGCGCGAGCACGATCACCGCGACGAGGTTGACCGCGCCGAACCACACCACGTTGCGCAGTCCCGACGCCAGCATCGAACCGCAGGTGGCCAGGATGTAGAGACCGATGATCACGACGCCGTGTTGCAGACCGATCGAATACGCCACGTGATAGGTACCCAGTTTCGCGCTCGGATGTCCACTCAGCATCGTCTCGAGCAACGCCGCCGACGTGACGACGCCCAAACCGAGAAACGGCGCGATGACCTTTCGTCGTCCGCGCGGTTCGAGCGAGAGGACCATCGTCGGCACCAGTGTCGGCAGCACCACGAAGGCGAACAGGAGATAGATCCACATAGCGACGACACCGACGGCGTGGGGCACGTGACCCTGCAGTTGCCACCAGACGAACGTCTCATCGATCTGATGGAGTCCCAAGAGAATCGGGAACGGCGCGATCAGTCGGTACTCCGGTCGGCCGCGCAGGTGCAAGCACGCGTCCACGCCGATCGCCGTGACGACGAGTCCGCCGATCAAGTCCCCTTCAGGCGAGAAACACATGACCGCTCACGAACTCTCGTCGAGTGAATCGGCGGGATCCGAGAAGTTCAACGTCACGCATACGGCAGACTATCCGCGCGCTCAACGCTGCTCGATGAGGTCCATGTAGTCGTCGTTCCAGAGATTGAAATACTCTTCCGGCAGCAAGACCGCGTGCGTGGGCTCCAGCGTCTCGACGAATCCCCGTTCGTGACTCACGGCGACGATCGTGCCCTTCCACTTGTGCATCATGTCGCCGAGCGCCACCACGCTCGCGGGGTCCAGGTTGTTCGTCGGTTCGTCCAGCAACAAGAGATTCGCCTCTGAAGAGGCCAGGATCGCGAGCGCCAACTTGGCGCGCTCGCCGCCGGAGAGCGTCGACGGCATCTGATGGGCCGCCGAACCCTTGATGCCAAACGCGCCGAGCAGGGAGCGCCGCTCGACCTCGGTGACGACCGTGGCGTTCTCGAGGTTGCCCAAAACCGTCTTGTCGAAGTCCAGTTGCTCGTTCTCCTGCGCGAAGTAACCGACGGTCACGTTCGCGCCGAACTTCACCAAGCCCTTTTGCGACTTCTGGGTACCGGCGAGACAGCGCAGCATCGAGGACTTGCCGGCGCCGTTACGTCCCACGATCACGATTCGGTCGCCGCGGCGCGTGATGAAGTTGACATCCTTCAACACTTTGAGTGGTCCGTAACTGACGGCCACGTGTTCGACGGTCATGGGAACGTCGCCGCTGCGCGGTGGGATGGGCAACTTGAAGGTGACCTTGCGTTCCTTCTTCGTCACCTCGACGCGGTTGTCCTGAAGTTTCTCCACCTTGCGGTCGAGCACCTTGGCGAGTCGGGCGCGCTTCTCGGTCTGTCCGCGCATGGAGTCGGCCAGCTTCGACAGTCGGTCGATCTGCTCGTCCTGGTGTGACGCCAGCTTCTCTTCGCTGAGTCGCCGCACCTCTTCCAGCTGCAGGAACTTCGTGTAGTTCCCCTTGTACTCGCGCAGTTGGCCCTCGCGAAGCGCGAGGACGCGGTCGATTGACTTGTCCAGCAGGGGCAGGTCGTGACTGATCACCAAGACCGTCCCCGGGAAACGGTCGAGTTCTTCGAAGAGCCAGCGTTTGGCGGCCTTGTCGAGGTGGTTCGTCGGTTCGTCGAGGACCATCGTCGTCGGTTCCTCGTAGAGCACACGCATCAGGTCGACGCGGCGACGCTGACCTCCCGAAAGCGAGTCGAGGTCCTCGAGGAGGAGGTCCTCTTTGAGTCCGAGTCCGGCGGCGAGACGCGACACCTCGGACTCGGCCTCGTAGCCACCGAGTTCGCGGAACTTCTCTTCGAGCGCCGTGAAGCGCTCGATCGTCGCATCGGTCGGACTCGCCGCGAGTTCGTGTCGAGCGTGCTGCATGTCGGCGTCAAGTTGGTCGAGGCCGCGCGCGGACAGGACGTGCGACAGACCGATCGGCTCGACCCCCAAACCTCCGGCGACCGGCTCCTGAGGGAGATGACTCATGGTGCCCTGGTGCGTGACCGTTCCTTCGATGCGCAGATGCTCGGGGTGTTCCCCGAGGAGAATCGACATCAACGTCGACTTGCCCGCGCCGTTTCGCCCGACGATGCCAACCTTTTCGGCGTTGCCGACCGTAAAGGAAACGGGGTTGAGAATACGGCGAGCACCGATCTCTATGCCTAAATCTCGAACTATGAGCATTTAGAGCCTTAGCGACTCAGTCGTGGCAGTGCGATCGTCTCGGTAGAAACGGCGTGGCGGCATCATGGCGGCTCGGGATCTGAGGCCCAAATCCCGCGTCGTGAGGGCGTCGCTGGACGTCACGGCCCCCGACCAGTGGCGTGGCGACGTCACCGTCGAGTGCGGGGTCATGGCAACAATGATACGGCCCATGGCGAGAGCGCCGACCAAAGTGGGTTCGCTCGTACGTGAGACCGCGCACGCGAACTACACGTTCGGTCTGTGCCACGATTTAGGCATGAGTGAGACTTTCGTCGTCGACGTCTGGAGCGATGTCGTCTGCCCGTTTTGCTATCTCGGCGCAGCACAGCTCCGCGCGGCGCTCGACGAGTTCGAACACCGTGATCACGTAGTGGTCAATCACCGAGCCTTTGAGCTCGATCGCCACGCCAAGCTCGCCTACGACCGACCCCTCGTCGACCTGGTCGCCGCGAAGTACGGGATGCCGGAGTCTCAGGTGCACGCCATGCACGAACGTCTCGAGAGCAGCGCCCGGGCACTCGGCATGACGTGGTCGCTGGAGAATGCGCGACCGACGAACACCCTGGACGCGCATCGGGTGATCGCCGTCGCGTCATCGCAAGGTCGTGGCGAGAGCGCCAGTGAGCGACTTTTCCGTGCCTACTTTAGTGAGGGTGAGCTCCTCAGTGACCACGAACGACTCAGTGCGCTCGCGCGTGAAGTGGGTGTAGAAGGCGTCGACTCTCTCTGGGAGAGCGACGCGTTCACGGACGGGGTTCGCGCCGATGAGGCTGCGGCCGATGAACTCGGCGTCGCCGGTGTACCGAGCTTTCTGATCGACGGGAAGTTCATGGTCTCTGGTGCGCAGGGCACCGAACAGATCCTCGACGTGTTGCGACGCGCCTGGGCTCGCCGCGCGGCCTAGTTAGTCGTCCTCTGACGGCACCAGCGCCGCGGTCGCGACGGCGTGACCTTCGTCGAGGTTCATGACCCGCACTCCGGTCGCGTCTCGGCCCTGGGATGAAACCTCGCGCACCGGTGTCCGAATCAGGACGCCGCCCGTGGAGGCCAGCATCACCTCGTCGTCGAGGCGCGTCATGAAGGCCGCGACCAGGAACCCACGGGCGGCCGTGAGCTTGATCGCGCGCACGCCCTGTCCCCCGCGACCTTGACGGTTGAAGCGTTCGACCTTGACGCGCTTACCGAATCCCGTGTCGGTGACGACGAAGAGGTCGGCGTCGTCGCGCACAACATCGAGCGAGATCGCCTTGTCGTCGGCGCGCAGCTTGATACCGCGCACGCCCATGGAGTCGCGGCCCACTTCTCGCACTTCGGCCTCGAGGAATCGAATCGCCATGCCGCGGTACGTGACGACCATCAAATCCTCGTCGCCGCTCGTCGCGACGACGCGCACGACTTCGTCGCCCTCGCGCAGGTTGATGGCGATCCACCCTTCACGACGCGACTTGTCGTACTCGCTGAAGGCGGTCTTCTTCACGGTGCCGTTCGCCGTGGCGAACACGAGGAACTTGTCCTTCGGGAAGTCGTCGGTCGTCACGATTGCCTGGATCGACTCGTTCGGCTGGAGGTTCAAGAGATTGACCACGGCGGTGCCCTTGGCGGTGCGCTCCTTCATCGGGATCTCGTGGCCGCGTAAGCGGAAAACCCGTCCGCGATTTGAGAACAGGAGGAGGAAGGCGTGGGTGGTCGTATGCACGATCTGCTGAACGAAGTCCTCGTCGCGCAGCTTCGCGCCCTGGACACCGCGCCCACCCCGGCCCTGCACTTTGAACGCGTCCGCGGCGACGGACTTCACGTAGCCCGCCTGGGTCATCGTGATCACGATGTCCTCGTCGTCGATGAGGTCCTCCATGCCGAGTTCCCCGGGGTCGTTCACGATCTGAGTCAGACGGTCGTTCGCGAACTTGTCACGGATCGCGGTCATCTCGGTGGCGATCACGCCGCGCAGTTTCGTGTCGCTCGCCAGGATCGACTGCAGTTCGGCGATCGTCTCGCGCAACTTCGCCATTTCGTCTTCCAGCTCGGATCGTCCGAGTCGCGTGAGGCGCCCAAGGGTCATGTCCAGGATGTGATTCGCCTGTTCCTCGGAGAAGTCAAACGGCGCTGCCATCAACGCGATGCGCGCGGCCCCGCGGTCGTCCGAACCTCTGATCGCCGCGATGACCTGATCGAGCATGTCAATCGCCTTGAGGAGGCCCTCGACGATGTGTGCGCGGGCCTCGGCCTTGCGCAGACGGAACTGCGTGCGGCGGGTGAGCACCTCGACCTGGTGGGCGATGTAGTGGGTCAGTGCCTGGGCCAGGTTGAGCGTGCGCGGCACGCCGTCCACGAGTGCCAGCATGTTGACCGCGAACGTCGTCTGGAGCGACGTGTTCTTGTAGAGCTTGTTCAAGACCACGTTCGCGTTGGCGTCGCGCTTCAGTTTCACGACGAGCCGGGCCTTGCGACCGGCCGAGTCGTTTTGGACCGCCGAGATGCCGTCGACGTCACCGTTCTTCACGAGGTCGTAGATCTTCTCTTCGATGGACTCGACCGACACCTCGTAGGGGAACTCGGTGATGACGATGCGGACGTCGCGGTTCGTCTCTTCGATCTCGGCGACCGCACGCATCTTGATCGATCCCCGACCGCCGCGATAGGCATCCAGGATTCCCTGACGGCCCAGGATCTGCGCGCCGGTCGGGAAGTCCGGTCCCTTCACGAACGCCATGAGGTCGTCGGGGGTTGCTTCGGGATTCGCGAGCAGGTGCAGCGTGGCGTCGATCACTTCGCCCAGGTTGTGCGGCGGGATCTTGGTCGCCATACCCACGGCGATGCCCTGGGAGCCGTTGACCAACAGGTTCGGGAAGCGCGCCGGCAGTACCGTCGGCTGCTGCGTGGAGTTGTCGTAGTTCGCCTCGAAGTCGACGGTCTCTTCGTCGATGGAGTCCAGCAGTTCGAGCGCGAGTGGCGCGAGTCGGCACTCGGTGTAGCGCATGGCGGCCGCACCCTCGTCGGGTCCGGTGCCACCGAAGTTCCCGTGACCGCTCACCAGTGGGTGGCGCATCGAGAAGTCTTGGACCATGCGCACCAACGCGTCGTAGATCGCCGAGTCGCCGTGTGGGTGGTACGTGCCCATCACCTCGCCGACGACCTTGGCGCACTTCGCGTGCGGCCGGTCGGGACGAAGTCCCTGGTCGAACATGGAGTACAGGATTCGTCGGTGTACGGGCTTGAGGCCGTCACGAACGTCCGGCAGGGCGCGCGAGACGATGACCGACATCGAGTACTCGAGGAACGAACGCTCCATCTCGAGGTTGATCTCGATCGGTTCGACGTAGCCGACGACTTCGTCCTCGGGTGGCGGCGTGCCGGCGCCGGAACTGTCAGTGGTGCGTGCCATGTGCCTCTCCTCCTAGATGTCTAGGAAGCGAACGTCTTTCGCGTTGGTCTGGATGAAGTGACGGCGCTGCGGGACGTCGTCGCCCATGAGGATCGAACAGACCTCGTCGGCGAGGGCGGCCTGCTCGACGGTGATCTGCAGCAGCGCGCGCTTGGTGGGGTCCATCGTCGTGTCGCGCAACTCGTCGAAGTCCATCTCGCCCAGACCCTTCAGGCGCTGGAAGTCGTTCTTGTGGTCCGGGTGCTCGGCAAGGAACGCGGCCTTGGCGACGTCGTCGTGCAGATAGACCTTCTCCTTGCCCACGAGCGTCGAGTACAGCGGCGGTTGACCGACGTAGACGTGGCCGTTGTTGACGAGCTCGGTCATCTGGCGAAAGAAGAAGGTCAGCAGCAACGTGCGGATGTGACTGCCGTCGACGTCGGCGTCGGCGAGCAGGATGATCTTGTCGTAGCGAACCTTCGTGACGTCGAAGTCGGCCTCGACGCCGGCGCCGATGGCCGAGATCAGTGCCTGTATCTCGGTGTTCTTCAGGATCTTGTCGGATCGGGCCTTCTCGACGTTCAAGATCTTTCCGCGAATCGGCAAGATGGCCTGGATGCGCGGGTTGCGCGCGTCCTTCGCCGAGCCGCCGGCCGAGTTGCCCTCCACGATGAAGAGCTCACACTCGCGCGGTTCGTTTGACGAGCAGTCGACGAGTTTGCCGGGCAGTCCCGCGCCGTCGAGGGCGCTCTTGCGACGGGTGAGGTCGCGCGCCTGGCGGGCCGCCTGGCGGGCCCGCGCGGCCTGGACCGACTTCGCGACGATCTGTCCGCCCTCCTTCGGGTTCTCCTCGAGCCAGTCCGCCAGCTTCTCGTTGGTCGCGCGCTCGACCAGCGAGCGGATCGAGACGTTACCGAGCTTGCCCTTGGTCTGGCCCTCGAACTGCGGTTCGGCGAGTCGAACCGAGACGATCGCCGTGAGGCCCTCGCGGATGTCTTCGCCGGCGAGGTTTTCGTCCTTCTCCTTCAGGAGATTGCGCTTGCGCGCGTAGCGGTTGACGACGTTGGTGATCGCCTTGCGAAAGCCCTCTTCGTGCATGCCGCCCTCGATGGTGGCGATCCCGTTCGCGAAGGAGTGGATGCTCTCGTAGTACCCGGTGTTCCACTGGAAGGCGATCTCGACTTCCTGACCCGGTTCGGACTGCTCGTAGAAGCCAACCTTGCGAAAGAGCGACTCCTTCGTGTTGTTGAGGTGGCGCACGTAGTCCACGATGCCGCCGTTGTACTTGTAGGTCTCTTTCGCTTGTCGGCCAACCCGCTCGTCAACGAATCGGATCTCGAGACCGCGATTCAAGAACGCCATGATCTGCAGTCGCTCCGTGATCGTCTGCGCACGAAACTCGACGTCGTCGAAGATCGTCGGATCGGGGGTGAACGTGATCGAGGTCCCGGTGCGACCACGGGGCGCGGGACCGGTGATCTTCAGCTTCCCCTGCGGCTTACCGCCGTTCTTGAATGTCATTTGGTAGTGATTGCCGTTGAGATCGACCTCCAGGATTAGTTCGGTCGAGAGCGCGTTGACGATGGAGACGCCGACGCCGTGGAGGCCCCCCGATACCTTGTAGCCCCCGCCGCCGAACTTCCCGCCGGCGTGCAGCGTCGTGAGTACGATCTCCGCCGCCGACTTTCCGGGGTACTGGGGGTGTTCATCGACGGGAATGCCGCGACCATCGTCGCTGACGCGACAGCTGCCGTCGGCCAGGATCGTCACGTCGATCCGCGTCGCCGCGCCCGCCATAGCCTCATCGACGGAGTTGTCCACCAGCTCTCGAATGAGGTGGTGCAGTCCCGAAGGGCCGGTCGAACCGATGTACATACCGGGTCGCACTCTGACTGGATCTAGACCTTCGAGAACTGTGATGTCTTTGGCGCTGTAGTCGCTGTCAGATCCCTTGGTCTTCAGGGCCACGAAGGCTTCCTTTCGGTGACAAAATTAGGGCGCATTTCGCGCGGTCGAAGACAATTTTTCGACTGTTCTATCCTACCCGAAACGGTGTAACTCTCGGTCGTTCTGAGGCCGTTTTCGACCTCTATTTGAACCGCTTTTTAAGGCTTGGCGAGGACCGTCCGAAGCGACGTCGGTGCGCGTGATCCGAGCGACGCGAAGCCCTCGAGAATCGTCGTCGCGTCACTCATCACTCGCTGCGCGAACGCACCCGACGGGACACTGACGAGCAGCACGCCGTTCTTCACGAACTCCGGTCGACAGTGCTCGGCGATCACCGGTTCGACGATGCTCGGCCACAGTGCGCGTATCTCGTCGATGTCGCGAAGGTCGACTTTGCGCAGCCGTCCCGCGAGTGTGTTGAGCAGTTCGCCCAGTGGCGCCGGTTGTTCGTCGCGCGACTTCACGGCCTCAGCGTCGTCAGGTCGATCACCGCCGCCGGACTCATGCCCGCGGGCAGTGGCGACGCCGTCGTGACGAGTGTTTGTCCTGTTGGGAGCAGATTTAAGAGCCGATCACTTCGGTGGGGATCGAGCTCACTGAAGACGTCGTCGAGCAGCAGTAACGGGTCGACGCCACGTCGTTGCTGCACCAGTTCGTGTCCCGCTAACCGAATGGCCAACGCGAGCGAACGCTGCTCCCCCTGTGACGCCTGACGTCGCGTGTCGCGTCCGTCCAACGTCAGCGCGACGTCGTCGCGCTGTGGCCCTATGGTCGTGTGACCGCGAAAACGATCGTCTTCGAACGACGCTTCCAACGCGCGCTCCAGGTCGCCACGCCAGGACTGTTCGTACGTCACGTCGACCACGGAGTCGTCTTCGGCGAGTTCGTGGTAGTAGTTCGCGATGAGCGGCGCGACGTCGTCGAGCAACTTCTTTCGCAACGACACGAGCTCCTCGCTCACCGCGCAAAAGTCACTCGTCCACACGTCGAGCTCACCCTGTTGCAGCGACGTCGGTCGTTCGCCTTGGAGTTGTCGCAGGAGTGCGTTTCGTTGACTCAGGATCCGGCTGAATCGTTCGATGACGTCGCCGGTCGTGAGGTCGACGTCCGTGAGGAGGTTGGTGAGGAGTTCGCGCCGGTTCTCGGGTCCCTGGCGCACGACGTCGACGCCTTCGGGGGTGAATACTGTCAACGGCAGTGCCTCGGCGACGTCGGCGCGTGACTTCGGGCGCTGACCATTCACCAACATGCGTTTCGTGGTGTTGCGGACTCCGCGCGTCAGTGTCAAATCGACCTGAACGCGGCGTTCCCGGTGAAATAGGACGCCGTGGACTTCACTCGAGCTCTCTCCAGCGCGGATCAGGTCACTGGCAGCACCGGTTCGAAATGATGACGCCGTCGCGAGGGCGTACACGGCCTCCAGCACCGTCGTCTTGCCCGTGCCGTTCGGTGACAGCAAGACCGTGATCGCCTCGGTGTCGGGTTGGAATGAGAGTTCCTCGAAGAGCCGAAAGTTCCGCAGGCGCAACTCGTGGAGACCCACGACGTTCGACCTTGTCTACTGAACGCGCACCGGCATAAGAAGGTAGCGGAATCGAGTGTCCTCAACACCGTGCACCATCGCCGGTCGCACCGAGTCCGACATCTCCAACACGACCTCGTCGCCCGGGACGGCCTCGATGCCGTCGATCAGAAAACTCGGGTTGAACGCGATCGTCATCTCCTCGCCGCCGTAGTCGGCGTCGACGTTGTCCTCCACGTCGCCGGCGTCATGACTCTGAGTGCGAATCTCGACCGAGCGATCCTTCATGGTGAGTCGCACTGAGGATGTGGAATCCTTCGCGAGCAGCTTCGCGCGTTTCAGTGAGGTGAGCAGCGTGTCCTTGGCGACGCGTAACTGGTTGGGGTAACTCGCCGGTATGAGTTGGAGGACGGAGGGGTAGTTCCCGTCGATGAGGCGCGAGGCGATGCTCGTGCCACCGACAACGAAGCAGATCTCCGCGTCCGTGAGCGTCACACCGATGGTCGCGTCCGCCGGGAGTGAGGCCGCCGCTCGCTGGAGCTCTTGGAGAGCCCTCGCCGGTACCAGGAGGTCCTGAGAACCGCCGATACTTTCGACTTCGGGTACGTCACGCACGGCCAGTCGGTACGAATCGGTCGCGATCAGTCGAAGCACACCGTTGTCGGTCGTGAACAACACGCCCGTGAGCAGCGGGCGCGCATCGTCGTTCGCCGCGGCCCGCACGACTTGGTTCAGCCCGGCGATGAGGTCGGTCGCGGCGATCGACGTCAGTGGTCCGGTAACCGGCGGCAACTTCGGGTAGTCAACGACGGAGAACGTCCGCAGAGAGAACTTTGCGCGCGCCAGGGACACTTCCACGGTCTCTTCGGTGCTCGACACCGTGACGGCACCGGCCTCGAGAGAGCGCACGGCGTCGACGATGAGCCGTGCCGGCACAACCGATGATCCGTCCTCGAGGCCGATCACGTCGACGGTCGTGCGAACAGTGATGTCGAGATCGGTACCGGTGACCACGAGTTGATTCCCGGTGAGTGAGAGCAGGACGCCCGACGAGGCGCCGATGAGACGGGTCGCGACAACACGACTCGCGGCACTAAGTGCTTCGACGAGGATGTCGCGCTCTGACTTGAACTTCATTCGGCTGCCTTTCGCTGTACTGAGATTACGGTGTGTTTTTTATGTGTGTAGAAGGACTAGTAGTAGTAGGTCTGTTGATATGTGGATTGCGGCGTAATATTCCTGATTGGAAGTTATTTTATCGGGACCGTGTAACACACAGCGGTGTGGTTAACTCTCTCAACCTTGCGCCCTCAACTCTGAAGTGCTGTGCATGAGGAGTTCGTTGTCAACCTGAAATCAACAGGGTGAACCCAGGGTTGCGCACACTATTCCCGACTCTCTCCCTGGAGCCGACGCTTGAGTTGATTGACTTGTGCGAGGACTTCGGGATTCACCGTGATCTGCTCTTTGATCTTCTCGACACCACTGATCACGGTCGTGTGATTGCGTCCGTCAAATATTCGCGCGATCATCGGATAGGAGTAGTTGTTCAAGAGGTCGCGGATCAAATACATGGCGATGTGTCGCGCGTGAACGAGTGGTCGGAGTCGCTTCGAGCCGCGGACGTCCTCGACGGAGAGACCGTAGAAATCGGCGACGACCGAGAGGATCGTCTCGGGTTTGAGGACCACCTGCTCCTGGCCGAGGTTCGTGAGGTGCGCCTTGGCGAGCTCCAGGGAGATCGGCTCCTGGCGCAGATTGGCGAAGGCCCGCAGCATCGTGATGGAGCCTTCGAGCTCGCGGATGTTGTCACGAACACGGTGCGCGATCCACTCGGCGACGTCGTTGGGCAGCGCAATGCCCTCGCGCTCGGACTTGGAGCGCAGGATGGCGATGCGGGTCTCGAGGTCCGGCTGGTCGATCTCGGTGACGAGGCCCTGGAGCAGACGACTTCGGAATCGCTCCTGAAGTCCCGCGAGGTCGCGCGGCGAACGGTCCGAGGTGAGCACGATCTGCTTGCCCTCGCCGTGCAGCGCGTTGTACGTGTGGAAGATCTCTTCGTGGAACGTCTCACCGCGCGTCTCCATGAACTGGATGTCGTCGATCAAGAGCACGTCGTTCTCGCGATAACGCTCGTGCAGTGCGAGTTGCGTGCGCGTCTGGATTGCGCGAATGAAGTCGTTGAGGAACGTCTCGGTGGAGACGTAGAGGACCTTGCGCCCGGGGTAGTTCTCCTGCACGTAGTTGCCGATGGCGTGGAGGAGGTGGGTCTTGCCGAGACCGGAGTTCCCGTAAATCATCAGCGGATTGTAGGCACGACCAGGTGTTTCAGCCACGGACTGCGCGGCCGCGAAGGCCAGCCGGTTCGACGATCCGGGCACGAAGGAGTCGAACGTCATCCGCGGATCGAGTCGAGCCGGGCGATCGACACTCGGCGCGAACGCGACGGTGGTCGGTGTGTCATCCAGCTCCTCGGGCGACGAAGAGAGCGAACCGCCGTCGCTCGCGGGATCGGTAATCGTGAGTGACACCTGCACGTCAGGACCGACTAACAACTGGGCCTGCTCGGTGATGAACGGGAGGTAGCGCTGCTGCACGCGCTGGAGTTGGATCTGGTTGGGGGCCCCGATGACGATCTGATTGTCGTGGTAATCCACAAGGCGCAGTGTGTTAAGTCCGGCGGCCCAGACGGCCTCAGAAGCGTTGCCGCGTAAGGAATCGCGAAGGGCAACCCAGATCTCCTCACCACCTTGCACGACTTCCTCCACAGCTCGAACATCACCTTATCCACAGGCCAGCGCTCCGAGGAGCTCGAATTTGGCCCGTCGGGAGAGTCACCATACACCTATTTGAAAGCTCTCGCCGGGGCCCGTCGTCCGGTCAGGTAAGATTGCTCCCAGTATCACGTCAGCGACCCCCAGGGGGTAACGCGAAGCGTAAATAGACATTTGAGAAGAGGATTTTGTGAAGCGTACCTATCAGCCCAATCAGCGTAAACGGGCTAAAACGCATGGTTTTCGTGCGCGCATGCGAACCCGCGCTGGCCGTGCCGTCCTGAAAGCCCGTCGCAACAAGGGCCGTCACCAGTTGACGGTCTAAGCAAACGTGCCCGATCGGGTTCGCACCCGACGGCAGTTCGCCTTGTTCGCCACACCTACTGGACGGGGACAGAGTGGCTCACTTCGAATCAGTTTCGTCGCGGAGCCGTCTGACGCGCCTTCGGTCGCCGTGGCCTACGCGATCAGTCGAAAGGTCGGCAACGCGGTTGTTCGCAACCGGGTGCGCCGGCGTTTGCGGGCCCTCGTCGATGGACTCGATCCCCAACCCCAGCCTGGTAAATACCTGATCAGGTGTAGTAATGAGACAGGAAAACTCTCCTATGAAGAACTCCAGCAGCACCTACGTGAATCCCTCGAACGCGCCGGTGCGCTTTGAGGGATCGCTCGGCGCGCGCGCGCTCGCCAAAGCCATCACGCTCTACCAGCGCCTGACGCTCGGTCGCGTGTCGGCGTGTCGCTTCTACCCGTCGTGCTCGAACTACGCGCTCGAGGCGGTCCAGGTGCACGGCGCACTTCGTGGCGGTGGCCTCGCCCTTCGCCGTCTCTCGCGGTGTCGTCCGCTCGGCCCGCACGGCGTGGACCTGGTCCCCCATTCCCATCAAGCTAGGAGTATTCAACAATGAAGTCGTTCGCCCACGACGTCGGCTCGATTTTTCAGCCAATCTATGACCTCCTAGGTCGGATCCTCGCCTTCTTCTACGGCATTATCCCGAACTACGCCGTCGCGATCGCCCTGTTGACCTTGTTGATCATGGGCGTCTTGACGCCACTGACGATCAAGAGCACCAAGTCGATGATCATGATGCAGCGGCTCCAGCCGGAGTTGAAGAAACTGCAACAGAAGTACAAGGGTCCGGAGAACCGCCAACTCCTCAATGAAGAGATGATGAGGCTCTACAAGGAAGAGGGGGTGAATCCACTCGGCGGATGTCTGCCGATGTTGCTGCAGACGCCGTTCCTGATCATCCTCTACGGCGTGATCAAGGGCCTCGCCAATGTGGTGATGAAGCACGGCAAGCTCGTCTCACAGCCGCGCTACATCCCTACGGGTTCGAAGATGTACGCCCACTTGGTCGCCTCGGGCGGCCAGATCAAGGCCTTCGGGATGGACCTCAACTTGAAGCTCTTCAGCGTGCACAGTTCGTTCGTCGCGCAGCTGCCCTTCATCGCCTTCGTCTTGGCGGCGGTCGGTCTGCAGTACTTCCAGATGGCCCAGTTGAACAACCGGAACCGCAAGACGGGTCAGGCGATGCCGTCCCAGCAGCTGGCCATGCAACGGTTCCTACCGCTTATTTTTGCATACATCTACATGATTATCCCCGCGGCTGTCGTGTTGTACATGATTATTTCAACAGCCATCCGTATATTAACTCAACACCTGATGTTCATCACGGGTGTCTCGGACCCCACGAAGCAGGGCGTACAGAAGACGACGCACCGAGCCGAGATCGAAGAGGCCCACAAGGACGGCGCCAATCGACCCGAGGTCGAAGAGATACCGGGCGCCAATCCGTCCAATGGTACGAAGCCCAAGGTCCCGGCGAAGCGACCGGATCCCAGCAAGCCTCAACCACAGAATCGACCTCCGACGAAACCATCAACTCCCAAGCCGCAAGTCCAGTCTCGCTCTAAGGCGAAGCGTAAAAGAAAGGCGCGGTAACCCATGGATTGGGTAGAAACCACAGGAAAATCAATCGAAGAGGCGACGGACCGAGCACTCGCCCACCTCGGCGTGCACCGCGACGACGCGGAAGTCGAAGTCATCGAAGAACCCAAGGCCGGTCTGTTCGGCCGTGTTCGCGGCGAGGCTCGAGTACGGGCGCGCGTTCGCCCGAGCGGACCACGTCCTAAGCGCTCACGACGAACCGGCGCAAGGGAAGAGCGTCCCCGATCTGGTGGCCCCCGCAACGAAAAGCCGCGAGCACCGAGAAGTGAAGCCGAACCTCGGCGGCATCAAAAGAGTGACGCCGCCCGACGATCATCCGAGGGTGCGGTGAAGACCGCCCCACGTTCTGTAAAGAGTCCATCAAAGGAGGACACCATGGCCGAAGGAATATCGCTGGCCGAACAAGGATCGATCGCGAAAGAGTTCCTCACGGGCCTGTTGGCGTCGATGAACATTCAAGCTGAGATCACGGTCAAAGAGCTCGACGAAGAGACCGTCGAGCTCTCCGTCAACGCCAACCCACCGACGGAGTTGGGCGTCCTCGTCGGCCCACGCGGGACGACGCTTCAAGCACTGCAGGAAGTGACGCGAACCGTGGTCCAAGCGAAGAGCCCGGGTCGCACCGATCGGATCCTCGTGGATGTGGCCCAGTACCGGGAACGACGAGTGGCGGCCCTGGGTCGCTTCGCTCAGCAAGTCGCGACCGAAGTCGTAGAGACGGGTGAGGAGCGAGCACTTGAGCCTATGTCGGCGGCTGACCGAAAGGCGGTGCACGATGCCTTGTCGGAGAACCCAAATGTCGTAACTCGATCAGAAGGAGACGACCCTCGACGCTTCGTCGTGGTGGCGCCGTCTTAAAACGACCATGAGCACTGACTGGCTACCCCGCGTCCTTGAGGAATCGAGGGCGCGGGGTTTTTTAGGACCCAACGCGATAGAGCCACATTTCACCCATTCCCTCGGTTTCGCCTTGTGTTGGGAAGAACTGCACGACTCTCCCCCGGCTTCCTTCTTGGACCTCGGCAGCGGCGGGGGCCTTCCCGGTCTGTATCTACTCGATCGATGGCGCTGTCAAGCGGTCTTCACCGATTCGATGGTGAAGCGGGCCCTGTTTTTGGAAGAGGTTTTGGAATGGGAAGGTGCCCCAGATCACGGCATGGTGATCACCGGGCGCGTAGAAGACACCGCTCGGAAACCTGAATTGATTGAGGTTTTCGACCTCGTCACTGCTCGTTCCTTTGGTCCGCCAGCGGTAACAGCGGAGTGTGGGGCACAGTTTCTCAAGGTCGGGGGAGTATTGATCGTCTCGGAGCCGCCGGATGATTCGGAGCTCAATCGCTGGAATTCTGAAAAGTTGGGGGAGTTGGGTCTTGTTGCCGAGGGCCGAGTCCGACACGGCGCGGCGTACCAAGTACTGGTCAAGTCACACCGGACGCCGAAGGAGTTCCCACGGAGCATCGGAACGCCCCGAAAGAGACCCCTGTTTTGATGTTTCACGTGAAACATTGCTTATCGCAGCAAGACCGGGTGCAAGGCAATTCTCCGCGATTCGCTTGATAACCTCGCCTTCATCTGAGCACGATGTTTCTCGTGAAACCTTCAACGGGGAAGCGTCAGGAATGTTTCACGTGAAACATCGGTACTTGACGAATTGGCCAAAAGCGAGTTGAATGGTCGGAGTTCGATGCGGTGTCGGGATTCCTTAAATCGGGAAGAGGCTCATGGCGGATGCCAATACAAGGATTTTTGCTGTAGCCAACCAAAAAGGCGGCGTCGGCAAGACGACAACAACGATTTCCTTGGGTGCCGCCCTGGCCGAACTTGGCGTACGCGTACTGGTCGTCGACCTCGATCCCCAAGGAAATGCCACCACGGGACTCGGTGTCGACGGACGACAGTTCGAACGTTCGGTCTACGACGTCCTTTTGAACGATGTTCCCATGGTGGACATCGTGGAACCGACTGGCTACAACAATCTCTTCGTGGCGCCGGCGACATTGGATTTGGCGGGCGTGGAACAGGAGTTGACGTCGGTGATCTCGCGAGAACTTCGCCTGAAGCGGGCGCTCACCTCGGTCGAAGGTGATTTTGACTATATCTTCATCGACTGTCCCCCGTCCCTGGGACTCATCACCATCAACGCCTTCGCCGCGGCGACCGAGATAATGGTGCCGGTCCAGACCGAGTTCTATGCACTTGAGGGATTGACGCAGTTGCAGCGCATCGTCGACCTGGTCCAGAAGAACCTGAACCCGACCCTGCGGATTTCCAAGGTCGTCCTCACGATGTATGACTCCAGAATCACCCTTTCGGGGGACGTGGCGAAAGAAGTGAAGCGACACTTCGAGAACGAACTGTGCCGCACGGTGATCCCGAGGACGGTCAGGTTGGCCGAGGCGCCATCCTTCGGCCAGCCGATCACCGTATTCGATCCAACATCAAAAGGCGCCCAGGCATATCGCGCTCTAGCAGAGGAGATTATGAATGGCTAGGAAACCAGGATTGGGCAAGGGACTCGGTGCCTTGATACCCGAGAACGAAACGCCCGCCGCGGCCGCGGCGAACACCGAACCCTCGACCGGACCACTTCGACGAGTTGCGGTCGAATCAATTCGTCCGAACCCCTTCCAACCCCGCAAGGCCATTCACGACGACAGTTTGGTGGCCCTCGCGTCGTCGGTGAAGGAGCTCGGCGTCCTCCAGCCCATCATCGTGCGACCGGTCGATGGGGAAGATGGTCACTACGAGCTCATCGCCGGCGAACGAAGATGGCGCGCGGCAATCCTTGCTGAACTGGAGTTTGTCCCTGTGCTCGTCCAAGTTGACGTGAACGATCGACTCTCGTTGGAACAGGCGGTCGTCGAGAACCTCCACCGCGTCGACCTGCATCCATTGGAAGAAGCGGCGGCGTATCAACAACTGATCGACGAGTTCGATCTGACGCACGAGCAGGTTGCTCAGCGAGTCGGCAAGAGTCGAGCAAATATTACGAATACGTTACGACTCCTCCAATTGGGCGAAGCAGCGCAGTCTGCTCTCGCGACGTCGCAGATAACGGCGGGCCACGCCCGCTCGCTACTCGCGATCACGGACTCCGACGCGCAAGCGACAATGGTCGCTCGAGTGATCAAGAACGAGATGTCGGTGCGGGCTACGGAAGACGCCGTGAAAACGTCTCTAGAACCCAAGGTCGTGGTGGAATCCGAGCCGGCGGCCAAGCCAGGCATGGGCACAGCGCGACTGCGGCCAGTGCCCGATGCCAGCGTCGCGGAGTTGGAGCACCTGCTCGAGGACTATCTCGACACTCGAGTGCACGTCGACCTGAAAGGGCGCAACGGCCGCATAATCATTGACTTCGCGGACCTCGACGACCTCGAACGCCTCTATATTGCGATCTCGAACGCGAAGTAACGTTCAACCCTAAATCTAAACCTCAAGTTGAAGTTATCCCCAACTTGTGGATGAAGTTGTGGGTTTCTCAGGTTTTGCTTTAAACAAAGGGGTTTGGCCAACCAAATCAACGTTTTCAACAGGGTATTTCAGCCGTGCCTGTGGATAACTTCTCCCAATACGGTAGAAACGACCACCGCCAGGACCTCGAGCGTCGCGATGTCGTCAACGCCGTGCTCGATATGCAGTGTGATCATCTTCGTTTCGCGCAGAATCGGCAGCGCCATGCCCGTGACTTCGACGGGTGGCAGTCGCGCTGACTGGGTCAAAGCTGCGGCAATCTCACTCGCCAACAGCTCGCCGCGCCTCGAATGCGAACGGTAACTGGCCCAGTAGTGAAGGTGCACGCCGTCGAAGTGCTTGAGGGTTTGGAGCGAGAGCACGAACGCGGCCTCGTTGGCGTTGGCGTACGCCGCGACGACCTCGGGGCTCTCCGCCGCCATCACCTCAACCTTCATGACTCGCGCGCAGGTGCGCGCCAAGAGGGGAGCGAGCGGACTCTGACCCGTGATGATCAACGGTCCCGACGGCATCTCGTTGAAACCGGCACGGTCGCGTGCCTCCGTGACGAGGCTGCGCGTCGTGTTCGTCGAGGTCATGCGCACGAGCTCCACCAAGGTGGCACGAGTCAGAGTGCCGTTGACCTCGAGCGCGCAGTTTCGTTGAAAGTCACTCAGCGCCTCCTCGGTCAGATCACCGAAGATCCCATCGATGCGGCCCGGGTTGAATCCGAACTGCGCCAGCCGCACCTGTAAGTCGGCGACGTCGTCACCACGCAGGTTCGGGTGCGCCGCGTAGAGAAGTCGGTGGCCGAGGCGCCAGCCGGCTTCGATCAAGCGTTCCCACGTGATGGCGTCGACCGAACCGGTGATGGGAAGTCCGCGTGTTCGCTGGAAGGATTCGACCAGGGCGACGGTACCGTCGCCGAACACCTCGGGGGCGTCATTCGTCGAGACGTGTCCGAGTGAGGCGAGGCGCTCGTGCAGTTCGCGTACGCGAGAACCGGAGTCACCGAGTTGGAGCGAGGCGAAGTTCGTCAGGGGACTACAGGTTCGCCGTGATCTCTTGGAGCATTGCACCCTTGGGCTTCGCGCCGACGAGGCGGGCCACGACCTCTCCGTCCTTGAACAGCAACAAGGTCGGGATGCTCATCACCGAGAACTTCGTGGCCGTGGCGACGTTGACGTCGACGTCAAGCTTGCCGATGACGAAGTTGTCCGACTGTTCGACGGCGAACTGCTCGAGAATCGGGGCGATCATCTTGCAGGGACCGCACCATTCGGCCCAGAAGTCGACGAGGATCGGCTTGGACGACGCGCCGACTACCTCGTCGAACGTCGCGTCGGTCAAGGTCGTGATCTGCTCGCTCATACGCACCTCCAAAGGTGGCGCCTTCGTGCGCCAGAGGACCACTTTAACTGGTGGTCTCGCGTTAGTGACCCTGCGCCTCGAGCCATCGTTCGGCGTCGATCGCCGCGATGCACCCCGAACCGGCCGACGTCACGGCCTGGCGATAGACGTGGTCTTGGACGTCGCCGGCGGCGAAGAGACCATCGATGTTCGTGAACGATCCAAGACCGGTGCGCACGTACCCGTTCTCTTCGAGGTCCACCTGTCCCATGACGAGCGTCGTGTTGGGTATGTGCCCGATCGCCACGAAGACGCCGGTGACGTCGAGGACTCGATCCTCGCCGGTCAACGTGTCCTGTACGGCCAGTCCGGTCACCCTCTCTTCGCCGAGGACCTCGGTGACCTTAGTGTTCCACGCGAAACGGATCTTCTCGTTGTTGAACGCGCGCTCCTGCATGATCTTGGAAGCGCGTAGCGCGTCGCGTCGGTGCACGACCGTGACGCTGGTCGCGAATCGCGTCAAGAAGAGCGCCTCTTCCATCGCCGAGTCGCCGCCGCCGACGACCGCGATGTCCTGGCCGCGGAAGAAGAAACCGTCGCACGTCGCGCACGTCGAGAGACCGTGACTCATCAGTCGTTGTTCGCCGGGCACGTTCATCATCATCGAGCGCGCCCCGGTCGCGAGTATTACCGTGTCGGCCGTGATACTGGGCTCGTCGTCGTCCGTGAGCCACGCGCGAAACGGTCGCGAGTCGGTGTCGAGCACCTGGACTTTGGTGACGCGCAGGTCGGCACCGAATCGAAGCGCCTGCTCGCGCATCTTGGCCATGAGCTCGGGTCCGGTGACGGCGTCGGGAAACCCCGGGTAGTTCTCGACGTCGGTCGTGAGCATCAGTTGACCGCCCGGTTGATCGGTCGTCGACGACGGCTCACCCTCGATCACGATCGGACTGAGTTGGGCCCGGGCGCTGTAGATGGCGGCCGTGAGCCCGGCAGGGCCCGAGCCGACTATCAAGACACGCGTATGTTCGGTCATTACTTCCTCAGGTTGACCGGACGACGCTTGCGCCAGACGATGAGCCCCGCGAGCAGCGACAGCAGACCGACCGACACATAACTCAAGTACTCACGCCCGGCGAAGAGGTAGACGTCGACGAGACGAATCAGCCCGATGAGCAGGGCGCCGATGAGAAAAAGCCCGGCCAGAAAGATGATCAGACCGTAGGCGAGTGCGCGACCGGCGAGCAGGATCGGGCGAAGCACGCGGTCGTGGACGACGTCCAGGACGTGATCGAACTGGAACAGGGCCTTGTCGACGAAGTCGCCGTCGCTGGGTCGCTTCTCCTCGCTCACGCCAACAACCTACCGGCGCGCGCCGTCGCTACGCCTCTATCCAGCACAGTCCAATGATCCCCGGGCCGCCGTGCGTGCCCACGACGGGACCCATGTCGGTGACGATGATCGCGTGCTCGGTCGACACGTCATTGACCAGTGCTTGGAGCGTCGGCACTTCGGTGGAGGCCCCGTGAATGAGCGCGAAACGCTTCATCGGCGCGTGGGAGCGCGCGACCGCGGCGACCGCGACGAGTGCCTTGGCGCGCGTGCGCTGTCGGCCGGCCTCTTCGACGATGCCGTCCTTCAGTTCGAGGAGCGGCTTGATGGAGAGGACCTGACCGAGGAGCGCGCGCGCCCCGCCGACTCGACCGCCCTTGATGAGGTGTTCGAGCGTGTCGAGCATCGCGACCACGCCGACCTTGGCGACGAGTGACTCGGCGTGACTGACCAGTTGGTCCAGGTCAGCGCCGGTCTGGGCCATCTCGGCGACGTCGATGACGAGGAGGCCCTGGGCCATCGAGACCGCCTTCGTGTCGACGACGCGAACCGGCAGGGCGTCCGCTAACTCCTTGTAGCCGGTCACCGCGGACTGGTTCGTGGCCGAGAGCAACGCCGACAACGTGAGCACGATGACACCATCGCAGCCGTCAGCCTTCGCGCGCTCGTAGGCGACTTGAAACGCGCCAGGTGATGGCGCCGCGGTCTCGGGCAAAGTCTTGCTCGCCCTGCACTTCGCCCAAAACTCTGCGGGCGTGAGATCGACACGGTCGATGTACTCCTCGCCGCCGAAGCGGATACTGAGCGAGACGATGTCGATGTCGAGGCGGCGGGCAATCTCTTCAGGAATGTCACACGCACTGTCGGTTACTACGCGAATTCGAGCCACGGCCCCCCTTTGAACTAGTTCAGCCTTGCATCTTTCACTCCGACGCGCGCGAGCCGACGCTGGAGGAGCACGACGACGAGGGTGTAGGCGACGAACCCGGCGACGACGGCGAAGGCGAAGCGCGCCACCAAGCCGGCGCCGTGGTTCCACGACGGTGCGGAGTAGGCGAGGGCCATGACGAGGGCCGCGACCAACGACGCGATCAGGCTTCGGCGCACGTGTCGTGACCAGATGACGCTGGCGATCGAGACCCGGTGACGCGTCAGCGCGTAGAGCGCGATGACGGCCGCCGCGCTGTAGGCGATCGAGACGCTGCCCGTCAGTCCCGCGATGTGGTGTCGACCAATGGCCACGCACAACACGATGGTGAGGACGTTCTGGAGCGCGTAGAGATAGAAGACCTCGCGTGCGCGTTGCATCGACTGCAGTCCGCGAACGCACAGTTGGAAGACCGTGAAACCCGGCAGTCCCGCGGCCAGGACGGCCAGCACGGTGCCAGCCGCGATGTCGTGACGCGCGTTGACGTGATTGAGCAGGATCGCGACGATCGGCTGGGCGAGCACCAACAAGACGAGCGTGCACGGGATGATGATCACCAGCGACTGACGAAGACCGAACCGTAGTCGTTCGCTGAGACCGGCGAAGTCTTCGGCGGTCGAGAGGCCCGCGAGTTGCGGCGTGAGCACGCCCAACACGGAGACGACCACGACGGCGTAGGGCATCTGCATGAACGACCAGCCGTAGGTGTAGGCGCTGACTGGTCCGTTGCCGCCGATGCCGAAGGCGAAGGCGAGCACGATGAAGAGCGAGAGCTGATTGAGGAGCACGACCAAGAGGGTCCAGCTGCCGAGACGGCTCACCGCACGAAGCGCCGGGTCCTTGAGATTGAGACGGAACGACAGACGCCAGAGGTCACTGCGAAAGAGCGAGGGTAACAGACAGAGGAACTGCACGGCGACGCCGAGCGTGGTGCCCAGTCCCAGCCACATCAGGTCGCGTGAACCGCCCAACGTCGCGAGCATCGGCGTCGGATCGACGAGGTGGAACCAGATCAACACGGCGATGCACACGACGTTGTTGGCGACCGGGACCCACGCCGCGACACCGAAGCGGTGGCGAATGTTCAGCAACGACGTCGCGACACCGATGACGCCGTAGAAGAAGATCTGCGGCACGAACCAACGCAGCAGGTCGGTCGCGACGGCGCGCTGTTGCGCCAAGACGAGAACCGACGCCGACGATTTCGACTCGCGAAACGCAGTGAAGCCGTCGATGATCCACGGCGCGCAGAACCACGCGATCAACGAGGCGCCGGCGAGGACGATGAGCGCCCCGGTGACGACGCTCGAGATCGACTTCCACGCGCGCCGCTCGCCGTCGAGGGCCAGCCGCTCGACGAAGACCGGGATGAACGTCGCGCCGGCGACGCCGCCGAGCACCAGGTCGAAGAGCATGTTGGGCACCGTGTTGGCCAGGTTGAAGGAGTCGGCGATCGGCGTGAAGCCCAACACCCAGGCGAGCACCAGGACGCGGAACAGTCCGGTGAGTCGCGACACCATGGTGCCGCTCGCCATCGAGACGACGCGCGACGAGTGCGTCGAAGTGGAACTCATCGGGCGTGTCGGCCCTTTGGCCGTTTGCGGTACGAACGGCGCCACCAGTAGGCGAGTACGAGCAGCGACGCGATGGTCAAGACGTAGCCGACGATCGAGGTACTCGCGATACGGACCTGAATGGCGGCGCGCGCGAGCACGAGTCGATTGTTGGGCGTCGTGACGATGACCTGCAGCGTCAGGCTGCTGCCGATGTGGTTGGAAGTCGCAACGCGCACGGACTTCGTCGGGGCGTTGAGCGACACGGGTACGTCGTCACCCTTCGGGAACGTGATTTGGTCAGTCAAGAGGTGGACGCGCGCCATAACCACGTACGGTGCGTGATTCGTCAAGGTGATGGGTATCGACGTGCCCGCGCCGGCCAACGTGATCGTGCTGGGATCCACCGTGAAGTTACTCAGCTGACCCTTCAGCGCACTCGTGGTGGCGTTGATCGAGGCCTGGCGCGCATCGGAGGAGCCCGAGAACTCGGACGCTTCCATCGCGACCGTCAGATCGGTACCGAGTGTCGTGGACTTCAGCGCCTGCGCGAAGGAGTTCACTTCGACCACGAGATCGCTGAGCGTGGTGACGTTGTGCGACGTCCACTTCGCGTCGGCGACGGGGTCACTCATCGCGCGCGTCACCGGTGCGCCATTGGTGGCGATGAGCGCGCTGTCGAACGAAGGTGTCAACGTGGCGAGGGTGATGAAGGGATTGCTCGCGAAGCCGTTGAAGACGTCCTTCAACAACGCGACCGGCGTGCTGGAGATCGGCACGACGATGACGACCGTGCGCGGAGACGGCGCGTTGGGGGCCTCGAAGTGCAAAAACGCCAGCGTGCCCAACGTGAGTGCCGCGCGACGGCCCGCACTGATCGAACCGTCGGCGAACAATGTGGAGAGGGGGCCATCGGTACTCAGGACCGTGAGCGCGCCGGCGCCGACGACGTGAAACGGTGCCCCCCAATTGAGGGTGGACGACGGCGCCACCGTGAGATCGGCCTCCGGCAGGACGACTTGACTCACCCCCACACGCTTCAGTGCTCGCAGGCTCTCGAGCGACGGCGTGCCGTTGAGCAGCACCGGGGTAGTGACGCCGCGACCGCTTTGGCTCTTCAGCAAACTGGCCGATAGGGACAGCTGCTGGCGCACCTGATCGCCGAAGCCGTTGAGCGCCAACCCTCCGAAGTCGATGTTCGCCGGCGGCGCGTCAACGGCTTCGTGCAGCGGACTGACGAGTGCCTTCTTCAGGACCGAGCGGAAGAGTGTGTTGGTCGCGTCCGCGTGCGAGAGCGTGTCGAGCGTGCGATAGTCCGCGCTCAACGTGATCGCCGACGACGGGTGGTGCGCGAGCAGACGGAGAACGGCGATTGATCGTTTGTGGTGCACCAACGCATTCGGATCCATCGTCTCGACGAGGTCCACCCGAAGCGGTTGGAAGACTCGGGTGGACTGGACCGCGAGCAGTGACCACTGCGTCGAGGTGGTGCCGTTAGTCGTCACTTCGATTCGCAGGGGATAGACCCCGTCACAGTGCAGCGCCGGACACGGAAGATGGAGGCGCGGTGTCGGCGCGCAACTTCGTCTCGCCGCGGCCGGTCGCCGCGCGAACATGTCGACCGTGAACTTGAAGGTGCCGTGGGTCTCGCAGGTGAGCCTAAAAGTGCTGGTCGTACCGAGTGGCTTCTGGTTCGTTCCCGTGCCCGCGACGATGGGGGCGAGTTGCGAGCGATCGATGATGCGGGGATAAATCGTCACGCGCGACTGCGACGACGCGCCCTTGGGCGCGATCGAGAGAGTGAGGGCGAAGTGCGAGTTGCCCTTCGCGTTGACGGTCGCCACGGCGTCTTGGTGGAGTAGCGCGAAGGAGGGCGTCGTCCCAGCACGCGCGGCCGTGGGCCACGCCATCGTTGCGAGGCAGAGGAGTACGACGCTGAGTGCCCGCCACCAGGTCGAAAATCGGTGGACCATTCACTCATACGCTACCTTCGCGCGACTGTGAACTCGGGTGCCCACTACCCTCGTTCGCAGTGACTTCCTTCGATCACGTCCACGACCGACTGAGTGATCTCGCTCATTTGTCGAGTCCCGTGGCCCGCGCGTTCGCCGACGCGGGCTTCTCCCTCTACGCCGTCGGCGGCTCGGTGCGCGACGCGATTCTCGGCCTCGATCGCGACGAGGACTTCGAGATCGACTTCACGACGAACGCCCGTCCGGACGACATCGTGTCCCTCCTAACGCCACTGTGCACGTCCCTGTGGGAGCAGGGCCGGGACTTTGGCACGATTGGCGGGATGCTTCGCGGCAGCGGCACCAAGGTGGAAGTCACGACCTTCCGTTCCGAGGCCTACGTCGAGCATTCACGCAAGCCCGCCGTGGAGTGGGGCGACTCACTCGAGGCCGATCTGAGCCGACGCGACTTCACGATCAATGCGCTGGCCCTCGACGTGGTGGCGCTCCAGGCGTCGACGCCCGGCGTGCAGACGCTCTTTGACTTCTACGACGGGTTCAACGACCTCCACGAACGCAAACTTCGCACCCCCATCGACCCCGAGATCCTCTTCAGCGACGATCCGCTTCGCATGTTGCGCGCCGCTCGATTCGCCGCGCGCTTCTCGCTGACGATCGATCCCGCCATCGAGTCCGCCACGATCAAAATGGCCGATCGACTGACGAAGGTTTCGCCGGAGAGGATTCGAGGTGAGCTCGACCTCCTCATGCTCAGTGAGGCGCCGTCGGTGGGACTGGACTTCATCGTGCGCACCGGCCTGGCCGAGTACTTCATTCCGGAGTTGCCCACACTGCAACTCGAGCAAGACCCGATCCATCGTCACAAGGACGTGCTCACCCATACGTGGGCCGTCGTGGACAAGACCTCGCCCGACCTGGTGCTGCGTCTCGCGGCGCTCTTCCACGACATCGGGAAACCGGCGACGCGTGCCATCAGCGAAGAGGGCGTGACGTTTCGATTCCACGAAGTGGTCGGCGCGAAAATGACCCGCAAGCGCATGACCGCACTGCGCTACGCCCAGGAGATGATCGACGACGTCAGTGCGCTCGTCGAGTTGCACTTGCGCTTTCACACCTACAAGCTGGGCTGGTCGGACAAGGCGGTGCGACGCTACGTGCGCGACGCGGGACCGCTCCTTGAAGAACTGAATGAACTGACGCGCTGTGACTGCACGACGCGAAACGCCCGCAAGGCGACAGAACTTGCGGAGCGCATGGACGAGCTCGAAGTTCGGATCGCCGACCTGCGCGAACGAGAAGACCTCGAGCGACTGCGTCCGGCCCTCGACGGTGTCGCCGTGATGGAACTACTCGGCATCGCGCCGAGCCCCGCGGTCGGGCGCGCATTGGAGTTCCTCATGGAGATTCGACTGGACGAAGGCGAGATCACCCCGCAAGAAGCGGCGGTCCGTCTTCACGAATGGTGGTCCGAACAGGAAAAATAGTCGGTCAATCGACCGGATCGTGTTGAGACTCGGCGCAGCGAGGACTACGGCCAGACCGGGTTCTCCGCGCCGCGGTCGGCGAAGTCCTCGACCATGTCGTGCGCGACGTCGTCGTGGAACTGAATCGGCGGCGACTTCATGAAGTACGCCGACGGCCCGATGATCGGTCCGCCGATGCCGCGGTCGAGCGCGACCTTCGCGCAGCGTACGGCGTCGATGATGACGCCGGCCGAGTTGGGCGAGTCCCAGACCTCGAGCTTGAGCTCGACGTTGAGCGGGACGTCGCCGAAGTTGCGACCCTCCATGCGGATGTAGGCCCACTTGCGGTCGTGCAGCCACGGGACGTGGTCGCTCGGTCCGATGTGCACGTCGTCGGGGTTCATGTTGGAGATCTCGAGCTGGGAGGTGACGGCCTGGGTCTTGGAGATCTTCTTCGATTCGAGACGTTCGCGTTCGAGCATGTTCTTGAAGTCCATGTTGCCGCCGACGTTCAACTGGTACGTGTGGTCCAGCGTCAGGCCGCGGTCCTCGAAGAGGCGCGCCAGCACGCGGTGCACGATCGTGGCGCCGAGCTGGCTCTTGATGTCGTCACCGATGATCGGCACCTTGGCGTCGATGAACTTCTGGGCCCAGACCGGGTCCGAGGCGATGAAGACGGGAATGGCGTTCACGAAGGCGACGCCGGCGTCGAGTGCGCACTGCGCGTAGAAACGCTGGGCGTCCTCGGAGCCGACCGGCAGGTACGAGACCAGGACCTCGGCGCGCGAGTCGCGGAGCGAGCGCACGACGTCGACGGCCTCGAAGGGCGACTCCTCGATGGCGGCGCGGTAGTACTTGTTCAGTCCGTCCATCGTCGGTCCGCGCTGGACCATGACGCCGAGCGACGGGACGTCCGCGAACTTGATCGTGTTGTTCTGCCCGCCCTCGATCGCCTTGCCGAGGTCGCTTCCGACCTTGGAGGCGTCGACGTCGAAGGCGGCGACGAACTCGATGTCGCTCACGTGATAGCCCCCGAGCACCACGTGCATGAGGCCCGGTACGTCGTCGTTGGGATCGGCGTCGCGGTAGTAGGTGACGCCCTGAATGAGTGAGCTGGCGCAGTTTCCGACGCCCGCAATGGCCACGCGAATCTTCTCCATGGCGCTCCTTTCCTACTTCGCGTCGTGCGCGAAGGACTCTTGATTACTTCGTTCGGTGGACAACAGGTTGTCGATCCACGCGAGGTCCAACTCGACGCCCTGGGCGGCGTGTTCCATGACGCCGCGTGCGTAGGGGTCGAGCTCTTCGTTGTTGGCGCCGAGGCGTACCTCGGCCAGGCGAGCGATCAGGTCTCCGCGACGTCGCTCCAGGAGTCCGACCCGCGCCGTGGGGGTCAGGTACTTGGCGAGGGCCATGCGCAGTGAGAAGTTCTTGCCGTCATCGAGCGTCGCCGGATCGGCCAGCATGGCGACGAAGTCACGGCGTCCGCGCTCGGTGATCCGGTAGACCTTTCGACCGCGACGTCCAATACCCTGGGTCGTTCTCAGTGATCGAAGTGACGCGCGTTCGCCGGAGAGTGAACCGGTCGACAGCGCACTGAGTCGCGTCTCACTGGCGGTGACGGCCTCGACCGAGCCCTGGCGTTCGAGGCGCGCGAGCGCGGGATAGATCGAGCCGAAAGAAACATTTGCCCAGAGTCCGAGTCGGTCGCGCAGTTGTGTACGGATCTCATACCCGTGGTGATCGCGGTCCATGAGCAGACCGAGGATGGCGATGTCCAACACGCGAAACATAGTATCACTTCGATATATCGAACGTACAGTGGTGTCATTTCCCAATGAATCAAAGGTGTGTAGGGTCACTCGTAATGGATAAGCGATTCCGCACGAGTACCGCGAACGGAGCGGTGGTCGAGTTCGGTCTCGTACGTCACGCCCTCCTCGCGAAGGTCGCCGCGGGCATCATCCGCTACGAGGACGTGTGCGACGCGCACCCCGAACTGCTGCGCGCGGCGAAGAACCTTGGACGGAAGACCGGCGAGACCTGTCCGGTCTGTAGTGACGTCGAACTCGTCGAAGTGACGTACGTCTTTGGTGCGCGCCTGCCGTCGGGCGGCACCTGCCCGACCTCGCGCGCCGAACTGCTCAAACTCGAGCGGCGTGCCGAACCAGTGCAGTGTTACGCGGTCGAAGTCTGCACGGGCTGCTCCTTCCACCACCTCGTGCGTAAGTGGTCGGCCGGCGGCCGCCCGGCCCGTCGCGTCAACGCGATCGAACGTCAAGAGGTCGGCGAGTGACGTTGAGCGCGCCCGCGATTCGGGCCCGAAAGCGTCGAAATGGCGCGATTCCCCTGGTCATGGTGACCGCCTATGACGAGCCGGGCGCGCGCCTGGCCTCGGCCGCGGGCGTCGACATTCTCCTGGTGGGGGACTCGATGGCGAACGTCGTCCTCGGTCAAGAGACGACGCTGCACCTCACGATCGACGAGATGGCGCACCACGTGCGTGCGGTCGCCGCGGCCCAGCCCGACGCCCACGTTGTCGCCGACATGCCGTGGCTGAGTTACCACGTCGATCTCGGCGAGAGCGTGCGAAACGCCGCGAAGTTGATTCGCAGCGGCGCGCAGAGCGTGAAGCTCGAAGGTGGGCGCGTACGCCAGGGTGTCGTACGCGCGCTGCTGGACGCGCAGATCCCGGTGATGGGCCACCTCGGACTAACCCCACAAAGTGTTATGGCCTTCGGTGGCTTCAAGGTGCAGGCCAAGACCATGGAGAGCGCCAAGCAACTGATCGAGGATGCGCAACTGCTGCAGGAGGAAGGCGTCTACGCGATCGTCATCGAAGGCGTGCCGAGCGTGGTGGGTACCAACGTCACCCAAGCGCTCGACATTCCCACCATCGGTATCGGTGCCGGCCCCGACACGGACGGCCAAGTCCTGGTCTTTCACGACCTGCTCGGACTGACGAACCGCGCGCCGGCGAAGTTCGTCCGTCAGTACGCGAACCTTGGTCCCGTGATCACCGAGGCGCTCCGTCACTTTGCCGAGGACGTGCGGAGCGGCGCATTCCCCAACGAGGATGAGGCCTATCCGAACCCAGAGGGTCTGTTCGACTAGTTCGTCGTTCGTTGTCGCGTAGTGGGGTCTTCGCGCGCGGTCGCGCGCGCCGTTTCATGGGAATGCCAGTGAAATCGGAACTTTCTGGCTGACCGCGGGACCGTTGATCGCGATCGCGGTCGCCTCGGCCGTCGTCGGTCTCGTCGCCTCCGACCTGTTCTTGACGTCGCAACTCGGACTCACCCTGCGCGCCCCCGGTGCGTCGTACTACTTCCTCGTGATGGGCGGTCTCGTGGGTTCGCTCCTGATCATGGGTTCGACACTGCCGCTGCTCGATCGGGTCACGCGTCCCGAGGACGCGCGCATGGAGTAGCGGCGGTCCCGGACTAGCCATATTTCACGCCGTCGACTAGCATGGTCGTTCCCACACGCGTGGGGAAGTACCACATACCCTGCTCTGTTTTCCGCAGAGCCCGGCGTTGCCGGACCAGAGGGAAAGGAAACCGGCCATGCGGCCCTATGAGACCATGATCGTGTTCGACACCGCCGTCGACGCCCAGACGATCCAAATCGCGCTCGACCGAGCACTAGAAACCATCAGAACGCACGGGGGAACCCCCGGCGCCATCGACCGTTGGGGCAAGCGTCCCCTGGCCTATGAGATCAACAAGCGCAAAGAGGGCTACTACGTCTTGGTGGAGTTCGGTGGTGACTCGACGACCGTCGTCGAGCTCAACCGGATCCTGACCCTTTCGGACGAAGTCCTGCGCTACAAGATTCTTCGCCGCCACGAACGTCCCAGCGCCCGTGTCACGGCGCAGGCGTAAGTTCGGACGCTTGAGATTCCAAGGAGAGAGAAATGGCCGATAACGCAATCACCGTCGTAGGGAACGTCACCCGCGACCCCGAACTCAAGTTCCTGAACTCCGGACAGGCGGCGCTGAAGCTTTCGATCGCCGTCAACCGCCGGTGGCAGAACCGCCAGACCCAGGAGTGGGAGGAGCGCGTCAGCTACTTCGAGGTTGTGGGCTACGGCGCCATGGCCGAGAACGCCGCGAACTCCCTCACCAAGGGCGCGCGCGTCATCGTGAGCGGCCGACTCGAGCAGCGCAGCTGGGAGACCGAGAACGGCGACAAGCGCTCGATCGTGGAGATCAACGCCGACGAGATCGGACCGAGCCTCAAGTGGGCGACCGCCGTGGTGACGCGCACCCCGCGCGCCGAGGGCAGCAACTTCCAATCGAGCGACCGACCGGCCGCGGCACCACGCACGAACGAACCGAGCGGATACGCCTTTGACGAGGAGCCCTTCTAATGCCCCGTATCAATAACCCCAAGCCGCCCAAGCGCGCCCCGAAGATCGACACCCGCCGCGGCGCGAAGAAGAAGCCCTGCTCGTTCTGCCAGCACGGCGTCGACACGGTGGACTACAAGGACCTCGCGCAGTTGCGCAAGTACATCTCGGACCGCGGCAAGATCCGCGGGCGCAAGGTCTCGGGTAACTGCCAACAGCACCAGCGCGACGTCACCGACGCCATCAAAACCGCGCGCGAACTAGCCCTGCTGCCCTACACGCAGCGCACGGTCACCGAGCGACGCGGTGGCCGCGGCAACCGCGACGACCGTGGACCGCGCGCGCCGCGTGGCGATAGCGACCGTCCGGCGGTGGCGAGCGTGAACGCCGCGGCGCCGGACGTCGAAGCCGAGGAGATCCTCGAATACGTCGACGCCACTCCGGTCGCCGAGGTCGAACTCGTCGAGGAGGTGGCCGAATGAAGGTCCTCTTGAGAAGTGACATCCGTGGCGTGGGTCGGCGCGGCGACATCGTCGAGGTGAAGTCCGGTTACGCGCGCAACTTCTTGTTGCCGACCGGTGCCGCGATGAAGGCGAGCACGAGTACTGAGGCACAGGCCTCGTCGATGCGCAAGTCGCGTGATCTGCGTGACGCCGCCAGTCGCGAAGCGGCTGAGGCGCAGCGAACGGTCATCGAAGCCCAGACAGTGAACATCGCGGCGCGCGCGAGTGCGAACGGCCGTCTGTTCGGTTCGGTCACCGAAGCCGACGTCGTGAACGCGTTGCGCACGGCGACCGGGATCTCGCTCGACCGACACGCCATTCGCATGACCGAGCACTTAAAAGAAGTCGGCGCTTCGACGGTCACCGCCGTGTTATTCGACAACGTCGAAGCGACCATCAACGTGGAGATCACCGCCAAGTAGTCCACGACGTTCGCAGTGACACACGCCGAGACATTGGTCTCGGCGCGTGACGTGTCTGAACGATGTCACAGTGACTTGTAATCATCAAGCTGGTGACAATTAGGCACAGGTATATCCCCACGTTGGGCATCTTGTTACAAACACACGCCACCCACGACCATTGAGGTCTTATGACGCAGATTGAATCGGAACCGCGGACGCGACAGGCGCCGAACGGCGGACGCGTTCCTCCGAGTGCAATCGAAGCGGAAGAGAGTCTCATCGGCGCGATGTTGCTGTCGCAAGAGGCGGTGAGCATCGCCTACGAGACCGTGCAGGCCGAGGACTTCTATCGACCGTTGCACGGTCAGATCTTCAGTTCGATCATCGCGCTCGCGAACGCCGGTGAGCCGGTCGACTACGTGACCGTTCAGGCCAAGTTGCAAGAGCGTGGCGCGATCGCCGTCGAACTGGCCCTGCTCTCCTCGTTGCAGATGAACACACCGTCGGCCGCCAATGCTCAGCACTACGCCGAACTCGTACGAGAGAAGGCCCAACAGCGACGGCTGATCTCGGTCGCCGGCGAGATCGTCGACGATGCCTACATCGCCACCGAGGACGTCGTGGGCCTGATCGACGAGGCGGAACGCAAGATCAACGCCATCGGCGACGCCGGACGCACCGACTCGGTGTCGCCGCTCCAGCGGTTGCTCCTGAGCGAAGCCGACATCCTCGAAGAGCGCGGTGAGACGCGAGGACGGATCAACGGTCTCGAGACGGGGTACAAGTCGCTCGACCAGATCCTCCAGGGTCTGCAGCCGAGCAGCATGACGATCGTCGGCGCGCGACCGGGTACTGGCAAGACGGCGTTCGCGCTCGGCATCCTGATTCACGTCGGCGCCGTCGTGAAGCGTCCGGCGCTGTTCTTCTCGCTGGAGATGAGCCGTCAGGAGTTGGCCGAGCGGATCCTCGCGTCAACGGCGCGTATCGACTCTTCGAAACTCCGCACCGGCGACCTGAGTGACGCGGACTGGAACCGCGCTCATGAGGCCTTCGGCTACCTGCAGTCAGCCAAGGTGTTCATCGACGACAACCCAGCACTGACGGTGATGGACGTGCGCGCGCGCGCCCGGAGGATTCGCCAGCAGAACGGTGACCTGGGCGTCGTGATCATTGACTACCTCCAGCTCATGAGTTCGCGCGGTCGCGCGGAGAACCGCCAGGTGGAGGTCTCCGAGATGAGTCGGTCCCTGAAGATCCTGGCGCGAGAGCTCCAGTGTCCCGTCATTGCGTTGTCGCAGCTCTCGAGAAAGCTCGAAGAGCGCGCGGACAAGCGTCCGATGATGTCGGACCTTCGCGAGTCGGGATCACTCGAACAAGACGCGGACGTCGTGTTGTTCATCTTCCGCCCGGAACAGTACGGCGAGGTCGCGAACGACAAGAAGGCCGAGGCCGAGATCATCGTCGGCAAGAACCGAAACGGCCCGACGCGCACGTCGCACCTCACGTGGCGCGGCGAGTTTGCCCGATTCGAAAACGTCGCCGAGGCGCGCGAGATCTAACGCACGAGGCCGATGAGAGCGATCCACATCCGTCGAGGGCGGTGTCTTGGACCTGCACGAGCGGTGACGTCGGGGAGGTGACAGTATTCACCGGGAGCCACAACGGCTCCTCAAGCAAGGGTGTGTCATGCGGCGCTGGCTCGGCGGATGTGGTGCGGTCATCGCACTCACCGTGGGAACGGTCGTCCCTCTCACGTCGTCGACGCCGGTAGCGGCCGCGACCGTCGCCACCGGCGTCGTGTCCGGTCTGCTCACCTGGTGCATTCCGCCCGTGACGACCACGACGTTGTCAGGATCCGGTGGTGCGACGACCTCGACCACACCCCCGATTGCCCCGGTTCGGATTCTTGAGATCCCTCCACCGTCATCCGTGGAGTTCTTGCAGCGGGGCGTGCTCGTTCGACGTGCCCAACTCGATATCGCCCTGAAACCGATTGGCCCCACTGTCACGCCGTCCTACGACGGAGAGTTTCTCGCGGTGGCCCGCTTTGTCATTCGAATGCGACCGGGCAACTATGAGTTACTCGCGAGTGCCGCACCGCATCACGTGAGAGTCGTCGCCGGTCACATCACGCGCGTGCGTGCCAGACTCAGCACCTGTTAGACGACAGCACTCTGATTACGGACCTACGAGTCCGGCGTGTGACGCGTCTTGGATTTGAGTATCAACGTCCGGATCACGAGTGCCGCGAAGACACAGAAATTGGTGACGACTGCAGTGATCAGTTCGATTCGCCACGAATGAACACCCGAGACGAACACAATGAGAGTGATCAAGGTAATCGACGCCGAAGCGAGGGAGACGATGCGCATGCCCTTCCAGATCGGGTCTGACCAAAACGTCAACACTTGAGGTTCCCTTCATAGGTCGATCACGTACTTCTTGGACCGCTCTCGAATCTCGTGCGGTTCTCTAAGAGAGTCTCTCATGTCTGGTCCGAGTCGCTGCCGTAGCCAGGGGCCTTTAGCCGTCCGCACATGATGCGCGAAGTCGTAATTCCTTTGGCGAGTCGATGCATAGTATTCGGCCATGCGCAAAGTCTTGGTGGCGGCGATCATCGTTTCGTGTTGTGCAACGCTCATTCCGTTGGCGACGGGTACATCGGCAATGGCGGCAAAGGCGACTCCGGTGTGTTCCTTCAGCGAGCTGGAAGTAGCGGTTAGTTCGCCGACCGCCGACATGGGCAGCGTCGGCATGGCGTTCATCATCGCCAACACGAGCAAAGCAACGTGCACGCTGCGTGGCTATCCGAGACTGATCTTCACTCCCAGTCGTTACCGGAGTCACTCGATCAAGGTCAAACACGACGTCGGAATGATCTTCAGCAATGTGACGTCACGACTCGTGACGATCCGGCCGGGCCGAGACGCGTCATTCGGTTTCAATTTTGGTGAATTCGGCAATCAGAACGATCCGAGTGGAGGGCCATGCCTCGTACGAGACGTCTACGTGACGTTGCCGGTCCGCGTGGGTACGTTCAACGAGAACTTCGGTATGAGCGTCAACTTCAATTTCTGTTTCGCGGACTTTCAGGTCGGAGTGACGGCCATTCAGGCGGGTCCGTTACCCAAACAGGGTTAACGGCGTATCTCTGGGGAGAGAGGTGCGCATCGATGCTCGCGGTCTCGATCGGTCAGGTGGCGCTATCTCGGTGTGCGAAGAGCACCGCGGCGTACGAACCGGCGCGCTTCGATTCATACATGGCCTGATCGGCCTGGGCGACGAGCGTGTCGGCATCGATGAACTCGTCGGTCCACGCGACGCCGACACTGGCGCGGAGTTCTATCACGTCCGACGAAATACTGACTGGTTCAGTGAGTGACGTAGAGATTCGCCGGGCGACCTCCAAGGCGGTTGGGGCGGCATTCACTCGGGGGCAGACGACGAGGAATTCGTCGCCCCCAAAGCGACCCACCTGGTCGTACTGGCGAACGGCGGACTTCAACCGCGCGCCGGCGACTTTCAGTACGCGGTCGCCCGCGGCGTGACCGAACATGTCGTTGATGTTCTTGAAACCACAGAGGTCGATGAAGATCACTGCGGTGCCGTCGACGCTGTCGTCTCGAGGTTTCAACACCTCCGCGAGGACGTCGAGAATCTTCGCGCGGCTGAGGCACGACGTCAATTCATCGGTATTCGCACGTATCTCGAGCTGGCGTCGAAGATCGACTTGTGCGGTGACGTCGCTCACGCAACCAACGGCGCCGGTGACGTCGCCGGACCAATCGGTGAGTGGTCGCATGCTCAGCGCGCACACCCGTTCCTCACCTGGGCCGACCTCGGACGTGCGCAAGAATCGGAGTTCGAAGTCGTCGACGGATTCGTTCGCCAAGACGCGACTTACCGCGGACTCCAACAGCGAACGATCGTCGTCCTCGATGACCGCGAATTGAGCGGCGACCGTGGGCATCGCGGAGTATCCGAGAATCGTGTAGAGCCGGTCGTTGGCGAACGTGATGATCTGGTCACTGTCGATTTGGAACATTCCGACGGGCATCGCATCGGACAACTGGTTGAAGAGCTGTTTGCGGACGCGGAGTTCTTCGGCGAGCCCCACCTGATCGACGGCCACTTGTCGCATTGTGGTCTGTACGACGGGGTGATCTGGATCATTCAATCGGTTGACGTTGACGCACTCGACCCACCGCCACGCTCCATTGGCGGTGCGGTACCGGCCCTGCCAGGTGCGCGTCTCGCCGGGCGACTCGATCATCGCGAGCCACGTGGCGACGGCACTCGCCTGATCCTCTGGGTGAATGAACTC
Source organism: uncultured Acidimicrobiaceae bacterium (assembly GCA_963717975.1). GTDB lineage: Bacteria > Actinomycetota > Acidimicrobiia > Acidimicrobiales > RAAP-2 > RAAP-2. The sequence goes on along the minus strand of OY970351.1, from coordinate 1,945,453 downwards.
CGTGGAGGGGCGACCGAGGAGTTCGGAAGGGGGCCACCCGAGGACCTCGGTGACTTCATCCCCTATGGAAATGACGAGAGCGTTGGCGTCTCGAACGATCTGAACCGACGGCCCCTCGGGCACTGATGCCGCAACGCTCGTCACCAAGGAATTGTCCCACAGTTTCCGTTGCGCTCGTCGGGAACGATCGCTCATGAGCGAGTCCACTCTCGACAGTGCGAACGTTCGTGGTCGAAGCGAGACAACACCGAGCGCGAAATGGTTTCACGGAGTATTTTCGAACTCGGCACGGGTACGTGCGCTGAAAGGGCGGGCGCAAATGGGGAAACCAGAGATAAAGACTCTCGACGACCTTCGTCGACACCTTCAGGGAGCGATTGCGTTGGAGCACGCCACCCTGGCTCCCTACTTGTACGCGTACTATTCGATCATCCCCGGCACCAACGATGACGCCGCCGGCATCTTGATGTCGGTGTTCGGTGAAGAGATGCTGCACATGGCGCTGGCGGCGAATCTGCTGAACGCCGTCGGCGGAGAACCGAAGGTCGCCGAATCGGGGTTCGTGCCGGCGTACCCTGCGGCCCTGCCGTTCAGCGACGCCTCGTTCCTGGTCCCGCTGTCGCGGTTCTCCGTGGAAACGGTCGCGCTCTTCATGAAGATCGAACGGCCCGAAGAGTCCGACGCGCCGGCCGAGTCCGATCACTTTGAAACGATCGGCCAGTTCTATCGGGCGATCGAGGACGCGCTGCAAGAACTGAGCACGTTGCTCGGGGAGAGTGCGGTCTTCTGTGGCGAACCCGAACGTCAAATCACGCCCGAGACCATGGCCTGGTACGGCGGAGGACGTGTCGTGCCGGTCTATGACTTGGCGTCGGCTCTCGAGGCGGTTGACGAGATCGAAGAGCAGGGCGAGGGGCTCAAGCACGCGGAGATCTGGGACGGCGATCGCGATATGTTCCATCCGGAGCGCGACGAAGTGGCGCACTACTTTCGCTTCGATCAACTCGTGAAGGGCCGTCGATATCAGCGCGGCGATACACCGCAGTCGGGACCGACCGGGGAGACGCTCGAGGTTGACTGGAACGGCGTCTATCCGAACGTCGATAACCCCCGGCTCTCCGACTTTCCCTCCGGCACTCCCACGCGGCTGAAAGCGGAGGAGTTCCAGGTTCTGTACTCCCAGGTTCTTCGCGAACTTGAACGGGCGTTCAACGGTGAACCGGAGCGGGTGAATGACGCGATTTCCCAAATGATGGAGTTGCGCGATCGAGCTCGAGAGTTGGTTCAGATGCCAATCGGCGATGGATCGACGAACGCGGGACCGGTATTCGGCTACGTCGAGGAGTCCACGCCAACGACGGTCGCGGCGAGCGAGACGGTCACGATCAATGTCCGTCGAAACGGTCCCTACGTCGTCAGTGGCGGCGCTCCTTTGGTTCGAAAGTCAACCGTACGCTCCGAGTGGGATGAACCCATGGCCTGGCGGCGCGGCTCGAGCGTGCCGAGCGACGCGTCCTACCGGCTCTGTCGGTGCGGCCAGTCGTCGCACAAGCCGTTCTGCGATGGTTCGCACGCGCGCGTTGAGTTCGACGGCACGGAAACCGCATCGACGGAGCCGAGCGAGGGTCGCCGCGAGAGATTTCCGAGCCCGGCGCTCACCCTCACCGATGACGAGTCGCTTTGCGCGAGCGCGCGTTTCTGCCATAGCCGTAACAATGACGTGTGGGCCATGGTTGGAAAGTCTGAGGACGTCGACGTGCGCTTCGAGTTGATGCATCGCGTTCAGTCGTGTCCCTCGGGACGACTCATCTACGAGGTGGGTGACGAGATCATCGAGTCTGACTCTCCGGTGGAGATCGGCGTGGTCAAGGACGGTCCGTACTGGGTTACGGGAGGGATCACCGTGACGATGTCGGATGGGCAAACGCTGGAGACACGAAACCGCGTCACGTTGTGTCGGTGCGGCCACTCGTCGAACAAGCCCCTGTGTGACGGGACGCACATCGACATCGGATTTTCGGACGAAGAAGCGTTGCCACCCCGGAACTAGTGCCGGGTATCGGTTCGGGGGTACCTGTCTAATCAGGTGATCGCGTGCGAAGCCGAATCGAAGAGCTATCGAGAGTGACGTAACCGATGGGTGTGGAAGTGGAGGTGTCCGTGCGCGCTCTCGGGACGGTGGACGACACCGTCGGCGAAGACCTCCCGGTCGATGCGTCGCATCGTGGGGAGTCCGGGCAGGACCGCCACGGTGACGATGCCGCCGATGAGCGCGAGGCCGTCGCGCAGACCCGTCACGTGAATGAGCACCGTCATCGTAAGTGAGCCGAGGGCCATTCCGGCAACCTCGCCGGCCTCCAGGGCGCCCAATACCCGGCCGAGTTTCTCATTCGGGACGACGTGCTGCAGGACGGTGATGGCGTTCACGTCGACGACCGAGTTCGCGATACCGATGAGGCACATCGCGACCAATGCCGAACCGAGGTTCGGCAGAACCGCGATGATTACCAACGGTGCGGCCCACACCATGACGCCGAGTCCGAAGTACGTGGCGAGGCGCGCTCGTTCGATGAGCATGAGGGCAATGAAGCCGCCCAGCAGTCCACCGATACCGATGGTCGACTCCAAGAGACCCAAACCGGAACTCCCGACGTGCAGGAGGTGCAGCGCGATCGCCACGATGAAGACCGCGGATGCACCGGCCACCACGCACTGCAAGATGTACAAGACGACAAGCGTTCGCACGTCGTGATTGCCCAAGATAACGCGAAAGCCTTGTTTCGCGCGGGAGAGGAAACTTTCGGCCGCGGCTTCGCCCGAGGCAACGACACTCTGGGCGTTGGCCAGGACCTCGGGCGATCGATCCTCGGGATTGGGGTACCGGACTGAGATCACGAAGGCGGCCGACCATACGAACGTCAACGCGTCAAACCCGAAGGCGACCGGCACGCTCGTGAAGGCGAGCAGGAAGCCCGCGATGGCGGGTCCGGCGAAGAATCCGACACTCTCAATCGTGCTGGAGACGACGTTGGCGCCCGCGAGATCGTCCGGTTTGCGTGAGAGCAAGGGAAGGATCGATGCCTGCGCGGGGCGAAAGGCCGTGCCCGAGATTCCTATCAGGACCACCAGCAAGAAGATGTACCACTTAGAGGCATCCGCCGCCGCGAGCACCGCCGCCACGGTCACGAGGACGAGTCGCAGGACGTCCGAACCCACCATCACGAAACGTCGGTCGTAACGGTCAGCAAGGGTCGAGGTGAACGTCGCGGTCGTGGCAATGGCGACGTAGCGCGCGACGGCCAATCCGCCAACCGCGGTCGGACCGCCGTGACGGTAGGCGTAGACAATCGCACTGAGCGCGAAGACGCCGTCACCGATCAGTGAACCACCGAAGGCGGAGAAGATCTTGCGCATGGCGCGATTGGCGAAGACGTTGGCCATCGCCTTTTTCGACGACTGAAGCTCGTCGCCAATTACGCTCACTCGGACTCCCTGACTAGCGATCTTCCACGAAGTTAGACGTTTCGCACTGCGTGACGTGCTGTGTTCACGCTCACTGCCGTCGTCACAGTCTTCGGCGGTGATGGTGGGCCGGGCACCGCCACGCCCACGTAACTGACGAACCCTAGGAGAGGTGCAACTACGCCAGGAGTCCGTTCAGCAAGCCACGCCAACGTGACTGCCGACACCGAAATATCGTCCGTCCGACGAACGGTTGTGAACGCACCGATCGCCGGATGGCGATTCGAACGCTCACTTGTAACTACGAGCGTGTGGCCAGTGCCTCAAAGTGCTCGTAGAGGCGGGGCTCGCCTGCGCGCTTGCGGTCGTACTCTGCGCGGGCCTGGACCCTGCTCCACATGCCCTCTATCCAGAACAGGTCTGAAATCAGGTCCCAGTCGAGCACGTTGTGCTTGACGAGTGATCCCACGGTCTCACCAAAGTGCAGCACCGTCCGTACGGAGTCATTGTCGGATGCTCCGTTGCCGGCGTCGAAGCCGTCGGCGAAGATCTCCTTCATCGCGTCGTCTAGACCCATCTCCGTGCTCCAGCGCGACAATTGAATGACAATCAACGCGTCTTCATGCTTAGCCATAATTCCCCTTTGCCCTTTCGGGGCCGTTTCTGGCCCAGACTGCGGACAGACTACATGATTGGGCGGACGTGCGCTCAGGCTGTTCGCCTTTGATTCTCAGTAATTCACGAAGCTATTTCGGTTGCATCCGGATGCCAGCGTCCAGACGGATTGACTCGGCGTTCATGTAACTGTTGGCGAGGAGTTCAACAGCGAGCGTCGCGAACTCCGACGCGTAGCCCAGTCGCTTCGGGAAAAGCACACCCGCGCCGAGTCGCGCCTTGAACTCATCGGATTGTGGACCGGTGCCGTAGATCGGTGTGTCGATCAGGCCCGGCAAGATGCAGTTCGCGCGCACGCCGACGACCGCCAGGTCACGGGCCAGTGGCAGCGTTAGTCCAACGACACCACCCTTGGACGATGAGTACGCGACCTGTCCGATCTGACCATCCTCGGCGGCGACCGACGCGGTGTTCACGATCGCGCCGCGCATGGCGTCGACGTCAGGTGCGTTCGCGCTCATCGCGGTCGCGGCGAGACGGCATACGTTGAAGGTGCCGATCAGGTTGATCTCGATGACCTTGCGATACAGGTCGAGGTCGTGGGCCGACGCGTACTCACCGTCCTTACCAACGGTGCGGGTGGCCCAACCAATGCCCGCACAGTTCACGGCGCTCCACAGCGGCGCCATGGCTTTCGCGGCTTCGATTGCTTCGATCACCTGTTCGGTGTTGGTCACGTCGCAATGTACGTAGGCGCCGCCGATCTCGTTGGCGAGCGTCGCGCCCCGCTCGTCATTGAGGTCTGCGAGGACAACCTTCACGCCCCGCGCGCTGAGCTCGCGGGCCGTCGCCTCGCCGAGTCCCGACGCGCCGCCGGTGACCACCGCTGAAGTGTTCTTGAGTTCCATGGATGCTCCTGACGTCAGACAGCGCCCGCTGTCGACCGATATGAAGTCAAGCAGAAAACTGCCTGGTGCCGACGAGGTGGAGTGTACGCATTGAGACGAAGTCCGTGTTCGCGCCTAGCGTTGAGGGGATGACGTCGGTCTATGAGTTTTCGAAGGAGGAGTTGGCCGAACTCATCGAAGGAGAACCTCGCTACCGCGCCGATCAGGTCTGGCACGGACTCTGGAGCGAGTCGCAGTCGCTCGAGGGCATCACGACGATCCCGAAGAATCTCCGCGCCCAGCTCGCCGAGCGATTCCCGCCGAGTCTCGAAGTCGTCAACGACGTCGCGAGTGACCACGGCGCCACCCGCAAGTGGGTCTTTCGGCTGTTCGACGGGGCCACCATCGAGACGGTGCTCATGGGATATGAGGACCGCGTCACGGTGTGCGTCTCGTCACAGGCGGGGTGCGCCATGGGCTGCACCTTCTGCGCCACGGGACAGGCGGGCTTCACGCGACACCTGCGCTCGGGAGAGATCCTGGAACAGGTCATGTTCGCGGCACGCGCCGCCGCGCCTCGACGGCTGTCGAACGTGGTCTTCATGGGCATGGGCGAACCGCTCGCGAACTATCTGGTGACGATGGACGTGGTGAAGAAGCTGCACGAGTACCGCGGACTCTCGGCGCGTCACATCACCGTGTCGACGGTGGGCGTGGCCCCGGCCATCGAGCGCATGGCGAAGACCGGCCTGCCACTCACGCTGGCGGTGAGTCTTCACTCGGCGAACAACGAGTCGCGCAGCGAGTTGGTGCCGCTCAATCGTCGCTACCCGCTCGAACGGCTCCACGACGCGTGCCTGTTCTGGATGACGACGACCGGTCGACGGCTCAGCTTCGAGTGGGCGCTGATCGACGGCGTCAACGACCGCGAGAGTGATCTCGACGAACTCGCGCGTTACGCGTCATCACTTCGTGCGCACGTCAACCTGATCCCACTCAATCCCACGCCCGGGTACCTCGTGCGTGGTTCCTCGTCTCAGCGGGTTCACGATTTTCGCGAGGGCCTCCTCGCGCGCGGTGTGAACGCCACGGTACGCAACACGCGTGGACGATCAATCGATGCTGCGTGCGGACAACTCGCCGCGGTGACCAACGCGCGGCACAGGTCGATACCGGTGCGTTCGATTTAGATCACCTCCCGGCTCCAGAACGTTGGACGCCATCGCATCAGTGCGATCACGCCGACGATGCAGGCGATGCCGCCCGACACGATGGAGAACTCCGTCGACGTGAAGTTCGCCACGACACCGGACTCGACGTCGCCGAGCCGCGGCCCGCCCGTGACGACGGCCATCTGGATCGACGAGATACGACTGCGGAACTCGTCGGTGATGGCGTTTTGCAAGATGGTGTTGCGCAAGACCGTGGAGATGACGTCCATCGCTCCGGCGACCGCGAGGCAGATGAGACCGACGAACACCACGTGGACGAGACCAAACAGTGCCATCGAGGCACCCCAGGCGATCACCACCAGCGCCACGAGTCGACCCTGCCGTCTCACTCGGGCGATCCACCCCGTCACGACGGCCATGAGCAACGCCCCGGCGCCGGGCGCGGCGTAGAGGAGGCCGAGCGTCCTCGGCCCGCCGTGATACAGCGTGAGCGCGACTGCGGGGAAGAGGGCGCGCGGCAGTCCGAAGACCATCGCGTTGAGATCGACGAGGTAGACGGCCTGGACAATGGCGTGGGCGCGAACGTAGCGAAAGCCGTCACCGATGGCGCGAAACATCGCCGTACCCGCGTGCTCGGCCGCCGCCGGCATCGCCGAGAGAAAGAACGTCAGCACGGTCAACACGCCGAACGTCGCGGCGTCAATGGCGTAACAGGAGTAGAGGCCGACACTCGCGATCAACACGCCCGCCACGGCCGGTCCGACGACGACCGCCGCGTTGAAGGCGACCTGGTTGAGGGAGTACGCGGCGACGAGTTGTTCCGGCGCGACAAGTTTGGGTATCGCCGCGGTGCGAAGCGGCCCGGAGAATCCGGCGAAGCCGGCCGAGAGCGCGGCGAGCAACAACAGCACGACCAGGTGGTCGTCGTGGACGTGCGCGTTGATCGCCAAGCCGGCGCTCGTGAACCCCAACACAACCGCGCTCGCGAGCATCAGCACTCGCTTGTCGACGCGGTCGCCCATGGCGCCGCCCCATAGCGCGCCGGTGATGAGGAAGGGCAGTTGGATGAGGCTCGCGAGTCCGACCCAGAGACTCGAGTGCGTTTGGGAGTACACCTGGTAGGGCACGGCGACGACGGTCAGATTGCTGCCGAGCAGTGAGATCATCTGGCCGGAGAAGAGGAACCGAAACTCTCGATTTGTGCGCAACGGACTTATGTCGACAAGCAGCCGGGGCACCCAATGATGCTACGGCGATAGTGTGATTCGGGGGTAGTGCCGTAAGGAGTGTCGATGATCGACGAAGAACTAGTTCAATTGTTGACGCCCGAAGGCGAACGAGTAGAGAACGCGGAATACGAGTCAACACTCAACGGCGACGAAATATTCGGCTTCTATCGCGACATGGTCATCATTCGACGACTGTGCAACGAATCGACCTCACTGCAACGTCAAGGTCAGCTCGCGCTGTGGGCGCCGATCCAGGGCCAAGAGGCCGCGCAGATCGGTGCCGGACGAGCGCTGCAGCCAATGGACTTCACGTTCCCGACGTATCGCGAGCACGGCATCGCCTGGTGTCGTGGCGTCCCACCGGCCAACATGTTGCGACTATTTCGTGCCGTCAGTAACGGGGGATGGGACCCGCAGAAGTACCGCCACTCGGTCCCCACGGTCGTACTCGGCAGCCAGACACTGCACGCGGTCGGTTACGCCATGGGCATTCAGCGCGACGGCGCGGAAGAGGCCGCGATGGCCTTCTTCGGTGACGGCGCCTCGAGTCAGGGTGACGTGATGGAGGCCTTCGTCTGGGCGGCGTCGTTCAACGCGCCCGTCGTCTTCTTCTGTCAGAACAACCAGTGGGGTATCTCGACGCCGTCGACGGTCCAGTCGAAGATCCCGCTGTACCACCGCGCCCACGGGTTCGGTTTCCCCGGTGTGCGCGTTGACGGCAACGACGTGCTTGCCTGCTACGAAGTCTCCAAGCGCGCCCTGGACTCCGCGCGCGTGGGCGGCGGACCGACCTTGATCGAGGCCTATACCTACCGCATCGGCGCGCACACCACGTCCGACGACCCGACGCGGTACCGCATCGACGCCGAGGTCGAGGTGTGGAAGCACCGCGACCCCGTGGAACGCGTGAAGGCGTTGCTGGTGCGCGAGTACAAGGTGAAGAACGCCGACTTCGATGACGTCGCCGCCGAAGCCGAGGCCATGGCGCTCCAACTGCGCGAAGACGTCCTCGCGATGAGCCGGCCCGATCCCATCACAATGTTCGACAACGCCTACTCGGCCCCGCACCCGCTCATCGAAGAAGGTCGTCGCGAAATGATCGACCTCGGTATCTCGGGAGGGGAGCTCTGATGGCGACCACCACCATGACCATGGCCAAGGCGCTCAACGAGGGTCTCCGCCGAGCCATGGAGAAGAATCCCAAGGTCCTCTTGATGGGCGAGGACATCGGCCGTCTCGGCGGCGTGTTCCGCATTACCGACGGACTGCAGAAGGACTTCGGCGAAGACCGCGTCGTCGACTCGCCGCTCGCCGAGTCGGCCATCGTCGGCACGGCCGTCGGTCTCGCGATCCGGGGTTACCGCGCCGTCTGCGAGATTCAATTCGACGGCTTCGTCTATCCCGCGTTCGACCAGATCGTCTCCCAGGTCGCCAAGATGCACAAGCGCTCCGACGGCGCCTACAACATGGCGATGGTGATCAGGATTCCCTTCCAGGGTGGCATCGGCGCGATCGAACACCACTCGGAGAGTCCCGAGCCGTACTTCGCCCAGACCGCCGGTCTTCGCGTCGTGTCGTGCTCGACGCCGAATGACGCCTACTGGATGATCCAACAGTCGATTGAGCACGACGACCCGATCATCTTCTGTGAGCCCAAGAGCCGTTACTGGGAGAAGGGTGAGGTCGACCTCGATTCACCGCCGATCGGGCTCTTTGACGCCGTGGTGCGTCGTGAGGGAACCGACGTCACGCTCATCGGCTACGGCGCGTCGATGAAGACCGCGCTGCGGGCCGCCGAGACTGCGGCCGTCGAAGGGACGTCGATCGAGGTCATTGACGCGCGATCCATCGCGCCCCTCGATATCGGGGTGATGGCGAAGTCACTCGAGAAGACCGGCCGCGTCGTCGTGGTCCAAGAGTCGCCGCACACGGCGTCGGTGGGCTCCGAGATTGTCTCGGAACTCACTCAGCGTTGTTTCTACTCCTTGAAGGCGCCGGGACTTCGCGTGAGCGGTTATCACGTGCCGTACCCGCCGACGCGGATCGAAGAGGACTACCGGCCGACCGTCGACCGCATCCTTGACGCCGTCGACCGAGTCATGGGGTTTGAGAGTTGAGCGAGGAAGTCTTCCTGCTGCCCGACGTCGGTGAAGGTTTGACCGAAGCGGAGATCGTGACCTGGAAGGTCAAGGTCGGTGACGTCGTGACCCTGAACCAACCGTTGGTCGACATCGAGACGGCCAAAGCCACGGTGGAGTTGCCGAGTCCCTACGCGGGCACGGTCGTGGCGCTGCACGGCAACGTCGGCGATGTCCTTGAAGTGCACAAGCCGTTGATCACCTTCGAAGTCGGTGGCGGCGGCGCCGTCGCTGCCGCACCTGCCGCGCCCGACGAGGTTGCGCCCGCGGCTGAACCGTCAACGAAGCAGGAAGGTTCGGTGGGCGAAGGTCGCGAAGCCGTTCTCATTGGCTACGGCGTCGCGAACGAAGACGGTGTGGTGGCACGAAAGCACCGACGCCAGAGTGGAACGCCGGTACCCGCCGCCGCCCCTGCCCCAGTTGCCGCCGTTCCGGCCGCTCCGGTTTCGACCCAGCCGTCGCTCGCCCCGCGCTCCACGCCTCCGGTTCGCCTCTACGCCAAGCAACACGGCGTCGATATCTCGACGCTCACAGGCTCCGGCCGCGATGGACTCATCACCCGCGACGACGTCGAGCACGCGCTCAACGGGGGGTCGAGTACGCCCGGCGCGAGCGCTGCTCGCGTCAGTGCCCCGATCACTGGACCGAACACGACGTCACGCTTTGTGGGTCGCGAACTCGAGTCGTGGTCGAGTGGACCGAAGGAAGAGCGTATTCCGGTCAAGGGCGTACTTCGTTCAATGGCCGAGGCGATGGTGCAGAGTGCCTTTACCCAACCGCGTGCGGCGGTGTGGGTGCGCGTCGACGCGACGCGCACGATGGACTTGGTCGCCTCGCTGAAGCAGCAACCGAATCTCGCCGGCGTGCGTCTTTCACCGTTGACCATCATCGCACTCGCGGTATGCGATGCGGCCCGACACTTCCCGGGCATCAACTCCAGCTTCGACGCCGCTGCCAACGAGGTCATCGTTCGGCGCACGGTGAATCTCGGCATCGCAGCGGACACACCGCGTGGTCTGATTGTGCCCAATATCAAGGGCGCCGATCAACTCGACCTCTTCGCGATGGCCTCGGCGCTCAACGTACTGGTCGACAAGGCCCGACAAGGAACGACGACACCGAACGAGATGATCGGGACGACGCTCAGCATCACCAATGTCGGCCCCTTCGGCGTCGACGCGGCGATCCCAATCCTCCCACCCGGAACCGGCGCGATTCTCGCCGTAGGTCAGATCGCCAAAGCACCGTGGGTCGTTGACGACGAGGTTGTCGTTCGCCAGGTGGTCGAGTTAGCGATGGCCTTCGATCACCGTCAGGTCGACGGCGCGATGGCTTCCGCGGTCCTCGCGCACATAGGTCGCTTCTTGCACGACCCGGCCCCCGCCATAATCGCCGGCTAGGCCTTCAAGTTTCGAAGAGCCTTTAGCGACGTGTCGGCGTGCGTGTTCATGCTCAACTCGCTGCTGACGACCTCTTCAATGTGGCGGTCTTGACCGATGACGAATGTAGTGCGCTTCACCTTTAAGAGGTCGAGCGGACGCTTCACGCCATAGAGCGTGGCGACGTCACCGTCGACGTCGGCGAGCAACGGATAGTCGAGGTCGTTCTTCGTGGTGAACTGTGCCTGCTTCTCGACGCTGTCCATCGAGATGCCGAGTCGCTGCGCGCCGAGTTCGGCGAACTCCGCGGCCAGGTCACGGAAGTGACAGGACTCTTTGGTGCACCCCTTGGTCATCGCGGCGGGGTAGAAGAACAGCACGACGGGACCGTTCAACAGCATCGTTGAGAGCGTGCGCTCGTGGCCTTCTTGATCGTTGAGTTTGAAATCTGGAGCCAAGTCACCCTTTTGCATAACCGCAACTTAGGGGTCGAGGCGGAAACCCACTCCACGAATCGTGATCAGGTGCCGCGGATTGGCCGGGTCGTTCTCGATCTTCTGGCGCAGTCGCTTGACGTGCGTGTCCAACGTCCGGGTGTCGGAGAGCTCCAAGCCCCACCACAGGGTGTCGAGACACACTTCGCGTGTGACCACCTGTCCCAGACGAGACGCGAAGAGCGCCAAGAGATCAAACTCCTTACGGCTGAGTTCGATCTCTTCGCCTCGACGGATGACGGTGCGTCGCACGAAGTCGATGCGCAGATCACCGAACGTGACGATCTCCTCCTCCGTGTTCGTGAGCGGTCGACGGAGTACCGCGCGAATTCGAGCGATCAGCTCGCGGAGACGAAAGGGCTTGGTGACGTAGTCGGCGGCACCGATCTCCAGACCGAGCACCACGTCCACCTCGCTCGATCGTGCTGTCACCATGATGACGGGCGTTCTCGTCGAGTCGTAGAGCTCGCGGCAGTAGTCGATCCCGGAGCCGTCCGGCAGCATGATGTCGAGCAGTACGAGGTCTGGTTTCGCCGACAACATGAGTTGGCGTGCCTGGGCGATGTTCGTGGCGCCGACGACGACGAAGCCTTCGACGGTCAGGCCGATGTTGAGCGCGTCCTGGTAACTCTCTTCATCTTCGACGACGAGGATCACACTGCGGTTTTCGACGTCAGCCACGCTCATGCCGGACTCCAGATACTGCAAGGCGAGAGGCGGCACGGCTCGATATCACAGGGGGAGTAGGAAATCGCCGACGTGCCACTGTCTCAACGTAAGTACTTCGGGTTACCGCAACGTGAAGCGTGCGCTATCGCGAGGTGTTAATCGGATGAAACCTTTCCGACGGCACTGCACGCGCGTCGAATGCGTCACATTCCGTAGTGTTTTACTGGAGGACAACAGTGGACGGAGACACCATGCAGAGCACCACAGTGACAATCAGTCGCGATGACCACGTGTGGTCCTTCGACGCCGATCGCGAGCCCGTAGTCCTCGTCGACCCGGGCACGATCATCGAGATCGAGACGTGGGACTGTTTCACCGGTCAGGTGCAGAGCGAAGCGGACACGCTCGACAACCTCGACCTCTCGCGCGTGAACAGCGCGACCGGACCGATCGGCGTGCGGGGCGCCGAGCCGGGCGACACGTTGTCGGTGACCTTGCTCGACATACGCCCGAATGAACAGGGTGCGGCGATGTGCATCCCGGAGTGGGGCCAGTTGATCGACACCGTTCGCTCGCCGACGACGCGGATCTTCAAGGTCGCCGACGGCGTGGTCACGATGAACGATCACGTCTCCTTCCCTGCCCGTCCCATGTTCGGTGTCGTCGGTGTCTCACCGGCGTCGGGGGACATCTCCACGTTCTTCGCCGATCGACACGGTGGCAACATGGACGACCACGTGAACGGGATCGGCGCGACGATTCACCTGCCGGTCTTCCAAAGCGGTGGTCAACTCGCCATCGGTGACATGCACGCCTCCATGGGTGACGGCGAAATCTCCGGGACTGGTGTGGAGATTGGCGGCATCGGGGTGATCAAGGTCGACGTGATCAAAGGCAAGAGCGGCGGCTGGCCGATCACCGAGACCGGGGACGCGTTCTACACGCACGGCACGTCAGACGGCGACTTGGACGAAGCCCTCAAGTACGCGTGCGAAGAGGCGTCCCGGTTGCTCGTCGACGAGTGGGGATTCTCTCACGAGGACGCCTTCATGTTCCTCTCGGTCGCCGGTGACCTCGGCATCGCGCAGTACTGTCACCCTTCACCGGGCAGCGTGATCGCCAAGATGCGGGTGCCCAAGTTGGCGTCGAACCCCCGGCCGTTTCGCCAGTGATCAACTCGTGGTGACGGTGAACCCCTCGTAGGTCGTCGAGGTCTTCAAGTAACTGCCCGTCGCGGTGCAGGGACCGGACTTATTGCAGACGAGTCCGTAGACGCCGCCGTCGACGCCGACCGAGTTGTCCCCGGTCGGCAGGGTGATCTTGAGACCGGTTCGCCACTGGCCCGCGACCTCATTGATGACCAGGCCTTGATAGTTGCCCGAGCCGTCGAGGTACGCCGCCCCGGCGCTGCAGTTGCCCGCCGAGCGACACGAGACCGCGACGACGCCGCCGTTCTTACCGGCCATCTGCGCGCCCGCGGGTAGCGCCAACTCGGTCGCGGTGTGCCACGCGCCCTTCACTTCGTTGATGAAGAACCCCTCGTAGGAACTGGTGCCGACGAGGTACTGACCTCCGGCGCTGCAGTTCCCGGTCGACACGCACGAGAGACCGCCGTAGCCGTAGAAGAAGACGTGGGCGTTGGCGGCCGCGCCCGCCGGCATCTCCATGGCGACGGCCCTCGACCACACGCCGTTCGTCTCGGTGGCGGTCATACCCTGGATGTCGGCCGCGACGTCGGTGTAGGTGCCGAGCGCGGTGCAGTTGCTGGTCGACACGCACGTGACCTCGCTCAGTCCGGCACTCGGGTACGCACTGGCGTTACCGGGCAACACGACGACCGCGGCGCTCTTCCACGTGCCGGCGACCTCCGGGACCACGAGGCCCTCGGTGGCGTTGTCCTTGTTGATGTACGAGCCGACGGCGACGCAGTTGCCGCCGTGCGTGCACGCCACCTGGTCGATGCCGACGTACGGGTTGAGATTGGCGTCAGTGGGCAAGACCGTCTCGATGGCGCGCTGCCACACGCCGCGGACCTCGTTGATTTCGAAGCCCTCGGCGTGTCCCGTGGGCAGGGTGTTGTCGAGGTAGCTGCCGATCGCACTGCAGGCGCCCGGCGACCAGCAGTCGACGGAGTGAATCTCACTGTTCTGAACCGTCGTGCCCGCGTTGGACGGGAGCGTCGCTTCCTGAGCGCTTCTCCACACCCCGTTCACCTCGTCGGCGACGAAACTCAGGCCGTTGCTGTGGGTGTCTTCGAAACTGCCGACGGCCGAACAGTTGCCGGTGTTGGCGCACGACAACGCGTTGATAGTGAGCGAAGGATTGGGGTCGGCTTGGGACGGTGGGACCAGCCGGGTCGGCGACTTCCATACGCCCTTCACCTCGTTGAGCACCAATCCCTCGACATCGCCCTTCGCGTCGCTGTAGGCACCGCCGGCGGCGCAGTTGCCGGCGGACGGACACGAGAGGGCGGGTAAGAAACCGTTGGGGAGTCCCGTGGCGCCCGAGGGGAGACTTGCGGCTCTGGCCGCGTGCCAGACGGGAGCGCTGGTGGCCGCGGCCGCGGGGAGTGTCGGTAGGACCAGGCACATAGGGACTGCCAGGAGTGCGGTGCGTCGGAACTTCAAGGGCAGGACTCCACTGTCTGTTCGGTGGGCGAGTCGCGAGTCGGGTGGAATCCGAACGCCGCGGAGTTCGACCACGAGTTGAGTTCAGTATAAATAGGCGCACTTGCAAGAGGTCAGCAGGTGCACCGTAACAATGCCGCTTTATTCAATTCTTATAACGATTCCGCCAAATCGCGCGCGCGCCGGCACGTCTCGGTTGGCCGCGCCATCCGCTCCGGTCGCCACGACTCCTCACCAGACGTTCACTGAAACTTCACCTTCGGGTAACCCTGGCTTGGTTGCGCGTTCAATCGGGTTTGCAAGGATGTTGGTCGAATGGCGGCCCGTCAAAGAGGATGCGAATGACAGATTTGAAGGCAACGCCGTCCCCGAGTGCGGAGCCGCTTGTCAACGGTCCGGCCAGCATCGATCCCTCGTTGATAGTTGATTCGTCGATGATCGCACCCACGGTGAGCCAATTGCTTGACGACGCACCCACGAGCAAGTTTCACCGACGCGCCGTGCTCATCTCGGGCATGGGCTTCTTCACCGACGCCTACGACCTCTTCGTGATCGGCACGGTGGCCGCCCTGGTGAAGGTCCAGTGGAGTCTTTCGACAACACAGACGAGTTGGGTTACGGGAAGCGCGATTCTCGGTGCCTTCATCGGAGCTTTCGTCTTTGGTCGAATCGCCGATATCTACGGTCGGAAGGTCATTTACATCACGGTCGCCGCCATCATGATCATTGGGGCCATCGCGTCGGCGCTGGCTCCGAGTTTCCTGTTTCTCGTGATAGCGCGATTCCTTCTCGGTTTGGGTATCGGGGGCGACTACCCCGTGTCGGCCGTGCTGATGAGCGAGTACTCCAACCGGTCCGATCGCGGTCGACTGGTGGGTCTGGTCTTCTCGATGCAAGCAGTCGGTCTCATCGTCGGCCCCTTGGTCGGAATCGTGCTGCTCTCATCAGGTGTCAGCGACCCGTTAGTGTGGCGCATTCTTCTCGGTCTCGGCGCCGTGCCCGCCGCCGGTGTGATCTACTTCCGTGCGAGAATGCCAGAGTCGCCGCGTTTCAGAGCTTTCGTCCAAGGTCGCGCCGATGAGGCCGCCAAAGAGTTGCATCAGTTCGCCGACGGGGCGATCGACGCTTCGAACGTGACCGACAAGGGCAAGCACCTCATGGGACTGCGACAGTTCCTCACCGACCCGCGGACGTTGCTCATGCTCGTCGGAACCGCCGGCAGTTGGTTCCTCTTCGACTACGCGTACTACGGGAACACCCTGTCACTCCCCAGCATTCTGACGGAGGTTTCGCCGACGGCGAGCATCGAGATGAAGCTTTTCTTGACGCTGCTGCTCTTCGTGGTCTTCGCCGTACCGGGTTACGCACTTTCGGTCTGGAAGATGGACAAGATAGGGCATCGTCGATTGCAGTTCATTGGCTTTGGTGTCATGGCGGCATGCTTCATTGTGCTCGCGGCCATCCCGACTCTGACGGCGTCCGTCGCACCGTTCATCGCGATCTTCGGCGTCAGCTACCTCTTCACCGAATTCGGACCGAACATGACGACCTTCGTACTCCCCTCCGAGGTGTTTCCCGTCAACATGCGCACGACGGGACATGGAGTGGCCGCGGGCGTCGGAAAGCTCGGGGCCTTCGTGGGCGTTTTCCTGGTACCGCAGCTCGCCACTCACATCGGACTTCGTGGTCTTCTCTATGTCGCTGGCGCTGCCGCGGTCCTCGGATTCTGTCTTACGAATGTCCTTCCAGAGACGGCCGGGCGATCACTCGAAGAAATTTCAGGCGAGAGTGGCGATCGACTGGGAGAGTCATCGTCGCGAGCCGCCTGAGTCCATCGCCGATCGGGTCCGTGGGCCGAAGAGGATCCCTCCCGCCATGTCATATGGTTCCGGTCATATGGTTCCGGCAAGATTTAGGGATTAATTTTCTGAACCGTCCCGCAGATCGGTACGACACCGTTCACGAATCGTGAGCAGAGCACGGAGACCCAGACGGTGGAGCCCTTCGCCGAGACTGACCACGGCGTCAAACCCTTTACGTGGGAGAAACTCGGAGAGGTGATTGACGTCACGGTCCCCGTCGCGAGGTCCAGTTGTAACACGGAGGACTGTTCGTTATCCGACATCCAGACGTCGTGCCAGTTGGTCGTCATATTCAACGAAAACTCGAACTGCGGATTGTAAAAACTCTTCAGTATCTTGCCCGTCGCGATGTCGATTTCGAAGATGTGGCGATTGCCCGATCGGATCAGGATGTCCGTACCGTTCGACAGGACTTGGCTCGTGTCCGTGAACTCGTTGGGGTCGATGACCTTGATCTGGCTCGTCGCTTCAGAGATTCGCAACAGTCGCGCCCCCGTGAGCCACACGTAGCGCTGGTCCGATGCGATCGAGTTCTCGCCGGCGGTGACGGTGGCGGTGTTCGTGGTCGTTGCGCCGGTGGCGGTGTTCAGACGCGTGAGCGTTGAACCGTCGTTCAAGATCCACAGGTATTTGCCGGTTGACGTCATGCCGAGCGGGCCGTTGATCCCTTTCGCGCTGAGTCGCGAGACGTGGTCCGTGGCAACATTCACTTCCAGCAACGCACCCGTCGCGCTGTCATTGTTCATATTGGCGGTCCAGACGTCAGTGCCGTCGGTATAGACCCACATCGGTTCGTCAAAGAGCGGACTCGGTATTGGAGTGGTCTGTCCCGTGGCAATGGCGACGCGGTAGAGCTCACCGTGGTGTGCCGTTCCACCGCTGTCGTCGACGATCCACAGGTACTTTCCGTGGACGCTGATAGCGACGGGATTGGAGAAGCGCTGACTGGACGCTGTCACAACCACCGGTTTCGAGCTGGCCCCCGCGCTCGGAGCGCGCAGTGTGTAAGTCACCAGCGAGACGCCTGCCAACACGACTATGACGGCGATCATCATCGCGACGCGCGAGCGAACGCGCGGACCCCGTGTCTTCGTCGCGTGCATGTGCCTCGTGTCTCCTAGAACTCGGCCTCCCGTCAGCGTAAATGCTGATCGGCAGAGATTGGCAGCGCCCTACAGCGGTCGGTTGGCTTCCCAACCTTCGGCAATGCTCTTGCACTTGACGCAGAGCGTGCGGAAGTAGCCCTGGCCCGGAGCGCCGGTTCCCTTCTTCGTGATCTCCTGTCCAAGTGGGCATTCGGACTGGTTGTGATACACGAGTTCGTCCACGTCCTCGATGCCGGTCGTGTGAAACTCAGAAATCTTGGTCATCCCTGCCTCTCGCGTAACCGCAATTCCGGTGACCACCGGAGCGTACCGGACCGAGAAAGTAGGCATATATATGTCGACGCTGACATCCGAAGTAGCTCAATCCGAACATTATTCACAATGTTATGCACAGAAAGCCATAAGTTGCGCCGGAATATAGCAACGTTTTCTCATTGTCTGTGAATTATTCACATACTATTGGGCGATGAATTCCAGGGACCGCCGAACGACGATTGCCGAACGACTCAAAGTGAATCGCGAAGCGTCGATCTCGGAGTTGGCCTTCGCCTTTGGCACGTCGGAGATGACCATTCGACGAGACCTCGAACTGCTCGAAGTGAAGGGACTCGCTCGTCGGATACGGGGCGGTGCGATCTCCACCCAGGGCCGCTCCTACGAACCACCGATCCTGCAACGCGGCGCCTTCCGCTCGGACGCCAAGAAGCGGATCGGCGCTTTCGCGGCGGGACTCTTGCATCCCGACGAAACCGTGATCCTCGACGTCGGCACGACGACGCTCGAAATGGCGAAAGCCATCGGACCGGACCTGTCACTGAGCGTCATCACCAGCTCTCTGCTGATCGCCTCGGAACTCGATCGCAAGCCGAAGGTCCGCACGATCGTATCCGGCGGCGTCGTGCGTAGCGGCGAGATGAGCTTGGTCGGTTCGCGCGCGGAGGCGTCGTATCGCGACTTGAACTGCGACACTCTGTTTCTGGGCGTCGCGGGCGTCGACCTCGAAAAGGGACTGTGTGAGTACAACATCGACGACGCCATGGTGAAGCAGTCGGCGCTGCTGGCGGCGCGACGCGTCGTCGTCCTCGCCGACGCCTCGAAGATCGGCCACGTCGCTTTCGTGAGCGTCGCACCGCTCAAGGTCGTCGACCTCTTGGTGACCGACGCGTCACCGGACGGGGACATCATCCGCGCGATCAAGGATCAGGGTGTGGAAGTCGTACACGTTGAGCCCTACACAAAGGAGAACTCCTCGTGAGCCGATTCACCTCGATCTTCAACGGCATTCCCAAGCCACTCATCGCGATGGCGCACGTGCCACCGTTGCCGGGCACGCCGATGTTCGACCAAGAGAAGGGCGTCCAGGGACTCATCGACCAGGTGCACCGTGACGTGGAGATCCTCCTGGCCGGAGGATTCGACGCGCTGTTGTTCTGCAACGAAGGCGACCGACCGTATCAACTGAACGCGGGACTGGAAGCGTCGGCGGTGATGACGAGAGTCGTCACCGAGTGCAAACCGACCGATCGGCCCTTCGGCGTCGACTTCTTGTGGGACGCGCAGTGCGCGCTCGCGATCGCAGTGGCGAGCGGTGCCGCCTTCATGCGTGAGGTGATCACGGGGTCGTGGGAGTCCGACATGGGCGCGTGGAGTCCCGACGCCGCGACGCTACTGCGCAGTCGGAGGAACTTCGGTCGTGACGACCTCGCGGTCTTCGCCAACGTCACGCCGGAGTTCGCGTCGAGCACGGGGAGTCGGACGCCGGCGGAGTTGGCGCGCTCGACGGTCGTATCGAGCCTCGCCGACGTCATCCTGGTGTCAGGGCCGATGGCGGGGAGTGAGCCGGACGTAAAGACGGTGGCCGACGTGCGCGAAGCGCTCGATAAGAACATTCCGGTGTTGCTCAACACTGGCGCCCGGGCCGAGACGATCAAGGAGTTCTTCCGATACGCCGACGGCTGCATCGTGGGCAGCACGCTGAAGCGTGACGGCTACACCTGGAACGAAGTCGACCCGGAACGAGTGAAGCGCTTCGTCGATGCGGCGCGGAGTGCCTGAGGGACGCCTGCTTATCGGGATCGACCTGGGGTCATCCGGTGTCAAGGCCGTGCTACTCGACGCCGAAATCGGCATTCTCGCGTCCGCGACCCACGACGTCGCGCTCTTCAGCGATCACGAAGGATGGGCGGAGGCGGACCCGAACGAGTGGTGGCGGGCGGTGTGCTCGCTTGTGCCTCGTCTCTTGGCGGCAGCACCAGCGGCGAAGAGTGACGTGGCGGCCGTGGCGGTGTCGGGCATGGTGCCCGCCGTATTGGCGCTGGACGGACACGGCGCTCCGTTGCGACGAGCGATTCTTCAAAACGACGCGCGCGCGACCAAGGAGATCGACGAGGTGCGCACGGCGCTCGGGGACCTCGACCTTCTGTCGCTCAGCGGCTCGGTGCTCTCCCAACAGTCGGTTGCGCCCACGGCGCTGTGGCTGGCGCGTCACGAACCCGACGTGTGGGAAAGGACGGCATCGATCGTCGGTTCGTATGACTGGATGGCGTTGGCGCTGGGTGCGGCGCCGCACGTCGAGTACAACTGGGCGATCGAGAGCGGGCTCTATGACTTTCAGGGCGCATCGATCACCGCGGTGCAAGCCGCGACCCCGGTGGGTTGGCCGACAATGCTCGAGGTTGCCCATCCGGGCCAGGTCGTCGGCGAGGTGAGCGTGTCAGCGGCGCAGGCAACGGGCCTCGCGGCCGGGACGTCGATCATCGTGGGCGGCGCCGATCATGTCCTCTCCGCTTACGGCGCCGGACTGGTCGAACCGGGTGACTGCCTCATCAAGCTCGGAGGTTCGGGCGACATCCTGGCCGTGAGCGACGAGCGGTTTCTCGATGCCCGTCTGTACCTGGACCGCTATCCCATCCCCGACAAGTGGATGCCCAACGGTTGCATGGCCACGAGCGGCTCGATGCTGCGATGGGAGCAGGGCCTGCTCGGCGACGTTTCGTTGTCCGAGCTGGACGCGGAGGCGAGTGCGAGTGCGCCGGGCGCACTGGTCACGTTGCCGTTCTTCCTCGGCGAGAAGACGCCGTTGCACGACCCGGATCTCCGGGGCGCCGTCCTCGGACTCCATCTCGCTACGACCCGCGGCGACCTGCACCGATCGATGCTCGAGGCAATCGCGTTCGGTGTTCGCTGGCACTTCGACGTCTTCGCCGAGGACGGTTTGGCACTACAACGGCCTCGGGTCACCAACGGTGGGTCCAAGTCGCGTCTGTGGCGACAGATCATGGCCGACGTCCTCAGTCGAGAACTCGTCTCCATACTCGATCATCCCGGCGCGTCGTTTGGCGCCGCGGTCATCGCGGGCATCGGCGCGGGCGTGATCGACGACTGGTCCTACGTGGTGGGTGCCCTCGGTGAAGGTGAGACGGTCGCGCCGACGCCGGATCACGTGGAGATTTACGATGAGCGCTACCTACAGTTTCGCCACCTCCACGAATCAACGAAGTCACTCTCACACGAACTCGCGAGGAGCTCGCCATGATCAGACCAATTGCCGGCGTCACGGGAGCCGGTTCCGGGATCGGAGCGGCCATCGCCACCACGCTCGGCGCGAGAGGTTTTCACGTCGTCGTCACCGACGTCGACCTCGGTGCCGCCGAGGCAACGGCAGCGGAGATCGAAAGTGCCCAAGCCCTTCGTCTCGACGTCACCGATCCCGTGGCGTGCGACGGGGCCGTCAACGCCGTCGTCACCCAACACGGGCGCCTTGACGTGTGGGTGTCGAACGCCGGCATCTCCAAGATGCAGCGATTCGTCGACATCGCACCCACTGACCTCATTCGCACCTTCGAAGTGAACACCTACGGCGTCTTCTACTGCGGTCAGGCGGCGGCGCGCGCCATGATCGCCCTCGCCACACCGGGTCGCATCATCAATACGGCCTCCATGGCGGCGAAGCAGGGCGGCGTCCCGTTCCTGTCGGACTACGTCGCGAGTAAGTTCGCCGTTCTCGGCCTCACCCAAGCAATGGCGTTCGAACTCGCGCCACACGGCATTCGCGTCAACTGCGTGTGTCCCGGATTCGTGGCGACGCCCATGCAATCGAGGGAGTTGACGTGGGAGGCCGAACTACGCGGAATCGCCCCGGAACTGGTGCGCCAGATGTGGGTTGAGGACACGCCGCTCGCGCGACTGGAGACGCCCGAGGACGTCGCGAAGGTCGTGGCGTTTCTCGCGGGCGCGGACGCCGAATTCATCACGGGTGAAGCGATCTCGGTGAACGGGGGAGCATTCATGGACTGAGTTTCGACAGAAACTCAGTCCACACCTCGTACGTCGTCGCTGCATCGCGAAAGTAGTTGAAGAGATGAGTTCACGAAGGTTTCACAATCGCACGTGGGAACATGCACGGAATAGTGGACGTCAAGTACCGGTAGGTTGGGTGCTGAAGTCAAGCAGGCTGCTAACTCGTTGGAGGCCGATGTCGGGTTGGACGATCATTCGAATCGCCCCCGGGTTTCGTCACCTTTGACTGACGAGTGTTCCGCGAACTTCACCGTTCGGTGAAGTGCGCCTACCGTCAGCGCCGAGTTACAACAGCGCACCGCGCCGAGGAGAGGAGACCGATGACACGAATTCAATCAACGAGACGCACGCCGCGCCTTCGTCGTGACGTCGACGCTCCCTCGGTCCAAGGAGTTTCACGTGTTTGAAGAGACGCCAATCAATGACCACGTGACACGCACGTACGCGATGGTGTCGACGTACCCCCCGACGCAGTGCGGCATCGCCACCTTCGCCGCCGCACTGTCGGGTGGCCTCTACGAGTACGGCGACGACGTCGGCATCGTGCGCGTCGGCGCCGACGGTGAACCGCCGGCGAAGATCGTGATCGCCGAGCTGAACAGCCGCGACGCGCTCGAGATGATCGACGCCATGGACGCGCTCAATCGCGCCGACGTCGTCATCGTGCAACACGAGTACGGGATCTACGACGGACCGGATGGGGAGTCGATCGTCGAGGTCCTCGAGGGCATCGAGCGACCGACGATCGTCGTCGCGCACACGGTGCTGGAACACCCGACACCCCACCAACGATCGGTTCTGGAAGCGGTCGTTCGCGCGGCTGACGCGGTCGTTGTCATGACCGAGGCGGGTCGCGTGCGACTCTGCTCGAACTTCGACGTGGACGCGCGCAAGATCTCCGTCATCCCCCATGGTGCGGCGGTCTCCAGTGCCGTGCGACTCGAAGACTCCAAGGAGCGGCCGCGACTACTGACCTGGGGACTCCTAGGACCGGGTAAGGGCATCGAGTGGATGATCGACGCGCTGGCCCTGATCGACGACGTCCGGCCAAAGCCGATTTACGTGGTGGCCGGTAATACGCATCCCAAGGTTCAAGAATACGAAGGTGACGTCTACCGCGACATGTTGGTGCAACGGGCCAAGGACCGACACGTGGACGTGATCTTTGATCCGGAGTACCGATCGCTGGCGTCGCTCGCCCAGCTGATCAGCGAGTCGACGATGGTGGTCTTGCCCTACGACTCACCGGACCAGGTGACCTCGGGTGTCCTGGTCGACGCGATCGCCGCCGGTCGACCAGTCATCGCGACGGCGTTCCCGCACGCGGTCGAACTGCTCTCGAGCGGCGCGGGCATCGTCGTCCCGCGACGCGACCCCGAAGCGCTCGCGGACGCCGTGCGCACGGCGCTCACGACGCCGGGAATGGTGAACGCGATGGCGAGTGAAGCGCGACGATTGGCGCCGGAACTGGCGTGGCCGCACATCGCCTCGCGGTACGCCGCGCTCGGTGAAGAACTGCTCGATAATCGAGCGCCCCTGTCGGCGAACCGATGACCGAGGGCCCCCGGTTCGACCACCTGGTCAAGCTGACAGATCGCTTCGGTACCTTCGAGCACGCCGAGCACACGACGCCGCGGCGTGAACACGGGTACTGCGTGGATGACGTTGCGCGAGTGCTCGTGGTCGCCACGCGTGAACCGAACCCGAACGCCTCCGTGCGATCGCTCGCGCAAGGCTCCCTCGGATTCGTGGGTGACGCGATGGGACCACACGGCGAATGCCGGAATCGCCGCGCGGCCGACGGTACGTGGTCCAGTGAGGTGTCGACGAAGGACTGTTGGGGGCGAAGCCTCTGGGGACTGGGTAGCGCGGCCGCGAGTCTGCAATTCTCCGTGGCCGGGCCGGCGCTTTCGCTCTTTGAACGCGGATGCGAACAACGCTCGGACTACCCGCGCGCGATGGCCTTCGCCGTCCTGGGCGCCGCCGCGGTGCTGAGCATCCACCCGACGAACGCCCCGGCGTTGTCGATCGTGCGCGACGCGGTCGACCAGATGTTGGAGCCGAGCGGCGACCCGTCGTGGCCGTGGCCGGAACCTCGTCTCTACTACGCGAATGCGCTGCTGCCCGAGGCGATGATCGCCGCGGGCGTCGCGCTCGAGCGGCCCGAACCGGTGGCGAAGGGACTCGACTTGTTGGGATGGCTGTTGGCGCGCGAGACGCGAGACGGCCACCTGTCGATCACGCCCGCCAACGGATCCGGTCCGCAGGACGTTGGCCCGCAGTTCGATCAGCAGCCCATTGAGGTCTCGACGATGGCCGACGCCTGTGCGCGGGCCCTGACCGTGGACGATTCACCGCGATGGCTCGAGGGAATTCGCATGGCGAACGCGTGGTTCGACGGCGACAATGACGCCAAGGTCATCATGTGGGATCCCGAGAGTGGGGGCGGTTTTGATGGCCTTCACGCCGATCGGGCCAACCAGAATCAGGGGGCGGAATCAACTTTGGCGCTGGTATCAACCCGTCAACAGGCATTTGCGCACCAAACTATCTCTACATGAAACAAAACCCCCTCGCGTCACGCTCCGATGTCCACATCGTTCCCGACCCGACACGCGTCGTGGCGCTGCTCTTCGTCGCCGGCGAAGAACTCGGCGGCGCCGAGTCACGGGCGTCCAATGTCGTCCAGCGAATCGTCGCGCTGCCCGAAGCCGACGTTCGTCGACGGTTGAAGGACGTCGTCCAGAGATTCGCGGGACGGCATCGCGACATCCTCACCGTCTTCAGTCAACACGCGGAACGGGTAAGCAACCGACTGGACCCGACAGAGAAGTTGAGTGAGGAACGCTGGCTCCTCCTGGGCGCCTCGTTCACTCACGAGTACTCGCTCGAAGCCGCCGCGGTGTGCAATCCGAGCATGGTGGCGCACCCCGACCAATCGAACGTTCCCGACGGTGCCGTGCGATTCATCATGAGCGTTCGTGCGGTGGGCGAGGGTCATCGATCGAGCATTGAGTTCCGCACCGGCTACGTGAGCGCGGCGGGCGCCATCACGCTCGATCGGCGCGGACCGTATCCGATGATCGGTTCGGCGCACGATGGCCTCTTCCACCGTGACGTGTTCCACGCACGCCTGAAGGCCATGGGCCAAGACGGTGAGAGCGCCGCCTACGTGCTTGACGAACTACCGGTGCTGTTCTCCATTGAAGAACTCGAGGCCCGCCTCGAGATCTTGATCTCGGAGTTCGACACTCGACAAGACGCGCACACCATTGCCCGCCACCACCGATCGATCGCGGCCTGCAGTTATGGCGTGCGATTCGATAGCGACGTCGAGATCTCCGAACGCGTCCTGTGGCCCGTGATGTCCGCCGAAGCGCACGGGATGGAAGACGCGCGATTCGTACGGTTCACCGAAGCCGACGGTTCAATGACGTACCTCGCCACCTACACGGCGTTCGACGGCGTGCACATCTCCCAGCAGTTACTCCGAACCGACGACTTCCTTTCCTTCGACGCGTCGCCCGTGGTCGGGGCGGCGGCGCCCAACAAGGGGCTCGCGATCTTCCCTCGTCGCATCAACGGTCAATTCGTCGCGCTGACGCGCTACGACCGAGAGACGAACGCCGTGTGCTTCTCGGACACCCTCGGTCACTGGGGTCGCGCCGTCACCTTCCAGATGCCGGAGTGGGACTGGGAGGTCGTGCAGTTGGGGAACTGTGGCTCGCCGATCGAGACCAGTGCCGGGTGGCTCGTGCTCACGCACGCGGTCGGTCCCATGCGCACCTACAGCATCGGCGCGGTTCTGCTGGACCTCGACGATCCGACCAAAATGATCGCCGCACTCAAGGAACCACTCCTCACGGCCTCCAATGAGGAGCAGGACGGTTACGTGCCGAACGTGGTCTACACCTGCGGCGCGATGGCGCACGGCGACGTCCTCGTGATTCCCTACGGTGTCGCCGACAACCGGATCAACTTCGCGACCGCCAGCATTCACGCGCTGATCAAGGCGATGACGACGAGTGATCATCCGGCGATCGTGGCCAAGGTTCGCCACCGTCGAGTCGAAGACCTAGCGCTCGAGCACTGACGATCCCAGGCCCTCGCATCGAGGCTTCGGTCCGGCGTTGACGTTGCCGTATCGGTGATGGGTGATTGAGACACTCTGTTCGAGGAGCCAGCGCGGAAGCTCGACGTCACCGCGCTGGACGAGGACTCGGCGATCGACGCTGACGCCCTGTTGGAGCAGCGCGACGGTTGGTGGCGATTCGCTCGAGAGCCATCGCACCCGAGCTATCGCGCCGGCTCGCTCGGCGAGCACCGCGGCGGACTCAATGGCTGCTTCGGGTGCGGCGTCGACGAACTGCAGCGAGCTGTAGAACACGTCCACGCCGGTCTCCTTCACGAACGCGTCGATGACGCTGCGATGCGCGTCAGAGAACGAGTCGTCCACACGAACGCAGATCGGCTTCGAGTAGCGGCGGTATCGATGGAAGTTCTTCTCGACGGTGAGTCCCGTTCGATCGATTGACTGGCTACCCGTTGAGGCCCACCACGCTCGCGCCGATTCGATCGCCGTCGCGGCGTCGGTGAGCGTCGCCCAGCGCCGTAGCGAGTTCACGTAGTGCTGCCCGCCGGCTTTCGCCGTCGGCCCCACGCTGCTCCGTCGCCACCCGCCGAACGGCTGACGGTTCACGATTGCCCCGGTCACACCGCGGTTGACGTACAGATTGCCGGCCTGAACCCGGTCCATCCAGAGTTCGCACTCCCCTTCGTCGAGCGACTGGAGTCCGGCGGTGAGGCCGAAGTCGGTGCGGTTCTGCCACGTGATGGCCGTCGCGAAGTCGGGAGCGACCATGACACCCAGTACGGGTCCGAACCACTCGTGCTGGTGGCTCCACGATCCGGATCGGACACCGAGCTTCACCCCCGGACTCCACTGCAGACCGGCGGCGTCCAACTGCTGCGGTTCGAGCAGCCAACTCTCGCCGGGATCGAGGTGGTGGAGCGCGCGTTCCAGCGCGGGCTCGGCGCGTCGGATGATCGGTCCGACCGTGGTCGAGAGCTCCCAGCTGGGTCCGACACGCAGACTGTGGACGGCGTCAGCCAACTGGCGTAAGAACGCGGGGTCCTCGTAGACGTCACGCACCACGATGGCCAAACTGGCGGCGCTGCACTTTTGACCGGCGTGTCCGAAGGCCGACTGCACGAGGTCCTTGACGGCAACGTCGATATCGGCGCACGCGCTGATGAGGATGGCGTTCTTGCCACTCGTCTCGGCGAGGAGAGTGATGTCGGGATGCCACGACGTGAAGAGCAGTGCCGTGTCGAAGGATCCGGTCAAGATGACTGCGCTGACGCCGGCGTGCGTGACGAGACGCTGACCGATGTCATCGTCTCTCGTCGGCACGAACTGCAGTACCTCGCGGGGGACGCCGCCCTCCCAGAGCTGTTGGACGAGTTGCCATGCCGTGGCCACTCCCTCCGGCGCCGGCTTCAAGATCACCGCGTTACCGGCCGCGAGTGCCGCGCAGACACCGCCGGCCGGTATCGCGTAGGGGAAGTTCCACGGTGGTACGACGAGCACCGTGCCCACCGGTTCGGATCCCTCGAAGTCGGCGGCAGTACCTGCGTAGAAGCGCGCGAAGTCGATTCCTTCACTCACCTCCGGATCGGCCTCGGCCTCGGTCTTGCCACCGTCACGCGCCATCACGGCCGTCGTGGCGAGACGCTCTCGTTCCATCACGACGGCGCACTCGAACATGATCACTCGACGTTCCTCTATCGAGCGAGCGGCCCAACCGCCCCGCGCGTTTTCGGCGCAGCGCACGGCGGTGTCTACCTGTTCGGCGTTCGCCACCGAGTAGCGGTACCACGGCGCGGCATCGGCACTCGGGTCGTGCCCGACCTCGAACTCACTCGTCACGATCTCCTGGCCGTCGATCACCAACGGGATCTGCTCGAGCGGCGCACCGCGTATCTCGGCGAACGCCTGCGTGATCCCATCGAACGCTTCGACTGACGTCGGGTCGAAGTTCGCGACGTTGAAGAAGTCCGTCTCGTTCGGAGGCGCCAAGGACGCGTGTCGAAGCGAGTCGGTGGAAAGTGCGTGGCGCTCGCGTACCGACGCGCTGAACCGGCCACTCTGTTCGTCGAAGCTCCGTTGGTCGGTGCCGATGTCGAACGCCGCCTTCAGATAGTTCTCGTCGGACGTGTTCTCGTCGAGCCGGCGCACGAGGTAGGCGACCGCGGAAGCGAAATCGAAGCGGCGCGTCACGGGGGCGTAGAGCAGGACACGTTGCCCGGTCTGGGCGATCGAGAGCGCTTCGGAGTTCGCCATCCCTTCGAGCATCTCCACGTCGATCTGTTGCTCGACGCCGCGTGCGCGAGCGACTTCGAGCGCCCACGAGAGATGAAAGAGGTTATGGCTCGCGATACCGATCCGCACCGCGTCGGCGTGCTCCGGACGGAGAGCGGCGTCGATGAGTCGGGCGTAACTGGCGTCGACGTCGGCCTTGGTCCGGTAGGGAGCGGCGCGCCAACCGTGGAGTTCTGCCTCGGTGGTCTCCATCGCCAGGTTCGCGCCCTTGACCAATCGGACCTTGATCGTGCCACCCGCCTGTTGATGGCGAGCGCGCGACCACGCCACCAAGTCGGCGAATGCGGCGTGGGACTCCGGCAAATAGGCCTGCAAGACGATGCCCGCGGCGATGCCGGCGAACTCCGGCTCCGCCAGTACTCGTGTGAACGCCGCCACGGTGAGATCGAGGTCGCGGTACTCCTCCATGTCGAGGTTGACGAAGGTGCCGTTCGCCTCCGCGACACGGTAGAGACGTCGCATCTTCTCGGCGACACGGTCAAGTGATCCGATGCGGTCGATGGTGATGATCTGACTCACGACGGACGACAGTTTGACCGACACGTAGTTGATCTCGGGACGCTGCATCATCTCGAGCACTCGATCGAATCGTTCATCGGCCTCACGCTCACCGAGCACTGCTTCGCCCAACACGTTGATGTTCAACGCGATCCCGTCGCGGCTCCGCCGCTCGAGATGACGTCGAAGCGGAACGACTTCGTAAGGAAGGATCAGGTCCTTCGAAAGGTGGCGAATCTGCTTTCCCACGACCTTCACGACCGGCGACGTCGCGACGTGAGAACTCGCGGCGAGAACC
This sequence comes from uncultured Acidimicrobiaceae bacterium, assembly GCA_963717975.1. Classification (GTDB taxonomy): domain Bacteria; phylum Actinomycetota; class Acidimicrobiia; order Acidimicrobiales; family RAAP-2; genus RAAP-2. The sequence goes on along the minus strand of OY970351.1, from coordinate 1,916,336 downwards.
TTGAGTCCCGCGGCGTTGAATCTCCCGAATCCTTCGACCGTCGCCTTGGCGGCGGCCCGACGAAAGATGTTGATCGAACTCTTCACCGAACTGATTCGCATCACTTCGTCGGTCAAGGTGATAGTGACCTCGATGGCCATCGGGTCTCGGAACAGACGTGAGAATCGACGGCGGTTGGCCTTCTCGGCGTGACCGCGGAGTCGTTCGGCGTCTCGAATCAACTCCCGTGCCCGTTCAACCGCCGTGGCCGCGAGCGCGTCAATCGACGGATCGGTCGCAAGACGCGACATCAGTGACCCGGGGTCACGGCAGCGACGCCGTCTCTTCGAAACACCCCAGCACTACGCAGGACCACACTCACGATTCTCCAACCCTAAACGCCGCGATGTGACGAATCCGTTTGTACCCGAACGACTGCGTCTCGAGGTGGAGAACGGTCGCTCAGCGCGCGCGCATTCGCGCGACGACCTCGTCAACGACCTCCGACGTAGACGATGAGCCGCCGAGGTCAAAGGTGCGAATGCCGTCCATCGCGGTGGAAAGTGTCGCGCGGCGCAGGTGGCGCGCCGCGTCGGTGGCACCGGCTTCGCCCTGGATCCCGGCATGCTCGAGCACCGCGGCGCACGCCAAGAGCATGGCCATCGGGTTGGCGACGTTCTTCCCCTCGAGCGAAGGTGCGGTGCCGTGGGGGGCTTCGGCCATCGCCGTCGTGGGATTCAGATCGTCGTCGAGGGCCAAGAGGACCGACTCGGCGCCGGCGATCGAACCGAACATGGCGAGCACGAGGTCGCTCAAGCAGTCACCGTCACGATTCAGCGACGGGATTACCACGCTGCGATCCCACTGTTCGGTCATCAGGCCGGCGTAGGCGGCGTCGATCAGCATCGGCTGGTAGGCGACGTCGGGGTGTCGGCGCGCCGCGTGGTCCATCTCCTCTTTGAGCATCCCCTCGTAGATCGCCGAGACGGTCCACTTTGGTCCGCCGTAGACGAGACCGTTCATCGAGGCCGCGGTGACGAACGCGAACTCGGCGACCGACTCACAGATGCTGCGATCGATGCGCTCGGTGCGCCAGGCCGACTCCTCGCGAGAGCCCGGCTCGCCATCGCGTCCTTCGGCCGCGCCGTAGGCGTCGCCGACCGCCATGCGCACGACGACGACCGGATGGGAGAGCGCCACGATCGGGGCGACGCCGGGGATCCGGCGGCCGGTGCGCACGATGACCTTGCCGTCGATGCCCTCGCGCAGTATCCGGTTGGGTGAGCCGACGCTGCCGATCTCGGTCGGCGTGATCGTCGCGGCCTTGAGACCGAGACCGGTCTCGACCATCGCGGCGGCGGCGTCGTGGACGACCTGATTGTTCGTAGCGCGACGTTTCTTCAGCGAAAGGTCGAATCGAACGAGGTCGACGCCGAAACCCAACACGCCCGGATCGAGTACGCGAAGGGCCTCTTCGAGCAGTTCTTGACCGGTCTGGTCGCCCTCGCAGACGACAATCGACTTTGTGTTCATGACCTCACGTTAGTGAAGTGTCGACACGTCACTCTTCGGCGGAATCCATATGGCGGCCGTGTCGTCGCCGTACGCCGCGCAGTCGCCGTCGAGATACTGGATGCCTACCCAGCCGCACACCAGTGCGTCGATGGCGTCTTCGAATCGCTTGAGCGAGGTCGACGACATCGTCTCGAGCGCGTCCTTCTCGGGCAGGGGAATGTCGATCTTGTTGATCGAGAGCGAGAGCTGCTCGAGGATCCGTCGCCAGTTCTTGACGATCCGGCGCCGCCGTTCGGCCGGCGTCTTGTCAGGCCAGTACTCATTGGCGCGGCTGATCTTGTACTTGATCCGAAAGTCCTTGCCCAAGAGGTGCAACAGGGCCGGGTGGGGATAGACCTCGGCGAGGACGTGGGTGCTGCCGACGGGCGTCTCGAGCGTCGCGACGTCGTAGCCGAGATCCCTGAATCGCTCGGTCAGTTCACTGCCCAACCTGCCCGGGCGAACCTCGCTCGGCGAATGGGTACCGCACCCGTTCGCGCCATACTTCCGGGACGCGGCGTTGTCGGCTTCGCGGCGCTTGTGAATCGGCGTGCGCGCGACCGGCATGTCGATCGTCACGACGTCGACCGCCTCACCGTCCAGCAACACTGTGGCCGCGGCCATGAGTGCGTCGACGTCGGGCCGTGACGCCTTCGGTGCCCTGGACCAGTCGACGGCGACGCCACTGGCGAGGTCCACGAACTGGCCATAGCTCGGGGCGAGCCCGACGCACTTCCAACGATCTTTGGCTCGTTCCAAGAGCGCGACGCCGCTCGGCTCCGTGGCGGTCCAGGCTGGATCGAGGGCCAGGATGCTCGTCATCTTGGGCAGGCTATACCTTCTCGCCTTAATTCGCCGGGGAGCGATCGAGCGACACCACGTCGATACCGAGACATGAACGGGGCGATTTGGACACGCGACGATATCCTCACGTTGAGTGGCGTCTACTCACAACAGTGTGCTTCGCCGAGCGCTCCACGCGCCTCGACGCGCCGTCGATGAGTTCATCCGAGTACGTCAACGTCATCTCTGGAAGCAGGTCGGCAACGGATTTGCTCGACCGTTCTTGGATCGTTGGGGTTACTTCCGTGAAGATCGGACCGACGGGATAAATCGTCTGCGTTCGATCGCGGGTCTTCTGCCACTCTTGCCGTATCGCCACGGACCCGTGCCCGCCGAGTTGTGGTCCCCGCGTCGCCTTAATCACCTCGCTCGTGAGCTCCACTTGAGGTCGTATCTGGAGATCGGCGTGTTCGAGGGCGACACGTTCGTGAACGTGCACACTCGGAGGCGATACGGCGTCGACCCGCATCCACTCTTCGACGCCGTGTTGTTGCCGAAGGGATGCAAGTTCGCGGCGATGTCCAGCGATGCGTTCTTTGACACGATCAGCCCACGGAAGCGCTTCGACGTCGCCTTCGTCGATGGCCTGCACACGGCGGAGCAGACGTACCGTGACGTGATTAACACGTTCTCGCATCTTCGTCGTGGCGCCGTGTTGATCGACGACACGGTTCCAATCGACGAGTACTCGGCGATTCCAGATCAAGCGACGTCGTTTCAAGCTCGCGAGTCCGCGGGACTCGAGGGACGTCCCTGGCACGGGGACGTGTGGCGAGTCGTTGCGCTCTTCGAGCGGCACCACCCCGAATTGGAGTGGCGGACGATCGTCGACGAAGGCAATCCCCAAACGCTGGTGTGGCGCCGACGTCGTGGCGACGCCGTAACCGCGGCGACGCCAGAGGCTATTGCGGCGGTGCATCAACTCACCTACCGCGACGAATTCGCGGACGGCGTGCCCGCGTACTTTCACCCGACGACCGAGGCCATGGCACTGGCGGACTGCGAACAGTCGTTGCGCCACTGAGCCTTCGATCGCGAAGGTCCGCTCGGTTCGCTAGCTGCCGGCGAAGACGCCCGTCAGGGCCTCGTCGAGATCGGCCCAGAGGTCCACGGGGTGTTCGAGTCCCACGCTGAGGCGCAGTAGTCCCGCGGGCACGTCCTCCTCACCCTTCCATCGGGACCGTCGGTCGATCGTGGTCTCGACACCGCCGAGACTTGTGCCGCCCACGATCAGCTGGAGTGACGCCACGACATCGTCCGCACTCAGTGCGTCCTTCAGCTCGAAGGAGAGCATCGCGCCGAAGCCCCCCATCTGTGAACTCGCGCGCTCGAAGCCAGGGTCGGAGACGAGACCCGGGAAACGAACGCGATCGACACATCGGTGGTCGTCAAGTCGCTCGGCGAGCTCCGCGGCGGTGCGCTGTTGGCGCGCGAAGCGCACGGGCAACGTTCGTAGTCCCCGCAGCGCGAGGTACGCCTCCATCACGCCGGGAATCGCACCTTGAGCGGTGCGCCACTCAATGAGTTCGTCCCGTCGCGTCTCCTCGGCGACGATGACCGCGCCCATCAAGAGATCGGAGTGGCCACCGATGTACTTCGTGGCGGAGTGCACGACCGCGCTCGCGCCGAGCGTGAGGGGCTGTTGCAACATGGGTGTCGCGAAGGTGTTGTCGACCACGGCGACGACGCCGGTGTCGCGCGCGGCGCGAAGGATCGTCGGTAGGTCGGCGATGCCCAACAGTGGGTTGGTCGGCGATTCGAGCCACAGCACGTCAGCGCCGTCCATGGCGTCGAGCACCTCTTTCGTGTCGACGACGTCCACGGCGCGAGTGCTGAGTCGGCCCTCCTTCTCCAAGCGTTCGAGGAGTGCGCGCGTGCCGTTGTAGCCATTACTGGGATACACGACGGTGGATCCAAGCGGCAGGGGCGCCACGAGCGCGGTGACGGCGGCCAGTCCGGAGGCGAAAGAGACGCAGTGTCCGCCTTCGAGACGACCAAGCGCCTCTTCAAAGGCGCTCCAGCTCGGATTGCCCCAGCGGCCGTAGCCGACGTCACCGCCGTCGTGGTAGGTAGAGGCGAAGGTCGGAGGCACGTTGAACGGTCCGCCCGGAGCGGGCGAGCGACCGGCGACGATGGCGAGTGTTTCGGCGTGCCACTTCGTAGGTTCCGTCATCACTCAAGTATGACGGACGGTCCGTTTGATCGAAACGGCCCTGAAAATGAAAAAACCCGCGCCCCCGAGCACTGTGCTCGAGGACGCGGGTTGGGCGTCTAGGACTCGTCGTCCGCCAACAATCGATAGATCGATCGTCGAGCGTCGGCCAAAATGGTCGCTGCCTTGCGGGTCTGCGCGTCCGAACCGGCCATGGCTACTTGCCGGACCGCGTGGACGACCTGTCGGAGCGTCATCATCAATTCGGCGGTGGCGTCGTTGACGTCCGCGGCCGCGGTCTCCCACGGCTTACCGAGTGTCGCACGGTCCTTTTCGACCAGGGCCTTGCCCGAAGCGGTTAGGTTGTACGTCTTCCCCGATCCGGTCGAGGCGATCTCAACGAGACCCTCGTCCTCGAGCTGTTGCAGGATCGGGTACACCGACCCCGGGCTGGGGCGCCACGCTCCATCGGATCGTTCGCTCAGCTCCTGGATGATCTGGTAGCCGTTACGCGGTGATTCGTCGAGTAAGACCAAGACGGCCGCTCGGACGTCGCCGCGACGAAGACGCTGTCGTCCTCGGGGAAAGCCCCCTCGGAACATCTCGTCGCCTCGACCAAACGGTCCGCCACGGTGTCCACCAGGGTTGCGTCCGCGACCGCGGCCATCGCCCCTGGATCCACGGTCGCGCTCGGAGCGCTCACCGTGCTTGTGTTCGTGAAATTCGTGATTCATTGTTTCTCCTTTGTTGTAAATCATACTATAACGATATATCGTTATCGGACGTTTGTCAAGGGGCACGGAGTAGAAGTTGAAAAACACCTTTAATCAGGGTGTTTGAGTCGAGTTGAAGTATGAGATTCGGCCGCTGAGGGGGCCGGACCGCGCTAGGGAGCGAGGATCTTCTTGAATCGCCGGGCCGTGACATAGAGCCCGGCGAGGGCGATCGCGAGCAGATAGGCCACCCGGAAGAACATGATCAGGTCGAACTGCCCGAGTGAGAACCCACGTAAGAGCGCGGCCGATTGATACAGCGGCGAGACCGAAATGATGGCCCCGAGCCAGTGCGGGTAGAGAGAGATCGGAAAGAACGTTCCCGAGAACAAGAACAGCGGCAACTGCACCAGGGTGACCAAATCGAAGTCTTGCCAGGTTCGCATGAAAGTGCACGCCGCCAGACCCATGCAACTGAAGGTCAGGCTGGTGAGAATGGCGCCCGGCCAGCACAGGATGACCCACGCACTGTGGGTGTCGCCGAGCGCCGACATGCAGACGATGAACGACGCCGAGTACATGGTGGAGCGCGCTAAGGCCCACATCACTTCACCGAGGGCGATGTCGGTCACCTCGAGCGGCGTCGACATAATGGCGTCGTAGGAGTGGGAGATCTTCAACCGGAAAAAGGTGTTGAAGATTGAATCGATCATGGCGCCGTTCATGGCCGAGGTCGAGAGCATTCCCGGTGCCACGAACGCGGCGTAGGTGATGAGTTGGCCGTGCACGTGCACGTCGCCCACGAGTTTGTTGAGGCCGAAGCCGATGGAGAGCAGGTAGAAGAGGGGTTCGAAGAAGCCCGAGATCAGCATCACCCACTGGGTGCGATAGATCATGGCGTTGCGTTCGAGCACGCGCAGCGACCGGCGCGAGCCGACCATGGGGAAGGTGCGCGCCAGCATCAGTCAGTCAACCGGCGCCGCATGGTGCGCCGTCCCCAAATGATGCCGACCACGGCCATGGCCACGAGGACCGCGACATGACCGAGTTGTGCCGCGATCGACCCCTGGCCGAAGGCCGCGGCGCGCGCGAGCGCGACGCCGTGGTACAGCGGGAAGAACTGCACGACCGGTCGCAGGTAGCCCGGGTACGAAGAAAGCGGATAAAAGGTCGCCGAGAACAGGAACATCGGCACGAAGAGGAATCGATACAAGGTGATAAAGGAACCGTCGGACTGGCACCGCGCGGCGTAGGCCACCAGCGGCGCCGAAAAGGCCACGGTCACCAGTGTGCCGATGAAGGGCAGTGTGAGGCACCACCACGACTGCAGGGCACCGAAGCAGCCGATGATGATGGTGTAAAGCACGCAGGTGAAGAAAGCTCTCGTGGCGACCCACGAGAGTTTGCCGAACAGCACGTCGTCTGGCTCCAGGGGCGTGGTCGCCGCGGCGTGATACGTGCGAATCCATTTGAGGCAGGCGAGGACCGGCCAGAGCGACTCGCCCTCGCCGAGCTGCATTGAGGTGGTGGCCAGGAGGCTCGGTGCGATGTAGTGCAAGTACGTCTGGCCATCGACGAGACCCGTATGGAGCGAGACGAGATGACCGACACCGATGCCGAGTGATGCCAAAAAGAGAATTGGGAAGAGGACCGAACTCGCGACCGAACCGCGCCACGTTTGGGCGTAGTACTCAGCGTGGTATCCCCAGCTGCGAAACCACCGCGCGCGGCGAATATCGGTGTCGGAAGACGGGATCATCCCTACTCCATCAACGATCGTCCGGTGAGGTGCAAGAAGACGTCTTCCAACGAACTTCGTCGCACCAGGGCGCTGGACGGGTGGATGTTCGCCGCGTGAATGTCGCGGAGCGTGTCGTCACCGTTGTTGACGTAGAGCAAGACACGGTCTGGCAAGACCTCGGTGCGCTCTGCGAATGGCGAGAGGCGATCGAAATACTCCTCGTGATCATTGGTCGCGAAGCGAAGTTCGACTACCTCACGCGTCGAGAACCGCTCGATCAGTGTGCGCGGGGCACCTTCGGCGACGATGGTGCCTTGATCCATCACCACGAGGCGATCACAGAGCTGTTCGGCTTCGTCCATGTAGTGGGTCGTGATGATGAGGGTAACGCCTTCGCGCTTGAGACGATAGAGACGATCCCACAGCAGGTGGCGGGCCTGAGGGTCCAAGCCCGTCGTGGGCTCGTCGAGAATGAGTATCTCCGGCCGATTCATCAACCCTCGTGCGATCGTGAGTCGACGCTTCATCCCGCCCGACAGGTCGTCGACCTTGTCGTTGGCGCGTTCCGTGAGCTGGGTGAATTCAAGCAACTCCGTGGCGCGCTCACGCACGACGCGTCGCGAGAGATCGAAGTAACGACCGAACATCTCTAAGTTGTGTCGCACTGAGAGTTCCAATTCGAGCGAGTCCTCTTGGGGAACGACGCCGAGCCGACTGCGGATCTCCGGTCCGTCGGTGCGCGGGTCAAGTCCGAAGATCGAAATCGTCCCGCTCGATGGTTGCGAGACCGCCGAGATCATTCGCATGGTGCTGGTCTTGCCGGCGCCATTCGGTCCGAGAAATCCGAAGCTCTCACCCCGTTCGATGGCCACGTCGATGCCCTTCACGGCTTCGAATGTTCCGAATCGCTTGACCAGGTCGTGGGCTTGGAGAATTGGGGCCTCACTCATGACGTGCACCGTCCCGGACTCGCGTCGAGCGCGATCGAATCCGACGTGAACAACAACGTGAACACGAGTTGCGTCCCCCTTGACTAGCTACTCATGGCGAAGTTCAGACCCCCTCGCGGACGTGGGGAGCGCAAACTTACTTCGAGGTTTTAAATTAATAGGACCGTGTGACACCGAAGTGTCGACATTTGAAGTGGAGTGTCTCAGATGAGACATCCTCGATTGTGTGTCCGTGACATCCGGACTGGATGGTGGCGAAGATTCGGCGGCGCCGCCAATACTACGTCGGCCTAACTGAAGTCGCCAACCCAGTCACGTGTCGTCAGTATTTCGGACATCCGCCGTAAGAACCGCGCGGCGTAGGCACCGTCGACGGCGCGGTGGTCGAAGGTGAGGGCCAACATCCCCACCGAATGGATGCCGATCGACTCGACACCATCGGTCGTGGTGACCACGACGGGCTTTCGGACCACGGAGTCGGTCGAAAGAATGGCGACCTGCGGTTGATTGATGATCGCGCCCGTGAAGAGCGTGCCGAAGGGTCCGGGATTGGAGATCGTGAAGGTTCCACCCGTGAGCTCGTCGGGACCGAGACGCTTGGAGCGCGCCCTCTCGGCGACGTCACGAACGGCGCGGGCAAGCTGGGTCAGGTCCTGTAATTCGGCGCTTCGAATGACGGGCACCACGAGCCCTTCATTGTCAACGTCAACCGCGATGCCGAGATTGAGGTCCAAATGCACGATCAGTTCGTCGCCGGCCACCGACGCGTTGAGACGTGGGTACTCCTGCAGGGCACCGATGACGGCGATCGCGTTGAATGGCAGATAGCTGAGCGCGAAACCTTCGCGCTCCTTGAACTGCGGACCGAACTGCGCCCGCGCGAGTTCGACCTGTTCGTAGTCGACCTCTCGGACCATCAACGTGTGGGCTGACGTGGCCTTCGAACGGACCATGTGTTCGGCGGTGAGACGTCGAACCTTGGTGAAGGGAACGATCTGGTCGCGGTCGCCACTGGTCACCGGCTTCTCCGCAATCAATCGGTCGACGTCGCTGCGCGTGATCCGACCACTGGGCCCCGTACCCGTGATGTCCGCGACGTCGAGACCGTTCTCTTCGATGAGACGTCGCACCACCGGAGAGAGTTGCGACTGATCCGACGTCGTCGTGGACTTCGCCTTGCCGACTGGCACGGGATTGACCTGCGCCGCCGTAGTCGCCACGACGGGCGTCGTCGGGGCCGTGGTCGTCGCCTCGTCACCACCGATGACGGCAAGTACCGTGCCGACGTCAACGGTTTCACCCTCCTCGACCAGGATGGCACTCAGTACGCCAGTCGCGGGTGCAGGGATCTCGGTGTCCACCTTGTCCGTCGACACTTCAAAGAGTGGCTCACCCTTCACGACCGTGTCACCGACATTCTTAAACCATTTGGTCACCGTGCCGTCCGCGACGGTCTCTCCCAGCTGCGGCATTGTGACGTTGGCCATGGGATCTGTCCTTCGTAGAGTGCTGCGACGGTCCGGTGCGTTGCGGGCTCGACGCGAAGTGCGGCGACGGCACGTAAGCCCCTTGTTCTGCGCTTGATTGCCCTGCGGTGAAGTTATAGGCTACTGCATGTTAAGTCAGGCTAAACGATGTTGTGAGGGCCGGCGAGGTCGCGAAGCAGCCCACGTGATGCGTCGTCGGTCGTGTCCGAGTTGCAGGGGAGTTTGAGATGGCCAGCACCAACGTCGCTCCGCGCGGCCTCGAACTCGCCGATCAGATCGATCTCTACCGGTGCCAATTGGCGCTGCGAAAGTTCGAAGAGCGGGCCTACGACCTCTTCTTGGAGAACTTCGTCAAGGGTACGAGCCACCTCTCTATCGGTCAGGAGGCGATCGCCGCCGGCTTCGCCGCGGCGATGCGTCCGACGGACTGGACGTTCGCGACGTACCGGGGCCACGCGCATACGCTGGCGCGCGGCGTGCCGATGACGCCGGTCTTCGCCGAGTTGATGGGTCGCACCAACGGGCTGATGGCGGGAAAGGGCGGCTCGATGCACCTGACGAGTGTCGAGCACGGCGTCATGGGCAGCTACGCGATCATCGGTGCCCACATGCCCATCGCCTGCGGCGCGGCGTGGAGCGCGCAGTACCGAGGGACGGACCAGGTCGCGGTGTGCTTCTTCGGCGACGGCTCGGTGAACATCGGCGCCTTTCACGAAGCGCTTAACTTCGCGGCCATCTGGAAGCTGCCCGTGGTCTTCGTATGCGAGAACAACCTCTGGATGGAATACACCCGAACGAGTGAGGTCACCGCCGTCGAGAACCCGGCCGCCGACCGCGCCAGCGCGTACGGACTCGAATCGATCATGGTTGACGGCAATGACGCCGACGCCGTCTTCGACGTGGCCGCGAGGGCTATCGAGAGGGCGCGCGCCGGCGAGGGCCCGAGCATGATCGAGGCGCTCGACCTACCGTCACGGTGGTCACTCGAGGGCCGATCCCGGCAAGTACCGACCCGACGCCGAAGTCGCGGAGTGGCTCGACAAGGATCCGATCCCGCGCTATCACCAACGACTACTCGGTCTCGGCGTTCGAGAAGAAGAGTTGACCGCGATTGTTCATGAGGTCACCGCCGAGGTCGATCGAGCGACGGAAGAGGCGAAGGCCGGCGCGATTCCCGGTGAAGACCTGTTGATGAAGGACGTGTGGGCCGACGGGAGTGGATCATGGCGCAACTGACGTTTCGCGAGGCGATCGCGAGAGGGATTGCCCAAGAGATGCGACGTGACGAGTCCGTGGTCTTCCTCGGCGAGGACGTCGGCGCGGCGGGCGGCGTGTTCAAGGGCACGGTTGGGTTGATTGAAGAGTTCGGTCCGAGGCGCGTGCGCGACACGCCGATCTCCGAGCAGGCGATCATCGGTGCGGCGATGGGCGCGGCTATGACGGGACTACGGCCGATCGCTGAGATCATGTTCGCGGACTTCTTCGCCGTGTGCTGGGACATCGTGGCCAACGAGATCGCGAAGAGTCGTTACATGACGAACGGTCAACTCACTTTTCCGCTCGTGATCCGCTCGGGCAACGGTGGCGGACTTCGCTTCGGCGCGCAACACTCCCAGAGCGTCGAGAACTGGGCGATGATGATCCCGGGACTCAAGGTCGTCGTACCGAGCAACGCCGCCGACGTCATCGGACTGATGGCCGCGTCGATTCGCGACGACGATCCGGTGATCTTTCTCGAAGCGAAGGCCCTCTACGCTTCCAAGATGGACGTGCCCGACGGCGAGATCGTCGACACGTTGGGTTCGGCGAAGGTTCTTCGTCAGGGCACCGACGCGACGGTCGTCGCCTTGGGTGCCATGGTCCCCAAGGCGCTTGAGGCGGCGAACGAACTCGCCCCGGCCGGCATCGAGTGCACCGTGGTCGACGTTCGTTCACTCGTGCCCCTCGACACGGCAACGATTCTTCGTGAGGTCTCGGCAACCGGCCGCCTCTTCACGGTCGAAGAGAATCCGCGACTCTGCGGTTGGGGCGGCGAGCTCGCGTCGATCGTCAGCGAGGAGGTCTTCTACGACCTCGATGGACCGATCGTTCGAATAACGACGCCCCATATTCCGCTCCCCGCCGTCGACGTGCTGGAGGACTTGGCGATTCCTTCGGTCGAGCGAATCGTCGCCACGATTTCGAAGTCGATGAACTCCTAGTCGTTCCCTCTCCGCACGTCGTCTACGACGGCGTCGGTGTGATGTCGGGCGTCTGCCCCAACGACATTTGAAGACTCGGGAGCATCGACGTGAAGTCGATATCGCCGAATCCCTTGGACGACGTCAACTGTGTCAACGCGTGTACTAACTCAATGACCGGGAGCGTGAGATCCCCGTCGTGCGCGACGTCGAGTGCGAGTTCGAGGTCCTTTATTAGGAGGTCGGTCGTGAAGGTGGCCGAGTAGTCGCGCTTGATGAGGCCCGGTGTCTTGTAGCGAACGAAGGGGGATCCCATCACGGACTCGCCCAACGCGTGGAGAAGTATCGACCGATCGATCCCATTGTTCTCGCCGAAGACGATGAGTTCGGCCATGATCTGGGCGGTGATCGCGAGACCCGCGTTGATCGCGAGCTTGAGCGTCCGAGCGTGTTCGGCGTCGCCGACGTACAAGACGGTTGGTCCGATCGAGGTCAACAGATCTTGGTGTTGTTCGAAGGCGTCGCGGGGACCGGACACGATCAGCGTGACGTTGCCCGCGGCGAGGACGCTGGAGTTCCCGCTCACCGGCGAGCGGAGGTAGTCGACGCCGACGGCTTCGGCCCTCGCGGCGATCTCGGCCGAGAGTCGCGGTGACACGGTGGACATGTCGATCAGAACTCGGTCGCTCGCGCCGGAGCGCAAGACGCCGCCGTCTTGGAAGGTGACGCTGGCCAAGGCGTCGTCATTGGCCAGGAACGTGATGACGATGGAGGCGCGTTCCCAAAGATTCTCCAGTGACGTCAAGGGAGCAGCTCCGCGCGCCTCGAAGTGCGCCAGGTCCTTGGGCGATCGATTCCAGAAGCTCACGGACCACCCTTGGTCGAGGAGACGTCCGACCAGGGCCTGGCCCATCTTGCCCATACCCAACACGGCGACATTTGATCGCGCCTCAACTTGATTCACGCGGTGTCCCCTTTCGAAATGGCGAGATCGTTCGGTCGGGGAGAGTCGTCATGGATATGACACCGGAACGGTTGCGTTCGTCAGTCCCCTCGAAATTCAAGGTTCACCCAGATCGCTTCGACCGCGACGTCGCCCACGTTGTAGAGCCGGTGGGGCCGGCTCGAGTCAAAGGAGATGGAGTCGCCCGCGTTGAGTACGTACGTGTCGAATCCCAAGGCGATCTGCAGTGTTCCCTTGAGGATGAATCCATACTCCGTGCCGACGTGACGGATGAGGCGGTCCTCCAACGTGGAACTGCCGCCGACCTCGTAGCGGACGAACATGAAGTCCGTCTTTTCTCGGTGCGAGGAGATGAGTGACTCCCAGGTCACCCCGGAATCGAGTACCAACACCTTGCGTTCATTGGGTCGAACGACGGGCGACGATCGACTCTCGCGCGGCGCACGTTCTTTCGTCGCCGTCGCCGTACCCTGGTCGTCGTTGGTCCATTGATTGTTGGCGGCGTCGGTGAGTCCGTTCGTGACGTCGTCGGCGGTTTCGGCCGTGGGCTCGTCGTAGTTGAATAACTCGTCGATCGAGATATCGAGGGCCGCACAGATCGAATAAAAGGTGGCGACGGACGGCTGGGCCTTGCCCGTTTCGAGTTGCGAGATGAATGACGCCGAGACATCAATGTCCCGGGCGAATTGGCGAAGGGTTATTCCCCGTTCCAGGCGGCGTTCGCGCAGGCGGGCGCCGACGAGGCCCGGTGCGAAGCGGTTGTTAGAGCCAATCGGCGCCGTTTCGACGACTTTGGACTTGCGCGAACCGTTAGTCGCGGTCGGGGGAGACGTCGTCGCCCTCGTGTCGGTGGCCACCCTCTTGGGAACCGCCATCTGTCAATACCTCTTCCCGCATGGGTCACCGGTAAACCTAAGACCGGATTCACGTACGCCCACGTAATTGGCGCTCCTCGATTCTATTGACACCTACTCCTCCGTCTTCAGTTTCTCCGCGAGGTGTTCCCACTCACGACTGAATCGATACGAGTGGCGCGGCGGCGGCGCCGGGGCCTGCACCTCGATCCATCGCACGAGGCCCGCGCCCCGATTCTCGAAGCCGTGGTCACACCCGACACCGGCCCAGAGCACGTCGCCGGGACCCAGGACCAGGAGTTCACCGTCGATGCGTCCGTGGACCTCACCTTCCACGAAGACGTAGGCCTCTTCGAATGGATGGTCGTGAGGATGAGCGATCGCGGTCGGCTGATAATCGACCATGAACATCGTGTGCAGCTGCGCGCCGAGCTGTTGGTCGATGAGCATTTTCACGCCGATGCCGCTGTAGGCGAGAAGGGCCGTCGCCATGCTGGGTGAGGCAGTCGGTGCGGCGACGTCGGACCCGCCGGCCAGCCGTGCGAGGTCCATCGCGTCGGGGTCAAAGCGGGCCGCGCTGCGGTTACGGGGGTCGCGCATGTCGGGAACGACCGGCCCGGAATCCCCTAGCGTCGCGCCCGAGAAGAACGTGTCCTGTCGTCGGCCGTCATCGAGTTCGGCCGGCGACTGCATCTGCAACCACTGGACCGGTCCCTCGACCGCACTCAGTCGGTACGTCGTTGCGAGGGGCAGCGCGATGCAGTGGTCGGGCGCCAGCAGCGTCGTCTGTCCGAGTGTGGTGACCGCGAGGGTTCCCGATCGAACGTAGAGGCTCGTCTCGAACGAGTGGAGTACCGCGTCGACGGATCCGTCGTCGGCGAGGTGATTCATCGACAGCGTCATGTGAGGCGATCCGGTCGCGCGATTCACCAGAATCTGACGACGGTAACCACTCGAGTGACCGGCGAAGGTGTCGGGCGTCCGCGCACTCTGTTCATCGATCACTGTTCGGTGATAGATAGTTCGCTCCTTCGGTCGGTCAATAAGTCGCAGCGATGGTTACTTCAGAAGCCAGCCGCCGTCAACGGCCAGGTTGACGCCGTTCACACCTGAGTTGTTCAACAGAAACTCGACGGCGTCGACGATTTCGGCCATCGTCACGAGTCGTTCCAGCGGTGTTCGATTGATGACGTGCGAGTTGTCCTTACCTTCCCAGTACGGGCTATCGCCGATGATGCCGGGGTGTATCGCGTTCACCCGTACCGGTGCCAGCTCGGTTACGAGTGAGTGAACGATGCCGACGACGCCGCCGTTCACCGTGGAGACGGTCGTCGACCCGGGATAGGGACGATGGAGGGCCAGACCGCCGAAGAGCACGATTGACGCTCGTGGCGTCAGTCGGGCGCGCAGGGTGTGCACGGTTTCGGTGTAACCGACCAGTTTCAACGTCACGAGGCGAATCGCCGCCGCCACGTCGTAGTTGGTCAACGTATTCGCGTCGCGTTCGATGGCGGCGATGACGAGGTCGTCGACGGAGGGCACGCTGGCCAGTGACTCGGCGATCGTCTCGGGCATCGACAGATCGACCGCCAGCCCGACGGTTCCGTGTCCGATGAGCTTTGCCGCGGCGTCCGCGCTCTTTTGGGTGCGACCCGAGAGATAGACGGTGGAACCCTGGGCGGCGAGCGACTTGACGATCTCTTTGCCGATGCCCTGCGTTCCCCCAACCACCACCGCGGTACGACCCGTGCGATCTCCGGCCATTGACCCATCTCCTTGAGTGTTCAGTGAAGTAAAACATAGTCCAAGAACTCGCCACGCGAAACGGTGATTTTGAGCGACCCGCAGCTCGTGTCGAGACCGTAAAGCGTTGATGGCATAAGGAGAATCAGACCATTCGCCGGTGGCGCCTGCGTGTGAAGTCACTATTGACATTGAAGACCGCGGTGCTACGCTCAAGCCCTTAACGGCTAATTAGTGGGGGGCTTGTAATGGGCAATGACGTCAACTCGAAGGGCGAATCGCTCGAGCACGGACGACCGATTGTGTTCCGAAACGGCATCGTGATCACGATGGACAACCAACACCGCGTCCTGAAGAACAGCGACGTGCTCGTCGTCGACGGCGTCATCAAAGAGATTGGACCGAATCTCCAGGCGCCCGACGGCGCGCTGAACATTGACGCGTCGGGCGGCATCGTGATGCCCGGAATGATCGACACGCACCGTCATATGTGGCAGACGGCGATGCGGGGCTACGGCGCGGACTGGAGTCTGTCGCAGTACTTCGTGTGGTACTACCTTCAGCACGGCAAGAACTTCCGGCCGGAGGACATCTACGCGGGCAATCTCCTTTCTGAGATTGAAGCCGTCGACGCCGGCGTCACGACGTCGGTTGACTGGTCGCACGGTCTCTCGAGCACCGCGCACGCGGACGCCGCCGTTGACGCGCTTGAGGCCGTCCCCGGACGGTTCATCCTCGCTTACGGGAACATCCAGGCCGCGCCGTGGGAGTGGTCGGTGACCTCGGAGTTCAAGGACTTCTATAGCCGTCGGTTCGGCGCGCCGAACGACATGTTGGGCTTCCAAATGGCCTTTGACGTGCTGGGTGACGCGGCCTTCCCCGAGAAGCCAGCGTTCGATGTGGCTAAGGAGTTAGGCGTCCCGGTCACCACGCACGCCGGCGTCTTCGGCGTCACCGGCGACGACAGCATTCGTCTGATGCACGAGCACGATTGCATGGGACCCGACACCATCTTCGTCCACTGTTCCACGCTCTCGGACGACTCCTACAACCGCATTGCCGCGTCCGGCGGCTCGGCTTCGGTCGCCACTGAGAGTGAGCAGAGCGCCGGTCAGGGCTATCCGTCGTCGTGGAAATTGCGACAGTACGACATTCCGATCTCGTTGTCGCACGACACGTCGGTGTGGTGGAGTTCGGACTTCTTCACCGCCATGCGCGCAACCGCGGGCTCGGACCGCTCCCGTCAGCACTTCGAGTCGCAGTTAAAGGGCGAGCAGGTCATCAATCTCGACGTTCGTTGCGAAGAGGTCGTGCACTGGGCGACGCGCGGCGGTGCGAAAGCGCTCGGGCTCGAAGACAAAATCGGGAGCCTCGAAGTCGGAAAGCGAGCAGATGTCGTGCTCGTGAAGAATGACAACTCGCCCGCGATGTTCCCGATCATCAACCCGTATGGCCACGTCGTGATGCAGGCCCAGCGCGCCGACGTCGACACCGTGCTCGTCGACGGCAACATCGTCAAGCACGAGCACAAACTCGTGGGCATCGACTTGGGCGCCGCACGCACGGCGACCGAGAAGACCGTGACCTTCCTCGCCGACACGATCGGAGAAGAGGCGTGGGTCAACGGCATGAACCCCGAGCTGTCCGAGCGACAAATCAACGAGAATCCCTACAAGTATGTGAATGAGTAAATACCTGTCGATCTCAGTGAAATAGCTCTTTTACGAGAAGTAACTCGATCGGATCGAGGACGGTTCCAATCTCTGGCCCGTCGCGCTCTTCACCCCGCGAAGATGGGTGGTGATCGCCGGGAATCGGCAGCGTTGGCTGTTCACTATCGGTTGACACGTTAAGTGAACACGTGTACTGTCAGTCACCAATGGCAGTTCGTTCTTAGCGGAACGTCGGTCTTTGCTGAGCCTCTCGTTGAGAGTTCGCGGGGGGCCACGGCACGCGAGGGACATCGCAGCATCTGTCGAAGGTAAAGCGCCTTCGACATCCGAGGGGGGATTAATGCTCAAAAACAGATTTCGCAACTTCACGATATTGACCGCCGGCTTGATGATCATGACGTCGGTTGGATTCGGCGTCATGTCAAGCGCGCAGGCGGCCACGAAGCACAAGGTGAAGACGTACAACGTCGCCTATCTGTCCTACGGTGTCGCCAACAGCTACGACGCGCCGATGCTCGCCGCCGCCAAAGCCGTGGCCGCCGCGGACGGTCACATCAACGTGACGGTCTTCGACTCACAGAGCACGGATACCATCCAAGTGGCTGACCTGCAAGACGCGATCAACTCGGGCAAGTTCCAGGGCATCATCACGCAGCCCATCTACGGGCCGGTTTTGGTTGCCGGTGTAAAGCTCGCCATCAAGAAACACATCAAGGTCGTCAATATTGACCAGATTCTGGGGACGAATTACAGCAGCGACCAGATCGAGGTGCACGGTCTCTCGGGCAACGTGGTGTTCTTCCCCGCGAAGATCGGTTCCCAGTTGGCCGCGGAAGCCATATTGGCTTGCGGTTCAGCGAATCCGTGCCAGATCGCCTTGGTCCACAACTACACCGGTGACGAACCGGACGCCGAAATCACCAAGACCTTCGACGCCGGCATCGCGAAGGACGCCAACGCATCAATTGTGGCGAACGGTGATGGCCTGTACACACCATCAGTCGCGCTGACATTCGTGGCGGACACGCTCGTCGCCAACCCGAACTTGAACGTCATCGTCGGTGCCGACCAGGACTGTGAAGGTGCGCAGTCGGCTTTAACTTCAGCCAAGAACACGTCGGTAAAACTCGTCTGTTACGGAGCCAGCGCGACGGGTATCGCCGCGGTGAAGAGCGGTGCGTGGTTCGCGGACGTCGCACAGTTGCCGGCGACCGAAGGCGAGTTGGGCATGATCGCGCTCGTCAAGGCGATGAAGACCGGCAAGAGCTCGGGCTCGCAGAACCCCGTCGCCAAGCTGCCGGACAACGGCATCGTGACCAAGGGTAACGCTGGCAAGTTCACCGGCGAATGGCCCGGTTGATTGGTCGGTAGAGGGAGCACTATTCAGAGACTGACGTGGATAGCTTGAACTGTCATGTCATCCAACATTGACGAGGCACCCCGCAGTACCGCAGTCACGAGCGGCGACGACTTAGTCGTCACCGGCGTGTCGAAGCGGTACGGCGGGGTGCCCGCTCTCAGTGACGTCTCGCTCACGGTGCAACCCGGCACGGTGCACGCACTGGTCGGGGAGAACGGCGCCGGGAAGTCCACGCTCGGCAAGATCATTGCGGGCGTGATCACACCCGACGAGGGTTCGATGTCACTCGGCGGAGCGTCCCTTGCCTTCAAATCACCGCGCGACGCCTTGGCGCACGGCATCGTGACGATCGTTCAAGAGCTGGCCATCGTGCCGGGACTCACGGTCGTCGAGAATGTCTACCTGGGCGTCGAAGCGTCGACCGTCGGCTTTGTGCGCCGTCGCGAATCTCGACGCAGATTCCGTGAACTCGCCAAGCGCGTTGGTTTCGAACTCTCGCCGGATCGTCGCGCGGGAAGCCTCTCGATTGCTGACCAGCAAAAAGTTGAGATCATGCGTGCGCTCTCTCGCAATGCGTCGATCGTCGTGATGGATGAACCGACGGCCGCGCTCTCCGCGAACGAGACCGCCGCACTGCATGAGATCATTCGATCCCTCGTGCGCGACGGCAAGTCTGTCGTCCTGATCTCCCACTTTCTCTCTGAGGTCTTGGCCCTCGCTGACGTCATCACGACACTCCGCGACGGCCAGTTGATCCGCACGGTCGACGCGAAGGACGCGACGGAAGAGACGCTGATCGAAGGGATGCTCGGGCACTCGCTCCTCACGGCCTTTCCCGTGAAGGCCGAAGCGGACTTCGACCGAACGATTGTGTTAGAGGTCGAGCATCTCCAAGCGGCCGGCGTGAACGACTGCTCGTTCGTCCTCCACGAGAGTGAGATCCTCGGCGTCGCCGGGCTCGTGGGGGCCGGTCGATCGGAACTGGCGCGGGCGATATTCCGTGACTCGAAGGTCACCGGCGGATCGGTTCGATTGAAGGGTACCGACCTCGCGGGCCACAGCCCGTCGCGCTCGATTCGCAGAGGACTCTCCTTCATACCGGAGTCGCGCAAGGAGATGGGACTACTCGTCGGGCGATCCGTGAAGGAGAACGTCTCCCTGTCGCGACTCGACCTGGTGAGCAACTTGGGATGGATCGCCGGCATTCGCGAGCGCCGAAAGGTCACGCAACTGATCAAGTCCGTCACGGTCAAGGCGGCGAGTATTCGCATGCCGGTATCGATGTTGTCCGGCGGCAATCAGCAGAAACTTTTGTTCGCTCGATCGGTGATGTGTTCACCGAGTGTCTTGATCGCCGACGAACCGACTCGAGGTGTCGACGTCGGATCGAAGCGAGCGATTTACGACCTCTTAACGGAGATGGCCGTGTCGGGGATGGGTGTCATCGTGATCTCGTCGGACCTGGAAGAAGTATTGGGACTCGCGCATCGCGTCCTCGTGATGCGCCACGGCCGAATCGTCACTGAACTAACTGGCGAACGCATGAATGAGCAGGCTGTGCTCGCCGCGGCGTTCACCGAAGCAAGCAACGAAGGAACGGATTCATAATGAACGTACAAGTTGAGTCACCCGAAACGCCCGGATCGTCTGAGTTCCTGGACGTCTCGATCGAGGGTCGCGTTGGCGCTAAGACCTTCGCGCTCCGACTGCTTGGGTCATGGCGACTCGCAGGCATCGCCATTCCCTTCGTCATACTCTTCACCTACCTCTCGATTCGCAGCGGTCCGTTCCTCACCAAGGCCAATCTCCTCGGTGTCCTTGACCAGCAGTCTGCCTACCTCGCGGTCGCCGCCGCGGGCACGCTCGTGCTCGTCGCCGGGGGGATTGACCTATCGGTGGGCGCGATCTACGGGCTCTCGGCCGTCGTGTCGGGTGAACTCGCCGCGCATCACTCACCAGTCATCGCCATCGGTGGCGCCATTCTCGTGGGACTCGGCGTCGGCATCATCAACGGGATGATCGTCGCATTCCTCAAGATCAATTCGATCATCGCAACCTTGGCGATGTCATTCGTAATCGGCGGGGTGGCCCTCAAGGTCTCGGGGGGTAACCTCATCGTCCTCTCCCAGAACTCCGGCTTCTACAAATTCGCCAACGTCGTGTTTTTCTCACTGCCGAGCGCCGTGTGGATCGTCATGGTCTTCGTGGTGATTCTCAGTTTCCTCCTCGCGAAGACAACGTTTGGGCGCTACGTCGTCGCGTCCGGGGGCAACGCCGAAGCCGCGCGCTTGGCGGGCGTTCGCGTCAACCAGATTCGAATCGCCACCTTCGCGCTGAGTGGGCTCGCCGCCGGGCTCGCCGGCGTCATCGACACCTCGAGGTTGTTGAGTGCCCAGGCCACCGGCGTGCCCAACTTCACCTTCATCGTGCTCGCGGGAATCGTCGTCGGTGGTACGTCGATCGCCGGCGGTGAGGGTTCGGTGCCGCGAACGACGATTGGCGTCCTCTTCATCGCCATGATTGGCGATGGCATCAACCTGCTGAACATCAACGTCTTGTATCAACAGATCATCCTCGGCGTGATTTTGTTGTTGGCCGTCTCAATCGACATATGGGCGCGAAAGCGTCGACGATAATTAATCGCTAGACACCTGGAGGAACTATGGGCATTCACACTTACGGCAGTAACGCCGTTGACTGGGAGAACCGCGTTGACCTGCCCCGCCTTCGCGAGGAACGACTCGCCAAGCTTCAGGCCGAGCTAGAACGTTCGGATCTCGGGTCGCTACTCACCTTTGACTTCCACAACATTCGCTACATGACCGGCACGCATATCGGCACGTGGGCAATGGACAAGTTGATCCGTTTCGCGCTGCTCCCTCGTGGTGGCAAGCCCATCGTCTGGGACTTCGGATCGGCCGCGCGACACCACGAGCTCTACAACCCGTGGTTGAGCGGCGTGCAGATTGGTCGCGACGGCGCCGAAATCCCCTACGAAGGCGCGCGCGCCGGCATCTCGACGTTGCGCGGCGCCATTCCCCCCGGCGCCGACCGCGCCGGCGACGTCGCGAAGAAGATTAAGGAAGTGCTGGCGCAGTTTGGCCTGCAGAATGAGCCGATCGGCGTCGACGTAATCGAGATGCCGGTCCTCGCGGCGTTCGCGAGGGAGGGCATGACGCTCGTCGACGGCCAACAGGTGTTCCTCGAGGCCCGTCGCGTGAAGACGACCGACGAGATTGCACTGCTCGCGCACGCCGCCTCGATGGTCGACGCCGCCTATGAGGAGCTCTACGCGTTCCTGCGCCCTGGCGTGCGGGAGAACGAGTGCGTCGGACTGGTGAACAAGACCCTCTACGACTTGGGGTCCGAACACGTCGAGGGCGTCAACGCCATCTCGGGCGAGAGGTGTTCGCCGCACCCGCACGTCTTCAGCGACCGTCTACTGCGACCCGGGGACCCGGCCTTCTTCGACATCCTGCACAGCTTCAACGGGTACCGAACGTGTTACTACCGCACGTTCGCCGTGGGTAGTGCCTCGGTCGCTCAACGCGATGCGTACACCAAGTGTCGCGAACTCGTCGACGCGGCGATTTCGATCGTCAAGCCGGGCACGACGACGGCCGACGTGGTCTCGCTCTGGCCGAAGGCCACCGAGTTCGGCTTCGCCAACGAAGAGGCGGCGTTCGGCCTGCAGTACGGTCACGGCATCGGTCTGTCGATATGGGAGCGCCCGATCTTCAGTCGTATGGTCTCGATCGAGCACCCGGAAGTGCTCGAAGAGGGCATGGTCTTCGCGCTCGAGACGTACTGGCCGGCCAAAGACGGTTGGTCGGCGGCGCGAATCGAAGAGGAGGTCGTCGTGACGGCGACCGGCTGCGAGGTGATCACTAAATTCCCGGCGGAGGAGTTGCTGGTCGCCGGACAGCGGTACTTCAGTGCCGGCGGTCCGCTCAACGGAGTGAGGGAATCGCAGTCGTACCTCAATACGGCGACCGGGCGAGGTGAGAAAAAGGGCAAAGAATGATCGGTCAGTTCGGATCCACGACCGCCGTCTGAAGACCTGTAAGAACTCGTGCTCGTCGCGTACGCGCGACACTCGCAAGACATCTCGGTCAGTGTCGCGCCCGATTCGTAGGCTACGAGTCGTGAGACGGGCTACTACTGAGAACACCATTTCGTGACTCGGGAAGCGGGATCCACGCAACGAGTGTCGCTCGTCACGATTGCGCGAGAGTGGACACGCATCGGCTGTCTCGGATTTGGCGGTCCTCCCACTCACATCTCGTTACTTCGACGGCTTTGTGTGGAGCAACGTCAGTGGATCGAAGAGAAGGACTTCGAGGACGGGATCGCCGCGGCGAATCTACTGCCGGGACCGGCGTCAACACAGCTCGCCATCTACTGCGCCTGGCGCCTTCGCCGCGTTCTGGGTGCGGTCATCGGTGGCCTCTGTTTCATCGTGCCCGGACTGATTTTGATCCTCGCACTCTCCGTGCTGTTCCTCGACCGCCACGCACCACTGTGGGCCTTGGGAGCTGCGGCCGGTGCCGGTGCGGTCGTCCCGGCCATTGCATTGAACGCCGCGTGGTCCCTCATGCCGGCGAGTCGAGAACGGGCCGGTCAACATCGCGCCACGCAAGCACGATGGTTGTCCTACGTCGTCGTCGGGGGAATCGCGGCGGCGCTCGCCGGTGAGTATCTCGTCGTGGTCCTCGTCGCCTGCGGGTTGTGCGAGATCGTTGCTCGCGGACATACATCGAAGTCGACCGGACCGGCCCGCGGTGTGTTTCTGGCTGCCGTGGGGCATGTGGGCGCCGCGGGCGGTCTCGGGGCGCTGGCCTGGGTCGCGTTGGAGGTCGGTGCGCTTTCCTACGGCGGCGGTTTCGTCATCATTCCACTGATGCAACACGACGTCGTGAGCACGTACCACTGGATGAGTGGAACACAATTCTTGAGTGCCGTGGCCCTTGGGCAAATTACGCCGGGCCCCGTCGTGCAGACGGTCGCCGCGGTGGGCTACGCGGCCGCCGGCGTTGGAGGGGGGCTGCTCGCGGCCCTGATCGTATTCACGCCGTCGTTCCTCTTCGTCCTGGTCGGCGCACCCCACTTCGACCGAGTCCGCACCAACACGACGGTTCAGTCATTTTTTCGCGGTGCGGGACCGGCCGTCATCGGCGCTATCGCCGGCTCCTCCATACCGCTGGGGCGGTCGCTCACTCATCTGTGGGAGATTCCGATCCTGGCCGCGGC
This sequence comes from uncultured Acidimicrobiaceae bacterium, assembly GCA_963717975.1. Lineage (GTDB taxonomy): Bacteria > Actinomycetota > Acidimicrobiia > Acidimicrobiales > RAAP-2 > RAAP-2. The sequence continues at coordinate 1,892,893 of OY970351.1, read as the reverse complement.
TCTTCTACTGCTCATGGTCTTTCGACGCGGTGTCGTGACATGTCTACTCGCGGCCGGGATCGTGGGCGTGCTGTTGGCCCTGTCGGGCGTGCCGGTCTAGGCCTACGGGCTTTTACTCGAGGTCGCGATAGTGCTCGCGCCAGATCAGGCGGTATACACGAGAGAGCCTTGGAATCGAACGCAACCCTGGGATGAACGGCACGAACAAGAGTCCCGCCGAAAGCAACATCATGAGGCCCCAGACCAGAACGTCGCCGTTGCCGCTCGCGTTGAACGGAGCAATCTGATACCAGAACGTGTAGAGCCACAGCCAGGCCTGTCCGGGATAGTTGCCTGTTTCGTTCATCATGCCCCACTGGTCGCCCGTGAGATGTTGCTTCTGGGCCATGTTCGACATATATGTTCCGTCGGCCAAGAACAGGAGCGGCAGTGTGTAGTCCGTGGTGTAGAAACCGTTCTGCGTGACGAGGGCTTGGTCCAGCGCGCCCAATCGGGCCATGTGCAAGAGATCAGTCATCATCAACGGGACGGGACCGTCGTTCGCCTTCGGCACGACAATGTTGGCGCCCACGACCTTCATTCGACTGGCCGCGTGCGTGTAGTTCGTTACCCAGCGCGCGCGCGTCGCGGTCGATGCCCTGGACCACTCTCGAAGATCGAGTGACAGATACGGTTGTCCCGGCAGTGACTTCAACGGATCGACGATGAAGTCACTGACGGTATTCACCGGGATACGTGGCCCGACCCATTTCGCGAGTGTGAGCGGTCCGAGTTGCTGTCCGGTAGCGGCCCTGTTGTACGGCGCGCCGTACTGGGCGGTGACCGATGTCCCGTTCAGTTCACTGAGTGCGGTGGCGGCGAAATCCATCGGATCGTTCGTCGCCCAGGACTTGATCGTGATTGCCTTCTCGTCCGGCGACCCAAAGACGACGGCGAGCAAGACGGTCAGGACCGCGATCACTACGAGCGTGATGACGCCTTCTTTGATGATGTCGTACGGGCTGTGGCCGCCCCTCCATTCGGTTGCGTCGACGTCCGGTCGAAACTTGGTTGAGGTCACGGTGATACCTTGCTGGTCTCCTCAAACGGCGGCACGACGCCCTTCACGCGAACGAGGAGGACGTGCAGGACCGTCAAGAGGACGGCGGCGATGGGCAACAAGACGATGTGCCACATCAACATCTGACCGAGGTTCAGAACGTTCCAGAAGGCACCCGCGCCGGTGGCGTTGATGCCGTCCTTCGCCTGGGTGGAGATCCACTGGGAGTCGAAGTTGGATTGGCTCAGGTACCCAGTGAACGCCGCCGCAATGGACGTGAGAAACGTCACGACCCCGGTCATCCAGGTGAGCGCGCGCCCGCCTCGCCACGCGGCCATGAAGAACTTGCCCCACAGATGGATGACCATGGCGAAGAAAAAGATCTCCACGCTCCAGAGGTGCATCGAATTCACGAAGTGCCCGACCGACGAGCCGTGCCACCACTGTGGTCCCCGGAGCGCGAGTAGACACCCGGTGGCAATGACCACGACGAGAGCGGCCATAGTCACGACGCCGAAGACGTAGATCCACGACGCCACGTACGTCGGCTGCGTATCGGGTAGCAACTTCTCCGGCGGAAGTTTGCCCGCGAGACGTCGGCGGAGTCGGGTCGTCCACTGGCGATCGATCTCGGTGGTACTCATCGATTTTCCTTGCGACGTCGTCGACCGGGAAAGGGTGCGAAGAGCGCGACGAGGAACGTGATGACCATCAAGATGATCACGACGAGATTGGCGACACTGATTTGGAAGACGTGCCAGATCACGTAGTGACCCAGCGTGTTAAGCGGAAATATTGCGGCGAACCAACTTGATGCATTCATCACTTGACCTCGTCCCTAGTTTTAGCCTCCCACGACGAATTGCGAGTCGTCTGTGAGAGATTGACAACATTCGTGTAATCGATATTCGGTCGACCTCCACCCGACGCTCGATTGATGTCCATGGAGGACATTGATATGGAGGATCGCACCCTGATCACAACAGATTTGCCAAGTGCGTGTTCGGTCAAATCGCGGGGATCGGTGTGCTGGGGTCGAGGGACGGCGTGCCGGCAATGAAGTTTTCTTTGGCGTCGTCCAAAGAGACCGTTTCGTGGCGCAATTTGGGTGAACCGCGACGTGAGTGGTCGAGACGCCCGCTCAGGGCGCCGCGCAATATCGTTGTTGAATGAAGGGCGCCCGAGTCATGGTGGTGATCGCGTTAAGCACAATCGGGTTGAGCGCCTGCGGCTCGTCGACTCCCAACGATTCTCGATTCGTGCCCTCGACCGACTGCACGGTGAGCGCGTCGAACGTTGATTACGCGGGTTGCAACCTCGCGCACCACGATCTCAGCGGTGTGGACCTTTCTTCGGACAACTTTCGGCGCGCGAATCTGTCATCCGCCAATCTTGACGGCGCCAATCTTCAAGGCGCTGACCTGCGTGGTGCGACGACTTCGGGCGTGCTGACCAACGCCTCGACCGTGTGCGTCAACGCGACATTCGGCCCCTGCACCGAGCCCGGACTCCGCGCTTCGTAAGCCGGCTATTTCTCAGTTTTGAAAGTGGCGAACGAGGGTCGTCAGGGTCAAAATCGTCGTGTTCTTGGTACTCTTCAGTGAGGATCGGAAACGACGCGAGGGGTGGTCAGTAACGTGATTCGTTGCGCAGCGGGTTGTCGAGCTGGCCGTGGAAAACGAGCGCGGCGACCGTGAACTACCTGTCGCATCACTGGGCCTATCCGGAGATTGCCGTAGTCGCCGTGTTGATCCTCGCCGTGCACGAGAAGGGTCTGCGCGCCCTCAACGCGCGCTCGACGCCCGCGCACGCGCGCTCGCGACGTAACCGTATGTGGTTCGCGTACGCCGGAATCGCCGTCGCGACGCTCAGCGTCGTCTCGCCACTCCAGTACTGGTCGATGGAGTACTTCTGGGTGCACATGATCCAACACGTGACGGTCATGCTCGCCGCTCCGGCGCTCTACGTGGCCGGCGCGCCTGCCATTCCACTCGTCTTCGCGTTGCCGGTCGCGACCCGACGACGGCTCCTGCGCCGAGTGTTCGTGCGACCGGGGCGCCCGTTACTTCGCCGGATTGGCGGAGTGGTGTTCTCACCGATCTTCGCCGTCGTCTTCTTCAACGCGGTCATGGTCGTGTGGATGCTGCCGAGTGTCTTCAACCCGGTGATGGGGGACCCCGATCTCCACATCAGTTTGATGCTGGGCAGCTTCTTCGTGTCGGGTCTGTTGTTCTGGTTACAGTTCATCCCCTCACGCCCGTTTCGGCCCACGATGTCGCCCTTCGGACGCGTCGGCGTTCTTCTCTTCACGAATCTCGTGATGACCGTCATCGCGATGGCGCTCAGCTTCCTCGCCTCGGGTCCCTTCTACGACATCGGCAATTCGATGCTCCACATGGCGAACATGTCCTCGATGACACCCACGACGCTGAATCCCTTCGCGGACCAACAGATCGGTGCCGCGATCCTGTGGGTGTGTGGCGACTTCTGGTGCTTCCCGGCCCTCGTGATGGCGTTGCGTCTCACGACCAAGAACGACGCCAACTCGAACGACATGGACCAAGTACTGCGCGGACGTCGATCGATGACGGTCGAAGAGTTTCGAAACTTCGGACGTGGCGAGTCAGTCGTGGAGCAGGGTTCGTAGTCGCAGCGGACTCTCCTACGGCGCAGTTGGTGCCGTACTGGAAGTGGTGGCGGGCGCTTCGTCGATCATCGGCATGAGATAGCCGAAGAAGGCGACGGACACCCCGATGAACATCAGGGCCAAACCTTCCAGCCGGATCGGGTGATAGACGCACAACACGCCACCGATCGCGCCGATGAATACGCCCCAGAGTCCACTCCACGCGGCGATGCGCTCGACACGGTGCGTCGACACCTGACGCGACACGTGAAAGGCGATGGCGAGTGCCGCGATGCCAAGCGCGCCGCCGAGCGCGGCGTGCACGAGATAGATCGCCTCGCCTCGATGGGTCAGCCAACCGCTGGGCCGGCTGAACGGGACGGACAGCATGCCGATGAGTCCGACGACGAACTCGACTCCGACCGTGATCATCATGGTTACCCACACGACGTGGGGCACCGCCGGCGCCGAGTCCGCGGACATCTCGTCGCGTCGCTCTCGCGCGGGAGCGACGGCCGCGACCGACGCGTCATGGGGTCCGACTGGTGCCGCGAACACTAAAAGGTTGTAGGTGATCAGCGCCACGGCGACGTGCATGACAATCAGGAAGATCACCGCGCGCGTCGGTTCGTGTTTGAGAAGGAGCCAGCCGTCCGGCAACCACAGGACGACAGTCACCCCAAGGGCGATGCGAAAGAACGTGGCGCGGGGTGAGGCGAGGTGACTCGTGGCGTAGTACCACGCCAGTCCGGCGCAGGCAACCCCCACGACGGTGAGGGTCCCGTAGTCGTAGAGACGAAAGTGTGAGTAGTCCTGCAGTGACGAATCGAGGGCTTTCGCCAGCCACACGAGCGCTGCGTTGACCGCGATCGAGATGAGCGCCGCGAGTGACGTCACCACTGCGACGCGTTGCGCGGAGGGCGACGAGCGTGTCGTCATCGTCGGCGGCGACTCACTCATCGTCGAACGTCGCGGCGTCGCCGGTCGGATGCGCCCTTTCCGCTTCTTCGGCGCGACGACTCATCTCGAGCTTCGCCACCTCGCCCTGCCACGCCTGGAGCATGCCTTCGTACTCGGGCGCCACGGACGGCTTCTCTCGGGCGCGCCGGATCGTGAATCCGGGGTGGAGCAGCTTCCACCACATATAGACGGCGAAGATCGCGAGCAACGGCCATTCGAACACGTAGGCCCAACTGAGTTCGTTGCCTCCCTCGGCGCGGCGGAGTTCGAACCAAAACGCCGCGGCGCACAGCGCCAGTCCGAACACCAGCGTGAGGTGCGTCTTCATCGCGGACGCACCCAAGAGGGGAGACTTCGCTACCTTGGCCGGACGTTCATCAGGCACCGTTTCGGCGTCGCTCACGTCACAAATCTACCGGCGAACCTCGTCGAGCTCAGAGTCACCCGTGAGTTGCTCACGCGCCGTGACGCGTGTCGAAGTGCGTTCTCCCTATGGTAAAAATGACTTCGAACGATGGGCAGCGAGATGACGAACGGTAACGGGGATGTCCCGCACGATCCCAACGAGTTGGACGAGGAACGTCGCGCCGCAATCTTCGCCGCCGCGAATGCGCCGAGCGAGCGATACGGTGCCGGCGGCAATCGTCGGGTGACCATTCCGCGAAAGTTCGTACTCTGGGCGACGGCCGCGGTACTGTTCCTCGGACTCGGCGGTGAGGTCGGTCAACACTTCTTCGAGACCTACGGCAAGGCGGTTCCGACTACGACGACCAGTCTCCGCACGGGGACGCCGACCACGGATCCCAACCTGCCCTCACTCATCTCGCTGCAGGTCTTCATCGGACTGAAGGACATCGGCTTCGAGATCGCACCTGCGTTCACACTGCACACCCAAAACGGTGACCGGTGGCGCCTCACGAAGCACAAGGGCCAGGTCATCGTGCTCGCGTTCTACGACTCGATCTGCAACGACATCTGTCCGGTGGTCGGGTCTGAGATTCGCATCGCTTCACACGAGCTCGGCACTGAAGGCGCCACGGTCCACTTCGTGATCGTCAATACGGATCCCAACGCCACGACGATCTCGCCCACCAGTGCCGCCCTTCGCGTCCCGGGGCTCGAGCAACGATCCATCGGTCACGCTGTTGTCCGGTAACGTCGACACGCTCAATCGCGTGTGGACGGCCTACGGCGTGCGCGTCGCCGTCGGCGCGAAGGCGAGCGAGGTGTCGCACAACAACGCGCTGTACTTCATCGGCCCCAATGGCAACATCGTGTCCTACGCCGAGCCGTTCGGCAATGAGGACAAGACCGGTCTGTACTCGCTCAACCCATCGAGCCTGAGAACGTACGCCCGGGCAGTCGCCGAGACCGCCGATAGTCTTGTCCCGTGAGCGACGACCTCTCCGGCTTCGAGCAGGTTCCGTTCGACCCCGCGTCGATGCCCACGTCGTCCTTGGGCCTCACCAAAGCGGTCTGGTACCGGCGTCCGTGGGTCCTCGCGACGCTGGCCCTCGTCGTCATCGTCGCCATCTCGGTGGTCATCGACCTACCGGGACATATCACGCCGGGCCAGGACGCCGCCTCACAGAACGCCTCGATCAAGGAGATCAATACCGACCTGGCCGACTGTTCGTACGCGCTGAAGGAGTCCTTCCTCATCTACAACGAGAACGTCGGCGGGACGCTCTCCTCGTCGGATCTGTCGCTCGTTCCGAAGTTACTGAACGACGACGAGGTCGCGTGCTCGTACGCGAGCGAGCCGGTCTATGACCTCACGAACAACCTTCAGGTCGACGACACGACCGCGGGCAAGCACATTGACAAGATGCTGACCACGGTCGAATTCTGGATCACCGACTACGCCTTGGCGTCGATTCGAGATATCCAGTACCTCTTCAACCATCCGGGTGACGCCAAGACGATCAGCCATCTCGCCCGACAGGAACTGGGCCTCGCCCACGACCGCACGGTCGCTCTCAGCGACCTGTCCGACGCCGACCGCGTGCTGGGGATGCACCTGGACGCACTCAAGATTCCGCCGCTCGTCCACCTGAGAGGGACCTGAGAAAGCGTCGACGGCGGACGGCTGTCGGCGCGCGATCGCCGGTAGCGTTCTGCGCTATGACGAACCCTGATCGCGAGCGCGTCGGCCACACTACGGACACCAACACGGTTATTCGCTGGTCCATCATCGGTATCGAGTACGCAATCGTGACGAGCCTGATGTTGGTCGCGAGCATCGTACTGGTCCGCACGATCGTCACGTTCTTGAGTGACTGGAACGCGTTCCCGCAATCGGTGATGGCCGCGATCGACGGCATCCTCGTCGTGATCATCCTGCTCGATATCGCCCACACGGTCTTCGGTCACCTCCGCGCCTCGATCTTCCCCGTGCGTCCGTTCCTGATCATCGGGATCTTGGCGGGCGTTCGGGACATCTTGAGCGCGTCGGCGCACCTCACGCTCAGCGGCACGCTGACCTCGACGGACTTTCGCGACACCCTGATCTCGCTGGGCGTCGGCGTCGGGGTCGTCGTCCTCCTACTCGTCGGACTGCTCATCCTGCGTTTTGCCGCCGTGCCGGACGACGCGACCTAGCAGGTCGACGCCACCGACGGCACGACGAGCCGGGGCGTCTAGGGATTCGTTCCGAAGAACCCGCGGGTGCGGTCGCGGCGTACGAGTTGGTAGAGCTCTTCGTCGGGATCTTCTTCGGACTGCAGCCAGCGCAGAAGGTTCGAGAATATGACCGGCAGGAATGCGCCGGCGGCGACGAACCACATCAGCGCCGTCGTCAACTGCTGGTCGACGGCGAGGGAGAAGAGGCGGTGTGACACTTCACGAAAGCCCGTGTACCACGTGTGCTGGGCCATGGCCATGACGTAGGACACGATCCACACGGACCACATCGCGATCGCGGCCACCGCGATGCGATACGGGCGCGCCGTGGTCGGTCGGAAGGGTGCCGACTCGACCAACTCCAGCCAGAGCAACGTCCCGCCGACCACGAGCAGCATCGATTCGCCAATGGCGAGCCACGGGTGGCGTATCAGTGTGTCGACGACGAGCTTCGATCGCCACAGGACGACCTGGGCCACGAAGCAGACCAGGTAGCCCACGATGCGGTGGTGGCTCTTTGACGCCGCGCGGCGCCGCACCCAGCGATCGAGCGGACGAGGTGTTACCGCAGAGACCTCTTGTCCGTCATTGTCGACAATGGGATCCTCGAGCGACGCCAGGTCGAACCAACGCCAGGGGGCGCCCACGACAATCAAGGCGGGGATCGCGATGGCGAAGAGGACGAACTGGACCGCCTGCACTAACTCGTACTCGCTTGTCAGGGCGAGCAGTGGCGGCGTCAAGACGAGTACCCACATGACGAGTGCGCCGGCGGCGAGGAGGTCGTGGATGAGGACGCGGTGGGCGGAAAGTGGCCGCCGCGGCGACTCGACGCTCACTCCGAATGATGACGCTGGAAGAATCCCCAGATCAAGACGACGAAGAGCGTGCCCAAGAGAATCACCAACGTCTCGATCTGCGGACCGATATACGAATCTACGCCTGTCATTGCGACCACCCCGTCTCTCGAACGTCAATTCGTGCCATGTCAATCACCCTATGACTCTTACGCGCCATCATTACAGCAGGTAGAACATCGCGAACAACAGCGTGCTGACGAGGATGATGTAACCCATGAAGTACGTCATCGACGCCACGTTCGCCCGGAACGCCTGCGCCGTCGGTGCCATCGAGAGTTGCGGTTTCTCGCCGCCGAGCTCCTTGGCCATGCGCATTGACCTCGCGACGGTCGTCTCGAGCCAGTACGCCACGATCGCGATCGTCAAGATGTTGATACACGCGTAACCGATGAACGTGGATGCGTACCCGCTCGAGCCCGGGTAGAAGGGCACCGCGGTGAACTCCCAGATCTGCAAGAACAGGGCGAGTAGGGACGCCACGACACCGACCCAGACCGCCAACTGCCAATCCGCGACCGCACCCTTGCGCAGTCGGGTCTGTCCGAAGATGGCCATGAAGGCGGCCAGCAGGATCAACGAATAGATGGCCCACCCGTAGGCCGTGGGCGCCGTGATGTGATCGGGCCGCCACAGCAGCCCGTTGTTGCTCGATCGCAGGTAGAAGTACGTGAAGGCGAGGGCGGCAATTAAGAAGGTGTACATCCCGATCAACAGTCGGCCACCGCTCCAGATCGCGCCGATGTGTGCGCGCAGTTCGAACTCCCGCTCTTCGGGAGTGTTGCTCATCTTCGAGCTCTTGATCATGTCGGTCATGTCGTTACTCTCTACTCCCTAAGGTCCGGGTTAGTGCGGGCGGTGCTACCGGTATGCGACGGCGGACCGACGCTGGCGTCAACGAGTGCCGGCGCGTTCTCTTCGCTGTAGTGATACGGGTCGGTCATGATGACCGGGATCCGCTCAAAGTTGTAGGACGGAATCGGCGTCGCGGTCTGCCACTCGAGACCGAGGGAGTCCCACGGGTTGGAAGGGGACTTCTGGGGCGCGATGAATTGGCTCCACATTAAGTTGGCCACGAAGATGAGGAACGACGCTCCGAGGCAGAACGCCGCGATGGATGAGAAGTCGTTCAACGTCTGCAGATTCTTGGCGTAGGTGAAGACGCGCCGCGGCTGACCCAACAGACCGATGATGAACATCGGGAAGAACGTCAGGTTGAAAAAGACGAACATCGTCCAGAAGTGCCACAGTCCGAGTTTCTTGTTCATCGTGCGCCCCGTCATCTTGGGCAGCCAGAAGTACAGACCGCCGAAGAACGCAAAGATGAGCCCACCCATGATCGTGTAGTGGAAGTGCGACAGTACGAAGAAGCCCCCGTGGACCGTCACGTTCACGGGCACGTCCGAGAGGAACACGCCCGAGATGCCACCGATGAGGAAGTTGAAGTACACGGCCATACAGAACAGCATCGGGACTTCGTATCTGATCTTGGCTTTGTACAACGTGCCCATGCCGACCAGGAAGATGAACCCCGTCGGAATCGAGATCAGTTCCGTGGTGAGCATGAAGAGCGGCCGCATGTCCGGGTCGATGCCGCTCTGGAAGATGTGGTGTTGCCACACGAAGAACGACAGCAGTGACACCCCTATCATTCCGGCGGCCGCGATGCGGTACGCGAAGAGCGGTTTACGACAGAAGACCGGGATTATCTCGCCGACGATCCCGAAACCGGGCAGGGCCATTATGTAGACCTCGGGATGACCGAAGAACCAGAACAGGTTCTCCCACAGATACGAACTACCCCCGTGTTCGGCGACGTAGAACGCCGTCTGCGCGGTGTGGTCGAGGATGCCGAAGAGGCCGGCCACGAGCAACACGGGCGAGGCGAGCGTCAAGAGCGCCGCGGTGGCGATGATGGACCAGACGAAGACGGGCACCCGGCTCCAGGTCATGCCCGGCGCGCGGTAGTTGATGATCGTCACGGCGAGGTTGAAGCCGGCGGCCATCATGCCGATACTGATGACGGCGAACCCGAAGAGATACGAGATCATTCCCGGACCGGCTTGGGTCTGCAGGGGCGCGTAACCCGTCCAGCCCGTGGGGAATCCACCGAAGAACAACGCTGAGAAGATCACGAAGTAGCCGGCCGAGAAGATCCACAGACTGAACGCCTCGACGCGCGGGGTAGGCCATTCGACGCGACCCGATCATGAGCGGTACGAAGTAGTTCCCCAGTGGGCCGATGACCACCGAGGAGGCCATCATCATCATGATCGTGCCGTGCTCGCTCACGATCTTGATGTAGGTGTCGGCGCTGAAGGCGTGCACGGTCGGGCTGAGGAGTTCGGTGCGGATCGCCATCGCCAGCAGTCCGCCCGTGAAGAAGAAGGTCAGAGTGGCCACGACGTACTGGATGCCGACGACCTTGTGGTCGAGGTTGTACCGGAAGTACCGTGACCAGCCCGTGAACTCGGTCTCACCCTTGGCCTCACGCCCCACGATCTTCGCGAGGGGCTCTCGTCCGAGCATCTTGGCGAAGGGGTAGTTCAGTGCGCCGATCCCGAGCAGCCAACCGATGACCATGAACAACAGCGCCAGGAGTACCGAGAGTGAGTTCTGCCCACTGTTGGCGATGTACGGGTACGCACTGCCGATGAAGTTGCCCAGGAAGTGACCCAGGATGTAGCCGAGGAATCCACAGATGATGGCGGTGCCCATGTGCTGGCTCAGCCAACCATGGCCCCAACCCTTGGGTTGCGTCGCGGCCACGGACGTCGGGGGCACCGTGGCTTCCACTTCGGTCGGTCGTTCAGCTTCGATCGTCATCGCGCGATCTCCGTTTCTTCGTTCGCGTACATCGGATTGATGGTTCGACTGTCAGTGCTCATGAGGGTTGCTTCGATCCGTAGATCTCCACCGTGCTGTAGGGTGTCACGTTGCCGTCGGGGTAGTACCCGCCCGCGGCGCCATTGGCGTCCGGTACGTAGGTCCACGCGAAGGGCGGCAGCAACTTCGTATTGGCAGCGTTCCTCGCTTCGGTGTTCGTGGCCCAGGTCATGAACGCGGACTCTGAGACGACGTTGCCGGAGTTGAACATCGCGCCGTGCCAGATGCCGCAGAGCTCGCTGCAACGAACCTCGAAGCTTCCGAGCTGTTCGGTCTTGGTGAAGGCGACGTTGTTCACCATGGGGTTGGCGTCCGCCTTCACTTCAAGCTGGTAGGCCCAGAAACTGTGGATGACGTCGAGCGACGTCACGTTGAACGCAATCTGTGTGTTGTTCGGCAAGATGAGGTCCGGCGACTCGAATCCACCGAACGTCGGGTAGCGATAGGTGAACTTCCACTGTTGGGCGATCACCTGCACCGGAAGGACCTCGTTGCTGTTGGGTGACCACGTACCTGTTCCCGCGATCGCGGCGGTTTCGGCCTTCACTGCGCCGGCGGGCTGGAGGATGGGGTTGGGTCCTTCGCCACCGCCGGAACCGTTCCCCACGTACAGTTCGATGGTGCCGTAGACGGCGAGGAACAAGACCGCGACCGAGGTGATCACGATCCAGGAGACCTCCGCCTTTTTATTGCTGGCCGCCGCCGGACCGCCCACCGACTCCGGGGCGTTCTTGCGCTTCGAGTTCCACATGATTCCGGCGTACGCCAACCACTCCCATACGCCGACCAGGACCGGTATGGCGATCAGGGCTAGTACGTTGAAGTCCAACTGGTCGGACTTGGCCGTTGAGGTCATGCGACCCGGTGGAATGTGCGGCCCCACGGCGAACCAGAACACGACGTCGATGACGACCGACAGTGCTACCCAAATGATGACGATTCGGCGGAAGTGGTTCTCTTCGCTGCCCATTGTGCCTTCTGGTGTCATGAGTTCACCACTTCCAGCTCGCCGCCCATGTAGCCCTGCGTTGACATCGCCCCCCCATTCCCGAATAGGTAACCCAGCGCGCACGGCACGAAGCACTGCCAGTTGTAGCTACCGGCCCCGGGGGTCTTGAAGCTGAACGTCTCGACGTTGTGCGGCGAGTTGAAGTGACAGGGTGCCACGGCGCACGGGTTGCCACTCACGCCGACCATGGGGACGCTGAGATTCAGCGCGGGGATCGCGAACGTGTGTCCCACGCCGGTGCCGGTGTAGGAGTCATAAACGCTGAAGGTCTTGCCGTTGAGAGTCGCGGAGTCGCCAATGGTGCCCAGAACCTGACCCCACTCCTGGTTACGGAGGGGACTGCCGCTGTCGTACTGATCGACGGTCATATCGATGACCGTATGGGCGGGGAACTCCCACGAGGTGTCGTGGATCCATTTGCCGGTATGCGGGTCCTTGACAAGGTAGGAGACCCAGGTCGGATGGGCACCGAAGCCGATCGAACCGACGGTTTGCACGGTGATATGTACTGGTTGACCCGAGGGCTGAGTGTCCGTGAAGTTGACCACGCCGCCTGGAACCCCCGGATGGAGGAGAGAACCTACGGCCCACACAACGAGACCGACGACAACCAGGAAGAGCCCGAATACCGTCGCCAGTCTCCCTCCTTTTGACATAACTGAGCTCCTTGTGAAAGGGCGTCCCGAGCGGGACTCCGCCCCCAGATTATCCATGCGCGTCTCGTCTGTGAAGACTTGAGTGTGCCAAAGATATGGGAATTCTTGGGATTCACTTTCGGCGTCCACTGCGGTGCAACACCTAATTCGCGGGGTTACCCAGGCACACCGGATCGAAACCGTTCGGGCGTCTCGAAAGCGGGTCGTCTTAGAATTGTCTTAAAATAATCGCTTTCGACCCTGCACGACGCCCTATATATAAGGCGTGCCTGTCGCGTGCAACCGCCAATGACCGGTCGGTCCCGTGGAAGGACTCGAGCTAATCACTGATTCGTGGTCGCAGCCAGTGGAAGGCGCCAAATACCTCAGTGAACACCTTCGTCGGCGAGCAGATTGCGAAGTTCCGATACCGCCGAGGCCTGACCGGAAGAACTGGAGATCGGGTCGTCAGGGATAACCCAGCTCACGAGGGATTTCGAGTTGACGATGAACATGTAGTCCGAGTGGATGCTCATCGCATCGGACTTGGTCATGGAAACGCCGATGCCGTACGACGCCCAGACCTTGCGAACCGCTGGCAGTGTGCCGGTGACGAAGTAGAAGTTCTTCACGTCGGAGAGTCCACGGATAGCGATGAAGTGGCGCAGGTCGCTCAGTTGCTCATGGTAAGGATCGGCCGCCACGGCCACGATGTCGAGCTTGGCATTCGTCGGGAGCGTCGAGCGAAGCATCTTCAACTGCTGGGCGAGCAAGGGACAGTCGGTCCAACACCGCGGGTCGAGGAACGTCAGGAGCGTCACGGTGCCGCGGTGTTCGCCGAGCGAGTAGGTCTGGTCGAACTGGTCGGTGAGCGTGAAACCTGGTGCCTTCGTCGACGCGGCGGTTGCCGTTCCGTTTTGGGCCTGGTAGAGCGTCGTCTCGGCGCTCGCGAAGGGAGTGAACGCCATGAGGAACACCGAGTAGAGAATCATCGCGGCGGCGAAGATCGCGACCACGGCACCCGCGCTTGACGTGACGTCACGCGAAAGGAGTCGACGTTCGCGTGTGGAGGCTCTGCGCAGGGACGGTGATGCGCACCACGCGAGCACAGCCAACGGCAAGAGTGAGTTGAAATCCGTCGAGAGCCCGCCGAAGAGCGACGTGTCTTCGGCGGTCAGCCAGAAGAAGAGACATCCGATCACCAACGTCCAGACGGGCCATCGCCACCCCTTCGCGTTCGCGAACCACAGACCCGCGGCGCACACCATGAGCCAGAGGATCACGATGACATTGAAACCTCCACCGATTGACGCCGCGAACGTGCCGACGCTGCGAGCGAGCCACGCAACGGTGTGCGGCTGCGCGATCTTGGTCATGTAGGTCGTCATGACCGTCAGCGCGTTGGTGTTCCCGCCGTGCCAGAACTCCGTCGAGGGGAGAAACTGCAATACCGTCGCCAAAACGAGGATCGCGGCGATGATGCGCAAGGTGACGATCGAAAACCACCGTGAAAACGTCTCGGGTCGGAGACACAGCCACACGCCGGCGATCGCGTAGAAGACGGTCGCTCCCGGCCAACCGAAGAGGAATGACGCGCCGGTGACGAAGATGCCGCCAGCGCCGTTGCCGATGAGCCAGACAAATGATGCCCAGACGGCCGACACGAGGCCCGCGACTCGGCCCGTGACGCCGTTCGAGACGAGCAGGACGAGGCCGATACCAACCTGCAACCACGCCACACCGACGGCCAAGTTGATGGGGTGAGCGTTCCAGAGATAGATGCTGTGTTGCATCAGCGAATGGAGCCACGACGGCGTATTTGCGGTGAGCGGCGACACGACGTTGTTCGCGAGTCCGAGCGGCATCGAGACCTGAAACTGCAAGATCCCGTCGACGAGCCAGATCGCGCCGAAACCCCAACGAAGGTACGTGCGCGCCCGAGGTTCACTGGTCCCTTCGGGGGACAGGTTGAATCGGAGGATCCGACGTGAGAGGACGAGCGCGAACAGCAGGACCATTGCGATCACCGCAAGGCGCAGTAGACCGGTGACGAACAGCGCGTGGCGGAACAACGCGACGACCAGGGTGTTGTTCAGGTTGTACGTGTTCGGATTCATGCCCGGCATGAAGCGCCTCCGGTGTACTTGATTGAGGCCACGCTACGTCAGTGACGTCCCTGGCGCGGCTCGACTTCGTATCGCCTGGGAGTCGCTACAGATGGAAGGGCGCCACCATCGAACGCGCGGTTCGTGATTGACCGAGCTGTCCGACCCGAAGCAACTGCTCCGCGGACTTCAAGAGCGAGTAGTGAGTGAATCGCACCGCGACACGTTCGCCCCGTGGCGTTGATGGCGCGATCACGAGGGTGGGCACCTGGTTCGACGCCGTTCCGTCGTTCTCGTCGAACGTGATGAACACAACGAGCGACCGCGATTGATACTGCGGGCTCTGCACGATCAGAGGCACGATCCGGCGGAGCCACGCGTCGCCGATGGCGACCGGACAGCTGTGCATGTCGTCGCAGATGTTGGGCACGATCATCGTGTAGCCGGCGCTGAGGTTCAGCGGTAGGCGCATCGGCACGTCGTTTCGCTGACACGACGCGGCGATGTTCGTGTAATAGACGGCCGGATTGTGGCGCGCCGCGTACTGGCCGCTCGTGACGTGATCGCACGACGTAGGCATGGATTCGACCAACGACCTCCAATTGGCACCCAACTCCGAGAAGATGCTGGGCACCTTGAGTGGATGCGAACTCGGTTCGCCGTCGTCGGTGATGCCCTGGCTCGATCCGGACGTCAACGCGATGTAGTTGGGCAAGCTCGGATGACCCACGGCGTAGTCATTGGTCGCGAGTCCACAGTCGGACACGAGTTGATTGAAATAGGGCGCACCGGAGGAGCCGACGACTGAGTAACCGACGTTCTCCAGCATTATCAACACGACGTGGTCGTAGTGTGCGTTCTTGGACACGCCGCACGGAGAGGACGCGAGAATCGCCTTCGCGGGCGCGGCGCTCGATGGTGCCGTGAGAAGGGCAAGGCCCAACGCGATCGCCATCAACCCGCACGTCGACCTGCGCAGAGCCATACCTCCATTCTGACGTGACGCGAACAGGATCCAACCTCGTGCCCGCAGCCCGCGGAGCCCGCGTGTGGTCGGCGGCCGGCACGATCTTCAGTAAGTTCGTGCGATGAACAATACGGACGCGGCTAAATCAGCCGCGGAGGGTACGCGAGGTGGTTTTCAGGTCCGTCGCGTCGGTGACGAACAGTGGGTGATCGTCGCGTGGCTGTGGCAGGCGTATCGACACGACCTCGCCGACGTTGTCCACGGACTTCCCTACGCCGATGGTCGATATCAAGCGGCGCGACTGAAGACCTACCCGTCTTCGGACGCCGTTGGCTACTTGGCGTGGCGGTCGCATCCGAATACCGGTGAAGACGCGCCGATCGCCTTCGCCGTCGAGGAGGGCCTCGACGGCGAGCGCCGAACTATCGAGGGCTTCTGGGTGGCGACCACGGCACGACGCGAAGGCGTCGGGCGCACGTTTGCGTTGGACGTGCTGTCGCGCCACAAAGGACCGTGGACCATCGCCTTCCAACATGACAACGTGGGGGCATCAATATTTTGGCGAAGAGTCGCGGACCTGGCCTTCGGCGCTGGTCGTTGGACCGAAGAGTCGCATCCCGTGCCAGGTCTGCCCGATGTGCCGCCCGATCACTTCATCAAATCGGACTAGTTCGAGAACGCGATCGTCAAGGTTTCAATCGTTTCGAGCCACCTCTGGTCCCGTCATTCGTTTAAGTAGGGGGAACGTCGACGCGATGATCGCGAGCGATGCCGCGAGTCCGCCGATCACCGTTACCCAGTACTCCATTCCCGGTGTGTGGAAGGCGATGCCGACTTGGGAGTGGAGGTAGAGTGCCGCCGCCATGAGCCCGACGACGATCGACACGATGGCGACCAACAGGAGCGGCAGCGCGCTTTCTAGCGCGACGACGCCGCGAAGGACGCCGAGGGGGACGCCCGTGAGTCGGAGCAGGCTGAAGGGTCGCTTGCGCTCACCCAGGCCAGCGGCGACGTTCACCGCGAGACTGCACGCGGCGATGATGAGACTCGCCACGATGATGATGTCGGTCATGTCCTGGATCATGGCGAGCAGGCGCTGGGTCGATGGATCGAACGATTCGACCGCGACGGGCGTGCCCTGATACGGGAAGATCCGTTCGAGGGCGGTCCGGGCGCGCTCGAGCGAATTTGACGAACCGTCCGTAGCAACGACGACGGCGTCGACACTGAGTCGATCGGCTTGGGCCACCGTCACGTTCGCGGACGGCCAACGCGTGGTGGACGCGTGCGAGTTGTGACCTAACAGATTCGATAGGAAGTAGCCGACGTTCGCGACGCTCTCGCCGGGAGCGCACTTGCCGACCGCCGGGGTCTTCTTGAGTTCGTCACACGTAATCACGCCGAACGCTCTTCCGAACGTGAACGCGTTCGGACTCTCGTGGACCACGGTGACCGCTTTCACACCCGGCGTGGCACGGAGTTCATCGAGTTGCTGGCTCGAGACGGCGGCAATGCGAGTCGACGCAGAACAGTTCGATTGGCGGAAGCTGCAGAACGTATCGGCAAGGGTTGCTCGACCGGCGCTCCCGCCGCTGTTCCCACTGGCGGCGGCGACGGAGCTGAGTGCACCGATCGCCGCGCTCGCGACGAAGAGAGCGATGACGAGACCGCTGATGAAACGGAATGCGGCCTTGGGATTGTCGAGGAGGCGGCGGCCCGCGATCAGCGTCGACGGGCGTCGAGCCCGCCGCGTCATGAGACGAGACCCGGCGGTCGTCACCCACGGTCCCGCGAGCACCAGGCCCACAATGAGAAGGATGAAGCCGAAGAGGAGCTCCAGGAGTTGGCCACCAACGTCGCCCGGCTTGCCGGCGGCGTCGAAGTACGACAAGAACGCGATGCCCGCGAGCAGCGGAATGATCCGCGCGACCCGGGGCGGACGGATCGACACTCGGCGGCTCACCCCGAGCGGTGAGATCACCACTCGACGGAGGGCGAGTCGAGCCGACACGATTGCCGCGATCGGCACGCCGATCACCACGAGGAGAAAGTCAGTCGAGTGCAACGCGAGGTCGCCCGGGGAGAGGGGCGCCCCGGTGAACGGTACATGGTAGAGGAGTGGCCGAAAAACGAAGAAGAGTACGAAGCCAACGACGACGCCGAAGAGTGCCGCGAAGACCGCTTCGACGGCCGAAATCATGGCGATCTGTCGTGGTGTCGCGCCGATGAGACGCATCGCGGCGAAGCGCTCTTCACGTCGAGCGGCCGACAGTCGACTGGCCGTCGCGATCAAGATCAACACAGGTAGCAGGAGTGCGATCGCGCCTGCGCCGAGAATGAATTGCAGCACGGATCCGCTTCCGACGGTGTTCTGGCAGCGGTAACACGCAGAGGGGGTTCGTTGAACGGCACGAATCCTGATCGCGCCGGGCGCCGCAGAGAGTTGTTGAGCGCTATGGCCGATGACGATGATGAGCGAGTTCGGTGACGGCAGCGCGCTGGCGCCAAGAGTCCCGGAGAGGTGACCGGGGTAGCGATCACGGAGTTCGGCGGCCGGTTCGGTGCGAAGCAGCGTCACGAGGGCTGGCGAGGCGAAGTACTCTCCCGGACCTGGAAGACGGGACATGCCCGGGGGGATCGGCGAGTTCGGTCCTGTCGCGGCGACGTCGATCCGGTCGATGGCCTGCGTACCGAACTGGTCGACGCTCGACAGCCACCACAGTGACGTGGTAGTCGAGCGTGACGCCTGGGCGGCGCTGTCGAGCCATGCGCCACGGTCCGTCTGGGCGTGGAGCCCGTTGACCCCGGCCAGCGCGGCGAGCAGGAGTGCGACGCCCAGCGCGACCGCCGCGGCGGTGACGAAGACCCGCAGCGCGGCTTCGCGACCACTTTGGAACGTGAGGCGCAGACCGAGGCGGATCACCTCGACACTCGCTCCGACATCGAGACTTTGCCGTCGCGCACGATGACGTTGCGATCGGCGTACGCGGCGACACGCGGCTCGTGGGTCACGATGATGACGGTGGTCCCGAGATCGCGCGTCGCGCGGGTCAGCAGGTTCATCACCATTTCGCCGTTAAGGGAGTCCAATGATCCGGTCGGCTCGTCGGCGAAGAGCACGTCCGGATTCGCGACGAGACCGCGAGCCATCGCGACGCGTTGGGACTGACCGCCGGACATCTCGCCGGTCCGGTGCTGTTCCATTCCTTCGAGGTCCAGACGCTGGAACCAGCTGCGCGCGGTCTCGAGGGCCTCGCGTCGCTTCGTGCCGCCGAGTAGGAGCGGTAGCGCGACGTTCTCTTCGGCGGTCAGTTCGGGTACGAGCTGACCGAATTGAAACACGAAGCCGAATCGATCGCGCCGGAGCTTGGATCGTTCGGTCTCGCGCATGGCGTCGACGCGTTGGCCGTCGAAGGAGACTTCGCCGGAGTCCGGGACCAGGATGCCCGCGAGGCAGTGCAGCAGCGTTGACTTGCCCGAGCCGCTCGGGCCCATGATCGCGAGTATCTCGCCTCGCTGTACGGCGATGCTCGCGCCGCGAAGTGCCGGTGTCTCACCGAAAGAGAGGAACAGTTCGTGGGCCTCGATGATCACGCCGCCGGTGTGGACCGTCGAGGCGCCGTTCGCGGCCCTCACGGTGTCACCACCGCGGCCAGCGCGCTCAGTCGCTCGACGGTGAGTTCGATCCAACGGAGATCAGCTTCGAGGTGGAACAGACCGTGGTCCGCGAGCAGAACGTCGACGATGCCGCCGTTCTGTTTCAGGTCGGTCAGCTCGTGCATCCGCTCCAGGTGCGACGCGCGCTGAACGTCGAGAAACTGTTCCGCGGGACGACCGAGCATGAGCGAGAGGACAACCTTCACGAAGAGGTCGGTCTGGAGGTACGGCTCGGCAGGCAACGGTTCGGCGAGCCACGCCTCAAT
This sequence comes from uncultured Acidimicrobiaceae bacterium, assembly GCA_963717975.1. Lineage (GTDB taxonomy): Bacteria > Actinomycetota > Acidimicrobiia > Acidimicrobiales > RAAP-2 > RAAP-2. Next base: position 1,873,264 of record OY970351.1, on the reverse strand, counting down.
CTCGATTCGGCCGCTCTCGGTGATCGTGTAGCGCTTGCGCTCCGGTCCGGCGCCCGGTTCGATCTCACCCGGTGAGACCTTGCCGTCGCGTACCAGTCGCGACAAGGTCGCGTACACGTGCCCAAAGGGCAGCGGCTTATCGCGACCGAAGTACGCGTCGTATTCACGCTTCAGGTCGTAGCCATGACTCGGCTCACGATCGAGAAGCCCCAGGATAGTTAAAGGTACGCTCATACCGAGAGCATACCCTGAGGGTATACCACACGCAAGTTAACCTTGGTTGACCTGAAAATCGTTCGAATCAATGCACAGGCAGGATTCACACCCAAATGATTCGCCGTCCTCGGTTCGAGCGCGGCTCGAGACATATTCGAGAGAGTATTGACAGTTCTGGCCGGGTCTCGCTCGGGCGCACTTCTTCTGACTGACCGACCGATGTCAACTGCCGACTGAGAGTGAACGGCCGCTAGTCGGCCACGTCGCGGGAGGACCGCAAGACTCGCGGATCTTCCGGTTAGATCGAAGCCAACTCGCGTTCATCCAAGAAGGCCCACCAGGCGTCGCCGATGTGGCGCGCGGCGCGCCCAACGACGTCATCGTCGCTTTCGAGATGTGCCAGCGCTTCAAGCGTCCACTTCGCGTGATCGCCTTCGATTGATCCATGCGCCAGCCAAAAGGCGAGCGCCTCGTCACTCGCGCCATAGTGGACCGCGAGTCCCTCGGCCTTGGAATCGGCAATGCGCGCCCCTTGACTCTCGTACGCCCAGAGACCCGCGAGCGCGGCGACCGGACCTTGTGCGAGCACTTCGGCGTACGTATCCGTCAGACGTTGCATTGCCGGAGAAGCCGCCGCATCGGTGGCGTCGCAAAACTCGGCGAACTGCTCGAAGAGTTCGACGTGACTCGGCGTCGCAACTTCATCAGCGAGATTCGTCAAGACCGACTCGCGGGCGGAACCGTCGGGCAGTCGACCGGCAAGCTGAGTGAGGAAACTGGGCAGCATCACCTCGAAGTGCCGGTACTGCTCTGCGTAGAGTCGCAACTCACCGTTCGTGAGTTCGCCCGCTTCCCATCGTTGGTAGAACGGATGGTTTAGTAGTTGGCGGTCGACGAGTGACGCGGCGAGCACGCTTTCCAAGTAGTTAGTCATGCGCTGAAGGTAGCACCGTGGGACGTTCGCAACGGAAGAGTGATGGCCCATCTTCTCAAATGGACCTGGAGCCGGAGGATCGCTCGCCGCTCGATATCCGGGCTGCGTACGCGATCGGGATCACCGTCAAGATCAAGACGAAGACGACCACGGCGTTTACCTCGGGCAGTTGCTGCCCGCGCAGGATGGCGCCGAAGATCCACAGCGGCAAGGTGTTCTGTGCCCCGGCCGTGAAGGTGGTGACGATCACCTCGTCAAAGCTCAGTGCGAACGCGAGCAGAGCGCCGGCGATGATGGCCGTCGAGAGCATCGGCAGGGTGACGAGTCGGAACGTCTGCAATGGTCGGGCGCCGAGATCCGAAGACGCTTCGATCAATGAGGTCGACGTGCGACGTAGTCGCGCGACCACATTGTTGAACACGACGACCATGCAGAACGTGGCGTGACCCACGATGATCGTGTAGATCGACAGATCGATGTGAGAGAGGTTGAAGGCCGACTGGAGCGCGAGGCCGGTCACGATGCCCGGCAACGCAATGGGAAGCACCAACATGAGCGACACCGTGTCGCGGCCGAAGAATCGGAATCGGTGTATGCCGAAGGCGACGAGCGTGCCCAGTATCAACGCGATGGCGGTCGCCGCACAGCCCGCCTTCACGCTCAACCAGAGTGCGCTGCGCACCGCCGGATCGTTGAACGCGACGGCGAACCAGTGCGTCGTCCAATGACGAATGGGCAACGACTGCACATTGGACTTATCGAAGGCGAACAGGACGATGACGAAGAGCGGTCCGAGCAGGAAGAGGACGACCAGCGCGGCGAACACTGCGAAGCCGCCACGGGTCAGTCGCGACAGCCTCATATCGCGTCGAAGGCGCCGGCCAGGCGCGCGAGTAGGAGGTAGACCGCCATGATGGCGATCGATACGAACGCGAGCGCCGCGGCGAAGGGCAGGTCGCCGCCGTTGATCGCGCTGTCGTAAATCGCGTTGCCGATGAAGTTCGAACTCGACCCGCCGATCAACAGCGGCGTGATGAAGTCACCGAGGGTGAGCGAAAAAGTGAAGATCGAACCGGCGACGATGCCCGGCAAGATCATCGGCATCAGGATCTGGCGAAAGGTGAACCATCCGCCGGCGCCCAGGTCGGCGGATGCTTCGAGGAACGAGTCGGGCACCCGTTCGAACGCGCCGTAGATCGGCACAATCATGAACGGGAGCCATAGATACGAAAAGACGATCCACATCGCCACGTTCGTGTACGCCAGATTCGTGATGGGGAGTCCCAGATGTGACTCGATGTTCGGTAAGACGCCGTGGTTCGAGAGGATATTGATCCACGCGTACACCCGCGCCAGGTAACTGGCCCAGAGCGGCAAGAAGACGAGGGCGAGGAACGCTTGGCGTGAGCGGCGCGACGCGATCTTGGCGATGAAGAACGCGAAGGGCAGCGCGATGAGGGCGTCGGTGATGGTGACCAGGACCGCCATGATCACCGTGCGCAAGATGATCGTGCCGTAGACGGATTGCGTGAAGATCTGCGAGAAGTTGGACCACGTCCACTGGTAGACGACATTGCCGGTGAGGGAGTTGACGCTGAAGAACGCGGTGACGAGGAGCGCTACCAACGAGGCCAGGTAGACCACCAGGAACCACATCAACGGTGGCGAGAGAATTAGTGCCCCACGCAACCAGGGGCGGCGCCACAGCGCCGCCCCTAGCCGTTCGCGGGTTGCTTCACGCACGGACATTCAGAGTTATCCCTCGATCTGCGTCCAGGCCTGTTGCCATTGAGTGAAGCCCACACAGTCGTTCTTTCCGTTGTCGCACGTGGTAAGCGGCGTCTTCCAGAACTTGATCGTCTTGAAATACGACTGCGGCGCGTTCGCGTGATACGCGGCACAGCCACCCTTTTCCAACGTGTTCATGATCGGACAGGCGAGCGTGTTGGCCGGGGTCTCACCGTAGGAGATGGCGTCCTCCGCTTGGATCTTCGGCGTCGACATGTAGGCCATCCACTTGTAGGCGCAGTTTGGATCGGGCGCGTTGGCCGCGAGCATCCACGTGTCGGCCCAGCCCGTGGCCCCTTCCTTCGGAATGGTGTCGTTGACCGGTGCCTTGGCGGCCTTCAGCGTCGACGTCTGGTACGGCCACGCCGCGCCGACGACGACCTCACCGTTTTGGAAGAGCGAGATCTCTTGACTGGCGAGGTCCCAGTACTTCTTGATCAGCGGGTGTTCGGCCTTGAGCAGGTTGACCGCCGCGCTGAACTGTGTCTGGGTCAACTCGTAGGGGTCCGTGATCCCGAGGCTCGGTTTGGACGACTCGAGGTAGAGCGCCGCGTCGGCGATCTGGATCGGGTTGTCGGGAATCGAGATCTCGTTCTTGTACTTCGAGTTGTAGATCACCGACCACGACGTCGGCGCCGTCTTGAAGACCTTGGTCGAGTACAGCAACACGTTCGGTCCGAACTCGAAGCTGACGCCGTAGTGGTAGCCGTTGATCGTGTTGAACGAGGGTGACTTCAAGAACGGTTCGAACTCGCTCCACGAGGGGATCAACTTGATGTTGATCGGCTTCACGTCGCCGCCGTAGATCAGGCGAAGGTCGGCGTCACCGGACGCGGAGACGAGGTCCCACTGGTGGCCGCCGCCGTTGGCCATGAGCGACACCATCTCGCTGGAGGACCCGGCGTACTTGACGTTGACGGTGCAGCCGGTCGTGGTCTCGAACGGTTTCACCCACTCGGGCTGGGTGTAGCCCTCCCAGGCGATGATGTTCAGCTTGCCCTCGCCCTTGCCAATCGACGTCGGCACCTTCATGCCCTGGGTCGGCGGCGTGCCGAGCGACGCTCCGGCCGGACCGCTCAGCGCGATCGGGACGACGAAGACGCCGAGCATGAGCGCTGCCGCCCCCGCGCCGACCCATCGCAAGAATCGTGGCCTATTCATATTGCTCCTTTAGCTTGTTCTCCGAGCTGCGTTTCAGTTTCGGAGTGTGACATGAGAGGGAAGGCGTCGTTGAGATCCCACGACAACGTCACCCGGCTTTCGGGCGTAACCGCGAACATCTGTGCGCCGGCGGAACTGTTCTGACGCGCGACGGTCATCGTGGTGCCGTTGTCGAGCTGCACGCTGAAACGGGTCACCATCCCGAGATAGGCGACGTCGACCACTCGTCCCGCGACGCCGGTTCGTCCATCGGCGAGCGGACCAATGGAGATCTCGATCTTTTCGGGACGCAGCACCGCGCGACCGTAGGGCGCCTCGATCACGTTCGACGTACCGACGAAGGACGCCACGAACTCGGTCGCCGGGCGTTCGTAGACCTCCGTCGGCGGACCGATCTGCTCGATCCGGCCACTGCGAAAGACCGCCAGCCGGTCGCTCATCGTCAGCGCCTCTTCCTGATCGTGGGTGACGTAGATAAAGGTAATGCCGATCTGACGCTGGATTCGCTTGAGCTCCACCTGCATCTCTTGGCGGAGTTTGAGGTCGAGCGCGCCGAGCGGCTCGTCGAGCAGGAGCACTTGCGGCTCGTTGATGATCGCGCGGGCCAACGCGACGCGTTGGCGCTGTCCCCCCGAGAGCTGGGCTGGCCGCCGAGCGGCGTACTCGGTCATCTGTACCATTTCGAGCGCCGCGTGCACGCGCTCGTCAATCTCGGCGCGCTTCACGTGTCGAACGCGGAGTCCGTAGGCGACGTTGCGCGCGACGTCGAAGTGCGGGAAGAGCGCGTAGTCCTGAAAGACCGTGTTGACGCCGCGCTGGTAGGGCGGCAGTCCCGTGACGTCAACGCCCCGCAAGGAGATCGATCCCTTGTCGGGCACCTCGAAGCCCGCGATGAGTCGCAGTAACGTCGTCTTTCCTGAGCCGGACGGCCCCAGCATGGTGAAAAACTCACCGCGAAAGACCTCCAGATCGACCTCGCTCACGGCCTCTTGTGATCCGAAGCGTTTGGTGATTCCTCGCAGCAATATTCCTTGTCCCGCGGTGGTTTCGACTTCGTCGCGCGTTGAGGTCTCAGTCACTGCGCGTTCCACGGTGTGCGGTGGATTGGGAGGTCGCGGAGTCGGTTGAAGGCGTGGCTCTCAAGAACACCACCGCCTCCCCCCGTCTCGGTCACTACATTCACTGCTTATCAAACACCATCGGCCCGGCAGGCACAAACTCGGTCACGATTGAGCAAGCATAAGACTGAAATCATAGGTTTATCTCCGGGTGGATTGGCGATTGAAGAGAATCCTCGTCGGGGCCGTAGCGCCGTCCACATGAAGGGGAGTCAAATGAGTCCGTCACCGCCAGAGTTGCGCACGTCGGTACTCGACGGCGTGACCGAAGACCTCAGCTGTGACGTCGCAATCGTTGGTTCGGGAATGGGAGGAGCGACGCTCGCGTACGCGATTCGCGAGACGGGCGCCAGAGTCCTCGTCCTCGAACAGGGGGACTTCTTGCCGCGCGAGAAGGCGAACTGGGATATGCGCCAGGTCCACATGGAGGGCATCTACAAGAACTCCGCGCCCTGGCGCGACAGGAACGGCGAGCAGTTCATACCTTCGAACTATCACTACGTCGGCGGCAACTCGAAAGTCTTCGGTGCGACCGCCCTTCGACTGCGCGAGTCGGACTTTGGCGACATCGAGCATCGCGAAGGCGTCTCGCCTGCGTGGCCCCTGACGTACGCGGATCTCGAAGCGCACTACGGCGAAGCGGAGCGGATCTTCTGGGTGCACGGCGAGGCCGGTAGCGACCCCACGGACCCGTGGCGTTCGAGCGCGTACCCGCACCCACCGGTGCGCCACGAACCGGTGATTGAAGAGTTGGCGAACCGGCTGCGAACGCAGGGACTCCACCCCTTTCCGCTACCTCTGATGCTCGATCTCCGTCAGGGGGGCAAGTGCATCCGCTGCAACACCTGTGACGGGTTCCCCTGCATGCTCGACGCCAAAGGCGACGCCGACGTCTGCGCCATGCGCCCGGCCCTGGAGTCGGACGACGTCCAGCTGATGGTGAACGCCGAGGTACTGCGACTCGACACCGACGGCGACGGTCGCCGGGTGACCACGGCGACAGTTCGCCACCACGGGCGAATCCTGACGGTCACCGCCGGCAAGTTCGTGCTCGCCGCCGGGGCGATCAATACCGCGGCGCTCTTGTTGCGCTCTCGATCCGACACCCATCCGCGGGGCCTTTCGAACGGATCGGATCAGGTGGGTCGCAACTACATGAATCACACCACGAGTTTCTTTGTCGCGATAGATCCGCGGCGGCGAAACGACACGATCTTCCAAAAGACGATGGGACTAAACGACTGGTACGAGGCCGGCACCGACACGACGTATCCCCTCGGCAACGTGCAGGGTCTCGGGAAACTGCGAGGTCCGATGGTCAAGTCCGCCCGCAAGGTGGTTCCCGTCGACGTCCTCGACTTCGTCACCCGTCGCTCGGTCGATCTCTTCGTTCAATCCGAGGCACTCCCGACATCGGCCAATCGAATACGCCTCAATGCGGGCGATCAAATCGTGATGGAACACGAAGTCACCAATATGTCATCTCACAACGATTTGATCGAAAAGTTGCGAGCGTCGATTCGAGTCGCGGGCTATCCCATAGTGCGCACGCAACTGCTCGGCGCGAACCCCACTGGTCACCAGTGCGGGACAGGACGCATGGGGGAGCATCCCGAATCCAGTGTGGTCGACGCCCACGGACGTTCCCATGAGGTATCGAACTTGTGGCTGTGCGACGCATCCGTCTTTCCGTCGTCGGGCGCGGTGAATCCAGCGCTCACCATTGCGGCATTGGCGCTGCGACTCGGGGCGTCGGACGAGTTGGAGTTGCGGTGAGGGAGTACGTCGCCGAACCGTGCACGACGGATCTTTATTACCTCGGCGAGAGCTGCCGATGGGACGAGGTGCGCGGTGAGCTGTACTGGGTCGACCTATACGCCGGCAGATTCTTTCGCGCCACGGCCGACGCGACGCGCGTGGAGATCATTGCCTCGTATGAAGTTGACGGATCGCTCACCGCGGTCGCCCCAATGAGAGATCGCGGCGAAGGTTGGATTGTGGCGACGGATCAGGCCATCGCCATCCTCTCCGAGAGGGGACAGTTGCGCGAGCTCGACGCGCCCGAGGCTGATCGCGTTACGCAAGTGCGAATGAACGACGGCGTTGCCGATCCATGGGGTCGCTTTTGGATTGGATCGATGTCCCACAATGGAGAACCCGGTCTCGGCAACTTGTTCCGTTACGCCGAAGCAACCGGCACTGAAACCATGGTGCGAGGTCTCACCGTCTCCAATGGACTCGGTTGGAGTCCAGATCGGCAAACGATGTACTTCGTCGATAGCGGACCCGCCCGCGTCTACTCATTCGATGTCGACGCGAACGGTGAAACGAGCAATCGACGCGCCTTCATTCAACTGGATCCCGATAGTGACGGCATGCCTGACGGTCTGTGCGTCGACGCCGAAGGTTCGCTATGGATTGCGATATGGGGAGGCTCTGAAGTGCGGCGTTACTCTCCAGCTGGCGAGTTGATCGGTCGTGTTGAACTTCCGACCAGCCAGCCGGCAAGTTGCGCGATAGGAGGTTCCAACGGCACGACGCTCTATGTCACGACGGCCCGTGAAGACATGTCAGCGGAGCAATTGGAACGAGAATCCGAGGCGGGTCGCGTCTTCTGCGTCGATGTCGGCGTCACAGGTATGCCCCTCAACGCATTCGGCGATCGGTAACTGAAACGAAGGGGGTAGTCATGGGCGTGTACGGCGATCAGATTCTTCCGCGACTTCAAGACAAGGTGATGAAGCGCAAGGGAACCGATGCAGTTCGTAGTCGGGTGTGCGCGGGTCTCTCTGGCGATGTCGTTGAGGTGGGCTTCGGGACAGGTTTGAACGTTCGCCACTTTCCACCAGAAGTCCGGCGCGTCTTCGCGGTGGAACCGTCGCGAGTGTGCATGCGACTCGCCGCGGACCGGATCGCGCGCTCCAACATCAACGTCGAACTGGCGGGACTCACCGGCGAGCATCTTGACTTGCCTTCCGAATCAATTGACGGCGTGCTCTCGACGTGGACGATGTGCACGATTCCCAATCTCGACGCCGCGCTTCAGGAATTGCGTCGCATACTGAAGCCCGGCGGCACCTTGCACTTCGTTGAGCACGGGCACGCGCCTGACGTCAAGACGGCGAGGTGGCAGCGACGAGTTGAGCCTTTGAACAAGAAACTGGCCGGAGGTTGTCACTTGACCCGAAACATCGTCGGATCGCTCGAAGGTTCAGGGTTTCAAATCCAAGATCTCGACACGTATTACTTCGAGGGAGAACCGAAGCCATTTGGCTTCACTTTCGAGGGTCGCGCGAGTAAGTAATCCATTCTGATCTCGAAGACCACCCTCCGAAACAATTTGCGAGGTGGCAGCGTTGTGGCGTGATAAACCGAAAACGTTGAAGGGATTGAGGTTGAAAGACGAATTGAGATGGCGGCCACTACTCGTCGTCGCTGTTCTCTTGATCTCTTTAATGACGATTCAATCCTGGGCGGACGCCTCGTCGACTCAGCTGAATCCAACGTCTATGTCATTCCCGACTGCTCGCCTTGGGTTCGTACTTTCGACCTACGACTGCGCCACCAAGACGTGCGCCGCCCTGGGCAGTTCCGACAACGCCGGTTCGACCTGGAATGTTGTGCCTACACCGAGCCAACTGGGAGGCGCTTTGGGACTGATCTCGTGGCGCACGTATGTCACTTCCTATACGACGCTGAACGTTCATTTCGCTGACGCAGAGAATGGCTGGATCTACGGCACCGTTCCCGCGCCCACCACTTCGCAAAACTCCGGCCCGAACTGGGTGGAACGCACGTGGTCAACCCACGACGGGGGCAGAACGTGGCGACGCGTTCTCCTCGGACGTCTCTCGGTCACCAGCGGCGTCATAGATATGGCGACGCACGGAGCGTGGACGTACCTCTTCGGTGAGTCGGGCATACGGGACCGGGCGTACATACTCGGCACGCATTCGAACGTCGAACAGTGGAAGAACATGTCGGACGAAGTGATGGAACTACCGGCGGGCGGCACGCAGTTGGAGGGTGAATTCAACTTCAAGGGATCGAGTGGGTGGTTCGTCTCCGGGAACGATCGCGGATATACCGCGAGTTCGCGACTCTCCGCAAATGGAATGTGGCGCAAGTGGAAGGGGCCCTCATTCGAAGGCTTCGGTTCGAGTTATTGTCCTTTGGCCACGGTGACCAGCGCGGTCTACCTCTCCGAATGTCAGAGCGCGGGTTTCGTCATCCCGCCGGCTTCGTCGGTGCCTCCCAATTGGAATAACGGCGCCCCGTGGCTCTTTATCTCGCACAATGCAGGGAGGACGTTCACACCATTTCGAGAGCTGTCGACGTCCTATCGGGGGGGCTACTACGCCACAGCGCCGGGTTTGCCCGCAACGCCCGTACCGGGGACGATTCTCCTCCAGAGGTCAATCAATTCTGAACTTCAGTTGGTGCGCAGTACGAATTGGGGGCGAACGTGGCAGGTCGTGTTAAAGCGCAATGTCTCACAGGTCGTCTTCGTCAGTCATTCGAAGGGATTCACCATCGAGCAGCCGGGAACGAATCTGGCGCATTCGACCCTTCTACAAACGAATGATGCGGGTCGTCACTGGTCTCGGGTATCGATCTGACGATTCGATCGACGCGCGCCGCTTCCGCGTTCTCACTCGGTGGCACGTAGTGTTTTGGGGATGGACGGGTCAATCAGAACGGTGATGATGTTCTGTGAAGTGCCTCGTCAGGTCCCTCTTTGGTGGGCGAATCTCCTTGAGGTGCCGTCAGACTTGGTGCACGAAGATGTTGACTTCTCATGGTTCAACGCCGGTGGCACTGAGTATGGATTTCATCCCGCCGATCACGTGCGCAATCCCCTTGGCGGGACTCCCGTCGTGTATCTCGCAACGCAAGATATCCACGCCGCTGTGGAAAGGGCATTGGAATTCGGGGCGACGAGACATCGCGGCCCCCTCGTACTTTCCCCCAACAGATCGATAGCCCAATTTGTCGATCCATTCGGCAATGTGTTCGGAATCGATGGTTCGTAGTTTCAACCCAGATTCGGGTCGACCGATGAAATGATGGCATCGGAGATTCGAGGCACAATTTATATCTCGAAGATTTCGATGACGGACGAGGGCCAGACTCCCTGGTTCTGAGCTACGACACGTGCGACAGCAGACGGATAGATCGCGCCCGCGTCGAGATCATTGAGTTCCATCCAAACCGCCGAGTACGTTCCCCTGTCTGGGCTGTTCATCTCGGGACCCGAGAATCGGATTAATTCACTCCGAACCGATGCATCGAAGTACCAATGACGCTTGGTCGACCCGTCCACTTCTCGATGGTCGATGCGAACGCGAAGGGATCCCAATTCCACCGTAACGCCAAGCTCCTCCTCTGCTTCACGCTGCGCCGAATCGATGGCCGCCTCGCCGGGATCTATGCCGCCGCCGGGTATGACCCAGTAACGCTGATCGTGCACCTTGCGCTCGACGAGGGCAAGTCGACCATTTCGCACAATCAGTACACCGGCGCGTTCGGTTGGCGCACCGTTCATACTGTTGTCTCCGAAGGATCGTGTGCGATTTCGCTTGATCTGATCATTCGATTGCCGCTTGAAGATTTGACCGATCACGTGCCAGATACCGAATGAGCGATTCCATATCTCGAGTGTGTCCTTCATCGCGCAGTGCTTGGTGCGGTAGACCGCCAGCGGCCGCCCGCTCTTCGATGCCCGATCGTGAGATCTCTACGCGTTCGATTATCGCATCAATTAATCCGGATCGATCTTCGAATCCGTAGCTGTCGAGCAACAGTCGCAGTCGTCTCGTTTGGTTGACTTCGGGATCACGATCGTCTCGTATTTCGCGCTCCGGTGCCCTGAGCGGTGTCCACTGCCACGCGAGAAATGCAATCTCCTCTTTGACAGTTCCGGGTCCCGCGCCCTCCCAATCGACTATTCCGAGAAGACGACTCCCCTTGAATACCGCGTTGTAGGGAGCGAAGTCGTGGTGACAAATAATCTCGCCGGGTTCAAGCGCTCGCGGCCGGTATTGCCACTGCGCGTTCTCCGACGGCACGAAGTCCGCGACCGCGCGATGGTACTCGGCGACGGCCCTCCCGACTTCGATCAGCAGTCCGTCGCTCCACAGAGATCCCGGCCATCGCTCCACGGTCGCCGACGTGTCACCCTCGATGTATCGCAGGACTTCTCGGCCCTTCTCATCGAAGCCGAGCGGCTCGGGAGCGAAGAGGAAACCCTTATTGCGGACGTGGGCCAGGAGTCGTTGCACTTCGCCACTCCACGGCATTCGCTCGCGACGGACGGTGTCGCCGAAACGAACAACGACCGTGAGTCTGCCACCGGGCAGTCGTTCCTCGTGTGAATCCGACATTCGAAAGAGTCGTCCTTTTCGCCCGTGCATCGCGTTGCCGATTCGGAACCATCATGGAGTGCGCGAATCGTTCTAACGTTCGCATCTTGGACTCTGAACTGTTAGAGCGCACCACTAACCAAACCATCCTACGGTTCGCTCAAGATTCAGCTCGAGCTCATCTCGATGGGTTGAACACATCCCATCTGCGATAGCACCGCAGTCATTGGCCAGAACGCCGGCAATCGAGTGTTGTCGTGGGCAGCGGGACTTTGCCGTCGTTCACTTCACTGCGAGCGCCTACTTGCTCAGTCCAATCGAGCGTAAGAACTTTCGGGTCAAGCCGTTGGTCTTGGCGTACACCTTGCGCCGCGCGTAACGCTTGCCAAATGACGACGGCCCCTTTTCGGCCGCTTCGATATTTCCTAAATCGCGGGCCGCTCGGTACAACTGTGAGCGAGCACTCTTCTTCCTTGTCATTGGGTTCCTCTCAACTTCGGCAAATCGGCCAGTCTGGTGCCGAAAACGTGCCGGACTGATTCAGGCATACCACGGGAATGGTTGAATCCAGTTGCCAAGTTAGATCGCGGGGTCAATTGTCTCGAACGACCGGTGTACTGAATCGAACATCATGATTGTCAGACTCGCTGAAGTAGTCCTGTCACGAAGTCACCCAAGGACTGAGCGTGCCCATGTGTGTGGTCATTGCAGAGGTTCAGCGGATCAATGTGAACTGCGGTCATGCCGACGCCGACGGCTCCGACCACGTCGCTGTGCAACGAATCACCGACGTGCACACAATCCGCTGGGCTCACGTCCAGCGCGTCGAGTGCCATCCGGAACGGCCGAGGGTCAGGTTTCTCGATTCCGATGGATTGAGAATCGACGATGGCTGCGACGGGCACATAGTCACCGCCCACACTGCACAACTCGGTTCTCGAAAGCACCTGAGCCAACTGCCCATGAACCGTGTTCGAGACGACGGCCACGCCAAGTCCATGGCCAATGAGTTGAGCTAACGCTGCAGACGCACCTGGAGCCGGAATCCACGATGTTCCGAGATACACGCTCTTCGCGAGCATTGCTCCCGCGTCGTCCTGTGAGGTTGGTTGTACACCTAATGCCTGCGCGAAACTCCGGTTCATGGTTTGCCAATCAGGATGAGGAAATGTATCGAGAATTCGCACCATCTGATAGTGAGCATTCGAACATGTCTGGTCATCGGGTTGACAAGAATATTTCCTGAGTATCAACCTGATGGCGGTTGGATCGGGTAGCAGCAAGACGCCGTGCGCGTCGAGGGTCACGGCACGGATCACTTCCAGATCATCCCACTGCACAAGCGTCGTGACTGAAGAGCTCTGAAGGTTTGGCAATCGCACCGCTTTTCGAAGGCGATCCAGTCACCTTCACTTCACTTCCTTGCCCATGTTTAAATTGTGGCCGTGACGTTCAGTCAAGTTGACCACTCCGCTTTTGAGAACGATCACCTATGAACAGTTGGAGAAAAGTATGACGGTCAGATCGCCCGGCGGAATGCGCTTTCTTGTTATGTCGGCGTCTTTACGGGACGGTTCGCTGAACACTCGCTTGGCGAAGCTCGTCGCGGAGACGATTGTTGCCAATGGGGCGAGTGTCGACTTCGCGTCTATGGGAGAGTTTGAGGCGCCGTCTTTTGACGCCGATGTGGAGCGTGACGAAGGTCTGCCCGCGGGCGCCGATCAATTTCGTCTCCGTCTTGAAGAAAGCGACGCGTTCGTGATCTGCTCACCCGAGTACAACGCGTCCATGCCCGGAGTACTCAAGAACACCGTCGACTGGGTCTCACGATTTTCACCGCAACCGTTCAATGAGCGACACGGTCTCCTAATGTCGGCGTCGCCGTCGATGGGTGGGGGAAACCGAGGTCTGTGGTCGCTGCGCATACCATTCGAACACCTGGGCGCTCGAATGTATCCCGAAATGTTCTCGCTGGCTCAAGCACATCAGGCTTTCACTGATGAAGGCCGTCTCGTGAGCGCCGAGCTCCAGGTTCGCTTCGAAGCGACGATTCGTGCGTTCATGGAACTCGTGGAAGCAGCCAAGCACTACCCGTGCGCCAAGAGTGCCTGGATCGAGTTTCTCGGCGAACACCCTGATAGAAGTTTCGACCGCGTCGACGCTCCGTAGTGATGTCCTTCTAACCGACAAGCGAGATATGTCTACGCCGTTTGTGAGCCGGAGAGTGGACCGGGAGCGGGCAATGCCGCTCAGGCGGGATTGCTACCCGATGGGGCTGTTCCCCTCCTGGACGATGTACTTCGCGCGGCGAATCCACAGAATGCCGTGATAGACGACATGACCGTCTTCGAAGGTCAGCTGCCCGCGGCGGATGAACCTGGAGAAACCGCCTGGGTTCGGGCTGCCGAGCTTCACCAGACCGGCGTGGCGCGGGTAGGCGGCCAGCTGCTTGCCGGGAATGTGGAAGGGCCAATCCCGATACACATACACGTTCTGATCGGTGACCAGCACGATGCGATGGAAGTAGAACGTCAAGATGCTGATCGCCAGCTCGATCACGGAACCGACCGTCGGTACGAACCGGGCGACGTCCTCCACCACGCCGATCAGCAGCGAGGTCAGCAGGTTGTTGAACGCGAAACACACCGCCACGCCCTGCTCGTTGACATGTGCGCGCCTGGCCACCCGCTGAGCCATGCGCTGGTTGTATTTCCGCACCGGCTGGCGTGCGTCGATGGGATCGCTGGAAGTGCTCATGAAGGAAACTTAGAGGACCACCGCCCGGGTCAGAAGCGACTTCCACGTCGAATGACGTCTGACGAAGTTGGCACTACCCGTCACGTAAGCGATCAGTGGCGTTCATTCGCCGTCACTACTGGTCGTTTGAAACTGCCCGTAATCATTGAGTTTCGGACCGAAAACGTTGGAGCGGGCGACGAGAATCGAACTCGCGTTCTCAGCTTGGGAAATTGATTGTCTGCGGTTGCCATTCTAAATTGCGCTGTATAACGTTATGCGTTATAATTGAGCGGTGCTCCAGTCATTTGGTGACAGAACGACGGAGCGAGTGTGGCAACGGGAACCGGTGCGCTCATTTGATCAAGAACTCTTCCGATCGGCCATGCGCAAGTTGTTGGTTCTCGATGCCGCGGAACAATTGCAGGACTTAACGGTCCCGCCAGGCAATCGGTTAGAGAGATTGAGAGGTGATCGCATGGGCCAACACAGCATTCGAATTAACGAACAATGGAGAATCTGTTTCCGCTGGACCGCGGCTGGACCCGAAGATGTATCGGTCGTGGATTATCACTGAGGAGCAATGTTGACAAAAATTGACCCAATTACGCCGGGCGAGATATTGATCGAAGAGTTCCTCATTCCTCTCGGGATAAGTCAGAACGCGCTCGCACGCGCTCTGAGAGTCCCTCCACGTCGAATCAACGAGATTGTCTTGGGGAAGCGTCGGATCACCGCTGACACCGCGATGCGTCTGTCCCGATATTTCTCGATGAGTGAAGGTTTTTGGATGAATCTTCAAGATCGCTACGACCGAGAGATCGCCCGCGCTCGGATTGGCGACGCCTTGTTGGCAATTGACCCGCTAGTAAGCAACCCCTAATTGATGTGATCTGGTCCACTTTTTGGGTACCAGGTCAATTGGTGCGGGCGAGAATCGAACTTGCGTTCTCAGCTTGGGAAGCTCCTGAACTCCTCGCCTAAGCGCTTAGCGGTGGCGCACCCAAACGTTCGGCTCGACGTAGGTACCGAGATCGGCGATCTTGTCAATGTGAAGAGGTGCCATACCCTGAGGAATGACGTAGTCGCCCGTCACCGGCATCTCCAGCGACGTCCACTCCTCCCACTGTGAGACTGTGTCGGTCATTGTCTGAGCCTCACGTGCCAGACCAATCACTTTGCCACCAATACGCACATGTAGACGTAACCAGGGGTCCCAGGGCATTCCGTCATCACGCACCCACGCCGCGTAAGCGTCGATAGCTAATAATGGGTAGAGGTGCTTTCGCGTCGGGCGAACGGGTGCTATCACCTTCGCAAGACGATGTGCCGCCGCCGTGTCGCATAGTGCTCGGATCAATGACTCTGCAGCTTCGCCGCCCTTGAATGACGGATGAACCACGGCGCCGCAGATGACGAAAGTATCCGCCGTACTCGAACAATCCTGAACGTCAATTGATTGACGGAGCACGTCAGCGAAGGACGACGGTAGTTCTGACACTTCGCCCGACCAAATGATGGGCACGCCCCAGCCAGTTGCGGCAAGCTCGTCGTCTTCACTTGTGAGGATGAGGTCATACTCTTGGAACGAAGCGCGTACACGTTCGATGTACTTGGGGACCTCTTTGTCCCCACCTATGAAATCTGGAAAACCTTCAGCAAACAGGCCCCCCATCTGTTCGTCAGTCCAAGAGCGGGCACTCGTTTGCTCAACTTGAAACTTCGTCATGGGACATCTCCGCGTTACGGGCCACATATCCTTGCGTTGGTTTCGCCCAAAAGTGCGTGCGATACCGAACGCTCCAATGTAGGCGACGTTAAACGCACGTCGTTGACTCCCCCGTGACGCGCTCTTCTTTGATACGCCGAGAGCTTCGCGGCACATATCACCTCGCTAGGCGGAAGGATTGATGACCATGCCGATTGCCGATCGCAATATTGGAACCTTTGAAGCTCTGAAGGTCCGTGACTTTGCGCTGCTCTGGTCGGGACAGACGATTTCGTCATTGGGTGACGGCGTTTTCACCATTGCACTGGCCCTGACGGCACTCAAAATTGGACATGGAGCCATAGACCTCGCCTATGTCTTGGCCGCCCGCGCGGTCCCATCGGTCTGTTTTGCCCTATTAGGTGGCGTCGTCGTCGACCGAGTCCCTAAGCGACTCGCAATGCTTACGTCAGATTTAGTGCGAGGTCTAGCCGTGGGCGTCGTAGCGCTACTCATTGCCGGCCAGGACCTTCGAATGTGGCAGCTGATTGCGATGTCGGCGATTTTTGGCACGGCCGATGCATTCTTTGGTCCGGCATCCCTGTCTATCCTGCCCGAGTTACTCGATGAGAACTTGCTCGCGCAGGGTAACGCTCTCAACACGATGAGCGGTTCCTTGACCCAGGGACTCATTGGTCCGGCGGTCGGCGGCCTTGTTGTAGGCAGCATTGGCTTTGCGTGGTCCTTCGGAATCGACGCTATTAGCTTTGCGGGCTCGGCGATATGCCTTCTGGCGATGCGCCTTCGAACGATGCGTTCGAAGGCACGGCTGTCGGCCCTCGCCGAAGCTCTGGAAGGAATCGGTTACGTTCGCAAGACGCGCTGGCTCATTGCATCGCTCGCTGCTGCGGCGCTGGCCAACTTCGTCGGCATGATGCCGCTCACCGTTTTACTGCCCGTATTGGTTCGTAACGTATTGCACGCCAGTGCTTTCTCGCTCGGTCTTGTCTTCGCCGCTGGCGGGGCGGCCGGCGTAGTGGCTTCACTGGTCGTTGCCCGAATGGGATCGCCGCGACTTCGTGTGACGGTTCTGTGGATTGCCTACGCCGGAGGAGGCCTGTCTATTCTCTTGATGGCGTTCGCGGTCAATGTCTGGGTGGTGGGCCTCCTCAACGCCATTGAGATCGGCCTTTTCATTTACGGCGACGTTCTATGGGTCACCATGATGCAGGAGCTGGTACCCAGAGAGGTCCTGGGTCGGGTCTCGTCCCTGGTGTATTTGTTGGCCTTTGCGCTAGGACCTCTCGGCATCCTGTTGGGAGGCGTCCTGGCGGCCGGAATCGGAATCAGAGAAACTTTGTTTTTAAGCGGACTCGTGTCCACGCTCATCTGCATCGGCGTAATCGTCATTCCGGGAGTGAGAGATCCTGAACGTCCTATCGGCGTCAATCCTAAGAACGGCCTGCCCGCTTAATGAAGAAGGTCTTCGCTTACGGGCACTTCGTGGTCGAAAAGCGTTGGAGCGTGCGACGAGAATCGAACTCGCGTTCTCAGCTTGGGAAACTGAAGATGACCAAAAGTTGAGACACGGAACGTGCTGATGGTTGGTCTACAGCACATTTTCAACGAGGTCGAGGTAGCGGTGGGCGGACACCAGAATCAATTCGGGTGCATCGTCGCGATACTGGACGAGCAGATCGCGAAGCATGGCCAGGTACTCGGCCGGCGTGGCATCTGGCACAAGTGGCCCGCCGACAAACTTCACCATGAGTCCCGCCTCAGGTGAGCGCCTTGCGACGTACTTGGCGGCTACCGGAATGAGCGAGACCTGCAGTTGTCGATGAGCATTGGCGACTTTGGAAGTAGGAGCTTGAACTTCGCGTTGCTCCTGGTATTCAGCAAAGGTGTCCTGCAGCCGTGGGAGGCCGAGCTCGTCAAAGATGACTTTGGCGTCGGCGACCCAGGCGGCCTGGGAGCGCGGATAGACGTGCCAATCCACGTGCAACGGAAGGTCATCAATGACGTAGCGGACACCAACCGCTCCGGCGCCGCGGGGAGCGTTGTGACGAGCATCGATACTCCAGGCAGCCAGCTCCGCAGCGGGCAGCTGCATCGCAGCGGCGTAGTGCTCAACTTGGTCGTCGGGGACGACGATTACAAGATCGACGTCGCTCCAATCGTCTGCATCGCCGCGACCCAGCGATCCGACGAGTGCGGCGGCGTGGATTGCAGGGTCAGCTACGAGACCCTCGATCGCGCGTGCGAGCCACTCCTCTCGGATCGCACGGAGTCGTGGCGCGCCAGCAGCCTTTTGTGGGGTGCTGCTCATCGCTCAAAGTCTGGCACGTCTCCTGGGAACTCAAGATCAAGCTCAGGCGGACGAGGAAGGTGGTCATCCCGGCGACGTCGTCCCGTACGCGAGGCAGATGAATGGTTGCGACGAAGTACTGTCGTCGTTGACATTCGGTACGCCGAGCGCGAAGCACGTACTGTCGGATTCGAAACAACGCAATACTGAACCGTGCCGGACAACGTCGACCCAACACAAAGGACAACCGTGGTCAACACCGGACAACTGTGGTTACCCGAAACTGGCGCAAAACATTGGCCTTCGGTTGAAAATCGTTGGAGCGGGCGACGAGAATCGAACTCGCGTTCTCAGCTTGGGAAGCTGAGCGAGATTCTTGCCCATTGCTCTATAATCTCTGTGGTGCAACAGGAGTACGGATCGGTTCCCAACCTCACTGTCGCTGAAAACGTATACCTCGGTCAAGCAAATTCGCCACTAATTTTTGGCGTCACACGTCGCTCGCGTAAGTGACAGAGCGTCTCAATCGTCGGGTACTTCTCGCCCGTCGGCCGCAAGGAATGATCGAGAATGATGACTTTCAAATGGAAGTAGGAACGGTCGTCAAGCCAACAGTTGGCCAAGTGCTCGTTCAAGTCAGATACCTGTCCATTGACCCAGCCATGCGCGGCTGGATGAATGATGTTCGCTCCTACATTTCACCAGTTGCACTCGGCGGGTTGATGCGAGCATTCGGCGTTGGTCACGTGATCGAATCACACGTTGCGGCGCTCCCCGTGGGTACGGCCGTCAGCGGAATATTTGGTGTCCAACAGTTTGCATCGATCGACGAGAGTGAGGTGACGGTGATCGACGGCGAGAGTGCGTCGCTGCCGTTGTATCTGTCGGTCTTAGGAATCACCGGCTTGTCCGCCTACTTCGGATTGCTTGACGTTGGACGACCAAAACCAGGTGACACGGTTGTCATTTCGGCCGCAGCTGGCGGAGTTGGAAGTTTGGTCGGTCAGATTGCGCGCTTGAGTGGGTGTCGTACCGTTGGCATTGCCGGTGGTGCAGAAAAGTGTAACTATCTAAAGGAAGCACTGCTCTTCGATGAAGTCATCGACTACCACGAACAAAAGGTGAACGTTGCGTTGCGCACCCTTTGCCCGAATGGAATCGATGTCTATTTCGACAATGTGGGCGGCGAAATGCTCGATCACGCATTGGCAAACCTAGCGCGAGGGGCGCGAGTCGTTGTGTGCGGCGCTGTCTCCCAATACAACAACGAAGGTAAGCCATACGGACCGAGGAATTACTTATCTCTATTAGTGAATCGAGCATCGATGGAGGGTTTTGTCGTGTTCGATTACGCAGATCGGTATGGAGAGGCTCTCGAGAAATTGTCGGAGTGGTATCGAAACGGAGAATTAATAAGTCACGAAGAGATAGTGGTTGGGCTTGAGAACTTTTCGGCGGCGCTTGCTCGATTATTCGGAGGAGAGAAGATCGGGAAACTCATTCTTGAGGTCGATTCCCTTTGACTCTTGAACTTTCATGGTGAAGGAAATTGAAAATGGTCGGTCGAAATGAACGCCCCTGATTCAGAGTGCGTCTTCGGCCATGGCGAAACGGCGCTCGCAAAGAAAATTGCGCTAAGTCCACGCCCATCGCCCGAACATTCGAAGAAGACTCGGGTCGAATTTTCCTCACGGTGAATCTTGCGGGTCCTCACGTCGTGACGATTCACGGAGAACTGACGACCAGACTGTGATCTAGACCAAATGGAGCGGGCGACGAGAATCGAACTCGCGTTCTCAGCTTGGGAAGCTGATGTTCTGCCGCTGAACTACGCCCGCGGAGAAGTCAATGATAACCGCCCACACGAAATGCGCCTCGCGAAGCCAAGCGAACGGTGCTCAAAGCGGAATACGTTCGCAGTTCAAACGACCAGGCTTCGATGGTACGTTCTCTTCGTGACCATCCGGGTGGTATTGGCCGAAGACAACGCGCTTCTGCGCGAGGGAATCACACGTCTTATCAGTGGCGACGATGACTTCGAATTGGTGGGCGTCGCGAGCGACTATCCAGAGTTGATCGAACAGATCACGGTCCACGAACCTGACGTGGTGGTCACTGACATCCGGATGCCGCCGACCGGCACCGACGAGGGCATACGAGCGGCCGCCTGGCTGCGTGAGAATCGACCCACCGTGGGCGTCGTCGTGTTGAGTCAGTACACGGCACCGGCGTACGCGCTCGCGCTTTTGGAAGAGGGATCGGCCGGTCGCGCCTATCTACTCAAGGAACGCGTCGCCGGGGCGAGTGAACTGTCGCGCGCCATTCGCGTCGTCGCCGAAGGTGGCTCGGTCATCGATCCACTCGTCGTCGATGAACTCGTGAAGGCGCGCTCGCATCGCCCAAAGAGTGACCTCGATTGGCTGACACCGCGCGAGACGGAAATATTGAGCGAGATGGCCCAAGGCAAGTCGAACGGTGCCATCGCCAAGAGTCTCGGCGTCTCCGAACGTGCCGTCGAGAAACATTCCAACTCGATTTTCGCCAAGTTCGGCCTCTCCGAAGAACACGATCTGAATCGTCGGGTCAAGGCCGTTCTTGTATATCTCGGAGGGAACGCGGGAGGTTAACTACACCTCGTCGCGGAAGGCACCTCACTGCCAATGTGAAGGCCAAAGTGAAATACTTGACGCATGGAAGAGTCCCTCTCGGTCATGGTCGTCGATGACCAGGCCCCGTTTCGGATGGCGGCGCGCGCCGTGATTCGGCGTTCCGAGGGCTTTGCGCTCGTGGGTGAAGCGGAGAACGGCGTGAAGGCGCTCGAGATGGCCGAGGAGGTCCATCCCGACGTGGTGTTGATGGATATCAACATGCCCGAGA
The DNA here is from genome assembly GCA_963717975.1 of uncultured Acidimicrobiaceae bacterium. Lineage (GTDB taxonomy): Bacteria > Actinomycetota > Acidimicrobiia > Acidimicrobiales > RAAP-2 > RAAP-2. The sequence continues at coordinate 1,852,056 of OY970351.1, read as the reverse complement.
TGGGCGGCATCGAAGCGACCCGTCGTATCGTCGCCGAACTACCGGAGACGTTCGTGATCTTGTGCTCGACTTACGACATCAGCGACTTGCCCCCCGACGCCGCGGCGAGCGGGGCCCGCGCGTACGTGCACAAGGAGCAACTCGGCGCGAAGACACTTCGACGACTGTGGGATCAACGCAATGAGGTCGCGTTCGCGACCTGATCAGCCGAGCGGCAACGATCCGCGGATCGCAGTACCGTGACCGATCTCGGACTCCCATCGCACGGCGCCGCCTATCGCGCCGAGTCGGTCCATCATGTTGACGTACCCGTGGCCGCGCTGAGCAGTGCGCACGTCGAATCCCGGACCGTCGTCGCGAACTTCGAAGAGCAGGCTGCCCGACTCTTCCCATACGCGCACGTTGACGTGCGCCGACGGGGCGTGCTTGCCGGCGTTCTGCAGGGCCTCGAGGCAGCAGAAGTACACGGCGGCCTCCACGTCGCCGCCGTAGCGACCGATGCCTTCGGTGACCAAAGTGATGTCGAGCGGCGATCGATTCACGACCGCCTTCAGCGCTTCGCCGAGACCGCTGTCGACGAGCAGCGGCGGGTAGATGCCGTGGGCCAATTCTCGTAACTCACGAATGGTCTCCTGCACCGCTTCGCCGAGTTCATCCAGCATCTGCGCGGCCATCTCCGGATCCTCCGCGACGACGTCCTTGGTGAGTCGCAGGTTCACGGCCAATGCGACGAGGTGCTGTTGTGCGCCATCGTGAAGGTTGCGCTCGACGCGTCGCCGCTCGGCGTCGCCGCTCGCCACGACGCGCGCCCTCGACGCGCGAAGTTCGTCGGCCTGGTGACGGAGTTCGTCCATCGACGTCTGAAGGGCGGTGTCGAGCTGCGAGTTATGAAGTGCCAAGCCGACCTGTCGCGCGAGGTCCGAGAGTACTCGGTCGTCCTCTTCGCGAAACGCAACGGCGCCCTCGACTTTCGAGACCACGATGATACCGAGCAGTTCGCCGGAGTTGCTGATTGGCGCCACGCGCATCGGTCCGACGGCGTCACTCGTGGCGATGGACGGCAACCACACGGACGCCCACGCGTTGCCCGACACGCCGGCGCGGGCGATCACCTGTCGTTCATCGCGCGTGACGTGCAACGAACGCGCTGGCCGGTCGGGTACCGAGACCACGAGGTCCAGGACTTCGCCGTTTCCGGTGAAGATCTCGGCGGACGCCAATGACAGCGTCTTGCGCAGCGACTCGACCAGTTGCAAGAGCAGCTCATCCATCGGGATGGCGCGGGTCATGCGGGTGCCGAAGGACCGCACGACTTCGTCGGGCGCTTCGCGCGCGCCGTACGTGAAGCTGGTGGCGATGCGCGAGAACCGACCGCGCAGGGCCAACTGCGCCACCGCCGCGACCGCGGCGGCGGCCATGGCCCACCAGAGCAGGTCGCGGTCCGAGTGCGTGGTCGGCGCCTTGTCGAAACCGCGAACCGCGAGTAGGTACGCGCCGGCGACGATGGCCACCGTGCCTAGGGTCGTGATGAGGTGGACCAGGAGTCGGTCCGCGTGCGACGCCGCGTTCGTCGCCCCACCCGCGAGACCGAGCGGGACGAGACACGAGAGCGCAATGAGCGGCGCCCCGACGTCGATCGGCCAGTCGACGAGCGAGTGCAGGGTGACGAGTATCACGACGAACGTGAGCGCGAGGGCCGACCCGGCGACTAGGGATTGGATCACTTGGCGCGCGCGCGCCGACGCGTCGACATAACGACCACGAAGTGACGGCAGGGCCGAACCGATGGCGACGCACCAACCGAGCGCGAGGGGCCACGGCGTGAGGGTCTTGGACCCCGCGGCGTAGTACGCGCAGAGAGCGACGGCCACCACGTACCAGGCGCCCGCGCCGAGCTGACGACCCTTCGTCTTCAACACGCCGTTGGGTAGCGACAACACGACGTGGACCACGACCGCCATCGTCAGGATTGCGAGCACGTCGGCCATCTGACGCGTGGCGTTATCGACGCCCATGCCGTGCTGATCGCCGATTCGCATCACCAGGACCGTGAGCCCACCACCGAGGCACACCAGCGAACAGAGAAGTCCAAGTCGCGCGGTTCGCCCGACGAGCGAGACGCCCGCGATGGCCCAGCACACGACGGCGGCGCTCGAGACGCTCCAGAGCGCGACCCTTCCGGCGTGGGACGCGTCGACGAGCGCGATCACCACGGTGATCACGCCAGCCGCCGCCGCGACGTAACAACTCAGTCGGTCGCGCGACGCCGAGCGTTGGATGGCCGTCGTCGAAGGAGGAGTTCGCAACGTGCTCACCACGTCGCGGGTGCTCAGAGAGCGCCGATCGACGTCACGGAGTCGCCGTCGTTGTCGCCGGAAGTGTCACCGTCGCTCACAATTCGACCGTCGCGCATGCGCAGCACCGTGTCGGCGGCGTTCGCGACGTGGGCGTCGTGCGTCACCAAGATGATCGTTTGACCGGCCGTGTGCAGTCGACTCAGTAATTCGATGACTTCCTGGCCGCCGACGGAGTCCAGTGCCCCCGTCGGTTCGTCGGCCAACAGGAGCGTCGGCTCGTTCGCCAGCGCTCGTGCGATAGCGAGTCGTTGTCGTTGACCACCGGAGAGGACACCCGGCATCTCCGACGCCTTGTCCGCGATGCCGAGGAGGTCCAGCAGGTCGCGCGCGCGCGATTCCGCCGACTTGCGATTGCGCCCGGCGATGATCGCTGGCAACGCGACGTTCTCCAAGACACTCATGCCCTCCAAGAGATTGAAGAACTGAAAGACGATGCCGATGTGCTTGCGGCGGATTAACGCGTGGTCGTCCTCGGAACCTTCCGACATCGACTCGCCCGCGACGAGAATCGAACCTTCGTCGACCTCTTCGAGGCCCGCGATGAGGTTCAGCAGCGTCGACTTGCCGCAGCCCGACGGTCCCATGAGGGCGATGAAGGTGCCCCGCTCGACCGTGAGATCGACGCCGCGCAGGGCGCGCACGGGCGCCAGTTCTGCCTCGAACGTCTTTCGCACGCCGTGGACCTCGAGCGCCGGTCGCGCCGTGGCGTCGCGTGTACTCGCGTCTGATTCGGTGGTGGTCATTGGGTTTCTCCTTCGTTGACTGAACTGAGACTTGGTACATCGGGCGTGAGCGCGAGGATCTTGAAGGCGACGACGGGCGTGTCGCGACCCTTGACGAGTTGGGCGTCGAGTTCGACCGTGTCGATGTCGAGGGACAGCGCGCTCTTGGTCGGTCCCGAGATCACCGTCTCGCCAGCCGACGCGAGCTGTTGGAGGCGCTGGGTCAGGTTGACCGTGTCGCCGACGAGCGTGTACTCGAGTCGTTCCTCGGAGCCGAGCAGCGCCGCGGCGACCTCGCCCGTCGAGAGTCCGATGCCGAGTCCGAACGCCGGCAGTCCCTCGGTCGCCCACTTGACGTTGATCTCGTTCTGGAGGGCGTGCATGCTGGCGGCGGCCACGACGGCACGGTCGGCGTGGTCGTCACTGGGTACCGGCGCGCCGAAGACCGCCATCACCGCGTCGCCGACGAATTGCATGACCGTTCCCCCTTCCCCAATAATGGCGCGATTCATCGCCGCGCGATGGGTGTTGAGTTGCCCGGCCAACTCACTCGGGTCGGCGTGTTCGGCAATCGTGGAATAGGAGCGGATGTCGCTCATGATCACGGTCACGTTGAGACGCTCGGTCTCGCCGATGCGCCGACCTTCTTTGCGCAACTTCTCGGCGATACCGCCCGGCAGCAGACGAGACAGGGTCTCGCCCTGTTCTTCGCGGTCGACGATCGCGCGATGGAGATTGCGCAGTCGATCGAGCGCGCCCTGGTGGCCCGCGCTGACTTCGGCGGCGAGTTTGCGAAAGAGTTCTTCGACCTGGGCATCGACGGCTTCGGGCGTCGACATGCGCGCGGCCGCGATCGCCTTGATCGGTTTGCCCTCGGCGACGAAGGCGAGCAGTGACTCCTCGGTCTCGGACAGCTCACTATTGGACTTGACCGGTCGCATCAACGACTCGACGATCGACGGGTCGAGGGCGGTGCCGCCGGTCGCGACCATGCGAATCGCCTCGATGAGTTGGTTGCCCTGGGCGAGGTTGTCCTTCAACAGGTAGCCGTAGCCCGCCGAACCCTCGGCGAGCAGCGCGACGGCGTACTCGGGGTCGTCGTACTGGGAGAGGATCACGATGCCGGTACCGGGGTGGCGCTTGCGCACCTCTTTCGCGGCGTCGATGCCCTCGCGGTTGAACGAGGGCGGCATTCGGATGTCGGTCACGAGTACGTTGGGCGCGCTCGCGGTCGCCCCGGTCACCGTTTCCTCGTAGTCCGAACCGACGCCGACGATCGTGAGGTCGCTCTGACGATCGATCAACGCGCGTACGCCCTCGCGCACGAGCAGGTTGTCGTCGGCGAGAAAGACCGTGATCGTGGGAACCGGGTCGACGCTGTCACTCACGGACTCAGTCTCGGTCAACGACGGGATCGTCATAAGGGGGCAGGCTCCACATTTTGTAGGGGTGTTAGACCCCCGATTCGCCGTGCGGTAGCACTATTTACTGGAATATCGCGAGTCGCGACGATGGTTCCATGAGATACCAGAGTTCAGTCACTTCACTGTCATGGATCCCCTCCGAAGCGATTCAGGGTGGGACCCGTCTGCCGTTCGACGTCGGGATGGCCCACTACGACCAGGCACCGCCGGACGCGATCGACGACCTCGACGTGCTGCGCGTGAACGATCGATTCCGTTTCGCCAACCGGCTATCCGCGTCGATCCAGGTGAACGCCAGTGGCGAGATCATCGCGGCGAGTTATACCGGCGCCGGCATGATCGGCAGCACCACCGTGAAGCTCGGCCCGGTCAGCAAGGTCTTTGAGGCCGTCGCGTTGCCCGACATAAAAATGAAGCCCGTCTACGGCGACGGGTGGGTGCGCTTCACCCAGACCGCGGGCGGACGCACCGGTATGCCCGCCCCGCGCCGGGTCCGTCGCGCGCCCTTCGTGCAGTGGCAGGCGCCGCTCGCGTGGACGACGCTCTCACTCACGATGTACACGAACGGGGAGGCCAAGGGCGCGCTGGTCGGCGCGAGCCGGTTCCCTCGACACTGGGTCTACGACGTCAACGGACAGCTCAGCGCGAAGTCCGGTCTGATCGACTTCAACGACTGGTACCGCAAGTCCTTCGGCAAGGAGACGCCCTGGGGACATCAGGACTCCGACGCCTTCGTCACCACCGTCGAGACCGCGCTCGAACGGAACCTCTCACACAAGCTGATGGCCGGCGCGGCCAAACCTAAGATTCGAAAGGTGAAGCGCGGCACGGTGCTGGTGGCCCAGGGGGATCGGACCTCCGACGTATACCTGATCCTCGACGGCGTGTTGCGCGTCGAGGTCGACGGCGCACGAATGGCCGAGTACGGACCGGGCGCGATGCTCGGAGAGCGCGCGCACCTCGAGGGTGGCATCCGCACGTCCTCGCTCGTCGCGGTGACCGACTGCCGCGTCGCCTCGGTACCGGCCGAGTCACTCGATCGAGAATCACTCCAGGAGCTCTCCACCGGACACCGTCGAGAAGATTCGAACGCGGGCTGACCGCGTGCGGGTTACCTTTCTCGGCGTCCGTGGTTCGACACCCGCCCCGGGCGAGGAGTTCCTTCGTTACGGTGGCCACACGTCGTGCGTGGCGATCGCCCACGACGGCGCCCTACCCTCGCTCCTCCTCGATGCCGGCACCGGGATTCGTCGCGCCAGTTCGTTGATGAACGGCGCACCGTTTCACGGCTCGGTCTTACTTTCGCACCTGCACTGGGACCACGTGCACGGACTCCCGTTCTGTGACGTCACCGATCGTGTCGACGCGCGCGTGACGCTCTTCGTACCCGATCAACTCGACGGTTCGGACCCTTTGGAGATGCTCTCGCGCGGCATGTCGCCACCGCACTTTCCCGTGCGCGCCGACGAACTGCGCGGTGACTGGTCGTTCGTCTCACTGTCGGCCTCGATGCTGGAGGTCGAGGGCTTTCGCGTCCTCGTCGAAGAGATCCCCCACAAGGGCGGCCGCACCTACGGATTTCGCATAAGCGACGACACCTCGACGGTCGTGTACATGCCCGACCACTGTCCGAGCGCACTCGGACCGGGCCCCGACGGTTTGGGCGAATACCACGACGCGGCGTTGTCACTCTGCGAGGGCGCCGACGTACTCATCCATGACGCGCAGTTGGTGCGCGAAGAGTTGGCGGCCGAGGGTTACTTCGGACACGCCGCGGCCGAGTACGCCGTCGAACTGGCCCGTCGCGCGAACGTCGACCGGGTGGTGCTCTTCCACCACAAGCCCGATCGCGTCGACGACGATCTCGACGCCATCGCCCGGCGCTTCAGCGCTTCACCGGCGGTCACGGTGGCGACGCAGAACACCGTGCTCGAACTGTGAGCCCGGAGTCCTTCGACGCGGTCGTCGTCGGCTCCGGTCCGAACGGCCTAGCGGCGGCACTCACCCTCGCGCGCGCCGGCCTCTCCGTCGAGGTGTACGAAGGGGCCTCGAGCCCGGGCGGGGGATGTCGAACCGAAGCGTTGACACTGCCCGGATTCCACCACGACGTCTGTTCGACGATCCAATCGATGGTCGAGATCTCGCCGTTCTTTCGCGCTTTTCCCGACTTGATTGACGCCGTGACGCTCTTGAAGCCCGACCTCGCCATGGCGCATCCCTTGGACGACGGTCGCGCGGCGAGTGTCGAAGTGTCGGTCGACGCGACGGCGAGGTCACTCGGCGCGGACGCCGCGACGTATCGTCGTCTGTTCGCACCCCTCGTCGCTAACGCCGACTCGCTCGTGGCCTCGGTGCTCGCTCCGCTTCGGTCGCCGCCGCGCAGTCCCGTGACGATGGCGCGCTTCGGAGTGGCGGGGCTGCCCTCGGCCACGCACCTGTCGAAGCGCTTCTCGACGGTGGAAGCCAAGGCCCTCGTCGCGGGGCTCTGTTCGCACTCGATGTTGCCCCTGAACGCGCCCGTCACCTCGGCGTTCGGGCTGTTCCTCAACGTGAGCGCCCACGTGGGCGGTTGGCCCGTCATCCAGGGTGGGAGCAGTCATCTGATTGACGCGTTGGTGACCGCGCTGAAACGAGAGGGCGTGGCCGTACACGTCGACCGCCCGGTTCGCTCGCTCGGTGATCTCCCGACATCGCGCGCGACACTCTTCGATACCTCGGCCTCGGGTCTCGTGGACATCGCGGGCGGCCGCTTGAGCGCCCGCTTCAGGGCCGGCGTCGCACGATTCAAAAACGGCCCCGGCGTGTTCAAGGTCGACTGGGCGCTGTCGGGACCGGTGCCGTGGAAAGCGGAGGCCGCGCGCCGGGCGGGCACCGTCCACGTCGGCGGCACGTTCGCCGAGGTGGCCTCGTCCGAACTTGACGTGGCGCAGGGTCGTCACTCCGACACTCCCCTCTGTATCGTCGTGCAGGCCGGGGTCGTGGACGACACGCGCGCGCCCCGTGGGCAACAGACGTTGTGGGCGTACTGTCACGTCCCGAACGGTTCGGACGTCGACATGACCGAGCGCATCGAGCGACAGATCGAACGGTTCGCGCCCGGTTTCCGGGACCTGGTTCTCGCGCGCGCGACGACGTCGAGCGCCGACGGCGAACGTCACAATCCCAACTACGTGGGCGGCGACATTACGGGTGGCGCCGGCTCGCTTCGCCAGACGCTCTTTCGACCGACGATCCGGTGGAACAACTATCGCACGGGGACGCCGGGCCTGTATCTCTGCTCGGCGTCGACCCCGCCGGGTGGTGGCGTCCACGGCATGTGCGGGTACGGTGCCGCGCGCACCGTCTTGGCCGACCTGCACGCCCGAGCCACGCCCGCGACCTAACCCTCGTTACTCGGAACGAAGGACGAGACCGGGTGACGTGTTCGCCGCGCTGCGTCCGGGCCACGTCGCGGCGATGATCGCGACGACGAGCGTCCCGAAGCCCACGAGGACGAGGGCGAGCGCGGGCACTGTCGGTTGTGGCACGGCGTTGATGTCACGGGCAAAGAGCGCCCAGAGTTCTCGGCCGAAGAGGATGCCCAGCGGTATGCCGATGACGGCGCCGATGAATCCGTCAATCGTCGCCTGCCACGCGACCGCAGCGGCGAGCGTCCGCTTCGTGAGACCGAGTGTCTTCATGATCGCGAGGTCGCGTCGCCGGCGTCGAACGGACGCGATGAGCGTGAGCGCTAATGCGATCACGGCACCCGCGGCGAGTCCGGTCGCGAGGAGTTCGGGGGTCGAGCCGATTGAGCGGTAGTCCACGACTTGCGCCGGACGTTGCACGCCGAGCACCGTCACGAAGTTGCCCGTGGCCCGCGGATCCGTGGCGAAGACCTCGTTGGCGTCGCGCGCGATCGCTTCGAGGTTGCGTTTGCCCGCCGCCGCTGTGACACCCGGGCGCAGCCGCACGAAGACGAGCTCGGGACCGTTGAGGTTCGGATCCGGCGTGGAGATCGCCCGGACGAAGGATCGCGGTTCGAGGCCCTCCGCCAGGAGTGCGCCCGTGCCCATCGACGTGTGCTCCGCGACGGCCGTCACGAATCCGACGGCCGGGAAGGTGGCCGTTCCCACGATCGTCACGGGGGTCGGGGGAATGTACACCGGCGCACTTCTCGGCGAGCCGTAACTCACGAGCACCGATTGCCCGACCTTCTTATGGAGGAGTGCCAGCGTCTGATCGCCGAGGACGATCTGATGGTTCGTGCGGGGCCGGTGGCCCGTGAGGATCGGGGGTAGGACGTGGGCGTGCAGCGGGCTGATCAACACTGGCACCGTCACACCGTCGACCGAGATGTCCGAGTAGTTGACCCCGCTCCACTGCGCGACGTCGGAGTCGTGGTTCAGGACGCGCAACGCGGCCGGCGGCACGTCGTTCGTGGGATCCAACATGTAGTTCCAGTTCCAACCGTAGAGGGCCGGTCGCGATATCAGGGTATGAAGGCCACTGGCGAACGTGAGTGTCGTCGCCATGAGCGTCACCGCAAGAACCGCGCCGACGATAATCGAACGCACGGGCACCTCTCCGCGGCCCCGCGGTGATTCGAGGGCGAAGTGGGCGCCGATCGTCGGCGCGACGGGCAGTCCGAGGAGTTGGAGACGCCGCACGGTCACGGAGCGTCGCGGGCCTAACGACTGCGATGCCCTGAGGCGCTCGGGCGAGTTCGCGAGCGCGATGAGCACGGAAGAACTTCCGAGTATCGCGAGGAGTACGACCGCTCCGATGCCGAGCACGGGCCAGTCCCACGCGACGCCGAGATGGGGGTAGACCGCGCGCACCGGCCCGATGGGGGCGAGGGGCGAGAGCGCCGCGGCCACGAACACCGCGAGGGCGACGCCGAGGACGACCATCGCGAAGGTCCCCATCATGCTCTCGGTGAACGTGTCGGAGTGACTCGCACCCAGCGACTGCAGGATCCGACGCTCGTCGTTGCCTCGCCGCAATTGGCGTGAGAGACCCTGGACCGAGAGGAGTAGGCACACGAGTGCGGCGATGACACCGAAGGCACCGAGTGCGACGGACTCCGGTTTCACCGCGAGTTCGACCGTTGACGTGACCGTCGAGGCGACGTGAAACTCCTCGGTGAAACGCGAAGGGATGACATTCACCAACTGCGCTTCGGCGTCGGCGAGGCCCTGATCACCGTGGCGCAATTGAATGGCGTAGTAGACCGGATCGTTCCAATCAGGGTCGATCGTCGCGGCGCGGGTGACCATTGCTGGCGTGATGAAGGCGAAACCATCCGCCCGGTCGATGTCATCTTGGATGATCTCACTGTTCATGGCCACGATCGCCGTGACGGTGTCGCGGGTCGTGAAGATTGGTTTGACTTTCGCCGTGCCGAACCCTGGGAGGTTCGCCTGCTGGGGCGAGTAGAAGCCGATCGAAATCGTCTGTCCCTGGTGCACGTTCCAGATGCGCGCCGCGCCGGGTGTCACTTCGATTTGGTCGAGGCTCCCGGGATTTGACAGATGTCCTCGAAGCACCGACAGTCGGTCTTCGTGAGTGGCGTAACCGTCCGTGCTGCCGCCGATGATGACGCTCTGGACCGTGTTCAGGCGCGGGGCGCCGGAGGCGTTGAGAATTACCGCGTCGCCTGAGGCGAGTGTGCGTACGTCCTTCACGTCGGGGAGTCGATCGATCACCGGCGTGAGCGACGGCGCGCCCTTCCCGCCGTTGGATTCGCCGAAGACCGACATCGTCAGGGTCGAGGGATTCGTGCTTCGGAGGAAGGTCGGGTAGGACGACTGCGTGCGCCGAGCGGCGGCGACCGAGGCCATCGCCAGGCCACCGGTGAGGCCGATGAGCAGGATCACGCTGAGGTACGTGGTCCAACGACGCGTAAAGGTCGCTCGGACTCGATACCACGCGAACTCGAGTGTGTGGCTCTTCATGAGTGACGCAACGCCCTCCGCTCAACGATGGTTCATCCTCGCGCGCGAGTGCGTCGTTCGCCAGAATGTTGACCGCACGGCGCCACGGGGTGTTAGCACCACCGAATCGACTGGCGAGTGCTCTTGGGCCGCGCCAACGAGTGACCTCGTAAGGTGAGTCCGGTGAGAAGAGGCGATACCGGGGTGACCAATGACTGGTGAAGTCGAAGAGATCATCCGCACCGAAGACCTCACGAAGCAGTATCCGACGATGGACGTGCCCGCCGTCGACAGGCTCAACCTCAGGGTTCACCGCGGAGAAATCTTCGGACTTCTGGGACCCAACGGCGCGGGTAAGACCACCACGGCCGGCATCTTGACGACGCGCGTCGTACCGACGTCGGGGCGGGCCTACATCTCCGGTATCGACGTGAAGCAGCACCCCGCCTTGGTCAAGCAGCTCTCGGGTATCGTCTCGCAGCAGAACACGCTCGATCGCCAGTTGACGGTTTGGGAGAACCTGTACTTCCACGGCCGGCTCTTCGGCATCAACGCGAAGGATTCCCGGCGACGTTCTGACGAGTTACTGGAGCGCTTCTCACTGTCACGTTGGTCCAAGGCGTCGATCTACGCGCTCTCCGGTGGCATGGCGCAGCGCCTCATGGTCGCGCGCGCGATCTTCCACAACCCGGCGGTGCTCTTCATGGACGAACCGACCGCCGGCCTCGATCCCCAGAGTCGTCTGTCGCTATGGGACCTGTTGACCGAACTCAATACCGCGGGCCAGACCGTGATGTTGACGACGCACTACATGGAAGAGGCCGATCAGCTCTGTGATCGCGTGGCAATCATGGACCATGGCAAGATCCTCGCCCTCGATACGCCGGAGAACTTGAAGAGGAGCACCGGGGCCGACACCATTGTCACGATCAAGGTCTCGGCGAAGGCGGAGCAGCTGGCTGAATCGTTGCAGCGCGACATCGACGGCGTCGTCGCCACGCGAGTGCAGGACCAGTCGTTGATCGTCGACCTGCGAAGTGCCGAGCGATTAGTCCCTCGAATCGTGGCGTCGGCCGAGACTGCCAACGTGGAGATACTCGACCTGGCCGTCGCCGAGCCGACGCTCGAAACGGTGTTCATTAACTTGACCGGCAAGGAGCTGCGCGAGATATGAGTTCGACCACGACATTCGAAACCAGTCCCACCCGCAGTGTCTTTGAGGCGAGCCGCACGGCAATGGGAGCGCTCATCCTGCGCGATCTCGTCGTCCTGTGGAAGACCAAGCGCGAGTTCGTGTTGCGCACACTTATCCAGCCGTTCCTCCTGTGCTTCGTCTTCCTCTTCGTCTTTCCGAAGATCGGTCAAGCGGTCGGAGGCTCGAGCGCACTCGGGGCGGCGGGTTTTGCGACGGTGCTCGTCCCGGGCGTGGTCGGCATCACGGTGATGTTCCAGGGCGTGCAGTCGATCGCCCTCACGATGTCCCAAGAGTTCGGCTTCACGCGTGAGATCGAGGACCGCGTCCAGGCGCCGTGTCCGATCTGGCTGGTCGCGATGTCGAAGGTCCTGTCGGGATCGGTGCAGGGTCTCATCGCCGCCGCGATCGTCTTTCCCATCGCGGCCGTCGTGCACGCGGCGGGTGTTGAGGCGGTCATCTCGTTGCACTGGTTGATCATCCTCACGTTCGTGCCGATCGCGTGCATCGCGATGGCCGGTCTTGGTCTGACCCTCGGCACGTCATTCGAGCCCCGCAACATCGGACTGATGTTCGGCTTCGTGATCTTGCCGATCACGTTCCTGGGGGGCACGTACTACCCGTGGACGCACCTGGCACCGGTCAAGATCGGGAGCTTTCATTGGCTGCAGACGCTCGTACTGATCAATCCTCTGGTCTACGTGAATGAAGGAATGCGCGCCGCGTTCACCAACGCCCCGCACATGCACCTGTACATCGTCTATCCCGTGATGATCGGCTTTGGGGCTCTCTTCCTCGCGATCGGTCTTCGCAACTTCCGACGGAAGGTCCTTTCCTAGTCGGCAATACACGGGCTCCGATTGGGATGAACCGACGGACTATCGTGACTTCGTTATGGTCCTGTCCGATCGCTCCATCAAAGAAGCCATTGCTCAGGGCCGAATTATCATCGAACCGCTGGGCGAGGACTGCGTGCAGCCGTCGTCGGTTGACCTTCATATCGACCGGTACTTCCGAGTCTTTCGCAACCACACGCAGCGGGTCATCGACGTGCGCGACGCCCAAGAGGACTTGACCGAACTGATCGACGTCGGCCCCGATTTGCCCATGATCTTGCACCCCGGGGAGTTCATGCTCGGCTCCACGACTGAGCGCATCGGGATCCCCGACGACATCGTCGGACGATTGGACGGCAAGAGTTCGCTCGGTCGTTTGGGCCTCGTGATCCATTCCACGGCCGGATTCGTCGACGCCGGCTGGGACGGTCACATCACGTTGGAACTGTCCAACGTGGCGAACCTGCCGATCACGCTTTATCCGGGCATGAAGATCGGACAGATCAGTTTTTTTCAGATGACAACGCCGGCTGATCGACCGTACGGCACCGAGGGACTCGGCTCCAAGTACTCCGGGCAGCGCGGCCCGACGCCGAGCCGGTACTCGGAGAACTTCAAGAAGCGGTGATGACGAATCCACTGACGAGAGGACCGCAGTGCTAGCGCGCATCATCATCGGTCTTGGCATCACGGTGATCTTCTTCTCGATCGCCGGCCGCCGCTTCTTCTGGCTCTCGAAACTGATCCGCTCGGGACAACCGGCGCCTCGCCGTTGGCAGGGATTGCGTAAGGTCTCCGAGACCGAAGTCGTCGAGGTCGCCGGACAGAAGAAACTCCTGAAGTGGACGGTGCCCGGACTGGCGCACTTCTTCACGATGTGGGGCTTCACGATCTTGATGACGACGATCCTCGAGGCCTACGGGTCGCTGTTCAGTCGAAACTTCCACATCCCGCTGATCGGCCGCGACAACTGGTTGGGCTTCACCGAGGACTTCTTCGCGACCGCGGTGTTGGTCTCACTCGTCGTGTTCAGCATCATCCGCATCAGGAACGCGCCGTCGCGCAAGGAGCGCGAGTCCCGTTTCTACGGCAGTCACCTGGGGGCGGCGTGGGCGGTGCTGTTCATGATCTCGATGGTCATCATCACGCTCCTGGCCTACCGCGGCGCCCAAATTGACACCGGCCACTTCCCCTACACGCAGGGAGAGCCCTTCGGCTACGTCTCGTACACCCCAGGTCCCACGGCGCACCAGTTCGCGATGCACGCGTCATCGTGGACGTTCGCGAGCAAGATCGTCGCGGGCTGGTTAGCGCCGCTCGGTGTGGGCGTCAACGCGGTCCTCGAAGCGGTCTTCCTCCTGCTCAACGTTGCGGTGATCGCTGGCTTCCTCGTCTTCGTCTCGTACTCCAAGCACCTGCACATCTTCCTGGCGCCGGTCAACGTCGGCGTCTCGCGTCGACCGCGAGCCCTCGGCGGACTCGACAAGACGCCGGACATGGACATGGACAACGTCACGGAGGACACGGTCTTCGGGGCGGGCAAGGCCGAGGACTTCACCTGGAAACAGATGCTCGACTTCGCCACGTGCACGGAGTGCGGTCGCTGTCAGTCGGTCTGTCCGGCGTGGACGACCGGCAAGCCGCTCAGCCCGAAGTTGCTCATCATGGGGCTACGCGACAACATGTTCGCCTCGGCCGACCGCCTGCTCTCGGGCGGATCCAACGCGGACGTGGCCACGCTCGTGCCGACGACCATCGACCCTGACGTCCTCTGGTCGTGCACGACCTGCGGGAGTTGCGTCGAGCAGTGTCCCGTCGACATCGAACACGTCGACGCCATCATCGACATGCGCCGCTACGAGGTGATGATGGAGAGTCGCTTCCCGACCGAGGCCGCGTTGCTCCTGCGCAACATGGAGAACCAAGGTGATCCGTGGGGACTCGGCTCGTCGCAACGAACCAAGTGGCTGGACGCGCTCGACTTCGAGGTGCCGATCATTGACGGACCGATACCCGAGGAGATCGAGTACCTCTACTGGGTCGGCTGCGCCGGTTCACTCGACGAGCGAGGCCGCAAGCAGGCGGTCTCGACGGCGCGCATGCTGCACCGCGCGGGCGTGACGTTCGGCATCCTCGGACCTCGAGAATCCTGCACCGGCGACCCGGCGCGCCGGATGGGCAACGAGTACCTCTTCCAGGAGATGGCGAAGGCCAACATCTCGACGCTGCACGACGTCGGCGCGAAGAAGATCGTCGCGAGCTGCCCGCACTGCTTCAATACGTTGAAGAACGAGTACCCGGGTTTGGGCGGGGACTTCGAGATGATCCACCACGCGCAGCTGCTGAGTCATCTGGTGGCGAACGGCAAGCTCGTGCCGGGTGTGGCCTACGAGGGCACCGTGACCTATCACGACCCGTGCTACCTGGGGCGCCACAACCGGGTCTTCGACGAGCCGCGCGACGTGCTCGACGCGATCCCCGGCGTGACGACCGTCGAGATGGGCCGGTGTCGCGAGAAGGGCTTCTGCTGCGGGGCCGGCGGCGCGCGGATGTGGATGGAAGAGACGATCGGCAAGCGCGTGAACATGGAGCGGACCAACGAGGCGCTCAACACGGGCGCCGACATCATCTCGACGGCCTGTCCCTACTGCATGATCATGCTCGATGACGCCGTCAAGGCCAATGGTCGCGACGAGGAGGTGTCGGTCATGGACATCTCCCAGGTCCTCGAGCGCTCACTGCGGGACTGACGTTCGTCTAAGTGATTTCTTAGTTAACACCCACGAAACCCGTTGCTAACGGTTTCGAAATCCCCGCTTGGAACACTGGGGCCATCAACTTGAGGCCAGCGTCGCCCTCTCCTAGTGACCCGAGGAGTGGACGTGCTCGACGCCGTGAACATCCCGTATCCGCATTGGCTGAATCCCGCTGACAACACGTGGCAGCTGACCGCCGCCACTTTGGTCGGGCTGATGAGTCTGCCGGGCCTGGCCGTGCTCTACGGCGGACTGGTGCGAAAGAAGTGGATCGTCAAC
The DNA here is from genome assembly GCA_963717975.1 of uncultured Acidimicrobiaceae bacterium. GTDB lineage: Bacteria > Actinomycetota > Acidimicrobiia > Acidimicrobiales > RAAP-2 > RAAP-2. Next base: position 1,836,575 of record OY970351.1, on the reverse strand, counting down.
ACGATGTTGATGATCTTCTCGGGCTTCTCGATCACGCTGATCGTCTGGATGCTCTGGGGCTACAACCTGGCCTTCGGCCCACTCGCGCATCTCGGCGCGACGGGCTCGTTCTGGAGCGGCTTCATCGGACACTTCACGCCGCTGGCGACCGCGGCCTCGGAACAGGGTCAGGCCGTCTCGGGCGCGAACACCCTGATCCCCTTCCACTTCCCGACGGCGACGCTCGCGTACTTCCAGTTCGTCTTCGCGGCCATCACGCCGCTCCTCTTCGTCGGGGCGTTCGTGGGGCGCCTCAAGTTCAAGGCGTGGCTACTCATCGTGCCGCTCTGGATCACCGGCGTGTACTGCATCAACGCGGCACTGCTGTGGGGCGGCGGGTTCTTCGCCCAAAAGGGTGCGGTCGACTACTCCGGCGGCTACGTCATCCACTTGTCGGCCGGTGTCGCGGCCTTCGTCGGGGCGGCCATCATCGGTCCGCGTCGCTGGCAGGACCGCGAGAACGCCTTCCCGAGCAACTTGATGATGGTGGCCGTCGGCGCCGGCATCATCTGGCTGGGTTGGAACGGTTTCAACGGCGGTGACCCCTTCTACGCCGGGGCCGACGCCGCCTCCGCGGTGCTCAACACCAATGTCGCCACGGCCGTCGGCGTGATCACGTGGCTGCTCTGGGACATGTTCCTCTCGAAACAGAAGAAGCCCACGTTCCTCGGCGCCATCAACGGGATGCTGTGCGGACTCGTCGCGATCACCCCGAGCGCCGGATTCGTGAACGGTACGGGTGCCATCTTCGTCGGACTCATCTCGGCGACCGTCGTGTGGTTCGCCTGGAACTTCCTCTCCAAGGTCCGGCCCTTCTCCAAGGTCGACGACGCGCTCGGCGTCGTCTACACCCACGGCATCGCTGGTCTCATCGGTGGGCTGTTGGTCGGAATCCTCGCGGACCCCGCGATGACGGAGTACGGCGTGTCGGGCAAGCACTACAAGGGCGCCGGCTCGTTCTCGGTGCGCGGTTGGTTCTACGGCCACTCCTTCCATCAACTCTGGGAACAGTTCTTGGCGGCGGCGTGGATCATCTGTTGGACCGCGACCGCGACCGCCATCATCTTCTACTTTGTGAAGTGGATCCTGGGAGGCCTGCGCGAAGACGACGAGACCCTACGAATAGGTGACGTCGCGATCCACGAAGAAGAGGCCTACCCGGAACCGACCTTCGGTGAGCCGATCGACTCGCCGAGCCACCTGCACCCCGACAACGTCTAAGGAGAGACCATGAAGCTAGTCACCGCAGTCGTCAAGCCCTTCAAGCTCGACGAGGTGAAGACCGCGGTCAAGGACGTCGGGATCACCGGCATGACCGTCACCCAGGCCCGGGGCTTCGGTCACGCCGGGGGTCACATCGAGATCTACCGGGGCAAGGAGTACGAGTTCGACTTCGTCGACAAGATCCGCGTCGAGATCGTGTGCACCGACGAGCTCGTCGACACCCTCATCGAGGCGATCGTCCAGGCCGCGCGCACCGACACCGTCGGTGACGGTGTGGCCTGGGTCACGGACATCGAACACGTGGTGCGGATACGCACGAACGAACGCGGACCGGCCGCGCTGTAGCTAGCCGGCCTGGCGCGCGACGGCCTCGGCCGCCGCGGCCGCGGCGGCGGGGTCACCGAGGTACTCGGCGGCGAGGATGTTGAGACCGTCGTCCAGGGTCACTCGGTACGGGATGCCCGTGGGGATCTCGAGCTCGGCGATCTCGTCCTCGGGGATGTTCTGGAGGACCATGCGAAGCGCGCGGATGGAGTTGCCGTGGGCGACGACGATGACCGCGCCGCCGCGCACGGCCTCGCTGCGCAGGTCCTCGACGATCACGTCGGCGAAGTACGGCGTGACGCGCGCCACGACGTCGCGCAGGCACTCGGTCGCGGGGATGAACTCCGGCGGCACGTCGCGGTAGCGCGGATCGTCGAGGCTGGAGCGGGGATCGCCGTTCGGGAGCCGCGGCGGAGGGATGTCGTAGGCGCGGCGCCAGAGTTTCACCTGTTCGATGCCGAACTCGTCGGCCGTCGCCTTCTTGTCCTTGCCGGTCAGGTCGCCGTAGTGCCGCTCGTTCAGTCGCCAGTTTCGCCGGACCGGGAGCCACGAACGTCCGGCCGCGTGCAGCGCGATCTCGGCCGTGCGAATCGCCCGCGTGAGGACCGAGGTGTGCAGGACCCTCATGTCGAGATCGCTCTCGGCGGCGAGCAAGAGACCGGCGCGTCGGGCCTCGGCCTCACCCTCGGGCGTCAGGTCGACATCGGTCCAGCCGGTGAAGAGATTGAGTTTGTTCCAGACCGATTCACCGTGGCGCAGGAGAATAAGGTCAGGCACGGCACCAGCGTACCCCGGTCCTCTGAGATCGCATAAGGGCAAGAATCCAACCAATTAGGCCTTGAATTAGGGGGCTTTCTTAAAAGTGTTATAAGAGATATATATTTTCTTGACAAGGAGGGACTCAACTAGATATGCTCGTTGTAGTGAGTTCTGACTCCCCGGAAGGACCGGTGAGCAGGACATCGAATCAAGGAGATTTTCATGGCAAAGGCAGTCGGCATCGACCTGGGAACGACCAACTCAGTGGTCAGTGTCCTCGAGGCGGGTGAACCCGTCGTTATCCCCAACGCCGAAGGTGGCCGCACGACGCCGTCGGTCGTCGGGTTCTCCAAGACCGGCGAAGTGCTGGTCGGTGAGGTCGCGAAGCGTCAGGCGATCACCAATCCCGAGCGGACCATCCGTTCGGTCAAGCGACACATGGGCGAGCACTGGTCCGTCGACATCGACGGGACCAAGTACACGGCCCAAGAGATCTCGGCGCGGATCTTGCAGAAGCTGAAGCGAGACGCGGAGGCCTACCTCGGTGACAGCGTCACCCAGGCGGTCATCACCGTGCCGGCGTACTTCAACGACGCCCAGCGCACCGCCACCAAGGAGGCCGGTCAGATCGCGGGGCTTGAGGTCCTGCGCATCGTGAACGAGCCCACCGCCGCGGCGCTCGCCTACGGCCTCGACAAGGGTGGCCAGGAGCAGACCGTCCTGGTCTTCGACCTCGGTGGCGGCACGTTCGACGTGTCGGTCCTCGACATCGCCGACGGCGTGTTCGAGGTGAAGTCGACCCACGGTGACACCCACCTCGGTGGCGACGACTGGGACGACGCGGTGATGGAGTGGCTAATCAAGACCTTCAAGGACACCGAAGGCGTCGACCTCTCAGGCGACAAGATGGCCGTGCAACGCCTCAAGGAGGCCGCGGAGAAGGCGAAGATCGAACTCTCGGCCGTCCAGGACACGACCGTCAACCTCCCCTTCATCACGGCGACGGCCGACGGCCCCAAGCACCTCGACATCAAGTTGAGCCGTGCGAAGTTCAACGAGTTGACCTCGCACTTGGTCGATCGCTGCCGCAAGCCGTTCGACCAGGCCATCAAGGACGCCGGTCTGACGCTCGACAAGATCAACCACGTGATCATGGTCGGCGGATCGACGCGCATCCCCGCGGTGCAAGAACTGGTGACCAAGGTCACGGGCAAGGAGCCCAACAAGAGCGTGAACCCGGACGAAGTCGTGGCCATCGGCGCCGCGGTCCAGGCCGGCGTGTTGAAGGGCGACGTGAAGGACATCCTCCTGCTCGACGTGACACCGCTCTCACTCGGTATCGAGACCAAGGGTGGCGTGATGACCAAGATCATCGAGCGCAACACGACCATCCCGACCAAGAAGTCCCAGACCTTCACCACGGCCGATGACAACCAGCCGTCGGTCGAGGTCCACGTTTTGCAGGGTGAGCGCGAGATGGCGTCCTACAACCAGACGCTGGGCAAGTTCCAGCTCGTCGGCATCCCACCGGCGCCGCGCGGCATGCCCCAGATCGAGGTCACCTTCGACATCGACGCGAACGGCATCGTGCACGTCTCGGCGAAGGACCAGGCGACGGGCGCGACCCAGTCGATGACGATCACCGGCGGTTCGTCGCTCTCCAAGGAAGAGATCGACCGCATGGTGCGCGACGCCGAAGCCCACGCCGAGGACGACCGTCAGCGGCGGGCCGAGGCCGAGATCCGCAACAACGCCGACGGACTGGTGTACCAGACCGAGAAGCTGTTGAAGGACCAGGCCGAGAAGTTCCAGGGCAGTGAGCGTGACGACGTCGAGGCCGCGTTGACTTCGTTGAAGGAGGCCCTCAACGGCACCGACATCGAGGCGATCAAGGACGCGACCGAGAAGTTGCTCACCACCAGCCAGGGCTTCAGTCAGCGCCTCTACGAGGAGGCCGCGAAGGCCAACGCGGGCGAGCCGTCGGCGCCGCAGGGCAACGATGATGACATCGTCGATGCCGAAATCGTTGACTAATCATGAGCGACGAAGTGGTTGAGAACGACACCGTGACGGCCGACGAGGCCGTCGCGGAGGTCGTTGACGAACGTCCCGACGTCGAGCGCGAGCGCGACGAGTACCTCGACGCCCTCCAGCGCCTGCAGGCCGACTTCGAGAACTATCGCAAGCGCGTCGCGCGTTCGTCGATGGACGCCGCGGAGCGCGCGGCCGGTGAGGTCGTGGTCAAGATGCTGCCCGTGCTCGACGCCTTCGACCTCGCCGCGTTGCACTTCTTGAGTGCACCGTCCGAGGAGGCCGAGGCGTTGGATCAGGCGCGGGGCCTGTTGCTCGACGCGCTCGCCAAAGAAGGCCTGGAGCGCATCGACGCCGTCGGTGTCGAGTTCGATCCCCAGGTGCACGACGCCGTCGCGCACGTCGAGGGTGAGGACGGCCCGGTCGTCGATGAGGTCTTTCGCGCGGGGTACCGCTGGAAGGGTTCGGTCCTACGTCCCGCGATGGTGAAAGTTCGAGGCTGACTCGATGGTCGAACGCGAGTGGTTCGACAAGGACTACTACAAGGTCTTAGGACTGACGTCGAGCGCGACCGAGAAGGAGATCACGCGCGCCTATCGCAAACTCGCGAAGTCCTCGCACCCCGACACCAATCCCGGTTCGGAGGAGAAGTTCAAAGAGGTCTCCGCGGCCTACGACGTGCTCGGGGACAAATCGAAACGCAAGGAGTATGACGAGGTCCGTCGTCTCGGTCCGGCCGCGGCCGGTTTCGGCGGTCCCGGTGGACAGGCCGGCGGCTTCAACTTCCAAACGGGCGACTTCGGCGACCTGGGCGATCTCTTCGGGGGCCTCTTCGGCGGTGGACGCCGCCAACGCGCACAACGCGGTGCCGACCTCGAGACCGCGTTGCACCTTGGTTTTCGTGACGCCGTCATGGGTGTGACCACGTCGGTCAACCTGCCGAGCAACGAGGCCTGTCACACCTGCAAGGGGAGCGGCGCCGCGCCGGGCACGGGCTTCGTCACGTGCGAACGCTGCGGAGGACGTGGCGTCTTGAACGACGACCAAGGTCCCTTCGCGATGTCCAGCGTCTGTCCGGTCTGCCAGGGCCGCGGCGGTCGCATCGTCACGCCGTGCCCGACCTGCCAGGGCACCGGGCGCGAGCCGTCGTCGCGCAAGGTGAACGTGCGCATACCGGCCGGCGTCAATGACGGACAGCGCATCAAGCTGAAGGCCAAGGGCAACCCCGGCACGCACGGCGGAGCGCCGGGCGACCTCTTCGTCGACGTCCACGTGTCGCCGGACGTTCGCTTCAACCGCCAGGGTCGCAACGTGACGACGACCGTGCACGTGCCATTGACGGCCGCGTTGCTCGGTACCACGGTCGAAGTGCCGACGCTGGACGATCCGGTCACCCTGAAGGTCCCGGCCGGCACGCAACCGTCGACGACGATGCGCGTGCGCGGGCGCGGGGTGCCCGCGAACGGGAAGAGCGCCGCCGGCGACCTGTTGGTCACCGTCAACGTCACGATCCCCAAGAAGTTGAACAAGGAGCAGAAGTCGGCGGTCGAGAAGTTGGCCGTCGCGCTGAAAGAAGAGGTCCCCAGTGACTGAACGTCAACAGCAGCACGCCGTGTACGTGATCTCGGTGTTCGCCGAGTTGGCCGGAGTGCACCCGCAGACTCTTCGTAACTACGAACGCGGTGGTCTCTTGAATCCCCAGCGCACGAGCGGCGGTTCGCGGAGGTTCTCCGACGACGACCTCGCGGCGCTGCGACGAATCCAGGAGTTGACCAACGAGGGCGTCAATCTTGAAGGGGTGAAGAAGATCATCCGACTCGAGGCCGAGCTCGCGGACGTCCGCGCCCGGCTCGCGGCCACGCTCGACCAAGCGCGATCGAACGTCGAGGAGGCGCACCGTCAACACCGCCGCGACCTCGTCCCGATTCAGAACACGATCGCGGAGTTCATCGAAGCGCGACGACGCGTGCGCGAGAGCTCGTAGCGCTCGCTTCACCGGGACAGGATTTCTCCTCAACTAGACTTACCGTGCAACGAGGCCGACTCGAAGGAGCCCAGTGCCCGCAACGGTGGTCGTCGGAACCCAGTGGGGCGACGAAGGGAAGGGGAAGTTGACCGACCTCATGTCTCGTGACATGGATATGGTCGTGCGCTATCAAGGCGGTCACAACGCCGGTCACCGAATCGTCGTCAACGACGAGGCGTTCTCAATTCAACTCGTCCCCTCGGGGGTTCTCAACCCGAACATCACGCCGGTGATCGGCAACGGTGTCGTCGTGGACCCCGCCGTGCTGCTCACCGAGATGGACGCGTTCATCGCGAGGAACGTGGACGTCTCACGCCTCGTCGTCTCCGGCAACGCGCACCTGATAATGCCTTACCATCAGGAGTTGGACCGTCTGACGGAGCGCTTCCTCGGCAAGAACGCCCTGGGCACGACCAAGCGCGGCATCGGCCCGGCGTACGCCGACAAATCGTCGAGGGTCGGACTTCGCGTCCAGGACCTGCTGGACGCGAAGATCTTTCGCCAGAAGCTCGACGTGGTGTTGCACGAGAAGAATCTGATACTCACGAAGATCTACAACCGACCGGCGATCCCGGCCGAAGCTATCGCCGAGAAGTATCTCGACGAGTACGCTCCGCGGCTGGCGCCCATGATCGCCGACACCGTCACGCTGGTGCATGACGCCCTCGACCGCGGCGAACGGATTCTGCTCGAGGGAGCGCAGGCCACCTTCCTCGACCTCGACCACGGCACCTATCCCTTCGTCACGTCATCGAACCCCGTCGCCGGTGGCGCGTGCACCGGCTCGGGACTCGGACCGCGCGACATCACGAGCATCATGGGTATCGCGAAGGCCTACGTCACCCGAGTCGGCGCCGGGCCGTTTCCCACCGAGGTCGACGGGGAAATGGGCGATCTCCTCGTCGACCGCGGCCGCGAGTTCGGGACCAACACCGGACGACGCCGTCGCGTCGGCTGGTTCGACGCCGTCATGGCCCGCCAAGCCGCGCGATTGAATTCGCTCACCGAGATCGCGCTCACCAAACTGGACGTGCTCGACACGCTGGACGAGATCAAGGTGTGCGTCGCGTACGAAGCGAACGGTGTGCGCTACGACTACCCGCCGTACCACCAGTCGGTACTGCACGAGGTGGTGCCGGTCTACGAGGTCGTGCCCGGATGGACGACCGACATCACCGCGTCCACGAAGTACGCGCAACTGCCCGACGCCGCCAAGAACTACGTTCGCTTCCTGGAGGAGATCACGGGCGTCACGATCTCTGTCGTGGGTGTGGGTCCGGGCCGCGAGCAGTTCGTACGGCCCTCGTGAGGCGTAGCGTCGTCATCGGCTCCGGTGCGCGCGAACACGCGTTGGCCTGGGCACTCGCCAAGACCTCCGACGTCGTCGTGACGCCCGGCAACCCCGGCATCGCGGCCCACGGGATCTCGTGCCTCGCGACGCCCGCCACGGAACTCGACGCCGATCTCTTCGTGATCGGTCCCGACCAGCCCGTCGTCGACGGGCTCGCCGATGTACTGCGCGCGCAGGGTAAGACCGTCTTCGGACCGGGCGCGGACGGCGCGCGCCTCGAGGGCTCGAAGGCCTACCTGAAAGAGTTCCTCGACAGTGCGAACGTGCCCACCGCCGCCTTCGTCGTCGTGCGCGACGAGGACGACGCGGCGTCCTTCCTCGCCGCAATGGCCCCGCCGTACGTCATCAAGACGGACGGGCTCGCGGCGGGCAAAGGCGTGCTCGTGACGCACGACCTCGACGAGGCGCTCAGTGACGTGCGCGAGAAACTGAGCGGCCGTTCCTTTGGCGACGCCGGCCGGACCGTCATCATCGAAGAGGGATTGGACGGACCGGAGTGTTCCTTGATGGTCCTCTGTGACGGCCAGAACGTGCGAGCGTTGGTACCCTCGCAAGACTTCAAGCGGATCGGCGATGCCGACACCGGGGCCAACACCGGGGGGATGGGTGCGTACGCGCCGATGGTGTCGTTGGCACCGAACGAGATCGACGACATCATGGAACGCATCGTCGCGCCGACACTGCGAGAGCTGCAGCGTCGCGACATCGACTACCGCGGCGTCCTCTACGCCGGGATCATGTTGACGTCGAAGGGTCCGAAGATCCTCGAGTACAACGCGCGATTTGGGGACCCCGAGACCGAAGCGCTGGTGCCCCTCTACGGCGATGCACTCTTCGACCTTCTCTTCCAGGTCGCACGGGGCCGTCTCGACGACGTGCCCACAGCCTCGTGCGATGCCGCGGTGACGGTGATCCTCGCCTCCCACGGCTACCCGCACTCGCCGCGACGTGGTGACGTCATCTCCGGACTCGGGACCGACGGACAGCTCGCGTCGCCGATGGAAGGAGTCATCGTCTTTCACGCCGGGAGCGCGCTTGACGATACGGGACAGTTCGTGACCGCGGGCGGTCGAGTGCTCGCCGTGACCGGTGTGGGCGACACACTCGCCGTCGCGCGTCGTCGCGCGTACGACGGTGCCGCGCTCATAACCTTTGAGGGAAAGGTGACGCGTAGTGACATCGCCCTTTCCGTGGCCTAGAGGAGATCGATGATTCTGAGATATTCGCCCGAAGACGTGGCCGAACTCTTCAGTGACGAACATCGCTTCGACACCATGCTCGAGGTCGAGCTTCTCGCCGCCGAAGGTCTCGCCGAGCACGGGGTCCTCCCGCATAGCGAAGTCGTGAAGTTGCGTCAACGTCGACCGACGATCGACGCCGAGTTCGTGGCCGCGGTCGACGAGCGAGAACAGATCACCAACCACGACACGGCCGCCTTCGTCGACGTCGTGCAGTCGCGCATCGGCATGCCCGAAGCGGCGTGGATCCACTACGGCCTCACGTCCTCGGACGTCGTCGACACGGCGCTCTGTTCAAACCTCGCCCAAGCCATGGACATCGTGATCACCGAGGCGACCTCGTTTCGCGACGCACTCACTCGACGGGCCGTGGCGTCCATCGATATGCCGATCGCGGGGCGAACCCACGGCCAGCACGCGGAGCCGACGACGTTCGGCGCCAAGTTCGCCCTGTTCGCCCTGCAGGTGCAACGCGATGTCGAGCGAGCCCAACGCGCGCGCACGTCGATCGCAGTCGGCAAACTCTCGGGCGCCGTCGGCACGTACTCCAACATCGATCCAGCCGTCGAAGCGTACGTGTGCACGCGGATGGGACTCGTGCCCGTGCCCGCCACGCAAGTGATCGCTCGTGACCGGCACGCCGAAGTGCTCTACGCCTGCGCGTCACTCGGCACCGCCATCGAACAGTTCGCACTCGAGGTGCGACTCCTGGCGCGCATCGAAGTGGGTGAGGCGGAAGAGCCGTTCGCGGTGGGGCAGAAGGGCTCCTCCTCGATGCCGCACAAACGCAATCCAGTACTCTCAGAACGCCTGTGTGGACTGAGCCGGGTGTTGCGGGGCTACCTGCAAGCCGGCTTGGAGGACGTCGCCCTCTGGCACGAACGCGATATCTCGCACTCGAGCGTCGAACGCGTGATCCTGCCCGACGCGCTGCAACTGACGGTGTACATGTTGCGCAAGGCCACGGGTCTCGCGAACGGGCTGGTCCTCCACCCGGAGCGTGCGTTGGAGAACCTCACGAACGGCTCGATGGGACTGGTCTTCTCCCAGTCGGTGTTGCTGGCGCTCGTCGAATCGGGGATGTCGCGCGACGACGCCTACCGCGTCGTGCAGGCGGCGTCGCGCCGAGCGATCGACGAGCAGCGCAACTTTCGAGACGTCGTCGAAGAAGACGACGGCGTCGCCTTGAGCCAGGACGTACTCGCCAAAGCGTTCGACACCGATCGCCTGCTCGCGCATCGCGAACGCTTTCTCGACGCTCTCGTGTGGCGCGTATGAGCGACCTCGGTCTGACACCGCTCTATTCGGGAAAGGTGCGCGACCTGTACGAGGTCGATACCCGACACCTGTTAATGGTCGCGTCGGATCGACTGAGCGCATTCGACGTGGTCATGGACGAACCGATCCCCAATAAGGGACGCGTCCTCACCGGCATCACCGACTACTGGGTCAAGGAGTTCGGCGACGCCGCGCCGACTTCACTGGTCAGTTGTGATCCCGACGTGATCGAACACTCCGTCCCGGGTTTCCTCACTCAGACCCAGTGGCATGGGCGTGCCATGCTCGTGCGGCGAGCGGAGATGTTGTCACTCGAATGCATCGTGCGAGGTCGATTGGCCGGATCGGCACACGAGGAGTATGTGGCACGCGGCACCGTGCACGAAATGGTCGTGCCCGAGGGACTCCAGTTGACGGACCCGTTCGCGGATCCGATGTTCACACCCTCAATCAAGGCCGCGTCCGGTCACGACGTCAACATCAGCGTGGAACGCGCCGCGCTCATGGCCGGTGCCGACCTCGTCCATCGCGCTCAAATGATGTGCGTCGACCTCTTCACACGCGCCGCCGACGCACTCGCGGAGAAGGGCCTCATCCTCGCCGACACGAAATTCGAACTCGGCTTCGTCGACGGGGCACTCGTGTTCTGCGACGAAATGATCACGCCTGATTCATCACGCATCTGGCCCGCCGACGCCGTGCGGTCCGGCGAAACGCCACCCTCATTCGACAAACAGCCATTCCGCGACTGGCTCACCGCACAGTCCTGGGACCGGACGCCGCCGCCGCCGAAGGTCCCCGATGACGTGGTCGCGACCACGTCATCGCGCTACGTCGATGCTTACCAGCGCGTCACCGGACGCTCGATCACCGACTGGTACGGTGCACCGTCGTGAGGTACTCCCTGATCGTCGACGTGACGTTGCGAAAGGGCATCGCCGACCCCGAAGGTTCAACGATCGAGCGCGCCCTCCCGGCGCTCGGATTCACCGGGGTCAGCAACGTGCACGCGGGCAAGTCGTTTCGCTTCGACGTCGAGGCCGACAGTGAAGACGCCGCTCTCGATAAGGCGACCGCGCTGGCGCAGCGACTGCTCTCCAACCCGGTCATCGAAGACGCGACCGCGCGGATCGCGGAGCGTTAGCCCGTGGCCCGCATCGGTGTCGTCGTCTTTCCCGGTTCCAACTGTGAGTACGACGCCGCCGCGGCCGTCCAGCGACTGGGCCACGACGCGGAGTTCGTGTGGCACTCGCGCACCGACCTCGACGGTATTGACGCCGTCATCCTTCCCGGCGGGTTCGCGCACGGCGACTACCTGCGGCCCGGTGCGCTCGCGCGTTTCTCACCGGTGATGGCGGCGGTCGAGCGATTCGCCGCGACCGGCGGCTCGGTCCTCGGGATTTGCAATGGTTTTCAAGTCCTCGTCGAGGCCGGACTACTGCCCGGCGCGTTGCAGAAGAACCGGGGACTGACGTTCCTCTGTCAGCCGACCACGCTCGTGGTTTCCTCGACGTCCTCGGTGTTGACGCGCGGGGCCACCGTCGGTCTAGAGCTGGTGGTGCCCATCAATCACTTCTCCGGTTCCTACACCTGCGACGACGAGACGTACGAGGAACTCGTGCGCAACGCTCAGATCGTCCTTCGTTACAAGGAGAATCCGAACGGGTCGCGCGATGACATCGCCGCAGTGACCAACCTCACGGGCAACGTGGTCGGATTGATGCCCCATCCGGAGCGGGCGATGTCGACGCTGCTCGGTAGCGCTGACGGTGTCGTCCTGTTCGAAAGCTTCCTCGGCATCAATGTTGCGCCGGTTCTCGCGTGAGCAGCCCAACGCCCCTTCACCGCGCGCTGGGACTCACTGACGCTGAACTCGACAGCATTCGCGCGGTCCTCGAGCGTGAGCCGAACGCGCTGGAGTTGGCGCTCTACGGCGTCATGTGGAGCGAGCACTGCTCGTACAAGTCCTCGCGCATCCACCTGCGACGACTCCCCACCGAGGCGCCGCACGTACTGGTTGGCCCGGGGGAGAACGCCGGCGTCATCGACGCGGGCGACGGCATCGCCGTCGCGATTCGGATCGAGAGTCACAATCACCCGTCGGCGATCGAGCCGTATCAGGGCGCGGCGACCGGTGTCGGCGGCATCTTGCGTGACGTCTTCACGATGGGTGCGCGGCCGCTCGCGGTGATGGACCCGCTGTTCTTCGGTGAGTTGAGCGACGCCCGGCAGCGGTGGCTCGTCGAAGGTGTCGTGTCGGGCATCTCGGGCTACGGGAACTCGGTCGGCGTGCCCACGATCGGCGGTGAACTGACGTTCGACGAGTGTTACGCGTCGAACCCTCTCGTGAACGTGTTGTGCTGCGGCGCGATGCCCACCGAACGGCTCGTCCTCGGGGTGGCGTCGGGCGTGGGCAACCTCGCGGTACTCCTCGGGTCATCGACCGGCCGCGACGGCATCGGCGGCGTCTCCGTACTCGCCTCGGCCGGATTCGACGGCGCCGACGGTGCCGAATCACTGGATGACGCGAAGCGACCGAGCGTGCAGGTCGGTGACCCCTACGAGGAGAAGCGCCTCATCGAGGCGTGCCTCGAGTTGCTCGACGACGGACTCGTCGTCGGGATCCAGGACCTCGGTGGCGCCGGCATCGTGTGCGCCACGAGTGAGACGGCGGCGCGCGGCGGCGTCGGCATGGACGTCGACGTGACGGCGATTCCCTTGCGCGAGGCGGGGATGGCACCCTTCGAGATCATGACGTCCGAGAGCCAGGAGCGAATGCTCGCGATCATCACCCCGGAGCACTGGGACGCGGTCGCGGCCCTGTGCGCCAAGTGGGAGGTCCGGGCGACGATCGTCGGTCACGTCGTCGAGCCCACGGTCGACGCCCACGGCCGGCGCGTCGCCATGTTGCGTGTCCGTCAAGGATTCGACGGAGAAGTGCTGGCCGAAGTGCCGGCGAGTTCGTTGGCCGACGAAGCCCCGCTCTACGATCGCCCGATGGCCCGGCCCGCGGACCTCGACGCGATCAACGCCGATGATCCGAGTGAGGACGAACCCGTCGGTTCAGCGAACGAAGACCTGCTGGGTCTGCTCGTCGATCCCGCGTGGGTCTATCGCCAGTACGACTCGCAGCTCTTCTTGAACACGGTCGTCGGGCCGGGTCGCGACGCGGCGCTCCTGCGCCTGGCCGGACCGGGTTTGCCGTCATCCGAGCGTGGCATCGCTCTATCGACCGATTCGAATCCCCGTTGGTGCGCACTCGATCCTCGGGCCGGCACCGCCTTGACGGTCGCCGAGAGCGTCGCGAATCTGGCGTGCGTCGGCGCCACCGCGAAGGCGGTCGTGAACTGTCTCAACTTCGGCAACCCCGAACATCCCGAGGTGATGTGGCAACTCTCCGAATCGATCGACGGCATGACCGAGGCGTGCCGCGGGCTTGGACTGCCGGTCATCGGGGGCAACGTCTCGCTGTATAACGAGAGCGGTGGTCACGACATCGACCCAACACCCGTCGTCGGTCTTTTGGGCGTCGTGGACTCGCTCGTCGCGCCGCCGCCCGGTTGGTCGTGGCGTGACGGCGACGAAGCCGTCCTCGTGGGGACCCGACACGCGAACTCGCACTACCGCTTTCCCCTTGGTGGATCACGTTGGGCGACCAAGCGTGGGCGACGCGGCGGTCACGTCGCCCACTTCGACGCCGAGACGCTGGCGGCGGCGATCGACTTCGTCGCGGGTGAGATTTCGTCGATTTGCGCGGGTGAGGCGAGCGACGTCACGGCCGTCCACGACGTGGGCGCCGGCGGTCTCGCGGTCGCGCTGGCCGAAATGGTCGCCGTCACCGCGCGGGGCGTCACGGTCGGCGACCTAGAAAGTCACGCCGAACTCTTCAGCGAATTCCCGGGCCGATTCGTGATGGCGACGAGCGACCTCACGGCATTCGTCGCTCGCGCCGAACTCGCGGGCGTGCCGGTCGCGCGACTCGGCACCGTCGGTGGGGGGAACCTTCGTATCGGCTCGATGATCGACGTATCGGTCGGCGACGTCGTCGCGCGCCGTCGCGGGGCACTCGAAGTGTCGCTCGCGGCCGTCGGCTAGCGAGCCGACTTCAACTCGTCCAGGATCTCGTCGGGCACTCGCAGGTCGCCCGTGCGGCCAAAACCGAGCAAGACGTCAGCCTTGTAGGTGCCGTGGTAGTCCGATCCGCCCGTCGGAATCATGCCGGCGTCGCGAGTGAGTTTCACCATGAGGGCCCGAATACCCGCGCTCGTGCCGCCGTAGTGCGCCTCGACTCCGGCGAATCCACGTTCGCGAAGCGAGGCCATCACCCGCGGCATCGTGGTCTCGATCGACGTCGGGCTGATCTCGTCGACGTAGTTGACCAGGGGATGGGCAATCGAGAACACCGTGCCCGAACCCCTGGCGGCGTCGACGAACTCCTCGATCGGCATGCTCGTCTTGGAGACGTACGCGGCGCCGTCGGTGCCGAGCCAGTCGGTGAAGATGCGGTTCCACGTGTCCTCGTTCTGATCCCCGATGAGTTCGGGGTGGAGATCGATCATCGCGCGCGCGAAGTGCGGTCGCCCAATGGAGTCGACGTTGCCGGTCATCTCGGTGAGATAGGCGAGCGTCAGGTCCTCGAACCCCTTCTCCTGGAGCACATCCACGAGTTCGTGATTGCGGGTGTCTCGGTCGTGGCGCAGTGACGCGAGTTTGCGCTGGAGCGGGTGCTCGCGGTCCAACGGCAAGAAGTACGCGAGCACGTGGACGTTGCGAGGTTTGGTGACGCCGTCACGAACGCGCGGGAACTCCGTGTCGCGAAGCGACACCTCGACGCCGGTGACCATCTCCATCCCGAGCGCCGCGCACGCCGCGGCCATCTCGTCGTGACTGAGCGTGGTGTCGTGGTCGGTGAGTGCGATCGCCGATATACCCAGATCGTGCGCCTTTTCGGCCAATTGCGTCGGCGTGTCCGATCCGTCGGAGAACGATGAGTGGGTGTGGAGATCGAGCACTTCAGAATCGTAGTGAGGTCCAAGAGGGGTGGTCGATTGTGCGACAATGACTCAGTGCCTTCTGACATGAGATGCCGAACTGTAGAGGGCGCGTGAAAGAAGCCTGCGGCGTCGTTGGGATCGTCGCACCCGGACGCAGCGTCTCGCACCTCAGTTACGATGCGCTCTACGCACTCCAACACCGCGGCCAAGAGTCGGCCGGCATGGCGACCTACGACAACCACCAGATCACCGTGGTGAAGGACAACGGACTCGTCAGTCACGTCTTCGCCGAGACCACGCTGCGCGCGTTGGCCGGCGACTTCGTCATCGGTCACACGCGGTACTCGACCTCGGGATCGGCGAACTGGACCGCGGCCCAACCGGTGTACCGTTCGGCCGGCGCGTCGGGCTTCGCCATCGCGCACAACGGGAACCTCACGAATACGACGGCGCTCGCCGAGGAAGCGGGCATTCAATTCACGTCCATGCTGTCGGACTCGGACCTCGTCGCCGAACTCCTGGCGCGCGAAGTCGAGTCCGGCATCTCGCTCGCCAAGGCACTCGGTGTCGTCCTCGCGCGGACCGAGGGTGCCTTCTCGATGGTCGTGCTCGAAGCGGGCGAGATCCACGCCGTACGCGACCCCTACGGATTCCGGCCCCTGTGCCTCGGACGATTCGGCAGCGAGTCCGACGCGGAAGGCTGGATCGTCGCGTCGGAGTCGCCGGCGTTGGACGTCGTCGGGGCCACGTTCGTGCGCGAGATCGCGCCCGGTGAGATGGTGACGATCTCGAGCAAGGAGTTGTCCTCGGTGCAGCTGCTCGAGCCGGCGCCGGGAAAACAGAAGCTCTGCATCTTCGAGTTCGTGTACTTCGCTCGTCCCGATACCTACCTCATGGGCCACCAGGTGCACACGACGCGACGTCGCATGGGTGAACTGCTCGCCGCGCAGTCCCACGTCGACGCCGACATCGTGATGGGGGTGCCGGACTCCGGTATTCCGGCCGCCGAGGGATTCGCCAAGGCCTCGGGCATTCCCTTCGGCTACGGACTCGTCAAGAATCGCTACATCGGCCGGACGTTCATCTCGCCGGACCAGAACGTTCGCGCCGCGACCGTCCGACGCAAGCTGAATCCGCTGCGCGAGAACATCGAAGGGCAGCGACTGATCGTGGTCGACGATTCCATCGTTCGAGGCACCACGACGCGCGAGATCGTACGGATGCTGCGCGACGCCGGCGCGAACGAGGTCCACCTGCGGATCTCGTCGCCACCGTTCATGAACCCCTGCTACTACGGCATCGACACGCCGACGCGCGTCGACCTGCTCGCGGCCAATCACTCGATCGCCGAGATGAACGAGTTCATTGGTTCGGATTCGCTCGAGTTCATCTCGCTCGAGAACCTGCGCCGCGCCATACAGCTCGACGGTGAGTGCTGTGACGCCTGTCTCACCGGCGCATACCCCGCGCCCACACCGGTCGTGTTGGGAACCGCCGGCAGCCGCTGGTGAGCCGACTGCTCGAGCAGCCCGTCAACGGATTGACCTACGCCGGTGCGGGCGTGTCCATCGAATCGGGTGACGCGGCGGTCGATCGGATCAAGAGCGTGGTGGCGAGCACGAAGCGCGCCGAGGTGCTCGGCGGCATCGGCGGCTTCGGTGGACTCTTCGCACTCGACACGACGAAGTACCGAGCGCCCGTACTCGTCGCGTCGGCCGATGGCGTCGGCACGAAATTGGACATCGCGCGCCAACTCGGCCGTTACGACACGGTCGGCATCGACCTCGTTGCCATGTTGGTCGACGACCTCGTCTGCGTCGGCGCCGAACCACTGTTTCTCCTGGACTACGTCGCGGTGGGCAAACTCGAACCGGCCCGACTGGAAGAACTCGTCGCGGGCATCGCCGAAGGATGCCGCCGAGCGAATGCCGCCCTACTCGGTGGCGAGACCGCGGAACACGCGGGCGTGATGGCGCCCGACGACCTCGACGTCGCCGGTTTCGCCGTGGGCGTCGTCGAACGCGGAGACGAACTCGGACCGGAGCGCGTGCGCGACGATGACGTCCTGGTGGGCCTGGCGTCCCCGGGACTTCGCTCGAACGGTTATTCGCTCGCCCGGCGAGCGCTGGTGCATGACGTCCACGACCTGCACGAGCCCGCGTGGGATGGCGCGGACCACAGCCTGGGTGACGAGTTGCTTGTGCCGTCAGTGATCTACGCCCCGACGGTCATGGCCTTAAGCGCGGAGCTGGGTAGCGCGCTGCACGCCTGCGCGCACATCACCGGCGGGGGAATCGTCGGCAACGTGGCGCGGATCCTGCGACCTGACCTCGACGCCCTCATCGAGATGGACTGCTTCGCCACGCCGGAGATCTTCTTCGAGATACAACGACGCGGGAGCGTCCACGCCGACGAGATGGTTCGCGTCTTCAACTGTGGACTGGGCATGGTGTTGGCGCTCGATCCCGACGCCGCCGACGCCGCAGTGACGCTGGCTCGGGCCAACGGTGTAGCGGCGATGATGGTCGGGTCAATCCGCGCCGGCACGGGAGAGGTGGTGCTGTCGTGAGCGACGCGCGTGAGCGAGTTCGTCAACACTTATTGCAGTATTCGGTGACACGCGGGAACTTCACCTTGAAGTCGGGCCGACCTTCGACCTGGTTCATCGATTCCAAGAAGACGATCTGCGCGCCCGAAGTGATGGAGGATCTCGCGACCCTGGTACTGGCGTCACTGCCCGAGGACATCACCGCCATCGGCGGGTTGACCATGGGTGCCGACGGCGTGTCGTTCATCACGGCCGGCGTGGCCGCGACGCAGGGCCGGCGCCTCAACGCATTCAGCGTGCGCAAGGAAGTGAAGGACCACGGCGGGGGCGGACGTATCGCCGGTGTGCTGGAAGCCGGTGACCGGGCCGTGATCACCGAAGACACCGTGACGCGCGGCACCAGCCTGCTCGAGGCCGCCCACGTCGTGCGCGACTACGGTGCCGACGTCGCGATGTTGTTGGCCGTCGTCGACCGCGGCGGCACGGTGCGCGCCATGGCCGCCGAAGAAGGCATCGCGTTCGTCGCACTCTTCACGGCCGCAGACCTTGGATTCACCGACGAAGCAACGTAGTCACTTCGCGAGCACGGTCAGCACGCGCTCGCGCCACGCCATCCGCGGCAGGTAGTTCTCCTCAGGGGTGCGACCGAAGCGGAGCACGAGCGCGTCCAGTGCGGGGACGACGGTGATCATCTGACCCTCGAAGCCGTTCGCCCAGTAGGTGCCGTAGGCGTCGCCGCTGACCCACCACTTCCAGGAATAGAGAAGACCCGACGAGGCCTCGACGCTCAGGGGCAACTGCGCCGTCGCCGCCCATTCGCGCGAGACGAGCTGTTGACCGTCCCACTCGCCACCGCGCAGATAGAGCAGACCGAACTTGGCGAAGTCGAGGGCACGAGCGTGTACGAAACTCGACGCCACGAAGACGCCGCTCGTGTCGAACGTCGCGACGGCGCTCGACATCCCGAGGGGTTCGAAGAGTCGTCGTTCGAGGTACGCACGGTAGTCGTCGCCGTAGCCCACGAGGTCCGCGACGATGCGGCTCAGGAGGTTGGTGGTGCCACTGGAGTAATTGAAGAACGTGCCCGGTTCGTGGGCGAGCGGCTTCGCCGCGGTGAAGGCTGCCATGTCGTCCTTGCCCGCCCCCCAGAGCATCTCGATGACGTCACTGGTCTGGCCGATCTCGTACTCCTCGACGTACGCGAGTCCGTCGCGCATCGACAGGAGGTCGCGCACCTGAATCTGGTGTCGGGGATCCGAGTCGTCGCTCCATTCGCGTACCGGTGCAAGTTGATCGGGATTGAGTCGGCCCTCGTCGACCAAGGTCCCGACGATCATGTGCAACATCGATTTCGCCATCGACCACGACAGCAGCGGGCTCTCCGCCGTAATCGGTTCGGCCGGACGATCGAAGTGGACCCGCTCACCGCCGTAACGCTCGCAGAGAACCCTGCCGCCCTGCACGATGACGACAGCGTTGGTAACCGCGAGCTCCTCGTCGCTGAACATCTCGTCGACCACGGCGTCGAGTTCACTTTGGTGGGGCGATTCGCCCCTCGGCCACTCGTGCGTCGGCCAGGCGACGTCGGGGTGCGGCGGCGCGAACTGTGGCTGTACGGTCGGCAGGTTGTCCATTGGTCTCCGATGCTCCCAGGCATTGTGGCACGCGCGACACCTGTAACACCCCGTCGTTAGTTTCGGCACATGAAGGCGAACAATGAGTCCGACGCCGAGCGGTACCTCTACCGTTCTTCGGTGACGTCGAAGCGCCACCGGAGTCGCGTGAGCGCCTACTTCGTCGAACGCCGGCGAGGTTCGAACGTCGTGGCTATCGAACCTCTCGGACTCGTGCCGGCGTCCATTGGCGACGAACAGCTCGCCCTCCATCGTCTCCAGCGCAACCTGGTCGCGTCCGGTACGTGGCAGACGACGTCGAGCGGGCACCACACTCGGTTGCGGGTGGTGCCGGCGAAGGACGTGACCACGCACAAGGCCGCCCCACAGAGCTCGTGAGGAGTCCGTGGGGCGACCGCGTTGGTGGTCGAGACCGGCGTCGATCCGGTGACCTCACGCTTTTCAGGCGCGCGCTCTACCGACTGAGCTACTCGACCTCCTCGTCACCCTTTCGGGTGTCGAGCGGACCTGACGGGATTTGAACCCGCGACCTCCGCCTTGACAGGGCGGCGTGCACTCCGAGCTGCACCACAGGTCCTCGGTGTTCTCAAGGTCGAGACCCCGAGACGCGAATCGTAAGTCTATCTGGTGTCGACCTCGCGCTTCGGGGCCGAACACCCGGAGAGAACGGAACTCGGCCCGTAGGATGCCCGATGTGCGATTCGAGAGCGAGACGGTGTTCTCGTGAGTCTCGAAATCGTCTTCCTCGTCCTCTTCGCCGGCCTCGTGCACGCGGTGTGGAACGCGATGGCCAAGGGTATCGCGAGTCAATCGACCAGCTTCGCGTTGATGAACGTCGGCATCGCCGTGGTGAGCTGGGTGGCGCTGCCGTTCATCGGACTCCCGAGGGCTGCCGCGTGGCCGTTCGTACTGGCGTCGGTCGCCTGTCACCTGGGCTACGAACTGTTCTTGATGGGCTCGTACGAGCGCGCGAACTTCTCGCGGGCGTACCCCATCGCACGCGGGGTGGCCCCGCTGCTGGTCTCACTCGGCGGTCTCATCTTCGCGAACGAACACCTCGACGCGCTAGGCGTCGTCGGGATCTTCTGCATCGTCGTGGGCGTCACGAGCCTCGCGTACGTACGCAACTCCACCCGACTGGACCGCGTGGGTGTCTATTGGGCGCTCGCCACCGGCGCGGCGATCGCCGTCTACACCGTCGTTGACGGACTCGGCGTGCGACGGAGCCACGATACCCTGCGATACGCCGCCGTGCTCTTCGTCCTGCAGTCGACGCTCTGGCTGATCGCCGTCGTCCTCCGTCGCGGCTGGCGCTGGACGAACAGTCGTCGGACGATCGGTATCGGACTGCTCGCCGGACTCATGTCGCTGGCGGCCTACACGGTCGTGCTCTACGCCCAGACCCGTGCGCCGCTCGGCATCGTGAGCGCGCTGCGCGAGACGGGGGTCGTCTGGGCGGCGGCCATCGGCGTCGTCTTCTTCAAAGAGGGCCGGACGCGGAGCCTCGTGGTGCCCGCGCTGGCGGTGGTCGCGGGCATCGCGCTCCTGAGTCTGCCTTAGTCGAGCACCTGGTTCGTCGGTAGGCTCGGCGTCACGTCAGGAGGATCGCCATGTCCGATCGAGTTGAAGTCGAGACCGTGAAGGTCGGTCAGGGAGGTGGTCGCGACCTCCTCGCCGATCTGTACCGACCACCGACTCCCAATGGCGCCGGCGTGATGCTCATCTTCGGTGGCGGGTTCGTCGAGGGTGACCGACGACAGCTCGCCGGCTACGCCATCTCGCTCGGACGAGCCGGTTACACGTCCCTCGCGTGCGAGTATCGACTCACCGGCGAGGCCCTCTGGCCCGCCTGCCTCGACGACGTACGCACGGCGTTCGAGTATTTCCACGGCCTATCGACGCCACTCGGACTGGACGCGTCGAGGCTGGCGGTATCCGGTAATTCGGCGGGGGGCTGCCTGTCACTACTGCTCGCGGGAACGAGTCAACGCTCGGTCGCCGCGGCGATTGCGTTCTACTCGCCCGTCGACTTCCATGGCGAGGACGCCCGGGCGCACGGCGCACCGAAGGGTCTTAGGTACTTGCTGGGCGACGATCTCTCCGACGAGCGGCTTCGCGCCATGAGTCCGATCACGTACGTCGCACCGAACTTTCCGCCGACCTTGCTCCTGACCGGCAATCGCGACGCGAGAGTCGGCTGGAAGGAGAGCGCGCGAATGTGCGAGTCGTTACACGACGCCGGGGCGCACGCGGAGTTACACGTCTTCGACGGACTCGAGCACGCCTTTGACCTGGCCCCCGAGTACGGGCGACTCAGCGCGGCGCTCATGAATCGCTTTCTGGATAGTCACGTGCTCGCGTCCTCGACCAAGGGCGTCATGAGCTGACCACCTCGTCGAGTGCGCCGATCAACTCGTCATGTCGGACGTCACTCGTTGGCGAGCACGAGACAGAACGGGTGGCCCACCGGGTCGAGGTAGACGCGAAAGGTCGTGCCCGGTTGGTACTCGTGTTTGGTGGCGCCGATCGACAACACGCGCGCCTCCCCGGCGTCGAGGTCGGGCACCATAAAGTCGAGATGCAGTTGCTGGGGCGTTGGCCCACTGGGCCACGTGGGCGCGACGTAGTTCGGAATCCGTTGGAACGCGATGGTCGGGTGCGAGCCGTTGTCCAATTCAATCCAATCCACCTCTTCGGGGGTGAGGTCGCCGAGCGCTTCGACGTCGAGTCCAGTGAGCTGCGAATAGAAGTGGGCGAGGGCGATTGGATCAGGGCAGTCGAGTCCGACGAGTTGATAGCGAGGTCGAATATCGGTCATTGGGATCTCCTTTGGGGCGAGTGCCCGTCTAGCGAACATCGTGGTCGACTCGTGTGACACCCTGTCGCGTGATGTCAACCGGTGGTCACTCTAGCGAGTGAGGCTCCGTGTTCGGTGTCGAGACCGTGACCGAATCACCGCGTCGACGTGAACGTTCGTGTGGCCCCGGCGTACCAGTGGGCCGATGGCTTGGGGGTTCTCACGAAGGACTCCCGGTTGACGGCTACGATGCCGAACTTTGGTCGATAGCCGAACGCCCACTCGAAGTTGTCAAGCAGGGACCACTGGAAATAGCCGCGCACATCGATGCCGTCGGCCATCACTTTCGACAGTCCGGCGAGGGCGGCGGTCAGGTAACGAATGCGCTGCTCGTCGTCGTCCGTGCCGATCCCGTTCTCGGTCATGATGATCGGGATGTCCACCATCGAGGCGGCTCGACGAATCGTGTACTCCACGCTCTCGGGCCAGAAGAGGTAGCCCATTTCGGTGAGTTCGCCCTCGGGATGGGCCACCAAACCGTCGGGTCCGATGACGATCTTCGTGTAGCACTGCACACCGAGGTAGTCATCGTCACCGACCGCGCGCAGATACTCGTCCTCCATCTCGTGGCGAATCGACGCGACGAGCTCTTCGCCACCGGGGAGTGCTTCGTACTCGTTCATGGAGAGCGGCATGCCGATCGGGTAGTCGCCGGGAAGTGAGCGCAGCGCCTCGCGCATGGCGACGTGGCACGCGCGCATCGTCACGTTCACGTCAGAGAATCGCTGCCAGTCACTTTGCGCGGGTGGGAAGGCGCCGATGAGATACCCCATCAGCGCAACGATGTTCGGTTCGTTCACCGTGCACGCGATGCCGATCAGATCGCCCAACGCGTCTCCGACGACGAGCGCGTACTTGCCCATGAGGTTCGCGATCTCGGGGTATTCGAATCCCCCGAGATCCGCGACCCACAAGGGAAGCGTGAAGTGATGGAGCGTGACCACGGGCATGATCGACCTCGCGTGACAGGCCTCGAGCACGCGCCGATAGTGCGCAAGCGCCTCGGTGTCGAAGACGTCACGTTGCGGCTCGATGCGCGCCCATTCGACCGAGAGCCGATACGAGTTGAGTCCCAATTCGGCGATTAGATCGAGGTCCTCCTCGTAGCGATTCCACGAATCACACGCGTCGCCGCTGACTTCTTCGCAGTGCGTGCCTTCGGCGCGTTCGTAGCGCCACCAGTCGGTGTTGGATCCGCCGCCTTCGGTTTGGTAGCCCGACGTGGAGGTGCCCCAGGAGAACCGATCCGGAAAATGAACTTCGCGCTTTGTCATGAGTCGAATCTAGAGGGGCGCGGCCTCGTGCGTCGTTGGCCGAAGGGCGGCACGAACGAACGGCGCACGCGAGGCAGCCATCGACGCTCGGTAGGGTGGCCAGCACGACGTCGAGTGAGGAGGAACCATGGACGACGCGACGACCGAACGAAAGTTGGCGAGTCAGTCGACCATCGATCTCCAGCGGGCGATCTTTGCGTCGTTGGCGTCGGCGTCGCCGAGTGACTTCGAGCGGGCGACGCGCGGGATGATCGCGTCCGGTGCACCACGCCAAGTCGTGGGGCGCTACGGCCAAGTGTTGTGGGACCTCGACGCCTACGAGTTCCTTGACGACCCGGCGACGAACGTGCCGCCGAGCACGGTCAATCCAAGTCTGTGGCGCCAGGGCCGACTCAACAACGTGTCCGGACTCTTCGCGGTGACACCATCGATCTTCCAAGTTCGGGGTATGGACATCTCGAACGTCACGTTCATCTCGGGCAGGACCGGTTGGATCGTCATCGACCCGCTCACGTCCGAAGAGACCGCGCGCGCGGCGCTGGCCATGGTGAACGAACACCTCGGTCAGCGACCGGTGCGCGCAGTGATCTACACGCACAGCCACACCGATCACTTCGGCGGCGTCCACGGTGTGGTGAGCGACGATGATGTCGCCGGCGGAGACGCGGTCGTGATCGCCCCGGTGGGATTCCTCGAGGCGGCGATCAGCGAGAACGTCCTCGCCGGCACCGCGATGATCCGACGAGCCATGTATATGTTCGGCGTCTTGCTTCCGAGGGACGCGCAGGGTCACGTGGATACGGGACTCGGCAAGGGGATGCCGGCCCTGCCGAGCGTCGCCCTCATCGCACCGACCCACGAGGTCACGGCGACGGGCGAGGAACTGACCATTGACGGTGTCCGATTGGTCTTTCAGATCACGCCGGGCACTGAGGCACCCGCGGAGATGAACATCTTCATTCCCGAGGAGCGGGCGCTGTGCATGGCGGAGAACTGTACGGCGAATCAGCACAACCTCTATACGTTGCGTGGCGCCCAGGTGCGCGACGCGCTGATGTGGAGCAAATACATCGACGAAGCCCTCGCGCTCTACGCCCACGAGTGCGACGTGCTCTTCGCCAGTCACCACTGGCCCCGATGGGGGCAGGACGAGCTCTCGCACTATCTGGCGAGTCAGCGTGACGCCTATCGCTACGTGCACGATCAGACGCTGCGACTGGCGAATCACGGACTCACGATGAACGAGATCGCCGAAGAACTCGAGCTGCCGGCCGGTCTCGGTGATGAGTTCTTCAACCGCGGGTACTACGGGACGCTCTCACACAACGCCAAGGCCGTTTATCAGCGATACCTGGGCTGGTTCGACGGTAATCCGGCGCACCTCAATCCACATCCGCCCGTCGACGCTGCGACGCGCTACGTGGAGTTCATGGGTGGGGCGGACCTCGTGCTGGACCGGGCACGGACCTCCTTCGATGAGGGCGACTACCGATGGGTCGTCGAAGTCGTCAACCACGTCGTCTTCGCCGAGCCGGACAACGAACCGGCGCGGCTCTTGCAGGCCGACGCGCTCGAACAGCTGGGTTACCAGAGCGAGTCGGGGCCCTGGCGCGACTTCTACCTGAGCGGCGCGATGGAACTTCGGTCGAACGGGACGCTCCTGAAAGGATTGGCGGGCAACGCCTTGGGCTCGGGCATCATGCGATCGATGACACCTGAACTGCTACTTGACCTCCTCGGCGTTCGTCTGAACGGACCGAGGTGCGCCGACTTCGAGATCGAGGTCGAACTCGTCGTCGCCGACCGTGGGGACGAGCGGTGGAGCTTCGGGGTCCGCCACGGCGTCGTTCACGCCCGACGCGACGGACGTCCCACGGCGCCGGTCGGCGTCGTCACGTCGATCGCGGCGCTGGCCTCGTTCGCGTCCGGTGCGCAGAGCGTTGACGAACTACTCGAGCGAGACGACTTCCTCGTGACCGGGGACGCGGACCGGCTCCGTGAGTTCACCGCTCTCTTGGACGTCTTCGGGTTCGGATTCGACATCGTTCTACCCTGACGTTTTCGTGGCGAAGGTCAGTAACATATTTTCAAAAACCAAGAGAGAGCGGTGCCCCATGACCTCAGACCTGCGAGCCGAGACGATTCACTTCGATTCCTACGACGACCATTCCGTCGAGGCGTACCTCGCGACGACCGGCGATGAGGGAAAGGTCGGCGGAGTCGTCGTCATCCACCACTTCCCGGGGTACGACGAAGCGACCAAGGAGATCGTGCGCAAGTTCGCCGCCCACGGGTACAACGCCATCTGCGTCAATCTCTACTACCGCGAGACGCCCGACGCGAGCTCCGACGACGCGGCCGCGGCCGCTCGCGCGCGCGGCGGTGTGCCGGACGACCAATTGGTCGGTGACGTCGGCGCGGCCGCCACGTACTTACGCGCGCTGCCCAACTCGAATCAGAAGGTCGGCGTCATCGGCTACTGCTCGGGAGGACGTCAGTCCGTTTTCGCGGCCTGCAGCCTCAATCTCGACGCCGCAGTCGACTGTTACGGCGCCTTCGTCGTCGTCGACGTACCCGAGGGCTCGGACATGCTCGCGAGGTCGCTCGTGGGGCTGCTGCCGAATCTCTCGTGTCCACTCCTCGGTCTGTTCGGCCTGGAGGACCAGTTCCCGTCACCGGAACAGACCGAGACCCTCCGGGGAGTGCTGAGCGAGCACGACAAGGAGTTCACGTTCCATGAATACGAGGGGGCCGGTCACGCCTTCTTCGCCGTCGATCGTCCCTCGTATCGACCCGAAGTCGCGACCGAGGCGTGGGGCGAGATCTGGAAGTTCTACGGACAGCACCTCGCGGACCGGAAGTAGGCCGACATGTGTACCTACGAGACCGAACGAATCACCGTCACCGGCAGCGCGAAGGGCGCCCAGGGATGGTTCCGGGCGACCGACGCGACGATCTACTACGACCACCCCGTACACTTCGGCGCCGGTCACGCGTTGATGGTGGATGTGATCAATCCCTCCCTCGGGCCTAGTTCGAGGGTGGGCCTTGAACTCAACGCCGAGTCGGCGCGCGAGCTCGCCCTCGCGATACTGCGCTCCCTGGACAGCGTGCCCGCGGGTCTCCTCGAGAGTTAGAGGTGTCCGGGGCCGACTCTTCAGTGACGGCCGGATCGGTCAAAGACCCGAACGATCGCTACAAGTGGATCGTTCTCTCCAATACGACGCTCGGCATGTTGATGGCGACCATCGACATATCGATCATGCTGATTGCGTTGCCCGACATCTTCACCGGGATCCATCTCGACCCCCTGTTGCCGGGGAACAGTTTTTATCTGCTCTGGATGATCCTCGGCTTCATGGTCGTCACCAGCGTGCTCGTCGTGACCTTTGGACGCCTGGGCGATATGTACGGTCGCGTGCGGCTGTACAACCTGGGCTTCGTCGTCTACACGTTCTTCTCGTTGCTGCTCAGCGTCACGTGGATGTCGGGGACCGCGGCCGCGCTGTACCTCGTCATCATGCGAATCTTTCAGGGCGTCGGCGCGGCGATCCTCATTGCGAACTCGTCGGCCATCCTCACGGACGCCTTCCCCGAGCACCAGCGGGGGATGGCGCTCGGCATCAATCAGATCGCCGGCATCAGTGGCTCTTTCATCGGCTTGGTCTTGGGCGGCATCCTCGCGCCGATCCAGTGGCGGCTCATCTTCATCGTGTCGGTGCCGATAGGACTCTTCGGCACCGTCTGGGCCTACCGGAAGTTGAAGGAGATACCGCGGCGCGGCGACACCCACATCGACTGGCCCGGCAACATTTCCTTCGCCCTCGGTCTGATCGCGATCATGGTCGGCATCACCTACGGGATCCAACCGTACGGCGGTCGCACGATGGGGTGGCTGAGTCCGCTCGTGCTCTCGGCCCTCGTCGGTGGTGTCGCCATGCTCTT
Source organism: uncultured Acidimicrobiaceae bacterium (assembly GCA_963717975.1). Taxonomy (GTDB): domain Bacteria; phylum Actinomycetota; class Acidimicrobiia; order Acidimicrobiales; family RAAP-2; genus RAAP-2. Next base: position 1,809,053 of record OY970351.1, on the reverse strand, counting down.
CGTCTTCACCCAGGTCGAACGGCGTTCGCCGGATCCCATGTTCCGACTCTCCCTCTTTCGCATACGTGCCTTCAGCGCGGGCAGTATCTCGAGTTTCCTCGCGTCGGTCGGGCGCGGCGGACTGATGTTCATGCTCGTGATCTGGCTTCAGGGAATCTGGCTCCCGCTCCACGGGTTCGATTTCGCGCGCACTCCGCTGTGGGCCGGCATCGCGATGTTGCCCCTGACGCTGGGTTTCTTGATCGCCGGTCCCGTGTCCGGCGCACTCTCGGATCGCTTCGGCTCGCGTCCCTTCGCGACCATCGGCATGCTGGTGGCCGCGTTGTCGTTCTTCCTACTCGAACTCCTGCCGGTGAAGTTCAACTACTACGAGTTCGGTGGTCTGCTACTCCTGAATGGACTGGCGATGGGCGCGTTCGCCGCCCCGAACCGAGCCGGCGTCATGAACAGTCTGCCGAGAGAACACCGCGGCGTTGGTTCGGGCATGAACTCGACGTTCCAGAACTCCGGTCAGGTGCTCTCCATCGGCATCTTCTTTACGTTGATGATCATCGGACTCTCGTCGTCGCTGCCCGAGTCGGTCCTCCACGGGCTCACGTCGGTCGGCGTGCCCATCGCGGACGCGCGTCGCGTCGCCGCGTTACCGCCGGTGTCGACCTTGTTCGCGTCATTCCTCGGCTACAACCCACTCGAGCATCTCTTGAGCCCGCACGTGATCGCGAGTCTGCCGACGCATACGCAGCTGGCGCTCGCGAAGCGAAGTTTTTTCCCGTCAATAATCACAAAACCTTTCCACAATGGGTTGCACGCCGCGTGTGACTCGGCCGTGCTCGCGTGCTTGCTGGCCGCGGGATGCTCGTGGTTACGCGGAGGAAAGTACGTCTACGTTGAGACGACCCACGAACCCGGTGACGTCATCACCGCGGTCGCCGACTAGTACATTTCGCTACGTGACGAGCGTCGATCAGAGCCGCTGGCAAAAGACGGCGGACGCCCTTCGTCAACGTGCACGCGGTTGGACCGGTCCGGTCGATGAGTGGCGCACGAGAGTGCAGCGATGGGTTGACGCCGGAATCGTGAGCTCCCAACAGGGCGAAGAGATTCTCGCGTGGGAATCGAGTGACGTCGATGCGACGTCGCATCGACGACGTGTTGCGGCGAGCCCAATCACACCTGTCGTTGAGGCCGTCTCGTACGCGGGCGTCGTCGTGGTGAGCCTCGGTGCCGTGTTGTTCCTTGGCCACTACTGGAGTGGGCTCGGTATCACCGGACACTTGATCGTCGCCGTGATGGTCACCGTCGCCGGACTGCTCGGTGGGCACGTTGTCGAGCAATTTGGTGGCGCCGGTGCCCGGCGACTCTGTGGGCTCCTGCGACTTCTTGGCACCGCGGGCGCTGTCATGACCACCAGCGTCGCGGTGGGACCGACGACGGAAAGTCATCGTGGACTCTCACTGCTGTGCGTGGGCGCCGTCGTGCTGGCGGTGAGCGCGGTGTTGTGGCGCAATCTCGATCGCTCGTTGCAATTTCTCAGCACCGTGCTCGGTGCGGCGCTCACGCTCGGCGCGCTTGGCATCGTGGCCCACTTGCACGCGACGTCGACCGAGATCGCGCTCTTCGTGTGGTTCTTGGCGGTGGCGGTGGGACTGATGAGTTTACAAATGCTGCGACCGGCACCTACTGCGTTGGTCGTCGCCGAACTGTGCAGTTTCGTTGGGGCCCTCGCGCTCTCATTTCCGAATCACCTGGCGGGTGTTCTTCTGGGACTCGTGTCAACGGTGAGCGCCGTCGGCGTCGGATTTGCCCTGGAGCGTCCTCCGATCATCGTGCTCGCTACCCTCGGATTCTTCATGTTCGACTTTCGGGCCTTCTCCATCTATTTGCGTAGTACGAACGCCGCACTGGGGGCGTTCTTCCTCGGACTGGTGCTCGTCACAATTGCGGTATGGGGTGCGGGACACTCAACGCAACGTGACCGCAGCAACGTTAAACAGAAGATAAGAATTCAGATTGAAGCGAAGCGGCAAGAACCGCGCTGACTCGATGTGCGCCGCATCGTGCGCGCCCTCGAACACGAGAAGGACGAACGAAAACGCAAGTGACGCACAGTTCTCGTTGCGCAGCAAAGAAATGTTACGAGTTGGTGACGTTGTTTGTTACGAGTTGATGACAGCGCGAGATTCTCAATCGTGTGAATCACAGTGACCTCACAGAGAAAACACAAGTTGACGCGCGATACTAGGTGATGTCTTCACTGCACTCGGTGAGCGTCACGAAAGGACAAACTTATGAAGTCAACTAGTTCAGGTCGCGTCATTCGCGGCGCGGCCGCAGCGGCGGTGTGTCTCGCACTCGCCTTGGGAACGGCAGGCGTGGCGTCCGCAGGACAGGGGCCGCGCTTTGGCGGTCATTCCAACATTTCATCGCACGATCACGGTCAGTGGAACGACGCACGCGGCGTCGTGACCGCGTTCACCACGACCTCGATCACGATCGCGGGTCGCCACGGCACACCGACGACGTACGACACGACCGGCGCGACGTACTTCGAAGGCAAGACGGCCGGTGTCTACGCTGACCTCGCCGTCGGCGAGCACGTCAAACTCGCGCTGAGCTCGACGACGCCCCAGACCGTGACCTCGGTCACGATCTGCCTGGAGCGTGTCTTCGGCACGGTCACGAACGTGACCGGCGACGTGATCACGCTCAGCGCCTCCCACGGCACCACGATCACGGTGAACGTCGACGTCGGCGGTACCACGACCACGTTCACGTCAGACGGGGCGGCGTCGACACTCGCCGCCGTGGTTGATGGCGCCATCATCAGCGCCGTTGGCATACCGGGCTCGACCGCGGGCAGCCTCAACGCCAACTCGGTGAACATCTTCGTACCGCGCCTCAAGACGCACGTTCGCGGCGTCGTGACGGCGTTCACGACGACCTCGATCACGCTCGCGGGCCACCACGGGAGTTCGACCACGTACAACACGACGGGCGCGACGTACGCCGAAGGCTCGATGGCGGGCGCCGAGACGGACCTCGCGGTCGGTGAGCGCGTCAACCTCGCGTTGACCTCGACGTCGCCCCAGACCGTGACCAAGGTCACGATCTGCCTCGATCGCGTCTCCGGTTTGGTGACCAACTTCACTGGCAACGTCATCACGATCACCAGCTTCCACGGCATCTCGTTGGCCGTCACCGTGATACCGGGCACGACCACCTACACGTCGATGGGCGCCGCGTCGAGTTCCGCCGCCGTGCTCAACGGTGTATGGATCAGCGCCGTCGGACTGCCGGGCACCACGGCCGGCAGCTTTAACGCCATCTCGGTGAACATTGGCCCCCCTAACGGCCACAAGTTTGGTTTTGGCAATAGCAAGGGTCACAGTCAAGGTCCGAGCTTCGGGCGTCACCACCACTAAGTCGTTTCCGTAGTACCCCTTATTGTTAGAGATCCTCCGGCGAGCATCGCTCGCCGGAGGATTTTCTTTTCAGGCGGAACGTTGGTGCGGGAGTGCTGGAACTTCAGAGTTGGGGCGCTCAGCGTGTGACGGCGAGCACTTCGTGCTGACGTTGTCCACCCCGCACGCTTCGCAGAGCAGGATGAGCTTGCGACAGGCCAAGTTCGCGCAGTTGTGGTACTGACTCGTCGGCGCGTCGCAACGTTCGCAGACGCCGAGCACCATCGAGCGGTCACTGAACTCGTGATGCATCCGTGCGTCGAAGAGATACAGCGATCCCTGCCAGAGACCGTCATCGCCGAAGGTGTCGCCGTAACGCACGATGCCGCCGTCGAGTTGGTAGACCTCTCGAAAGCCGCGTCGAATCATGAGGGCCGAAAGGACTTCACAGCGCACGCCGCCGGTGCAGTACGTGACGACTGCTTTGCCCTTGAGGTGGTCGTAGCGACCGCCGTCGAGTAGGTCGGCGAAGTCGCGCGTCGCTCCCACGTCGGGTACGACGGCTCCCTTGAATTGGCCGATGGCGGCCTCGAAGGCGTTGCGCGCGTCGAAGAACACGACGTCGTCACCGCGTCGTTCGACGAGGTCGTGAAACGCGTGCGGCGATAGGTGGACGCCACCGTCGCGCACGCCGTGTTCGTCGACGTCGAGTTCGTCGGAGGCGCCGAAGGAGACGAGTTCGTCGCGTACGCGCACGCGAAGTCGCGGGAAGTCATTGGCGGCACCTTCGGACCACTTGAAATCAATGTTTCGGAATCCGGGGAACTCTTTGGTCGCCGCGACGTAGCGCCGTAGGTCGTCGAGGTCGCCACCGAGCGTTCCGTTGATCCCGTGCTGGGAGATGAGGATGCGACCCTTCAGCGAGAGCTGCTCGCAGAGCGCGCGCTGCCACAGCCGTATCGCGTCAGGGTCCTTCAGCGGCGTGAAGCCGTAGTAGAGGATTATCTTCTGTGGTTTCACACCGTCACTGTACTGAAGCACAATTCGCGCAATCCTTCGCGCCGAACTAGGCGGACGTCTCTTCGACCTGGACGATCACGACACTACGAGTGAACCACGGCACCACGGCCGACGTGGAACGTTGGAAGAGTTCGTATTCGGGATAGTGCGAGCGCGAGATCTTCTCGGTGAAGCGTGTGGAACCAACGAAGAGCAGGGTCAACAGTATCGGGCCGATCACGGTCCACTGAAGCGTCGACCGCGCCGCGACCACACCGAAGAAAAAGACCACCCACCACTGCGCGATTTCGAAGAAGTAGTTGGGGTGCCGCGAGAAACGAAAGAGTCCGCCTTGGAGAAAGCGCGGGTTCGGTGCCCGTCCGGCCTCGGCTTCGGCTCGCTTCCACACGTGGAAGTCCCACTGCTGCTGATCCGCGATCGCCTCACCAATCGTGAAGAGCAGGAAGAGCAAGGTCAAGAGATAGTCGAACGCGCCAAATTTCGTCGCGCGATGTTGGTAGGCAGTCCACGCGGGCAGGGTGATCAGGACCAAGAGAGCGTTCTGGTAGAGCACGATGAAGAACAGGTTGAAGAGTTGGAACTGCCACCGGCTCATGGAGCCGCGAAGTACCACCCAGCGGTAGTCCTCCACGCCGCGGTACCCACCCTTGCGTGCGAAGTTGTACGTGAGTCGGACGCCCCACACGCTGATCAGCGCCGCCATCACGTCCAAACGCGCGTTGGTGAGATGTGCCGCGCCCGCGAAGACCCAGAGGTAGATGATCGGCACGATCGACCACATCCGATCGACCCACGAGGTGTCACCAGTCACGAGTGAGGCGGTCCAGGCGAAGACGCACGGCGCCGCGGCGATCACAACGGTGAGGGTCAGCGGTGACACGACGTGACCTTACCGGGTGCGGTGATCCGCGCAGTGGCGGCGTCCCAGCCCCTTCGACGTAGAGCGCGCGACGACTTTCGAGCTGACGAGTCGTAGATTGAGCTCTCACGTCAATCGGGTGAGGGAGTCGACATGCCATTTGCAACGATCGACGGCCTGCGCACGTTGGAGATCGGCTCTCCGGGCTCGATGCGACAGCGACTCAATCAGCTCATCCTGACTGGCGAGAAGCGCGCCACCGCCGGACTCCTACTCGACTATGTGCGCGACGACGTTGAGTTGGAAGTTGTTGGTGAACGCCTCGCGCTCGTCGACGATAACCAGCACCGCGTGGCGACCGTGATCGTCGTAGCGATCGAGACGGTCCCGTTCAACGAAGTGCCGTGGAGCTTTGCGCAAGCCGAAGGTGAGGGCGACGAGAACCTCGATCAGTGGCGTGAGGGCCATCGACGATTCTGGGCCGACTACGACGAATCGATCGACGACCACTCGCCGATTGTCCTCCTCCGATTCGAAGTGGTGACGGATTCGACGGGATGATCTTGGCCGTTTTTCATTGCCCTTTAGACTTTCGTCGTGGCCCACTTGGACGACCGCGAGCTGGCAAAGCAACTCTTCAATCGTTGCTGGGAACTCCTGGAGTCGGAGCGCGATTCCGACGACGACGTCGAATTGCTGACCGCCGCCTTCGGCGCCCGGTTTCACTGGTTGAGCGCCGGTGAGGTCGAACAGTGGATCATCAGTGATTGGATGGTCGCTCGCTGCGCGTCAGCGCTCGGTGACGGCGCGTTGGCGCTGCGGTTCGCACTGCGAGCACATTCGGCGGCGCAGGAGAGCGACGTCCCGGACTGGCTCGTCGCCTCGAGCACCGAGGGCGTGGCGCGAGCGTACGCCGTGATCGGCGATGCCCAGGCGTTCCACCACTGGTCAGCACTGGCCAGTCGCCTGGTAACGGTGATCGTCGATCCCGACGATCGCGATCTCATCGCGAGCCAACTGGCCGAGATCGAAGCGCCAACTAGCCGCTGACCTTTGTCGCACTGAGTCGGGCGCGATCGATCGATCTACGACTCCGCGATGACCCGGAAGGCACGACCGGCCGCGGTGCGCACCCGGGCGTTCTCGTCGTCGAGGAGCGTGACGACGTCGTCGATTGCCGGACGCACCTTGTGACGCGCGATGACCTTGGCCGCCATCTCTCGGACGCGCCAAGCGTCGCTGTTCGTGGCGCCGATGATCGCGTCGGTAGCGACGTCACTCCACACGTGGAGCAGTCCGCGCGCGGCCCAGACGCGGGGCCAGTAGCCGTCGAGACCGCCGGCGCGGCCCTCGAGGACGGTCTCGGCGCTCGGTCCGCCGATCACGCGCAAGAACTCCGCATCGGGAGTGTGGCCTTCGAGAATTGCGATGCAATCACGGATGACGGCGTCGTTGCTTCGTCGACCGCATTCGAAAAGGACCGACTGCTTCGGCGTCAATCCCCAGTAGCGCTCCACCACGGATTGCTCAGTCGCCGGAACTTGGGTCGCGCGGGGCGACGCCGAGGCTCGTCGCGAGGAATGTGAGTACGTCCTCAAGCGCGCGTCGCGTCGGAGAGTCCTCGACATCGGAGTAGTCCTCGGTCAAGACCGAGTGCGCCGACTTCTTATAGCCCCACGGGTTGCCGATCGACGAATCGATCTCGACGCCGAAGAACTTAGCGCCGAGTGCCTCGCGAAGTGACACGAAGCGATCGGCCGGTGACGTCTTGTCGCCGCTGAAGCGCAGTCCCATGACACAAAGTCCCTCGGTCATCCGCTGCTGCACGACCGCGAGGTCGGCGTCGGAGAGCCCCAGCGCGCGGCGGTGTTCGGGATTGGTCGGGAAGGGCAATGACGGTTGACTCATCACCGGAGCGATCACCGACGGTTCGACGCACATGGCGAGTGCGAAACCACCGGTGAGGCACATTCCGACGGCGCCCACGCCCGGACCACCGAGCGCGTCGTGTTCGTGCCGCGCCAATTCGCGAAGGTAGTCGACGATCGGACTAGTTCTATTCAGCGCCAGCACCGTGAACTCCTTACTCACGCAGGCCCGCGCCGCTGAGGCGAGTGCGTAAGGCACCGTGAGCGGCTTGCCGGGCGTCCCGAGCAAGCTCGGCAAGACCGCGGTCATCCCTCGATCGGCGACCCGGCGTGCGAATGCCGCCACCAAGGGCGTGATGCCCGGAACCTCATGGACGATGATGACCGCCGGTCCCTCGCCCATCCGGTACACGTTGCGTCGCCGCCCGTTCGACGCCGTGAAGGGCCTCATTTCGAAGCCGTCGAGGGCGAATGGTACGACGCTCATGATTGTTCCACTCTCAAGGTCAAACCATTCTTTCAGCCACAGTCGTCGTGGGTCTACGCGACGCCATTAGATCCAACGCGATCCTCTTGCAAACCAGAGTGTCTCAAGTTACCTGGACTTCCGCTCAGCGCAGCGCTTCACAGGGCGTTACGTGTGATCGTTCTCATGCGGAGTCGTGTCTCGCCACGAGGAGTAGTAATACGTTATGAACCTCCTCGAAGGGCTCTATGCTTCGCTCCGCTCGGCACATCGCAACCGCTCCCTCGGTTGCCGCAATGACCGTCACCGCGAGTGATCGAGCTGACTCCGGTTCCATGCCGCCGGCCTCGCATAGGCCAGCGAGTAGTTCCGTCCACGCTCGAAAGATGGAGCCGGCGTGATCGAGAAGCTCATCGTCGTTGGCCGCGACCGTGACCGCCATGACTGCGCAACCTGCCGAGAGTCGGGAGTAGTTCAAGAGACCTCGCCACAGTGCGAGGAAGCGTTCGATGACCACTGCGGCCGGTTGTCCTCGGGTCGCTTCCATCGCCGCGAGTCCTCGATCGCTCGCCAGGTCGAGCGCGGCGTGGAGCAGTTCGGGCTTCCCGCCGGGAAAGTGGTGATAGAGAGATCCCCTAGGCGAATCGGTAGCCTGGAGGACTTCGGCGAATGAGGTTCCTTCAACGCCCTTGGTGGCAAGAAGCCGCACGGCGCCCTCCACCATCCGTGTTCGAACAGCGCCCCGAGGTGCTCTCGCCTCGCCTGATCTCGTTTCAGAGTCGGCCATAGATGCCTCGATCTCGAATTATGCAAGCAATCATAGACGTGTTATGTTCTATGTATGAGTTCATACATACTGAGGAGTCACTCATGCCAATGATCGACGTCTATGCCGCCCAGGGTACGTTCCACGATCCACACGCACTCGCTTCAGAGTTGGCCCGTACATTGATGATCATCGAGGGTGTTCCGGATATTCCGATGTTTCGCCAGAACACGGCGGGTTTCGTGCACGAAATGGAAGGTCCTTCTATTGCCAATGTGAACGGCGACAGTTCATATGTGCGGGTGCAGGTTCTCACTAACGCTGGCGCACTCGACCGCGATAAGCAACTCGCCGTCGTCAGCCAATTCACTGACCTCGTCGCAGCGGCGGCCGATGACCCCACATTGCCGGAGCGCACCTGGGTACTGCTGACCGAGGCCGTACAAGGCGGTTGGGGTCTTGGCGGGCACGCCAACACCAACGAAGAACTCGTCGCGGCGGCAAGGGCCCAAATCGCTGAACTGTCCGGCCAGACGACCGAAGGGCAGAGCCGCTAAAGGAGTAGCCAGTATCAGCGGACTCGAATTACTACCGTCCAGAAGCTCTGCGCCGCGGTGCACGCGGTGCCCGACCCGCATGACGTCAGGCGTGCGATCAAACGCGTGAGTCCCGGTGTTTGGGCCACGTAGTAGTAGTTGTGAATGAGCGTCATGACGGGCATGCACGTCGTCCCCGGTATGCACGGCTTCACGCCGCCGGACAGTGATCCCGGGACATTGGTCCAGGTCTGCAGCTTCACGACGCCACGACCCCCTTCGGACGTGAAGGTCCAATTGGCGTCCGAGAGCGACACATCAATACGCGTACCCTGGTTCACCGTGATGACGTGACCGCTCTGCGCGGCGGTCAGCGTGATCGTCTTTGGTGTGGCGGCCTGCGCGCCGGCGCCGAACGCTCCGAACATCAGTGCGGCGACGGCGAGACCAGCCAGCGTCGGCCTCAGTTTCAAGTTTCGTTGCGTCTTATTCGACGAGTGAGTGAAGGACTGATTCATCATGATCCTCTCGTTTCTCGACGTTGCCATCGATTTTTCGATCCGGCATAACTGCTAATGAATCCTTGGGCCAGTCGTCAGACGACCGGTCCGCGGTTGGTGGCCGGCGGTGCCTTCGGTAGCGGCCACGTACTACTTTTCGCCCGCTTCAAGCCTAGGCACTGAGCCGATCGGGCGTATCGCGGAGCGGAATCTCCTTAATTCGCTGAAGAGAAGCCTGGGCCGGGGCGCTAAGGGCGCGGTGGTTCGGCACGAGCAGTGCCATCACCACGCCGATCGCGACCACGACCGCGCCGACGTACATCGCGGGCCGAAGTCCGTTCACGTAGTCCTGCGCCGAGAGGTAGCCGCCGCTTGAGGAGAAGACCGCGCCGAGGAGCGCAATGCCGAAGACGCCGCCGAGCTCTCGGAAGGCGGCGTTCGTGCCCGAGGCGAGTCCCTCTTGATCCTTCGGCACTGAGTTCAACACCAGAGAGGCCACCGGCACGAAGAAGAGCGTCATACCGACGCCCGCGACGATGAACGCCGGGACCATGTCGGTGTACGGCGTGGTCGCCGTCAACAACAGCGCCAACCACGTCAGGCTGATCGCCTGCAGGATCAAACCGGTGACGACGAGCGGCTTGCCACCGACGCGCTGTGCGAGTAAGCCGACCAGCGGCGCCAACAACATCGGCATGCCGGTCCACGGGAGAACACGAAGGCCGGCCCCGAGGGGCGAGTACCCCTGCACGGTCTGCAGGAACTGCGAGAGGAAGAAGACCGTGCCGAACATCCCGAAGCTGAAGAGCATCGCGGTCACGTTGATCGCCGCGAACCCGCGGTTCTTGAACATCCGAAGACTCAACATCGGCGCCGTTGCGCGAAGTTCCCACCGGATGAAGGCGCCTAACAATGCGATGCCGATCACGAAGGACGCGAGCACACTCGTACTCGTCCATCCGCTGGCGTTACCGCGCATCAGACCGAGGACCACGCCGAGGAGTCCGCCGCTCACGAGGAGTGCGCCACGGAGGTCCAGGCGTGTTTGGGTGCCGCGCGACTCGGCCAGCTTCCACCACGCGAGGGGCACGAGCACGATGCCGATCGGCACGTTCAACCAGAAGATGTAGTGCCACGACCAACCGGTCGTGACCGCGCCACCGACGAGTGGCCCCAGCGCGATTGCCGCGCCGCCGATCGCGCCCCAGATACCGAGCGCGGCGTTGCGACGCTCGGGCTTCACGGCCGCACTCAACAACGTCAACGAGAGCGGCATGATCATCGCACCGCCGGCGCCTTGGATGGCGCGCGCCGCGATGAGAAATCCGATGTTCGGTGAGATCGCCGCGAGTGCCGAGGCCGTGGTGAAGATCGCGATGCCCGCGATGAAGGTCCGACGTCGACCGAATCGCTCGCCGAAGGCGGCGGCCGTGAGCAGCAGTACGGCGAAGGTCAATGTGTAGCCATTGACGGTCCACTCGAGGCCGGAGAGTCCGGCGTGGAGGTGGACGCGGATGACCGGGAGGGCCGTCGTCACGACGAGATTGTCGAGCGACGCCATGAAGAGCGCCAGGCCAGTGATGAGGACGGCCCAGGCACCGCGATGGCGATCGGCGCGTGGCGGCGCGAGACGTGTTGTCGGCTCGGTGTCGATGGGACGGGTCAGTGTGGTGGTCATTGCGGTGCTCCTTGCCCTTGCTCTTCCAGCCAGATAGTCCTGATGAAAGGGTCTGTTAGTTGTGAGTAGTCACTATCATGCGAAGTGAAAAAAAATAATGGTGTTGTCATCACGAAGCCTGCACCGCGTGTGCGTGGTCGTCGCGACGGGCGTCGGAGATGGCGTTCATTGCCTCGAACTTTTCCATCCCAGGACAGATCGACTGGGCCCAGGCCTCTTTGACCGACAGCAGGTCGATCGCGGACATCACCGAGATCAACATGCCGTTGGCGAAGAAGTGCTGGATCATCTCCTGGTCCAGTCCGAGCCGGTCCTTCACCATGTGCCAGAGGTCTTCGAACGTCTTTCGGCACGCGGCCGCGATCTCCGGGTCGCTCGTGGCGGCGGCGTAGCCGTGCATTTGAAGCTGCAGCATCTCGGTGTCTTGCATGAGTTGCAGATAGGCCATGCCCATCGCGTGCATGGCCTCTTCGCCGTTCAAACCCTCGATCGCGTGGGAGAGGTCCTTGACGATGCGCGTACCGACCAAGTCGTGCGTGGCGATGAAGAGATCCTTCTTGGTCCCGAAGAGTCGAAAGAGGTACGGCTGAGAGATGCCGGCGCGCGCGGCGATGGCGTCGGTTGAGGTACCGGCGTATCCGGACTTCGCAAACTCCGTGACCGCGGCACTCAAGACCGCGACTCGCCGTTCGGCGGCTGTCTGTCGGGTCGAAACTGTCATGAGACGATTGTAAGTGGGTACTCACTACCTTGTCAAGCGATTGGACGGCCGTTTTCCGGGAGGCCCGGAAACCCTTATTTATATGGCTTCTGTATCCAGATCGTTGAGGTCCCTGCGCCAGAGAATGAGCTCGCCCTTCGTGCCCGATGCGGTGAAGCCGCTTTTCTCCAGAACGCGCTGACTCGCGACGTTCTCGCGCTCAGTTTCGGCCACGACGGTCCGAGCGCCCGTCCGAGCGATCTCGCACATCGCGAGGACCGCCGCCGTCGCAAAGCCCCGACCCTGGCGAGAGGCGCACACGCCGTAGCCGATTTCGACCTCGCCGAGATCGTTGGGCGCGTGTTTAAAGCCGATCCCGCCGGCGCGCAGTCCGCTCGACGCTTCGACGATGGCGTACAGGCCCCACGGATTGGCGTCACTCGGCAGCGTCACCGAACCCGCGAGGGCGGCGGACGCGATCGCCACGTCACCGGCGCTCGGATAGTCCGTGGCCCACGGTTGGGCGTCGCGTTCACCCACGACGATCGCCTCGGCGTCTTCGCGCGCCAGCGGGAGAACGGCGATGGGGCCGTGGTCGGTGGTCATCTCGTCATTCTGACAGTGGCGAACGGTCGCTCCCGTCGCGACGAGGTCGTGCGACGGTCGGTTACTTCTTCTTGGGGAGTGGCAGGGCGTCACTCGTCATTCGCACGAGCGCGATGATCCAGTCGCGGTCGTTCAACTTCGCCGACGAGATTCGAAACGCCGCCTTGGCCCCGTCGTACGGCGACGCCTGGCTCACGCGGCCCGCGATCGCCGAGCCGGCCGCCGTGATCTTGACGAACAGCGTGTTGTCGCAGACGAGCGCGAAGTTCTTTCCTGCGTGGTACAGCCCGTACTCGCCGAACATCGGCTTCGCCGTGATCTCGAGCGGCTCCAGCTTCTCAATGACCTTCTCGATGAACGCTTTGTCGGTCGCCACGATTGCAATGTAGCAAGCAGCGCGTCGTTACCGACGGTGCCGCAATTCGTGCTCGAGCAGCCACGTCTTTCGCTCGAGACCGCCGCCGTAACCGGTGAGCGAGCCATCGGCCCCGATCACGCGGTGACACGGCACGATGATGGCGATCGGATTTCTGCCGTTGGCGAGACCGACCGCGCGCGACGCGTTCGGATTGCCGACCCGCCGCGCCAGTTCGCCGTAGGAGATCGTCTCCCCGTACGGGATCTCGCGCAGTTGCGACCATACGCTTCGTTGGAAGCTCGTGCCGGTGAGCATCATGTCGAGGTCGAAGGTCGTGAGCTCACCATCGAAGTACGCGTCGAGTTGTGCGGCGACGTCCTTGAACCACGCGTCATCCTCAACGGCGTCGCGCGGTGGTGGCGTGGTGTGACGTTGTTCGACCATCGACAGGTCGGTCAAGACGCCGTCGCGGGCGATCATCGTGAGCGGACCAATCGGGCTGTCCACGGTGGAGATCAGGGTTTCAGTCATTCGTGTCCTTTCGTTGCTTCAGTGTTGGTCACGCGCGGTGGCCAGTCGTTGATTCGATGATCGTCCACGGACCAGAGGTACTGCACGGCGTACGCGCGCCACGGCTGCCAGCGTCGGGAGTGCTCGACGAGCGCCGCGGGTGTGCTCGCCAGCTCCAGACGCTCGGCGGCGTGGCGAACGCCCAGGTCGGATTCGGGGAAGGAATCAGGATCGCCGAGCGCGCGCATCGCGATCACCTGACGCGTCCACGGTCCAATGCCGGGAATCGTGGCGAGCACCTTCATCGCCTCCGCGCGATCGCTCCCCGGTCCGAGTGCGAGATCGCCCGTGTGCAACGCGCTCACCAGTGCTGAGAACGTGGCACGCCGCTTCATCGGAGCCGCGAGTGCCGCCTCTCCCAAGTCGCTGGGAAGTGGGAAGAGATGGGTGAGCCCACCGCCGGGGTCGCTGACGGGTTCGCCGTGTGACCGGACCAGACGACCGGCGTGCGTTTGTGCTGCGGTAGTGGAGACCTGTTGTCCGAGCACCGCCCGAAGTGCCATCTCGCCACCGTCGGTACAACGGGGCACGCGCCGTCCGGGCGCCTTGTCGATCAGTGGTGCCAGGGAGGAATCTCGGCGCAGGTGACGATCGATCGCCACCGGGTCGGCGTCGAGATCGAGCAGCCACCGACTCCTCGCGATGGTCGTCGTGAGGTCACGCAGGTCACTCAAGACGGCGCGACAGTTCACGTACTCGGGCGTTGGCGTGAGTTCAACGATGCCGGGGCCGTGGGCGAGCCGCAACGTCCGGCGATAGGTGTTACCGCGCACCTCTTCGACGCCGGGGACGGCGGTCGCCGCGAGATGGCCGAAGAGATTGTCGGGACACAGTGGTTGACGAAAGGGGAGTCGAAGCACGATGGCGGCCGACGCTTCGGCGACACGCTGGCCCTTCGCTCGAGATCGGAGGTTGGTCGGTGACGACGCGAAGACGGACTGCACCGTGTCGTTGAACTGACGGACGCTCGAGAAACCAGCGGCGAACGCCACGTCGGACATCGTCAGCGCGGTGGTTTCGATGAGAATGCGGGCCGTCTGGGCGCGCTGGGCGCGTGCGATGGCGATCGGACCGGCGCCGATTTCGTTCTGCAGGACGCGCTCTAGTTGACGCACGCTGTAATCGACTCGCCGCGCGAGTCCACGGACGCCTTCGCGGTCGACCACGCCGTCGGCGATGAGACGCATCGCGCGTGCGGCCACGTCGGCACGGGTGTCCCACTCGGGAGAGCCCGGCGAGGCGTCCGGCCGACATCGCTTGCACGCGCGAAACCCGGCGATCTGTGCGGCCGCTGCCGAAGGATAGAAACGGACGTTCTTGCGCATCGGTGTCTGGGCCGGACAACTCGGTCGACAGTAGATATGCGTCGAGCTCACGGCGGTGAAAAACCAACCGTCGAACCGCGGGTCTCTCGACTGAACCGCGAGGTAACAACGTTCGAAGTCCTCGATCACAAGGCGAACCTATCGCGTTGATTGCGCCTGCACTAGCGGAAAAACGACATCACCGTCTGGATCGAAAATACTCAAACTGTGACGTCGCAATTGCGCCAGCAGATCGTCCATCCTGGAGTGGCGACGAACGGTGTTCGCAACGTCGGTTGCCCGATGCGGCCGTGACACCGGCTCACTAGATTCTGGATTGCGCGCCTGGGGTGGCCAGGTCAACGAGCGAAGGGATAATGAATGGGCAAGGCGTACGAAATTTCAGTGTGGGAACCACTGCCTGGGAAGTTCGAAGAGTTCCAAGAGACGATCAAGAGTCTCACGTCGGCGTTCGTGGAGTCCGGTGTCTCGCACGTCGATTTACTGAGCGGCGTCGCAGGTAAAGACGTCGGTCGCGTCGTCGTGATTCAGCACTTCAAGGGTCTCGCGGACAATGGAGCGTTGAACGAGGGCATCATGGAGGCCGCACCGATGAAGGCGTGGCGCGAAGCGCACCCGGGTGACTTTCCGGCGAAACTCATCTCGCACGACCTGTACTCCGAGATGGACTGACCCCGGAGTACGACGGGGATCTCCGCGACACCGTGAACGCCCAGACCATCTCGGAGTTCGCCTCGGCGTTGGAGGGTGTCGTGGAGGAACAGCCGTTTGGCCCGAACGTCGACGTATTCAAAGTGGGAGGGAAGATCTTCGCCATTTTGGATCCCGAGAACGCACCGCAATCAGTCTCTTTGAAGTGTGAACCTGATCTCGCGATTGAACTACGACGTGAGTATGAAGCAGTCATCCCCGGCTACCACCTCAACAAGCGGCTTTGGAACACCGTGATGTTGGACGGGACCGTTCCCGATGACGAAGTCATCGCGATGGTGCGACACTCCTACGCGCAGGTAGTGGCCGGACTGCCCAAGGCGGTGCGACGGAGCCTCGGGGAATCGGCCTAGATCGTTCGCTCGTATCAACGAATGCGCGCGACCAGGTTTCGCGGCACATCGCCAACGCCGTACAGCATCGCCGCCAGCGCTTCGACGCCGTCAACCAGCCGCGGGCCCGGTCGCACCATGACGGCGTCGGCATCGATGGCCCAGACTTCGCAGATAGCCGGCACGCGCTCGAGAATGGCCTCGGCCTGATCGCGGGCCTCGTCGAGTCCGAAACCGCACGGCGCCACGACGACGACGTCAGGGCGCGCGTCAGCGATCGCCGACCACGACGTCGGAACTGATTTGTCACCGGGGCGCGCCAGCACCGGTTCACCGCCGGCGGCGGCGACGAGGTCCGGCACCCAGTGGCCCGCGCCAAACGGGGGATCGATCCACTCCAAGACGAAGACGCGGCGTCGCGAGGGCTCTCGTACTGAATCCTTGACACGCGCCAGTCGCAGCCGTAGCGAGGCCACGAGTTCGAGGCCGCGGTCCTCGACGCCCGCCGCTGTCGCGATGGCCACAATCGATTCGAGGACTTCGGCAAGTGATTGCGGATCGATTTGAAGTACGTCGGCGTGACAGTTGAGGCGCGCGGTGGCCGCTTCGACGTCACCGCTCGCGACCGCGCACACTCGACAGAGGTCCTGGCTCAAGATGAGATCGGGATCGCAGCGCTGGAGCGCGTCGTCATCCAGGCGGTAGAGGTCGAGCCCCGCCGCTACCCGTTCGCGCACGAACTCGTCGATCTCACCAGGTGTCAACGTGGCATTGGCGAAGGATCGAACGACGATCTCGCGGCCCTTTTGCACGTCGTGGGGCCAGTTGCACTCGGCGGTGACGCCTCGAAGCTCATCTTCCAGGCCCAAGTCGCAGACGATCTCGGTCGTCGACGGCAAGAGCGAGACGATACGCACGACGACATCCTAGGAAGTCGACTGAATGAGTGGTGTCGGTTAGAGCCTCGCGGTCGCGCGCTGTAGTGACGCACCGGAGAGGTTGATCAGCCAGATGCCGCGAATGGAACTATGCGCGCGCGGGGAGTACATCGCGACATACTGACCGGACTGACCGAAGTAGTCGAAACAGATGTTGCCGCGCGCGACGCCGCCGGGGGCGATGAAGCCATCTTCGAGGGCGTCCTTCGCGGTGAAGTTCAAGACGGTCACCTTGCCCATGGGTGGACGCAACGTCATGTTGAAGTCATTGAAGAAATACGTCGACTTGTTGCGGTTGAGAATCGTGACCGCGGCACAGAGATTCGTGAAGCCGAACTTGTCGGCCGTGAGGGACCACTTCGCATCGACCACCGTGTGGTCAACGTTGACGGTGTCATTGCTGAGCGCCACGCAGTCGGTCGACTTCGATCCCGGATATCGACCGACGTTGGTGGCGCATCCTGCGGCGTGACTGGTGTGACTCGAAATCGCCGCATTCGCGAGTGGCGTGGCGACCAGTCCGGCTATCGACACCACACCGACCACCAGTGCGACCAGGGCGCGGCGCCTCAACATCTATGGGGGTGACGGACCCGCGGGCACGATCGAGAGGTCGAGGCAACCATTGGCTCGTGCTCCCCAGCCAATGGCGACACCAGCACATCGCTCATTGCGCGCACTATAGAACTGGGATTGCGCGCTGAGAAGAGCACCCCAGCAGGTATTTTTCCGACTTGCGCGCGAGCGCCGCGCAGACTAATGTACAACCATATGGTTGTACATTTACTCGAGGACCGCGAGGTGGATCGGATGTTCCGGGCGCTCGCCGACTCGACGCGTCGGGACATCTTCGGGCGTGTCATTAGTGAAGGACTCTCGGTCACCTCGCTGGCGCGCGACTACGAAATGAGCTTCGCGGCCGTGCAAAAGCACGTGGGCGTACTCGAGCGCGCGGCGCTCGTGACCAAGGAACGCCACGGCCGCGAGCAGATCGTCCACGGCAACGTTCCCTCACTTCGACGTGCGACGGCGCTGCTCGAAGCCTTCGAAGAGATCTGGATTGGCAGAGCCACGAAGATCGCCGAAATCCTCGGCGAGAAAGGAAGGGAAGCATGACCGTCATTTCAACAAGCACCGACCCCGAAGCGTTGAGACTCACGGTGACCGCGGAGTTCGCCGCGACGCCCGAAAAGGTGTGGAGCGTCTGGGAGAATGCGCGTCAACTGGAGCGCTGGTGGGGGCCGCCCACCTATCCCGCGACCTTCACGCGTCACGATTTTGTGGTGGGCGGCGAGTCGCGCTACTACATGACTGGTCCCCAGGGCGACACGCCACACGGATACTGGCGCATGCGCACGATTGACGCGCCGCGTCGGTTGGAGTTTGATAATGGGCTCGCGGGCGACGACGGGGAGCCAATGCCCGGGGTCGAACCCATGGCGGCCCACGTGACGTTCGAGTCCACGGACGGCGGTACGCGAATGACGACGGAGAGCAAGTTCGTCGACCAAACGCAGATGACGACGATGCTCGCCACGGGCATGGAAGAGGGAATGAAGCAGGCCGTCATTCAGATTGACGAGGTTTTGGCATCGGCAACGTTGTAGCTGCCACCCCATCGTGAATGTCGGTCCGTTACCGTGGGGCTATGGGTCGAACGAAGCGACTGTGGACGGCGATCATCGTCACGATGAGCCTGGTGCCCGTCACGGTGTCGGGGGTCGCGATTGTGGCATCCGCCTCGACGAGTGTTGGCTGCCACGCTCCTCGATTCACCGGACTCACGGTGGTCAAGGCCCGCGCGGCCGCGAAGAGCGCGCGATGCCACGTGCGATTCAATGGCGCGCCAGTGTCAATGCCGATGGTGCAGACGATTCGACATCAGAGTGTCCAACCCGGTCACGCGACCAGGGCCGTGACGCTCTCGGTCAATCCGCTCTGTTCGGGCGCGGCGGCGGCAGGCCCGCCGCCCGGGGAACCGATAATCAAGCCCGGACCGACGGAGTTGATAACGGGTCTCTTCATTGAGGGCGGGGCCTTCATGGAGTGGTCGGCTCCGAACTGCACGGCGCGCGTGGGCAAGTCCAGTCCCGGCACTATCACGGTCACGAACTCCGTGGGGACAGTTATCGCCGACAACATGGCGCTGAGTGCGGGTCAGTTGTTAGAGGTGAACGTGACGCCCGGCATCTACACGATTACCGGAGTAATTTCCGGTGGCTCGAAACTCGGTCCGATCAAAGTGACGGTGCCGGCGGGCGACGTGGTGCGACAGGACCTGGTCCTCGACGCGCCGTAGTTCGACCGTGGACCGCATGTGCGTTCTGCGATGATGGGTTCGACGCTCGAGACGCTGCGTCGTTCAGCATGGCCTCGTCACGAAATCGACCCGCCAGCTCCAACGCCAGCGTGGCCGATTCGTGGATTGCGCCAAGACCGTCCGAGAGACGTTGGTCGATCGCACCGCGTGAAAGAAGATCGGAGTACGTCACGATGACGCCCAGGAAATTTCGCAAGTCGTGTTCGAACTCCTGCAACCGTTCGTCTCGTCGGTCGGTGAGTCCAGTCTCGGGGAGTGTCATCGCGTCCTTCACCTAGTCCTGCACGGAGGCGAGAGCAAAGTAACGAACGCCTCAGTACGTGTTAGTCGCTGTCGAGTGGAATCTGACGCGAATCGGACCATACACACCGAGAGTTGCGTGTAATGAGTGATTGCGGAGCGATTCCCTACCCGACCGTCGGGCCACCGTTCGCCTCGGCACTCGCACCGGCCCGCGGCACGGATTTTTCACACGACGCTGCCACACTGCAACCGGTAGATTCGGTTTCCTCGATGGAGGCGAAATGACGAAGGTGCTTCGAGTGGCGGTGGAAGAGGGAGCCGCGGGAAAGAAGTTCGCGGCCTTCGCCCTCGACTGGCCGGGACTCGAACGTGGAGCGAAGACGGGCGACGCGACCGTCGAGACACTGTGGGAGTACCTGCCTCGATACGAACCAGTTGCGAGTCTCGCCGGACTCGAGGCGGACTACGGCAAGTTCAAATCACTGAAGGTCGTCGAACGGTTCGCGGGCACCGGTTCCACCGATTTCTGGGGGATCTCATTCGCCTTCTCGACGTTCGACGAACGAAAGATGTCGAACGCGGAGCTCGAACGCGATTTGATACTCATGCAAGCGTGCTGGAAGTACTTCGACGACGTTCGCGGTCGCGTGTCGGCGGAGATGGCGAAAGGACCACGGGGCGGCGGACGCGATCGGGACCGCATTGTCCTCCACACCCTCGCGGTCGAACAGGACTTCGCGAAGAAACTTGGCGTGACGTCCTCTCACGACGCCGTGATCACTGACGCGAAGCCTTTGAAGAAGTTCCGTGCCGCGTACTGCGTCGCGATTCGCGAGTTTCACGCCGAAGGCAAAATGGCCCGCAATTGGCCCCTGCGCTACTTGATTCGCCATACGGCATTCCACGTCATGGACCACGCGTGGGAGATGGAGGACAAGGATCTCTCCGCGAGTCCGAAGTCGGTTCATAGGGGCTGAAGATCCCTCGCCACTCACACCGACGAAGGTCAGGGCGAATGGCGAGGGAGGGCGAGGACCTACGCCGCCGCGACGTAGTCGTTCGTGGTGTTCGTCGCGGATCCACTGCGCAGTGCCGGATCGAGCACGTCGCTGATCGTGCCCGCGAGGTGGAACGTCATCTGCGAACGGACCTCTTCCGGAACGTCCTCCAGGTCCGGACCGTTGCGCTCCGGCAAGATCACTTCAGTTAGTCCCGCGCGGTGGGCCGCGAGGACTTTCTGCTTCAGACCGCCGATGGGGAGCACCCGACCCTGCAGCGTGACCTCGCCGGTCATGCCGACCACGGGGCGCACGGGTTCGCCCCGCAAGAGGCTCACGAGGGCCGTCGTCATTGTGACGCCGGCCGAGGGTCCGTCCTTGGGCACGGCGCCCGCGGGGACGTGGAGGTGGAATCTCTTGCCACTGAACGCCCGCGGATCGATATGTAACTCCTCGGCGTGACTGCGCACGTATGACATGGCGATCTCGGCCGACTCCTTCATGACGTCACCGAGCTGACCGGTCAGCGTGAGTCCCTCCGGTCCTTCGGACACGCTCGCCTCGACGAAGAGCACGTCGCCACCGGCGCCGGTGACGGCGAGACCGGTCGCCACACCGGGGACGCTGGTGCGTTCGGCCGACTCGAAGTAGAAGTGCGGACGTCCGAGCCAGTCGCGCACCGTGGCCGCGGTCACCTCGATCGGCGCCTCACGTTCGTCCGCGGCGAGTTTCGTCGCCGCCTTGCGAAGCAGTCGACCGATCTCTCGTTCGAGGTTACGGACACCGGCCTCTCGCGTGTAGTCAGCCACAATGGTCCTCAGCGCGTCGTCGTCAAACGTGACTTCGTCGTCGCGCAGTGCAGCTCGGGTGAGTTGGCGACCCAGCAGGTGGTGACGCGCGATCGAGATCTTCTCGGACTCCGTGTACCCGTCGAGTCGTATGACCTCCAAGCGGTCGAGGAGCGGCCCAGGAATCGTGTCGATCACGTTGGCCGTCGCGACGAACATGACGCGCGAGAGGTCCAGGTCGACCTCGAGGTAGTGGTCGCGGAACGTGTGGTTCTGCGCGGGGTCGAGCACCTCGAGCAGGGCCGACGACGGGTCACCCCGGAAGTCCGACCCGAGCTTGTCCACTTCGTCGAGGACGATGACGGGGTTCATCGTGCCGGCCTCTCGAAGGGCTCGCACGAGGCGTCCCGGTTGGGCGCCGACGTAGGTGCGACGGTGCCCTCGAATCTCGGCTTCGTCACGAACGCCGCCGAGCGAGACGCGCACGTACTTGCGTCCCAGCGCGTTCGCGATCGAC
This sequence comes from uncultured Acidimicrobiaceae bacterium, assembly GCA_963717975.1. GTDB lineage: Bacteria > Actinomycetota > Acidimicrobiia > Acidimicrobiales > RAAP-2 > RAAP-2. Next base: position 1,787,553 of record OY970351.1, on the reverse strand, counting down.
TGACCCAGCGAGGTCTTGCCCACCCCCGGGGGGCCGACCAGCGCGAGGATGGCGCCGGAGCCTCGACCGTCGACGGGCGTCAGGCCCCGCTCGGCCTGCAGTTTGCGAACGGCGAGGTGTTCGAGGATGCGGTCCTTGACGTCTTCGAGCCCGTCGTGATCGGCGTTCAAGATGCGCTGCGCCTCGAGGACGTCCAGACGATCCTCCGACTCGAGACCCCACGGCACCTCGAGGATCGTGTCGAGCCAGGTGCGGATCCATCCGGTCTCGGGACTCTGGTCACTCGTGCGTTCGAGCTTGTCGATCTCGCGAAGTACGGCGGTGCGCACGTGCTCGGGCAGGTCGCGATCGGCGATCTTCGCGCGGTAGTCATCGGGATCGACGTCGTCATCGCTGAGCTGACCCAGCTCCTTCTTGATCGCGTCGAGTTGTCGACGCAAGAGGAACTCTCGCTGCGTCTTTTCCATACCCTCTTCGACGTCGCTCTTGATGCGGTCGCGCAACGTCAGGTCGGCCAGCGTGTCGCGCGCCCAACCGAGCACGAGGCGCAGTCGGCGCTCGACGTCGATCGTCTCGAGGACTTCGACTTTCTGCGCGAGCGTGAGATCGGGCGAGTAACCGGCGACGTCGGCGAGGCGGCCCGGTTCAGAAATCTCGCGCAGCTGCGCGGCGATCTGGCGCGCGCCGCGGCTCAACAGGATGTTCTCCAAGACCGCGCGGTACTCGCGGGCTAGTTCGTCGACGGCCGGTGTCGCCTCGCCGTCGTCGAGTGGCTCGGCTTCGACCCAGAGGGCGTCGCCGGTTCCCGGCACGCCCGTGCCGATGGTGGCGCGCTGATCGCCGCGGATGACGATCGCCTCGAGGCCCCCGGGCAACGAACCTTCGTCCATCACTTCGGCGATCACGCCGACGTGGGCGTAGCGGCCTTCGATGTGGGGGACGAGCAAGAGGTGGCCACCGGCAGAGCGGGCGGCCTCGACCGCGACGCGCGACTCGTTTGACTCGAGCGCCATCGTGAACACCATGCCGGGCAGGATCACGCCGGACTTCAATGGAAGAAGCGGCAACGTCACAATCGCATTGGTCATTGCAAATCCCTTTCGCTTGACCGAATTGACCTGTGCCGCCACGGCGTCCCAGGCAAATCCCCGCTCACACGGGTTCATGGCGAACCCGATGCGGTGGCGAACCGAAGTTCGGGACGTCGAGCATACCGGTGTCGACGGAATCGTTGGCAGTCACTACACGTGAGTGCCAAGGTCGAAATTAGGCCAAAATCACTGCGCTTTCGTGGAGACGTCGAGCGAGGTCATCGGCGCGCTGTGCCAGCTATCCGGCCGAAGGTGGGTGACGTCACGGGGTATCAAATCACTTCCGTCGTCATAAACTCGCCCTCAATTCATAACGTCGCCGTGGCAACCGAGAGGAGTTCGAATGGCGTTGACCGCCGGGACCGCAGCACCGGAGTTTGGACTACTCGCCACGCCCGACCAAAGGCTCGCGTTGTCGGAGTTCAGTGGTCCGGTCGTCCTGATCTTCTATCCCGCGGACTGGAGTCCCGTGTGTAGCGACGAACTGTCGGTGTTCAGTGCGGCCAGCGGACTCTTTCAGGCGCGCGGCGCACAGTTGCTCGGAATATCGGTGGACGGGCCGTGGTGCCACGAAGTCTTCAAGGAGCAGCGCAAAGTGGCGTTCCCGCTCTTGGCGGACTCCAACCCGAAGGGCGGTGTCGCCAGGGCCTATGACGTCTATCGCCACGACGACGACACGTCGGAACGCGCCCTCTTCGTCGTCGACGCACACGGTCAGATCGCGTGGAGTTACGTCTCGCCGGTGGGTGTCAACCCGGGCGCGGACGGTGCCCTTCGAGCTGTGGAGGCACTGTCGTGAGTGATCAGTCAACCCTTTCGATTCCCGTCGGCCCGGACGACCACGCCGACGGACCGATCGACGCAAAGGTCACGCTGGTGGAGTACGGCGACTACCAGTGTCCCTACTGCGGCCAGGCGTATCCCATCGTCGAGAAGTTGCGCGCCACCTTCGCCGGTTCGATGCGCTTCGTCTTCCGGAACTTTCCGCTCGCCGACGTGCACCCGCACGCCGAGGCGGCGGCCGAAGTCGCCGAGGCGGTCGCGCTCCAGGGCAAGTTCTGGGCGATCCACGACGCCCTGTTCGAGAATCAACGCGACCTCAGTGACGCCGCGCTCGTGCGCTTCATCACTGACGTCGGCGGTGACGTCGACCGAGCGAAGCACGATATCGCCAGTGGTGCACCGCGACAACGTGTCGAATCGGATTTCGAGAGTGCGATTCGCAGTGGCGCGAACGGCACGCCGACCTTCTTCGTGAACGGGGCACGCTACAACGGTTCGTGGCAGTACGAGCCCTTCGCCGCGTACCTCTCCGAGATCCTCGAAGGCTGAACATTCATCGACGGTAGGATTGACTGGTCGCGAACCGGGCAATGCGCCACGTAGTCCGATCTGGTACTCGAAGTCGATCACCAGCGAAGTCCGAGAACAGTCAGAGGTGTCGCCGTATGAGTTTTCGCCGCCGAAGGATTTTCCGTCGCAGAATGAGGCTTAATCTCCGCACGCTGATCGGACTGGCCATCCTCTGCCTGATCGTCATCCTCATACTCAAGGAACTCGGCGCCATTTAACCCCGCTGACGGAGTCGCTTGCGTTCGAGTGGATAAAGTGATATCACTTAGATATCTGATTTATCCAACGCACCCCGAGGAGGGATCGTGAGCCAGTCCGAACTTTCGAATCAACAGCAAGACGCCGCGCCGGTCGGTCTGACGGGATCGCGCGTGCAGATCAAAGAGCACGAGGCGTGGACCATCAGCGGATGGTACGGCGTGCTGGTCGTCGCGATCTGCATCGGTGCCGCGATCCTCATCTCCAACACGTCCGTGAAGGGACTGGTCGCGCTGCCCATCGTCGTCGCGGTCGTGGTGTTGGCCTCGCTGGTGATCGTGCAGCCCGGTCAGACCAGGGTGGTCCAGTTCTTCGGCAGTTACATCGGCACCGTGCACAAGACGGGTCTGTACTGGATCCGGCCCCTCACGAAGCACCGTGACGTGAGCATCCGAGTCCGGAACTTCGAGACGAGTCGCCTGAAGGTCAATGACGCCGACGGCAACCCGGTCGAGATCGCGGCCATCGTCGTCTGGCAGGTCACCGATACATCACGAGCACTCTTCGCCGTCGATGACTATCACAACTTCATTCGCGTCCAGGCTGAGTCGGCACTGCGGCACGTCGCCACAACCCACCCCTACGACAATCCCACGGTTGACGGTGTCTCTCTGCGGGGCTCGACCGACGTCGTCGCCGGCGAACTCGCCACCGAGGTCTCCCAACGGGTCGCGATCGCCGGTCTGGAGATCGTCGAGGTGCGGATCAGTCACCTGGCCTACGCGCCGGAGATCGCCCAAGCGATGTTGCGACGTCAGCAGGCCAGCGCGGTCGTCGCCGCGCGTTCGCTCATCGTCGACGGCGCGGTGGGCATGGTGGAGCTTGCGCTTGATCGCCTGACCGAGCGCGGCATCGTCGACCTGGACGAAGAGCGTAAAGCGGCCATGGTGAGCAACCTGATGGTCGTGCTCTGTAGTGACCAACCGGCCTCGCCCATCGTGAACACCGGGACGCTGTACAACTAAGTCGTGAGTGAACGTAAGCCGATACTCCTGCGCATCGACCCCGCGGTTCACGACGCACTCGTGCAGTGGGCGGGCGACGAGTATCGCAGCCTGAACGGTCACGTCGAGATGTTGCTGCGCGACGCGCTGCATCACTCGGGACGAATGCCCAAACGTGCGGGGCCGCTACCGAAACGGGGGCGTCCCACTGGCTCATGACGTCGTTCAGTCGACCATCGCCAGCGCCACGGTCTCGGCCGCCGCACGCAGTTCCTCGTCCGTGACATTGGGCAGGACGTCTTCCCACAGCGGGAGCATCATGCCGGACGCCTCGATCATGCCCAGCGGACGCGGGAGCATCCAGACGTGGAAGTGCGAACCTCCGTCGCCCCAGCGATAGAGGTGGACTCGCGCGACGCCGCCGAGCGAGAGGATCCCCCGCTCGACGCTGGCCACGACGTGACCAAAACTTCGTGCCACGGCGTCGGGGAGGTCGACGAACGAGTCGACGTGCGCTCTGGTCGCGAGCCACACCGCGCCGACCAAGCTGCCGCCCACGGGAGGGTGCAGCGACCAGTGTTCGTTCGTCCAGACGGCGCTCGTGGCCTGACCGCTGCATATCCCGCAGGGGTCGCCGCCGGGCTCGCCCCGACGAGGCGGTTCGGGTATCACGCGTTCTTCAAGTGCGCGTACGGTGAGTGGCTCGCTGTAGGGAAGTGTCATGAGCTAGTCCTCATCTCGGTCGCAACGTTCTGGCGTTGACGGGTCGGGCTTTCGGGCGACGAACGTCATGTTGCCGTCGACCGCGATCGTGAGTTGCGTGAAGCCAACCACCTGCAATCGGATCAAGAGCGACGCCGGGTCGATCGGGTTGTAGTCGTCGCCTTCGTGGAAGTGATGCAGGTCGTTGCTCGCCACACTGTCCGATCCGAGCAGGAACCCACCGGGCTTGAGGACCCGGAACGCTTCAGACAACAGCGCCTGCTGTGCGGCCACGGTCGGGAGATGATGGAGCATCGTGAAGCATCCGACGGAATCGAACGCCTCGGACGCGAAGTCCAGTGACGACGCGTCGCCAATCACCACGTCGACGTTGGTGCCGGCGAAGCGTTGCGATAGCGCCGCCGCCGCGTCCTCGTCTCGCTCGACGGCGACCAGCTGACGCACTCGAGAACGCAGCCATTCGGTGGCGGCGCCGGGACCGGGTCCCAGCTCGAGCATGGTGTCACCGAGCGAGGCGATCGCGGCGAGCGAGGGCAGCACGTCCTCTTGGATGTGCTGCGCCCACTCGGGACTGGGACAGAGTTGCGTGTGGTTATCGTTCATGCAACGAATGTACGGACCGGTCGCCGCGGTGCCAAGACCGTAGGCTGACAACCAATGTCGCTCGACGGACAACGTGACGAAGAATCAGTCGATCCGACGATGGGTTTGGCGGTGTGTACGTTCCCCATGTCGGCGGGCACCGTCTTTGATTGGCACACGCACGACGATCACCAGCTCGCGTGGGCGGTGAGCGGCGTCCTCACGGTACGCAGCGGCACCGACGCGTGGGTGTTGCCGCCGACGCGGGCGCTCTGGATCCCCGCGGGAACGCGCCACGAGACGCTGTCCGACGCGGGTGCGACGATGCGCACCGCGTACGTCCGACCGAGCTCCTTTCCTACGCCGTGGACGACGTGCACGCCGGTCATCGCGACGTCACTCGTCGCGAACCTTCTCGAGTTCCTGGCGAACGACGAGGTCGCTTCGTCACACCGGACGCACGCGGAAGAGTTGTTGGTCGACGTCCTCGCGCCCGCGGCGACGGTCTCGTTCGAGGTGCGGATGCCAGTCGATGATCGGGCCTTGCGAGTGGCCACGCTGCTGAAGGAGGACCCCTCGGACAGTCGCACCTTGGCGGAGTGGGGACGCGACGTCGGGGCGAGCAGCCGCACGCTGGCGCGCGCCTTCGTCACCGACACCGGTATTCCGTTCGCCCGTTGGCGATCAATCGTACGACTCAACTGTTCGTTGCAAGCGCTGGGCTCCAGTGAACCGGTCGCCGAAGTCGCGCGGAAAGTGGGCTATGAGTCGGCGAGTGCGTTCGTGGCGGCCTTTCGACGTGAGACCGGCATCACGCCCGCGAAGTACTTCCAATCGGAGAACTCGTGACGCGATCGACTGCTCGCTGCGTCATCCGGGAGTGTCAGTCGTACGCCGTCGTCCCCTCGATCACACCGGTGACGGCATCAATGATGACCGTTTCCTTGTGAACAAACCCGTCGGTCGGACCTAACGTCGGGACGCGCAGTCCGGTCATCCTCACGAGATAGGCCGGCGTCGCCTTCGGTATCCACGACTTCGTCCCGACCCAATCGGGAATGATCTCGTTGGCGTCGATGTAGCCGCCGAGAGACTCGAACGTGACTCGAGGGTGACCCTCACCGCGCACGGACGTCACGGCGATCCGTTTCGCCGCCGTCGGCATCACGCGCACGTGGCGGAGTCGAGAGTTGGGCAGCTGCGAGAATCGAATCTCGGCGTCGATGAGTAACTGTTTCGGTGCCGGCACGTACGCGTTGCGAAGCTGCGCTGGGACACTGGGCGGACCGGATCCCACGAGTCCGGCGACGAGCACGCCGATGACCACCGTCACCACCGTGGCGGTGACGACCGCGGTACGTCGAGGAAGTGGGCGATTGTTCGTTGTTGAAATCCTAGGTTGCACCTTCGCATCGTCGCGACCGGGGCGCGCGGCACTCGAATGCGGTGCCGGTTCACCTGAGATGAAACCCGTGCGATTCTCAGGTCTCAGTTGACAACGACACGCTCCGGCTCGATACTGGAACTCACGAGGGCCGAAACCATTGACCCTCGACGACACAGACGACACCGAAGGAGTCATATGAGCGACGAAGAGTCCACTATGGGCGGCGGCGACCAAACGGATGCGAACGTGGTCGGCAAGGACGACCAATCAGACGGCGATGTGATGGGTGCCGGCGACCAGATGGACGGGTCCCTGCTCGGCGATGGTGACGAAGCCGATAATGATCTGATGGGCGAAGACGGAAAGTCTGACGCTGATCCAATGAGTTCAGGAGAGTAAGGCGTCGATCTGTAACATCGGCCAGTTCCGACCGCCATGACACGACATTTCAGAACGCACGTACCATTCTCTCGAAGTGCGCTCCTATGAGTTACGTGTGGCAGCTGAGTGCTGACAGTGGAACGGTGATGGCGGATTCGTCCTTCCCTTGACTTGTTCGTATCGGCGTGTAAAAGGCGATGACCAAGCGCGCGTCATTGGACTGAATGGCCGAAACTGGGTTCTTCTTCGTCGCGCTGGGCAGTGCCACACTCGCGGCGCACCAGGTCGTCGCACCGGGCGTCAGTATCTCAAGTGTCTCCGAGGTCGCCAAGGGCGTGCCGGACACCGCAATGAGGTCGCCATTGGCTGCGAGCGTCATCGTCTGCCCGAGAAAGTCAACTTGACCTCCGACCGGCAGCCCATCAATTTTCGGTAGCAGAACCTTCGTCCAAATGATCCCATTTCGCGTGTAAAGGAGAGCGTTGGCCCGGCTGCGATCGATGAGTACTTCGTCCCCCGACGTCGTCGCGATCAGTTGTTGATTCCCACATTGACTCACCGCCGGAACCTCGCCGGCCGGATGCCACCGCGAAGGCGTCGGAACCGCTCCGGAGTTCGTAACGAGTACCGACTGCTGCCACTCGGACATGCCGCACGCGCCCTGCGGCGCCTGCGGACCAAAAATCACGCACGTCGAACTTGTTGTGCAGTCCAACCATATGTCCGTCCAAGATCGGCCGCCCGTTCGTGACGTCGCCGCGACGAGAGTGGCGCTTTGTCCTGCCTTCAGTGGGAAGAAGATGCTGCGCTCGTACACCATGTCGACACCGTTCGGTCGTTCGACGAATCCGGAAAAGTCGATCAATGAGTAGCCGCGCGGTGGCGGGACGAACCGCCAGGTCCTTCCGAGGTTCGATGTGACGAGTGCGACGTCGTAGAGGGGAGGAATCGAGCCACCCTGACTCGCGTAAAAGCTGGCGTACACCGTCTTCGGATGACGGGGATCGAGCGCGACGTCTTGGCACGACGCGCCGACTCGCTCGTTCCAGTTTTGAAGAAGTAGATGGTCCCGCCGCAACATCGGCACCACGGAGCGGTCTGAGACGAGTGTCACCCCGCCGTTACTGGAAACAACCTCCACGCCCGTGTGCGTGCACCACCCGAAGGTCGAGCTACTGGGCTGAGCCGCGATCGGGCTTCCCCAACCGGCGGGCTGGACGAGTGTGGGTCGGAGACGTCCCAAGCTCGACCACGGGGTCGTCTTGGTAGTGGCCGCTGCGGTCGTCGAGATCAGCGCACCGGCACCGAAGGCGATCAGGGCGAGGGCGAGCACGACACGACGGAGAGAGGCCATATCTCACTATCGCAGGACGTCATCGTGGGCGCACCTTGCAGGTCGAAACACCGCGGTTCAGCGAGTGGGTCGCCAATCGGCAGCCGAAAGCGAACGAACTATCAGGGGCAGGTCCCGCGTCGGGTCCGTCATCGGGCGCCCGACTCCGAAGCCGAGATGATCCATCACCTTCCCCGACGCCACGTTCGCCGGCTCGAAGATGCTGATGATCTCATCGAGCTCGAGAGTCGTGAATCCCCACTGCAGTGCGGCGGCGCCGAGCTCGGTGGCGTAACCGCGCCCGCGGAACGCCGAGCCCAGTCGCCACACGACCTCGACTGCCGGAAGAACTTGCGGCAGAAAGTTTGGCACCGATAGGCCGCCCCAGCCAGCCAGTGCCCCCGATGAAAGTTCGACGACCGCGTGTAGTGACGGCTCCGACTTTGATTCATAACTGGCAATCACTCGGGCCAGAAAGTTCGCTGACTCGTCGGCGGTCATGGCACGCCTCAGGGGAAACCACCAGAAGGACTCCTCGGCGTGCAACTCGGCGAGCGCGGTGAGATCTTCGTCGACAAACGGCCGCATCAGGAGGCGATCCGTGTTGAGGTCTTCCATCACGCGCACATACCCACGTCCGGGCGCATGAGGATGGTGACGAGTTGCGATCCGTCAGACGGTGTTTGGTCATCCGCGATCATCAGGTCGATGTCCTTCGTTGCGGTACTAATGCGAATCGTCCGAGCTCGCTGTGAATCCATTACTTCGAACTTTATAATTCTGTGGTGGCGTGAATCCATCGCGCCAGGTCGAGGGGAGGCGTATGGTGAGCGATCGGGAATGGGGTGCTTCCTTTGCGAAGGCAACCACCAACGCCATGAACTTCTACGACGAGATCATGGTTCCACGACTGTTTGAACCATGGGCTCTTCTCCTGCTCGACGCGTTGAGTGTTGAGAGTGGTCAGACGGTTCTCGATGTTGCCTGCGGCCCCGGCACCGTGACACGACTCGCCGCGCGGCGAGTCGGACCGGTTGGGAGCGTCACCGGTTGTGACCTGAGTCGGTCGATGCTCGACCTGGCGCGCGCGAAGGCTCCGATCGACGGGGGCGCACCGATCCATTACGTGGAATGCCCCGCCGACAGACTTGGCGCGACCGACCGTTCCATTGACGTGGTGACCTGTCAACAGGGGTTGCAGTTCTTCCCCGATCGACCCGCGGCGCTTGCCGAGATGCGGCGGGTTCTTCGTCCCGGCGGAAACGTCGGCGCTGCCGTCTGGTGTGACGTGGAGGACAACCCACCGTTCCTCGCCCTCGCGTCGGCACTGGAAGCGGTTCTGGGCGCTGAAGTCGCCAACACCTACAAGGGTGGACCGTGGGGCTTCGGCGATTCGTCAGCGCTGGTCGCACTGGCCAACGACGCGGGATTCACCGACGTGAACGTCAAGCGACATGAGTTGCCCGTTGTCTTCGAAGGCGGTCCCGGGCAATTACTACTGACGCTGCACGCGTCCGCGGTGGCTCCACAACTTGCCCAGTTCTCCGAGGCGGACCAGTCGGCATTCGCGACGGTGGTGGCCGACGCCACTCGTCACCTCAACGTCGACGGCGCCATTCACTCGTACGCGTCGTCGCATATTCTGATGGCGAAAGTCAGTGAAGACTGAAGGATCGGGCCGACCGTTTCCCGAATAAGTCGTGGTATACGGTTGCATCATCGTCGTGTACCGCGCCTACTAGAGGGAACGCACTGATGGGCAGAACCTTACGATTGTCGATCGCCGTTCTCAGTCTCCTCACCGTGCTGACGGTCGCCTCCGCCGGCGCGGCGACACCGGACGGCACGGCCATACTCGCCAAGTCGTTCGCCCTGGCGTCGCACAAGACGAGCATGACGATCGCCGGAACCTTGTCGGGACCGGGAGCCACGTTGACCATTATCGGCGAATACACCCCGAAGGCGTCCGGCGGTGTGACGAAGGTCCAAGGCGTCGGAGTCTCGGACCAGGTGCAACCGAACGGTGCGAAGTACGGCTATGTACGAGCCAGTTCGATTGCCGCGTTGGGCAAACAACTGGAGATCGCGAACGCGAATTCGAATGAGGTCAATGTCTGGTACAAGGTCTCGAGCAAGGATCCACGATTCGAAGACCTCTTCGGCGGCGCGAGCACCATCGCCCAAACGTTCTCGTTTAGTTCGATCGGTTGGGTTCGATCGGCCACCTATGAGGGCACCTCCGATCTCAATGGCGTCCCAGTGATTATGTTGATCGCGGCGTCACACATGTTCGCCGCCGGCAAGGGCTATAACGAAGAACAGCTCTACTTAACCGACACGAGCGATCCACTGCCGTACGCCATGACCGGTCCGATCGGTACGACTGGTCTGATTTATTTCACTAAGTGGAATACCACCACGCTGGCGATTCCGAAAGCGACGACGTCCCTGCCACACTGAGTCGTTGCTGAACACTCACTAATGCGTTGAATGATGCCGTTGGCGCGACGCCGCGTGGCGATGTAGAACTGGAGGCGACTCTGCCACCGGGGTAGAGGAGATAGGGGTTTGCCAATGGGCGCTGATGACAACCGAGAATTGATTCGCAGCGGGTACGAGGCGTTTTCGAAGGGCGACATGGAGACAATCGCCACTCTCCTTTCACCCGACATCCGCTGGACCATCAGTGGCCGCAATCAGATTTCCGGGACTTACAACGGTCAGGATGAGACGTTCGCGTTCTTCGGAAAGCTCATGGAGGGTACGGACGGCACCTTCAAGGTCGAAGTTCATGATTTCCTCGCCTCAGACGACCACGTCGTGGTGCTCGTCAAGGAGTCCGCGAGTCGAAACGGGAAGAGTCTGGTGTCTGATGACGTGCACGTGTGGCACGTCGCTGACGGCAAGGCGGTCGAGTACTGGGGGATATCAAGAGACCAGCAAGAGGTCAACGAATTCTGGGCGTAACAAGGGATTCTCTGATCAAGGCGTCACCGAGCAACGGGGCGCAGTCGGGGGTACTCTTTCCACATGTCCTACGGCACCATCATGATTGGCAAGTTGAAGACTCCCGGTTCGGGCCAGGTTCTGGTCGACGTCGCGAACAAGTGGGAGGAGCGCAAGGTCGACGGCTTTCAGGGGTCGTACTCGCTGCTAAGCGATGACGGCTCCACGGTCGTCTCGTGCGTGACCTTTGAGTCGAGGGAGAAATACCTCGCGTTGGCCGACGATCCCGGCCAAGATGAGTGGTGGCGCTCAACAATGGCTCCTCTTCTCGACGGAGACCCCCAGTGGATTGATGGGGAATGGGCTGAGTAGCCATCCAGTTTCGCTGTTTCAATCGAGATCACAGAATCGGACATTGCGCAATTGTGTCGTCACTCTCCGCTGAAGACACGACGTTTCTCGGATGGCACAGGTCTGAGGAACATTTCCAGAAGTTGATCTGGCGAACCTTCAGTAAGAGTCCGGAAAGACGGAAGAGGTTCGAAGCCACAAGGAATCTCTACGGTCTGTCGCTCCATTGAATTTGTGCGGTCAGAAACCGTTTGGAAATGACGCACTTTCAATGTGCAATGACGGCTCCATTGCTGCGAAAGATGGCAATTTCAGATCAAAGTCATCCTTTGGCATAAACGCTTTCGCGCTCCGGGGGTCACTTCACTCGTGGCGTCGAAATAGCTTTCTGAATCGGCTTTCGTCTTTAAAGGTTGGCGAGCTGTCTCCCAGCTGAAAGATCCTACAAATTAAGGGATTGAACTTGGATTGAGTCATTGTAAACGATTGTTGACAGTGAAAGTATGTAAACGCTCAAAGACATGATATACTTGTCAACGTTCATTGACAATATGATAATGTCTACGTACGCTTACAAAGGAGAGTTCATGAGGATTAATTCCGCCATCGACCTCGCGGCAGCGATCCGGGGTCGCAGACTCGATCTTGGACTCAGCCAAGCAGACCTGGCGGCGCGCGCGAGCGTTTCTAGGGTGTGGATTGCAACAGTCGAAGGCGGGAAGCGCTCCGTAAATTTCGGAATGATCCTTCGTCTTTTGGACGCCATGAACTTGGAGATGGATATATCTCCAAACCGGAACCTCAGCGAAGTCTTCAAGGGAATCGATGACCTCCATGTGTCTCGCAACCTGAGCGACGCCTTTAAGGGACCATCCGTAAATCTGGATTCGTTGCTCGAAGAATATCGAGGCCAATGACCGACGAACTTCACGTAATCCTGGAGGACGAACTCGCCGGAACTATCGCAAAGTTGCCAGGCGGAAAGCTTCGATTCACCTACGAAGACACGTACAGAGCTCGTGATGGCGTAACCCCGCTTTCCCTGTCGATGCCTGCTCAAGTTGAGGTCCACCCCGATAGCGTCGTCACGCCTTGGCTCTCGGGACTTCTTCCAGACAACGAACAGGTCCTTTCTCGCTGGACGCGACGGTTCCACGTGTCGAGAACACCGTTTGCCCTTTTATCAACGCAAATTGGTGAGGACTGTGCTGGAGCAGTACGTTTTGCCAAACCAGAACGGTTGGATCTCGTCTTAAGCCATACAGGAAGCGTCGAATGGCTCACCGATGACGACGTGGCGCGCCGATTAAGGGAGTTGCGCGAAGACGCGACGAGCTGGCTTGGGCGCGAATTCACGGGCCAGTTCAGTTTGGCTGGAGCTCAATCAAAAACGGCCTTGCTGCGCGTAAAGGGCCGTTGGGGGGAGCCTTCTGGGTCAACCCCAACCACACATATTTTGAAGCCAGCGGTCGCGGGCTTCGACGACCACGATCTCAACGAGCATCTTTGCCTTCATGCTGCTCGAAGAGCGGGGCTCATTGCAGCTCGAACCACGGTTTCGCGATTCGACAATGAATCCGCGGTCGTGGTGGATCGATATGACCGAAGCGTCCAAGGAGACGCGATCGTCCGTGTCCACCAGGAGGACCTCTGCCAGGCGCTTGGTATTCCACCAACACAGAAGTACCAGAATGACGGCGGCCCAAGTCCAGGGACAATCGTCAGCCTGCTGAGACGCGCGATGGCACCTCGAGTGGCGGACGAAGCCGTTTGGAGATTCACCGATGCTCTGATATGGAATTGGCTCATTGCGGGTACGGACGGACACGCCAAGAATTACTCCTTGCTACTTGCCGGAGATCAAGTTCGACTCGCTCCGCTGTACGACATTACGTCAGCGTTGCCTTATGGCACACACGAGAAAGAGCTTCGGCTCGCCATGAAGATCGGAGGCGAATATGGGATATTCCCCAATCGAAACACGTGGCCCGACGCGGCAAAGGAGTTAAGCCTCGATCCGGATGCGCTATTAGATCGAGTACGAACGCTCGGAAGTATTCTCCCCGATGCATTCGCGGAAGTGGCTGAATCCCCTGACGTCGTCGCTCTTGCGAGCCCGATGCCTGACCTATTAGTTCGTTTAGTGTGCGAGCGTTCACATAGATGTCTCGAATTGTTGGCGAAGGTTAAATAGTCGGACACTTCTTGAAGCGAGAAAGTGAACACCACCTGAGATCGGTGGTGGCATGGCTTTGGCCAGAATCGTTACATCAAAAGCGTTTTATGGGCTTCCTATTCGAATCCGAGGCGGTTTTGGGCATTGAATAGGTATTAGATGGGCATTAACGATGCCCTTATTGCGGAAACGTGGCACTTGTGAGGCGCTCTCCAAGAACAAATAGTCATCGTTGTTGGTCGAGCACTCGAAGGTTCCGACTTTTATCAGTTCTCGCACTCGCGGATCTCGCTTCGGGCATTCTGTGGGCATTAACGCCTTCCACCGCGTTTTCCAGCCATCGGTGTCCACGATGTTAATTTGAACTTCATCGAGTATTGCCTGCAAGCGCATCTTGCAAAATGTACGCACATCACCCAAGAGTCTCGAGCCCATCTCTGTGAACTAACCCGACAAGGATTCAATTGCTGATGGCAAGGGCAAAGATGGTATCGATCGCGGTTTCGAACGGTCGGGTACTTCGTTGCACCTGAGCGAGCAGGAGCCCTCCTTGGAGCGTGGCAAGCAAAGTAGTGGCGAGGTCGTCCGGGTCAATGTCGGGCGGGAGTTTCCCGTCGGCACCAAGTGATCTGAGTGCATCGGCGATGACTGCTGCCCACTTTTCGAACCCGGCCGCGATGAGCGCTCGGGCCTCGGGGTCACTCTCGGCGAGTTGACCACCGAGCGAGCCAAGTGGGCAGCCCCCTATTGCTTTGGTGTGCTTCGCTGCGGTGATAACCAAGTTACGCCAGGCTTCGATTCCGTTATCGCTTCTGAGCACTAGACCCTGATGGTGGACGATGGTTTCGGCTTGGTAGTCGATGACCGCTTGCACGAGTTCGTTCTTGTCGGGGAAGTAGTGGTACATCTGAGAGCCGCTGACTTCCGCCGCTACCTTTACGTCTTCCAAAGTGGTGCCCGCCACCCCGCGCTCGTGGATCAAGGCGGCAGCGGCCCCCACTATTCGTGCCCGGGATATTTCTCCTTTGGGTGTGAGCCTCGGCCGGTCACTCGTTTCATTAGCCATGCAGCAAAATTACCAGCATTTTGAGTTTGACAACCCAGTCCGGCTGTGTAATAGTGAGTTGTACAACTCAGTTTAATGCGAGGACGTTGCAACGAATGACTGAAGGAGTGTCACCATGAGCGCATACGTAATTGTCGAATTCACAGTCAAGGACCCGGAGATTTACCGTGATAAATACGCACCCATTGCTGGGCAGACAGCCAAAGGGCACGGAGGTGAGGTAATCGCCGCCGGTAACTGGGAAATCCTCCACGGCGATGGCTCGCTCACTTCAGGGGTACTCGTGCGGTTTTCCGACCGTGAGACTGCCCTCGGGTGGTACAACTCGCCTGAATATCAGCAGCTGATCGAAGTCCGAGGCGTGGCGATGGACGTCCGTTTCAGCTTGCTCGACGGACTCCCTATGCCTGCAGAAGGTGAGAGGGAATCAGCGTGAGCGAACCCTCAGGAAAGACGGCGCTCATCACGGGCGCCAACGTTGGGATCGGCAAGGATGTGGCCCGGCAACTGGCATTACGTCCTGAGTTCGCGCGGATCTACCTGGCGTGCCGAAACCAAGATCGGGCGACACAGGCAAAGGCCGATCTGGAATCTGTGACCGGCCGGAGCATCTTTGACATCATTCTCATGGACGTCGCCGATCTGGGCTCGGTTCGCGGCGGCCTCGCGGCCATCGACGGATCCGTCGATGCTCTTGTCATGAACGCCGGAGTAATCGGCGACAAGAAGTTGATGTACCTGACCGCTGACGGGGTCACCAAACTTTTCGCAACGAACGTTCTCGGTCACGCCGTTCTCCTCGAAGGGCTCCTGGCCGAGCATCGACTTAACGAGGTAGCGGTGTTCGTCGCAAGTGAAGCAGCCAGGGGAATTCCGAAGTTGGGGTTCAAACGGCCTAACTTCGTCTCAACCTCTACCGATGAACTCACAACCGTCATCGACGGCAGCTACTTCGCTGACAGAAAATTTGATCAGAACCTCGCCTTCGGTCAGGTCAAGTACATCGGGGCCTTATGGATGGCGCACCTGGCACGCCAATACCCCGACCTCCGCTTTATCACTGTGAGCCCCGGCAACACCATGGGCACCGAAGCCGCCGCCGGCGCGGCGCCACCGCTACGCTTTGCGGCCAAACACATCATGCCCCACCTCGGTATTTCCCACGAACTTCACGTGGGCTCGAAGCGACTCGTCGACGGTGTCACCGACCCGACCCTTTCGAGTGGCGTGTTCTACGCCAGCGCGGCCGGCAAGTTGAAGGGTCCCTTGGTCGACCAAGCGGAGATCTTCCCGGACTTGGCCAAACCGTCTTTTCAGGACCACGCCTACGAGGCCATCCACCGCTTCATGACTTAGTGAGATTTGTCTGGTTCTTTGATGTGCGCAAGCAACATGCCAATATCGGCTCACTCACGCGTAAGCACCGGCGTGATAACTCGACACCTCCTGAGATCGGTGGTGGCAAGATTTTGGCCCAAACCGTTGGCCCACAAGGATTTCGATGCCGGTTCAATCGGCCTCCAGTTAGTTTTGGGCATTGAATGGGCATCAGTTGGGCATTAACTGCACCCAATCCGCGAAAAAGTCGCACTTTCGCGGCGTGCATCCAATTGCAGAAATAAGCTTTCATCAGGAATGATAAAGCACCCCCAACGGGATTCGAACCCGTGCCGCCACCTTGAAAGGGTGGGTGGGGACATTAACTTGCTCTTCCATAAGTACTGATCAACTCTCATTTACGATCTGACGAAGTTTCGTTGAATGTGATTCAGGCATACCACGGGCATAATCGGGATCAACTGAGTGCACCCGTCTTCAACAGATTGACCTCAGACCAAGTTGCTTCAACGATGCTCTTACTTACTGTGATCGTGAATTAGGTCCATTCAAGCTTGGCGGGATTCCATGTGCCCACGGCGACACCTCTGAGCGCTGGTTCTAGGAACGACCTTACGACTACGAGCGCCTCGTCCAGAGTCAAAGCGACTTCGAGGAACGATCTGTTGACCTCCGCCGCATAGCCGCGCTCCCACAAATCCCTATCTGGAACATCGAAAGTATCGGGCAGCACGAGACTCCTTCGCTCAAATTCTGAGCGAATGGCGTTGCTCAGATCGTTTGAATCGATTGAAGCACGAGTTGCGATGGAGACTAAATCAACGAGATCCCTGAAGCGAGTGGATGGATTGTCGGATGCGCCGTGACGCTCGTATGTTGCCGCCACTTTGTCGGCCACGTGATCAGCTAAGGGGTAAGCCCGATATCCACTCTGTTCCACGGAAGGAATAATTCCACGCGCGATTGGAAGAACATCGTCGGGATGTCCAGTTAAGCGAAGGTCGGTGCCGGACAGATCCACGTGAAATTCTGCCCACGTTGCTTGTCCAATGGTTGCCACGACGGGGAATCGAAGACCATTGTTGCCGATTGGAGTGGCGACTCCTACGTTGAAGGCGAACCAGTCATCCAGATCAATCTCTGCGGCGCGCCTCAAATCAGCTTCCGCGATCTCCTGTGCATCCGCTCGATACACATCGATGTCGAGACTCCCTCGTACGCCGAGACCTCGCGCAAGTAGCGCAGCCGCACCCTTGACGATCCAACCATCGTCGACAAAGTAGAGCCGCTCGAGAAGACGGTCATAAGCCACCTGTCGTTGGAGTTGTTGAATGGTCCACTTAGAACCATCGGCCGAGCTCCTGATCCGTTCACTTAAGGCAGAGCGAAAGGCTGCCGGAGTGGCATATCGTTCTCGAGCATTCATGGTCCGGTATCCAGTCGAATGGCTTGATCTACTTGGGCCCGTGCCTCGGCCATCCATCGTGTTGCGTCCTTGTCCTCGGTAAGTTCAAGCAGCCATCGAAGTAGTCCGAGACCGTCTTGTTTGCGAAGGCCGAAGTGAGAGGCGTGTCTGGCAAGTTGGTCAGCAAATGTTCCGGGATAGTCGAAGACGCGTCGAATCGACTCAGCGATGAGACGAGCAATTGCTTCTGGATCTTCATTATCCGATAGCAGATCAGATGCAATTCGTGATGGCCTCGTCACCGGGAGACCCTTAAGTCCAATCCATTCTTGGGTGGTTAGTTTTCTGACGTGGATTCGGACATCAGGTCGCTGGGTCTGGCGTCGCCGAGGCATTGTAAATTCTTGAATGTCAGCGGGCAGATCACCGATTCCATACATTGATGCCGCGGAACGATGGGAGACGACTCCCTCATCGGAGGTTCGACTCCAGGCGGGTTTGCCCGGTGCCAGTTGAAGCCAAGCAGCGCGTAGTCCAAGATGATCAGGCAGCGGGGCGGCGGCTAAGCGGTATACGCCGGTTGCAACACGCTCCAGCGCGCCTCCTTCCGTCGATAGTCGTTCAATCGTCGTCTGACCGATTCCGCGTTCCACCATTTGCCTCCGAGTGACGAGGCCCCACTGGTCTTGCGTAAGTTCTTGAATTCGAGGAAGAGCTGAGAGTCTGGGCATATCTGCATTATACCCCTTAAACGGGGCATAATGCAGTAGGAAGGAACTTGCAATACTGGATATCACCCCTTACAAGGGGTAACAGCCAGTATTAATCCGGAACTCACGTCTCAATCGGGTTCATCGTCTGCCAACGCCCATCAGGACGTTTGCGTCAGCGGCGCCACTTTGGAATGAGCGAGCGCGTGGTTGGCTGGTTCCAGGTAACTGGGAGCTCAAGGGGCGTCCACACTGCCGGTGGTACGAAATCTCGCCAGTCGCCCACTCGTTGCAAGAGAGCCCCGGGATCTTTGACGAGTGCACGTCCTATCATTCGCGCCCGCGCCAGCTCCTCGGTGTGCAAGACGCCCGCCGCGACTGCAGCTTCAGCCTCGTCTTCGTCCTTCCATTCGTGTGTACCGTCAGGAAACAGCCACAGGTCTATGTGCCAATCGATCGCGTCGAAACTTGTACCACCGCGTTGAAAGGGCTGCTCGAAGTTGACGTACCAACCTCGGAAGGATCCGTCGTCGTCCCAAAAGTGAATGATCTGAAATGGAACCTCCGGCAAAAGTACTCGCAAAATACCGGGTCCGATCCACTGGCGACGTTTGGCAACCAACGTCTGTTGAAAGAGTTCGTTCAAGGGATAGGACCGCGGATCACGGCCGTCCTGAGTGGTCCAATACGTAATCTCGCTGCCTTCGGTGAGCCATGCAACGGTACGAACCTCTCGATCTTCGACGACGCGCATCGGCAACGTCATCTGCTGACGGCCGTCCGAGCCGAAGTATCGAACGAGGATGTGGTCCCCGAACTGGGCGAATTCGTTGAGAGGCGGCGCCATGCGATCAGCCTACGTAGTGAATCGGACATGACACTTGGGTCTCACGTTGGCGGCGGCCACTGGAGCGACCACAGCCGAATTGATGCATCGCGCGGGACATGCTTCTGCTGCTGCCGCCCTTCGATATCAGCACGCGACGAGAGATCGTGATCGGCGACTTTCAGATGCCCTGGAACTCATGATTCCAGTTACAAAGCTCACGTAATTCGCTGAATTGCCATCGTCGTTCGGAGTACGGTCGAACGAATGAGCGAAGCGTCTCGGCTACTTGTGCCTCCCAAACTTCGGACAGGTGATCACGTTGCAGTTGTTTCGCCGTCGTGGGCCGGCGCTGGAGTATTTCCTGAAGTGCATGAGAAAGGCCTTCGCGTTCTGCATGAGAGATTCGGTCTGAAAACGGTCGAGTTTCCTACTACACGTCTCATAGAGGCGAGTCCCCGAGATCGCGCGCGAGATCTGACCGCCGCCTTCGCCGATCCGGAAATCAAAGCTGTCATGGCCGTGATCGGAGGATCCGACCAGATTTCGGTACTGCCATTCCTCGATGAAGAAACACTTCGCGCCAATCCCAAGGCGTTCTTCGGGTATTCGGACAACACGAATCTCTTGAACTACATCTGGAACCTCGGAATCTCTAGCTACCACGGCGGTTCAACCTTGGTTCACCTCGCCCGGCCCGGCGGCGTCCATGAGGTGTCCATGACGTCGCTCGGGCACGCATTGTTTGACAGCGGAACCTTTGACATTGAACCTGTACAAGAGTTCACCGACCTTCAATGCCGTTGGGAAGACCTCTCGACGCTTGAGAATCCGCTACCGACCACACGTGAGACTGGATGGCGCTGGCACAATGCAACGCGTGTTGTGACCGGACCCACCTGGGGTGGGAACCTGGAGATACTGCACTGGAACTTGGCAGCCAACCGCTGGATACTCCCGAACGATGCCTATACCGGCTGCGTGCTCTTGCTTGAAACATCCGAGGACATGCCTTCAGCTGACGAGGTCTTCCAGATGTTGCGCAACTTCGGCGAACGTGGGCTGCTCGAACAATTCCCGGCGGTTGTGATGGCCAAAGCCAAGGCGTGGCATAGCCACGCTCCGCTCCCAGCTCCCGAACGCGAACAGTTCCGGGCAGACCAAGAGGAGTCCGTCTTGCGCGCAATGGAGATCTACAACCCCGAGGCCACGGTCGTCTACGGACCCGATTTCGGCCACACCGACCCGCAATACGTTCTTCCGTACGGGGGACAGATGATTGTTGACGGACCTAACCGTCGCCTGTCGGTCACTTACTAACGACTCGGCGAAATCGGGCTTCGCCGGCGTCACCCATTTGATCCGTCTAATTGGCACTCTTGCACACCCACTTCGGGCATACTGCGGGCATATAACGGGCATGTAGCAGTGGTAAATGGCGGACATTCGCGGTCACTGGTGGTCACTCGCGGTCACACCAAAACCCTTGTAAACAAAGGGTTTTGGGGTGGTTTTCCGGAGCACCCCCAACGGGATTCGAACCCGTGCCGCCACCTTGAAAGGGTGGTGTCCTAGGCCGCTAGACGATGGGGGCCTGCACTGCATTTCACCTGGTACTTCGTTGGTGGTCGGGCTGCCGGGATTTGAACCCGGGACCTCTGCGTCCCGAACGCAGCGCGCTACCAAGCTGCGCTACAGCCCGCAGCGAGTTGCCTCGCAGCCCGCCAATCCTACTCGGTGACAGTCGAACCGAACAACGCTCACATCACCGACGGCAGCTCCGGCGCGGCCGGTTTGTGGTACTCGACGACGACCTCACTGATGCGACGACGTTCGACCGACTGAACCCGAAACGTCCAGTCCATGTAGGTGTAGGTCGTGCCGGCCTGCGGGATCTCGCCTGCGAGATCGAGGATGAAGCCGGCGATGGTGACGTACTCACCTTCGGGGATCGAAATCCCCAGTGCCTCTTCGACCTCGTCGACGTGGGTCTGTCCGTCGACGAGCCATCGGTCTTGACGAATGCGTACGATTGTCGGCTCCTCGTCCTCGTCGAACTCGTCGTTCAAGTCGCCCACTAGTTGTTCAAGGATGTCGCGGATGGACACGACGCCCGCGACGCCGCCGTGTTCGTCGAGCACCAGCGCGAACGTGCGACGCTTCTCGCGCATTTCGCTGAGACTCTCCAAGAGGTCCATCGTCTCGGGCAGCATGAAGGGTCGACGGATCTTGCGCGCAATCTCTGACGCGCTCGGCAAGGAGACACCGATCGCGCGCTTGGTGGTCGTGCTGCGAAAGAGGTCATTGACGAAGAGCACGCCCTCGACTTCGTCGAGGTCACCGTTGACGACCGGGAAACAAGAGTGTCCGGTGTCGCGGATGGCCTCGGCGATCAACTCCGGCGTCACCGGCGTCGTCAAGTAGTCGACGTCGATCCGCGGCGTCATGACGTCGCGAAGTTCCAGGTCACTGAGCTGATCGACGCGGGCGTGGATGGCGACGGCTTCGGGCGACACCGGTCGCGACTCCTCTCGTCCGACGATGCGCTTGCGGAGCCTCGACAGTCCCGACGAGGGGGGCTGTTGGTCGCTCATTGAACGACGGCACTCCCGGCGCGAACGGTCGCGGGGCGCAGCGCTTCATCCTCGTACTCTTCGCCGCGCAGCAGTGCGCGAACCGCGCCGCGCAGGCGCTGGGGGTCGAGCGGCTTGACCAGGAACCCCTCGGCGCCGCTGCGCCGAGCGAGGAAGACGTCCGGGCGACGATCCAGCAGCATCAAGACGGCGACTGGATCGGCCGCTCCGTAGGACTCCTCGTGGCGCAGTTCCATGCAGATCGCCATCGCGCCCATCGTGCCCATTTGGAGGTCCAGCACGACGAGGTCGACGCCGCCGCGCTCGACGCGCGAGATAACCTCGGGGCCGCTCGCGACCTCCTCGATGAAGAGGTCGGGCCCCTCAAGGGTGGCGCGAAGGTCCTTGCGTAAAGAGGCGAGGTCGCTCGCCAGAAGAACAATGGCCATTGATGCAGCGTAGCGGAGCCGAAATTTGTCTCAAAGAGGACGCACGGGCGAGCTCGAAAGTTCTTCTTGCAGTCGTTGTCGGCAAGTGGTTATCCTGCGGTTCTGGGTCAAACCGGGGGGGAGTGACTTATGGCGATTACGCCTTTGGATTGGACTGACGCCGCCGCATGTCGAAATAGTGAGGGCGCACTTTTTTATCCCGCCGATACCGCCGAGCGCAAGGAGGACCGTTTGGAGCGTGAACTTGTCGCCAAACGCATCTGTGCGAGCTGCGGCGTCCGTGAGGAATGCCTGGAAGCGGCGCTGGCGCGCCACGAGACCTACGGAATCTGGGGCGGACTCAACGAATTTGAACGACGGGGTCTACTCCGTACTTGAGCGCACCCACCCGAGTTGGGTGGGGCTCACGCGAGTGAGCACGATGAGCAGGGCGAACGTCACGAGGTGCACGCCGGTGCAGTAGAGACAGATGTTGCCGATGATGACCAGTTCGGCGGTGATGAGCCACAGAACGAAGCACATGGAAATGGTGGCGAGCACGAAGCGCGCGACGTGAATGTAGTAGTTCTTGGCGCGCCACATCCAGGGCGAGTTCAGTACGGTCATCACCACGTAGGTGCCGAGACCGAGGAAGGCCACCGGGATACCGAGGAAACGACTCTCTCCTGACGTCGTCACGGCGGCGCAGTTGATGAAACTGCCCGTCCCCGAACAAAAGAGATCCTGGGGTCGAAAGTGCGTGATCGTCAGGTACGTCGAGAGGGCCAGACCGAGCAGGCTGAGTATGAACGTGGTGGTGATCGCCCAAGAGGGAACCCGCCCCAGCGGTCGATTCACTTCAACTTCATGGCCGTCTTGGCGACCATCACTCCCGAGCTCGAGCACACGTTGGAGGGCTGATTGTTCGTCAACGAACAGATCGCCGCGGTCTGATAGTTCGCCGACGCGATGATCGCTTGGGTCACCGGGCTCGTCGGATCGCTCAGGCCCGTGGCGACGTCCGAACGCGTCAGGTTCGTCAACGTGTCGGGGGAGTAGCTGGCGCCGGAAACGAGGAACTTGTTGTCGAAGGTCATGAACGGGATCGGATTCCCGTCCGAGGTCGTCAGGCCAGGGACGAACTTACCCGTGTCGTACTTCAAGATCAGGTCCAACTGCTCTTTGGTCGGCTTTTGGAGCGTGGCGTAGTAGCTGCCCGTCGCGTTCAGATAGTTCGTGTACTCCTCGACGCTCTGGAAGACGAGGTACTTGGAGGTGTACGTCGCTCGTACGAACGTGAAGGTCGGCGTGTTCGGATACGTGTCGTGCGCGTAGCTCGCCATGTCGCCGAGATCCTTCCAGGTCCCGAATCGACTGAGCGCGATGATGGTGGACCAGCGCTGCGCGGCGCAGTACGGGCAGTACTCGGCACCGATGTAGAGAATCTCGGGCACCGTCTGACCGGCACTGTTCTTCGCCGTCAACGCCGGCTGCCCCTTGATTTTGATCGGCGGGGTCACTTGTACGACCGGCGAAGAGATGCCGACCGTGTTAAAGACCGACGACGTCACGCCCGTCACCTGGGCGAACGTGGTGGCGTCCACTTGGGTCCACGTCCCCTTGCCGTCGTTCGTGCTCGGACCGCCGCTCGCGACTTTGATGATGACCAGGGTCGCCACGATGACGACGACGAGTCCAATGGCGAGCCACGTGAACAGACCGGCCGGACGCCCGCTCGATCCCTTCGCCGGTGGTCGGCTCGGTCCGCGCTTGGCCGCCTGCGTGGCGGGCCGATTTGCCGCGGTGTTCTTCTTTGATGCGTTGGACTTAGCCACGGTGCTCCTTGGTGCGCTTAGGACAACAAACTTAGTGGACGCGGCATTGGGCCCGACTGCAGGGACCGTGCTGAGTAGTTTTCACTATGGCTGAAATTATGAGTCCCCGTCCGGCCGCCACTGTGATTACCGTGCGCGATGGCGCACAGGGTTACGAAATTCTTATGCTCCGACGGAACCTCAACAGCGATTTCGTCGGTGGTGCGTACGTCTTTCCGGGTGGTCGCGTCGATACGTCCGACGCGAGCGCCGCCGCGCGGGATCTGTCATACGGTCTTGACGACGACAAGGCGTCGCGACGTCTCGGCGTCGCGAGTGGCGGACTGGCGTACTACGTCGCGTGTCTGCGCGAACTCTTCGAAGAGGCCGGACTACTGATCGCGTGCACGGAGGACGGCGCGCCGGTGACGTCGTTCGATGAGGAGTGGACCGCGCGCTTGGCGTCGAAGCGCCGCACGTTGAACGCCGGCGAGTTGGACTTTCTCGAGATGATGGAGCACGAGGGCCTCATGCTGGACCTACGAGGACTCGAGTACGTCGCGCACTGGGTGACGCCGATCGGTCCGCCGCGACGCTTCGACACGAGGTTCTTCGTGGCGCTCGCTCCACTGGGTCAAGTCGCCGCGCACGACGCCGGCGAAACGGTGGCCGACCAGTGGATACGACCTCTCGATGCGCTCGCGCAACACGAGCGCGGTGAGCTCGAGATGATCTTCCCGACGATTCGGAACCTAGAGGCGATCGCCAACTTTTCTTCGCCGACGGAGGTGCTCGAGTACGCGCGTTCTCTCGAGACGGTCGTGCGTGTGGAGCCGCGGATCGTGAACCTTGACGGTGAGGTGCGAATACTGATGCCGGGCGACGACGGCTACGACGACTGAGTCGCGCCCGCGACCGCCGTGTTGAGCGAATCCAGCATGCGGGCCGTACACCCGACGGCGCCGAAGGGTGGCGCGACGTCGTCGAGTATCCGTTGCGCGAGTTGATGAAAGACGCCGTCGTCGGGCTCGATCAACACCGCGGGCTCACCGTGATCGCCGCCGAGTGCGATATCGGAGTCGAGTTCGATCTCGGCGAGGAGTGGCACGTGAAGTTCATCACTCAATGATCGACCGCCGCCCTCGCCGAAGACGTTGTGTCGCTCGCCGCACGCGCACGTGAGTCCGCTCATACTCTCGATGACGCCGAGCACGCGGATATTTGATTTGCGCGCGAAGTCGGCGGCGCGCGCCGCGACGCGTTGCGCGGCGATCGTCGGCGTCGTCACGACGAGTTGACCCATCTGAGGCAACAGCCGAGCGAGCGTCATGGCGATGTCGCCGGTGCCCGGCGGTGTATCGATCAAGAGATAGTCGATGTCCGACCAGTCGGCGTCCTCGATGAACTGCGCGACGGCCTTTTGGATCATGAGCCCGCGCCACATCAGAGCCTGGTCTTCATCGGCGAGCAGTCCCATCGATAGCAACTTGATTGAACCCGCGCCGACCGGTCGTTCGAGCGGACGCATCTTGCCCCCGCTCGCTTCGACGTTGCCGTGGATGCCGAGCAGCCGGCTGAGCGAGAAGCCCCAGATGTCGGCGTCCAAGACGCCAATCGTGCGACCGGTCGTCGCGAGGGCGACGGCGAGGTTGGCCGTAATGGACGACTTGCCGACACCGCCCTTGCCCGAGGCGATCATCAAGACCGGCGTGTGGGTCGGGATCGAGGTCGAGGGTGCGTTGCGCTGGGCGATGGTCCGCGCGCGCTTCATCAGTGCCGCCTTGGCCGGTGCGTCGAGGACGCCCATGACGAGCTCAACGTCGTCGACGTCGTCGAGTGAGAGGGCGGCCTCCTTGACGTCGCGCTCGATCTGCGCGCGAAGGGGGCATCCGACGGTGGTGAGCGCGACGTGCACGACGGCGCGGCGGTCGCTCAGAGAGATCTCGCCCACCATGCCAAGTTCGACGATCGAGGCCCCGAGTTCGGGGTCCAGCACCTGGCTCAGGCGCTCTCGAAGTTGTTCGGTCGATGGCACGTTGAAACGCTACCGGTGAATGGAGGCGGGTGTTCAGCGTCGATTGACGTCACTATCATGGATGTAGAACTCTTGAAGGAGCGCCATGTCGAACACGACCACCACCAGCGTGAACTTGACCCGCAAGGATCCGAACCCCATCAACTTGACCGATGGCGCTGCGGAGAAGGTCGCCGAGCTCATCGCTGCGGAAGCCGTTGACGAGCCGTTAGCACTGCGCGTGTCGGTGAAGCCGGGCGGATGCTCGGGCTTCAACTACGACATGTACTTCGACTCGGAGTTCGCCGACGACGACATCGTGCGTGAGTTCGCCGGTGTCAAGGTCGTCGTGGATGCCTCCAGCGCCGAACTACTCAACGGATCGACCCTGGAATACTCCGACTCGCTGCAAGGCGCCGGATTCCACATCACTAATCCCAACGCGACGCGCACCTGCGGTTGCGGCAACTCCTTCAGTTAACTCACGTCATGCCCGAAGTCTTCGGTCCGTACTCCCCTTGGCGCCGCGCGGGCGACCTCGTCGTAATCTCCGGTCAACTGGGTATGGTGCCCGGTCCCGACAAGCCGACGATGGTCCAGGGCGGCGCACCGGAACAGCTTCGCCAGGCGCTCGTCAACGCGCGCGCCGTGTTGGCCCAAGCCGGCGCGACGTTCGATCAAGTGGTGAAAGCAACGTTGTTCCTCACCGATATGAGCGCGTTTGCCGGGTGCAATGAAGTGTGGAATGAGGCGTTCGAGCCGCCGCGCCCCACACGCTCGGCCGTCGCCGTTGCCCAACTGCCACTCGGCGCCCTCGCCGAAGTGGAGCTGTGGGCCTACGCGCCGCTCGACTAGACCGAGTACTCGTTCGGCGACGTGCCGAACTTGTAGCCGACCGAACGCACGGTCTGGATCAGGTGGGCGTACTCCTCACCTAACTTCGCGCGCAGACGTCGCACGTGCACGTCCACCGTTCGTGCACCGCCGTAGTACTCGTAGCCCCACACTCGACTGAGCAGGGTCTCGCGGGTGAAGACGCGGTTCGGATTGGTGGCGAGGAAGCGCAACAGTTCGTACTCCATGTAGGTGAGGTCCATGACGCGACCGGCGATCGTCGCCTGGTAGGTCTCGAGGTTCATCGATAGGCCGCCGTGTTCGATGCGCGGCGCCACGTTCTCGTTGCCGGCGCGGCGCAGGCGGTGCCGCAGGCGGGTCGCCAGCTCGCTCACGTCGAAGGGTCCGACCACGAAGTCGTCGAACAGGTCCTCGCGAAAGGTCAACTCGTCGAGTTGGTAGTGGTCGAGCAGCAAGATGATCGGAGCGATGCCGCGCGGGCGCGCCCGCAGCTGACGACAGAGGTTCATCGCCTCGGTAAAGGGGAAGGCCGCCGCGTTGATGACGGCACCGGCGAAGCCGTCGGCCGGTTCGAGCGCGGTGATCTCATTGAGCCGGCCGGTCTCGGCGACCGCCGGGGTCACGCCCGTGACCTCGAACGCCTTTCGCACCGGACCTTCGCACGAGGGCACGCAGAGGACGACGTCGATCACAGCAGCGGGAGGTAGCGCTCGAGTTCGAAGGGCGTGATCTGTACGCGGTAGGCGTCCCACTCCGAACGCTTGTTGCGGAGGAACCACTCCACCTGGTGCTCGCCCAGTGTCTCGTGCAACAGCGCGGAACACTCCATCAGATCGAGGGCCTCGGCGAGGGACTGGGGCAGCGGCGCCGTGCGCTCACCTTCGGTGGGCAGCTCGTACTGCCCACGCACGCCGCGAAGACCGGCCGCGAGGATCACCGCGAAGGCGAGGTACGGGTTGGCGGCCGGGTCCGGCGAGCGGTACTCGATCCGCGTCGAGTCGACCCGTCCCGGCTTGACCGACGGCACGCGTACGAGCGCCGCCGGGTCGTAGCGCGCCCACTTCGCCTCGACCGGCGCCTCGGCTCCGGGCACGAGCCGCTTATAGGAGTTCACCCACTGGTTCGTCACGGCCGTGATCTCGGGCGCGTGGCGCACGAGCCCGGCGATGAACTGTGTCGCGACGTCACTGAGGCCGTAGGGACCGTCGCCGATGAACGCGTTGCGCTCCTCGCGCCACAGCGAGAGGTGAGTGTGCATGCCCGAGCCCTGGACGTTGGCGAGCGGCTTGGGCATGAAACTCGCCGTCACGTTCGCCTGACGCGCCAACTCCTTCACGACGTGCCGCAGCGACATCACGGTGTCGCCCATGGTGAGGGCATCGGTGTAGCGCAGGTCGATCTCTTGCTGTCCGGGAGCGTCCTCGTGCTGCGCGTGTTCGACGCCGATGCCCATCTCTTCGAGCGTCAACACCGTGCGACGTCGCAGTTGACTCGCGACGTCGTCGGGCAACAGGTCGAAGTAACTGCCGCGGTCGATCGGGACCGGGGCGCTGGTCGTGTCGAGTCCTTCGAAGTAGAAGTACTCGATCTCCGGAGCGACGAAGAAGGTGTAGCCGTGCGCGTGCGCCCCCTCGAGCACGCGACGCAGTTGCTGACGCGGACAACCGTCGAAGGGCGTCCCGTCGATGTTGACGATGTCACAGAAGACGCGTGCGACACCGGCGCCCTCTTCGTACCAGGGGAGGAGCTGGAAGGTCGTGAGGTCCGGTCGGGCTAGGACGTCGGACTCCTGGATTCGCGAGAAGCCATCGATCGAGCTGCCGTCGAAGGTCATGCCCTGGTCGAGCGCGTCTTCGAGCTCGGCCGGGGTGACGTGGAACGCCTTGTGGCGACCGAGGACGTCGGTGAACCACAGTTGGACGAAGCGAATGCCTCGCTCTTCTACGGTTCGCAGTACGTACTGCGCCTGGCTTTGCATAGGAGCCATTCTCGCACCTTCGTGCGCGCTCGATTTTTCCGTCCCCCGACTGCGACCCCGCGCTCGCGCGGTCCGAGCCAATCAGTGAACGTCAGCGTCGACGCGCGGCTTTCTCCGGCGCCCGCTTCGAGACGGACTTCGTCGCCGCGGTCTTCTTCGCCGCCACTTTGACCTTCCTTACCGGGGCCTTCGCCGCGCTCGCCGCACCGCACACCGTCTCGGTGATCAGCCGCGCCGCGACGTAGGGGTCAACGTTGGCGTTCGGACGGCGGTCCTCGATGTAGCCCTTCTGGTCGCGTGCCACGTGCGCGGGGATGCGCACTGACGCACCGCGGTCCGAGACGCCGTACGTGAACTTCGACCAGTGCGCGGTTTCGTGCGCACCGGTGAGACGGTCCTCGATGCCGTCGCCGTAGTTCGCGATGTGCTCGTTGACGCGCGTGCCCAGCGCTTCGGCCGCGGCAACGACCGCTTCGTAGCCGCCGGCCGCGCGCATCTGCTTCGTCGAGAAGTTCGTGTGGGCGCCGGCACCGTTCCAGTCGCCCTTGATGGGCTTCGCGTCGAAGCTGACGTCGACGCCGAACTCTTCGGCGATGCGCTCGAGCAACCACCGCGCCAACCAGAGCTGGTCGCCGATCTCGAGGGGGCCGAGTACGCCAACCTGGAACTCCCACTGGGCCATCATCACTTCGGCGTTCGTGCCCTCGATGCCGATTCCGGCGCGCATGCAGGCCAGGGTGTGCGCTTCGACGATGTCGCGACCGGGCATCTTCGCCCCGCCGACACCGCAGTAGTACGGGCCCTGGGGCGCCGGGAATCCGTCCTCGGGCCACCCGTAGGGTCGGCCGTCCTGGAAGAAGGTGTACTCCTGTTCGATACCGAACTTCGGCTCGAAGCGAGCGAACTTCTTCGCGATTTCGACCGTGGCGGCGCGCTCGTTCGTGACGTGCGGCGTCATGTCCGCGTTCAACACTTCGCACATCACGAGGACGTCATTCGCGCCGCGCAGCGGGTCGGGCACGGTGGAGACCGGCATCAAGACACAGTCCGAGTGATGTCCCGTCGCCTGGTTCGTGCTCGATCCGTCGAAGCCCCACACCGGAGGCTGCTGACCTTCGTCCACGATCTTGGTCTTGCTGCGCAATTTGCGGGTCGGTTCGCTTCCGTCAATCCAGATGTATTCGGCCTGATACTTCACAATCGCTCCTCAGCTATCACGTTGCCTGGTGTTCCCATCCAGTTTGGTGCAGCCACTGCGCGTGACACCCTCGGTTTTGTTAACCGCGTGTGAACGTTCGCCAGAGGTTCGTCGGTCCTTCACCGGTAGGCTCATGGGCGTGCCAGTGATACGACTCGCCATGGCCCAAATGAACGCGGTCGTGGGCGGATTCGCACAAAACGTCGAGACGCTCGGGCGTTTCCGTACCCAGGCGGCCTCGGCCGGTGCGGACCTCGTGTTGACGCCCGAGCTGTCGCTGATGGGCTATCCGCCCGAGGACCTGCTCCTCAAGGAGGGCTTCATCGAGGCCTCGCGGGTGGCCCTGATCGAGATGGCCCTGCTCGACAACGTGCCCCCGGTCCTGGTCGGCACCGTCGTCAGCGAGGGACTCGAAGATATCGCCCTGGCGCCGTCGAGTGACGGCCGCGACGTCGCCAGACCGGCCTTCGGTGAACTCACCTCACCCCACATCGCGAACGCGCTCGTCGCGCTGAGCGAGGACGGCGTGGTCGCGATCGCCACCAAGCGCCTCCTGCCGAACTACGACGTCTTCGACGAACAGCGTTACTTCCATCCGGGCGTCGGTCCGCACACGATCATCAACGTGCGCGGCGTCGCCGTCGGACTCTTGATCTGCGAAGACGTCTGGACTCGCGACGGGCCCGCCGCGGAGTTGGCGCGCCAGGGCGCCACGATGCTCGTGGTCGCGAACGCGTCACCGTTCGCGCGCGGCCGCCGAGAAGAGCGGGAGGCGGTGCTGCGCGAGCGCGCCCTCGAGACCAACTGTCCCATCGCTTACGTCAACCTCGTCGGCGGCCAGGACGAGCTCGTCTACGACGGGCAGAGCATGGTCGTGAACGCCCAGGGCGACGTCATCGCGCGCGCCGCCGCTTTCAGCGAGGAGTTGTTGGTCTGTGAGATCGACGCGCGCGAGTCGACCACGGGCGTCACGCTCAACATCGGCTACGCGCGCGACGAGGAGCGACTCTCGGCCCTGCACGTGAACCGGATCGCCGAACCGCTGAGCGAAGTCGAAGAGGTCTACCAGGCCCTGGTCATGGGCACGCGTGACTACCTGCGCAAGAACGGCTTTCGGACCGCGGTCATCGCGCTGTCGGGTGGCGTCGACTCGTCGTTGGTGGCGGCCATCGCCGTCGACGCCGTGGGCGCCCGAGCCGTGCGCGGCTTCACGATGCCCTCGCGCTACTCCTCGGACCACTCCATCGCCGACGCCGTCGAACTCGCGGCGCGCCTCGATATCGAGATCGCGACCATACCGATCGAAACGGCCCACGTGGCCTTCGGCGCGGCCCTCGGCGGGGTGCTCGAGGGCGAGCCGAAGGGCATCACGGACGAGAACCTGCAGTCGCGCATCCGTGGCGTCCTGTTGATGGCCATCTCGAATGACACGGGAGCGATCGTGCTCACGACGGGGAACAAGTCCGAGATCGCGACCGGCTACTCCACCTTGTACGGGGACTCCGTGGGTGGTTTCGCGGTGATCAAGGACGTCCCGAAGACCCTCGTCTACGAACTTTGTCGTTACCGCAACGAGATCGCCGCCAAGGACGGCGACCCCGAGCCGATCCCCGCGGGTGTCTTGACCAAGGCACCCTCGGCCGAACTTCGTCCGGATCAGCGCGACGACCAGTCACTGCCGCCCTATGAGATCCTCGATCCCCTGCTCGAGCTCTACGTCGAGGACGACGCCACGGCCGAGACCCTCATCGCGAGCGGTCACGACCCG
Organism: uncultured Acidimicrobiaceae bacterium; assembly: GCA_963717975.1. Taxonomy (GTDB): domain Bacteria; phylum Actinomycetota; class Acidimicrobiia; order Acidimicrobiales; family RAAP-2; genus RAAP-2. The sequence goes on along the minus strand of OY970351.1, from coordinate 1,756,055 downwards.
GCGCTGGTCTTGCAGATCACGAGACTGGTGGACCAGAGTGAGTACAAACGTCGCCAGATGGCGCCGGGGGTGCGCATCTCCAAAAAGGCCTTCGGTCGAGACCGGCGAATGCCGATCACGAACGCGTTTCGCCAAGAGTCCCTGTGACGCCACGCGAACGCGAGATCGCCGAACACCTCCTCGCGTGCCACGACACTATTTATATTGTCCTCGGCGAGAGCGCGCCGACCCTGACCAACGACGCCTACGTGGTGCGCGCCTACGAGATGGCCCGCGCCCACGGGGAGCTGGCGTTGGCGCTGCGCGAGTACCTGGGCGACGTCAAGGTGTCGCCGATTCCCCTGGTCGAAGGTGCTCTTCGTCGAGCGGTCGCTCGCGACGCTACGGGCGCGATGGTGCTCTACGCCATGGCGATGGTCGTGGGGCCGCGACTACTGGTCTCACTCTTGGACGCGCGCGAGGCGCTCGAGGGTGACGAGCGCCTGCGCGCGCTCTTCAACGAGGCATCGATCATCTGCGTGCGAGAGATCCGAGCGACCGGGGAGGTCGCGAAGGGCCAGTCCCCGATCGAGGACGAGGCTTGGCCGAGAGACGCGCGCGAGCTCTCGGCGAGCTTCGATGACGCGGGAAACGCTGAGAGTTTGGGTATTGCCCCGTAAGGTTGCCTAGGTCCGTATAACTGGTAGTACCGGACTTCCCGGTGTCGGGTATCAAGGGAGCGCCATGGCAAAAGATCGTGTTGATAGGGATGACGAGGACCTCGTACGTCTCTACCTCTCCGATATTGGTCAGTACACCCTCTTGACCAAGGACGATGAAGTACGCCTGGCCCAGACGATCGAAGAGGGTCGCGAGGCCCGCGGTGAACTCGAATCGGCCGAGACGGACAAGAAGGTCAAGCTCACGCCCAGCAAGAAGATGGCGCTCAAGCGCTCCGTACACCGCGGTGACCAGGCCGAACGTGACTTCGTGCAGTCCAACCTGCGACTGGTGGTCTCAATCGCCAAGAAGTACCAGGCCTCCGGCCTGCCGCTCCTGGACCTCATCCAGGAGGGCAACCTCGGTCTCATGCACGCCGTCGAGAAGTTCGACTGGCGCAAGGGTTTCAAGTTCTCGACCTACGCCACGTGGTGGATCCGCCAGGCGATCACCCGCGGCATCGCCAACACCGGTCGCACCATCCGGCTCCCGGTGCACGCGGGTGACACTCTGGCCCGCGTCCAAAAGGCCCAGTCACGTCTGGAGCTCAAGTTCGGACGACCCCCGACCATCAAGGAACTCTGTGACGAGTGCGAGATGCCCGAGGACAAGTTGATCGAGGCACTGCGATTCCGCTCCGAGCCGATCTCACTGTCCGAGCCGCTGCGCGAAGACGGCGACGCCGAACTGGGTGACGTCGTCGAGGACCGCTCCGCTGAGTCCCCCTTCGACGTGGCCGCGGTCAAGATGATGCCGGCCGCGATCGAGAAGCTCCTCCAGCCGCTCGATGAGCGCGAGCAGAAGATCCTGCGGATGCGCTTTGGTCTCGACGGTGCCGGCGAGATCCGGACCCTGGAGGACGTGGGCGCCGAGATGAACCTGACGCGCGAGCGAATCCGTCAGATCGAGGCGCGCGCCATGAGTAAGTTGCGCCACCCGTCTTCGGACACCGGCGCGCGCGACCTGCTGACGCTCTAACGACGCTGGTAGGTCCGGCCCAGCAGCGCCGCGGCGCCGATCACGATCGCGCTCAGCAAGAACGGCGTGTGTGACTTCGAACGGTCGTGCGCGCGTACCGGGTGCGTGAAGCTGAGCAACGGCCACTGGCTCTCGTGCGCGGCGCGGGCGAGCTGCCGGTCGGCGTTGACGGCGTAGGCGTGGCCGACGGTTTCGAGCATCGGGATGTCGGTCTCGGAGTCGGAGTACGCGAAGGACTCGTTGAGGTCGATGTCGCGCTTCTGCGCCAACTCGCGGATGGCGACGGCCTTGTTCTCGCCCTGGGCGAAGAACTCCATCTCGCCGGTGAACTTGCCGTGTTCGTCGATCTTGGCGCGTGACGAGATCGAGCCCGTGATGCCGAGTAGTTCGGCGAAGGGTTCGACGATCTCGGCCGGGGACATGCTCACCAGCCACACCTCGTCGCCCTGGGCCAGGTGGTGGTCGATCAGTTCGAGCGCCTCTTCGTAGATCAGGGGTTCGATCACGTCGTTGATGGTCTCGGCGACCAGTTGCTTTACTTCGAGGTGGTCCCAACCCTTCGTGATCTGCAGCACCGATTCGCGGATCTTCTCGAGTTTTTCGTCGTCGGCGCCGAAGCGCATGAACATCATCTGGCTGAGCACACCCCAGACCAGGGTGCGCCGGTGGAGGAGTCCGCGCGCGTGGAACTCGGGTCCGAAGGCCACCAGTGAGGACTTGGCGATCACCGTCTTGTCCAAGTCGAAGAAGGCCGCGCGCACGCGTCCATGCTAGGTCGCGACGGTTTTTCGCGGTCCGGCGATTAGGCGACGAAGACCGACGCGCACTCCTGAGACGCGTCGGCGCGCGTGATGAGAATCACGTGATCCTGTTCGAGGAAGTGCATCGTCGCGCTCGGCACCAGCGGCTGACCACTGCGCACGACGGCGACCACGCGCACGGAGTCGGGGAGGTGTAGTTCGTCGAGCGTGAGGTGTTGCTCGACGGCCGGCGCGTTCGGCGCGAGCGTCACTTCGATCAGGCGCATCCGACCCTGCGCCAAGTCCATCAGGTTGATGATCGAACCGACCTCCACCGCCTCGTCGACCAACGACGTGATCAGTGTTGGCGTGGACACCGAGATGTCCACGCCCCAACTCTCGTTGAAGAGCCACTCGTTGCGCGCGTTGTTGATTCGACTGATGACGCGCGGTACACCGAACTCCTGCTTCGAGAGCCAACTGATGACGAGGTTGTCCTCATCATCGCCGGTTGCCGCGATGACGACGTCGACACTGCGCAGATCGGCCGCGGCGAGGTTCGCGTACTCACAGGCGTCCGCGGCCATCACGTTGACGCTCGGCAACATGGACTTCAGGCGATCGGCCGTGGTGGCGACCTGTTCGAGCAGCGTGACGTCGTGATGACGGTCGACGAGGTCCAAGGCGATCGAGACGCCGACCGAACCACCGCCCGCGATCATGATCCTCATCGTTGGCCGTTCTCGATCAGCGACTTCAACTCGTCGAGCCCCTCGGTCGTGACCAGGAACTCGAGGACGTCGTCCTCCTGGGCGAAGAGGCCGTCGATGTTCACTCGACCCTGACCACCGCGGATGACGCCGACGACGCGCACGCTCTCGCCGTGGTCGTACGAGCTCACGGGCTTGCCGGCGAGGGCGTCGGGGACGATGCGTTCGACGAGGTGCAGCGTGCCGGAACTCGCGGTCCACTCGACGGAGTCGTCGGCCGGGAGCAGCCAACGCTTGACCTGTTGGGTGGTCCAGAGCGAGGTCGCGACCGTGGGAATCCCCAGTTTCATGTAGATATCGGCGCGCGCCGGGTCGTAGATCCTCGCCACGACGTTCTTGATCTCGTAGTTGTCGCGCGCGATGCGCGCACAGAGGATGTTCGAGTTGTCGCCGCTCGTCACCGCCGCCAGGGCGTTCGCCCGGCGGGCGTCGGCCTGGAACAGGACGTCGCGATCGAAGCCCGACCCGACGATGGTCTTGCCGTGGAAGTGGGTCAGTCGGTGGAAGGCCTGAGGGTTCTTGTCGATGATGACGACCGAGTGGCCCTCCTCGGAGAGTTGCATCGCCAGCTCTGATCCCACCCGGCCACAGCCGACGACGACGATATGCACCCCGACATCTGAACACACTTCGCGACGAAGGTGCAACCGCCCGCACACGGTGTGTGCGTCACCGAATGCGTTGTAGGGCCTCGTTTAGTATCGAATGAGTGTCAGACGCCGAGAAGCAGGTTTCCCCTAGTTCACTGCTGCTGACGTCCCACGCCAACCTGGCCGACGTGTACCCGGAGTCGATGGGCTACCGGATCAAGCGATTACTGCTCGGGAAGCCGTTCGTGACCGAGCAGTTGAGCGGCGAACGGTTGAACCGCGCGATCGCCCTCGGCGTCTTGGCGCCGGACTGCATCTCCTCGTCGGCGTACGGCACCGAAGAGATCCTCACGCAGATGACGCCGTACATCGGGATCGCCGCCTTCGCCCTGGTGGTGCCGATCATGTTCGTGATCCTCGGCGTGTTGTTCTTCGTGACGACGAGCTACATGGACGTCATCAAGTACTACACGACCGCCGGCGGCTCCTACGTCGTGGCGCGCGACAACTTCGGTCCGAAGATCGCCCAGATCGCGGCCGTCGCGCTCCTCATCGACTACACGGTGACGGTCGCGGTGCAGTGTTCGGCCGGCACGGCCGCGCTGACGAGCGCCATCCCGGGCCTGCGCGGCGCGCCCGATCCCCTGCTGATCACCGTCGGGGTCGTCCTCATCCTCATCTACGGCAACCTGCGCGGACTGAAAGAGGCTGGCAGTTACTTCGCCTTCCCGACGTACTTCTACATCTTGATGATGACGACGACGATCATCTTCGGCGTCTCAAAGAAGATCGCGGGATCACTGCACCGCATCCCGTTGCCGTTGCAAAAGGACCTCATCGACCACCACCTGGGTTCCAAGGGCACGGGCGTCCTGATGGGACTGGCCTTCATCTCGCTGCTGCGCGCGTACGCCAACGGGGGCTCGTCGCTCACCGGTCTCGAGGCGATCTCGAACGGCGTCGCCAGCTTCCGCCGTCCCGAGTCGCCGAACGCGCGCAAGACCCTCGTCACGATGTCGAGCATCCTCGCCTTCTTGCTGCTCGGCATCACGCTGATCGCCGCGTGGACCCACGCGATCCCCTACGCCGCCGGTTCGCCGACGGTCGTGAGCCAAGAGGTGCTCGACATCTTCGGGGGCCACGGGCTCGGGCACTTCATCTACTACATGGTCCTCCTGGCGACGATCCTGATCCTCTACACCGGCGGCAACACCTCCTTTAACGGCTTCCCGTTTCTCGCGAACTACGTCGCGACCGACAAGTACCTACCGAGACAGTTGACGAAACGCGGCCACCGGCTCGCCTTCTCCAACGGCATCCTCGTCCTGGGCGTCGTCGCCCTCACGCTCATCATCGTCTTTAACGCCAGCGTGAACGCCCTGGTCGCGCTGTACGCGATCGGCGTCTTCACCGGCTTCACCCTGGCCGGGGCCGGAATGGTCGCGCGCCACCTGAGAGAGCGCACCGGCAAGTGGCGCTTCGGGGTCTTCGTGAACGCACTCTCGGCGTCGGTCACCTCGATCGTCGTCCTGATCTTCCTGATCGCCAAGTTCAAAGAGGGCGCCTGGATCATCGCGGTCGTGGGACCGCTCATGTACGTCGCGTTGATTCGACTCAACAAGCAGTACATGCGCGAAGAGCGGGCCTTCGAAGCGGTGAGCGGCAAGGCCGCGACGATGAACATCCGCATGAACCGTGTCGTGGTCTTCGTCGACACCTACGACCTCGTGACCGAGCGATCGCTGCTCTACTGCCTGTCGCTCAACGCCTACTCGATTCGCGCCGTGCACTTCGATATCGACCCCGTCGTGACCGCTCGCCTCTTAGAGAAGTGGGGCGCGGCCGGCACGGCGTCGGCGAACATCACGCTCGAGGTGGTCGAGTGCGATGACCGACGCGTGGACCGCGCCGCACTCGAACTCGTGGCGGACATCGTGCGCGACCCCGAGGTCTTCTGCATGGTGATCCTGCCGCGCCGGGGTTACGTGTCGCGACTGCAACGGTTCCTGCACGACCGCAGCGCCGACGCAATCGCCGGCGCCGTGATGCACGTGCCCCGCACGGCCGCGACGATCGTGCCGTATCGCGCGGTGCGACGAATCGAGGAGGGCGCGATCCAAGAGGCCCCGCGCAGCGACGAGGTCGTGCGCGGCGGCGTGCGCGACAGCGCGCACCTCGTCGCCGACGTGAAGTTGGCCCAGCGTTCGGGCGACTCCGAACCGATCGGCGCTCTGGTCGAGCGTCAGTTCGCCGAGATCGCCGGACGCGTCCGTTCCATGGCGATCAACCACGAGAGCGGCGGCCACGAACTGCGCTGCGTGATCGCCGACAACTCCGGTTCGGTCACGCTCGTGTTCCAGGGTCGACAGAGCATTCCCGGCATCGAGCGCGGCACGCGCCTGCTCGTGCGCGGCACCGTCACGTCACTGCGGCGCGAAGCGGTGATCCTCAATCCGCAGTACGAGATCGTGGCCGCGCCCGCGGGTGACGCGTAAAGTTCCCGAAGGGCACGAATCGCCAGTACTCGTACCGTGATTGACGCGACCGATGGGTCGTCGGCCCCCACCATGACCCCGTTAAGGTCGAAGACCTGTCTATCTTGTAGAGCGCAAGCGCGTGGCGTCGTCGTCACCGCGCCACTTTGAGAAAGGAGAAGCATGGCCCGGGCCCTCGTCATCGTCGAATCGATCGCGAAAGCGACGCGCATCCAGGGCATGCTCGGCTCCGAGTACATCGTCAAACCCTCGATCGGCCACATTCGCGATCTCCCTCAGAGCGCCGCGGACATCCCGGCGTCGGTGAAGGGCGAGAAGTGGGCACGCCTCGGCATCAACGTCCACGACCACTTCAAGCCGGTCTACGTCGTCTCGAGTGACCGCAAGAAGATCGTGGCCGAACTCAAGGCCGCCCTGAAGCAGGTCGACGAGTTGTACCTCGCGACCGACGAGGACCGTGAGGGCGAGGCCATCGCCTGGCACCTCCAGGAGGTGCTGAACCCCAAGGTCCCCGTGAAGCGCATGGTCTTTCACGAGATCACGCCGGCGGCGATCGCCAAGGCCGTCGAGGAGACGCGCGACCTCGACCTGCGCCTCGTCGACGCCCAGGAGGGCCGGCGCTTCCTGGACCGCCTCGTCGGCTACGAGGTCTCGCCGGTGTTGTGGCGCGCCGTCGACAAGGCCCGCTCGGCCGGCCGCGTCCAGTCGGTCGCGATTCGGCTGGTCTGTGAGCGTGAGCGCGAGCGAATGGACTTCACGTCAGCGACGTGGTTCGACGTCACGGCGTCGCTCGACGCCACGGGCAACGCCTTCGACGCGACGCTCGAGTCGGTGAACGGCACGTCCCTGGCGACCGGCAAGAACTTCGACGCCAGCGGCGTCCTCGACGCGAAGGCGAAGGTCGAGGTCCTTCGCGAGCCATCGGCGCGCAGCATCGCCCAGGGGCTACCCGGTACGGCGCCGAGGGTGACCTCGGTCGCCTCGACGCCGCGCACGCAGCGACCCCAGCCCCCGTTCATGACGTCCTCGTTGCAGATCGAGGCCAGCCGAAAGCTCCGCTTCGACCCGGAACGCACGATGCGCGCGGCCCAGCGGCTCTACGAGCAGGGTTGGATCACCTATATGCGCACCGACTCGACGACGCTCTCGGACGAAGCGATTCGCGCCGCGCGCGCGACGGCGGCCTCGATCTTCGGCGACGACTACGTCGCGGACAGCCCGCGGCGTTATGACCGCAAGGTGAAGAACGCCCAGGAGGCGCACGAGGCGATCCGACCGGCCGGCGAGTCGTTCCGCTCGCTCGACGAGGCGCAGTCCCAACTCGGGGGCGACGAACTCGCGGTCTACGACCTCGTGTGGAAGCGCACCCTGGCGTCCCAGATGGTCGACGCCCGCCTCACCCAGGACAAGGTCCGACTCGACGTGACGCTCTCCGGCGTCGAGGGCTACGACGCCGACGTGTCGTTGACGCTGAGCGCCACGGGCCTGCGCATCGAGTTCCCCGGCTTTCGTCGGGCCTACGTCGAAGGGACCGACGACCCCGAGGCCGAGCTGGCCGACCAGGAGCGGATCCTGCCGTCGCTCACCGAGGGCGAGGCGGTGCCGGTCACGAGCGCCGAGGCCAAGGGTCACGACACGCAACCGCCGGACCGTTACTCCGAGGCGACGCTGATCAAGAAGCTCGAGGACCTCGGGATCGGACGACCCTCGACCTACGCGTCGGTGATGAAGACGATCGATCGCCGCGGCTACGTGTGGAAGAAGGGCAAGTCCCTCGTGCCGGCCTTTCGCGCCTTCGCGGTCGTCAACCTCCTCCAGCAGTACTTCGCCGACCTCGTCGACTACCAGTTCACCGCCGCGATGGAAGACGAACTCGACGAGATCGCCCGGGGCAATCAGGACCTCGAGCCCTGGCTCGCCAAGTTCTACTTCGGCGATCCCGATGCCACGACCGAGTTGGCCAAGCTCGGCCTCGAACACATGACGCACGAACCGCACGAGTTCGACTTCGCCGCGATCAACTCGCTGCCGCTCGGCGTCGCCCCGGACGGCGTCGCGGTCAGCGTGCGCTCGGGCCGCTACGGACCGTACCTCGTACACGGTGATCAACGCGTCTCGATCCCCGAAGCCACCGAGCCCGACTCACTCAGCGTCGACAAGGCGTTGGAGCTGTTGTCGGCGCCGAGTAACGACCGTGAACTCGGCGTCGACGACGAGACGGGTCTGCCGATCTTCTTGAAGGCCGGCCGCTACGGTCCCTACGTCCAGATCGGCGAGATGACCGACCCGAAGGAGAAGCCCAAGACCGCCTCGCTCTTCTCGACGATGTCGCCCGAGAGCGTCACGCTCGATGACGCGGAGAAGTTGTTGTCACTGCCGCGCGTGGTCGGCGACCACCCGGAGGGTGCGCCGATCGTCGCCCAGAACGGTCGCTACGGCCCGTACATCACGTGGGGTAAGGAGACGCGTTCACTCGAGGACGAGGACCAGATCTTCACGATCGACCTCGCCGGCGCGTTGGCGCTGTTGGCCCAGCCCAAGCAACGCGGCCGCCGCGCCGCCGCCGGGCCGCTGAAGGACCTCGGGGAGGACCCGGTCACGAAACGAAACATCGTCGTGCGCACCGGCCGTTTCGGCCCCTACGTCACCGACGGCGAGACGAACGCGACGCTGCGACTCGGCGACACGCCCGAGACGATCACGCTCGACCGCGCCGGTGAGCTGCTCGCCGAACGACGCAACGCCGAACCCTCCAGCCGTCCGCGAAAAGTCGTGAAGGCGAAGAAGGCGACCAAGAAACCGGCCAAGAAGGCGACAAAGAAGGCGCCCGCGAAAAAGGCGAGCGGCACCGCCAAACGTGCGGCGGTCGCCCACGGGGCGAAGACCAACGCCGCGTTGATCGCGGCGACGCACGCGGACGACTGATGCCACGCGGCGTCTTCGTCGTCTTCGAAGGTATCGACGCGAGCGGCAAGAGCACCCAGGCCCGGCGCGTCGCGGAACTGCGCGACGCGCACTTCACGTTCGAACCCGGTGACACGCCCCTCGGCGTCGACCTTCGGCGTTGGGTCCTCGACGCCGCCACGCCGATGACGCCCGTCACCGAGGCCCTGCTGATGCTGGCCGACCGCTCGCACCACGTACGCACCGTCATCGAGCCGGCGATCGCGGGGGGACGATCGGTCGTCGGCGACCGCTACTTCGCGTCGACGCTCGCCTACCAGGGCTACGGTCGCGGCGTCGACCTGCGGCGACTCGAGGCCGCCACGGAGCTCGCGATCGGCGAGTGCCTGCCGGACCTGACCGTGCTCATCGACACGCCACTCGACGTCGCGCTCGAGCGTCGCGCGCCGGACGTGCGCGACCGCTTCGAATCGGCCGACTTGGACTTTCACCAGCGCGTGCGCGACGGCTATCTGGCCATTGCCCAAAAGTGGGGCGGGCGATGGTGCGTGATTGACGGCGCGCGCAGTGAGCTCGAGGTCGCCGCGTTGGTCGACGAGCGACTCGCTTCTTTACCATGGTGAGATGACTGACGTCTTCGATGCGCTCGTAGGACAGGAGTCGGCGGTCGCCGCGATGCGCCAGTACGTCAAGGCGCCGGTGCACGCCTACTTGATCAGCGGGCCGGTCGGATCGAGTTTGCACGACGCCGCGATGGCGTTCGCGGCCGCGTTGCAATGTCCCGACAACGGTTGCGCGACGTGCGAGACGTGTCGACTGGTCTTGAGCGACGCCGACGCGGATGTCTACGTCGCGGAGCGCGCCGGACTGGCGTGGCGCATCGACGAGTTGCGCGAGGCGGACCGCGTCAGTCGGCGGCGTCCCCTGGGACCGGGCTATCAAATCGTGATCATCGAGGACGTCGAGCTGACGACGACCGGCGCGTCGCCGAGCGCACCGGCGCTGCTGAAGTCGCTCGAAGAGACGCCGACGCGAACGATCTTCCTCTTGACCGCCGAAGACGTGCCACCCGAGCTCGACACGATCGCGTCGCGGTGCGTGGAGTTGAAGCTGAAGGGTCTGAGCGAAGAGGGGATCGCCGAGGTCTTGATCCGCGAAGGCGCTTCGGCGCTCGCGGCGCGCGCGGCCGCGAGCGCGGCCAACGGCAACCTACGGCGCGCACGCGTCCTTGGTCGCGACGACGAGTTGGCCCAGCGCATCGCGCAGTGGCGTTCGGTGCCAGAACGCCTGAACGGAACGCCCGCCACCTCCGCGGCGCTCGCGACCGAGATCGCGCGGGCACTCGATGACGCGATCGCCCCGCTCCAACGACTGCAAGACGAAGAGATGGAACAGCGCGTGCAAGAGTCGCGTCAGATGGGGCAACGTTCAGTTGCGAATCGCCGCGACGCGGAGGCACAGTACAGGCGCGAACAGCGGCGCTTTCGTATCGACGAGTTGCGTTTCGGGCTCACCGCGCTGACCAATGTCTACCGGGACCGCATGGTCGAGAGTCTCGAGGGCAGTGAGCTCGGTGACGCCCGTGATCAGTACCGCGTCGGGGCGTCGATCCGGGCGATCGGCGTACTGGCGGAGGCGACCCAGCGACTCTCGTCCAACATCGATGAGACGTTGCTCTTGAATGACTTGATGCTCTCGTTGATGGAGTTCTGAGTTTCGTCGACGGAGACATTCGGGACCGATGAAGTAGAGTTTCTGCTTGCGCCTGGGTAGCTCAGTCGGTAGAGCAACGCATTCGTAATGCGTAGGTCAGGAGTTCGAATCTCCTCCCAGGCTCCATTTCCAGCGTTGCAAGGGTTGATACTTGCCATTTCAACATCACCTGATACTGGACACAACAACACCTGATCCCTGACACGACAACAGTTTTTCTTGATACCGCACCGGAGCGACATAGTTCCCGTTGCCCTTGCGCACTATATCGGTCACCGATATAGTGCGGAGATGGTCAAAGAGTCGTCTCGCGAAAGTGCGCGTATTGCCGGTGTCGGTTACCTGATCCTGACGAGTCTCGCCGATGGCGAGAAACACGGTTACGCCCTCACCCAGGACGTGGTGGAGTTCGCGGGAGTCCGCATCGCTCCGGGAAGTCTCTACGAAGCACTCGCCCGACTCGAGGGTCAAGGTTTGATCGAACCCGTGGCGTCATCAGATCGAAAGCGCCCGTACCGACTGACGGCAATCGGCGCGGGCGTGCTCGACGACTATCTCAGCGCCCAAGAGCGACTGGCGTCCGAAGGTCGCCGTCGCCTTCGCGCGTCGTGGCGGTTTGCGTGACACCCGAACACGTCGAAGCGAGCGCCGACACGACCAAGCGAGCGTTGGGGTATCTGCGCTGGTATCCGTCGGCGTGGCGCGCGCGCTACGGCGAGGAGTTCGTGGCGCACCTTGAAGATGAGTTGTCGGCACGGCCCGTGTCCTTCGCGCGGACGTCGGACATCATCGCGCACGGAGTGCTCGCACGCTTTCGATTCCAACTTGGACTTCGACTTGCGCTGCGAAGCGTCGCGGCGCTCGTGCTCGTCTGCGCCGCGGTACTCGGCATCATCGGGCTCACTCACACCTGGCCCCCGGTGACCATCACCAGTGGCGTCAGCGGCGGCATCTCCGGAGTGGGCGAATTCTCCAAGCCGTCCCAGGTAAACGACCTCGCGTTCAACTTCACGACACAAGAACACGCCACGATCCGAATCACCTCGGTCAAGGTGGTGCCCCTGCAAGGTTTTCTTTCCCCAAAGATCGTGGGTGCAGAGTTTTCCGCTCACGCGAGCGATCTCTCCAATGACCACGGTTGGCCGATTCGTATACCGAAGGGGTTTAGTGCGAATCTCCGTCGGGACCCGCTCGTTCGCGCGATCGGTACGAAGGTGACCTTGGCGCACACCAACGTACTGTGGTTGGGGCTGCGCGCAACTCAGCTCAACCACGCCTACGCCATTGAGGGGGTGCGCGTGACGTACCTGTTCCACGGTGCCAGCCATACGATGACGATCAGTCAGTTGACCACACCCGACGTCATATGCGCGAGCTCCACTCATTCAAGTCAGATTCCTACGTGGTGTTCACAGAACATCGTCGCTGCCAACTCCTTCGCGACTTTTTTGTCGGGCAATCGATCACGAGTTCAAACGCCGGACAACGAGGCGCTGTTGGTAGTCCAATTTGCGGCCGATGATCTCGCCCACCCCGGTTCGCTGAGCGTCGATGAAGTGCAGTACTGGGCCGCGCGAACCTTCCCCGCGCAATCCAAGGATGGCATCACGTCGGTCACTCGCGTGACGGATAGCAGTGGTCGAGAGTTTCGGATTGTCATCCGAAGGAAGGCTCCCCATCCGCCCGTCGCGGTGTGTGCCTTCCGCAACCCTGACAAGGGGCTGAGCGGCGTCGTCGCCTGGGGCACCGAGGCGTGTCCTACGTGAAAGCCGCCGCGATCGTTGCTACGTGTTCGTGAGCTCACGGACGATCGTCGTGAAGTCCTGGGAGCGCTCCTCCCAATTCCGGTACTGGTCAAAACTCGGTGCCGCCGGTGAAAGCAAGACGACGCCGCCTTCGCGTAGTCGGCGCCGCGCTTCGATCACGGCGTCGCGCATAGAGGACGCGGCCACAATCGGAACCACCGGCGAAAGTTGCGTGACGGCTTCACCAATTCGGCGTCCGGCGTCACCCATCGTGATCACTACCGTGAAGGGGCCTCGCGCGACGATCGCCTCGGCGAGCGGCCCGTAGTCGACACCTCGGTCGTAACCGCCCGCGATGAGGGCGACAGGGTTGCTCGCGAAGACCTCGAGTGCGGCGATCGCGGGCAGCACGGACGTCGCGAGTCCGTCGTCGACGTAGCGCCGGGGCGCGTCGCCAACAACTTCGTTCACGACCAACGTCAGGCGACCGCGAAGGGGATCGAAGGCGGACGCTTGTTCGAGGACTTGCGACCGGACGTCGTCGATGTCTCGATCCGTGAGTAACGCGACACAGTGCAGCGCGAGGGCAACGTTCGAGTCGTTGTGCGCACCGAGGAGACCCAAAGTAGACGCGAGGCCGGACTCGTCGGGGGAGACGAACGTGACCTCGCCACCGAGTTCGCTTTCCCAGTCGCGCAAGGTCACGCTCTCGGCGACGAGTGTGCGGTGTTCGCCCGACGCGCGGGTGAGTGAAAGTTTGTCGCGACGGTAACTGTCGAGTGAGCCGTGCCAATCGATGTGATCTTCGCCGAGGGATGTCACGACGATGATCGTCGGCGCGACGTCAAGGTCGACGCTCTGGAAGCTCGAGACTTCGAGGATCAGCCATCCGCGTGACACGTCGAGGTCGGGGTCGTACGGCGGTTGGCCGAAGTTGCCGAGTCGCGTGGCCGTCTCGCCGAGGCACTGGAGGAAGAACGTCGTCAGGGCGGTCGTCGTGGACTTGCCCTTGGTGCCGGTGATCGCCACTACGCGCGAGCGATCGACGTCGTGGAGCCATAGATTCAGTGACGACGTCACGGTCACGCCTTCGCGCTCTAGTTCGAGGACGTCGTCGCGTCGACGCGGTATCCCCGGACTCTTCAAGACGACGTCGCAGGTGAGAAGCGCCTCGTGGCCGCCGTTGCGCGTTGGCAACACGTCCGGACCCAGGCCGACCGCATCGTCGACCAGCACGATCGAGGCCGCGAGGTCGGCGATCCGTCGTTGCGTGGCGCGGCCTTCCACGCCGTAGCCGAAGATCCCGACGCGCTTGCCCGCGAGGTCAGCGAAGCCAGTGGGCCGGAACACGACTTACCCCTTGCGGTTCGAGGAGGTCGGACATCTCTTGTCCGGTATGCACTTCGCGCGCCAGCTCGCCCAGTATCGATACGTCGCGCCACTCGTCGAGGCGACTGACCGCGGTGAGCGCGACCGCACTCTCATCGGGATCGCCCACGCATTCAAAGGGTTTGTGCTCCGCACCCAGACCGACGAGGGTTCGCAGTTGCGGAACTCGCGCCGGATCGCTCAGCGGCTCGCCGGAGAATATGGCGCGCAGCGACGCGCGGGGCAGGAACGGTGCCAACACCAGATTGACGAAGAGGCACTTGTCGCACTCGCCACACCACTGGCGCGCACGTTCGCCGGGTGCTTGCGTGAAGGCCCGATTGCAGCTGCGAAACACGTGGTGGTACTGCTCGAGTTCACTGAATACCTTCGCGACCCAGAGTTCGCTGCGGTTGCGCAGGTAACTGGCGACCACGAGTTCGTCGCCCACGCGCTCGGCGATCGCGGCGGCGATCAGAGTCTCCGCGATCCCGGACTTGCTCCACTGGTGGTTGATGTCCGAGTTGTACCAACGAAGGTTCGCCACCGACGACGAGTGCTCGTTGCTCAGCGCGACGCCGCCTCGACCCGAGGCGACCGCCGCCACCGCGGCCAACAGCGTGACCATGGTCGTCACCGGCACGTGACCGTTGAAGAACGCCTCGTCGCCGCGCACGATCTGTGGGTCCAACGTGCGAGCGACGCGCACGACGTCGAGTCCCGTCACTTTGGCGGTCTCTTCGAGCGGGGTGAACCGTCCGGCGGCGGGACTCACGATGAAGAGCGTCTGGTCGACGCGTCCGAGTAGCTGCTCGGTGGTGACGACCGAGTCGATGCCGCCACCAAAGGGCGTGAGGACGCGCGTCGGGTCGACGAACGGTTCGTAGGGCTCGACGCCAACGCGTCCTTCGATCGTCACGTCACTCAGGGGAATCTGGTTCCGATACGCGAACTCACCGAGTCCGTCGAGCAGCGCGGCGCGTAGGAGGCGACGCCCTTCGGTACCGAGCGGCGTCTCCCCGACGTCGATACGTCGAGCCGCGCCCGCCTTGTAGTACGAGAGTCCGGCGACGAGGTACCAGAGTTCGGCGAGCGCCACGACGGCCGGTGTGTCGAGTGACTTGACACCCTCGAACGTGACCGTTTCGGTGAACGTGCGGTCGTCAAGTTCGTAGGTGCCCGTCAACGTGTCGGAGGTGACGTCGAGTCCGCCGTAGCGAAAGAGTTCGGCGCGGACCTTCACGCGATGACCCGTCGGGCGACGAGCGCGAAACGACCGCACGGCCTCGCGGCGCGGTCGCTGAAGAACGTCGTGCCGCCGTCGGTCGACTGTTGGGCGACAACGACGTGGTTCGCGTTGAGTTTCAGCGCAAGCAGTTGGGCGACGGCGACGCAGCGGAGGTCCAGTCGCGAGCGATCGTCGACGTCGGGCGTCACGGCGCCGGGAACACTCGTGAAGTGCTCCGCGACTTCGGGACCGACCTGATAGGCCGCGCTCGAGATACACGGGCCGAGAAACGCGTGGACCGCGTCGCGATGCGTAAAGCTCTCCATCGCGCTTTCGAGCACGTTGCTCTGGAGGCCCCGCCAACCGGCGTGGACGACCGCGAGCGTCGGCGAGTCCTCGTCGACCAGGAGAATCGGCAGGCAGTCCGCGACCAACACCGCGACCGCGAAACCGTCGCCGTAGTCGACGATGACGTCACCCGAACTCTCGGTAGTTGCTTGATTGGCGCTGACGACGTCGCGGCCGTGCACCTGGTTGATGATGACGAGGCGCGAAACGTCCACGCCGATGGCCTCAGCCACGCGACGTCTATTCTCCGCGACGTTCCCCGGTTCGTCGCCGACGTGGTCGCCGAGGTTCAGCGAGGCGTACGGCGCGGGGCTCACGCCGCCGGAGACGTCGGTGACGAACGCCTGCACGCCGAAGTGGCGCGCGAAGTCGACCGGGTAGACGTCGAGCACGCCGTGCGCCTTTGGCGTGAGGGTTACGTCGACGGTCACGCGCGGCTCACTTCATGGTCGACGCCCGTGCGGATGGTTCTGCCGAGTCGCACCTGACGCTGAAGCCCGGCAAAAACCGAGTCGTGCACGGCGATTCGCGAGGACTTCACGCGCAAAGCCTACGGCTGAAGTGATGACGAGTCATCCTCTCGCGTGTCGATGCCTAACCTTTCCCAATGGCCTCCGAACTGTTGACGCGGTGTCACTTCACCGACGCGGGGACCGGCGCCGACGTGGCGGTCTCCGGCGGACCCGACTCCTTGGGTCTGCTCTTGCTCGCGCTCGAACACGGGCTCGCCGTCACCGTGCATCACGTGGATCATCACTCGCGTCCGACGAGCACTGACGACGCGGACCACGTCGCCGCCATCTGCCGACAGCTCGACGTCCCATTCGTCCGTCACGACGTCGCCGTCGACGCGGGGCCGAACTACGAGTCGCGCGCCCGTTCAGCGCGGCGCGGCGCGATGCCCGATGGCGTCCTCACCGGCCACACGATGGACGATCTCGCCGAGACGGTGTTACTCAATATGTTGCGCGGCGCCGGCCTCGACGGACTCTCACCGATGGTGAATGACGCGAGCAAACCGCTGCGTGACGTGCGACGTTCGGATCTCCACGACTTCGTGGCGACGACCACGTTCACCCCTGTGCACGACGAATCGAACGACAGCGCCGCGTTTCGCCGCAACCGCGTGCGACACGAGTTGATTCCCGTCCTCGACGACGTCGCCGGTCGTGACGTGGTGCCGATCCTGGCGCGGCAGGCGGTGCTGTTGTACGACGAGCGGGCGTGGCTCGATGCGCTCGCCGTCGACGACCTCGCCCTCACGCTCGGGCAGGCCGACTGTCGGCTGTTGCGGACGTGGCCGCAGGCGCGACTTCGTCGATGGGTGCGGCTGCAGTTGCGCGTCGCGGACGAAGGCGACGGGAGCCATCCGCCCAGTGCCGACGAGGTCGAGCGGGCGATCGCGGTCATCGACGGTGACGTCGTGGCGATGGAACTGCGTGGTGGTCGACGGCTCTCACGACGCGATCAACACCTGACGTTGGAGTAGTGCCACCCGATACGCTGGCGGGGAATGACTAGCCAATCCGCCGACGACTTCACCGCCCAGTGGGCGCGACACGACCTCGGTGAGGTCGTCGTCTCGGCGAAAGAGGTGCACGATCGCGTCCTCGAACTGGGTCGTCAGATCACCCGTGACTACGCCGAAAGCCCGCCGTTGCTGGTGTGCGTGTTGAAGGGCGCCATCAACTTCATGTCGGATCTCATGCGCGCGATCGAACTGCCGGTCGAGGTCGACTTCATGGCCGTCTCCTCGTACGGCGCGGCTACCAAGACCAGCGGCGTCGTACGCATCGTCAAGGACCTCGACGCCGACGTCCTCGGGCGAGAGGTCCTGATCGTCGAAGACGTCGTGGACTCCGGACTCACCCTGAACTACCTGCGCCAGTATCTCGGCGCGCGCAGTCCCAAGAGCCTGGAGGTCTGCGCGCTGCTGCTCAAGGAGGGCGAGCAACGCGTCGAACAGTCCCTCAAGTACGTCGGCTTCACGATCCCCTCGGATTTCGTGGTCGGCTACGGACTCGACGTGAACGAGCGCTACCGCAACCTCGACGCGATTTACACCTTTACCGGCGAGGCCTAGTGGCCGTCGATCACGACCGCGTGCAGCGTCTCGTGCGCGAACTGCTCGAAGCCATCGGTGAGGACCCCGCGCGTGACGGACTGGTGGAGACGCCGCGTCGGGTGGCCAATATGTACGCCGAACTGTTCGAGGGCAACGACATCGACCCCGGTGAGCACCTGCACGTCAGGTTCGAGTCCGGCTACGACGAGATGGTGATGGTGCGCGACATCAGTTTCACGTCGCTGTGTGAACACCATCTGGTGCCGTTCGTCGGATTCGCGCACGTGGCCTACCTGCCCGGTCCCGAGGGCAACATCACGGGACTGTCCAAACTCGCGCGAATGGTCGAAGGCTTCGCGCGACGGTTGCAGGTCCAAGAACGCATGACCACCGAGATCGTGGAGGCGATGGAGCGCGAACTGCGTCCCCGCGGGTCGATCGTCGTCATCGAGGCCGAGCACTTCTGCATGTCCATGCGCGGCGTCAAGAAACCCGGGACCACCACGGTCACCTCCGCCATTCGAGGATCGTTTCGCACGGACGCCGCGAGTCGGGAAGAGGCCCTGCAGTTCATCCACGAACGCCGGTCCGCATGGCGCTGAGCCCCTGCGTCATGGGCATCGTGAACGTGACGCCGGACTCGTTTTTCCCGGATTCGCGAACGCTCGCGACGGCCGACGCCGTGGCGCGTGGCCGGGCGCACTTCATCGCGGGGTGCGACATCGTCGACGTCGGTGGTGAGTCAACGCGCCCCGGCGCCACGTCGGTCTCGGCCGAGGAAGAGATCGCGCGCGTAGTGCCGGTCATCGCAGCGTTAATCGCGTTCGGACCGGTGTCGGTCGACACGCAAAAAGAGAGCGTGGCGCGCGCGGCGATCGCGGCCGGCGCGAGCGTGCTCAACGACGTGTCCAGCACGTTGGTCGACGTCGCCGGCGAATACGGCGTGGGCTACGTGGCCATGCACCGCCAGGGCGAATCGGCGACGATGCAGGCGAATCCGACCTACGACGACGTCGTCGGAGAGATCGGCGCGTTCTTGGCCACGATGGCCGAACGCGCGCGAGTCGCTGGCGTGACCCAACTCTGGCTCGACCCCGGCATCGGATTCGGTAAGACGACCGAGCACAACGTCGCTCTGCTCGCCCACGTCGCGCACTTCGTCGAGATCGCGCGCCGCTATGACGCCGGGGTCTTGATCGGCACCAGTCGCAAGCGATTCCTCGGTGATTTCGGCGGCGCCGCACTCGACGTGGATCAACGACTCGAGGGCTCCATCGCCACCGAGGCCTGGGCCCTTTTGGAGGGGGTCGCTATGGTACGGGTACACGACGCGGCGGCCGCCGTTCAGCTCCGTGAGCTGCTCGTCCGTCCCGTCGAGGAGGTCAGTGCGTGAGAGGCAAGTGGGCTGCGGGTATCGAGCCGCGAAGTTTCACCTGGGTCTACAAGGGGATTCTCGCGGTCTCCGAACGCCCCGGCGGCTCGACCACCGTGCACCGCCGGGTTCGCCGCGACGAGGAGTTGCTGTGGCTGAAGCATCAGGGCTTCGGTCGCGTGATCTCGATCCTGCCGGTGATGCAGAATCTCAGCGCCTACTTCGAGCACGGCCTCACGGCGAGCCACTACGCGCTGCGCGGCGGACCGCAACAGCGCGAGGTCCTCGAGGCCTGTTACCTCGACCTCGCGAACTCCATGTCCAATAAGACGGTGGTCCTACTGCACAGCGACGAGGTCTCGGACCGGCTGCTCGGCGTCATCGCCGGCTACCTGGTGTGGAGCCAGCGCGTCCCGACGGTCCCGCTCGCGATCGCCTACGTCGAGCGACTGTTCAAGCGCTCGATCGGCCCCGACGGTCGAACGGTCTTGTTCGACCTCCCCGAGGTCACGGCGTGAACGACGTCATTGAGCTGCGCGATCTGCGCTGTCGCGCGATCGTTGGCGTGCTCGCCGAAGAACGGGACCGGGCCCAGCCCCTGGTCTTCGACCTCGATCTCGTGCGGCCCTTCGAAGAGGCCGCGATCAACGACGACATCGCCGAAACGACGAACTACGCCGATGTCTTAGGTCTCACCGTTCGCACCGCGACCGAAGGTCGCTACCTCCTGCTCGAGACGCTGGCCTACCGCGTCGCCTACGAAGTGCTGGCGCTCGACGCCGAGATCTCGTCGGTCACGGTCGCCGTGCGCAAGGTCCGTCCCCCCGTCGTCGAAGACGTCGCCTCCGTCGGCGTCCGCTGCACCGTCCACCGCCCCTAGTGCGACGCGCGTATCTCTCGCTCGGCACGAACGTCGGCGAACGCGGGGAACACCTAGCCGCGGCGATCGACATCGTCGTGGAGGGTGATCGCTACCGTCTTTCGAACGTCTACGAAACGGCGCCCGTCGGCGGCGTTGCGCAAGACGACTTTTGGAACATGGTGGTGGAACTAACGACCGACGCGACGCCGCACGAGCTCTTGGTGCGCGCCCAACGGGCCGAAGCGGCCAGGCGCCGAACGCGCGATCAGCGCTGGGGTCCGCGCACGCTCGACGTTGACGTGTTGCTCGTCGGCGACGAGTTGAGCGACGACCCCGAGGTCCTGGTGCCCCACCCTCGAATGTACGAACGGTCCTTCGTCCTGATTCCCCTGCACGAGCTGGCGCCCGAACTGGTCACGGCGGCGCAACTGAGCGCTGGCGTCGGCGCGGTCACGAGACTCGGTACACTCGATTCGTTGCGCTAACAACCGAACGGCACCCGCGAGGGGCTGGAACGGACAGGAGCAGTCATGAAGATCACGATTGTCGGCAGTGGCCGCGCGGGCTCGTCCTTCGCCACGGCCCTGGATCTGGTGGGCCACGTCGTCACCGTCGTGCACCACGACGACGTGTCGTCACTCGGCGCGGCGGAGTTGATCATGCTCTGCGTGCCCGACGACGACATCGCGTCGGTCGCCGCCCGCATCGCCGCGCGCGATGACCGGGTGATCGCGCACGTCGCGGGCTCGAGGAACCTCGACGTCCTCGCGCCACATCCTCGTGTCGGCTCACTGCATCCGTTGATGGCGTTGCCGACCGGCAGTGAGGCCGAGCGACTGATCGGGGCCACGTTCTGCGTGGCCGGTGATGAGGTCGTGCGCGACGTGGCGCTTACCTTGGCCGGGCGCGTCATCACGCTGCGCGACGATCAGCGAACGATGTACCACGCCGCGGCGGTCGTCGCGTCGAACCACCTCGTCGCATTGATGGGCCAGGTCGAAGCGCTCGCGGCGTCCATCGGTCTGTCCCTCGAGGACTTCTTGCCGTTGGCCGAACAGACGCTCATGGACGTCGCGCACTTCGGTCCGGCCGGCGCCCTCACCGGACCGGCGTCGAGGGGCGATATGGCCACAATCGACGCCCACCTCGCCGCGCTGCCCGAGTCCGAACGCTCGACCTACGTCGCGCTCGCCAACGCCGCCTTCGAACTCTCAGAACTGCGCCGCTCACAAACACCGGCCTAATGCGCGTCATCCATGACGTGGAGGAGTGGCGGTCCTTCGCTGCCGCGCAGCGTGACGCGCGACGTCGCGTTGGACTCGTGCCGACGATGGGTGCCCTGCACGCCGGTCACACGTCACTCTTCGACGCGGCGAAGGAGCGCGGCGACGTGGTGATCGCGACGTCGTTCGTGAATCCGCGACAGTTCGGCGACCCGGGCGACCTCGAACGTTACCCGCGCACGCTCGAGGTCGACCGGGCCACGGCGCAGGCGCACGGCGTCGATTGCCTGGTCGAACCGACACTGCAGGCGATGTGGCCGGCGTACCCCCACGCCACGCCGACCACGGTCAGTGTGCGCGGACTGAGTGAGGTCCTCGAGGGCGCGGCGCGACCGGGACATTTCGACGGCGTGTCGAGCGTCGTCGCGAAACTCTTCATCGTGACCGGACCGTGTCGCGCCTACTTCGGCGAGAAGGACTTCCAACAACTAGCGGTGATCCGACAAATGGTCCAGGACCTGGCCCTCGACGTCGACGTCGTGGGCTGTCCGATCGTTCGCGATGCCGACGGTCTCGCGTTCTCGAGCCGCAACGTCTTGTTGGGTGACGAGGCGCGAGGACGGGCGCTCGCGTTATCGCGCGCGATCTCGCACGTCGCGGAGGCGCCGAGAACGGCGAGCGAACATCGACGGATACTTCGTGACACGCTCGCGGAGGCCGCACTCGACGTCGACTACGCGGACGTCGTCGATCCCGTCGCCTTCGTGGCCTCGAGCGACACTGACACCGGTGTCGCGCGCGCCCTCGTGGCGGCGGACGTCGATGGTGTGCGACTGATCGACAACGGACCGGTTCTACTAAAGGGAGGTCAGTGATGCTGCTGGCAATGGACGTGGGCAACACGGAGACCGTCATCGGTCTGTTCGGACCCGAGACACCCGAGACGCCGGACGCGATGGGTTTCGCCCGCGCGACCGACGAACGTGGTCTCGCGTTCCACTGGCGCATCTCGACGGTCGCCGATCGAACACCGGATGAGCACGCGATGGTGCTCACGCAGTTGCTGGACCTCGAGGGACTGGACCTTCGCACGGCCGTCACCGCAATCGCGATCTCCTCATCGTCGCCGATGGCCAACACGCAACTTCGCCGGATGGCCAATCGTTGGTTCTCCGCACTGGACTTCACCGTCATCGGCCCGGGTACGAAGTCCGGCATGCCCATCCTCTACGACAACCCCCGCGAGGTCGGGCCCGACCGGATCGCCGACGCCGTCGGCGCGTACGACCTCTATCCCGGGGCGTCGATCGTGGTCGACCTCGGGACGGCCACGGTCTTCGACGTGATCAGCGCCAAGGGCGAGTACCTCGGCGGTGCGATCGCCCCGGGCGTGGCGATCTCGCTGGACGCGCTCTACGCCAACGCCGCCGCGCTGCGCTCGGTCGAACTCGTGCGTCCACGCTCGGTCATCGGACGCTCGATGATCGAGTCGATCCAGTCCGGCGTGCTCTACGGCTTCGCGGCGCAGGTCGACGGCATGGTCGAACGCATCCTCGAAGAGCTCGGCGAGGCGACCGTCATCGCCACCGGGGGACTGGCCGGACTGATCGCGCCGCACACGAAACACGTGCAACACGTGGAACCGTGGCTTACTCTCCACGGATTGCGTATCGTTCATGAACGGAATCATTCGGGAGACAATTCGTGACAGTGCCGTACTCATTTGCCCACAACGCGTTCGCCGCGACGCTCCAGGCGAGTTACGACCACCTCGCGGACGGCGAGGAGTCGGGTGACTCGGTCAACGTCGCGGGCCGCCTGATGCTCCTGCGCCGTCAGGGCAAGTTGGCCTTCGCCACGATGCGCGACTCGAGCGGCGAGATCCAGCTCTTCGCGTTGGACGCCGTGACGACGGGCTTCGAGGAGTTCGCGAAGCTGCACTTGGGTGACTGGGTCGGTGTGAGCGGCGAAGTCGTGCGCACCAAGCGCGGCGAACTGTCGGTGAAGGTGGCGACGTGGGTCACGCTCGCCACGGCCGAGCGCAACTTCGGCGACAAGTGGGCCGGTATCGCGGACTTCGACCTGCGCTACCGTCACCGCGAGGCCGACCTCTGGGCCAACCCGTTGTCGCGCACGACACTCAAGCGTCGCAACGACGTCATGCGCGCGGTGCGCGAGCGCTGTTGGGCCCAGGACTTCATGGAGGTCGAGACACCGATCCTGAACGCGATCGCGTCCGGTTCGGACGCGCGGCCCTTCGCCACGCACCACAACGCGCTCGATACCGATTTTTACCTGCGCATCGCGCCCGAGCTGTGGCTGAAGCGACTCGTCGTCGGGGGCTTCGAACGGGTCTTCGAGATCGGTCGTGTCTTTCGCAACGAGGGCGTGAGTCCGCGCCACAACCCCGAGTTCACCATGCTCGAGATCTACGCCGCGTACTGGAACTACGAGGACATGATGGTCTTCACCGAAGAGTTGACCGCGGGCGTCGCGATGGACGTGCTCGGCACCACCGAAGTGGAGTACCAGGGCCGCGAGTTCTCCTTCGCGGCACCGTGGCCCCGCCGCGCCATGGCCGAACTCGCGAGCGAGGCGGTCGGCGAGGACGTGTCGGTGCACACGCCGCGCGAACGCTTGGCCACCATGCTCCAAGAACGCGGTGTGGACGTCCACAGGGCGTGGGGCCCGGGCCGGTGTCTGGCCGAGCTCTTCGAAGCCACGTGCGAGACGTCGTTGTGGAACCCGATCTTCGTGACGGACTTCCCGGTCGAGATCTCACCGCTCGCGCGCCGACATCAGGGCGACCCCGATCTGGTCGAGCGCTTCGAGGCCTACGCCGTCGGTCGCGAGCTCGGTAACGGATTCTCTGAACTCGTCGACCCGGCGGACCAACGTCTCCGTTTCGAAGACCAGGCGCGACTGGCCGCCGAGGGCGAACCGGAGACGATGCACATCGACGAGGACTACATCAAGGCCCTGGAGTGGGGACTGCCGCCCACGGCGGGACTCGGCCTGGGCATCGATCGTTTGGCGATGCTCATCGCGGACGAGTCGAACATCCGTGAGGTGATCGCCTTTCCGACGCTCAAACCGCTCGCGGACTAGTAGGTCGGCAGGTCCTCGAGCAGGGACTCGATGAGCGAGGCGAAGCCGTCGCGAAGTGGCGCACTCGGGAGTTGGGCCAACGTGCCGTGGGCCTGGGCGAGGTAGGTCTGCGCCGAGGCGATGGTTCGTTCGATGCCGTCGGTCGCGACGACGAGCTTGCGCGCCCGTTCGCGGTCCTCGTCGTCGAGGATCGCGCCGAGGACGCCGCGCAGTTCATCGCCGACACTGGCGTCACGCAGCGCGAAGATCGTCGGCAGGTTGTAGATGCCTTCGGCGAGGTCCTGCCCGGCCGGCTTGCCGAGTTCGTTCTCCGTCGCGATGACGTCCAGGATGTCGTCGCGTAGTTGATAGATCATGCCGAAACAGCGACCGAAATCGGTGAGCGCTTCGCGTTCGCCGTCCGGGAGGCGCGCGGTGAGCGCGCCGACGCGACAGCTCGAGGCCATCAGCGCGGCGGTCTTGCCCTCGATGGCGGTGAAGTAGTCGGCCTCGGTGCGCTCGACCGAAAAGGCCGTCCGCACCTCGGAGACCTGGCCCCGGGTCAGGGCCGCGAGGGTCCGGGCCAGCAGGCCCGCGACGTCCGTGCCGAGGTCGGCCGCGATGGCCGCCGAGCGCGCCATGAGGTAGTCGCCGGCGACGATCGCGATGAGGTTGCCGTAGCGCGCGTTCACGCTGTCGACGTTGCGGCGCACCTCGGCCTCGTCCATCACGTCGTCGTGGTACAGCGAGGCGAGGTGCATCAGTTCGAGCGCGACGCCGCCGAGCAGGTCCTCGGGCGTCGCGGCGTGCGCGCCGCTCGTCGCCGACGCGACCGCGAGCAGCGGGCGTAAGCGCTTACCACCGGCGTAGATGAGGTGTGTGGTGACCGAATCGAGGTACGGGTCGCCAAAGATGACCGATTCGGCGAGTAATGTCTCCAAGCTTGCGAGGTCGTCTTCGACCGTTGCAAGCCGGAGTCGCTCGTGCGGGTTCACGTCCACACACTAATTGAGGGCCCGTTGGCCATTCTCTGTGGTCCGAGGGGTGAGACTGATTCGGTACACCTCACCGGTACACTTTTAGTATTAACGCACAAAGGATGACAATTGTTCGAACGATTTACTGACCGTGCCCGCCGAGTCTTGGTACTCGCGCAGGAAGAAGCACGTGACCTCAACCACGCGTTCATCGGCACCGAGCACATACTGCTCGGACTGATTCGCGAGGGCGAGGGCGTCGCGGCCAAGGCGCTGGACGCCCTGGGGGTCACCTTCGACGTCGTGCGCGAAAAGGTCGAAGAGGCGATAGGCGCGAACACCAATCCCTCACCCGGATCGCCGCCGTTCACCCCGCGCGCGAAGAAGGTCCTCGAACTCTCGCTGCGCGAAGCACTGCAACTCGGTCACTCCTACATCGGCACCGAACACATGCTGCTCGGGCTGGTGCGCGAGGGCGACGGCGTCGCGGCCCAGGTCCTGAGCGAGCTCGGGGCCGACATGGCGCGAGTGCGCACGCAGGTCATCCAGATGATGTCCGGCCAGGCCGGCAAGGAGTCGGGCGGCGCGAGCCCGTCCGGCGGCCAGAAGAGCGGTGACGCGGAGGGCGCCGGCGGTTCGGCAGTCCTTGACCAGTTCGGACGCAACCTCACGCAGTTCGCGCGCGAGGGCAAGCTCGACCCGCTCGTCGGTCGCGAGAAGGAAGTGGAGCGCGTGATGCAGGTCCTGTCACGTCGCACCAAGAACAACCCCGTGCTGATCGGCGAGCCCGGCGTCGGCAAGACCGCGATCGTCGAGGGCCTCGCGCAGAAGATCGTCGCGAACCAGGTGCCGGTCACGCTGGCCGACAAACAGCTCTACACGTTGGACCTCGGCGCACTCGTCGCGGGCAGCCGCTACCGCGGTGACTTCGAGGAGCGACTGAAGAAGGTCCTGAAGGAGATCCGCACCCGCGGGGACATCATCTTGTTCATCGACGAGATTCACACGCTCGTCGGTGCGGGCGCCGCCGAAGGCGCGATCGACGCGGCCTCGATCCTCAAGCCGATGCTCGCGCGCGGCGAGCTCCAGACCATCGGTGCCACCACGATCGACGAGTACCGCAAGCACATCGAGAAGGACGCGGCGCTCGAGCGACGCTTCCAACCGGTGAAGGTCGAACAGCCGTCGGTCGCGATGACGATCGACATCTTGAAGGGCCTGCGCGAGGTCTACGAAGAGTTCCACGCGGTCAAGATCACGGACCAGGCGCTCATCGCCGCGGCCAACTTGGCCGACCGTTACATCTCGGACCGTTTCTTGCCCGACAAGGCCATCGACCTCATCGACGAGGCCGGCAGCCGCCTGCGGATCCGTCGCATGGACACGCCGCCGCAGCAGAAGAAGTTCGACGAGGACATCGCGCGCGTGCGCGCCGACAAGGAGAGCGCGATGGCGAGCGGCGCCCTCGAGCAGGCCAAGGCCCTCGACGAGCAAGAGCGCGAACTGATCGCCAAGCGTGACGAACTCGAACTGACGATCCAAGCGTCGGGCGGCGTCGTCTTCGACCTCGTGGACGAGGACACCATCGCCGAGGTGCTCGCGGTCTGGACCGGTATCCCGGTCTATCGACTGACCGAGGAAGAGACCACCAAGCTTTTGCGCATGGAGGACGAACTCCACAAGCGCATCGTCGGACAAGACGAGGCGGTCATCTCGATCAGCCGGGCGATCCGACGCACTCGCGCCGGTCTGAAGGACCCGAAACGTCCCGGCGGCTCGTTCATCTTCCTGGGCCCGACGGGCGTCGGCAAGACCGAACTCGCCAAAACACTCGCCGAGTTCCTCTTCGACGACGAGGACGCGCTGATCCAACTCGACATGTCGGAGTACATGGAGAAGCACTCGGTCAGCCGCTTGGTCGGCTCGCCCCCCGGCTACATCGGTTACGACGAAGGCGGTCAGCTCACCGAGGCCGTTCGACGCAAGCCGTTCTCGGTCGTGCTCTTCGACGAAGTCGAAAAGGCGCACCCCGACGTCTTCAACATTCTCCTGCAGATCCTCGAGGACGGTCGCCTCACCGACGCGCAGGGTCGCGCCGTGGACTTCAAGAACACGATCTTGATCATGACCTCGAACCTCGGCACCGCCGACCTGCGAAAGGCCGCGATCGGCTTCGGCCGGGCCACGGACGTCGCGGATCACGAGCGGATGAAAGAGAAGGTCCACGCGGCCCTGAAGTTGCACTTCCGCCCGGAGTTCCTCAACCGCATCGACGACACGATCGTCTTCCACGAGTTGAGCCGTGATGAAGTGATCCTGATCGCCGACATGTTCATCGCGCGACTGCGTGACCAGTTGGCGACGCAGGGACTCGGACTTGAGTTGTCCGCCGCGGCCCAGGGCTTCCTCGCCGACAAGGGTTACGACCCCGAACTCGGTGCACGTCCCCTTCGCCGGGCCGTGCAGCTGTACGTCGAGGACGCGTTGAGCGAGAAGATCCTATTCAAGGAGTTCCACGCCGGTCAGACGATCGTCGGCGACATCGCCGAAGGACCTGACGGACCGTACTTGACCTTCGAGGGTGTCGAGGGCCTGCCGCCGTCGGTCGACTTCGAAGACCTCTCCGACAACGCGTAAAGTCACACACCGCTCGTAGCCTCACGAGGGTGAAAACCCACTCGGTGCACGTCTGTCGCGAATGCGGCACGACGTCACCGCGTTGGAGTGGACGCTGCTCGGGCTGTGGCGAGTGGAACACACTTGACGAAGAGCGATCGGCTCTCAAACCCCGTGGGGTGGCACCGTCAACGACGTCACTGCACGACGTCGCTGCGGATACCGCGACCGTGCATTCGACCGGCGTCGGTGAACTGGACCGCGTCTTGGGCGGTGGATTCATCGCGGGTTCGACCACGTTGCTCTTCGGCGAACCGGGAGTCGGCAAGTCAACGCTCGCCCTGATGTCGCTTCGCGCGTTGGCCGCCACGTCGACGCCGGTGCTGTTGATCGCCGCCGAGGAGTCGGTCGCCCAGGTCGCGCAGCGGGCTCGCCGCCTGGGCGAGGTCCCCGTTGGACTCGACGTCGCGGCCACCACGAACGTCGACGTCGCCGTCGAGCTCCTGCGTGAACGTCGACCGACGCTGTGCGTCGTGGATTCGATCTCGGCGATGAGCGACGACTCGATGGGAAACGTCGCCGGCTCCGTGCCACAGGTCCGGCACGTCGCGGAACGTCTCTGCACCGTCGCCAAGGAGACCGGGGTGGCGCTCCTCGTCGTCGGACACGTCACCAAGGACGGTGAACTGGCCGGCCCGCGCGCTCTCGAACACCTGGTGGACACCGTGATCCGCGTCGAGGGTGACCGGCACGGCTCGCTCCGAATAATCCGTGCGATAAAGCATCGCTTCGGTCCGACGGGCGAGGTGGGCGTGCTGGAGATGGTGCCCGACGGACTTCGCGAGATGAAGGACGCGACGGCGCTGCGCGGTCGAGACCTCAACGTACCCGGCGTCGTGTTCACCGTCACCAACGACGGTTCGCGTTCCTTCTTGATCGAGATGCAGGCGTTGGTCGCCACGGGTACGGGATCGCCGCGCCGCGTCGCGCACCAGGTCTCGTCCCAGCGCCTGGCGCTCCTGCTCGCGGTCTTGGAGTCGCGCTGTGGCGTCGACACGAGTGGCCTCGACGTCTTCGTCGCGACGGCCGGGGGCGTCGCGGCGAACGAACCGGGCGTCGACGTGGCGCTCGCGTTGGCCGTCGCGTCCGCGACGCTGCACTACGAGGTGCCGGGCACGTTGGCCGCGATGGGCGAAGTGGGACTGGCCGGAGAGCTTCGCGCGGTCTCGGGCCTGACGCGTCGGGTTCGCGAGGCCCAACGCCTCGGCGCACGGTCCGTCGTGGTACCAAGCGAAGGGGAGTTGGACGACGTGAACGACGTTGAGGTGATTCGCTGTCGGACCCTCGCCGAAGCCATTGACGTCACCCAAAACGGCACAAATTGAACATTTTCTGGTACAATGGTTAACCCCCCCATCGCCTAGTCAGGCAGATTTCCTCTGAGGAGAACCTCGTATATGACCGTTCGCAAGTACAAAAAGGGCGACCGCCTCGTCTATCCCCACCACGGCGCCTGCACCGTGGAAAAGATCGAGAAAATGACGGCATTTGACGTCAAGCAGGACTATCTGAAGCTCAAGGTCGCCTACACCGACCTGGTCCTGATGGTCCCGGTCGCCAACGCCGAGTCGGTCGGCCTCCGCGACGTGATCAACGACGAAGAGGTCGAAGAGGTCTTCGCGGTCCTGCGCAAGAAGGAAGCCCGTATGCCGACCAACTGGTCGCGCCGTTTCAAGAACCACTCGGAGAAGCTTCGTTCGGGCGACATCTACCAGGTCGCCGAAGTCGTGCGGAACCTGTCGATTCGCGACAAGGACAAGGGACTGTCGGCCGGCGAGAAGCGCATGCTCACCCGGGCGCGCCAGATCCTCGTCTCCGAGCTGACGTTCGCGTTGAACGTGGACACGGAAGCGGCGGAAGAAAAGCTCGCCTCGGTCCTCCCGTAGTCATGTCGGTTGCGGCCGTGATCGTCGCCGCCGGTCAGGGCCAGCGCTTCGGCGGCGCGAAGCAGTTCGCCGTCATGAATCACGACACGGTGACCGCCCACAGCGTGCGCGCGGCGCGTTCCGTGGCCGATCGCGTCGTCCTCGTCGTTCCCGAGAACTACCAGGGCAACGGTGAAGGCGCTGACGTGGTCGTCGTGGGCGGCTTCACGCGCGCGCAGTCCGTGCGCGCCGGTCTCGAGGAGTGCGCGGACGCCAGAGTGATCGTCGTGCATGACGCGGCGCGGCCCCTGGCCACCGCCTCGCTCTTCTCGGCCGTCGTCGATGCGGTTAAGGCCGGCGCCGACGGCGCCATTCCGGGTCTGCCGATCTTGGACACCGTGAAACGAGTCCACGCCGATGGCGACGTGAGAGTCGTTGACGCCACGCAAGACCGCGATGAGCTGGTGACCGTGCAGACGCCCCAGGCCTTTGCGCGAGACGTGTTGGTGCGCGCACACGCGAGTGGTCACGACGCGACCGATGACGCGGCACTGGTCGAAGCGCTGGGTGGCAGGGTCGTCGTGGTGCCGGGAGAGATGGACAACGTGAAGATCACGGCGCCCGGCGACCTCGCCCGTGCTGCGGCGATCGAGCTGCGACGATGAGGATCGGTCACGGACTCGATGTACATCGGATCAGCGACGACCCGTCACGATCGCTCTGGCTGGGTCTCGTCGAGATTCCCGACGCGCCCGGTCTCGTCGGGCACTCCGACGCGGACGTGGCGACCCACGCGCTCTGCGACGCACTGCTCGGCGCGGCCAACTTAGGGGACCTCGGGCGACACTTTCCCGACACCGACCCGCAGTTCTACGGCGCGTCCTCTCGACGGCTCCTCGAAGAAACGGTCTCGCTCGTCGCGGCCGCGGGACTCCGCACGATCTCGGCCGACATCACGATCGTCGCGGAGCGCCCCAAGTTGGCGACCTTTATGCCGAGGATGTCCGACGAACTCTCGTCCGTCGTCGGCACGCTCGTCACCGTGAAGGCGACGACCGCCGAAGGACTGGGAGCACTGGGTCGGGCTGAGGGTATCGGGGCGAGCGCGGTCGCGCTATTGGACGACGCATCGTGAGTCCCCGACCCACTCCTCGCAAGGGACCTCCCGGTCGTTGTCGCGACAGGGAGGACGTCCAATGACCGGCGGCCAGGTCGGCGGACCGCGACGGTCGCCGAGCTCAAGGGAGAAGGAGGGTCTCGGGGGTGAGCAGGTCGAAGGTCGCCACGCCGTCCTAGAACTCCTCAAGGCACGCCGGCGTCAGATTCAGAAGATCTACGTCGCCGACGCCCAAGACGCGAGTGAGACCCTCGACGCGATCGAATTCGAGGCGCAGCGTCAGCGCGTGCCGGTGCAGGTGATCTCGATGGCTCGACTCGACCGCGAGGCGCGAACCGAAGGACACCAGGGCGTGATGGCGATCGCCGCGCGGCTCGAGACCGTGACGCTCGACGTCCTGCTCGAGCACCGACACCCGTTCTTGCTGGTCTGCGACGGCGTGACCGACCCGAGGAACCTGGGCGCCATGTTGCGCAGTGCCGACGGTGCGGGGGTGACCGGCGTGGTCGTGCCCCGGCACCGTTCGGCGCGAATCTCGCCGTCGGTCACCAAGACCGCGGCCGGTGCGATCGAGTACCTGACGTTCTGTGACGTCGGTGGAGTCCCCGCGGCGCTCGAGGTGCTCAACAAGGCGGGCGTCTTGACCGTCGGGCTCGCCGGTGAGACTCGCGACTCGCTCTATGAACTCGATCTCGGGTCGACACCCGTCGCACTCGTCGTCGGGGGAGAAGAAAAGGGACTTTCGGCGTTGACACGCAAACGTTGTGCGGCCGTTGTGTCGATACCCCAGTTGGGCAAGATCAGTTCGTTGAACGCCGGTGTCGCCGTGTCGGTGGCAGCCTTCGAAGTGGCGCGTCAACGTAGTCGTCGTTCGTAAAGGGATTCGATTAGGGACTTAATACCCTACGAGTCTCGAGAGCGTGGTATCTAGCCTTGCCGAGCAAGGGTAAAGCCGCAGCAGGATTTAATCGTCCCTAATTTTCATCTTGGTGACGTCGCCAACAGTTTTCACTGAGAACGTTTGGTGGCTGCTAGAACATCGCTCGTTCGTTCAAGAGCGTTCATCTTCTACGAAAGACGTCCCATGCAACTCTCATCAGCCCGCGATCTTGTTGTGACTTGCGACCGGGCGCAGTCATGACGTCAATGAAACATTCAATTCACAGTGCTATTGCACGAACTCTCGCAATAATTGTATTCGCGACGTTAGTCAGTCAAGCTGGAGTCTCACTGCCTTCGGCAAGCGCCTCGACGCCACTATTTCACTCTGTGACGTTCGTTGAAAATGACAATACGAACGACCCTGTGTATACGACGCAAACCGCGAATACTCCAACCGCGCTTACGGCCTTTGCAAACTTGAATCCAGCGTTTGCCAACTCCGGTTACTCATTCCTTGACTGGAACACTTCGCCGGACGGTACAGGTACATCGTTTGCCAATGGCTCAACATTCAGTTTTGGCACGGCGGAGGTTCTCTATGCAGTTTGGACTCCTCTCTTTCACACTGTGAACTTCGTCGAGAACGACAACTCTTCGGATCCAATATTCGCGACTCAGACTGAGAATGCGTCAACGGCTCTTACATTGTTTGCCGATTTGAGTCCGGCACTAACTAATCCAGGATTCACATTCGTCGACTGGAACACCGAGGCAAATGGCAGCGGAGTCGCATATGGCGATGGATCGACGTATGCGTTTGGGGCGCCGATTGACTTATTCGCAATATGGTCGGCAGTACCAACGACGACGCTGACATTTGTATCCACAAGCGGAACAGGTTCGATTCAATCATTGTCTGACGAATCAGGGTCTACAACGATATTGCCCTCTGGTTCAGGCATCAGCAATCCTGGATACTCATTTGTTGGGTGGAACACTTCTGCGAATGGAAGCGGTACAGAGTACGGGGCAGGAGCATCGTATGTCTTTACAATTGATCAGACGCTCTACGCGCAATGGTCGCCCGACACTTACGTTGTTACTTTCGCGTACGACGGCGGTGTTGTAATGATCAACTCTTCAAGTTACGTTGTCGGCGCCACTGCACTTACGCTGCCCACGCCAACGTTCGTCGGAAGCACGTTTAATGGTTGGTTCGACGCAGCAAACGGTGGAAATTTGATCGGACTTGGTGGTGCGTCATATACGCCGACTGGTTCCATCGATGTATTCGCTCAGTGGACCGCCATTGCGACCGATGTCCTGACATTTGATGTAAATGGAGGCTCAGGAGCGATCAACTCGGTGTCTGGTGAAGAAAATTCGACAGCGACATTGCCGCCAATTGACGGAGTTACATACCTCGGGTACGCATTTAGTGGGTGGAACACTCATGCAGATGGCAGTGGGACTCAATATGCGGAAGGCTCGACGCTGACGCTGGTTAGTAGCGAGACTCTTTACGCACAGTGGACGGCTGGTCCGAGCGTAACCGTGTCCTTCGATGCGAACGGCGGGAGTGGCACCATTGATTCAATTGACGGAACGCCCGGCTCGACAATCACCTTGCCGGATCAGACTGGATTGATTCACGCAGGTTTCAAATTGACGCACTGGAATACAAGTGCAACAGGTTCAGGGACTTCTTACCCAGTTGGACAAGGGTTCAAGCTCTCGGGCTCAGTCACTCTGTACGCGCAATGGTCCGGACACAAGATTGCAACCCTGTTTGGTGCGATTGGTACATTCAAAGCCGGTTCATCAATATTGTCGGCGGCATTGAAGAGTCAGATCAATCGCGTTGCCAACACGATCCGTTCGAGGAAGTATCTCAAGGTTGACCTCTTTGGGTACACCGCGGCTACAGGATTGAAGTCACTGGATGTGTCACTAAGTCGAGCTCGAGCTCGCAACGTCGCATCGTATTTGCGAAGTCGACTCCAACATCTCAAGGTGCGAGGTGTCACGATCCTTTCAACGGGGGAGGGCGCAATCACGGGTCAGTCGAGCAATGCCTATTCGAGGGTCGAGGTCTTCGGCGTCTGACACTCGTTGGCGCGTAACGGCTTCACTATTTGTGCCAATCAAATCATTGATTCGCGTCTCAAGGTCGTTGCATGGGCCAATTCCTGGACCGTCAATCTGACTCATCCGTCGTCGCTGAAAAGTGGAAGAATTGCGCTGCGGAGCCGGTGGAGGGATTCGAACCCACGACCTGACGATTACAAATCGCCTGCGCTACCAGACTGCGCCACACCGGCTTGGAAGTCCAAGGCTAGTTAAAATCATCTGCTCTCAATATGTAGGCTGAGACGAATGAGTGATTCGACCCAGCCCCATCACGGCTCCAATCCGCCTGGTTCTCACTACCAACCTCAATTAAGTGTCGTGTTGATCATTGTGGTTCTCTTCGTTGCCGCGGCATTCCTCATGATTCGCTACGTCAGTCCCGCGTCACCCTCGAGTTCGACGACCACGCTCCCTTCGTCGGAGACGACGACGACAATTCATCACCACACCGTGGCCAAATCCACCGTTCGCGTCCAGGTGGCCAACGGCACGAAGGCGGCGAATCTCGCACGTACGTACTCCCAAGAACTACTGACGCAGGGTTGGAACACCCTTCCCGGTGTCAACTACACCGGTGCGCACGAGAAGGCGACCATCGTGTACTTCAATCCCGGCTTCAAGTGGGCTGCCCAACAAATCGCCACGAAGATACACGTCGGTCATCACGCCGTCCAAGCGTTGAATGGTCTGCGACCGGTACCCGGTGCGTCGAGCGACGACGTCATCGTGATCCTCGAACACAACTCCATCAAATAGCGGTCGTCAATTCTGCGGTGGCAAGTGCACGCTGTAACGCTTGAGCGCGGCGCGCAGCACCTCCATCGACATCGGCCGTAACTCATCCAACGGTCGATTGCGATGACGTCGCACGCCGAGGTCCACCTGGGCCAAACTCCGGACGCCGAATTCGCGAGCGACGTCGATCAATAACGCGATCTCGACGCCGTAGGCCTTCTCCAGGGTGATGGCGTCGAAGGCGCTCCGGCGTCCGGCGGTCTCGCCGGCGAGCGGTTGGCGGATCTCGCCGAGACCGGGGTAGAGCAGGGACAGGATCGGGCGAGCGGCGAGCTCGTTGACCCGTCCTCCACCGGTCGGCATGTTGTGCAGCGGCCGTTCGTAGTACCCCTTCACCAGCTGGGTTTCCGGTCGTTCCAGGAGCGGCTGAATGAGTCGGGGCACGAACTCCGAGGTCGTGCTGATTACGTCCGCGTCGAGGAACACGACCAGGTCGGACGAGGTCGCGAAGAGTCCGGCGCGCATGGCCTCGCCCTTGCCACTGGGGCCTTCGAAGCGAACGACCCGTGCGCCGTGGTGGTCGGCGATCGTCGAGGTGTCATCCACGGAGTTGTCGTTGACGACGACCAATTCATCCACGAGCTCACGGTGGGCGAGCACCGCGTCGAGCACCGCGCCGACCGTGGCCGACTCGTTGCGCGCGGGGACGATGACGGCGACAGTGGTGTGCCCCTTCAGGGCGACGACGCGTTCGAGACTGAACTCGTCACGGCTTAGCGTCCACGGGACGTCGGCGCTGCTCACTCGTACGAGGTTATTGGAAGCGGGGAGATATCGAACTTGACACGGTGCGCGCCGTCGGGGAGAATTGGAGGGTCATCAAGAGCGACTGAGGGACGGCCCCGTTGAAGTCGCGACAACCAGTGTGATACCTGAGCAACCCGCTCATCACACCAGGTGCCAAAGGCCGAACGATGAAAAGGGAGTTATGAGTTTCGCTACAGGTCTTTTATGTCGAGAGTGCGGCACCACCTATCCCAGTGAGGCGCGGTACTCGTGCGATTTCTGCTTCGGACCGCTGGAGGTCGACTACGACCTTGAAGCTGCGAAGAAGGAAGTCACGCGGGCGTCGATCGCGAGTGGTCCCGCGTCAATCTGGCGCTACGCGGCGCTCCTGCCCGATCCCGGTGGGGAGCCCGTCGACCTGGGCGCCGGCTGGACGCCGCTGCGACGCGCCACCCGACTCGCCGAGGTCCTCGGCGTGCGCGAGCTGTGGCTGAAGGACGATACCCGCAATCCGACGGGCTCGTTCAAGGACCGGGTCGTCTCGGTCGCGCTCTCGAGCGCGCGACGTCTGGGCTTCACGACGGCGGCGTGCGCCTCGACGGGCAACCTCGCGACCTCGGTCGCGGCCCACGCCGCGTCCATCGGGTGGCCGAGCGTCACCATCATCCCGGCCGATCTCGAGAAGTCCAAGATAGCCATGGCGGCGATCTTCGGCGGCACGGTGCTCGGCGTCGAGGGCAACTACGACGACGTCAATCGACTCTGTGTCGAGTTGGTCGCCGAACACGCCGACTGGGCGTTCCTCAACGTCAACCTGCGCCCGTACTACGCCGAAGGATCCAAGACCCTCGCCTTCGAGATCTGTGAACAGCTGGGATGGCGAACGCCCGACCAGGTCGTCGTGCCCCTCGCCTCGGGTAGTCAGTTCACGAAGGTCGCCAAGGGCTTTACGCAGTTCGTCGAACTCGGTCTCGTCGACGGCGAGGTGCCGGTGCTCTTCGGCGCGCAGGCGACCGGCTGTTCACCGATCGCCACCGCCTTTTCGACCGGCGCCGAGGTGGTGACCCCGCAGCGGCCGAACACGATCGCGCGTTCGCTGGCGATCGGCAATCCCGCCGACGGTCCCTACGTGCTCGATGAGTTGCGCGCGCACGGCGGTGACTGCGGATCCGTGCCCGACGACGAGATCCTCGAGTGCATCGGACTGTTGGCCGAGACCGAAGGCATCTTCGCCGAGACCGCCGGCGGCGTCACGATCGCGTCCCTGCGCCAGATGCTCGGCCGCGGCACCATCGACCGCGACAGGTCCATCGTCGCGATCATCTCGGGTCACGGACTCAAGACACTCGACGCCGTCGTCGAGACCGCGACCGTGAGTTCGACGATCGCTCCGTCACTGGAGGCGGCCGAAGAGGCGCTGCGCTTTCACCAACTGGTGGCCGCGTCATGAGCGTCACGGTCCGGCTACCCAGTCAGTTGCGCACCCTCGTCGGTGGAGCCGGTGAAGTGCCGGTCGAGGCCGCGACCGTGCGCGAAGCCATCGTGGCCGTCGACGCGGCCTATCCGGGTATCGCCTTTCGGGTGCTCGACGATCGCGGGGCGCTGCGGCGATTCGTCAACGTCTTCGTGGCCGACGAGGACGTTCGCTTCCTCGACGGCCTCGACACGGTGGTCGCCGCCGGTCAGACCGTGTCGCTCGTGCCGGCCGTCGCGGGCGGCTGAACAGCGTTAGCACTCGCCACCCTAGACTGCTAATATTGCGATGCACCAAAAGGGTGCCCGCTTTAGGAGGATTCACAGTGGCCAAACTGATCACATTCGACGAAGAGGCTCGCCGCGCGCTGGAGCGCGGCATGAACAAGTTGGCCGACGCGGTTCGAGTCACGCTTGGCCCCAAGGGCCGCAACGTCGTACTGGACAAGAAGTGGGGTGCCCCCACGATCACCAACGACGGTGTCTCGATCGCGAAGGACATCGACCTCGAGGACCCGTTCGAGCGCATCGGCGCTGAATTGGTGAAAGAAGTCGCCAAGAAGACTGACGAAGTCGCGGGTGACGGCACCACGACCGCGACCGTCCTCGCCTGGGCCATGGTCCGCGAGGGTCTGAAGAACGTCGCCGCCGGTGCGAACCCGATGTCGCTGAAGAAGGGGATCGAAGCCGCCGTCGAAGCCGCCGTCGCCTCGATCCACGACCTCGCCAAGCCCGCCGACACCAAAGAGCAGATCGCCCAGGTGGCGTCGATCTCCGCGGCCGATGACGAGATCGGCGCGATGATCGCTGACGCCATCGACAAGGTCGGCAAGGACGGCGTCATCACCGTCGAGGAGAGCCAGTCCTTCGGCATGGAGATGGACCTGGTCGAAGGGATGCGCTTCGACAAGGGATTCATCGCGCCCTACTTCGCCACGGACACCGAGCGCATGGAAGCCGTGCTCGAGAACGCCTACATCCTCCTCGTCTCGAACAAGATCACCTCGGTCCGCGACATCCTCCCGGTTCTTGAGAAGGTCATGCAGTCGGGTCGTCCGCTGCTGATCATCGCCGAGGACATCGAGGGCGAGGCCCTCGCGACCCTCGTCGTGAACAAGATCCGCGGGACGTTCAAGTCGGTCGCCGTCAAGGCCCCGGGCTTCGGTGAGCGACGTAAGGCCATGCTCCAGGACATCGCGATCCTCACGGGCGCGACCGTCATCTCCGAAGAGATCGGCCTCAAGCTCGACACCGCGGATGTGGAGATGCTCGGCAGCGCTCGCAAGATCGTCGTCACCAAGGACGAGACGACCATCGTCGAGGGCGCCGGTTCCGACGAGGACATCAAGGGACGCATCAATCAGATCAAGGCCGAGATCGAGAACACCGACTCGGACTACGACCGCGAGAAGCTCCAGGAGCGTCTGGCCAAGTTGTCCGGCGGCGTCGCCGTCATCAAGGTCGGCGCCGCGACCGAGGTGGAGCTCAAAGAGAAGAAGCACCGCATCGAAGACGCCGTGTCCACCACCAAGGCCGCTATCGAAGAGGGCGTCGTGCCCGGTGGCGGCGTGGCCCTGCTTCGCAGCCAGGCGCGGATACTGGAGGCGGCCGACAAGCTCAGCGGCGACGAGGCCACCGGTGCTCGCATGGTCGCGAAGTCCGTCGAGGCGCCCCTCAACCAGATCGCGGTCAACGCCGGTCTCGAGGGCGGCGTCATCGTCGACAAGGTGCGCAACCTGAAGAAGGCGACCGAGGGTCTCAACGCGGCCACCGGTGAGTACGAGGACCTCATCAAGGCCGGCGTCATCGACGCGGCCAAGGTGACCCGCTCGGCGCTGCAGAACGCGGCGTCCATCGCGGCGCTGTTCTTGACGACTGAGTGCGTGATCGTCGACAAGCCCGAAGAGAAGGTCGCGGCCATGCCCGGCGGCGGGATGGACGACTACTAAAAGCTCTGTCGTTCAATGCTTGCGAAACCGTGGGGACCTCGGGCCCCACGGTTTTTTCGTGGGTGTCGGTCAAGGATCGAGTCAATCGGTCAGGTCGTAACATTGGTCCATGACGCCCGAACCGCTCGCGCCCTCACGGGGGCTCAACGTCCTGCATCTCTTCTGTCACCCGGGCGTGGACGTCGACGCCGGCGCGTTGCGCAAGGCCGTCGACGACGCCCGAACGAACGGTCTGCAGGTCGTGAGCGTCGCGATCATGGGCGCCAAGGCCGACCTGTGTTTCATGATCCTCGGCGAGGACCTGTGGACCCTCCGCCAACTGCAATCGAAGATCCAGGCCTCCGGACTCCTCGTCGCCGAGAGTTATGTGTCGGTCACCGAGGTCAGCGAGTACGCGGCCGGTATGCCCGAAAAGATGTTGCGGGACCG
Organism: uncultured Acidimicrobiaceae bacterium; assembly: GCA_963717975.1. Classification (GTDB taxonomy): domain Bacteria; phylum Actinomycetota; class Acidimicrobiia; order Acidimicrobiales; family RAAP-2; genus RAAP-2. The sequence continues at coordinate 1,716,849 of OY970351.1, read as the reverse complement.
TCTCTACCCGACGCTGCCACCAGACGGGAAGCGGGCGTTTTGCTTTTACCCGATGACGAAGCGCCGCGAGGCGACCAACAACTGGTACGCGCTCGACTACGACGAGCGCGAGCGACTCATGCGCCAACACGGCGCCCTCGGTCGAGAGTTCAAGGGTCGGATACTCCAAGTCATCACCGGATCCACGGGACTGGACGACTGGGAGTGGGGCGTCACGCTGTTCGGCGTGCACGTGGACGACCTCAAAGAGTGCGTGTACACGATGCGCTACGACGAAGCCTCGACGCTCTACGCCGATTTCGGCGCGTTCTACACGGGACTCGTGGGCACGCTCGATGAAGTCCTCGACGCAACCCTCGCCTAGGGCGCGTTAGCGTCGACGGGGTGGAACCGGTTCCCGAAAAGACGCTCCTGCGCTGGGCCGAGTCGTTGGCCGGCGTCGCTCGCACGGGCCTCGGCTTCACCGAGAGCCAGTACGAACGCGAGCGCTTCGAAGAGATCTTGAAGATCGCCGGTGACATCAAATCGGCCGCCGAAGTTGGGCTCGAGAACGTACTCGACGCCGACGGCTACGTCGCCGAGTGGATGAAGGACGTTGGCAAGGGCGTCGCGGGTTACCAGACTCCGAAGGTCGCCGTCGGGGCCGCCGTGTCCAATGATCGCGGTGAACTGCTTCTCATTCAGCGCGCGGACTCCGGCGTCTGGCTGTATCCGACAGGCTGGTGTGACGTCGGCTACTCCGCTCCCGAGGTCGTCGTGAAGGAAGTCTTGGAAGAGACCGGCATCGAGGCCGAACCGATCCGGCTGATCGGTGTCCTCGACGGAATGCGTTTGGGGTCATCCCGTATTCCGCTGTACTCACTGTTGTTCTTCTGTCGTGCCATCGGCGGCGAGTTGAAGATCCACCCGCTCGAGGTCACGGACGCCGGATGGTTCACCCGCGACAACCTGCCGACGCCAATCATCGGTGCCGAACGCTGGGCCGGTCCGATCTTCGCCGCCATCGATGGCGAACATCGCGACGTTTTCTACGATGACTTACGTCGACCGGTGTGGAGAGGGGACTCGTGAGCCTGCGCGTGGATGTTGTCGAGGCGGTGACCGACGAACTGGTCGCGAGTCTGAATCATCTCTTGCCGCAACTCTCAACGAACGCCACGGCACTTCGCACCGCGGACGTCGAAGATCTGGTCGCGTCGCCGATGACGACACTCTTCGTCGCACGCGATGAGGTTCGGATTGTGGGTTCATTGACGCTCGTGATCTTTCCGATTCCGAGCGGCCGCCGAGCGTGGATCGAGGACGTCGTGGTTGACGAAGCGGCAAGGGGAGTAGGCGTGGGTGAAGCGCTCACCACGGCGGCGATCGAAGAGTCTCGACGACGCCACGTTCGTTCGCTCGACCTGACGACGAGACCATCGCGCGAAGCGGCGATTCGACTGTACGAACGTCTCGGATTCGAACGTCGTGACACGAGTGTCTACCGTTTTTTCCTTGAAGACTGAATGCGAGGACTCGTGATGCTGCCGCAGTCACGCGAATGGGGAGTGACGAGATGATTCGTCTTGTTGCACTACCTGACCAAGACCTCGAAGAGTGGCTCGCTTTGATGTGGGCGGATTACCGAAACCAGCTACTGGACGCCGGTTTCTCCTCCGAAGAAGCTTCGCAGAACATTGAGCAGAACGGAAAGGCGCTCTTTGACAACGGCATACCGAATGATGATCAACGTGTCTTTCAGGTGATGGACGAAGAGTTGAAAGTGGGATCTCTCTGGCTTGCTACGAGAGAGAAGCAAAGTGCCGGAGAGTGGTATGTGTACGACATCATGATTGATGAAGAGTTTCGTGGCAAGGGTCTTGGGCGGAGCACGATGCGAGCCGCAGAGGACTACGTAAAGAGTCAAGGCGGAACGTTACTCGAGTTGAACGTCTTTGGCCCGAACGCGGTTGCGCGCGGCCTGTATGAGTCGCTGGGCTACAAAACCATGACCATTGGGATGAGGAAAGACCTCGTCTGAGTCGAACGGTGCATCATGTAGTAGGACCAATGTCTACAAGTACTTAATCGCGGACCGAGACACTTCCGACTGTTGTGAGGTTGTGAAAGTGCGTGAAATCATCCGTGAACTTGAGCAAGCAGGATGGATCCAGATTCGCCAGACGGGTAGCCACCGACACTTCAGACACGAGAGCAAGTCTGGCTCCGTGTGCGTCGCAGGCGGGCTGGGCGATGATGTACCGAAGGGGACTCTCGGTAACATTGTGCGACAGGCCGGACTTGAAAGGAGACCACGATGACTGAATTCACCATTGTGATCGAAGATGCCGGCACGAATTTTGCGGCGTACGCACCTGATGTCCCGGGCTGCATTGCCACAGGCGCAACGGTTGAAGAAGTGACGTTCACTCTCCGCGAGGCGATTGCCGAACATCTCGAGATACTGCGGGAGATGGGCGAAGAGATTCCGCTACCGCATTCCCGCGCTGGCGTGATCCAGATCGCCTCGTAGTTTTCGTCGCCTCTGCCAAGATTCGGTAGACAAATGTGTACCGTTTTTTCCTAGAAGATAGTTAGCCAGACGGACCTTACTTTCCCGCGTTCATCTTGAAACTGTCGCAACCGTTGTGAGGTGTGAAGGTTCGAGAGATCATCAAGGAACTTGAGCGCGACGGCTGGGTACAGGTTCGGCACAGAGGGAGTCATCGCCACTACCACCATCCGACGAAGCCTGGCACCGTCACCGTGCCGGGTGCGATGGGAGACGACCTGCACCGAGAACTGCTCGGTAGCATTATGAGGCAGGCCGGAATAGAACGGAGAAGGCGATGATTGAATACGCAGTAGTGATTGAACGCTCTCCGAATAACTACGGGGCGTGGGTACCCGATCTCGATGGATGTGTCTCGACAGGCCAGACGGTCGAGGAAGTCAAGGCAAACATCGCCGACGCCATAGAAATGCATATTGAGGTAATGCGCGAGCACGGCGAGATCGTCCCACCGCCGTCCGCACAAGTGGCGGTCGTGCAGGTCGCCTCATAGGCGCGTGGTCGTAAGTTCGTTCACCTCGGCGAAGACCGCAAGAGGACTGGTTCTCTTCGATCTCGACAACACGCTGCTTGATCGTGACGCGGCGTTCGCAAAGTGGGCTTTGATATTCATCAACCACCACGACCTCGACTGCGATGCATGGACGGTAATCGCGTCGGCGGACGAAGAAGGCTTGCGTCCGCGAGATCAGTTTTTCAATCTCCTTCGGACGTCGCTATCAATCAAGGCGAGCACTGGCGACCTTCTTGACGCGTACACGCGTCCCGCGACGAATACCCACGGTGCTATACGGTCGACGACGAGACGGTTGACGCTGTTCGTCGACTTCGAGTCAATGAATGGAAAGCCGGCGTGGTCACCAATGGACCACCTTCTCAGCTGTTGAAGATCGACGCCACATATCTCGCTAGCGAGTTTGACGCAATCTGTGTTTCCTCGACGGTCGGCTCGAGAAAACCTGAGCGAAGGATTTTCGAAGTGGCAGCGCAAGTCTGTGAAGTCCCGCTCAATGGTTGGATGGTCGGAGACTCGCCGCACGCAGACGTAGAAGGGGGACGCGCGGCAGGTCTCGCCACGATTTGGATGGCGAGAGGCCGTGATTGGGATCACTCGACCTTCGCGCCGCCCGACGCCGAAGTCGCCACGATCGTTGAGGCAGTCTCTAGGTTCTCGATCACCAGGACGAATAATTTGCTGGCATTCCGAAGCGACAGACGAATGTCTATAGGTTTTTGCTGGACGACTGACTGCCCCTTCCAACGTTGAGCAACATATACTCCTCGGCAATTGCACATTTGGGGGACCGGTGACCGAACAGTACTTCGACCGAACTGACCGGATCGATGCCGTCGCCGGTGGCGTGCGGATGATTCCAATCACGACGCCATTGGGCCCTTTCAATGTGTGGACGAAGCGGATTGGCAATAATCCCTCAGTTAAGGTGCTTCTATTGCATGGTGGTCCGGGCGGTACACACGACTCATTCGAGGCCTTCGATAGCTTCTTTCCTGCAGCGGGTGTCGAGTACTACTACTACGACCAATTGGGATCGGGTCGCAGCGACAACCCGGCCGATGCACGTTTGTGGGACTTGAACCGCTTCGTCGACGAGGTTGAGCAGTTGCGCGTTGCCCTGGAACTGGGACCTGACAACTTCGTCCTCTTGGGTCACTCTTGGGGTGGAATGTTGGCACTTGAGTACGCCCTTTCTCACGGCGATGAACTCAAGGGTCTGGTCATCTCCAACATGATGTCGAGCGTCCCGGCCTACAACCGTTACGCGACTGAAGTTTTGATGCCCGCGATGAATCAAGACGACCTTGTCGAGATCCGAGCGATCGAATCCGCGAAGGACTTTGCGAATCCTCACTACATGGAGTTGCTCGTTCGTTCATATTACATCGACCACATTTTGCGTATGAGCACTCTGCCAGAGCCAGTGAGATATTCGTTTGAGCAACTCAATCACGACCTGTACGAGACAATGCAGGGTCCGAGCGAGTTGGGTATCTCGCACGAGGCGAGTTTGGCCGAGTGGGATCGGACAAACGACCTCCAGCACATCATCAACCCGACGCTGGTCCTAGGTGGTCGTCACGACACCATGGATCCTTTGTTTCTCGAGATGATGGCGACCCGTATCCCCAGCGGTTCGTCCTACATCTGCGAGAACGGCAGCCACTTCGCGATGTACGACGACCAGGAGGCCTACTTCGGGGCGCTCCTGGACTTCCTATCTTCGCTTTAGTTTTCATGACCGCAATTTCACTTTTATCAATACTCGCTTGACCAACATGTATCAGTTCTCGTTAGAAAGTTAACGACGGTGTGACCGTTGGGTGGTCGTGAGAGTGCGAGATGTCATCCGAATAATCGAAGAAGACGGCTGGGTTCATGTTCGAACCCGTGGCAGTCATCGACAATTTCATCACCCCGTCAAAGCCGGTACAGTGACGGTATCTGGCAAGCCGAGTAAAGATCTTCCAATCTTCATTGAGATAAGTATTTTCCGCCAAGCTGGAATAGCGAGGAGTCGTTGATGGCTGAGTACGTGATAATCATTGAAAAGGCCGGAAACAATTACGCCGCAATGGTTCCTGATCTTCCCGGTTGCGTTGGCGCCGCTGATACCGTTGAAGAACTTGAAGAGCTCATGCGCGAAGCGATTGAGTTTCATATCGAGGGAATGCGCCTTCACGGTGAAGAGGTTCCGCCACCAAACACGCGTGTCTCAACAGTCCGGGTCGCTTCGTAGGTCGGTGCGAAGCACTTTGATCATCGGACGCTAGACAAATGTCTATCGTTATTTCCTAGAGAGTGAAGAACTGGAAAAGTAGATCGTTCTCACTCGCAGATTGATGTGTTCCACAACCGATGTGAATCGTGAAGGTGCGAAACGTCATCCGGATGATTGAAGATGACGGCTGGTTCTTCACTCGACAGCGCGGAAGTCATCGCCAGTTTCATCACCGTGTCAAGAAGGGTTGCGTCACCGTACCGGGTCATCTTTCTGATGAAGTACCCGCAGGAACACTCGCTAGCATCATGAAACAGGCAGGCATCGAGAGGAGAAAACGGTGACCGAATACACGATTGTGATTGAAGATGCGGGGACCAACTTCGCCGCTTACGTCATTGGTCTCGATGGCGTCATTACGACTGGGAAAACCGTTGACGAAATAATTGAAAACATGCGCGAAGCAATCCCGTTCCACTTGGAGGGCATGCGTTTGAGTGGTGATCAGTTGCCCGAGCACCTACCTCTGGTGAAAACCATCCAAGTATCGACGTAACTCCGTGCTGGTTGCGCTGGACGAACGTCCACAGGCACCAGATCAAAGGATGAGAGAACTGGGCTCTCGGCCTACGAAGAGTGGTCTCCTACGAACTCGCCTATTTTCACGTCATGGGCCGCCGCGAGTAGTTCGGCTGCCTTTTCGCCGATCATTATCGAGGCGGCGTTCGTGTTCCCGCTCACCACGTTGGGCATGACGCTCGCGTCGGCCACCCGCAAGTTTGCGACACCCTTGACTCGCAATTGTGGATCCACCACACTTCCGATTCGGCATGTCGAAGTCAGGTGATAGACGGTGAAGGAGTAGTACCGGGCATAGTCCTCGAGCAGTGCGTCGCTCGGTTCCGAACCTTCTTCGAAGTTGTGCTTCGCCGCGAGGAAAGGCGGAAACGCCAGTGGCCCGAGCTCGAGACTCGATGGCCAATTCGACACTATCTCGAGCGCCTTTCGCATGACCGAGATCATTACTTTCATGTCGTGCGGGTCGTCGAAGTAGTTCATCCGGATTTCGGGATGATCAAATGGATCGCTACTCACAAGGACGATTTCACCTTCGCTATGCGGTTGGACCGGATTCGCCAGCACGGAGATGTTCTCCATGAGAGGTCCAAGCTGAGTTTCCACATTCGCCATCAGAACTTCTGGATCGACTCGTAGGTTCCTCCGAATGAGATCGACGTTGGCGCCACCCACGAGGATCGCAATCTGCGCGTCGTGCGTGTGGGGATCACCGAGACCAGTCGAGTACCAGGCGCTCGCGTCGTATAAGGATGACGACGCAATGCCCCGCCCCGTGGTGAACCACTCCATGAGTTGGCGCTCGCTCTCAGTCTTGAGATCTTGAAGAGCCGGATCCATGGTGGCGTCGTCATTGGGATCAGCGGGGAGTGGTCCGTTCGGTTGGCGTAGGGCGTCTGGGCCTAAAGCGATCCCGGCATTGAGATTGGAAATTCCCGCCCCGGGCGCGTTGAACGTGAAAGCAACCTCAAGATGGTCCTTCAGGTGCTTTCCCACCTCGGGCGAGTCGACGTGCGATGTGACGCCCACCGCTTCAAGCTCCGACTTCGGTCCTATGCCCGACAGCAACAAAATCTGCGGGGTACCCACTGCGCCCGCGCTCACGACGACTTCCTTTCGGGCTTCGATCGTGACCGTCGTCCCGTTAGCGGATTGGTACTCGACGCCGCTCGCGACGATCGCGCCATCCTCACCCTCGAGGACGATCTTCGTCACGTACGCCTCGGTGATGATGGAAAGATTGGATCGGAGTGCCGTCGGACCTTCGAGGAAGGCGTGGTAGGTGCTCGATCGCTTGCCGTTCTTCGTGCTCGTCTGCATCAACGAAACAACGCCGTCTGGATTCAATCGGTCGCGGCCGTTGTAGTCGCCAACGGCGAAACCGGACTCCGCCGCGGCCTGCACGAACGCTTGAGCACCGGAAATGATGGGCGCGCGAACGGAGACGCCGAGAGGACCTTCGGTGTTGTGGGCATCGCCGTCGATCACGACGTCACCGCTGGCTGCGAGGCCTTCGCTCTTCTTGAAGAAGGCCAAGACGTCGTCGTAACTCCAGCCCGTCGCACCATCGGCCGACCACGCGTCAAAATCGCCCGGGTGACCTCGGACGTACGCCATGTAGTTGATACCCGAAGAGCCGCCGAGCATCTTCCCTCTCGGTACCATCATTCGACCTTCGTCAAGTCCGAGTCCCGCGTTGCCCGCGTCGGCGGTGTACATCCAGTCAGTGCTGGGATCGAGCTGCAGGGCTGCACAGGCGAGCGGCATGAGTTCGTGCGGGGGCGGAGTCCCTCCCGCTTCGACGAGGGCGACACGGCAATCGGGGTCCTCGGACAATCGCGCCGCAATCACCGCTCCCGAAGAACCACCGCCTACCACGATGAAGTCATAGACATCAACCATCGCGTAACAATATGACACTCGGCTTGCAAATGCTTAGTGAATTTGACGGTGGCAAATGCATCCCCCCGCTCTTGCGAGCAGAATCTCGGACGCCAGTGGTCCGAGAGTCGGCTCGTGCTTCTACCGAGGTGCAATAGATCAATGTCTACAGGTGCACACGCGACCCTTGGGGGTACGTGAAAGTGAAAGAGATCATCGAATTGCTTCAACGAAATGGATGGAATCAAGTCCGCACGCAAGGAAGCCATCGACAGTGCCAGCATCCGGTGAAGCCCGGCACGCTCACCGTTGCGGGCGCAATGAGCAAGGACCTACCATTAGGGACGCTGAAGCAGATTTATCGCCAAGCAGGATTGCAGAAGGGACAGAAGTGAGCGATTACGCCATTGTCATCGAAGACGCGGGCTCGAATCTCGCTGCCTACGTGCCAGATTTGCCCGGATGTGTCGGCGCAGCTGACACCATCGGAGAAATCGAAGTGTTGATGCGTGACGCAATTGAGTTCCACATAGAGGGAATGCTGCTCCACGGGGAACAGGTGCCCCCGCCCACGACGCGAGTGTCCACCGTCCGCGTTGCTTCGTGAGCGGAGATCTCGCACCTCGAAATAGGCCTCGTCCAACGACGTCGATCGAAGGTCCACATCGTCAAATCGATGGTCAATCATCGGCCGAAATCTGGCCTGACCTTGTAGCGCAAGCGTCGGCTTTCAAGTCCGATACAAGGGGAGTCATTGCCAGTTTCACCATCCGATGAAGCCAGGAACCGCTCTTGGAGCCTTGGGAGATGATCTGCATCGCGAGTTGCTCAGTAGCATTGTGAGGCAAGTTGGCTTGGAACGGAGAATGCGATGACCGAGTACGCGGTAGTCATTGAACATTCGCCCAACAATTACGGTGCTTGGGTTCCGGATCTCGTCGGTTGCGTCTCAACTGGCAAGACATTGGAAGAGGTTAAGACCAATATTGCCGAAGCCATTTCATTGCATATCGAGTTGATGCGCGAGCACGGAGAGTCGGTGCCTCCGCCATCCGCTTAGGTGGCGGTGGTCAAAGTCGCTTCGTAACTCGGGAAACGACATGAGATGTTGGAGACCGTAGGGTTCAGGGCGAGCGTGTGTACCGGGGAGAACAGTAAATGATCGAAGTCTCAAGGTTTCGATTGGCGAACGACGTTACCGCGGAGGCTTTCCTGGAAAAGGACGCTGAGTTCCAACAACTCTTCATTTACCAGCAAGAGGGGCTTGTTCGCCGCACGGTGGCCAGCGGCTTGGACGGCGAATGGTTGGCGTTGAAATGGTGGCGATCAATGAAGGACGTTCGCCAGTCGACGTCGGCCGCCTTATCCTCGCCCATCGCATTGGAGTACGCGTCGCTGCTGGACGCGGCTTCACTCAGCACCGACTACTTCAGGGAACTTCCAGGCTAGATCTTCATTGCTGCACGAGCATCACGAAGTTGCCTTCGGGATCTTCAATCGCCGCAAGCGATTGACCGTTGGGGAGGTCGAACGGTGCGATTGTCTCCTTGCCCCCTAGTCCCACCGCGTGGTCAATCGTCGAACGCAAATTGGCTACCTGCACGTAGAGCGAAATGTCCGGATGTGCTCCGGCCTGAATGTGTCCCGCCGGACCGGCTTCCGGAGCGCCGATACCCGCGGGTATCTCCATGATCGGGCCCTCGCCAATGTCCCAGTTGAATAGTGCCGAGTAGAACGATCGTTGACGTTCCGGGTCAACCGCGACGATCGACCAATGGACAACGGGTCGCGCCCATTCAGAAGTCATACGGCCACGATAGTGAAGCACCCGGGCGCGCCGACGAAATAATCTGACCCGATGGGTCTCGAACTGGTCAGCGTCATTGTCCGGGAGTGCGACGAGGCGATTGAGTTCTTCGTGAACGTACTGGGTTGCGTGCTCGAAGAGGACACGCCTTCGCTCGACGGAGACGGCCAGGCCAAGCGCTGGGTCGTCGTGCGACCACCCGGCACTGGTAGCGGCATCTTGCTCGCTCAGGCGCGTGGCGAGGAGCAGGAGGCGTTGGTCGGTCGCCAGTTCGCGGGCCGCGTGGGACTGTTCTTGCGGGTCGTGGACTTTCAAGCCACCCACGCGAACATGGTCGCCCACGGCGTGGAGTTCTTGACGGAGCCACGCACCGAGTCGTACGGAGAGGTCGTGGTCTTCAGAGATATCTACGGCAACAAGTGGGATCTCCTCGGTGCGCCGACAGACGAACTGAAGATGCGCGGTTGACACCCTTGTGTCGTTGTGTTTGGATGCGCGCATGCCCATAACAACAGTTCAAGTGGTATCCGTCCCGGTCAGCGATCCCGACCAGGCGAAAGACTTCTACGTCAAGGTGCTGGGAATGGAGCTCCTCCAGGACATGAAGATGGAGGAAGGTATGCGATGGGTGCAGGTCGCCCCGAAGGGATCCCAAGCATCGATCACCTTGGTCACTTGGTTCCCTTCGATGCCCGCAGGATCGCTGAAGGGACTCGTGCTCGATACCCAAGATATGGAAGGGACCATCGCGGACCTCGCCACCAGGGGATTCGTCATCGAAAGTGACATCGACGAACAGCCGTGGGGACGCTTCGTCACCTTCGATGACCCGGATGGCAACGGGATCGTACTTCGCGAGCCTCCCCGGGGCACTCCGCCCCAGTGAGACTCGTGTGAGAGGGCTGCACTAATCTCGGCCCATGTCCACACCGAAAGTCTCTGCTATCGAAGTTCCGACCACGACGGTCGTCGGCGTGTCGGGCCAATTTGTTGGTGGAATGTCACCGAACTCCGACGCCCGCGAAGTGATCCCGCAGTTGTGGGACCGGCTCATGACACAGACGTCGCACGCATTGAACGAAGCCCACTGGGCGGTCGGCGTGATGAGTGAGGTCGAGGGGAGTTCGAAGACGAACTACCTCGCGGCGATTCGGCTCGACGACAACGGCGGCCAATTTGACGGCTTGGAGACGATGGAGATCCCTGGCGGTTCGTACCTCGCGTGTGAGCACGTGGGCCCGCTCGACGCAATGGGTCGAACCACGGCGTGGTTCTACTCCGAGTACCTCCCCTCGTCCGGGGTCGCCCTACGAGACGGGTTGCACCTCGAGATCTACGACGAACGCTTCAATCCTGAATCGAGTGATTCAATCGCGCTCATCTGCGTTCCGGTGTGACGGCAACGCATCACACTCGGGTCACCCGGTCATCGATGGACGAATCTAGACTCGCGCCGTGACCAGTCGTCGTCCCGGTGAAGGTCGTTACGCGCAGCTGGAACGCGAACAGCGGTGGCTGTTGCGCGCTGTTCCTGACGGCGCCACGGACGAGCGAGTCATCGTGGACCACTACTGGATCGGCACGTCGCTGCGACTTCGCGTGGTCCAAGGCGATACGGGAACCGTTTACAAGCTCGGCCAGAAGGTGCGGCTCGACGATGACAGCCCGGAGTGCGTCAAGATCACCAACGTCTACCTCACCGAAGAGGCGTTCCGTGTGCTCTCGGTGATACAAGCCTCAATTGTCTCCAAGAGCCGATGGACCGTGACGTCGAAGGGAGCGCGGTACGCCGTCGACGAGTTCAAGGGGCGTCACGCGGGTCTGATCCTCGCCGAACGAGAACTCGGCGTGGACGAACCGCGATCGAGCGGCCCGGTTTTTGCCGTGAGCGAAGTTACGGACGACAACGAGTACTCGGGTGGATGGCTGGCGCAAGCGTCAGCGGCTGATCTGCTTCGCGTTATCCGCAGATAGTTTCGACGCTGATCAGCGCCGTACTCAACCGATCTCTCGCCGTAAATACGATCGACGTCAACCGGCGCACGCGGTGCAGGCCGCGGACTCGGCCGGTAGTGCCGTACCGCAGTTCTTGCAGAAGGTCTCCGGTCGATCCTTCGGTCCACAGTCGTGAAAGAGCGCGCGGTTGCCCGGTGTCGCCTCACCGCACCACACGCAGAACTGTGCCCCCGTCTTCTTCACCGGCGCACTCGACGCTACGGCCGGACCGGCACCGGGTCCCGCGGCCGACGCGGGGCGCGCTCGTGTCACGGGAGCTGACGCGGGCTGTGGCGCTGCGGCTGTCGCTCCAACCGTCTCTGCTCCGGTCGATTGCGGGAGTGGAGGTGTTGCGCCGTCAGTCGAGCGCCACCCGTTCGACGCGGGCCAACGGGAGAAAGCGAAGACGATGAAGGCGAGCCAACAGAGAAAGATGCTGACTTGATCCAGATGCCACCAGAAGCCCACGGAGTCAATTCCTAGGAATCCAATTGAGCCACCGAATATGAATGCGTTGAGGTCATGCCAAAGGATGAAGAAGCAGATAACGGTCAAGATCAGCGGCGCGAGCGGCAGCAGAATCCATGTCCTCGAGTAACCGGCCTGTGCGATGATGCGGGCCGTGGCCCAATAGTTCAGGGCGACCAACGCGAGCGCGATAAGTAACTGGATCCAAGAGCTGAGCGAACCCGACGCCAGCGCGACCAATGGTGTCAGGTCTCCCACGATCTTTGTGTACTCCCGCCTGCCGACCGCTCACGAGCCGTCGATGCCTAGAACTACCGAGGATTGTAACCCGGCCGATTTGTAGGCTGCGGCGATGTCCCAAGATCGAGAATCGGCCGGTAGTCGAGAGACTCGAATCGTCGTGCAAGGTACGTCAGGGAGCGGAAAGACAACGCTGTCGGCGGCGCTCGCGGCAAGACTCGGCGTCGCGTATCTCGAACTCGATGGCCTGTACCAGCAACCCGACTGGACGCCGCTCGACACGGAGGAGTTTCGTACCCGGGTGACGGACTACGTCGAACAGTCGGGCTGGGTGATCGACGGCAACTACAGCCACGTACGTGACATTCTCTGGCCTCGAGCGACGACGATCGTCATCATCGATCTGCCCAAGAGAATCGTAATGACCCGCCTCATCGCACGGACCCTACGTCGATTGATGACCCGCGAGCGACTATGGAACGGCAACCAGGAAAAGTGGCGCAACGCCTTGTCTCGGGACCGGAACCGCAACATCATCCTGTGGGCCTGGAACTCGCACGCGAAGTATCACGACGACCTGCCGCGAGAAGCTCGATCTGCCGTCGGTCCGGACCGGGTCGTCGTCCTCACCAGTCCGCGTGCCGTCAAGTGTTTCCTCGAGGCCGTCGATCCTTTACGTTGACCGTCGCTCCTCACGTCAGCGCATTCGTGAATTCGATCGCGTTCGTGATCGCGCGATGTCCGATGGCTTCGTACGAGGGCTCGTCGGACAGACCGAGGAGGATGAACATGAGCCCGACGTGAACTGCCCAGCCCAATGTTCGACGGAGTGTCGCACCATCGGTGTCGCCGTAGGCTCGGAAGAATTCGTTGAGCGACCCGGCGGGAAGAGCGAGCAAGGCGCCCGCCAGGTCACTCGCCGGGTCACCCGCGCAGAGGTCCCCGAAGTCGATGACGCCCACCAGCGCGTCGTCACGAAAGATCAGGTTTGCGGGGTGCGGATCGCCGTGTATCCACTGGAGCGGAGGGGTCCACGGTGCTGCGTCGAGCGACGCTTCCCAGACTCGCAGCACTTGACCGCGGTTGACCAGGTCGCCGACATCGTCAAGTCGAGCGAGGAAGTCGTCACGGTGCGTCGCCAGGGGCACGCCGCGGAACTGATTCGAAGGCGCGTCGTCGGGCGCGTCGCAGTGGAGTGCGCGCAGGAAACGCCCGAGGGGCGCGGCCGCCCGACCCATGATCGCCGGATCGACCGTGTTGCCGGGGAGGCCGTCAATCCACGGCGCGATGGTCCACGGCCAAGGGAAGATCTCGCTCGGTCGGCCTACGCGAAGCGGTATCGGAATCGCCAGAGGGAGTCGTCGTGCCAGTTCCGGAAGCCAACGTTGTTCATTGCGGATCAACGCCACGGCGACCTCACGTCGAGGTAAGCGGACGACCATGTCGTCACCGAGTCGCCAGATGGTGTTGTCGAATCCCGGCGGCATCGCTCTGATCCCGTCGATGCTCAGGTCGGGGTGTTGCTCTCGGATGAGTTGCTCCACGAGCGACGCGCTCGCGTTCACTTCGGCGTCGGGCCATCTCACGATGTACGACTCTAGAACCACGTCGGATGTGCCGATGCTTCGGCGTGGCTACCGGTCAGTCGCCGGTGACGACCACCGTGCGTTCATAGACGTCGGGTCGGCGAAAGTCCATCACCGCAATTTGAGCTCGTCGTCGCGCGACCTCACTCAGATCCAACTGGGCGGAGATGATCTCCGGTTCGTCACTCATCGCCTCGGCCATGACCTCGCCCCACGGGTCGACGATGAGTGCGTGGCCGTAGGTGGCGATGCCCCGGTCGGTCACCCCTACTTGTGTCGCGGCGACGACGAAGGCGTGATTTTCGATGGCTCGGGCTCGAACGAGTGGTTCCCAGTGAGCCAGTCCGGTCACCGCATTGAATGCCGACGGGATCGCAATCACGTCCGCGCCGGCGAGCGCCAAACTTCGATACAACTCTGGGAAACGCAGGTCGAAGCAGATCGACAGTCCTAAGACGTACTCATTTCGAGGCGTCACGACGATCTCGTCGCCCGCCGTGACGAACTCTGACTCGCGTTGCACGATGGCACCCGGCACATTGACGTCGAAGAGGTGGATCTTTCGGTAGGTGGCGACGATCTCACCGCTCGGATCGATGACCACACTGGTGTTATAGAACTGTCCCTCGACGGATGAGGATTCCAAGAGACTGCCGAGATGCAGTGTCAAGGACCGAGACTTGGCGATGGCAGCCATGCGCGACGTCGTCGACCCGGGAATCGTCTCCGCCGCAGAGGCGAAGCCACTGAATGGTCCGTGGTAGTTGAAATACTCCGGCAGTTGGACGTACTGGGCGCCGCGCTCAGCGGCTTCGTTGACCAAGCGACTGGCCTCATCGAGGTTGTTCGCGACGTCCGTGCCGGACGACAACTGGACCGCCGCCACATTGAGCCCCATCGCCGATCCTCTCAACTCGTCCGCACCCGCAACTTAGTGTTTCGGTGGTGCCGCACACCGCACCCGCAACTCGACTAGGAGGTCGTCAATTCGAGAAGTCGGACGTTCGCTTGGATGTCGCCGAGGTGATGTTCGCATTCGTGCAGCGCGTTCAACATCGCGTCCGAGATCGTGATCTCGAGTGGAGTTCGAGTGCTGTAGACCAGCTTCCGACCTTCGAAACCGTCGGGCAGTGTGGCCACGGTCTTCAAGAAGAGATAGGTCATAACCTGCAACTCCGCGGCGACGTCCGACGCCGTGTCCTGTGTGTAGAAGCCGAGGTCGATTCGCTCGTCACGGAAGATTGGCTGACCGACCGGCACGTCGACGATCGACGCGAGGACGATTCGTTCTCGGATGCTCACCAGCACGTCGCGTAGGTGTCCGGCGTATTCGAGAGTCGACCAGCGTCCGGGGCTCGGTCTCGTCGCACCCGAAACGCCAGAATGTACGACGATTGCGACGATCGTCTCGACCGCGTCACCAATCCGGCGCGAGATCTCCGCGCGCGTCAACCGGTCCCAGGAGAATCCACACTGCTCGCAGGTCTGTACCTCGGAGGTGGAACCGCTGCTCACAGACTCATGATGTCATAGGAGATCGCTGCGCGTCCGGTGAAGGACTCAAGGATCGACGATGGCGTCGCGTTCGCGTGTTTCGTCAAATGACGACCATTCGTAGTGACGCACGATTTCGGCCACCTCGATCTCGTACTCCGCGTAGAACGACGTACGGCCGAGCGCCTGTGCTTCGAGGTGCTCAGGCACCTGTTTCCACGCAACGAGTTGGGCCATGGAGGAGAAAAACGAGATCGTGACGCCGCGACCGGACTCGCTGTCTCGATAGCTTTCGTGGCCGATATACCCCGGCATCGTGGCGACCAATTCGTCCATCCGATTCGACCACTGTTCGTACTCGCGCGCTGAGTGGTCGGTCCGGACGGAGCGGAACACGCACAGGACGTGGGGCTCAGAACTCATCGCCGAATCGTACCGTCGAGCGAGACACTTGGAATATCGCGGCGCTGGCGCGGCCGGGCCAAGGAATGTATCTTGACGACATGACTTCACTCGATCGATACACCCATGGTCACCACGAGTCGGTTCTACGCAGTCACACGTGGCGCACCGCCCAGAATTCGGCTGCGTTCCTCCTCCCTCATTTGAAAGACGGCGATCATCTGCTCGACGTCGGGTGCGGGCCGGGGACGATCACGATGGACCTGGCCGAGATCGTCGCGCCGGGCGACGTCATCGGCATCGATCGTTCCGAGGTCGTCATTGAGCGTGCCCGCCAGGCGGCCGAAGCGAGGTCGCTGTCGAACCTGTCACTGCGCGTCGGCGACGTCTACAATCTCGACTTCGAGGACGACTCCTTCGACGTCGTCTATGCGCATCAGGTTCTCCAACACCTCAGCGATCCGGTTCGCGCCCTCGTGGAGATGCGACGAGTTCTGCGCGACGGAGGCTGGCTCGCGGTGCGCGATGCCGACTACGGCGAGTTTTCGTGGTCGCCACTCAATCAGGGTCTCGATAAGTGGATGGATCTCTACCACGAGATCACACGACACAACAACGCCGAGGCCGACGCCGGGCGGTTCCTCGCCGGTTGGGTTCGCGAGGCCGGCTTCGAGTCCCTCGAACGTTCGACGTCCAATTGGACCTACGAGGGCGACGAAGAGCGCGAGTGGTGGGCCGATCTGTGGGCCGACCGAGTCCTCTACAGCGAGTTCGCTCGTCAAGGTCTCGAGTACGGACTCGCGACGAGTGAGGAACTGAGTGAGATCAGTGACGCCTTCCGATCATGGGCCGACAACGAGGACGGTGTCTTCGTCGTCGTGCACGAAGAGGTCCTCGCGCGCAGATAAACGTGTTGCCGATTACTTGGCGACGAAGTGCGGGTTGTGAATCAGACCGATGACGTGTCCGCTGGGGTTCTCGACCGACGCGACGATGATGCCGTCGCCCACGTCTTGTGGTTCCTCCAGCAGTTTCGCGCCGTTGGCTTCGGCGTCGGCGACCGCCTGGGCGACGTCGTCGACGCCCCAGTAGGTCGTCGGGCTTCCTTCGGTCTCTTCCGTCGGGACGAGTCCGAGTTCGTAGCCGGCAACGTCGAAACCCACGTAGAAGGGCTCGTCGAAGTACGGCGCGATTCCCAGATACGCACTCCACCACGCCTTCGCGCCGGGGAGGTCACACGTTGGATAGATGAGGGTGCGAAGTCCTCGTAGTTGAGTTGACATGTCGTCAACGTACCAAAACTCTGTGACGGGGACACGAGTGTCGCACCGACGACAGGCGAACGTAGTCCTTCGTCGATTACTACCTCGGGTGGATCTCAGCCACGCCCCGGCCGCACGAAGGTGGGTGTGAGAGCACCGTCCGATGCGAGGTCCAAAAGTTGTTCGAATCCCGCGGCCACCGCGAGCAAGGTTGCCTCGGACCCTGGTCGACCGACGATCGACAGTCCGACCGGGAGGCCGTCGATCACGCCCATCGGCACGGTGGCGATCGGCCAACCGGCAATCGCGGCCGCCTGCGTGATCTCGGACGTTTGGCCGCCGCCGCTACCGCCCAACAAGAGGTCGTTCTTCCAGGCGGGACTGTAACAAGGGGCGAAGAAGCACTCGATGTCGCTGAGTGCCGGGCTCAGACACTGCTCAACGGCCCACTCGACGTTCCTCGCTCTGGCTTCGACGTACTTTTCGCCGGCGCGACCACCGGAAGCGAGCGACTGGTCGAAGTACTCGTGTCCGAAGAAGGGCAGCTCGACGTCGCGGTGCTCGTTCTCGTAGGCGATGACGTCCGCCATCGACGCGGGCCCGTTACCACCGCGGCGCGTCAAGAACGCACCCAAGTCGTCGAACATCTCGCTCAACAACACGGTCAACTCGTCGGCGTTGACCGTTTCATTGACTTCGGTCACCGTCACTTCGGAGAACGACACGCCCGCCGCACGGGCCCGAGCGACGACGTCGGCGAACAGTACGTCGGTGGCGGCGTGACCGGTCTTCATGTTCGTCGCCACGGCGAATCGTGCGTCGTCGAAACCGCGCCCGACGCGCCCGAGGACGTCATCTGAACCCGTCAAGATCTCGTACAGCGCCGCGACGTCGCGCACGGTGCGACCCATGGGGCCGGCGCTGTCTTGACTCGCCGAGATCGGCACCACACCTTCGCCGCTCACCGTGCCGACGGCCGGCTTGATGCCGACCACACCATTCAGTGAGGCCGGACAGGTGATCGAGCCGTCGGTCTCCGTGCCGATCGCCAGGGGCGACAGCCGTGCCGCAAGAGCCGCACCCGAACCGGACGACGAGCCGCCGGCGCAACGGTCCAGTCGGTAGGGATTGACAGTGAGTCCGCCTACGGCAGACCAGCCACTCGTCGAAAAGGGCGACCGCATGTTGGCCCACTGGGAGAGATTCGTCGATCCGAGGATGACCAGGCCGGCCTCGCGCAGTCGAGTGACGAGTGGCGCGTCGTGGGGGACCGGTCGACCCACCAGCGACGTCGAGCCAGCACAGCCCGGGAGGCCGACGACCTCGATGTTGTCCTTGATGAGTATCGGTACGCCGTGCAATGGACTTCGGACATTGCCCGTCGCGCGCTCGTCATCCAGGCGCTTCGCGTCGTTGAGTGCGTCGGGCGACACGGCCAAGACGCTGCGCAGTTCGATCGTCGTGCCCGGCGCGTCCAACTCCGCGATACGGGCCAACAGCGCCGTGACGATCTCCACTGAGGTGGTAGCGCCCGACGCGAGTGTGCCGGCGAGCTCCAAGGCGGTGTATTCACAGAGATCCGAATTCGATGACAGCATTACGCCTCCTTGACGACGCCGAGAATACACCGCTGTCCGATCTCGCTTCCAGCGAAGGGACACGAACGTTCTCCCGTACGTCGGCGACGACAGTAAGGTCGGCGCGTGATGAATCTGGAATCGAAGACAGGCGAGCAGTTGGCGTCGTGGATGCCGCGCAAACAAGAGGAGTATGTCGCCGAACGCGTCAAGGCGGGCGAGGGTCTCGAGACCGCGACCGCAATGTCCGACGCCCAATTCGCCGTCCTCTTCCCCGACGGACGTCCCGCCGAAGGTCAGTTCGTGATGAACGCCGTCGCCGACGGTGTCGTCGTCGGCACGTTGTGGATGGGCCGTCCGTTCTCGGGTGACGAGAACACGTGGTTCGTGTTCGACCTTGAGATCGACGAGGACTCGCGCGGCCGAGGACTCGGTCGAGCGACGATGGAGGCGGCCGAAACCTGGACGAGAGAACACGGCGGCACCCGTGTGGCGCTCAATGTCTTCGGCCCGAATCGTACGGCGCGATCGCTGTACGAGTCACTCGGCTACGAAGTCCAGGCGATCTCGATGTTCAAGGACCTCTAGTCCCAACTCGCGGATCGAGTCGGGACCCTCTGCGTTAGCGACGGCGACAGAGGAGTTCGCCTTTGCCCACGGTCGCGACCATGGCGTCCACGCGATCATCGCTGAGCGCGCGCTCGATCATTGGAGCAAGGTCGTCTCGGTGACTTGTGGCGTTATCGCAGATGAGTAGGGCGCCGGTCACCATCTTGGGCACCACCACGTCGTAACACGCTTGGTACACGTCCTTTTCCGCGTCGAGAAAGCAGAACGCGATGTCCTCGAATCGGTCGGCGTGCTCGAGGAAGTCGCCCTCAACCAAATGGATCACGTCGTCGACGTTCGTTCGAGCGAAGGTGACGCGCGCGAGTGCGGCCTTCTCGGGAAGTATCTCGAACGTCGTGAGCGTGCGACCACTTGTCCGACACGCCTGGGCGAGCCACAGCGTCGAGTAGCCGGCGCTCGTACCGACTTCGATCATCGCTCCGAGCGGTGCCGCCGCGGCCCACAGTGCGATGAATCGTCCGGTGTCGGGGGTGATCTGTCGTAGACGTTGGAGGTGGGGGGTTCCGTCGTCACGATCATCTGCGTCACGGACTTCGAGTTCGTGCATCACTTCGAGCACCTCGGGGGGAAGGTCAGTGAACATTCCGGCTCCTCATCTCGCCACCAACCTATCCGGCCACGAATTCGAGAGCGTCCCGCAGTGGCGCGACGTCTAGATCAGTCCTTCGAAAAGTACGCGATCGTTGACGTCAACACTTCGTCCCACGGCGTGGGTTGCAGTCCGAACATGGAACGCGTCTCAGAGTCGTCGATCACAAAAGGTGCTTCGAATTGATACAACGTCTTGGGCAATTCGCGAACGTCCGTGTTGAAGAGTCCGAGCAGTCGAAGGGCGGTCTTGGGCACCTTCGTGAACTTCACGTTGGTCACGCCCACGATGCGCGCGATCTCGTTGGCGGCTTGGCGCACGGAGCATGGCGGATTTGCGGGCGCGTGCCACGCCCGTCCCCAAGATCGGTCGTCCTGGGCGCACGTCACCAACGTGCGGGCGACGTCGACCGTGTAGTTCCAGCTATGCGGCGCGTCGACGTCACCAATGACCTGGCAGCTCTTACCCGCTTGGATCCGTGGAATGAGTAGTCCGAGGTAGCTCTGTGAACGAGGACCCACGAAGTCCGAGGCTCGTACTTCGGTGGACTGGACGCGACCTTCCTCGTGAGCGCGTCTGGCGTCGTGCCACATCGTGGCGCGGACCTGGGCCTTCTCGTAGTCGGCGTTCAACGGATCGTGCGGTGACATCGGACCGCTGGGACGCCCGTAGGCGTAGAGATTGTTCAGTGTCACCAATTTTGAGTCGCCGGCTTCGGCGGCCGCGAGTAACGCGTTCGCGATGGGGGGCCAGTCGGTCGGCCAGCGGTGGTAGGCGGGATTCGCGCAGTTGAAGATCGCGTCGGTGCCCCCGGCGAGTCGCGTGACCACTGCCGCATCCGCGGCGTCACCGGCGCGACGGTCGATCAGCGGATGCTCGGGACCCAGTCCGCGCCGCGAGAGAAGACGAACGTCGCGACCTTGCTGGGCCAGCTGTTCAGCGACGACGGTGCCGATCGCGCCCGCGCCGACGATTAAATAGGTTCCCATGGATCCTCCTCCAATGCGAGAGCACTGCTCTCCTAAACAGTGTGGCACACCCGTCGCCGAATTGCAAGAGCACTGCTCTCTAAAATCGTGCGCCGGCCCCGCCGACCTGTGATACTGGTCAGGTGAACGACGTGAAGACGACCAGGGTCCAAGCCCGACTCCTCCAAATCGAGCGGATCAAGTCGACGTCGCGACGGCTGATGGCCGAGAAGGGTGCGCCCGCTCTATCCCTGCGAGAGGTCGCGCGCGACATGGGCCTCGTGTCTTCGGCCCTGTACCGATACTTTCCGACCCGGGACGATTTGCTGACCGCGCTCATCGTCGACGCGTACAACGACCTTGGATCGTTCGCCGAGCGGGCCGTCTCACGCGTACCGCGCGACGAACCGCGTCGCCGACTGCACGCGGCCGCGTCGGCGATTCGAAAGTGGGCGCGGGCGAATCCCCACGAGTACGCCCTGCTCTACGGCTCTCCGGTGCCCGGGTACGAGGCGCCGACGTTCACGGTCGACGCGGCCGCCCGCGTGGCGCTGGTCCTCGGATCGATCGTCACCGAGGCGTGGCAGGCGTCCGACCGCGACGTGGTGTCACTCGATGATTCGACGTTGAAGGGCATACTCGAGACCCGTAATCTCGACGACTTCATGCCCGGTGTCCCCGAACCGATTCGGGCTCGCTCGCTGATGGTGTGGTCGGCGTTCTTTGGCTGCATCAGCTTCGAACTCTTCGGTCACTTCAAGGGAACGGTCCGCAACGCCGGTCGCTTCTTCACACTCGTCGTTGACGAAGCCGCAACGCTGGTGTTGCCACCGAGCTGAGAGGGACGAGAGCTTCATGAAACTGCACTACCCGCTGACCACCGATCGGCTCAAGATCCGAGCACTGACGCCCGATGATCTGGAACGGCACTTCGCGATGTTCTCGGACCCCGAGGTCGTTCGTTACCTCTACTTTGGTCCGTTCGACCGTTCGGCCGCGCTCGATCATCTCACTCGGCGCACCAGTGAGGACTTGCCGAGCGAAGGCGGCTGGATCAACTTTGGTGTGGAGTTGAAGGACGAGGGCATCCTCATCGGCGAATTGGCGATGGGCTTCATCAGCGTCACGCACGCGCACTACGAGGTTGGCTACGTCTTCGACCCGATGTACGCCGGCAACGGCTACGCCACTGAGGGCGCCGAGGTGATCGTCGAATTGGCCTTCTCAGGGCTCGGCGCGCACCGCGTCAGCGGCCGTCTGGACGCCCGCAACACACCGTCGGCGCGCGTGCTCGAGAAGCTCGGCATGCGACCGGAGGCGAACTTCGTGGAGAACGAATTCGTCAAAGGCGAGTGGACGGACGAACTCGTCTACGCCATCCTCGAGCCGGAGTGGCGAGCACTTCGCGGGCCCGCGAAGGAGTTCGAGTTTCGCTCGTAGCCATGTCGCGCCGTCGCTACGCGCTGATGGAGCGATTCGGTCGGAACCACTTGTATTCGATGTTCTTGGCGATCTGTTGGGCGAGGAGGTCGCTGAGCTCTCGCGCTACCAACCACAACGCGAGGTCGAGACCACTCGTGACGCCGCCGCTCGTCACGACCTCACCGTCATCGACGACTCGCTCGGGCACGACGAGCACGCCCAGCTCGGCGAGTTCTTCGTGGGCCGTGTAGTGGGTGTTGGCGCGACGCCCCGTGATCACACCGGCGTGCGCCCACAGCATCGTGCCGGTACACACGCCCGCGATGACCGACGCGCTCTCGGCCGCTTCGACGAGGAGTGGAGCCAATTCGCCTCGCTGGTACTCCGCCCACGCGCCCTGCTTCGACCGGGCGTTCCAACCACCACCGGACACGATCACGATGTCCGCCTCACCCGGGACGAACAGCCCGTCCGTCGCAAAGGTCAGGCCGTGTGCGCCACAGACAGACTCCTGACCCGTCTGGGTCACCAACCGCACGGCGAAGTCAATACTCAACTGCTCGGCGCGGCGCAAGATCTCGTACGGTCCGAGGGCGTCCAACTCGTCAATTCCATCAAAGACGACGATGTCCGCACGCATGACCTGAGTGTAGAAGAGGTGCTTGCGAATTCAGAGTTTCCGATGAGGGAGCGCAGTAGAGGTCGTGACGTGCATCCGAGAGGACGATCGGACGAACCGCGATCATAAGAATTGACTAAAGCTGACCGCTGTAACGCGTTGGCGACTCCTCAGACTGTGATTTGTGAAGAGAGTGGTCGTGAAGTCACTTAGGGTTCTCAGTGTGAGGCTTCGATTGCGTCAGTCGAATGATCTCGCGTCTCGTCGTCGCTCGTGACGCTCCTCTTCATTGCGCTCGTGGCGGGACTGATCGCCGGAATCTCACCGTGCATCCTTCCGGTATTGCCTATCGTCTTCGTGGCCGGCGTGGCCACGCCCGACGCCGAGAAGCCCCGGAACTCGTGGCGTCGATCGGTGTCGATCGTCCTCGGACTCGTCCTTAGTTTCAGTCTCCTCGTGCTCGCCGGGTCGGCGATCTTGTCCGGACTGCATCTCCCCCAAGACGCGCTGATGTGGGCCGGCGTCATCCTCATCGGACTCGTCGGTATCGGCTTCGTGATACCCGCGATCGGTGAGTTGCTCGAACGACCGTTCGCGCGATTCGTCGGCCACCAGCCGAGCAGCTCCAGTGGGGGCTTCGTGATCGGGTTGGCGCTGGGCTTGGTGTTCACGCCCTGTGCCGGACCGGTCTTGGCCGCCATCACGACGCTCGCGGGCGCGCGCGACGTCCATTTCGAGACGGTGCTGATCACCCTCGCCTTCGCCATCGGTGCCGCGCTGCCGCTGCTGTTCATCGCCCTGGCCGGCGGTGGCCTGGTCCACCGCGTGCAGGCCGTTCGCCAGCGCGCGCCGCTGCTGCGCCAAATCGGTGGCGTCGTGCTGTTGTTGATGGCGATCGGCATCGGGTCCAACTCCTTCGACTTCTTGCAGCGCGACGTCCCGGGCTACACCAACACGCTGCAGAACAAACTCGAAGGTTCCACGAGTATCCGCAAGCAGCTCAGTGCGCTCGGCCACCACGGTGCCAAGGGCGTGTCCGGGTCATTGGTGTCGTGCCCGACCGCGTCGCCGGGACTGGTGACCTGCGGCTACGCTCCGAACTTCACGCAAGTGACCAAGTGGCTTAACACGCCCGAGGGCAAACCGCTCACCATCAAGGGGCTGCGCGGCAAGGTGGTCCTCGTCGACTTCTGGACGTACTCGTGCATCAACTGCCAACGATCGTTGCCCCACGTCGAGGCGTGGTACAAGCGCTACGCCCCCTACGGGCTTGAAGTGGTCGGCGTGCAAACCCCCGAGTTCGCGTTCGAACACGTGATCAGCAACGTGATCGCCCAAGCCAAGACGCTCGGCGTCAAGTACCCGATCGACGTCGACAACAACTACGGGACGTGGTTCGCCTACGCCAACAACTATTGGCCGGCCGAATACCTCGTCGACGCCCAGGGTGTGGTGCGTCACGTCGACTTCGGTGAGGGGAACTACGGACTCACCGAGAATCTCATCCGCCAACTGTTGGTCGCGGCGCACCCCGGCCTGAAGTTGCCGCCGCGCACCTCGGTGCCCAATCTCACGCCGGTCCTCGAGACCAGCCCAGAGTCCTACGTGGGCTACAAGTACGGGCTGACCTACATGGACACGGACGTTGCCCCGACCGAGAACGTGGCCACCGAGTACAAGTTCCCGAAGGACCTCGAGTCCACGACGTGGGCGTTGTCGGGCGTGTGGAACGAACACGCCGAAGAGGCGACGTCAGTGAAGGATTCGAAGCTGGAGATCAACTATCTGGCTCAGGACGTCTATCTCGTGATGGGCGGCACGGGTACGGTCACGGTGTCCGCCGGTAACGGCACCGCGCCCCAGACGATCCACGTCAGCGGCGTACCTCGTCTCTACACGCTGCTGGCCGCGCCGGCCTCGACGTCGGGCACGATGGTGATGAAGTTCTCGCCGGGCGTGCAGGCCTACGATTTCACCTTCGGTTGAGCAGCGCCCGTCGCGCTGGCCGGTGGGGTGGCGAAGGGGACAACTACACTCCGATGAACGGGCTAATGAACGGCGAAATGAACCGTTCTTGGCCGAAATGAAGGGAACCAGATGGTTGGCATTGTCCTAGCAGTCGTCGCCGGAATCATTGTTCTGCTCGTCCTGGCGGCAATCTTGAAGGCCGTACGGATCGTCCAGCAGGGCTTCGTCGGCGTCATCACCCGATTCGGCGAGTTCAAGGACATCAAGAATCCGGGCCTGACCTTCATCATCCCCTTCATCGAGGTCATGAAGATCGTCGACGTCCGCGAGACCCCGCGTACCGGCGACCGTCAGCAGGTCATCACGCGCGACAACGTCGCGGTCATCGTGAACGCGACAATCTTCAGCCAGGTCGTGGACGTTCGCCTCGCTCTCTTCACGAACTCGGACTATCTGGTCAGCGTGGACAACCTCGCGCGCACCTCGGTGCGTGCCGTCTTCGGCAGCATCACACTCGACGAGGCGTTCTCCCAGCGCGAGCGCATCGGCACGATGCTCCAGACCCAGATGGAAGAGGCGACCGACAAGTGGGGCGTGCGCATCAACCGCGTGGAGGTCCTCGAGATCACGCCGCCGGAGCAGATCCTCCAGGCCATGGCGCTCCAGAAGCAGGCCGACCAGGAGAAGCGCGCGCGGATCCTAGAGTCCGAAGGACAACAGCAGTCCGCCGTCAACGTCGCCGACGGTCAACGCCAAGCGGCGATCAAAGAGGCCGAAGGTGCCCAGCAGTCCGACATCCTTCGCGCCCAGGGTCGGCGACAGGCGCTCATCCTCGAAGCGGAGGGCCGCGCCCAGGCCATCGCCTCGGTCTACGCGGCGATCAAGGCGCAGGCGCCGGACCCGACGCTGGTCGCGATCTTGCAGCTCGACACGCTGTCGAAGTTCGCCGAGAGCGCCAACACCAAGCTGATCATCCCGGCCGAGAGCGCGGCGCTGTTGGGCGCCGCCCAGGCGATCAAGAGTGTGATGGCCGACGTGCCGAGCACGCAGTCCTAAGTCGTTAACGGACGTCTCGCTGCGGCCATGGCCGCAACCGGTGTTCTCAAATCGTCTAGACCGGGTCGACCCAGAGTGTCGTGCCGTAGGCCTTCTTCACCACCACGGGCGTACCGTCGGGCAGTTGCGCCGGCCAATCGGTGACGGCCTTCCACGACTCGCCTTGGATCTTCACGCGTCCCGGGTGCGTGGCGTCCCCGACCGGCATCTCGACGGTCCCGCGCATGTCGGTCATCGCCGTATTCGTCGGTTGGCTCATGTCAATTTCGTAGCGGTGATGATGGAACTTTCGCATGGCGAAGGGCCGCAACGTGACGAGGGACACGGCGGACACCGCGAGCCACGCGCCGGCCTGAAAGGCGAAGGGAAGACCGGCCAGGGCCAGCACGAACGAGACCGCGGCGCCGAACCCGATGAAGACCGCGATGAAGGCGTTGGAGTGCAGTTCCAGGACGAACGAGAACCCGATGATGAGGACCCAAAACAGAATTGCAACCATAAATCGCAGTATACGGCTGGACTGAAAAACGCAACAGGTCATCTAGTCCAGACGATTTTGGCACTCGCCACGGCGCCGTCGGCCGACACAGCGGCCGTTCGGTGACTGCACGCCCTCGATAAAGTGAGCCCGTGGTGCAGGTCTCTCCCTTCTTGTGGTTCGACCATGACGCGGAACAGGTGCTGGCGTTCTACGCGGGTGTCTTCGCCGACTCCGAGATAGTGAGCGTCACCCGGATGGACGTACCGTCGCACGACAACGGCGGCTACGCCATCGGATCGATCCGTCTGGGGAACCTGACCTTCACGGTGATGAACGGCGGCCCGGCGCACGCGCTCAACGAAGCGTTCTCCTTGGTGGTGACCTGCCACGACCAGGAAGAGGTCGACTACTACTGGGCGGCATTGGGCGACGGTGGCGAACCGGGGCCCTGCGGCTGGCTGAGGGACCGGTTCGGACTCTCGTGGCAGATCACGCCGACGATGCTGCTCGAGTACTTGGCCGATCCCGATCCGACGAGAGCCGACCGGGTTCGCGACGCCATGCTGACGATGGGCAAGATCGAGTGCGACGATCTTCAAGCGGCGTACGAGGGGAGACGGAGGGGGATGCCGTCGTGACGAACATCGACGTCGAGCTCGTCGTGAGCCGGGAAGCCCGGGTGGGTGAGATGACGGTCCGACGAGCATTGCCCACCAAGGGTCGGCGTACGGTCGGGGCGTGGTGCTTCGTCGACCACATGGGACCACTGTCCTTGAGTCCCGATCGATCCGTTGACGTGGCCCCACATCCCCACATCGGACTTCAGACCGTGACGTGGCTCTTCAGCGGTGAGTTCTTGCACCGCGACAGTCTCGGATCCGAACAGCTCATCCGCGCCGGCCAACTGAATCTGATGACGTCCGGTCATGGCGTCGCGCACTCCGAAGAGAATCCCGGACTACGTTCGGGCGAACTGCACGGGATGCAGCTATGGGTCGCGCAACCGTCAGCGACACGCGAAGACCGCTCTGGCTTCGATCACTACGCCGACCTGCCCCAGAGTGAGTCAACCGGCGTCACGGCGAGCGTGCTCGTCGGTTCCTTCGACACCGCGACGTCGCCGGCACGTCGAGACAGCGAACTCGTGGGCGTCGAGCTGAACTTCCACGGTGGACCGGCGACGATCGCCCTGGAGCCGGGGTTCGAGTACGCACTCGTCGTGGCCAACGGCTCGGTGCTGATAGGCGACACCGTCGTGGAACCGGGCGCACTGGCCTACCTCGGCGCCGGGCACGACGAGTGCCGCTTCGAATCGCGTGGTTCGAGCCGAGCGATGCTGATCGGTGGCACACCCTTTGACGAACGTCTGTTCATGTGGTGGAACTTCGTCGCGCGGACGCAAGACGAGATATCCGACGCGTGGCGTGCGTGGGCGACCGGCGACGAGCGTTTCGGACGAGTCGACTCGCCCTTCGCTCGAATCGAGGTGAGTCCACCGCCGTGGCTCATGGCGCTTCACTAAGGAGTCGACCGGCCGCGGCCTCGCCTCCGCACTTTTTCCAGAGAGATAGTTGGATTATTGCGGGCGGTACGCTGGCCTAGCCACTGCGTTGAGAGGTCAATCGTGCGAAAGCGCAACACCGAAAGTGAACGCCTTCGCGATCCTCCGCCAATGTTGAAACGCCGGATCCCCTCGGGCCGCGGCGCGATGGAACAGCCGAACGTGACCCACGACGGCGCGGCACGTCTCACGCCCCAGTTCTGGCTCGCCGTCGTGTTGACCGGCGTCGCGACGGGACTCTTCGGTGACCTCTTAATGTGGGTGCTCGCTCAATTCGAGCGAGCCGGCTTCCACTATCACGGCGGCTCCCTGCAGAACGCCGTCGTCGCCGCGAGCGCGCAACGACGTATCGTGGACCTGTTGATCGCCGGCGTCTTCGGGGCCGTGGCATGGTATTTGATCAGGCGTTATCTGAGCCGCGAGAAGTCTGACATCGACGACGCGATCTGGAACGGCGACGGTGATCTCTCACTTCGACGGAGCTTCCTCACGTCGCTCGTGTCCGAGGTCGTCATCGGACTCGGTGCGTCGATCGGTCGCGAGGCCGCGCCCAAACTGATGGGCGGCGTGTCGGGCAGCGTACTCTCGCGTTGGTTCAACCTGAGCCCCGCGCAGAAACGGCTGCTCGTGGCGTGCGGCGGCGGCGCGGGTTTGGCGTGCGTCTATAACGTCCCGCTCGGTGGCGCGATCTTCACGGCCGAGGTCCTGTTCGGCAGCTTCGCGTTGCCCGTCGTCATGCCGGCGCTCGTGACGTCGCTCATCGCCACCACGGTGGCCTGGCTCTACCTGCCGACCGGTGCCACGTACGCAAACATTCCGACCTATCAGTTCAGCGGTTCGCTGATGGTGTGGTCGATCGTGGCCGGCGTCGTCATCGGACTCCTCGCCGTCTTCTACGTGCGACTCATCGGATGGGCGTCGCACTTTCGCGCGAAGGGGCTGCAGGTGTTGTGGGTCATGCCCGTGGCCTTCGTGGTCCTGGGCGTCATCGGCATCTGGTATCCACAACTCTTGGGCAACGGTAAGGACATGGCCCACGAGGCGTTCCTCGGTGTCGGGGGTCTCGGTCTCCTTCTCGCGCTCTTCGCGCTCAAGCCTTTGGTGACCGCCATGATGCTCGGTAGCGGCGCGGCCGGTGGTGTCTTCACGCCGTTCCTCGCCACCGGAGCTCTCTTCGGCGCGTTCTTCGGCGGACTCTGGATCCACATGTGGCCGGGCGCGCCCGTCGGCGCATTCGCGCTGATCGGCGCGGCGGCCATGATCGGCGCGGCGATGCAGGCCCCGTTGGCCGGACTCGTGATCGTCTTCGAGTTGACCCGGACGGGCTTCTCACTGGCCGTTCCCATGATGGCGGCCACGGTGATCGCCACGTTCATGGTCCGCCAAATTGACGGCTACAGCATCTATTCGGCCCGGCTCCCTCGTCGAGAGGACCACGGTGCGCTCGCGACGCCGGAGGGCACGTAACGATCGACCCCAGAACGGCTCGGTCAAGTGGCGTGGAAGAATGGGAGAGTGTACGTTCCTCCAAGACACGCACTTGACGAAGCGGCGGCGTGGCGCGTCGTTCGCGAGGCCGGCGCGGGAATGTTCGTCGTGTCGACGGCGACCGGTCTCCAAAGCGTGTACGTACCCGTTATCGTGAGTGACGATCACTCAATGGTGCTCACCCACGTCGCCAGGGCCAATCCCTGGTGGCGAGGTCTGCACGACGGTGACGACGTCCTCGGGCTCTTTCTCGTGGCCAGCGCGTACGTCTCGCCGACGAACTACCCGAGCCGATTCGAGGACTCCGGCGTCGTCCCGACCTGGAACTACGTCGCGGCCGAGATTCGTGGTCGCGTCACGGTTCACGATGATCCCGAGTGGCTTCAGCAACAGGTTCGATCGCTGACGCGACAGTTCGAGTCGGGCCGCTCGCCCGAGTGGCGCGTCGAGGACGCGTCGATCGCGTACGTCGATCGCCAGGTGAAGGCGATCGTCGGCATCGAGGTTGACGTTCTGGCGATCCAGGGCAAGGCCAAACTCTCGCAGAACCGACCGGCGATCGATCACGACGCCGTGCGCGACAACTTCGCCCAGGGCACTCCCGCCGAGCGCAACGTCGCCGCGCGCATGACCAATGACGCGTGAATCGACCCTGAGTATCCGTCAATGCGGGATAGACGACTGGGAGGACCTGCGCGCGATAAGACTCGAGGCGCTCGCCGACACCCCCGACGCCTACGGCTCCACGTACGAAGAGTCGGTCCTCTGGTCCGACGCGCAGTGGCAGAACGCCGCGTCGACGCGGCTGTACTACCTCGCCGAGCGCGACAGCCACATGGTCGGGATGGTCTCGGGCGGTTTCAACGACGCCTATCCGGGAACGCGGTGGCTCTACGGCATGTACGTGACGCCGAGCGATCGGGGGAGCGGCACGGCCGCGGCACTGGTGGACGCCATCGCCGCCTGGGCCACGAAGCACGGCGTCGACGAGGTCTACCTGCACGTGACGACCTCGGTGCCGCGCGCACGGGCCTTCTACGAAAAGGTCGGCTTCGTCCCGACCGGCGAGAACTTCCAGATGCAGCGCGACAGTTCCCTGACGCTGATCACGATGGTGCGCAAACTTGACTGACGAACTGCGCGTCGAGCGCGTCTCGGCGGACCGACTGCACGCACTTCGCCAGCGCGTCCTGCGCAATGAGGACCCCGACCTGTATCACCCCGATGCGCGCGACGAGGAGGCGGCCTCGATCCACTACGGCGGACTGCTCGGTGAGCGCCTCGTCGTGAGCGCGTCGTTCTTCCCGTCGGCTCCGCCGATGAACTCGTCGTTGGTCACGTACCAGTTGCGCTACATGGCGACGGACTTCGACGTGCAAGGTCGCGGGTACGGCGCGCGCGTACTGGCCTTCGCCGAAGACGACCTGCGTACGCTCGGCGTCGAACAGATATGGGCGAACGGCCGTGACACGGCGCTGGGTTTCTATCAAAACGTCGGATGGTTGACGGTCGAGGGATCGGAGCACCTCAGTCCCGAGACGCTGCTGCCCCACACGGTGATCTACAAGCGCCTGACGTGAGAACGTGACACGGTTACCGGTTCATCCTTAACTAACGTCGAGTAATGCGAAAGCCACTGACGTGGATCGTGGTCGTGGTCGTGCTCGCCGCCATCGGGGGACTCAGCTACTTTCACTTCCACAAGAACACCACGACACCGACCTCGACCACCACGACGTCGACGCCCACGTACCCCACCGCGCCCCTGACCGGTCTCCCCGATCCCTCCGGTCTCTCCGCGAGGCGCCCGGCGTTGACGGTCAAGATCGAGAACACCCCGCAGGCCCTGCCCCAGTGGGGTATCGACCAGGCCGACGTCGTCTACGAAGAGATCGTCAACGGCGGCATCACCCGGTTGGCGGCGATCTTCAACTCGCACGCACCCGCCAAGGTCGGACCGGTGCGCTCGGTGCGTCCGACCGACACCCAGGTGGTGTGGCCGCTCGGGGGGATCTTCGCCTACTCCGGTGGCGCGCCCTACGCCGTGACCAGTATCGAGACCGTGCCGCGGCTCAAACTGATCGACGAGGACGCCGCGGGTACCGCCATGTTCCGCGACCCCAACCTCTTCGCGCCGCACAACCTGTTCGCGATCGCGCCGCAGCTCTTCGCCTTCGGCGGCACGCCGGTCCCGCCGCCGGCGCTCTTCGCGTATCGGACGTCGACCGAGAAGGCCGGCGGACTGACGACGACGAGGTTCGTGGTTCCGTTCCCGAGCATCTATCCGGTCACGTGGACCTGGGACACGACGACGTCCTCGTGGGACCGGACGCTCTTCGCCATGGCCGACGTGACCGGCACCGGGGTACGCGAGTCGCCGAAGAACGTCGTCGTCATGTGGGTGAACTACGTGAACGGCATCGGCACCGAGAACTCCTACGCCGACCTTCAGGGGTCGGGGACCGCGGCGTTCTTCGTCGACGGGAAAGAGACAATGGGCACGTGGTCGCGCGGTCCGTCCAAGGCGGACATCATCCAGTACAAGACCGCGGACGGCCAGCCCGCGCTGATGACGCCGGGCCAGACGTGGGTCGAACTGCTCAACGACGGCACGACGTTGCAAGTTACGCGCTGAAGATCTCCTCGAGACGCTTCAGGGTTGACTCCATGGCGCGCCGATTACGTTGCGGAAAACCCATCGCGATGATCACGAAGGCCCACGGTCGCTCGTAGTTGAACGACTCGGTGACCAGGGTGCCCCCGTCGGCCGGCTCGAGTTCGTAGCGCCATTCGAACAGCGCGAAGTGGTGCCACGCGATTGAACGACCCTCTACGAATTCGACGACACGATTGCGCGTGACGTAGCCGAGTCCCATCTTCATGTTCATCGTGAACGTCGAACCGAGCGCCAGACGAGCGGGCGCGTTCTTCACCGAGGTCACCGATCCGGACCCGTCGAGGCGTGCGTGCTGACGGGGGTCGGCCAACAGATCGAAGATCCGCGCCGGCGTCGCCGGAACCAGCCGGGAGACCGAGATCGAACGCGACGACGACATCACCTCAGCGTAGGGTGTTGATTTGACGCGGCGATTGGAGGGCCATGAACTACAACGAATTCGTGATCGACACTCCCGACGGTCGAAGCCTCGAAGTGGGTACCCTCGGTGAGCCGACGGGTCGAACGGTGCTCTTTCATCACGGCACACCCGGATCGGCCAATCTGGTCAAGATGTTCGCACCGCTCGCCGAGGACGGCAGCGTCTTCGTCGTCACCACGTCACGTGCGGGCTACGGCAAGTCCTCGCGCGTCGAGGGGCGCGACGTCGCCTCCGTCGTGGCCGATGCCCGAGCGGCGTTGGACTCGTTGGGTCGCGACGAGTACGTCGTCGTGGGATGGTCGGGTGGTGGGCCGCACGCCCTCGCCTGCGCGGCGCTTGACACGCCGCGCTGTCGAGCCGCCTGGTGCCTCGCGAGCGTCGTGCCGACGAACCTGGACTTCGATTGGACCGAGGGCATGGGACCCGAGAACGTCGAAGAGTTCGCGCTCGCCAAGAAGGGTGGACCGGAGTACGAGGCGATGATGGCCACGTACGGTGAGGCGTTCGCCACCGCCACCAAGGACAACGTCGTGGAACTCTTCGGCGGGCTGCTCTCGGCGCCCGATAGGGAGGTCTTCGCACCAGAAGATCGACGAGTGGCGTTCGTGGACTCGCTGCACCAGGGCTTCGAGTTCGGTTGGCGTGGTTTCTTCGACGACGACCAGGCGATGATGAAGGAGTGGGGCTTCGAACCCACGACGATCACCGTACCCGTCGCGGTGTGGTTCGGCGATCAGGACTTGATGGTGCCCCGGACCCACGGTGAGTGGCTGGCCGCGAACGTACCGACCGCCAGCCGACACTTCTTTCCCGGCGACGGGCACGTGTCGTTGGTGCAGAATCACCAAGATGAGTTGTTGGCCGCCGTCAAGAACGCCTTCGAGTAGTCGGCGGCTTCGGTGACGACGGATCAAAGAGGCGCTTCGTGAGAATCGGCAACCTCTACGGACCCGACGCCACGTTCCTCGGCGTCCCCGCGGCCGATCCGGACCGCTCGGTCGAATGGTCTTCGTCCGTCGCGGCGATCATCGGCGCGCCCTTCGACGGTGGGACGTCGCATCGACCGGGCTGTCGCTTCGGTCCTCAGGCGATGCGGGTCACCGACTACTTGCCGCACAACGGGAGGCGTCCGAGTCTCGCGCTCGGACTCGACCCGTTGAAGGAGCTCGGGGTCGTCGACCTCGGTGACGTGGAGATGCCCTCCGGGGAGACCGAGAAGTCACTGCGGTCGCTCGAAGAGCGAGTGAGCACGGTCGCGAACGCCGGTGTCATCCCCGTCGTCCTCGGCGGCGATCACACGATCGCGCTGCCGGACGTGACGGGCGTGGCCCGTCACGTGGGTTGGGGACGCGTGTCGGTCATCCACTTCGACGCGCACGCCGACACCGGCGAATCACAGATGGGTTCGCTGTACGGACACGGGACGCCGATGCGGCGACTCATCGAGTCCGGCGCCTGTCGCGGTGACCGGTTCTTACAGATCGGGCTGCGCGGCTACTGGCCCGAACCGGCGACGCTCGACTGGATGGCGCAACAAGGCATGCGTTCTTTCGAGATGAGTGAGATCGTCTCGCGCGGACTGGACGACGTGCTCGGAGAGGCGATGACGATTGCGATGAGCGACTGTGACGCGGTGTTCCTCTCGGTGGACGTCGACGTCGTGGACCCCGGGGCCGCGCCCGGCACGGGAACGCCCGAACCCGGCGGTTTGACGAGTCGTCAACTGCTCGACGCGGTGCGGCGGATCGCGATGGAAGTGCCGCTCGGTGGCGTGGACGTGGTGGAGGTCTCACCGCCCTACGACCACGCGGAGATCACGGCCTACCTGGGTAACCGCATCGTCCTCGAGGCGCTCGGCGGCATCGCGTGGCGACGAAGGTCCGAGCGCGGTGCGACACCGCGAACGCCGAGCGACCCGTTGTTGAAGCGTCGCTAGTCGCGCATCGACTCGAGGATCTGATCCACGAGTTCATCCGTCGTATTGGGGTGTAGGAACGCGAGTCGACCGACGGTTTCGCCCTCCCATTTCGTGGGAGTCACAAAGGCGATCTGGTCGCGCAGGAGTTGATGGCTCCACGTCGTGTAGTGCTCGTCCGTCCAACCTTTTCGTCGGAAGAGGACGATGGACAAACTGATGGGCCGGACCATCTCGACGTAGTCGAGTTCATCGATCTTCTTCTGGGTGCGGTGCGCGATGTCCACGGCGCACTGCACCGCGCTCTCGTAGGCCGCGGTGCCGTTCGTGACGAGGGAGTACCAGAACGGGAGCCCTCGAGCGCGGCGTGAGAGATGTATCGCGAAGTCCGACGGATTCCACTCGTAGTTCTCGTCGTCGTTGGAGTGCAGGATGTCGAGATATCCGGCCTGCTGGGAGAGGACCTTGCGCGCGACCGTCGGATTGCGATAGAGCAACGCGCAACAGTCCAGCGGACCAAACAGCCACTTGTGTGGGTCCACAATGAAGCTGTCGGCGTGACGAAGTCCCTGGAAGAGGTGCCGCTCGGTGGGTGAGAACATCGCGGCACCGCCGTAGGCCCCGTCGACGTGGAACCACAGGTCGTGTTCGCGGGCGTAACTCCCCAGACCCTCGAGGTCATCGACGATGCCGGCGTTCGTGGTGCCCGACGTGGCCACGACGGCGACGACGCTGTCGGGATTCGGGTCGTTCGCCATCGCGGCCTCGAGACTGTCGCGCGTGAAGCGATGATCGTCGGTGGCGACGAGCAGCGGCTCGACGCCGAGCACGTGCAGGGCCTTGCCGATGCTCGAGTGCGCGTCGGCCGAGATGGCGAAGCGAACTTCGTGCGCCAAGAGGTGGGGACGCGTGGCGCGTCCGACGTCGCGGGCCACGGTGAGACTCGACAGGTTGCCGAGTGATCCGCCGGAGACGAAGGCACCGCCCGAACCGTCGGGCATCCCGGCGAGGTCCGCGAGGTACTCGAGCGCCAGGTTCTCGGCGCGCACCACGCCGCTCGATTCGAGCCAGCTGGTGCCGTTCAGTCCCGAACAGGCCACGACCATGTCGAAGAGCAATGCGTTCTTGGTTGGGGCGTTGGGGATGAAGGCGAGGAAGCCGGGCGAGTCGATGGAGACGACCGACGGCGCCAGATCGTTCTTGAAGAATTCGAGGATCTCGTCGGCGTCGTGGCCCTCGGGTCGGATGAAGCCCTTCATGTCACCCGGCGGATCGGCGTTCAAACTTCCGAAGTCGAGTGGCACGGGATCCATCGAGAGTCGGTCGCGGCAGTAATCAAAAACTTGGTCCGCCAATGTGGCGTCGTACTCAAACATCGGGTGCCCCATTGCACGGCCTTTCGAAATTGATCCCCGTATATCGTACGCTCCCAAACGACCTTCTCGGTCTCGGTGTCGGGGGTCCCCGACGACCGTCGAACTATCCTCACGTGATGGCGACGCTGCGAATTGGCTACCTCGGACCGGCGGGCTCGTTCTCGCACGAGGCAGTCTCGACCATTGACGGCGCCGAGGCCATCGCCTGCGAAACGCTCGCGGACCTCCTGGCCTCGGTCGCGGACTCGTCGCTGGATCAGGGTCTCGTGCCCCTGGAAAACGCCATCGAGGGGACCGTGTCAGCCACGATCGACGGACTCGTCTTCGACCACGAGCTGGTCATCGTGCAAGAGATCGTCATACCGATCCGCCTCGACCTCCTCGCGCGCCCGGGTGTGGCGCTCACCGACGTGACGACCGTGCGCAGTTACGTGCACGCGCTGGCGCAGTGTCGCGGTTACCTCCACGAACTTGGTGTCACGCTCGAACAGACCTCCTCGACGTCGCAGGCCGCGCGCGAGGTCGCGGCGTCGCCGCAGCCGTGGGCCGCGGTCGCCTCCGCCCTGGCCGGTGAACTCTTCGGTCTCGTGGCCCTGGCCACGGACGTCGAAGACCATCCCGGCAACGCCACACGCTTCGTCGTCGTGGGTCGCCACGAGGTGGCCGCGCCGACCGGTCACGACCGCACGACCATCGTCTGTTTTCAAGACGCCGACCGCCCCGGCTCGCTCTACGGCATCCTCGGCCGGTTCGCCGCGCGCGACATCAACCTCACGAAATTGGAGAGCCGTCCCACGAAGCGAGGTCTCGGCGAGTACTGCTTCGTGATCGAGTTCGAAGGGCACGTGGCCGATGACGTCGTCACCGATTGCTTGGC
The DNA here is from genome assembly GCA_963717975.1 of uncultured Acidimicrobiaceae bacterium. Lineage (GTDB taxonomy): Bacteria > Actinomycetota > Acidimicrobiia > Acidimicrobiales > RAAP-2 > RAAP-2. The sequence continues at coordinate 1,680,224 of OY970351.1, read as the reverse complement.
CGACCTCCAGGCGCACCTGGCGCGCGTGAAGTATCTCGGCTCCTATCCCGTGACCGGCGTCGACGCGGGAGATCGTCGCGAGGAGGTCGCCGCCGCCCGGCGTTCGGCCGACGAGTGGATCAAGGAGATTCGGTCCCGAGTCGCGCAGTGACCACCGGGCGCGGGCGACTCAGCGGAGCGTGACGGGTTCGACGGCGTTCGCGATGACCTGGGAGGCCGCGCGCGCGCCGAGGCGCTGATCGATGACGTCGAGCAGCTGTTGCAGGTCGAGTGGTTTGGATAGGTAGTCGTAGACACCGGCGTTGCGGAAGCGTCGCCGTTGCCACGTGGTCGCGTCGGCCGAGAGGACCACGACCGGGACGTCGACGGTCAGCGTGTCGCCCTGCAGCCGCTCCAGGACCTCGAATCCGTGGATGTCGCTGAGATGGACGTCGAGCAGGATGAGGTCCGGCCGGTACTGCTGGGCCAGTTCGACGCCGAGCTGACCGGTGAGCGAGGTGAGGAGACGGATGTTCGGTCGCTGCAGCAAGAGGCGTTCGACCAGCTGGACGTTGGCGACGTCGTCTTCGATGTAGAGCACCGTGGAGGCCGCCTCGCTGGCGGCGCGCTCGGTGTGGCTCGGCGGCGTTCGCAGAGACGCCTTACGACTCTTCGCGTTCGGGAGTTCGATCCAGAACGTCGAACCTTCGCCCACCGTGCTGTCGACCCCGATGGTGCCGCCGATGGCTTCGATGAGACCCTTGGAGAGGGCCAGACCGAGCCCCGTGCCCTCGATGCCCGACGTTTCCGCGTCGAGCCGGTCGAACGGCGTGAAGAGGCGCGAGAGGAGGTCCGGGTCGATGCCCGGACCGGTATCGCGTACCGAGAGTCGGATCATGCTGCGCGGTTTCGGGTTGCACGTGATGGTGACCGAACCGTGCGGTTCGTTGTACTTGATCGCGTTCGACAAGAGATTGAGGATGACCTGCTTGAGGCGTTGCTGGTCGCCCAGGACCTGGAGGTCGTAGTCGGACTGGGAGAAGATCGTGATCCCCCGTTCGTTGGCCTGCGGCGTGACGAGTTGGATGCACTCCGCCTCGAGGTCCTGCAGGATGATCGGTTCTATCATCACCGTGATGTGACCCGATTCGATGCGCGAGATGTCGAGCACCTCGTTGATGAGTTCGAGCAGGTACCGACCCGAACTGTGGATGAACCCCACCATCTCGAGTTCGTCGTGCGACTTCAACTCCATCTCGAGTATTTGGGCGAATCCGAGCACGGAGTTCAGGGGCGTTCGTAACTCGTGGCTCATGCGCGACATGAACTCACTCTTGGCGGCGTTCGCCCGCTCGGCGGCCTCTTTCGCGTCCTTCAGTACCGCTTCGGCGGCGACCGCTTCGGTGATGTCACGCGACACGAGGACCGCGCGCGGTTCATTCCCCAACGCGTCACGGATGAGACGGCCGCGCGTCTCGATACTCAACGTTCGCCCGTCGACGTGATGGGCGCGGAACCGATAACTGGTGAGCGCGCCGTCTTCCTCGCGGAAGAGCCGCCGCAACTCGACCGCGACGTGATCCCGATCGTCCAGTACGGCGATATTCAGTGAGTTGATCCCTCGGCGTTCTTCCGTCGAGACGCCGTAAATTCGGTCGGTGCCAGGACTCACATCGAGTATTTGGAAGTGCTCGTCGATCGTGATGATGGAGTCGACGACGGCGTCAAGGATGGCCCGCTTCGTCTCGAGCGAACCGGCGAGCTCCAACTGCGCTTCAGTCTGGTTCGTGATGTCGCGGCCGGAGGACAAGACCTTGCCGTTGCAACTCCGGCAGCTCCACTCGATCCAGCGGTACGTGCCGTCACGGTGGCGTTGACGATTGCGAAATTCGATGAGCGTCGCGTCCGGCGCGGCCACCATTCGGTCGAACTCACGCACTGTCGCGAGGACGTCATCGGGATGGATCAGGTCGAGGAACGGTCCACTCCGCAAATCGTCGAGCGTCCAGCCCATCTGTTCGGTCCACGCCGGATTGACGACGAGCCACGTGCCGTCACTGTTCAGGACGGAGTTGAGGTCGTTCGAGTTCCAAAAGAACTCGCCCAGAACGAGAGTGTCGTAAGTCGCCCTGGACATATACAACGCTCCGTTCGGAAAGCATCAAGGTGCACCGTGCAACGCGCCGCGTGCACACCAGTGTTTCGACATTACAAGCCCACCGAAATGTGCTCCCGCAGAATTCAATGTGAATACGTGCGTTGAGAACGTTTCGATTGATGCGAGATGAAAAAATGTTCTGCGCTTGAGAGTGCGTTGCGAAAGCATTCACGAAGTGCTGTGGACGGGTGCGCCACGACGTCGTTCCTTACGACGTGACGCTCACCTCATCGAGGGCCTCGAGTGATTCGAGGAAGTAACGAATCTGAATCGCGACGGCGGCACCTTCGCCCACGGCGGAGGCGATCTGTTTCGTCGAGCCGGAGCGAACGTCACCCGCCGCGAACACGCCGTCGACGCTCGTGTGGAACATCGCGTCGGTGACGATGAAGCCACGGGCATCGACGTCGAGTGAGCCTTCGAGGAAACCCGTGTTGGGATCCAGGCCGATGAAGATGAACGCGCCCGCAGTTTCGTGCTTCGTGTCGGATCCATCACACGTCACGGTGATCGACTCCAGCTTGCCGGTGGCGTTGGCGTTGAACGACTTCACCGTCGCGTCCAACAGCACCGACATCTTGGGGTGGTTCACCACTTTGTCCTGCAGGAGTTTGTTGGCGGTCAACTTCGACATGCCCTGGATGACCGTGACGTGGTCAGCGAACTGGGTGAGGAACAGTCCCTCCTCCAGGCCGCTGTTGCCACCGCCGACGACCGTGAGGTCCTTCGCGCCCCGGTAGAACGGTCCGTCGCACGTAGCGCAGAAGTGGATCCCCGCGCCGATGAGGTCGGCCTCACCCTCGGCGTCCGTTCTTCGATAGGTCGAGCCGGTGGCGACGAGCACCGCCGGCGCCGAGACCGAGTCACCGGTCGAGAGTTCGACGCGCATCATCGCGCCGTCTCGTTGGACGCGCGTCGCGCCGACGGCCTGGAGTATCTCGACGCCGTACCGCAACGCCTGCTGGGTCATGCGTTCGGCGAGTTCGGCGCCGCCGACACCGTCGGGGAAGCCGGGGTAGTTGTCAAAACGCTCGGTGACGCCGGCCTGTCCACCGGGCGCGGACTTCTCCACTATCAACACCTTCGCGTTCTCGCGCGCGCCGTAGATCGACGTCGTGAGTCCGGTGGGACCGCCGCCGATGACGATCAGGTCGTACTCCTTCTCCATGGCGACGCGCGAGAGTCCGATGCGATCGGCGAGTTCGTCGTTCGACGGCTCGGCGAGGAATTCGCCGTCGGGAAAGACGATCGTCGGGATGATGCGCTTGCCGCCGTTGCGCGCCTCGACCTCGGCCGTCTTTTCGGGGAACTCCTCAAGGTCGATCCACTCGTAGGGGACGCGGTGCGACGCGAGGAACTGCTTCGCGCGGCGACAGTCCGGGCACCAGCTCGCGCCGTAGACGATGATCGGTGTCTCAGTCGACGACATTGCTTCGCCCTTTCAATTATCGGTTCGGTACTGACGGAATAGGTTCACGAGGCCCTCGACCACGTCGCTCGGCAAGTCTTCCGGACCGACCTTGCCGCTCGCGGCGATCGTCGCGCGCATCTGCTCGAGGTAGGCCGTGCACGCGTCGCACGCCGCGAGGTGCTTCTCGAGGCGTCGTCGCGCGCGACGCGGGAGGGTGCCGTCGAGGTAGTCGTTCACGAGTTCGACGGCGTCGCGACAGACGAGGGGCGGCGGCAGCAGCTTCATATCTTCGATCCCTTCACGGCCTCTTCGACGATCTCACGAACGCGGCCTCGGCCTCGGTGCAGTATCACCCGCACGTTGGCTTCGCTCAGTCCGAGCAGTGTGGCCACCTCCTGCGTAGACAGTCCTTCGACGTCGCGAAGCGTTACGACGGCCTGCTGGGGTTCACCGAGACCACTGATCGCCTCGCGCACCGCGTCCAAGAGCGCCGCGTTGTCGGATCGCGCGTCGACCGCGTCGGTGAAGGGGACCGGCGGGTCACTCCACATTCCGCCCCGGTCGAATCGTTCGGCCGCGACGCTCGGTGACGACGGGTTCGGGTCCACGGGAATCGACCGGTGTTCTCTCACGCCAGTCGTGCGGGCGCGATTCACGCAGATTCGCAGGAGCCAGGTCTTGAAGGAACTGCGCCCCTCGAACTTCTCGGCGCCCTTCATGACCGCAATCCAGGTGTCCTGAGCGACGTCCTCGGCGCTGGCGGCGTTCGCGACGTAGTAGCGCGCGACCTTCAACAGCGTCGAGTGATAGCGCTGCACCAGTTCAGTAAAGGCGGACTCGTTTCCGGCGAGCAGACTCTCCAAGAGCTGGGCGTCGTCCACCAAGAGAACAGTACCGCTCGTTCCTTGTACCTGTAACGCGATTCGCGGTCACCGGACTGAACCTATGGCAGTCCTGCCACCGACAAGGAGAAACCATGAAAACACATCGCACCGTCCGAACACTGGGCGCGGGGGCCCTCATCCTCGCAACCGGCTTTCTCGCCACCACGTCCTTCGCCGGCGCCACGTCCGCGAAGGACCTGGCGCCCACGGGACACGCCCTATTCGTCGAGACCGATCAGACCGCGAACACGGTCAGCAGTTACACGCGCGGCACCGACGGCACCATCTCGTACGTCGCGACCTATTCGACCGGTGGCGCGGGCGCCACGGCCTCGGGCGCGGCCGCCGACCCGCTGGCCAGTCAGAGTGGTCTCGCTCTCGTCGACAACGGTCGAGAACTAATTGCCACCAATCCCGGATCGAACTCGGTCTCGGTCTTCGCGGTCTTCGGGCCGTACCTCAAGTTGATCCAGCAAGTGCCGAGTGGCGGGCAGTTCCCGGACTCGATCGCGAGCAACGGCAACCAGGTCACCGTCTTGAACGCCGGGAACGTCGGATCGGTGAGTCAGTACCGGATTGAGGGAAACCACCTGTCACCGCTCACGAACGGAATCCGCTCGCTCGGCCTCTCGAACACCAACCCACCGGAGTTCCACCACGGCGCGGGACAGGTCGGCTACAGCCCGAACGGCAAGTTCCTCGTCGTGACGACGAAGCTCTCGACCAACGCCTACGACGTGTTCACGGTCACCCCTGACGGAACGCTGTCGACAAACTTCAAGTCGACGAACGCATTCCTCGCGGCCGGAGCCGCCTTCGCGCTGCCGTTCGCGTTCACCTTTGACGCCAACGGGAACCTCGTCGGCGCGGAAGCCGGGGACAGCTCAGTGAGCACGTACTCGTTCAACGCCGACGGCTCGCTGACGTTGATCGGCTCGGTCCCCGACGGTCAGTCCGCGCTCTGCTGGATCACGGCGGCCCAGGGCCACTTCTTCGGCTCCAACGCCGGCAGCGGCAACGTCAGTTCCTTTGGTGAGTTGGCCGATGGGGCCCCGACGCTCCTCAACGCCACGGCGGCCACGGCCCAGCCCGGCACGATCGACTCGGCGGCGTCACCCGACGGACAGTTCCTCTACGTCGAAGCCGGCGGCAGTGGTGCACTGGACGTCTACGGCGTGTCGGCGAGCGGTGCGTTGAGCCCGATCGAGACGCTCTTCAACCTCCCCACGCCCTACGAAGGCATCGCGGTCAGCTAGACATCAAAGTCGTTCGACAAAGCCCCGGCCGAAGTGGCCGGGGCTTTGTCGAACGTGCGTGCGTGACCCGGAAAGGCTGGCGCGGAGGGAGTGGGATTTGAACCCACGGTGGGCAAGCCCACGCCGGTTTTCAAGACCGGTACATTCGGCCGCTCTGTCATCCCTCCGGAGACAAGAGTACTTGACGACTATTTCTTCTTATGGAGGCGGTGGCGCGCGGCGACGTCGAGCACGGCCTTGCGCAGTCGCACCGACTGTGGCGTGACCTCGACGGCCTCGTCGTCGGCGATGAACTCCAGGGCCTGCTCGAGCGAGAAGATCGTGGGCGGCGCGATGCGTTCGGTGTTGTCGCTGCCCGACGCGCGCATGTTGGTGAGTTTCTTCTCTTTGGTCGGGTTCACGTTCATCTCGTCCGAGCGCGAGTTCTCTCCGACGATCATGCCCTCGTAGACCTCGACGCCGGGACCGACGAAGAGCGTGCCGCGCTGTTCGAGGTCCAAGAGTGCGTTGCCGGTCGTGTCGCCGCGACGGTCGGCGACGAGCACACCGTTCTGTCGGAGGCGGATGTCGCCGAACCACGGCGCGTAGCCGTCGAAGTTCGAGTGCATGATGCCGGAGCCGCGCGTCTCGGTCATGAACTCGGTGCGGATGCCGACCAGGCCGCGCGCCGGGATGCGCCACTCGAGGCGCACCCAGCCGGTGCCGTGGTTGATCATGTCGGTCATCGTGCCCTTGCGGGTGGCGAGCAACGTCGTCACGTTGCCGACGAACTCCTCCGGCACGTCGATCGTGACGTGTTCGACCGGTTCGTTGAGTTTCCCGCTGACCATTCGCGTGACGACCTGCGGCTTGCCGACGGTGAGCTCGAAGCCCTCACGGCGCATCGTCTCGATCAGCACCGCCAGCTGCAGTTCGCCGCGGCCCTGCACCTCCCAGGAGTCGGGTCGTTCGGTGTTCAAGACGCGCAGGGCGACGTTGCCGACGAGTTCGCGGTCGAGTCGGTCCTTCACCATCCGGGCGGTGAGCAGTTTGCCCTCGGTCCCTGCGAGCGGTGAGGTGTTGATGCCAATGGTCATCGAAAGGCTCGGCTCGTCGACGTGCAGCGGTTCGAGCGCGATGGGGTTCTCAGGGTCGGCGAGCGTCTCGCCGATGGTGATGTCCTCGAAGCCGGCGACGGCGACGATGTCGCCGGGTCCCGCGCTCTGGGCCGGGATGCGCTCGAGTGCCTCGGTGATGAAGAGCTCGGTGATCTTGGCGTGCTCGATGGTGCCGTCGATGCGGCACCACGCGACGCGCTGTCCGCGTTCGAGGTTTCCGTTGATCACGCGACAGAGGGCCAGGCGACCCAGGTACGGCGAGGCGTCGAGGTTGCAGACGAGCGCTTGGAGACCGTGCCCCTCTTCGTACTCCGGCGCCGGGACGTAGTCGGCGATCGTCTGGAAGAGCGGCGTCAGGTCGCCCGTCGTCTCGTTGACGTCGAGCGAGGCCCATCCCTGGCGGGCGCTGGCGTAGAGAATGGGAAAGGAGATCTGGTGTTCGTCGGCGTCGAGGTCGAGGAACAGGTTCTCCACTTCGGCGACGACGTCCTTGATGCGCGCGTCGGGGCGGTCCACCTTGTTGATCACCAGCACCACCGGCAGGCGCTTTTCGAGCGTCTTGCGCAGGACGAAGCGGGTCTGGGGCAGGGGGCCCTCGGCGGCGTCGACCAGCAAGATGACGGCGTCGACCATGGCGAGTCCGCGCTCGACCTCGCCGCCAAAGTCCGCGTGACCAGGCGTGTCGATGATGTTGATCGTGAGGTCGTTCCACTTGACCGCCGTGTTCTTGGCGAGGATCGTGATGCCCTTTTCGCGTTCGAGGTCGCCGGAGTCCATGACCCGGTCCGTCAGCTCCTCGTGGGCCGTGAAGGAGCCGGTTTGACGCAGCATTTTGTCCACCAGCGTGGTCTTCCCGTGGTCCACGTGGGCGATAATTGCGATATTTCTAAGGGAAGTTCTCAGGGGCATGACCCATCAAGGTTAGTCGAGTGCCCCTCATCCAAAACTTATGCCGCGAGCGGTGTCCCTCGACGTCGCTGCGCCACGGCCGTTCGCACGAGCGAACGCGCCCCACTTCGAAGCTCGCTCATCGTCCCGTCGACCGAGAGACAGACCCCGGCCTCGGGCCACAGGCCGATGTAGCGCACCGGCGCCACGCCGCCGTGGTCGGCCAGCGCCTCGATCGTGAGATCGGCGCGCAGTCCCGGTCCGGCGCTCCTACCCGGCGCGCCGCTGCGGATCCTCACGATGGTGCGCGAGGCGACGTCGCCGACGACCAGGTCGCGTCGCGCGCGAAGCGTCGTGCGGGCCGAGGCGACGTCGTAGTAGGCGTCGCTCGTCGGGATCGACCACGGCGCCTCGAGCCACGACGTGATCTCGTGCAACTGCGTGGCCCAGTTCACGGCTTCGGCCGTCACCAGACCGATCACCGGGTGCGGCGCCGACGCCAGCCAGTTCGAGAGGGAGCCGCTTCGCGAATAGCCCGACGCGGCGCGCAGCATCTGATCACCGAGTTCATCGCGCACGGCGTCTCGAATCGACGACGCCGATCGACGAAGGGCGGCGTTGCCGAGGACGCGTCGGGCCGTACTCGGCGACCAGCGAAAGAGGGAGCCGCGTTGGCCGGCGCGCTCCACGCTCCACGCGTCGAGACGTCGATGACCCGGCACGCCGACGGCCCGGAATCGCGTGGCGAGCGATGCGCGGTGCAGGTCGATGAGTTGGGCGGACTCGCGAGGCGCGTCGCGGATCAGTTCATTGAGGTCATGGCTGGTGAGTCGACGGTGCAACAACGTCATGGCGCGCTCGACCGCTCACGAACGCAGTTGAGGACGTCGGCCACGCTTCGCGCCAAGAGCTCGTAGTCGACGTCGCGCATCCATATCTCGCCCGTGGCGCTCGAGAAGGTGCACGTGCGAAGTGGCACGACGGAGGTCCGGAGCGTCTGCATCAGCGCGTGATAGCGCATCGATCGTTCGGCACCCTCGCCGAGTGGGGAGGTGGTGACGTCGAAGAGGGCGATGGACGCCACTTCACTCGTCGAGGTGCCGATCATGAGGTCGACGACGTCACGCAGCATCACGTTGCCGCCGGCGAGTCGCTGCAGTGCCCGCACGTTGCTGCGCGGTGTCCACCGAGCCGGAATCTCGCCGAGCGCGCGCGTCAACGTGACGCAGTGGGCGTCGAGGTCCGTCGTGAGTCGCGCTCGTTCGTCGGGGTCCAACGCGTCGAGTCGCTCGACGAGTTCGTTCGTGTCGACGTCGCCGCGCCACGCGATCACGGCGTCGTCGAAGGCGTGGTCAATCGACATTCCGACGCTCAAGAGCCGAAGGAGCTGACCCACGAGGATCCCGCGAAGTCGGCCGACATTCGAGTGTCCGAGGTCCGTCGAGTCGAAGCGTTGCTGGAGCGACGAGGCGCGTACGACGATCGGCGTCTCGAGCCGTGGGGCACCGATGATCTCGTAGATCCCGTCCTCGAGCAGTGAGCGTAGGCCGCCGGCACTCGCGACGTCGATCAATGGACGCTTGGTTCGGTCGCCGCGCAACGCCTCCACCACACTGAGGGGAGATGAATCCAGCGTTAACGTCATTGATCAAGTGTCGCCGCCGCGTGTGACACGTCGTAGTGTGACGACGTGTTCATTGCCGTCTTCTCGGTCTTCATAGCGGCGACGCTGGTGCTAATCGTGCTGACGATTCGCTGGGCCATTCGACGCGACCGCGAACGTCGCTCCGCGCAGGACCCGCCCGATCGGACGCCGTAGTTATTTGCCCTGGAGCTCTTTCAGTGCCCGGTCGATGTCGGCGATGGCGCGCTCGATCACCGCGAGCCGGGCCGTGAGAGCCTCGTCGACCAGGGTCTGGACCCGATCGTCCACCCGGTCGTCGACGCGCCGGTCGATCTGATCACGTAGTCGAGAGTCGACCGAGTCCACGAGCGGTTGGGTCATCTGCTTGAGGCGGTTGCGGAGGTCCTGGATCTTCTCGCCGAAGGCGTCCGTCGACTCACCGGGGGCCTTGGTCTCGCTGGATTCGTGTTCGTCGGAAGATTCGGTGTCGTCGCTCATCGGCCCAGACTACGGCGTGGTCGGCGCGCAGTACACGCCGGCGTTGAACTGCAGCGTGTTGAACTGCCCGGACCACGGCGGATTCAACAGCGTGGACTCTTCGGCGGCCAGCGTCGAGGTCGGCGTGCAGGCGGCGCTGAAGGAGATGTAGCCACGGATGTTGGAGCCGGTGGCACCACCAATCGGCGACGGTCCACCGTTGCCGAAGGCGACGGCGACGAAGACCGGCATGGACAACGTCACGAGGTCGTAGTTGCGATACTCGGACTGCGAGGCGTAGACCGCGGCGTTGAGCGACGGGTCGATCGACGCGATACCGCTCACCCAACCCTTCAATATGGCGTTCCAGTAGGTCGCGTACTTGGCGAGCGTCGCCTTGGTCGATCCGCCCGGCGCGTCGAGGCCGGAGTGGTTATCGGGGTAGCCCTCGGGGTCCAGGATGACCCAGTCCGGCTTCAGCCCGACCCCGAGCGCGCGGTACTGATCGATCTGGGTCGCGACCCACGCGCCCGCGGCAAAGCCGTGGTTGTAGTACGTGGTGGTGGTTTGCGGTTCGGTCTTCAACGGTCCACTCACCGTCCAGAACGAGAGCCAGGTCACGCGCTTGTGGGAGTTGTAGATGCTCTGTCCCATCAAGAAGTCGGGTGAGTTGGCGACGTTCGACGTGGACGTGAAGCCGACCCAGGGCGAACTCTGCGTGCCGAGACCACCGGTCTCGCTGATGATCGGCCAGCCGTCGGTGATGGCCTGGCCCCACTTGGACGAGGGGATCGCGTAGACGCCCACCCCTTCGGGTGGCGGCGACTTGACGCCCGCGGCGTACAGCGTCAACGTCGAACCGACCTGGATACCGGTGACCGCGTCGGAAACCGTGCGGGCCGCGCTGCCGCCCGTCGCCGAGACATCCGTCGCTACCCACGTCGGTGCACTCACCGAGCTCGCCAGTGAGAAGAGGTCGCCCCAGTCCGCGGCCTGACCGTCCACGGAGGTCTGCGTCGGCGTGACACTCACGAAGATCGCCCCACTGAGTGGGGGGGCGCCAGTCGCCGCGACGGTCACGTTCGTCGCCGACCACACGGGTGCGCTGACGGGGATAGTGCTGAGTGAATCCGGACTCGACGAGACCGGTGACGCGAAGAGCTCGGCGTCGCCCGCACTCGTCAGTGCGGCGATGTCCACGCTGTTCGAGTCGAAGGCCATGGCGAGCGTGCCGGCGACCTTGGGTGCCTCGGTCAACGTGGTGACGTCGAACATCGACCAGGAGTTGAGCGTGGCGCCGTTGTTGGTATAGACGAGCAAATCACCCACGTTGGACGTGGTGACGAACGTAGGCACCGGACCGGGGATGACGATGGGGTCGCTGGCCAGCGTCACGCTCGAGGCGGGGAGCGTCGTGGTCGTCACCGGCTTGGTCGTCGTGGTCACGGGCCTCGTCGTGGTCGTGACCGGCTTGGTGGTCGTGGTCACGGGCCTCGTCGTGGTGGTCACGGGCCTCGTCGTGGTCGTGACCGGCTTCGTGGTCGTCGTCACTGGCTTGGTCGTCGTGGTGACCGGTCGCGTGGTCGTCGTCGTGGTGGGTGGCGGCGCCGTCACGGCGACACTCCCGGGAGGTTCAGTGACGTAGGGAACGGGACGTCCCGCGGTCCAACCGAGTTCGAGCACCTCGACCGTGCTGGTCGTGGTGCGATAGGCGACCGTCGCCGCGAGACCGTTCACGAGGATGCTCGCGAGACCGTTGGCCGCCAACGCACCACTCAGGGCCGTGAGGTCGGTGGCGACGTAGGGTCGCCACGCGCCCTGGGCGTGGAGGTGGCGCCACCACGGCGTGACGGGGTCGTTCTGACTGAGCAGGATCACGTGGGAGTCACTGTCGATGTAGAGCAGGTCGACGTCGCCCGAGGGATCGAAGAACGGGATCGGATCGGCCGACGCCGTCGGGAGGCTGTTCTGCGGTGTCGAGAGATCAGTCCACGTCTTGACGTCGGCGGTCGTCTGCGTGAAGAGCGCGAGCTGATCGAGATTGGTGCGGTACGCGAGCGCGCCCTCGGTCGCGTCACTCGCGGCGTGCGGGGCGCCGATCATGGTCGTTCGGTCGATGGAGTTCTCGAGTGAGACCGCGTTCCAGGGCAGCGGACCGGTGCCGGAGTTCACGAACTGGTAAATCGGCAGTCCGGCCGGTGCGGCGAGCGAGGTGGCACCGCGCGACCCGGTGGTCGCGAGGGTGATGCTGGCAAGCACCACGACTGTTATGAGCATTGCCCGTCGAAGTTTCACTCGTGTCCTCTTGGGATTGAACCCAATTCGTCGTGCACCTTCCCTTGGGAAGTCTAGGTGTGCCGCATTTTTGAACCCGTGCAGCGCGGTGCTGATCAGGTGTGGGTCGTTACGTTCGCGTGACGATTGACTTCGTGGGCGACGTGGGACCGGCGCCGTGTCCGTTGACCGCGCGCACGATCACGGTGTACCGCTTGCCCTTCACCAGATGGAGCACGCTCACGTTCGTGACGACCCGTCCGATCGATATCCACTTCGATCCGCCGTCGAGTGAGTACTGATACGTCACGAACGCCGAGTTACCGTCCGAGCTGACTGCGCGAAAGACGAGCTGGAAACCGCCCACGAGGGGTACCAGCCGCACGATGGACATATGACCGGGCGCGCCCGTCACGGCTTTCGGGGTGATCTGAATCGTCGTCGTGTCGATCTGTTGTGACTCGTAACTGACGACGACGTTGATCGGGCCCGGTTCACTGCCCGAGACGCTGAAGGCCGCGTTACCGTTCGCGTCGGTCGCCACGGTCGTGCTCGCGCTGCCCTTCGTCGATTCACTGGAGCGCTCGCCGTCGATCAGCACCTGACCGTCCTGACGTACGTTGGTCGCCGTGATGGTGACGAGCGCGTCGGTGAGGGCGTCGTTGTTGGTGTCGTGCAGCGTGGCCGTGATGTTGACCGGCGAGTCGACCAGCGAGCTCGACTTCGAGACCGACAGTGAACTCTTGGTCGCGTCGAACTTGGGCGGACACAGCCCGGCGAAGAAGGTCGCGCCGTCGGGACTGCCGAGGCCCGAGGCCATGTCGTAGCCGACGGTGGCCGAGTACACGCCGACCTTGAAGAGGTCGTTGCTACCCGTCGTGACGTCGTTGAAGCCGGTCGAGGCCATGGCGTAGAGCGACGGGTTGATGAAGCCAAGTCGGCTGACGTTGCAGCCCTGCGCGGCGACGGCGACCATCGAACTCACCATCGGCGAGCCGATCGACGTGCCGCCGACGGAGTTCCAGCCGGCGTCGCAGTTCTGATGGCACGCGCCCTGTCCGGAGCCGGTGTAGTACTGCACGAAGCCCGTGTCGGGGTCGGCGTCGGTCGAGAGGTCCGGCACCATGCGCATCTGGACGTTGCTCGGGACGCCCGGCGCGTTCTGCCACGTCGGGCGCGACCACAGGATCGAGATGCCGCCGCCACCGCCACCCGGGTTGCCGCTGCTGACCGGCGTGTTCCACACGGTCTCACTAAGGGGGCTGATGTCGTTCACGGTGAGTCCGCCGACGCCGGTCACGAAGGGCTGGGAGGCCGGGTCGTCGACGGCAGGGTCGTTGTTCGTGATGCCGTTGCAGTCCGAGGAGCCCTCGTCGCCGGCCGCCGACACGACGGTCTGGCCCTGGGCCGCCATCTGCTCGAAGATCGGCTGTTCGGCCGCGGGGTCGCCACTGGGATCGCTCTCGCACGTGCCCCACGAGGTCGAGACGATCGACGCGGTGTCGTCGTCGGCGATCTGCTGGTACGCGTCGATCGGTCCGCTGTTGTTGTTCGGCGCCTGGTAGATCTCGATCGAGGCGCCCGGCGCCATCGCCGCGACCTCTTCGATGTCGAGCGTCGGTTCGTCGTCGTAGGCGCCGACCGGCCCGCCGTCGACCGAGACCGGCGTGATCGGCGGGTTCAGTCCGTAGCAGTCGAGGAACGTCGCCAGGTCACCCGGGTCGTACGCGCTGAGTTCATACACCGCGACCGTCTGACCGGCGCCGGTGATGTCGTTCGACCACTCGTTGGCGAAGCCGTAGAGCTGCGCGAACTGGAACGGCGTGTAGCCGCCGTTCAGGTTGGGCGTCGTGCCGGACTCGCCGCCGTCCCCGGGGCACGTCGTGGGCAGTGACGTCTGCGCGCGCACGTTGGACATCAACAGGTTCGTCGACGGCTGCACGACGGTGGAGATGCCGGCGATGCCGGCGACGTGGCGCGCGACCGCCGACGGGACCGTCCCCTTGGTGGCGAGTTGTGCCGTCAGCGCACCATTCGAGCGTCGGACCGTCTCGACGCGCGCGTCAAAGGCGTGGGCGATCTGCGTCGTCGTCCCGGTCACGTGCGCGACGAGCCGACTCGTGCTCAGGTCCCCGACGCGCAGTCCGTAGCCTTCGAAGTACTCGCGCACCGCGTCATAGGAGGCGCGTGACGCACCGAAGCGTTGGGCGAACTCAGCCGGCGTGAGGAAGTGACGGTAGTTCTGCGAGGCCGTATCCGAGAGACTCGCGATGAACGAGGTGAGGCCCGACGCGTCGTGGGGCCTCAGCGTGAGCGCGAAGGTCGTGGTGATCACCTTGTTGACGACGGTGTCGGTCGCGGGGACTGGCGCGACACCGGCGACGACGACGCGCGCCTGGCTGGCAAGGGCGTTGGTCGTCGGTAACGCGAGCGCGACCAGGGTCACGCCGGCCGCGAGGATGGGCCAGCGTAAGCGGAGGGATCGACGCATGGCCTCAGCCTAGGAAAGTCGCGACACGAGGTAGATGGCAGGGGCGATTGTTGTGCCAGAAGTTAGGCGATTCTTACTGCCGTTCGTTTGTTACGGACGTGTAACGACGAGAGAGATCGGCGCACTCGACACAGATCTTCTCGGGGATGACGCCGCTGCGCATCAGCCCGCCAAACACGCTGCAGCCCAAGCAGTACCCGAAGAACCCTTCGAGCGACGCCGCGAGGATGAGCGGCACCAGGATCCAGCGCGCGTCGCCCCAACCGGCCGTCAGCCAGACGATCGTCGCTGAAGCCGTGAAGGCGAGTCCCATAGCTTGCGCGAAGCGCTTCGGGGGCCCGGGCACGGACCTCTGCCATTTGGTCAGTCGAGGGGCGGCCACGCGAACCGCAAACTGTCCGAGCGGCGAGATCGTCGGTCCGGCCGCGACGCGCGCGAAAAAACCGTAGGTGAGGGGGATGAGGAGCCACGCGGTATTGCTCGCGAGCGCGACGACCGCCATCGTCAGGACCCCGAGAGCGACGGTGCGCGCGGCCGCGTCATTGACCGGATTCGGGAAGGAGAAGAACTTCTTCATCCACAAACGTTAGTGAAAATGTCGGCTATTCGTTACGCCGTGACTGCGAGACGAATCGTCGTGACGACGCCCACGGCGATGACGACCGCGCGGACCACGTTGGGCGAGAGACGAAGGATGAGCATCGCGCCGAGGTAGCCGCCGACCAGCGTGCCGATCAAGAACATGTAGACGGCGTCGACGATCAAGTGTCCGCGGAAGACGAAGATCAGCGCCGCGATCACGTTGATGATCAACGAGAGCACGCTGCGCAGACCCTGCAGCTCTTGGATCTCGAAGGGCAGGCTGATGGCCATCACGGCGAGTAAGAGAATCCCCATGCCGGCGCCGAAGTACCCGCCGTAGATCGCGACGACGAAGATACCGACGTACAGTCCCCACCGACGAGCCGGGTGCGCGTGGTCGACGTGCGCGAGTCGCCGGGTGATCAGGGGGGCTAGGGCGAACATCAGGGTGCCCGCGCCGATCAGCCACGGCACGACGAGCGCGAAGAGGTGCGGCGAACCGAGCAGCAGCAGCGAGCACCCGAGCGCGGTGCCGAGCAGACAGGACGGCACGAGCGAACGAAGCAGGTCGCGATGACCACGGAGTTGCGAACGGAATCCCCGGATGCCGCCGAGATAGCTCGGCACGACCCCGACGGTCGTCGTCACGTTCGCGGTCAACGCCGCGGCACCGGTCGCCAGCAACGTCGGGAACGTGATGAAGGTCCCGCCGCCGGCGATGCCGTTGGCGATACCGGCGCCGATACCGGCGAGTACATACACGCTGAGACGCCACCCCAGTGGGAGAGTGGCGAGGAACATTGTCCTACCCTAGAGAAAGTGAAATCTTTGCGAACTCGAGCGCGTAATACCAGGGTTGCGAGGTCGGGTCATCTACCGTTAGCGACGTGTACCTCTTGAGCGGTGAGTTGATCGTCCCAAGCGATGCACCCACGGACGTCATACGCGCGGCCGGGGGCATCGTGCGTCGCTTCGTCGCCGGTGGTCGCGCCGAAGTCGCGTGCATCTACCGCGAGGCGCGTGGCGACTGGACGTTCCCCAAGGGCAAGATCGACGAGGGTGAGACCTTCGAGCAGGGTGCGCTTCGTGAGGTCGTCGAAGAGACCGGCATGTCGTGTCGCGTGATCCGCTTCGCCGGCACGACGAATTACACGCACCGCAAGGGCAAGCCGAAGATCGTGGCGTACTACCTGATGGAAGTGATCGAGGGCGAGTTCGCGCCGAACGAAGAGGTTGACGAACTCGTGTGGGTGCCGCTCGAGAGCGTGCGCGCGAACCTGACGTGGAGTCGCGACCGTGAACTGTTCGACGAGGTGTTGAAGTTCCCGGAACTGCTCGCCGCCGCGAGCTAACGCACGCGCTCCAAGAACAATCGCGTCGACTCGTGCTGCGGGTTCGAGAAGATCTCCTCGGGCGTGCCCTTCTCGACTAACACACCACCGTCGAGGTAGACGACCTGTTGGGCGACGTCGCGCGCGAAGTTCATCTCGTGGGTCGCGATCAGCATGGTGGTGCCGGACTGGGCGAGGTCGCGCAAGAGGTCGAGGACCTCGCCGACGAGCGACGGGTCGAGCGCACTCGTCACCTCATCCAACAACAGCAGCGCCGGTCTCATGGCCAATGACCGCACGATCGCGACGCGCTGTTGTTGACCGCCGGAGAGTCGATCGGGGTACTCGCCAGCCCGGTCGCGAAGCCCGATGCGGTCGAGGAGTTGCATCGCCTCGTCGAGCACGTCGGCGCGCCTGCGCTTGAGCGACCGAACCGGCCCCACGAGGATGTTCTCCACGACCGTGAGGTGCGGGAAGAGGTTGAAGGACTGGAAGACCATGCCGGTGTGGCGGCGCACGAGGTCGGGATCGACGCGCACGTCGGTGAGTGACTGACCGAAGAGGGTGATGGTGCCGCCGTCGATCGTCTCCAAGAGATTGACGCAGCGCAGCAACGTCGACTTACCCGACCCCGACGCGCCGATGAGACAGACGACTTCGTGGCGGTGCAGGTCGAGGGTGATGCCCCGGAGGACCTCGTTGTCGCCGAAACGCTTCACGACCGAGTCGAGGTGGAGGATCAACTCGTTCACGCCGAGGCCAGTCGTCGGTTGCGGTCTCGAGCGATGAGTCCGTCGGTCACGCGGGTGAGCGGGATCGTCATGACGAGGAACAACAAGGACGCGATGACCAGTCCGCTGGAGTTGAACTTGGAGTCCTGGAAGATCGTGCCGGCCTGGACGGATTCGATGACGCCCAGTACCGAGAGCAACGCCGTGTCCTTCTGCAAGGAGATGAAGTCATTCAACAACGGCGGGATGACCGTGCGTACCGCCTGGGGCAAGATCACCCGGCGCATGGTCGTCGCGTTGGTGAGACCGAGGGAACGCGCGGCGAGTATCTGACCGTGCGGCACCGAGAAGATGCCCGCGCGAAGTACCTCGGCGACGTAGGCGCTGTAGGTGAGGATGAGCGCCACGCAGCCGTAGACGACGGGTGATTGGTACGAGATGAAGGAGATGCCCAGACCGGGCACGCCGTAGCCGATGAGGAGGAAGACCAACAACACGGGGATGCCGCGAAAGATGTCTGAATAGACGACCGCCAGAATGCGAAACGGCAGGAGGACCGGTGACTTGGACATCCGAGTCCACGCCAACGCCAACGCGAAGATCAGGATGAACACCTCGGCGACCAGGAAGACCTTGATGTTGATGAGCAGGCCGACGCCGACCGAGTTCAGCGACTTGTGGCTATTGCCGACGAGCGACTCCCACAGGTAGTGCGGATTGAAATAAAAGTGTCGCACGAGCGCGCCGCCCGGCGCGAGATAGAACACGGCGATGAGTCCGCCGATCACGAGGATCGTCGAGGCGGCACTGACGACAGTGGCGCGACGGCCGAGGAGGAGTTGTTTTCTGCGGGGCGCGAAGAATGACGGCGTCTCTTCCGACAGTGTCACGTCGGTGTTCTCGACCACGGAGTTACGGCTTTATGGTGGGCACACTGTTGTAGATGCTCAGCCACTTCGTCTGCAGTGACGCGAGCGTTCCGTTGGACTTGATCGCCGCGATCGCCGCGTTCACGCACCCGACGAGCTTGTCGCCCTTTTGGAACAGCAGTCCGTAGTGCTCGCCGACGCTCGGGAACTGACCGACCTGCACCGCGATGTTCTTGCCCTTCGAGTTGTCGACCTCACCGGAACCCTGTGTCGCCATGTACTGGCCGTCCGGCGTGTCGAGGACGATGGCGTCGATCTGGTGGGTCTCCAACGCGGAGGCCGCGTCGGCCAGTGAGTTGTAGACCCGCGCGGACTTCGTGGGCTTGATGATCTGGTCGATGTACGCGAGTCCCGTCGTGCCGATCTGGTCGCCGTACTGGTAGGTCTTCAGTTCGGCCGGCGTGTGATCCTTCACGATCTTGCTGCCCTTGAGGGCGATGATCGACTGCTGGACGTTGTAGTAGCTGTTGGAGAACGTGACGACCTGAGCGCGAGCGGCGGTGTAGGAGATCTCGTTGATGTCGAAGTCGAAGTGCTTGGGGCCGGGCGCAAAGCTCGCGTTGAACGGTTCGTGGACCCACACGACATTCGCCTTGCTGACACCGAGCGCGTTGGCGATGGCGTAGGCCACGCCCGATTCGTAGCCCTTGCCGTTGGAGGGAGTGTTGTTCACGAACCACGGCGTGTAGGCCGGCGTGTCCGTCGCGATGGTGAGTTTGCCCTTGGTCAACTCGTCGACGCCGATCGTGGTCTTGCACGACAGCGAAGGAATCGGCGCGGCCGTGGCGTTGACGCCCGTCGCGAGTGACACGGTGCCGACGGTCGCCAGGGTCACGAGTCCGGCCAGCGTGAGTCGTAGGTTGCGCATGGTTCCCCTTTTCGGTGAAGCGTGATCGTGTGAATGCAGTGTAACGCTGGGTTTCTCCGAGATTCTGATCGAGTCGGTCGTTCGCCTCCTCCGCGCACGAGTGAAGTTCGCGAGGAGAATCCATTCCTATTGACGGCCTTGCTTTAGTAGGCTGCATTGGCTGGGAGAGGTGGGTGAGTTCGGTTTAAACCACATTCCTGCTAAGAATGCGGCCTGCGAAAGTGGGCCCGAGGGTTCAAATCCCTCCCTCTCCGCCGTTACCACCGAGCGCAGTGCGCTCGGTGTTGTCGTCAACTGAGGAGACGTGTGCGGTACTGGATCGAGACGCTCGGGTGTCCCAAGAATCACGTGGACTCCGACAAGCTGGCGGGACTACTTGAGTCCCAGGGCTATAGCGTCGCGACCTCACCCGCCAAGGCCGATCTCGTTGTCGCCAACACGTGCGCGTTCATCGAAGCGGCGCGTGAGGAGTCGATCGAGACGGTGCTCGCTCTGGCCGACGTGAAAGGTGCGACGGCGCGACTCGTCGTGACCGGCTGCATGGCCGAGCGTTACGGCCACGAACTCGCGACCGCGCTGCCCGAGGTCGACCTCGTCGCCGGATTCGGCGAGAGCCTGACGGCCATGGCGCCGTCGACACCCGTCGCCCTGCGCACCCGGCCGTTGCCGTCCTTTGACCTCTTGAACCTGCCCCGTCCGAAGTCGAGCACGCCGTGGGCGTACGTCAAAATCGCCGAGGGCTGTGATCGACGCTGCGGGTTCTGCGCCATTCCGTCCTTTCGCGGTGACCAACGCTCGCGCTCGACCGAGGAGATCCTCGCCGAGGGTCGCGCGCTGGCCGAGGGCGGCGTGCGCGAACTGGTCCTCATCGCCCAGGACCTCGCGAGTTGGGGTCACGACCGACGTCGCGCCGGTCGCGGCGAACCGGTCGAAGTGCTCGACGAGGGTGGGACGCAGCCGTTGATCGAGCTGACACGCACGCTGAGTCGAGAAGTCGAGCGCGTGCGGCTGCTCTACCTGTACCCGTCGGGACTGACGAGCGGGCTTATCGACGCGATTCTCGAGAGCGGCGTGCCGTACTTCGACCTCTCGCTGCAGCACGCCTCGCGACCATTGCTGCGCGCGATGCGCCGCTGGGGCGACGCCGATCGGTTCTTAGAGCGGATCGCCGCGATCCGTGCGAGCGAACCGGACGCGACGTTTCGTTCGTCCTTCATCCTGGGCTACCCGGGTGAGACCGAGGACGACCAGCGTCGTCTGCTCGGGTTCATCGAGAGCGCCCAGCTCGACTGGGCCGGATTCTTCACGTTCTCCTCCGAAGAGGGCACGCACGCCAACTCACTCGGCGATCAAGTGCCGCACGAGTTGGCCCTCGAACGTCTGCGCGAGGTGAGTGAGTTGCAAGACGACATCACCGCGCGAAGGCGCGACGCGCTCGTAGGCACGAGGCAGCGGCTGCTCATCGACGCACCGGGCGTCGGGCGCAGTGTCCGCGAGTGTCCCGAGATTGATGGCATTGTGATGGTGGATCAGTCATTACCCGTGGGGACGCTGGTCGAGTGCGAGATCGTGGCGAGTCACGGGACGGATCTGGAGGCAGTGCGGGTATGACGAGCGATCGCACCTACGGCGAGTCCGCACTGCTCACGCCGGCCAACATGCTGACGGCGTCGCGCCTGCTCGTGGCGCCGGTCTTCATCTACCTGATCGTCTTTGACCGGATCTCGTGGTGGACGGCACTGGTGGGTTTCCTCGCCGCGATGTCGGACTACTTCGACGGCATCGTCGCGCGACGACACGGCACGACGACCTCGGGCGCCTTCCTCGATCCCCTGGCTGACAAGGTCATCGTCCTCGGCTCGCTCTACGCGCTGATCCTGGCGCGCCCGCACGGGCTGAAGGGCTTCATCGTCCCCGCGGTCATCATCACGCTGCGCGAGATCTGGATGAGCGTCTACCGCGCCCGCGCCGCGCGTCACGGGATCTCGATCCCGGCGAGCAAGCTCGCCAAGTGGAAGACCTTCACCCAGGACTGGGCGATCGCCTTTTGCGTCATACCGGTGACCGCGCACCACACCTGGATCGGCGTCTCGGTGATCTGGCTCGCGGTCGTGCTGACGCTCTACACCGGATGGCAGTACTACACCCAGGGCAAGAAGGTCGGTCTGCGTGCGAGTTGAGATCGTCGCCGTCGGCACCGAGTTGTTGCTCGGTCAGATCCCTGACACGAACTCGCAGTGGCTCGGTGAACAACTCGCCGCCCACGGTATCGCCTCGCAGTTCCACCAGCACGTGGGTGACAATCACGAACGCATGCTCCTCGCCTTTCGCACCGCGCTCGCTCGAAGCGACGCGGTCATCGTCTGCGGCGGCCTGGGTCCGACCCAGGACGACATCACGCGCGCCGCCCTCGCCGAGGTGATGAACGTACCCCTCGAACGCGACGAGGCGATCGTCGTGAAGATCCGCGCGATGTTCGAGGCGCGCGGACGCACGATGCCCGACAACAACTTGCTGCAGGCCGACGTGCCGCGCGGCGCGACCATCATTCCCCAGACCCGCGGCACCGCGCCCGGCCTGATCTGTTCGGTCGGTCAAAAGGTCGTCTACGCCGTGCCGGGCGTGCCCTATGAGATGACCGACATGTTCGAACGAGCGATCCTGCCCGATCTCGTGGCGCGCCAAGTCGCTACCGGTGCGACGTCGGTGATCACGAGTCGGGTTCTTCGCACGTGGGGGGCGAGTGAATCGGCGCTGGCCGAGGCGGTGGCGCCGCGCTTTGACGAACTGGTCGACAACGACCGGGTCACGATCGCGTTCCTCGCGTCGGGCATCGAGGGCATCAAGGTCCGACTCACGGCGCGCGGCGATGACGCGGGCCACGCGACGACACTGTTGGTGCACGAGGAATCGATCGTTCGCGCCTTGATCGAGCAACGCCTCGGCGAGATAATCTTCGGCGTCGACGACCAGTCGATGGAAGACGTCGTCGCGGCGCAGTTGCTCGAACGTGAACTCACGCTCGGCGTCGCCGAATCCCTCACGGGCGGGCTGATCGCGTCGCGACTCGTCGGCGTCCCCGGCGCCTCGACGTGGTTTCGCGGCGGCGTCGTGAGCTACGCCTCGGACGTGAAGTTCGACGTCCTGCACGTGCCGGTCGGCCCGGTCGTGAGTGCCGACACGGCCGAAGCCATGGCGATCGGCGTGCGACAGGTGCTCAAGTCCGACGTGGGACTCAGCGTGACGGGCGTCGCCGGTCCCGACGAACAAGAGGGCCAGCCCGCCGGCACCGTGTTCGTCGGTCTCGCCCTCGGTGAGACCGTGCACCACGCGGCGCTGCGCCTGCCGGGTGACCGCCCTCGTGTGCGCGCCTACAGCGCGATCAGCGCGCTCGACGTGCTGCGACGGGCACTCGCCTCCTCCTGAGGTGACGCGTTCGGCCCTAGTGTCGCCCTAATACCGGAGGTGGTCATGTCCGCATTGGAGATTCGCGTCGACCCCACCGCGATGGGATTCGACCCCGTTCGACTGGCTCGCATCGCGTCGCACTTCGACGCGTACGTCGAGGACCGACGACTGCCATGTTGGCTCGCGACCGTGGCGCGCGGCGGTGAGCTCGTGTGGAGCGCGAAAGGCGGGTTCCGCGATCGGGAGAAGGATCACGAAGTCACCGACGACACGATCTGGCGGATCTATTCGATGACCAAGCCGATCACCGCGATTGCCGTCATGATGCTCTACGAAGAGGGCCACTTCGATCTGAACGACGACGTCGGTCGGTGGATCGACGAGTTGAAGGAACCGCACGTGTGGGCCGGCGGCACCGCGGCCAAACCGCTCACGGTCCCCGCGATCGAACCGGTGCGCGTGCACCACCTGCTCAACCAGACCAGTGGTCTGACGTACGGCTTTCATTACATTCACCCGACCGACGAGATCTACCGGGAGAAGGGATACAACTTCGGCTTCGCGAAGGGTGCCGACCTGAGTCAGGCCGTACACGACTGGTGCACGAGTCCGCTGGTCTTCCAGCCGGGGAGTGGCTGGAACTACTCGGTCGCGTTCGACGTGCTCGGTCGGCTCGTCGAGATATGGAGCGGGCAGAGTTTCGAGTCGTTCCTCCAGGATCGACTGCTCGGACCACTCAAGATGTCCGACACCGACTGGTACTGCCCGAAAGACAAGCTGGACCGCCTGGCGATGCTCTATGTGCCCCACGGCGGCGACTCCTTCCCGTACGAGGAGCTCGCCAAGACCTTCGAGCGACCACCCCGGATCCACGGCGGCGGTGGTGGACTGGTCTCGACGGCGAGTGACTACCAACGATTCATGACAATGCTCTTACAGGGAGGGGAGCTCGACGGCGTGCGCGTGATATCGAATCGCGCCTTGGACCTGATGACGACCAACCACTTGCCGGGCGACGTCGACCTCGAGGCCCTTGCCACGGACTCGTTCTCGGAGACCAGTTACGCCGGCATCGGCTACGGTCTCGGCTTCTCGGTCGTCATTGACTCAGTGAAGAACAAGAGCCTAGTCTCGGAGGGGACCTTCGGCTGGGGCGGTGCCGCGTCGACCGCCTTCTGGGTCGATCCCGCCGAGGACTTGACGGTCGGCTTCTACACCCAGCTGCTCCCGAGCGGGACCTATCCGATCCGCCGGGAGCTCCAGCAGCTCGTCTACCAAGCGTTGGTGGATTGAGGAGAAAATCGTTGAAATCACTGTCATTTTGACCCCTTACGGTGCATGATTGAAGGGCGGCCGCAAATCCAGTTTACGAACACTTGTTCGTAGTACCGTAAATGCAGGTGGAGAGCGACCGATGTCACAAGAGATTCGTAGCGTTTCTCGGATGACGAAGAACAAGGAGACAGTAATGGCAACCGATGACCGCGAAAAGGCCCTCGACGCCGCGCTCGGCCAGATCGAAAAGCAGTTCGGCAAGGGCTCGATCATGCGCATGGGCGAGAACCTGCACATGAACATCGAGTCGATCCCGACCGGTGCCCTCGCGCTCGACATGGCGCTCGGCATCGGTGGACTGCCGCGCGGTCGCATCGTCGAGCTCTACGGACCCGAGTCCTCGGGTAAGTCGACCCTGGCGATGCACGTCGTCGCCGAGGCGCAGCGAAACGGTGGCGTCTGTGCCTACATCGACGCCGAGCACGCGATGGATCCGGTCTACGCGCGCGCGATCGGCGTCAACGTGGACGAGCTGTTGATCTCTCAACCCGACACCGGCGAGCAGGCGCTCGAGATCACCGACATGTTGATCCGTTCGGGTGCGCTTGACGTCATCGTCATCGACTCGGTCGCCGCGTTGACGCCACGCGCCGAGATCGAAGGCGACATGGGTGACTCGCACATGGGACTCCAGGCTCGTCTCATGAGTCAGGCGCTGCGCAAGTTGACCGGTGGGCTCTCCAAGTCCAATACCGTCGCTATCTTCATTAACCAGCTTCGCGAAAAAATCGGCGTCGTCTACGGTTGCTTTTCCTATGATGCACGCGTCGTCCTGGCGGATGGCACGACCGAGAAAATTGGCAAGATTGTCAGCCAGAAAATGCCGGTGAAGGTGCTTTCCTACGACGCAAAGACCGGGACGATCGTTCCCAAGCGAGTGGTCAATTGGTTCGACAACGGCGTTACGGACGAATTTCTCCAGTTCACGGTCACCAAACCAATGAAAAACGGAGTGGCCCAATTCGGCTGCACGCCCAATCACCTGATTCGTACGCCAGGCGGCTGGGTCGAAGCCGGAAAGCTAAAGATCGGCGACCGCGTCCTCGAAGCTTTGCCGCACTACCTCTCGGAGTTTCAGATGACGGCACTGCGCGGGACCTTGATGGGAGATGGGGTAATCTCGCCGACCCGCACCGGGGACGGCGCTCGGTTCCGCTACACCCATGGCGGCCGGCAGACTGAGTATGCCGACTGGAAAGCGTCACTCTTCGCCAACGTCGGCTCGTCTCGTTTCGTCCGCGATGACGACGTCGTCACGTACGACTTTCAACCGATGCCCGAATTAGCGGACATGCGCAACGCCGTCTACGTCAATGGCAAAAAGGTCTTCGATGACGACTATCTCAAGTCGCTCACTCCGCTCTCGCTCGCCCTTTGGTATATGGACGACGCGAATTTTGACGTGCGCTCCAAAGGCGTTCAGCAGAGGACCGAGGGTCTCACCGGTCGTGTGACGATCTGTGTTGAGGCAATGGAAGTGGCAACGCGAGAACGACTCGTGGCGTACCTCTCTGACACGTGGGGTCTCAAAGCAAAACTGATCGCGAGTGGTGCGGGACGCAAAGCCGTGTTGGTGTTCAACAACGCGGAGTCAGCTAAATTCCATGCTCTCATTGCCCCCTACGTTCACCCCAGTATGGAGTACAAACTCCTGCCCCGATTCCGCGACCTCTTCGCGGTCGAACCGGTGCTCGAACCGATGCGATACGAACTCGTCGCGATGCCAGTCATCGATATTCGCGTGAAACCCAAGACGCGAATAATGAAGCGCTTCGACATTGAGGTGGAGGACAGTCACAACTACTTCGTCGACGGAGTAATGGTTCACAACTCTCCAGAGGTGACGCCCGGTGGCCGAGCCCTTAAGTTCTACGCCTCGATCCGTCTCGACATTCGTCGAATCGAATCGATCAAGGACGGCACTGACGTCGTCGGTAACCGCACACGCGTGAAGGTCGTGAAGAACAAGTGTGCGGCGCCGTTCAAGCAGGCCGAGTTCGACATCATGTACGGCCAAGGCATAAGTCGCGAAGGGTCCGTGCTCGACGTCGCCGTCGAACTGGGCTTCGTGAAGAAGGCCGGTGCCTGGTTCACCTATGAGGGCGAGCAGATGGGTCAAGGTCGCGAGAACGTAAAGGCCTTCCTGGTCGAGAACCCCCAGACCATGGCCGAAATCGACGAACGCGTACGCGAACACATGGCGAATGCACTGCTGCCGGACGTGGTCGGCACTGGCGTCGAACTCGATATCGACACACCAATCACGTTGGACTAATCCTTCCCACGGTTTCGCAATTGAAACGGACGAAGCCAGCGACGAACGGCGCGTACTTGCCTGAGTAGCGTTGCTGAAGTGAACAATCGACTTCGGTTCCGACAATTACTGGGCGCGTGCGTTCGCGCCTTTCGTCGTTACGCCAACGAGGTCGCGACCGTCGGACCGAGTGACCCGTACGCGAAGAAGTTCCAGTACTTCGGTCGAGGTGCCGCATTGATGGCACCGCAGGGTGTGATCTATAACGAGCGCTACCTCGCTATTGGCGACGAGACGCTGATAGGACCAAACGTCTGTCTGACCGCAGGGATTAGCGGTGAGCAGACGATGCTGAGCTCGCCGGTAGTGACCATCGGCCGCAAGTGCATCATCGGACGGGGATCGCACATCATCGGCCATTGGTCGATCGTGCTGGGCGACGAGATCCAGACCGGACCGTACGTCTACATCACCGACGAAAATCACTCCTACGAGGACCCGGATCGACCCATTGGTTGGCAAACCCCGACCGAGGCCGCGGTTCGAATTGGATCGGGCAGTTGGCTCGGCGCCAACGCGGTGATCCTTCCCGGTACCGAGCTCGGTCGCAACACCGTCGTCGCTGCCGGCGCGGTCGTTCGCGGGACGTTCCCGGATCACGTCGTGTTAGGTGGCGTCCCAGCCAAAGTACTCAAGCACTACACCCACGAGAACGGATGGCAATCGGGACCCCCGAGTGAGTAGAACACTCGGCGTCGACCTCACGCCGCTTCGCGCGTCGAAACAGTACCGCCGTCTCTACATTGCCGGCTTCGTCACTGCCCTTGGAAGTCAAGCCACGTACGTGGCCGTGCCGTATCAACTTCGTCTGCTCACGCACTCACCGTTGGATGTCGGATCACTGGGACTGGCCGAATTGCTGCCCCTCATCGTCTTCGGACTCTACGGCGGCGTGCTCGCCGATCGACTCAATCGACGCCGCCTGATCATCTCGATGGAACAGGTCCTGATGCTCTCGACCGCGGTGTTGTTCGTCAACGCGCTCCTGCCACATCCTCAGGCGTGGATCCTCTACGTTGACGCGTTCGTCGCGGCCGGCGCGGGCAGCCTCCAACGTCCGAGTATTGAGGCGCTCAACCAGGTCCTCGTGTCGCACGCGATGCAACGAGCGGCGTCGACGCTCGCCAACATTCGATCGACGACCGCATCGATCATCGGACCGGCACTGGGCGGACTGGCGGCGGTCGCGTTTGGTCCGGGTTCGGTGTACGTCGCCAACCTCGTCACGTTCTCGTTGTCATTGATGCTGCTCTACTCACTTCGCGCGACGGCCGCCACCGTGCCGGCAGAGGACGGCGACGTCGCGGCGATGCGATCGGGTCTGCGCTACGCGATGTCACGCCCCGACATCGTGGGCACGTACATCATCGACCTGTTGGCGATGATCCTCGCGTTCCCGGTCGCGATGCTGCCCTTCGTCGCGGCGAGGTTCCACGACTCGTACGCGCTGTCGCTGCTGTACTGCGGACTACCGGCGGGCGCCCTGTTCGCGATGCTGACGTCCGGATGGTCTCGCAAGGTCCATCGATATGGTCGCGCGATTGTCTACGCCGCCGCACTCTGGGGCCTCGGCATTGCGCTCTTCGGTTACTCGACGTCGCTGTGGCTCGTGTTTCTCGGACTCGCCATCGGCGGCGGCGCGGACGCGATCAGTGGCATCTTTCGTCAAACCATGTGGAACGAGTCGATACCCCCCGAACTTCGGGGTCGCATGGCCGGTATCGAATTGATCTCCTACTCACTCGGACCGACGGCCGGGCAGTTCCGTGCCGGGGTCATGGCGGCGTGGACGACGCTGCGTTTCTCACTGACGTTCGGGGGACTCGCGTGCACCGGCTCCGTGGGAGCCGTTGCGCTCGCATTGCCGCGACTCTGGAGTTTCGACGCCCGCACCGATCCGCACGTCGCCGAAGTGCGAGAGATGCGTTCAGGCGAGGACTTCTCGGATTCTTAGCCGCGAATCACCAACCTCTACGATTCTTGCGTGAGTTCGACGACTTTTCTCGTGACGGTCAGCGGCCCCGATCGCGTCGGCGTCGGTGCTGAACTCTTCGCCGCCTTGACGTCACTTGAAGCCCGCGACATCGACATCATCGACGTCGCCCAGATCACCATCCGCGGTGCGCTGGTGCTGTGCGCGGAGGTGAGTTCGCGCAACGCCATTACCCGAGACGTCGTCGAAGAGGCGTTGGCCCAGCGAAACATCGCCGGGCAAGGGATCACGACGACGATCGAACAAGTGACACCGAGCGACGACAGCGATGGTCGTCGTCTCCTGGTCACGATTCTCGCTCCACGCATTGGCGCGACGCAACTCGAAAGGGTCTTCACCGCGATTGCTGCCACGGGGTCGACCTGTGAACGGATCGTGCATCTCGCGAGCTATCCGGTCGACTGTTACGAGCTCGTCGTGCGCAGTTCGGACCACTCGTCGCTTCGTGAAGGATTGGTGGAGGTCGCGCGCGCGACGGGCGTCGATCTCGCTGTCCAACGCGCCGGTCTTCATCGGCGGTCCAAACACCTTGTCGTGATGGACGCGGACTCCACCCTCCTGCAAGACGAAGTGATCGATCTCCTGGCCGAGGCGTGTGGCTGCGCGGCCGAAGTCTCAGCGATCACCGAAGTCGCGATGTCGGGCGCGATTGACTTCGCCGAGGCGCTTCGGCGACGAGTTGCACTGTTAGAGGGTCTACCCGTGTCGGTCCTCGACGACGTACGGTCTCGTATCCGCCTGTCGCCGGGCGCGCGCACGCTGCTGCGAACGCTGCAACGACTCGGCTACGTGCCCGCCGTCGTGTCGGGCGGCTTCGTCGAAGTACTCGCGCCGCTGATGGACGAGCTAAAAGTCAATCATCTGGCAGCCAATCGTCTCGAGATCGCGGACGGCAAGCTGACCGGTCGGGTGGTCGGCGAGATAGTGGACCGAGCGGGCAAGGCCAATGCGCTTCGCCGATTCGCCGTGGACGTCGGCGTTCCCTTAGAACAAACGGTGGCCGTCGGTGATGGCGCCAACGACATCGACATGTTGACCGCGGCCGGCTTGGGAATTGCGTTCAACGCGAAGCCGGTCGTCCAACAGCACGCAGACGCCCAATTGACCGTGCCGTATCTTGACGCAGTCCTCTACTTTCTCGGCATCAGTCGCGAAGAAATTGAGGCCGTGTAATCGCGAGCACCGGCCGAAATTCACTTCGTGTCGTGCGAACGCTGTCACGCGAACTCGATTGCCTATGGCGTGTCGCTTACTGGGTAGTAAGGTCAGTCTGAATACGCAAAGGGGGGACCGTTGAAGGTACGAATTGACCCTGAGATTTGTCAAGGTCAGGGGCGATGTTTCTCGATGGCTCCCCAGGTCTTTGACTTCGACGAACTCGGCAACGGTGTCGTTATCGGCGACGGCACGTTGACGAGCGACACGATCGAACTGGCACGACTCGCGCAATTGAACTGTCCCGAACACGCGATCTTCATCGAGGAGTAGACGTGACCGACATCCCCCTCGTACAAGACTTCGCCACCGACTGGGACCACTCTGATCCGCAGTGGGTGGCCGATCCCTACCCCATCTGGGAGGACCTCCGTCAGCGATGCCCGGTCGCGCACACCGATCGATACGGCGGCGGCTGGTTCCCCGCAACACATGCCGGTGTCTCCGAGATCGCCAAGGACACCGACAACTTCACCAGTCGGACGGTCGTCATCGGCAATGGTCGTCCGACCGAGCTGGATCTACCGGCGCCGATCGGCGTCGCGCCGCCGATTACGTCGGACCCACCCTTCCACGCGATCGCGCGTCGACTCATCCTCCCGGCGTTCGCACCGGGTCCGATCAACGCGTTAGAGCCGATGATCCGGGAACTCTGCTCGAGCCTGCTGGACGGCCTAGGCAACGACGACGTCGTCAACGCCGGCACCAAGTACGCCCGGTACATTCCACCGGGCGTCATCCGCGGCATGTTGGGTTTCCCGGAAGAGGACATCGAACTGTTTCTCGAGTTCGTTCACATCATCCTCGAGGGAATCGATCATCCCGAAGAGCAGCGGATCATCGAGTTCGAACCGGTCGAGGCGTACTTCGTGGCGCAGATGGAAGACCACATGGACAACCCGCGCGACGACCTCACGTCGTACCTGTTGAATGTCGAATTGGATGGACAGAACCTCGCGCTGGAACACGTCTTCGGGACCATGGTCCTGATCCTGGTGGCGGGCATCGACACCACGTGGTCGGCAATCGGCTCGGCGATCTGGCACCTCGCCCAGAACCCCGAGGACCTGGCGCGACTGGTCAGTGAGCCCGACCTCATGCCCGTGGCGATCGAGGAGTTCCTCCGCTTCTACGCGCCGGTCACGATGGCGCGACTGGTGAAGCACGACATGGAGTACCTCGGTTGTCCCATGAAAGAGGACGACTGGATCCTGCTGGGCTTCCCGGCGGCGAACCGCGATCCCGTCGCCTTCAACGACGCCGACAAGTTCATCATTGACCGGGCCGAGAATCGCCACGTCGCCTTCGGGCTGGGCATACATCGCTGCGCGGGATCGAACCTGGCGCGCCTGGAGATGCGCATCGCGATCGAGGAGTTCCTCAAGCGCTATCCGAAGTTCGAGTTGGCCGACGCCGACGCGGTGACGTGGGCGCCCGGTCAGATCCGTGGACCGCGGAACCTGCCGATCCGAATCGCACGGTAGGAGTGACGTGACCGACATCATCGACGACACCGTGCCGCCGAAGCTTCCGGTCGAGGACTTCGCCACCGACTGGGACCACACCGACCCGCTGTGGGTGAACGACCCGTATCCGATCTGGGACGACCTGCGCGGGCGCTGCCCCGTCGCGCACACCGATCGCTACGGCGGTGGCTGGTTCCCCACCACCCACGAGATGGTGTCGACGGTCGCCAACGACACGGAGAACTACACCAGCCGCATGGTCGTGATCACGCACAACAAGTACCCGCCGAACTTCATCCCCGCACCGATCGGTGGCGCCCCGCCGATCACGTCGGATCCGCCGTTCCACGCGATCGCGCGCCGCGTGATCCTTCCGGCGTTCGCCCCCGGTCCGGTCAACGCGTTGGAGCCGCAGATCCGCGCGCTGTGCAACAAGCACCTGGACCAGATGGCCGGGCACGAGTTCGTCGACGGCGGCATGGAGTACGCGCAGTTCATCCCGCCGGGCGTCATCGCCACGATGCTGGGCTTCCCGCCGGAGGACGAAGAGATCTTTCGCGACATCATCCATTTGATCCTGGACTTGATCGATCTCCCACCGGCGGTGCGCGGTCCGATGTTCGAACCGGTGAGCGACTACTTCCAAAAGCAGATTGACGACCACGTCGAGAATCCGCGCGACGACCTCACTTCGTACCTCTTGAACGTCGAGGTCGCGGGTCAGAAGCTCGAACGCCAGCACGTCTCGGGGACGATCGTCCTGATCCTGGTGGCCGGCATCGACACGACCTGGTCGGCGATCGGTTCAGCGATCTGGCACCTCGCGAAGAATCCCGAAGACCTGGCGCGACTGGTCAACGAGCCAGAGCTCTTGCCGGTCGCGGTCGAGGAGTTCCTGCGCTTCTACGCACCGGTGACGATGGCGCGTTTGGTCGCCGAGGACCACGAGTTCTTCGGCTGCCCGATGAAGAAGGACGACTGGGTTCTCTTGGGCTTTCCCGCCGCCAACCGGGACCCGAAGGCGTTCGAGGACGCCGACAAGTTCATCATCGACCGCGCCGCCAATCGCCACGCCGCATTCGGATTGGGCATCCATCGCTGCGTCGGATCCAATCTCGCGCGGTTGGAACTTCGCATCGCCATCGAAGAGTTCATCAAGCGCTTCCCCAAGTTCGAACTGGCTGACAGCGACGCCGTGACGTGGGCACCCGGTCAGGTGCGCGGTCCGCGTCACCTGCCCCTCCGGATCCTGACCTAAGCGGCCGCTCGTCGGCGTTTCAGCGCAACGGACTCGAACCGGCGAGCGCGAGTAAGTCTCGTGAGACGAAGAGCGACGGCGGTTGTCCGGGTCCGTGGCGTGACACCGTTCCCTGTTCCGTGAGGATCCCCAGTTGCGTAAGACGATGGAGCGTCGCCAGTGACGCCTTGCGAGAGATTCCCAGCTGGTCGCTGAGGATCCCCGCGGTCAGCACCAGGTGGCGAGGGAGCAGGTCGAGCGTCGCGTAGACGGCGGCGTCACTGCGAGGTGGACGGCTCTCCGCGACGAGGCGATCGCGCCACTGGCGTTTTATCTCTTCGACGTGTGACACCAACGCGCGCTGGGCGCGGCCACCACGGGCCACCGCGTCGGCGAACCACGTGATCCACGGACGCTGATCGCCCAATCGAAAGAGCACGAGACCTGAGGCGTAGCCGGCGACGTCGGCGGCGATCGCCACGCTGACCGGCGGCGGCACGAGGAGCGCCAGGCGTCGCGTCAGGACCCACGCGACGAGGACTCGACCGACTCGGCCGTTGCCGTCGCCAAAGGGATGGACGTTCTCGAACTGTGCGTGGGCGATCGCGGCTTGGGCGACGGGGTCGACGTCACTTCGATTGACGAAGCCGATGAGGTCGTCAAGGAGTCGCGCGAGTTCGTTCGGCGGCGGAGTCACGAGATGCGCGTCGAGCGGACTGGTGCCTCCAATCCAACCCTGTTCGTCACGGATCACCCCGATGTAGCGCTCGGGCGTCGGACTTCCGCTCATGAGTGTGCGGTGCCACTTCAAGAGTGCCTGGAGATCGAGTGGTGCACTACCCGCGGCGCTCGCCACGGCTTGGGCGACCGCAGCGAGGTTGCCGGCCACCCACGCGGCGGCGCTCGAGTGTGCGTCGCCGAGCTCTTCTTCGGCGAGCACGATGTCGACGACCGGCGCGCTGACGCCTTCGATATAGGACGACGCGACGCCCTCGGAACGGAGCAACAGTCGAGCGAGCGGTTCGTAGTCGGCACTGAGCGCCTCGGCGGCGTGGGCGACCTCGGTGGCTGCGGCGGCGCATCGAGCGGCGGTTGCGACATCGAGCGAGAGGTCGCGATGCACGAGTAGTGCCGGCACAAACGCGAGGACTCGGCGCCCCGCCCAAGTCACTTGAACTTCGGTCCCGGCCGTCGTCACGGTTCTCCCACTAATAAGTTACCAATAACACTCTACCGGTAACTTATTAGGGTAAATCAGCGAGTTGGGTGATCGATCGAATCGTTGGCATTAGGCGCAACGAGCTTGAATTGGGCTTTGGCTGCTCGGTCTAAAGACCGAGGTTTGGACTTGGATCATTCCAGAGAGCGGCCATCCACGACTCAATCGCGTCTGCGTCGCGCGGCAGCGCTCCAGAGAGATTGCGCGATCCCGTGGCGGTGACCAGGATGTCGTCCTCGATCCTTACGCCGATGCCGCGGTACTCCTCGGGAACCGTGAGGTCGTTGCTCTGGAAGTACAGACCCGGCTCGACCGTGAGAACGTAGCCCTCGGCCAACGTGCCGTCGCGATACATCTCGTCGCGCGCGTTCGCGCAGTCGTGGACGTCGAGGCCGAGCATGTGACTCGTGCCGTGCAACGTGTAGCGACGGTGCAGTTGGCGCTCGGGACGCAACGCCTCTTCTGGTTCGACTTTCAGAATGCCGAGTTCGAAGAGTCCCTCGGCGAGGACTTTCATGGCCGCCTCGTGTGGTGCCTTGAAGGTCGCGCCGGGCTTCACGGCGTCGATGCCCGCCTGCTGGGCGGCCAGCACCAGGTCATAGATGCGACGTTGGGCCGGTGAGTACGTGCCGCTGATGGGCATGGTGCGTGTGACGTCGGCGGTGTAGAGGTTGTTGCACTCGACGCCGGCGTCGAGCAACAACAGATCGCCGCTGCGAACGACTCCGGTGTTGCGCATCCAGTGCAGGATCGTCGCGTTCGATCCACTGGCGGCGATCGTGTCGTAGCCGGTGTCGTTGCCTTCGACGCGCGCGCGCATGTGAAAGACACCCTCGATGACACGTTCGCCCCGACCTTCGGCGGCCGGGAGCGCTCGAACGACGTCCTCGAATCCTTTGACGGTGTAGTCGACGGCCAGTTGGAGCTGCGCGATCTCGAAGTCGTCCTTGACGAGGCGCTGTTCGCTCAACGTGGTCGCGAGGACTTCGTCATCCTTGTTCGTCTCCAGGTACGTGTCGAGTTTCTGATCGAAGCCCCGGACGCTGACGATCTCGCCGCTCGCCAATGCGTCGAGGTCGCCTTCGAGGTCCTCCAGGGGTGCGGTGTCGATCGCGTAGTACGTCGCGGCCTCGGCGACGCCGCGCCGCGGTCCGACCCACAGTTCGCCGTAGCGACCGTTGGTGAAGAACTCGTGCGTGCGGTGGTCGCGACGGTCGGCGACGTACAGCGTCGAGTGTGGACCGTCGGCGCCGGGAGCGATGACCAGCACCGCGTCGGGCTCTTCGCAGCCCGTGAGATAGAAGAAGTCCGTGCCCGCCCGGAACCGGTAGTCCGTGTCGTTGGCGCGCACCTTATAGTTACCCGTCGCGACCACGATGGTCCGTCCCGAGAACTGTTCGGCAATGCGAGCACGGCGTCGCGCGCTGTGCGCCGCCGCGGAATGCACGTCGTCACTGGGAGCGACCGTCGCCCAGTCCCTCGTCATGTGTTCCACGAGGGCACGCGGAACCGCGGGCCGGTGATCACCGGTCCAGATCCAGTGCTCGGAGACTGGATTCTCCTTGGAAACGTCGGGTTCGGGTATCGCGGAAATGTTCTCGGACATATCCGTAACTTACCGCGACATGGGTGGACAGGAATAGGCTCCGCTCAACGCTTGACATAGGAGCAAAGCATGGACATCACCCTGACGCGCGAAGGTGCGGTGGCGCTCCTTACCTGGGACGCGGGAGAGAACCGGATCAACCTCGATTCCCTCGCGCAGCTGAACGAGGTGCTCGACGAGATCGCGGCGACGCAGGGGCCGTTGGCGCTCGTCTTGACGGGTTCGGGAAAGTTTTTCTGCAACGGTCTCGACCTCGGACGCTTCGCCGACAATCGCGACGAGTTCCTCGCGACGTTGCGCGAATTGGAACGCACCATTGGCCGGCTCTTGGTATTCCCGGCCTACACCGTGGCCGCGATCAACGGGCACGCTTTTGCTGGGGGCGCGTTGATCTCGTGCGCCTTTGACTATCGCGTGATGCGTGAAGACCGCGGGTACTGGTGCATGAACGAGGCAGAGATCGGACTCGCGCTGGACGAAAGACTCTGGTCCATCCTCACGAATCGGGTACCCCGAGCGACGGCGATCGTGGCGGCGTCCACGGCCCGGCGTTTCACCGGGCCCGAAGCAGTCGCGTACGGCATCGTGGAGAGCGTGGCCAGCGAGTCCGACGTGCTCCCCACGGCCCTCGCCACGGCAGCAAGCATGGCGAACCTCGACCGACCGACGCTCGGCGTGCACAAGCGACTCGCCCACGGCGCCGAAGCGGAGTTTCTCGGATTCAAGCCTTGACCGACACGTGCTTCGTCGGTCTCGTTTGTGGTGAAGTTGTTCTCTCGCATCTCGAAACCGCGTCGAACATCGATAGTGTTGAAAGGTGAATCTGGACGTCTATCGCAGTTGTTCGTGGCGCGAGAAGCGTGACGTGCTGAACGTGTTTTGGCGCTCCAACGTCGAAACCCCATCGCGGATCGTCGATGCGGCGGTGCAGTACGGCTACTACGCCGTCATCTGCCTCGCCGTCATCGTCTTCGAGCTCGCGCTTTGCTTGGCGGTCGCGATCAATCACAATTCATTCGTTGCCGGACTCGTCGCGGCGGCGGAGATCTTCACTATGTGGTCGACCTGGTGGGCGATCACGCGTTATCGCAGCTTGCGTTCGCAGGCCATCAGCCGGACTTAGATCCCGACACCGCTTCATCGATTCGGCGAGGACGCGAACGTCGCCGCTCTAATTGGTGCCCGCCGCCGTCGTCACCTGGATCGACGACACGAAGGCCGCGCTCGGCCACCACGCGGCGAAGAGGCCGTTGCTCACGGTAGCCACGACGCTGGTGCCGTCGCTGAGTTCCAAGGTCGCACCGGTGACGCCCGACCCGACGGCTCCCTCGCCGACTGAGAACGTGTTGCCGAGATGAACGATGGCGTTGTCGAAATCGAGTACCGCGGCCCCGGGCGCCGGGGCCGTGCCCGCCGATGGAAACGTCGAGATGTTCGAGATCGTTGATTGGTGAATGACCTGGTTGCCGTTTGGGCTCGAAGAAATGCTCATTCGCTCGGCCGTCGTACCGTTCTCGTTCAGCGAGGCGAGCGAGTCGCCAACGACGCACAGGGCAGGATTCGTCGTGCCATAGACGAGCAGCGAATAGGGCCCGCGTACGTCGCTCAACTCGAGCGCCGGCAGTGTCGCCGATGCCGTTGAACCCGGTTGATTGGCGAGGTCCCCCGCCATCGACGCGCACGTGGCCTCGGCCGCACTGAGTTGACCGCTGGTCGGCGTCGTGGGTTGGGGTGACCAGCCGGCGAACGCCGGCGTCGACCACGGTCCCAGGAGGCCGACGATCGTGACCGCGACGGCTACGGTGCCGCCGCCGACACCGGTAACGACCAATCGCCGTCGCCGGCGAGGTGACGGCGACGCCACCTCTTGCATCAGATGCTGGGTACGCTGCGCGATCCATTCGTCGCTCAACGCAGGAACACCCGGGGTCAAGAGCTCTTCGTTCATGAAGCCTCCTTCGTGACTCGGTGGTCGCCGAGTCGTAGTTGTAACTTTCGTCGAGTGCGCGAGACCCGAGAGCGAACCGTCCCCACTGGCACTCCGAGCGCGACCGCCGTGGCTTCGTAACTGAGGCCACTCCAAAAGACCAGGAGCACGATCTCGCGCTCCGCCTCGGTGAGATCGCGCACGACGTCGTTCACCATGGTGAGCGACGTCTCGGCGTCGATGCGGTCGATCAGGGCGTCGTCACTCGCCACGGTGCGGACACCGTCGAGTCGCTTCAGCGCTTGGGAGTAGCGACGAAGAGAACGAGTGGCGTTGCGTGACGTGTGGTTGGCGACGCCGAGGAGCCACGGGAGGGCCGAACGCTGCTCCAGTACGACGAGTGCTCGCCGTCGCCACGCTTCGAGGAAGACGACGCTGGTGACGTCTTCGGCGAGCGCGGCGTCACCCGTGCGCCAGTAACAGATCGCGAAGACCGACTTCGCGTGGCGTCGAAATATCTCGCCGAAGGCTTCGCGGTCACTGGTCGAGAGTTCCCACAGGTCTGCGTCGTCGAGTTCGTCGTAGTTGCGCACATCAAATAGTGTCCGAACCGCCTCCTCGAGTTCCCTGTTCTTGAGGAGGATGGCCGAGTCGCGGCGTTTTCCTCCGTTTCCGGGCCGATTGTCAGTTGGGCGGCCACACGCGGGGCCCGGGACCGGGGGACGTCTGGTCGTGTCCTTTACACCGCGGCGATCCCGTCGTTGCGCACATTCTTTGACGGCGGTGGATCCGCGGTCGGCACCGAGCTGCGGGCCGCCTCATTCGAGAGAAAGACGTCGAGTTCGGCGCTGGTAAGGGGATAGGCGACGAAGTTACCTTGGATCACGTCGGCGCCGACGGCGCTCAGCGCGTCGAATGACTTCGAAGTCTCGACACCCTCGGCGACGACGGTGAGACCAAGGGCGCGCGCCATCTCGATCATGGACCGGATGAGAGAGATCGCCCGTTCATCGGTATCGACGGCCAAGACGAAGGACTTGTCGATCTTGAGTTCGTCAACTGGCAGTTCGAGGAGCTGAGACATCGAGGAGTAACCAACACCGAAGTCATCGATGGATATCTTGACGCCCATAGTCCGAAGTGTCTCGATGCTTCTCTTCGCCATTGCGGGGTCATCGGACAGGCTGGACTCGGTGACCTCTAGTACCAGACGGTCCGCGGGGAGTTTGAACCACTCGAGCATCCGAGTGATCGAGTGCGGCAACTCGGGGTCCTTGAGGTCCCAGTGTGAGATGTTCACGCTCATCTGGAGAGCGTGCCCGTTGTCATTGAGACGCGAGAGTTCATGGATGGCTAGGTCGAGGACCGTACGGGTCAATCGCGAGATAAGGCCAGCTCTCTCGGCCAGAGGGACGAAGTCATCAGGCTGGAGAAGGCCCAGCGTCGGATGCTCCCATCGCACGAGTGCCTCCACGCCGTAGACGGAGCCGGTCAGCACGTGCCGGGTCGGCTGGAACAGCAGTATCAATCGGCCACGCTCGACGGCGGTCCGCAGTTCGCTGATCATCGCCAGGCGTTCCCTGGTGTTGAGGTCGATCCCGTCGCTATAAAGACAGACGGAGTTGCGCGTGCGCTTCGCGTCGTACATCGCGACGTCGGCGCTGCGAACCAGTTCCGCGTGTGTCGTGCCGTGTTGTGGCCAGATGGCGACGCCGATGCTCGCGCCCACGCGAACCTTGGTGCCGTCGATCGACGCCGGGTCCGCCAGTGCTCTCGCTAGTTCGCGGGCGATAAGCATCGGCTCTGTCTCTGCCTTGATCACGAGCGTGCAGGCGAATTCGTCTCCGCCGGTGCGCGCCATCGGCCCTCGGTTGCCAACTTTG
The DNA here is from genome assembly GCA_963717975.1 of uncultured Acidimicrobiaceae bacterium. Lineage (GTDB taxonomy): Bacteria > Actinomycetota > Acidimicrobiia > Acidimicrobiales > RAAP-2 > RAAP-2. The sequence continues at coordinate 1,641,641 of OY970351.1, read as the reverse complement.
TTGGCGAACCGTCGGCCGATGACCTTCAAGAGTTCGTCGCCTTGCGCGTGACCCAATGAGTCGTTCACTTCCTTGAATCCGTCCAAGTCGACCAAGACGACCGCGAGCTGTTCGTCCGGCCGCAGAGCGACGAGCTTCGCCTCACCGCCTTCAAGGAAGTCCCGACGATTGGAGAGACCGGTGACGTGGTCCGTGCGCGCGTCGACGAAGTGTGAACTGCCGAGCTGGCGCACCTCACTCTGGGTGAGGACCATACGGAGAATGACCAAGGTCAACGACCCGAGGGCCATGAACGTCGTCGCCGTGGACGTCGTTCGGTAGACGGCGTTGGCGAGTATCGCAATTGAGAGGCCCCCGAAGATAACGGGAAGGAGATTCAAACTCCAGTGGGCGTCGAGTCTCTCGCGTGGCTCGCTGCGACGGTCCTCTCGCGGCCACGCGGCGATTGCCAGACAACACATTCCGACGGGGAACGAGGTGACGACGAACGAGTGCATGAAGTGGGTTATCCTCGCCCCTTCGTTGAGGGCCACGCCATCACTAAGACCGATCGCGACCAGTCCGATAATGAGCCACCCCGTGGGTCGGTTGGGGCGGAAGTGATTCGGTAGCAGTCCCGCGACCAGCAGGACCAGGAGGACGATCACCAATATCGGGTTGAGGATGTTCACCTCAGAGACCAGCGGCCGACCGCCGACCTCGATGAATCGGTGAAACGAATACGTTGAAGCCAACGAGGCGAGCGCCAGGCCCGCGATCAACCCGTCAAGTCGTACGCTGATCGCGCGGCGTCCAAAGGACTGTTGCATGACCAGGGCGACCGCGACGGCGATGAAACCGTACGACAGGATGAGTACGACGCCTCGGGGTGTGGTGGTCGAGAACGGGGACACGCCCGCGAGACTCAGTAGTCGAAGAACATCGGCGAGGTCAAAGAGCACGATGCCGACACCCATCAGGACCCAGGCACCGCGAAGCGACGAGTGACGTTCTCGACGAGTCAGGATTGGGATGGTCGGTGCCAGGAGGACGAGGCACTCCGACCATCGCCGCAGTGATACCGCGTCGATCGAGGGATGGCGGACGAGGAAGACCAACGCCACATAGGAAGTCACCGCACCGACGGCCACCAATTTCGCGGTGAATTGGAACAGATCGGACGACGCGCGTTGCGTCAATCGGTGTGCCGCCACGGGTAGCGCCGACCGGACCGATCGCGCGAACGTCAGAAGGAACGGCCCGAGATCGTGAGGTGCGCGACCAGCGACTGACGAGCGGGCGGACGTCACCGAGCTGGTGTCGCTGGAGCCGCTCTCTCGCTGTGTCGTGTCGTCATCGACCATGATTCACTGGTCCCTGCCCTCAGGAATCGGCGCACACGCGACACCCGTCAGCGCGCACGATGAATGCGATCGCATTCATCTGCGTACAACGCGGATCGAAGTTCGCACGGACGTGATTCGAACCTCAATTTTCGTCCGATGCGCCTGTTCGGGTGTCAAATCCGTCTCAAGATATCCACACATCTTGCTCAGTTGCGTTGAACACAGTCTTGGTTCAACTCACCCATCACGAACTCAGTCGTTGATCCAACCTTGGTCGCGACCAATCTGCTCAACGTCGCCTATTCGAAGTCCGGTCCGATGTTGAAGAGTCCGGATCAAGCCGCCCGCTTCGTAGAGCGACTCGTGGGTGCCCGTGTCGAGCCACGTCGTGGCGCGCGAGAGCACTTCGACGCGCAGTTCGCCGCGCTCGAGATAGGAGTTGTTGAGTGCCGTGATCTCGAGCTCGCCGCGGTCGCTGGGCTTGAGTTCGCGCGCGAGCGCCGGTGCCTTGGCGTCGTAGAAGTAGATGCCCGGCACGGCGTACGTGCTCTTGGGCTGGAGCGGTTTTTCCTCGATTGAGATGACCTTGTTGTCGTCGTCGAACTCGACGACCCCGTAGTGCGAGGGGTCACTCACCTGGTAGGCGAAGATCAACGCGCCCTCGATCGAAACGTTCTGTTTGAGGTGCGTGCCGAGTCCTGGTCCGTAGAAGAGATTGTCGCCGAGGATCAGCGCGCAACTGTCGCCGTCCAGGAACTCTTCGCCGAGCAGGAGCGCTTCGGCGAGCCCGTTGGGTTGGTCCTGCACCACGTAGGAGATCGATATCCCGAACTGTGATCCGTCGCCGAGGAGTCGTTGAAAGGCGTCTTGATCGTGCGGCGTCGTGATGAGAAGGATTTCACGAAGTCCCGTGAGCATCAACGTGCTCAAGGGGTAGAAGATCATTGGCTTGTCGTAAATCGGCAGTAACTGCTTGGACACCGCACGGGTAATCGGGTGAAGGCGTGTGCCGCTACCACCAGCCAGAATGATTCCCTTCACCGAATTAGTATAGAAGTCCAGCAACCCCTTCTAAAGGCCGAGGTCTCGCCATGCGCATTGTGATAACGGGTGGTGCCGGGTTCATCGGGTCGCGATTCACCGAAGTGTTACTCGAGAACGCGGAACGCCTCGACTACGACGACGTCGTCATCCTCGACGCGTTGACCTACTCCGGTCGTCGAGAGAACATGATCGAGGTCCTGCGCGATCCGCGCGTGCGTTTCGTCGAAGGTTCGATCACCAACGCTGACGTCACTAACGACGTGGTGAAGGGTGCGCACGCCGTCGTGCACCTCGCCGCCGAGAGCCACGTCGATCGTTCGATCACCGGCGCGCGGGCCTTCTACGAGTCCAACGTGCTCGGGACCCACCAGTTACTGGAGAGCGCGCGCGACAGCGACGTGCAGCGCTTCATCCACGTCTCGACCGACGAGGTCTACGGTTCGATCGGCGAGGGATCGTGGCGCGAGGACCACATCCTCGAACCGAACTCGCCGTACTCCTCGAGCAAGGCCGGCTCTGACCTCGCGGCCCTGGCCTATCACCGGACCTACGACACCCCGGTCATGGTGACGCGCTGTTCGAACAACTACGGACCTCGTCAGTTCCCCGAAAAGGTGATTCCACTCTTCGTCACCAACCTCTTCGACGGCGTGAAGGTCCCGCTCTACGGCGACGGCCAGAACGTCCGTGACTGGCTCTTCGTCGACGACCACTGCCGCGGCATCCTCGCCGTGCTCGAGCGCGGTCGCGCGGGCGAGATCTACAACATCGGCGGCGGCACGGAACTCACGAACGAGGAGCTGACGACCCGTCTGCTGGACCTCTGCGGCTACAGCGACTCGATGATCGAGCCGACGACGGACCGCCTCGGTCACGATCGCCGTTACTCGGTTGACTGGACCAAGATCAAGAACGAACTCGGCTACGAGCCGCAGATGGGCTTCGACGAGGGGCTCGCCTACACGGTCAAGTGGTACCACGACAATGAGGCCTGGTGGCGTCCGCTCAAGGGACGTCCGTGAAACTAATCGAACTTTCGATTCCCGACGTCTACGTCCTGGAGTCACCGGTGTGGGGCGATGACCGCGGCGCCTTTCGAGAGTGGTTCAAGGACGAGGACTTCCGGGTCGCCGGCGTCGACTTTCGTGCGCAGCAGGCCAATCTCTCGATCTCCAAGCGAAACGTCGTGCGCGGACTGCACTATTCGATGGCTCCCGAGGGACAGGCGAAGGTCGTGACCTGTGCGCACGGCGAACTCGATGACGTCATCGTCGATATTCGCGTCGGTTCGCCCACGTTTGGGCAGCACGAGATCGTCCATCTCGCTGCGGGCGAGGAGCGATCGGTGTACGTGCCGGTCGGTGTCGCGCACGGATTCTGTGTGAGGAGCGACGTCGCCGCGCTGACCTACCTCTTGTCGTCGCCCTTCAACGGTCCGCTCGAACTCGAGATCGATCCCTTTGACGAAGAGATCGGCGTTCGCTGGACCGTCGCCGGCGAGCCCGTAGTGAGTCCAAAGGACGCCGACGCGCCGTCGCTTCGCCAACGCCTCGACGCGAACGAACTTCCGCGCTATCACTGACGTTCGCTCGGGTGCGGGGTCGAAGCGGCGTTGGTAGCGTTGACCAGGTGAGTACCACTCCGCTGCGTCTCGTCACCGAACAAGATCGCGACGTCCATATCGCCGCGAACCTCGCGGTCCCGACCATCGAGAACGAAGCCCAACTGAAGGCGCTGATCGCCAGCCTGTCCGGCGTTGACGCCGTGGGCGCGGAGGCGCGAGCGGCCAAACTCTCGACGAGGTCGATCAAGAAATCGACCAAGATGGCCGCCATCGAGATGGCGATTTCAATGGTCGATCTGACGACGCTCGAAGGCGCGGACACGCCCGGGCGGGTCACGTCGCTCTGCACGAAAGCCATGCGACCGGACCCGCGTGACCTCACGATTCCCTCGGTCGCCGCCGTCTGCGTGTACCCCGACCTCGTGGCGCACGCGCGTTCGGTGCTGGGAACCTCACCGGTCGCGGTGGCGTCGGTCGCCACGTCGTTCCCGTCGGGACGGGCGTCGCTCAACGTGAAGTTGATGGACGTGCGTGAGGCCGTCGCCAACGGCGCGGACGAGATCGACATGGTCATCGACCGCGGGGCCTTCCTCTCCGGCCGGATCGGGCAGGTCTTCGACGAGGTCGTCGCGGTGAAGGCGGCCTGCGGTGACGCGCACCTCAAGGTGATCCTGGAGACCGGCGAGTTGGTCACCTACGACAACGTGCGCCGTGCGAGTTGGATCGCGATGCTCGGCGGCGCGGACTTCATCAAAACCTCGACCGGCAAGGTCACGGTGAACGCGACGCTCCCGGTAGCGCTCGTGATGCTCGAAGCCGTGCGCGACTTCGCCGAAACGGCCGGCCGGACGGTCGGCGTGAAGGTCGCGGGCGGGATCCGCACGTCAAAAGACGCGATTCGCTACCTCGTCTTAGTCAACGAGACGGTCGGTTCGACGTGGCTCACGCCGGACCTATTCCGCTTCGGCGCCTCGTCACTGCTCAACGATCTCTTGATGCAGCGGCTCAAGCAACAGCGCGGTGCCTATGTACGAGCCGACGAATTCAGTGGGGACTGATGAGCGACCGGCAACTCGCCAATTCGCAGTTGGGTTCTCTCGAGTACGACCCCGCGCCGGAGTCCTCCGCGATCGCCAAGCTCAAGCCGAGCTACGGACTGTTCATCGACGGTGCGTTCAGCGACGCCGAGTCCCACGAGCAGTTCGCGTCCGTCAATCCCGCGAACGAAGAGAACCTGGCGATGGTCGCCCAGGCCAGTGCACTCGACGTCGATCGCGCCGTCGTCGCCGCGCGACGCGCCTACGACAAGGTCTGGTCCAAGACGACCGGCGCCCAGCGCTCGAAGTACCTCTTTCGCATCGCCCGACTGATACAGGAGCGTTCTCGAGAACTGGCCGTGGTGGAGACACTCGACAACGGCAAGCCGATACGCGAGTCGCGCGACGTCGACATCCCGCTCGCGGCGGCGCACTTCTTCTACTACGCCGGCTGGGCCGACAAACTCGATTACGCGGGATTCGGCGCTAAACCGCAGCCGTTGGGCGTGGCCGGGCAGATCATCCCGTGGAACTTCCCACTGTTGATGGCGGCGTGGAAACTCGCCCCGGCGTTGGCGGCGGGGAACACGTGCGTACTGAAGCCCGCCGAGACGACGCCGCTCAGCGCGCTGGTCCTCGCCGAGATACTGGAACAGGCCGAGCTACCACCCGGCGTCGTCAACATCATCACCGGTGACGGGTCCACGGGCGCCGCGCTGGTCGATCACCCGGACGTCAACAAGATCGCATTTACCGGTTCGACCGAGGTCGGTCGCATGATTCAAGAGCGCACCGCCACCAGCCACAAGCATCTGACCCTGGAACTCGGTGGCAAGGGCGCCAACATCGTCTTTGACGACGCGCCCATCGACGAGATGATCGAAGGCATCATCGACGGGATCTTCTTTAACCAGGGTCACGTGTGTTGCGCCGGTTCGCGACTGTTGGTGCAGGAGTCGATCGCCGATGAGGTGTTGCGCCGCCTCGTTCGCCGCGTCGACCAGCTTCGCGTCGGCGACCCACTCGACAAGAACACTGACGTGGGGGCGATCAACTCCGCGGCGCAGCTGTTGCGCATCCGCGAGTTGACCGAGTTTGGTGAGAGTGAGGGTGCGACGCGCTACACCAGTTCGTGCGCGTTACCGCAGAAGGGCTACTGGTTCGCGCCAACCGTCTTCGCCGACGTCGCCCAGTCGCACCGGATCGCGCGCGAGGAGATCTTCGGCCCGGTGCTCTCGGTACTGACCTTTCGCACACCGGAAGAGGCCGTGACCAAGGCGAACAACACCAACTACGGCCTGGCCTGCGGCGTGTGGAGTGAGAAGGGCAGCCGAACGCTCTGGGTCGCCGAGCGACTTCGCGCCGGCGTCATCTGGGCCAACACCTACAACCGCTTCGACCCGACGAGCCCCTTCGGCGGCATGCGCGAGTCCGGGTTCGGTCGCGAGGGCGGGCGTCACGGTCTGGAGGCGTACCTCAATGTCTGAGGACCGCCTGGACGTTCGAAAGACCTACAAACTCCTCATCAACGGGGCCTTCCCGCGCTCGGAGTCCGGTCGCAGCTACGAGGTGCAGTCGGCGAAGGGTGCCTTCCTCGCCAACGTGGCCCGGGGCTCGCGAAAGGACATTCGCGACGCCGTGGTGGCCGCGCGCGGCGCTCAGACGAAGTGGTGGAACGCGACCGCGTACAACCGCGGCCAGGTGATCTACCGACTGGCCGAGATGGCCGAGTCGCGTCGCGATGAGCTCGCCGAACACGTCTCTTTGGCCGAAGGCCTTAACAAGCGCGCGAGTCAAAAGGTTGTCTCATCCGCCATCGATCGAATGGTCTGGTACGCCGGGTGGACCGACAAGATCGCCCAGGTCCTTGGCGGGACCAATCCCGTCGCCGGACCCTTCTTCAACTTCTCCATCCCCGTCCCGAGCGGCGTGGTCGGGGTGATCTGCGTCCAAGAGTCATCCCTCGACGGCTTCGTCGACGCCGTGTTGGCGCCGATCTGCGTCGGCAACACGGTCGTCGCGGTCGCGAGTGAGACCCGTCCGACGCCGGCCGTCCTCTTGGGCGAGATGACGGCCTCGTCGGACTTTCCGGCGGGCGTAATAAATATTGTCACCGGCCTCACGAACGAGTTGGCGCCGATCCTGGCGGCGCACGAGGACGTCGACGGCATCGATCTCTCAGGGCTCTCGCTCGACGCGGCCGATGCATCGGCCGCGCTCGGTGCCGGTTCGATCAAGCGCGTCCTTCGTCCGCACGAGAAGGAAAGTGACTCATCGCTTCGACGCCTGCGTGCCTTCGTCGAGACGTCCACGGTGTGGCACACGATTGGACAGTGATGACGAATCCGTACAAGCTCGCTCGACGCGCCGCTGACGAACTCCGCGAAGAGAGCGGCTACGACAACTACGACATCGCGATCGTGCTGGGGTCGGGGTGGCGCGAAGGAGCCATCGCCCTCGGCACGCCGACGAACGTGATCTCGACGTCTTCGCTGAGCGGCTTCGTCCTTCCGACCGTCGCCGGTCACAGCGGTCAGATTCTCTCCTTGACGATTGGCGACCTGCGAATCGCGCTGGTGGCCGGTCGCGTGCACCTCTACGAGGGCAACACCGCCGATGAAGTCGTCCACCCGATTCGGACCGTCATCGCGGCCGGCGCCACGAAGGTCGTGCTCACGAACGCCGCGGGTGGCATCGATCCGACGTGGACGCCGGGCACCGTCGTCATCATCCGGGACCACATCAACCTGACCTCGACGTCGCCGCTGGAGGGCGCCGCGCCGCCCAAGGGCTACGGCTCTCGATTCGTCGACCTCACGGACCTGTACAGCAAGCGTCTGCGCGACGCGGTGAAGAAAGCGGAGCCCAATCTCGCCGAAGGCGTGTACGCCGGCTTTCGGGGTCCGCACTACGAGACGCCGGCCGAGATCGTGATGGCCCGGACCATGGGCGCATCGCTCGCGGGCATGTCGACGGTGCTCGAAGCGATCGCGGCGCGACACCTGGGCGCCGAGGTCCTCGGTCTGAGTCTCGTATCGAATCCCGCAGCCGGCGTCACCGCGAGTCACCTGAACCACCTCGAGGTCCTCGAAGCCGGTCAATCGGCCGCCGCGTCGCTCGGCGCGCTCTTGACACGCGTCGTTCCCGTCTTGTGAACCGGTCGTTTCGCGACCGGGTCACCGCGTGGATCGAGGGCGACCCCGATGACGATGACCGCGCGACGTTGCAGCGACTGCTGGACGACGGTGACGAAGATGAACTTCATCGACGCTTCGATACGCCGCTAACCTTCGGCACCGCTGGCCTCCGAGGTCCGGTGATGGCCGGGCCCGCGGGGATGAATCGCTACACCGTACGTCGCGCCACCCAGGGAGTGGTCGCGTGGCTCAACGAGCAAGGGCTCGACACGAATCTCGGAGTGGTCGTTGGCCGCGACGCGCGCACCGGCTCCGAATGCTTCAACGATGAGGTCGTGTCTGTACTCCTCGGCGCCGGCGTCGTGGTGCACGAAATGCCCGGACCACTCCCGACGCCGCTTGTCGCCTACTGCGTAAGGAAACTCGGTGCCGCCGCGGGCATCATGGTCACGGCGAGCCATAACCCGCCCCAGGACAACGGCTACAAGCTCTACTCGAGTGACGGCTCTCAAATAATTCCGCCGAACGACGAGATCGTCGAACGATTTGCGAATGCCGCGCCGGCGCCGGCGCTCGGCGAGCGCTCGAGTGGGATCCACCACTGGATAACCCAAGACCTCCTCGATCAATATCGCGGGCACTTCTCCGAGCGATTCGGCGTTCCGGGCGGCAGTGACCTGGCGATCACCTACACGCCCCTGCACGGCGTCGGCGGTGCCACGATGATGGATCTCTTCGCGCGCGCCGGCTTCACCTCGGTGACGCCGGTCGCCCAGCAGTTCGAGCCCGACCGCACCTTCCCGACGTTGCCGTTCCCGAATCCCGAGGAACCGGGCGCCCTCGATCTCGCGATCGCGCGCGCCGACGAAGTCGACTGCACGCTGGTGATCGCCAATGATCCCGACGCTGATCGATTGGGCGCCGCCGTGCGCGACGGCGACGGCTGGCACGTGCTGCGCGGTGACCAGATCGGCTGGCTGCTGGCGTCTTCGATGTTGCCCGACATGAAAGCACCGCGTGACGTGGTCGCGACGACCATCGTGTCCTCGACGATGCTGCGAAAGATGGCGAGTGCCGCGGACGTCCGCTTCGCTATGACGCTCACCGGGTTCAAGTGGCTGGCGCGCGCCGCCGGCGACGGCGTCCTGCGCTTCGGGTACGAAGAGGCGCTGGGATTCGCGGTTGACCCCGAAGTCGCCGACAAGGACGGCATGTCGGCCGCCCTCGCCCTCGCGCGTCTCGCGCACGACCTACGACGTCAGGACCAGACGTTGATGGACCGACTGAACGAGATCGAGTCGCGCTACGGCGTTCACTCGATTTACCAACTCTCGTTGCGGGCCGAGGGACCGACGGGACTCGCCGCGATCGCCAACGCCGTGCAGTCACTTCGCGAGCAGCCGCCCGAGACGTTGGGCGGCATCGCGGTCAGTGAGCAGTTCGACCTCGCGCGCGGCTACGAGGGACTCGGCGCGACCGACGGAGTACTCCTCCAATTCGGCGAGTCCGGTCGTGTCGTCGTGCGACCGTCGGGGACCGAGCCGAAGTTGAAGGTGTACATCGAGATCACCTCACCGCCATCGACTGGCACCTCACTCGCCGAGCAACGACGAAACGCCGCGGCACTCGTTGACGCGGTGCGGGTCGACCTGCAGTCGTTACTGCGACTCTGATCGCAGCGCGGCGTAGCCCGGCTTGATCACGGTGTTGATCATGGCGAGTCGCTGGTCGAACTGAAAGAACGCACTCTTCGCGGCATTCAACGTGAGCCACTCCATGTCGGCGAGCGTCCAGCCGAACGTGTCGGCGCACGTTTCGAACTCACTGCTCATCGAGATCCCACTCATCAGTCGATTGTCCGTGTTGAGTGTGACGCGAAAGCGTAGTTTGCGAAGCAGTTCAATCGGGTGCGTCGCGATCGAACTGGCGGCCCCGGTGTGCACGTTGGAAGTGGGACATACTTCGAGCGGGATGCGGCGGTCCCGAACGAAGCTGGCCAAACGGCCGAGGTGATAGTCGCCGTCTTTCTCGATGATGTCGTCGGCGATTCGTACGCCGTGACCCAGTCGCTCCGCATTACAGAACTGCACGGCTTCCCAGATTGACGGAAGACCGAACGCCTCACCGGCGTGGATCGTCATGTGGAAGTCTTCGCGTTGCACGAGATGGAAGGCGCGCAGGTGATGTGTCGGCGGGAATCCATCTTCGGGCCCGGCGATGTCGAAACCACACACGCCGCGGTCGCGGAATTCGACCGCCAACTCCGCGATCGTCTCGCTGAGGTTCGCCTGGCGCATCGCGGAAAGGATCGCGCGCACGATGATCGTGTGACCTTCGAGTTCGGCGTCGTGCATGCCGTGCGCGAAGCCGGCCAGTACGGCTTCGACGACTTCGTGCAGGGTCAGGCCATCTTCCAGGTGTTGTTCCGGCGCGAAGCGGACTTCGGCGTAGACGACGCCGTCGCGAGCGAGGTCCAGGGCCGCCTCGAAGGCCACGCGCTCGAGGTGGTCCTTGGTTTGCATTACCGCCGTCGTGTGCGCGAAACCTTCGAGGTAACGCACTAAATCGCTACCGGGCGTGTCGGCGATGAACCACTGGCGCAGCTTTTCGGGATCGTCGGTCGGCAGTCCGGTGTAGTTCGACTCACGCGCGAGTTCGAGGACGGTCGAGGGTCGCAGGCCGCCGTCAAGGTGATCGTGCAACAGAACTTTGGGCGCTCGTTGGATCAGATCACGCGTGAGAGCAACAGCCATAGAGAGAGGTTAGTCAACAGGCCTGTGCACTAGTTGGTGATACGTTCCAGCAACAACGGCTCGGCGTTCACCCTACGTTCACTTACGACAACTGCGTTCGCGATTGCGTCGCGTCCCTGTTGCAAGTGGGTCTCATCATCGGCGTGCAGTTCGAACATCGGTTGGCCCTTCGTGATCGCGTCGCCTTCACGCACCAGACACACGACGCCGGCGGCGGCGCTCACCGGATCTTCCTTGCGGGCACGTCCGGCACCGAGTCGCCACGCCGCGATGCCGACTTCGAGCGCATCGATGGAGTGGACAATGCCGTCGTCGACACTCACGACCTCTTCGCAATGGGCCGCGATCGGCAGCTGTGCGTCCGGATCACCACCTTGGGCACGAATCATTCGTTCGTAGACCTCGTAGGCCGATCCGTCATCGAGTTTGGTCTCGGGATCGACGTCAATGCCGACCAGTTCCACCATGATTCGTGCCAGCGCGAGCGTGAGTTCACGTACGTCACCGGGGCCCCGACCCTGTAGGACGTCAACGGACTCCGTGACTTCGAGCGCGTTGCCGACCGCTCGACCGAGAGGTGCGTTCATCGACGTGAGCTGCGCGACGGTCGAGACGCCGTGGCTTGCGCCGATGCCCACCATCGTCGTCGCGAGTTCGCGCGCCTGGTCGACCTGCTTGATGAAGGCGCCACGGCCGACCTTCACGTCGAGCACGAGCGCCTGCGTGCCTTCGGCAATCTTCTTCGACATGATCGACGAGGAGATGAGCGGTATCGAGGCCACGGTCGCGGTCACGTCGCGCAGCGAATAGAGCTTGCGATCGACCGGGGCGAGACCTTGGCCCGCGGCGCAGATGACGGCGCCGACCGAGTCGAGTTGCGCACGGATCTCGTCGTTGGAGAGGAACGCGCGCCAACCGGGGATCACCTCCAACTTGTCGAGCGTGCCACCGGTGTGACCCAGACCGCGGCCGGACAGTTGCGGCACCGCGGCGCCGCACGCCGCCACGAGCGGCGCGAGTATCAGTGAGATCTTGTCGCCCACGCCGCCCGTCGAATGCTTATCCACCGTCGGACGCGACAGTCCTCCGAGGTCGAGTCGTTCGCCCGACTCGATCATCCGGTCCGTCCACGTGTTCAGTTCCCGGTCGCTGAGCCCATTGAAGAAGATCGCCATCAACAGCGCCGACATCTGTTCTTCGGCGACCTCACCTTTCACGTACGCGTCGAGGATCCAGGTGATCGCGTCGTCGCTGAGCACGCCGTCGTCACGCTTCGTGGTGATGATGTCAACCGCCGAGAAGTAGCTCACTCGCTTCTCCGCACTCCTAAATCCTCGGGACCGAACGCACCGGGAAGGAGATCGCGAAGTGGCGTCGGTTCGCGACCCGCGCCCGCGTCGACCAGGAGCTCGTTCCCGCCGTGTTCATAGAGCAGTTGACGACAGCGACCGCACGGCGCAATGGGTTCGCCGTCACCGGCCACGATCGAGACGGCGAGCAGTCGGCCACCGCCCAGGCGCGCGAGGTCACTCACCAAGGAACACTCGGCACAGAGTGTCAATCCGTAGCTCGCGTTCTCCACATTCGCGCCGACGACGATTCGGCCGTCACTCGTGATCGCGCAGGCGCCGACGGTGACCTTGGAATACGGTGCGTAGGAAGTCGTCGTCGCGTGACGTGCCTGTTCACGCAGGTCATTCCAGGGAATCTCCGTCGATGAACTCACGGTCCGAGATTACACTTCGCCTATCAACACAAACTTTCGCAACGCTTCCGTCGTCGTCAGTGATGAAGTCGCCGACGCACTCGAGAAGAGCCGCAACGTCGTCGCGTTGGAGACGACGATCGTCGTGCAGGGTCTTCCCGCACCGGTGAATCTCGAAGTCGCCGAGGCGTGCGAGTCGGCCGTGCGCGACGCCGGCGCGGTGCCCGCGACCATCGGCGTCCTCGACGGGCAGGTCGTCGTCGGCCTCACGGGCAGCCAGCTGCGAGAACTCGCGAGTCCGGAACGACACGCCGCCAAACTGTCCGCGCGCGATCTGGGGCTCGCGCTCGCCCGTCACGGTGATGGTGCCACGACGGTCGCCGGCACCGTGAGTGTTGCGAGCCGAGTTGGCATCCAGGTCATGGCGACGGGCGGCCTCGGGGGAGTCCACCGCGACGTCCGCGACAGCTTCGACGAATCGGCCGACCTCACGGCGCTCTCACGCAACCAGGTCCTCGTCGTCGCGTCCGGGGTGAAGTCGATATTGGACATCGGCGCGACACTCGAGCGTCTCGATACGCTCGGCGTGCCGGTCGCCGGATTTCGAACCGAGAGGTTCCCCGGCTTCTATCAGGCCGAAAGCGGATTCTCGTTGGACTGGTCGCTCAACGACGAAGCGGAAGCCGCCGCGGCGTTTCTCGCGCACTGTGAACTTTCCGCCACCGGTTTTCTCGTCGCGAATCCGATCGACCAAATGAGTGAGCTTTCGGTCGAGCTGCACGACCGGGCGCTCGCGAGCGCGCTCGAGCGGGCCAAGGCGCTGGGCGTGAGCGGCAAAGAGGTCACGCCCGTGCTCCTCGCCGAGTTTGCTCGCTACACCGCGGGCGCCAGTGTCGAAGTGAACCGCGAGCTGGTCGTGGCGAACGCGGGGCTGGCCGGCCGGATAAGTTCGGCGATCGCCACCGCACGCGCGTGAGTGATTCCCACGTGGTGGTTCTGGGCGACGTGATGCTCGACGTCGTGGTGAAGCCCGAGTCCGGTATCGCCACGACCAGTGACACACCTTCGCAGGTGCGACTGGGTCGTGGGGGATCGGCCGCGAACATCGCCGAAGCGCTGGCGCGAGCCGGACATCGAGTCACGTTCATCGGTGCGTGCGGCGACGACCTCGCCGCGAAGCTCTTCGAGGAGAGGCTTCGCAACATCGGCATCGAGGTGGTGCTCGACCGCGTCGAGCAACCCACGGGCGTCGTGGTGGCGGTCGTCGATGCCGACGGACAGCGCGCCATGATGACCGATCGGGGGGCTAACTCCGCACTCAAGTCGAAGCACGTCCTCCAAATCCTCGACCAGCCGTTTGACCACCTTCACGTGTCCGGCTACACCCTGCTCGATCCCCAGACAACGCCCGTCGGTCACCGAGCGCTCTCGCGCACGAGTGAACTCGGGCGTTCTACGTCGCTCGACGTCTGCTCCGTGGCACCACTCCTGACGATGACGCCGGCGGCGTTTCTGAAGGCGGCTCACGGGACACGAACGTTGTTCGCCAACGAAGAGGAGGCACTGACGCTGAGCTACGCCGCGGACGTCGAGACGGCCATCGACCGCTTGTCCGGCGCCTTTCACGAGGTCGTGATCACTCGGGGTGAGCACGGCGCACGAGTGCGCCGCGAGGGCGTTGATTTCGACGTGGCGTCGACGAGTGACGTGGTCGTCGACACGACCGGCGCCGGTGACGCGGCGACGGGGGCGTACCTCGCACAACGCCTGCGCGGAACCTCGGTCGAAGATGCTCTTCACGCGGCGATGGCGGCCTCGTCTCAGGTCGTCAAGGGACTTGGATCGCGCGGCTGACCGTCTATATGTCAACCGTCATCGGTTGGCGACAGTACCCGACCGATACGGTCGATAATCACGACGATGTAGGTGGCGTACGAAGGTTTCCGGAGATTCACGGACCGGGAACGACAGTAGGCGGACCTGTCGGTCGATGGACCATCAAAAGATGACGAATGTCACGGCCGTCACCGCCCGACACGACCGACGCGCTAGGGCGTTCCTTGTTAGGCTCACGCTCGGAAAGACGTCAGGGGCGTCGACGGGTTCTTCAGAACCGTTCATATAACCAAAGGGGAGTGCAATGAATTCAATTGGAAGAGGCCGCATGGGGCGTTTTGCTCTTTCGGCCGCGACCGCCTGTTTGCTGTTCACAGGTATCACAGTCACCGCGGCTAGTTCGGCCGGCGCGACAGCGAAGTACAACAAAACCTTGGCCTGCGAAGTCACTGACACCGGTGGTATCAACGACCGGTCGTTCAACGCGTCGGCCTACCTCGGCCTCAAGCAGGCCGTTGCGGTGGCCCCGACGATGATCACGCCGAAGGTGCAGTCGACGCCTTCCACGGGCACCGAGTCCACCTACGAGAACGAGATCGCACAGTTCGTCTCGGAGAAGTGCAACATCATCATCACGGTGGGCTTCTTGATGTCTGATGCGACGTGGAACTCCGCGCACGCGAATCCCAGCGACCACTTCGCGCAGGTCGACAACAGCAACTCCAGCCCCGGTAAGGATGGCGTCGCGGTGAGGCCCTACACGGGAACGGCCAAGAACATCTTGGGCCTGACCTACGAGACTCAGCAGGACGCGTTCCTCGGTGGTTACGAGGCGGCGGCGTACGCCGTGGCGCACAATGCTGCGGCACCCAAGGTCGCCACCCTCGGTGGTGAGCAGTTCAGCTCCGTGACGTACTACATGGACGGCTTCTACGACGGTGTCCAGTACTACAACTCCAAGGAGAAGCCGAAGGTCCCGGTTGCGGTGCTCGGTTGGAACGAGAAGACCCAGAAGGGTACCTTCATCGGCTCCTTCACCAACGCGACCACGACGTCGGCCGACACGACCGCCTTCTTGTCCGAGGGCGCGACGACCGTCTTCCCAGTTGCCGGCGCCGACGGCCTCGGCACGACCGCTGCGGTCAAGACCTGGAACGCTGCGCACCCGCTCAAGGCGAACGTGGAGTGGGTTGACACGGACGGCTGCACCAACGACCCGGCCGACTGCAGCTTGTTCCTCAACTCGGTCACCAAGGGCGTCACGGCCTCAGTGAAGGCTGCCGTGCTCTTGCAGGCTGAGGGCAAGTTCAAGGGTGGTGACTACATCGGCACGCTGAAGAACGGCGGCGCCGCGTTCATCGAGGACCACGGCGCGATGGGCAAGGCGAACAGCGCGGCGACCCTCGCGCAGATCGCGACGATCACCAAGGGGATCGAGAACGGCTCCATCAAGACACCGGTTGGCGGCAAGTAGACCGCATCATCTGATACCCGCGAACGGGGGCCGAATCTTCGGATTCGGCCCCCGTTGCGTTTACCAACCAGATTAGGTTTGAGACTCATGAAGCTGGAACTCCGGGCGGTCACCAAGCACTTCGGATCGCTCGCAGCCAACCAAGATGTCAACCTCGTGGTCGAGCCGGGACAGATACACGGGCTCCTCGGAGAGAACGGTGCGGGCAAGACCACGCTGATGAACGTGCTCTACGGGATGATCACCCCGGACAGCGGCCAGATTCTCATCAACGACGAAGTCGTGACCATTCGTGACCCGAAGGACGCCGTGGGCCAGAAAATCGGCATGGTGCACCAGCACTTCATGCTGATTCCGGTCTTTAGCGTCACGGACAACATCATCCTCGGGAGCGAACCCGTCAAGCCGTGGCCGTTCATCGACCACCGCAGTGCCACCGAACGAATCGTGACCCTCGCCAAGGAGTACAACTTCGACATCGACCCCACGGCGACGATCGAGAACCTCCCGATCGGTACCCAGCAACGTGTCGAGATCCTTAAGGCGCTCAGCCACAACGCGGAGATCCTCATTTTGGACGAGCCAACCGCCGTCCTCACCCCGCAAGAGACGGACGCGTTGATAGTCGTCATGCGCACGTTGAAGTCGCAGGGCAAGTCGATCATCTTCATCACGCACAAGTTGAAGGAGGTGCTCGAGATCGCCGACGTCATCACGGTGATGCGACTCGGCGAGGTCGTCGGCACGACGACGCCCGCGCAGACCGATGAGGCCGCACTCGCGACGATGATGGTGGGACGTGACGTCAGCCTCGTCGTCGAAAAACCGCCCGCCCACACCGGTGACGTGGTCCTCGCGGTCTCGAATCTCTTCGTGCAGGACGATCGGGGCTTGACCGCGGTGAAGGGTGTTTCGTTTGACGTCCGCGCGGGCGAGATACTCGCGTTCGCGGGCGTGCAGGGGAACGGACAGACCGAGCTCGTGGAGGCCCTGACCGGGTTGCGACACGTAACGGCCGGATCGGTAGCGCTCAACGGGAACGAACTGGTCGGGCGAACCGTGCGCGAGGTGCTCGACGCCGGCGTGGGCCACGTCCCCGAGGACCGACAGCGTCACGGACTAGTACTGACCATGTCGATCGCGGACAACTTGGTCCTCGACCAACTGGGTAGTTCGGAGTACAAGACGTGGTGGGGTCGCAAACTGAAGGCGATCAAGGAAAACGGCATTCGCCGCATCGCCGAGTACGACATTCGCGCCCAGGGGGAGGGCGAGCCGCTCAGCGCGCTGTCGGGGGGCAACCAACAGAAGGTCGTCATGGCGCGCGAGCTGTCGCGCGAGCTCAAGGTCCTCATCTGCTCGCAACCCACTCGCGGACTCGACGTGGGCTCGATCGAGTTCATGCACCGCCAGATCGTGGCCATTCGCGACGCGGGCGTCGCGGTCGTGATCGTCTCGAGCGAACTCGACGAAGTCATCGCCCTCGGTGACCGCGTCGCCGTCCTCTACGACGGCGTGATCCAAGACATCGTGCCGCCGACGACGAGTCGTGAGGACCTGGGGCTCCTGATGGCCGGTTCGCGTCCGGCCGCGAGCACGGGAGCCTTGGTGTGACGACCGACGTCATCGTAAAGGCGCCGCGGCCGAGTCGACTGCTCGCGATCGCCGTACGCGTTCGGCGCGCGAACATGGCTCTGGTACTGGTGCTCGCGCTCTTCGTCGGGCTGACGATTGGTGCGATCATGATCATCGTCACGACGCCGGCGCTCGTACACTCCTGGGCCACGTTCTTTGATCACCCGGGCAAAACGATCTCGGACAACTTCAATACGGTCTGGTACGCCTACGAATGGTTATTCCAGGGTTCCGTGTTCGACTTCCACGCGATGAGGGTCCTCATCGACCATCCGGACAAGGCGAATCTGGCCACCGCCTTGGGGCCGATTTCCCTCACGCTGCAATACGCGACGCCGCTCATTGTCGCGGGCCTCGGCCTCGCCATCGGCTTTCGTAGCAACATCTTCGACATCGGCGGTCAGGGTCAGGTCATCGCGGGGGGCCTCATTGCCAGCCTCATCGGCTTCAGCTTCGATCTGACGCCCATCCTCCAGGTCTCACTCGAATTGGTAGGAGCGATTCTCGCCGGCGCGCTGCTCGCCTCGCTCGCGGGTGTCTTAAAGGCCTACACCGGCGCACACGAAGTGATCGTCACCATGATGTGCAACTACATCATGCTCCTCTTGATGGGTTATCTCCTCATCACGAATCTCTTCGCTCGGCCGGGCGTCAAGGACGGCGCCTCCAAGGCCGTGACACCCACCGGGCAACTGCCATTCTTCTTCTCTCATCTGAGTTCCGGACTACTGGTCAACGTCGGATTCCTCATCGCGCTCGTGATGGTCTTCGCGGTGCAGTGGTTCTTCGACCGCTCCAAGACCGGCTTCGAGTTACTGATGGTGGGCCAAAACGGCGAGGCCGCGCGCACCGCCGGCATCAACGCCAAGCGCACGACCATCATCATCCTGTGCCTGGCCGGCGGACTCTGTGGCCTCGCGGGCATGTTGGAGTTGACCGGCGTCGATCACTTCCTCACTCCGAACTTCGGCGGTTCCTACGGGTTCGACGCGATCACCGTGGCCCTGCTCGGCCGCAATCGGCCGTGGGGAGTCTTCTTCGGCGCGATCTTCTTCGGCGCGATGTACGCCGGCGGTGAGGCAATGCAGGCCTTCACGCCGACCAACATCCAGTTCTCCCTCGCCCAGGTCATCCAGGCGGTCGTCGTCTTTTGCGTCGCAACACCCGCGCTGATCGTGGAGATATTCCGTCTCACCGACAACGGAAGATTCCGCTCGTCCGGTGCGGGGGGAGGTTGGACGAAGTGACGCTCACCCACGACGCCCACCACGGGGACGTCAACCCCGAGATCGTCACCCTGGAGAACCTGCGCCGCGTCACGCGCGAGCGCGCCTTCGGTTACGGCCTCACGCTGGTGTTGCTCGGTGTACTCGAGATCCTCTGGTTCGGCGGCGCGCACGCCGCACTTAGGACGACGATCGAGCTCGGTTACAACAGTTCAACCTCGATGCCCTCGATGGCCGACGGCGTTCGCGTCATCCCACTCCTCATCGGACTCGTCCTGCTCGCCCCCGTAATCTCTCGCAGAGCGCGTCACTACCTCCCCACTCGAGTGCGCTTCACGAAGGGCCTGCGCAGTCTTCTCGTCGTCGTCGGGGGCTACCTCGTCGTCTGGCCGGTGGCGCTGTGGCTCGGCGTCAACAACAACGGGGCGCTGCGGACGTTGACCATCCCGGTCTCGACGACCGGCTACGTCATCGGGATCCTCACCCTGGTCGCGGGAGGACTACTGGCGTGGCGACGCTTCGACCAAAGTGCCTCGCCACTGCTCTACGCCGGCCTGGTGTTCTTCTTGCTCGGCTTCCTCGTCTGGGTCGCTCGCGGGTCCAACGTGTCGGGCCTCAACCTGCAGCTCACGGGCATACTCGCGGTGGCCGTGGGGGCCGCCACGTTCCTCATCTTCGGATCGTTGTCGGGCACCTTGTGCGAGCGCTCCGGCGTCGTCAACATCGCGATCGAGGGTCAGTTCATGATGGGCGCGATGTCGTCGGTGATGGTCGTGAGCGCGATGAACGGCTCGGGTATCTCGCTGATCCTCGGTGTCCTCGTCGCGGGCGCCATCGGGGCTCTCCTGGGTTGGGTGCTGGCGGTCATGTCCCTGCGCTACCAGGCGAATCAGATCATCGTCGGCATCGTGATCGTCGCCTTTTGTACGGCGTTGACGCAGTTCATCACGTCCCAGGTTCTCGACACGCACCAGAACCTCAACGGATCCTTCGCCCTGCCGGTCTGGTCCATACCGTTCTTCTCCCACATCCCGGTCGTCGGGCCGATCGTCTTCGATCAGAACGTCCTGGTCTACGTCGCGGTCCTTGGGGTCATCATCGCCAACGTCGCGCTCTTTCGCACGCGGTGGGGTCTGCGGGTGCGCTCGGTCGGGGAAAAGCCCATCGCATCGGAGACCGTGGGCGTCAGCGTCACGCGCATGCGCTACGGCGCCGTGATCCTCGGGGGCTTCGTCGCGGGACTCGGCGGCGCCGCCTTCACGATCGGGCCGGGTACGAACTTCACCTTCGGCATGACCAACGGCTACGGCTACATCGCGCTCGCCATCATGATCTTCGGCCGCTGGCGCCCGTACGGGGCCCTGATGGCGTCCCTGCTCTTCGGCTTCACCATCGCGCTCAGCGCGAACCTCAACATCTACCTGAGCCAGTTGGTGATACCGCAGCAGTTCATCAGCATGCTGCCCTACATCATCACGATCGCGGCCGTGGCCGGACTCGTCGGGCGCATCCGCCCACCGGCCGCGGACGGCATCCCGTTCAGTCGCGAGTAATCACCGCCGAGATCTAGGCGGGTTCCAAAGGTAGTGGTGACGGCACGCGCGGCGATTCGATGGCCGCTTCCGGCGTCGTGCGCCCATTGTTGCGCGGTAGCGCGAACGAAACCAGTAACGCAATCAGCGTCACGACCGCCGAGATCCGGAACGCCTGCTCGTAGCCCGACGTCTGGGCGGACGCCAGGGACGCGGAGATTCGGTCGTGGTGCGTGACGTCTGTCGCGACGGTCGCGAGGATTGCGAGCGCCAGTGATCCACCGACCTGTCGCGACGTGTTCAAGATGCCTGACGCCAGCCCCGCGTCGGCGCGGTCGATGCTCGAAGTGGCCGCCGTGGCGAGCGGCGAAAAGAGTATGCCCATCGCGAAGGCGCAGACCATCGCGGGAAATACGATGTGGCCGACGTAGGAGTCGGCGGGTTTGATGAGTGAGATCCAAAGGAATCCCAACGTCGCCAAGACGGCGCCGATCTGCAGCAACGGCCGAACTCCCGTCTTCGAGATCAGTCGGGACGAGATCTGGGCGCCGACGATGATGGCCAGGGCCATCGGCAAGAAGGCGAAACCGGCCCTGACCGGGTCGTAGCCGAGCACGCTCTGGAAGTAGTAGGTCAAGAAGTACCACATCGCGAAAAACGTCCCGCCAATGAGGAACATCATGAGATTCGAAATCGTCAAGGGACGAGACTTGAAGATTCGGAATGGTACCAGCGGGTGCGACGCGACCTTCGCCTCCCAGAAGACGAACGTCGCCAGCAGCGCCAATCCCAAAAAGAGCCATCCGAGCGTCGTGGAGGAGCCCCAACTGTGCGTCGTCGTGTTCACGACCGCGTAGATCGCGGCCGCGAGGCCGCCGGTCACCAAGACGGATCCGGTCACGTCGAGCTTCGAAGTCGACTCGCGATTGCGCATCTCACGTAGGTACATGAAAGCCACGGTGGCCGCGATGATGCCGAAGGGAACGTTGATGAAGAACACCCAGCGCCACGACGCGTAGCCGGTCAAGATCCCCCCCAAGAGACCACCGACCGCCCCGCCGGCACCCGCCACCGCACTCCATGCGCCGATCGCCTTGGGCAGTCGAGGACCTTGGAACGTCGTCACGATGATGGTGAGTGTGGCGGGCGAGAGGATCGCTCCACCCAGACCTTGCACCGCCCGGATCGTGATCATCTGCGTGCCGGTCTGTGCGACGCCCGCGCCGATGCTGGCGAGCGTGAAGACGATGATGCCCGCGATGTACACCTTGCGTCGACCGAAGAAGTCGCAGGCCCGTCCACCGAGTAACAGGAATCCAGCGAAGGTGAGCACGTAGGCGTTGATAACCCACTGACCGCTCGAGTAGGTGAAGTGAAGGTCGTGTCCCATGCGCGGCAGCGCGACGTTGACGATCGAGACGTCGAGCACGACCATGAACTGGGCGATGCAGGCGATGCTGAGGATCAGCCAGTCGGGCGCGTGGCGATTGGTCGATTCGACGGCGAGCGGGCTATCGGACATTGACCGAGTGTATTTGCGACTTGCTACATCGGAGCACGTGTCATTTCTTGGGGTTCGTGAAATCGGTCACACTGGATGTCATGGTTGCCCAGTTCATC
Source organism: uncultured Acidimicrobiaceae bacterium (assembly GCA_963717975.1). Lineage (GTDB taxonomy): Bacteria > Actinomycetota > Acidimicrobiia > Acidimicrobiales > RAAP-2 > RAAP-2. The sequence continues at coordinate 1,619,753 of OY970351.1, read as the reverse complement.
TTCACCATGCGAGACCTTCGCCGTTTCTACCCACCGGACCGCGAGGTCCTTCGCGGTATCAACCTTTCGTTCTATCCCGGCGCGAAGATCGGCGTCATCGGCGCCAACGGATCAGGCAAATCGTCGCTGCTGCGCATCATGGCCGGCCTCGACGACGGCTTCAGCGGCGAAGCGCGTCTGACCCCGGGATTCAGCGTCGGCTACCTGCCGCAAGAGCCGCACCTCGACCCCACGAAGGACGTCGTGGGCAACGTGGCCGATGGCGTCGCCGAGCAGCGCGACCTGATGATCCGCTACAACGAGGTCTGCGCCGCCATGGGCGATCCCGACGCGGACTTCGACGCCCTGCTCGCCGAGCAGGCAGATCTGCAGACCAAGATCGACGCGGCCAACGCCTGGGACCTCGAGCGCACGCTCGAGATCGCCATGGACGCGCTGCGACTACCGCCACCGGACGCGGACGTCTCGGTGCTCTCCGGCGGCGAACGACGACGGGTCGCGCTCTGCCGACTTCTGCTCTCCAAGCCCGACCTCTTGTTGCTCGACGAACCGACGAACCACCTCGACGCCGGGTCCGTCGCGTGGCTGGAACGCACGCTCCAGGACTACGGCGGCACGGTCGTCGCGATCACCCACGACCGGTACTTCTTGGACAACGCGGCCTCGTGGATCCTCGAACTGGATCGCGGCCACGGCATCCCGTGGGAGGGTAATTACTCCTCCTGGCTGGAACAGAAGCAGGCACGACTCGCCCAGGAGGAGAAGTCCGACAAGAATCGTCAGGCGGCGCTCGAACGAGAACTCGAATGGATCCGCATGTCACCGCGGGCTCGCCAGAGCAAGGGTAAGGCGCGTCTCACGGCATTCAACGAACTGGTCGCCGAATCGGAGTCCTCTGAACGTCGCGCCGACCGCCTCGAGATCGCGATACCTCCGGGACCGCGCCTGGGCGACGTCGTGGTCAACGCCCTCGACATCGTCAAAGGTTTCGGTGACAACCTGCTGATCGAGGATTTGACGTTCCTCCTGCCACCGGGCGGGATCGTCGGCGTCATCGGGGCGAACGGTGCGGGCAAGACGACGCTCTTCAAGATGATGCTCGGCATCGAGAAGCCCGATGGCGGGAGCTTCGAAGTCGGCAGCACCGTCAACTTCGCCTACGTCGATCAGTCGCGCGACGATCTCGCACCCGACGCGACGGTCTTCGACGAGATCAGCGGTGGCCAGGAGCAGATGGTCGTGGGCAATCGAGAGATCCACGCCCGCGCGTACGTCGCGAGCTTCGGCTTCAAGGGCAGTGACCAGCAGAAGAAGGTCGGCGAGATCTCGGGCGGGGAACGCAACCGCGTGCAATTGGCGAAAGTACTGCGCAGCGGCGGCAACGTGCTCCTCCTCGACGAGCCGACGAACGACCTCGACGTCGACACCTTGCGCGCACTCGAGGACGGACTCCTGACCTTTCCCGGATGTGCCGTCGTCATCAGCCACGATCGCTGGTTCCTCGACCGCATCGCCACCCACGTTCTGGCCTTCGAGGGCGACGCCGTCGTGCGCTGGTTCGAGGGCAACTTCTCGGACTACGAGGTCGAACGTCACAAGCGACTCGGCACCGACGCCGACCAACCGCACCGGATCCGCTACAAGCCGATCACCCGTTCCTGACACCCGAGAAGCGGCGGTCGCCCGTTCTAATGTGGACCCGTGAGTAAAGGCACGGACTACTCGACGTACCTGCGAATCAACGACCTCCTCAAACTTCAGATTCCACTCACCGAGGACGCACCCGACGAACTGCTCTTCATCGTCGTGCACCAGTCCTACGAGCTCTGGTTCAAGGTCATCGTCGACGAACTGCAACGAAGCGCCTCGGTGCTGCACGAGAACCGTCCCTGGCTCGCGATTCCGCACCTTCGTCGGATCGTCTCGATCGAGGACCTGCTGCTCACGCACCTGCAGTTGCTGGATTCGATGTCGCCGGAGGGATTCCTACGCTTCCGTGACCCGCTCGACCCGGCGTCGGGATTCCAGTCCTTCCAGTTCCGCGCTATCGAGTTCCTCAGTGGCGCCGGCAAGAAGGCGATGTTGACCTACGAGATCTTCGGCGACGAGCAACGCGCCTGGTTGAAGGAGATGAGTGAGGTTCCCTCGGTCTGGTCGGGCTTCGAGCACTCGCTAAGAACGACGACCGGTGCCGCGAACGACGACTTGCTCGACGTCCTTCGCGCGCTGTACGTCTCGCACGACGACCCGGCGACCAGTGCGCTGCACGCCGTCGCCGAACTCTTGATGGACCACGACGGTCGCCTGGCGGTGTGGCGCCACCAACACATGTTGATGGCCGGTCGCCAGATCGGACGGCGGCCCGGCACGGGCGGCAGCGAAGGCATGGCCTATCTCGATACGACGTTGGGCCAGCGTCTCTACCCGGCACTCTGGGAAGTGAGGTCGATTCTGTGATCACCCGTAACGACTGCCAAAAAATGGACGACGCGGACGAACTGGCGCCGCTGCGCGATGAGTTCACCTTGAATGAAGGCGAGATCTACCTCGACGGCAACTCACTCGGCCCGGTCTCTACGTCCGTTCGACGTCGCGTCAACGAGGTGCTCGACGACGAGTGGGGACACGGACTCGTTCGCGGATGGAGCGACGCGGGCTGGATGGCGCAGCCGACGCGCCTCGGCGACCGCCTCGCGCCACTGATCGGTGCGAATCCGGGCGAGGTACTCGTAGCCGACACCCTGACCTTCCTCATCGCCAAGTTGATCGGCGGCGCCCTCGACCAGCGGCCGGATCGACACGTCGTCTTGACCGACGCGGCGAACTTCCACTCGGACATCTACATCATCGAAGCGATGTGTGAGCGCGCCGGTCGGCCCGTCACGATGAAGACCATCGACCGGGATCGGCTGGACGAAGAACTCAATGACGACGTGGCGCTCGTCGAACTGACCCACGTGGACTACCGAACCGGTGAGGTGCTGGACCTGGCCGGTATCACCGCGAAGGTGCACGCGGCCGGCGCGCTGATGCTCTGGGACTTCGCGCACTCGACCGGCGCCGTGCCCCTTGACGTCGAAGGCGCCGACGTCGATTTCGCCGCCGGCTGCGGGTACAAGTACCTGAACGGTGGTCCGGGTGCGCCGGCGTTCCTCTACGTCCGAAAATCGTGGCAGGGAAAACTGCGCAATCCTTTGCCCGGTTGGCTTGGTCACGCGCGACCGTTCGACTTCGAACTCACCTACGAACCGGCCGACGGGATGCAGGCCTTCGTCACCTCCTCGCCGTCAATCGTGGCCCTCGCCGCCCTCGACGGCGCGCTCGATGTCTGGGACCGGACGTCGATGCAGGAAGTCCGGGCGAAGAGTCTGGCGATGACCGACCTGTTCATGGACCTCGTCGACGAGCGCCTACCGGGTGTCTTTGAACACGTGACGCCGAAAGAGCACGACAGACGCGGCAGCCAGGTGGCCCTGCGACACCCCGAGGGCTACGGCATCATCCAGTCGCTGATCGAAGTTGGCGTCATCGGTGACTTTCGCGCGCCCGACATCTGCCGATTCGGTTTCACCCCGCTCTACCTACGCTTCGTCGACCTCTACGATGCGGTCGATCGCCTCGAGCAGGTGATGGAATCGAAGTCCTATCTGGACCCGCGCTTCGCGGTGCGAAACGCCGTTACCTGAGAAGTCCTGCCCTGGAGGAACTTTCTACGACTTGTAGGCGTAGAAGCCCTGGCCTGACTTTCGACCCAAGAGTCCCGCTTGGGTCATGCGCGAGAGCAGTGGCGGCGGCGCGAGGTGCGGCTCCTTGAACTCCTCGTAGAGCGACTCGGCCACGGCGAGCGTCGTGTCGAGACCAATGAGGTCGGTCAACGCCAACGGTCCGAGCGGATGGGCACAGCCCACGACCATGCCGGTGTCGATGTCCTCAGCGCTGGCGAATCCCGACTCCAACATCCGGATGGCCGACAAGAGGTAGGGGATCAACAGGGCGTTCACGACGAATCCGGCGCGGTCCTTCGAGGCGATGACGCGCTTGTTGAGTGAGTCACTGGCGTAGGCGTTCACTCGGTCGGTGGTCTCGGCACTCGTTAGGAGCGACGAGATAACTTCGACGAGTCGAAGTACCGGCACGGGGTTGAAGAAGTGCATCCCGATGACCTGTTCGGGCCGCTTCGTCGCCATGGCGAGCTTGATGATGGGAATCGACGACGTATTCGTGGCCAGTATCGCCGCCGGGTCCGTGACGACCGCGTCCAGGCGCTCGAAGACCTCGACCTTCAAGTCTTCGTCCTCCGCGACCGCCTCGATCACCATCTCGCGGTCACCGAGCGTGGCGTAATCCTCAGAGAATCGCAAGTTTCCCCGAGCCCGGTTGGCCTCTTCGTCCGGCAACTTGCCCGAAGAGACCGCTCGCTCCAGCGAGCGTTCGATGCGGGCCTGGCCCTGGGTGAGGGCGTCGGCGTCGCGTTCGATCACGACCACGTCCGCCCCGGCACGCGCACAGATCTCGGCGATGCCCGAACCCATCAGTCCACAGCCAACGACGCCAATTCTTTCCATGCGACTCTCCTTAGCGGCGAAGCGGGCTTCGCGACCCAGAAGTCTACGTCTGGCGACTCGGCGCTTCGAAAGCTATAACCGAACCGGTGAGTACGATTGGCGAGAACTTAAAGTACTTAAGGGCACTAGTAATAAGGAGACGCCGCCATGGACACCGTGAACGTCATCGTTGAGATCCCGCGCGACAGCAAGAACAAGTACGAGTACGACCACGAGAACCACACGATCAAACTCGATCGCCATTTGGTCGTCTCGATGGGCTACCCGGCCGAGTACGGGTTCATCCCGGACACCCTCGGGGGCGACGGCGACCCTCTCGACGCCCTGGTCTTGACCGAGTACCCCACGTTCCCCGGGTGCCTCATCGAGTCGCGAATCGTCGGCATGTGCAACATGACCGACGAGAAGGGGGAGGACGCGAAGTTGATCTGCGTGCCGGACTACGACCCCCAGTGGAAGTCAGCGGCTGACATCGGCGACATCCCGAAGCCGATTCTCGACCGAATCAGCCATTTCTTCACTGTCTACAAGGACTTGGACGAAGGAAAGTGGATGAAGGTTGAGAATTACGTCGGTCGGGCCGAAGCGTTGGCCGAACTTGATGCCTCGATCGCCCGGTTCAAGGGCTAAACGCCGCACTTTTCATCAATGTCCACGATCGAGGAATCCTCCGGGGCGGTACGGGTCGAGACCCAGACGCGACATGTCCTGCTGGTCACTCAATCGCTCTTCTTCCTTGCTCTCGCCTGGTGTTTGGTCGTCAATCACAGTGCGACAGCTGAAAATGACGGTATCTCCTTTTACGGGGTCTATCCCGCGACGGTTGCCCTATTAATAGGGGGCTACGCCAGTGCCTTCGTCGGACTCTGGAGGGCCTCTACGCACTTCAAGTTCGCCGGGGTTCCCACGCTGACCTGGCTGGGACTGCGCGTCATCGCCGTTTTGCTCTTTGTCTTGCTGGTGACGCCCTATGACAGAGGGGCGTTCCTCAATTGGACCCATATGTCCGCCGGCGTGATCGCGGCCGTCTTTCAACTGGAGATCGCCCTCCAGCTGGTACGCGAAAGCCGCACGTTTCGGGTAAAATTGGGGCTTTCCATCCTTCTCCTGGGTGGGGTGATCTCCGCGGCGTCACTACCAGATTGGCACTTTGAGTACCTGCTCCAGGGCGAGATCATCTTCCAGGTCGGCTTCGCCTGGTGTTTGATCGAGTGGACGTACGCCCTGGGCGATCGCGTGAAGAGGGGCAAATCGGCCCATTTCGTCGAGCAATAAGTTCTTTCCGTTTGTGGTGCCGCACGTTCGGGTGTACCGTCAACGAGTTGGAGTAGAACTCTTCGACGTGGATGTGACGCGTTGACCCACGGGCCTATTTGGTCGCTTACCGACCCGTGATGAGCGAAATAGCGAAACCGGCACCTCCCTGATGAATTCGGAGGACTGTTATGGATCGAACTCAGTCATTGAGTGAGCGCGTGAAGCAGATATTGACCATTTCGGCCGGGGTAGCCCTGGTGAGTTCGCTCGCTGTTGTGGGCATGTCCAGTGGCGCGAGCGCCTCAGTCCAGCGTTACCAGGTTGAGACGGTGTCCGTGACGGTGGCGCTCTTTTCGCCGGCGGCGACGAGTGGCAACGTACACGAGTACTCGGTGACACTCAATCCTTGTGATGGCACCTTTAGTGGCTCGGGCGGTGGATATCTGGGCCTTTCTGCCACTTCTCCGTACGTAACTGAAGCGGTCGCCGGGTCCTACGCCGGGGGCGTCATCGACCTCAATTCGACGTACAACGGTACGACGTACGGCAGTCCCTACACCTACAGCGTGGGTCCGGTGGCCGTTCCTCTCAATTCCGAGACAATGTCGCAGGCTCTCACGTGGTCGACGGGCGTTCCGGCGGGCGTCTACCCGGTCTGGGTGACCCTCAGCGTGACATCGTCGAGCACGTACGCCAATCACGGCCAGTACGTGTCGTCACAGGGCGGAGGGGCCGATGCCGCTCACTCGTGCATCGGGATGCCGGTGCAGAGTCGCAGCTAGGCGTTCTTCTTTGAACGCTGACGAGCGTTCGGGCTAGAACACCGGCTCGAAATCAGGCCGCAGTTCCCAACCGCTGAGACCTTGCACGGGCTTGGCGCAGAGGATCTGATGGATCTCCAAGTGGTGACGCTCGAAGCCGTAGGCCGATCCCGACATGTAGAGTCGCCAGACCCGAGCCCGCTCCTCACCGACCTCGTCGACCGCCTCGTCGAAGCGCTTCACCAGATTGTCTACCCAGTGGCGAAGCGTCAGTGCGTAATGCTCACGAAGGCTCTCCAGGTGGCGCACTTCGAAGCCGTGCGCCTGAAACATCGAGACCATCGTGCCGACCTCGTGGAGCTCACCGTCGGGAAAGACGTAGCGCTCGATGAATGGGCTGCCGATCTTCGACGGTCCGCGCATGCCCAACGCGATCTGCACCTGTCTCGAGAGCTCGGACATCTTCGTGGGATCGGGGTTGTCATCGAACGAGACCGGTCGACCAATCGCGTGATTGAGGAACCGTCCACCCGGTCGAAGGAGATCGAAGAGTTGCTGGGTGTAGGTCGCGAGTGACTTTCGACCGACGTGCTCGGACATGCCGATGGAGCAGATCGCGTCGAAGGGACCGTCGGCGACGTCGCGAAAGTCTTGCAGTCGGAACTCCACCAGGTGACTCACGCCCTCGCGCTGGGCATGATCGGTCGCATAGCGACGCTGTTGTTCGGAGAGCGTGATGCCGACGACGGTGGCGCCGTATTCGCGCGCCGCGTGAATTGCCATCGCCCCCCACCCGCAGCCGACGTCGAGCAGCCGCGTGCCGGGCGCGAGTTCGAGCTTTCGCGCCACGAGGTCGACCTTGCGTCGCTGGGCTTGCTCCAGGGTGTCCTCGGGCGTGCGGAAGACGGCGCACGAGTACGTCATCGAGGGACCGAGGACCATCTCGTAGAACGTGTTGGAGACGTCGTAGTGGTGCGAGATCGCCTGTCGGTCGCGCGAGCGACTGTGCAACGCGCCGCGCTGGCGGGCTTCGATCTTCGGCGGCGCGATCGGTCGAAGGGTGTCCGCGCCGACCACCGACAACAGGGCGCGCAGGTTCTCGAGCTTCATAATGTTGCGAAGCGGCGGGATCTTGAGGTCGAAGAGGGCGTCGAGCTCGCCGTCGATGTCGAGGTCGCCAGCGACGTAGGCGCGCGCGACACCGAGTTCGCCGGGGTGGGTGAGGACGCGCGTCAGGGCCTCGCGGCGCAGGATCTTGAGGGTCAGATCGTTGCCGGTCGAGTCCTTGCTCGGCAGGGCGACGCTGTCGTCGTACGCCTCGACGCGAAACGGCAGTTCGTTATTGAAGACTGCCGAGACAAAAGTTGCGACATCCATAGGACTACCTCCGATCGTCTTGGCGATGACATTACGCCAACGTCGTCCCTGTTCGCCAGGGTCATCATCATGACAATTACAATGCGAAAGTACTGGTAGAAAACTGTATTCGTGCTGGACACTTTTGAGCTCGAAATTCCGGACGACCACTATGCCCCCCCGGGTGCGTTGTGCGTCTCTTGTGAGAGGACGTTCGGTGTCGGCGCGGTGGATCGATCCATTGAGGTGACCGCGCGAACTGCCCGACGTCGTCGATGCCGCGAATCGCCAGCAATTGGCGTGAATTGAATCGGTGCGTGACGCGCCATGTGTTGACACACTGTTGACGAATCCACGATCAGGGACGATTCAGACTTCGCCGGGTGACGGCGACACAACCATTTTACGCCAAATAGTTTTTATTGCGGTGATGGTAATTGAAGTTTTATGAGGGTAAATTTCCGATATTCGGGATAGATTATTGGCCAGAATAAGTTTTCGCTGAGAACCTTTGGGGTGATTCGTGGCGTTCAAAAAGAAAAATAAAGACGAAGATATCGCCGACCTCCGAGCGCCGACTGGCGCCGGTGGTGGGGTGACGACGGCCGTCGAAGAGGGTCACGCCTCGGCGGTGCCTGTGCAAACCCTCGCGCCAAGTTCGGCAGGGTCGAAACCTTCGACCAATGGCACTGCGCCCGAGCGGCCAAATCTGCGTTTGGGTGATCAACTGCTCGCCAGCGAACTCATCACCGAGGTGCAGCTTACGAAGGCGCTCGAGATGCAACGCGACTCGGGCGGACTGTTGGGCGAGGTCCTCGTCAGTACCGGTGCGCTGAGTGAGCAGGCGCTGGCTCACGCTCTCGCCTCCTACTTCGGTTTTGACGTCGCGAACTTGCGACGCGAAAACATCGACCCGAGCATGATGAACTTCCTCTCCGAAGACGTCGCGCGACAGTACGTCGCGTTCCCCGTTCGCGTGGAAGACGACAACCTCTTCATCGCCGTCGCCGAACCGAGCGAGGAGTTGCGAAACACACTCGCCAAGGCGAGCGGCAAGTCGGTCAAGCTGCTGATTGCACCTCTCAGTGACGTGCGATGGGCGATTGACACGAACTACCGCGCCTTGGGTACGGTTGCGCAGCTCGTGCAGGTGTTCGAGTCGGTTGAAGGTTCGCGCAAGCGAAACGTCGACGTCGCCGAACCTGAGATCGTCGCGGACGACGCACCCGTCGTCCAGGTTGTCGATCGTATTCTGACCCAGGCGATGCGCGACCGCGCCTCCGACGTTCACATCGAGCCGGCCGACGACATCGTGCGCGTTCGATTCCGCATCGACGGCGCGCTGAAAGAGATCCTTCAATTGCCCGCCGCGATCGGCCCGGGTCTTGTCAGTCGAATCAAAGTCATGGCCAACATGAACATCGTCGAACGTCGACGTCCGCAGGACGGTCAGTTGACGATCAACATCGACGGGAAGGAAGTCGACGTCCGCGTCGCGACCACGGCCACGATCATGGGTGAGAGTTGCGTCATGCGACTGCTCGACAAGACGCGGTCGGTCCTTCGACTCAATGACCTCGGTATGCCGGTCGACACGCACGCGGCGTATTCGAAGATCGTCCGCGCGCCGTTCGGCATGGTGCTCTGCGCCGGCCCGACGGGTAGTGGCAAGACGACCACGCTGTACGCGACTTTGAGCGAAGTGAATAATCCGACTCTTAACGTCATGACCATCGAGGATCCTGTCGAGTACGTCTTCCCCTCGATCAATCAGATTCAAACCAATGAACAGGCCGGACTCACTTTCGCGACGGGCCTGCGCTCGATCCTTCGCCAGGACCCCGACGTCATCCTCGTTGGCGAGATCCGTGACGTCGAGACCACGCGAGTCGCGGTACAGTCAGCGTTGACCGGTCACTTCGTGATCTCGTCGCTCCACGCCACTGACTCGGTCTCGGCCTTGCACCGCTTCCTGGACATGGGTATTGAGTCGTTCCTTATTGCGTCGTCGGTCTTGGCCGTCGTCGGTCAACGCCTCCTGCGAAGGGTCTGTCCTTCCTGTAAGTCGCCCTATGAGCCTTCCGACGAAGAGATGGTCTTTTACGAAGAGAGCGGTGGACAACCCAAAACAGAGTTCTTCCAGGGGACGGGCTGTAACTTCTGTACCCACACCGGCTACAAGGATCGAATTGGCATCTATGAATTACTCGTCATGACGCCTGAAATTAGGCGTCTTGTCGTGGGCTGGGCGACGCAAGAAGAGTTACGCAATATGGCCGTGAAACAGGGCATGCGCACCCTTCGCCAGGAAGCAATCAACCTTGTCAACCAGGACATCACGTCCATTTCCGAAGTGATCCGGAGCGTGTACACACTATGAGCAGAGATAAGACCGCAACGAAAGAAAAGGCACCGCCCAAGGTAAAGGCGCCCCGTAAGGCCAAGGCGGAAAAGACCGTCTTCAAGTTCCGATACAAGGCACTCGACGACTCTGGAAAGACCGTCTCCGGTACGGAGATGGCGTCTTCGGCCGGAGCTGCCCACGTTGCACTACTGGCCCGGGGTCTCCAACCGATTGAGGTGGAGAACAAGCAAGGTCTGATGAAGTTCGAGATCACCAAGAAGAAGGTGCCGCGTCAAGACGTAATGAACTTCACGCGGCAGTTGGCGGTCTTCATGCGCGCCGGTATCCCAATCATGGAGGCGCTCGAGGTCATCGTCGAAGAGACACAAAACAAGATGTTGAAAGTCGTCTTGAACGAAATGGTTGACAGTCTTCGCGCGGGCGACACTTTCGCCGCCGCCGCTGCGGCTCACCCGGCAGCGTTTCCGAGTTTCTACGTAGGAATCCTCGAATCCGCCGAATTGACCGGGAATCTCGACAACGTCCTCAATCAACTTGCCGACTACATTGACCGAGACCAGAAGGCGCGCGGAAAAGTCACTGCGGCGCTCATTTACCCAGCGGTCGTGGCGGCGATGTCGGTGGTCACGGTGTTGGTCTTGGCGATTTTCGTCATGCCGCGATTCGAAGTGTTCTTCAAGTCGTTACACGCAAAATTGCCGCTCGTCACCCGCATGCTTTTGAACACGACATCGTTCATGGGTAAATGGTGGTACGCGATCCTCGCCTTCGTCATCATCGTCGTGGGTGGCCTGATGGCGATGCAACGCTCTCCAGGGGGTAAAGCGAGACTTGATGCTTTAAAGTTGAAGCTTCCGGTTGTTGGTGACCTCACGGAAACCGCCATAGTTGAACGTACGTGTCGCGTACTGGCGTCAATGCTGCGCGCTGGCGTCGACCTCCCCCGATCCATGGCCGTCACGGCGGAGTCATCTAATAATGCCGTCTATCGCAATGCTCTGGAGCATGTGCGCGAGTTAATGATGCAGGGTCAGGGACTCGCCGAACCAATCGCCGCGACGGGACTCTTTCCAGCCGCGGCGCGACAAATGTTTCGGGTTGGTGAGGAAACTGGCACGCTCGACCAGCAGTTGGAAGTGGCGGCGGCGTATTACGGCAGAGAGCTCGAAACCAAGCTGGAACGGGCCACAGCGCTCTTCGAACCCGCAATTATCATCTTTATGGGCGTAGTTGTAGGCTTTGTAGCTGTTGCATTAATATCCGCGATGTACGGAATCTATAACCAGGTGAAGGTTGGATGAGCGAACGCGGGTCGTGCCGGATTCAGCAAGGGCATTCTCGTGACTCCGGAGAGACGCGTCTCCAATCCCGGCAAGTCCGAACTCTAAGAGGTTCCCGACGCGAAGCCAACGGTTTTACGCTTATCGAATTGCTCATTGTCGTAACGATTCTTCCACTGATCGTAGGTGCTCTCGCCGCCGGCTTGGTAGCGGTGTTTACTATTCAGTCCAGTGTTCAGAATCGTCTGGGCGATACCGGCGACTCGCAAGTTGTTGAGGCCAATTTCCAAAGTGACGTCTCCCAGGCAAGTTCGCTTACGACTGCGCCCAACAACAGTTCTGCACAGTGCGGTCCGGGTACCCAACTCATAGGTCTTGCCTGGGGACCGGTGAGTGGTCAAAGTTATCCGTACCAATACGTCGTGTCGTACGTCGAGATTCAGAGCGGTTCGTCGTGGAATCTCGTTCGTCAATACTGCTCGAGTGGGTACTCAACGTCTGCGAACCCTAATCCAACAAGTAGCACGATCATCTCCTACGATGTGCCCGCAAATCTGGCGAGCCCGGTGGTCACGATCTCCAGTGGCGCGCCAAATGGCACCACGCCGGGCACGTCGTGGGTCTCAACGCAGTACGTGACGGGCGTTTCGTTTCCAGTCACGGAGCCGAACAGCAACTTTTCGTACACGTTGGACGCCGTTCCTGCCGCGAGTGCTGGCGTGCCCGCGACCGGAAAGCCGCTCGCGCCCGCGGCAACGTCTGGCTGCGGCTTCGCGACACCCGGGACCGGTTTCTACGCTTCGACACTTTGCCTCATCGATTTCTCTGGACTGACCGGTAACAACTTGCTCGCGGCGGAGTCCAGTTGTTTGGAAAGTTCAGCTCCATTGCCCGGCGGGTACACGTTGTACTACTGCATCGGAATTACGGGTTCCACAGTGTCGCCGTCTCCGCTGCCGACTTGGCAAAATGCCTTCCTTGGCAACACTTGTGGTGGATCCACGTCCTGCTCAACAGGCACGCCCTTCTATACCGGTGTCCCAGGCGATCCGGCAATATATCAAACTGAGGGTGGAACGACGACGGTCAAGATCAGTGGAATATCTGTGACCACTCCTCTCGGCGTTCCAGCGACCGGCTGGGAAGTGGTCGGTGCAGATGCAGAATCCACTGACAACAACGAATCGATATCCTTCACGGCTGGCTGGGCGACAACGTGGACCGGCAGTACTGCATTGAACATCCTGAATAACGACGAGTCGTACGATACGCCCGCTGACCCAGTGGGCAACGCCTGCAACTCGGGTGCGGGCATAGTCACCAGTAATGGCGGCCAGACGGTCACCTGCAATGGAGCGTCGACAACCTTCGTAAAGACCGGCACCTTAATGGTGGAGGCAACCATGCCTTCGACCTTCACGACAGTTCTGGTGGGTGGCGGTCTTGAGGCCATGGCATTCGGACTTCTACTGTCATGACGCTGTGCAACGCTCCGGTCGCATTGGCTCCGTCTCGTGTCCTCGGCCCGATCGGGTTCGTATGAGCCGTTCGAAGCATCCCGAGTTCGTTGCTGCTGCTCGAATCACACCGACCCGTCGCGCCCGGTTCTCCGAGGCGGGCGACACTCTCATAGAAGTCTTGCTCGCCTTGGTCGTTCTCGGTTTGGCGTCGGTTGCCCTACTTATCGCCTTCAGTACTTCAATCTCCGCTTCCGCCGAGCACCGAACGTTGGCAACCAATGACACGGTTCTTGCAACGGCAACGCAAGTGACCATTGCCAATATTCAAAGTCAGCCGACTCTGTTTTCGTGCCCGACGACTCTTTCTTCGTATCCGGGTTACGTCGGCGGCATCACTCTTCCCTCGCCGTACGCGGGCAAATACACAGTGTTGTATGCGACGACAAACCCGGTGGAGTATTGGAACACGTCTACTGAGTCATTCGGAACGACGTGCGAAGCCAACGAACCACAACTGATCACGATTTACATTCAAGGCACCACCATCACTAATAGTTTCGTCGTCGATTATCCGATTGGAAGCACCAACGCGGTGACATCGGGTGGGGCGGCGCAGCTCGTGTTTCTGACACAGCCCTCCGGTGGCTATGCCGGAAGTCCCTTCACGACTCAGCCAGTCGTCGAGATCTTGACTGCGGGCGGGAGTCCGAGCACCGTCACCACTGACCTGTCGCCGGTCATCTTGACGCTCACGCAAGGCACTGGCGTTCTATCGAACTGTTCTGGAAATGAAATCCTTGGCGTGGTCACGTTTTCCGGCTGCACGATTGGGACCGGTGGATCCAATTTTGAGATCACGGCATCCGATGGCTCATTGACGCCCGCGGTGAGTAATCCATTTTCCGTTACCAGCTCGACGTTCCACCTCGTCTTCGCGAACCAGCCCGTCGGAGCGGCCTCGGGCAATCCTTTCGCGACCAACCCCGTTATCGATGTTGAGAACGCGGCGAACGTCACGGATCCATCGTGGGTCGGTTCGATCACACTTAACTTGTCCGGCGGTGCGTTGACCTCGTATAAGGGTGGAACCTGCAATTTCACTGCGCCAACGTCGCCCGCTACTAACGCGACGTCGATCACGTTGACGGCTTTGAACGGAGTTGTCACGATGCCGTCCGGCTGTGCGTTCTCGGGCGGTTACTTCTACGACTCGTCGCGAGATCCTCCTCAGACGGCAACCGAATACACGATGACGGCGACGGCGAATCCAACCGCCCCCACAGATGCCGCGGTGCCCGCTACGAGCAACACCTTCGCAGTGACCGGCCCCGGCGCTGCAGCGCAGGTCGCCTTCACGGTCCAGCCGACTGGGGTTGCCAGCGGCACGGCCAAGACGGCGTTCACGGGTCAGCCGACTCTCGCCGTCGAAGACTCATTCGGTAACGTCGTGACCTCAGCCACGAACACGATCACCTTGTCGATCAACGGTGGCACGCCTAGTATCACGCTGTCGAACTGCAATATCCCATCAACACCATCTGCTGCCGGTTTATATGTCGTCACCGGTTGCGAGGGGAGTAACTATTCGACCGGGGTGACGCTCTTGGCGCAGTCGAGCGGTCTCACGTCGACGACGAGCGCGTCATTCAACATCACGGGCGTGGCCACGCAGTTATTGTTCACGACAGAGCCCGTTGCTGGCGATTCTGGATCCTTGCTGGCGATCCAACCGGTTCTCACCGTTGAAGACGCGTCCAATAGAGTTGTGACCTCGGCGACCACGCCTATCTCATTCAATGCGGTCGTTCCTTCGAGTGGCACGATGACGTCTTGTACTGACCTAGTTCCACAGTCGGGTGTCATCTCGGTGCAGAACTGCACCTTCGCGGGAGTGATTGGAACGCCGTACACGATTGTCGCGACGGAGGGATCACTGACATCCGCGCCGAGCAGTAGCTTCTCTCCCACTGGTCCTGGACCGGCGAGTCAGTTGGTCTTCACGACCTCCCCAATTGCGGGGGTTTCGGGGACGGCATTTACAACGCAGCCGATTGTCAAAGTTGAAGACTCCGCTGGCAACATCGTGACCTCCTCGAATGCAATTATTTCGCTGGCGCCCTCGGGTGGCACACTCGCGGCATGTTCTGGCCTGACGGCGTCCGCGGGCGTGGTGACCGTTTCTAACTGCACCTTTGCTGGCGTCGTCAACACGAATTACACGTTGACGGCGACGTCCGGTTCGCTCACTTCCCTACCGAGTTCGACGTTCACGCCTACGTACGCCGGTGTGCCAACACAGATCGTTGTCGCCGGTTGTGCGGCTCCGATTGCGACGTCGTCGACGTGCGCGGCCACTGCGACCATTGAAGACGTCTACGGCAACGTGGAAACTCACGACATTTCGAGTGTCATTACCTTCGCTGACGTCTCGGGAACCGGCACATTGACCGGACTTGGGATCTTCACCGTGAACAATGGCGTCGCCACTGACTCACTCGTGACAGGTGGCGTTCAGGGATTGGTGGGTCTCTCCGCCAGTGGGGATTCACTTCCGGCCAATACCGTCACCGTTACGGTGAACGCACCAACGTCGACTTCGTTGTCATCAAGCGTCAACCCATCAATTGCCGGTCAGTCTGTGACCTACAGCTCGACGGTGTCGGTAACGAGTCCCGACACGGGCACTCCAACGGGGAACATTGAGTTCTTGGACAACGGCTCCGCCATTGCAGCGTGTGGTGGCGCGAGCGGAGTTGCCGTCAACGTCGGCGGGCAAGCCACGTGCCTTGTTTCGTGGCCGTCCGCGTCGACACAGACGATCACGGCGAAGTACCTTGGTAACGCGAGCACGTACTACCTGGCCTCGACGTCTTCACCGCTTTCACAAGTCATTAACAAAGCATCTCCGACGTTAACTGTCACCGCTCCCGCCACGGGCACTCCTGGCACGGCAATTACCGCCGCCAACATCAAGGCGACCTTGGCCGCGTCTTCGGGCGCCAACGACAACAACACGATCACCTTCACCGTCTTCGGACCGCAGGCGACGGCGCCGACGACCTGCACCACTGGCGGAACGGCGGCCGGCACGGCGACACCCGCGGGCAACGGTACCTACGCCACGAGTACGTCCTTCACTCCGAGCACTTCCGGCACATATTGGTGGTACGTCTCGTCACCGGCCGACGGCAACAACAACGCCGCGACGAGCACGTGTGGACCGGGCATGACCAGTACCGTGGCTGGCAAGGCCGCCCCAACACTGAGCGTCACTGCGCCTGCCACGGGCACGGCGGGTACGACGATCGCTGCCGCCAACATCAAGGCGACCCTGGCTGCTTCGTCAGGCGTCAACGACACCAACACGATCAGCTTCACGGTCTTCGGACCGCAGGCGACGGCACCGACGACCTGCACCGCCGGCGGAACGGCAGCCGGCACGGCGACCCCCGCGGGCAACGGGACCTACGCCACGAGTTCGTCCTTCACGCCGAGTACCATCGGCACGTACTGGTGGTACGTCTCGTCCCCAGGTGACGGGAACAACAACGCCGCAGCCTCTACGTGTGGTTCAGGAATGACCAGCACCGTGGTCGGTAAGACAGTCACGACGATCTCGACCGCGCTCACGTTGGGCACGATCACCGTCGGCCAGACCGACACCGACACCGCGACTCTCAATGCGGCGACCGGCACAGCCGGCGGCACCGTGACCTACAACTACTACACCAACAACACCTGTTCAACCGGCCTGATCACCGTCGGCACGGTCACCGTCACCAACGGCGTCGTGCCGAACTCGGCCGCGGCCACCTTCAACACCGCCGGCTCCTTCTACTGGCAGGCCGTCTACAGCGGTGACCCCAACAACGGCGCGTCGACCAGCACCTGCACCGCATTGACGAATGAGAAGTTGACGGTGAACAAGACCTCGACGACCATCACGACCGCGCTCACGTCGGGCACGATCACCGTGGGCCAGACCGACACGGACACCTCAACTCTGAGTGGCGCCACCGGCACGGCCGGCGGCACCGTGACCTACAGCTACTACACCAACAACACCTGCTCAACGGGCCAGATCACTGTCGGTGCCGCCGTCACGGTCACGGGTGGCGTCGTGCCGAACTCGGCCGCGGCCACCTTCAACACCGCCGGCTCCTTCTACTGGCAGGCCGTCTACTCCGGTGACACCAACAACGGCGCGTCGACCAGCACCTGCACCGCGGGCACCAATGAACTGCTCACGGTCAACAAGGCCGCCCCGACGATAGCGACCACCTTGTCGGCGGCCACGATCCTCGCCGGTGGCACGGCCCACGACTCCTCGACCCTGAGCGGCGCGTCGGGTACGGCCGGCGGCACCGTGACCTACAGCTACTACACCAACAACACCTGCACGACGGGCCAGGTGATCGTCGGTACCGCCGTCACCGTCACCAACGCTGTGGTGCCGAACTCTGTAGCGGCCACCTTCAATGCTGTCGGTTCTTACTACTGGCAGGCGGTATACAGCGGTGACGCCAACAACAATGGAGCGACCAGCACTTGCACCGCGGGCACCAATGAACTGCTCACTGTCAACAAGGCGGCACCAACGATTGCGACCGCGCTCACGTCGGGCACCATTACGGCTGGCCAGACCGACACCGACTCCTCGACCCTGAACGGGGCGTCGGGAACGGCCGGTGGCACCGTGACCTACAGCTACTACACCAACAACACCTGCACGACCGGCCAAGTCACCGTTGGCACCGTGACGGTTGCCAACGCCGTGGTACCAAACTCGGCGGCAGCCATCTTCAACACCGTGGGTTCTTACTACTGGCAGGCCGTTTACACCGGTGACGCCAACAACAACGGAGCCAGCAGCACTTGCACCGCGGGCACGAATGAACTGCTCACCGTTAACAAAGCCGCTCCGACCATCTCGACCGCGCTCACGTCGGGCACGATCACGGTCGGCCAGACCGACACCGACTCCTCAACCTTGAGCGCAGCGTCGGGCACGGCCGGCGGCACGGTCACCTACAGCTACTACACCAACAACACCTGCACGACGGGTCAGGTAACCGTCGGCACCGCTGTCACCGTCACCAACGGCGTCGTGCCGAACTCGGCTGCAGCCACCTTCAATACGGCGGGCACGTACTACTGGCAGGCCGTCTACAGCGGCGACGCCAACAACAGCACAGCGTCGAGCACGTGCACGGCGTTGACCAACGAGAAGTTGACGGTGAATAAGACCTCCACGACGATCTCGACTGCGTTGACGACGGGTGCGATCACTGTCGGCCAGAGCGACACCGACACGTCGACCCTCAGCGGAGCGACCGGCACCGCCGGCGGCACCGTCACCTACAGCTACTACACCAACAACACCTGCACCACCGGCCAGGTCACTGTCGGAGGCGCCGTCACGGTCACCGGTGGCGTGGTACCGAACTCGGCGGCGGCCACCTTCAACACGGCCGGCTCCTTCTACTGGCAGGCGGTCTACTCCGGTGACGCCAACAATGGCGCGGCCTCGAGCACCTGCACGGCGGGCACCAACGAGTTGTTGACGGTCAACAAGACCACCACGACAATCTCGACAGCACTCACGTCGGGCACGGTCACGGCTGGCCAGACCGACACTGACACTTCGACCCTGGGCGGAGCGACCGGCACCGCCGGCGGCACCGTCACCTACAGCTACTACACCAACAACACCTGCACGGTCGGCCAGGTCACTGTCGGAGGCGCCGTCACGGTCACCGGTGGCGTGGTACCGAACTCGGCGGCGGCCACCTTCAACACCGTCGGCTCGTTCTACTGGCAGGCCGTCTACAGCGGTGACGCCAACAATGGCGCAGCGACCAGTACCTGCACCGCAGGCACGAATGAACTACTCACGGTCAACAAGACCGCTCCGACCATCACGACGACTCTTTCTGCGGCCTCGATCCTCGCCGGTGCCACGGCTCACGACACGTCGACCCTCAGCGGAGCGACCGGCACGGCCGGCGGCACAGTGACCTACAGCTACTACACCAACAACACCTGCACGACGGGTCAGGTGACCGTCGGCGCCGCTGTCACCGTCACTGGTGGAGTGGTGCCGAACTCGGCGGCGGCCACCTTCAACACCGTCGGCTCCTTCTACTGGCAGGCTGTCTACAGCGGCGACGCCAACAACAACGGAGCCTCGAGCACGTGCACCGCGGGCACTAATGAACTGCTCACGGTAAACAAGGCCGCGCCGACAATTTCCACCGCACTCACCTCGGGCACAATAACCGTCGGCCAGAGCGACACCGATACCTCTGCCCTGAGCGGGGCCTCGGGTACGGCCGGCGGCACCGTCACCTACAGCTACTACACCAACAACACCTGTTCGACCGGCCAGGTGACCGTCGGAGCCGCCGTCACGGTCACCGGTGGCGTCGTGCCGAACTCGGCGGCGGCTACCTTCAACACCGCCGGTTCGTACTACTGGCAGGCCGTCTATAGCGGTGACGCCAACAACGGTGCGGCGACCAGCGCCTGCACTGCGGGCACGAACGAACTTCTCACGGTCAACAAGGCCGCACCGACGATCACGACCGCGCTCACAGCGGGCACGATCAACGCGGGCCAGAACGACACCGACACGTCAACCCTGAGCGGGGCGACCGGCACGGCCGGCGGCACAGTGACGTACAGCTACTACACCAACAACACCTGCACCACTGGCCCGGTGATCGTCGGGACTGCCGTCACGGTCACCGGTGGTGTCGTGCCAAACTCGGCGGCGGCTACCTTCAACACGGCCGGAACGTTCTACTGGCAGGCCGTCTACAGTGGCGACGCCAACAATAGCGCAGCCTCGAGCACCTGCACCGCTTTGACCAACGAGAAGTTGACGGTCAACAAGGCTGCACCGACCATTACGACGTCGCTCACGTCGGGCACGATTACCGTCGGCCAAAGTGATACCGACACGTCGACCCTCAACGGAGCGTCGGGCACGGCCGGCGGCACTGTGACCTACAGCTACTACACGAACAACACCTGCACGACAGGTCACATCACAGTCGGCACCGCTGTGACCGTCACCAACGGCGTGGTGCCGAACTCATCCGCAGCCATATTCAACACCGCCGGCTCGTTCTACTGGCAGGCCGTCTACAGTGGCGACGCCAACAACAGCACAGCCTCGAGCACCTGCACCGCGGGTACGAATGAACTGCTCACCGTCAACAAGTCCGCACCGACCATCACGACGACTCTCATGGCGAATTCGATCACAGTCGGCCAGACCGACATCGACACGTCAACCTTGAGCGGGGCATCGGGCACGGCCGGCGGCACCGTTACCTACGGCTACTACACCAACAACACCTGTTCGACCGGCCAGGTGACCGTCGGAGCCGCCGTCACTGTCACCGGTGGCGTAGTGCCGAACTCGGCCGCAGCCACCTTCAACACGGCCGGCTCGTTCTACTGGCAGGCCGTCTATAGCGGTGACGCCAACAACGGTGCGGCGACCAGCGCCTGCACTGCGGGCACGAATGAACTTCTCACGGTCAACAAGGCAGCACCGACGATCACGACCACCTTGTCCGCGGCTTCGATCAACACCGGTGGCACGGCCCACGACATGTCGACGCTGAACGGGGCAACGGGCACGGCCGGCGGCACCGTGACTTACAGCTACTACACGAACAACACGTGCACCACAGGGCTAGTCACGGTCGGCACCGCCGTCACGGTCACCAACGCCTTGGTGCCGAACTCGGCGGTGGCCACGTTCAACGCCTCCGGCTACTTCTACTGGCAGGCCGTCTACAGCGGCGATGCCAACAACAGCGGGGCCACCAGCACATGCACCGCGAGTGTCAATGAATTGCTGACCGTATCGGCCACGGAGACGACAGCCGGCACCTACGCGCTCACCGTTCCTGCAGGCGTGACCTCCTTCAACTTTGTGATGAATGCGGCTGGTGGTGGCGGCGGCGATGCTGGGGCTATTGGTGGTGCCGGCGGCACGGTATCCGGCACAATTACCATCCCGTTGAGTGCGAGTCCCACGACCTTCACGGTCATTGTCGGTGGCGCCGGCGGTGGCGGCGGCGTAGGTACGGCCGGTGCGGCTGGTTCTAGTGGAACGGGCTGTGCGCTTGGCGCGGCTGGCGGCACTACTGCCGATGCGGGCGGCGGCGGCGGCGGATCCACGTGTATCTACCTATCGGGTGCACCTGCAGGGACCGTGGTCTCTGTTGGCGGTGGCGGTGGCGGTGGTGGCAAATCGGCCACCGGTGCCGGCGGCGCTGGTGCCGGCGGTCCTACGACCAACCCCGGAACGGGCGCGGGTGTTAGCGGCATCAACGGTGGCGGAACCGGAGGTACGTTCGGAAGCACGGTAACGACCGGGACGCCGCAGTACACGATTGCCAACACGGCCGGTCTACAAGGAGGAACGCCAGGTGCGACAGCGGGGACGTGCTCTGCAGGCGCGTGCAGCACTGGCATGGGTGGCGGCATCGGTGGCACCTCGTCGGCCTCTAGTGGCGGTGGCGGTGGCGGTGGTATGGCGTCGGGTGGCGGTGGCACCGCGGGCGGCAATGGCGCAAACAATAAGGGTGCGGGAGGCGGTGGCGGATCGGCGTACAACGGCGGCACGGCCACGATCTCCGTCTCTGTGAGTTCGGCGAGCAATGGTGGTGGTGGCGCTGGCGGCACGGCAGGGTCTGTGGGAACCGCCGGTTCGGTCAGTTTCACGGGTGTTGGACTGACACTGACATGACGAACCCAGACGCGTCAAACACTGGTTCTGTAGGTCAACAATTGACGCCCCGCGTACAGTCGGATTTGGACGTGAGTCGCAGGGGAGCCGGTCCGGTCAAGCAAGGACTATTCAGTGGTGCGATCTCCAGAACGCGCAAGGTTCAAATCATTCGTGAGCGACGCCGTGGCGCTAAAGACGAAGTTGGTGCGGTGCTCTTATTGGCGCTTGCCTACATACTCGCTATCAGTCTGATTGTTGGTGCGCTGGCGGACTGGGCGATGAATGACCTTAATAACACAACGCAATTCAATTCGACGAGTCAACTCCACATCGCCCTTAGCAGCGTCACCGATCTTGCGATTCAGAACATTCGTTACACACCAGATCCATCGAATCCAACGACCGATCCGACAGGTTTGGGAACTTGCTGGGTGCCGGGCAGCAGTCCCGCCGCGTCTCAAATCCTCATAGACAACTACACCGTGGCAGTATGGTGCAACACGACCACCGCATTCTCGAGCGAGAAAACCCGAACCGTGACGCTCTACGCATGTTTGAGTTCATTGACATCGAGTTCGACGTCGGGCGCCATAAGCACCGCAATGACGAATTGCCAAGCATCGCCTTTGCTGATGGCCGTAATCGTTGTCGATGACTACCCGCAAGAAGGTGCTCCGGGTCAGACAATCCAGTGCAACCAAGGGGGACAGGATCAGTGCGGCCTTGGTGGTATTACGTACCAGTCATGGGTTTGGGGATAGCTTCATTCTTCGTTGGTCTGGCTTTGACAAGTTGGATTGCAACACGCTCTAGCTGGACCGCAGTAGAACGCATGCGAATTCACAATATTTTAAGATGAATAAATTTCAATCCAAATGATTATTCACTCAATAAATCGCTACATGTGTATAAATGCACCTGACCCCCATTGTCAGATTTTCGGTTATCGGAATCCGCCGCTCCACTCGTGAACGATTATCAGTTGGTTTGGGTGAAAATTGTAATACGACCGATCCAAGAATCACCCCATCGATCAGGTGATATAGGTGCACCTCAACCAATTGAAATTGTGGAATTGTAGTTGTTACAACTACCGATTTCATATACAATTTGCCACAGCCGTACGAAAGATTTTCAAACGGTGCTCAATTGGGAAGTTCCGAAGTTCCGAGTGTCGGCTAACCCACTAAACAATAAGGGAGTATTTTATGATTTCGACTTACCAACGGCTTAAGCGCCAGAGGGATGCGGGAGAGATCGACGGTTTCACCTTGATCGAACTCCTCATCGTTATCGTTGTTCTCGGTATCTTGGCGGCAGTTGTGATCTTCGCTCTCGGTGGCATCACCGGCAAGAGCGCCATTGCGGCTTGCCAGGCTGACGGAGCGACGGTGTCAACAGCGATGGCCGCTTACACAGCCCAGAATTCGGGTGCTGCTGCGACCGCACTTCTGTTGACTACGACACCCACGGCAACTCAACCGTATATTCAGTCGTGGCCGAACAATACGCCGCACTACGCCTTCACAATCACTGCTGGTGGAGTTTTGCAAGTCGCAGTACCGTCTGACGGGACCCCGGCGAATTACACGGGCCCGCAGTCTTGCAAGAACGTTACTTGATCAAATAAATTGCTAATCGTTTGGAGTGCCCGGCCTTGTGCCGGGCACTCCAACTCTTATGACTGTTCGAAGGGAAGCCCTGCTGTGAGCGATCAGATCACCTCAAAAATTGAGCCTTGGCTGCAGTCCCTCTGGGACCTGGGCGGCTCCGACTTACTTCTGTCTGGCGGTTCACCACCGCGAATTCGTGTCGACGGCAAGCTCAGACCTCTCGCCGACGTTCCAACACTGACAGGCGATCAAATCACTGAGATTGCAATGCCATTGCTTACCGACGGCCAAAAGTTGATTTTCGAGGAACAACTGGATGTGGACTTCGCTTTCTCGTGGGCCGACAAAGCTCGCATTCGAGGAAGTATTTTTACCCAACGCGGACAGACGGCACTTGCACTTCGAGTAATTCCCGCAAGAATCCCAACATTCGAAGAACTGGGCCTGCCGTACGCTGCGAATTGGGTTGCCGACCAACCACGAGGATTCGTTCTGGTCACGGGACCAACGGGCTCAGGAAAGTCCACATCGCTCGCTTCCATTGTCAACTCGATCAATGAGAACCGCGCGTGTCATATTCTCACGATTGAAGACCCCGTCGAATATGTGCACACACACAAGACATCGGCGGTAAGCCAACGCGAGGTCGGGTTGGATAGCCCGTCATTTGACCGCGCTCTTCGTTCTGCACTACGAGAGGATCCTGATGTTCTCCTAATCGGTGAGATGCGTGATATCGACTCGATTCAAATTGCCCTCACGATGGCCGAGACCGGCCATCTCGTGTTTGCTACATTGCACACGAATGACGCCCCGCAAGCGATTGACCGTATAATTGATGTGTTTCCTGCCTGGCGCCAGGAACAGACGCGGGTCCAGTTGGCTGCATCATTGAGCTGCGTGATAGCGCAGCGCCTTGTACCTAGAATCGGCGGTGGAATGGTGGCTGCTTTTGAAGTGTTGATCGCTACAAACCCCGTGCGCAATCTGATCCGCGAAGGTCGCTCAAATCAGCTCAAGAACGTGATGTTCACCAATACCAAAGAGGGAATGCAAACCCTAGAAAACAGCTTGGCCAAGTTAATTGTGGACAATGTCATTACTTATGAAGACGCGATGGCAATCTCCACTCAGCCGAAGGAACTCATCCGCACTTTGGAGCAATTAGACAAGTCGTATATTCAAGTATAAATGTCTGAGTGAGTTCTCAACGTGGTCCTGATCTTCCCTACTCGGTGGTCGCCGGGGTAACACCCTTCAACGACAAATGGCTCGTCGCCAGTGCCAAATTGGCGGGTTCTACCTTCGCGCCCGAAACTCCCAAGATCTACGACTCGTTCCTTGAAGTTCTTAGTGAGCGGCCACAGTTCGCAATCGTCGTCGTAAACGTTCCAATTGGCTTCCTTGAAACGCCTGAAATGGGACCAAGGACCTGTGACCGTCAAGCACGGGCGCTGTTACGTCGGCGTGGAACTGCAGTACACAACGCTCCGAGCCGTGCCGTCTTCGACGGGCGAATCGAAGATGGTGAAGACGGACTTGATGCGGTCACCCGCACGATGATGCCGCGCTACCGCGAAGTGGCGAAAGAGATGTCGCCGTATCGACAGCGAGTGGTCTACGAAGGCCATCCAGAACTCAGTTTCTTTCAACTACACAAGGACACGCCACTGAAACGCTCCAAAGTGATTGCTGAAGGGAAAGAGGAACGTCGCATTGCGCTGGAGGACAAGATTCGCGGAAGTGAGCGCTATCTCGATGAAGGAGTGGTGGCAGCTCCACAAAAGCACGTGTACGACTCATTCGCACTTTTATGGACCGCGCGTCGAGTGTGGGGTCACGCGGCGAAACGCATTCCAGTTGAACCTGAATGGGACGGCGAAGGACTGCGTATGGAGATCGTCTATTAGTTGAGACACGTCGGCGGCGCAAAACGTGATTCGACTTTCATTGGGTTTTGAAACGTGACGACGAAGTCGCAGTTAGTGAATGTTCTGAAATGGAATCAGGAGCTCTGAACCAGCGAACAGAGTTAGTGCCGTTCCGATTGACAAATACACTCCATACGGAAGTGGTTCGTCCCTGGATCTCTTTCTCGACACAATCAATGTAAGGCCGATGACTGCTCCAACGAAGTTGCTCGCAAAGAATCCGAGAATCGCGTAGCGGATGCCCAACCATCCGAGACCTAGACCTAAAATCAGTGAGAGTCTGACGTCGCCAAATCCAAGCAGACGCGGACTTGCAAAGTTGATTGCAAAGAAAATTGCAAACCAAGCGACAGCGCAAATGGCCGCGACAAGGAGTCGGTGCCATGAATCTGTTATCGACGCGTCCAGTAGTAGGAGCACCAACATGATCAACAAAGACGTGTAAATAATCGATTTTGGAAGGACAAGACGTTCCAGATCAATGCATGACAATGCAAGCAATGTGGCGAGTAATACCAGAGAGGCTGGCAAGTACCAATCAAATCCGAAACGTGCGGCAGCTCCCGCAAACAGCGCCGAGCACGCTAACTCTACTAATGGATAGCGAGCCGATATCGGCTCATGGCAAGTACGACATTTGCCCCTCAGGATCAACCACGAGAGGACAGGAATATTGTCGCGTTCGAGGATAGGCGCGGTGCAATTCGGACAGGACGATCGAGGGGAAACTATTGATCTATGGAGGGGCACACGACAGATCACAACATTAAGAAACGAACCAATCGCTAATCCCGCGAAGGCGGATACGCCAACGAGTACTGCTAGCACGCTAGGTCCTTGAAACGAAGTGCAATTCCGCTTACGCGATTGATGGGCTCGGCGCCGGTGTTATCCGTAAGCGCTTTGGACTTGAAGCTCATCACAATCGAATGACTTTGAAGAAGTCGAATGTCGGCAATGTGCATCCGACTACCTTAAGTGATTCATTCATCTCGGGTGGATTCTGGATCGAGATATGGCGCGTAACGATAGAGGTCTTGCGGTGACTGCGGCTGTCAATGGTTTACCCAAAATTAGTTTGGCACATGTATTCCTGCCAATGGTCAGAGAGCGATAGTTCTCGCTTTCACCACTTGCAAGATTGGATTGGCAGTAAAAATCAATCGTTGCGTTCTAAAGTGACTGAAATGAGTGAACCATCAAACAGCGACGCTCACGGCGCAAGCGATGTGGCGGGGATGGCGACACATCGGAACACGTCGTTGCGAGTTTATGCATGGCTGAATCAGCCACTTGCAACAAGTTGGTGTCTGATTGGATGGGTTACTGCGACGATTGTCTTTGTCACGGTTGTGCACGTCTTTGGCGGACCAACGCAGGACGACGTATCAGTTTCCGCCTATTCGACTTGGGCCGTGGCTCACGGGCACCTGGCATGCGCGTACTCGCCACTCAGCTCGCAATATTTCCCGCCGATTGCGAGTCCATATACGATGATCGCTCCTCTCTACCCATTGATTTCGGGTGCTGTACTCGCAATCACCCGGGGCTGGGGTTCCGCACCGTTTCCGACGTCTGCTGAGTTGGGTCAAGGCTGTTCGCACGCATTGGTCGCAATGATGCACTGGTCATTCAGTACCAATGTGATTGGACCGACCATTGAGGTTGGTTACCTGATGTGGATTCCGGTTCTGTTCGGGGCGATTCTGCTGATGCGAGCGACAGGGAGGGGCCGAACACGATGGGAGCCAATGTCACTGATTGGACTTGCGGTACTTCCTCCAGTACTTGAGTGCCTAGTGATTTATTTCCATCCTCAGGATCTCCTTGCCATCGGTTTAGTTATGAGTTCATTGGGCTTCTTCGTGCAACGAAGATGGATTTGGGCGGGCGCGATGATCGGATTCGCGTGCACCGCGCACCCGTTTGCACTCCTCGCTGCCGCAGTGCTCCTCGTCGTGATTCCAAACAAGGAACGAATCCGTTTTGCCGTTTCGGGCGTTGCGGCTGTCGCGTTGATTGTCGTTCCCTTAGCCGTTGTTACCTCGGGTAGGGCGCTGAAGTGGTCCGTACTCGGTTCGGGATACGCTCCACCACCATCAGGTGCAGCTGGCGGAACCGTCATGAGAGAGATCGGGCTCAATCCACATGTGCTGCTCGCATCAGCGCGGATTCTTCCAATCGCGTGTGCGTTCTTACTGGCCTTGTGGGCACGAAGGAAACTCGGTGACTCCGTTCTGAGTCCCGTGCCATTGCTTTCACTCGTGGCCACCGCTGTGGCGACTCGACTCGTGTTTGAGGTCAGTTTGTGGGGCTATTATTTTGCCGCGAGCGTGACCCTCATCATTATTAATGATGTCGTTCAGGGTCGAGTAAGAGGCCACGTGGTCGCGTTGATCGCGCTCTTTACACTCGTGTTCAACCCAGTTCCATGGGGATTCGCCACCAACGGAAGTTCATGGGGGCTCACCGCTCGTGAAGCGATGCCGAACGTGTTCGTGATTGGCGCATTGATTTTGATCCTCATTGATGTGTGGCGCCGCCACGTCCGGTGGTATGTCGTCGCTTGGCTCGGCTTGGTGTGTCTGACGCTCATCAAAGATCCATTTTCGCACGCGGCGCTTCGAACGTCACTGCCCAACTGGTTCTGGCAAGTTCTCATGATTCCAATATTGCTTTTTCTCGCTGCCTCTCCTCTGATTAAGGCCGCGTATCCCACGACGAATGAGTTCGTTGACCCAACGATGCCGTCAGATACGGCTATGTATTCCGGATTGTGATCGAGTCGCGACTCCTGGCGTTTCGGCAGAAGCTGTGATTCTGATTCGCGCCGTATCCGTTGAACTGTTCGACATTCGCCACCATCTGCGTCAAGCATGACATTGACTAATTAATATTCCTCGAAGATTGCTCGAAGTTGTCGACCCATCTCACGAGGATTGCCAGAGATCTGGCCGATGTTCTCTCCTTCGAGGTTCACGTCATCGCCCGGGTGATATAAAGATACCTTCATGCCTCGACCCGAGCGTTCTGCAGTTATGACCCAAGAGATACCGACGTAGTCCGTTTCTCGGGTCGCCATAATCTGCCCATTTCGACCGTGACCGATGCTCCATCCAGGCGATCGAGCAGCGTCGATGATTCGTTGGCTTGCGCTGGATAATCCCAATGAATTACTAATCCACGAAGTTTACGCCGACTATGTGACGCACTGTCTTCTTACTCATTCGAGATTAGCGCGTAGTCAACTCAGGAGGATATTAGACGACATTTCGGCAAGATCATCGATGTGTTTGTAAGACAACCGAGCAAGAAAACTCGCACCATGAGTCCCGTTCAATTACAGCAAACCGCCCTGACACCCGACCACGTGACATGTTGCGATTTTGTTGAACGTAACAGATTTGACCGTGAGACGACCCGTTCCGCGCCACGTAAGTATTGCCGACAAGTCGCCAGGTTTTGTGACATTGATGACGAGAGATTTCTGAGTCGCAGAAATTGAGCGAGGAAGTGTACGGTGGGTGTCTGCTTGTTCCTTGTCCGAGTTGCTTTCTTCACGTAGTTCAAATATGGCCGAGCGCGGAAAATTATCATTCAATCTGTAGACGATATCGACGCGGTATCGACCTGGCAGTACGTCGAGAAGCGGGCCCGAAATGATCGTTCCTTGATGGTCCGGACCGTTGACAGTGATGGACCGACTGGGTATCGGCAACGGAAGCGGCCCTAGATCTGATGCGGCGTATTGCATTGGCGACGGGAGCACGAATGGAGAAGTAATGGTCATACCCCAACATAGAAAAGCGGCAAGAAAGATCATCATTGAGTATTGGATTAGTCTCTTCCCGCCGCCGAACACCCGACCAAGGACGAGAGAGGTCGCTAACGTCAGGGCTACAAGCGTCCCTAAACCCCACAGGTTGCGGGCGTTGGTCCACTCACCGTTCATGTAATTGAGAATCGGAGATGGATCAAGTCGACCCCACCATCCAAAATAGGTTGCGGGATCCCACCCGCTAGCGCTGAACGAAATAGCGTCGGAACGCGAATAGAAAAGAGCCCATGACTCGAAGACCGCAAGCGCGAATAGTGTGCCGATTACCACGAACGCGGCGCGTCGGCGCGATGCCGCCAGTTCGACGAGCGCAAGTCCTCCAAAGGCTAGAGCCAAAGGCAAGGCTTCCCACTCATAACGTCCAACGAAACTCCCACCGGCCATGCCAGTCGCCAAGCTTGCGTTTCCAACAAGGATGACTGCCACCGCTCCGACCCCGACGGTCACGCCCCACGGTGTCCGGCGCCACCACCGTACGGCACCGAAGATCCCAAGCAGCACGGCAGGGCTCTGGACGAGTATTCCGTGACGACGGTCGAAGACTAACTCGACCATTTTCGTCCAAGCACTTCCCGAGAATGGGGTGATCTCCTGGAGCGCCCCAAGAGGGTGTCCGTACGCGTATATGTTCAGTGAAACAATCGTGGCGACTCCGAAAAAGACGAGGCCTACGAAGACCAAGACGTCGCGGTTGAATCCTCCATGTCGATGGGCGACCAGCGCAGCGACTACACCGACCAGAACTCCTACCACGATGTTTTTGTCGTCTATCCACACTAGGGAGGTGATTAAGACACCGTCGATTATTGACGGCCGCAGACCGTTCGAACCCCTGAGTTCAGTATTCATCAATCGCATGGTTACAATCGCGATTATTAGACCGCTTAATAGGTCGGGGTATATTTGTGTCGTCGCGAGTAGATAACCCGGTGCGAGAAAGAGGGCGACGGGTATTACTAGCCAATCCTGCGCGGCGCCAGTCAACTTCGTTACCTCAAATCCCAGCCAAATGACGAGAGCACTCATTATGGTGAGTAGCTCGAGGTGCACTGCGCCAAGAGAATGGATGAGAGCGAGAACTGGGGCAATGATGACTGACAATCCAAGCGCGTGGTATGGAAACTGAATTCCGTGGCTTTGGATGGACTGCTCGATGAATCCACCGTGTCCAACCAATTGATTGAACTCAGTCGAAGCAAAGGCTGATCCGAGGTTCCAAGTGTGCAATCGCCCGAGAGCAAAGGCTTCGCCAACATAGGAAGGTTCGTCACCTGAAAGAATGACGCCGCGATGGTGTACAAAAGTGAGAGCGAGCAGTGAGCCGACAAACACTGCGGCAAACCCTCCGACAATGTTGAACCGGATCTTCCAGGTAGGCGAATAGCGATTGTCTAACTTCACCGACAATTTGGCCAACTCCGGTCTGGTTCATTTGGGACATTCGCGAAGATCGACTTGCGACAATCCAATCGAGAATGCTGTACGAAACACTACTTTGACTTGATTGTAAAACGTGATTTCGACTTCAAAGAATTGCACTCGTGAGCAGAACGCCCCAAGGTTGATTGACACCAAGAAAGCTCTTATCATCGAGCCCAAAGTCTCACCATTGAGCGACTACTGCTCCGCCGCCTCACAGATCTCCTTCAGCCTTTCCAGCGTTTGGCGAATGGAATCTTTCGTGAATTCGGATCTTACGAATCCGTCACTGTCGCCTTGTCGCCGAAGCAGAAAATTTCGTCGATCGGTCCAGGTCTCGGTCACTCGACAACCTCCCACAATGATTTCAACTTGGTATGCCCATCGTGAAATCGGCATGCGATGCCAGGAAATATCGAAGGCGAATGATTTAGGTGGACTAAAGACCTTGACGTTCGCCACTGTCGACCAGGCATCGCCGGCACGGGAGTTGACGCCGCTGAATCGCGCTCCAACGTGCGGCCCGGATGCACCGTCAATCCATTTACCGCCTTCGTTCTCGGGCGAGAGTCGACCCATTGCGGGCAAATCCGTAATGATTGCGAAAACCTTCTCAGGCGCGCTCTCGATGTCGATTGAATCTGAATAAGTCATTAACGCGAAGGATATCGACAATGAGATCCGCCAAGTCGTCGTTCGAGGTTGCGCATTCCGTTTGCCGTTGAAGTAGACGGCTCATCATTGGCTGTCAATGGCTTTGTGATGAAGATTCAAATTCGCTCACGAATCGACACGGACGAACCAACCTCGACGTTGAGATCTCGATATTCATTTCGGCTCATCTGGACCCAGGGTGAGGTGCCGTCACTTAGCGCAACCGTAATCTGCACCTCGAAGCCGAGTTGCATAACGGACTGGACAGTGCCTGCCATTTCTCCACTCGGGGGAGGCACCAGTTCGAGATCGTGGGGTCTTACTGTGACACCCTTGAACATCGTCGTCGGACCTAAGAACCCGTGTACGAATGCCGTTGTTGGACGGTCGTACAACTCATTCGGTTCACCCGCCTGTTCAATACGACCCCGGTGCATGATCAAGAGTTGATCAGCCACTTCCATGGCTTCTTCCTGGTCGTGGGTGACGAGAATCGTGGTGACTTTGATTTGTTGGTGAAGTTCCTTGACCCATTGACGAAGCTCAGCTCGCACCATAGCGTCCAACGCACCGAACGGTTCGTCAAGTAAGAGCACACGGGGTTCAATTGCTAGAGCCCTAGCCAGCGCCATGCGCTGTCGCTCTCCGCCGGACAATTGGGCCGGGTAGGACTTCGCCTTGCCGTCGAGGCGTACAAGTTCAATGAGTTCGGCGACCTTCGCGTCGATGATGCCCTTGGGTTGTTTCCGCGCCCGTAGTCCAAAACCAATATTGCGTGCCACGTTCATGTGGCGGAAAGGTGCGTAGTGCTGAAAACAGAATCCAATGTCACGATGGCGCGGATCGACGTCAGTCACGTCGTCGCTTTCAATAATTACTCGACCTTCGTCCGGGCGCTCAAGTCCAGCGATGAGTTTGAGCAGCGTTGACTTGCCGGATCCCGATGGTCCGAGCACGGCGGTGAGCGAACTTTCTGGGATCTCGACGTTGACGTCTTCGACGACGGCAACGTCGTTGTAACTCTTGGTGAGGTGACTAAGCGAGATCGACATGTAACTTCCTTTCACGCGCTCGAAGTGTCGAAAGGATGATGAGCGCCACGATGGAGATCGAGGCGAGGACGAGGGCCCCGGCAAACGCGCCGACGATGTCGTAGTTCTGATCCCACGCGTCATAGATGTAGATCGGCAGCGTCTGGGTCTTGCCGGTGATGTTGCCCGAGACAACCAAGACGGCTCCGAACTCACCGAGCGTGCGAGCGATCGTGAGTGTGACGCCGTAGAGGACCCCCCAACGGATCGCCGGCAGCGTCACCTGCCAGAACGTTCGCATCGCGCCGGCGCCGAGGGTGCGCGCGGCGTCCTCCTGGTCCTTGCCCACTTCGATTAACAGCGGCAGCACGGAACGAAGTACGTACGGCAATGAGACGGCCATGGTCGCCATCACGATGCCAATTGGTGAGAACAGGATCTGGATGCTGTGCGAGCTCAACCAACTGCCGAACCAGCCAATTCGCGAGTACGCGAGTACGAGCGCAACACCGATGATGATGGGCGAGACAGCGACCGGGATATCGAAGGCCAACGTGAGCACTCGGTTGCCGAAGAACTTGCGTCGGGCGAGGATCATCGCTGCTCCAATGCCTATAAACGTGTTGACCGGCACCGCGATGAGGGCCACTTCGGCCGAGAGCTTCAACGCGGCGAGGGCGTCGGGCTTGGTGACTTCTGCCCAGAAGGCGTGCACGCCGTTACCGAATGCCTTCATGAAGAGGTAGCCGACCGGCAGGCCGACCAGGAGCCCGAGGTAGAGCGTCACGAGTAGTCGTAGGGACCACTTTCTGGTGGTGTGATTCACGTGGCGAGCCTCCTCTGGATGCGACGCGCGAAGACGTTGGTGGCGATGAGGATCAGCAGGCTCAGGACCAACAGCGCCGTCGAGACCGATGCCGCGTTCGTCCAGAGGAATCCCTGCGTGAGGTTGTAGATATAGGACGAGGCCGTCGTCGTTCGTCCGATGCCGCCGGCGATCAACGAGATTGATCCGAACTCGCCTATCGCCCTCGCGAACGCGAGTCCGAAGCCGCCGAGCACCGCCGGCCAGAGCGAGGGCAGGACGACCCACAGAAACGTTCGAATGCCGCCGGCGCCGAGCGACTTCGCGGCCGCCTCGGCCTCGCCGTCGAGCGACGCCAAGACCGGTTGGACGGCACGGACTGAGAACGGCAGCGTGACGAACAAGAGCGCGATCATGAGTCCCATCCACGTTTCGAACAGATCGATCTGGAATGGGCTCGTGGTGCCGTAGAGGAAGAGCAACACGACGCCGACCACGATTGTTGGTAGTGCGAAGGGGAGATCGATGAATGCTTCAAGGATCCACTTTCCGGGAAACGCGTCGCGCACTAGGACCCAGGCGATTGCGACCCCCATCACGGCGTTGATCGCCGCAACACTCAACGACAGCCATAGTGAGAGACGAATGGCGCTGATGGCGGCCGGTTGCGTGACCTCGTGCCAAAAGGTCCCAAAGCCGGCGCTGACGTGCCAGTGCCAAAACGCGACGCCCCAGCCCTGCGTGTGGACGCTCAGCGAGAAACCGTGCGCCACGACGGCCGCGATCGGTATGAGGACGATGACTGAGAGGTAGCCCACGATTAGTGACGCGCCGCCGTAGAGGCCCGAGGAAGCGCGCAGGTGCGTCAAAAATCGCCGCCAGCCCTTTCGGGCTGGCGGCGCTCCGCGAACGGAGTAAGGGGGTCTAGCTGGTGTATCCATTCGCGTTCTCTGCTTTGGTGATGACTCCGGTCGGTGAGAAGAACTTCGGCGTCACCTTGGCCCAACCGCCGAGCGCCGCAATCGTGTTCAACGTGGCGGGTGAATAGAAGGTCGTCTTGCTGACGGCGGCGAGCGACGGAAGCGTGGGTCGGAAATGCTGCTGGAGCCAGATCTCCTGACCGGCCTTGGAGAAGATGTAGTCGTAGAAGGCGACCGCCGCCGTGTTCTTCGTTCCGGACGTCGTTAACGCCGCGGGAGTCTGAATCAGGAAGTTCTGCGCCGGTTGGATGATCTGCAGTTTCTGGCCGGCCACGAACGCGTTCAGCGCGTCACTTTCGTACGCCAAGAGGACGTTGCCCGTGCCGGCAATGAAGGCGGAGAGAGCTCGACTACCACTGGTAGGTTCCGAGATCACGTTCTTGATTAGAGCGTTGACGTAGGTGTTCGCGGCGGCCGGCGTCGACCCTTGGTCGATCTGGGATTCGTAGGCGGCGAGTAGGTTCCAGCGCGCACTGCCCGAACTGATTGGGTCAGGTGTCACGATCTTGACTCCGCTGTTCAGTAAGTCGTTCCACGAGTGAATGCCCAAGGGGTTGCCGGGGCGAACGACGATCGCCACCACGGTGTCCGTGACGATGCCCTTTTGCGCCTTCACCGCTTTCAACGACGCCCACTTGCGAGATACCAATCCGGCGTTGATCAAAAGTGCGAGGTCCGGCTGTTCTGAGAAGTTGACGACGTCGGCGGACAGACCAGCGACGACATCTTCGGCCTGGGTCGTCGAGGCACCGAAGGAGTTCGTGAAGGTCACGTTCTGACCGGCCGCGGTATGAGAGAAGGCCGTCTCCAAGGCCGAATATGCCTTAGAGACTATGGAGTAGCCCACCACGTTCACGGTCTGGGGTGTCGCTGCGCTGGAGTTCGTGGCCAGAAGGGCTAACGGTAAAGCAGCCGCCACCACACCTGCGATTCTCTTCAAATTGGTTCTTTTCATTGGGGGGTCCTTTATTTCCATCAATTTCCATTGACTTAGTAGAGATTAGGAAACAGGTTAACCAGTGCTTATGGTGACGTCAAGTCAATTGGAGCGAAGAGAGTAGAGAGAGCCGAATCGCCGTACAGAGATTCGCAGATCGATGATGCGGCGTCAGTTGATCGGATCGGGCTCGGAATCGTTTATTGATGGTTCGAGATCGTTCGCAACATCAACCCAGGTACAACTCGGAAGATGTTCAGCGCCGTCAAGTACCACGCCGCACTCGGGACAAATTAGGTGCGCGTAGCACGAGCTCTCACCGCCTTCGTCCTCATCGATGTGCCTATCACTCACGAGTCCTCATTCCTAGAAACAGCAACCATTCAATCCAAGTCGGGCCTCATCGGAAGTCCACTTGCATCGAAGCCAGTTCCGCTGCGCCGGGACAGAGCGACGTGAAGGGAAGTTTGGTCAGTGCGCGTTCCGGTGTCGCATTCATCTCGTGGAGGTCTTTGCCGCTCTCGTCGACGTACAGCAGCCCGGTGACGATCTCGCCGCGACTTTCGCGGTCGCGCACGTACTCCTCGACCTTCATCCGGTCGTGCGGGTCGTATCCCTCCGGGACGGATCGGAAACGTACGACACTGCCGTCGTGCATCGTGACCTCGATCGCGCCGTCGGCGGGGATCTTGGCCCGGATCTCGGCGCGGATTGGTACGAAGTCGGTCTCGACCTCTTTGATTTCGTGGTCGCGCGTGAACTGGTAGCTCTTAGTAGAACCCTCGTGGTCGTTGAACGTCACGCAGGGCGAGATCACGTCGATGAGTGCGAATCCGTTGTGGGCGATCGCCGCCTTCATGATCGGTACCAGTTGTTCCTTGTCGCCCGAGAAACTTCGGGCGACGAACGTGGCACCGAGGCTGAGGGCCGTCGTCACGGGGTCGATCGGCGCGAGCACGTTCGGCTCGCCCTTCTTTGGTCGAGAGCCGATGTCCGCGGAGGCCGACATCTGACCCTTGGTGAGTCCGTAGACGCCGTTGTTCTCGATGATGTACACCATGTTCACGTTGCGGCGGATGCCGTGCATGAGGTGACCCAAGCCGATAGAGAGCGAGTCGCCGTCGCCGGAGATGCCGATGTAGGTGAGCTCGCGATTCGCCGCGATCGCGCCGGTCGCGATCGGCACCATTCGTCCGTGGGCCGAGTTGAAGCCGTGCGCGCCGCGTACGAAGTACGTCGGGGTCTTGGAGGAGCACCCGATGCCGCTCAATTTGGCGATCATGTGGGGCGGGGTTGAGAGTTCCCAGAAGGCGTGGGTAATGGCGGCGGTGACCGAGTCGTGGCCGCAGCCGGCACACAGTGTCGACATCTGGCCCTCGTAGTCGCGGATCGTTAGGCCGAGGTCGTTCTTCGGCAGTGGCGAGAGTGGGATGAGCGGTTTGAGGATCGACGGCATGGTTAGTTCTCCAACTTCGTTAGAACACTCTCGACGACGCTCTTGGCGCTCAGGGGGAAGCCGCCGTAGACGAGGACGGGTGTCATGAGTTCGGTACTAACACCGGTCTCGATGGCGATGAGCGAGCGCAGTTGCGCGTCGCGGTTTTGTTCCACGACGAATACCGTTTCATGAGCCTCGACGAAGTCGCGAACCTCGTTGATGAACGGGAAGCCCCGGATCCGCATGAAGTCAGCCGGCACGCCGGCCTCGGCGAGGACGTCGAGTGCCTCACGCACCGCGAGGTCACAGCTGCCGACCGTGATGACGCCGACCCGTGCGCCGTCGCGCCGCTCGATTACCGGCGCGGGCACGTGCGCGGCGGAGGCGGCGTGCTTCAACTTCAATCGGTCGACGACCTCTTGGTACTGCGGCGGGTTCTCGGTATAACGACCGTACTTGTCATGCCCCGAACCGCGGATGAAGTACGCGCCTTTCTCAGCCGATCCGGGCAGCGTCCGGGCCGCGACGAAGTCCTCGTTCTCAGCGTCGTAGCGGAAGAACTCCGCCATTTTCGAGAGGTCCTCGTCGTCGAGCACCGGTCCGCGGTCCCAGACGTAGTCGTCGTCCCAGTGCAGTTCGGGTACGACCCAGTCATTCATGCCGATGTCGAGGTCCGAGAGCAGGAAGACCGGTGTCTGGAACTGCTCGGCGAGGTCGAAGGACTGCACCGCGAAATCGAAGCACTCGTTGGGATTCGCCGGGAAGAGGACGATGTGCTTCGTGTCGCCGTGGCTCGCGTAGGCGCACATCATGATGTCGGCCTGCTGAGTGCGTGTCGGCATACCGGTCGAGGGACCGGTGCGCTGGACATCGATGATGACGGCCGGGATCTCCGTGTAGTACGCCAGACCGAGCAGTTCGTTCATCAATGAGATGCCGGGACCGGAGGTCGAGGTGAAGGCCCGCGCGCCGCTCCAGCCGGCCCCGAGGACCATGCCGATCGAGGCGATCTCGTCCTCGGCCTGAATGATCAAGTAGTTGTTGTGCGTGACGTCGGGCACGTCGGGGTCGTCGCTCTTGACGACCTCGCGCCGGTAGCGCGCGCAGAGCGCGATGAAGTTGTCCATGACGGCGGTTGCCGGCGTGATCGGGTACCAGCCCGCCACGGTCGCGCCGGCGTAAAGACAGCCGAGGGCCGTGGCGAGGTTGCCGTTGATCAGTATGGCATTGCCGTTCGCGTCCATCGGCTCGACGTGGAACGCCAACGGGCACTCCAGGTTTTCGATGGCGTAGTCGTAGCCGAGTCGAAGCGCTCGCTGGTTCGAGTCACGCAGGGCCTCGTTGCGCCTGAAGGTCTCGGCGAGGAGCTCAGCGACGAGCGCGACGTCGATGCCGAGCAACGCCACAATCGCGCCGGCGTAAGCGATGTTCTTCATCAGGATCCGCTCGCGCGGCGCCTTGAAGTTCTCCACGCACATCTTGGCGAGCGGGATGCCGAGGAACGTGACGTCCTTTCTCGCGAGATCCGGGTTCAGCGGCCAGGAGGAGTCGTAGATGACGTAGCCGCCGTGTCGGACGTCGGCGATGTCCTGGGCGTAGGTCTGGGAGTTCATCGCGACCACGAGGTCGTAGTCCAGTGCGCGCGCGGTGTAACCGGTCTTGTTGACCCGGATCTCGTACCACGTGGGCAGGCCCTGGATGTTCGACGGGAAGAGG
Source organism: uncultured Acidimicrobiaceae bacterium (assembly GCA_963717975.1). Classification (GTDB taxonomy): domain Bacteria; phylum Actinomycetota; class Acidimicrobiia; order Acidimicrobiales; family RAAP-2; genus RAAP-2. The sequence goes on along the minus strand of OY970351.1, from coordinate 1,581,598 downwards.
TTCTTGCCCGAGACCGGGATCCCCATGCGAAAGATCGCCTGCATCAACAGGCTGTTGGCGCTGGCTGAACCGGTGCCGTTGACGTTCGCGAGCTTGATCGAGAAGTCGTTGACCTGGGTCTGCTGGTCGAGGATCTCGTCGATGGCCACGATTAGCTCCGACTCGCGCCGCTCGGCGACATCGCGCCGATCTGGATGAAGTTGCGGCTCGCGGCGTAGGGGATCTGGAGGTCGAAGAGCTCCATGTCCCAGGCGGCCGTCGGGCAACGCTCGGCGCACAGTCCGCAGTGCACGCAGACGTTCTCGTCCTTCACCATGACGCGTCCCGTTTGGGGGAGCGGCGCCGACACGTAGAGGTCCTGCTCGAGGTTGAGCGCCGGTGCCGAGAGCCGAGAACGCAGGTCGGCCTCGTCGCCGTTGCTCGTGATCGTCAGGCACTGGACCGGACAGATGTCGATGCAGGCGTCGCACTCGATGCAGGCCGGGGCGTTGAACGCAGTCTCCACGTCACAGTTGAGACAGCGCTGGACCTCGTTCACGGTCTGTTCGACGCTGAAGCCGAGTTCTACTTCCAAGCTCAAGGACGCGAAACGCTTCGTCAGCTCGACGTGGGACATCTTCTGGCGCGGCGACGGGTTGTAGTCGTTGTGATAACTCCACTCGCTCATGCCCATCTTCTGGCTCACCAGGTTCATGCCCTGGGCCGGACGGTCCTGGAGGTCGACGTCCGAACAGAGGTTGTGGATCGAGATCGCGGCCTCGTGGCCGTGGGCGACGGCCCAGATGATGTTCTTAGGCCCCCAGGCGGCGTCGCCGCCGAAGAAGACGCCCGAGAGCGTCGACTGCATCGTCGTCTCGTCGACGACCGGCATGTCCCAGTCGCCGAACTCCATGCCGAGGTCGCGCTCAATCCAGGGGAAGGCGTTCTCCTGACCAATGGCGAGAATCACGTCGTCACAGGGAATGGTCACGGATTCGAGGACTATCGACTTTCTCGCGCCGTCGTCCCACTCGAGGACGTCGAACTCCATGCCGACGAGTTTGCCGTCCTCAAGCACGAATCGCTTCGGCGCGTGGTTCACGATGATCTCGACGCCCTCTTCCTCGGCGTCGTCCAGCTCCCACGGCGAGGCCTTGAAGAACTCGCGCGGTCGTCGAGCCATGACCTTGATGTCGACGCCGCCGAGGCGACGCGACGAACGACAGCAGTCCATGGCCGTGTTGCCGACGCCGATGATGAGGACCTTGGCGCCGATCGACGTCGTGTGACCGAAGGCCACCGACTCGAGCCAGTCGATTCCGATGAAGATGTGCGACTCGACTTCGTCGTAACGACCGGGGATGTCGAGTTCCTTGCCGCGCGGTGCGCCGACGCCGACGAAGATCGAGTCGAACCCCTCGCTGAGTAGTGAGCGCATACTGGTGATCGGGGTGTTGTAGCGAACGTCGACGCCCATGTCGAGGATCACCTGGGTCTCGGTCTCGAGCACCTCTTCGGGCAGGCGGAACGAGGGGATGTTCGTTCGCATGAGACCGCCGGGCTTGTCGTACTGCTCGAACAGCACGACCTCGTAGCCGAGCGGCAAGAGGTCGTTGGCGACCGTCAGGGACGACGGACCACACCCGATGAGGGCGATGCGCTTGCCGTTCTTCTCGGTCGGGATGACCGGGAGGCGGTCCGAGATGTCGCCCTTCAAGTCCGAGGCGACACGCTTCAGTCGACAGATCGCGACGGGCTGACCGTCGACGCGGTCACGTCGACAGGCCGGTTCGCAGGGTCGGTCGCACGTGCGTCCGAGGATCCCCGGGAACACGTTGGACTCCCGGTTCAGCATGTAGGCGTCGTCGAACTGACCCTGGGCGATCATCCGGATGTAGCCGGGGACGTTGGTGTGCGCCGGACAGGCCCATTGGCAGTCCACTACCTTGTGGTAGTAGTTCGGGTCCTGGTCGTTCGTCGGCTCCACGCAGCGTTCTCCTTCAATACATCTCGACCTAGTCCCGCGACGGGTGAAGTACCGTGAGGGGTCCCAAAAGCCACTTTACTCCGCTTATTTTGGGACTCTGACCGCGGGATTGACATCATTCCCTGAACGCCAGTTCACAACCATTCGAATGCTGCGTGTCGATCACGACGGCGATTTGGACCTTTCACCCAGCGGCGTTTTCTGTCAGTATGAGGTCACTTAATCGAAAGGAATCACATGACCGAAGAAGTTGACGGCGCTCTACCGGCCTTCGCTGACAGTGACGGCACGGGCGTACTGCACCGCGTGATCGGCGACACCCTGCCAGTGCTCGAAGTACAACTGAAGTCCGGGCAGTCCGTGATCTCCGAGGGCGGTGAACTCTCCTGGATGACGCCGTCGGTCGTGATGTCGACACAAACGGCCGGTGCCGGCGGATCGGGATTCGTCGGTGTCTTGAAGCGCGCCGTCGCCGGCGGGACGATCTTCATGTCCCAGTACACCGCGTCGGAGGATAACTCGACCGTCGCGTTCGCCACGAAGCTACCGGGTCGCATCATGCCGATCCACGTCGACACCGACAACGAGTACATGGTGTCGCGCCACGGCTACTTGGCCAGCACCGACGGCGTGACGCTCAACATCGGCTTCCAACAGAAGCTGGGGGTCGGCGTCTTCTCCGGCAACGGCTTCATCCTCCAGCGCATCGCGGGCGCCGGCACGGCCTGGATCGAACTCTCCGGCGAGATCGTGACGTACGAACTTGGCGCGGGCGAATCGATCCTGGTGCACCCGGGCCACATCGGACTCTTCGAGGCGAAGGTCACGCTCGACATCCAGATGGTCAAGGGCATCAAGAACATGTTCTTCGGCGCCGAGGCGTTGTTCCTCGCCAAGCTCACGGGACCCGGCAAGGTCCACCTGCAGACGATGACGCTGCCCGGACTCGCCCAGGCGTTGAGCCCATACATCAATACGGGGGAGGGCCACAGCAGCGGCGGCGGTCTCGGGAACCTGGCCAACCTGCCGTTCAAGCTCGGTTAGGTCCGTTGGCCACTGATCGGCGCAGAGCCCGTAACGAACTGACGATTCACGAGACAGTATTAGCCGTACGATCGGTAGGAGACGGAGGAGGTCGACGTGGACGACGGATACGATGCCGAACTCAACGACGCAACGCCCTTCACCGACGAGGAGTTAAATGCCCTCGCGCTGGCGGCCGAACCGATTACCTCGCTCCCAGCCGACGCCGTCGCGTGGGGCGGGGGCGACGTGCGCACGCCGTCGTTGCTACCGACGTGGTACATGCCCGCGCCCTCGTATCACGTTCGGGGACGACTGTCACGAACAATCGTGATCACGCTGATCGTGGGCTTCCTCGTGATCGACGCCTTCGGACTTTGCATCACGTCAGGGTTCCTCTCCTGGGCGTAGTGGTTCATCGGATTCGAGCGGGGTCACAACCGGTCGAAGGTAGGTACGAGACCAAGTTCGCATCGTGCTGGCCCTAGCCACCGCGGCACTCCGGAGAGCAAGGCGAGGTAAATCGTTGCATATGTCTTAACTTATGGTTCGTGGGACGTCGCGAAGTGCTGGTGCAATTGGACTGGCTCAGCGCACTGGCCAACCGTTCGCCGAGCGTCGAACTACTGCTTGGACGTGAGGACGGTCGTCTCGTTGACCATTGTTCGGGTGACAAACCTCAACGCAATGTGAACCTTGACCCGAGCCGTCAGGTAGCGGGCGGCTTCTTCGGCCCGCTGCTTCGCGAGCGTGGCGTTACCGTGAGCGTAGCCGGTAATGACGACCGACGCCCCGGGGAGCAGTCTCTTGGAGAGCGTCCGGAGGACCCCTTTCTCGTCAAGGCTCAGCACGTTGCTCGTGCCGCTGTACCGCACTGTCACGGTCGCCGGCCGGTTGGGCAGAACGAGTGAGATCGTCGTCGCCGACGTCGACGTCACTAAGTAGGTGGCGTCGCCCGCTTTGGTTGCGGTAACGACACACGTGCCCGCAGTCTTGGAGCGGAGAGCGCCTCCCGATACCGAACAACCCGTGGCGCTGCCGTTGGTGACGGAGAATGACAGCGCGCCGGTGCCCGACCCTCCGCTGGTGCTCAACTGGAGCGGCTTACCCACGACTCCCTTCAGCGTCGTGAGCGTGAGCGCTGCTTGGCTCGTCAAGCTCGACTCGGCGATAACGAATACGGGATCACTCGAGAAGCTGATCGTGACTGAGCCATCGACCGTCGCGACGCCTACCGCGACGAGACCGCTCGACGTCAGTGCGTAGATCGTGTCACCGGCCTTGATGTTCGGATCAGTGATCGTCATCGTGATCGGTGTCGTGGCGCCTGGTGACGTGTCGTTAGGCGACTCCCAGGCCACTGCGAAGGCCAACACGTAGGACTCACCAGCCGGGACCTCGCCGCTGAGCGTCGAGGTGTCGGTGATGGGATACACCGCCACCGTCGTGTTGTTGGGCAGCGCGCCGGCGGGCACGGTGATCGTCATGGTGGCACCACCTGACGTCGCCGTGAAGGAGGTTGCCGTCGTTGACGACGTCACTTCTTGAGTTGGCGCGCCGTAGTCGCCGGACGGTAGGCCCGATGGTGGTGGGGCGTACGCGGGCGCGGGCGCAGGAACGTTCGGCTCGTAACTCGTGGAGAAGTCGACCGTCGTCGTGCCGCTGCCCGCGGCGAGCGTCTGGATCATCTGGCCGTTGAAGTTCACGTCCACGACGTTGCTCGAGTCGTCCTCGACCGAGTACGTGCCGTTGGCGAGCGTGCCCACGGTGATGGCGTAGGTGCCCGGCGCGAGGTTCACCGAACAGACGGCCTGATCGCTCTGGGGGTCACCGACGTTGAGATTGACGTAGGTGCCGTCGTTGAGCGTGCAACTCGCCACCGGCGTCACCAACGACGAGCTGTCATAGACGTTGACCACCAACCCGTCCATGTCCTGGTTGTCGAAGGTCGACAGACCGCCGCCGTCGCTGGCCGACGGGCCGGCGACGTAGATCGCGAGGAGTGGCTCGTAACTCGTGGAGAAGTCGACCGTCGTCGTGCCGCTGCCCGCGGCGAGCGTCTGGATCATCTGGCCGTTGAAGTTCACGTCCACGACGTTGCTCGAGTCGTCCTCGACCGAGTACGTGCCGTTGGCGAGCGTGCCCACGGTGATGGCGTAGGTGCCCGGCGCGAGGTTCACCGAACAGACGGCCTGATCGCTCTGGGGGTCACCGACGTTGAGATTGACGTAGGTGCCGTCGTTGAGCGTGCAACTCGCCACCGGCGTCACCAACGACGAGCTGTCATAGACGTTGACCACCAACCCGTCCATGTCCTGGTTGTCGAAGGTCGACAGACCGCCGCCGTCGCTGGCCGACGGGCCGGCGACGTAGATCGCGAGGAGTGGCTCGTAACTCGTGGAGAAGTCGACCGTCGTCGTGCCGCTGCCCGCGGCGAGCGTCTGGATCATCTGGCCGTTGAAGTTCACGTCCACGACGTTGCTCGAGTCGTCCTCGACCGAGTACGTGCCGTTGGCGAGCGTGCCCACGGTGATGGCGTAGGTGCCCGGCGCGAGGTTCACCGAACAGACGGCCTGATCGCTCTGGGGGTCACCGACGTTGAGATTGACGTAGGTGCCGTCGTTGAGCGTGCAACTCGCCACCGGCGTCACCAACGACGAGCTGTCATAGACGTTGACCACCAACCCGTCCATGTCCTGGTTGTCGAAGGTCGACAGACCGCCGCCGTCGCTGGCCGACGGGCCGGCGACGTAGATCGCGAGGAGTGGCTCGTAACTCGTGGAGAAGTCGACCGTCGTCGTGCCGCTGCCCGCGGCGAGCGTCTGGATCATCTGGCCGTTGAAGTTCACGTCCACGACGTTGCTCGAGTCGTCCTCGACCGAGTACGTGCCGTTGGCGAGCGTGCCCACGGTGATGGCGTAGGTGCCCGGCGCGAGGTTCACCGAACAGACGGCCTGATCGCTCTGGGGGTCACCGACGTTGAGATTGACGTAGGTGCCGTCGTTGAGCGTGCAACTCGCCACCGGCGTCACCAACGACGAGCTGTCATAGACGTTGACCACCAACCCGTCCATGTCCTGGTTGTCGAAGGTCGACAGACCGCCGCCGTCGCTGGCCGACGGGCCGGCGACGTAGACGGTGACGTCGGGCGTAAAGGTGGTAGAGAAACTGATGGTGGGTGTCTCGCCCGCCGCCAACGTGATGTCCTGGGCGATGATGAAGTCCGTGTCGGTGCCGACCGAACCACACGACGAGCAGTCCTGCGTGTAGACACTCGCGACGCTGTCACCGTCGTAGTACGGGTCGCTCGCGCTCCACTGCGACGAGACACTGACCTGCCACTGTCCCGCCGCCAACTGTTGATTGCAGTACGCCGCCGCGCCACCGACGAGCGATCCGCCATCGAGGAAGACCCCAGGTCCGGCGTCGACACCGAAACCGGTGATGCAGGTGGCCGGCGCGGCGGTGTTGCCGTTGATCGGCGTGAACGTCACGGTCTGTCCGTCGGCCATCTGGTTGTAGGAGTTGAAGTTGCTGTCACTGGGACCACTGACATCGACTGTGACGGTGGGGTTGGGCTCGAGGTCGAAGGTCACCGTGAGGGGCGTGAAATCCGGTGGCGAGAATGTAACGGCGCACTGCGATTCGTCGCACGCTCCCGCGTTAGCCGTGACGTTACTCACGCTGACGTCGGTAATCGTGTAGTTGGGCGGCGCGCTCAGCGTGACTGTATCGGGCCCGCCGACGGCATCGGTGACCTGGCAGGCGCCGGTATCACTCGTATCGGATCCGTTGTCACCCGTCGTGCACGTCGCGTTCGAGAGCGTCACCGCACCCGAGAAAGTGGAGACTGACGTGCATCCGGTATTGGTGAAGCTCCCGGTGCCGCACGGTCCCGAAACGATCTGATCGGGCGGCTGGGTGATCACTACGACGGCACCGGGTACCGGCGTCGACGTGCCGAGCGCGCCGGGGACTTCGGCCTGCACGGTGAGCAACGCTCCGTTCACTAGCACGCAGCTGGACCCGCAGGGTGTGTTCTCCGCGCTGACCGACACCGTGTTCGAAGTGAGGCTGTCGTAGGTGACCTGGATGGTCGCGGCGGCGGTGGAAGGGGAGACCGCCGTGAGTTCGATCCCGTTGTTGGTTGCGTCAAGCCCGTTGTCGGTGAGCGAAGTAGAGGGTGACGCCGGGGTGAAGGCGACCTGGGGATACGGACCGTCCGTCGCAACGGGCAATAGTCCCGTGCTGCCGTCGCTGTAGTCGCCGATGATCGGCAGGGTGAACGAGTCGCCGACGTAGAGATCCTGGCCGGCGTTCTTAAGACCCGACGTGTCGAGGTCGATTCCCGTGAGCGTGCATCCGGCCTGGCCGGGGTCCTCGCCGCAGGTGGTCGTGACGTCGAAAGTGGCGGTGGCGCTGGGGAAGTTCGTGACGGCGAACGTCGCGTCGCCCAGCGCGGAACCGACGGGGATGGTCAACGTACAGGTGTCACCCTCGCTGTTCAAGATGTTGCCGAGGCCGTCGGAGAAACACGTGACCGAGGTACTCGCCGCCAGCGCGCCGGCGGGGGTGAAGGTCACCGTAGGGCTCGAGAACGCGCCGAATCCACCGCCGTTCACGGTCACGACGGTCTCGGCCTTCCCGCTCGACGCAGAGAGCGTGATCGTCGGCGTTTCTTCGAGCAGGAACGTTTCTTGGTAGGTCGGCGCGCCCGCACCAGTACCGACCGTGACGCTGGCGGTGACGTCGCCCGGCAGAGTGACACCCGAGACGCTCGGTACCGTGAAGGTGCACGAGCCGCTCGCGAGATTCCCGCTTGCGTTCGTGGAACAGGTGCCACTCGCGCCCGCCGCGACGGGTGTCGTCGCAGCGTTTGGCGCGAAGCCCACGCTCAAGGGCTCGCTCGGCGCGACGCCCGTGATGGTGAATGTCTCGCTCTGACCGACGGCGCCTTCGGTCGGAATGGTCAACAACCCGAAGCTTTCCGTGGCGACGCCGAGTTGCGTATTCGTCGTCACGTCCGTCGCGGTCAAGGTGATTGATCGCCCGTTCGTGCAGTACGGATACTGGCAGTCAACGCTGAACGTGGCGACTCCACCCGCGCCGGTGACCTCGGGGCTGATCGTGGATTGGATCGAGTTGCCGTTCAAGGTGATTTCGTTCCCGACGATGGGCGTGGCGCTTGCGTTGTCGAGGGTTACCCGCACGCTAAACGTCGCGGTGTTCTCGTTGATGATGACGGCCGGGTCGGGACTGACGACAAACGCGGCCGCCTCTTGGCCGATGTTGATCGGCGAGGAGATGATGGGCGTGAGCGTAACGTCGGTAGGGCTCGAGGCGGTCAAGGTGAAACCGATTCCGGCAGTATTGATGGCGCAACTAAACGTGGCTTCGCCGCCCGAGACGGTCGCTGTGTCATCCGGACTCGACGCACCCCTCGGCGTGCAACTGAGCGTCGCACCGGCGGTGCCCGTAGCCGGCGTGAGGGCGAGCGTCACCTGGTCAGTCTGGTCGTTCGTGGCGGGATTGCCGAAGGCGTCGCTCAGGGAGACCACGACGGGAAAGACCGTATTGGTCGAGGCGTTTGTTGGCTCGGTCAAGAAGGCCATGGTCGCGGGCGTTCCCGGATTGACGGCGACCGGGTTGGACTCGGCGGGCGCGAGCGAGGAGTTGTTTGGACTGGAGGCCTCGAGTTGGTCGTCGGTCGCGTTGTCACTCGAACACGAGAAGTTGGCGACGCCGCTCGAGACGGTCAGCGTGTCGCCGTTCGTCCCGGTGCCGTTGCACTGTAGTGAGACGCCCTGCGGATTGAAGGCGAAGACGACGTTGACTTGGTCCGAAACGTCGGTCGTCTCCACATTGTTGCTGGCGTCCTCGACGGATACCGACAGCGTGAAACTCTGGCCCGGCGTCACCGAGTTCGGCGTTGGTTGGACGGTGAAGACGAGTTTGGTCGCGGTCCCCGCGGCGGCGGCCGAGTTCGGCGTTGCGACGCCGAAGGCGACCGTCGAGAACGAGGCGAGTGTGACGGCGAGCAGTACCGTGGGCACTGCGGAACGCCTTTGACGTCGCATACCACCCCCCTCAGCAAATGCCCCGAGGCGGGAGATCTCAGGCCACGGATCACTTCCTTGCCCTTCGCGCGGAGCGTATCCCCTTTTTGATACCTGGTCAAGCGAACGTATCTGGATGAGCGCTGGGCCGACGATCCGGCTGCGACGTGGCCGTCCGCGTTGGTCTTACGAGGCGAATTGCCTTCTAAATTGAGGGTGAGGTCGATCGACGGGGATGGCGAATTTGGCCGAGCCACATGAGCACGCGACGTCTGGGTTTACCGACGGCGAGCGATACCAGTCGGCGCGTCCCGACTATCCAACGGACGCGGTGGCGTTCCTGGTTGAATCACTCGGCATCGACGACGACGCGCACGTCCTCGATCTCGCCGCGGGCACCGGAATCCTCACTGGTCAACTCGCACCTTTCTGCGCGAACATCACCGCGGTAGAGCCAACACCTGGCATGCGCATTGTGCTGAGCCAGCGACTCCCGAACGTCAACGTTCTCGACGGTCGCGACGTCGACATACCGCTCGGTGACTCGACCGTCGACTGCGTCGTCGTTGCGCAAGCGTTCCACTGGTTCGACGCCCCGCTGGCGCTGGAGGAGATCCATCGTGTGCTCGTCGACGGTGGTCGTCTCGGTCTCATGTGGAATGAACGCGACGAATCGGTGCCGTGGGTCGCGGAGTTAGGTGCGGCCATGCAGTGGCCGACTCGTCAGCCGTACCAGGTGGGACTGGATTACGCGGTCGTCTTAGGAGCCGGACCGTTCGTGAACATCGAACGGCGAACGTTTCAGCACCGACAGTTCCTCGATCACGAGGGCCTGTTGCGGCGTGTCCTGACGACCAGCTACATCGCCGTCATGGACACAAGAGAACAGACCGAGCTCTTGCACGGCGTAAGAGAGGTCGTAGACTCACTCCCCGAGATTATCGAGTTGCCGTACGTAACGGACGTGTACCGCGCAACGGCAATGTTGCGATAGTCGCGGAGACCGACCGACATTGTTTCGGCGTCTAATTTACTGACCAATCGGCACACCGAGCGCGTCGATCGCCATCGACTCAAGTAAGCGACGCGTCGTTTCCGTGTCGCGGTGTGACGCGCTGTGTGGGGTTGAATTGAGGAGGCCGAAGACTGCTTGGATCTTCGTTCGTGCGACACTTTCTGACAGTCGGGGATCGACCTGGCGCAGCACGTTCACCCAGGTCTCGAGATACGACCGTTGGAGTCGGCTCACGGTGCGCGCGTCCTCGAGCGCGAGGTTGGCGAAGTCATGATCCTGAATTCTGATCAGGTCGCGATCGCGTAACGCGAAATCGGTGTGGAAGGCGACGAGCGACGTCAGCGCATCGTGGGGCGACGAATCCAATGACCGCTGTGCGCCTTGCTCCAGGAGCTGGCGACTCACGTCGATGAGAAGGTCGGCGAGCAGCGCCTCTTTGCTCGCGAAGTGTCGGTAGACGGCGGGACCGCTGACCCCCGCTTCGGCCGCCAAGTCCTCCATCGACACCGACCGGAAGCCCCGTTCGGCGAAGAGTCGCGAGGCGGCGTCGAGGAGTTGCTGGCGCCGTTGGGCCTTCATTCGACTGCGGAGTGTCGTCTCGGTCATTCCTCAATCTCCCCTGGACTGACCAGTGGTCGGTTGGTACACTATTTCAGTTAATCATAACTAACTCAAATTGGGGCACCAGATGGAGCTACTTTCCAGCGCGGTCGATCGTCACGGCGACGCCTTCGCCCGCAATACGGCGGCGCACCTTGCACTCGTCGAAGAACTGAAGGGTCGTCTGGATCTGTATTCGCGGGGTCCCGAGTCATCGCGCGCGCGACACGCCGCGCGGGGCAAGCTCCTACCGCGCGACCGGGTCGACACGCTCCTCGACCGAGGTAGCCCGTTCCTGGAGCTCTCGGCGCTCGCGTCGTATCAGATGTACCACGACGAGGCGCCCGGTGCGGGCATCATCACCGGCGTGGGCCGCGTCAGTGGACGAGAGTGCGTGGTCGTGGCGAACGACGCGACGGTGAAGGGTGGTACCTACTACCCGATGACCGTGAAGAAGCACCTCCGCGCCCAAGAGGTCGCCATGGCGAACCGCCTACCCTGTCTCTACCTCGTGGACTCCGGTGGTGCCTTCCTTCCCCGCCAGGATGAGGTGTTCCCGGACCGCGAGCACTTCGGTCGAATCTTCTATAACCAGGCGCGCATGAGCTCGATGGGTATCGCGCAGATCGCCGCCGTCCTCGGCTCGTGCACGGCCGGTGGGGCCTACGTCCCGGCGATGTCCGATGAATCGGTCATCGTGCGAGGTCAGGGGACGATCTTTCTGGGCGGTCCGCCGCTCGTGAAGGCCGCGACGGGCGAGATCGTGAGCGACGAAGACCTCGGCGGGGGACTGGTCCACGCGCGAACCTCGGGGGTCGTCGACCACCTCGCCGACGACGACGAACACGCGCTGTCGATCGTGCGCTCGATCGTGTCGACGTTGGCGCCACGATGCGACACGCCGTGGATGGTCCGCGACAGTGAGGAACCGGCCGTTGACCCGAGCGACCTCTACGGGGTCGTACCGACCGATTCCCGCACCGCCTATGACGTGCGTGAAGTGATCGCGCGACTCGTCGACAGGAGTCTCTTCCACGAGTTCAAGGCCGAGTACGGCACCACGTTGGTGACCGGTTTCGCCCATCTCTGGGGCCATCCGGTCGGCATCGTCGCCAACAACGGTGTGTTGTTCTCGGAGTCCGCGCTGAAAGGTGCCCACTTCATCGAGCTTTGCGACCAGCGCAAGATCCCGCTGGTGTTCTTGCAGAACATCACCGGATTCATGGTGGGGCGCGAGTACGAGGCCGGCGGGATCGCGAAACACGGGGCGAAGATGGTGAACGCCGTCGCGTGCGCGAGGGTTCCCAAGCTGACGGTGATCATCGGCGGCTCCTTCGGTGCCGGGAACTACTCGATGTGCGGACGGGCCTATTCGCCGCGCTTCTTGTGGATGTGGCCCAACGCACGTATCTCGGTCATGGGGGGCGATCAAGCCGCGGCCGTGTTGGCGACCGTCAAGCGCACCCAGATCGAGAGTGCCGGCGACACCTGGAGTCCCGAGGAGGAAGAGGAGTTCCGCGCGCCAATCCGTGAACGCTACGAGGACGAAGGTAACGCGTACTACTCGACCGCCCGTCTGTGGGACGACGGCATCATCGACCCACTCGAGACGCGCACCGTCCTCGGCCTGGCCCTCTCGGTGTGCGCGAACGCGCCGCTCGAGGACGTGGCCTACGGCGTCTTTCGGATGTGAGCTCCATGTTTGATTCGGTCCTCGTCGCCAACCGAGGTGAGATCGCCGTGCGCGTCATTCGAACACTGCGTCGACTCGGTATCAGATCGGTGGCGGTCTACTCCGACGCCGACCGGGGCGCTCGCCACGTTCTCGACGCCGACGACGCGTTCTACCTCGGGGCCACGCCGGCGCGCGAGAGCTACCTGAACAACGAGCGGGTGTTGGACGCCTGCGCGAGATCAGGTGCGGACGCTGTGCATCCGGGTTATGGATTCCTCTCGGAGAACGCCGACTTCGCTGACGCCTGCGGTGAACGCGGCGTCGTCTTCATTGGTCCCTCATCGTCGTCCATCCGGATGATGGGCGACAAGATCCACGCGAAGCTGCACGTGGCCGCCTCGGGCGTCGCGGTCGTTCCCGGTCGTGTCGAGACCGGCATGACCGATGACGATCTCGCGAGCGCCGCGAAGGAGATCGGTTACCCGGTACTGGTGAAGCCGTCCGCCGGGGGTGGCGGTAAGGGGATGCAACGCGTCGAACGGGCCGGGGACCTCATGGCGGCGCTCGGCAGCGCGCGACGCGAAGCGATGGCCGCGTTCGGCGACGACACGTTGTTCCTCGAGCGATTCGTGTTACGACCACGGCACATCGAGGTGCAGGTCCTGGCTGACCGCCACGGTGCGACCGTCCACCTGGGTGAGCGTGAATGCTCGTTGCAGCGTCGTCACCAAAAGGTGATCGAGGAGTCGCCGTCGCCGATCATCGACCAGAGCACCCGGGAGCGACTCGGCGCGGCGGCGGTTGCCGCGGCACGAAGCGTCGACTACTACGGCGTCGGCACCGTGGAGTTCATCGTCTCGTCCGATCATCCGGACGACTTCTACTTCATGGAGATGAATACTCGTCTACAGGTCGAACACCCCATCACCGAGATGGTCACGGGCATCGATCTCGTAGAACAGCAGTTGCGGGTGGCCGCCGGTCTTCACCTCGACGTTGACGTGACGTCCCCGACGTTTCGTGGCCACAGCGTCGAGGCGCGAATTTACGCGGAGAGTCCTGCGCGCGGCTTCCTGCCCGCCAGTGGTCAACTGCGCTTCGTCCGCGAGCCGGTCGGTGAGGGAATCCGTGTCGACAGCGCGTTACTCGAGGGCCTTGACGTCGGCGTCGACTACGACCCAATGTTGGCGAAGGTGGTGTCGTGGGGACCGGACCGTGCGTCAGCGATCTCCCGTCTCCGGGCAGCGCTCCATGAGACGGTCGTCTTCGGCGTCGTTACCAATGTCGGTTTCTTGAGCAAACTGCTCGACGATCCGAGCGTCCTCGCCGGCAATCTCGACACTGGTCTCATCGAACGAGACAGTGCTTCGCTGGTGGCCACGGAACCGTCCACGGAAGTCCTCGCGCTCTACGCGCTGTCGACGTTGCGTGCGACGACCGAAGGTCCCGTCACTGATCCGTGGACGGCGATGCGTGGGTGGCGAGGCGGGGGGGCCGCGCACCCTTCGACACTGCGCGTGACGAGTGGCACCGGTGTCAACATCGTCGTGCGGGTCTCCGGATCACCCGAGGCGGCCACCGTCCGTGTGAACGATGGAGTTGCGCTGCAGGGACGTCTCGACGTCGAAGTCGATGGCTGCCTGCTCACGTTGCGGGGTGCGTCGCATCGGGGTTGGTATCAAATCGAAGGTTCGACCACGTGGGTCTGTGTGGGCGGTGAGACGTGGTCGATCCGAGAAGTGGACACCGCCAGTCGCGCGCGCGGCGCCGCGACGGCATCCAACGACGTACGCAGCCCCATGCCCGGGACCGTCGTGCGCGTGCCCGAGAGGTCCGACCCCGAGGTGCACGTCGGCGAGACGCTGGTCGTCGTGTCGGCGATGAAGATGGAGCACGTCCTCGTCGCGCCGCGTGACGGCACCGTCGATATTCTTGTGCGAGAAGGCGATTCGGTGGTCGTTGACGAGATCGTGGCCCGCGTGAACCCGCGACCGACGGCGGCGGAGTTCAGTTCGTGAGGCAGTTCGAACAGTCGCGCCGAGGTCGCCTCGACGGATCGAGAAGGCGGTGAGGTAGTGGACAAGGTATTCGCCAGTGCGGGCGACGCCGTGGCCGACATCACCGGTGGCTCGTCGCTGGCCGTCGGAGGATTCGGTCTCTGTGGCGTGCCGTCGGCGCTAATCGAAGCGGTGCTCGCGTCGGGTGCGACCGATCTCGTCACCGTAAGCAACAACTGCGGAGTGGACGAGTACGGACTCGGCATGTTGCTGACGGCGAAGCGGATTCGTCGCACGACCGGCTCGTACGTGGGGGAGAATCGCGAGTTCGCCCGTCAGTACCTCTCCGGTGAACTCGAGGTCGAGCTCGTGCCGCAGGGTACGTTGGCCGAACGACTGCGCGCCGGCGGCGCGGGCGTCGCGGCCTTCTACACCCGTGCGGGCGTGGGCACGCAGGTGGTCGACGGCGGGTTACCGCTGCGCTACGCCAGCGACGGGTCCATCGCGGTCGCGTCCGAACCGAAGGAGACGCGAGTCTTCGACGGCGTCGACTACGTCTTGGAGCGCGCGATTCGCTGCGACTTCGCGCTCGTGCACGCGCGTTACGGGGACCGCCAGGGCAACCTCGTCTACGAAAAGGCGGCGCAGAATTTCAACCCCCTCTGTGCGGCGGCCGGCCGCGTGACGATCGCCGAGGTCGAAGAGATCGTCGACGTCGGCGCGATCAATCCGGCGAACGTGCACACGCCCGGCATCTTCGTGCAGCGCGTCGTCCTCGTCGAGAATCCCGACAAGCGCGTTGAGCGGCGAACGGTGTCGTCGTCTGCGGGCACCCACTGATGGCGCGCACGCGAGAGGAACTGGCCGCTCGAGTCGCCGCCGAGCTCATCGACGGCGACTACGTCAACCTCGGCATCGGGATGCCGACGCTGGTGCCGAACTACCTGGGACGTGACATCACCGTCGTGCTGCACTCGGAGAACGGGATCCTGGGTGTCGGACCGTACCCGGACGAAGACCACGTCGACCCGGACCTGATCAACGCCGGCAAGGAGACGGTCACCACGTTGCCCGGCGCCTCGTTCTTCGATTCGGCGACGTCCTTCGCCATGATTCGCGGCGGTCACATCGACGTCGCGGTGCTCGGCGCGATGGAGGTCTCCCAGCACGGCGACCTCGCGAATTGGATCGTCCCCGGCAAGACGGTGAAGGGTATGGGCGGGGCGATGGACCTCGTCCACGGCGCCAAGCGCGTGATCGTGATGATGGAACACGTGAACAAAGAGGGCAGCCACAAGATCGTGGAGGAGTGTTCGCTGCCCCTGACCGGGAAACGATGCGTCCACCGGATCATCACGGATCTCGCGGTGATCGACGTGGACGAGCACGGTCTCGTGCTGCGTGAAACGGCACCGGGGGTGAGCGTCGAACAGGTACGTGCGGCCACCGGGCCAGAAATGAGGTTGGCACTATGAGTGACGAGCGTCGGGTCTACGAGCAGCGCGGCCTGTGGTTCGAGGAGTTCGAAGTCGGCGCGCTCTATCGCCACTCGCCAGGTCGCACGGTCAGTGAGGCGGACAATATCTTGTTCTCGACGCTGACGATGAACCCCCAGGCGCTCCACCTCGACGGGGCGTGGGCCGCGCAGCAGCCGTTCGGTCAGCGACTGGTCAACAGTCTGTTCACGATGTCGACGATCGTGGGCCTGTCGGTTGCGCAACTGACCCAGGGCACCATCGTCGCCAATCTCGGATTCTCCGACGTCACGTTCCCGAAGCCCGTCTACCACGGCGACACGCTGTACGCCGAGACCGAGGTCCTGGAGAAACGTCTGTCGAACAGTCGCCCCGGTGCCGGCATCGTGACCTTCGAACACACCGGACGCAATCAGCACGGTGACATCGTCGCGGTCGCGAAGCGGACGACCATGGTGCTCGCGAGGCCGACGGCGTGAGTTGGTCACCCGTCGGTCCCGCGCTGCTCTTCTGTCCGGCCGATCGGCCGGATCGGTTCCCGAAGGCCGCGGCCGCGGCCGACATGGTGATCCTCGACCTCGAAGACGGCGTCAACGCCGACGACCGCCATGCCGCGCGCCGCGCGGTGATCGACACGCCGCTCGATCCGCAACGAACGATCGTGCGCGTGAATCCGGTCGGTTCGGAGGACTTCGCCTTCGACCTCGTTGCCCTCGAGCGCACGTCGTACGGGCTCGTGATGCTCGCGAAGACCGAGTCCCGCGAGCACGTTGAGGCGCTGGCCGGACGGAGTGTCATCGCGCTGTGCGAGACCGCGAAAGGTGTCCTGGCCTCGTCAGAAATCGCCCGGGCCGCTTCGACGGTCGCGTTGATGTGGGGCGCCGAGGATTTGACGGTCTCACTCGGCGGTCGCTCCAGTCGCAATGAGCACGGCCGCTACCGTGAGTTCGCTCGATTCGCGCGCTCCCAGGTTCTCCTCAGCGCCCGTGCGCTCGACCGAGTGGCGATCGACGCGATTCATCTCGACATCGCTGACGTCGAGGGACTGCGCGACGAGGCGACGGACGCCGCCGCGTCCGGGTTCGGCGCCACCGCGTGCATTCACCCGTCACAGGTCGACGTCGTGCGCGCCGCGTACTTGCCGTCCGATGAAGAGGTCGCCTGGGCGGCGGGCGTGCTACGGGCCGCGAACAGTCAGCGCGGCGTCTTTCGCTACGAGGGCCGAATGATCGACTCGCCGTTACTGCGACACGCGGAGCGAATCATCGCCGCCGCGGGTCCGGTGGAGGAGTAGGCCGCTCTACACACCGCTGGGGTTGAGCGACGCAGACTGCGTGTGCAGACTGCGCGTCACGGTGCAGACCGTCGTGCGCAGTGGCACCGCCCCGATGACGGCGTGGTTGCCCGCGAGAGCGACGCGAACCGCGTTGACACTGGCCGCGCGACACAGGGTGCCCGGCCAGTTCGCGGTCTGACCGACACCCAGAGGCACGTAGGCCGCCTGACCGGTCGTCAGCACCGTCTTGGTCTGAGCGGTGATGTAGACGTTGGACCACGGACCGACGTACGACGAGGTCGTGGTCTTGAACCCGCGTGCCGTGACCGGCGCAACCGTGCACTCCGGACCGTTGTTCAAGAGCTTGAGCGTGTAGTAGATCGTCCCGGCGGCCCCGTTACCGAGCCCCGTCATCGAGACGTGCAGGTTGTTGGCGGTGCAGATGGGAAACGTCGCCAGTGACACCGGTTGACCAGTGATGGGTCGCGGACGAGGACTCGTGGCGCCACTGGCGACGGCGTAGGCCCCACCGGCGACCGCGACGATGCTCGAGATGACCGCGGCAATGACTCGCTGACGACGACGTTGACGTCGACGGGCCTCCTCGATGAGGAGCTGTTCCGCCTCCCGATAGACGGGTGGCGCGGCGCTCATTGCGGGTTCATTGTGTGATGAAATGTCGGCTAGGACTTGGCTCATGGTCAATCTCCGGTTAGTAATGATCTCCGCTTTGGTGCTACTATATCTAGCACCATGCTGAGTGTCAAGTTAACCCCGGAAGAGTCGGTTGCACTCCATGATCAGGTCGCCGCCGAACTGCGCCGGGCTATCGCCGACGGCGAGGCCCAGCGTGGCGAGCGCCTGCCCCCGGCGCGAGACCTCGCCGCGGTGCTGAACGTCAACTCCAACACGGTCCTACGAGCCTTGCGAATGTTACGCGACGAGGGTCTCCTGGAATTCCGTCGAGGTCGGGGCATCACGGTGTCGGGCTCGCCCGAGGTCGGCGCCGTCGTCACGCGCGCGAGGGAGTTGATCGAATTCGCTCGGGGACACGGTTATCGCCGTGACGAACTCGCGCGGCTCATCGAATCACTGCCCTGAGGCGGTCCCAATCGCTTACTGATCTTCAGACGACAGCAACCTCACCCCGACATAGGACATCTCCGTGATCGCCGAACGAGTCGTCTCGGGTGCCACGCCGGCACAGAGATCGAGAATCACGTTGACCTGGAGACCCATGGCGCGCGCGTCCAGAGCGGTTGCCTTCACGCAGTAATCCGTCGCGAAGCCCACGATCGTCACCTTCGTGATGCCGGCCGTGGCAAGGACCTCGGCCAACCGGGTCCCGTCGACGCTGCGACCTTCAAAGGCGGAGTAGGCGCCTTCGCGTAAACCTTTGCGGATGACGGCGTCCCAGCGTTCATCCATTAATGACGCATGAATCTCGGCACCGCTCGTGTCGACCGCACAGTGCACGGGCCAGGAGGTGACGAAGTCGGGATCGTCCGACCAGTGTTCTCCCGGGTCCAGGTGCCAATCCTGCGTCACGATCTTCATCGAAAACGCGTCGCTCCGGTATCGAAGGAACTCGGCGATTCGTTCAGCCGTCCGCGTCGCACCGGCGATGGGGAGCGTACCGCCTTCGAAGAAGTCCGGTTG
Organism: uncultured Acidimicrobiaceae bacterium; assembly: GCA_963717975.1. GTDB lineage: Bacteria > Actinomycetota > Acidimicrobiia > Acidimicrobiales > RAAP-2 > RAAP-2. The sequence continues at coordinate 1,562,856 of OY970351.1, read as the reverse complement.
GGGATCCACGACGAGGATCGCGTGACCCTTATCGGGTGCCTCAATCACGACGACTCGACATCACGGGGCCGACCGTCCCGGCGACGCGGGCGCGACGACGTTCGTCGTGAGTACCGGCTCTCCCGCGCCGAGGGCAAAGGCGATGAGCGGGAGTTCTCCGATAGCGCGCTTCGCCGTGGCTCGCGCCGTCGCCACTGACGTGTCGACCACCGCCTCGCCGCCTTCGAAGAGTTGGTGCGTGAGTTTTCGACTGTGTTGCGCGGTTGGACTCACGCCGGCGTCGTCCGCGATCACCAACTCGGTGACCGCGTCGGTGCCCTCGAAGAGTCGATACGCCTCTTTGGTGCCGCCACTGGACAACTTGCCTATCGAGCGCTTCGCGACCGGTCGCATCGCCGCCCCGCCCTCAATGGCGACCAGCTTGAAGACAAAGCCCGGCGGCAGGTAGCCCGTGACGAGCTTCGTGCCGACCCCGAATGCATCGACGGGTGCGCCGTGGGCGAGTAACTCCGCAATCGAGAACTCGTCGAGGTCGCCCGTGACGGTGATCTTCACGTTCGTCGCCCCTCGTTGATCGAGGAGTTTGCGCGACCGGCGCGTGGCGTCGGCCAGGTCACCCGAGTCGATGCGGATCGCGCCGAGTTCGGTCCCGGCGACGTCGAGGGCGAGCTCCGTCCCCGCTTCGGTATCAAAGGTGTCAACGAGCAACGTCGTGCCGGGACCCTGCGACGCGACCTGTGCCTCGAAGGCATCACGCTCGCTCGCGTGCGCCAGGATGAACGCGTGCGACGCCGTCCCGGCGGTGGGCACGCCGTAGGTCATGCCCGCGGCGAGATTGCTGGTGGCGTCGAAGCCTGCGATGTAGGCCGCGCGCGCCGCCGCGATCGCCGCCTCCTCATTGGTTCGTCGTGAGCCCATCTCGATGAGGTGACGGCCTCGCGCCGTCTGTACGACGCGCATGGCCTTGGTCGCCACACCAGAGTCGTAATTGAGAATCGAGAGCGCGAGCGTCTCCAGCACGAGATCGCAGAATCGACCCTCAATGCGCAGAATCGGCGAGAGCGACGTGAAGACGTCGCCCTCCACGTAGCCGTACACCCTGCCGTCGAATCGGTACGTGGAGAGGTACGTCGCCAGTTCCGCGCTTACGATGCGTTCTCGCGTCAGCCACGAGATGGTCTCCTCGTCGAAGGTGAAGTGGGCGAGCGCGTCAAGTAGACGTCCAGTGCCGCCCACGACTCCGTAGCGATAGCCGTTGGGCAGTGACCGAGTGAAGACCTCGAACGTGGCTCTGGCGTTGATCACGCCCGACAACAGCGCTCCGTCGAGCATGCTTAATTCATACCGGTCGGTGTAGAGGGATACCTTTGCCTTCGTCAAGATCGAGCCGCGGACCTTCTCTCCAGTGGACGCGTACGTCTCGTTATGGCGACAGTACCGCAGTGAGCGAAGTCTTCGGCCGGCGACGACGATGTGGCAACAACCCCCCGTGGCGCGGACTCCACGCGGAGTCACGCAGAGCTCGCCGGTACGATGACAGGGTCCTTTCAGTGGATCGAGAATCCTTGGCAAGTGAATCCGACGGACAGGAGAATGACGCGGCGTCGTCGCGGTCTCCCGATCTTCGACGAGTGTTGATCAGTGGTCTGGCGCTCGCGCCGGCCGGGGCCAACGTCATCATGCAGTTGTCGCGACTGCCCATTGGCCACGCCATCGTGGAGAGCAAGGTCGAGAGCGGCTCACTCCGGCGACACCCGATCAAGCGCACGAGAACGACGCTCGCCTACATCATGGTGGCCCTCTTCGGTACTGATGACGAACGTGCCGCGATGCGCCAGGAGGTCAACGCCGTACATCGACTCGTGCGATCCGATGAGCGCGCCGCCGTTGAGTACGACGCGCGTGATCCCGACTTGCAACTGTGGGTCGCCGCCTGCATGTTCCGCGGCGTCCTTGACGCCGTGTCGGTCCTCGTCGGTCCCGTCGACGACGAGACGTACGCGACCCTCCTGCGCCGCTGCGCCCCATTCGCCACGACGCTGCAGGTCCACGAATCACAGTGGCCCGTCGACCACGAGGCGTTCGATGTCTACTGGGACGCGGCGCTGCGCGACGTGTCAATGGATGAGGTGACGCGCCACTACCTGCGCGGGCTCGCGGCACTGGAGTTCCTGCCGTCGCCACTGTCGCGAGTCTTCGGACCCGCCCACCGGTTCTTGACCGTGGGCTTCCTGCCCGCACCGTTTCGAGAGGAGCTCGGACTCGAGTGGTCACCCCGGCGACAGGTCCGATTTGATTCCGTGGTCTCCTACATCGCGCTCGTCAACCGTCATCTGCCGACGGTACTGCGAGAATTCCCGTGGAACTTCGTCGAGTGGGACACGCGACGGCGCATTGCGTCGGGCCGTTCCGTGCTCTGATCCATGCGTCCGACTGGAGCCTTCACCCTGGAATTGCCGGTGCGGTCACGATGGAAAGCACGATGCAATAGCCTTCGAGAAACACGAAGGATGGTATGTCACTAGGCACCGGACCCGATCCAAATCGTTTCGCCACGAAGCTTTTCAATGGCCTGCCACTGCGCTACGACCGCCTCGGTTATCTCCTGTCGATGGGTCAGGACCGCCGTTGGCGCGCGGCGATCGTGGACAAGGTGAAGGCGCGACCCGGCGACAAGGTGCTCGACGTGGCGACCGGTACGGCCGGCGTGGCCCTCGCGCTACGTGCCGCGACCGGTGCCGAGATAACCGGCATCGATCTCAACGCCAACATGTTGGCGAACGCGCGACAGAAGCTGACGCGACGCGGTGAGTCCGGTGTACGACTCGTCCAGGGTCGCGCCGAAGACCTACCCTTCGCCGACGACACGTTCGATGACGTGACGTTCACCTACCTCCTTCGCTACGTCGAGGATCCCGCGGCCACGGTGGCGGAACTCGCTCGTGTGCTCAAGCCCGGTGGTGTGCTGGCCGGAATGGACTTCTTCGTACCGCCGTCGCGTGTCTGGCGGCCCCTGTGGTGGTGCTACACCCGATGGGTGCTGCCGATCGGTGGCTTTCTCACCGGTGGTCGCGAATGGTACGAGGTGGGCCGCTTCCTCGGCCCGAATATCGAAGGGCACTACGCGCGCTGCTCGCTCGCCCAGACGATCGAGTACTGGAAGGCCGCCGGGATGCGTGACGTCGTCGCCAGGCCCATGTCGCTCGGCGGTGGACTCGTCATGTGGGCGACCAAGGGCCGTGGTGACTAAGAGCGTCGAGGGGCCGGCGTTCTACGCGACCGGTCAGAGGAGCACGTGGCGCGACGTGCGCGCGGTGCTGCACCCGCCGTACACGGCGTGGCACCTCTCTTACGTCGTGCTCGGCGCGATGATCGCGCCCCACGTGAATTGGACGACGTTGATCGCGACGTTGCTGGCGTTCTTTCTCGCGGTCGGTATCGCCGCGCACGCCCTGGATGAACTCCGGGGCCGCCCGCTGGGCACCGCGTTGCCGGCGTGGCTGTTGAGCGGCGCCGCGGCCGTGGGACTCGGGGGCGCGGTCGTTCTCGGCGCCGTCGGCATCACCCGCGTGGGCTTCGGCCTCCTGGCGTTCATGGTCGTCGGCGCCTTCTTCGTGCTCGCCTACGACCTGGAGCTCTTCGGCGGTCTGGTGCATACGGACCTCGGCTTCGCGGTCTCGTGGGGCGCGTTCCCCGTGCTCACGTCGGCCTACGCCCAGACCTCAACGATCTCGTGGTCGGCCGTGGTGCTGGCCGGGGCGGCAGCGCTGTTGTCGGCCGCGCAGCGCAATCTCTCCAATCCCGTTCGGATGATTCGTCGTCGCGTGACGTCGGTCGAGGGTGAGATCCGCTTCGCCGACGGCACGGTTCGCCCCATCGATCGAGATTTCTTGCTCGTACCCTCGGAGCGCGCGCTCCGGTCCCTCTCGGTCGCGATGATCGCGCTGGCCGTGGCGTTCGTGCTCGTACGACGCCTTCACTGACGCCCCCGGGGCGACCTCGTTAGTCGATCGACTGGATGAAGTCCTTGATCACGTCGGCCGCCTCACGAGGCGACTCGAGGGCCCACCAATGCCCGACACCGGAGAGCATCGCCTCACGCGCCCCGAACGTCTCCGCCACCTCGCGCGACATCTCTTCGTTGCCGAACTGGTCGAGTTCCGCGTGGAGGATCAGTCCCGGCGCCGACGTCGGTGCGAACTGCGCGCCCCACGAGTGGTACACGTTGGGTGTCGCCGAGCGATAGAGGTCGAGGATGCAGCTCCCCATGGTCTCGTCGGACCAACTGGCCAGCGTCAGCGCGTCGTCGTGGTTGAGATGGAATCGCTCGTAGGCCTCGGCCATTGACTCCAGTGGCGTCTCGTGCACGTCCTTGAAGTAGGCCTCGCCCTCACCCGGGGTCTGCCAGACCCGCGCGAAGCGGTGCCATCCCACGTTGGGATGCGCGCCGTTGGCGATGTCGGCGGTCCAGGAACGAAGTAGGTCCCCGCGCGTGCTCGCCACCCGATACGTCAGGAGCGCTCCCCAGTCGTGTCCGACGAGGTCCACGGGCGCGTCGAACGTCTCCAGCTCTCCGACCAGCCATTCGGCGTAGTCGTCCTTCGTGGCGCCAAATCCGTCGGGCCGAGGGCAGCCGAAGCCCGGCATGGACAGGGCGACCGTCTCCTCGTCGAAGTTGGCGCGAATCTTGTCCCAGAGAGCGGAGGTCTCGGGCACACCGTGAAGGAAGACGATCATTTCCAAACAGTAGTCAGACCGCGAACGACCGACGAACGGTTCGAGTGATCAGCCGTCGGTCTCGGAACGTCGCACGTCGTGCGCCAATTCGAGTGCCTGGTGGCGTTCCTGTCGAGTGCGGGCGATGGCGTCGGCGCCCGCGCCGCCGTTGGTCGACGGTTCGGCCACGTAGTCACCGCCGAGCAGCGTCGAGAACGTCGCGGCCACGGAGGCGCGAAGCGCCTCGACGTTGTAGCCGCCTTCGAGGAAGAGTGCCAGGCGACCGGGGTCGCTTGTCGCGTTCACCCGCGCGGCGATCCGCGCGAAGTCGCCGCTCGAGAGTTCCAAGTTCGCCAGCGGATCGGCGCGGTGCGCGTCGTAGCCGGCCGAGACGAGCACCCACGTCGGTGTGAACTCCGCGATGACGGGCGCCGCGATCTCGTCGAAACCGCGCAGGAGCACGTCGCCGGTCGCCCCCGGTGGCAACGGGATATTCACCGTGAGACCCAGTGCGTCCACGCCGCCGATCTCGCGCCCCCCGCCGCTGCCGGGATAGAGCGGCCACTGGTGCGTCGAGACGAAGAGCACGTTCGGGTCGTTCCAGAAGATCGCCTGCGTGCCGTTGCCGTGGTGCACGTCCCAGTCGATGATCGCCACCCGCTCGCCGCGACTGCGCAGTTCCGCGGCCGCGATCGCGACGTTGTTCAAGAGGCAAAAGCCCATGGCGTGATCGCGCAGCGCGTGATGGCCGGGCGGACGAACCGCGATGAACCCGACGGCGCCGGGGTGCTTGTCCATCTCTCGGACGACGGACAGCCCGGCGCCCGCCCCGAGCTGGGCGATCGACCACGAGTCGAACGTGGCGTACGTGTCGGGGTCGAGGGCGCCGCCGCCTTCGTAGCAGAAGGTCTGCAGCGTGTCGAGGTAGTTGGCGTCGTGCACGCGCGAGAGCTCGGCGCGCGTTGCGCTGTAACGGGGCGCGATCAGTAGGTCATCACCGAGGTGTAAATCGGTGATGCCGGCCAGTGCCGCCGTCAATCGTTCCGGTCGCTCGGGATGGCCCGCGTCTTCGTGTGCGGCGTCTCCTACGGCGGAGTTCAAGATCAACACCGCGCCTCCTTCATTGCTCCCACTGCGTGACTTAGCTACCCGTTGCCGTTGCCGTTGCCGTGTCCATTCCCATTGCCATTGCCGTTGCCGTTGCCGGGCCCAAAGGGTTGCGTGGTCGAAGTCGTGGTCGATGATGGCGTGGCTGCCGCGCTGAGTCCGAGTGCGTTCGCGAGTGTCTTGAGATCGGACTGGAGGAGCGCGCCGTAGGTCGGCGTGACGTAACCGTTGGCCACGCCATTCGCGATTGCCGAGGCCGCTCCCTGGAGGTCACTCGCCGCCGACTGCGCGTCGCCGTTCGCCAGGTCGGTGACCGCCTGCTGCGCCCCGCTCGTGATGGACTGCGCGATCTGAGGTCCGACCGCGTGCGCGCCCTGTCCGGCGACGACGTCGTTCACGATCTTGGTCAGCGAGTGCGAGATCGACGGCAGTGTGGTGGTCGTCGTCGGTGCCGCGGTCGTCGTCGTCGCGATCGTCGTGGTCGGAGGGGACTTGGTCCCGAGCGCGAAGCCGACGCCGGTGCCGACGAGTATGACGCCGAGCACGATCGCGCCGATCACCCACCGGGAGGTCGAGCTGGCGTTCGAGCTCACCGAGACGGAGCGCGACGGCGACGGCGCGGTGCGCGGTGGGATGACCGACGTTGCGCCGTCCTGTCCGCCCCGCAACCGGCCGACGTCACCGACGATCGTCGTCTCGTCGCTCGAGAGGTTCGGGCGGATCCAGGGAACCGCGTAGGCGGGCGTGGTCAACATGGTGGACACGTCGAGTGCACTGAGGCGTTCATCGGGCGCCGACGCGAGCATGCCGGTCAAGAGGAGTCGCCACGGCACGGGTAGACCGTCGGGCAACACCGGCGGTCCGGCCATTCGGCGCGCCAGTACCTCACTGGGCGTGCCCGAGTACACGCGCTCGCCGGTGAGGCATTCGAGCAGGACGATCCCCAACGACCACACGTCGGCGCTCGGCCCGACGGCGTGGTTCTCCAACTGTTCGGGCGCCATGTACGTGGCCGTGCCGAGCATCGTGCCGGTGACGGTCACGGTCGACGTGTCGACCAATCGCGCGACCCCGAAGTCGGTGAGTCGCGCGAGTCCGTCGGTGCCGATCAATATGTTCGCCGGCTTGACGTCGCGGTGCACCACGCCCTGGTCGTGGGCGTAGGCGAGCGCCCCGGCGATCGAAGATCCGATCGCCGCGGTCTCGGCGGTCGACAGGGGACCCTGGCGCAGTACCTGGTCGAGGCTCGGCCCGTCGACGAACTCCATGACGAGATAGGCCATGTCGCCGTTGACGCCCGACTCGTAGAGCTGGACGAGTCCGGGGTGCGCGAAGCGTCGAAGGGCCTGTGCCTCTTGGGCCAGTCGCTGGGCGTACTCGCGGTCCGGGGAGCGCACGATCTTGATGGCGACGTCGGTGCTGTTGACCTCGTCGACGGCGCGAAAGACGTCCGACATGCCACCGCGGCCGAGCAGGGTGCCGAGACGGTACCGTCCGTCCAAGAGTTCGCCGGTCGTACTCATCTCGTCCTTGTCGAACCTTTCCAATGACGTCGTGTCCGAATCGACACCGCAAGGGTGCTGTCGTTAACATCGGCCGCGTTCACGGGTGCCGATGCCCTGATCAAGGCGACGTTGGATTGCACTTGATTAATGCAAGACAATCTATCGAACGACGTCATTTTCCGGGTCGAGACGCGTCGCTCGAGTCGTGCGCGAATGTGCGGGTCGTCACCATGCGTCGGGGCGACCGAAATGTTGATCGAGGCACCAATAAATTGGTGGTGCGCGCTCACCGTGTGATGAATGCGTGAACCACTGTGGTCCAGCGCGTGCGGGGGCGATCGCAAATCACGCCGGAAGATTTGAGAAAAATTCTGGCCAGGTAAAAGCGCTGTAAACGCTTACTTTTTGACGATTTAGGAGATTTTCCGTGCAATATAAGGGGTTTACTGACTTGACACGATGGGTACCCCTGTGTATTTTGTAAGCGGTTACAGAGGCAACCGTGCGTTGTCGCTGTCGGGGGAATTCGAGGGGCACAACGTGGTTGATTCACAACCAACGATTTATGACGTCGCCCAGAAGGCGGGCGTTTCGATCGCCACCGTGAGTCGTGCCCTCAACTCCCTTTCCTCGGTTCGGCCCGCGACCCGCGACAAGGTCTTGGCCGCGATGCGCGAACTCGAGTTCGTACCGAACTCCGTCGCGCGCGGTCTCTCGAGCGGCAAGCACTGGATCCTCGGACTGGTCTTCATGCAGACGGCCGTCGACAACAACGTCCTCGCGGTCGAAGAGGCGAGCCTCCTCTACACCGACATCGTCATCCGCGGTGCCGAGGCGCGCGCCGCGGCGAACGGCTACTCGCTCTTGCTCTGCGGCGCGGGCGAGAATCATCCGGCCGGCATGGCGCCGCTGCTCAACTTGACCGGCACCGTCGACGGACTGATCATGCTCGATCGGGTGATGACCGACGATGAGGTCGGCGACCTCTCGCGGCGAATTCCCGTCGTGCTGCTCGCGGGCGCCGGTGACTCCGCCTCGGCGATCACGGTGCGCGTTGATAACGAGCAGGCGATGCGCAGTCTGGCCGAACACTTCGTCGACGTGCATCACGTACAGAGCATCGGCTTCGTCTCCGGTCACGAGGGCAGTCCCGACAGCGTGGCGCGCGAGGCGTCGTTTAGGGCCGCCGTCGCCGATCGCGGTGTCACGCTCGCCGACATTGACATTCTCAAGTCGGACTGGACGTCGGCGGGCGGCGAGAGTGCGATGCGCACCCGACTCGGTTTGCACTACCCCTTGCCGGAAGCCTTCGCCTGCGCCAACGACCAAACCGCGGTCGGCGTGATCTACGCGTTGCACGCCGCCGGACTGCGCGTCCCCGAAGACGTACTGGTGTCGGGCTTCGATGACATAACCTTGACGCGATACTTCAAGCCGCCGTTGACGACGATTCGCCAGTCGGGGAGTCTCCTCGGCGAGGTCGCGGTGGACGCGTTGCTCGCCACCCTCGATGACGCGGAGCTCTCGCGCCGCACAATCGTGCTGCCGACCGAGTTGGTCGTGCGTGAGAGCTGTGGCTGCGCGCCGGCGAGCGAGACACCGACCGAGATCTACAAGACGGTCGCGACACCGACGGTGGCGGTGAGCTGAGCATGCGCCTCATCGGTCGCCGACTCGCGTTCTACGCACTGACGTTGTGGGTGGCGATCACGGTCAACTTCTTGTTGCCGCACTTCATGCCGGGCAATCCGATCCAGACCATGATCGGAAAGCTCACCGGTACGGTGACCCCGCAAGAGCTCAACGCGATTCGCAAGGCCTTTGGCGGAGGGTTGAATCGGCCGTTGCTCGCGCAGTACGTCACGTACCTCGATCAGCTCGTCCACGGCAACCTCGGCATATCGCTGACCCTGGGTGCCTCGGTCAGTTCCGTCCTGCGAGCACACGTGCTCTGGACCATCGGTCTCATCGGCATCTCGACCATCATCAGTTTCTTCGTGGGCACGCTCTGGGGCGCACTGCTCGGTTGGACGCGGGGTTCTCGTCTCGACTCACTGATTCCGGTAGCGACCTTCTTCCAGGCCGTGCCGTACTTCTTCCTCGCGACCGTGATGCTCCTGTGGTTCGCGCTCAACCTTCACTGGTTCCCGGTCCTGGGTCCCTACAGTCAGAGCCTCCAACCCGCCTGGGATTGGACCTACATCGCCAGCGTGCTGCGGTACGCGGAGCTGCCCATCATTTCGATCGTGCTCAGTTCGGTCGCCGGGTGGATGCTGGGCATGCGCAACATGATGATCACGATGGTCGCCGAGGACTTCGTCCTCATGTCGATCGCGATGGGACTGCCGAAGCGCAAGGTGATCTGGGCGGCGGCTCGCAACGCCGTGTTGCCGAGTATCGCGAACCTCTCGCTCGCCATAGGCCTCGTGGTCTCCGGCGCGTTGCTCGTGGAGCTCGTCTTCAACTACCCGGGCGTCGGCGACCTCTTGTTGAACGCGATCTCCAGTCAGGACTATCCCTTGATCGAAGGGATCTTCCTCTGCATCACGTTGGGCGTCCTGGCGGCGAACTTCTTAGCCGACCTGGTCTACCTCTGGCTCGACCCCCGGACGAGAACTGAGGTGGCGCTGTGAAGAAGTTCCGTTTTCCTCGCTCGCCGAAGGTCATCGTCGGACTCGTCATCCTCGGTTTCTTCATTTTCCTCATGATCTTCGGGCCGTACCTCGCGCCCTACGACCCGAACAACACCAATTTCGCACCACTCCTGACGCCGTCGGCGCACCACTGGTTCGGCACGACCAGCCTCGGACAGGACATCTTCTCCCAGACGCTCGTCGGCGCGAGGGCCACCATGGTCGTCGCGTTGATCGCGGGCCTCGTGGCCACGACGCTCTCGATCGTCATCGGCGTCTCCGCGGGCTACCTCGGCGGGTACACCGACGACGGGCTGACCTTGATGTCCAACGTATTCCTCGCCCTGCCCGGACTGCCGCTGTTGATCGTGATCGACAGTTACCTGCCGGTCGACGATCGGTCGAACTCGCTCGTCATCGGATTGATCATCTCTTTGACCGGCTGGGCCTGGGGAGCTCGGGTCTTGCGCGCCCAGACCATGTCGCTTCGCAACCGTGACTTCGTGGAGTCCTCGCGGATCATCGGTGAGCACAAACTGCGGATCATGTTCTCGGAGATCGCACCGAATCTGTTACCCATCCTGGCGTCGTCGTTCCTCTTCACGCTGCTGTACTCGATTGGCGCGTACGTGATCCTGGCCTACATCGGGCTCACGAGCAGCTCGGTGTGGAACTGGGGCACGATGCTCTTCTGGGCCCAGGCGAACAACGCCCCGCTCTCGGGCGAGTGGTACTGGTTCGTGCCGCCGGGCATCTGCATCGCGCTGGTCGGCACCAGTCTCGCCCTCTTGAACTTCGGGATCGACGAAGTCATCAACCCGCGACTGCGCGCGGGCGGTCTGAGCGGACGACAGCGAAAGCGTCTGGGCATGCCTCGTCGACAACGCCTCGGACTCACCCCCGTCAACTACCGACCGGCGCCCGCGCCCCGCATCGCGCCCACGACCAACGCGGTGTCGCCATGACGACCGAATCCATGGGAATCGATGACGCGGTGAGTACGGTCCAGGTCAGTACCCCGACGATGTCGGCGATGACGCTCGCCGACGTGAACGAGTGACGCCGCGATGGGCGAGCGCATCCTCGACGTGCGCAACTTCAGTGTCGATTACGGATGGGGCGAGGCCGCGGTTCGCGCTATCGACAACGTCGATCTGCACCTCGAGCGATCGAGGGTGCTGGGCATCGCCGGCGAGAGTGGGAGCGGCAAATCGACCTTGGTCTACGCGATCACGCGGCTCCTTCGCGCGCCCGGCGTGATCACCGGCGGCGAGGCGCACTTCAACGCCGCCAACAAGGGTGAGGCCGAGCGCGTCATCGATCTCGTGAACGCCGACGAACAAGAACTTCGGACGATTCGCTGGTCCAATATCTCCATCGTCCTGCAGAGCGCCCTGAGCGCGCTCAACCCCGTCATACGCGTGGGCCAGCAGTTCGAGCAGGTCCTCAAGACCCATCGCCGTGAGATGTCAAAGCACGAACGTCACGAGCGCGCCGTCGAGCTGTTAGCCATGGTCGGCCTCTCCGGAGATCGCCTCGATCGCTACCCGCACGAACTCTCCGGCGGTCAACGTCAGCGCATCATGATCGCCCTGGCCCTCACCCTCGACCCCCAGCTCGTCATCATGGACGAGCCGACGACGGCGCTCGACGTGGTCACCCAACGAGAGATCATCAGCGAGCTGTTCGAGTTGCGCTCGCGTTTCGGCTTCGCGATGATCTTCATCACGCACGACCTCTCGCTGCTCACCGAACTCGCCGACGAGATCGTCGTCATGTACGCGGGCGCGTTGGTGGAGCGCGCGACCGCACGCGAGCTCTACGAGGCGCCGCGCCACCCTTACACCTTGGGCCTGCTCGACTCCTTCCCTCCGATGCACGGCGAGCGATCCCAGCTCTCGGGCATTCCCGGTTCGCCACCCGACCTCGCGCATCTGCCGACCGGCTGCAGCTTTCATCCGCGCTGTCCCTTCGCGATGGCACGGTGTTCGTCCGAGACCCCGCCGTTGGTCGACATCGGCGAGTCGGGTCGGTCGGTCGCCTGTTGGCTGCACTCCGGCGACGCCGGCGTCGTGGTCCCGGTCGAGTTGCGTCGCGCGAATCCGGTCGCGGCCGTCGCCGAACGCGGAGACGTGTCATGAGCGACGTCATAAAGGACAGCGTGCAGCTCTCGGCGCGCCGCCTCACGCGCCACTTCACCGTGCGCGTGCCCGGCCAGGTGCGTAACGCCAAACGGATCGTGCGTGCCGTCGATGACGTCAGTCTCGATCTCGACGCGGGCAGGGTCGTCGCAGTCGTGGGCGAAAGCGGATCGGGTAAGTCGGTGCTCGCGCGAATGTTGGCGCGCATCATCACGCCGACCTCCGGGGAGCTCGTGCTGCAGGGCACGCCCATCCCCATCAAGTCCAAGCGCACACTCGCCTACGCCGCGCAAGTCCAACTGGTCTTACAGGACCCCTTCGCGTCGATGAATCCCGTGCACAAGATGAGTCACAATCTCATCCGCCCGCTCCGCATACACGGTGCGTCCAAGGCCGACGCCCCGCGCCTGGCCGAAGCGGCCCTGACGCGCGTGTCGCTGGAGCCACCCAGCCGCTTCCTCGAAAGCTATCCGCACGAACTCTCCGGTGGTCAACTGCAGCGCGTCTCCATCGCACGCGCGCTCTGCGTGGAGCCCCACGTGCTGTTGGCCGACGAGCCGATCTCCATGCTCGACGTCTCGGTGCGCTTAGGCGTGCTGAACCTCCTTCGCGGGTTGTGCGACAACGACCAGCTGGCGATCCTCTACATCACGCACGACATCGCCTCGGCGCGCTACATCGCGGACTCGATCATCGTGATGTACGCCGGTCAGGTCGTCGAGCAGTCGCGCGGCACGGCGCTGGTCGACGAACCGACCCATCCCTATACGCAGTTGCTCATCGCATCGGTGCCGGACCCGGCGGACCCGACGCGCGACGCCCCGCCGACGGGCGAGCACTCCCAGACGGCGATCGCCCAGGTCGGTTGCCGATTCAGCCCCCGATGCCCGCACGCCATGGCCCGTTGCCTCGTCGAGGAACCGCCGGAGTTCATCGTGGGCGACAGCCACACCTCGAAGTGTTGGCTCTACGCCGATCACGAAACCGCAGTCGAAGTGGCGCTTTCAACGCGCCGGAAGGAGGGGGAGAGCGCGACGACATGAACCACTTCGAATAGAGGGCCGCGAGGGCGTTGCACGTCTGAGCGGTTGGCAATATCGCGAAGGTCCAACCGGCCTCGCGTTTGTTAAGTAGGGACCCACACGGTTCACACAAAACGTCGGCGTAAGCCGGCTGGACACTATCAATATAAAGGAAAAATATGTATAAGAGAGCTGTTGTTGTCTTCACGGCGATGTCGTGTTTGACACTAGGCATTGTCATGAGCGCGGGCTTACAAGCCGCGTCGGGGGCAAGTACGACTTTGACTTTGGAGAACAACACCGGTGTTACCTTCACCGACAACTTCAATCCATTGGACTCGTCCTCGTTCGCGAAGGAAATGAGCGTGTGCTCGCTCATCTATGAACCACTGATCGAGTTCGACTCCCTCAAGGCAGGCGTCTCGTACCCGTGGTTGGCGACGAAGTACGCGTGGTCCAACGGAGGCAAGACGCTGACGTTCACCATCCGCACCGGTGTGAAGTGGAGCGACGGAACGGCATTCGGCCCCGCCGACGTGGCCGCGACGTTCAACCTCGTCAACACGAATCCAGCGGCCAACGTCGCCGGTCTCCCCGCGTTGGCTAGTCCGGCGACGGTCTCGGGTGACACGGTGGTGCTGAATTACGCACAACCGGAGTACGCGAACATCGTGGGCATCGCTGGAACGCAGTTGATGTTGCCGGCGAGCTTCGGGACGACGTACTCGACCCCGGGCACCGCGACGGTGACCGCGCCAGTCGGTACCGGCCCGTACCTGTTGGACAACTACAGCTCGACCCTGGTGAGTTACAAGGCCAACCCGAATTACTGGGGTGGCACGCCAGCGGCGAGTGAGATCAACGTTCCGGCCTACGCGTCCAACACCGACGCCGCCACCGCGTTGGCGAGTGGTCAGCTGCAGTGGGCGGGTAACGACATCGAGAACGTGAACAAGATCTTCGTGGACGCCAACAAGGCCACGAACCACATCTTCTTCGCACCGGGCTCGACCGTGACGTTGGAGTTCAACATGACCAAGTGGCCATTCACCAACACCGCCGTTCGCCAGGCCATCTCCGCTGGTGTCAACCGTGAAGCGCTGAGTGTCAAGGGTGAGACGGGATACGAGGCGCCGGCGACGTCGCTGAGTGCGCTCATTTTGCCCAGCCAGGCGTCGTACCTCGCGTCGCAGTACAAGAACGACATCAAGTCGACGAACCAGCCCAAGACGGTCGCTTCGATCATGAAGAAGGCCGGCTTCAAGAAGAACCACCAGGGCTACTACGCGTTGAAGGGCAAGGTCGTCAAGTTCTCCATGGAGGACCCGACGTCGTACTCGGACTACTACGCGGACATCCAGCTGATGTCGTCGGAACTGAAGTCTGAAGGCATCGACGCCACGGTTGACGGTGTCGAGGCCTCGCAGTGGTACACCGACTCCGCCGACGGCAACTTTGACTCGATTGAGCACTGGGGCAATGGTGGGACCGACCCGTACACGCAGTTCGACAACTGGCTGGACTACACCAACTCCGCGGCGATCGGCAAGTCGGCGAACGCTGACTACGGCCGTTACCACAACGGACAGGTGCAGTCCTTGCTGTCGAAGTTGTCCACGACCGACCCGTCGGACACGGCTGCCGTGAAGGCCGCCACGTTGCCCCTCGAGAAGATCGAGGCGACCACACTGCCCGTCGTGCCGCTCCTGTATGGCGCGGACTGGGACGAGTACAGCACGGCGAACTTCACCGGATTCGTGACTGCGGCCAACCCGTACGCGGACCCGTCACCGAGCGACCCTGAATTGCCCTACATCTTGATGCAACTCAAGGCGGGCTAAAGGAAATCTCCTCTACGCGCGGGCTAGAAGTACTCCAACCCTGCTAGCTCGCGCGTAGGGGAGTCACCAGATTACGCGCGACCGCGCCGGCAGTACCCTCAGCGCGGTCGCGCGCAGTCCCACCTCGCTACAAACTCGCCCATTTACTATCAGGAGACATCCACATCATGACTATCAGTCCCCACAACGAGAGCCCGCCGCGCTCGTTCCCGCCCGGTTTCCTCTGGGGAACCGCGACCGCTTCGTATCAGATCGAAGGCGCGGTCGACGTCGACGGCCGCGGACCCTCCATCTGGGACACCTTTTCGCACCGCTCCGGCGAGGTGTGGAACGGCGACACCGGTGACATCGCCTGTGACCACTACCACCGCATGGACGAAGACCTCGACCTCATGAAGGAACTGGGCGTCGGGTCGTACCGATTCTCCGTCGCCTGGCCGCGCGTGCAGCCCGACGGCAAGGGTCCGGCCAACCAGGCCGGGCTGGACTTCTACCGTCGACTCGTCGACGGACTGTTGGCGCGCGACATCGAGCCGACGTTGACCCTCTATCACTGGGACCTCCCGCAACCGATCGAAGACGAGGGTGGCTGGTGCATCCGTGAGACGTCCGAACGATTCGGCGAGTACGTGGACCTCGTGGCGCGCGCCCTGGGCGACTCGGTCGAGCGCTGGATCACGCTCAACGAACCGTGGTGTTCGGCCTGGCTCGGCTACGGCGCCGGTCGCCACGCGCCCGGTCTGAAGGACATCGGCAAGGCCCTGGCCGCGACGCATCACCTGTTGCTGGCCCACGGCAATGCCGTGCCCATCCTGCGCTCGGCGATTCCCGACGCGAAGGTCGGCATCACGCTCAACCTCGGCGTCTCGCGACCGGGCACGAACCACGAGCTCGACGTCGCCGCGGCGCGCCGCGCCGACGGCAACCTCAACCGACTCTTCATGGATCCGATCTTCAAGGGCCACTATCCCGAAGACATGCTCGAGCACTACAAGAACAGCCTGCCCGGGCTCGCCGTCGCCCAAGGGGGCGACATGGAGGTCATCGCGGCGCCGATCGACTTCCTGGGCGTGAACTACTACTTCCCGGGCACGATCATGGACTCGACGCGCGTCAAGGAGGCGCGCGCCGCCGGCTACGGCGTGCCACTGGGTCAGCAGTTCCCTGACCTGCGCGTGCTGTCACTCGAGACGCCGGGCACCGACACGACGTCGATGGGCTGGGAGGTCGACGCCTCGGGCCTGACCGAACTCCTCGTGCGCGTCAAGAGCGACTATACCGAGCTACCGATCTACATCACCGAGAACGGCGCGGCATTCGACGACTACGTCGATCCCAACGGCCACATCCTCGATCACGACCGCGTGTCGTACCTCGAAGAGCACATCTCGGCGGTGCACGACGCGATCAAGCTCGACGTCAACGTGCAGGGCTACTTCGTGTGGAGCCTGCTCGACAACTTCGAGTGGGGCTACGGCTACTCGCGCCGCTTCGGGATCGTCTGGGTCGACTTCCCGACCGGCACGCGACTGCCCAAGACGAGCTTCTCGTGGTACGCCGACACCGTGCGCCACAACGGGCTGGTGTCCACGACGTAACTGTTTGATTGAGTGTTGAAAAATAGCCGTGTAGTTTTCCCTTGATTTGGCACGGTTTTCGACCAGACCGGCGTGATTTGGTTGCTTCGCGCGTAGAATACCCACCAATTGGTCATACGTGGGACGGTGAGTGCGTTTCCCACAACTTTCGGTACGATGGGAGACATGAGTAATTACCAGACCTCCAGCTTTGAGACTTCCTACCGCGTTCGCCTCGACAGTCGGCGACGTCCCACGTTGCCCACGGCCCTGCTCGACGAGGCCGGCATTGATGGCGAGGGCGTCGAGTTGATCGCTCGAGCCGACGGGCCGGGCCGCATCGTTCTTGAGAATCCGCTGTCGCTGCTGCGAGAGGTGCAGGCAGCGATCGCTGCGGAGATGGTGGAGAATAATGACACCGCCGACTTGTCAATGGAGCTCATTGAGCAGCGTCAGCTCGATGCGAGTCGGCTTCAGTAGGTGCCGCCCATCCGAGTGATTCCCGCGGGAATCATCGCCGTCGACGCCACATTCCTGATCGACCTCTTTCGGAGCAAGCCCGACGCACAGAGGTTCGTGACAGTGCTCGGACGATCGGTGGCGACAACGGCAAATTTCGGTGAGGCGCTCTACATCCTTGGGCAATCGACTACTACCAAGCCCGCGATGATAGAGAGAGCCCTGCTAAGCACCGGAATCAAAATCGCTGACGTCGACCTTCGAGTGGCCCGACGATTCCTCGAACTCAAGGACATCGACAAGCTAAGTTCCACAGCTCAAGCGAAAGCGGGCAAGCACCCAGTCAAGACCTTGTCACTCGGTGACCTGGCGTGCCTGGGTTACGCCCTCGTGCACGGACTCCCCGCGCTTACTGCTGATAGGCACTGGACGACACTCGCCACGCACGGACTTACGGTGCCAGTGTTCGACTTCCGGGATCCAAACACCAGTTTGTAGCTGGCAACATCAAGTCGATGGCGTTTCGATCCGAGTGGCGTCCCGCGCAGCCAGGATACGGTCTGCCACTTCGCCAGAGACGCCGTGCTCTTTGCGCTACGCGTGGACATTGGGCTGCTGCGGCGTGAGTGACCGATAGACGCGTCCGTACTTATTCGGGATAGTCAGCCCGTGGTAGCCCGGCTCAACGCTCTTAACCGAGCTGACTGGCAACTCGTTTCGCCACCACAGACGCCGCGCCGTCGCGTGATGTGCCTGAAACTGAGTGGAAACTACACCGGCTGTTCTTCAACACTCAATCCAACAGTCACCCCGACGACCGGCGGAGGTTCGTAACCCTTTCGTCGGACTGCCGCGGCTACGAATTGGTGGCGATGGGCCCTCGGGTCACGTGGCGAGCGAGAATGCCGAGGGTCGCTCGTAGGGCGCTCTCGGAGATGACGGGAAAGATGCCGGCCTCTTTCCATTCGGGGCCGATGTCGGACCAGTCGTAGTACGACGTCACCAGCGTGGCGTCTTCGACCGGCACAAGTCGGTAGCCGTAGACGTGACCGATGGAGGGTCGCACGAGGCCGGCGACCGACCAGGCGATCTCACGGTCCTCTTCGAACTTCGTGATCGTCACGACGACGTCGTAGAGACCGAGGGGGTAGTCGTTGAGTGCCTCACGGTCCATATGAATGACGAACGTGTCGCCAATAGCCGTGACCATTGCGCCGTCCGCGCTCATCAACATTCCTGAACTGTCGATCGCGACGTGTCCATCCGGGTCGCACAAAAAATGGAATATTGCAGACGGGGTTGCGTGAATTGTTCGTTGCACTTCAAGGCGTTCGTAGTCCACTTCGTCACGCTAGGTGAGGTCGTCGGTCGGGTCATCACATACGTGAGACGACGTTTTCTTCGTGATCTCGGTTTCGATTAGTCGTTTCGATTCGAGGTGGATTGGCCCGTTGACGAGGGAAGTCGTAATCACAAGGTTTACCCGGCCCGCTCTTGACGGCGACCTCAACGCTACTTAGT
The DNA here is from genome assembly GCA_963717975.1 of uncultured Acidimicrobiaceae bacterium. GTDB lineage: Bacteria > Actinomycetota > Acidimicrobiia > Acidimicrobiales > RAAP-2 > RAAP-2. The sequence continues at coordinate 1,544,334 of OY970351.1, read as the reverse complement.
ATGTTCAATGAAGTAAGTAAGTGCGCACTTCTGCAGTAACCGATTGATGGAGGAGCATGACTCGCAAGCAGCTCGACGCCGAACCCCAACCCGGCCGATCCTCTCCCGAGGCTCCCACTGCGAATGATCAGAGGGAGCCCGCCGCGGGATTTTCGACGCGGCGTGGCTCCCGATCTCTGCTGCGCGACCTCAACGTCAGTCTTTTGATCGAACTCGTTCGACGGGCCGGGACAGTATCGCGCGCGGACCTCGCGCGACAGTCTCGATTGAGTGCTCCGACCGTTTCGAACATCGTCGACAAATTGATCAAGCGCGGGATCTTCAATGAAGTGTCGCTCGCACCCTCGAGTGGTGGACGCCCCCCCGTTTTGCTCAGCATTGATCCGAGGGCCGGCTACGTCATCGGCATTAAGTTGCGTGCCGATGGTCTTACGACCGTTGTTTGTGACCTTGATGCTCAGATAGTCGCGACTCGCGAAACGGAGATGTCGCTCGTGGGCAACCCGGCGGCGGCGATCCAGTCGATCGAGCAAGCCGTGTTGCGCGTCCTGCACGACGCAGTCGTGCCGCAGGCCAAGGTGCTCGGCGTCGGAATCGGACTGCCGGGAATCATCGATACCGATCGCGGTGTATGCAACTACTCGCATTTGCTGTGGTGGCGCGACGTCGATCTCGCCGGTCCACTCCGCAAGCGCCTGGGGCTTCCGGTGTGGGTCGACAACGACGTCAACACCTTGGCCGTCGCTGAGAAGTGGGCGGGCGACGCGCCCGACGCGCGGGATTTTGTCACGCTGAGTGTCGGGCGCGGCATCGGGCTCGGCATTGTCATCGATCGTTCGATCTACCGCGGCGCCAACGGCGCCGCTGGCGAGTTCGGACACCTCATAATTGAACCCGGTGGCGCCAAGTGCGAGTGCGGCCGATTCGGCTGCCTCGAAGCGATCGTCGGCGAAAGCGCGCTGCGTAGAAGCGTCGGCGAAAAAATGGGTCGCGACGTCACCCGCGATGAACTGATTTCGTTGGTTAACGGTGGCGATCCGATCGCGAGCGCTGTCATCGAGAATGCCGGTCGCCGACTCGGGCTGGCGGTGGCGAACATGATGACGTTGCTCAACCCAGAATTGTTAATCATCTGTGGTGAAGGCACGGAGCTCGGTGCGACGTTTCTCGACCCGATCGTCGCCGCAGTCCGTGAACAGACGTTTGGCGACCTCGGCCGTGCAGTTGAGGTCAAGGTGCAGCAGTGGGGTGACGAGGCGTGGGCCGTGGGCGCAGCCACACAGGTTCTGCGCGAGTCCTTCAGTCTCCCGAATTCTGATGACAAGAGTCACGCAATTTGGCACCGGATCAACGCATGAGCTCGAAGGAAGTCGAACCCACACCCGCTAGCGACGCTAAACGGCGCGACCGCACTCGATTCGATTCTTCCTTGCAAGAGAGCGTTGAGGTTATCCTTCGCAATCAGTCGGCGAGCGGAGCGTTCGTGGCGTCGCCCGACTTCACCCAGTACCACTTTTGCTGGCTACGAGATGGCTCGTTCAGTGCGTTCGCTCTCGACCTCGCCGGTGAGCACGAAGCGTCGGCGCGTTATCACGCCTGGGTGAACGACGCGATCGGCGGTATCAGTGGAATCATCGATGACGTCATTGAGATGATGCTGCGCGGCGAAGAACTCGATCCTTCGATTATGCCGCCGGCGCGATTCGCGCTCGATGGCACTTCGGTCATCGATGATTGGCCAAATTTCCAAATTGACGGTTACGGCACCTGGCTGTGGTCACTCGGTCAGCACCTGCGTGAATCGAACCAGGCGACGGTCCCACGAGAGCTGAGAAGCTCGGTCGCCCGGGCCGCTCGTTATCTTGCGACGTTTTCGTTGAGTCCCTGTTACGACGTGTGGGAGGAGAACGGGGACGCGGTCCACACCTCAACGCTCGCGTGTGTCTACGGCGGACTGTCGACCGCGGCGCGGCTGCTCGAGGACCCCAATCTTCTCGAAGCAGCCGCGGACGTGAAGAATCGACTCCTCCTGGCCGTCAGTCACGGCGTGTACGTGAAATCCAGTAAGAACAGAGACGTCGACGCGAGTGAACTGTGGTTGCTCGCACCCTTTGGTGCAGTTGACACCACGGACTCAACGTTTATCGAGACCGTCGCCACCATCGAAGACCGATTGACGCTCGAAGGCGGGATTCGTCGTTACTCAACCGACGTGTACTTCGGCAGCGGCGCCTGGCCAGTACTGACGGCGTCGCTGGGATGGCACGCTGTGGCCACCGGTGACCTTGAGAAGGCCAAGCGCTGCTTGGCGTGGGTGGCCGCACATTTTGGTGCTGACGGATTGTTGGGTGAGCAATACGGCGGTGACTTTCGAGACGCACCGCATTACGACGAATGGGTCGAACGATGGGGTCACCCAGCCAAGAACCTCACATGGTCGTACGCCATGTACGTCGTACTCATGCTGGCAATCGATGAAGCAGAAAACGAGCGCGCCGCTCTACAAGCGGCGACCAACGTTACTGAGGGACAGCGGGGGCGCGTGGACGATATCCACCGCCCTCTCTAAGCGATCAGGGAAAGGCGGGCAAAGGCAGTAAGGGGGGCGTACAGCCCGGAAGGTAATTGCAACATCGAACAACCCGGGCCGCACGGTCCATCTGACAAATAGATATGAGGAGAATTGCAATGAGTATGAATCGAACGATAAGAGGAAGGATCGGTAGAAACACACGAGTCGCCGTCGCGTTTGCGGCGCTTGTGGGCACCGGCACTTTGTTTGGTATCGCCGGCACCGGTGCGTCGGCGGCCGTCCACCACAAGACGGTCACGCTGCACTTCATGAATGCCTACAACGACGTGACGGAGATTCCAATCTTGGATGGCGTGGTTATCCCGGCATTCGAGGCCGCGAACCCCGGCATCAAAGTGATCGACGAGAACGTGCCCTATAACGGAATGCTCAACAAGTTCATTGCCACCGCGGCCGCGGGAGATCCGCCGAATCTGATGCGATCCGACATCGCCTGGGTGCCGCAGTTGGCCTCCGAAGGAGTGCTGCTGGAGACCTCGAAGCAGTCCTGGTTCAAGAACGTCAAGGCGCAAGCTGACCCGGGTCCATTGTCCACCAATTTGTACAAGGGCAACTACTGGGGTATTCCGGATGACACGAACACTCAGGTGTTCTTCTACAACAAGGCCGACTTCGCGGCAGCGAATCTGACGCCCCCCACGACGTACGCTCAGATGATGGCGGACGCTCAGACGCTGACGATTCCTTCGCTGGGACAACACGGACTTGGCGTTGACAGTACCGACATTTGGAACGTGGGACCGTTCGTATGGTCGTGTGGTGCGAACTTCACGAACAAGGCCCTGACGACGGCGTCGGGCTTCATGGACAGCCCGACTATGACTACGTGTCTTCAGCAGCTCGTGACTGACGAGCAGACTGGGGTGATTGGTAGTGACATGGCGGGCGGCTCAGGTTCGATCAGTGGTGAGACCGGCTTCCCCAAGGGCCAGTACGCGATGTACTTCGACGGGCCCTGGGCTCCGACGAGCTACAAGGCTGAGGGATTCACTGGCTACGGCACGGCGACACTTCCGACCGGACCCGGTGGTTCGATCTCGGTCGTCGGCGGCGAGGACCTCGTCATTCCGAAGGACGCCCATAACATGGTCGACACGATCAAGTTCGTCAGGTTCCTTCAGCAGCCACTCGCGCAGTTGGCGATGGCGAGTGCCGGCGACATGACGGCGTACAAGACGAACAACGCCAACGAACGGAAGATCAACCCGGCACTCGGAGTCTTCGCTCAGCAGCTGTTGACTGCCCGTGCCCGTCCGGTCACCCAGGGCTACGCCGCTCTTGACACGGCCTTCTCTAACGAGTTGGCTCTGATGCTGGCCAACAAGGTCACCGTGGCCGCAGGGCTGGCGGCCGCAACGACAGCAGCAAATGCGGCGCTGAAATAAGAATCAGGAAGTGAGCACGGAAGCAGACCTCGAGCGGCACCCGGCGACCAAGTCGCCGGGTGCCGCTTCGCGGCGTAGTGCTCGCGGCCACCGGATGCGAAGGTTCGCAACGCCCTACCTTCTGCTCGTGCCGGCCCTCGTCATCTACGGGGTCTTTACCATCTACCCGATCTACCGCCAGTTCGACATCAGTTTTTATAACTGGCACATCTTCCCGGGAGCGTCCAATCCGTTCATGGGTTGGGGGAACTACACGGCGATCTTCCACGACCCCGTTATTCGAACGGCGGCGTTCAACTCCTTCCTCTTCATCGTCATCACCGTGCCGATTCAAATGGCGATCGGCCTCTTCGCCGCGGCCGTGTTGACCGATCACATGCCCGGTTCGATGTTCTGGCGGGCCTGCATCTACATCCCCGTCGTTACGTCGTGGGTCGTGGTCAGCTGGGTCTTCTCCTATATCTTCGCGTCCCAGGGCGGTGTGATGAACGCCATCGTGGGCATCTTCGTCGGCCACACGGTGAGCATCGACTGGACCGCCCAGACGTGGACCGCGAACGCCGTGATTTGGCTGCTCTCAATCTGGAAGGGCGTCGGCTGGTCCTTCATCATCTTCCTCGCTGCTCTGGACGGGATTCCCCGCCAGCTCGTCGAGTCCGCGCGCATCGACGGCGCCAATGAGTTCCGGGTGTGGCGCAACGTCGTGCTGCCCTCGATTCGTGGCGCCGTCACGTTCGTCACGGTATTGCTCGTCATCGGAGCGGCCCAGGTCTTCACCCAGATCTTCGAGATCACCAAAGGCGGTCCCTACGACTCGACCCAGTCACTGATGACCTACATGTACCAACAGGCCTTCTCCAACTTCGCCTTCGGTTACGCGGCGGCGCTCGCGTCGCTCCTGGCGGTCATACTCTTCGGATTCAGCGCGGCGGAGATCCACATCCTGAGGCAGCACGATGTCTAGGAATAGTGGCACCGCCCTGCTGGAACCCGACCCGCCATCGTCAAAGCCTCCACCTTCGAAGCCACCCAAGGTGACGGCTGGTCCGGGACTTTTCGGCGCGCGTCGGCGCAACAAGTCTCGTCTCGTCATCGCGATCGTCCTCGCGGTCACGTCGCTCGGACCGCTGCTCTACATGCTCTCGCTCTCGTTCCAGCCCAACGGGGGACTACTCGGGGCCACGGTGCTCATCCCGACCCATCCGACGGTACAGAACTACGTGCAGGCGTGGACCGAGAACAGCTTCAGCCGTTACTTCGTGAACAGCCTCATCGTGGCCATCGCCACCGTCGTCATTACCGTCGTCTTTGCGTCACTCGCGGCCTTCGCTTTTGCGAGGTACCAGTTCCCGTTGAAGCAGACGATCTTCTACTTCTTCCTCGCCAGTCTCGCCGTCCCGAACCTGCTGCTTCTCATTCCGCAGTTCTTGTTGATGGATCGCCTGCACCTGCTCGACTCGCTCACCGGTTTGGTGCTGCTGTATGTCGCGTCGAATCTGCCGTTCACGATCTTTCTCCTACGGGGTTTCTTCGAGGCGATCCCCAAGGAGTACGAGGAGTCGTTCCGATTGGACGGCGCACGAACACTCGGGGTGCTGACGCGACTCATCGTGCCCCTCGCGCTCCCGGCGATTGCGGTCGTTTCGATGTTCATCTTCAGTGCCTCGTGGGACGAGTTTCCGGTGGCACTGACCATGATTCAGACGAGTTCGCACTACACGCTGCCCGTCGGTCTGGCCGACTTCATCGGCGTCCACACGGTGGCGTGGGGGCCGTTCTTCGCAGCCTCGGTCATCGCCACCGTCCCCGTCATCGTCGTGTTTCTCATATCGCTTCGTTGGTTCCGATCGGGAGTGTCGCTCGGTGCCATTCGTTAGATTGCACAGTGAAGACCAAATGACGCTCGGAAGTGGCTCCCAATATGGGAATTGAACACGATTCGATGGTGCAAGTCACGACGCGCACGCAGAAGTTTCGCGAGTTGCGCGCCTTCCATTCGATCCACGAACGGATCGTCATTGAAGACGTGCCGAAAGGAACCGTTCGCGTACGGGCACAACTCGCGTCGGGAGTGGCGATTGACGCACAGCTCGACCAGCAGTGGACGCTGCCGAACCTGCCCGCCGGTACCTACGCGGTGCACGCACTGGACGAAACTGAACGGCTCCTCGGTGAGACCATCACGACGGTGGGATCGCACCCCGGTGAGCGTCCGGTCCACGGATTTGCGACGTCGTTCCGAGACAAGGACATTCCGTCGATACTGGAGTGGCACCGCTCCCTGCGCTCCACGGTCGTGCAGGTCTACGACTGGATGGCGAGTTACACCGAGCCGCTCGGCCCGGAGAGCGGTTGGCGCGACCCTTCGAATCGCCCCGTCTCCTTCTGCGCGCTACGCGACCTCGCCCGCGGACTTCGCGACCAGGGTTCGATCGCCCACGCCTACGTCCCGATCTACGCCGTGGGTCACGGCTTCGCTCGCACACACCCCGAGATGCTCATGTACGAAGACAACGCGGAACCGATTCGATTCATGGATCAGATCGTGTTGGCCAATCCGGGTAACGAACAGTGGCAGCGTCACTTCGTCGACTCGTACGGCGCCGCCGCCGCGGCGATCGGCTTTGACGGTTTCCACGTGGACACCTACGGCTATCCCCGCGTGGCCTTCGACGTCGACGGGAAGGTCATCGACATGCGCCAGGCGTACGAGTCGTTCTTGCGTTGTGCGCGGAGGGCCTGGCCCGACGCGCTCATCAGCTTCAACCAAGTGAACGGTGTGCCTTCCGGTGCGCTCCTTCCCCCGGGTCCGCGATTCCGTTACTGCGAGATATGGCCTCCCAATGATGCGTGGCGGCACTTCGAAGGACTCTTCGATCGGAGCGCCGGTACGGCGGGACTGCTCGGCCCGAACGTCGAACGAGCGGCGATGCTTCGCGGATCGATCGCCTGCTATCCGCCAGTGTGGGGCGTCGGCGGAGAGGGCGGGCCCGTTGAAGGACCTGCTCGAGCGGACTGTCTGCGTACCGACGTGCTCACCGAGGCCATCGCCACGCAGTTCGGCGCGAGCGCCCTCATCTACGGCGATAAGGGTGCGGCGCTCTGTGATCCGTACTACCCGAAGCATGCCGTCCTCAGCGCGAGCGAACGCGATGTAGTCGTCGCCTGGCGTCGTTTCGCGTTGCGTTGTCGAGACCTCTTCTTAGACGGTGAAGACACGAGTTGGTACGAGATAGAAGACGAGAACGGTGCCGTCGGCATCGTCGCCGACGCGCCAGTGCGTCCGGAGCCCGTGGGTGGCAGCCTCTTCGCGCGGGTCATTCAGGCCGTCGGGTCCGTGACGGTGGGCGTGGTGGATCTCACGGGTAGTGAGCACGGCGAGTGGTCGGCGCCGACGACTCGCGGGACCGTGTCCAGTGTGACGATTCGCGTCTTAGTGGGGCACCCCAATGCATGGACGCCGCATGCCGCCGTGTTAGGGGCGAAGGACGAACACTTCGAACCGATCGACTCGGTCATCGTGCCCCACCGCCAAGGTCGAGCGCTTGAGGTGACGCTGCCCTTGATCGACGGGTGGTCGGTACTTCGACTACGACGCAACGGACCCGATGATGCGTGAACCGCGTCAAATCACGAATTCAAGCCGCACGAACTCGCGACCGGTGAGCTGAGGAGAAGAAATGGCGTCAATCAGCCTCGAGGGCGTGACCAAGGTGTATCCGAACGGGTTTCAGGCCGTCCACGAACTTGACCTCCACGTCGACGACGGGGAGCTGATGGTGGTGGTCGGACCATCGGGCTGCGGCAAGACAACGGTGCTGCGGATGATCGCCGGGCTCGAAAACATCACCTCCGGCGACATCCGGATTGGAGACGAGATCGTGAACGACGTGCCGTCCCGGGATCGCGATATAGCCATGGTCTTCCAGAGCTACGCACTCTATCCCCAGATGAACGTGGCGCAGAACATCGGATTCGCGCTGAAAATGAAGAAGGTCCCGAAAGCGGAGATCGCCAAGCGGGTGAAGAGCGCGGCCAGCGTCCTGGGGATCTCCGACTGGTTGGACCGCAAGCCCAGTCAGCTCTCGGGTGGACAACGTCAACGGGTGGCGATGGGGCGAGCCATCGTCCGAGAGCCCAACGTGTTCTTGATGGATGAGCCGCTCTCGAACTTGGACGCCAAGTTGCGGGTTCAGATGCGTGCAGAAATCGCGAGGGTCCAGAAGCGTATCGGCGTGGCCGCGCTGTACGTCACGCACGACCAGACCGAGGCGATGACGCTGGGTCACCGAGTCGCGGTCTTGCGTTCAGGCTTACTCCAACAGTGCGACGCGCCGCAGGTGCTCTATGACCGTCCCACGAATCTGTTCGTGGCGGGATTCATCGGTTCACCGGCCATGAACCTCTTCGATGGAACTCTGAATTCGGACGTGACAGAGGTCGCCCTCGGCAGCCAGAGACTCACGCTCACAAGTGATGTCGTGGCGCTGCACCCCGGATTGAAGCGATTCGCGGGTCAAGCCATCGTCGTTGGCGTCCGGCCGGAAGATTTGCGTGCCCCCAGCGATGATCGACCCGGCGTCATGTTCGTTGGTGAGGTTGAGGTGGTCGAAGCACTCGGTTCTGAACTGCTGATCCACTTCATCAACGACGCGCCCATTGTTCGGGCTGAGGACTCCAACGCGGCGACTGGGTCGGAGTCGACGGACGACGGGAGCGTCGAACTCACACTCGACTGCGTCGCTCGAATCGAGCCCCGCTATACGGTGCGCCAGGGTGACACGTTCAAGTTCTCCATCGATCCGGTTCGTCTGGAGTTCTTCGATCCGGATTCCGGATCGGCCGTGTGGGATTGAACAGGTCAACGCCGATCTTCTTTTGACATCCTCCTGGTTTGGAATGGACCCTCGATACGACCTACGGTGTGGCGATGTGTCGAAACATCACCATGCTGCGCGGGCTCGAACCACCCGCCACCCACGAAGAGATTCACGCCGCCGCGTTGCAGTACGCGAGGAAGGTCTCGGCGGTGACCTCCGGACCGTTGTTGGCCTCGAGCGCGTTCCTCGACGCCGTCGATCAGATCGCTGCAGTGACCGAACGGTTACTGAGCGCCCTGCCGGCGCGACGATCGCCGCCCACGACCGTGCCGCCCAACCGACGTCGGGCGTCGACGTCTGAGACGGCGGGCTGATTGCCGCGGATGGGGATGCTCGGCTATTGACGGGTTCCTGGAATCCGATCGTCACGACCTGGCGACTCTGCGCCATCGACTTGCCAGAACGGCACACCCTTCCAGCGTGTTCTCGATATCGGCGCGCAGCGCGACGAAGGTCTCGGTCTTGGAGTCCGGGGCGACGCCCTGCTCCTTGAGGTACCCGATGTACTAGCCGAAGATGACGTGTTCGGGATTGATCGGCGTGATGCAGTCGAAGACCTTGCTGATCTCGTCGCGCAGCGGCCCCTTGGAACTGAAGCGTGCGGGTTCGTGTCGGCTCATCGTCGATTAGCGTCTTGCATGGAGAGCCGGGAAGCCTGGTCGGCGATGTACGAACTTGAAGGAAGCGGTTCTTGGCTCTCTTATTCACCGCGTTCACAGCGAGCGCCATCGTCAGCTTGGCCACAAGTTGGCTACTCGTCACCCGTCTTGAGCGAGTCGGAGAGCGACTTGGGATCTCAGAAGCACTCTTAGGCGTCGTTGCGGCATTTGCTGCCGACACACCGGAGATCACGTCGTCGATCTCGGCGATCTCTCAACACCAACGCGCAATCGGAGCAGGCGTGGTCGTCGGTTCGAACGTGTTCAATTTGGCGGCGCTCTTGGGAGTCGGTGCACTGGTGGCGGGCTTCATAGCGCTGCACAGGAGGGTAATCGTTCTGGGTGGTTTCGTCGCGCTGTGGACCGCTGCATGGTGCGTCGTCGCGACAACAGGACTCGTGTCGGTGCTTGTGTGCCTTCTCATGGTGTCCGTCGTCCTCGCTGGATACCTCATCGTCCTTGGACTTCATCGCAACACGCTTTTACGTCTTCCTGTGCCTAAAGCATTCGCTCGATGGTTGTCACTGGCCGTCAACGAGGAAGAGGCCGAAATTGGGTTGTCCATTCGACCATCAAGGGGTCGACCGATTGACTGCGTCGTGGCACTCGGAGCCCTTGTCGTCGTTGTCCTTGCCAGTATTGCAATGGAGCATGCCGCATCGAAACTGGGTCAGCATTTTCACATTGCAGCCGCAGTCGTCGGCGGAATCATCCTCGCTGCGGTCACAAGTCTGCCGAATGCCGTCGCCGCTATCTACCTCGCTGGGCGTGGCCGTGCGGCTGCCGCGCTCAGCGCGGCATTAACCAGTAACAATCTCAATATTTTCGCTGGTCTTCTGATACCGGGAGCGATAGTTGGTTTGGCATCACCGTCTTTCAGTGGAAATCTCACGGCGATCAGCTACCTCGCTCTCACAACTGTCGTCCTCGTACTGGCATTCACCTTTCGAGGCTTAGGCAGAAGGTCCGGAGCCGTCATCATTGCCGGATACGTCGGATTCGCGGTATGGCTACTCGCACTTACCTAACAGTCCACCGTTCAACACGCCAGTCGGAGCCTGTTGACGTCGGCCCTTCCAACGCCACGGAACTTGAACTGACACGGTCAGGGTGAATAGCCGAGACTAGTTTGTCAATGTCGCGTGAATCGAGGTCGCATGGCGATGTCCACAACCAATGTTGTGCATGACGATGCCGCTGAAAATAACGTCGAGAGAATGCCAGATGTCCGCAGATGGCCAATCGTGTGCGCCACCGTTTGTGTGCTCCTCCTGATTATCGGTGGCTTCTGGGCGAGTCACTATCAACCCATAGTGTTCGCCGGTGGTTGGGGAGCCGATCACACGAATCTAGGGAGCGGAGGGAGCGTGACCCAAGAGATCTCGCTTAGGAATTCTGGCCCGATCGGCGTTACGGTGGAGACGATCACAAGTGGCCAGAACTACGGCCTGAGTTCGCTCGCCCACTTCGCTACACCGACACTTTGCCCACCGTTTACACCGCACTTCGGCGATTGCCATCAGAACAGGAAGACGGGACTCCTGGAAGGTCTGACGTTTCATCCCTTCAGTTTGACGTCCAACAGTCGGCGAGGTGTTTTGGTGCGTTTCGAGTATTTGTGCACCACGGCCAGCGATCCCGGACCGTCGCTAACCCTGCCCGTCAAATACCGGTTTCTATGGTTTACTCATACGATCCTGGTGACCGTACCCGCGGACGATTCTTCTAACTGCAAGTAGACAATCGCAGTGCCTATCGATGATTTCAAATTGGAAGTTCCGCTGTTGCCTACAGAGCTATAAGCCACTCGGCGCCGGCCTTCTGAGAATTCCGCGCGGGATAGTGTTCTACTTTCAAGTTATGCAGACTTCGCGAAACGCCCGCGGTGAACTTCCAGCGATCGTGCTGCGCCATTTTCGTCCCGACGACGCTGTAACTCACCTGCAAGGTGAGGATGAAGCGATCTCGATGTGGCTGAGCGGCGGAGTAAGCACCTTGGATTCGGTAATGCGTTGGATTGAGTCGAATGATGACAACTGGGCAAACGGCGGTCCTCGCTTTGCCTTTGCTATTCAAACGCCAGAGGGAGAACTGGTTGGGATGATTGAGATCAATGTCGACTATTCGCACTTTGCTGGTCTTCAACCAGGCGACGCCAACGTTTCGTATGGACTTTACCCGCAATATCGAGGGCGCGGACTTGCCTCTTCGGCTCTCCTCAATATCCAAGACTTTATGATCAGGGAGGGCATAAAACGAGCCGTTGTTCGGATCGAACCCGAGAATGGCGATTCGGTTCGGCTTATGGAGCGCGCCGGATTTTTACTTACAGGCGTAGTGATGAACGGCGTCGGAACCGAGTACCTCATCTTTGTCGACGACCTTGCGAGAGATACCAAATAGTTGGTTAGTCACAGATGAACGACGTATCTGAGGCACCAAAGCTCGAGAGGCCATGACACAATTCTCAAGTCGGAGAATGTGTAAGTCGGCCCACCGACACCAACAATCCGGGAACGCATGCGTAGCTGAACTACGAAGCTTTATCGAGCCTCCGTCGCGCGTTGGCCTCAGCGACCAGTGCTTCCGCGAGCATCGACTGCTGGGCACCATCCAACCGGCCGAACGCGGCCAGATGCGTGGGCTCAATCAGGCTCGTGTTCTGCGCTTTCGGGGTTGTCAGACTCCAGAACTTCCTAAAGAATCTCATCTATCCTCCTTCGAAGAAGACCGACACGATGACGTACGACACCTCAATTATCCCTTGTGTTCAGGTAAAAGAGGTGGATGGTGCCATCGGCCGCAAGGACGCGATGTGAATTACGAAGAGCTGTCCAGAATCAGCGCATCAAGATGAACTGATCGACGGCGTTGGCGAATCCTTCGTCTTCGTTCGAGGTCGTCACGTATTTCGCCGAAGCCTGCACATCAGCCTCTGCGTTCCCCATCGCAATCGACAGTCCCGAGCGCTCGAACATCGACACGTCATTGTGTGCGTCACCGATCGTGGCGATCGCCTCGGCCGGAATCTCGAGTGCCACGGCGAGGAAGTCAACGGCGGCCCCTTTGTTGGCTTCGGGACTCGTGATGTCCAGGTAGTACGACTGTGAGTTCGTCGCGGAGACCCGGGAACCGACCTTGGCCTGGATGGCCTCACGAGCGCTGGTCATCGCCGACACGTCGTCACTGGTACCGACGATCTTGGCGACGCCGTCGCTCACCGCACTGAAGTTCGCGACGGTCAGCGGTTCGAACTGGCAGACCTCGGCTTCGTGGCGCACGTGGGGTCCGTCGGCGTCCAACACGTACCACTCTTGATCGCGATAGACCCAGGTTGACACGTCGTACTCTTCCAGTGTCGCCAGCAAAACGGGGACGACGTCATCGTCGATCTTGCGTTCGTGCAGGACGAGGCCGTGCGCGTCCATGATCATCGCGCCGTTGAACGCGGAGATCGGCGTCGCCAGATTAAGCGCCTCGACGAACATCCGCATCCCTCGCGGAGGCCGACTACTGGTGAGCGCGAAGAGTATGCCCGCGTCGTGCAGGTCCTTCACCGCTTGTATCGAACGCGCCGTGAGCACCTTGTCGTGGGGCACCAGCGTGCCGTCGACGTCGGACAGCAGTAACCGTATTGGCACGTTCATCGAGGCAGTGACCACCGGTCCGGCGCGACGATGCGGTCGATGGACACCGGGCCCCAGGAACCGGGCTCGTAGAGCTCCACGTCCGGCGGATCCTCCAGCACGGGCGTCGCGATCTCCCACTGTCGCTCGATGCCGTCGGAACGCGTGAAGAAGGCCTGGTTGCCGAGCATCGCTTCGAGGATGAGGTGCTCGTAGGCCTCGAGGTTGTTGGCCGTTTGGAACGAGTCGGCGTAGCGAAAGGTCATGACGGCCGGCGCGAGGCGCATCTCGGGACCGGGTTGCTTGGCCAGGAAGTGCGTCTGGATCGAACCGGGGTCCGCGAAGTCGGTCACGAGTTCGTTGCCGTGGCGCTGGCCCTCCACGTGGTCGACCGGGAACATCTTCATGACCGGCTCCTGGAATCCGATCGTCACGACCTGGCGACTCTGTGCCATCGACTTGCCGGTTCGCAGGAAGAACGGCACACCCTTCCAGCGCGTGTTCTCGATATCGGCGCGTAGTGCGACGAAGGTCTCGGTCGTGGAGTCCGGGGCGACGCCCTGTTCCTTGAGGTACCCGTCGTACTGGCCGAAGATGACGTGTTCGGGATTGATCGGCGTGATGCAATCGAAGACCTTGCTGATCTCGTCGCGCAGCGGCTTCGCCTCCAGCGAGATCGGCTGTTCCATGGCGACGAAGGCCAGTACCTGAAGGAGGTGGGTGACGACCATGTCGCGAAACGTGCCGGTCTGTTCGAAGAAGACGCCGCGGCCCTCGATCGAGAGCGTCTCGGGGACGTCGATCTGGACGTAACTGACGTGGGTTCGGTTCCAGATCGGTTCGTAGAGACCGTTGGCGAATCGCAGCGCCAGGATGTTGTCGATCGACTCCTTGCCGAGGAAGTGATCGATGCGAAAGACGTGGGCCTCATCAAAGCACTCGGCAATGGCGGCGTTGAGTTTGCGCGCCGACGCGAGGTCGGTGCCGAAGGGCTTCTCACAGATGATCTTCGTGTTCTGATTGAGGCCCGTCGCGCCGAGCATCTCGATGATGTCGAGCAGGGCGTTCGGCGGCACGGCCAGGTGGATCAACCGCTGCACGTCGCCCCCCATCTCCTTCTCCGCGCGCGCGACGGCGTCGACGAGTTCACCGGTCCCGTCCTCTTCGGCGTAGGCGAAGGAGAGGTTCTTCTCGAACTGGTCCCAGACCTTGCCCTCGGGCTTGTTCGACCCGAACTCGCACACCGCGTCGTAGGCGCGCTTTCGGAACTCGTCATCCGAGACCGCCGAGGCCTGGCGTGAGCAGCCGATGATCCGGTAGTGCTTCGGCAGGAGTCCCGCGACGGCGAGGTGAAACAGGCCCGGCAGGATCTTGCGTTTGGCGAGGTCGCCGGTCGCCCCGAACATCACGAAGATGTGGTCCGGGGGCACCTCGTAGTGCATGCCGGTGTTCGTGCTCGTCATGGATGTCCTCCCGGGGCCGATGTGGTCACCGTCTTACCGGTGGCCACGATGATCTCACTCACCAAGTCTGGCGCGAAGAGACCGTGCGCACTCACGCCCGGTATCCACGACAGGCGCTCGGCCAGCGCTCGGGGCGACGTGACGTCGCCGTGGTAGTCCGCCAGGACGCCGCCGTCGGGGCTCGGTCCGACGTCACGCAGCGCGACCGCGCCGAGCTCGCGCAACGTCGCGCCCAGACCGAAGGGACGCAGCTCCAACGGCACGGGCGCGTGCAGGTGCGTCACCGGCTTGGAGGAGTCCGCGATGACCACGAATCGCTTCGCCGCCGCCGCGACGATCTTCTCTCGCAGGTGCGCCCCACCACGGCCCTTGACGAGCCACCCGTCGGGCGCGATCTGGTCCGCGCCGTCGATGGCCAGATCCAGTTCATCCAAGGCGTCAAAAGGCTCGACGGCGATGCCGAGTGACTGCGCCGCTCGGGCGGTGCCCGGCGACGTCGCCACGTACTTCGCGTCGACACCCCGACGAGCGATCGCCTCGAGCAGGTAGACGACCGTCGTGCCGGTGCCGAGGCCCACACGCGAACCTGGTTCAATCAGCTCGCTGGCCGCGTCGGCGGCGAGGCGCTTCTCTTCCTCTACGCTCATGATCCGAGCGCGGCCTCATCGGCCATCACGATCGCCGACGCCGCCTCCACGCCACTCGCCGGGATCGAGGGGTCGCCCCGGAGCAGTGCCGAGAGCGCCGGCTGCTTGTTGGCGCCGAAGATCAGCCAGAGCAGTTGATCGGCGCGCGCGAGACCGGGGTAGGTCAGCGTCATTCGTTGCACGCCGTGGTACGCACCGCTGACCGCGACGAGTCGCACGCGCTCGTCCAACACGGGATCACCCGGTATCAGTGACGCGGTGTGGCCGTCGGCGCCGAGTCCGAGGTGCACGAGGTCGAAGCGCGACGGGAGCAGGTTGGCGTAGGAGTTCGCGGACGCGTCGAGATCGTCGTCGTTGACCGGCATCGCCACGATGGTCGGCCGACACTCGCCGAGACTTCGTTCGAGATTCGTCAGATTACGATTCACGTCACCGGGCGGGGCGACGCGTTCGTCGGTTTGATAGAGCACGACGTGGGGCCAGTCGACGTCCATCAGGGCCAACTTCTCGAACATCGTCCACGGCGTGCGGCCCCCGCTCACGGCGAAGTGGAACTGACCCCGAGCCGCGATCGCGGCACTCGCGCGCAGCACCACGTAGTCAGCGGCCGCGGCCGCGACGGCGTCGGCGTGGGGGAACTCGCGGACTTCGCGCAGCACGTTACGAGCTCTTCTCGACGTGTCCACCAAACTCCGAGCGCATCGCCGAGAGCACCTTGGCGGTGAACTCGCCCTGATCGCGTGACTCGAAGCGCTGCCACAGGGCGGCGGCGATCACCGGCGTCGGGACCGATTCGTCGATCGCGGCTTCGACCGTCCATCGTCCTTCGCCGGAATCGGACACGCGTCCGCTGAACTCGGACAGCTCCGGTGAACGCGCCAGGGCGTCGGCCGTGAGATCAACCAGCCACGAGCCGACGACCGAGCCGTGTCGCCACACTTCGGCGACTTCGGGCAGGTCGAAGTCGAAGGCGTAGTACTGGGGGTCGCGCAGGGGCGTGGTCTCGGCGTCGGCCTCGACCTTCGTGGTGCCGACGTTGGCGTGCTTCAAGACGCTGAGTCCTTCGGCGATCGCGGCCATCATGCCGTATTCGATGCCGTTGTGCACCATCTTGACGAAGTGACCGGCGCCGTTCGGCCCGCAGTGCAGGTAACCCAGCTGCGCCGTCCCGTCCGTGCGCGTGCGGCCCGGCGTCGGCGCCGAGCCGTCGACGCCCGGGGCGATCGAGCGAAAGATCGGGTCGAGGCGCGTCACGATATCGTCCTCGCCGCCGATCATGAGGCTGTAACCGCGCTCGAGGCCCCAGACGCCGCCGCTCGTGCCGCAGTCGACGTAGTGGACGTTTCGCTCCGCGAGCTGTGTGGCGCGCGACATGTCGTCGCGGTAGTACGAGTTGCCCCCGTCGATGACGACGTCGTCGTCCTCGAGGTACTGGGCCAGTTCGTCGAGCGTGTCCTGGGTGATCGCGGCGGGCAACATGAGCCAGATCGCGCGCGGCGCGTCGAGTTTCGTGACGAGGTCCTCCAACGACGCGGCGCCCAGCACCGAGTCGCCGACGAGCTTCTCGACCGCGGCGACGTTGACGTCGTAGACGACGCAGCGATGTCCGTCGCGCACGAGTCGCTGGACGAGGTTCGCGCCCATGCGACCGAGCCCCACCATTCCGAGTTGCGTTGGGTGTTCAGTGGCCATGGGAGTCCTCACTCTTCTTCAGTCGTCGGTACAGCGATATGAGTTCGTTGGTCGAGGAGTCATGCGTGAGGGCCGGTTCGGCCTCGGACTCCAGTTCGGGGATTATGGCGACCGCGAGGACCTTGCCCAGTTCGACGCCCCACTGGTCGAAGGAGTCGATGCCCCAAATCGTGCCCTGGGTGAAGACCGAGTGTTCGTAGAGCGCGATGAGTGATCCGAGGATCCGCGGCGTGAGGACCTCGGCCAACAACACGTTGGTCGGTCGGTTCCCCTCCATGACGCGGTGCGCCACGACGTGTTCGGCCGTCCCCTCGGCACGGACCTCCTCGGCGGTCTTGCCGAAGGCCAGGGCCTGGGCCTGGGCGAACACGTTCGAGGACAGGATGTCGTGATGCTCACCGAGCGGGTTGAGGCTCTTGGCGAAACCGATGAGGTCGACCGGGATGATCGAGGTGCCCTGGTGGATGAGTTGGTAAAAACTGTGTTGGCCGTTCGTGCCCGGCTCGCCCCAGTAGACGGCGCCGGTGTCGTAGTCGACGCTCGTACCGTCCAGGGTCACGTGCTTGCCGTTGGACTCCATCGTGAGCTGCTGGAGGTAGGCCGGCAGGCGCTTCAGGTACTGGTCGTAAGGCATGACGCCGACGCTCGCGCAGCCGAGGAAGTCACGGTTCCACACGGCGAGCAGTCCCAGCAACACCGGGAGGTTCTCCTCGAACGGCGCCGTGCGGAAGTGTTCGTCCATCGCGTGGAACCCGTCGAGCAACTCGTCGTAGTGCTCAGGGCCGATGGCGAGCATCGTCGACAGTCCGATCGCCGACTCCATCGAGTAGCGTCCGCCGACCCAGTCCCAGAAGATGAACATGTTCGCCGGATCGATGCCGAAGGCCGCCACCTTTTCGGCGTTCGTGGAGACCGCGACGAAGTGCTTAGCGACGGCCGATTCGTCACCGAGCTGCTCGATCAGCCAGTTCCGGGCCGACGTCGCGTTGGTGAGGGTCTCCAAGGTGCCGAAGGTCTTGGAGGAGATGATGAAGAGCGTCTCTTCGGCCTTGAGGTCGCGCACCGCCTCGACGAGGTCCGTCGAGTCGACGTTCGAGACGAAGCGGAAGGTGAGGTCGCGACGGGAGTAGAAGCGCAGCGATTCGTAGGCCATGACGGGCCCGAGGTCCGATCCGCCGATGCCGATGTTGACGACGTTCTTGATGGCCGTGCCGGTGTGGCCCTTCCACTCACCGGATCGAACCCGAGTGGCGAACGAACGCATCTGCGTCAACACCTTGTGGACTTCGGCCACGACGTCGACACCGTCGACGACCAGCGTCGCGCTCTTCGGCATACGCAGCGCGACGTGCAACACCGCGCGGTCCTCAGACACGTTGATGTGCTCCCCGGCGAACATCTGATCGCGGCGCTCGGCGAGGCCTGACTCCTTGGCGAGCTCGAAGAGCAGCCGCATCGTGTCGTCGGTCACTCGTTGTTTCGAGTAGTCGAGGTGGAGTCCTTCGGCCGATGCGCGCAGTTGCGCGCCGCGCGTCGCGTCCTCGGCGAACAGAGTGCGCAGGTTCGTCGCCTCGAGCGTCGCTTGGTGCGCTTCAAGGGCGGTCCAGGCGAATCGTTGGCGAAGTGGGAGGGTGGTCATAGGGCATTCCTTCGTGATACGTCGGTGGACACGTCAGTCCTCCACGTGCATTCTGACAACTTCGCGGGCCATTGAATCCGGACATCGTGCACGAAGGACGTGTCGGGTCCGTGAACGAACGTCAACGCGTGGGGCTCTCGGGTCGGTCGGCTTCGCCTTCGAGTGGCAGCGTGTCGGGCACGTCGAGGCGCGCGACGGCGATGCGAAAGTCATTGATGCCGTAGTACACGTCCAGGCGGTCGGGCTGGCCGATGTCGTCTCGCCGGTCGATGCCGGTCGGGAAGACGACGTTGGACGGCGTGCCGCGCGGTCCCGTCGAGAGCGTCGGGGAGAGCACCGGTTCGCGTGAGCGATAGAGGACGTTCTGGGGATGGTCTTTCTCGAGGACCATTACGCCGGCCGAGTACGCGATCTGGTGCGTGCCGCTACCCGGCGGCGCGGAGTCCGAGACGCCGTGGTAGATGAACAGCCATCCGTGCTTCGTCAGTACTGGCGGCGCGCCGCTACCGATCTTGAGTGACTCCCAGGGGTATTGGGGCGTCGCCAAACAGTGATGCGATGTGAAGTGCGCGAGTGGGTAGGGCACGTCCTTGGGACCCGTCGGTGTGTAAGAGATCCAGATGCTCTCGCGCATCATGTCCATTTCGCGATCTTGCTTCATCATCGTGTCTTCCGGCAAGGTACCCGGGAAGAGCGGCCGATGGAGGAGTGCGAGCTCCGGGTGGCCCGAGGGATTGGGCATCGCCATCGGGAACAGTGCGGCGTCCTTGTTGTCGATGCCGTCGAACTGAATCCCTTCGTAGGGCTCGAACGTCGCCAGACCGAGCCGTTCCCAGTGCAGCAGGTCGTAGGAGAAGGCCAGCGCGATGCGCGGCCCGAACGGCGAGAAGGCCGTGTAGGTCATCACGTAGCGCACCAAGGGTTCGACGTAGGTGACGCGCGGGTCCTCGCACCCGCCGCCGTCCGGTCGCAGTTCGTAGGGCATCACCGGCTCCAGCGCGATGCCGAGCCGTTCGATGCCGCACGGTTCACCGTCCCCGTCGAACTGCACGCGCGCGATGCCGATGCGCGAGTAGTTGCCTTCGGCCACGAGCCGCGGGAAGAGGTAGAGATGCCCGTCGGGTCCCCTCGCGGCGGCCGGATTCAAGATGCCGCCGACCTCGTTGGCGTTGCCGGGCTCCGGCTCGATCACGAGGTCCAACGGGCGCATGGCGAAGGCGCTCACGAGGGCTTACCCGGTGACGTGATCTGCACCTCATCGTCGCCGAGACAGGCGATCACCGTTTGAATCACGCGCGCCGTCTCCCACGGATCGCGCACGATGATGCTGTCCACGCCCGCCTCCTGGGCCGGGTAGTCGTTGCCGCCGGGAAAGATCGCGTCACCACAGAAGAGCATCTCGGGGACCCTGATGCCGAGTTGTTCACGCAACTTGGCGATGCCGTAGGCCTTGTCGATGCCGGGCTTGGTGACGTCGATCGATGTCGTGCCGCCCATGTGGATCGCGAAATCGGGCAGCATCGGTTGCAGGATCGCGATGATCTTTTCTCGCTTGGTGAAGTCGGGGTCCCACTTCTCCTTCTCGGCGAGCGGGGCCTCTTGGCCGAGGACCGACATCGTGATCTGGCTGCCGCGGTCCTCGATGACCTCGCCCCAGGTCTTATCGACCTTGGTGCCCGACTGGTCGTAGGCCTCCTGGAGGGACGTCGTGATCCGGGCCCGCTCCTCGTCACTGAGGTCCTCGGAGTAGACCTTGGACCAGTGACCGACGTACTCGTAGAACTGGGTGCCGCAGGTCGGCAGTAGTGAGAGATCCTTGAGCCGTTCGTCTTCGGGAAGATTGGCGAGCAGTTGCTTCTGGAACTGCGACCAGTCGCCGCCGGAGATCACGGCTACTTTCATGACGCCCAGGAGGTCGTGCAGCAGCGCGGCGACGTCGGAGCCGAGGGCCGACTTGCTCGGCGCGAGGGTTCCGTCGAGGTCGAAGACGAAGAGCTTCTTGATGGTGTTCCTCCAGGTTGGGGCTTTCATCGGCGACCTTTGTCCATCGGTCATTCACCACCCTAAACGAGGTGCATCGTCACGAATCGAGGACTTTACGAAGGCCTTAGGGTTGTGCCGGAGTACGTGTCGCTGCGCGAAAGATTGGCAACGTTGAGGACAGTATTGGGTATGAGGCAAATCGTAAGACCGCGATTCGGCGTCGTGAGAGACCTGCACTCTAAGAACGCCGAACCTCATGTCGGACACGTAACGAGCCGGAGCGCGCTGCTGGTCATCGCGCTCGGCGTTGCGTGTCTCGGCCTCCCCGCGACGAGCGCCGTCGCGCAGAGCAACACCACGTCCATGACCATCGCGGGTAACGCCTACGCCCGGAACCTGCTGCGGCTCCAACCGATTCCCCCCGGCGCCCAAAGGGTCACGACGTTGCCCACGCCACTCCGACAGAACAGCGCCGTCGCCATCGACTCGGTCACCAGCCACGCGTGGAGCCTGTTCCTGTTGTCCACGTCGGTCTCGGTGAGCGAGTACGTGCGCGACCACCTGCCGAGCGGTGAGACCGTCACGGGAACCGGCACCAGCGGCGGACCACACGTGGTACCGGTCGACTCGTTAGTCCTATCGCTCACCTGCGTGAGCCCGCACATCACCTTCTGCGGCGTCGCGTACTCCACGACCGTCGCGAAGAGCGGTCAACGAGAGCTGCGCGTCGACGTGGACGTCACCTACCTGCCGATCGTGCACGAGCAGATGCCGACGACTGGCACCGTCACCGTCACGGGTTACGGGAAGACGTCGCTGGCGCAAGGGTCGAGTGATCCCGTCACGGTCGTCCTGAGCCACCAACAGGTGCTGTCGTTGCACACGGTCGTGGCCGATCTGAAGGACTTCGGCGGTGGCGAGTGCATGGAGGACTCCACGTTGCTCAAGATCAAGATCGTGCGAAGCGGCGTGGACGTCTGGAACGCGACCGCCGACGAGTGTCCGGGGTCGCTCTTCATTACGACACCACATTCGACGACGTACCTCGATGATCACTCGTGTTCGTTCTGGCACGTCATTGATTCGCTCTTCGCGCCCGGCACCGCGAAGGGCACGACGGCCGGCAGCGCCACGTGCTCGACCGAGGAGTGAGGCCGCCGCGTCCTCGTTAGTCGACGGCGGCGACGTCGAGCTCTTCGATCGCGACGAGCGGGCCGAAGTTCGGTTCACCGACAATCGGTAGGAGCAGTATCAACGCCGCCAACGCGACCACGACCGCGATGATCGTCAACTCCCACCGGTAACCCAGGATGGTCACCAGTATCGCGCCCACGCCAATGGACATCGTTTGCGGCAGCGACGAGATGAGGTCGAAGGCCGAGAAGGCCCGGCCCTGCAGTTCATTCGGCGTCCGCAGCTGCAACAGCGTGTACGCGCCCACAATGAGTGGCGGCAATGCCACGCCGAAGAACACGGCGCCGATCAGCACGAAGATCAACGAGCCGCCCTCGAGGAGCAGGGACCCGATGACGATGCCGATGAGGCCAACGCCGCAGAGCCATCGCTCACCGATCTTGCGCATCGTCGGCGCGGACAGCGGTCCACCGATCAGTGCCCCGACGCCCTGGGTCGCCATGAGGACTCCGATGAAGCTGGGGCTGCGGTGCAGTTCGTTGCTCGTGATGGCGAAGATCGCCGTTTCGAGAAAACCCACCACGCTGAGCGCCACGGCGAGGGAGATCGCCATTCGACGGAGTATCGGGGTTCGGACCACGTGGTGGAAACCGGCGGAGATCTCCGTGAGAAAACGCTGGGGCGAACGCGTCGGTTTATCTTCGCGCACGTGCAACGCGAGAACGGAGAAGCCGGCGATGATGAACGTGGCCGAGTCGAGGGCGGCGATCCAGTGACCGCCGACGATCACGAAGAGTCCCGCACCGACGAGTGGCGCGACGAGTCGTAGACCTTCGCGAACCGTCCGCAGGAATCCGTTGGCGTCACCGAGTTGCTCGGGTGGCAGTAGCACGGTCAAGAAGGCAGATTGCGCGGAACCGATGAAGTTGCCGGCGAAGCTGTAGAGGAACATCGTGACGTAGATGATCCAGATGTCCGAAGCGGTGTGCACGAACAACAGCAGCATCACGAGCGCGGCGCTCAGAAAGTTTACGCAGACGAGCGTCGGTCGACGGCGCACGCGGTCGACCACTATGCCGGCCAGTGGTGAGAAGAGCGCGGCGAGCGGGAAGAACAAGAACGTCAGACCGGCGTCCGCGTTGGAGTGCGTCAACTCCTTTACCCAGATGCCGAGGGCGAGGAACATGGCCGTGTCACCGAAGAGCGAGAAGCTCTGTCCGATGAGATACACCCGCGCGTCGCGGGACTTTGCGAGATCGCGCATCGTCACCGTGGACTCCCGGGTAGTCGCACGGGGTAGGTGAACATGAGCGCCTCGACCGGTAACGAACCTTCGGCGCGTAACGACGAATCAGTGATGCGGTCTCGAAAGCGATTGAAGATCTCCAGAACCTCATTGGTGAGCGACTGCAGTTCGGCGGGCGTGACCCATAGGAGCGTCTCGACGTTCTGGGACGCCTCCTGCCACTCCTTGGGGAAGTTGGCCTTCGTCGAGATGTAACTCGAGAGTCGGCCCATGGCCCGATCGAAGACCATGCGCTCAAGACTCTTGGCGGCCACGCTCGTCTCGGCGTCCTCAGTGACGTCGCTGAACCTCATGCCGACGTTGACGACCTTCCAGGGGCGTAGGCGTCCGGGACCAGTATCTGCTTCCTCGACGAAACCGTATTTCGCCAGTTGGCGAAAGTGAAAGGAACACGTCGTCGGTGATTCGCCGATTAATTCGCCCGCGGCCGTGGCGGTCAGTGGTCCCTCGAGCGCTAAGGCTTCGAGGAGCGCCAGCCGAACCGGATGGGTCAGTGCGCGAAGTGTCTTTGGGTCGTTGACGTCACGCAACTCCGAATACTCCTGAATTGACTTCTCGGTGGCATGAGGATCAGGTTGCACAGTGGACATGCGTCGAGCGTACTCTATCGAGAGATAACTATCGAGAGAGTGCTATTACAAATTGAACCTTGATTCTCGTGACAGTTCGAACAGTGCTGCGCCCAACAAATGGCGCACTTCGCAGATCCAAGCTGGGCGGTTACGAGACAATGCTGTTGCGTAATTAATGGCCCGGTTTATTACGGTACAACCATGTAGCGTTAATCGCATGACTACGCAGGTCGCACTCGTCAAAGGATCCGGTCGACCGCGAAGCCCCGAGGTGAACCAACGCGTCATCGAGGCGGTACTCGAATTGGTCGCAGCGGGGACTTCCTTGAACGCCCTTTCGTTGGTCGACATTGCCCAGTCCTCGGGCATCTCGAGAAACTCCATCTATCGACGCTGGAATTCGAAGGATGACATCCTATTCGACGTCGTGAAATCCATGAGGTGGACGTTGCCCGAGGTGGTTCAACTGAGTGCTCGCGAGAATCTCATCACGTTGATGGTCGCGAACCGCGAACGGGTCAGCGATCCGCGGTTGCTGCGTTTCGAGCGCGCCGTCAATGCCGAAGAGCACCACTTCTCGGAACTTCACGCCTATTACCGAGTAGAGATTTTCGCGCCATGGACCCACGCCGTGAAGGCCGTAGTTCGTCGCGGTAAAGAGACCGGAGAGATCCGCATTGACGTTGACGAAACCCTTCTCGTCGAGGTACTTGACGCCGCGATACTGGCGCGCCTGAATAGTGTGGGCTTCGATCGTGACGCGGCAACGATTTGGATTCGCGCGGTCACCGACCTGACGTTTGATGGAGTTGCACGCTCTTGAAGCTCTCGATGCACATCTCATTGCAAGGTGGTAGCAGAGGGCGCTTCGTGATGCCCGACGACGGCCGTCGACGATCGTGATCGCATCGCTCAGCGGCTCCTCGAGCACCGTCGTTCTCGTGGGCGCCGTGTTTCTTGCGAGCGCGGTCGAGATGGTCGAAGCCCTCACGATCGTGCTGGCCGTCGGCCACGTGCGAGGGTGGCGTTCGGCCTTTCGCGGTGTAGCGGTAGCGCTGTTGGCCCTCGGGGCGTTGGTCGGAGCATTCGGTCCTGCGCTCGTGCACGTGCCCCTGGACGCCCTGCGACTCGTGGTCGGGTGCATCCTCTTGATTTTCGGGATGCAGTGGCTGCGAAAGGCGATGCTCCGCTCGAGCGGTCGCAAGGCGAAGCACGACGAGGACGCGATCTATCGCGCGACCGTCGCGCAGCTCGAGGCCCAGGGCGCGTCGCCCAAGCACGATCAGGTCGCCTTCGTCATCGCCTTCAAGGGCGTCTTTCTGGAGGGGCTTGAGATCGTGATCACTGTCTTGACGCTCGGTACGTCGGCGCACCGCCTCGGCTTGGCGGTCATCGTCGCCGCGATCGCGGTGGTGCTGGTCGGCGTCGTTGGCGTGGTCGTGGCGAAGCAACTTTCGAGCGTGCCCGAGAACGCGATGAAGATGACCGTCGGCGTGATGCTCGTGAGTTACGGCACGTTCTGGACCGGCGAAGGACTGCACGTGCGCTGGCCCGGTGGGGACACGACGTTGTTGGTGCTCGTGGTGCTCTACGGGCTCGTCGCCGCGGTCGTCGTACGGATCTTCCGTGTCGCCCAGGTAACTGGTCTGGCTCATGAGTGACGACCGTCCACTAGTCGTGCGACTCCTGCGAGCGTTCGGCCGTTTCTGGTGGGACTTCCTCGTGGGCGACACGCCCGAGATCACGGTGGCGGTGATCGTGCTCGTCGGCGCCGTCGCGCTCTTGGCCAATGTGGCGCACGTGAACGCGGTGGCTTACGTCGCCTTACCGCTGCTCGTTATCGTCACACTCGTGCTCTCAATGCAAGCGGCGCGAAGGTCGGAGTAGCGAACCTCAGCGTCGCGGAATGTTCACGAGGCCGGTTCGTCGGCAAGAACGCGTCCCAGGAGTTCGGCCATGTTCGTCGAAAAGAAGCGATCCTGGTCCGCGGCGCTCGTGTCGGTCAGGGTCTCTTCGAACTTGGCCAAGGGATCGCGCCCCCCTTCGGGGTGCGGATAGTCCGTCGAGAACATGAACAGCTCCGCGCCCGCCTGCTCGATCAGCCAACCGACCGGCTCTCCCGGGAATGGCGTGAACTTGAGGTGACGCCGCACGTACTCCGACGGTCGTTCCTTCAACTTCTGTAGCGGCTCCTCGGTTCGACGGAACGCGCGCTGCGCGTAGTCGATGTTGCGTAGCCACGACACGACCCAGCCGCCACCTTGTTCGATGCAGCCGCCGCGGATACCCGGGTGCCGGTCGAAGAGTCCGTCCAGGATCAGCGTGCTCAAGAACGTCTCCGGCGAATGATGAATCGCGACGTAGTCCTTGGAGCGGATGTTCTCGCCGCCGCCCAAGTGATCCGTGACGGGCATGCCGTTGTTGTGGAAGGCCGGATCGAGCAGGCGACCGCCACCGCCCACGTGGAGGACGAACGGGATATTGGAGTCCTCAAGCAGTGTCCAGAACCGATCGAGGTCGGGATGGGTGGGCGAGCGATCACCGGCGGCGGTCGAAGGAACCATCACCGCGGCGCAGCCCTCGCGCACGGCCTCTGTCAGGCACTCAACTGCTCGCGTCGGATCATTGAGCGGCACGTACGCGACGGGCAGTAGCCGCGCGTCCGGCGAACAGAACGCGGCCACGGCTCGATTCTGCGCCGAGGATCCGGCGTAGAGTCGATCGAGATCGCGACCGGCGAACATCGTCGAGGCGAACGTGGCGAAGACGAGTTGCGCATCGAACCCCAAGAGATCGAGCACGTGACTGCGCTCGACCGTGTCGAAGCCACCCATGGCGAACCAGCCTTTGTCGGTCAGCAGTCGCTCCTCGGCCAACGCCAACTTGGCGGGGTCCGCGCGGCGGGCCTCGGACTTCACGACGGCGTCCTCGAGGACCGGTTGGAGGGCGTCCATCACCCCGCGCGAGAGATGCTCGCGTTGTGCGGGCTCGATGTAGTCATCGAGGAAGTCCGACAACTCCATCACGTGACTGTCAGCATCCAAGATCCGTCGACTTCCGGCGTACGTCATAACGTTTCCCCCTATTCGGCGCTGTCCACTGTGCGCCAGGACCAATGTTGTCACCTTCGCGCCTGCACTTCGTCAAAAAAGTCTCGTCGGTGTGAACCTCATAGTCGGTCTGTGATTTGATGACACATCTGTTGGTTCGGCTGCGCACTCCTTCGCGCGTTGGCCTCCTGCAAGTGGCACACGTGGGACCGGTACTTTCGAGGTTGGAGTGGCCACGCACACGGAACAATTGTTCTCGGTTTGTCGAGCGTGGTTCGAAACCCGAATTGCGGCGAAGTACGATGCAATCAGGATCACCGCTGCGCCAATTGGAGCAACGAGGCGCTGGGGGGTATGACGATGCGGCACTATTTGCGGATTCGTTCGCTCGTGGCGGCAACGCTCCTCGCGGGACTGAGCGTCACGGTATTGTCGACCTCGCCGGCGAGCGCCGGTGCCGGTGCGTCGTCGGCGAACTGGAGTCAACTCTCACCGGCGAACGCCCCGTCCACCCGTTTCGGCACGTCGATGGCGTATGACCCGGCGACCGCTTCGATGCTCCTCTTCGGCGGCGCCGGCGGCCTTGAGTACTACGGCGACACATGGACGTGGGACGGGACCAACTGGTCACTGCTGACGCCGTCGACCTCGCCGCCGGGGCGTCAGGGCGCCTCGATGGCGTATGACCCGGCGACCGGTCAGATGCTCCTTTTTGGCGGCTACAGCGTTAACGGCGTGACCGACAACTATCTCGGCGACACCTGGAGCTGGGACGGGACGACGTGGACCGAGCTCACGCCTGCGACGTCACCGGCCGGTCGGTACGGCGCCACGATGGCCTACGACGCGACGACCCAGCAGATGCTCCTCTTCGGCGGTACGAACGCCGGCGGCGTTCTCGGCGACACGTGGAGTTGGGACGGGACGACGTGGACCCAGCTGTTCCCGGCGACGTCGCCGTCGGCGCGGCTCGACGGCTCAATGGCCTATGACGCGGCCAGCGGATCGATACTCCTCGTGGCCGGCGACGGCAGCGGCGGCTACCTCAACGACACCTGGAGTTGGGACGGGACGACGTGGACCCAGCTGTTCCCGGCGACGTCGCCGACGGCCGAGGCGGGCGCCTCGATGGACTACGACCCGGCCGACGGTTCGATACTCCTCTTTGGGGGTGCCGCTTACTCCGGCCTGATCAATGAATCCTGGAGCTGGGACGGGACGACGTGGAGTCACCTCTCGCCCGCCACATCGCCCGGTCCGAGGTACCTCGCCTCGACGGCGTATGACCCGGTGAGCGGCTCGACACTCCTCTTCGGCGGCATCGGCAATGACGGCTATATCAATGAGACGTGGGTGTACGGCGCACCACCTACGGTTCCGTTCAACTGGACCGAACTGACCCCGAACACCTCACCGCCGGCTCGCCTCGAAGCCTCGATGACCTACGACCCGGCGACCGGTTCGACGCTGCTCTTCGGCGGGGAAAACGGTAGCGGTCTGTTGGGCGACACGTGGAGTTGGAACGAGACCACGTGGAACCAGTTCACTCCTGTCGCCTCGCCGTCGGCACGCGTCGACGCCTCGTTGGCCTACGACCCGGTGACCGGGACGATACTGCTCTTCGGCGGCGCCGGCGACTCGGGCTTGTTGAGCGACACCTGGAGTTGGGACGGGACGAACTGGACAGAGCTCTCCCCGGGCACCTCGCCGCCGGCTCGTTTCGGCGCCTCGATGGCCTACGACGCGGCGACCGGTTCAATGCTCCTCTTCGGCGGCGCCGGCGGGGCCGGTTTCCTCAACGACACGTGGAGTTGGGACGGATCCAATTGGACGCAGTTGTCTCCGGCGAGCTCACCGTCGGGGCGCCTCGGCGCCGCGATGGCCTTCGACCCCGCGTCCGCGACGATTGTCCTCTTCGGCGGCGAACAAAGTCTCAGTGAGTTAGGTGACACGTGGAGCTGGGACGGCACCACGTGGACGCAACTCACCCCGTCGAGTTCGCCGAGCGCCCGCGGCGATGCCTCGATGAGTTTTGACCCGGTGACCGGGACGATGCTGCTTTTCGGCGGTGCCGGTTCGGCCGAACTCCACGATACGTGGATTTGGAACACCCTGACGTGGAACCAGCTCTCGCCGGACACTGCACCGTCCGGACGCGACGCCGCGGCGATGACCTACGACCCGAACAGCGGATCACTGCTCCTCTTCGGCGGCGCGAACGATACCGGCGTTTTGAGCGACACGTGGAGCTACCAGTCCGCGACCGTCTCGAGCGCGCCGTCTGACGTCGTCGCGACCTCGACCAACGCCTCGGCGTCGCTCAATTGGTCGTCCCCGTCAAGTACCGGGGGCAGCGCCATCACCGGTTACACGGTCAGCGCGACGAACGCCACCACGTCGACGACGACCACCGACGCGTGTCCTGGCACCGACACATCCGCGATTCCGAGTTGCACGGTGGCGGGCCTCACCAACGGCGACAGCTACACCTTCACCGTGGCCGCGATCAACGTGGTCGGGACCGGACCGTTCTCACTCGCATCCAATGTCGTCACGCCGGCCGCGCCGGCCGCGCCGATCTCTCCCCAGAACGCCCTCACCCTCACCACCACCAGCGCCACCTTCAACGGCACGGCGTACTCCGTGGACCTCGCCACCTCCGGCGGGTCGGGTCCCGGTGGGGTGACCTACAGCGTGACTGACGGCACGGCGACGAACTGTGTGGTGAGCGGCGCCACGCTCACGGCCGGCTCCGCGGGTACCTGCGTGGTCACCGCAATGAAGTACGGAAGTCCGGGCTACATGCCAATCAGCGCACCGGCCACGCCGGTGACGTTCTCACCGGCCACGCCGACGCCGCTCTCCCTCACCACCACGAGCGCAATAGTTGGCCGGGTGTTGGTCCTGGCAACGAGTGGCGGATCGGGGTCCGGTGCGGTCTCCTTCACGGTCGCCAGTTCGGGCACGGCGAACTGCTCACTCAGCGGCGCGACGCTGAGCGCCACTCACGCCGGTACGTGCGTGGTGACGGCCAGCCAAGCGGCCGACACCGACTACCTGTCGGGCAGTTCGGGACCGACGACCGTGACCGTTTCGTTGCCACCCGTTCCGGGACTCGTGCGAATCGGCTTCCGTTCGAACGCGACGACCTTGATCGGCTCAGCGCGCAGCGCGCTCACCGACCTCGTCCAACATCTTCTCGTAGGCGCCTCGATCACGATCAGAGCGCGCGGTCCACTCGCCCGACGGCGCGCCGCGACGATCAAGAACTTCTTGTTGCATCAGATCGCGATGCACGTGAAGGTAGTCGTGATCTCGAGAGGTTCATCCTCCATTGCCTTGGTGAGAACTATCTCCCAGTGACCGCGGGGAGATCTTTGAGCTGCCGGCGCCACCGGAGTCCCACTAGCGTCCAATGAGATGACGAACGAAGTACTGCGGAAGGAACTCACGGACATCGTGAGTAGTTCGTCGTCCACTTTCTTTCCGAATCACAACGTCGACGACCTGCACGACGAGTCGCTGCACGTGCGACACGCGGAACCCTTCGCGGTCCTTCGTCCGAGGAACACCCGTGAGGTCGCCGACATCATGCGTGTGGCGGCGCGGCACGGCGTGCCGGTCACCGCGCGCGGCTCGGGCACGGGGCTCTCCGGTGGTGCGACGCCCGCAGACGATGGCATCGTCGTGAGTTTCGAGCAGATGAACCAGGTGGTGCGACTCGACACGAACGATCACGTCGTCGTCGTGCAACCGGGCATGACCCTGCGAGAACTGAATGAGTATCTGGCGCCGACCGGTCTGCGCTACCCGGTGTACCCCGGCGAGCTCTCCGGATCCATCGGCGGCAACGTCAATACCAACGCCGGGGGAATGCGGGCCGTGCGACACGGTGTCACGCGACAACACGTGCTCGGACTCGAGCTCGTTCTCGCCGACGGCACGATCCTTCGAACGGGTGGACCGGTCGTGAAGTCATCGTCGGGCTATGACCTCACGCAACTCGTCATCGGCTCCGAGGGCACGCTGGCGCTGGTGACCGAAGTGACGTTGAAGCTCTCGCCGGCCTTCGACCATTCGGCGACGATACTGGTGCCGTTCGACTCGTTGGACGCCATCACCAGAGTCGTGCCCACCGTCATCGCGTCGGGACTGCAGCCGTCCATGCTGGAGTACCTCGACGTGCGCACGATGTCGGCCGTGACCGTGGCGGCCTCGCTGGAACTCGGTGTGAGCGCGGCGGTGGCGACGAGCGCGGCCGCGTACTTGATCGTGGTCCTCGAGACTCGGACGGCGAAGCAGCTCGACGTGGACATCGTTGACGTCGGTACGCTGCTCGAGGACGCCGGAGCGTTGGACGTCTACGTCTTGCCCGAACACGCCGCGCACCGACTCATCGAAGCGCGCGAACGAATGTTCTGGGTGACCAAGGAGGCCGGCGCCAACGACATCGTCGACATCGTCGTGCCCCGCTCGACGGTGCCCGCCTACCTAGAGGAGGTGGCGCGCATCGCGTCGCGCCACGAGGCCTCCATCACGGGGTGCGGTCACGTCGGTGACGGCAACGTACATCTCTCGGTGTACCTCGCGGACGACGAAGAACGCGAACGCCTCCTACGCGAACTCTTCGTCTTCGGAATCGGTCTCGGTGGTCAGATCTCCGGCGAACACGGCATCGGCCTCGATAAACGTGAGCACTACATCGCGTTGACCGATCCCTTGTTGCTCGAATTGCAACGGCGAATCAAGATCGCCTTTGACCCCGACGATCTCCTCAATCCCCACCGCTTGAGTGACGCGACGCTCGGCTCGCGCTCGACGAAGGTCTCTAGTTGAGAGGGTCTTGATCGCCGGGTGTCTCCGCGTCAAAATCTCGACCGACCACGACATTCAGTTCGGTCTCGAGCGAGGTCCCCGCGGCCAGGGTCGCGGCGCTGCCGTTCTCAATCGCGGTGGCCAGAGTGCCCGGCAGACTCGTGCATGGTTCGGTGAGCAGGACGTGATGACCACGCCATCCTCCCAGTACCCGCCATAGCCACGGCGACCTGAACACCTCATTGTCGAAGTCGATACGTACGGCGACGCCGTGCGAGGGGTGAGTGACGGCACACCACCCGGCGCGCAGATCCACGGCGTAGAGGAACTCAAGGACGTCCGCTTCGGGTCCCGCCAATCGACTCAGGTCGGCGCCGTTGTTGACGGGCCAAGTGACCTCTCGCGCGTCGCCGAGGGAAGGCGCGGGCGGGACCACACCCATCGTGGCGACCGGCACATGGACGCGTGATCCGGGTCCGATGGCGTGCGCGATGTGCTGGTTCCACATGAATCGCACGGGCGAGGTCCCGTGGTTCGTCAGAAGCAATCTCACCGAGACGCCGTGACCATCGCGCCTGAGGCTTATCCACTTCTCGACCGTGCAGGGCAGCGACACGCTGTCGCGGCTGAGTCGAAGGATCGATTCATCAGGATCGTCCTTCTCGATTGACCACGTCCACGGACCGATCCAGAGGTCGCCGTGGTCGTGGAAGGTATTGGTCCCGACCTCGCACGCCGCGTCGGTGGGGAAGACGTCGTCCCAGCCGCCACACCACACGTCGTCGAACGGCGCGCCGGCGTACGTCCGACCAATCGGTACACGGGGGTTCTGCCAGAGAAGATTGAAACCCGACTCGTTGTCGATGAGTTGAAGGATCTTGCCTCCGGCCTCGGGGATGACGACCAGGGTCACGAACTCTCCGTGAATCGAGATCTCCGTCAGGCCCTCGCCGATCGGTCGAGTCGAGAGAAGGGATCCACTCCTCGGCCTCCGCCGCTGGTCGTCACTCACTTCGGTCTCCTCACGTTGAGGGTCGACCCGAAAGGCGTCCGCGGGGCGTTGATGACCGACACCGCGAATGACTCGTCCCTAGGTGTCAACTGTAGGACGGATGCTTCGTATGACGCCGACGAGCGGTCGCGCGACGCCACATGAGAAGATCGTTCGTGGACCGTGTGCAATCCGATAAAGAACATGACCAGTTCGCGAGCGACATTCATTCGCCACTGACGATCACCCGTATTGAGACAGTTCCCGTGCGGGCCAAACTAGGCGCCGACTTCAAGGGCAGTCACTACCACATGACGCACCGCTCGACGTTGATCACTCGCGTCTACACGTCCGACGGCATCGTCGGTGAGGCGTACGCCGGCGACGAAGACGCGACGTTGAACGAGATCGACGCTATCGTCCACAACGAGTTGGCCCCGGCGGTGGTCGGACTCGATGCCATGGCGACCGAACGTTGCTGGTACGCCGGTTACCCGGTCACCTTCGACATCCTTCGCGATCGGCGCCAGGGACTCGTGGCGCTCGCCGGCGTGGACGCCGCCATTTGGGACGCCGTGGGTAAGGCCCTCGGCCAGCCGCTGTGGCGTCTGTGGGGTGGGTTTCGTCGCAGCATTCCCCTCATCGCCATAGGCGGTTACTACGGTGACGTCCTCGGCACGATTGAAGAAGAGATTCAGTCCTACGTGGATCTCGGTTTGGCCGGAATCAAGTTCAAGGTCGGCGGGGCATCCCCCGAGGTCGATGCCGAACGTGTCGAACGGGCGCGTGCGGCGGCGCCCGAGGGTTTCCTCATCGCCGTCGACGCCAATCAGGGCTACAGCGTCACCCAGGCGCTCGAACTCGTCCGACGGATCGAACACCTCGACATCATGTGGTTTGAAGAGCCCGTGGGCTGGAATGACGACGCCCGCGGAATGCGCGACGTGCGTATGCGTGGATCCATCCCGGTGTGCGCGGGTCAGAGTGAGTATTCGCCGATGGGCTGTCGAAGTCTGATGGAGGTGGGAGCGATCGACGTCTGCAACTTCGACGCTTCGTGGTCCGGGGGCCCGACGGTGTGGCGCCGCATGGCGGCCGTCGCGGGAACCTACAACGTCGCGGTGGGACACCATGAGGAGCCGCAAGTGTCCTCACACCTCGTGGCCAGTCAGGCGCACGGCTCGGTGGTCGAATGCTTCCATCCGGAGCGCGATCCATTCTGGTGGAACCTGATCGCCAATCGGCCGCCACTCGTGAATGGCGAACTCCAACTGTCGGATGCACCGGGTTTGGGCTGGCAACTCAACACCGACTACATCGACGAGCATCGGGTTCGACCGGAGTAAGTACCCGCTCGGTAACTGAACTCAGGAATCCAGCCGGTAGGGATCGAGTGGCCGACCGCGCACGCCCACGTCCACGGCGAAGAGCCGTCCGGCGTCTGGCTCGTTTTCTAACGCCGACGCCGGTAGGTCCTCTTGCGCCGTGGTGACGTACAGCGTGGTGCCGTTCGCACCGCCGATGGCGCAACACGACGGCTGCGCGGTGGCGACGCTCACTCGCGCGACCAGCTCACCGGTCGGCGCGTAGCGGCGCACTTCGTACCCACCCCACACGGCCACCCAGATGAAGCCCTCGTCGTCGACGCACAGTCCGTCAGGGGTACCTTCGGTCGTCGTATCAAACTGCGCGAAAACACGGGGACCGGATAGCGCACCGCGTCCGACAACGTCGTACGAGTGGATCGTCCCCGGTCCGCTGTCGACGAAGTACAGGGTGGTCCGATCGGGACTCCATCCGATCCCGTTCGATATCGTGACGCCGCCGAACATCGTGTGAGCTCCCGTCGACTGTCGGAACCGGAAGACACTGCCGCGACCCGGCGCCTCGTTGGCGGCCATGGAGCCCACCCAGAACGAACCCCACGGATCGGCCGCTCCGTCGTTAAGCACCATGGCGTCGCCGTCATCCGGTTCCAGTCGGGCGACTTCGCGTATCTGGCCGGACTCGCCGAGCATCCACAACGACTGGTCCATCGCCACGATCCATCCGTCGTCTCTGTTGAGCAGCGGCGCCAGCGCCGAGACGTTGCCGCCGAGGTCGTATCGGTGGACTACTTCGACGGAAGTGTGGTCGGCGTTCGCTCGAAAGAAATGGCCTTCGTGAACGTCCACCCAATAGAGCTCGCAGCGCACCTCGTCCCACCGACAGCATTCGCCCAGAAAATAAAGATCGGTCGTGCAGGGCTCGGCTACGAACTCTTGCACGGACCACCTCGCTCGCTCGGAGCCATCTCAACCAGGCGAAACGGACTCCTCATCCGCCGAAACTGAACGGGCCCATTGGAAGCGCGGCCATCAAGCCCCCGTCAACGGAGTACAACGCACCGGTGACAAACTCCGCGAGCGGTGACGCGAGAAACATTGTCACGTTCGCCACTTCATTCGGTTCGCCAATTCGACCCCACGGCTGACTGCGGTCCATCAGCTTCAAAGCCTCTTCCGGGTTGGGCGTGGCCTGCGCTTCACGACGAATCATCGGTGTGTTGATCGATCCGGGGATGACCCCGTTCACTCGAACTCGGTACGGGGCACCCTCCAGGGCCAAGGCCCGAACGAGCGCGCTGACCCCGCCCTTGGACGCCGCGTAGGCGACGCCGTCGGACACCGTGGCCAGCGCGTGCGGCGATGAGGTCACGACGATGCATCCGTTGCGACGTTCGCACATTGAACGCATTGCCGCACGACAGACCAGGAAAGCGCCGGTCAGGTTGACGTTCAACACGCGATTCCACTCTTCCAGGGAGGTGTGGCGCGCGTCTTTCGTCCACTCGACCCCGGCGTTGGCGTACGCGACGTCAACGGCGCCGAAAGAATCGTGTGCCAGCGCGAAGATCGCCCCGACGTCGTCTTCGTTGGTGACGTCACAGTGACGAAAGACCGCGCTGTGGCCCTCTTCGACGAGCGTTCGTACCAACTCCTCGCCGATGTCGTCTGTTACGTCGGCCACCACTACGTGCGCACCGGCCCGCGCGAAGCCCTGAACCGCTCCTGCCCCGATGCCACTCGCGCCACCACTAACGATGACCGTTTTGTCGGCGAAGTACTCATTCCACATGCGCGGAGCTCCTCTTGGGGCGCTGAAACAGTTCGAGCGTGATCCCATCGGGATCGTACAGATACAGCGACGATCCACCGGTGTTCACTCCGGTGTCGACCTCCACCGGCGGGCTGATAGTGGGGACTCCTAACTCCACGAGTCGCTCGTAGAGGGCGGTCAGATCCTCGACGACAA
Source organism: uncultured Acidimicrobiaceae bacterium (assembly GCA_963717975.1). Taxonomy (GTDB): domain Bacteria; phylum Actinomycetota; class Acidimicrobiia; order Acidimicrobiales; family RAAP-2; genus RAAP-2. The sequence goes on along the minus strand of OY970351.1, from coordinate 1,508,605 downwards.
AGCAGATGTGCGCGTTGCCCACGTTGCGCGGCTCCAGGTCACGCATCGCAGACTCTGGCACCAGGTACTGGAAGAGTTCGATCCGAGGGCCGCCTCCGGGCGGCTGGAGGTGCGTCATCAAGACGTGCGCCCCTGGGTAACCGACGATTGCCGCCAGATAACCGCCCTCCTTCTCCTGCCTCATGACGATCGAGCACTCGAGGACCGAGGTATAAAACTCGATCGACCGCTCGAGGTCCGTGACCGTGAGTCCGACGTGGTCGACCCCGCTAACGACTTCCATATACCCCCTCCGATCGCGCACGCGTCCGGCGCTCTCTTCTCACGCACGCGGCCATCGTCATCCTGAAGGAATCGTCGTCAGGGCGCCGTCGATGGTCACGCACGCTCCATTGATGTACGACGCTCGATCACTCGCGAGAAACACGGCCAGCTGTCCGACCTCCGACGGTGTACCGAGGCGACCGGCCGGAATGGTCCGTACGTACGCGGCATCATCGACGGCGCCGTTCGCGACGTCGCTCTCCCACATCGGAGTTCGAATCGGACCCGGCGCGATCGCGTTGGCCCGAACGCCGAACTCCGCCCACTCACCCGCGGCTACTTGCGTCATCATCAAGACCGCCGCCTTGGCTGCGCAGTACGCGATACGCCCCGGATTCGAAGAAAAGCCGCGAATCGACGAGATCGTGATCACGCATCCCGAGCGCCGCGGCAACATATGGCGCGCCGCGGCGCGCATGCCGTAGAAGACCCCGGTCTGCATGACATCGATAGACGAGTGCCACGCCTCATCGGTCGTATCGACGATGGGTGGTCCGACGAAACTCACGCCGGCGTTGTTCACGACGATGTCGAGTTGACCGAAGTCCTTGGCGACGGAGTCCCACGTGGAATCAACCTCGATTCGATTCGTGACGTCCGCCACGTAGGTACGGCATTCGCCCGGCCCAATGCTCATCATGACCAGCGTCTCACGCGCCGCGTGTTCGTCACGGTCGACGATTGCGACGTGTGCGCCGGCACCCGCCAACTCCAAGGCGATCCCTCGTCCGAGGCCCGAGCCAGCTCCGGTGACCAGCGCAACCCGGCCCGTCAACTCACCCATTACTACCCTCCGCCCGACACGATCGATTACTCACGAAGTTACCGTCTGGGTGCTGCACGGTGTCGCGCGTGCAACTCCTGGCGGTCGTCGTACGCAACGAGTTGATCCACAGAGTGCGCCGCGTTCTGATAGTTGGAACGTTGCAATCGTGTGTGTCAATCGCCCACATGACAACCGACTCCGTGTGCCACGGACCGTGCCATCGAGCCAACTTCGACGTTGAATTGTTCGTTCAACAACTAGCGTGACTACTACGAATCATCGATCGGACGTAGTGAGGAATGCAATGAAAGCGCTGGTCTTTGCCGATCTGGGTGTCGTCGAAATCCAAGAGGTTCCCGACGTGGTGGCCGGTGACGGCGAAGACGTTATCGACGTCGATCGGGCCGGCATCTGTGGGAGTGAACTGCACGGTATTTCGAGCCCGGGATTCCGCGTGCCACCGCTCATCATGGGTCACGAGGTAGTAGGTCACACCTCTGACGGGCGGCGAGTCGCGATTAATCCGCTGACGTCCTGCGGCGAGTGCGACCTCTGCGCGCTCGGCAAGACACAGCTCTGTCGTTCTCGTTCGTTGATCGGCATTCATAGGGCCGGTGGTTTCGCCGAACGCGTTGCGGTTCCGCACGCCTCCCTGCACGACCTGCCCGACGGGCTGGACTTCGACCGCGCCGCGCTCATCGAACCGTTGGCCAACGCGGTGCACGGATGGAGTCTGGCGGGCACTCCCGAGGGACTAAGTGTCGGCGTCATTGGTTGCGGACCGATCGGCCTCGCCTGCGTCGAGATGGCGCACTTCGGAGGGGCGGGAAGCGTCTCCGCGACCGACCTTTCGGAGGGCCGTCGCCTCGTCGCCGAGAAGGTCGGCGCCGACGTGGTCGGCGAAGCGCTGGAGGGCGAGTTCGACGTGATCTTCGACGCGGTCGGAAGTGCCGCGACGCATCAGAGCTCAATCGAACACCTGATTCCGGGCGGGACGACGGTGTGGCTCGGCCTCGCCTCGCCCAACCCCGGTTTCGACGCTCTGAGTATCGTGCGCTTCGAGAAGTGCGTGCGCGGCTCGTTCGCGTACAGCGATGAGGAGTTCGTCAAGGCAATTGACATCGCGTCCAACCTTGATCTCACGTGGTCGACGACGTTCCCGCTCGATCAGGGAGTGGAGATCTTCACGTCACTGATGAACGGCGCCACGACACCGATCAAGGCGCTGTTGCAGCCCTAAGTCGCGTCGGAGCAGCACAGAATATTCTCGTCGGTCGCGCTCAGCGGCGGCTGTACCCGCCATCGATCGAGATGTTCGATCCGGTGAGAAATGGCGTGGCCCCGGAACAGAGAAAGACCGCACTCTCCGCGATCTCACGTAGGTCGCCAAATCGACCGATCGGATGGCGACTGAGGAGCGTGCGTTCGAAGGCGCGCCCGTCATTCATGCCCTCCATCACTCCCTCGTGCAGCGGTGTACGGAACACGCCGGGCATCAAGGTATTCGAGACGATGCCGCGCGCGCCGTACTCCACGGCGATGTGGTCCGACAGCATGTTGAGGGCGGCCTTGGAGATGCCGTACGCGCTGTCGCCTTCCCACACGGTCGTGGCGCACACCGAGCTGATGTGCAGCATCGAGCCGCCGCCCGCGGCGAGGAGGTGCGGGATGGAGAACTTCGAGATGAGGAACGGTCCGCGAGTGTTCACGGCCATTATCTCGTCAAAGACGTCGATGGGAAAGTCGGCCACGTCGTGCCACTCGTTGGCGTCGATGCCAGCGTTGTTGACGACGACGTCCAGTCCACCCATGGCGGCGACCGCGGCGTCCACGACCGCGCTCGCGTCCTCGACCTTCGACACGTCGCCCGGTACGGCCACCGCGCGTCCGCCCGCGGCCTCGATCTCGCGACACGTGGCCTCGATCCTGCCTTCGTCGCGACCGCCCACGGCTACGTGGGCCCCTTCTTCAGCGAAACGTACGGCGATGGCTCGGCCAATACCGCTCGAGGCGCCCGTTATCAGAGCCCTCTTAGTTCGCAGTGCGCTCATCGTCTCTCCTCGCCACCACTCATGACGTCACGGGCGCGTCCGCTCACGCCTGGGCCAGCACGCTTCTCTGGGAACCCATTCCGTCAATCGACAACTCGACCACGTCGCCCGCCTTCAAGAAGGGGACGTCGTCGTGTCCGAGCGAGACGCCCGCGGGCGTGCCGGTGTTGATGAGATCGCCCGGCTCGAGCACCATGAACTGACTTATGTACCAGATGAGATAGGCGACGTCGAAGACCATGTCGCGAGTCGAACCATCTTGCCTCGTGACGCCGTTCACGCTGAGATGTAGTCCTAGGTCCTGGGGGTCGTTGACCTCGTCCGGCGTGACCAACCACGGTCCGAGCGGGTTGAAGGTCTCACAACACTTGCCCTTATCCCACTGTCCGCCTCGCTCCAGCTGGAACTCGCGCTCGGAGACGTCGTGCGAGATGCAGTAGCCCCCGACGTAGCTCAAGGCGTCGTCGGGGGAGGAGAGATAACGAGCGCGCCTCCCGATGACGACACCTAACTCAACCTCCCAGTCGGTCTTCGTTGATCCGCGGGGAATCAGGATCTCGTCGTGGGGCCCCACGACACAGTTGGGCGCCTTCATGAAAAGTATTGGCTCCGTGGGAATCGATGCCCCGGTCTCGTTGGCGTGATCGCGATAGTTCAGCCCCACGCAGATGATCTTCTCGGGTTTGGCGATCGGCGCGCCGTGTCGCACGCCTGGGGCGACGTCGGCGTAGTCCGTGTGGAGGACGGAGCGAAGCTCATCGGCACGCCCGTCACGCCAGAACTCTGCGTCAAGGTCGCCGAACGATTCGGGGACGAGTCGCAACGTGCCGTTGGGCAAGACGACCGCCACGCGTTCATCGCCGGGCTCTCCTACTCGGGCGAAATTCATTGCTCATCCTCCATATCGCGAGCGCCCTGACGCGGAATGTCGCCTTCTCGGGTACTGGAGACAATCGCATCACGACTGTCCGCGTCAAAGAAGTACATCCGTTCGGTGTAGACCGCGAAACTGGCGTCACGCCCGACGTGAACCTCGGCCCGTGGTTCGACTCGAGCGACGCCCTCGCCCACGACGTCGATCGCGGTGGCCTCGAGTTCCGTCTCATCGAGGCCCTGGGCCTCGCCGCTGACTCGCGTCGCGTCAAGTGAGAAGTGCACCAACAACTCAGAGCCGAGCGCCTCGACTTCTTCGACCCGTGCCACGAGTGTCGCGTCGGACCTCTGCTCGCCCGTCGCGATGGGTAAGTCCTCGGCGCGCATGCCCACGACGATCTTGCGACCCGCGTACGAACGCAGCGAGGGGACCCGTTCGTGGAGCGACGCACCGAGGGGCAGTCGCTGCGAACCCAACTGCAGGAGCGAGCCGTCGTCGCTGACCGTCGCCTCGAAGAGATTCATCGCGGGCGAACCAATGAAGGCGGCGACGAAGAGATTCTTCGGTTTGTTGTAGAGCACGGAAGGTTCGTCACACTGTTGGAGTACGCCGGCGCGCATGACGGCGACCCGGTCGCCCATGGTCATCGCCTCGGTCTGGTCGTGCGTGACGTACAGCGTGGCGACGCCGATTTTGCGTTGAATACGACGGACCTCAGTGCGCATTTGCACCCGAAGCTTGGCGTCGAGGTTCGAAAGAGGTTCGTCCATCAAGAAGACGGCTGGGTCTCGAACGATGGCGCGGCCCATGGCCACACGTTGACGCTGGCCGCCGGACAACAGCCCCGGTTTGTGATTCAGCAGTTCGGTGAGGCCCAGGATCGCCGCGGCGTCGGCGACCTTCTGACGGATCTCCCCCTTGGGAATCTTTCGCAGACTCAAACCGAAGGCGATGTTCTCTCCCACGGTCATGTGGGGGTAGAGCGCGTAGTTCTGAAAGACCATCGCGACGTCACGCTCCTTGGACGTCAACTGGTTCGCGACGCGCTCACCGATGTGCAGCGTGCCCGACGTGATCGCCTCGAGCCCGGCGACCATGCGCAACGCCGTGGTCTTACCGCAACCGGAAGGTCCGACGATCACCATGAACTCGCCCTCGGCGACTTCGAGGTCGAGGTCGCGAACGGCGTTGAAGCCGTTCGGGTAGGTCTTGGAGATCTTGTCGAGCGTGATTGAGGCCATAACGTTCCCTTTAACTCCTCGAAGCTGCGTGTCGGTTCATCGGGTCGGCCTTCCTACGACGCGACCGTGCGTCGGCGCACTTCGTCCTCGTCGAGGGTGACACCCAATCCCACTCCATCCGGTACCCGGAGGAAGCCGTTCTCGGGCGTGAAGGGCGTCGTCAACAGTGACCCCAGTCGTTTGCTCTGGGTCACGGGGTACTCGATGAGTCGCTCGCCCGGGAGCGTGGACACGAACTGGAGTGTCGCCGCCAGTAACACGTCGGTCGAGAAACAGTGGGGGATGACGACGGCGCTGGCGCTGTACTCACGGACCATGGACGCGATGTCGCGCCCGCTGGTCATGCCGCCGCAGCGACCGAGGTCCGGCTGCAAGATACTCACGCCAACCTCGACGAGTTCACGAAACGGTCGGGTGTTCGAGTGGGCCTCACCACAGGCGATGCGCACCGCGACGCTGCCGGTGAGACGTTCGTAGGAGAAGAGGTCGTCCGCCTCGAAGGGCTCTTCGAACCAGAAGATGTTGTGCGGCTCGACACGTCGACAGAACTCCCTCGCCGCACGAAGGGTGTAGGCCATACCGCCGTCGATCATGAGCTTTCGATCGGGGCCGAGCACCGCACGCGCGGCCGCGGTCAGTTCGACGTCGAGTCCCACGTCAGCGCCGAGCGGACCCCAACCCAGTTTGAGTGCGCCGAAACCTTCGTCGACCACGCGCGTGGCGAGGGCCGTCACGTCATCGGGCGTCTGGGGCATCACTTCGCTCGCGTAGATCTCGATCGTGGACGACGTCACGCCGCCCATGAGTTGCCCGACGGAGAGTCCCGCGGCTTTGCCCAACAGATCCCACAGCGCCATGTCGATGGCGCTCATCGCGTGCAGCGCGGCACCATCGCGCCCGTAGTGGTAGCTACTCGCGAACATCTCGTCCCATAGCGGTCTGATCCGCAACGGGTCCTGACCGATCAACACTTCGCGCAGTCCCCTCGCCAGGGAGTGCGACGAGGGCATGTTGACGATCTCGCGCGCGACGTACGGCGACGTGTCGCCTTCACCGACACCCACGAGGCCCTCGTCGGTGTGCACTCGCACGATGAATGCGTCTTGTGTGCCGTCGGCGCGCGACGTGTCGACCTCACCGACTTGCAGGACCAACGCCTCGACGTCCGTTATCTTCACGCCATTACCTCCCCTAAGTGCTCGCGGATCATGTCTTGAGCTTGACTGAACGACGACTCCAACTTCTCCAGCGGAAAGCGCTGCGCCACGGCCGTGATGCTGATCGCGCCGTCGGGCACGGTCCTCGACGTCAGGAACAACGGAATCGCCAGACAGTTGATGCCGTCTTCGTGTTCTTCGCGGTCCAGCGCGTAGCCGTTCTCTCGAATGAGCTCGAACTCGGCGTGCAGTCGTTCGGCGCTAAGGATCGTGTGGTCCGTGAAGGGAGCGAGGGGTGGTTCGTGACCGGCGACGAACCGGTCGACCTCGTCGCGCGTCAAGAGACTGTACGCCAGCAATGCCTTTCCGACACCGGTGCAGTAGGCCGGGTTGCGCCCGCCGATGACTGAGTTCATCTGATAGCGAGAGAGCGGTGGCTGGACCTTGGCGAGGTAGACCACCTCGCGGCGATCCAATATCGCGTAGTGCGTCGTCTCGCCGAACTCGGCGGCGAGCGATGACAGAACGGGCCGCATCCTCCCTACGGCATCAATCTCGTCGTAGTACGAGAAGGCCAACTTCAAGAGTCCGTACCCCAACCGGTAGCGACTGTCGCGGTCCTGTTCGATGAGTTCGGCCCGTCGCAGTGCCCCCAGCGCGCGGTGCACGCTCGAGCGCGGCGAGTTCATGAGTCGCGCCAAGTCATTGAGACCGATGCCGTCGGGGAACGTCCCCAGCAGATTGAGAATGGCCAGGACACGGTCCGCTCCGTTCGGTCCCTTGACTTCAGCGACGACGGCGAGTTCGTTCTTGAGGGGATCGGCGACCACGATTAGCGCACCGCCCCCGAGAGCATGCCGCGAATGAAGACGCGAGCGGTGACGAAGTACAAGAGCAGCGTGGGCAGCGCACCGATCAACAGACCGGCCATCAAGACGGGGACGTCGGTCGAGTACTTACCGCTCAACTGCGCGAGCGTCGGCGTCACCATCTCGGTGTTGGCCGCGTGCAACAGCACCAGGCTGATGAAGAGGTCGTTCCAGATGTTGAGGAACGTCAGGATGCCGACGGTGAACACCCCGGGTCGCCCGATCGGCAGGATCACCCGCCAGTAGACCTTGAACCAACTGGCGCCGTCCACTCGCGCCGCCTCCACGACCGAGTCCGGAATCGAGCGAAAGTTTGAACGGAGCAGGTACGTGCCGTAGGGAATGCTGATCGCCGTGTAGATGAGGATCGCCGGCACGAAGTTGTTCGAGAGCCCCGTATGGGCGACCTCCACGTAGAGGGGGAGGAGCACCACGATGCCCGGCATGAACATGATCATGAGCATCACCCAGAACATCGCGTTGCCCAACTTGATCGGCACCTTCGTGAACACGAAGGCCGCGAGCGATGACGTGAAGGTCGCCAGAATCACGGCCGGCACCACGACGATGAACGAGTGCAGGATGCTCTGGGCGAACGGGATCTCTTGGAAGAGCGAGTGGTAGCTCGAGAAGTTCCAGTGCGACGGCAACCCGAAGGGGCTGAGTTCGAACGCGGTCGATGAGCGCATGCTGTTGAGCGCCATGAAGATCAGTGGATAGACCGTCGACACGGCGATCAGACACAGGGTGACGAAGACGAAGGTTCGAGAGATCCGCGACGTCATCGTTACGACCCCTGCTGCACTTCACGATTGGGAAACAGCTTGACCTGGGCGATCGTCAAGGTGAGCACGATGAGGAACAGCAACAGGGCGAGCGCGGCGCCGTAGCCGAACTGGCCATTCTCGAAAGTGGTGATGTAGGTGTAGTAGTCGACGGTCGTCGTGGAGAATCCCGGCCCGCCGGCGGTGATGGTGAAGACGAAGGCGAACAGCGAGGTGAAGGTGTAGATCACGTTGATCACGCTGAGGAACTGCAGGGAACCCGAGATCATCGGAATGGTGATGGAGCGCAACCGCCGCCACCACGAGGCTCCATCGATGGCGGCCGCGTCGTAGAGTGCCGTGTCCACGGTGGACATGGCTGACAGGATGACCACCATGCCGAACCCGAAGGACGTCCAGACCAGGGCCAGAATGACGACCGCCCGCGCGGTCCAGGGATACTGCAGCCAGGAGAACTGGCCCAGTCCGAAGACGCTCAGGAGTTTGTCGACCGCGCCGCCCGGCAGAAAAATGGTGCTGAAGAGGACGCCGACGATCACCGGTGACAGGACGACGGGGATGAAGAAGAGGAATCGGAAGACGCGCCACCCGAGGACTTTCTCGTAGACGAGTACCGCCGTCACCAGCGAGGCCGCGAGGATCAACGGCACCGAGATCAAGAAGATCAACGAGTTGACCAGCACTTGACTGATGATGGGATTGCTGAAGATGAGACGGAAGTTCTCGAACCCGATGAACCGGCTCGTTGCGCCGTCCCAGTTCGTGAAGCTGTGATAGATCGTCTCGCCGATCGGCAGGACCATCAATCCGAAGACGAGCAACGCGGCCGGCAGTAACGCCACGTACGAGAACACGTTGCGCTGTCGGCGCACCTTCGGTTGCTTCGTTGTCACTTCCGGGGCGTCAACATCGTTGGGCTGCCCGGAGACGCCATTCTCCACCGTCGCCTACGACCTTTCTTCAGTACTTTTCGTCGAGAGTCAAATGGATGAAGACGTCATCCGAGTCGCTCTAGCCTCCCGTGGACTGCGTGGCCAGGTAACTCTTCATCTGCGCTTCCATACTGGACGCGGCGCTGGCCGGACTCAACGAACCCTCAAAGACTCCGTTGTTGGTCTGGTACCAGTACGAGCAGATGCTGCCCGGCATGACGTTGTCAAAGGCCTCGTCCAGGGCGTAGTGATCGGTCCCGATGTAGGTGTTGAGATCCGCCAGCAGCGGCTGGGAGGCGGCGAAGGACGGCGTGACCTTGAAGCTCACGTTGTTCGGCGCCTGACCCAACTCGTTGACACCGAGCAGTTGGACCTTCTCGGTGGTGAGGAACTTGATCAACTTGATGCAGTCGGCGACGTTCTTCGCGTTCTTAAACAGCACGTACGCGTTGTTCGGACCGCCCGACAGGGACTTGGGGTACTTCGCGCCCGTGAGTGCCGGTACCGGGAACAGTCCGACGTTGGAGTTGCCGAGGCCCTTGGAGATCTGGGTGTCGTAGTACTCACCAGTGATGGTCATCGCGGCCTTCCCGGCGGCGAACTCTGCGACACCGCTCGTGTAGGTGAGCGTCGCCGCGTTCGAGTTGGTCAGACCGTCGGCAAAGAGACCGTGCCACGCGGTGTAGGGCTTGATGAGGAGTGAGGAGTTGAGTGACTGCTTGCCCGTGTACATGTTGAGTACGCCAGCGTTGCCGTCGAGACCGGACATCATCGCGTCTTGGGTCCAGGCACCGAAGTAGCCCTCCTTCTCGCCAAACTCAAAGGGCGTTATGCCCTTCGCCTTCAACTGCTTGGCCAGGTTGACCAGACCGTTCCAAGTGGTTGGCAGCGACGTCGTGGAGATGCCCGCTCGCTTGAAGAGAGCCTTGTTGAAGTAGACGGCGTAGTAGTAGCCCTGACCGTACGGCACGGCGTAGATGGTGCTGCCGACCTTGTAGTTCTTCGACACGAACTGCCAACCGGTCAAGGAATTGATGTACGACTGCCCAAGAAGTTTGTTCAGCGGCAAGAGGAATTTGGCGTTCTGCTCGACTTGCCCGCCCACGTAGAGCTGACCGATGTCGGGCGTGGTGCCAGCGATCTCGCTGGAACTAAGTAGTGTCTCGAACTGAGTTGAGGCGGCGAACGCTTCTTGCGTGATGTCGACCTTGATGTTGGGATTCGCCTTCTCGAATAACTCGACACCTTTGGTGAGGAATGACTTCGACGCGGGAACGCCGACGGAGCCTGCGGCCAACGGGTCATTCCAGACGGTGATGGTCACCTTGCTACTCGCGCCCGCGCCCGCTGACACGGCCACTAGCCCAACGCCAGAGACCATGGTCACCGCCAAGGCGATTTTCACTAGTGACTTTCCGGCCATTGTTTTGCGGCCGATACCTTGCATTCGAAACATAACGCCCCCCATGAATGTCGCTGTTCCGATAATTAGAACGGCGTCCCAACTACCTGTGCGGACCATACATGCGTCGACGTGTCTTGTCAAGGTCGAAACGAGTGAGTGGTGTCGACGTCGATGAGACTTCGGAAGAAGCGATTCTGGGGATGCGGAATTTTATGGAGCTTATGGAATGGAGTTTGCGGTCCGCGTCGATCATTCACACATGAATGATTTTGCCACTGCCCTTTCGTGCGCAGTACAGGCACAATCAACTCATAAGTTGATCCGGCATCGACCATCGCATCGCAAGCCGCACCCGGTGCCTCTCTGCTCATCGCGATGGAGGTGCCGCTGGAGGCCGTCGCTGAACAGCTGGGCCACGCATCCATCCGCGTCACCAAAGACGTCTATGGGCACCTCATGCCGCGCTCGAGGGCAAGGGCTGCTGAAGCGATGCGATCGATCCTGTACGACGACTCGTTGGTCGAAACTCCAGAATCGTCCAAGGCATTGGCTACATCATTGGCTACATTGGAGTCAGAAAGATTAAAGTTCAACCCCTTTGACCAGGACTTCAGTGGGCCGCCCGGGTCTCGATCCCGGCACCTTGGGATTAAAAGAGGCATGCATATGGACGGATTGGTCCGGTGGGGTCGGAATCATCCGAGAATCAAAGAAAACTTGTCCGGTGGTGTCGGATTCGTCCGGTGGTGTCGGATTGGTCTGTGGGATGAAATGTGGGATTTCTGACCGAACGGGACGACTACGCATCGTACCGATTCATAAGTGACGTTCCACATCGACAAATTCCAAGAGTCAGCCAACTCGTTCAGACACCGTGGTTCGGGAGCGATCCTCAGCGCAGGTCATGGTCTCCAATTTTTCCGACGCGAATCATTGGGCGAGTCAGAAGAGACTGGTGGAAGACGGCACGTGAACTTGAAGCCACAGCACGAACGCCTGCCACGCTCCGGTCACTTCGGCAATACCGATGAGAATGAGCATTACGCCTCCGACTCGACCGATTATTTTTTGGTGTCGACGAAGCCACCGAGACGTGCCCGCCATCCACTCGGTCGCCAGAGCTGCACACACGAATGGAAGTCCCAGTCCCAGACAGTAGACAAAGGCGAGCATTGAACCCCGAAGCGCGGTAGCTCCGGATGACGACGCGGCGAGTCCCAATATCGCGGCCAAGGTGGGCCCGATGCACGGTGTCCAACCCAAGGCAAAGGTAAACCCGAGCAGTGACGCGCCGATGACGGAGGCCCGCGGCAAGTGATGGACGCGGCGGTCTCGTTGGAGCCAGCCCGCCGGCCACCAACCAGCAAAAAACAAACCGAGTAAGACCGTGATCACACCGAAAACCACTTCGAGACCACGCTGGTGAGTACGAAGTGAACTTCCCAAACCCCCAAAGAGCGCACCGAAACTTACGAAAACAATCGCGAAACCGAACACAAAGGCGAGTGAGCCAACGACTGCTCGGCCTCTGCCAGATCGTCCTCCAGCTTGACCAGTCGCCCCACTCAAGAAGGCGAGGTAGCCCGGAAGGAGGGGGAGCACGCATGGCGAAATGAACGAGACCACTCCCGCCGCGAATGCAAGCGGAAATGCAGCCAAGAGGGAACTTGGGAGAGTGGCGACCATGTCAAGGACTCAGCTATCCGGAAACGAACTGAGTTGACGTGATGGCCCTGGACAGCTCACGCGAGGTCAACGATGTTGTCGCACCAGTCGGTCGAGTAACGCAGATGTCCGACGCCCTCTTGGAGATGGCGTCCATAGTTGTCTATTTGCCGGACCGAGGGCTACTTACTCACAGTTTCTCGTTCGCGGCCCATTCAAGTGCCTGGATCGCCTCTGATGGAGTCCAGCCTCCCTTGTAGACGGGACTGTTGTAAATGTTGCTCTTGTATCCCATGAACGTCGAGAGGACTTTCGAGAGCGTTCCGGTAAATGCGGGAAGGTCTCCGCTCACAAAGCGAACGGATTGGTTTGCGCCGATGATCCAGAATCCGTCAGAGTGATTGATGTCGTAGGAGAGAAGGTCGTGCGGCGCCATCCAATCATTCGGCGCGGGAACGGATTGGGGCACTACTTGGACCGTCCAACCAAGGAATTTCTCGATGGTCGTCAGATTGGTGTTCTTGTCGCCCTTGCCGATCGGATTCTTCGAGGCGAACTCCTTGTCAGTTATGTACGGCGTCGTGGTCGGACCTGATTCGGTCCAGATCTGAAAATTCGCGCCGATCAATTTCGAATACGCGGAGATTCGGGCGACGGTGTCGCGGTAGGGATCAACGTCAATGGTGATGATTTCAATATTGCTCGCTTTGGCCGCGTTGACTTTTGTCTGTAGCTGAAGGAGATTGCCGGACGTGAAGGGGCATGTGTCGCCGCAGAGTGTCAAGAGGGGGACAAGGAAAACGGTCTTACCTTTTAGCGCCCCCAATGTCTCGGGCGTTCCGTTTTGATTGACGAACTTCGCGTCGCGCACAGCCGCGGGTAGGGCGGTGGTCGTGGCGATGCCCACTTTGGAGGGAGGCTGAGGAAACGCCGATGCTGCGCCGCAGGTCGCACCGACGAGTGCCAGCGCCGCGACTGACCCGGTCAAAGTTAGTGCTACAAATGTGCGCTTCAGCATGACACTCTCCGTTCAACTACCGTCTGTAGTACGGTGATACTACCTAACGTAGTAGAAAAGTCAAATTACGTTCTCGGCGTACGACTTGGAACTACGATGAGGGCAATTGGACATCGAGCTTGAGGAGTGCCTTGGGACTTGGCGACCTAGAACGCGAGGTGATGGAAGTCATGTGGACGAGTCCGTCCGCGACCCTCACGGTTCGTGACGTTGGCGAATACTTCCCCGACCACGCGTACACAACCATCTTGACGGTGCTGTCACGATTGAGCGCCAAGGGCTTCCTTCAGGAGGCCAAACAAGGTCGCCTCAATACGTTCACTGCCACTGCTTCGAGAGAGGACTACATCACTGGTTTGATCTTGGATGCACTAGCGCACACCGAGGATCGCCAGGCGGCCCTGGCCCATTTCGCCGAAGCTTTGGCGCCGAGCGATCGTAGTTTCTTCCGCAAGATCTTCGCTCGAAATACTCGGTAATGCCGACTACCATCCTCGCTCTCTGTGCGTCGGTGCTCTTTCTCGTCGTGCTTCCCTCCGTGCTGCATTCGACCACTCGATTTGATAGAAGTCCCATCGGCGGTCTCGTCATATGGGGTTCTATGTGCGTCGTCGGTTGGCTGAGTGCGATCGTGACATTCTTGAAGGTTGGGCTAGGCGATACTGACGCGCCACTCTTTCGGGTGTTGTTCTCTATCATTGACCATCTTGGCGACGGCCATCCCTTACGCGGACTTGGTCTGTCGGAAGTCGTAGGGCTTTCGGTGGCGTTTGACATCACGGTCTTGATGCTCGGAGGACTCGTCGTGACCGCGGTGAGGATATGGAGTGCCCGATCACAACAGCGGACCGTGCTCGATCTGGTGGCGGAGGCCCCGGATTCCTTGGAGGGCGTGTGCCTACTGCGCCATCCCTATCCAATGGCGTACTTCGTTCCGGGCGACGGCGGGCGGGTCGTGTTGAGCACTGGAGCGGTCGACGTCCTTAGTCGCAGCGAGCTCGACGCCGTCATCGCACACGAGGTTGGACACCGCAACGGACGGCACGGGGCCGTCCTCATTCCGCTGCAAGTCTTGTCGTCATTCGTTTCGTTCCTCCCGCTCGCGCGCCACGCGCCCACGACCATGCGCGCGTACCTCGAGATGTTGGCGGACGACTTTTCGCGATCGCGCGGATCGTCCGAGGCGCTGAGAACGGCCCTGACGAAAGCGGCACTGTTTCAACCTCCTCCCGTGGGGGCGCTCAACGCCGTCGATGGCGTCATCGATCGAAGAATCAACCGCCTCAGCGTCGATCCCGTTCCGGCGCGTGTCGCGTTGACGCTCCTCGGTGGCGTGAGCGGCGCGGCGGCGTTTTTGTGCCTGCTCGTGGTGGGCCACTAAGGCACGTCAGATCTCGCCTGGATGCTTCGTACCGGACGACGAGACGACGTTCTCGACATCGCCACCGGGTCGGGCGCGAGCGAACTTACTTAGAGTCCGGGCGACGCATCCTCAGGCGTATTTGAGACCAACTGGTTCTCGAATCGCTCGTTGGCGCGACGCCGCGCGCACCGAGAGCACCGCCACGTGGGCGAACATCAGGGCTGTCCCGAACGCCATCATCACAATTCCCCCATCGCGGACATCCCCGATTGAGACATTTGGCATGTTCATACCAACGTTGTGCAGCGAAGCGTTCGTCGACGACCACAGCACCAGGCCAGTCGTCGCGATGACCGGAAGAGCGAGGACCGTGTAAGTGATCCGCTGCTGATCCCCAAGTGTGCGGCGCCCCCCGTACACGGGAATCCAGAACCACACGCCGACAAACAAAAATGAGGTCAATTCGAGGTAGTGGCCATCGGGATACTGCATCACCCAATTCCCCAGAGGAGTGAGGTGAAACAGGGGGACCAGGAGCGTGAACGCAAAGAATCCGGCCGTGGCCATGGGCCGACTCAGTCGCAGGTTTATGGCTCCTGCGATCAGTGGAGCGATTAAGAGCACGACCACAATGTGCTCGACCATGTGACTTGGATAACTGGACATCGAGAGTTCTTGGATGTCCGATGACAAGAGCAAGACCGTCGCGACGAGTCCCGTTGTGAGTAAGAGCTTTTGCCGCGAAGAGATGCGCGGCCAAAGCGCCATTAGGCCAACGAGTCCCGCTACGACTACCACAACGACGGACCCCGAGAGGTGCCAGGAACTCCATGTGGGCCAGGCCGAGCCATTGCCGGTCATTCGCATCATTGAGTAATTCATGGCTGCATCCACTCAGCCACGAAGTGCAGGCAGAGCGACTCTATCTCAAGGTGTCCCGTTATTCGTTCCAGGGAATTTATTCCTCTCATCGGTGATCGTCGCAATTCCCGCTCCACTGAGCTAGTCGAAGTGACCTCAAAGCAACCCTCGACTTTCTCAGCGCGTGCGTCGAATCCGGACACACTACATTTTCATTGACGTCATACCAAAAAACAAGTGTTTCGGAGGCTTAACGACCTTCGCCTCAACCGTTTCAGTGTGGGCCTTATTAAAATTGCTCCACGTGATAACGAGAGGGACTGTCTCGCCCTTCACGATTGACGTCTTCAACTGACGCAGCATTGCTCCCTGATACTTATAGCCCAGCTCCTGCGTGCGACCGCCCGTAATTAGAATGTTGGCTATCAACGTCATAGCGTGATTGCCTTGACACATGTTGACGTCGTAATCGATCATGCTCGTCTTGGCGTCCGACGAGGTCACTGAGATTAGGGATATCGGTCCCCCGGACTTGTTGGAAATCGACATCACTACGGCTGAGTTTCCATGACTCTTTGCCGCCGTGACGGTGACGTGCGAAATGACGACGTCGTTGACTCCGGCAGAGGCGCCAGAGGCGGAACCGACCAACGCGAGCACCATCCCGAAACATGACGCAAGCAGCCCAAAAACAGCACACGACTTCCTCACGCTCGAATACTACCTGCCGTAGTTTGGCTTGCATAAGTGACTTTGGCGTGGTCAAATGTCGACCCCGAGGCGGGATTATTCAAAGTCGTTGACGGACAAAGTGAAAGCGCTCCGCTCCACTCGGCGCTGAGGCTCTGCTCTTCCAGCGGGTGAACTACGAGAAATGGCGGTGTCGGCCAGAAGGAGTCGACTCCTAAGCGTGAGTCGATTTCAGCATCTTGATCCCCAGCGCGAGCTGCTGCTTAGGTATCGCCCCGTAGTAAACCTTCTCGACAATTCCCTTCGAGTTGACGAAGACGCTCTCGGGAACTTGACCGAAGCCGAATACGCCCGTGGTCACGACACCGTTGGGATCAAAGGCCACTGGAAACGTCGCGTCGTCCTTCCTAATCATCGCTTGCGCCGACTCGCGCTCGTCAATGGCGTCAACGGCGAGGACCTCGACGGGGCTGGGGCTGTGAGTGCGAATGTACTTTGCAATCTTGGGCATTTCTCCTTGACAGGGAACGCAGTAGCTGGCGAAGAACACTAAGACACTGGAATGACCCAACTCCCAGGGGGCTTTGATCGTTCCACCGTTTAGCCCTCCAAGTGAGAAATCCTTGACGTGATGGCCAACGAGTTCGGACGTTGGAGCAGCGCCGTTGCTCGACACTTTGCCTCCGGTTAGATCCGAGACGACGGCGATGGCCCCGACGAGGAGGACTGCCCCTGCTCCGATAAGCATCGACTTGCGCTCCATCACTTATGCCTCAACAGATCGGACTCACGAAAGGAAAATGCACTCCGACTCGGACGCGCTTCCTTGTTCCGGTCGGGTGAGAATGATATCGGCACGATCCCCTCATTTCTCACACTGGTGCAATCAAGATCCCGTCACTTGACTGTTCTACTACAATTGGTAGTTCATACGGCTAGCCAAGCAAGAAGTGGCAGTGGCGGGAGACGCGGTCCATGATCTTTGTCGAAGCGCGAACGCCACAGCGAGGAACGAAGGGGTCCGAACGGCTCAAGTTCAAGGGGATCTCCTAACGCGCACGACGTTCCACGAATCACCCACGCCCGTGATCTGGCCCGGATAGTCGTCTAAGACGTAGAGGTATAGGGGCATTCCTTCGTAGGTGACTTGCCGTATCCCTCCGGGGCGGTTGATGACGCCGAGACTGGGAACGTCGGGCCCGATCGGCTCAAGGCCATGCGGCACGGTGAGCGGTGGCCACATATGGAGGCAGAAGCCGACGCAGTTCGAGTGATTCTTGGTATCCAACTGATAGAGGTAAATGGTCATGCCGCGCCGTGTCACCAAGATATTCCCGTACCGGGACGTCGTGCGAATCTTTACGACGACGTCTGCATTCTTTGGCGTTCCTGGACCCACCACCTCGTGGGTGATGACCACGATGACAGCGACCACGAGGACCAGGGCCATCGCGACCGCGGTGATGTTGCGAGTGTTGGTGTTGAGCACCCGGACCCAGCGCTTGGGCTTCGGAGCTCTCGGATCTCTCGGGGCGGGCATGGCGTCTCAGCTCTGGTTTTCTGGGCGGATGGGATGGCGTGGCTTCGGCGTACTCAACATCGTCAAACTATCCAGAATCGATGATAGAGAACATGCCACCACTGGGACCGGCGAGCCCGTTCCCGTTTCCGGCCGAACCGGTCGTTCGTAGTCGCATCTCATGGTTGATAGAGACCCTTTCCTGAGAGTACAGATAGAGGGGCATCCCGTCGTAGGTCACCTGGTCTGTCCCGTTTGTTCTTCGAATCACGCCCACGTTGTGCCGGTCGATACTTCCGGTGACGCGAGGCGTACCAGTGGTGAGGACCGGGATCCACTCGACAGAGCAGACGCCGTAGCAGACGCTGACCCCAGGACGGTCGTGGCTGTACGAGTAGGCAGTGACGGCGATGGGTTGGACGTTGGGATCCGCCACGACAGCGACCGCCAACTTACCGCCGGGCAGCGTTTCAACCTCGACGGTGGCACGCCCGGGCGCCGGCTGTCCACTCTCTGACGAGACAAGAAACCAATATCCGTGCCAAGGCGCGAGCGGTTTGACCGTCTCCATGTACCGCTCACCCTGAGGCTTAAACGGATCGGACCAGGGGTCGAAGAGGTACAGGGGATGGCCGCCGTAGGTGACCTGATCGCCGATACCTTGACGGTGGATGGTCCCGAGGAGCATTTGTTTGACACCTCGACCGGCGACGGGCGTACCGGAGCTGGTGAGAGCGGGCCAGTCGTCTGACGTGACGCTGTGGAGCATGTCGCTCATTGGACCGGTGCACGTCAGCGGGACCGAAACGGAAGGACCGAGGTCGTACCCTGACGCCATTTTGGTGCCGCAGCCAAACCGGCCGCCGGAGTCTCCGCTGAATTCGTAGAGCGGGAAGCCGGACAACGGACCTTTGCCCACGACCAGCACCGAACCGTAAGCGGAAGTCGAATGAACTGCGATGACGGCGTGAGCGGTGGCCGCGTACGAGGGTGTTGCAAAGGTCAGCGGGGTCAACGGTATGGCGATGAGCGCGCCGGCGATCGCCAGTATGCGCGTCCATCGCGACTTCGCTTCCACCGTGCTCATCGCAATCTCCTCGCTGGGCTGGAATGTGCAGTTGGGCTTCGCCTGCGAAGGCATTATTGAAGTGGGAATCTCATGTTGATCGGTTTTCCTCGTCGCTCACAAAATGAAGGTTCATAGTGAGATTGTGATTCCGGATAAGTTCAAATCTAATCTACTACTGTCTGTAGTACAAAAGTTATGACTTTCGACGCGATCGTTGGTGGGTCATCGTACGCAGCTCTGGATGGAGCTTGAACGCGATTCCTCACTCCTCACGCTGTGCGCAAGACACTCATTGCTATTGCGTCGGCTGTTGTCGCAACCTCAGGCTTCCAATCAATCGTCAGTGCATCTTCCAAAGTCCAGAACTTTGACGGTCCATTTTCGATTGCGCTTTCCGGTTCCGACGGCTGACGTGTTCCTTGTCACGTTCACTTGAGTGTTGCTACTTCCGTTAACTCGCGCCGCAAGTGAACTGCTCTTGATCGATTCGCGGAGGATCCACTCGGTCGTCGCGGCGCCGGGCGCAAAATTCTGTCTCTTTCGCGATCTTCAGCTAATCGGAGGGACGAAATGGGCTCATCGGATTCTGACGGGGTGAGCTTCATCTCACCACGATCGAGCCGAGGACCCGCCAGTTCGGTTTGCCGGCGTATAGCAGGGCCCGTATTCGGTAGTTCTGGAAGTTGCGAAAGCCGAAGCCGACTCGCTTGATGCGTTTGATCAAGTTGTTGATCGCCTCGGACGGCCCGTTGCTGACCCGAGCGATATGGAAGTTGCAGACACCCCTTCTTCGTAAATGTCAAGCGGCAATGTCTTTCGACGTAGGCCACGCGATCTCTTCTTCATAGAGGCAGCCGCGTTCAAGGCAGGCGTGCAGGATCCCGACCCATCGGTTGGCCAGTTGTCGGACTGCCTTCTGATGGGACTTCTCGCGTGCCCGCATCTCGTCGTAGTAGCGCCGCGCACCCGGTGAACCACGCAGTGAGCAGAAGGCCATTCGATCGAGAGCGTCTGCGAGGCGTCGGTTGCGGCTGTGGCGTGCGAGCACGACCCGGGATTTTCCCGAGGCCTTGGTCACCGGCGACGTGCCGGCGTAGTTTTTGCGAGACTGGGCATCGAAGTACCGATTCGGGTCATCTCCGAATTCACCCAGCGCCCGGGCGCCCAGGACCGTCCCCATTCCTGGAAGAGAGCGGACGATCTTGGCGCTCGGGTGCTGTTCAAAACTTTCCGACAACCCCCGTTCGAGCTCGTTGATCTCGGTAGTCATTTGGGTGATCGTTCGCACGATCGACGAGGTGACTTTGCCATAGGCGTCCTCGAGCAACGCAGGTTGTTGGAGCTGCTCGCGACGAAGCACTTCTTGGATGATGGCGGCATGCTCGTCGAGTTTGCGCTGGCGTCCACCGCGTTTCAGTGCGCTCACGATCTTCGCGCGCGACAACGTGCGTCCGAGCGCGGGCGTCGGGGCGAGCGTGAGGACCGCGACGGCGTCCATGTGAGAAAGGTCGGTGCCGAAGGCCTCAAGAGCTCCGGGGTAGTAGTCCTTCAACGCTGAACGCAGGGCGTTCACCTGTCGCTGGCGGCTCCAGATGACATTCTGGTGCGCTCGAGCCAGCACCTGCAACGCATTGACCAGGGGGGTGTCGCCCGCGACGGGGCGGTGGTTCTGGCGGTCAGTGCGCACGAGATCGGCCAGCACCTTGGCGTCACCGGGATCGGATTTCGCTCCCGACGTGTGGTGACGGTCGCGGTAGCGGGCCGAGGCCTTCGGGTTGATCCCGTAGACCTGGTAGCCGGCCGCGACGAGCGAAGTCACGATGAGCCCGCGGTCCTTCTCGATACCCACGACCACCTGATCTGGTTCGAACTCGTCTCCCGAGAGGTGGGCGACGAGCGCATGCAATTCGCCCAGACCGGCGAAGGTGTCAGCGACTCTCGTTCGACCGAGCACCTCACCCTCACTATCCAGAACGCAGACATCGTGGTGGGCCTCAGCCCAGTCCACTCCAACAAAGATCACCATGCACCTCCTGTCGATTGACTTTCCATGAGCCCTGAGGCAACGGCGGCGATCTAATGGACCAGTGCTCGAAGCACGACACCCCTCCAGCCTTCTCCGTTGACCTCGCCAGCCGAACGGGGCACACTCTGCAACTAGAGCTGAACACTCAGATCTGTCTAGTGCTCACCGTTCGGCGGCTCGGAGACAGCATCGCCCTAAAAAGTGAAGCTGTCCAGACCCATTAGATCTTGTCGAACCACGTCTTGATGGTGCGTCCCAGCTTCTGGATCTCGGGCGGCATCGAGGTTCGTAGGCAGTGAGTCTTCAGTTCTTCGAGCATGGAGCGGGCCTCTGTCACGTCGAACGTTCGATAGAAATCGCGCAGGCGTTCCTTCACCCGATAGGCAATGGCCACCTCGGCGTTCGGATCACCGAGCTGGAGCAGCGACGACAGACGCAGGGCCGCCTTCTCGTCGAGCTTCTCTTCTCCCGTGAGAAGGGCTCGGCGCACCCGATAGAGAGGATCGTCTCGGCGACCGCGGTGTCCGGTCTGTTCGGTCTGGACCCGCCGGCGCACTGAATCCAGTGCGCGATTGGCCAGGGAGATCACGTGAAAAGGATCGACCACCTGGGACGCCTTGGGCAAGATCACCGAGTAGACGGCCGCGTAGGTAGCCGACATGTCGAGCGCCCCGTAGGTGACGCGAGACTTCCAGGCCTCGGGTTGCTGGTCGAGGAAACCGGCCACGTCCAGGTAGTTCCGGGTGGGCAAGATGTCGATGATCTGGTGGTGCTCGACGTCGGTGACGGTGGTCGCGTAGCTGGTGTGATGTCCCCCCAACTTCACGAAACTCGTCTCGTCGAGGCCGATCGCGCTGGTGCGATTGAGCCGCTTCTTGTCCGCCTCGAGCAGAGCCTCGCCGTAGGTGGTGACGGCGTCGTTCACGGTGTGCCAGTCACAGCTGAGCTCGCCCGCGACTTCCTTCACCGTGCGACCGGTCCCGACTTGGACCGTCGCCCACTTGGCCGCTCGTGTCGTGAGCAGGCAGTTCTTCGCGGCGATGCGGTGGTCGCTGAGCACCCAGCTCCCGCGCGGGCACTCGCCGTTGACACAGCACATGCGGTGCTTCTTCCAGACGAGCTTCATCGGCGTGCCGTAGACGGGGAGGTCGACGTAGGTGACATTTGGACGCTCCTT
The DNA here is from genome assembly GCA_963717975.1 of uncultured Acidimicrobiaceae bacterium. Lineage (GTDB taxonomy): Bacteria > Actinomycetota > Acidimicrobiia > Acidimicrobiales > RAAP-2 > RAAP-2. The sequence continues at coordinate 1,486,813 of OY970351.1, read as the reverse complement.
CACCCGGGCCGGCCAGCGATAGTGCGGACATCGAACGTCGTTCACCACCCGCTCGATATGGAGCTGCACGTCGCTCGCGCGGCGCTCGTAGGCGAGGACCCGCACGTTCTTCAGCCCCACGAGGGCCTCCACGATTTCGGTAGGGTCGTCAAGGACGAAGGTGTTTCTATTTTTTTGGATCACACCTAAAGACTGAAGCACCTTCGTCTTCTAAGCAGTGACCCTCACGACGGACGTGACCCCGCTAACTTCCGATGAGCCACGAAATGTGGGATTTGAGCCGCACGAATTCGAGAGAACTTCCCAAAGTCCTCGGTATTACTGGTTCATCGGATTCTGGTGGGCCGCCCGGGTCTCGATCCCGGCACCTTGGGATTAAAAGAGGGAGTGCGTCCAGCAGCTCGGGCGCCATGAATACAAAGGAGTAGTCATGACGTAACCGAGCGACAAGGTCGCGATGGCTTGCCGGTGAGAGTCCGGTCCGAGGAGACGCCAAGGTCCTCGGTAGTGAAACCTCCGGCGTTGGTTGAAAGGCCAGCGTCGAAGCGGGGTGAATCGAATTCGCAGTCCGCAACGTTAAGTGAAGTTTGCAGCGTCGTCATTTATCCCTGCGAGAGCAGAGCAAGAGGGTGCCGAGCCTGTTCCCTTAGGGCGAAGGCCATGGAAGATATCTGGGTTCTTGGAGCGGATATCGAAGAACCCTCCGGCGCAAGGAACGTGGAATGTGAAGAAAGTTGTCGTGGCAACTGGAGAGGCCCTCCTCGGCCCTCGTCCTGTGGGGATGAGGAGTTCGTCTACCTATAACCGGTCTCCGGGAAGTGGCAGATGGTCGAGAGGGAATCGGAGGGGGTCGTAGTAGTGACGACGGACGGGACAACATAACCCGCCCAGAGCGAAGGACCCCTGCTTCATCGATGCACGAGTGAAAAGGGAAGAAGTAGGTCAGTGTCGAAACGACTAGATCAGCCAATGAACGCCAACGAACCAGGTAACGAACGAACCCGGTTACGGGCAAGCGACGTTGCCCGAGACGAAGGCGTGAGCAATCTTCAAGCCCTCCAACGCGTGCTCTACCGCAGTGCCAAGCAAGATCCCACACGAAGATTCCACGCCCTCTACGACAAACTCACCCGCAGTGACGTGATGTGGCAGGCGTGGATCAACGTGGCTACCAACCAGGGTGCCCCCGGCGTCGACGGGGTCTCCATTGACTCTGTCAAAGCCGGTGGTTACGAAGGAGTGATGTCCTTCCTCGATGAACTGAGCGCAGCGGTGAAGGACCAGTGTTACCGGCCCCAACCGCTGCGCCGAGTGAATATCCCTAAAGCCGGGAAGCCTGGTGAGACCAGGCCGCTCGGCATACCCGCACTGCGCGATCGCGCGTTGATGAGCGCGGCGAAACTGATCCTCGAACCAATATTCGAAGCACAGTTCTCGTCGGTGAGTTTCGGGTTTCGCCCGAAGCGCTCGGCTCATGACGCACTCGAAGTGATTCGCCTCGCAGCGAACGCGGGCGCGCACTGGGTGCTCGACGCCGACATCAAAAGTTGCTTTGACCAGATCGATCACGAGGCCCTGATGGCTCTGATCGAACGCCGGGTCTCGGACCGGGCGATGTTGAAGTTGCTACGAAGTTGGCTTCGCGCGGGAATCATTGAGGGAGGGGTGTATTCGGACAGTGACTCCGGAACCCCGCAGGGGTCGCCGATCTCACCGTTGCTCTGCAACATTGCCTTGTCCGTCCTCGATGAGGCACTGAACAAGGCTTCGTTACAGACCGGAAGCGTTGTTCGATACGCCGACGACTGGGTCGTGCTCTGTCCGACGAAGGAGCGAGCCGAGATGGCTCGCTCCATTGCCGAGACGGCTCTGGCTCCGCTTGGGTTGCGCTTGCACCCCGACAAGACCAGAATCGTCCACCTCACCCGAGGGGCAGAGGGCTTCGACTTCCTGGGCTTTCATCATCACATGGTGGAGTCCTGGAAGTGGCCCGGTCGTTACTACCTTCAGTGCTGGCCGTCGGATCGGGCCATGGCCTCTATCAAGGTCAAGGTTCGAGAGATGACCGACCGACGTTACGTCGGACTGTCGTTAGACGTTGTCGTGGACCGACTTAACCCCGTGCTGCGGGGTTGGTCGGGCTACTTCCGCTTTGGAAACTCATCGCGGAAGTTCAGCGTCATCGACAGTTACGTCGCGGAGCGGATGGCCATACTGGCCAGCACCAAGTACGGACTCTCCGGGCGCAACTGGGCCACCCGATTCACTTACGAGTGGTTCAAGAGCCTCGGGGTCTACACACTTTCTGGGAACGTGAGATACGGGACTGCGCATGCACGGCGGTGAACGATGTCGGAAAGCCGTGTGCGAGAGAACCGCATGCACGGTTTGATAGGGGGCCGCTGGGGAGGTTGACTCACGTTGCGGGGACTGCTGGTCTCGGGCCGGTGGCTGGAAAGCCACCACTATGGCCTGGTCGAAGACCTGAACTGCAATAGTCGTCTGCTGAACCAGTGGCCTACCTCACTGCATATGGTCGGATTAGTCCGGTGGTGTCGGAATCATCCGAGAATCAAGGAAGATCTGTCCGGTGGTGTCGTATTCGTCCGGTGACGTCGGATTGGTCTGTGGGATGAAATGTGGGAAATGTGATCGATCGCGGGTGTTCAGCATGCGGGTCACGTCGGGCTGGCCGGACACCGGGTTCGATCTCACTCGACGCCGTCTACTTCCGGCCAGGTGTTTCAACCGGTTTGGTGCCGCTTGACACACGCGCCTAAATCACCGTGAGTCGGCCTCGGTCGAGGTTGTAAGCGTTCAAACGAAATTGTCGGCGTTGCTAACGAGAGCATGGGGTTCACATATCTATTCGGCGGACGAAATTCTTAATGAACCTTCGAACCAATTTTGGGTGTGCAAGTCCGGTCTCCTCGATTGCTGCCGCCATCTCGAGAAACGCCCTTTCGATGTCCGAAGGCGGTCGCTCCTTTAGTATTCCCCCAGGAGCTCTTTTCCTGAGGTAACCGTAAATGTTGGCCAATTTGCGTCTGACCAATCCAATCGGCATTCCAACCCACATCGAGTATGAGTCCATCGCCTTCCACACAGCGTCGGTGAGAAGTCCTAACACAAGATATGTATTCGTCGCGTCGACGGCGGCAACGGGAACTTCCCTCTGACGAGCTGGCGCAGATCCAGCATGAGTAAATCCAGAAAGCCATCGATAGGTGTGGACTCCTACTTGACTCCACCATCGATTTGACGCGTCGACCATGACGAATGGAAAGGCGGCCACTTCTCCAGTCGGAGTAGTCACGGTGCCTCGTCTGCTACCGGTAACTAAGAATTCAAGATTTGCGAGCGCTTGTCTCAAGACCTCGTCCATCAACTGATTTTGCTTGAGAGCATCCTCCGCGAGTTCTTCTGGCAACTCGTTTAGTATTTTCCGATTCTCGTCAAGTTCTTCGAATATTGTCGCGGCAATCCTTGCAACAAGCAGATCGTCTGAAATCATCGGATCGAGAATCCAGAGGACTCGAAGTGTCGCTTCGAATCCGGTTCTAGCAAGAACCATAGAGGACCAGGGTAATGGTTGACCACCCTTGAAGGTGAGCAGACGAACGGATCCTTCGTACGACATCACTGCATGGTTCATTCCGGCGTCAACAATTCGCGCGCCTTCGGAAAGAATATTTTGCCGATCGTTTGGTGTTGTTCCGGGTTCGTACTCGCCGAGTAACTTTGCAAACCGACCCTTGGTGAGATATGCCTTCGGAGCAATTTGACGCACGTGCGCTGCCCACATCCGTATCGCCCGCCTCACACGAATACGAAGTCTCCGATTCGACATTCGGAGGCGATAACCAGTCATGTTGGCCATATCAAGAACTTATCCAGTTCAGATGAAATGTCCCATCCCAACAGAATCCTTTAGATGCGGTGCGTACAAGGAGTAATCGCTGGAAGGCGCGTAACGTCGTATGGCAAGAGAGCACCAATGGGGAGGTCTTGGAACTGCGACTGGGCCCATGAGGAATGAAAAAGGTGAGGCAAGTGACTCACGCCGTTGATCGTTAGGTTCGGCGCCCGCTCGTCGGGCGCATCGAAATCTGACGCAGTTCACATGAAGAGACGATATGGATACTCGGCGCGGGGCAGCGATGGGACGTTAGCGATCGTCCGGGCGAGTAGTTGTGAGTAACGGATGGTCACTGGCACCGGATCATAAAGCGCGTCATTGTTCCAGTCCATTTTCGTGAGGGCCAATGCCTCTAGTCCAGCGATCTCGAGAGGGCCTGATCCGGCGTGACGGGTAAGCAGAAGCGGGCGGGGGATGCTCTTGCCACCTTGGTAAAAATTACCTCGGCTTGACACACCCGGCGAGTTCCCTGCCCCCCAAAGCAGAGCGGCGGTTCCAGAGACGGGGACCATCGTGCCTCTCGGAACTGGATACCGATCGGGTTGGCTTCGCTCGTTATTTCGTCGGCTCGCTTGTAGCCATACTGCTCGCCAGGCCACATTTGTCGTCAACTCGATGCAGTCGACCTCCTCGACCGCTTCGAGGGCATCGGCAGCGCCGTCTAGTTCGTCGTTGCGGAATCCCGTTGTCTTGTGGATTACGACGCGCCGCGGTACGCGTCCGCCATTACGCGACTGATAGGTGCGCAGGCTGCGGGCCAGCACAGCACGCATGTCGTCTCGGCTGAGGTATGGGTTGTGGCGTGCCTGATCGCTGTCCTCGACGGGATCGTTGGCGTCGTAGGCGACGAATTGCATGCCGCCACCGTCAGCGTCAAACACTTGCGAGCAGCAGGTAACGAACCGGGCTTCGCGGGGGTCGCCGCGAAAAGCATAGGCGAGACCGATATATGCCGTGTCCGAAGGGACGCCGGGTAGTGGAGCGAGCTTCCAGGGAATCCCACCGGCCTTGACATAGCAGGCGATCGACAGCCGCCAAGCCAATGACGCCCGATACCGGAAGGTGAAAGCCCGGTCGTTGATGACCTGTGTGGGGATCCCGGCGAGAGCGCCGACTGCCTTCAGGTAGTCGTGGGCATCGAACTCGCGAGTACGTAAGCCTGCATCCCACGAATCAGGTAGATGCACGACCGCCAGATCGAAGGCATGACGGACGTCGTTGAGTTGGTTAACTGCGCCAGCGAGAGCCGTCGCTACTCGTTCGTGCGGAGGACCTGTCGAGCCGAGTTGGTCGAGGCGGTCTGGCAAAGAGATGTGCGCGGCGTCGGTATCGGCGAGGTCGAAACCGACGTTGAATACAGCGGCAAAGCCTGGGTAGGGCGGCACGTAGTCGGGCCGGTCGCCGGGTTGGTGCTCATGGGTTAGTCCTGCGAGGAGTTCACGCATAGCGCGTTGACCTGACGCCGGACCAGCGGTTGCAACGCGCACCTGAGGTATATAGGTGGCGAGTCCAGACCGCGAGTAGGGCCCGAAGGAGGCAAGCCCACGGAGGGGATGCGTCCCTCGAGCATCGTCGCGGTCGGCGGCGAATTGTAGCAACGGCTCGGGTAACGAAGAATAAGGCGGTAACTTGGCAACGTCGTAGTTCGCCGACGGCCGACGGTCGTTCCGTTGCAAAGCGGGATTCATTGCTGTCTCGACGGAATCGTCGCGAGTTGGCCACCAGGTCGACTCCACGCTGTTGCGACCGTCAAGGTGAACTGAGCGTCGAGACCAGGAGAGCCGCGAAGATCTATCGCCTGGACCGTTGTCTCGCCGTCGGGGGCTAGCAGGCGTGCCCACCCTTCGAGGATGCCCGCCCATTCGCTGTTGCGGCGAGTTGCCCATCGCTCGCGTCGCCAATCTCCCACGGGGTCGCCGCCTCGGCGTTCGTTACCCCGACTGTCGAAGTCACTCTCGCCCGTTGATGTTCGGCGAGGTTGTTCAACCCACGTGAATGGATCGAACACACACCACCAACGGTTGAGCCACCATTCGAGTCGCAGTCGGACAGCTTCGGCGAATGGCAGTCCAAGTTGGCCAGCGGTCCCGCTGAGAGCGCTGCCGTATGCGTCACGAAGAATCTTTAGCTTGTTGCGATCTCGCGTGGCGGCAGGATCGTCGCGGGTGACATCGGGAACGGCGGCAATCAATGAGTGTCCGCTGCGGCGGAGCTGGGGTCGCAGCGGGCGACGACGCGCCAGCGCTCGTGTCAGAGCGTCATATAGGAGTCCCAAGACCCAGCTATTGGCGTGCGGGTCAAGGGCGATTTCACCATCGAGGCGGGCGCCAAGTGGAGCGAGGGCGGCGACCAACGCATCGTCCTGTCCGAATGCAGCGACTTCTTGGCCTTGGCAGGCGACTACTCCGTGGGTCCCACTGTCCCGGAGCAGGTTCCGAACGGCCAATGTCGTTGAAGACTCGACGAGTACGAGTCGGCGAGCGATGGTAGGGACCGCAAGGATAGGCAACGCCGAGCATCGCAGCACCGGGAAATTGGCAATTTCCACTGTCGGCAAAGCGACCGGTTGGACCCGCGCTGCCGGCCTTGCTGAACGGACTTGATCCGACAGTATGGCGGGCAAGGTTGCCTGACGGTCAAGAGAGCTCGCAAGTTCATCGAAGTTATCCACTTCGACAAGGCGAGTTACAACTCCTGAAGTTGAAGCTTGCGCAAGCAACTCAGTCACGGAGGGGAGCAAGGTCGTGCCCGGACGGGTTATCCAGAACAGACCTGCCGGAAAACCACCCGGAATTGCTTCGGTGAGGGCAGCCATGACCGACGCGTCACGGCCGCTGTATCCAGCGACCACCAAGCCGAACCGGGCACAGCATCCGACCATCACCTTGAGCAGTCGCTCGTCCTCGTGGGCAAGCTCGGCCGATGTATTCTTCAGCCTCTCCTCCTTATAATCCCCGTGGAGCTTGGTTAGGAGTGGCCATGAACTTTCTCGCAGACAGCGCTCTGCGCGTTCGGCGCTGTCAATATCTGCCACGGTCAAATGGATCTGGCTGGCGGCGGGTAACAGCTCATCGGCGACTGTAGTCGCACGTTCAACGAGCGGGTCAAAATTGGTTGTAAATAGACAGGGTACTTGGCCGCTCGCGATGAGGGCAGCGAGAACCCTTTGTCCGTAGGATGACTTACCAAGACGGACTGCCTTCTCAATGTATGTGCGACGGTCGCTTGCCTTCGGATAGACGGCTTCGAATAATGCCGCGTACTCATCGTCGTCGCCTGCGGCGGGCATTCCGTGAGCGTCGTCGAAGAATGCGGTGATCCGCTGCAACCACAATGGGTCGCCAGTGTCGACTTCTCGACGCCGGATTTTCACCGCTTCGCAGAATAGTCGGGTCTTGAAATCAATAATCATGTCGTAGCCGGTAGGTATGCCTGCGGCGGCCGAGGCACCCGCTCCGAGCAGCCACGCCAAGTTCTGGCAATTTTGAGGAAATGCCAAGGCGAACTTTTCAGCGCCGATTCTCTCGATTGGCGTTGTCACTCGAAAACCGTCCGCTGACCCGACCGGCTCGTAACTTCGTGAGATTGACATAACCGGAACATGAACATACGTATAGGTTACACGTAGGTGGCACTTATCGTCGAGTTTTGACGTATAATCGAGTGAACGCGCAGACCAGCCGTAAGGAGGAGACATATGCTCTTGAGATTTGAAGTCTCCAATCATCGGTCCATATCGGAACCGATCGAGTTGTCAATGATTGCCGTTGATGAGGACAGGCCCTCCACTCGCGGTTTTGATCTGCTTTCTGAACGTGTGCTGGCGATCGCTGGGATCTACGGGCCCAATGCATCGGGGAAGTCAAATGTCGTCGAGGCTTTGGCATGGCTCTCCACAGCTGTAGGGCGATCCCTACGCACGTGGGATGACTTCATTCCACGTGAGCCGTTCAAGTTCGGCTTAGGACCCATGATGCCGTCGACGTATGAAGTGGAGGGCGTGGTTGGCGGAGTGCGATACACGTACCGTGTTGAAGTCGATGACTCGGAAGTAAAATTTGAGGGCTTGTATAGCTACCCGGAACGACGAAGGAGGGTGCTCTTCGAGCGAGAAGACATGGAAATTCGCTTCCGACGGGGACTCGGGACTCTGGTCGGCACGCGAGAACTCTTGACGCCCACGACGTTGGCGCTGTCCGCAGCCATGAGGTTTGATGAACCGGAAGTCCAATTCTTCGGACGCTATCTCGCGGGAATGATAGTTCTTGGTGTCAAGCGCCGGACGCCATGGCGAAGGTCTCTAGTGGGTGGTCCCCCAGCGTTGTCCTCGACAGCGCGCCTGTTCGATGAGCGAGACCCGATATATCAGAGGTCAATTTTCGACGACCCCGACTCCATTGCAAAGAGTCCACGAGAATCGGCTTTGGCGTTGTTGCGATTCGCAGATCTTGGGATTGACGATGTGCGGATTGTGGAGGAGCAGGAGGACGAACTTAACATTTCGACTCAAGCGCAAAGAGAACCAAGACGCCAGTTGCGACTTATGCACCGCGTTGCCGAGCAGGAATTGGCTTTTGACCTTGACGAAGAGTCGGCTGGGACCCAGACCTGGTTTGCGCTGATCGGTCCGACACTCAACGCCTTGCGTAACGGTCGCATTCTCATCTTCGATGAAATCGACGCAAGTCTTCACCCCCGACTTTCAGCTCGGCTGCTCGAGCTCTTTCAAGATCCCGAAACCAATCCCCACGGGGCTCAGCTTATTTTCACGACGCACGATACGAGCCTTCTTAACCATCTCAATCGAGACGAGGTCTGGCTGACGGAGAAGGATGATGGGGGGGCCACAACCTTGACTGCGTTAGCGGAGTTCGGCAGTGACAAGGTGCGACGCTCGCTGAACCTGGAGAAGGCGTATCTTCAGGGAAGATTTGGCGCCGTTCCTGAACTTGACCAATACATGCTTCGTCGTGCCTTAGGTTTGGCTTCGAGCGACTCGTAATGGTCGACAAACGTAATGGAAAGGGCAGCAGGCAACTCAAACGGAGAGTGGCGATCCGAAGCCCTCGAAAGACGTTGGTGGTTTTCTGCGAAGGGGAGAGAACAGAGCCAGAGTACCTCGACGCGCTCAAGAGACAGCCCTCGGTGCGCGACATAGCGGCGGTCGACATTCGGGTCGAGACCGGTCACGGAGGTTCAGTGCCTCGGACTCTAGTAGCGATGGCTATTGATGCTCGCAGTCGTGCGATCGATGAGGAGGGTGAGATCGATGAGTTCTGGTGTGTCTTCGATGTCGAATGGCCAAGAAACCATCCAGGCCTCAAAGACGCTATTGAGCAAGCTCGCCAGAACTGCATTCACCTTGCTGTGTCCAATCCATGTTTTGAAATATGGCTGATCCTGCACTTTCAGGATCAGAGTGCGTGGCTAGATAACGATGATGCTCGCAAGCTACGTCGAAAACTCGATCGGTCAACCGCCAAGGGTCTGAGTGCCGCCACTTACATGCCGCTCGTGAGTCATGCGGCGCAACGCGCGGCAGAACTCGACAATCGCCATATACAGAACGCCACCGTCTTCCCGCACGACAACCCATCTTCTGGCGTGCACCGCCTCGTTGCTTCAGTTGAGTCACTCGCCGACTGAGAGGTCCATAGATTGCGGTGGAGAACGACAGATTACGTTGCCCAGCCAATTGTCGGCCAATGGTTCTAGTACCGCGGCGATCTCGCCACAGACGGTGAGTCACGTAAGAGAGTTTTGTCGTGGGCGTAGCAACCATGTCCGTCAACCTTGAACCGGTCTTCGCGATTCTCGTCATCGATTTGCCTGCAACGGCGTGAGTCGGAGTCGCCAGTGGTGCGGCCAGTGGATTTATGCGAACAATCTTGCATCGCCACGCAGCAGGGAAGGCGCTGCCGAACTTCGGTATTGATCTCACCGGCGTGACAAACCATCGGGGTCCCCCAATATCTTGCTTACACTGAGTTACATCTTTACGTGAGCTTTGGGGGAGGTTGATAATGGTGAGGGAAAAGAGCGCTCGTTCACAGTTGTACCGAGCTGCGCGTGATTTGGGAAATCTCGAAGCGGCTGAGAAGGGCCCGTCGTCATTTGGAAAGCGCTTCGCGCGGCGCAAGGTGTACGCCAAGACAAATGGCTTGACACGCAGATTCCTGCGCTCAATGGGTTTGAGCAAATAGTGACTTCGGGACCGACGTTGCTTCAGTGGTCAGCGTCAACTAATTCGGGGCAGACCCATCGATACATGCATTGAGGGGAATGCATCTGCTCAGAGTCAGACGCGGAATCGAGGACGAGAGTCGTGAAAGTACGCCAGCTCGACATACAGAACTTTCGAGGTGTTGGCATCGGCCGTGTTCGGTTCAATGACAACACCTTGCTCGTCGGCGGTAACAATGTGGGCAAGTCGACCGTCTGTGAAGCGCTCGACCTCGTGCTTGGCCCGGAACGGCTGTATCGTCGGCCAGTTGTTGATGAGCACGATTTCTGCTTGGGTCAATACCTTGAAGATGATGGAAGCCCACGTGAAATTCGTATCGATGCTGTATTGATTGACCTCTCCAGTGAAGCCATGCGCCAATTCGGTCAGCACATCAGACGCTGGGATGACGAGGCATACGAGTTTATGGATGAGGAGCGAGGCGGTGCGGACCGCGCCGATGCGGAGGGAGTGGTATGGGCGCTGCCACTTATATTCCTAGGCCGGTACGACGGTGACGAAGACGACTTTGTCGGTGATACCTTCTTTAACCATCCAGCCCCCGTACCCGACGACTTGGATGAGGAAGAGTTAGCAAAGCTTGGACAAGGTCGCGCTCAATTCATGCGGTCTCACAAGCGTTTATGTGGGTTCATATTCCTTCGCACACTACGTACTGGATCTCGAGGAGATTCTTGAAAATGGCGAATTCAGGAACAGTTTCGCTTTGTGAACTTGAGGCTCTCTCCCCAGGCGCAGGAGAATTCCTCAGAAAGCACCCGATTACCGGCTGGGAAATAGAAGGAGCATTCGCTCTAGCTGTGCAGTTCGTCAACGATTGGGGAGCCGGCGAGTTTCCCGATTCCGTACTCAACATTGAGCAAGCGTCCATCTTTTCACCGAGCACCGATCACGATCTCGATGTCCTTGACGCGGGAGCTGATCTAGGCCCCTTTTTCGAATGATAGAAGTATCCGCCAACGACCGAAAGGAATTGCAATGACGACCAGCGAGGTAGTCGAGAGTCTGAAACTTGGTAACTCTTCTGGCGCGCGTCAAGTCGACGTGACAACCTGCGCCACAGTAAGTCTCGTTGAAGCTGCTCGAGTGCTTGGAATCCACCGGAGTACAGCGTGGGACCTCCACAAGCGGGGTGAGTTTCCGGTTCCGGTGTTGCAAGTGGGTCACGGGCTCCGTGTGGCAAAGGTCCACCTTGAGCAGTTTTTACTAAAGGGTGAAGCCATCAGAAGTGGTTAGTCGCTGACGGTTTGGAGAGACGATCAGTGCGAGCCTATTTCCTACTACGAGAAACGGAATTCGTACCAGCCTTTTGCTTTGTGACCTTGCTTGAAGGGGAAAGCAGGTCACCCATCACACTTGCGGCGACTTGGTCACTTGCTGCAACGAAGTGGGAGTAAACAGAGAGCGTGGTCGAGGGGTTGGCATGGCCAAGTCGGCCTGAGACCGTTCGAACTGGAACTCCTGCAGCCATGAGTCGAGTGGCCGTGAAGTGCCGGAGGTCGTGGAGACGCATGCTGTCATAACCAAGAGCGCGTCGGAGCGACTGGAATCGCCTAGTCACATTTCCAGGTATCCAAGGTATGAGGCCGTCAGGCTCGCGTGAGAAAATGAAAGATTCGTCTGTCAACTTCGCTCCGGATTGCGCGGCTCGCTTGAGAGCATCCCTCCGCTGTTCTTCAAGGACGCTGAGAGTGCCCGGGTCGAGTGCCATACGGCGGTTTGCGTGGTTCTTTGTGTCTTTTTCCGCAATCCCGCCTGGAATTTCGATTATTGAACGCTCGATCGTTAGGGTATTGAGCTTCGCGTCGAGATTGCGCCAACGAAGGGCGCAGATTTCGCCGCGACGAGCGCCAGTTGACGCGGCGACATGTAGGAATCGACCGAGATCGGGGTCATCCGTGCTGGCTTGTTGAAGTAGTTTGCCAACTTGATCCACGTTTGGTGGTGAGAGGTCTGCTCTTACAAGTCGAGGAGGCGTCGCGTTCGTGGCTGGGTTCGTTGCGATCCACCCCCAGCGAACAGCTTGGCGAAACGCCCTACGGATGACGGCATGGGCTTGGCGTACGGTTGCCGGTGCAAGACCAACGTCGTTGGAGAGTCCGAGATAAAGGCGGTCGAGATCTACTGTGCGGATGCTGTTGACTCGACGGCTTCCCAGTGCCGGAAGAATCCGTTTCGAGAGAAGATTCTCGTAGCGTCGAAGCGTAGTTGGGCTGAGGTCATTTTCAGCCAGGGCCAGCCACTGGATGCAGAGCTGTTCAAAGGTTGTTGAAGTTCCAATGAATCCTCCAGCGTCAGCCTCGGCGACCAGGGCATTCATAACCTGCTGTGCATCGCGTTTGCTTCCGCGGACACTCCGACTTATCTGGCGTCGCCTTCCGGTTAATGGGTCACGCCCCCCATCGAATCGGACTTCCCACACCCCTTTCGTCTTTTGTCGCAGACTTCCGCTCATGATCGAAACACTACGCCCTGGAGAGGCTCGCGTGGGAAATCGGTGGGATTTACTTGAACTGACTTACCACTAACACTCAAAATTCCTTTATTTTACTAGTGGGCCGCCCGGGTCTCGATCCCGGCACCTTGGGATTAAAAGTCCCCTGCTCTTCCCGATGAGCTAGCGGCCCGTTTTATGGCAACACGATTTCGCACAATGAGCAAGTGACAAACCACTTGTCCGCGCGCGATCGAATCGTCATTTCTCTTTGATACTTCGCTCAAGGGAGCCTACTTAATTCTCTTGTTGCGCTCGACGTATCGACGCGGCGTAAGCGACCGCCATCGGATCCGACTCGAGTAGCAGTGATGGCAAATCGAGCGCATGGTGAGGTACGCAATCTCTACGCGATTGCGAGGTGCTAGTACGACGAAGCGAAGTGTGCCACCAACCTGATTGATTCGCACTGAAAATGCCAGTATTCGTTGAAATGTCGTGGAAAGTCTCTTTGGTATGAGTCACATAATTCGGGTTGCCTCGTATCGCTTTCGAGCCACCTTCGCACGTCAGTGGGGCACGTACGCGGGTTTGATGTTGCTGATCGCGTTGGTCGGCGGTCTTTCGGTAGCGTCGCTCGCCGCCGCTCGGCGTACCGACTCTTCCTTCTCCACCTACGTGGCCAGTACCAATCCGTCCACGACGGAATACTTCACGGCGTTGGACGATCCCGCGTTGGGCATCACGAGCGGGTACCAACCATCGATCAATCGCGCGATTGCCCACCTCCCGTTAGTGGAGCAAGCATCGGTCTCCGTCGGATTCGATGGCAACATCAATCTCGGAGGCGTCAAGGGGTTGCATCCCCACTCGTCGGCCGGTGAAACGCCTCCGACCTACATCGGTGGCTCGCAGTACCTCACGCTCGACCGGGCCACGCTGGTATCGGGACATCTCTTCAATCCACGTCGGCCGGATGAGGCCCTGATCAATAAGCAGGCCGCCCTCGAGATGGGTGTTCACGTCGGTTCCGTGATTCGGGTCCCCTTTTACTCCGACAAACAATTGAACTCTTCGAACTACAACGGACCGCCGTATCGCTTCCCGAAGATCACCATCGTCGGTGAAATCGTCATCAACAGCACGGTCATTCAGGACGAAATCAACGCGCTCGGTTCCAGCGTCGTGTTGCTGTCACCGAACCTGACCGCGCAGCTGGAAACGTGTTGCGCGTACTACACCGGGACGGCGGTGAAGATTCGAGGCGGCGCAGCCAACGAGTCACGTGTTCGTAACGAGGTCGCCAAGGTCGACCCCATCTCCAAGTTCGGGCTCTCCGGCGGCGGCAGTGTCGCCCAGGCCCTCGCGAAAGGGCAGCAAGAGATCAGGCCCGAGGCAATCGCCCTCGGCGTGTTCGGACTCATTGCCGGTATCGCGGTTCTCTTGATTGGCGGGTTGACCATCGGACGGATCTTGCGGGCCGGCGCCGCCGAGGCCGCCACGCTCAAGGCCCTGGGCGCCAATTCGGCCATGGTGCTTGGCGCCGAACTGATCGGTGTGTCGTTCGCGGTGATCACGGGAGCGCTGCTTGCGGTTGCCCTGGCTATCTCGTTGTCGCCGCTCGCGCCGCTCGGACCGGTGCGCTTCGTGTACCCGTATCGTGGCGTCTCCTTTGACTGGACGGTGCTCGGATTCGGCGCCCTCGCTCTCGTCGTCACCCTGGGTTCGATGGCACTGTGGCTCGGTCGACAACAGCTCCGTCTGCTGCGGCGCGAACGCCGCGTCAATCTCCTGCGCGACTCGTGGGTCACGCGAGTAACGACGACGACCGGTGTTCCGCTCCCACTGGCGACGGGTCTTCGATTCGCCTTGAAGTCCGATCGCGGCGCGAACGCCGCACCCGTGCGCTCGGCAATCCTCGGCGCCATCCTCGCGGTCGTCGTGCTCGTCACGACCGTGACATTCGGGGCCAGTCTTGACACCCTCGTCTCGCATCCGTCGCTGTACGGATGGAATTGGAACTACGCCCTCCTCTCCGGATTTGCCGGAGAGGAGAACTTGCCCGCTCCCCAAGTGACCACGATGTTCGACCACGACCACTTCGTCGCGTCGTGGTCGGGTGCCAACTTCGTCCAAGCCCAGCTCGACGGTCAACCGGTAGAGATGATGGCCGAACAGCCTCGTGCCCGGGTCGCGCCGCCGCTGTTATCAGGCCACGGCGTCGAGGCCGCGAATCAAGTCGTCCTGGGCGAGGCGACCTTGGCCGCGCTCCACAAGCGAGTCGGCGACACGGTGACCTTTAACAACGGCAAGACGAAGTCAACAACGCTGACGATCGTCGGCACGGCGACGATGACCCCGATCGCCAAGGGTCTCGATATGGGGATCGGCGCGGTCGTTGACACGAGCGACTTCACTGCGGCGTTGCTCAACTCACAGGAGAGCTCGATTCCGGGCCCCCAAGCCGTGCTGATCCGACTCCGATCCGGCGTAAATACGCACTCCGCACTCCGCAGCATTCACGAGATCATTTACAAGTTGAATCGAATTGCGAACGATCAGGGCAACGCCGGGGGAGTGGTCGCGCAGCTGCTGCCTTCTGAGATCGTGAACTACCGGACCATGGGTACGACGCCGGCGATCCTCGGTGGCGGGCTGGCACTCGGTGCCGTGGCCGCCCTGGCGCTCACGCTGGTGGCCTCGGTGCGCCGTCGGCGCCGCGAACTCGCACTCCTGAAGACCTTAGGTTTCGTACGTCGCCAACTTGCGTTGGCCGTGGCGTGGCAGTCGAGCATCGCCGTGGCGATCGGTGTCGTGATCGGGGTGCCGGTCGGCATACTTTTTGGTCGGGTGCTGTGGAACCTCTTCGCACACGAGATCGACGCCGTGCCGATGCCCAGCGTGCCCGGTCTCGTCATCGTGTCAATCGTGGTGGGTGCGATCGTGCTCGCCAACGTCGTCGCGGCAGTCCCGGGACGGATGGCCGCACGTACGTCGACCGCGCTCGTCCTGCGAGAGGAGTAGGGCGGCGGCAACCACTAGGCGCGGTAAGTTTGAGGAATGACCGACATCGCCAACGAGAGCGTCAGTGCGATTGAAGGCACCTTAAACGACGTTGACCGCGCGCTCGAACGACTGCTTAATGGTTCGTATCGGTCCTGCCAGGTCTGCAACGCACCGATTGACGCGGGCGCGCTCGTAGCCAGCCCGCTCCTCGCGAACTGTCCGGCGCACCCCGAACTCGCCTAGACCTTCGTCAAGAGAGTCCGGTGGCGGACGCCACGAGGAACGAGCACCAACGGATTTACTTCTTGGTCGCCCAGAAGATTTCGGCGATCGCGTCGATCTCGCTGAGGAGCCGATCGGCGACGTTCACGTCGTTGGTCTTCTTCGATTCGCCGGCGGTCTTCGTGGCCATCCAGAAGAGGTCGGACAGGTTGGAGTACTGCTTGAGGTGTTCGACCTTGAAGTAGTCGGTCCACAGCACCCAGAGGTGGTGCTTCACGAGCTCGGCCCGCTCCTCTTTGATGAACGTCGCGCGGACCTTGAAGTCGTTGTCGCTCGACGCGTTGAACTTCTCCATGCACGCCTTCACCGACTGGGCTTCGAGCCGAGCTTGGGCAGGGTCGTAGACGCCGCACGGTAAATCGCAGTGCGCCGAGGCGATCAGCGGTGACGTCGTGGCGTCCAGCAGTGCATTAATACGTGTCAGAAGCGTCATAGCTTCACCTTTCGGTTGTCGTTCGTTGTGTGTCGGCACCAACACTATTTCCTTCGGACGGTTGTTGCGCCGGCCCTCGTCTATCGTTCTCAGAAATGGAGCGGCTCCTGGAGTTCTTTTTGCGTCGAGTCACCGTCGAAGGTTCGTCCATGGCGCCGACCTATCTGCCGGGTGAGCGGCTCACCGCGCTTCGTCGATGGCGCCCGGTTCGCACGGGCGATGTCGTGGTCGTGCGCGATCCGCGCGACGCGAGTCGCTGGCTGTTGAAGCGCTGCGTGGGGCGGGTCGGTCGCCGTCTCGACCTGCGCGGTGACAATGCCGCGGCCTCGACCGATTCGCGCGATTTCGGCCTCGTCGACACCCGCGACGTGGCCTACATCGTGCTGACTTCGTCTGCGGCGTAAGGGAATTCCCCTTTTTGAATCAGGAATAACACCGGTAGGATTCCCCCGTGGCTCGACTCGCGGTCCTCTCCTATCACACGTCGCCCCTCGCCCAGCCCGGCACGGGTGACGGCGGGGGGATGAATGTCTACGTCCGCGAACTCTCGAGCGCGCTCGCGCGACTCGGGCACGAGGTCGACGTCTACACCCGGCGTGACAATACCCAGGTGCGCGACACGGTACCGGTCGAGCCGGGCTTTCGCGTGCACTTCGTCACGGCCGGGCCGGCGGCGCCCCTCGACCGCGACGGACTCACCGATCACGTGGCGGAGTTCACTGACTCGGTCGCCACGCTCTTTCGCTGCCACGGCACGCCCGACGCCATCCACGCGAACTACTGGCTGAGCGGACTGGCCGGTCACCGGCTCAAGCACGAGCTGAGCATCCCGCTGATCATGACCTTCCACACGCTCGAACGGGTGAAGGCCGAGCTCTACGAAGGCGAGTCCGAGGACCGTGCCTTCCAAGAGGCCGCCATCTTCGCCTGCGCCGACGCCGTTCTCGCCAGCTGTGAGGTCGAGGCCGAGCAGTTCGTGCGCTTCTACAACGCCGAACCGTCGCGAGTGCACATCGTGCCCCTCGGCGTCGAGCACGCATTCTTCGCCCCGGGGTACCGTCCGCAGGCCCGGCGCGCACTTGGCATCACGGGTGAGGACGCGATGCTGCTCTTCGTGGGGCGTCTCCAAGCGTTGAAGGGCGTCGACCTCGCCCTCGAGACGTTGATCGAACTTCGCGCGCGCGGTCGAAACGCGATGCTGGCCATCGTCGGGGGACCGTCGGGTCCGGACGGTCGGGCCACGCTGGCCGCCCTGCACCGACGTGTGGAAGAGGCGGGCGTCATTCAGCACGTGAGTTTCGTGGCGCCCCAGTCGCACCAGCTGCTCTCGACGTGGATGCGCGCCTCGGACGTCATGTTGGTACCGAGTCGATCCGAGAGTTTCGGACTCGTCGCGCTGGAGTCCTCGGCCTGCGGAACACCCGTCGTGGCGAGTGAGGTCGGCGGCCTGATGACTCTGATCGATCCCGGTGTCACCGGCTTCCTCGTCGGCGAACGCGATTCCCGGGTCTGGGCCGACGCCGTCGAGGTGACGCTGGATTCGCAGAACGCGACCACGATGTCGAACGCCGCGGTCCTCTTGGCTCGTCGTTACACGTGGCGCCGCGCAGCCCAGTCCCTCGCCGACCTGACCGAGGAGTTGGCGCTCTCGGGGCTCGTTCGCTGTTGAGCGAACGCGCTCCACTCGGTGACGCGGGCTCGGCGCGCCGCCTCAACGACACCGTGGCGACGTGGGCCGCGCAGTGGAGCGCGAGTTCCCTCCTGGGCGTCGAGCACCAGGAGCTTCCCGATGACCGCGGGCACTTCCACTGGTTGATTCGCCTCAAGGGCGACGAGAAGGACGTCATCACGCTGTGGCTCTCCCTGCGTCAGCGAACGGTTCACGTCGAGACCGAAGTGACGCCGGCGCCGGAGGAGAACCGCGAGAGGCTGTATCGCTATCTGTTGACGAAGAACGCCGAACTGCGCGAGCTGCACCTCGCCGTCGGACCGGAGGACGGGATCTACCTCATGGCGCAGATTCCGATGGGCGAGCTCACCGTTGAGCGCCTCGACGAGGTTGTCGGCGCGACCCTCACCTACGTCGAGGAGATCTACCCGACGGCCATGACGATGGGCCTCGCGTCGCTCTACCGGCGCCGCCGCAAGCCGTAGCGACAACCCTGTAGCGTTTCGAGCGTGGCGTACAAACTGATCATCGTGGGCGGCGGCCGTATGGGCTCGGCCCTCGCGGAGGGCCTCGTCGATGCCCAGTGGTGTCCGACCTCCGAGCTGGCCGTCGTCGAGACGTCCGTCGAACAACGCGAGGTTCTCAACCAGCGTGTACCGGGCGTGGCGGTCATCGCGTCACTCGAGATTGAGCACGTGGACGAGGCGAGCGGCGTCGTGATCTGCGTCAAGCCCGAGCACGCCGAGGCCGTCGCACGGATGGCCGGTGCGATGGGCGCGACGCGACTTCTCTCCGTCGTGGCGGGTCTTTCCACCCAGCGCATCGAAGCGACACTCTCGGCACCGGTCGCGGTGATTCGCTCGATGCCCAACACACCGGTCCTCGTTCGCAAGGGTGTCAGCGCAATCGCGGGCGGCGCGCACGTCACCAAGGATGACCTCGACTGGGCCGAATCGATCCTCGGCGCCGTCGGCACCGTCGTGCGCGTGACCGAGCGCAACATCGACGCCGTCACGGGACTGTCGGGTCCGATGCCGGCGTACCTCTACCTCGTGATCGAAGCATTGATTGAAGCCGGCGTGCACCAGGGCCTCTCGCGCGACGTGGCCCACCAACTCGTCGTCGGCACCTTCGAAGGATCGGCGGCATTACTGACCTCGACCGGGGAGTCGCCGGAGGAACTTCGTCACCAAGTCACGTCGCCGGGTGGCACGACCGCCGCCGGACTACGCACGTTGGAGAGCCGGGCCGTGCGCTCGGCGTTCATCGACGCCGTCGCCGCCGCCGCGGAGCGTAGTCGGCAAATGGGTCGCTAGCCGTCCCGGTAACCTGACTTCCATGGCGACCCCGCGTCTTCGACCGAGGAAACTCTCCGAACCGACCATCGCGCGTCTGCCGGTCTATCAGCGGATCGCCGAGGGTTGGGCCACGCGAGGACTGAATCGCATCGACTCCCAACAGATCGGCGAACTGGCTGGCGTCACGGCGACGACCGTGCGACGCGACCTCGCCGGGCTGGGATCGTTCGGCACGCGCGGCGCCGGGTACGACGTCCACGTGTTGAATGACCGCATCGCGGAGGCACTCGGGCACGACCGTCACTACGACGTGATTGTCGTCGGCATCGGCAACCTGGGACGCGCCCTCGTCAATTCGACCAGCTTCTTGATTCGTGGCGCCCGCCTCGCGGCGATCTACGACACCGCCCCCGACGTCGTGGGTTCGAGCGTCGCGGGACACGTGGTGAAGTCACTCGACGACGACATCGTGCCCGCGACGGTGGCCGTCATCTGCGTCCCGCCCGAAGCGGCTCAGGTCGTGGCCGATCGCCTGGTGAACTCGGGCATTCACGCACTGTTGAACTTTGCGCCGCAGGTCCTTAACGTGCCACTCGGCACCGCCGTGCACTACGTGGACTTTTCCATCGAGCTGCAGATCCTCATGTACCACCTCAATAACGGCACCGGTCCCTTGGGCGGCGGCGTACTGCACTCACTGGGCATTGCGACGCCGTCGCCACTGCGGGCGCTATGAGTGAGGTGGCGACGTGGCGGTGATCTCGGTCGGGATCGACCACGAGCACGCCTCGCTCGACCTCCTCGAACGGGCCAGCGTCCCAGAACACGAGTGGAGCAAGGTCCTTCGCACCTTGATGAGCCAGCGCAACATTCACGAAGCGGTCTTCGTGTCCACGTGCCTGCGCACCGAGGTCGTGGCAGTCATCGATCGATTCCACGGCGCGATCGAAGAGATCACGCACACCATCGCCGAAGCGACGGGACTCGCGCCGAGTGAGTTCGCCGATCACCTCACGGTGAACTTTGAACGCGACGTCGCCACGCATCTCTTCAGCGTGGCGTCGGGTCTCAAGTCGGTCGTCCCCGGAGAGTTCGAGGTGCTCGGACAGCTGCGACGCGCTCTCGAATTGGCCGTCGAGGAGCAGACCGCCGGTCCTGAGATCACCGAACTGTTTCAGCGTGCGATCGCCTCGGGACGTCGGGTGCGCAATGAAACACCGATTGCGCGTGGCTCGACGAGTTTCGCGCAGGCGTCGGTGATGATGGCGACCGACGACCTCGGCGTCAATCTCGATGGCGCGGACGTGCTCATCATCGGCGCCGGACAATTGGCGAGCGGCATCGCGCGCGCCCTCCTCGAACGGCCGTCGCGGCTCAAGCGAATGACGATCTGTAATCGAACCGTCGCCCGCGGCGAACGACTTCGCAATGAACTCAGTGATCCTCGAGTGTCCGTCGGCGAGATGCACGACGTCGCGACGCTGATCGCGAATGCCCGTCTGGTCGTGGCGGCGGTCGAGGTCCCAACGCCGGTCGTCACGCGCGGTGATCTTGAACGCTGTCGTCAAGAGGTGCTGTTCGTCGACCTCGGACTGCCGCGAGCGGTCGCCAGTGACGTGTCGGGCCTTGCCAACGTGCGCCGTATCGACATAGGCGACCTCCGGGAACGGGTCGGTCAGGCGCTGGGCGACCGACGTGAAGCGGTCGAAGAAGCGCAACGAATCGTGAGCGACGACGTCGAGAAGTATCTCAGCGACCAGCGCGCTCGGGGGGCGTCCGCGATCGTCAGCGACCTGCGCGAACACTTCGACGAGGTCGTGGCGGGTGAGATGACGCGACGCGAGGGTGATCTCGAAGGTCTGACGCCGGAGCAGCGCGACAAGGTCGCGTCGATCCTTCGTTCGGTCGTCGCGAAGATCGCGCACCGTCCGACCGTGGTACTGAAAGAGGCCGCTGGCACCGATCAAGGGACGCGACTGAGCGAGGCGACGCGCACGCTCTTTGATCTATGAGTGAGTTGCGACTCGCGACTCGCCGATCACCACTGGCCCTCGTACAGGCCTCGACCGTCCAACGTCTTCTCGAGGAACACGGTGTGGATTCGGTGTTGGTGCCGCTCGAGACGAAGGGCGACCGAGAGGCCGACGTGTCGCTCGACCAACTCGGGGCGAAGGGAGTCTTTGCGGTCGAGGTTCAACGCGCCGTCTTGCTCGCCGACGCCGACGTCGCGATCCACAGCGCCAAGGACTTGCCGAGCACGACCCCCGACGGTCTCGTGCTCGCGTGCGTGCCGCAACGGCTGGACGCCGCCGACGTGCTCATCGGCCGTTCACTCGCGGGCCTTGGTCCCGGCGCCACGGTGGCGACGGGTTCACCGCGCCGCCGTGCGCTCCTGCTCGAACGCCGGCCGGACCTTCGCGTCATCGGACTGCGGGGCAACATGGCGACGCGCTTCGCCGCGGCCGAACGGAGCGACGTCGACGCGGTCGTGGTCGCGGCGGCCGCACTCGATCGACTGGGGGAGCACGGTCTCGCCGCCGAGCGACTCGATACCGAGTGGTTCGTGCCGCAAGTCGGTCAGGGTGCCTTAGCGCTGGAGATACGGGTCGACGACCCTTCGACCGCCGACGTCGTGGCGGCACTCAACGACCACGGGGCCATGACCGCCGTCACCGCGGAACGGGCGTTCCTCAACGAGCTGGGCGCCGGATGCTCGGTGCCGTGTGGCGCGTACGCCACGGTGTCCGCTACGACGATCACACTTCGGGCCGTGATGTTGAGTGTTGATGGCTCGAGGAGCGTTCGCGCCACGTTCGAAGGCGACGATCCCACCGTGCTCGGGATCGCGTTGGCGCGCGAGCTGCGTGACGGGCAAGGCGGCGGCGCCCTGGCGGGGTGGCAACGAACGACGTGAAGATCGTGTTGACGCGAGAAGTCGGTAAGAACGACGAACTACGAGCGTTGTTGCCGCCGGGGGCTTCGGTCGATGAAGTGCCCCTCACGGCGACCACGTATTTCGACGTCGCGGAGGTGCGCGTTGCGCTGGGCGACGCGCGTGCGAGCGGAATGTTTCGCACGCTGGTACTCACCAGCGAGCGCAGTGCCGACTACGTCGGCCTGGCACTCTACGTATCGACGCCCGAAGTCGAAGTCTTTGCGGTGGGACCGGCGACGGCGAGGGCGCTCGATGCCCGTGACGTGACGGTTCGCGCCCACGGCGAGGGTTCGGCCGAGTCACTCGCCGAACTGATCTCGATCGGTCCGGTCTTAGTGCTCGGGGCAACGCAGACGCGCCCGGAACTGGCCGCGCAGCTGCGCGCGAAAGGTCTCGAGGTCGCCGCCGTTGCGTGTTACGAGACGATGGGGCTGACACCGTCGCGCGAAGACGTGGAGAAGCTTCGCGCCGCCGACGTCGTGTTCGTCGGCGCGCCGTCCGCGTGGGTCGTGGGGCGTGATGCGGTGTCAGAGCGTTCGTGGGTGGTCGTACCGGGCTCGACGACGGCCGCGGTGGTGCGCATCGATCATTCTCGAGTGATCGAGGGTTGGGGACCGCAATTGACTACACGTCTCGCGGAACTGGCGACGCCGCCGAAAGACTGACAATCGCGTCGCTCTAGTCTGGGTACGTGTTTCCGACCGAACGACCACGCCGGCTCCGGCGTACTCCCGCCCTTCGTCGCCTCGTCGCCGAGACGTCGCTGGCTCCGGATGACTTCGTCGCGCCGCTTTTCGTCGCCGAGGGTCTGAGCGAAGCGCGCGAGATCTCCTCGCTCCCCGGTCAGTACCAACACACCGTCGACTCGCTGCGCAAGGAAGTGGAGGAGTTGATGCGCGTCGGAGTCGGCGGCGTCATCCTCTTCGGCGTGCCGGCGACCAAGGACGACCTCGGCAGCGGCGCGTGGGACCCGAAAGGTATCGCGCAGGTCGCGCTGCGAGCGATCCGTGACGACGTCGGCGACGAGCTGGTTCTGATGGCGGACCTGTGTCTCGATGAGTACACCAGCCACGGCCACTGCGGCGTCGTGCGCGACGACGGCACCGTCGACAACGACGCGACGCTCGACCTCTACGGTCGCGTCGCCCTGGCCCAAGCCGAGGCCGGCGCGTCCGTCGTCGCGCCGAGCGGCATGATGGACGGCCAAGTCGGCGCCATACGGACGGCGCTCGACGGCGCCGGATTCGACGAGACGATCATCTTGGCCTACGCGGCGAAGTACGCCAGCGGACTCTACGGACCTTTCCGCGACGCCGTCGAGGTCGAGATCGTCGACGGCGGTGATCGCAAGGGCTACCAGCAGGACTACCGCAATCGGCGAGAGGCGCTGCGCGAAGCGCGCGCCGACGTCGAACAGGGTGCGGACATCGTCATGGTGAAGCCCGCCATGACGTACCTCGACGTTCTGAGCGACCTCCGACGTGAACTCGACGTGCCCCTGTGCGCGTATCACGTCAGTGGTGAGTATTCGATGGTGAAGGCCGCGGCCGCGCAGGGATGGATTGACGGCACCGCCGTCGCCCTCGAGCAGTTGACGGCCGTGCGACGAGCCGGCGCCGACTTCGTCCTCACCTACTTCGCTCGCGAGATCGCCACGGAGCTCGCACGTTGAGCGCTTCGAATGACGCGTGGTTCGAGCGGGCACAGGCGGTACTCCCGGGCGGCGTCGACTCCCCGGTGCGGTCGTTCCGCTCGGTGGGTGGCACGCCCTTCACGGTCGCGCGAGGCAGCGGGGCCTACGTCGAAGACGTCGAGGGCACGCGCTACCTGGACTACGTCCAGTCCTACGGCGCGTCGATACTCGGTCACGCGCATCCGGAGGTCGTCCGGGTCCTGCGAGAGGCGGTAGGCGAAGGGACGACGTTCGGTGCACCGACGCCGGGTGAGGTGCTGCTCGCCGAAGCGATGTGCGCGCGCGTCGCCGGACTCGAACAGGTGCGACTGGTCTCGTCGGGCACCGAAGCGTTGATGAGTGTCGTGCGCCTCGCACGCGGGGTGACCGGTCGCGACAAGGTCGTGAAGTTCGACGGCTGCTACCACGGACACTCCGACGCGTTATTGGTCGCGGGCGGCAGCGGCGTCGCGCAGTTGGGACTGCCCGGATCGGCCGGCGTCACCGACGGGGCCGTCGCGGACACGATCGTCGCGCCGTACAACGAAGTGCCGACGCTCGACGAATCCGTCGCCGCCGTGTTGGTCGAACCGGTGGCGGCGAACATGAACCTCGTGGCGCCGCGCGCGGAGTTCTTGTCGGGTCTGCGCGCCGAGTGCAGTCGTGTGGGCGCGCTGTTGATCTTCGACGAGGTGATCACCGGCTTTCGCCTCGCCTACGGCGGCGCACAGGAGTACTTCGGGGTGACCCCCGACCTGTGGTGCTTCGGCAAGGTCATCGGCGGCGGTCTGCCCGTCGGCGCGTTCGGCGGTTCGCGAGCGTTGATGACGTCGCTGGCGCCGCTCGGTCCGGTCTATCAGGCGGGCACTTTGTCGGGTAACCCGCTCGCGACCGCCGCCGGCACGACCGTCTTGCGGCTGTTGACGCCTGATCGCTACGACGACCTCGCCAAGCGCGTCGCCACCTTCGCCGAGGAACTCGAAGCGGCGATCACGTCGAGCGGTCTTCACGCGCGCTGTCCGAGCGAAGGTCCGCTCATGGGTCTCTACCTGTCACGAGAACCCTTCGCCGCACCGACGAACTTCGCCGAGGCGAAGGTGCTGTGCGAGAACGGGCTCTACCGGTCGTTCTTCCACGCGATGCTCGAACGGGGCGTCGCGCTGGCACCCGGGGCCTACGAGATCCTCTTCGTCTCACTCGCGCACGGTGCGGAGGATCTCACGGCGACCGCGGCCAAGGCGGCGGACGCGGCCAAGGACGTCGCGCGATCATGAGTCCGTCGCTGCGCAGTGAGGGATGGTCGGTTCGACCGAGCTTCGTACCCCACGGCGCGCTGTCACCGGTGACGCTGCTCGCCGATGACGACTCACTGACGCAACTCGCGGGCGAACCGGCCGTCGCGTGGCAGACGCCGTGGTCGGAGATCTCGAACGTCCAGATCGTGCGTTTCGCGCGGAGCATGGCGCTGTTCGCGACGATCGCCGGCGTGCGCTACTGCTGGCGCAACCCGAGTCGCAGCGACTTCGAGCCGCTGCGAGCGGTCGTGATCGCCCACGGCGGTGTCGTCGCGCGCCATCGCCGACGCGCCGGGGTCTACAGCGTGGCGGTCGTCGTCTTGGTCGCGGCGCTCGCGGGCGGCATCGGTTCGTGGCTCTACAGCAACTCGTCGGGTTCGAGTGACATCGCCTCGGCGCAGAACGTCAACCTCACCTTGCGCGACCTGCCGAACGGTTGGTACCAGACGGGCGTGCAGAACGCGTCCGTCCTCTCGTACATCTTCCCCTCGTGTTGCAAGGTGCAAAGGCCGTCAGCGACGCCGACGACGTTGCCGAAGAAGAACTCGGTGTGGGCGAAGGTCTCGGCGACGTTCCAACGATGCATCGGTGTCTCGGCGACACACGATCGTCTCTACGGCGCCGCCGGCCAGGAGCCCGACTACCAAGTGTCGTCGAAGATCTTCTCGTCGCCGTCCTTCGGCGGCATCGAAGCCGTCTCGACGACGCAGTACTACCGCACAACCACGATGGTGCAGCGAGATACCGCGGAGATGACTCGCTCGAACTTCGGCGCGTGCTTCGCGACGTCCAACGTCGCGCTGATACTGGCCGTCGTGGGCTCGAAGACCCCGGCGAAGAACATCGGGACGAACTTTCGACCGGCGACGTTCCTGCACGGATGGTCGCGCGGTGGCGAGGCGGTGCTCGCGCTGCCCAACGTGAACGGGAGCCCTCACCTCGTCATGGTCATGATCACGGGAGGGCACTTCGAGACGACCCTCGGCGTGCTCGTCGACCAGTGGCCCAAGTCCCAGGCGCTGGTCTCGTCACTCACCAGCACCTTGCTGTCGCGAATCGTCTCGCCGACGTCGAAGTCGGTCTAGCGGTTCAGTCGTCGTGTCGCCGCCGCGACCGCGTCACTCCTTGGCACTACCCGCGTTCAACAACATGTCGTACGCGCGCTCGGGGATGACGTCGGCCAGTCGCAGGAGCGCGCGATAGCCGACCTCGGCCGGACCGTGCTTGTCGTTGCGCATCAGGTTCGCCATGATCGCGAGCAGCTCGTTCATCAGCGGTTCGATGCGCAGACCCACGCCGACGCAGGCCGAGAGTATCTTCGGTTCCGAGATGACGCGCACGAAGGCGCGCGCGACCTTGAAGTAGTCGCCGTAGGCCGACTCCAGGCGGTCGTCGTAGAGACCGAGGAGTGACGAGTCGTTGGCGAGCAGTGCCTCGCCGAGGACCGCGGCGGCAATGCGCCCGGTCTCGTAGCCGTAGGCGATCCCTTCGCCGTTGAACGGGTTCACCGTGCCCGCGGCGTCCCCGATCGTCAGCGTATTGGGACCGCTGCGCGGGCCGAGGGCGAGACCCATGGGGAGTCGACCGCCGGTCGCCGGACCGCAGCACGACTCATCGTTGAGTCCCCAGGCGTCGGCGGTTTGGGAGACGAAGTACTCCTGGAGCTTCGTCGTGTTGACGCCTTTCCACGCCCCACCCGTCGAGAGCAGACCGACGCCGACGTTGACGCGACCGTCGCCCAACGGAAAGATCCAGCCATAGCCGGGGACGACGCTGCCCGCGGGGTCACGGATGTCGAGGTGCGAGTCGATCCACGGTTCGTCGTGGCGATCGCTCGTGTAGTACCCGCGCAGCGCCATACCCATCGGCCACGACTTGTTCCGGGCGGTGCCGAGCTCTCGACCGAGTCGTGAGTTCTGCCCGTCACCGACGACGAGGTAGCGCGCGCGTACGTCAGTGACGGTGCCCTCGTTATCCTTCACGGTGACGCCGGCGGCGCCCTTCAGAGACTCGTCACCGCCGTCGGTCGGCTCGAGCAACGACAACGCTTCGACGCCGTTGAGCAGCGTGGCGCCGTGCGCTTCGGCGCGTTGGGCGACCAGGCCGTCGAGGTTGAAGCGCGTGATGGTGTAGCCGTAGCCAGGGAAGATCGGGTGTTCGGGCCAGTTCATCTCGAGTGTCGCGCCGAAGCCGAAGGCGCGCAGACCGTTGAATTTGTGGCCGTTCGCGGCGACGGTCTCTTCGAGCCCCATCGCCTGGAGTTGAAAGACGGAGCGTGGGGTCAACCCGTCGCCGCAGGTCTTCTCGCGCGGGAAGTTCTTCTTCTCGATCAGACAGACCGACCAACCGGCCCGGGCCAACCAGTAGGCGCAGGCCGACCCACTCGGTCCGGCGCCGACGATCGCGACGTCGTAGACCGTTGGTTTCAAAACGACTTCACGCAGGCTCGTCACCGGAACAGCCTACGAGTTCGAGTTGTGACCCATCGGTCGAAGGGGCTCATCGTGTCTGGTAGAAATGATGACCGTGGACCAGTACTTACCAATACTGGGGCTCCTGATTCTCGGAGTGCTCTTCGGTGCGGGTTCGCTCGTGATGTCAGCGATGCTGGCGCCTCGGAAGCGACCCTCTGACGCGAAGCTGGCGCCGTACGAGTGTGGGATTGTCCCCGAAATCGAGCCGCCACAGCGATTTCCTGTTCGGTTCTATCTGGTCGCGATGATCTTCGTGATCTTCGACATCGAAGTCGTCTTCATGTACCCCTTCGCCGTCGTCTTTCGCCAGCTCGGACTCTTCGGACTCGTTGAAGTCCTGGTCTTTTCACTGACCGTGTTCGGTGCGTTGCTCTTCTTGGTCTCCGAGGGCGCGCTCAGTTGGGGGCCGGTGAAGCACCTCAGCGCCGGGACGCCCTCGCGCACCAGTTCTTCGACGATCCTGCGTATCAACTCCGACTCCGATCAGGCGGCCTAGTTGTGGCCCTGGAGGACCTGCAACACAACTTCTTGACGGGACCCCTCGAGGACATCGTGCGCTGGGCCCGTCGCGCCTCGGTGTGGCCGGCCTCCTTCGGTCTGGCCTGTTGCGCCATCGAGATGATGGCGACCGGCGGCGCCGACTTCGACCTCGCGCGCTACGGCATGGAGGTCTTTCGTAACTCGCCGCGTCAGGCCGACCTCATGATCGTCGCCGGCCGCGTCAGTCAGAAGATGGCACCGGTCCTGCGTCAGGTCTACGACCAGATGATGGAGCCCAAGTGGGTCATCTCGATGGGCGTGTGCGCCTCGACCGGGGGACTGTTCAACAACTACGCGATCGTCCAGGGCGTCGACCAGATCGTGCCCGTCGACGTCTACGCGCCCGGCTGCCCGCCCAGTCCCGAGACCTTGATGCACGCGATCCTCACGCTGCACGAA
Organism: uncultured Acidimicrobiaceae bacterium; assembly: GCA_963717975.1. Taxonomy (GTDB): domain Bacteria; phylum Actinomycetota; class Acidimicrobiia; order Acidimicrobiales; family RAAP-2; genus RAAP-2. The sequence continues at coordinate 1,458,213 of OY970351.1, read as the reverse complement.
CAGATTCGCACCGGCGAGATCATGAAGCGCCGTCACGAGGGTCGCCCCGTGCACCTCGACGGCTCGCCCGAACTCTGGACCCCCGAGGTCCCCGTCGCCGTGAGGGTAGGCACACCGAAGTGACCTCCCTGTCGTCCTCGGCCCCCCCGGGCGTCCTCACCAGTGAGGGTCTCGCCACGGGCCTCGTCTGTTTCCCGACGCGCGAGCAGTACGTCGACCTCGTGGCGTCGTTCCGCAGTGACGGCTTCGAGATGTGCGTCGACCTCTGCGGTGTCGACTACCTGGAACACTTCGACCGCTGGCTGCCCGAGGACGTCGCACGCACGCGCTTCGAGGTCGTCGTGAACCTGCTGAGTCTGTCGAAGAAGGAGCGCGTTCGACTGCGCGTCCAGGCCGGCGATGACGCGCCCGAGGTCGACTCGCTCTTTGGTGTCTATCCCGGCACCGAGGCGATGGAGCGCGAGGCCTTCGACCTCTTCGGCATCCTCTTCACGAATCACCCGGACCTGACCCGGATCCTGATGCCCGAGGAGTGGGAGGGCCATCCGCTGCGCAAGGACTACGGCGCCGGTCGCGTCCCCGTGCAGTTCAAAGAGTCGCCGGGGCCGCGATGAGCGAACCGACCTTCCGCACGGCCGAGCGCCTCGACCTGCTCTCCGCCGAGACGTCCGAGGGGGCCCAGGAGCTGCAGCGACGCCGCGACACCGCGACGAGCGAACTGGGGCGCGAGGTCGGGGCCGTCCTGCGCCTCGACGGCCTGACGCTGGACCCCACGTCGATCGACATGGACCGGCGCGACGACGAGACGATGATCATCAACATGGGTCCGTCGCACCCGTCGACCCACGGCGTCCTCCGTCTGATGCTCGAACTCGACGGTGAGTTCGTGCTGCGCACGAAGCCGGTGATCGGCTACCTGCACACCGGCATGGAGAAGACCGGCGAAGAGCTCAGCTACATCCAGGGCGCGACCAACGTCACGCGCATGGACTACCTCAGCCCGGTGATCAACGAGCTCTGTTACTCGATGGCCGTCGAGAAGCTCCTCGACATCGAGGTGCCCGAGCGCGCGGTGTGGATCCGCATGATGATGAGCGAACTCAATCGCGTGTCCTCGCACCTCGTGTGGATGGCGACCAACGGAATGGACCTCGGCGCGTCGTCGATGATGATCTACGGACTGCGCGAACGCGAGCTGATCCTCGCCTTCTTCGAGAAGACCGCGGGACTCCGACTGAACCTCAACTACGTGCGTCCCGGTGGCGTCGCGGCCGATTTGCCGGACGGTTGGCAGGACGACGTGCTCGTCATCTGCGACACGATCTACGCGCGCACGTTCGAGTACGACGAACTGTTGACCGGTCAACCGATCTTCCGCAATCGCATGATCGGCGTGGCTCCCTTGATGGCCGAGGAGGCGCTCGCGCTCGGCGTGACCGGGCCGCTGCTTCGTTCGACCGGCGTCGCGTGGGACCTGCGTCGCGCCATGCCGTACCTCGCCTACGACCAGGTCGAGTTCGACGTCATCGTCGGTACCTTCGGCGACAACTTCGACCGCTACGCCATTCGCCTGAACGAGATCCGCGAGTCGATCCGCATCATTCGCCAGTGCATCGAGATGATGCCGGGCGGGGACTACCGCTCTCAGGACCCCAAGGTCACGCCGCCGCCGCGCGCGCGCATCGGGGAGTCGATGGAGGCGTTGATCCACCACTTCAAGCTCTTCACCGAAGGGTTCCAGGTGCCGGCGGGCGAGGTCTATCTGGCGGTCGAATCGCCGCGTGGCGAACTCGGCTGCTACATCGTGGCCAACGACACGGCCAAGCCGTACCGTCTGCACGTGCGCGCGCCGAGTTTCGTCAACCTCCAAGCCGTCTCCCTGCTCATGCGCGGCGGCTCTATGTCCGACACCATCACCGTCGTCTCCACGATCGACCCCGTCATGGGCGAGGTCGATCGGTGAGTCATTTCCGAATCGATATCCGCCAGCGCGCCGAAGAGATGGTCGCGCTCTATCCGCGGGCTCGCTCGGCCATGTTGCCCCTGTTGCACCTCGCCCAGGAACAGGACGGCTACGTCAGCGACGAAGGTATTGCTGAAGTCGCCGAGTTGACGGCGACCACGCCCGCTGACGTCCGCGGCACCGCACTCTTCTACGACATGTTCCACCTGGAACCGGTCGGGCGCTACGTCGTCGGGATCTGCACCAACATCGCGTGTCTGCTCGCCGGCGGCGTCGAACTCCTTGAGCACGCCAGTGCGAGCCTTGGTTGCCCGGTGGGCGCCACCTCGAGCGACGGACTGTTCACCTTGGAAGAGACCGAGTGCCTCGCCGGATGCGACGTCGCACCGTGTGTCACCGTGAACCATCGTTACGTGCGCACAACCACCGCCGACGCCTTTGACTCGTTGGTGGGAACGTTGCGCGGAGGTACGCGCGACCACGATATTCCCGCTCACGGCACGCTGGTACGGGTGCGACGAAGTGGGGGACTTCACGCGCCCAGAACCCAGATCGCCGAAGAGCGTGCCGTGGCCAAGGCGGAACGGGCACAACGTGAAGAGACGGTGAAGTAGTGGCGACGCTCGAAGCTCCGCGCATCGTCACGGCCCGTCTCGAGTATGAGGACTCCCATACCCTGACGCGCTTCCTCGCGACAGGCGGCTACGACGGTTTACGCAAGGCGCTCAGTATGCATCCCGAGGAGGTCGCGCTCGAAGTCGACAAAGCCTCGCTGCTCGGACGAGGCGGTGCGGCCTTCCCGGCCGGACGTAAGTGGTCGATGTTGCGAAAGGCGCCTCTCGCCTACCTCGTCGTCAACGGCGACGAGTCCGAACCGGCGACCTTTAAGGACCATCTATTACTTGAACGCGACCCTCACGAGGTCATCGAGGGAATAATTATCTCGGCCTACGCGTTGCAGGTAAGTCAGGTGTTCTTCTTCGTACGTGGTGAGTTCGCTCTTGGCCTCGAGCGTGTGCAACAGGCCGTCAATGACGCCTACCAACACGGCGCATTGGGATCGAAAATCCTCGGCTCAGACTTTTCGATCGACATCGTCCTGCATCCGGGAGCCGGTGCGTACATCTGCGGCGACGAGACGGCACTTCTCGAAGCGCTCGAAGGCAAGCGCGGGTTTCCGCGAATCAAGCCCCCGTTCTTTCCCGCCGTCAGCGGGGTCTACGGCGAACCCACCGTTGTCAACAACGTCGAGACGATGGCGAACATTCCCTGGATTGTCGTGCACGGAGGCGAGGCCTTCGCGGCTCTCGGCGTGGGCCGCTCCACCGGTACGCGACTCTTTGCATTGGCGGGTCGAGTGAAGAACCCCGGAGTGTTCGAACTCGAAATGGTGAAGAACACCTTTCGCGACTTGATCTACGACCCGGCGCTGGGCGGTGGACTGCTCGATGGTCACACGATCAAGGCCTTCATGCCGGGGGGCGCTTCGGCGCCGTGGTTTTCACCCGCACAGCTGGACGTGCCCCTCGGACAAGATGAGGTCGCCGATGAGCACTCGATGCTCGGATCGGGATCGGTCGTCGTTTTCGACGACACCACCTGCGTGGTGCGCGCGGCGTGGCGCATAACGAAATTCTTCGCGCGCGAATCCTGCGGCCAGTGCACGCCGTGTCGAGAAGGCTCCGGATGGATCGAACGCGTGATGTACCGAATGGAGCACGGGGGCGGGCGTATGGAGGACCTCGATCTGTTGCTCGATCTCTGTGACAACATCTCGCCAGGTTTGACGTGGCCACCTCAACAGACGACGATCTGTCCGTTAGGTCCATCCATTCCGCCGTCGATCACCGGCGCCATCGGGATGTTCCGCGACGAATTCGTTCAGCACGTGCACGATGGAGGCTGTCCATTTGACTGACGTGAAGACCACCGTGACCATTTCGGTCAATGGACGCAGTGTGAATGCCGCGCCCGGCGAACTTCTCATTGAGGCCGTCGAGCGCGCGGGCACCTACATCCCGCGCTTTTGCTACCACCCTCGGATGGAGCCCGTCGGCATCTGTCGCATGTGCCTGGTTGAGGTCGACTCGCCGCGCGGCACGACGCTGCAACCGGCCTGTTTTTTGAAAGTGAATGACGGCATGACCGTCATCACTGACTCCGAGAAGGTGAAGAAGGCTCAAGACGGTGTCTTGGAGTTCTTGCTCGCAAATCACCCACTTGACTGCCCGGTCTGCGACAAGGGTGGCGAGTGTCCGCTGCAGGACCAGACGCTGGCGCACGGATCCGGCGAGACGCGATTCATCGAGGAGAAACGTCACTTCGTCAAGCCCGTCGAGATCGGCGCGTTGGTGCTGTTGGACCGCGAGCGCTGCATCCAGTGCGCGCGCTGCACCAGGTTCGCGTCCGACGTCGCCGGTGACGCACAGATCGCCTTCGCCGGTCGTGGTGACTTGATCGAGGTGGCAACGTCGCCCACCCAACCGTTCGATTCGGTCTTTTCCGGCAACACCGTGCAGATCTGTCCGGTGGGCGCCCTGACCGCCAAGCCCTATCGATTCAACGCTCGGCCGTGGGACCTCGATCAGATCGAGAGTACGTGCACGACGTGCGCCGTGGGTTGTCGCGTCGCCGTCCAGTCATCGGGCAATCGCCTTACGCGCGTGCTGGGCGTCGACAGTGACCCGGTCAATCACGGATGGCTGTGCGACAAGGGACGATTCACGCTGGAATCGATTGACGGCAATGAAGGGTCCGTCGATCCACTAAAGGCGTCCACGCGAATCACCGAACCGTTGGTACGCCGAAACGGCACGCTCGTCGCCGTGAGTTGGGGCGAGGCGCTCGCCGCGGCGGCGGCGTTGCTCCGACCGGCCGCGGGCGCGAACGCCGTCGGCGCGATCGGTGGCGCGGCGTTGACGAATGAAGGAGCGTTCGCCTGGGAGCGCGTCCTTCGTGGCGTGTTGGGCACGGACAACATCGACGCCCAGTACGGTGACGGCCTCGACGGCGGTCTGCTCCAGGCACTGCCGCGCGCGACGATCGACGAAGCGGCGAAGGCCCGTGTGGTGGTGACGGTGACCGGTGACTTGCGCGAGGAACTGCCCATATTGTTCCTGCGTCTTCGCGAGAGTGCCGTGCGCTTTCAGCGTTCGATCGTCGAACTGGCCTTCGGCGCCAGCGCACTTCGTTCAGTCGCCGAGGTCTCCCTACCGGTTCGCCCCGGCGAGGCGCACCTCGTCGCGCGAGCACTGGGCGACGGCATCCTTCCCAAGGAAGTTGTCCTTTCCAAGGGTCAACTGGATCAAGCCCGAGCGCTGATTGGCGACGGCGATGGCGTGGTCTTTGTCGTGGGCCGACCGAACATCGCCGAATCGCCCGAGGTCATCGAACGGGCGGTGCGCGAGTTTGCGGCGCGCTTCCCGAGATCCACGTTCTTACCCGCGCTCCGTCGTTCCAATGTCATGGGGGCACTCGACATGGGACTCGGCCCGCGGCTGCGGCCCGGTCGCGGCTTCAACGCCGAGAGCGTCGGCCGCGACACCCTGACCCAACTCGAAGCCATGCGCGACGGTGAACAGAGCGCACTGCTCATGCTGGGCGGTTGCGTGCTCGGCAACGTGCTGGACGTCGTCGGCGCTCGCGCGGCACTCGAGGCGGCCGACGTCATCGTGGTGACGGGGCACGGTGGTGCCTCCCTCGAGTACGCCAACGTCGTGCTGCCCGCCGCGGTGCAACACGAACGCTCTGGCACCGTCACCAATATCGAAGGTCGCGTCACCGCCGTGGCGCCCAAGATCGTCGCTCCCGGATCGGCCTGGCCCGATGTCGCCATCGCGTCAGAGCTGGCGGAAGAACTCGGACAGAGCATCGGGCTCTCTTCGGTGGAACGCGCCGCCCAAGCCATCGAAGAGATAACTGGTTATCCGGCGCTCTTGGTCCTCAATGACTCGACGAGCGACGGGATCGTCGTCGGTGACGTTGCCGAACCGTCGGCGCGTCGTCCCCTGGACCCGATGGCCTTCCCCGGCATTCGATCGACCGAAGCCGTGGGCCTCGGCGCGAACGCCGGTACCACCTCACTGGTCGAGGTGGCGCCCGCGATGACGACCGAATCGGCGACGCTTGGTGACCTCGCGGAGAACGAACGGCTCGAGCTTCCACTTGCCGACGCGTATTCGTTGCGGGTGAATCTCAGTCGTCGTCTCTACGACAACGGCATCGCCGTGCAAGGATCGCCGTCACTGGCCACACTGAAGGCCGTGAGTGTTCTCCACCTCAACCACTTCGACCTCGACCGATTGGGTGTGGTTACCGGCGACGTCGTCGGCGTGAACGGCGCCCGCGGGTCAGTTCGCCTCCCGGTCGCCCTCGATGACGCCGTCCCGCGCGGCGTGACCGAGATCGCCTTCGGTTCACTCGACGCCAACGGGAACGACGTCGTGCGACCAATCCTCGACGGCGCCGACATCATCTCGCAGGTCCGATTGGAGAGCGCGTGAACTGGCTCGCCACCGTCGATCCGCTGTTCGACCACGGCGTGACCTTCGCCGTGTTGGTGATCGTGGTGGTCAAGTGCCTCCTCGGCCTCGGGCTCTTGATGAACTCCGTGATCATCATGATCTGGTTCGAGCGCAAGGCCATCTCGGACATGCAGAGCCGCATCGGCCCGCAGCGATGGGGACCGTTCGGACTCCTCCAGACGGTGGCCGACGGATTGAAGCTGATCCTCAAAGAGGACCTCATTCCCTCCGAGGCCGATCGCACGGTCTTCAAGCTGGCGCCGTTCCTCGTGCTGTTGCCCGCCATCATCACCTTTGGCCTCGTGCCCATCGGCGGGGAGATGACGATCGCCGGACACAAGGTCCTGCTCCAGGTCGCCAATCCGCCGATGGGCATCTTGTTGTTGCTCGCGATGTCGGGCATCTCGGTCTACGGTGTCATGCTCGCCGGATGGTCCTCGGGATCGAAGTACCCGCTGCTCTCGTCGGTACGCGCGAGCGCGCAGATGATCAGCTACGAGGCGGCCCTGGGAATGACGATCGTCACCGTCGTGCTCGTGACCGGATCGCTCTCGGTGCACAACATCGTGACGTCCCAGGCCCACGGGATCTGGCACTGGAACCTGATCCGCCTCGGCGTCGTGCCCTTCGTCGTCTTTATCATCGCCATCACGGCCGAGTTGAATCGACCTCCCTTCGACGTCGTCGAGGCGGAGAGCGAGTTGGTCGGTGGGTTCCACACGGAGTACTCCTCGTTCCGCTTCGCGATATTCTTCCTCGCCGAGTACATGAACACGATCACCATGTCGGCGATCATCGTGACGCTCTTCTTGGGCGGACCGGCCGGCTGGGCGCCGAACGTACCCCACTTGAAGTGGCTCTTCCCGATCGCGTGGTTCCTCGTCAAGACGATCGGGTTCGCCTTCTGCTACATCTGGTTCCGGGCCTCGCTGCCGAGGTTCCGTTACGACCAACTCATGGACCTCGGGTGGAAGCGACTCATCCCCTTGAGCCTGGGGTGGATGCTGATCGTCGCCGGCTTCCTCGTCGCCAAGGGCTGGGGCTTCTTGATGGCCGCGGTCGTGCTGATCGCGTACTCGGTGCTGAGTCGCGCGTTCGCCCTCGGACAGACCCGCGAGTCGGGCGCCGACTCGGTCCTGCCGACGATCGGCGCTCGGCCGCTGCCCGGTGACGTGCTGCGTTCGAGGACCGACGAGGAGAGCGACTGATGGGTGTGCTCGACTTCTTCGGCGGCTTCAAGCTGACCTTCCAACACCTCACGCGACCGACCGTGACGACGAGCTATCCCCAGGCCAAGCGTCCCAAGCAGCCGCGCCAGCACGGACGGCACGTGCTGAATCGCTACGAGGACGGGATGGAGAAGTGCATCGGCTGTGAGTTGTGCGCGGGTGTCTGTCCGGTCAACTGCATCTACGTACGCGGCCTCGACAACCCGCCCGACCACCCGGTGAGCCCGGGCGAGCGCTACGGCTACGTCTACGAGATCAACTACTTGCGCTGCATCCACTGTGACCTCTGCGTCGAGGCCTGTCCGACGCAGGCGATCACCGAGTCCAAGATGTTCGAGTTCTCCTTCACCAATCGCTCGGACGCGATCTACACCAAGGCCGAACTCCTGGTCGATGACCAGGGCTACCCCCAACGCCTGCCGTGGGAGGACTGGCGCGAGGGCGAAGCCGCGATGACCGGCGGGTGGATGCGCGCGACGTCGCCCAACGGCGACGCGGACTACGAGGGCGTGGTGCAGTGGACCGCCGATCTCGGCGCGGGCGTTCGCTCGGCCGAGGCCGGCCAGTCCGGCGTTCGCGACGACGCGGCGACCGGCTCCAAGCAGCTGCGCAACATATTCCCGAAGCACTTCGAGCCCGAGGACGTGCCGCTGCAGTTCCGCGGTCTCCAGGGCAAGCTGAACGAGCTGCGCGAGAAGATGCCCAAGCGGCCCCGTAAGGGAAAGCCGTGATCGGCGCCGCCTACTCCGTCCCGAGCGTCCTGGTCTTCGTGACGTCGGCGCTGCTGATCCTGATTGGCGCCATCGGCGTCATCGCGGTGAAGAATCCGGTTCACGCGGCGCTCAGTCTGATCATGACGCTGATCGGCGTCGCGGTGGCGTTCGTGGCGCAGTCGGCCGACTTCTTGGCGGCCGTGCAGATCATCGTCTACGCCGGCGCCATCGTCGTGCTCTTCTTGTTCGTCATCATGTTCCTCGGGGTCGATCGTCGCGAGCACATCCACTTCGAACCACTGGTGGGCCAACGCGCGTTCGCGGGCGTCGGCGTCGTGGTCACGATCGCCGGACTGATCACGTTGATGGCGAGGTCGCACTGGGTGAGCGGGGCGACGTCGGTCACCGAAAAGCTCTCCTCCGGCGGGGGCAACGTCCGTGAACTCGGTACCGCGGTCTTCACGACGTACCTCTTCGCCTTCGAGGCGACCGCCGCCCTCCTCATCATCGCGGTCGTCGGCGCCGTGCTGCTCGCGCGTCGCGAACGGCCCACGCCCGAGGAGAGCGAATGAACGTCCCCGCCGCGTGGTACCTCATCCTGGCCGCCGGACTCTTCGGCATCGGTGCGTTCGGTTTCTTGACGCGCCGGTCGGCGCTCATCATGTTCATGTGTGTCGAACTGATGCTGAACGCCGTCAACCTCACTTTCGTCACCTTCGCGCGAACGCTGAGCGACATCAGCGGTCAGGCGATCGTCTTCTTCGTGATGGTCGTCGCGGCGGCCGAGGTCACGGTCGGCCTCGGCATCGTGGTCGCGGTCTTCCGTCGGCGCTCGTCAACCTCGGTCGACGAACTCTCCGAGATGAAGGGCTGAGATGGCGCCGATCGCCACGCTGATCTTCCTGCTGCCCCTCTTCGGGTTCGCCGCGGTGCTCCTGCTCGGGAGCATGTTGAGCGAGAAGTACGTCGGCCTCATCGCGACCGGCGTCGTCGCAATGAGTTTTGTGCTCTCGGTCGTCGAGTTCCTCCTCCTGATCCACCACTCGTCGCGCGAAGTGACGGTCCATCTCTTCACGTGGATCCCGGTCGGGACGTTGCACGTGCCGGCGGCGTTGCTGATCGATCCGCTGTCGATCACGATGTGTCTCTTCGTCACGGGGATCTCGGCGTTGATCCACCTGTACTCCACGGGCTACATGCACGGTGAGAAGGACTTCCGCAAGTTCTTCTTGTACATGAACCTCTTCGTCTTCTCGATGCTGCTGCTCGTCATGGCGAACAACTTGGTCCTCACGTTCGTCGGCTGGGAAGGCGTCGGTCTCTGTTCCTACTGGCTCGTGAGCTACTACTACGACCGCGACTCCGCGGCGTCGGCCGGCAAGAAGGCGTTCATCTACAACCGCGTGGGCGACGTCGGCATGCTCGTCGCGATGTTCCTGCTGTTCTCGCGCCTGCACACGTTGAACTACCTGACGATCTTCCAGCGCGCCGGCACGTTGACGCCGACCGTCGCGACGCTGGTCGTGCTGACGCTGCTCTTGGCCGCCACGGGCAAGAGCGCGCAGATCCCGCTCTTCAACTGGCTGCCCGACGCGATGGAGGGCCCGACCCCGGTGTCAGCGCTGATCCACGCCGCGACCATGGTGACCGCCGGGGTCTACCTGCTGGTGCGCATGTCACCGGTCCTCGCCCTGTCGCACTCGGGCCGCATGACGATCGCGGTCATCGGCGGCGTCACCGCGTTCGTCGCCGCGACGATCGCCACGTCCCAGAAGGACATCAAGAAGGTGTTGGCCTTCTCCACGATCTCCCAGATCGGCTACATGGTGCTCGCGGTCGGCGTCGGTGCCTACAGCGCCGCGATCTTCTTGATGATTAGCCACGCCTTCTTCAAGGCCCTGCTCTTCCTCGGTTCCGGATCGGTCATCCACTCACTCCACGGTGAACAGGACATGCGAAAGATGGGCGGCCTCCAGAAGTACCTCCCGCTCACCTTCCCCACGTTCTTGATCGGTTGGCTGGCGATCTCCGGGATTCCGCCGTTCGCCGGGTTCTGGTCCAAGGGCGACGTCCTGGTGAACGTCTTCGAACACAACAAGCCGCTGTGGGTCCTCGGTGTCCTCACCGCGATCCTGACCGCGTACTACATGAGCCGTCTGTTCATCTTGACGTTCCGTGGTACCGAGCGCTTCCGCGAGGACACGCACGGTCACGACCCGCACGAATCGCCGTGGGTGATGACGACGCCGCTCCTCGTGCTCGCCGCGCTGACCGTCGTCGGCGGCGTCCTCGACCTGCCGTGGGTGCACCACGACTCGCTCGCCGGATTCCTCGCGCCGACCTTCGGGTACGTGGCGGCCGGGGGACAGGCCACCACGGCCGCGCAGTACGGCCTGGCGCTGGTCGACGTCGCCGCGGCGATCTTCGGTCTCCTGGCGGCCTTCTCCATCTGGCGCGACATCTCGGAGTCCAAGAAGTACGAGTCGCCGTTCCTCGAACACGTCTGGCACTGGGATGACGCCTACGACGCGGCGATCGGTCGACCGCTCACGGTGGCGGCGCAGTACGGCGACGACGTCATCGAGCCCCGGGTTATCGACGGCGCGGTGACCGGCCTCGCGGTGAGCGTGCGGCGAAGTGGCGAGGGCCTGCGCAAGGTGCAGTCCGGCTTCGTGCGGCACTACGCGCTCGCCACCGTCCTCGGTCTCGCCGTCGTCATCGTCTTTCTCGTGGCGAGGATCATCTAGGCATGCACTCGTCAATCTGGCTCACCCTCTTGATCGTGGTGCCGCTCGCCGGGGCGCTCGGCGCCGCCATGACGCGCAAGGTCGAGGGTCGCGCCTATCTCGTCGCGATCGGCGCCTCGATCGTGGAGCTCGCGTTGTCCTTGATCGTGGCCTGTCTGTACAACGATCACGTCGCCAAAGCCCAGACCTTCGACTTCGCGACGCGCCACGTCCTCGCGGCGCCCTTTGGCCTCGCCTACGACGTGTCGATCGACGGCATCTCACTCCTGATGGTCGTCCTCACGGCCCTGACGGTGCTGCTCGCGCTGTGGGGCGCGCGCGATCGCCGACAGGAGCCGGCGTTCGTCGGGTGGATGCTGCTGCTCACGTGCTTCACGATGGGGAGCTTCCTCAGCCACGACCTGCTGGAGTTCTTCATCTTCTTCGAGCTCACGCTCGTGCCCTGTTACTTCATCATCAGCCAGTGGGGTGGTCGAGATCGCGTGAAGGCGGCGCTGAAGTTCTTCCTCTACACCTTCACCGGTTCGGCCTTCTTGCTGATCGGCATCTTGTACCTCGGCTTCGCCCACCAGCACCAGCTCCCGGGTTCGGCGCTCACCTTCTCCTACAGCGCGCTGTCGGCGACGGCGATGTCCCACGGCACCGCCGTGTGGCTCTTCCTCGCCTTCGCCGTGGCCTTCGCGGTGAAGGCCCCGATCTGGCCGCTGCACACCTGGTCGCCGATCACGTACGCCGAGGCGCCGACGGCCGGTTCGATCGAGATGTCGGCGCTGCTCGCCAAGCTCGGCACGTACGGACTGCTGCGCTTCGCGGTCGGACTGTTCCCGTTGGCGCTGGTCACGATGCGACCGGTGGTGTTGACCCTCGCGGTGATCGGCATCCTCTACGGCTCGATGCTCGCCTGCACCACGCCAGACCTGAAACGATTCGTCGCGTACTCGTCGCTCGCCCAGATGGGCTTCATCACGCTGGGCGTCATGTCCGGCTCGACGATCGCCACCGTCGGCGCGGTCCTGTTGATGTTCAACCACGGCGTCATCACGATCGGCTTCTTCTTGATCATCGGCTTCGTCGAGAAGCGCCGCGGCTCGATCCTCATCAGGGACATGACCGGTCTCCAGGGGCCGGCGCCGATCATGGCCGCGCTCTTCACGGTCGTGATGCTGGCCTCGATCGGCCTGCCCGGACTCTCGGGCTTCGTGAGCGAGTACCTGATCCTCATCGGCACGTTCGCGACCCACTCGTGGTGGGCGGTCGTCGCCACCTTCGGCGTGGTGGCCGCTGCGGTCTACCTGCTCTGGGCCTACCAACGGGTCTTTCACGGTCGCGCCGAGGGCGCCAACGCCGAGATCGCCGACGCGACGACCTCGGAGAAGTGGGTGCTGGTCCCGGTCGTGGTGCTGATCCTCGTCCTCGGCGTCTTCCCGAAGCCGGTGCTTGATCGCATCACGCCGTCCGTGCAGCAACTGATCCACCGCGTCGCACCGGCGGGGCTGAACAAGTGAAGCTCGTGATCCCCTCGATCCACTACCTGGCGATCCTGCCGGTGCTGATCTTCTTCGGCGCGGCGCTCGTGTTGCTGCTCGCCTCGGCGCTGGCGCGCGGCAAGGTGCCCCTGGTCGTCGCGACGTCGACGGTCATCGCGGCCGCCACGGCGAGCCTCGTCGTCAACTACTTCCAGTGGCGCTGCGTCGCGCGGGCCGGCGCCTCGGTGACGATCGCGCACGCCATCGTGCTCGACGACTTCTCGGTCGTCGCCTCCGGCGTCATCGCCGTCTCGGTGATCATGACCGCGCTGGTCGCCCACGACTGGGCGGTGCGCGAGCGCATCACGGGCGTCGAGTTCCACATCCTCGCGCTGGCCTCGAGCTCGGGCGCGCTGTTGATGACCCAGGCGAACGATCTCATCGTCATCTTCTTGGGCCTGGAGATCCTCTCGATCGGCCTCTACGTGCTCGCCGCCTTCGACCGTCACCGTTCGACGTCGTTAGAGGCGGCCCTGAAGTACTTCTTGCTCGGCGGCTTCGCCTCGGCGATCTTCATCTACGGCGCGGCGCTCGTCTACGGCGCGACCGGTTCGACGAACCTCTCGACGATCTCGTACTTCTTGGGCGCCAACGTGCCGCTGCACCCCGGCCTCCTCTACGCCGGCGGTGCGCTGCTGCTCGTCGGCTTCGCCTTCAAGATCGCCGCCGTGCCGTTCCATCTCTGGTCGCCCGACGTCTACGAGGGTGCACCGACGCCGGTCACCGGCCTCATGGCCTCGATCGTCAAGGTCGGTGCGTTCGCCGCCCTGATCCGCGTCCTGATCTCGGCCCTGGGCACGCAGCTCGACACGTGGCGACCGATCCTCTGGATCCTCATCGTCCTGACGACGGTCGTCGGCGCCTCGCTGGCGGTCGTGCAGCGCAACGTGAAGCGCATGCTCGCGTACTCCTCGATCAACCACGCGGGCTTCATCCTGCTCGGGGTCTGGGCCGGCACCATCCGCGGCACCGCGGCCACGCTCTTCTACGTGATCACCTACGCGCCGATCGTCGTGGCCACCTTCGCGATCGTGACGCTGATCGGCGGCGTCGGTGATGAACACCACTCGATCGAGCGCTACCAGGGACTCGCGCGACGCCAGCCGTGGCTCGGCGCGGCGCTCGCGATACTCCTCCTCAGCCAACTGGGCGTGCCGCTCACGACGGGCTTCTACGCGAAGTTTGCGGTCCTCGCGTCGGTGCTCGACGCGGGCGGGGGTGCCCTGGCGTTGATCGCGTTGCTCAGTGCGGCGATCGCGGCCTTCTTCTACCTGCGCTGGGCAGTGGCGCTCTACGACGACGACGGCGTGGAAGCCGCCCGGGTCGTGGTGCCGCGCTTGACCGGTGTTGTCATCGCCTTCGGCGTTGCGGTCACGCTGATCTTCGGCGTCTGGCCGGGGCCACTCGTCACGCTGGCCCAGCACGCGACCGTGCTCTTCACGCCGTGAGGCGCGTCGCGATCGCGACGAGCGTCAGTGACGACGTCAATCTCGACCCCGACGCCGACCTACTGCTCGACGCGCTCGCCGCCGTCGAACTCGACGGCTCGATGTGCGTGTGGAACGATCCGTCCGTCGACTGGAACACCTTCGACCTCACGGTCATCCGCTCGACGTGGGACTACACGCGTGACCGGGCGGCGTTCCTTACCTGGGCGCGCGGCATCGAGCGACTCCACAATCCCTATCCGATCATCGAGTACTCGACCGACAAGCACTATCTCCAGGACCTCGCCGCGCGCGGACATCGAATCGTGCCGACGACGTTCAGCGACGTCGGTGCGGCGCCCACGTTGCCCGACGGCGGCTTCGTCGTGAAACCGACCGTCGGTGCTGGATCGATCGACGCCGACCGGTACGGTCCGGGGGAGCACGAGCGCGCCAGGACCCACGTCGCGGCGTTGCACGGCGACGGTCGTGACGTGATGATTCAGCCGTACGTCGCGTCAATCGATGAGGTCGGCGAACGAGCACTGGTCTTCATCGACGGTGCGTTCTCCCACGCCATGACGAAGGGCGCGATGCTGAATACCGCCGCCGACGACCGTGACGCGCTCTTTCGCCGCGAGCAGATGTCAGTGGCGGTCGGCGAACCCGACGCCGTCGCGTTCGCGCAAGCAGTCATGGACGAGGATCCATTTCGCGGACTCCTCTACGGACGAGTTGACGTGGTACGGGTTGACGACGGGTGGGCCATCATGGAGCTCGAACTCGTCGAACCGTCGCTCTTCCTCGCCTACGACAGCCTCGCCCCCGATCGTTTGGCGGCGGCAATTCGAACTCGACTGGACTGAGTCTTCGTACCTCGACGACGTGCCAACGCCGATCTACGAAGAAACGTGATTGTTCTTCACGATCGGCATCGTCGATGGTACGTGGTCCCCATGAAGTCGCATGCCCTCGAGGTGGAACTCGATCGCCTCACGCATGTTCCTTACCGGCCTGTCGCACAATGCTAGCCAGGGTCGATTTGCTCACGTCATCGCCCAACGCACCGGGAACGGTCACGCACCCGTGCTCGAAGGACGATGAAACTGTCGATGACTTCCACGTTGACGACTTAGAAACCATCCGTCGAGTTCAAGTTCTCGAACGATCTCTCGAACTGTCACGTCGACCCAATGGTCGACGTCTGTCGCGATCACGAACAGGGATTTGATAACGCCAACCGCGATGTCCGCCTACGCCTTCAACAGTTCGGGCAACTGATGCATCGCGTCAAACAGCACCACGCCTTCGCGCTCCAGTTGCGGGGCGTCCGTCACGCCTCCGCAGTACGCGAAGACCGTCATGCCCGCCGCCACGCCGGCTTCGACGCCGGAGACGCTGTCTTCGATGACCGCGCATCGGTCCGGCGCCACACCCATTGAGGCGGCGGCGAAGAGAAAGACCGCCGGATCCGGTTTACCGTGCGCGACGTCGTCGGCACTGTAAATGCGACCCGCGAAGCGTTCGGCGAGTCCCGTCAAACTGAGCTTGAAGTCCAACATCCGGTGACCGCTACTCGAGGCGACGCAACTCGCCAGAGTGATCTCGTCGAGCATGGCGATCACGCCGTCGACGGGTTCGAGTTCGCGTTCACAGACGTCGCGGACGCGGCGTTCGAACTCGGACCGCCAGTCGATCGGACGTCCGAGACGCTCTTCGATGACCGTCTGCATGTAGCGAGAGGACCGGCCGACGAAGCGTTCGATGACTTCGGTTTCCGACATGGGCCACCCCAGTTCCGTGAGAATCTGGGCTTCCGTTCGAATGGCGATCCATTCGCTGTCCACGAGCACTCCGTCGCAGTCGAAGATGACCAGGTCGAATCGCG
Source organism: uncultured Acidimicrobiaceae bacterium (assembly GCA_963717975.1). Classification (GTDB taxonomy): domain Bacteria; phylum Actinomycetota; class Acidimicrobiia; order Acidimicrobiales; family RAAP-2; genus RAAP-2. The sequence goes on along the minus strand of OY970351.1, from coordinate 1,442,197 downwards.
ACATCCAGCCATCTTACGAAACCGAGTTTCGCACGATTCCCAATGGTTTGGCGGTCGCGATGAAGTCACCGAACAACTCTTGGACAATCGGGCGCGACTCGACCGTGCTCGCACTAGACCGGCACCATGACAGCGAAGCAGCGCGCTGGTTCGCGTTCGCCAAGGATCGCCAGTGTCGTCGCCGTGGTATTCGGATGCGTGCTGTTGTCGATGCCGGTGACGTCAAGCGCGATCACTCGACCGAACTCGCGAGCGCCAACGTCGTCTCCTCACCTTGCCGGTCCGATGTTTCCCGGCACGAACTGTCCGGCCTTTCCGGCGGACAACGTGTGGAACACACCCATCACGTCGCTACCGGTCGACGTCAACAGTGCCACGTGGCTCGCGTCCATGTCCTCGACGACGACGTACCTGCACCCGGACTACGGACCGTCGGGCAATCCCCGCGCGCCCTACGGCATCCCGTGGACGGTCGTGCGCAAGGACACGGTCTTCACGCACGTGTCCTTCCTCTACGGCTCGCAAAGCGACCGGCGACGGTACCCGCTGACGGCGGCGACGCCAATCGAAGGGGGGTCGGACCGTCACGCGCTGATGGTCGACCCGTACCGTTCGGCGTCCTCGGCCCCGTGCACGCTCTTCGAAACCTGGGATACCCACTACCACGCGTCCGGTCGTTCGACGGCCGGGTCGGGGGCGACGTGGAACCTGCGATCGAACGCGTTGCGTCCGGCCGGTTTCACGTCCGCGGACGCGGCCGGACTGCCGATCCTGCCCGGACTCGTGAACTACAACGAAGTCGCGTCGCACGTGATGGACCACGCGATCCGCTTCACCGCGCAGTGCACGCAGCAGTCCTATCTCTGGCCCGCCCGACACGAGGCCGGTCAGGCCGTTTCGTCCTGTCCGCCCATGGGTGCGAGGTTCCGTCTGAACGCCTCGTTCACGCTGCCCGCTGCCCAGTGTTCGGCCCTCTGTCAGACCGTGTTGACGACCATGAAGACCTACGGGCTGATCCTCGCCGACAACGGCAGCAACTGGTACTTCCAGGGCACCGCCGACACGCGCTGGACCTACACCGAGGTCGACCAACTCAAGGCGATCCCGGCCGGCCAGTTCGTCGCGGTCGACGAGTCGTGTCTGATGATCAGTCCCAACTCGGGTCAGGCGCTCCAGCCCGGGACGGCACCGTATCAAGCGGAGTGCGACGCCCCTACGGGGACCTCAGGTACCTAGGTACGTGGCGTGTCCCTCGATCACGAGGGAGCCGTCGAACGTGAGGACCTCGCTCACGAGACCGTCCGACTGATTGCGGTACTGGATGACGACCGTGTTGACGCCGACGTAGAGGCCCTGCACTTCGAAGTGCAGTTCGGGGCTACGTCGGAGACCTTCGCGCCAGTAGTCCTGGAGGTTCGATTTCCCGCGGATGACGCCGTCGGAACCGTCGACGATTCGTTGCGCGAGCGGCGAGGAGAAGACGGCGTCGTCGGCGAAGTGCGCCAGTACGGCCTCGACGTCGTGCGCGTTCCACGCGGCGAGCCAACCGGTGGTGAACTGACGCGCGAACCCTTCGTCCATCGAGTGAATCTACCGTTCGCGGTGACACGGATTCGACGCGACGATTTCACGAGAAAATCAGGAGCGGCGGCGACGTTCGCCCTTGTCGTGTCACAGGGTCGGACCTACTGTGGGTGGCGCAGGACCACGAAATTCTTCATTTGAGGAGGACCCCATGACGACACTCACCGACCGTCCCAGCACCGCCTTACTGGTCATCGACGTTCAAAATGGCGTGGTCGCCAACGCACACGACCGCGACGGCGTCATCGCCAACATCAATACGTTGGTCGAGAAGGCGCGCGGCGAGGACGTACCGGTCATCTGGGTCCAGCACTCCGGTGACGACATGCCGATCGAGAGTGAGAACTGGCAGTACGTGCCCGAGCTGAAGCGTCTCGACTCCGAGCCGCTCGTCCACAAGCTCTACGGTGACTCCTTCGAGGACACGAACCTCGAATCGTTACTCGCCGAGCGCGGGGTCGGCCGTCTCGTCGTTACGGGAGCGCAGACCGACGCCTGCATCCGGTCCACGCTGCACGGCGGTTTCACTCGCGGTTATGACGTGACCTTGGTGTCCGACGCGCACACGACCGAAGACCTCAGTGAGTACGGCGCGCCGACGCCCGACAAAGTCATCGCGCACACGAATCTCTACTGGGAGTACCAAGAAGCGCCGGGCCGCCGTGGTGGTGCCGTCGCGACCGCCGACGTCGTATTCGGCGTCGACGTTGACGCCTGACGTAAGAACGTCAGGTACGCGACGACAAGAGGTCGAGGTCGCGTTCGGCGTAGAGCCGGTGTTCCCACTCCTCATTGAGGATGATGAGCAGACACCGACGAACTGAGTAGCTGTCGGGTGGCGGCCAGCCGGGTGTGTCAACGGGCGACGTGTGACTGGCGAGCGTCTCGTCGGTCAACTGATCGAGGTAGTCGCGCACCGCGTCCGTGCGATCGCGCCGGAGTGCGAGCACGGTATCGAGTGAAGGTCGGGCCTCGCGGTCGCGCGTGAACTCCGGACCGTCCGAGAACTCTTCGAACGGCAAGCCGAGTGCGTCCCAAGGCGCGCGATCCCCGAGGATCGCCCGACGTAACCAGCTGTCGGTCGCGAATGTGAGATGACGAAGCGTTTCGAGAAACGACCATTCGCCGTTCACCGACGCGTTGAGCTCCTCGGGCGACATCCGACGGGCTCGAATGATGGTGACGCCCCACAGTCGCTCCAGGATGGCCCAGGCGTCGCGGAATCCTCCCGGGTCCGTCGGTCGCATCTTTGGTCGATCCGGATGTCGTCGGTCGAGTTCGGCTTCGATGAGCGGCGCGACGTCGACGTTGTTGATGACGAGGTTCTTCACGTCGCCGTGGATGCTCACGTCGATGAGGTCGACCCCACGCATGACGACACGGCTGAGGTCGACGCTCCGAAATCGGGCGTCGGAGAGGTCCACGGCGTGAAAGTCAGCGCCCGACATCTCAACTTCCTCGAAGCGCGCGCCACGAAGATCGGCGTCTATGAACTCGGCCACGCGTTCGAGATTATGGGACGCGTGTCACACGTCGCCGGTGAATCACGAAGGTGGGGCGAAGAACTCCAATGCGATGTTGTCGGGGTCTCGGAAGGAGAGTCCGGAGCCGTAGTGCGCGTCGAGGATGCCGCCGTGGGCGATGCCGAGTTCGTTGAGACGGGCCTCCCACTCGGTCAGCTGATCACGCGTTTCGCATTGGAACGCCAGGTGGTCGAGTCCCACCCGCCGTTCGTTGAACGCGGTCGCGTCCTCGAGGTCGGGGAACTGGTGCAGTCCGACCAGGGTCTGCCCACCGACGAGCCACACGACGTGACGGAACGGACCGGTGTCCTCGTCGAGCACCGGTGCGGCGTCGAAGAGTTGTCGGTACCACGGCACGCTGCGGTCCAAGTCGGTCACCGTTAACGCGACGTGGGTGATGGTTGGGAATTCGGGCATCGGCCTTCTTTCGGTTGCGCTGTGCCGTACTCTACCCATCACCGGACCGCGGTGTCGGGTCCGGCACCCTCAACGAAGGACGCGGTCGTCGACCTTCTTCGCCGCCGCCAAGACCTCTTCCGGGACCACGGTGCCCGGACGGTTGGACGGGTCGCTCACGAGGAACCGACCGAGGACCGGAAGTTCCGTGAGCGATTCGGCGCGCAGGACGGCCGCCGCGACCGGCACGAAGCTCTCGGCGGCGGGGTAGATGACGTAGCGCGGCAGCCACGTCGGGTGGTACTTCGCGTTGAACGTCCAGAGTGACTCGATGGGGAAGATACCCGAGAGCCGCTTGAGTGCCCATCGCTCGACGCGCGTGAAGGTCCCTTCGCCGCGTTCACCGTCCAGCACCGAGCGAAACGCCGCGAAGTTCAAACTCAGTCCGCGCGCGCCCGTATCGCGCAGGTGCTCGATCGTGGAACAGAGCGCGAAGTCGATCAACCCGTTGGGGTGTTCGCCGGGGTCGCGGCGCATGAGGTCGAGCGAGTACCCGCTGATGGCCGGTGAGGGCACGAACTGACAGACGGCCGCCGGCTTGCCGTCGGGTCCGTGCACGAGCGTGAGTAGGAGTCCCTTGTCCTTGGGATTGAAGAGTCGGCCCAGCATCATCGAGAAGCCGCGCTCGGCCTCGCCGCGTCGCAGCATCGTGATCAGCTCGACGATGTCGGTGACGCGACTCGGATCGATGTTCGCCGGGTCGAGGAACTCGACGGCGTACCCGTGACGAGCCAGTCGGGTCGTCGCCTGTCGCAGGCCCTTCATCTTTCCCCCGGCGAGGGAGAACGTCGGGCAGTCGACGATCGCCTCGTCGCCCATGTACAGGTGATGGAGACCGGCCGCGCCGTAGATGGGGAGCCACTCTTCACCGGCGCCGATGACCCCGACGGTCCACCCGCGGCCTTCGGCGTACGAACGGAACGCGCTGAAGGCTTCGGAACGTTCCGCTTCGGGACCGATCGGGTCGGGTGAGACCAGCGCGACGCCGCCGTAGACGGCGTAGGCGACGAGTGAGTCGCGGAAGAAGAAGAACTGCTTGTCGTCACGCAACGCGAAGTAATCGAGCGTCCCTCGACCGTGTCGACGGACGATCTCTCGCGCGCGCAGTTCCGCGAGACGTCGCTCGGTGCCACGACCGGTCATCGAGAGACGACGGTCAACCACCGGTCTCGTCAAGACGTAGAGCGACGAGATGAACAGCGAGACGCCCACGGCGAGCAGGGAGGGATCGACGAAGTCCGAGGCGGCGTCGGGCAGTGAAATGTTGTTCTGTCCGACGAAGCGCTCGATGCACGCCATCAGCACGACGCCAAAGGCGGGGAGATGATGGCGTCCCGATGAGACCTCGATGCCGACCGTTGCCGTGACGACCGAGACCAGTGCGATGAACCCGAGGCGGGGCAGCGCCGCACGCGCGCTCGATCGATCGGTGGACGCCTGGAAGTAGCGGCGTTCGATCACCAGCAACATCAGGATCGACACCGCGATCAGGCTGGCGACGAAGGTGCCACCACGAAGTATGTGCGCGAAGACCGTGATCGCGAGGAGCGCGCAGGCGACGAACCACGCACGGCGCTGTCCGCGGCGTATGCCCCGCGCGAGCATGATCATCGCGATACCCGCGACCGCCGTCAACGCCGCCGCCGACTGAGCGACGCCGAGCGGGAAGATCGACTGCACGTCGTGGAGACGACTGCGCAGCGGCGGCGTGGCGGTGACGATGACGTTCACCAGACCGTCGAGGAAGAGCAGTCCGCTCGCCCAGCGACGCACCGTTCGCTGGCGTCGTTGTTCGTTCAGGCGCTCGACCGTGACGGGGAACGGATTGCCGGTCGGCCACGATCCCACGGTCGTGGTCGCATTGGACGGCGCCGGCTGGACGTAGGTGTGCGCGACGATCTCTTCGAGGAGCCGTTCGTGGCCCCGCCGGGTCTCGCCCGCGTAGAGACGGACCTGCACGGTGCTGGCCGCTTCGATCTCGACGACGCCGAGTCGGTCGACCGCGGTGAAGACCGGCGGCAGGCCAAATCGTCCTCGATGTTCGACGACGACACGACGCGATGGTCCCGGCGCGGCGCACACCCCGCGGTCCAAGAAGGCGAGGGCCGGTCGCGGCGCGCCACCCACGACGGCCCCGGCGCCGCCGCGTTCGGCGTTACGGCGCGCGAACTCGAGGGCGTCGACGTCGTCGACGAACGTGAGCGAGAGCGGTTCGCTCAACTCGGTCGGCGCCGACCGCCGCGCGCCACGATCGAACCGTCGACGGACGATGAGACCGGCACAACAGACCACGACCGCCTCGACGACCGCCAAGATGAGGAGGTTCAAGACAAGGTTGCCCCAGAAGCTGCCGGTGTGCGGCGTGCGGACGTGGATGTGATGACGAGTGAAGTGATAGAAGATCGCGTTCAGTGAGGTCAGGACGTCGAAGACCAACAAGGTGATCGCCGGGAACCAGACCCAACCACCGAGTCGACGGTAGAGGACCCTCGACGCGACGAAGCGCGGTAGGGCGTGCGGGTCCTCGAGACGCGCGGCGTCGGCGCGGTCGTCGACGTCGGCGCGCTTCGTGTCGATCGTGCACTGTCCGGCCGCCACCGCGAGGTCGCGCACGCCGTTGGCCGTGGCGATGTTGAGGATCAAGTCACTGGCCAGGGAGACGCCGAGTTGGTGCAGCCGTTCGCGCGCCGCTTCGTTGTGGCTCAGCTCACGGTCGTCGCTCCCCGGCAGGACGATGAAGCGATGTCGATCATTCAAGGTGAACAGGGCGATCTGATCGCGCAGCGTGGGCAAGGTCGCCCAGGTCGCGTCGATGAATTTCACGAGGTCCGACGTCGGTTCGGGATGGAAGAGGTTGCCCGCGACGACGACCACAGCGGCGTCGTCGATGTCGCTCAATAGGGTGGTGAGCTCTTGGACCGCACGCGAGCTGACGTCGGTCGAGGGTGAGAGTGCGAGATCGCTGACCACGTAGACGTGGTGGCCGAAGGGTATGGGCAGCGTTTGCCGCTCGGTACAACTCACGGCGTCCAGTCTCGCAGACATCGGCCCGCGAAGCGCCGTTAACCTTAAATCACAATGGGTTCGGACGACTCGCGAGACAAATGGCACTGGCGAGAAGGGTCATCCGGAGCCGGTCCGGCGGTGATCTTCGACATCGACGGAGTCCTCGCGGACGCCGCCGGTCGCCAGCACTACCTGGACTGGGGTGACTGGAAGCGGTTCTTCGACTCCTGCGGTGACGACCCGATCATTGAGGAGATCGAACGGCTGCTCGAACTCCTGGACTCGTCACTCAAGGTGGTGCTGCTCACGGGACGGCCGCGCAGGGTCCAACCGCACACTGTCGGCTGGCTCGAGCGTTACGGGCTGCGTTGGGACCTGCTCATCATGCGCGAGCACGGCGACTACTCGGGCGTGGACGTGTTCAAGCGCGGCGCCCTACGCGACCTCGTCACCGCGGGTTTCGACATTCGTCTCGCCCTCGACGACGACCCGAAGAACCACGCGATGTACGTCAGCGAAGGTGTGCCCTGCATCTACATCCACTCGGGCTACTACCTCTGATTCGCTGAGCGGCTGCCGAGGCGCACCACTTCGAGCGCCTCGCGCGCCGCGCGCCGTCCGGACCCGATGCTCGCAGGAACGCCCACGCCGTCGTAGGCGTTACCGCAGAGCGCTACGCCGAGTGACGCGGCCGCCGTCTTCGCGTTCGCGACCATGGCCTCGTGGCCGACGTAGTACTGGGGCAGACCGTCGGGCCAACGCTGGACGAGCGCGTCGTTGGGACGCTCGAACGCGGGAAGCAGGACCATGAGTTCGGCGGTGACGCGCTCGATGAGTGCATCGTCAATGCCTTCACTCCAGCGGAGGTCGTCGATTCGTCCGACGTGCGCGCGGAGTAGGACGTCGTCGTCGCGTCGCAGGTGCGGCCACTTGCGGTCGAGGAACGTCACCGCCGTGATCATCATCGACCCCTCGCCGGGCCACGGCGTGCCGAGCGGGACCAGGATGCCCGAACCGTGGACGTTACCGAGCGCGTTCTTCGGCGCGCTGAACGTGATCATGGCGGCGCCGGCACTTTGAACGGAAGCAATACGTGCCAACGCCGGGTCGTGCGCGCCCAGGAGTCGCGCGGTGACGGTCGCGGGTGTCGCCATGATCACCGCGTCGGCCGGTGTGGTCGTGACGTGCGTATCGACCTCCCAGGGATAGTTGCCGGAAGGCGTGCGCCGCAGTGCCGTGACACCCACGCCCGTTCGGATGACCACGCCACGTTGACGGAGTTGGCGTGCGATCTCCAAGGGCAATGATCCGACGCCCTCGAGCAGTGAATAAAAGAGCGGCCCGGCGTTGCTCGACGCCGAAGGTCCAGGCGTGACGGGCGCACTTTCCCGAAGTGCCCGCATGAGCGAACCGCCGCGCCGGGCCGCGTCCAGCAGCGCGGGAAAGACCGACTTGGCCGAGAGTTCGTCGACGCGACCGGCCTGAATGCCGCCGAGCATCGGTTCGACGAACTGGTAGCAGAGTTCTCGACCGAGCTTCGTGCGCACGATGTGACCGACCGTCGCGTCCTCGCCAATATTCATGTGCACGGGTGCGACTTCATCGCGACGCGCGTCCCAGCGTGCGCGCCACGAGAGACCCCGCACCGTCTTCAATTGGTGTGATGACGTGGGCAGTCCCAGGACCAGGCCCGCGGGGAGTTCGTCGAGCGCTCCGCGCAACCAGATCGAGGCACCGCTCGCCTCGACCGCTTCGAGTTGGTCCTGCCAGCCGAGTTCTCGAACGAGTTCGACGGCTTCGGGTCGACGCGCCAGAAAGCCGTCGGCGCCGAGATCGACAGTACGACCCGCGAACTGTGACGTGGCGAGTGAACCACCGACGATCGCGCCCTCTTCGATGAGTTCGACGCGCGGCGTGTTCTCGCTGGGTCCGTCGGCGCCACCCGAGAGTTCCCACGCGGCACACAGTCCACTGATGCCGCCGCCGACGACAACGACCGATTCACGACTCACGCGACACGGTCCAGGACGACGTTCGCCAGTAACTCCATGAAGGCCGGATCGTCGTTCAGCGACGCCGTTCGGATCAGTCGAAGTCCGAGTTCATCGGCCACGCCTTGGGCCTCGACATCGATGTCGAACAGCACCTCGAGGTGGTCGCTGACGAAGCCAATGGGACACGAGACAACGTCGGTGACGCCGCGCGCGTGCTTCTCACGCAGCACCCGCAAGATGTCCGGACCGATCCACGGATCGGGGGTGCGACCGGCCGATTGCCACGCGATGTCCCAGCGTTCGACGCCCCCCAATGCTGCGGCGCGTTCGGCGCTCTCGCGCAGTTGCTCGGGGTACGTGTCGCCGCTGAGCAGAATCTTCTCCGGCAGGGAGTGAGCCGAGAAGATCACCTCGGTCGTGTCGGCTCGCCCCGGTGGGATCAACGCCCGCGCGTCGTTCACGCGCGCCGCAATGATCTCGAGGAATCCCGGGAACTCCCACCACGCGTGGATCTCAAGGAAGTCGATACCGTCGCCCAACGCCTCTTTCGCGCGCGACATGTACTGGTCGGTGGACATCGACGACGAGTGCGGCGCGAGCACGAGTCCGACCACGACGTCGAATCCGTCGGAGCGAAACGAGTCGGCCGTCGTCTCGAGCAGCGGCGGTTCATACTTCGAACCGAATCGGAGTTCGAAGCCACCGGGCACGTGTCGTTCGAGTGCCGCCGCGATCCCCGTCACCTGATCGGCGCTTCGCTGGGCGAGTGGCGACGTACCGCCGATGGCGTTGTAGCGCCGCTGCAGGTCGGCGAGTTGTTCGGGCGTGGGTGCCCGGCCGTGTCGAATCCTGGTGTAGTACGCCTCGACGTCGCGCGGTGTGGTGGGCGTGCCGTAGGCCATGACGAGTACGCCGATCGTCATCGAACGCCGGCCCGTCCCTCGTCGTGCACCACGCGCACGACCGCTTCGAGGACTGTCGGATCCGTAGTGGGTAAAACTCCGTGGCCGAGGTTGAAGACGTGCCCCGCGTCGCGACCGGCGCGTGTCAGCACTTCACGCGTGCCGTCGATGGCCTGCTCCACGCCGCCCAGACAGCGCGCCGGGTCGAGGTTGCCCTGCACGGGGCGCCCACCCACGCGCCGGCGACCCTCATCGAGGTCCACGTGCCAATCGATCCCCACGACCGTGGGGTTCGCCGAACTCATCAGATCGAGCAGCTCACCGGTGCCGACGCCGAAGAGGATCGTCGGCACGTCGAGATCGGCGACGCCCGCGAGGACGCGCTCGGTGGCGGGCTGCGCGAATCGACGGTACTCGTCACGCGTCAGTGCCCCGGCCCAGGAATCGAAGAGTTGCAACGCCCGAGCTCCGTGGGCGACCTGGGCGCGAAGGAACGAGACCGTGATGTCCGTCAGCCGGTCGAGTAGTTGGTCGAAGAGTCGGGGCTGCACGTGCATCATCGTCTTGATTCGCGCGAACTCGCGCGTCGGGCCGCCCTCGACGAGGTAACTCGCCACCGTGAACGGCGCGCCGGCGAACCCGATGAGCGGTGTGTCGCTGGCGGCGAGCTCCTTCACGACCAGGTCCACGGTCTGGGTCACGTGGGCGACGTCGACGTCGGTGAGGTCGCGCAGGCGCTCCAGGTCCGCCTCACTGGCGAACGGTTCGGCGATCACGGGACCGCGTCCCGGTACGATCTCCACCCCGAAACCGAGGGCGTGATAGGGCACGACGATGTCGCTGAAGAGGACCGCGGCGTCGACCCCGTATCGACGGACCGGCTGCATCGTGATCTCACAGGCGAGCGCCGGATCGCCGATGGCGTCCAGGATCGAACCGGTACCGCGCAGGTTCCGGTACTCGGGAAGTGACCGTCCGGCCTGTCGCATGAACCACACCGGGACGTGCGCGACACTCTCACCGCGACAGGCCCCAAGGAAAACTGGCTCGCTCACTTCACTCCTTATTTATCCCTCTCAATCTACGTGAGGGCGTAGAGCGGTCAGTTTGAATTGCGGTCGCTTCGCTGGCCTAGAATTGATATTTCTCAATTTTGAGAAATGAAACGAGGACGCGATGGCCCACGAGCGTGAGATTAAAGAGGAACAGCTCTTCCTCGATCTCGCCCTTACGGCCCTCGATCACATGCGCGACGAAGCGCGCTCATTGCGTGACAGCGCCGCCGTGGCGAACATGCGCGGCGCGGGCGACCTCGTCGAACGTGACGTGGTGATGGGCACCGCGCTGCACCGACTCGATCAACTCGCGATCGGCGACCAACCATTGTTCTTCGGTCGCATCGACTACTCGCCCGACGAAGCCGGAGCCGGCGACGACTACCACGTCGGGCGACTCGCGGTGTCGGACGAAGAGTTGAATCCGCTGGTGATCGACTGGCGAGCTCCGGTCGCTGAAGCGTTCTATCGCGCGACGGGGGTCGAGCCACTCGGACTCGCGCGCCGACGGCACGTGGCGATACACGGGCACGACGTCACCGGCGTCGAGGACGAGTACTTCGCCGACGCCGACGGCAACCTCGCACTGCCGGAGGACGACGTTCGCGCCGCGACCGAAGAGGGACTCGTCGACGGTGGGTTGGCCCTCGGTGGTCCGGGCGCGCTGCTCGCGGCACTCGGACGCGCGCGCACGGGACGCATGGGGGACATCGTCGCGACGATCCAGGGCGAGCAGGACCGCATCATTCGAAGTCCGCTTGCCGGCGTCTTGTTGGTGCAGGGTGGACCGGGCACGGGCAAGACCGCCGTGGCGCTGCACCGCGCGGCGTACCTGCTCTTCACGCACCGCGCCACGCTCGAGCGCCAAGGCGTACTCGTCGTGGGACCGAATCCACTCTTCTTGAATTACATCGAGAACGTCCTACCATCGCTCGGCGAATCGGGAGTCACGCTCTCGACGATCTCCGGGCTCGTCACCAACGTGGAGCTCCGTGGTCGCGAGACCGAACCGGTCGATGAACTCAAGGGCGACCTGCGCATGGCCCGACTCCTAGCGCGCGCTCTACGCACTCGTCAGCGTCCGCTGAAGGACGACGTCGAGATCCCGATTGGCCGAGGGGTCGCGGTGTTGAAGGCGCGCTACACGCAAGAGACGGTGGAGCGCGCGCGACGCCGACCGGGCAACCACAATCAACGTCGCTCGGCCGTCGGACGCGAACTGGCCAATCGACTCGCCAATGAGTACTACGAACGATTCGTGCGCGAAGGCGTCGACGAGGTGAACGCCGTCGGCGAACTGGCCGACCTCATTCGCGCGACGCCGCAGTTCAAGTGGGCGCTGGAGCGCATCTGGCCGCGGCTCTCGGGTCAGGAACTCCTGCACGACCTGTTCGGCGCGCCCGCGCTGTTGCGCGCCGCCGGCAAGGGCCTGGCGAGCGACGAGGAGCTCGCGTTGTTGTACCGGCCACGCTCAAACTCGCTCGACGACGTCCGGTGGACGAAGGCGGACGCCGCGTTGATCGACGAAGCCCGCGTGTTGCTCGGACCACTTCGCCGACCGCGCCCCATCGCCAAACCGGGTGACAACGGCATCCTGGACGGGATCGACCTCGACGCCTACGCCGGTGACGTTCGGGCCGCGGCGCTGCGCGAAGCGCAACGCAACGCGCCCGTCCTCAGCAACGAGCTGGACGAAGCGGAGTTCGTCACCTACGGACACATCGTGGTCGACGAGGCCCAGGACCTCTCGCCGATGGAGCTGCGCGTCTTGAAGCGACGCGACCTCACCGGTTCGATGACGATCGTCGGGGACATGGGTCAGGCGACGACCGCCTCGTCCTCGGCGTCGTGGAACGCCGTGCTCGAAGTGTTGGAGCCCCGCCGAGCGCCGACGCGCGTCGACCTCACGGTGAGCTACCGCACGCCCGAAGAGGTCCTGGACTTCGCCGCACCGACGCTGCGGGCGGCGGCGCCGGAGCTCACACCGCCGCGACCAGTGCGACGCGCGGGCCATCGTCCCAAGGTCGTGCGCGCAAACCCCGAAGAGTTCGTGACGACGCTCGCGGACGTGACGCGACACGAAGTCGAGGCGCTCGTGCCGGGTCGCGTCGCCGTGATCGTGACGGGCGAACGCGTCGAGGAGATCGTGTCGATCTTGCGATCGAAGGGCCTCGATGCCATCGACCCACGCGACCAGGAGTCCAAGGGTCTCGGGGCCGACCTCATCGTCCTGTCGGCCGAGGGGGCGAACGGACTGGAGTTCGACGGGGTCATCGTGGTCGAACCGGGGCAGATCGCCAGTCGCGGTGCCCGCGGCACGGCGTCGGTCACGGCGCGCGGACTACGCACGTTGTACGTCGCGATGACGCGTCCCACGAGGCGACTCGCGATCGTGGCGGTCGAGGCGCTGCCCGAGACTCTGGCCTAGGTCAAATCGGCCCGTCTGTCGCACCGGGGTCTGAATTTCCGCTAGAAATGTAGCCGTGAGTCAGGCGATTTCCCCCAATAGCCTGGCGAAGCAAGAGAAGATCGTTCACGATCGACCGCCGATGTTGGCCATCGGCGTGATGATTTGGCTCGGCAGCGAGCTGATGTTCTTCTCGGGACTCTTCGCCGCATTATTTACCATTCGCGCCCATCTGGCGTCGTGGCCCCCCGTCGGCACACACCTCGACGTCCTGCAATCGGGCATCTTCACCCTCATCTTGATCGCGTCCTCCTTCACGATGCAGTGGGCCGTATGGCTCATCGAGCACCGTCGTCGGGCCGAGGCGCGACGTTGGATCATCATCACCATGATCATGGGCACCCTCTTCGTGTCGAATCAGGCCTACGAGTGGATTCACCTGACGACGCGCTGGTACACGAACTCCTACGGGTCGATCTTCTTCATCACGACCGGACTGCACGGCCTGCACGTGATCCTGGGCATCGTCGCGATGGCCTTCCTACTCTTTCGCATGCGCGGCACCGAAGGTGACCCCGGCGAGCTGTCCGTGTTCCAGGGCGTGAGTTACTACTGGCACTTCGTCGACGTCGTATGGATCGGGCTGTACTCGGCCCTGTTCTTGCTGAAATAGGAAATGGCGTGACGTCACCCCTCACCAAACGCTGCCTCGCACTTTCGATCGTCGGACTCGTCGCCCTCGGTCCGCTCGTGCTCTTCGCGGGCGGCGCGTCAGCCTCCTACAAGTTGACGCCGTATCAGACGGCGCGAAAGAACGCCGGCACGCCGAACTCGACATACGTGAAGAAGAACGCCGCCGGCGTCATCATCGCCTACGGCGACTCGTCGATCACGTACCGCGCGCCGTCCTCGGCGTTGGTCACCCTCGGCGACGCGCTCTTCCAGCAGAACTGCGCGTCGTGCCACGGCTCCCAGGCGAACGGCGTCCCGGCCAACGGCACGCTTGGCGCGTTCCCGGACCTCGTCGGTCTCGGACCGGCGACGATCAATTTCTGGGTCGACTCCGGGCGCATGCCCGCGGCCAACACGCGCGCCATCGAGGCCAACCGCCGGCCGCCGCGCCTGACGCACGACCAGGCCCTCGCGGTCTCGGCGTGGGTGAACTCACTGTCGCCGGGCTACCCACTCATCCCGTACCCGCACCTCAAGAACGCGAACGTCGCCGATGGCGCCGCGCTCTTCGCGCTCAACTGCGCGTCGTGTCACACGATCGAGGGTGACGGTGACGCGCTCGCCATGAGTACGTTCTCGCCGTCACTGCGCAAGATCCCCTCGATCGAGGTCGCCGAGGCGATTCGCACCGGCCCGGGCAACATGCCGCGCTTCACCGGGAACCTGAGTGACGCGCAGGTCAACGACATCGTGAAGTACGTGACGACCGAGATCCAGCACCCGAACAACCCCGGTGGCTTCGGTCTCGGTGGACTCGGACCGGTCGCCGAGGGCTTCGTCGGTCTGGCCTTCGGCGTCGGCATCCTCGCCCTCGCCGGGTTCTGGGTAGGAGAGCGCGATGAGTGAGGAACAGCGCACGCCGGTCTCGCTGTCGGGACTCTCGGCCGACGATCCACACCTGCAGCCGGCCGCGCGCAACCCTCGCCTCGTCGAGCGCGTCATCAGTGTCTGCTTCCTCATCGGCATGTTCTGCATGGCCGGCTTCGGCGCGTGCTACTGGATTAACGCGCAGCCCTGGAAGCTCGGCGCGACGCTCGGCTTCGGTCTGCTGTTCCTCGGCATCGGCACGGTCGCGTGGGGCAAATACCTCATGCCGCGCGGACCCTTCGTCGAGGACCGACACACGCTCGCGAACTCCGACGCCGACCGCGAGGCCTTGGCCGCCGCGATCGTGGAGCGCGGGAGCGGGATCGTCCAACGTCGCAAGATGCTCGTCGGTCTCTTCAGCGGCGGGATGGGCGTCTTCACGATCGTGGCCCTCTTCCCCTTGCTCCGCAGCCTCGGACCGCTGCCCAAGACGACGCTCGATCACACCGACTGGAAATCGGGCTCGTACGTCGTCGATCAGAACGGTCGACGGGTCGAGGTCGGTGACCTCGCCGTCGGCTCGATCGAGACGGTCTTCCCCGAAGGTCACGAGAACTCCGATCGCGGCCAGGCCGTCGACCAGACGGTGTTGATCCGCGTCTCCAACGAGGCCTTCACCACCATGAAGGGCCGCGAGTCCTGGGCGCCGCACGGCTACGTCGCATACTCCAAGGTCTGCACGCACCTCGGCTGCCCGGTCGGTCTGTACGAACAAGAACTGCAGCTGCTCGTGTGTCCGTGTCACCAGTCGATGTTCAACGTGACCAACGGCGCGGTCCCGCAGTTCGGCCCCGCGCCGCGGCCGTTGCCCCAACTGCCGCTCTACGTCGACTCGGCGGGCTACCTGCGCAGTCAGCGTGACTACAACCAGCCGGTCGGTCCCGGCTTCTGGGAGCGCTCGTGAGTGACGTCATTAACACCAAGCGCTCGCAGAAGCAGGCCCTCGGCCGCTACGGCAAGGTCGGCAAGTCCCTGGACGAACTCGACGACCGCCTGGGTCTGGCGCGCGGTGGACGCACGTTCATGGACAAGATCTTCCCCGACCACTGGTCCTTCATGCTCGGCGAGATCGCGCTCTACTCGTTCCTCATCTTGCTCGTCACCGGCGTCTTCCTAACGCTGTACTTCGTGCCCTCGTCGGCGGTCGTGATCTATCACGGGGCCTACAAGCCGCTCGACGGCCAGCGGATGTCCCAGGCCTTCGAGTCGACGGTGAATCTCTCCTTCTCGGTGCGCGGGGGACTGTTGATGCGACAGATGCACCACTGGGCCTGCGACATCTTCGTCGGCGCGATCGTGATCCACATGGCGCGCGTCTTCTTCACCGGCGCCTTCCGCAAGCCGCGCGAGCTGAACTGGATCGTCGGTGCGACGCTCTTGATCCTCGCGATCCTGAACGGCTTCCTCGGTTACTCCCTGCCCGACGACCTGGTCTCGGGCACCGGTATCCGCATCGCCTACTCGATCCTCCTGTCGATCCCGCTGGTCGGCTCCTACCTCGCGTTCTGGGTCTTCGGCGGTAACTTCCCCGGTACCGCGATCATCCCGCGCTTCTTCATCTTGCACTGTCTGATCCTGCCGCTCATCATCATCGGTCTCGTGAGCGCGCACCTCTTCTTGCTCGTGCGCCAGAAGCACACGCAGTTCCCCGGTGGCGGACGCACCGAGAAGAACGTCGTCGGCTCACCGATGTACCCGGTGTTCATCGCCAAGACGACGGGCTTCTTGTTCATCGTCGGCGGCATCACGGCGCTGCTCGGGGCCTTCGCGCAGGTCAACCCGATCTGGCAGTTCGGCCCGTACGACGCGGCGCGGATCTCCTACGCCGTGCAGCCGGACTGGTACATGGGATTCCTCGACGGCGCCCTGCGCATCTGGCCGTCGTGGTCCTTCCACAGCTGGGGTCACAACATCCCCTTCGAGGTCTTCATCCCGGCGATCATCCTGCCCGGGATCATCTTCAACCTGGTCTTCGTCTGGCCGCTGCTCGAGCGCAAGTTCACCAAGGACAACGAGATCCACCACCTCCTCGATCGCCCGAGCAATCGACCGAAGCGCACCGCCGCCGGCGTCTCGGTGCTCGCGCTCTTGGGCATGCTCTTCATCGCCAGTTCGACCGACGTCCTCGCGAAGTTCTTCAACCTGTCGCTCAACACCGTCTTGGTCGCGATGCGCTACCTCACGGTGCTCGTGCCGATCCTGGCCTACCCGATCACGTACAAGATCTGTCGCGAACTCCAGGCGGTCCACGGCGGCGGTCGTCGAAAGACCCCGAACGTCGTCTCGCGTTCGACCGAGGGTGAGTACTCGGCGTCGCCGTCGCCGCGCTACGTCGATGACGTGCCGAGCCACCTCGAAGCGGTCGAGGTACCGACGTACGTCCACGAGGAGTCCGAGGAGTCGGGCGATAGCGGCGTGCGCGTCGTCGATCGCTAAGACGACCCGCCACCACGGCGCGACGCGAGCTCGCGAGTCGTGATCCAACTCCTCGCTTGTAACGTAATTCCTGTTCGCGGGGGGTATGCCTAACATAAGGTGAGTGGTGACCATGAGCGATCCCAATTGGCCGTCGGCCGCAACGCTCCTCAACCCGCGGCCCGTCCCGGGACGTCGCAACGTCGGAGTGCTCGGCATCCCCACCTACGCCACGTCGCTCACCCCGCGCTCGTCGACGAGTACGCCGGTCGCCATCCGAACGGCCCTCGAGCGCTACTCGACCTGGCTGTACTCAGAGGCCGTGGACCTCGCCGAGACGGTCGCGCTCGTTGACTTCGGCGACGTCGACGCACCCGACGCCGAGGGCGGCGCCGAGCGCGTGGCCGGTTCGCTCCGGGGCTGGGACCCGTCGATCGCCCTGCGCCTCATTCTCGGCGGTGACAACGCGGCGACGTGGTTGGCCCTTCGTGCGATCAGTGCGGGAGACTACTCGAACTTCGGTCTCGTCACGCTCGACGCACACCTCGACATGCGCGACGGGCGTTCGAACGGTTCACCCGTGCGCCAACTCTTGCAAGAGGGACTCGACCCCCAGCACGTCGTCCAGGTCGGACTATCGGACTTCGCGAACTCACCGGCCTACGCGCGCCGCGCGCACGACGCCGGCGTGACCGTGATCTCGCGCGAGGTCTTGCGTCACGAGCCGGTCGAGGAGGCGGCCCGTCGCGCCGTGGCGATCGCGGGCGCGGGTAAGCGACACGTCTACGTGGACATCGACATGGACGCCGCCGATCGGATGGCGGTCCCGGCCTGTCCGGCGGCCGCGCCGGGGGGACTCAGCGCTGACGAGATGCGTCGATTCGTGCGAGCGGTCTCGGTCCAGCACGGCGTCTGCGCGATCGATATCACCGAGATCGACGTAGAACGAGACAGTGCCGATCAGCGCACCGTCCGATTGGCGGCGCTACTCGTACTCGAAGCGCTCGCGGGCGTGCGAAGGAGAATCCAATGGCCGTAGAAATCGGTGTCGAGCCGCTCACCCGCGCACAGGTGGTCGCGGTCGCGCGCGGCTACGACACGGTCACCCTGAGCGCGGAGGTGATCGCGCGCCTCGAGCGACAACGCACCGCGATCGACCTCCTGGTGGAGAGTGGCACGCCGGTCTACGGACTCTCCACGGGATTCGGTTCGCTCGCCTCGACGTTCATCTCGCCCGAGGAGCGGCGCGACCTGCAGCGCTCCTTGATTCGCAGCCACGCCGCGGGCGTCGGTCCCGAAGTCGAGACCGAGGTCGTTCGCGCGATGATGGTGTCGCGACTCACGAATCTCTGCAGTGGCGCCGCCGGCGTTCGCGCCTCGACGGCCCTGGCGTACGCGGCGCTGTTGAACTCGGGTATCACCCCGATCGCGCACGAGTTCGGGTCGCTCGGGTGTTCGGGGGACCTCGCCCCGTTGGCGCACGTGGCGCTCGCGTTGATGGGCGAAGGGGACGTGCGCGACCGTGGTGGCCAGCGCCTGAGCGCCGCCGACGCGCTTCGCGCGAGCGGCCTCACGCCGGTCGTGCTGGCCGAGAAGGAGGGGCTCGCGCTCATCAACGGGACCGACGGCATGCTCGGGCAGCTGATCCTCGCGCTGGATGACGGCGACGCCCTGATGCGACTGGTCGACGTCGCGGCGGCGATGTCGATACAGGCCCTGCGCGGCACCGATCAGGTCTTCCTCGCCGAGATCCACGCGCTGCGCCCGCACGCCGGCCAGATGATCAGCGCGGCGAATCTCCTGTCACTGCTCGCCGATTCGGTCATCGTGAGTTCGCACCTCGACGACCCGACGCAGGTCCAGGACGCCTACTCGTTGCGTTGCGCACCACAGGTGCACGGGGCGGCTCGCGACACCTTCGGTTTCGCGACGCGCGTCGCCGACGTCGAACTGGCCTCGGCGATCGACAACCCGTCGATCCTGGCGAACGGCACGCTCGTGTCCAACGGCAACTTTCACGGTGCGCCGGTCGGCTACGCGCTCGACTTCCTCGCCATCGCGGTGGCGGACGTCGCGTCGATGTCCGAGCGTCGTACCGATCGGATGCTTGACGTGTCGCGAAGCTTCGGCCTCCCGCCCTTCCTCGCCGCGCAGGCCGGTGTCGATTCGGGCCTGATGATCGCGCAGTACGCGCAGGCGGCGCTGGTCTCGGAGATGAAACGACTCGCGTCGCCGGCGAGCGTCGATTCGATCCCCTCTTCGGGAATGCAGGAGGACCACGTGTCGATGGGCTGGCACGCCGCCCGCAAACTCCGTCTGTCCCTGGAGGCCTTCGCCGACGTCATCGCGATCGAACTCCTGACCGCGTCGCGCGCGCTCGCGATGCGCGCACCCCTCACGCCGTCACCGGCGACCGCGGCGGTCACTCATCGCGTGAACGCCGTCTCCGGCGGTCCCGGCCACGACCGCTGGCTCTCGCCCGAGATCGCTGCGGTCGGTGCGCTCGTGCGCAGCGGCGAACTGCTGGACATCGCGACCCAGCACGTGGCACTGTCGTAGGGATGAAGGGGCACTGATGGAGGGCGCGCGACCGGTACGAGCGACGCGGGGTTCGACGCTCACGACGCTCGGCTGGCCCCAAGAGGGCGCCCTGCGCATGCTCCAGAACAACCTCGACCCCGAGGTCGCGGAGCGACCCGACGACCTGGTGGTCTACGGCGGGACGGGACGCGCCGCGCGCGACTGGCGAAGCTTCGACGCGCTCGTGCGCACATTGCAGACGTTGAAGGGCGACGAGACGATGCTCGTGCAGTCGGGTCGGCCCGTCGGCGTCTTTGCCACCAGCGAGTGGGCGCCGCGCGTCCTGATCGCCAACTCGAACCTGGTCGGGGACTGGGCGACGTGGCCGGAGTTCCGCCGACTCGAAGCCCTGGGACTCACGATGTACGGCCAGATGACCGCCGGTTCGTGGATCTACATCGGCACCCAGGGCATCCTCCAGGGAACCTACGAGACGTTCTCCGCGGTCGCCGATCGCCACTTTGGCGGCACGCTGCGCGGCACACTGACCCTCACGGGCGGCTGCGGCGGTATGGGTGGTGCCCAACCGCTCGCGGTGACGATGAACGACGGCGTGTGCCTGTGCGTCGACGTCGACCCCGCGCGGCTGCAGCGACGCGTGGACCAGCGCTACCTCGACGAGTGGACGGCGGACCTCGACGAGGCGATCACTCGCGTCGAAGCGGCGAAGCGCGACAAGATCGCTCTGAGCGTGGGACTCGTCGGCAACGCCGCGACCGTCTTCGCGGAGCTCTTGGCGCGCGGTGTCGCGGTCGACATCGTCACCGACCAGACGTCGGCGCACGACCCCCTCAGCTACCTGCCCGAGGGGATCGACCTCGCGGACTGGCACGACTACGCCGAGAAGAAGCCCGAGGAGTTCACCGACCGGGCGCGCCAATCGATGGCCAAGCAGGTCGAGGCGATGGTCGGATTCCAGGACCGTGGGGCCGAGGTCTTCGACTACGGCAACTCCATTCGGGGCGAGGCCCAACTCGGCGGGTACGAGCGCGCCTTCTCGTTCCCCGGCTTCGTGCCGGAGTACCTGCGCCCGCTCTTCTGTGAGGGCAAGGGTCCGTTTCGGTGGGCGGCGTTGTCGGGCGACCCGAAGGACATCGCGCGCACCGACCAAATAGTCCTCGACCTCTTTCCCGAGAACGACGCCTTGCGTCGATGGATCACGAAGGCGCAGGACAAAGTGGCCTTCCAGGGCCTGCCGGCGCGGATCTGCTGGCTCGGGTACGGCGAACGCGACAAGGCCGGACTGGCGTTCAATGAGCTCGTGGCCTCGGGTGAGGTCGCGGCGCCCATCGTCATCGGCCGCGATCATCTCGATAGCGGCTCGGTCGCGTCGCCGTATCGCGAGACCGAGTCGATGCTCGACGGCTCGGACGCGATCGCCGACTGGCCGCTCCTCAACGCACTGCTCAACACGGCCTCAGGCGCCACGTGGGTCTCGATCCATCACGGCGGCGGTGTCGGTATCGGACGCTCGATCCACGCCGGTCAGGTCTGCGTCGCGGACGGGACGGAACTGTCGGCGCAGAAGTTGGCCAAGGTACTGACCAACGATCCGGGCACGGGCATCATCCGTCACGTCGACGCCGGCTACGAGATCGCCGAGCAGACCGCGCACGAGCGAGGCGTGCGTATTCCAATGCGCGAGGGGTGATGACCACTCGGGTCATCGGCAACATTGGTGAACTGACGACGAACGACCCCTCGTGGGACAACGGCGTGACGGGTCGTCTCCACGACGCCGCGATCGTCGTGGACGACGAGAAGGTCCTCTGGGTCGGTCCGAACGCGAACGCGCCGGCGGCCGACGAGAAGATCGACGCGCGCGGGGCCGCGGTCATCCCCGGGTTCGTGGACTCACACACCCACCTCGTGTTCGCCGGCGAACGCTCCGAGGAGTTCGAAGCGCGCATGAGCGGCACGCCCTACGACGGGGGAGGCATCGCCCAGACCGTCGCGTCGACGCGAGCGGCGTCCGACGGGGAACTACGACGGGCGACCAACGAACGTCTCGTCGCGCTGCGCGCCGGCGGCGTGACGACCGTGGAGATCAAATCGGGGTACGCGCTCACGGTCGAGGGCGAGCTGCGACTGCTGGACATCGCGAACAACATAAGCGACGAAGTGACGTTCCTCGGCGCGCACGTCGTGCCGGAGGAGTACGCGGACGATCGCGAGGGATACGTGGACCTCGTCCGCGGACCAATGCTCGACGCGTGCGCGCCGATGTCGAAGTGGGCCGATGTCTTCTGCGACCGCGGTGCCTTCGACGTCGATGAGTCGCGCGCGGTGTTAACGGCCGCGAGGTCGGCCGGATTGCAGTTGCGCGTGCACGGCAACCAACTCGGCGAGACCGGTGGGGTGGCCCTGGCCGTGGAGATGGACGCCGCGAGCGTCGATCACTGCACGTTTCTCAGCGATGACGACATCGATCGACTCCGTGCGTCCTCGACCGTCGCGACGCTCCTTCCCGGTGCCGACTTCTCGACCCGCGCGGACTACTCCTCGGCGCGACGACTGCGCGACCGAGGCGCGGTCATCGCCCTGGCGACGGACTGCAATCCGGGTACCTCGTACCTCACGAGCATGAGCTTCGCCGTGGCGATCGCCGTGCGCGATATGCGGATGAACTTCGATGAGGCACTGTGGTCGGCGACGCGGGGCGGGGCAATGGCCCTTCGTCGTGACGACATCGGACACTTGAGCGTGGGGGCTCGAGCCGACGTCGTCATCCTCGACGCGCCGCGCGCGGCGCACGTGGCCTATCGACCGGGCTCGTCACTCGTGCGTCAAGTCATCCTCGCGCAGGGACCGTGGTCGAAGACTGGGTGGTTCGGCGCTCGCGGCCAAATCGGTGACGGCTGAGTCCGAGCTCTCGAGCCGGCGACGAATGTCCAACCAATAAAGTGGGTTGATGAGCACCCCCCTTGCCCCGACCGACCTGCCGACCACGCTCGGAGCCCTTCGCGCCTCGTCCTATCGACCGAAATCGGTGCGCGAAGAGATCCGCGCGAATCTCGAGCGGCGCCTGAGCGACGGTGTGGCGCTCACCTCCGACGTCCTCGGTTACGAGGACACCGTGTTGCCCCAACTGGAGACCGCGCTGTTGGCGGGACACGACATCATCTTCCTGGGCGAACGCGGACAGGCGAAGACCCGCATGATCCGCGCGCTTGTCGAACTGCTCGACGAGTGGCTGCCGATCGTCGAGGGTTCCGAGATCCGCGACGATCCCTTCGCGCCGATCTCGGCCTACGCGATCGACGTGGTCGCCGAGAAAGGTGAGGCGACGCCCGTCACGTGGCTGCACCGTTCGCGGCGCTTCGCCGAGAAGCTCGCGTCGCCCGATACGTCGATGGCGGACTTGATCGGTGAGGTCGACCCGATCAAGGTCGCCGGTGGACTGTTCCTCGACGATCCCAAGGCCCTCTCCTACGGGCTGGTACCGAAGTCCAATCGGGGCATCTTTGCCATGAACGAACTGCCCGACCTCGCCGAACGGATCCAGGTCGGTCTGCTCAATGTCTTAGAGGAGCGCGACGTGCAGATCCGTGGACACCTCGTGCGCCTGGACCTCGACGTGCTGGTCGTGGCGACGGCGAACCCCGAGGACTACACCAACCGTGGTCGTCTCATCACGCCGCTGAAGGACCGCTTCGGCTCACAGATCCGCACGCACTACCCGTACGAACTGTCGACCGAGATCGCGATCGTGCACCAGGAGGCGAAGCTCCCCTCGTCGCCGGTCCCGATCACCGTGCCCTGGTTCATCGACGACATCGTCTCGCGCGTGAGCCACGTCGCGCGCAAGAGCCACGTGATCTCCCAGAGTTCGGGCGTATCGGTGCGACTGTCGATCGCGAACTACGAGATCGTCGTCGCCAACGCACTGCGCCGGACGTTGCGCACGCACGACAGCGCGGTCGTGCCGCGCGTGAGCGACCTGAGCGCGATGGTGCAGTCGACCCAGGGCAAGATCGAGTTCGACACGATGGACGACAGTGACTCGGACCAGGTGATCGCGGCGCTGGTCTCGCTCGCGGTGCGCCAGTGCTTCGCCGAGCACGTCGTCTTGGAAGAAGCGTCGGAGATCGTCGAGGCCTTCAACTCCGAGGCCCTCGTGCACACCGGCGACGACCTGCCGGACTCCGACTACCTCGCGGTCATGGCCGCGATGCCCTCGCTCAACGCGCCGGCGCGGCGCATCGCCGGCAAGAAAGCAACGAACGGTGAACTCGCGTCGGCCGTGGAGTTCATTCTGGAAGGTCTCTATCTCACGAAGCGACTGGCGAAGGACGCGTCGGGCGCGCGGGCGCTCTATCGCTCGAGGAACCGTTAGTGCCGGTTCGCTACGGCTACCGCCGCTTCGGCGATGACGACGACTTCAACGACCTCGACGTCGAAGAGATGTTGCGGATGTTGGCCGATGACTTCATGGAGAACGGCGACCTCGAAGAGGCGATGGACCGGTTGCTGCGCGAGGGCTACACCACGGCCGACGGCGAACGTATCGAGGGCCTTCGCGATCTCCTCGATCAGGCGAGAGCGAAGCGCCGCGAACTCGAACAACAGGCCGACCCCGACGGCGAGATGCAGCGTTATCGCGACTGGCTGGACGAGATCGAGGCGACCGAGAGCGCCGAACTCGATGAACTCCTCGCCGACGCCGAGGCGTCCGATGACGAGCGGCGCAAAGAGGTCACGCGCGACCTGGTCGACCAGAAAAAGATGCAGCGCGATCTCATGAGCGACCGCATCGGCGAGCGACTGGGCGAGTACCAGAACTACGAATTCGTCTCGAGCGAGGCGCGCGAACAGTTCGAAGAGCTCATGGCCGAACTCGAACGCGACGTGCTCAACACCTACTTCGAGAAGAGCAAGGAGATGATGGGCCGTCCGGACTCCGAAGAGCTCGCGCGCATGCGCGACATGATGGACGCCCTCTCGACCATGATCGAGCAGGATCGCCGCGGCGAGGAATTGGACCCGACCTTCGATGACTTCATGGAGAAGTTCGGCGATTTCTTTCCCGGCGCCGAGAATCTCGAGGACGTGATCCGCATGATGGCCGAGCGCGCCGCCGCCGCCGAAGCCATGTTCAACTCGCTGTCACCCGACCAGCAGAGCGAACTTCGTTCGATGTTCGCCGGGATGATGGAGAACATGGAGCTGAACTTCTCGCTCAACCGGCTGGTGTCCAACCTGCGCCAGGCCACGCCCGACATCGACTGGAATCGGGCGCACCGGATGCGCGGCGACGACGGCTCCTCCTTCGCCGACGCCGCCTCGATCGCCGAGCAGCTCGGCCAGCTCAAGGGCCTCGAGGAGTTCCTCGGACAGGCCAACGCGGCCCAGGGTCTTCCGGAAGTCGACGTCGATGCCGTTCGACGCAATCTCGGCGACGACGCCGCGCGCCACGTCGTTCGATTGCAGAAAGCCCTGCAGGGGTTGAAGGACCAGGGGTTCGTCGACCGTCAAGGTCGCCAACTGCACCTCACGCCCAAGGGCGTTCGCCAGATCGGCCAACAGGCGCTGCGCGATCTCTTCGCCCAGATGCGCGACTCGCCGACGCTCGGACTGCACCGCGTGCCGACGGTGTCGCGCGGGGGAGACCGCGAAGAGACCTCCAAGCCGTGGGAGCCCGGTGAGCCGTTCGCGCTGAACCTTCCCAAGACGCTGCGCAACGCCGTCCTGCGCCAGGGTCCGGGCACGCCGGTCAAACTGCACGCCGATGACTTCGAGGTCGAAGAGTTCGAGTCGACGCGCCGCTCGGCCACGGTCTTCGCGATCGACCTGTCGCTCTCGATGGCGATGCGCAGCAACCTCGTGCCCGCGAAGAAGATGGTGCTCGCGCTCACGTCGTTGATCCGCTCCAAGTTCCCGCGCGACTTCGTCGCGGTCGTCGGTTTCGGCGAGACCGCCCAGGAGCTCAAGATCGAGGACGTCCCGGCGCTCACCATCGACTACGCCTACGGGACGAACCTCCAGCACGCCCTGGCCCTCAGTCGCCACCTAATGCGCAACGAACGCGGCGAGCGCCAGATCGTGGTGGTGACCGACGGCGAGCCGACGGCCCACCTGCTCGCCAACGGCGAGCCTTTCTTCGCCTGGCCGCCGGTGCACGAGACGCTCGAAAAGACCATGGCCGAGGTGCTTCGCTGCACCAAGGCCGACATCACCATCAACACCTTCGCCCTCGATATCGAGCGCAGCCAGTTCCCGTTTGTCGAGCAGATCGCCAAGGTCAACGGCGGCCGACTCTTCTACACCGACGTGGACGACCTCGGTTCCTACGCGCTGGATGACTTCGTGAAGCACCGTCGCGCCGGCTAGCGCGCCATCTACCCCCTGATCAGGGAAGTACACATTTACATTTGCTTTTTGTCACGTTTCCCGTCACAATGACATGGTTGTAATTACATGGGTGGCGACAGGCATTTGGGGGAAGGAACTCAACGTGGAGATCGTGGAACTGATGAGCGGTATGGAAGATCGTGGTTGGCAGGCACGGGCGAACTGCATGGGCGTCGACCCCGACCTCTTCTTCCCCGAACGGGGGGCCTCGACCCGGGAGGCCAAAGAGGTCTGTCGCGGCTGTGTCGCCCGTGAGGACTGCCTCGAATACGCCCTCGACAACGGTGAGAAGTTCGGTATCTGGGGCGGCATGAGTGAACGAGAACGCCGCCGACTCCGCCGGGCCCGCGCGATCGAGCGCCGCGCCCAAGCGAGCTGAGCTACAACCGACTCTCGATCGTCTGATTCTCACTCAGTCCGAGTTCGTGCCACCGGCTGCGCTCCTCGGCGTCGAGCACGGCGCGCGGCACCAGTCCCACGAGTTCGCAGCGGACGATCGCTCCACCGTCGGGCACGAGGTCCTTCACGACGTCATAGACCGCCGACGGGCCGACGACGAGTGGTTCGATCAGGTTGCAGCTGACCTGCGTGAAGTCCCCCACACGAAAGGCGAGGGAGCGAACCTCTCGTTGACGCACGGCCTTGGCGAGTACGCGCGTCACGTCGCGCGAGACGCCCGCGAGCCAGATGTTCCAGGCGACGAGCAGTGGTCGCGCGCCGACGGCGCTGGCGCCGAGTTTCGCCGACGCGCGGGCCGGACCGAAGTCGGGGACGAGGTCGACGAACGCGTGCTGGCGTACGTCGGGGAGTGTGCGCACGACGCCGCCGACCGGTCCGTAGAGGAAGGCCGGCACGTCGAAGGCGTCAGCGATCCAGCGCGCGGTGTCGTCGCGCAGCTCACAGGCCCGTACGGGGCTTTCGGGCTCGAGCGCCACGAACGGCACGACGTCCACGACGCCGAGACGCGGGTGCACACCCTCGTGCGTGCGCAGGTCCAAGAGCTCGAAGGCCGCACCGATGAGAGTCCGCACGTCGCCGAGCAGTGCGGAGGAGTCGTTGATGAGCGTGAAGACCGAACGATTGTGGAACTGGTCGGCGTGCAGGTCACGTAGCGAAGTCCCGGCCGCCACGTGCAAGTCGTCTAAGAGATCGAGGTCACGGCCCTCGGAGAGGTTGATGACACACTCGAACACGCGAGTGCGGTACTACGAAGCGTCAGTGTTGAACACGCGGCGACGGCGACGTTCGCGGAGAATCCGCCGGCGTTCGCGTTCGGAGCAGCCGCCCCAGATGCCGTGGTCGACGTGGTTCTCGAGTGCGTACTCGAGGCACTGACTCGACACGGGGCACGTGGCACAGATTCGTTGCGCAATGATCACGCCCACACCATCTCGTGGGAAGAACGTTCCCGCTGGGTACTCGCGACACTTGCCGTCTGCCATCCATTCGGTACTCATGCTCACCCCCTTCAAGCCGTATCTATATGTCACAGTAGCGACTGTTTATGTGACGAACTGATAACGACGAGCCCTTTTGTTCACAAGCCGTTGGTTACCATACTCCTCACAGACGCCTGTAACCCCTTTCACAGAATCGGGCTCGTTAAAGGCTTCAGAGCCAGTCTGTAGAATGAGTTTCCTCGTTAAGAGCATCGAAAAGGGAGCATCGTGAGCCAGGTTCCAACCCCGGAGACCGTCGAAGTCGTCGACCCGGTCGGCCACGTCCAGGTGATCTATCTCGGTCCCGTCGCCCCCCACTGGGAGTGCCGCATGGTCTTCGGTGACGAAGAGCAGATCCAGGCCTTCGTCGACCGCGTCGACGCGCGCCTGCGGTTCCTGCCGCCGCACGATCCCCAGTTCCGGCGCAACCGCGAGCGCGTGAACCGCGACGCCGAACGAGAGAACCTGCTCGTCGAGTGGAACCTCGGGTACGACGAAGAGAGCTAGGCCAGGGGCGAGTTCGACACTCGTTCGTACCACGCGCTGGGATCCCCGAGTTCGACCGCGCTCGGTAGTCCGTCCACGCGCAGTAGCGCGTCGAAGACCCGCAAGGTTTGAGCGTTCGACAGGGTCTCGACGAACTGCGCCGCCTGATCGTGGTGTTCACCCTGGGTCGAAATACCGAAGAGCGCGGCGGCCGCGTCTTCGCCTCGCGCGTCGCTACGACGGTGACGACGGTACGCCTCGACGAGCGCCGGTCGCGGTCCGAGAATCGCCTCGGTGATCTGGTGGGCCGCCGCTTCGAAGAACGCCAGGAGCACACTCGCCGCGGCGTTGATTGCGCGCGTCGCGTCGGTCTCGTCGGGCACCTCGATGCCGTCGAGGAGCGACTCGGGGTTCTCCATGATGCCCGCGATGTCTTCGGGATTGATCATCGTCTGCAGACGCGTCATGAGGTCGCCCTGGGCCTTCGTGGATTCGTTGACCGTGTCAATCAGCAGTGCGCGCAGGGCGTCGCCGGTCCCCGGTTGCGTCAGGACCAGTGACGCGAAGAACTCTTGGGCCAGCGCGAAGACGTAGACTTCGTCGCGCTCGAGCGACCAGGCCTCAGCGAAGTTCGCCAAGTTGTTCACCACGATCAGTTGCTCACCGTCGAGGCGTGGCAGTGGCAGGGCGGCCAACGACCACGCGCGTTCTGAAAAGTGGCCGGCGACCGAGCCCATCTGGAAACCGGAGAAGAGGGGGCCGAGGGCGGCGGCCATCTGCGCCATCATCTGGTTCTCCCCGAGGTCGAGACTCTCGCCGATCGCGGACGAACTCTCGACGATCGGTTCCATCAACGGTCGCCACTGATTGAGCGCCGCCATCGTGAGTGCGGAGCGGTTCACCGCCACGAACGTGGGGTCAATCGAGACCCCGAGCAGCGAGTCGACGTGTCGAGCGACGAGCGGCGCGAGTTCTTCGAGCCGTTGGCGTTCGAAGGGGAGCGCGTTGGGATCACTGTCCTCGCCGCGCGCGATGTTCAGTGCGAGTTGCGTCGCGGTCGTGAACCAGGCGTCGGGCCCCTGTTGGCCGAGCATCGAGAAGATGTCGCCGAACATGCCGCCGAAGGGGTTCTCACTCATAGCGTCAATTTAAAGCGCGCAGGCGAGCGTCATGTCGGCGTGGTGCACGGTGGCGTCGCGCACGAAGGTGACGTGCGCGACCGAGAAGGCGGGTGTGAGGTAGAGCGCCGTGTCGAGGGCATCGAAGGTCTCGGTCGGTTTGCCGTTCAGGGCCGTGATCACGTCACCCTTCTTCAGTTGCCACTGCGCGGGACTCTTGGGGATGACCCGCGACACGGTCACGCCCCCGCCCTGGGCCGTCAGACCGACGATGCCCAGGCTCGCGTGACAGCCCCGACCCGTCGCGACGATGTAGGCGATGCGGGCAACGAACTCGGCCGAGTACCAGAGGTGATTCGTCGAAAGTACGGCGACCACCTGGCCACTTTGATTGACGGCGATGGCGTCGAGGAAACTGCTCAAGTTGGCGTCGGACCTGGTCGAGAGATAACTGATGACGCCGGTCGCGTCACTGGTGGGATCGCCCAGGATGGTGTTGGCCCACGCGTACTGCGGCGGCTTCGTCGAGTTCGTCAGGATAGGTGAGACGGCGACCACCCATTTGCTCGCCGGCAGCGGCGCGAAGTTGAGCGCCGGGACGTGTCGACCGAGTCGAACGATGGAAAAGCCCATCACCTGGTCGCGACCGACCCAGTGGACGGGGAAGCCGACGTCGCCGGGTGTCGAACCGGTGATCTTGGCATCGTTGGGGATCTGCGTCGTGGTGACGGCGAGGTCGTGGGGCAGGACCATCGCCGCCGCCACGACCGGCACGTGCCCGGGCGTCGCGATCAACAGGTCCACCGTGTCGGACGCGGCGCTTTGACTACTCGAAGGCAGTTGGCTGAGCGACTGGGCCAAGTGCGGTGTCGCGGGCGGATTGCTGGACTGCGTCAGATACAGACCGGCCGATCCCACGACCAGCGCCACGGCCATGAGACCCGCGACCACGCGGGCGGCGTGGGACTTGATCGGCCATATTTGGTGTGTCCGGAGCTTCTCGAAACTCGGCAATTCGCTCGGGTGGACCCACTCGCGTTCCCCCCTCGGCGGGGGTACCGCACGTGATCGTCGACGACGCCACCACTCCGCTAATCCCCGACTCTCCACCCGTTCAAGGCTAGTTACCACCGCTACGGGTATTGGGTCGCCCTAGCATCGGTAGCCATGGCAATGGACGTCGCGCTCGACATCGGCACCTCGAACACGCGTCTCGCCACCACCGATCGGGGCGTCGTCTTCAATGAACCGACGATGGTCGCGATCGACACGAACACCGGTCGGGTCGTCGAGGTGGGCCACGGTGCGTTGGAGATGGTGGCGCGCACGCCGCGCCACGTCGTCGTCTTTCGACCGCTGGCCCAGGGTGCCACGGTCGACTTCGACGTGACCTCGCGGCTCATCGCCGGACTCTTCGAGCGCGCCGGCGTGTCCAAGATGAGTCGGGCCCGGGTGGTGATGAGCGTGCCGTCGTTGGCGACGTCCATTGAGCGACGGGCCTTGCGACAGGCGGCGATTCAGGCCGGAGCCCGCGAGGCGACGTTGATCGAGGCGCCCATCGCGGCGGCGATCGGTATGGGTCTGCCGGTCCAGGACCCGGTCGGTTCCGCGGTGACCGTCCTCGGCGCCGGCGCGTGCGAGGCGGCGATCATCTCGCTCGGGGGCATCGTGACCGGCAGTGCCCGGCGACTCGGCGGCAACGATCTCGACGCGTCGATCGCGACGTCGTTGCGCATCCAGCTCGGTGTCGTCGTCGCGCCGTCGGTCATCGAGAGTCTGAAATTCTCGCTCGCGTCGGCCCTCGGACGCACGAAGGGCAAGTCCGAGGTCATCTTGGCCCGAACGGTCGACCGTGGCGATCTCGTCGAGATCGACGTCGACGCCGAACTCGTCAACGACGCCGTCACGGACGTGATCTCCACGACGGTGCGGATGATCCAGGAGTGTCTGGGTGACGCACCACCGGACCTCTCCCAGGACGTCAGCGCGCGCGGTCTGGCCCTGTGCGGTGGTCACGCGCAACTGAGCGACTACGCCGAACTCATCGCCACGAACACCGGCGTCGAGGTCCTCGTCGCGGAGGACCCCGACACCGTCGTCATCCGTGGGCTCCGACTCTGTCTCGAAGAGATGGCGGCGCTGCACGCGCTGTACCGCGACGCCGATCGTTAATCGTCGTCGCGACCCAGTTGGTTGACCGCCGCGCGCACCTGCCAGTCCCGGTCCTCACTCGCGCGCGCCAGCGCCTCGTCGATGTCCGGACCTTCGAAGTTGGAGAGCGCCACGATGGCGCGTCGGCGCACCGGCGGCTTGTCGTCGAGCGCGGCGAGGATCGCCGGACGGGCGCGGTCGTCGCCGATTGCACCGAGCGCCGCGATCGCCGATTCGCGACAGCGCGCGTCCTCGTGACTCATCGCGATGACGCACAGTGGCTCAACGGCGCCCACGTAGAGGTGTTCGCCCAGTGCGAAGACGGCACCGTCGACCACGAGGGCATCCTCGTCGTCGAGACGCGTCACGATCTCGGCCAAGAGCGACTCGTCGTCCAGCGTGGCGTGCGCGATCTGATTCAACGCTTCACGCCGAACGTCGACGTCGTCGTCGCCCAGTGCGTCTCGCCATTCGTCGGACGTCGTGATGCCCTGGCGCACGGCGCCGCGCAGCGCGAGGACGCGGTGTCGCGCGACGGGGCTGTGCAAGTTAGCGCGCAAGACCTCGACGAAGTCGTCGCCCAGCGCGAACCCGGCCCGCAACAGTGCCTCGTCGATGCTCTCCGCTAGCGTTGATTCATCACCGTGCATGAACCCATCTCATCACCATCCAGGCGACGTCGCGGCCCCACGGTCCTCTTAGTAGTCCTCGTGGTGCTCCTCGCGGGCACGCTGGTCCTGGGCAAGATCCAAACCAGTGAGTACGCGTTGACGCCCGGCGACGCCACGCCCGTCGCTCCGCTCGTGAAGATCAGTGGCGTAGCCAGCGAAACCCATCACGGCACCATCATGTTGACCGACGTGTATCTCTCGACGCTCGACGGATGGCAGTGGCTCTACTACCACTTGAAGAGTCACGTCCAGTTCATCAGCGCGAATGAACTGGTCGATCCCGGTGTGCCGACCGATGAACTTCAGGCGCAGGGCTACCAGGAGATGAGTGACTCGAAACAGGCGGCCGAAGTGGCCGCCTTTAACGCCCTCGGTTGGAAGACGCCGGCGACGCCGACGGGCGCCGTCGTCACGTCGGTCGTGTCGCCGTCTCCGGCGCGAACGGCAGGGGTGCACGTCGCGGACGAGATCGTTGCGGTGAATGGTCGGCCGGTCAACTCGGCGTGTTCGCTGATCTCGGCGATGCACGGCGTCCCCGCGCACACGAGCGTGCGGCTCACGCTGCGTCGCGCGAAGATCTCCTCCAGTGGCGTCATCACGTACCGACCTCCGTCATCCGTGAGCCTGACGACGGCCACGCCGCCGAAGGGTCTCGGCTCCTCCGGTTGCGCCGGCGTGAGCGGCGTCGGCACGTCCTATCTCGGGGTTGCGATTGAGAACGGCGACTCGTACCGCTTGCCCGCGCGCGTGAGCATCGACACCACGAATATCGGCGGTCCGTCGGCGGGACTCGCGATGACCTTGACGCTCATCGACAAGATGAACCGCCGCTCGATCTCGGGGAATCAGCCGATCGCGGCGACGGGCACGATCGACGCCGAGGGCGACGTCGGCGACGTCGGTGGCGTGGCCGAGAAGACGGTCGCGGTGCAACGCGCCGGTGCGAAGTACTTCTTCGTGCCCGAGGTCGAGGTGAAGACCGCCAAGGCGAACGCGCAACCGGGGCTCACCATCATCGGCGTGACCTCGCTCGCCCAGACGTTGCGCGACCTTCGCGCGATCGGCGGCGCGGCGCTCGAACCCCTTACGCCGCCTCGCTAAGCCATTTTCTCCAAGGGTGACGCCGTAGTCTGGAGGGAATGGACGATCGCCGGATTCTCTCAACCACGCGCCCGTCATCGGCCGAGATCGCCCGAATGAACTTCACGACCGTGCGAAAAGGCGGCTACGACCCCAACGAGGTCCGCATCCACCTGGAGTCGATCGCTCGCGAAATGGGACACCTGGAGGCCCGGATCCGCGAGCTCCAAGACCAGTTGAGCGAGGCGCAGCGTCGTGCAGCGAACCCCACCTTTGACGAGGCCACGTTGGCCGGCGCCCTCGGAGCGCAGAGCGCGGCGATCCTGCGTTCGGCTCACGAAGAGGCCGGACGCGTGACCGCCGAGGCGCAAGAACGCAGTACCCAGCTCTTCACCGAGAGTCAACAACGCAGTGCCGCGCACCTCATCGAAGCCCAAGAACGGGCCGCGGCCCTGATCTCCGAGGCCGAAGGCACCGCCGGGCAGATCGACCACGACGCCCGACTGGCCGCCGAACGTCTCGTCGAGTCCGCGAAAGTGAATGGGGAGGCACTCGTCGAGGGCGCGCGAGAGCAGGGTCGTGCGATCGTCGAGCAGTCCTACGACGCACGAAAGGCCGTCCTCAACGACCTCGCCGTGAAGCGCAAGGCGCTGCAGATCCAAGTCGAACAACTCCGCGCGGCACGCGACGTGCTCGCCACGTTCGTCTCGTCGGTCCAGGACCAGGTCGAGAACGTCCTGTCGGGAATCAACAGCTCCGACGAAGTCGCGCGCAACGCGGCCCTCGAGGCGTTGCGACTGCGACCGAATCTGCCTGAACCGACGGAAGAAGAGGTACTCGCGACGACACCGCTGCGCCACGTCGCGGAACCCCAGCTCCACGACGCCACGGTGATCGACGCGAAAGCCCGCGCGCGACGCGAGCCCAAGACCGCCGCGACGCTGGCGGCCGACGTGACGGAAGTCTCCATGATCGACTCAGAGGACTCCGGTACCGACGTCGTGAACGAGATTTTCGCGCGACTCCGTAAGGCGACCCTCGAGGAGCGCGGCGCCACGCCCGTGCCGAAGCGGGCCGCACCGGCCCCCGCGAAGGCGATCACGGCGACCACCGAACTGTTCGAACGTCGCGACGCCGCACTCATGCACTCCCTCGCGGCCCTGACGCGCAAGGTGAAGCGGGCTCTCCAGGACGACCAGAACATCATGCTGGACCGTTTGCGCGACGTGCAGGCGATGATCACGACCGAGCTCGAGGACGAACACGAGCAGCGCGCCCGCTACGCGGACGCGGCGATCGACGCACTCTCCGAGGCCGCCGCCGCGGGCGCGCAGTTCGCCAAGGATGAATCGGGCGCCGCCGGCGGTCCGGTGGACGACGCGGCGTTGCGCGACTGCGCGGCCGATCTGGCGGTGACGATCGTGTTGGCGTTGCGCAAGAGGATCCTGAGCGACGGGAGTGGCGACGGCCCGGACCGGGCCAACGCCGCCTACAAGGAGTGGCGCGGCGCGCGCGTCGAGCGACTCTGCACCGACGCCGCGCGTCGATCCTTCGAGATCGGCGTGATCGCTGCCTCGCAGGGTCGCAACGTGCGATTCTTCGTCGCGCCCAATGACGCGCCGTGCGACGCCTGCGCGATGGACGCCGCCGCGAGCGAACGGCCGGCCGGCCAGGCATTCCCAAGTGGATCGGCGTACCCGCCGCTGCACGCCGGGTGCGCCTGCGCCGTAATTCCTGTTTGAAATACGACCTAGGCTCGTTGCGTGCGCAGTCCGACTGATACCCCGCCTCGGGCGCGACGTTTAGGGCGATTCTCTCGACGGTTTTGGTT
Source organism: uncultured Acidimicrobiaceae bacterium (assembly GCA_963717975.1). GTDB lineage: Bacteria > Actinomycetota > Acidimicrobiia > Acidimicrobiales > RAAP-2 > RAAP-2. Next base: position 1,407,549 of record OY970351.1, on the reverse strand, counting down.
CGGCCTCGCCTTCATCGTCATCCTGATCGGCTTTCTGTCCCTCCGTAACCTCGCGGTGCTGTGGACCGACGAGATGTGGTTCCACTCCGTCGGCCTGGGCAAGGTCTTCTCGACACTGTTGATGGTGAAGCTCGGGCTGGGACTCACCTTCGGTGCGATCTTCTTCTTCATCATGTGGGGCAACCTGTTGCTGACCGACCGCTTTGGCGCGCGCGACCTCTCCTTCGACCCCGAAGACGAGATCGTGCGCCGCTTCCAGAACGTGGTGCGCCCCTACGCCAAGCGGATCTACGCGGCGATCGCGCTCGTCATGGGCCTGATCGCCGGTCTCAACGCGACGGGACAGTGGAACAAGTACATACTCTTCGCCAACAGCCAGCCGTTCCACATCAAGGACGCCCTCTTCCACAAGGACCTGAGCTTCTACATCTTCACCCTGCCCTTCGTCTCTTTCGTCGTCACCTGGTTCCTCGTCACCCTGATCGTCGCGTTGATCGTCACGACCGGGTTCCACTATTTGAATGGCGGAATACGCGCGACCAAGGTGACACCGCGCGTCTCGCCGCGGGTGAAGGCTCACCTGTCCGTGATCGGGGCCGGCATCGCGTTGATGAAGGCCGTCGGCTACATCATCGCGAAGTGGGAGCTCGTGAACTCGACCAACGGATTCGTCCAGGGCGCGGGCTACACCGACGTCCACGCGCGCATGCCCGCACTGACGATCCTGTTCTTCCTCTCCGTGGCGGCGGCGTTGATCCTGCTCGCCAACGTGCGGATGCGCGGCTGGTCGCTGCCCGCGGTCGCCGTCGGTCTCTGGCTCTTCGTGGCGTTGGTGATCGGCGTGCTCTACCCGACGATCCTCCAGGCCCTTAAGGTCAGCCCGAACCAGGATTCGCTCGAAGCGCCCTATATCCAGCGCAACATCGAAGCGACGCGCGACGCCTTCGGTCTTAATAAAGTGCAGTACTCCAACTTCGCGGGCTCGACGACGATATCGAACGCCACGCTCAAGACCGATGCGGCCACGCTGGACAACATCCGCCTCTGGGACCCCGCGCCGAACATCACGTTGGCGACCGTCACCCGACGCCAATCAATTCACGCCTACTACACGTTCACGACGCTCGGGGTGGACCGCTACTTCATCAACGGCAAACTCACGCCGGTCTTGATTGGTGCGCGACAGTTGAATACCGCCAACTTGCCATCACAGTCGTGGGTGAACCAGCACTTGCAATACACGCACGGCATTGGTGCCGCGGTGCTGCCGGCCAACGCGGTTGACTACACGACGGGTAACCCGAACTTCGTCGTGGCGAACGTGCCGCCCCAGTCCTCGAACGGCATGCCGGTCTTAACGCAGCCGGACATCTACTTCGGCATCCACGACCCCGGCTGGGTCGTCGCCGACACCAAGCAACGCGAGCTCGACTACCAGGTGGACTCCGGTGCCAATGCCGGTCAACCGGTCGAGACCCACTACGACAGCACCGGCGGCGTGCCCGTCGGCAATATCTTCAGCCGCATCGCTCTGGCGCTGCGGCTCGGTGACTTCAACTTTTTGATCTCGAATCAAATCACGTCCAAGAGCCGCGTCCTCTTCGTGCGCGACGTCCAGCAGATGGCCCAGAAGGCGGCCCCCTTCCTGACCTTTGACAGCAACCCCTACGCCGTGATCGCGAACGGCGAAGTGCAGTACGTCCTTGATGGCTACACCACCACCAACCAGTACCCCTACAGCGAGAACGCGTCGAACCTCAACGTCAACCAGGGTGGACTGCCGAGCAGCTTCAACTACGTGCGCAACGCCGTCAAGGTCGTGGTCAACGCGTACTCCGGCGCGATGACGTTCTACGCCAACGACCCGAACGACCCGATTCTGAAGGCGTACCGAGCGGCGTTCCCGACGATGTTCCACCCGATGAGCCAGATGCCCGAGGCGATTCGCACCCACCTTCGTTACCCTTCGAACATCTTCTCGGTCCAGGCAGCGACGCTGGCCAAGTACCACATCTCAACGGCGAGCGCGTTCTTCGCGGCCTCGGACCGCTGGGAGATCTCGCCGTCCACCGGTTCGGGTTCGCCGGCACAGTCGCTCGCACTCACGACGGTGACGAACGCCGCGGGCAACGTGGTGTCCTCCTCCCTCGCGCCAATGAGTCCGACCTTCCAGGTCGGTTCGTTGCCGGAAGCGAACCATCAACAGCTGCTGGAGAACATTGCCTTCGTGCCCGCCGGGAACTCTTCGAACGTTCAGAACCTGACCGCGTTCATGGTCGCCACGAGTGATCCTTCGGACTACGGGCAACTCCACGTCTACATCACGCCACGGGGCCAGTCGGTGACCGGTCCGGTCCAGGCCGATTCGGAGATCCAACAAAATTCCGCCACGTCCAGAGAGATCACCTTTCTCAACACGAGCGGCGGCGGCTCAGAGGTGCTACTCGGCAACAACCTGATGGTTCCGTTGGATCAAAGTGTGCTCTATATCCGCCCGCTCTACTTAACGAGCACGGCCAACCCATTGCCGCAATTGAAGTTTGTCATCGCGGTCTTCAATCAGGACGTCGCCATCGCGCCGACGCTCTCTGGTGCGCTCTCCCAAGTCTTCGGAGCGAACATCTCAATCGGCGGTTCTTCGCCCGGCAAGACCGGGGGCGGGGGCACGACCAAGGCCGGTCAGACGGCGGCCGCCTACGTCAAACAGGCGGTCACCGACTTCCAGAGCGCCCAGACGGACCTCAAGAACGGCGAACTCGGGGCGTACCAAAAAGAAGTGAACGCGGCGTACAACGAACTGCAGCTGGCCCAGACCGCGCTGGCCAAGAAGTAACCCGGCTGAGGGTCCCGTACGGGTCCTTCGCTCAAGATTTGTGGTGACGGCCACCCCTGACCCTCGGGTCACGTAATACCATCGGGGAGACCAACGCCCGGCAGACATCCCTGGAGGCCATCGATGAAGCACTCTTCTCACGCCATGAACTCGCCGCGAGCCCGTCGCACACGCCGAGCGATCGGCGCGCTCGCGCTCGTCGTCGGATCCGTCGGCGTCCTCGCGTCACCGGCCCTCGCCGACGGTTCGAACGGCGCCAATGCGACGCCCACGTGGGTGAACGGTTTCTGGCACCACCAGGGTGCGAGTGGCGAGAGTGACGTGAACGTCTGCTCCTACGCCGTGTCCGCCGGTAGCGCGCACTGCAACGCGCAGGTCGTGACCGACCTGGGCAACGACGCGCTCGCCGCCGCGCCGGTGCAACCGTCCGGTTCCGGGTCGGCGTGCAACACGAGTGACACGAACGTGCCGTCGTCGGTCAGCGCATCGGGCACCGGCGCCTATGACCCGTGCTACCTCGACTCGGCCTACAACGTGGCGGCCGCGGCCGCGGCGCACGGCGGGGGCGCGGGCCAGGTCGTCGCGATCGTCGACGCCTACAGCGACCCCAACGTGACCAGCAACCTCGCGTCGTACCGTTCCTTCTTCGGACTGAGCGCCTGCCCGAGCGGCACGGTATCGAGTGCCTCGAGCACCTGCACCTTCGAGGTCGTGAACCAGAACGGCGCCACGTCGCCACTGCCGACGGCCAACGCGTCGTGGGGCGAGGAGATCTCCCTCGACGTCGAGATGGTGAGCGCAATCTGTCAGAACTGCCAGATCCTGCTCGTCGAGGCATCGTCGTCATCGATCGCGAACCTCGGCACCGCCGTGAACACGGCCGTCGCCAAGGGCGCCAACGTCGTCTCCAACAGTTACGGCGGTGCCGAGTACTCCGGCGAAACGACGGACGCTCAGACGTACTACGACCACCCCGGTGTCGCGATCGTCGTCGCCTCCGGTGACGGTGGCTTCGGCACCGAGTTCCCGGCCGCCTCGCCCTTCGTCACCGCCGTCGGCGGTACGAGCCTCTTCCAGAGCACCGACCAAGGCACGCGCTCCGCGACCGAATCGGTGTGGAGCGGTGCCGGCGCCGGCTGCAGCGCGTACGAACCCAAGCCCACGTGGCAGAGCGACTCCGGCTGCACGAAGCGCATGGTGACCGACGTCTCGGCGGTCGCGGACCCGAGCACGGGCGTGTGGGTCTATGACACCTACGGCACGGGCTTCACGTGGGGCGCCTTCGGCGGCACCAGCGTGGCGACGCCGATCATCAGTTCCATGTACGCGCTCGCGGGTAACGCGTCCGGCGGCACGGGCGTGCCGGCGTCGAGCCTGTACGCGAACGCGGGGCTGCTGTACCACGTGACGTCCGGGAGCGACGGCAGCTGCACCGGCGATCCCCAGTACTTCTGTAACGCCGCCGACAGTGTCAACGGCTACAACGGTCCGAGCGGTCTCGGCACACCCGGGGGATCACCGAGCAGCATCGCGGCGTTCTCGACGGTGACCGGTCCACCGACGGTGCCGAGCGCGCCCACGCTGAACTCCGCCTCGGCGGGTAGCGGTTCCGTGACCTTGGGTTGGAGTGCGCCGTCGAGCAACGGCGGGAGTCCCGTCCTGGGTTATTACGTGCTCGAGAGCTCTGGTGGTTCGGCGTACGCGGTAACCGGGTCTGAGGTGTCGGGAACCAGTACCACGGTGAGCGGCCTCACCAACGGTACGACGTACTCCTTCGAAGTCGAGGCCAACAATGCGCAGGGCAATTCGAACGCGTCGAACCCACTTTCGGCGACCCCGGCGGCCCTCACGGTGCCGGGCGCACCGACGCTGAAGTCCGCGACACCGGGCAACGCAACCGTGGCGTTGACGTGGACGGCTCCGACCGGTAACGGCGGCAGTGCGATCACCGGTTACGACGTGTACGACAGCGCGAATGGCGGTGCGTACACGACGGCGCAGACGTTGGTGCAGGGAACCAGTTCGACGGTGACGGGACTCACGAACGCTACGACGTACTCCTTCGAAGTCGAAGCCGTCAACGCGCAGGGCAATTCTCTTGCGTCGAACGCACTTACCGCGACGCCGGTGGCGAGTGCGGTGCCTGGGGCGCCGACCCTCAATTCAGCCCAACCGGGACGTCGACAGATCACGTTGTCGTACAGCGCGCCGTCGAATAACGGTGGGAGTCCGATTACCGGCTACTACATCTACATCGGCACCTCAGCAGGAGGCGAGTCGACGACACCGATCAATTCGACGCCACTCAACTCCACGCGCGTAACGGTGACCGGCTTATCGCGCGGCACCAAGTATTACTTCGTCGTGCGGGCGGCGAACAAGAATGGTGCCGGCGCCGCATCTAACGAACTGTCGGCGACCTCGCAATAAATCGGTCACGAATAACTCGAAGAAGCTCGTGCTTCGAGGTTGGTCCATAGTGTCTCTTCACGCACCAATTGGGTTGCGGCCATTTCTCGTCGTGTTTGTGCGCGATATAATGGTCTTCGCATCGCGGGGTGGAGCAGTCTGGTAGCTCGTCGGGCTCATAACCCGAAGGTCGCAAGTTCAAATCTTGCCCCCGCCACTAAATTTCGAAGGTCCAGGCTCAGCCTGGACCTTCGTACCGTCGGGAGTTTTTCGACGCGCCACCCAACCGATCATCGAGTGACGACTTCCGAAGGCTTACCAAGACATCTCGGTCACGAGATTGATGGAGATGTCGTCAATGGGCGATGGGGTCCGCATCGTGCCCCCGCAATGAGATCTCAACCGAGGCGCGGCACTGAGGCACGGGTTCGCCCTTTGATGAGCGTGGTGAATCAATGTCACAAAGGCATTGACACCCAACCGGTTTCTCACGGAACGACTGGGCAAAACGGCTCAATTCGCTCTCATTGGAAGTCTTTTGCACGGTGCCCGTTGCCATGGCATGATAGGCCACGCCAAGCGAACGCGATGTTCGATAGGTTGCCCAAAACCCGTGATTATAGGAGGAACGATGAGTCTTCGTCTCGTTGCGCGGCGTTCATTTGGCGTCGTGGTCCTGGCACTCGTTGCCGTTCTGCCGCAGTTAAGTGGCGCTGCGTCTGCCGTTGGCACACCCACCTTTTACCTGAATTTTCACGCTGGACAGTGTGGTCTCTACACCCCGGCCAATGGCGAGCATCCCTTAGTTGTTCCTTGCAGTGACCCCGGACACAACATGGAGGTCTATTTGGTCACGCACGGGGGATGGGGTCCCTCACCGGCAGCTTCCATTGTCACCGCGGACTCGCACCGAATATGTCTCGCGAAGTTCCAGAAGCTCTTTCGCGGCACCCTGCGGTCGAACTTTGGCTATCTTTACTTTTTTCCCGACCCGGGCGCCCAGACGCAGCAGTACGGAGACCGGTTAATTTGTAGCCTCACTAAGTGGCCGAACGCTCACGCCGCGATGGGTGCTGGCACCCATTTTCACATAGCAGCGAGGTAGTTGAGCCGCCAGTCTTTCTTGTCGTAATTCGGAGCATGGGTTTTGGGTTGCACGCGAGAAGAGTTTGGGGTTCTGAGTGTCGGTCAGGAGAATTGACTCTGGTTCGAATGGAGCACGTATGAACAAACGACCAAGTAAAAGACGAAGTCATCGAGAGTTCGTTTCCAGAGCGGTCGCAGCCGTGATTGCGCTGATCGCTGTGGCGTGTTCTCCCATCGCACTGGTTCGTTCGGCAGGTGCTTCATACTCCGGCGCTTACACCGGGCCAAAATTCTGCTCGAAGTACGGGGGCGCCGTTGGTCCCCAAATCGTGATTGGCGGAATGAAAACCAACATCTACGAATGCGGTGGTGACCCGAAAGATCCAAGCGCCGACGCCAACCCTTACACAATTGGAGACACCCCGTTCGATGCGAATGGCGGCGGCGGCGATCCAGGCGGCTCATTCCAGTGTGTCGAGCTCAGTCTGCGGTTTGAAGACGTCGTCTACAAGGAAAATACGCTCTGGAATAAGCCGGGGGAGGGCTCCCTGCTCGTTCCCCCCACGGGCGCGAACGTCGTCCACTATCTCTACAAGGTGTTCCACGTGCCCGTCGCGTTTAACGCTGGCACGATCAGGATTCCCCCCACGAACGCCCAAGCCCCGGTGGCCGGCAACATCCTCAGCTTAGGACCAACGTCATCGAGCGAACCCAGTGGCCACACGGCGGTCATTGAGAAGGTTACGGGATCTCCGAGAAACTACACCGTCACGATCATCAGCGAAAACGCTCCGACGATCACGACGATCAACGTGGTCAACGGGGTCTGGCCAACGCTCTGGGGGCTCTACTACGAGTACAACTGGACTCGCCAGTCGATCGGCGCACCTGTCTTAAGTATTACAACACCGTCCACGAGCACCTCGCCGCCGAATGCCACGGTAGGGGTTCCCTATTCGTTCGCGTTCTCCGCGAGTGGTGCCCCGGGGCCGTACAACTGGACGATCAGCAGTGGTGCGCTTCCTCCCGGATTGAACTTCTCATTGATGGGGCGTATCACCGGCACACCAACTTCAGTGAGCAAACTCGGCCCCTTTACCGTTCAGGTTGTCGATTTCATCACCGTGAAGGGTCACGACTTAAGGTTGAGCGATCAAGAAACCTACACGCTGTGGGCACTACCAGCCAAGAAACCGATCCCACCCGTCACGTCCAGCACGTGCTGGGGTACGTGCGGCGGCCCCGAGGGTCCGGTCGGCGGCTATTTCTCCGTGACGGGAGGGAAGGTGCAGGACTTCCAAGATACGCAGGCGTGCCTTGGAGCAACTGGGGACGGCTTCACGTATTACTTGGAGATTGACAAACCGTTGCCAATCACGGCTGACACGTTCTCCTACAACGGCCCGGCCAGTATTTGGAACGGAATGGCCAAAACGGGCACCGACGTCATGGTTACTCTCACGGGAAAGTTCACGACATCCTCAAGTGCGTCGATCACCTTACATGTCGTCTTCGGGCAGTGCGGTACCACTCACCTGACGATTAAGGCTGTCCCGGGGTGAACGTCAAATCGCCTCGATCGGCGAGAAAGTCGAGCAGCGGGACTTTTGGACGGCGTCGTCAACCAAAGCGTTCGACTCGCCAATGAACACCGTTCCACTGCTCGGCCAGGAGATCGTCGTTTGCCCGGCCCACGGCGGTGCAGCTGTTGGCGCTGACGCAGGACACGGCGAAGAAGGCGTCGTAATGCGAGCCACGAGGTGCTGGGTTCGGACTGGGACTGGCCACGGCATCCCAGTTCTTGCCGTTCCATTGTTCGGTGAACGTCACCGGACCACCTCGCGCCCGAGAGGATTGCTGGCCGACCGCGAAGCACGATGTTGAGGTTGCGCACGAGTACGCGGCAGGGTTGCCCGTCACCAATGGTGTCGAACCGCTCGTAGCGCCGACCAACTGCCAACTTGAACCGTCGTACTGAACAGTGTCGGAGTAAAAATTGCCGCCGCTGGCGTACGCCCCCAGGTAGTTGCATTCAGTGACACTGTCACCGGGCTGACACGACGCGTCGTCGATCGCATACCCAGACGTAGGAACCATTGTCCAGGACTGGCCATTCCAGAGGTTGATACCCGAACCCGTTTCAACGCAGACCGTTGCACTCGCGCACGTGAGCGTACCGACACTGGTTGACGATCCGGCGACTGGTGTAATCGGGGTCAGCGTCCAATCGCCGCCACCAGTACCGCTCCACGTTCCGGCGACGATTCTGGTTTTACCACCGCTATAGATCCCGCCGCCGGCTACGCACCACGAACTAGTAGGACACGATACGGCGTTCAACTCGGCATTCGTCATGCTGCCCACGTCCAGGACTGACCACTCATGGCCGTTCCAATGATCGGCCAAGGTCTTTCTGGCGGTACGTGATTCGAAGGTTCCCACAACGACACAGTTGTCCACCTGTGGGCATGACACCGCGTTCATGAACTCCTGAATCGTTCCCGATGGGGCCGCCGGTTTCGGCACCACTCGCCAACTCTGACCGCTCCACGACGCTGCCGCCGTTCCAACGGCGAGGCAGTACGTCGGACCCACGCACGACACCGCAGTGAATTCCCCGGGTGGATCGATTGACGTGGACGCGTCACTCGCGACCGGATTGAACCCGAACACGCCAACCACGCCGACGAGAATGATGGCAACTCTAAATCGTCGTGTTCGTTGCACAGGGCAATTATGCACGTCGGTACAGAATCATGCCAACCATTGAATGGGAGCGCGGCCCATGAATTTTACGTTTGACTCGGGCCAGAGTGGCACTGTGACACTAGGTTCGCATCATGACATGATCAAGGTCCCTCCAGGCTGCTACCGCGTCAAGTTCGTCTCCTTCATAACCAGGGTAGACGCGAATGTGAAAGTGCCAGACCTTCTGATTGCGGCACGCGGAGCCAATCGGACCGTCGGTGTTGATAGCGTATCTGCTATCATGTTGCCGTGCGTACTTCTGGAGTTTCGTCGACGGTGGCGGGGAGCCTTCTTGCCTTGGCCCGCGTGCGTTTGAACCTCACTCAGCGTGAATTAGCAGCGCGAGCTGGCGTCGCTCAGTCAACGATCGCTCGAATCGAATTGGGACGAATTGATCCTGGATTTGAATCGGTGCAACGAATTCTTGCTTCGGTGGGATTGGAACCAAGAATTCATCTTGAAAGTCTGGACGACCACGACCGGTTGTTAGCCGAGAGACATTCACGGCGCAGTGGCGTTGAACGACAGCGAGTTGAGGATCGACACAGAGCGAATGTTGCTGGATTCAAGAATGCGCGAGTGATCGAGGAGAGCAGTGAACCACGAACTAGAAGCGGAAGTGATCATTGAGGCGTTCAATAGATTTGCGGTTGACTACGTGGTGATCGGGGCATTTGCGGCCATTGCGCAGGCCGTACCGATTCCTCCCACCATGGACATTGATTTCTATGCATCTCCTGACCTATTGAATTTGGACCGCCTCGCCGACGCCCTTGAACATCTTGACGCGAAAATTCGAGTCAATGATCTAGAAGAGGGTCTTGCATTCGATCGGTCTCCCGAGTTTCTCGGGAGAATGAAGATGTTGAATTTGACTTGCGATTTCGGAGAATTTGACGTCCTCTTCGAAGCCGATGGAATTCGAGACTATCGGGGCTTAGAAGAGAGGTCGCTCACTGTAATTGTGGGTCGAACCGAAACTCAAGTTGCATCAATCGAGGACATCGCGCAGTCGAAACGGGCCGCCGGCCGTGTAAAGGATTTGAAAGTCTTGCAGGTGTTCGAGAAGTTCTTGAGGGCTAAAGACAACGACCTTGGTCTCGGTCGTTAGATAGGTACGAGTCATAGAGCCGCATTGGTGGCATTTCGTGGGTTGGGCTCATGTAGTCGGAGAAGGATTTGGCGCTCAAAGTCGTTTGCACCCGATTTGCACACTTCGGTTGTGTAGGCGGCTCACGGGCATCTTTGCCACGTTCTAATTCGGACTAGTTGAGCCTCCTCAGATTCCAGTGTTTCCAAGGACAATCAGTGCTCGATGAACGGGTGAATTCATTCGTGCCGAGCTAACACTTCGCACGCGAGTCGGGCTCATAACCCGAAGGTCGCAAGTTCAAATCTTGCCCCCGCCACCAAGTAGTACTGAATCCGACTCGAAGGCCCAGGTGATTCCTGGGCCTTCGTCGTCTGGTTGCGCGCGTTTCGGCAAGGAAGTCGTATAGAAATGCAACGAGCCGACGGTTTCTGAAGCAATCTCGTAACATTTCCTCATTGAGACGCTTACCTTTCTCTTCACTGACATTGAGGGTTCGACGGCACTTCTACGCCGCCTCGGAGACGACGCGTATTCTCGGGCACTGAGCGAGCACCATCAGATTGTCCGACACGCCCTTGACTCGCACGATGGACGTGAACAGGGAACTCAGGGTGACTCATTCTTTGCGACGTTCACTTCACCTAGGGCCTGCGTGAACGCCGCGATCGAAATGCAGAGAGCGCTCACATTTCACGAATGGCCTCTTGGTGAGCAGTTACGCGTGCGCATGGGTATTCACACTGGCGAGGTCACTGACGTGGCAATCGGTCTCGTTGGATACGAGGTTCACCGAGCCGCTCGAATCGCCGCGGTGGGCCACGGTGGCCAAGTTCTGCTCTCCTCCGCTGCCGCTGGACTCATCCAAGAATCGCTGCCCGTCGATATGTCGCTGCGCGACCTGGGCGCACATCGTCTGAAGGACCTTGGGAGACCCGAGACGATATTTCAACTCGTCGCCGAGGATCTCACTTCAGAGTTTGAGCCACTGCGCTCGCTTGATAACCCGGATCTCACCAACAATCTCCCCGCCTCGCTCAATCCGTTCATAGGTCGCTCGACGGAGTTGGAAGAAGTGCGGAAGCTCGTCATGGATAGTCGGTTGGTGACGCTCACCGGTGCCGGCGGTTCCGGAAAAACGCGTCTCGCACTTCAGGTTGCCGCCGAACTCCTCGATGGAAGTGGCGAAGGAGTTTGGTTCGTCGAACTCGCACCAGTGACTGAACCGGAGCACGTGCCCGCGACCGTCGTCACCGCGATGCAACTTCGGCGAGAGGCCGACGGTCTGCCGCTCGAGGGCTTGATCAAGATTCTGAGAGTTCAAAACGTCCTCATCATTTTGGACAACTGTGAACACGTGGTTGATGCCGTGGCGAAGTTGGCCGACGGCATCGGCCGCGATTGTCCCCGAGTATCGATCATCGTGACATCTCGTGAGCCGCTCGGTATTGACGGTGAGCGGGTGTACCGGGTGCGATCGTTGTCGTTGCCCGCTGATGATGTAGAGGGAACGGCTGATCTCGAAGGTTCCGACGCCGTGGAACTCTTCGTAGCTCGGGCGCGAGAGAAGGATTCGACATTCGAACTCAGCGACAGCGCGGCACCACTCATTGCGTCAATATGTCGGCGACTCGACGGCATTCCCCTCGCTCTCGAACTCGCCGCGTCACGCCTATCCTCCATGTCCCTCGACGACCTACACGCACGCCTCGATCAACGGTTCCGGCTGCTGACGGGTGGCAGTCGCAACGCTCTGCCTCGCCAGCAGACTTTGGGGGCCACGGTGGCGTGGTCGTGCGACTTACTCACTGAACCGGAGCGTGCACTGTTACGGCGGCTCTCAGTCTTCGCCGGCAGCTTCGACCTGCAGGGCGCCGAGGCGGTGTGCGCCGGCCACCAAATCGGGTCCTATGACGTCCCCGACTTGATCAGTTCGCTGGTCAACAAGAGCCTCGTCACGGTCGAACGCCTCTCGACCTCCGTGCGCTACCGCCTTCTCGAAACGATTCGTCAGTACGCCGCCGACGAGTTGGTCCAGGTCGGTGGCGAGGTCGACGCGACGAGGACTCGACAGTTGCACGCGGACCACTATTTGCGGCTCTGTCTGGAGGCGGCGCCAGAATTGGAAGGCCCTCAGCAAGGCGAGTGGCTCAAGCGATTGGACCTCGAGTACGACAACCTCGTGGTGACGTTCAACACGCTTTCTGCGGACACCGAGCGAACAGCGGACGTCCTGACGCTCGGCGTGGCCCTCCTTCGTTTCGTCCTCACCCGCCGTAACTACGTCCTGCCGCAGTACCTGCGCGACGCCCTGTCGAGAAGCGAGACCGCAGCGCTTGCGTTGCGCGCCGATGCGCTCTTGGCAATGTCCTACATCGCCAAGCTGATCGGATTGGAAGAGCGTTCCAAAGAGTTCGCCCTCGAACTCGGTGAACAGGCGCGCGCCATCGCGGAGGAACTCGATGACGAAGATCTCTTGATTCTCGCGCACATAAATCGCTCCACTGTTCGGTCAGATCTCGGTCGACGTGACCTCGGACTTGAAGAGGCGAACGCCGCACTCGATCGAGCACGTTCCACGAACAGGCCCGAACTGATCGGCCTGGCGCTGGTGGCCGTGATTAGCGGTCATGAACTGCTCTCCGAGACACGCGATCTGTGTCACGAAGCCTTGAGTATTTTCCGTCAACTGGGCGACGCAATGATGGTTACCCTGTCGATTTCGACCCTTTCGGTGTCGCTCGGCGAAACCTCGCGTGATGTGCGAGAAGCCCGAGCGCTCAATGCTGAAGCCATGTCGTTGGCTGAAGAGATCGGCTCAACCTACCAAATCATCCTGCTCCAGTACATCGCTGGTGCATTTAGCTTCTTCGCCGGCGAATTCGACCTGGCAGTGACACAAAGTCAGAAGGCTTTGCGACTCTCGCGCCGGAATGGTTCGCCGACAATCAATACGTACTGGGTACTATTCACGCTGTCGTGCTGCGCTACGCAACAGGGCCAATCGTTGCTCGGCGCCCATTTGACTGGCGCCCACGAAGCCATGGAAGAGAGAGCGGCGGAGCCGATCGGTGGCTGGTGGTCTCCAATCGAGATCCAAGCGCGCGAGAATAATCGGAACAAGCTGCGCGAGGTACTTGGCGAAGAAGAGTTCGAACGAGCGATCGCTTTCGGGAAGGATTTGAGCGCCGACCGAGTGTATGACTTGGCAATGGGACGAATCAGTCCAATGGAGCTCGGCCATCACGATGAATCGTTGCCGGTGCGCGGAGACCTGTGACGTCGTAAGTCACAAAGGCTCGCTACGTTGTCGACATGGCTTCGTCAACTTCACTCCATAAACTCAGCCGGCACCCGACGTTGACTGGGGTGTGCAGAGGGGTGTGCAACATGGGTGTGCAGGAATTCCAACCGGGGAAGTTGGTTGATATTTCATTCGAAGTTGCCGTTTCACTACGGTTCCCCCGCCACCAAGAGCGGGGGCCCAGGCACTGAGTGGGCCCCCGTACTGTCTGGAACCGATTTCGCCGCGCAGTCAACCGACAATGTTCTCTTGACGTCTGCATACTTGCCATGCGATCTCGGTCACCAGTGCGCTCGAGATATATCCTGCGGGCGATTAGCTCACCTGGGGCTCCAAGGACACGTCCTTCGGTGAGATGCCCACGTATGCCTCCATGTCTCCTACTGTTGGTAGTATCAAAGTATGAAAATCAGCATGAGTTTGCCGAAAGAGGACGTCTCCTTCCTCGACGCGTACGCCAGCGAAAAGGGGCTCCCTTCTCGCTCGGCCGCGCTACATAAGGCTGTTCGATTACTCAGAGCGACGGGCTTGAGTGCCGCGTACGAAAGTGCTTGGGCCGAGTGGCAACACGAGGACCAACAACTTTGGGACGCTACTGCATCAGACGGTTTGCAGTAGTGCGTCGGGGCGAGATCCACGTCGTCAATCTTGAGCCCGCGAAGAGCGGTGAAGCGAACAAGCGACGGCCCGCCGTCATTGTCAGCAACGACGGAGCGAACGTTGCCGCCGAACGAACTGGCCGGGGAGTCATCACGGTCGTGCCGGTGACCTCGAACACCTCTCGGGTCTACCCCTTTCAAGTACTACTCCCAGCGAACTTGACCGGACTGGAGCACGACTCCAAGGCTCAGGCAGAGCAGGTCCGATCCATTTCCGTGGAGCGAATTGGATCCGCAGTTGGAGAGGTGCCTAAAGATTTGATGGCCGAACTCGACGAAGCACTTCGCCTCCACCTTGCATTCTGAGGCTTAAAGACTTGGGACTAGGACAATCCTGGACCTTCGTACGTTCGTCGCCTGAAGCCTTCGCCAAAACAGTCAACAGACTCGATGGAACAGACAGGTTTTAAGGTCATCTCGTAACATTCCATCATCGAGACTTTGACATTCCTCTTCACCGATATTGAGGGCTCGACGGCGTTGCTGCGTCGACTGGGCGACGACGCGTACTCTCGCGCCTTGGAGGACCATCACCGAGACGCCAAGGCGTTGCTCGATGGAGCGAGAAGCATCCTCACGTAAGTGCGTACTTCGTCGTTATTGCCAAACGATTTTCTAACTTCGGCTCTGACGCCCGTGCGGGATTCATTTAGGGTGCGTCACCCTTACTTGAAGGGGACTGAGACCGGACCGGGCACGCGCTCGTAGACCGCGAAGAAATCGCGGTCGTCGGGATAGAGGTATCGGTCCACCGATTGCACGGGTTGGGGTTCCACCATGGTCGGATCAAGGCCGTGCGGGTGGCTGTAGGTGATCAACGTGTGCCAGTCGGCGTTGATGTCGAACTCCATGGCGTCGACCGCTCCTGCGTGCTGAAGAATCTGGGCGAGCGAGACGACCGTCTGATCGTTCGCTACGACGAAGATGAGGTTCCCTTCCTTATCGACGCCGACACCCGTGCGCCACACCCGGACCGCGTTCCCAACCGTGTAGCCCCACTGGGGACTGTCGGGATTGGTGTTGAGTGAGGGATTGAGTTTTCCGTGCCAGACGATCGGCGCGAGGCTCTGCCTGGCCCAGGCGACGTTGGATCCCGGGTTCGGACCGCCGTGCCACAGGATGATGGCGATCTGTCCGTCTTTGAAACCGACCAACGTGGCGTTCCCGTCGGTGAGTGGCTCGTTGGTGACCCCGTTCACCGCCGAGCCGTTGTCGCCGTCGGAGTAGATGAAGCCCGCATTGAACGTGGCGAGCAGGCGGTACCGCTGGTCGTAGGGCACCATCGAAGGACCTCGGTTGCTTGCGACCGGTGGTTCGTAGCGACCGGGATAGTAGGCCAGGTCGACGAGGGAGTGGTTGAACCAGGCAACGTAGGCGACCATTTGGGGATACGTCGGATCAGGTCGGTACGTGGTCACGAGCACGGGCGGTTTTCCCTGGACGGACGGTCCCGTACGCTTCCACACACCTTCCCCCGGCAGTGGCGTCGTGAAGACCGGCGCAATCGGCGTCGGCCAGGCGCTCTGCGTGTGGCGTGCCCCAGGAGAGGGTGGCACACCTTGGCCCGCTGGTTTACCGAGGCCGACACTCGGCAGCTTGGTGAGTTGTGGTCCGCCTTTCTTCGGTGCGTGATCGCTGTAGTACATGTGTTCGGCTGTATCGACGGCCCAGTTGCCGAACGGCAGTGTGCGCACCCATTCGGGGACCTTTTCGGAGAAAGTCATGCTGGAAGGTCGGAGCACATAGACCGAGAACGAGGCAGCGAGCCACACGAAGACGCCGAGCAAGAGACAGCCCAGACCCAACAACACCTTTCGCAGCGGACCACGGCGCTTCTTCGCTCGCCGAGGCTTCACTTCTGATCGCGCCGCTTGCTCCGTGTCCACGTCCCTAGGGTAAGCGCACTCGCGTCCCTCTACCGAGACTCTCGGAGCCCAGTTACAGTCGGAAGATGGCGCGCGAAGCAATCACCGGTTACTGCTGGCCGCAGTCAGTTCGCCCTGGTGAACAGGTTAGTCTTCACATGTCGTCGTCGGGTGCGCAACCGGCACGTGTCGAAGTCGCTCGCGTCGGTGCTACGCGCGACGTTGTGTTCACCTCGACTTCGGTGCCGACAGGGGAGTACGAGATCCCGAAGACCGCGTCGTCCACCGGCTGCCACTGGCCGGTGGCACTCACGCTCGACGTCGACCCGAGTTGGCGTTCGGGCTACTACGAGGTCGTCATGGAGATCGAGGTGGGCGACAAGATGCGTCGCGACTACGCCTTCTTCGTGGTTCGACCCGGCGCTACCGCGAGGATCGTCCTCGCGTTGGCGACCAACACGTGGAACGCCTACAACGACTTTGGTGGGACGAATCTCTACAACGGCGGAACCCACGTCTCGATGCAGCGTCCGATGTCGGCCGGCTATCTACAAAAGCCACTCGGCAGGGGCCGCCGCGTGACGGGCACCGGCGCCCCCGATCCGGACAACGCCGCGCACGTCGGCTATATCCAACTGAACCACCTGTCGAGCTGGGCCGGATCCGCCGGGTGGCCCGACTGGGAACAGCCGTTCATTGCGTGGGCCGAGCGCGAAGGATTCGATGTCGGTGTCTGCACGAACGCGGACCTGGAAGACCATCCCGAGGTACTTGAGAACGCGAGTCTGTACCTCTCGGTCGGTCACGACGAGTACTGGTCGAAGGGAATGCGCGACACCGTCGAACGCTTCGTCGCTCGAGGAGGTAACGCGGCCTTCTTCTCGGGTAACACCTCAATGTGGCAGGTCCGACACGAAGGCGACGAGCACGACGTGATGGTGGGCTACAAGGGATTCTTCAAGGAGGACCCGTGCATGGGGACATCACGCGAGTCGGAGGTCACGACGATTTGGTCCGACCTCATTCTCGGCCGTCCCGAGAACCTCATGACGGGCGTCACGTTCACTCGCGGTGGCTATCACCGGATCGGACGCAACGTGACCGCGGGCTTGGGTGGCTACACCGTCCATCGCGCCGATCATTGGATCTTCGAGAGCACGGGACTTCGTTACGGCGAGGTCCTCGGCGCAAACGCGACCGTCGTTGGCTACGAGTGTGACGGGTGCGCGTTCACGTATCGCGACGGGCTCCCGTACCCCACGGGAGAGGACGGGACGCCCGCGAACTTCGAGATCTTGGGCACGTGCCCGACGCAGCACTTCACGCACGAGACCGCCCCTCGTCCCCCGAAACCCGATGAGCCGAGCGAGCTCCAGTGGATCGCCTCGCGCATCTTCGGCACGCGCGATCCGGCGTCGGCGGAACGGATTCGACACGGCCACGCCGTATTGGGGGCGTACACGAACGACGCGGGCGCGACGGTCCTCACGTCGGGCTCCACCGACTGGGCGCACGGTCTGCGTGAGCGTGATCCACAGATTGAACAGATCACCCGCAACGTGCTGACGAGGCTCGGTTAAGGTTTCACCTCGCGGTCTGGCACGGTGACTGACCATCGTGTCTCGTGCGGGGAGACGCGCTCAAGTTACAGTTGCGGTCATGATTGCGGCGACGATGTTTAGGTCCGGACAGTGGTCCGACTTCTTTTTGCTGGTCGGAACCGGCGCCGTCACGCTCACCGGACTGGTGTTCGTCGCCATGTCACTCAATCTCAAGGCGATCGCCGTGGACGCGACGCATCGAAATCGGGCCATTAACACGCTGACCGGATTGGCGCTGGTCTTCATGCGTTGCGCGCTGGTACTGATGGGCGCGCAACACCATCGGGCAATTGGCGCCGAGCTCTTCGTCGTCGCGGGAGTATCGGCCGCCGTGTTCATCCGTGGTTACCTGAACGCTCTCCGGCTCGGGAACGGCCTGCGACTCTCACGAATCGTCGGCGGGAGTGCCATCCACGCCGTCGAGATGCTCGGGGCCGCGCTGTTCTTCTTCGGTCAGGTCGACGGGCTCTACATCGTTGCGATAGCGATCGTGACGAACACCTGTTACATGATCACGGCCGCGTGGCTGCTCGTCATCGGCGCCGTCGATGAGAAGGTGGCGTAGACCGGGCCACCGGACATTGATTCGCGGCGACGGCATTTCGTCGCGGACGTTAATCTGTCGACACGTGGCTAAAGGAGGCTGAGTGCCGTACGACTACGCAGCAGACATGCGTTTGGATCCGCGGGTCAAGGATGTGCTCGCCATGTTTCCCGTTGAGGACACAGTCGATGCCGTTGACCGCGAGCAGATACTCGCCGAAGCCGCGTCACCCGAAGGCGTCGCCCGCAGCGAGTTGATTGAGACGTTCATGAACCTGGGCGACAATGAGGACGTGGCGCCGTCGAAGGGCCTGCGCTTCGCGCTCGAGGACATCGTGTCCTCCCCGGACGGCAACACCATCAAACTGCAGATCATCCGTCCGGACAACGAGGAGACCGTGGCCTGCGTGTACTACATCCACGGCGGCGGCATGGCCACGATGTCCAGTTTCTACGGCAACTACCGCGCCTGGGCGAGGGTCATCGCCGCCAAGGGCGTCGCCGTCGTGATGGTGGAGTTTCGCAACTCGATCGCGCCGTCGGCGGTGCCCGAAGTGGCGCCGTATCCCGCGGGCCTGAACGACTGCGTCTCGGGACTGAAATGGACCGCGGCCAACGCGTCAACGTACGGCATCGACCCGACGCGGATCGTCGTCGCCGGCGAAAGTGGTGGCGGTAACTTGACCCTTGGCCTCGGGGTGAAGCTGAAGCGTGATGACGAACTACACCTCGTGAAGGGTCTCTACGCCCTCTGTCCCTACATCGTCGGTCAACATCTCGACGACCGCTACCCGTCGGCCGTCGAGAACAACGGAATCTTCATCGATGTCAGCAGCAACCACGGCGCCATGAGTTACGGCATCGACGCCTTCAACGCGCGCGACGCCGCGGCGTGGCCCGCGTTCGCCACCGAAGAGGACGTACGCGGCTTTCCGCCGACGGTGATCAGCGTCAACGAGTGCGACCCGCTCCGCGACGAGGGCATCGCCTTTTACCGGTTGCTACTGTCGGCCGGCGTTCCGGCCCGGGGCCGTACGGTGCTCGGGACGAGTCACGGTGTAGACGTGTTCCCGCCGCTCTGTCCCGACGTGTCTCACAGCACCGCGACCGACATCGCGGCGTTCGCGATGTCGTAGTACACGCCGCAGTTAATTTCAGATAAGAGATCCCTGGAGAGGAGACCACTATGACACCAGGTAACGGTTCGGAGAACGGATCATCGGAGCGATGGCCACTCCCGAAGATCGTCGATCGTGAAACGTGGCAGGCCCAGATAGACGAGCTCCGACCACGTGAGAAGGCGCACACGCGCGAAGGTGACGCGATTGCCGCGGCACGTCGGCGCTTGCCCATGGTGGAGGTCGACCCGACGGTCACCGTCACCGGTCCCCACGGACCAGTGACGCTCCTTGACGTGTTCGAAGGGCGCCGTCAGCTCTACGTGTACTTCCACATGTGGCACGACGGCATGCCCGCGGAGGACCAGTGCGAGGGTTGCACCTTCTTCAACGGTCAGGTCCGTGAACTGTCCTACCTCCACTCGCGCGACCTCACCTACGCCACGTTCTGTGAGGGACCGTACGACGAGAGTGTGAAGTACCGCGACTTCATGGGTTGGGACGTTCCGTGGTACTCGGCCCGGGACAACGCGCAACAGCTGCTCGCCGGGCGTTGGTTCGGTACGAACCTGTTCTACGTACGCGACGGGGATCGGGTCTTCGAGACCTACTGGACGTCGTGGCGGGGCGCCGAGTTGGTGGCGCCGACGTACACGCTGCTCGATATGTCACTCTACGGACGCCAAGAGACGTTCGAGGACTCACCGGAGGGTTGGCCACAGTTTCACGTGAACGACGGTGGTCAGTTCCGCACCAACGGACGTCCGACGGCGCAGTGGTCGCGACTCGAAGAGGGACGTTCCGACGATCTAACGGTGTGATCACCCTTCGTCGAAGCCCCGCTGCCGATATGGTGACCGGATGGAATTCGAGTTCAGCGGCGAAGTGTGGGAGTGGCGGGGCCCGTCGCCGTACTACTTCGTCACGGTGCCCGAAGAGGACAGCGTGGAACTCGAGGCCCTGTCTTCGCACGTCACCTACGGCTGGGGAATGATCCCCGTGGAAGCTACGATCGGATTCACGCGCTGGTCGACGTCGCTGTTTCCGAAGGACGGGCGCTACGTCGTGCCGCTGAAGAGCGCCATCCGCAAAGCCGAAGGCATTGGCGTCGGCGACGTCGTGAACGTCCGCCTCGGCGTGGCCCTCTGAGTCGGTGATACTGCGACACTGTCAACGTTCGAAGCGAAGGACCTTAGGAGTTCACGCTGTCGCTGCGGCGCGGCAACACCCAGTTCGGACGCGCGAAGTGGCAGGTGTAGCCGCTGGGGTAGCGCTCGAGGTAGTCCTGGTGTTCGGGCTCGGCCTCCCAGAAGGCACCGGCGGGCGTGACCTCGGTGACCGCCGGACCGGGCCACAGTCCCGAGGCGTTGACGTCGGCGATGACGTCCTCGGCGATCTGACGCTGTTCGTCACCGAGGTAGAAGATCGCGGAACGATAACTCGTTCCCACGTCATTGCCCTGGCGATCCATGGTCGTCGGGTCGTGGATCTGGAAGAAGAAGGCCAGGATGTCGCGGTAGGTGACGACCGAAGGGTCAAAGACGATCTCGATGGCTTCGGCGTGTCCTTCGTGGTGTCGATAGGTCGCGTTCTCGACGTTGCCTCCGGTGTAGCCCACGCGTGTCGTGACGACGCCGGGGCGCTTGCGGATCAGGTCCTGCATGCCCCAGAAGCACCCGCCGGCGAGTACCGCGGTCTCGGTCTCGTTGGTCATTGTGACGCCTCCTCTGTCGGTGTTGCGTTGTCGAAGAGATACTTGTAGTCGCCGTAGCCCGAGGCCTCGAGCTCGTCGTACGGGACGAATCGTAACGCCGCGGAGTTGATGCAGTATCGCAGTCCGCCCTCGTCCTTCGGACCGTCGTTGAACACGTGGCCCAGGTGACTGTCGCCGTTGGTCGAACGGACTTCCGTGCGCGTCATGCCGAAGCTGCGGTCCTTGTGTTCAATCACGTTCTTCGACTCGATCGGGGCGGTGAAACTGGGCCAGCCGCAGCCGCTGTCGAACTTCTTGGTCGAGGTGAACAGCGGTTCGCCCGAGACGATGTCCACGTACAGGCCCGCTTCGTGGTGGTCCCAGAACTCGTTGCGGAAGGCCGGCTCGGTGGCGCTCTCTTGCGTCACCGAGTATTGGTGGGGCGTCAATCGAGCAATCGCCTTCGGGTCCTTGGTGTAGGTCTTGTTCACGGTCACTCCTCTACTCGTGGCACCCGATCGTCTCTCAGGTACCGCCGATGTAACGGTATCGGGCAGCGCACTTTTCGTTACAGGTCCCCTCCCATAGGGGAGGGGACCTGTGGATCGTTTGATAGACGCCGACGGTGTTGTCGGTCGGGCAGGGGCCGATCTCGTTATTCGACCATGGCGAGCGAGATCATCTCCTTGGCCGTCTCTTCGGCGTTCGACGCGACGATCTGAGTCGGACGAATCAGGAAGTAGGCCACGAGGAGGGCCACCACGATGATGCCCGAGCCGGTGAGGAGAGCGTCGGAGCGGCCGTGCGCTGCGGCGATACTCGTGAGGGCCGCCACGCCGACCGCCGCGCCGGTCTGTTGCATCGTCTGGAGCATGCCCGAAGCCGCGCCGGCGTCAGCGTGTGGCACACCGGCCAGGATCGTCACACTGAGCGGCAAGAAGCACGAACCGGCCCCGATGCCGAACAGGACGAGTGGCCCGAAGAGGCTCTCGAAGTACCCTTCGGACGGCGTCGCCCGCGAGATCCAGAGCGTGGCCACGCCGAGGGTCACGAGACCGAAGAGCAAGATCGGTCGAGCACCGATCCGACCGACGAGTCGAGGCGTGATGCGAGAGCTCGTGAAGATCAGACCGGTCATCGGCAAGAACGCGAAGCCCGCTTCGATGGCGCTGAAGTGAAGGTCGCCCTCCAGATACTGACTGATGAAGAAGAAGACGCCGTACATGACCGCGGGGACGAGCATCATCGTGAGATACGCCGGTCCGCGTAGTCGATCGGTCAGCAGTCGCATCGGAAGCAACGGCTGCGTCCGTCGCTTCTCCACGTTCACGAACGAGACCAGCAGCATCGCGCTGAGGACGAACGAACCAAGGGTGACGGTCCGACCGCCGTGTTCGGCGAGACGGATGAAGCCGTAGATCAAACTGCCGAGTCCGCCGGTGACCAACGCGGCGCCGACGACGTCGAGGCGTCCCCCGTTGCGCGGGGGCTCGGGCACGAAGCGTGGCGCCAGCAGGATGATGGCGATGCCGATGGGGACGTTGATGAACATGACCCACCGCCACGACACCCACGACGTCAGTGCGCCACCGAGGATCAGTCCGAGCGATCCACCCCCGGCCGACACCGCGGTGAAGATGCCGAGCGCCTTGTTGCGGGCCGGTCCTTCTTCGAAGGTGGCGCTGATCAGACTGAGCGTGCTGGGGGCCGCCATTGCGGCGCCGACACCCTGGACCGCGCGGGTCAGCAACAACATGGTCGAGGACGTCGCCATGCCGCCGAGCAGCGACGCGGCGGTGAAGATCGTGAGTCCGATCATGAGCATTCGACGTCGACCGAAGACGTCGCCGGCCCGTCCACCCAAGAGCAAGAGTCCGCCGAAGGCGAGGCTGTAGGCGTCGATGACCCACGACAGACCGGCCGTCGAGAAGTGCAGGGAGTGCTTGATCGGTACGAGGGCGATGTTGACGACGGTGGCGTCGAGGACGACCATCAATTGACAGGTGACGATGATGGCCAGGGCGATGGTTGAGGCTCGCTTTTGGGCGTGAGAGGTCAGAGGCACTTGGGCTCCTTTTTTGAAGTAGAGACTTAAAACTCCGGAAAATTAGGACTTTCACATCCGCGATACCCGAGGGCATTGCATTCGGTCTCCGGAAGACCTAACATGAGGGTGCCTCCACATACTATACGGAGGTGACCTCCGGATGCAAGTCATATTCTGAGAAATCTTGAGGCCCACGATTCTGAGGAGCGCAATGGGCGACACGGTGGTGAGGAGAGGTCCTCGCAGGGCGGACGCGCAGCGCAACTATGAACTGATACTGGACGCCGCACGCGCCGCGGTCGCCGAACGTGGCGGTGACGTCGTCCTCGAGGACATTGCGCGCGATGCGGGGGTCGGCATCGGAACGCTCTACCGACATTTTCCAACTCGCCAGGATCTCATGGAAGCGGCCTTTCTCGATGAGGCGCTGGAGTTGCGCGAACGCGCCGAGGAGTTGAGTTCGGCACCGGCGACACTCGACGCGCTCATTGAATGGCTCCGGTTACAGCTCGACTTCGGCGCACACGGGCGAAGCATGGGCGCGGCCGTGATGAACGCGAAGCACACCGAGGGCACCGAGATTCAGGTGGCCTGCGTGAAGATGCGCGAGGCCGGTGCGGTGCTCTTGCGTCGCGCACAAGAGGCGGGTGAGGTTCGACCCGACGTGGAGATGGTCGACGTCCTGCGATTGATGCACGGCATCGTCTTGGCGAACGAACAGGCGCCCGACAAGACCCGCGTCACACCGATGTTCGACGTGGTGATAGCCGGTATCTGCACCTGAGTGGTGCTGCGGTTCAACGCCGCGGGAACTTCGCGTTACGGAGTCTTGGTTAACGGCATCAGTTCAACGGCGGAAATCGTGCGATCCGTCAGTTGCTGATAGTTGCCCCAACCGCGGTAGTGAGTCAGGAGTTCGCTCCAGAGTTCTGGGTCACTCGTCGATGGATGTTCCGTCGCGACGGCGGCGAATCGTCGCGCGCGAACCTGCACGGTGACCTCGGGATTCGCGCGCACGTTCAGCAACCACTCCGGGTGACCCGGTCGACCGCCGTTGGACGCGACGACGTACAGAACGTCATCCTTTTCGAAATACAAGAGCGTGACCGCGCGAACGAGCCCGCTCTTTCGACCCCTCGTTTCTAAGAGCAACATCGGGCCGACGGGACTCTTGTGGCCGATGACTCCCCGCGTGAGTCGGTAGAGATGCACGTGCCACTTATAAATCGTGCGACCTATGGTTCGATCGATGGCGACGGTCAGTTTCAACGGTCCGTCCTTTAGTTGAGAAAGCCCTGAGAATTCTTGCACCGTTGTCGCAATCTCGTTGCGGACGGCGTCTGAGGACGTCCGGGTCGAACCTCGCAGTGGTGGCGACCCGTATGTTGGAGTAACCAATCCGATGAAGTCCAGGAGGAGCCACGACATGGAAATCATCCGTAATCCCGACGGGAGTTTGGTGGTGCCGATCCCCGAGGGACGACACCACGATGCGGACGACGTCACGGACGCGGCGACCGGTGACGGCGTCGAGGAGACTGCGGCACCGACGACGCGCACTCTCCATCCCGGTGAAGGTGGTTACAACGAAGCGCTCGCGGAGTGGGACCTGCAACAAAATCCCGACCGCGCGCCCGCCGTCTCCACCGCCAGCGGCCGAGAAGAGGCAATGAACGTCGTGCACGCCGTGGCGGAGTCACCCGACCACGACGTGAGGGAAGCCCTCAAGGACGTTAACGACTCCGAGGCCAGCGGTGAGGCGTTGCGCCACGTCCTGATCGGTGGGACTCACTCCGTGGAAGCTTTCTCCGAAGAGGTGGCCGCCGCCGAAGGGGGAGAGCCGTTGCCGGCGCACAAGATGACCAAGATCATCGGTGAGGTCTTAGCAGAACTCGACAAACAGCCGTAGCGTCGCGCCTTCCACGGTCGCGTCAGCGTCCAGAGAACTACGCGTACATTCGAAGAGTTGACCGAAGCGATCGATGATGGGAGTGACGTGGACGTTCAAGAACTTTTTGGGAAGGTGGCCGAGCACCTGTCGGTCCGCCGCGCGTTTGGCACCGCGTACGAAAGCAACGGTTCGATGATCATCCCCGTGGCGTTCGTGGCCGGCGGCGGTGGTGGTGGCGAGGGGCCGTCCACTTCGCGGTCGGATGAACAGGTCGACCAGGCGAACGCTGACGAAGAGGACGTCTCCTCGGACGCGGCATCGTCAAATGGTTCGGGTGGCGGCTTCGGCGGCGTCGTAATGCCCGCCGGTGTGTACGTCGTCAAGGACGACAACGTGCGATGGCTTCCCGCGGTGAACGCCAATCTCGTAATCGTGGTGGCCTTCATGACGATCCGCATGATCGCGCGGGCTCGACGAAGGGCTCGGCGTCACGCCTCATAACCCGTGACGTACGCCGCCGAACGAGAGGTGTAATGAGCGGCTCGTATGATGGGTCGATAGCCCTCCCCGTCGGAACAACCTCGTCACGACGCCATCGTGGCTAACCCGCAGTGGTTCGCGCGACGCCGGATCGGCTTCGGTGTACGACCAACGACCTGGCAGGGCTGGCTCGTCACGGTCGTTGCGATAGGCGGAGCGATCGGCGGTGTCGTCGGACTGAAGAAACCCGGGGGTGAGATTCTCGCCGTCGGCGTAGTTGCTCTGTATCTCGCCGTGGGCTACAGCTTGGGTGGACTGCA
Organism: uncultured Acidimicrobiaceae bacterium; assembly: GCA_963717975.1. Taxonomy (GTDB): domain Bacteria; phylum Actinomycetota; class Acidimicrobiia; order Acidimicrobiales; family RAAP-2; genus RAAP-2. The sequence goes on along the minus strand of OY970351.1, from coordinate 1,381,862 downwards.
ACGACGTGCGCCGACGACCGTTCAAGAGATTGATTCGAACGAATCGCACGCTCTCGACAGTGATCTCGTGACCGTCACCGTGCCGCGCGAAGTGTACGGAACGCAGACACCGCACGAGATCGCCGAGGCGATCGTGACGCGAACGGGGAAGTTTGCGGAAGCGGATGACGAGGGTGTCGGCGTGCCGAGTGACGCCGTCATCGTGGTTGATCACCTCACCAAGCAGTTCGGCGCGCGCGTCGCATTCGACGAGGTCTCATTCAACGTGCGCCGGGGCGAAGTCTTCGGGTTCCTCGGCCCGAATGGCGCCGGCAAGACCACCACAGTGCGAACGTTGAGCACGCTCGTGACACCCACGGCCGGCACTGCTCATGTCGCAGGCTTTGCGCTAGACGGCACGCACGACATCGAGATCCGGAAACGGATATCGGTCATGACCGAAGTACCGGGTCTCTATCTACGGTTGAGTGTCACGGAGAATCTCGTGTTTTTCGCCGGGCTCTACGGCTTCCGCGACGCGCAATCGCGAATCGATCAAGCGCTGGAGGCGGTCAATCTCACGTCGAGGGCCAACGACCTCACCGGCAGCCTGTCCAAAGGACTGCGTCAACGCGTGGGACTCGCGCGAGCTCTCCTGAATGATCCCGAAATCGTCTTCTTGGACGAGCCGACCGCGGGGCTGGACCCTGTCGCATCGCTTGAAGTGCACAAGCTGATCATCTCGTTGCGCGACAAAGGCGTGACGGTGTTCCTCACCACGCACCGGCTCGATGAGGCCGAGAAGCTCTGCGATCGAGTGGCGATACTCAATACGACACTCCGTACCGTCGGCCGAATCGATGACCTCCGACAGAAGATGTTCTTGAAATCAGTACTCGTGACGACCGCGAGTCCCTTGGCCGATCCCGATCGACTGTTTTCCGCGGTCGAAAGCGTGGCGGGTTGGTCGACTGACGCCACCGGTGGCTACGTCGTCACTGTCAGCGACGTGCGGGTCGCTGCGCCGGCGATCACGAGGGCCCTCGTCGCCGCGGGGGCCGACGTGCTCTCACTCGTCGAAGGTCGACACTCACTCGAAGAGGTCTACTTGGAGCTCGTGGGTGCGGTGGGTCAAGGAGCGCAACAGTGAGCGAGAGCACAGTCAGAATCCGCGCCGTGATGCGCAAGGAGCTGCGGGAGTACCGGCGGAATCGCTTCATCATCTACACCATGGCTACGTTGCCGATCATCTTCACTGCCCTGCCCGTACTGGAGTTGTTCGATATCTCGTCGAGCGCGTCGCCGTCCGCGGTACGCACCCAGGTGGCGATAACTCTGCTCTTGTTGCTGGTGATACCGGTCGTCTTGCCCGCGACGATCGCTGCGTATTCGGTGATTGGCGAGCGGGATCAGGGCACCCTGGAGCCACTACTCACGACCCCGATCAGCCGGGAGGAGTTCCTCTTGGGTAAATCGCTCGCCGCCACCATTCCCACGGTGGGCGTCGCGTACGTGTTCTTCGCCGTCTTGGTCGTCGCGATTCGCTTGGGTGCACCCACTGACGTCTCGCACGCCGTCTGGCAGCCATCGTGGTTTCTCGCAGAACTGCTTTTCGCTCCGCTGTTGGCCACGTGGTCGGTGTGGGTGGGCACGGCGATCTCCGCGCGTTCTTCGGATGTTCGCGTGGCCCAGCAACTCGGCACGCTAGCGAGCCTGCCCGCGTTGATATTTCCGCTGTTGATGTCCCTGCAAGTCTTCAAGCCGACGGTCCCGACGGCCATCGTCATCGCCGCCGTTCTGATCGTGATCGACGTCGGCGCGTGGCGCGTGGTGTCGAGAATGTTCGACCGAGAACGGCTTATCACCGGTGCTTCGGCCGTAACGATGCGAGCCGAAGCCGGCACCTAGCGACACATATATATAGTCGTCACGCCGTAGCTTACGAAATCACTAATGCGTAACAACGCGAAACATGTTAGGTTTCACAAATTCCGCTCATGCGGAGGGTTAGGACGGGTCCCGAAACGGTGCTCGTCGGGGGCGGAAGTAATGCCAGGGCGATTGACACATCGGATTTCAATCGGAGGAGTTCTTCGCCGAGGTGTGATTGCGCTCGCGTCGGTTGCGCTCGTCGCTTCGGTTTCCAGCATTTTCGCGGGTTCGTCCGGTGCCGCGAACGCTGCCGCCACAACGGCCCCTTTCAATGAATGCCCGGGCATCGGTCAAGACTCTGGATGCCAAGTCTTGATCATCCTGAATGCCGACGGTACTTCTACCATCGTTGACAATCCGAACATCGGTCCGTTCGACGGTCAAGAAGACACGCTCGTTGGTGTCTACAACGACAGTGGAGTCACAGTATCGACGATTGGACTCTCGTCGTCGTCCGACATTTTCGGATTTGACGGCGATGGTATTTGCGCCACCCAGACGAGTCACCACAAGACGACGTTGCTCTACACGTGGACCGGAACGGGACTGAACGGTCTCGGGGTGGAAGGTTGCCCCTACGGCACCACCGGTTACGAGGGACCGTACGTTTCGTACAGCAACTATTCGTTCTCGAACAAGTTCCAAACGGGGAACGTGAACTTCTCCATGCCGGGCGGCGGGGGCCTCACGACGGGTGCGACGACGTACTTCAGTCTCGAGAGTAATTTGTCGGGCGCAAACTTCACCGTGCCGACGACCACGACCACCACCACGACCACGACGACGACCACGACCACCACCACGACGACCACCACGACGACCACGACGACGATCCCGAAACCGCCTCCACCACCACCACCGCCGCCACCACCACCGATGACCACCCCGACCACGACGTCAACGACGACAACGACCACGACGACCACGACAACGACCACGACGATCCCGCCGCCGCCGCCGGTGGTCATTCATTCGAACCCGCCACCACCGCCTCCCAAACCACAAGTCATCACGATTGAGCCGTTCGCGGAAGGTTCGTACAGCCTGTCAGCCAAGTTGAAGACCGAGATTCTCAAAATGGCGAAGATAATTAAGAAGGATCACTTCAAGACGGTCGGTCTGACGGCGTACACCGACAACGTCTTCACGGCGGCCTTCAACGTCACGCTGAACCAAAATCGCGCGCAGGCGGTCTCCACGCGTTTGACATTGGACCTTCACACGTTGAAGTACACCAGCGTCAAGGTCACGATCGTGCCTGGTTACAGCGTGGTCCTCGCATCCTCCAACACGACGGCGAAGGGTCGAGCTGCGAATCGTCGAGTCGTGGCGACCCTCAAAGCGACCTGAACACGATCGTGAGGAGGCTGCCCGTCGTCTCAGTCGGCCGACGGCGGATTCGTCGCGCGATATGGATTCCGACGCTTATCCTTCTCTTCGGCTGGTTGCCCGCGATCGCCTCCAGTACGCCCGCGAGCGCGGCGCCCTCTAATTCGTTGACCGGCACCGTGTTCGTCACGAACTTGAACCAGAACTCGGTGACGGCGATCGACACCGCGAATTCGCACATCACCGTCGTTCACGGAATGCCGCCGGCGATGAATGGCCCGGTGGGTATCGCCATCGCGCCCGACGGCCACACCGCGTACGTCACGAACTCGAATGGCGACACGGTCACGCCGATTGACATCACGGCGTCGTCGTTCTCGCTCGGGACGCCGATCAAGGTGGGGAGCGGTCCTGCGGCGATCGCCATCGCGCCCACGGGCACGACCGCCTACGTCAGCAACTTCAACTCCAACACCGTGACGCCCATCGACCTCAACACGAGTCCCGCGACGGCCGAGCGACCTATTCGCGTCGGCAACGGACCCTGGAGCATCGCGGTGAGCCCGAATGGCCACTGGGTCGTCGTCTCCAACTCTGAGGGCAGCTCAGTGAGCGTGATCAACACGGCGACACGTCACGTGACGTCGCTACAGGTCTCGAGCGCGCCGCAGGCGATTGCCATCGCCCCGAACGGCCTCACCGCGTACGTGGCCAACGGCAACGTGGTCACGCCCATCCGTTTGGGGTCCGCCACGCCGAGCCTTGGGGGCGCGATCTCGGTTCCCAATGGTCCCTTGGGAATCGCCATCACGCCGAACGGCAAGATGGCGTACACCGCGAACAACGATGACACCGTCACGCCGATCAACCTCGCGACGTCACCTGCCACCCCCGAGGCGGCATTCTCCGTCGGTAGCGTCACGCAGCCTGACGGCATCGCGATCGCACCGAACGGCGATACGGCCTTCGTCGCAAACGCCAGCAACACGGTCACGCCCATCAACATCGCCGCAAAGACGCCGCGATCCGAGTCGCCCGTGCAAGTCGGTTCCGCGAGTTTCGGTATCGCCGTGGCGCCCGGACAGGCGCCGTCGGCACGTCTCAGCGTCGTAACAGCACCGGCGGGACAAAGCTCACACTTCTCGGCGTCCGGTTCTTCGACGAAGGCCGTGCCGGTCTCGCACTATGACTGGAACTTCGGTGACGGAGCGACGTCCTCCACGACGACCGCGCAGACGTCCCACGTGTACGCCAAGCCCGGCACCTACAAAGCATCCGTTACCACCGTGGGCGCTGATGGAACATCGACCACGAAGACCTTCACCGGCCAAACCGTGAGCAACAATGGCGGCCCGTCGGCGTCGGCCGATCGCTCGTTCAGCGTCGTGTCGTCGCTTCGCTCGAATCCGTCATCAGGACCACCGGGCATCGCCGTGTCGCTGCGCGACCCCACGTTCAACGCAAATTGCAAGAACGTCAATGTCTTCTTCAATAATCAATTGATTGACACGGTGAAGAAAGCGACATCCGGTTTCACCGTTCCGCACCTGGTGATCCCGGGGGGCGCCGACCTCGGTGAACACCACTTGGAACTGTCGTGCACGACGAAGAGTCCCTGGCTGCTGTCGACGCCCTTTGACGTGACCGCGACGCGCAACCACCTGTCGGAGTTCAGCACCGCGATGCCGAGTCCGACGGTCCTGGGAAGTCACATCGTCGCGTCGGGCGGCATCAGCATTGGGTTCTTGCTCATAAGCCGCCTCATCGCTGCCGGGTTCCCGAGCGAGTGGTTGGACTCGACCTACGCCGAGAATCGTGAACGTATCCAGAGACGCGCTCGACGCCGCTTCCCGAAGTTGTTCATCGACCGGGAGAGGGAAAAGTCACTGGCCCGACGCACGGTGATCGGCACCGTGCTCTTCTTCGCCTTCATCGGATTCGCCGGGCTCATCAACTCGTTCCTCGACAAGGGCTTCGGACTCAATCGCACGACGCTCTGGCTGTACCTCGGCGAGTGCATCGGCGTCGCAATCGTCACGCTCACCTCGCAACTGCCGGTCCTGTTCGGCGGTCTCCGTGAACACCGCAAGGTCCACATGCACGTGCTGGTGGGCGGCATGATCATCGCCATCATCTGCGTGAGCGCCTCGCGCGCTATCGGTCTCTCCCCGGGTTACTGCTACGGCCTGATCGCGGTGTTCGTCCTGCGTCCGCACACCGACGAAAAGGACTGGGGCCGGCTCCACGCCATCGCCTCGGTGTGCGTCCTCATCGTCAGCACGGCAGCGTTTTTACTCACCGTGCCGGTCTTTCACGCAGCGACACAGACCAACCCCTCACCGTTCTGGCTGATATTGGACCCGGCGCTGAACGTCACGTTCCTCGGGGGATTCGCCAGTCTCGCCTTCGGCATGCTGCCGCTGCCGTTCTTGCCCGGACGCCACGTCCGTCGCTGGAACAAGTACGCCTGGTTGATCATCACGGGAATCGGCTTGATCGGTTTCGTCGCTGTGTTGTTGACACCGGGGAGCGGCACCCAGAGCGAACTTCGACACGTCGCCCTCGTGCCCGTCTTCATCGCGTTCGGATCCTTCGCGATCGCCTCTCTGGCCTTCATGCTCTACTTCCATCTCCGGCCCGAGCAACCGGGCTCAAAGGGCCACACACCGACCGGCGCGACGGCGGATTAACGCAACCGGCGACGTCCGAAAACGTCAGTGTCTAGGGCAGGTAGGGGAGGACGTTGTTCGCCCACGTGAATGACATCGGGGGCAACGATCCCTTCGGGATCTCGATGACGTCCACGTAGGAGGCCTGTCCGTTCGGCATCGCGAAGCCGGTGCCCATCTCACAGGTCGTGCAACCTAAGCCGACCCCTTGGTTGTAGCCCGGGTCCGAACCCAGTAGTTCGTCGCGGTGGCCCCAGCAGCCCGGGGCGCCGGCGGATGTGCACGCGATGTTGGAGGTCTTGGCGGCGCTGCCGCCCCAGGTGTCGTCGTACATCCACATGTAGTCCGCGGTGAGCACCGTGTAGCCGCCCGACCACGCGCCGCCGAAACCGGCGTCGCCCTGGGCGTCGTTGCCCATCGGGAAGCCGGCCGCTTCGGTCGGGTCAGCGTTGGTCGCGGCGGCGTGTTCGGCGTCCGCACTCAGAGCGGCGTTGAGCCCGACGTAGGCGGGCAGCCCGCGCGCCGTGCGTTCGAGGTCGGCGACGACGAAGAGCTGTTCGGACGTCGAAAGGCTGAACCAGTTACTGGGCAGCACCATCGGCCGCACACCCTCGATCGCCCGCGCGTTGTTGATCGCCTCGAGGACGTAGTTCGTGCAGGCGACACCGTTGGTGTACCCGGGCCAGGAGAGGGCCGTCGCGTTGCCGTTGACGCACGGATTGGCGCAACTCCAGACGCCGGTCGCGAAACTGCACGTACCGGCAGTGAGGAAGTCCGGGCTCGGTGCGATGTTGTTCGCCGGGTTCGAGATCGAGAGCGCCGGCGCCTTGGCGGGCGGCGGACTCTTCACCGTGGTGGTGGTCGTGGGGGCGACCGTCGTGGGGGTTACGACGGTCGTCGGAGTGGGCACCGTGGTCGTAGGGCCATCGGAGGCCGTCGACGTGGAGCGCGAATTGGGAGTGGTGTTGTTCGAGACCACGCGCTGGTGGCGGATCTCGGTCACGTGCGTCACCTTCTTGGCTCGGTGCGCGATCGTGGTTGTGGTCGTCGATGCTTCGGTCGTCGTGGTCGCCAACGTTGTGGTCGTGCCCTGGCCGAAGCTCGCGCTCGGCGAGACGACGTTCGCCATGGCCGGCAGCGCCGTGGTGCTCAGGACGATCCCAACGACGAGTGATCCGAGCGATCCGATGAGTACTGAACGACGCGGACCTCGACGTGACGTCGAGGAGCGCCCTTTGGGGTCTCCAGAGAGTTTTTGCCCCTGCGTGATATTGGTCATGGATCAATTGTCGAAAACCAAATCCAAAGTGCTCCCTACTGCCGCTCAACATCTGCTCAAATCAGATGAGACCGCTCAATCGCTGTGGAAAGCCGCAGGTCGTGGCCGTGGACTCGTACGACATGAACGCATTAGCGCGTGCACTTCCCAATGGAAACGATCCCTTTTTGAGATCCACAGACCTGGCCATGAGTCGTGCCCAACGGCGGCGAACTTGCCCGCGCGAAAGCGCGCACCAGTTGTGCGCGTCGGTGACGCTGCGGCGACGTGTGCGTTTCACCAAAGTGGTGTGCACGTCGAAATTCGTGACACTCCTCTAGAAATGCGTATTTATGGTTGTCGATCAGGCGTGTTGCGAGCGAAACGCGCACCGGGCATTGAACGCCAAAATGCATTCAGGACGTGGACCATCACGCAAGGGCATGGTGAGTGGTCCACCTCAGAGAGTTCTGAGAAGTGCCCTCGCGTGGTGCGAGGCAAGATGAGTGTGCCAGCAGAAATCGTGATTTCTCCTCACTTGATTGGATTATGGGAGGAGATTGTCCGCTCGTTGTCGCATCCCGTGACACAACGACACATTCCGACGATTCCCGACGAACGGTTCGCATTTTGTCGATGGTGACGCGGGTAGATACGGCGCTCGACGGGTTGACACTGGACGCGGCGCGGGGCGCGACGTACCGCCGAAACAGTGCGACATCATCGACTGGCTTGGCTGACTTTCAACATGATCTGCGGATGTTCCGAAGGAGGGTGGAGTCTGCGAAAGACGAGACGATTCGAGTCCACAATGTTTGCTAGCCGGCGACTGCACAGGAGATGTTCGCCAGATCACCTTCACACTTACGTTGAACCAATCCACCTTTCTGAAAGCATCGAGATGTTCCCTTCGCGAGCTTGGCGCACTTGGTACGGCAGCGAAGCGCGCACGTCGTGGTGAGGTCAGAAGCGCTTGCGGCGGCAGATCTCCTCGACACCGATATTGGCAACGCGCATCGAGGAGCGGTTGGTGAGGGTCACTCAAATGATTCGTGCGATTCGACCTCGTGGTCCCGCCGCAACTCCAATTGAAATGGAAGACGGGAACAGTTTCAGGTCGGCACTCTTGAAACGAGCGATGCGTTCGAACCGCGAACAGGAAGCGACGTTTGTTGGAGTCGTGATTCCACGGGCGAGGTTGATTCGAGTGATGAGGAGCCGGATTGAATTCAAAAAACCGCAATCGCGGATTCCGCAATCAGGGTGCGCGCGCTGCCCGAACGGAACTGGTCACCTCGGTGCGCGAAATGGCTGCCGCCGACAATGAGCGGCGAGTTGGATATTCGAGTACTGACCACGGCGTTGCTCGTTCGTTTCGAAACCCGTAGGAGTATTGCGAGACCAATATGTCGGTGCGGATGGATGCGACTCTTAGAGCATGCCAAATCAGTGAATCCCTTTCGATCTACGAGCCGCAGACCAAAGCCGCCGAACTCTTGTCACCTTGAATCCATCTTCTTACGGCTTTCGAACTCGAGACGATTGATAGTGCGCAGATTTCGTGCGAGCGCGCTCGAGTTACTTGGCAGTGACGTCAAAATGAGATGCGAACCGCCATGTCGGGAATCCGTCGTGAGTCGACCGACATGGCGACGCGTCGAAATCTCAAGATCTCAAATCTGAGATGGATATTTCAGAATTCGAGGGCGGAGATTCTTGGTGGGTGATTCTGCGAAATGCATCGAAGTCACCCACCGTTCGGTGTAGGCGAATTCTGACGCGCGAGACCTTCGGATCAAATTCGGCGTAAAAGTCTCATCGGCAATCGACTCCGAGGAAAGAACGCCTCTACGCCGTTATTCCATTGGCTGCTGAGACGCGAAGCCCGAAAGGCCTTTAATCACAACTAAAAGACAACGAAAAATCACGCACTTGACAATTCACAACTTGACCACAATAATTGCACTCCGTAAGGGCCGATAGGAGAAATGAAATGAGTTCCAGAAAGTTCTTACCTAAAGGACGCCGTACTTCCGGCGGCACCTTGGGTGTTAGTTCCTTTCGCCGTTGGGGTGCACTTATTAGTTCCCTCGCGTTAATCGCATCATTCGGAGCGTTATTCACTGCCTTGCCCGCGAGTGCTGCTGGCTCGACGGCATTGACATCGGACGCGATCAGTTACACGTCGAACGCGACGCAGACCTCGATCACCTTCACGGACACCGTCGCTGGTTCCTCCGGGAGCGTGAACACGGGCGCCTCGGTTGCGTGGACCTTCAGCACGGGTACGGGTGTGCCCACGAGCTGCACCGTCGGTGCGCTCAGCGGGGGCAAGTCAACGTGCAAGATCACGACGTCGTACGCGCACGTCAACTATCTGGTAACGGCGACATACTCCGGAAGCTCGACCTACAAAAACACCACCGCGACATTCGAAGTGTTGGGTACGGACTGGGCGACCTTTAACGGTGGTACACCAGTGACGTCGCCCACGTCTTCGACGCCCTTTAACGAGTGTCCCGCGATTGGCGAGAACGTTCAGGGTTGTGCGATCCTGATCATCATTCCAAGTTCCGGTCCCGCGACCGTTGTCGTCAACCCGAACGAAGGCCCCTTCGATGGACAAGACGACACGCTTGTCGGCGTCCTCAATGAGACGACGCTGCCGGTGTCGGGTCTGAACCTGAGTTCGACGTCGGCGGACATCTTCGACTTCGACGGTGACGGTATCTGCACCTCCGACTACGGCTCATGGACGGGCTTCGCAAGTTGCCCGACGAAGCCGTCGAGCAACACGGGAACCGGACAGTCCAACTCAGGTTGGGACTACCAAGGTCCGGACAACACCTTCAGCGGATTCTCCTCTCCGTTCGAATCTGGTCTCGTGAGCTTCACGAACTGCCCCGGTCTTGCCGCAGGTACCAGCACCTACTTCAGCCTCGAAGCCGCGCTCACTGCCGCGAACTTCTCAGTCCCGGCCGACTTCACTGTCACGAAGTCCGTACTCTCCGATGGTCCGTACACTGCCGGATCGACGATTGAGTACCAGTTGGCTGTCGACAACATCGGCGGCACCGCAGGTACCGCGACGGTGGACGACACGGTGCCGACCGGCACAACGCTGTCCGGCACACCTAACTGCCCGACCTCAGGAAGTTCCACTTGCGCTTTCACGAATACGAGTGGGGCTCTCCAATGGGTGCTGACCAACGTTCCGGCGGGTGCGACGGTCAACGTCGACTTCTCGGTCACCGTTAACGACAGCGTCTCGTCGGTATCGATCTCCAATACGGCCAGTTGGTCTGGTCCGGGCGCCGCGTCGAACTCCTGTTCGACCAACACGTTCGTGAACACCAACACCACGACGTCACCGGTCAGTTACACCTTGTCCTACGACCTCCAGGGCGGAACAGGATCCCCGCCGGCAGAAGTCACGGGCATTGCCTACGGCACGAGCGAAACACTCGCTTCGACCACTTCCACCAAGACGGGCTTCACCTTCGGCGGCTGGTCGCTGACTTCCGGCGACAGCAACCCCGCCGACGCAATTGCGTCCGACGTAATTGACAGTGACACCACCGTCTACGCCATCTGGGTGCCGATCACGAACCTGACGTTGTCCTACGACCTCCAAGGCGGCAGCGGCACGTTGCCGTCCGAAGTCACGGGAATCCCGTACGGCACGACCGAGACTCTCGACACCGGCACGAGCTACACAAAGACGGGCTTCACCTTCGCTGGATGGTCGTTGACATCTGGTGACAGCAACGCCGCTGACGCAGTCGCGTCAGTCGTGATTGACAGCGACACCACCGTCTACGCCATCTGGGTGCCGATCACGAACCTGACCTTGTCGTACGACCTCCAAGGCGGCAGTGGTACGTTGCCGTCCGAAGTCACGGGAATTCCCTTCGGCACGACCGAGACCCTGAACACGAGTACCAGCTACACGAAGACGGGCTTCACCTTCGGGGGCTGGTCATTGACTGCTGCTGACAGCAACGCCGCTGACGCAGTCTCGTCAGTGGACGTCGTCATGGACATGACGGTCTACGCCATCTGGGTGCCGATCACGAACCTGACGTTGTCCTACGACCTCCAAGGCGGCAGCGGCACGTTGCCGTCCGAAGTCACGGGAATCCCGTACGGCACGACCGAGACTCTCGACACCGGCACGAGCTACGCAAAGACGGGCTTCACCTTCGCTGGCTGGTCGTTGACATCTGGTGACAGCAACGCCGCTGACGCAGTCGCATCAGTCGTGATTGACAGTGACACCATCGTCTACGCCATCTGGACGCCGAACCCCGCAGCCTTCACGGTGTCCAAGGCGGCTAGCACGCCCACGGACTCGACCGGCGCTACGGACGCGGCTGGCGGTGTGATCACGTACACCCTCACCGTCACCAACACCGGTGGCACGGCCGGCGACGTCAACGTGTCAGATACCGTTCCAAGTGTGACGTCCTACAACGATGACGCCGCCTGCAACCCGACTGCTAACTGCACACCGGGTGAAGCAAGCAGCATCGTTACCTGGGCACTTTCCGGTCTTGGTGCGGGTGACTCGGTATCGCTGACCTTCTCAGTGACTCCTACGTCAGCTCCGGAGACGGTCATGAACACCGCTGTCTGGACCGGTGGCACGGGATGCGTCGTGGAATCACCCGAAATCCACAGCGACTTCCGCAGTGCTGACGTCACACCTTGCACGTCCAACACGGTCACCACCACCGTCTCGGCGACACCTCCGCCTCCTGCATCGTTCACGGTCGTCAAGACGGCCAGTACGGGCATGGATCCGACGAATGGCGCCACTGACGCAGCGGGCGGCGTGATCAGTTACACGTTGACCGTTACCAACACGGGTGGTACAGCTGCCGGTGTCGACGTGACGGACAGCGTTCCCTCCAACACGAGTTACAACAACAACGCCGCTTGCAACCCAAGTGCGAATTGCACAGTGGGTTACCTCGCTCCAGTTGTCTCTTGGGACATCTCAACCGTTGCACCTGGGGCGTCGGTCTCACTGACCTTCTCGGTGACACCGAGTGCCTCTCCGGAGACCGTAACGAACACCGCTGTGTGGTCGGGTCCGGGATGCGTTGAAGAGGAATCCATTGTTCACTCCAACCTTCACAGCCACTCGGTAGCCCTTTGCGACACGGATACGGTGACCACGAACGTCGAGGAGACAACCTCGACGGGTCCGCCACCGCCACCGCCACCACCACCCTCAAAGTTGGTTCCGGTGTTGGCAACAGTTCCGACAGTCACCGGCCTTACGGCGACTGACGGCGCGACGGTTGGACCACCGGCTGGCATCACCAGTGTTGACCCGACCGGTACGGTGACCTTCGCCTTGTACTCAGGTACTTCGCCGAGCGGCACGCTGGTGGCGACTTACACTGACACTGAGACACTCAGTGGCGGAGCGGCAACGTCGGCAGCTACGGCAGCCTTGGCAGCGGGGAGTTACTACTTCCTGGTGACCTACAGCGGTGACAACAACTACGCCGCGATCACGGCGGGTACGCCGGAGCCATTCACCATTGTGGCCACGACGCCGCCGACGACGCCGCCGACGACACCGCCGACGACGCCGCCGACGACTCCGCCGACGACTCCGCCGACGTACAAGATTCCTACGAAGCCGGGTGTTGCAACCGGTGCCGGTGGAACGGCGCAAGCGACCGAGGACGTTCGATTGATGACGCTCGGTGGTCTCTTGTTCCTCGCCGGTCTAGCGGGTATCTCGTTGACGGTTCGGCGACGCCGCCGCGCGTAGTTCAGAGATTGAAGTTTGAGAGTTGACTCTCTAAGAGTCGACACTCGAAGAAGGAGCGGCCCGGGGTTAATCCCCGGGCCGCTCCTCTTTGCTAGTGACGTCGAAAGCCGTGCAGCCGCGAAGTAGCACCACTCTCTTCGTGAAATAGGTGGGTGGTTCGTTCTACGCAAGCGTGTGTTCTCAATTTGCGATGGATTCTCACCAAACGTTGTGAACTGAGTGCGAATGCCGAATGAGGCATACGTGGATGTGGAACTAAACTCCGAGTCATGTTGTTACAACACCGAAGACTGCGCTCGCGCCGATGGCTGTGGTGGGCTTTATCGATTGCGCTAGTCGCGGTCGGTGTGGTCTTGATTATCGTGAGTCTGAACGGTCCGAAGATGGGGCCAAACATTCCTGGTCCGATCGGTAGCACCTCCGCGCCGGCGCTGCGTTCGCCGCATCTCCTTGCGGACGTCGCGATGACCTCTGATAACTCGACGACGACTCCGCCGGTGATGCTCGATTCGTACCCCGCTCCATCGTCCACGCCTGCGAAGTCGGGGCCGCGTTCAAGTCGCCTCGCCGTCATTAAGCGTTCTATCCCAGTGCGCATCACAATTCCGGCGATTCACGTGAATGCGACGGTGGGAGAGCTTGGGCTCAATAAGGACGGATCGGTCCAGGTTCCCTCGGGTTGGTACACCACCGGGTGGTACAAATACGGTCCGGCGCCAGGCCAGTTGGGTTCGGCGGTGATCTTGGGTCACATCGACTCAGTGGCCGGTCCGGCCGTCTTCTATGAGCTGCCCCTGCTTCGTCCCGGCAATCTCATCAACGTCAAGTTGAGGAGCGGCGTGACCGTGCACTTCGCAGTGATTGGACTTCGCGAATGGAAGAAGACAGCGCTTCCCGACAAGTTGGTGTTCGGACCACGTTCCTACGACGCATTGAATCTGGTCACTTGCGGGGGACAGTTCGATTACTCGACGCACCATTATCTCTCGAACATCGTCGTGTTCGCGAAGCGCGTGAAATAGCGGATTCCGCTACTTCTTTTCATCACTGTAAAATCTCCCACCTAGTAACCTCAGAACCGAAGAACCTGTACCTGCGCCTACTTTTCCGAGGCCCGAGAAGAGCGATGATTAATGGCCAAACAATCTGAGTCCGCCGGAAAGGAAGCCGAGAACGTCGACACTGCGAAGGAGCTTTCTGGGGCCTTCGAGGGTGATCAGTTCTTCTTGATGTACCAACCGGAGATCGACCTCAACTCCAACGCTTTCGTCGGCGTCGAGGCCCTCCTCCGTTGGCGTCATCCAAGTCGCGGCGTGCTGGGTCCCGATGAGTTTGTGCCCGACCTTGAAGCAAGCGGATTGATTCAGGAGGTGGGTAACTGGGCCCTCAACACCGCGTGCGCACAAGGTGCCGAATGGCATGACAAAGGTTTTCGCTTTACGGTCTCGGTCAATATCTCGGAACACCAGTTCTCGTCCCACGGTTTCGTTCATGAAGTCGAAGAGGTGTTAACGGAGAGCCGCTTTCCGGCCGGGTTACTGGTACTTGAGTTCTCACAGCGCACATTGGCCGAGGGACCGACCGATCGCCTTACCGAACTCACCGAGCTGGGCGTACGACTCTCGGTCGATGACTTTGAGCCCGGTGAGTCACTGCTGAGCGCCCTTGAAGCACTGCCCGTGTCAGTAGTGAAGCTCGATCGACATTTCGTCGCGGCGCTCATTGAATCGCCCGAAGGGATTGAACTGATTCACGCCTTGGTGGAGTCGGCGAAGAAGAGCAAAGTGCAGATCGTGGCTTCAGGAATCGAAGACGCCGAACAACGCCAACGCCTGCAACTCGAGGATGTGGGCGTTGGTCAAGGCTTCCTATTCTCGCGTCCTCACGAGGCCAAGGAAATCGATCGTTACCTGGAAGACTTCTCGATCTTCTCAGGGAAGCCTCTTTGAACCACCCCTGCGTCCGTCAGATCACTGAAGACGTCGATCTCACGCTGACGCGTTCAGGGCCTTCGAAGATTGATTGTCTGGTGGAGCCATTTCGCATTCATCTGCTTGGGACGCGTCGATGAGCCCACGTAAAGTACTTTCCAACTCGGACAGTGATCTGTCGAATGGCGACAATGAGTCAGTGACCCGCGACTCGGTTCGTGAGTCGCAGCGCATTGCCATCAAGCTTCACCAGTTGATCGCCGCGTCCATCAGGGTGACCGCGCTTCGCAGTGAACCGGACATCTTGAAGAGCGTGGCGGGCAATACCCGCAATGTCTTCGACGCGGACGAGTCCATCGTCTCGCTGACCACCGGTCCTGCGGCACCACTTCGGGGTATTGCTCGACGCGGCAAGAAGACGAGCAGCGAAGTGCCGAACGACGGCGACGCCTCGGCCTATCCCATCGCGCCCGCCATAGGCAACGACACGCGACTCGAGAGCGGTTGGCTCGTAGCGCCGATTGGGGAACGACGCGACCGGACCCGCGGTGTCATCGCCGTTCGCCGCGAGGACGCCTTCGATGAGGAAGACAAAGAGGTGCTGGCTTTACTCGCACAGATGGCCGCGAGTGCACTCGGCGCCGTAGAACTTGGACGAAACGTGCAGACGAGCGAGGAACGGCTTCGAGTGCTGATCGAGACCGCGCCCGTCGGCATCGTTGAAGCCGACGTCGACGGGCGCGTGCGGTGGTGGAACCGCGCGGCGAGCGATGTATTTGCGTGGCCGGATTACGACGCTTCGACAACAGGCGCCGAGTCGAATTTTCCTGAGTCGACGTTGCCCGAGCTGCGCGCACTCTGGTCTGACGTCTTGCGGGGTGGGCCGGTCGACGGACGCGACTTCGTCGACGTCGAGATCGCTGGCAAGCTTCGCGTTCTCAGTGCATCGGCGGCGCTATTGCCGGTGTCGGGAACCGAGACGCAGGGAATGCTCACGTTGATCGACGACGTTACGAATCATCGAGAGTTGAAAGCGGAACTACGTCACGCCTACACGATGGAGATTCGTGGGCAGGTCGCGAGTCGGATCGCGCACGATTTCAATAATCTGATCACGCTCATCTCCGGTTACGCGGAGATTCTCTCCATCGACCTGCACGACGACGAGCGCGCGTCGCAGATGGTGAAGGAGATCCAATCAACGGCGTCGCGCGCATCGATGTTGACGACCCAGCTCCAAGCGATCGGTAGAACGCGCGATCCCGAACTCATGGTGTTGAGCCCCGTCACGATCATCCAGTCCAACGCGGAGGTACTCGAACGTATTCTCGGCAGCACGATTGACGTGCGATTCCTCCTCGACGTGCACGCCGGCAACGTCTACGTCGACGCCGATCAATTCGAACAGATGGTGCTCAATCTCGCGATTAACGCGCGCGACGCGATGGCGCAGGGCGGCACGCTGACCATTACCGTCGCTCCGAAGAGCCTGGGCGCGACCGGCGCGACAACGTTGGGTCTGGACGAGGGGGACTACGTGTCCGTGACCTTCGCCGACACCGGAGTCGGCATGGACGAAGAGACTCGTGAGCGTTGCTTCGAGCCCCTCTTCACCACTAAGGGCCCGTTCAAGGGGACCGGTATGGGCCTCTCCGCCGCGCGGCGACTCGTGGAAGAGAGCCACGGAGCGATTGCGTGCCGATCCGTACTCGGCGAGGGTACGACCTTCGAAGTCACGTTGCCCCGTGTGGAGGCGGAGGTCGATGAGCGATCGATGGTCATCGTGCCCGAACGGCCCCGTGGCTCGGCGACGATCTTGGTCGTGGACGACGATGAAGAACTTCGTCGCTTCATGAGTCGGATACTCGAGCGAAACGGCTATCGGATACTCGAAGCCGATTCCGGCGATCGGGCATTGAGGATGATCGACGAGTTCGAAGGGTCCATCGATCTGCTCGTGAGTGACGTCGTGATGGGTGAGATGTCCGGTCGCGACCTGGCAGCAACGCTGCAGTCGAAGGAACCTGGACTCGTTGTGTTGCTCGTGTCGGGGACGGCCAATCGGAACATACTGTCCGAGTTGCAACCCGGCGTCAGTGACTTTCTGGCCAAGCCATTCAAACCGAGCGATCTCGTCGACCGGGTTCACGATCTGCTCGCCCTGCGACCCTGAGGGTTCCTCAGGCGGTGATGGACTCCGGTTCGAAGCGATAGCCAACACCCCGAACGGTGGTGATCCAATGGGGATGATCCGGATCGGCTTCGAGCTTCGCCCGGAGGCGGCGAATGTGTTCGGTCACCGTGGCTTCGTTCTGCCACTCACTTGAGGACTCCCACACGTGTTCGAGTAGTTGTTCTCGAGAGAAGACTTGACGTGGTGATCGCGCGAGGAAGGCGAGGAGTGCGAACTCCTTGGAGGTGAGTTCCAAGACGGTTCCGCGCAAGTGGACTTCGTGGGTGTTCTCGTTGATGAGCAGGTCACCGAAGTGCAAGGTCGGCGCGTCAATGTGGAGTTGTGCCAAGTTGGCGCCCGAACGTCGAAGCACGGATTCAATACGCGCCGACACCTCTCCTAGGGAGAATGGCTTGACGATGTAGTCGTCGGCACCTAATTTCAGGCCCGCGATCCGCTCCGATTCGAGACCCCGCCCGGTCAGGAAAATCACCGGCACGTCACTGATGAGACGAAGCTCCTTCAGCACGTCACGACCGTCTTCAGTGCCGAGGACGATGTCCAGTAACACCAGATCGGGCTCCATCGACGACGTGGCGCGGACCGCGTCGCGACTGTCGACCGCGACCAGGACTTCGTGACCTTCACCCGTCAGAAACGTGTCCAGAAGCTTGGTCATTTCAGAATCGTCATCGACGACCAGGATCTTGGTCAACTCTCTCCATCCGTACTAGCGGGCAACAATGTGACAAAACCATGACAATGAACACTTCGTACTTCGGTACCGCGTCGCTGAATCTATACAACAAGACGACAGTGGTCGACTCGTTGACCATTCTATGGACGCGGCGTGGGAAAACCAGTTGAAGTGATGGGATTTCTCAACGGGCACTAACAGTGACCACACACTTTTCGCGACGTTGCGACTTACTAACTCTCTCCTCGAGGCGCCGGCGACGGCACCGTTCGGTCCACCAACTTCGAGGGCCGATTCACTATAGTTTCAAGGGAAATGGCGGCAAATTGACGGCTGTCGGCCTTCGAACGCGGAACGGAAATGGTGGTCAGTGGGCAACTCAATCGGTCGTCGATATCGGTACGGCTCGAGTTTCGTGGACCAAGATTCCGGCGTTCGATTCGAGGGTCACCACCCTTTGGAACGACCCGATCTGTGGAAGGTCTACCTCAACGAGGCCGAGGGGATATTTCGGAGTCGGGGATTTGAGGGAACGTTGCGACGTCAAGAGCTCGAAGAGGGCAACGGCGTGCCGCTCTTCATCCTCGGCTTCGACCACGATGGCGCCCCGGTCGCGGGCGTCCGTTTTCACGGACCCCTAGAGGGCAGTTTCCAAGCCGCCATCATCGAAGAGATGGCGACGTCGCCCGAGATCGGCCAGATTCACGATCTCATCGAACGTGAGATCCGGCTCGGTGCCCTGGAGGTCAAGGGTGCGTGGTCCAAGGGCGCCGCCGTTGTCGGCGCTCGCCTTTTGGCCGCGATCTCTCGGTCGGTCACGCACGGCATGAATTGGATGGGTGCGGAGTTCGCCATCGCCGCGGTCTCGGACACGCTGATGCCGGTCGGCGACGTGACGGGGGCGCTGCAGGTGGGCACGCAGTGGGTGCCCTTCCCCGACGAGCGCTACCACACGGTGGCGGTCTCGTGGCACCGGGGGCGGACCTATGAGCTGTCGACACTCGACAATCAAAAGGCGTACCGACGTGAGGCCGAACAACTCCTGCGTGGCCCCTCCCGGGTCGGCGAAGGTCCTGTGGAGCCGGCGTCAACGCGGAATCGCGCCAGTCGCCCCTTGATCCTGGACGTGGGCGAACGTTCACAACGCGAGGTGTTGCGAATCTTGCGAGAGGATTCGTCACTCCAGATCATCGACCGTTTCGCCGAACAGCGCGAACAGCTCGGTGAGATTATCCCGACACTGTCACCGGCGTTGCTCGAGGAAGGATCGCGATGGGTCTACTACCCGTGGCGTCGGGCTGTCGTTCGACTGTTGGCGCCGCGTTCATTCTCGACGCTCCGTCTCGATCGCAACCGCAACAAACTGACGCGCGCCGAACAGGCGCGTCAACGGACACTTCGCATCGGTGTGGTCGGTCTCAGCGCCGGCCACACGATTGCCCACGTCATCGCGATGGAGGGTCTCGCGGGCGAAATACGCCTCGCGGACTTCGACACCGTCGAACTGTCGAACCTGAACCGCATCCCGGCGAGCGTGCTCGACCTCGGCGTCAACAAGGCCATCGTCGCGGCGCGACGGATCGCGGAGATCGATCCGTACCTGCGCGTCATCGTCGAACCGACGGGCGTGCGTCCCGAGAACCTCGGCGAGTTCCTCGACGGTCTCGACCTCGTGATCGAAGAGTGCGACTCGCTGGACATGAAGTTCCTCGTGCGCGAGGCCGCGCGCGATCGACAGATCCCGGTCATCATGGAGACGAGCGATCGAGGCGTGCTCGACGTCGAGCGATTCGACCTCGAACCCGATCGGGCGATCTTTCACGGACTGCTGGGCGACATGGACTCATCCAAGTTGGCGAACCTCACGACGGCCCAGAAGGGTCCTTACGTCATTCGACTCATCGGTGCTCGCGAGGCGTCCGCGAGGGGCGCGGCGTCGCTCCTGGAGGTCGGTCAGACGATCACCGGTTGGCCGCAGTTGGGCAGTGAAATCACGCTCGGCGCGGCAACCGTCGCGGCGGCGGTGCGTCGAATCGGACTCGGCGGTGAACTGCCGTCCGGACGAGTGCGTTTCGACGTCGAAGAGATTCTCGAGAGCCTGGGACCCGTCGAGGTCAACCTCGAAGCCGAGGCCGATCTCTTCACTCCGCCGCCGGAGGACCCCCCGCTCGTCAGCGACGATCCAATCGAAATGATCGTCGACGCCGCGCGCCGCGCGCCATCGGGCGGCAACGTGCAGCCGTGGCGTTTCGAGGCGGACGACGAAGAGATCCGATTCTTCATGATCCCTGAACGAACGTCGACGATGGACGTCGCCCATCGCGCGACCTACGTCGGCATCGGCGCGGCGATCTTCAACGCTCGCGTGCAGGCCGCGTCGCTCAAGCGCCTCGGACCGTTGAAACTCTTTCCCGAAGGCCGTCCGTCGCACCACGTCGCCTCCCTGCGCCTGGGCACGTCCGACGATGTCGCCATCATGCCGCTGCGTGAGTACCTGCACAGTCGTTCGTCGAATCGTCGGATCGGGAAGCCGACGCCGATCGACGCCGAGACCGTGTCGACCCTGACGCGCGGCGTCGAACGAGAGGGCGCGCAACTCCACTTCGCGACGGACCGCGAACGGATCAGTGCGGGCGCCGAACTGCTGGCCGCGTCAGACCGGTTGCGTTTCTTGTTGCCGACCATCCATCAAGAGATGCTGTCGGAGATTCGCTGGCCCGGCCGTGACGCGTTGGACGAGGGGCTCGACGTGCGCACGCTCGAACTCGATCCCGGCGGCTACGCCGCCCTCGACATCCTGGCGCGCGGCGACGTCATGGCCCACCTCTCGGACTGGCGAGCCGGTTCGGCGCTGGGGATGCGGATGCAGGCGTCGGTGATGACCAGCTCGGCGCTCGCGATGATCACCGTCCCTCGGGCCGATCCGATGTGGTACCTGCGAGGGGGAGCCGCGATGGAGCGCTTCTGGTTGAGCGCCGAGATGCACGGACTGGCCGTGCAGCCGGCGTCGCCGGTCTTCTTGTACGCCGTGGACGAGGCCGACATGCGCATGATGGCCGGCGAGCGCTACCTGGACGAGATGTACGCCCTCTCCGAGCGATTCCACGAGTTCTGGGAGCTCAGTGACGGCGAGACGGCCGTGATGGTCTTCCGGGTCTTCCAGGCACCGCCACCGTCGGTGCACAGCGTGCGCCTGCCCCTCAACCACGTTTTGAGCCGCGACACCGAGTCGATTTCTCCGATCGAGCCCTACTCCGTCGAAAAAAGATGAAAAGTGGTGAAAATATTGGGGTTTACTTCCTAGATGGCCTATGTAATAATCTTCAATTGGCAATGAAACTGAATAGCGGGGGTCGGACCGCAAGGTTCAACCCCTGATCCAAGCCTTTAATCGTCGGCAAAGGTAGATCCCCCAATGAGAAGTCTCACCCATTCGTACCTGGACCGTGCGGGCGAAGAGACCCGTCTCGTCGTCGAGACCCTGCTGCAGGTCGTCCCCGGTACACAAATCGTCGCGGTCGTGACGAATCTGACGAAGCCGATTCCCGGCTTCGAACTGGAACCCCTGGTCGGAACCGACGCCGAACGAGCGTTCGACAGCATCAGCGAACGGGTCCGTCAGCAGCTCACCGGCGAGATCCCCTTCGGATCGTTCTCCTGTGTGGTCCTCGGCGTCGAGTGGGGCGTGCTGGTCGACTCGATCGTCGTCCAGGACGGCGACGTGGTCGGTGCGCTGGTCGTCGCGCGCCACGGACGTACCTGGTCCGGTCGCGAACGATCGCTGACCAAGGCCTTTGGCTCGTTGCTCAGCCACGTCGCGACACTCGCGACTCGCGAGGGCCTGCTGTTGCACCAGCGTCGTCTCGACGAATTGGTCGCTCAAGTGGCTGAAAAACTCATGCCGGCCTCAGCCACCAATCGCCAAGAGGTCTTGGATTGGGTGTGCAAGGTCCTTGCGGAATTCCTCAACGCCGACGTCGCCTTCATTCGACGAAACGACCTCGTTCGTGGCCTGACGATCCTCGAGTCGCAGTGGCCCGTACGTGAAGACATCCCGGACCCCGACCCCTTATACGAGATCTCCTTCGACGCGGACCCAATCTTCATGGCGCTGCGTGACCTGCGCGCCCCGTATCTGACGGGCACCGAGGACATCACGGACGACTACCGCGATCGCACCATGGAAGGTGGCGGCGTCACACCGGCCGCCGGCGCGGCCGTGCCCCTGCTCCTCGGTGACGCGACCTGGGGCGTGCTGGGCTTCTTGCACTTCAATCTGCACAACTGGAACCCGCCGGAGATCAACGCCCTCCAGGCGGTCGCGTCGATGCTCGTACAGCTCCAGGGGCGAATCGACGCCGAGGAGCGCACTCGGTACAACGCGAACCACGACGAACTGACCGGTCTGCCGAACCGGCGCGCCCTGATCCAGGAGCTCAAGTCGCGACTTGACGCCAAGCGTCAGACGGCCGTCATGGTCATCGACCTCGACCGTTTCAAGATCATGAACGACTACTTGGGTCACGGCAGCGGCGACCGGCTCCTCGTCACCATCGCCGACCGGATCCGAACCAGCATTCGCACGAACGACTTCGCCGCGCGTCTGGGCGGCGACGAATTCGTCTTCATCGTCGATAAGGCCAAGAGCGAGATGGAGATCCTGGCGACGGCCTATCGAATGCTCGACGTGATCGCACAACCCGTCGCCATCGCGGGTCAGGAGGTGACGCACACCGCCAGTATCGGCATCGCCATGGCCGAGCCGGGCGAGCAGAGTGGTCTGGACCTCCTCGGATGGGCCGACGTCGCCATGTACGCCGCCAAGGCCCGTGGACGCAACCAGGCCGTGGTCTTTGACCGCGAGTTGCGTGAAGAGGTCAACGACCGCTCGCGAACCGAGCTGATGCTGCGTGAAGCCATCGAGATGGGCGGACTGCGGCTCCACTTCCAGCCCGAAGTCGACCTGCGCACCGGTCAAGTACTGGCCGCCGAGGCACTCGTGCGCTGGGAACACCCGACGAGGGGACTGCTGGCCGCCTCGGAGTTCATCACCGTCGCCGAGGAGACCGGTCTCGTGACCGAACTGGGTCGCTGGGTCTTCGCCGAGGCCTGTCGCCAGTTGGCGATCTGGCAGAACGAGTACGCCGACCTGCCGTTCATCGTGCGCATCAACATGTCGCCGGCCGACTTCAAGATGGGTGACCTCGTCGAATTCGTCGAGCGCTGCCTGCGCGAGAACAACGTGCCCGGCAATCGGCTCTGCATAGAGATCACCGAGTACGCGGTGCTCGATGAGCCGGAACGGATCGCGAAGATCCTCAAGAGCTTCCAGGCCCTGGGCGTCGAGATCGCCCTGGACGACTTCGGTACCGGTTTCGCGTCGATGACCGGACTGAAGAACCTTCCGGTGAACCTGCTGAAGCTCGACATGAGCTTCGTGCGCGGCATCACGACGGACAACTACGACCGCGCCATCGTCGAATCGATCATCCGACTGGGCGCCGCGCTCAATCTGGGCGTCATCGCCGAAGGCATCGAATCCGACACGATCATCAAGAAGTTGCTCGAGCTCGGTTGTTACCGGGGCCAGGGCTATCTCATCTCTCGACCCGTGCCGGCCTCCGAGCTCGCCGAGATGCTCCGTGAAGGTGCAGTTGCTGCCTCTATCCTGCGATCCGTGGAGCAAACGCCGGTCGACCTGGCAGAATTACAGTTGTGAGCTCTAAGAACGGATCGACGGCAGAGTCCATGCAACGACAGAGCGATGAGGATTCTGAGTCAACGGCGACGCTGACCTCGATTCACGCCGGCGACCAGCGTTCTGAGTTCTCAGTCGACAGTTACGAACCGTGGCTCTTTCAGACGATGCTGAACGAACTCGCTGAACGCGAGCTCGGCGTCGGCTTCATCTACTCAATCCTCTCCCTGTTCGCCACGAGACACGCTCTGGATGACGTAGCCGTCGTACTCGTGAACGAGTCCTTCGGTACGCAGATGTTCCGCCTCGGCGGCACGTCGGTCACGACCGAAATGGCGGCCCACCTCAAGACGTCGCCCGGGGTCTACTGCGAACCGGATACGGTGCCGTCCGAAGAGTGCGACGCCGTGCGCACGGCGTGCCAGTTGGCGATGTCGTTGCACCTGGCGCGCTTCAGCGCCGCGCACGACCCGCTCACGAACATCGCGAATCGCCGCAGTTTCGACGAGGCGCTCGACGTCGCGGCCGCACGCAGCGCGCGCTACGGCTGGGCCTTCACCCTCGTCCTGGTCGACCTCAACAACTTCAAGGCCGTGAACGATCAGTACGGCCACGAGTTCGGCAATCAACGGCTACGCCAGTTCGGGTTCGCGTTGCGCCAGGCGGTGCGCCAGGGCGACACCGCGGCGCGAATCGGCGGCGACGAGTTCGCGGTCATCTTGAGCAACGCCGAAGGTCACGAGTCCTCGGGCTTCACCGAACGGCTAAAGGATCACCTCGTGGCGTTGGGTAATCCCGTGGACTTCACGATCGGCATCGCGACGTCGCCGCGCGACTCGACCGACCCCAGCGAGCTGTTGCGGATGGCCGACGCGCGTCTCTACGAGAAGAAGGGCATTCGCATCTCATGATGTCACGCACGGAAGAAGACTTCGAACTGGAACTTCGTTCGCTCCCGGGCGTGCTCAACGTCGGCATTACGCGTCACGCGAACGGCGACGTCGACGTGGTGACGCTCGTGGCCAATTCGAAGGACCCGCTCGCAACGCGCAGCGCCGCCAATCAAATCGCGAGTCTCTATTACCCCGAGGCCGCGGTCGTCGTCGAGGACGCCAATCGTGTCCTCAATGACTCCCAGCGTGGCATAGGCCCGCGCGTCGCGTTGATCCGAGCCGACTACGACACGACCGACGGATTCTGCGAAGTGCAGCTCTCGGTCGATGGCCGAACGGGTATCGGTCGCGCGGGGAGTGGTCCGCTGATCGGAGGCGCCGAGGCGACGCTCGCGGCGTTGCGCGACCTCGGCTACGACGTGCCCTATTCGCTCATGACCGTCACCAACGTCACGAACGGTCGCGACTGGCCGGTCATCGTGACGCTGCGCTCACTGGCGAATGACGCCGACCGTTTCGGTATCGCGCGCTCCGAGGACGATTTGATCTCGGCCGTCAAGGCGACGTTGGACTCGCTGAACCGGTTCCTCTCGACGCTCGAGGGCCGCGCCTAGTTCTCTCGTTCGCGAGTCAACCGTTCGACCCACTCGACGCGACGATCGAGTGTGTGACGATCAGCTACTCGATGTGACGGCATCGAAGGTACGACCCCGCAGTTCCGCGAGTCTCGCGGTGCGCAGTGAACCGTCTAACGCGGCGGCGATACCGACACCCGCCACGGCGCCGTCGCGCGGCAAGACGACGAGAGCGTTGTCAACGCCGCGAGCGACGACGATGCCCTGCACGCGTGCGGAGCGCGCCGCCGAATCGACGGCACCGACGTCGACATCGCACGTCAGTTCGACGACCGGATTCTCGTAGGTGCGCGCTCGCAGCGAGCGAAGGTCGCGCAGCATCTGGAACGAGTCGCGTACGACGTGCACCGTCGAGCCCGCGATGTCATCCCACGTCACGGGGACGGGCCGCATGGTGATGCCCAATGCGTCGGCGAGGAAGAGCATCTCGGCGTCGTAGACGAAACGGTCGTAGAACGCGAGGAGGCTCAGAATGCGTGCCG
Organism: uncultured Acidimicrobiaceae bacterium; assembly: GCA_963717975.1. Lineage (GTDB taxonomy): Bacteria > Actinomycetota > Acidimicrobiia > Acidimicrobiales > RAAP-2 > RAAP-2. Next base: position 1,356,398 of record OY970351.1, on the reverse strand, counting down.
GACCCAACTGGAAACCCTTGCACCCGCACTGGGTATCGCGCAGCACCGTGCCCGTGTAGTGGCGCACGAATCGGTTGAAGACGCGACCACCGAACGTGCGCACGAAGGAGTCGTAGACGTCATTGGTGTCATCCGTGCGCGATCCGGGCGCGAACTGGACGTCGCGCAGGGCCGCTACGAACTCTGGCAGATGGACCGGACGAATGGAGAGGTCCGCGTCGGTCGTGATGACGTACGGTGCGCGCGCGACGGCGATGCCGAGACGGACGGCCGCGCCCTTGCCACGGTTCTGCGGTTGCTGGACGAACAGGACGTGGGGTAGATGCCCGTACACGGCGTGCGCGACGTCCAACGTGCCGTCACTCGAACCGTCGTCCACGACAATCACTTCGACTTCTTCGGGATTCATCGAATCCAGAACCGGCCGTAAGCGCTCATAGCCGGCCGCGAGTCGAAGGGACTCGTTATAGGCCGGGATGACTAATGAGGTCGTGAGTGTCACAGTGCTCTGTCTCGCGTGTGTGGCTCGTCGGGAACCCCTCGCGCGGTTAAACCGTAGTACGGCGAATTCGCGACCACGACGTAGGGGCGTTGCGAAATGAGACCGCTGCGGTTGATGCTCATTGGAAACGAGCACGGAGCGCGAGGTAGTTTTCTTATATGGGAGTCTTGGTTTTAGGGATGCATCGCTCCGGCACGTCCGCGTTGGCCGGTGCGCTCGCGTCGATGGGCTTTGACGTCGGTCCCGATGACGACGTGATGCCCGCCGACGTCGACAACGTCGACGGCTACTTCGAGTTGCTCAGCGTCGTTGACGCCAATGACGATCTACTCGCGCACTTTGGGGGACGCTGGGACAGCCCGCCGGACTTCCCTCCACACTGGACCAGCGACGCCGCGTCCGTCGCCTTCGTCGACGGCGCTCGCGGACTGATCGGTCAACGCTTTGCCTCCGAGCACTACTTGCTCAAGGATCCGCGAATCTCGCTGCTGCTGCCCTTGTGGCGACAGGTCACGGAGGACCGTGGATGTGCCGTGGTGATCGTGCGCGACCCGAGTGAGGTCGCGGCGTCGCTCGCGAAGCGAAACGGCATTCAGACCCTCGCGGGTCTGGCGCTATGGGCCGCCTACAACCGCGCGATGCTGCGCGACCTTCAAGGCGCACGAGTTCACGTGTGCAACTACACCGACCTCGTAGAGAGACCTGTCGACGTACTCAGCGGCGTCGTGTCGAGTCTTCGCGCGTGGGGTGAACTCGCCGATGACGTGGACCTCACGAAATCGTTCGCCACGGTCCGGCCGGAGCTTCGACGCAATCGTTCCGTCAGTGCCGACTTGGAGGCCGACGCACCTCCCGCCGAGATCAGCGAACTGATGAAACTCACCCTGGACCTGCGCGGCCGACACGATGAATTCGTCATGGGGAGTTCGTTGGAGCCGGCGTGGTGGGAGGGACCGCTGCTCGAAGAACGACGTGCGCTCCTGCAGTGGGCTCTTGCGGCGATCGCGACCGTGGAAGCACACAACGCCGACCTGTTGACGGAAAACGACGCGTTGTGGCGGCAAAGCGATGAAGTGACGTTGGAGGCCGAACGACTCCGCTCTCGCCTCGAACGCATTCGACGCCTCGTTCCGCGACCACTACGTCGGATCACGTCGAGGATCACGCCCTGATCTCTGGTCAACAAACTGGTGAGACGTGCTCGAGCGGTCGCGACGTCCAGCGGAGCGGACTGTCGCGTCGCGAGGTTCGAGTAGCTGATGCGTGATCCGTGAGTAACGCGACTACTTCGAACTTCGTCGTCTGGTTCACCGGTATCTCCGGTGCCGGAAAGTCGACGATCGCCCACATCGTTGAGGGGCGCTTTCGCGCACAGGGTCTGTCCGTGCACAACCTCGACGGCGACGCCTTACGTCGTGGATTGAATCGCGACCTGGGCTTCAGTGACGAAGATCGAGCAGAGAATATTCGGCGCGTGGGCGAGTTGGCGCGACTTTTCAATCACGCCGGAATGATCGTGCTCGTGGCCGTGATCTCGCCCTTTCGGGTCGGGCGTGACGCCGCCCGAGATCTCATCGAACCGGGTCGATTCGTGGAGGTCTATGTTGATACGCCTCTCGAGGTCGCCGAAGCCCGCGACGTGAAGGGCCTGTACAAACGGGCGCGCGCCGGAGAGCTGCACGACTTCACGGGTATCGATTCGCCGTATGAGCCCCCCGTGCGCCCGGAGGTCCACCTCGACTCCTCATTCGCCTCGCCGCAAGAGGCCGCCGATGAAGTCTTTAGAGTGCTCTCGAACATGGGGCTGGTGCAGCCCGAAACCTCAACCTGACGTTGTCGAGTCCGGTGATGACTCGTCGGTTCCGGGAATGAAGAAGGGCTGGGACGCCGTGGTCGGGGTCGGGATCACGGGCACGGCGGGCACGCCCGACGCCATGCAGTGGATGAGGTCCAATTGACACTGGTCGCGCTGTTGGAGTGCAGCCCGCAGGCCGTCGGCGGCTTTGGCGACGAGCGACGCGTGGGACGACGGGTCCTCGGCAACCTCACCCGAGGACGTCCGGGTGTTGTCCACGGCTTCCAAATGGGCTTTCGCGGCTTCCCAGTACCGCACTGAACGCTCGGCGAGTTCGAGCGCGGCTCGTTGTTCCGCGCACGGACCCGGTCGCCGCTTTCGACGACTCCACGTGAAGACGGCGAAGCCGATGATGCCGAGCACCAGCACGGCGCCGCCGAGAGCGAGGAGGACGCCGCCACTGCCGGAGGTCGTCGCCGTGAACGCCAGCCGGTTCGACGCACCGGCGACAGCGTCCGGCCACGAACCGATCACGAACGCGCCCGCAGCGGTCGCGGTGCACGCGATGGCGCGACGCGTTGTCACGACGCTGATTCCCGTTCTCGCGCCCATGGAGACCCCTCCGCCAACGTATTGGCTGACCAATGGCATGAACGATACATCGTGCGAAGGATCGTCGGTCTGATACGCATCGGCGCCCAGCGGCCCAACTACTGCGCGCGCAACCCATCCACGCGACGGGGAATGCCGAGAGGATTACTTTCCTGCAATGCGAGCGGTAGCAGTTCGTCGGGCGTCGATTGGAACGTCACGGGTCGCAGCCAACGTTCGATCGCCGCCGCCCCGACCGACGTGGCGGCAATCGAAGTCGTCGACGGCCACGGACCGCCGTGCTGCATCGACCAGCTGACACCGACCCCGGTGGGATAGCCGTTGACGATCACGCGACCACTTCGACGAGCACCCAGTTCTGTGAGCCAGGCTCCGTCAGGGTCGTGCTCCTCACAGAAGAGACTGAAAGTCAGCGCCGGTTCACTCGCGAGTAAAGCCTCGCGCAGTTCATCGGCCGAGTCGTAGCGAACGATGAGTGCCAATGGACCGAAACACTCCTCGCGCAGGGCGTAGGCGTCGCGGCCGACGTAGCGAGCGGCGTCCACTTCGAAGAGTTGGGCGGCGGTCTGTGCGTCTACGCCGGCGTCTTGTTGGACCAACGGACGAACGTCGCTGATCTCGGCGACCGCCTGCGCCCCGCGTCGAAAGTGATCGGCGATAGAGGCGCTCAGCATGGTGAAGGGTCCCAGTGTGTCGAGTGCGGCCACGGTCGCCTTCACGAGAACGTCGCCAGCCTCGCCGCGCGGCACGAAGACGAGTCCGGGTTTCGTGCAGAACTGGCCGACACCAAGCGTCATCGAGCCGGCGAGTCCGGTCCCGATCTCGGCGCCGCGCTGACTCGTCGCGCTGGAGGTGACGACGAGGGGATTCGCCGAACCGAGCTCGCCGTAAAAAGGTATAGGCACGCCTCGGGCGTTCGCTCGTTCCCACAGCGCCAAACCCGCACCAACGGAGCCGGTGAATCCGACGGCGCGGACGTCCGGTGCGTCGACCAGAACGGTGCCGGCGCTGAGGCCAAAGATCAGGTTGACGGTGCCGTCGGGCGCGCCGCAACGACTCGCCGCCCGTGACAGTGCCTCGAAGGTGGCGGCGCTCGTCGCGGGATGCGCGGGGTGGGCCTTGATGACGACGGGACAGCCGGCCGCCAACGCCGATGCGGTGTCCCCGCCGGGTACCGAGAAGGCGAAGGGAAAGTTCGAACTACCGAACACGCCGACGACACCGAGCGGCGTGCGCACGCGACGAAGGTCCGGTAGAGGACCCATCGGTGAATCGGTGGCGTGATCGATCGTGGCGTCGAGGAAGGATCCTTCAGTGACCACGTCAGCGAAGAATCGAAACTGAAATGCCGTTCGTCGAAGTTCTCCCTCGAGTCGCGTGGTCGGCAACGCGGTCTCGTCGCTCGCCGTCGCCACGAGGTTCGCCGCGTCTCCTTCGAGTTCTTCGGCCATCGCCCGCAACATGTCGGCGCGCCACGACAGTGGACGAGCGGCGTAGTCGGCAGCGGCCGATGCGGCGCGTTGGGTCGCCGCGAGCACGTCATCGTCCGTTGAGCTTTCGAAGCCGAGCGAACGCTGTTCGCCGGTCATTGGGTTCGTGCTGAACACGTCGGTCATCTCACTCCCTTCACAGAGCTGATATGTCGGACGGGCTGGGTCATCACACCGACTTCAGGAGGCTAAGGCCCGTGTCGGCGTCAAAGAAGTGGAAGTGGTCGCGATTCAAGCGGACACTCAGGCGATCGCCGACCGACACACCTGAGCGCGGACCCATCTTTGCGACCAACCGCGTCGGTCGGGTGACGACCGCGCCACTTTCGTTGACGACGACGGCGTTCTCACTTTGGTCGTCGACCAACGAAAGGTGGACGAGGATCTCGGCTCCGAGGGCCTCACGCCGTTCCACGCGGGTCGTGAGCGCGTCGGTACTGGTGCCCTCCAGGACTTCGACGTCCTCCGGCCGCACGCCGAACACCACGCTCGGGCCGTCGACCTTGGGGAGGTCGTGCGACGAGGTGTAACTCGACGGGATGCTCATTCGCTGGGCGCCGAGCACGAGCGCGAGGCCCGAGTCACCGGCGTCGAGCCCGACGCGGAGCAGGTTCATCGGCGGCGAACCCATGAATCCCGCCACGAACTCGTTCCGGGGGTGATCGTAGAGGTCCTGGGGGGTGTCGCACTGTTGGAGTTTCCCGCCGCGCATGACCGCCACGCGGTCGCCCATCGTCATCGCTTCGATCTGGTCGTGGGTCACGTACACCGTCGCCACGCCGAGGAGTCGCTGGATACGCGCGATCTCGAGGCGCATCTCGACTCGTAACTGCGCGTCGAGGTTCGAGAGTGGTTCGTCCATCAAGAAGGCTTGGGGACTGCGCACGATCGCTCGCCCCATCGCCACCCGTTGGCGCTGACCGCCCGAGAGCGCCTTCGGTCGGCGATCGAGGTAGTCGGTCAGTCGAAGAATCGCCGCCGCTTCGCCGACCTTCTCTGCGATCTCCGATTTGGACTGACCACGAATCTTGAGCGCGAATCCCATGTTCTGGGCGACCGTCATGTGCGGATAAAGGGCGTAGTTCTGGAAGACCATCGCCACGTCGCGGTCCTTCGGCAGGACGTTGTTGACGACCGTGCCGCCAATGGAGAGCGAACCCGACGTGATGTCCTCTAAGCCGGCCAACATGCGCAACGCCGTCGTCTTGCCACAGCCCGAAGGTCCGACGAGGACCATGAACTCGCCGTCGGCGACGTGGAGGGATAGTTCGTCGACGGCCCGAATGTCGTCGCCGAATATCTTCGTGACACCATCGAAGGTGATCTCAGCCATCAGTGACTACTCCTTGGTTGGTGCGACGTGGGGTCATCGGTCGATGCCCATCGTGAGGCCCTTGACGAGGTAGCGCTGGAAGCCGAGGTAGACGAGCATGGCCGGGAGGGCGCTGATGATCGAGCCGGCCATCAGCTCGGGGATCGACGTCGTGCGTCCGGCGGCCAGGACGGCGAGCCCGACAGTGATTGGTCGATCCGACGTGTTCTGGATGAAGAGCAGACCGACCAAGAGGTCGTCCCAGATTTGGATGAACTGCAAGACCGTGACGGTCGCGAGCGCGGGGACGGCGATAGGCAGGACGAGTCGCCACGTCACGCCGAAGTATCCCAGGCCGTCGACGATGCCGGCCTCGATCAGTTCATCGGGCACGCCTCGGAAGTACGTCGTGAAGAGGAAGACCGAGAACGGCGTGCCGAGCGCTGCGTAGACGAGTATCGCGCCGAAGTAACCACCGGTGAGCCCCAACTTCGTCACGTTGACGAACTCGGGCATGAGGATCGCCTGCAGCGGCACCATCATCGCGCTCACGATGATGAGGAAGACCCCGGTCGACATCCGGAATCGCAACTTGGAGAACGCGAAGCCCGCGGGCAGTCCGACGCAGAGGATGATGAAGATCGACGATGAACAGACGATGGTCGAGCTCAGCACCTCCTGGCCGATCGGGATGACGCTCGTCAGGCTCGACCAACTGAGCCACGAGAAACCACCACCGGAGAGGAATTGGGCTTCGGACTGCAGACTCGTGAAGATCATGACCCAGAACGGGTAGAGCATGATGACCGCGACGACCACCATCGCGGCGAAGAGGACCCAGCGTCCGACGCGACGCGGCTTCTTCACCGGCACCGTTTCGACGCGGAGCGTGGTCATTCGTTCGATCCGATGAGTCGCAGTTGCACGACACCGACGATGCCCGTGATCACGAAGAGGATGAGGCCGTAGAGCGCGGCCGTGCCGAAGTCGCCCTGGTTAAAGCCGGTCTCGTAGATGAGGTACTCCATGGTCGTGGTGGCGTAGCCCGGACCGCCACCGGTCATCACGAAGATGAGGCTGAAGAGGGCCGAGAAGAGCGCGATGACCGTCATCACGAAGGCCAGTTGGATAAATCGGCTCAAGTGGGGGAGGGTGATGTTGCGAAAGATTCGCCACCGGCCGGCACCGTCGATGCGCGCGGCCTCTTCCAGACTCGGGTCCAGCGTCGCGAGTCCCGTAAGAAAGAGCATCGTGTTCGTGCCGATCATCGTGAAGACGAAGGTGATGCCGAGCGCGATAAGCGCTTCGGACTGGTAGCCCAACATGTTGGTGCTGAAGTGCGAGAAACCGATCGCGTGAATGATCGCGTTCAACGTGCCCTGGAAGGCGAAGAACCGCTCGGCGACGAGGCCGAGCACGACCCACGAGATCGCGGTCGGGAGGAAATAGATTGATCGGAAGATTCGCCATCCGGCGACGCGCTGGTGCAAGAGCACGGCGATGCCGAGGGGCAACGCCAGCGCGAACGGTACCGACAACAGCAAGAGTCCGTTGTTGCGCAGCGCGGTCCACAGGTTGGTGTTGTGGAAGGCCTGGGTCCAAGTCGACGTGCCGATCCAGGTCGAGGTGGCGCCGTTCCACTGGGTAAAGGAGTAGTAGACGGCCTGGCCGATAGGGATGCCGATGAATGCCACCACGAGCGCGATCGCCGGCAGGGCGAAGACCACACCGCAGAGTTGGCGTCGACGCTTCAGCGTCATACGACGAGTTTTGGGCGCGAACGTCGGTCGAGTGTTCGAGACGATCGTGCTCATTGTGGTCCATCGTCCATTCGTGTCCTCGTGACATCAGTTTCGCGTCCCCGTCCCGCGCGGCTGTGCGGGACGGGGACGCGAACGTGAGTGTTGCTTAACCCGCGAAGTCCTTGGAACTTCGCTGCGCGGCGGGAAGGAGCTGCCACGCCTGGGCCATGTTCTTGAGGGCCGCCAACGGCGCCGTCTGGTTCGCCAACACCGACGGCAGTTCGCTGTCGGCCGCGTTCCCTACGTTCACCTGGACGTAGTTGTCCATCATCGGATACGGCGTCATGTGATCCAACGAGACGAAGTTCAACATCTCCTGGTTCACCGGGTTCGTGGTCTTGAGACCCGTGATGTCGGGAATCAGACCGGCCGCGTTGATGATGTTGCCGGCCTGGGTCGTGCTCAAGAAGTCGAGGAACTTGAAGGCGTCCTTCTTGTTCTTCGAGTACTTGGTCACCGAGAAGCCGTCACCCGGGTACTCGACCACGCCGGTTATCGGCTTGACCGAGTACGGCGGTACGAAGGCCGCGACGTTGGTACCCATGGTCTTGGTGTACTGCGCCGTGTCCCATGTGCCGTCGACCATCATGGCCGCCTTGCCGTGCTCGAACTGCGTGATGTTGCTCGTGTTCGTCAAGACGTCAGAGTTGGTGTAGCCGTCCTTCTCCAAGGTCGACCACATCTTCAGCTGGTTGACGTTCGTCGCCGACGTCCACGGAATGGAACCGTCGTAGAGACCCTTCCAACTGGCGAGCGAGTGCGCGCCGATCATCAGGTAACTCATGTCGTACCACGGGTAGAACTCCGTGCTGATCGCCTGACCGCCGTTGCCGTAGACCATGGGCTGGATACCCTTGGCCTTCAGCGCCTTGCAGTCGGCCAACAGCTGTGTCCAGTCCGTCGGCACCGACTTGATGCCCGCCTCGGCGAACAGGTGCTTGTTGTAGAACCCGATGTAAAACTGCGTCTCCAAAGGCATGACGTAGGCACCCTGGGACACGTCGAAGTTCGGCGCCTCCCACTGCATTCCCTCCATCTTGGCCAGGTCCGCCGCTGGCACGTTGCCCTTCAGGTTCACGAGGTAGCTCGAGTACTGAAGGTCATAGATGCCGGTCCACATGACCGCTAAGTCCGGACCCTTGCCCGAGATCGCGGCCGACTGCAACAGCTGGAAGTAGTTGGTTCCCGGTTGTGCCACGTCCACGATCTTGATGTTCGGATTCAGCTTTTCGAAGGCCGAGATCAAGTTCTTCGTCGCCACGGCGTTCTGCTCGGTGCCGTAGTTTTGCCATAGGGTCAAGGTCGTCTTGGCACTTGCCGACGCCGGCCCCGCTGCGTAGAACGTACCGGCGAGAACAAGCGTTGCGGCGACTGCGCCGAAACTCCTCATTCGTATCTTTTTCAAAGTCGCACTTCCCCCTTCTTTAACGAAGCTCTCTCTGAACTCCGGTTCTTTTGGATGAATCCTCCTCAAGATCTGCCCACCACTGGCTCGTCGAGGTGCGGACGCTGTCCGCGCTCGAGCGCCAAGAAATCAAAGTCACAGCCGGCCGGGGCCTGGGTGACGTGTCGTCGATATAGGTCAAGATAACCCCGCGTGCCGGGCCGAGTCTGGTCGCGCTGGCCGCGTCGACGGGCCATCTCTTCGGTCGAAATATCGACCTCGAGGCGACCGGCATCGGCGTCGACGGTGATGACGTCGCCGTCACGCACCAGTCCGAGTGGACCGCCCACGGCCGCCTCGGGCGCGACGTGGAGGAACACCGTGCCGAAGCTCGTGCCGCTCATGCGCGCGTCGGTCACGCGGACCATGTCGGTCACGCCGCGTTCGAGCAACGGTGCGGGGATCGGGATCATCCCCCATTCCGGCATGCCCGGGCCGCCCACGGGACCGGCGCCGCTCAAGACGAGCACGGCGTCCGGTGAGGCGCTCGAGTCGGCACCGGTTCGTGCCGTCACGTCCTCGGGGTCGTGCATCACGAAGGCGGGACCCGAGTGTGAGAGGAGCGAGGCGGTGGCGGCCGAGCGCTTGAGCAGTGCGCCGTCCGGCGCCAGGTTCCCGCGGACGACACGGAAGGCGCCGTTCGCGTCGACGGGCTCGCTGCGATCATGGACCGCGCCCTTCGGCAAGGACGCCTCGGCCTGGACGTCGCGCATCGAGCGACCGTCGGCGAGGATCGTCTCGCCGTGCAAGAGATCGCCGAGGGCGCCGAAGACCGTGGGCACGCCGCCGACCTCATCAAGGTCCTGCATCAACGCCACTCCCGAGGGCTCAACGTCCACGAGGACCGGGACCTGGCGACCGACACGGTCGACGGCGTCGAGGTCGAGGTCGAGCCCGAGTCGGCGCGCCATCGCCGTCAGATGAATGACCGCGTTGGTCGAACCGCCGATCGCGCCCAACGTGATCAGCGAGTTGTCGAGTGAGGCCTGCGTGACCTGACTGGAGATCGTCGTGCCGTTCTGCACGAGGGCGACGATGCGTTCGCCGACACTTCGCGCGATGTCGAGGTGGCGTGGATCGCCGGCGGGGATCGACGTGGAACCGGGCCACGCCAGACCGAGGGCCTCGCAGATCGCGCCCATCGACGAGGCGGTGCCCATCGTGTTGCACGTGCCCTTGCCGAGCGTCAGTGCCGCTTCGAGCGCGCCCCACTCGTCGTCGCTGAGCGCGCCGCGTCGCCGTTCGTCCCAGAGTCGCCAGAGGTCGGTGCCCGTCCCGATGCGTCGTCCGCGAAAGACCGCGACGGGCCTGGGACCGGAGACCATGAGCAGGCACGGCACGTTCGTGCTGAACGCGCCCATCAGGGCGCCGGGGATCGACTTGTCGCACGCCGCCAGGACGACGATGCCGTCGAGCGGTTGGCTGCGCACGGACTCTTCGACGTCCATCGACAAGAGGTTGCGGTACAACATCGACGAGGGCTTCATCAGGTCTTCGCCGAGCGAGAGCACGGGGAACTCGACGGCGATGCCGCCCGCCGCCTCGATGCTTTGGCGTAGCGGCTCTATGAAATCGGCGAGCGGCTGGTTGCACGGGTTGAGGTCGCTCGAGGAGTTCGCCAGTCCGATGATCGGACGACCGCCCGCGGCGTCGACCGCGGCACCTCCCATGCGAAGAGCGACGCGACTGTCGAGAGCGACTTCACTGTCGCCTCGCACCCATCGATCGCTCCGCAGGGTCATGGCTCGGGAACCCCGATGCCCTCGGCGCCGGGTTTGGAGACCGTGAGATCTACGCCTGAGGCCTCGACGAACTCGAGCGCGAGCGCCGCGCGGCGCACTTTCTCGCGAACGTTCGCGACGACGTCGCCCACGTTCTGCTCGCCGGCCGGGTAGACCATGCGCGCGTTGCGCAGTCCGAACTTCGCGTACAGCGGCGCCGACACCGTGGCAATCTCGGCCAGCTCGTTCCCGCGCACCATGCCGCCAAGCGCGTCCGGTGCCTCCAGGTAGAGGTCAATCGGCGCGTCGCTCGCGGCACGGATCTCGGCCAGTTCGATCAGGCTGATGTCGCTGGGCACGTTGACGGTCGTCCCGCCCATGTCGATGAGCTGCTTGAAAGAGACCGGGTTGGACGGCGCCAACACCGCCGAGATCTTCCACACGATCGACGACGGCAGCTCGCCGTCGCGCACCATCTCACTCACGAGTTGCAGGAGTCCGCTGTCGGCGACCAAGAAACCGCGGATGCCGGCGTCGACCGCGCGCAGGATGTCTTCCAGCGCGTAGCGCAACTGATCGAGGCCGCGCAGCCGTCCGGAGAGCACCATACCTTCGGGGCTTCGCACCGAGCCGCCGATGCCGTACTCTTCGCGCGGGCCCACGAACAGGCTGACCTCGAGTCCCTCGTCGGCCCCGATGAGGGCCATCTCACCGAGTTCAGCGCGGGTGAGCAACATGGCGCCGCTGCCCTGGGAGGCGCGATGAATCGGGGTCTTGTGGGCGCGAGCCTCATCGACGACCGCGCGGAGGGCGGACGGATTCTCAACACTCGGGATCTCGATGCGAAAGTGCGCGTCGTCGGGGAAACGATGTGGGCTCGACACGACGTTGTCCACGAGTTGGGCGAAGTGACGCGAGAGCGCCGCCGTTCCGCGTGGACTTCCGGTACCTCTGATCATTCTGCCCCCATTCATTGGACAACCTTCACCTGACTGTGCTGCACGCCACCATCTGTCGACGCCGCCCACGCGCCGGAGTTGGTGATGAATTCGAATCCGTCACTGCTCACAAGGTACGTCTCTTCAATCTTCGCCCCGCCGCGGAGACTGGGGTTCCACGCGACCGCCGTACCATCACGACACTCGAGGTCCCAGAACGGCGACTCGCTCTGGCCCGGGGCCAGTTCGAACTCGCGCTGCTCGAAGGCGATCGGACCACCTTGAAAGTGTTCGCGCCACGCGCCGGGGTGTCCAATGTTCTCGTAGCCCTTCGCCAAGGCTTCGGCCGCGTCGCCCCAGGTGCGTCCGGGACGAGTGGAGTGCAGCACCGCGTCGTGGACCGATTCGAGACGCTCGGTGAGCCGGAGTATCGGATCGTCGTCACTCGCGACCGCGGTGCGCGTGGCGGCGACGTGCAGTCCCGCGCGACGGGCAACGACCACCGCCATCACCGCATCGGCGAGGACGGCGCCGATGGCGAGTGGGTGGCGCAACGTGCGCAGTCGCTCGTCGCCGCCGACGATGAGACAGACGGCCTTCGCGCCGTGTCGCTCCAACTCTTGACTGACGACCGAGGCGATGTCGAAGTCACGCGAGTGACCGGGCTGCCAACTGTCGATGCCGGCCTCGAGCGCGAGGGCGGTGACGGTACCCAGCTCGCGCAGTTCTTCTCGCTCCGGGCCGCTCAGGGCCATGCGCTGCTCGACAACGGTGGCTGTCACGTTCAGGCCGAACTGGTCGGTGTCACTCAGAAGCTCCGCGGGCGATACACCGCAGAAGTCCGCGGCGGCGCGAAGGGGAGCGTCGGCGTCAAACCAGGGCACGGTGATGACGTGCCACCCGAAGGCCTCGACGTCAAAGTCGTGTTGCAGACGAGGTGCCTCTATTTCACTCGTAATCAATGCTCGACCCCGGTGTGACTCGACGGCCCACGCGGGGTCGCTCGACGCGGTGATGTCGACGGGGTCAGAGAGTCCGCCCGTGATCCAATTCACCGAACCGGGTCTCGTGAGTACGAGGGGTCGCTCCTCGAATCGCGCGCGCAGCGTCGCGACTCTCGGGCGCGCGGCCTCTGAGCGCTCGCCGATACGAAAACCCCTGTTCGGCATAGCAAAACGCATGTCGGTATTGATAGGGCCATACAAGCATGTATTTCAGCGGAGGTCAAGTTAGTACTTGCAAAAGGTATCGGCTAGGCCGTATACTGTTTTACTATGCCGAACGAAACGACACTAGATAAGCGATATGAAGTGCAGTCCGTGGCTCGCGCCGCCACATTGCTCGACCTTATTGGAAACGCCGGCGCCAGTGGCCTTGGCGTCACCGAAATTGCGGGCCACCTGAACGTTGCCAAGAGCACGGCGCTGTCGCTCGCGCGAACCCTCAGCGCCGCGGGGCTGCTGCGCGCTGTCGATCCGGGGCCCCGCTACGTGCTGGGTCTCAATCTCCTGCGACTCGGTGACCTCGTCGGTCAACAGACCTCGATCGCCGAGCTCGGCCTACCGACGTTGCGCGACCTCTCGAGCGTGACCGGTCTCACGGCCCGTCTCGCCATGAACGAGAACGGCTATCCCGTGTTTCTCGAGCGCATCGACGGCGAAGGCTCGATTCGATTTCACGCGCCGCTCGGCCAACGCGAGGAACCGCACGCCACGGCCGCCGGCAAGGCGATACTCGCCGAGATGAGCGAACAGCAGGTTCGTGACCTCATCGGCGAAGCCGGTATGGCCGTGCACACCTCCAAGACACTCACCGACGTGGATGCGCTTCTCGAAGACTTGGAGCGCGTCAAGGTGGAGGGTTACGCCACGGATGACGAAGAAGAGGCCGAAGGCGTCTTCTGCGTCGGTGCCGCGTTCTTCGATCACCTGGGCAAGTGCGCCGGTGCGCTCAGTATCACGGGACTGAAGGTCGACGTCCCGCTTCGCGAGGTTCAACGACTCGGCGTGCTCGTCAAGGAGCACGCGGAGCGGATGACGTTCCTTCTCGGTGGCGTACGCCCCGGCAGAAGTTGATGCGCGCGCTCGTGGTCCGTTCTCCCCATAACGTCATGCTCGACGTCATCGATGACCCTCTGGTCAACGACGACGAAGTACTGGTCACGCCGCTGCTCGCGGGCATGTGCGGCACCGATCTGGAGTTGATCGATGGCAGCATCGACCCGGCGTACGTCCGCTATCCCCTCGTGCTCGGTCACGAATGGGTCGGCCAACTCGAGAGCGACGTCCCCGGCGTCGCTCAGGCGGGTGACCGTGTCGTCGTGGAGGGCGTCATCGCGTGCGGCGTCTGCGACGAGTGTGTGATCGGCGCGACCAACCGGTGTCTCACCTACGACGAAATCGGCTTCACGCGACCGGGCGCCATCGCCGAACGAATCGCCGTGCCGACACGACTGGTGCATCGCATCGACGACACCGTGAAATTAGAAGACGCCGTGTTGGTCGAGCCAATGGCCGTCGTGTGGCGTGCACTGACGCGATTCTCGTTGCGCGAGGGCCTTCGGGTCGCGGTGGTGGGTGACGGCACGATTGCCCTCTTGGCCGCGCACTTGGTCCGACGCTTCAATCCCGCTCGGGTCGTCGTCGTCGGGCGTCGATTCGCACAAACGTCCTTGGCGAGTGCCGCCGGGGCCGACAAGTTCGTGACCACCGTGCCCGACGAGCGTTTCGACCTCGTCATCGAAGCAGCGGGTACGGGACAATCGGTGTCGACGGCCATCGCGCTCGCCGCGCGCGGCGCGATGGTGATCCTGCTCGGTCTGCCCCCGCACGGCACCACGATCGAGCTCGCGCCCGATGACCTCGTCAACAACGACGTCGTGGTTCAGGGCAGCTTCTCGTACACGAGTCAGTCGTTCGTCGACGTCGTCGCCGAAGTGAACGCGGGCCGGCTCAAGCCGTCCTTTCTCGTCACGCATCGCTACTCGCTTGACCGCGCCGAAGCGGCGATGAACGCCGTGCGTGGCGGCGTGCCCGACAACGAACCCCGCGGAAAAGTCGTCATCGCTCTTCGTTAGGACGCGCCGAGAGCTTCAGGGCTCGATGCTCAGACCCACCCGTGCGAGGTAGCCCACGCCCATGACGACGGCCTCGCAGCCGATGTCCTCAAGGGCGTCAATATCGCGGTCATCTCGGATCCCTCCGGCCGCGACGACCGCGATGCCACTCGCGCAGGCCTTCTCATACAGGGCGAGGTTCGGTCCTTGCATCGTCCCGTCGCGCTCGATGGCCGTGACATGCAGACGCGCGACGCCCGCGGCGCGGCATTGCGCGAGTGCCTCGTCGACGTCCAACGCGCTCGATTCGACCCAACCGCGCACCGCCAGCTGGCCGTCGCGAACGTCGAGCGCCACGACCAGTTGCGCGCCGAGTGCTTCGACGAACAGTTCGAGTGCGCCTTGGCCTTCCCACGCCGCGGTGCCGACGATCACCCTGGACGCCCCGAACTCGAGTGCCGTACGAGCGCTGTCGACTGATCGCAACCCACCCGACACTTGCAGTGGCACGCCTTCGGCGACGGCCGCGCATCGTCGAACGACGTCGGGACGGAGCGCACCGTCACGAGCGCCCTGCAGGTCGACGATATGAATCAGCGGCGGCTTGGTGGCCACGAGTCGGGACATGAACGATTCAATCGGCTGACGGAAGATGACGCGATCGAAGTCGCCCCGTTCGAGGCGCACGGCATCGTCACCGAGGAGGTCGAGAGCGGGGATCACTTGCATAGCAGCGTGTTAGCATGTTAGCATAGTGAAATGACCAGTGGCAAAGTGAAATCGGCCGAAGCGAATCCCGAGACCGCCGCGCGATTCGATGAACTCGTCGACGCGTTCGCGACGCTCCGCGACAGGGCCGTGACGGCCGCCTTCCTGCGTGATCTCTGCACGACGACCGAGATCGACGCCATGGGACAACGGCTCCAGGTCGCGCGGCTCGTGGACGAGGGCATCTCGTACCAAGAGATCTCACGACGAACCGGTGCCTCGACGGCCACCATCACGCGCGTCGCCCAGTGGCTGCACTACGGCGAAGGCGGTTACGCCGCGGTCCTCAAGAAGGGTCGCCGATGACGCGCCGCCTGTCACTGGCCCTGCCGTCCAAGGGGCGTCTCCGAGAACCGTCGTGGCTGCTGTTGGAGGCGAGCGGCGTCTCGCCCCAGGAGCCGGGCGAACGAATGCTGCAGTCGCACTGCCAAAACGCTGAGATCGATCTACTCTTCGTGCGCGCCGAGGACGTGCCCGAGTACGTCCAGGACGGCGTCGTGGACTGCGGCATCACCGGACTCGATCTGATCTCGGAACGCCAGTGCGACGTCGAAGTCTTGCTGCGCCTTGGTTACGGCGCGTGTTCACTGCAGGCCGCGGTGTCGATGGAGGATCCCGCGCAGAGTATCGAAGACCTCGCCGGTCGTCGCGTCGCAACGTCGCACCCGCGCATCGCCGCACGCGCCCTGGCGGAGCGCGGTGTCCGCGCCGAACTCGTGCAGGTCACCGGTTCGGTGGAGATCTCACCCCGGCTCGGTCTCGCCGACGCCATCATCGACCTCGTCTCGACCGGCAGCACGTTGCGCACGAATGGCCTTCGTTCGATCGGTACGTTGTTCGACTCCGAAGCCGTGCTCGTCGGACGCGTCGGTTCGACCGACTACGAAGCGCGTCGAACGCTCACGATGGTCCTCGGGTCCGTCATCAACGCACGCGCGAATCGCTATCTCCTGTGCAACGTGGCCAAGATCCGACTCGACGCGGTGACCGCGCTGTTGCCGACGGCCGGCTCGCCCACGATCATGGACTTGGCGACGCCCGGCGTCGTGGCGGTGCACGCGCTGGTGCCGGCCGCGCAAATCTGGTCGTTACTACCGCGTCTCGAAGCCGCCGGCGCGAGCTCGATCCTGACGTTGCCCGTCGAGCGGATGGTGCCGTGAGCAAGCTCGTGACGACCGACACACCGGTCACCATCGAAGAGATCGTGGACGACGTGCGCAAGCGAGGTGACGCCGCACTCGCGGAGTGGTCGCGCAAGTTCGACGGCACGACCTCGGCGAGTCCGCAACGCGCCGTGGCCTACGGCGACATACCGACGTCATCGGTGTTGGCCGCCGCCGCGAATGTTCGCACGTGGCACGCCGCGCAACGTCCGGCCGATCTCACGCTGGAGGTGTTACCCGGCGTCACCCTGGAACGACGATGGACGCCGCTTCGCTCGATCGGCATCTATGTACCCACCGGTCTCGTGTCCTCACTCATCATGACGGGCGTCCCGGCCCAGGTCGCCGGTGTCGAACGAATCGTGGTCTGCACGCCGCCCCACGGCTCAGCCGCCGTCGCGGCCACGGCCGCGCTCCTCGGCATCGACGAGGTGTGGGCGCTCGGCGGCGCTCAGGCCATCGCCGCGATGGCCTACGGCACCGCATCGATCGCTCCGGTCGACAAGATCTTCGGTCCCGGGGGCGGTGCCGTCAACACGGCGAAGCTGCTCGTCAGTCGCGACGTGGCGATCGACCTTCCCGCTGGTCCCAGTGAGGTCGTCGTCGTCGCCGACGTCGGCTTTGACGCGGCGATCGTCCAACAAGAGCTCGACGCCCAAATGGAGCACGGTCCCGATTCGCGGGCGCACGTCGTGTGGGTCGGCGACGACGTCGACGCGGCACTCGCCCAAGTCGAGGAGTACGCCGCCGAGCACGTCGCGCTACTCGGCGAACGGGCCGAGTCATTGGCCGATCGCATCCGCAACGCCGGCGCCGTCTTCGTGGGACCGTACTCGCCGGTGCCGGCCGGTGACTACGCGACCGGGGGCAACCACGTGCTGCCGACCGGGGGATGGGCGAAATCGACGGGTGGTCTCGGGCTCGAGGCCTTCATGAAGACGGTGACCGTTCAGCGGGTCACCAAGGAGGGACTAGACCGCCTGGCGCCGATCATCGAAGAGCTGGCCGAACTCGAGGACATGCCCGCTCACCGGCGCACGGCCCGTCGATGACGCGGCCCGACCCGCTGGCCAGCTACCAGTGGCCCCCTTCGAATGAAGTAATCGCTGAGCGGGTGGGATTAGACCCGCGCGACATCATTCGTTTCGACGGCAACGTCGCGGCCGCCCCTCCACTGAGCGCGCGACCGGCAACGGTCGCGCGCGCTCTGGCTGACGTGAATGAGTACGACCGGGGCAGGTATTTCACGTTGCGGGCCGCGATCGCCGCGCGCCACGACGTCGCGGTTGACCAGATCGCGATTGGCGCCGGCAGTGACGAATTCATTGTCCTGGTCGCCCGACTCTTCGCCGAAGGCGGCACCATCGCCACGGTGCCGTCCGTGTCGTATTCGATGTACCCCTTCGCCGCGGCCATGGCCGGCGCCACGATGGTGGCCGATCCGTCGAAGGCCGATCTGGTCTTCGTCTGTCGTCCTAACAACCCCACCGGGGAGCTGCCCGACGTGCCGGACGTGCCGGGCCAACTGATCATCGACGAGGCGTACGCGGACTACGCCGCCGACGACGCCTTGGACCACGTCGCGTCGGGCGCCATCGTGTTGCGCACGTTCTCGAAGGCGTACGGGCTCGCTGGTGCGCGCGTCGGTTACGCGATCGCGGGTGCCGAGACCATCGATCTCATTACGTCGCGCCAGGCACCACTCTCCGTTTCGTCGCTCTCGGCCGCCCTGGCACTGGCGGCGCTCGCGACACCGCTCGACGTCTCGGCGCAGGTCGCCGAGCGCGAACGTCTTGCCGCTGCACTGACCACGTTGGGACTGGCGCCCCTGAAGTCGTACACGAACTTCCTATTCATCCCCATGGAGCGGCCCCGGGACCTCGTCGAGCAGCTCATGGCGTTCGGTGTAATCGTCCGTGCCTACGACGGCGGACTGCGCGTCAGCGTGAAGGACGAACTTGACGACGACGTCCTCCTCGACGCCCTGCGCGCGATTCGCGACGGGTCCACGCCGCCGCCGCCGGCTCTTCGCCGACGTCGCGCGACCGCCGAGACGCTACTCAACATCCGTCTTCGCGTCCCCGGCGAGGGACGTGTCTACGTGAACACCGGGCTCGGATTCTACGACCACATGCTCCAGCAGCTCGCCTTCCACGCCGGGATGGACCTGCGACTCGAGGGCGTCGGTGACCTCGAAACCGGGGAACACCACATGGTCGAGGACATGATGATCTCCTTCGGCGAAGCGCTCGATCAGGCGCTCGGCGATCGGCGCGGGCTCACGCGCTACGGCGAGGCGCGCGTGCCCATGGACGAGGCGCTGGCCCACGCCGTCGTCGACCTCTCCGGTCGGGCCACGGCGACACTCGCTATCGCACCCGATCCGGGCATGGCGGCGCACGCCTTCCAGTCGCTCGCCCAAAACGCGAGGATCACGCTCCACGTGAGCGCGACCGGCGAGAACGACCACCACGTCGCCGAAGCCGCGTTCAAGGCGGTCGGTCGCGCCCTCGCCCAGGCCCTCACTCGTGACGGCACACTCGTGCGCTCGACGAAGGGATCGCTGTGAGCGACGTGGTCGTCGTCGACTACGGCGCCGGGAATACGCGTTCCGTACGAGCGGCCCTGTCGCACGTGGGCGCAACGAGTGTGGTCTCGAGCGATCCCTCGTTGATCTCGAGCGGAGCGATCGTGATCCTTCCGGGCGTGGGTTCGGCGCACAGTGCGATGGCGCATCTCGAAGCGAGCGGCGCCGCGACGGCCCTGCGTGATCGCTTCAGCGCGGGAAAATCGATCCTGGGGATCTGTCTCGGCATGCAGTTGGCGCTCGAACACAGCGATGAAGACGGCGGCGTCGACGGACTCGGCCTGTTGGAGGGTTCCGTGCATCAGTTGCGCGACGGTCGGGTACCTCGGCTGGGGTGGGCCACGGTCGAGCCGTGGGGCGACACCTACTACTTCGCGCACTCCTACGCGGTGGCGAGCCCCGACGTCGTGGCGACCTCCGACGGTGTGGCGGTCGCCGTCGAACGCGGTGCGTTCCTCGGCGTGCAGTTCCACCCGGAAAAGAGCGGCACCGCTGGACTGGATTTTCTCGAACGATGCCTCTCGCGCGTCTGATCCCGTGTCTCGACGTGGCCCACGGACGAGTGGTCAAGGGCGTCAACTTCGTGGGACTTCGTGACGTCGGTGATCCGGTGGAACTCGCGCAGTTCTACAGCGACGGGGGAGCGGACGAGTTGGTCTTGCTCGACATCGCAGCGACGCCCGACGAGACCGCGACGATGACGTCGATCGTCGCGGACGTCGCGGACGTGTTGGCGATCCCGTTCACGGTCGGCGGTGGCGTGCGTTCCGTGGAGGACGCCATTCGAATCATCGAATCCGGCGCCGATCGCGTCTCGCTCAATTCGGCGGCCCTGGCCGACCCGGGGTTGATCAGTGCCATCGCCCATCGCTACGGCAGTCAAGCGGTCGTGGTCGCCATTGACGCCGGGGACGGCGTGGTTCACACGCACGGTGGCCGCGTCGTCACCACGACCCGGACGATCCCGTGGGCCGTGGAGGCCGCGGCGCGCGGTGCCGGCGAAATACTGCTCACGTCGATCGCCCACGACGGCCGCCGCGAGGGATTCGACCTGGCGTTGACCGCGGCGGTGCGTGACGCGGTGCCGGTGCCCGTGATCGCGTCCGGAGGTGCGGGCTCGGCCGCGCACGTCGCCGACGCGTTGCGCGTCACGGACGCGGCGCTGATCGCGTCAATCGTGCACGAGAATCCGGCCGGTCTGCCGGGATTGCGTCGCGAGATCGCTGCGCTCGGCATTGAGCTTCGACCCATGAAAGAGGCACCATGAGTGACGAACTTCGAGCGGCCGTAATCCAAGATGACGAGTCGGGCCGCGTCCTGATGTTGGGTTGGATGGACGACGAGGCGCTCTCGCTGACACGGTCGAGCGGGCTCGTCCACTTCTTCTCGCGATCACGGCAGAAGCTGTGGCAGAAGGGTGAGACGTCCGGCAACACCATGCACGTCGTCGAAATCTCCCACGACTGTGACGACGACGCCGTCCTCGTGCGCGTGTCGGCCGACGGTCCGGCCTGTCACGACGGCGCGACCTCGTGTTTCACTCCGTGGCTCTGGCGCAAGATCCTCCGGCGCGACCTCGAGTCGCCCGACGGTTCGTACGTCGTGGACCTCCTTCGAGACGGGACCGCTCGCGTGGCGCGCAAGGTCGGCGAAGAGGCGATCGAGCTGGTCGTGGCGTCGCTCACAGAAGACGATCAGCGCGTCGTCGAGGAGGCGGCCGATCTCTGGTTTCACACCCTCGTGTTACTGCGCAGCCGGGGACTCGACCCCGCGTCGGTGGAGGATGAACTGCGTCGTCGCGAGTAGTCAGGCCGCCGGCAGTTCGTAGGCGGTCATCGACAGCGATCCCATCTCGTAGCCGTCGATCAACGTCCTCGTCGGTGTCGCGGCCGCCGCCGAAAGACCGGCGACGTAGGCGAGCGGCAAGAAGTGGTCCGGTGTCGGCACGGCCAGTCGGTAGTCGCCGTGCGCACTGGCGCGGCCCAGCTCGGTCGCGTCGCTCGTCATGATCTCGCGCATGTCGTCATCGAATCGATGCGCCCAATCCGTACCGACGCCCGGTGAGGTGAAGTCGACGAGCCGGAGATTGTGCACGACGTTGCCGCTGCCCACGATGAGGACACCCTCACTGCGGAGGGCGTGCAGTTGGGCGCCGAGATTGAAGTGGTAGTCGAAGGGCAGTTCGGCGTTGATGGAGAGCTGCAGCACGGGGACGTCGGCTTCGGGGAACATGTGCACGAGGACCGACCACGTGCCGTGGTCGATGCCCCAGCTGTCCTCGTCAAACCCCACGTAGGTCGGCTTGACGACGTCGACGATGCGCTCGGCGATTGAGGGGTCGCCCGGCGCCGGGTAGTCGACGGCGTAGAGCTCGGGCGGGAATCCGTAGAAGTCGTGGATCGTGCGCGGCAGGCGCATGGCCGTCACCGCGGTGATGTTCACGTACCAGTGCGCCGAGATGACGAGAATCGCCTTCGGCTTTTCGATCGACGCGCCGAAGTTCGTCCAGCTCTCGGTGTAGCGATTGTTCTCGATCGCGTTCATGGGGTTGCCGTGACCGATGAAGGCCGCGGGCATGAGTGGTGACATCGGACTCGTTTCGACGCACGTGAGCGTAGCGGTCGGTATTGGTTCAGGCGCGGTCGTAGCCTTGAACGATGCGCCGCTCACAGATTTTGCTTAGTGCGGTCGTGCTCTCGAGCGTGCTCGTGGGCCGCGCCGGCGCGAGCGAAGGGCGAACGGTCGCCACGAATCTGTCGTGCGCGACGCAGATCGTATCCACGTGGACCACGACGTCATTGGCGAACGAGACGATCGCCGTACCGGTGGAGGCGACGAACATCGGCGCGCTGGGTCCCGCCGCGCGCGCCGGGTACGGTGGCGTGCTGCTCTTCGGCGCCACGGCACCGGCGTCGATGCCCCAGGTCTTCGCCACGCTCCAGCGCGAACGTCCCGGTCACTACGCCTGGATGGTGATGACCGACGAAGAGGGTGGTGGCGTCGAGCGGCTCACCAATCTCGTTGGATCCTTTCCGTGGGCGCAGACGATGGGCAAGAATCTCAACGCCACACGGATCACTGCCATCGCGCGTCGCGTGGGAACGGCGCTCGCCGCCGCGGGCGTCAACACCGATCTGGCACCGGTGCTCGACGTGGACGCACGGGTGCAGTACCCGGGCGCGGCGAATCCCGACGGCTATCGCTCCTTCAGCGGCGTACCGGCGGTCGCGGCGACGGACGGCACGGCGTTCATGAAGGGTTTGCAAGAGGGCGGCGTGTTGTCGGTCGTGAAGCACTTTCCCGGATTGGGGTACGCGACGCGCAACACCGATGACGGTCCGGCGGCCACTCTGTCGTGGGCGAAGTTGCAAACGACCGGGCTCGTTCCGTTTCGTGAGGCGATCGCCGACGGCGCGACGGTGGTGATGATGTCCAACGCCCGCATCCCGGGGTTGACGTCGCTGCCCGCCGGCCTCTCGTCGGTCGCGGTGCACGTGCTTCGTCACACCCTCGGTTTCAACGGACTCATCGTCACCGATTCTCTGTCGGCCGGGGCGATTAGTGCGCTGCACCTCGCCGAGCCGGCGGCGTCGGTCATGGCGCTCAACGCCGGCGACGACCTGATCCTGTTCGGATCACCGACGTCGGTGACGGCGACGCTCACCCTCGCGGCCAAGATCTCGAGCGCCATAGTGCGCGCGGTCGCCAGCGGTGCACTGGCCAAGTCGACCTTGATTGCGGCCGCCGCCCAGGACCTCGCGGCGCGCAACCAGTTGACGTGCTCGCTGACCCCGACCACCACTACGACGACGATTCCGTGATTACAGGTAGTGCGGCGGCGCCTCGTTGTTCTCGCGACGAATCCGACGAATCTCTTCCTTCAGTCGCGCGATCTCATCGCGCAACGACGCGATGACCTCTTCCAACTCATCGCGGGTCGGCTCCGTCGGCGTCATCTGGTAACACTCCCATACCCCGACATGTCGGGCAACGAGAAAATGATGAGCACACGGAGCGTGGCGACGACGGTGCCGCGTTCGACTAGGGAAAGAGGCCGCGCAGTTCGGTGGCTTCGGCGATTCTTTCGACACCGACGACGATGGCGGTCTCGCGCATCGTGACCTCGAGCTGCAAGTGTCGCGTCCAGATGTAGTTGAAGGCTTCGCGCAGCGTCTTCTCCAGGCGGTCGTGAAACAGCTCCGGTTCCCACAGGTAGCCCTGCAGGTCCTGCGCCCATTCGAAGTACGACGCGACGACGCCGCCGGCGTTGGCGAGCACGTCCGGAACGACGGCGATACCACGGCTCGCCATGACCTCGGCGCCCTCGCCGGTCGTCGGACCGTTCGCCGCCTCGACGACGATCGATGCGGACATGGTTTTCGCGATGTCTTCGTCGATGACACCGCCCAACGCCGCGGGGATCGCGATGTCACTGGGCAGGGTGAAGAGCAGGTCGGGTGCGACGGCTTCGGCGTTGGGGTAGCCGACGATGGTGCCGGCCTCCTTGTAGTGATCGGCCATCACGGTGGGGTCGATGCCTTCGGGCACGTGGATCGCGCCTCGAATGTCGGCGACGCCGACGACCTTCATGCCGCGATCACTGAGGAGCTTCACTAACGGCGCGCCGACCTTGCCGTAACCCTGGATGACGACGCGCTGCTCGCTCGCCAGGCGCCCGAGGCGCTGCAGGATCGCGCTGGTGCAGATCGTGACCCCGAGCGACGTCGCACCGGCGTGTCCGAGCGTGCCGCCGATGGCGAGCGGTTTGCCGGTCACTGCGCCCGGCGTGTTGTGTCCGCGCAACATCGACACGGTGTCCATGATCCAGCTCATGACCTGCGTGTCGGTGTTGATGTCGGGCGCGGGGATGTCGCGGTCCGGTCCGATCATCGGGGCGATCGAGAAGGCGTAGCGGCGCGTCAGTCGTTCGAGTTCGCCACGGCTGAGCGCGGTGGGGTCGACACGGATGCCGCCCTTGGCGCCGCCGTAGGGGATGTTCACGACGGCGCACTTGATCGACATGTCGGCGCTCAGTGCGGCGATCTCGTCGACGTTCACGCTGGGGTGGAAGCGGATGCCGCCTTTGCCGGGGCCGCGCGCGGTGCTGTGTTGGATGCGCCAGCCGTGGTACATCTCGATCTCGCCGGAGTCCATACGAACCGGGACCGCGACCTCCAGGATCCGTTCGGGCGTCACGATGCGCTTGATCAAACCTTCGTTCAGTCCGAGCAGGTGCCCGGCCGTCTCGATGAGTGACGCGACGTGCAGCCACGGATTGAACTCGTGAGGCGGGGCCTCGGTCGGACGCGTGACCACGTTGTCACCAGCCTTTGATTTTGAGGAAGCGAGGTTGCTTACGGCTTCAAGCGTAGAACACCTTTCGAGCGCGTTCGGGCCAGTCAACGGACTTCGCTACTGTGACGACCATGGCCACAAGAACTCGTCCGCCACTGCAGGTCTCGACGATCCTCTCCTACGCCGGCGGCTTCCACGAGGCCGCGCGCAACGTGGCCGAGATGGAAAGGTCCGGACTCGACCTCGTGTGGGTCGCCGAGGTGTACGGCTTCGACAGCCCGTCCCTGATGGGGTATCTCGCGGCCCTGACCGACACCGTCCAGATCGGTTCGGGGATCATGAACATCTACTCGCGCACGCCCTCGCTCATCGCGATGACCGCCGCGGGTATCGACGCGCTCTCCAACGGTCGATTTCACCTCGGCCTGGGCGCCTCGGGCCCCCAGGTCATCGAAGGTTTCTACGGCGTGCCGTACGTGAACCCGCTCGGGCGCACCCGCGAGATCGTGCAGATCTGTCGCGACGTCTGGAAGCGCGAGGCGCCGCTGACGCACCAGGGCAAGAACTTCACGGTGCCGCTCCCGAGTGACCAGGGCACCGGCTTGGGCAAGGCGCTCAAGATTTTGACGCACCCGGTGCGCAGCGAGATACCGGTCTGGGTCGCGTCACTGGGCGAGAAGAACGTCGAGATGACGGCCTCGATCGCCGACGGGTGGCTCCCGGTCTTTTTCATCCCCGAGCGCGCCCACGAGGTCTGGGGCGCCTCGCTCGCGGCCGGTCGCGCCACGCGCGATCCCCAGCTGGGCGAGCTGATGATCTCGGCCGGGGGACTGCTCGCGATCGGCGACGGTGACGACGTGACGGCCCTTCGCGAGTTCGCCCGCCCCATGACTGCGCTCTACGTCGGCGGTATGGGCGCCAAGGGCAAGAACTTCTACAACGAACTGATGGTGCGTTACGGCTTCGAGCAGGAGGCCGCGGTCATTCAGGACCTCTACCTGGACGGCAAGAAGAGGGAGGCCGAAGCGGCGATCCCCGCCGAGTTCCTCGAGCTCACGTCACTGTGCGGTCCGGCGTCCTACGTCGCCGAACGCGTCGCGGCGTTTCGCGAGGCCGGTGTCACACACCTCCAGGTCCATCCGATTCCCCTCAACGGTCAGAGCGACGCGACGTTGATCGAAGCCGTCAAGGCGATGGCCTAGACGTCGTCCGCGACTTCGGCGCGCGTGGCGTCGCGGCCGCCCGAGGAGAGCCAGGCGTCGTACATGACGGCGTAGGCGCCGCCGCGAGCCAGCAGCTCCGCGGGGGTCCCCATCTCCACGATGCCGCCGTCATCGATGACGACGATGCGGTTCGCGCGCTGGGCCGTCGTGAGGCGGTGCGCGATGAGGATGGCCGAACGGCCCTCGAGGAGTCGATCGAGGGCGCGCTCGATGACCGTCTCACTCTGCAGGTCGAGTGACGACGTTGCCTCGTCCAAGATGAGCACGCGCGGTCGCGCGAGGAACGCTCGCGCGAGCGCGAGCTGTTGGCGTTCGCCCGCCGACAGGGTCTGGCCCCGCTCGTGCACCGGCGTGTCAAGGCCCTGGGGCAATCGGTCCACCAGTTCGCGTAGGCCGACGACGTCGATCGCGGTGTTGATGTCGTCCTCGGTCGCTTCGGGGTGGCCGAAGCTCAAGTTGGTGCGGATCGAGCCCGCGAAGAGGAAAGGCTCTTGAGGTACGACACCGAGTTGGGAGCGCAACGAACGCAGCGTGACCGTCCGGATGTCGATCCCGTCGAGCAAGACCCGACCCGACGTGGGGTCATAGAAGCGGTTCGCCAGTTTGGCCATGGTCGACTTACCGGCGCCCGTCGGCCCGACGAAGGCGACGGACTCGCCGGGTGCTATCTCCAGATTGACGTCGTGCAACACCGGTTCGTCGCTCAGATACGCGAAGTCCACGTGCTCGAAGGTGATCCGGCCCTCGATCACGGGCAGGTCCGGTGCGTCGGGCACCTCGTCCACGGTCGGCACCGTGTCGAGCAGTTCGCGCAGCCGGATGATCGATGAACGTCCCTGTTGCAGCGTCGTGTACTGCTGGACGAGCAGTTGGATCGGTGCAAAGAATCGGTTGAGGTAGAGGAAGAACACGATGAGCTGGGCCACGTTGAGTTGGTGGTTCAGGACCATGTGGCCGCCAATGCCGAGCAACATGGCCTGGCCCAAGATGCCGATCATGAGCGTGGACGGTCCGTAGATGGCGTTGACGCGACCGGTGTAGGCGTTGGCGTCACGGTAGGCACCCACGACGTGACGGTGATTGCGGATGTTGCGGCGCTGGCGGTTGTTGGCGGTCACGACGCGGATCCCGTAGAGCGACTCGGAGAGGTCGGCCAGGACGGTCGCGATCCGGTCGCGCGCGAGGAGGTAGCCCTTCTCCGATGCGTGGTGATACCAGATCGAAAAGACGACGAGGAGGGGCACCACGAGCAGCACGGTCCACATCGCGAGTACCACGTTCGTGAGGAACAAGATGACGGTGATCACGATCATCGTGAGACCCTGGAGCGCGAACTGGCTGATGCCGTCTTGAATCAGCTGTTGCAGGTTCTCGATGTCACTCGTCATGCGACTCATCAAGACGCCGGCCTTCTCCTCCGTGAAGAAGTCGAGACTGAGTCGCTGGAACTGCGTGAAGACCCGAATGCGCAGGTCGTGCATCACACGCGACGAGAGTTTGCCCGTGACGTTGACCTGTTGGCGCTGGAAGTAGACGCTGACGAAGGCGAGGCCGAGATACAGGACGGCGCAGACCACGATCACGCTCAGACTCCGGTGACCCTCCATCCCGTGACTGATGGCGAACTCGGTGAGGAGCGGTCCGGCCTGCAGGGTGAGGCTGATGATGATGACGAGCACCGATCCGGCGAAGACCCACTTGGGGTAGACGCGAAGTAGTTGCGGGAGAGTAAGACGCTCGCGCTCCTTCTCGCTCGGTCGCTGCGTGAAGTGCACGTGGGACTTCGGGCGAACGGGCTCGGTCGCGAGCAGTTTCGTCGCCTCCTCCATCAACTCTTCGGGGATGCCACCGAACGGCAGACCCGCGCGCCCGCTCGCCGACGTGGCACTGGGACCGAACATCGCGCCGCCACCGGCGCCACCCCAGCCCATCAGGCCCCCTCGCCAGACGTGGTCTGCGCGAGGATCTCGGAGTACAGCGGTTCACGTTCGAGCAGTTCCTCGTGGGTGCCGCTCGCGATCACGTGACCCTCGTCGAGCACCAAGACCCGGCTCGCGAGGGCGATGGTCGAGATCCGGTGCGCGATAACGATCGTGGTGCGCTGCGTAAGAAGTCCGCGGAGGGCCTCGTAGATGCCGGACTCCACGTGCACGTCGATCGCGCTGGTGGCGTCGTCCAATATGAGGATCGGGGGATTGAGCAGGAGCGTCCGGGCGATCGCGATGCGCTGGCGCTGACCGCCCGAAAGGGTGTAGCCACGTTCGCCGACGACGGTGTCGTAGCCATGGGGCAGGCGCACGATGAACTCGTCGGCGTTCGCCGCGAGCGCCGCCGCCTGGATCTCTTCGAGGGTCGCGTCGGGCCGACCGTAGGCGATGTTGTCGCGAATCGAGATGGAGAAGAGGAACGGCTCGTCGAGCACGACGCCGACGTTCTCGCGTAGTGACGTGAGCGTCACGTCGCGCAGGTCGTGGCCGTCGATGGTGATCGCGCCGTCGGTGACGTCGTAGAAGCGATCGAGGAGCCGCGCGACCGTCGACTTGCCCGATCCGGTACGTCCGACGATCGCCACCGTCTCTCCCGGCGAGAGATGGGCGTCGAAGTCGTGCAGGATCTCGGCGCCGTTGTCGTAGGTGAAACTCACGTGATTGAAGTCAATCGTCCCGTGGACGTCGAGGAGGTCGTAGGCACCGGGCCGTTCCACGATCTCGGGACTCTCATCCAGGATCTCGAAGATCCGACCGGCGCTGGCCTTGGCGCGCTGCCCCATCATGACGAGCTGGCCGAGCATCATGAACGGCGCCTGGAGCATCAAGAGATACAGACTGAAGGCCAGGATTTGGGGATAGGCCAGGTCGCCGTGCAGGACCATCCAGCCTCCACAGAGGAGCACCAGGGCGAGCCCCAACTGGGGCAGGTTCTGGACCCAGGGCGACCAGATCGCCCGAATGTTCGCGTCCTTGATGTAGGCCCAGGCGACGCCCTCGGCGGCGTCGGCGAGGCGGTCGATCTCGGCCTCCTCTTGCGCGAAGGACTTCACCACGCGCACACCGTTCACGTTCTCGTCGACGATCGTCGCGACCTCAGCCAGGCGGGCCTGGGTGATCCAGGAGATCGGGAACATCACCCGGCGCATCTTGATTCCGACCACGTACAGAATCGGCATCACGATCATCGAGATCAGTGCCAACGCCCAATTGATACTGAGCATGAACCCAAACGCGACGACACCGATGAAGCACTGCACGATGATGAGCGGCGCGAAAATGGAGTACATCTGCACGCTGCGAATATCGCTGTTCGCCCGGCTGATGAGTTGGCCGGACTGGACCCGGTCGTAGAAACTGAAGGAGAGCCAGGTCATGTGCTCGTAGATGAGCGAACGGAGGTCCGCCTCCACGTTGTAGGCGGTGTTGTAGAGGAACTGACGAGAGATGATGCCGGCGGCCCCCGCCAACAGCCCCACGATGACGAGCGAGATCACGTCACCGTGCAGCGACGCGAGATGGCGCACGAAGGTGTGGTCGATGTCGTTGCTGAGCATGTTCGGCACGAGCACCTGGAAGACGAGACTCACGAACGAAAGGACGATCGCCGTCACGAACGTCACTCGGTGAGATTGAATCACCGGAAGTACCCGGCGCCACCAGGTCAGGCTCTGATCGCGCGAGATCTCGTGGCGCGGACCGGGATACTTCGACCGGACCCCTCCTAAGGGATTGGCCGAAGCTGGCTCTCGCTCTCGGACGCGTTCGGAACGCGAAGAGAGGAATGAAGCCATTGATCAATATTACTGGTCGTCTGCGACTCCGGAATCTCGCAAACCGCTCGGTCGATGCGACGTCCACTGCGTCCCTGGTGTCACGCCCGGCAATTCTGTGCGCGTCGCCATCAATCGACTACCTGCGCCGGGCCGGTGAGACACGGCTGAAGAGCTCACGTAACATCGGCGTCATGCCGCCCGTTGCACGACGCTGGATTCGAAGATCGCGCGTGGTCGCCGCCCTGATTGCGCTGTGCCTTACGGGACTCGTACCGGCGCGCTCGAGCGGCGCTTCGGCTCCGCGCGCCATCAATCTCGCCGCCTCTCCCGGGGTCAAGGTGGCACTGATTACGACCTTCGAGATCGACCGGCACGTACCGCCGTCAGCGATTACGGGTTTCGTCCCCGGCGCGCTCTGGTACGCGTACGACGAGATCACGAAGACCTACTGGGCGGTCGGGTCGATGGACCTCTCTGACCACGTCAGCGAACGGGTGGCCGTCGAGATGCAAGACGGAGGTAGCAATCTCATCTTCAGGCGACTTCGTGGCCACCACTGGACGCTGGATTGGACCATCGGCGAACCGTATTGCGACGGATTCACACATTCGAATGTTCCCAGCGCGGTCCGAATCCTGTGGGGCATTTGCGGAACGTAGCTTCCGAGCGGCACGGTGACGCGCGTATCACGCTCGGCGTAGTGTGACCACGTGCCATCACTACACGTCATCAACCATCCGGTGGTCGCCGACAAAGTGCGTCGCCTGCGCGACGTGGCGACCTCCAACGCGGACTTCTTGCGACTCGCCGGAGAGATCTCGCGATTCGTCGCCTACGAGGCATTTCGCGACACCCCGGTGACGGTCACCACGGTGGACACACCGGTCTTGAAAGGCGCACCGGCCGTGCGCATCGACACGGAGTACCTGATCGTGCCGATACTTCGAGCCGGCCTCGGCATGAGTCCCGCGGTCCAAGAGGTCTTGCCCCACCATCGGGTCTGCCTCGTCGGGCTTCGACGTAACGAAGAGACGCTCCAGCCGGACGTGTACCTCGACGGACTCCCCGAGTCGCTGACCGGTGTGCACGTGGTGCTCTGTGACCCGATGTTGGCGACCGGGGGCTCGATGGTCTGCGTCTTGGACATGTTGCGCGAACGAGGGGCCGGTGACGTGACGGCACTGTGCCTCATCGCGGCCCAGCCCGGTGTCGACCACGTGTTCTCCAAGCATCCCGGCGTGGCGATCGTGGCGGCGGCGCTCGACGCGGAACTCAATAATGTCGGCTACATCACGCCCGGCCTCGGCGACGCCGGCGATCGACTCTTCGGTCCACCAGTGCACTAACTAGAGCCCGATGTCCTCGTTCCAGAGGTCGGGGTGCTCGAGGATGAATGTACCGAGTAACTCAGTACAGGCCGGGTCGTCGAGGACGATGATTTCGACTCCTAGTTCGGCGAGCCAGTCGTGGCCGCCGTGGAAGGTCGTCGCCTCACCGATGACGACGGCGCCAATATTGAACTGACGCACGAGACCCGAGCAGTACCAACACGGCGAGAGCGTGGTGACCATCACGGTGTCGGGATAGTCACGGCGCCGACCACCCTTTCGAAAGGCGTCGGTCTCGGCGTGCACCGACGCGTCGCGCTCCTGGACCCGACGGTTGTGACCGGAACTGATGAGTGTGCCGTCGCGAAGGTACAGCGCCGCACCGATTGGGATGCCGCCCTCGCTCAGTCCGAGGACCGCTTCGTCGTAGGCGGTGACGAGCATGCGGTGGGCGAGTTCGCGGTCGAGTGGCGAAGAGGCTGATGTCACCGTTTCAGTATGCTCGCTCAACGTGGGTGAGCGCACGTACTCGGTCGATGTCGGCACCCAGCGCGTGGACCTCCCTCTCGTTGCACTGAATGAACAGTTGACATTGGCACTGCTCATCACGGTCGACATGGGCGTCGAGTTCATGTCGCGCGCCGGTCGTGAACTCGCCGAGATACTCCGCCCCTACGGCGTCGACATCGTGGCGACGGTCGCCACCATGGGCATCCCCGTCGCCGTCGAGGTCACGCGCCACCTCGGGCTCGATCAGTACGTCATCTTGCACAAGACGCCGAAGATCCACCTGGCCGACGCGGTGAGCGAGAACGTGCGCTCGATCACGACCGACGCCGAGCAACGTCTCCTGTTCGATCGCGCACGAATCAAGGACGTGGCGAACAAGCGTGTGGCGATCGTCGATGACGTGATCTCGACGGGCGCGTCGACGGGCACGGCGCTTCGCCTACTCCGCGGCGTCGGCGCCGAGATCGTCGTGATCGGCACGCTGGTCACCGAGGCGTCCGTGTGGCGCAGCTCACTCGGCGAGGACGCGCGGATGGTTCGGGCGCTCGGTTCGATCCCCGTGTTTCGTCCCGACGGTGCCGGTGGTCTCGTCGAGGACTGGGCCGGCTGAAGCTTCTACAAACGACACTTCCCCCGAGCGTGACTCGGGGGAAGTGTCATTCAATCCGTTACGACGTCGGTTCGAGCTCTTGTTGGCGAGCGACCTGTCGACGCACGTTGCCGGTGACCCGTTCGAGGACGAAGTAGACCAGTGCGGCGACGATGATGCCGGTCGGCACCGAGAAGTCCGCGCCGCCGTACCAACCGGCGGTACAGACGCCGTGGACGAGATTGCCCGCGCACGCCCCGCCGTAGTGATTCGAGATCGGGGTCATCCAGTGGAACGGGAAGTTGACCGGCGGCGGTGCTTTGGAGAAGGCGATCGTCGAACAGACCATGCCGACGACGAAGGCGACGATCGAGTTCCAGTTCACGCCGCTCTTGCCGACGAAGTAGATACCGTCCCTGTCGTTGCGCTGCAGTTCCGAGGCGCTGTAGCGGAACCTGCGCAGTATCCAGTCCATTAGATAGATGCCGAGCCATGGCGCGATCCACACGATGATGACGCCCACGAACTCCTTCATATACAACGAGAACGTGGACTGGAAGACGGCCCAGATCGTGAGTCCGCACGCGAGGATGCTGTCGAGTACGACCGCTTGATAGCGCTTCAACTTGACGCCCATGGCCTGGAGCGAGACGCCCGAGGAATAGAGGTCGAGCGAGTTGATGCCGAAGAGTTGGACGATAGCGAAGATTAAGAACAACGCCACGACCCAACTCGGGACGGTGTGCTGGATGTGCAGTGCCTCGAAGGGATTCGAGCCGTTCCAAGCGTTGAACTCTGCGCCCGATGAGACGAACGTGTAGGTCGCCGCCCCGAGAACCATCATGAAGATCTCAGGAATCGCCGTGCCGAGGAACATCCACCACACGATGGATCCCTTGCTCGCGTCGCGAGCGACGTATCGGGTGTAGTCGTTACCGCACTCCGTCCAGCCCAGGCCCGATAGGGCGAAGGTGAACGCCAGTCCCGCAGTGATCAATTGCCAATTTTGAAACGTTCCCTTGAAGCTCGCCGTACCGTGTTTGAAGTCGTAGAACGCCAAGAGAACGAATATCGCTCCGAATGGGATGATCAGCGCACGAAGCACCTTCACCATGGTTGCGTGGCCGAGGTAGGGCATGACGGCTTGGATCGCCGCGGCGAGGATGATGTAGGCGACCTTGAGTCCGCTCGAGGTGTGGATGCCAGCCATCTGTGAAAGCACGAGCGCCGCGCCGACGATCAGTATCAGCCCCTCGGTCTCGAATCCCAACTGCGTGATCCAGTTGAAAAAGCTGAGTAAACGTGAACCGCGGGTCCCGAAGGGCGCGCGGGAGATCATGAACGCCGTCGTCCCGGTTTCGGGACCCTGCAGGGACGCGAGCCCCAACAAGAAATATGAGACGTTGCCGCCGATGATGATCGCGAGCGCCGTGTAGAAACTGAAGCCGAAGCCCATCAAGATTGCGCCGTAGATGAAGTACTCGACGTTTATCGACGTACCGGCCCACAGCGCCCCGATGTTGCGCGGCGTCGCCCAGCGTTCGTCTTCGGGGACGTAATCGATACCTCGTCGTTCGACTTTGAAGGCTTCGTCGCCCGAGGATCCGTCGTGAATATCCATGCCTGTCGCCACTCGTGTGGTCCTCCCTAATAGATGGTGCGCACCTGATACGACCCCGTGAGGTGCTAGTCGTACGCGCCCAGTATGCCCGAATTCAAACGGTGAACGAGGCTTGAGTGACAACTTCGTGACGAAGGTCGAGATTTAATTCCTTCTTAGGCCCTCCCAATCGCTTCCACACACTTCGCGGCGAAGATTCTCTTGACGCGGTTATCCCTCGATTCGTGGACTCGAGTCCGTCAAAGTTGAAGCGCCTATTAATAGGGCTCGAGAAGTTCTCAGGACCCGGGTGGTCCCTCCCTGCCACCCGGGTCCTGACATTGTGCGATTGCCAAGCGGGCCCCGACGGCTTCCCCCGCCGTCGGGGCCCGCTCCCTTTGGGTGCGGTCGAGTGTCACGTGACGCAGTTCAACGCACCGAATACGCCAGATACTCCAAGGCGGGTCCGGCCCTTTGGGGATTTAAAGAGCCTCTCAGGAGTTTCACAGAGCCCTCACAAATCGGACCCGCAAGATGGGGTCGTTTCGATTCAGTTCGGCTTGAGCCAGAGGGCAGGTTTCAAGATGGTGCGTATCGAGTCAATGGGCTTCGACGACTGGGACGTTTCCCTTGCCGCGTCGATCAATCGTCACCCGTCATCGATTTCCATCCGACCGCCCGTTCGTTCGTCAGAGCCGTACCAGCGACGACCACGCGTCGCACTGGTGCCGAAGGCCGTTGATCTAACGGCTTCGTAAAGGTTTCCCAGGGCCCGACGTGCGTCGCCCTGCCCATCGGGTCCTGGGAATTTGTCTCGCCGAGTAAATCGTCACTGCCCTTCTTTTCCTATCGGTTCTTGCTAAGTTTCCACCAGAGGAGCGCCGGCACAAGGCTGGAGTTCCAGGGGGAAAGCAGGACAATGATGTCATCCACGTTCGATCGTCGATCGTTCCTTACTCACTCAGCGGCCACGCTCGGTGGTGTCGCTTTGGCGGGATCGGTCGTTGACGACCTCCTCGCCACGTCGGCCAGCGCGGCGCAGATTGGTGTGAACAACGGGAAGCCGAAGCGGGGCGGGACGTTGACCGTTGGGACTCTTTCCGACGTGCCGAACTACCACGTCTTTAACGGTGCCCAGGGAAAGTTGGACGCCTCAGGATTCTGCGTGGCCAACGCGCTCTACGACCCGCTCTTTGCCATGGCGGCCAATGGCAAGGCCGCCCTACCGATGTTGGCCCTGTCGGCGACGCCAAACCACACCTACACGGTGTGGACGGTTGCCCTGCGCCAGGGCGTGAACTTCACGAACGGTGACCCCTTCGACGCCTCCATCTGCGTGGCGAACTGGGTGGCCGCCAACGCCGACCCCACGGTCGGACTCGCCATCAAGCCGATCATCGAGTCGGTGACGATGGTTGACGCCTACACCGTTGCGTACAACCTGATCATCCCGTTCGCGGAGTGGCCGATCTTCCTGGCCGAGCAGCAGATTGCCTACATGGCGCACCCGAGCTCGTTCGTGCCGACCTACACCGGTAACCCAATCGGTACCGGACCGTTCAAGGTGAAGAGCTGGCAGGTGAACGTCGAGTCCCAGTTCACCCGCAACGGCAACTACTGGCGTTCGGACTCGCACGGCCGACAGCTGCCGTACCTCAGTGCCGTGCACTTCAAGACGATCGTCGACCCCGAAGCCCGCAACGAGGCGTTGCAGGCGGGGAACGTCGACATCATCCTGCAGCAGAACGGTCCCCAGATCAACGCGTTCAAGAAGATGAAGGGCGTGAGCTACATCACCGACATCGAGGCACCGCGCGACCCGGGTCTGAACTTCCTGATCTGCAACACCTCGGGCACGATGAACCAGTACTTCGCGTGGGCCGGTGAGTTCGCGCCGACGGTGCCCGGATCGTTGCAGTACCTCGAAAAGGGTCAGGCGCCGCCCCTGGCGGTCCAAGAGGCCGACTGGATCGGCACCATGGGTGCCGTGAACCCCCAGTCACTGCAGTGGGACACGACCATGAAGCCGGTGATCAACGACCAGAGCGTGCGCCTGGCGCTCGCGATGTCGTTCAACCGCAGCACGTACTTCAAAGTCATCGACGACAGTGTGGGTGCGATCGCCGACGGGGTCTTCCGCAAGAGCTCACCGCTCTACAAGAACCCCGGCTACCCGGCCTACAACCCGACGAAGGCCAAGGCCCTCATCGACGCGTACAAGTCGAAGAACGGCGTCTCCGAGGTCGCCTTCGTCTTGGACATCGTGGCCGGCAGTGCGAGCGCGACCAAGGCCTTCGCCTTCTTCCAGCAGGAGTTCTCGAAGATCGGCGTCACGATCACGCCGCGTTCACTCGTCCAGAGCACGCTCATCAACAACGTCATCTACGGCGAGTACGACTGCGCCGGATGGAACCAGTTCGGTGGCTGTGACGAGTCCGAGAACTACGTGTGGTGGAACTCACAGTCGGCCACGGCCGGACTGGGCGCCGGTGGATTGGGCATGTCGGGACTGCCGACCGGGACGCAGATCCCGGGCGCGGTCAACTTCGCTCACCAGGCTGACCCCGCGATCGAGGCGGCGCTGATCACCGCCTGCGGCTCGCGATCGGGCACCGCGTCGTCCAAGACCGCGTGGCAGACGATCAACCGCCGCTTCGCGACCGAGTTGCCCTACATCATGCTCGACACCACGGTGAACGCCTGGGCTGCGCGCTCTGACGTGCAGAACTGGTGCGTGGCGACGGCCGGTGACGGGACGACCCGATGCCTCAGTCCAAACGCGGGTACCTCGCGTTGGGACCAGGTCTGGAAGAGCTAGTAGCTCCACAAACCAATAGTTGACGCGAAGGGGCGGCGAGAGCCGCCCCTTTTCGCTGCTAGGCGACGTCCGAGATGTTGCCCGTGACGTTGCGCCACCACCACAGTGTCGTGATTGCCAACAGCACCGATACCCCGGCGAGCAACGTGAAGGGCAGCGCCGAGTTGATGGTGAAGAGGAAGCCCGAGACCCCGGCCGCCACGGCGAGAGCCGCCGTGTTCGACGTCGCGTAGAGGCCCTGGCGACGACTGAGTTCGCGGTGCACCGCCCCCTGGCTCATCAAGGATGAAATCGAAGGCGCGGAGAGCGCCGCGCCGATCGACTCGAGTGAGCCCATGAACAAGATGAGGTCGTTGTTGTGGATGTGCGGATAGATGGAGAGAAAGATCGCGCCGTTGAGCAGTCCGCCCAACGCGATGAAGCGTCGATTCGCGTGATCGGCGAGCCATCCGCCCACGCCGCTTAAGGCGACGAACGGTAGACAAAAGATCGTCCAGCTCAGGCGGATCTGGAGGGTCGACGCATGGTGCGCGTGCATCAGAAGGCTCCAGCAGGCTTCGTAGACGCCGATGACGAGTCCGCTCGCGCTCGCGGCGACCAGCGCGCCCGTCAGCTGCGGACTCCACTGCAGTCTCGGCAGGGGCGTGGGGTCGAAGGCGCGGTCACCGAGGTTGGTGCGGTACGCGACGATCGCCGCCAGGAAGCTGATCATGCCCGCCGCGAAGAAGGCCCAGCCGAGGCTGTTGACCGAGACCACGACGCCGGCGATCGGACCGAGCGCGAGTCCGAGGAGCTGCGCGGCGATGATGCGCGAGATCGCTCGTCCGCGTTCACTCTCTGAGAAGAGCGCCGCGACCGCCGACATCGACGCGACTTCGATCGCACCCGCCGAGGCACCCTGGACCGCACGCGCGAGCGCGAACCACGGGGCCGAGACGGGCAGCAGGTACATCGTGCTCGCGACGCCGTAGGCGAGGAGGCTGTAGACGAGCACCGGTCGCCGTCCGAAGCGGTCGGCCAGGCGACCAAGAAAGAACTGAGTGACCACGCCGGCGACGAAGAACGACGCCATGATGAAGCCGATGATCGTGGGTACGCCGCCGCGATGTTCGAGGAAGAGCGGGAGCAGTGGGAGTCCCAAGGTAGCGCCCATCCACTGGATGGCGACGATGACGGTCAGTCGTCGCAGCGTCTGTTGCGGGGTGCTCTGGGTCACCAAGTAACGCTAGCCAGGTTGATCGATCGAACGTTGCCGTGAAGCGGAACGCACCGAGACGGATGACACTCGATCCGTCGAGGCGACACGTACCCCTGTGGCCGTGTGGGAGCATTCTTATTGTGCACGCAGTGGAAATAGTCTTCGGTGTCGGATGGGCGGCGTTCTGGATCTACTGGCTCGTGGCCGCGTTCTCCATGAAGCGGGGCAACCTCGGATTTGGCCGTGGGATGCGATTTCGGATACCGATGATCGTCGTCATATTCATCTTGTTCCGCTCGGGCGCCGTCCGCTCGCAGTCGCTCAACACCAATGCCGCGCTCGCCGCGATCGGACTCGTCCTCTTCGTGCTCGGCCTGGCGTTCGCGATCTGGGCGCGTGTCAATATCGGTCGCAACTGGGGCATGCCGATGTCCAAGAAGGATGCACCGGAGTTGGTGACGAGCGGTCCCTACCGCTTAGTCCGTCACCCCATCTACACCGGCATCTTGGTCGCCGGCGTCGGCACCGGTGTGGCCCTGACCTGGGTCTGGTTCTATGCGGTCGTGCTCGCCGGAGCGTACTTCATCTACAGCGCCACCGTCGAGGAGCGCTACATGACCACAGAGTTCCCGGACACCTACCCGGCGTATAAGCGCACGACCAAGATGCTCATACCGTTCATCTTCTGAGTGATGTGGTTATGCGCTTCGCGCTACAGCGAACCGCACTCGACCAGGATCAAAATGCCGAGTCCGAAATACAGCCACGGCAGAATCCTCGGGGCGTGCTTCTGTCCCCACGCCACGACTCGAGGTTCGTGCGCGACACCGCGGGCCGTGAGGAGGAACAGCAGTTCCATGACCGCGAAGACGATGACGGTGACGACCTCGTGGGCGATCCCGTCTGCTCGCAAGAGGGGGATCCACACCGCGAGGTTGTCACCGCCCAGGGCGAGAGTCACGGCGAAGGTGGTGAGCGCGCCCCGGCGAAACACCTCGTTAGGGGGCTTGTCGCGGTGGCGCCACGCGTGCCAGGCCAGAGCCCACGGTGCGAGACAGAGCAGGCCGACCCAGGGGAGCGGGATGGGCGTGAGGAGGGTCCCCACGCCGGCGGCGAGCGCGAGGAGTGTCGCGACGCCGATCGCTTGCGCGTAGCTCACGCGCTTGACGCGTTGCTTGTCCGTGACGATCAACTGCGCCGCGAAGGCGAAGAAGTTGTCGAACATCGTTCCGGCGAACGCGAGAATGGCCACGATGACAACACTGAGAATCGTGTGCACGCGTCGACCTTACCCGACCGTCTAAAGGCGACAAATCGGGCACGGTAGGCTGTCAGACGATGATTCGTCAGGTCTTGCCGCCCAGTGTTGAGCAGATTGAAGCCGCGCGACGCGTCGTCGCCGATCACCTCGTACCCACACCCACGATCACGCTGTCCCTTCGCGGCCGCTCGACCTACGTGAAGATGGAGAGCCTGCAGCCGACCGGTTCCTTCAAGGTTCGCGGGGCGCTCGCCGCCGTGGACGCCGCTCGACGTGACGATCCCAACGGCGCCGTCATCACCGCCTCCGCGGGAAATCACGGTCTGGGCATCGCGTACGCGTCATCGGTGCTCGGGGTTCCCGCGACCGTGGTGGTGCCGAAGAACGCGTCGGCCGCCAAGGTGAAGAAACTGGGCAACTACATGATCGAACTGATCCAATTCGGGTCCTCGTTCGATGAGGCGCAGGCGCACGGCATGGCGTTGGCCGACGAGCGGTCGATTCGATTCATCTCACCGTTCAACAACTCCGACGTCATCGCCGGCCAGTCGACCGCCTTCGACGAGATACTGCTCCAGGCACCCGATCTCGAGCACCTCGTGATCTCGGTGGGCGGCGGGGGACTCCTCTCGGGTGCGCTGATCTCTCGCGACGCGCACGATCGCGCCGACGTGCGCATCACGGGCGTGCAACCGGCGGAGAGTGCCGCGCTGTATCACGTCTTGCGGGGCGCCACGATGGCCGAGGTCGAGCACCACCCCACGATCGCCGACGGCTTGGCGGGCGGTGGTGACGACGGATCGGTGACGAATGACATGATCGCGTCCCACGACATCGCGCTCGTGTTGGTACCCGAGATCGAGATTCGTCGCGCGGTGCGCGAAGCGGCCGAGAATAACGGCATCGTGATCGAAGGATCGGCGTCGGCGTCCTACGCCGCGATCGTCAAAGATCTCGTCGACGACACGACCTCGAGGATCGGGTTCATTGCGAGTGGCCGCAACATCTCGCTCGAACTCTTGCTACAGATCTTGCAAGAACCGTTGGACTGAACTCCTAGGGTTGAAAAACTCGGCCGGTAGGGTGGTGCCATGGCGGAGTTCAAGAAATCGTACGCAGTCGCGCTCGCCGTTTTTGCCTTTTCGCTCACCCTCATGGGCGTCGTGGTGGCCGCCACCGATTCGAATCCCGCCGGAGTACCGAAGGACGCGTTGAATCTGAGGGGCGACCCACCCCGCTCGGCGACCATCCTCGTCACGATCTCGAATGGCCAGTCCTACGACGTCTCGGCGACGATCAACGCCAACTTCGACACGTCACGCGCCGAAGCCATCGTGTCCTTTCCGCTCCTCTTCACCCAGACGTCGGTGGACCTGCGCATGGTCGGGGACCACGTCTTTGCCGAGGCGGCCGATGTCTCTTCGGGGAAATGGCTTGAGATCGACGTGCACCCGCCGCCGTTCTTCGGTCTTGCCCTCGAGATGACGCAACCGGGACCGGACCTCAAACTCATCGGTGGCTTTCATTACGCCTCGGTCACGACGAACGGCACGTTTAAGACCTACGACTTCTCGAGCAACGGCGTCGCGCTCACGAACGTCTTGCGCGTGCCGAAGAAGACGGTGCTCGGTTCACTGGACGTCACGGTCACGACCGGCACCGGCGGCGAGGTCACCGCGGCCACGATGACCGCTCGAACCCGTCACGACATGTCCAAGTTCACGGTGCAGGTCCTCGCCTACAACCAACCAACGCACATCGCCGCACCGTCACCCAGCGACATCAGCTCGCTCAAGGTCTCGTCCCTGGGCGAACTGTTCTCTTCGACGTCCATCGCCACGTTGTTGTTGCCCGCGAACTTCTCATCCTTATTGCAGGGGACCTCGCAGGTAAGTTGAGCCACGTGCGCCGCGACCGAACCGAACCACACTGGCCCGCCATCGTCGCCCTCGTGGTCTGCGTCGGGCTGTACCTACTCTTGCCGAATCGACTCGTCATCGGCCCCCACTGGCTCGTACCGGTGCTCGTCGCCCTCCCGCTCGGTCCGTTGTCGGCGAGACGACACCGACACCCTGACGAGAGCAACTGGATCCGCCACGCTTCGCTGGTCCTCATCGCACTCGTGACGCTCGCAAACGTGACGTCGATGGTGCTGCTCGTGCACCACCTGTTGAACTCCAACGTCTCCCAGGGACGCGACCTCATCTATTCGGCGGTCGCGGTGTGGTCGACGAACATCATCTTGTTCGGGCTGTGGTTCTGGGAGATCGACCAGGGGGGACCGCATCGTCGTGCCTCCGGCGAGAAGATCCTGCCGGACCTGCAGTTCCCGCAGACCGGACACGCGGAGATCGCCCCCGAGAACTGGCGTCCAAGTTTCAGCGACTACCTCTACACCGCACTCGCGAACGGGACGAGTTTCGCCCCCGCCGACGCGATGCCCCTGACGTTCCGCATGAAGGTGCTCTTCGCGAGTGAGTCGGTCGTGTCCTTCGTCACGATCGCCATCGTCGCGGCGCGCGCGGTCAACATCCTTCGCTAATCGAGCAGTCGATCGAGCCAGTGACTCGCGCGGCTCACGCGTCCGTGCGTGGCTTCGACGTGGTCGGCCCAACTCGCAAGAGCGAGACCGGCGTTGATGCCCAGCCAGCGAAGCGGTTCGAACTCCCATCGGCGGGCCGCTCGTTGGACGAAGGGGAGCCGGGTGTACGCGGTGTCGGTGTCCGGATGCGTAATCAGGTCGGCGAGCGCCGTCGCGGCGACGTGGCTCAAGACGACACCGTCACCGGTGTAACCGCCGGCGGACGCTAGTCCGGACTGCAGGTCGACGCGAACGAACGGCGCGTGGTCGCGCGGCATTGCGAGCGGACCTCCCCACGCGTGCGTGATCGAGCCGGGCATTGTGGGGAAGAGTTCTCGCAACGCGTCTTCGAGCTTCTCGAAGACGCGCGGGTTGGTGTCGAACCTCGTCTCTACCGAGGATCCGAAGTGATACGGCGCGCCGCGACCGCCGAAGGCGATGCGGTCGTCGCTCGTGCGCTGGCCGTAGATGATGAGGTGCCGATCGTCGGCGAACGTCTCGCAGTTCGCGAAGCCGACGTCCTCCCAGAACCGGCCGGACAGGGGCTCGGTGGCGATCATCAACGAATAGAGCGGCACGACGGTGCGGCGTTCACGCGGCAGGTTCGGCGTGAAACCTTCTGTCGCTCGCACGACGACGTCGGCGTGCACGTTCGCACCGACCGTCACGACCTCCGCGCGCTGGCCGGTTCTCCCGGGAACGATCCGCGTGACGGCGGTCTGTTCGAAGATCATCGCCCCGAGTCGTTCGACGACGTCACTCAGTCCCCGTACCAGTCGCGCGGGATCGATTCGCGCGCAGTGCGGCGAGAACGTGGCGCCGAGCGCGCCGTCCACCCGTGCGCGCTGTTCGAGTTCCGATCCCTCGATCCAGTCGAGTTCACCGGCACCGATGCCGATCTCGCGCGCCGAGGCGACTTCGCTCACCAGTCGATCGCGTTGCACTTCGCTGCGCGCGAAGGTCATGGTGCCGCCGTGCACGAACCGGGCTTCGATCCCGTCGCTCTTGGCCGAGGTACCGAGCTCGGCGACGGCGCCGTTCAGGACGTGGCGTTGGTGATCAAACGACTCGCGACCGAATCGTCGAATGACGCTGTCGTGGCTCATCGGGAAGAGCCCCGACGCCCAACCGCCGTTTCGCCCCGACGCCCCGAACCCACAGACCTCTTTTTCGAGGACGGCGACGCGCAGCAAAGCGTCGCGCCGCAGTAGTTCTCGGGCCGTCCAGAGACCAGTGAACCCACCGCCGACGATCGCGACGTCCACGTCGAGGTGGTGCGCGAGGGAGGCGCGTGGCGTGACGGTCGAGTCGAGCGAGGTCCACCACAGCGATGGCGTCACGCTCAGATGAACTTGACGGCTCCGGTGAAGACTTCGCGCATCGTGCCGACCATGAAGTCGATGTCGGCGCGCGTGGAGATGAGCGGCGGGGCGAGCTGGACGACGGGGTCGCCACGGTCGTCCGAGCGACAGATGAGACCGCGACGGAACATCTCGGGCGACACGTAGCCGCGCAGGAGGCGCTCCGCGTCCTGGCCGAACCAGGTCTCCTTGGTCGCCTGGTTCTTCACCAGTTCCACGCCCCAGAAGTAGCCGGCGCCGCGCACGTCGCCGACGATCGGGATGTCCTTCAAGTCCAGGAGACTCTGTTGGAAGTAGTCCTGGTTGGCCCGCACGTTCTCCAGCACCTTCTCGTTCTCCATGATCTCGATGCTCTTGAGGGCGACGGCGCACGAGACGGGGTGACCCGACCACGTGAATCCGTGGGGGAAGGAGGCGTCGCCGTGTTGGAAGGGCTCGGCCAATCGGTCCGAGACGATCATGGCGCCGAGCGGTGAGTAGCCCGACGTGATGCCCTTGGCGCACGTGATGATGTCGGGCACGTAGTCGAAGCGCTGACCACCGAACCAGTGGCCCAGTCGACCGAAGGCGCAGATCACGTCGTCCGAGACGAGGATGACGCCGTAGCGGTCACAGATCTCACGCACCGACTGCCAGTAGCCCGGTGGGGGAGAGAAACAGCCGCCCGCGTTCTGCACCGGTTCCAAGAAGACGGCGGCGACGGTCTCGGGACCCTCGCGCAGAATGGCCTCTTCGATCTGGTGGGCCTGCCAGAGGCCGAAGGCCTCGAAGTCGTCGCCGTACTGTTCGGCGCGATAGAAGTTGACCACCGGCACCTTGACCGCGCCCGGCACGAGCGGCTCGAACGGCTGTCGATAGCCCTCGAGTGAGGTGATCGTCAGGGCGCCGAGCGTCGTGCCGTGATAGGCGACGTCACGACTGATGACCTTATAGCGGTCGGTGTCACCGCGCATCTTGTGGTACTGACGGGCTAACTTCCACGCGCTCTCGTTCGCCTCGGCACCGCCGGAGGTGAAGAACACGCGGTTGAGGTCCCCGGGGGCGAGGCTCGCGATCTTCTCGGCGAGCTCGATGGCCCGGGGGTGTGCGTAGGTCCACAGCGGGAAGAACGCCATCGTGGTCATCTGTTCGGCCGCCGCGGCCGCGATGTCGGCGCGACCGTGACCGAGCATGTTGGTGAAGAGACCGGAGAGGCCGTCGAAGTACTCGGTGCCGTTGGCGTCGAAGACGCGCGTACCCTCGCCGCGCACCATGATCGGCACTTCGTTGTGCTCGTCGTACGCGCCCATGCGCGACATCTGGAGCCAGAGATTACGACGAGCGCGCTCGGAGTAATTATGACTCGCGTGTTGCTCGTCCTTAAATTCAATACCGTCGCTAATGGTGTTCAGCGTCACTTGGTCCCCCATACGTAAGTCTGCTTTGAAAGCTTCAAATACAGAAATGTCTCAACTTCGGTCACCCCGGGAATGCTCCGGATGGAGTCGTTCAAGAGGTGCACGAGTGCGTCGTCGTCGACGGCGATTACTTCGGCGATGATGTCGAAGCTGCCGGCGGTCATGACGACGTAGTTCGCTTCGTCGATCGAGGCGATCTTGTCGGCGACGAGCCGAACGTCGCCGTGCACGCGAATGCCGATCAAGGCTTCTCGTCCGTAGCCGAGCTGCAACGGATCGGTGATGGCGACGATCTGCATCACGCCCGAGTCCTTCAGTCGTTGCACCCGACGTCGCACGCCGGCCTCGGAGAGTCCGACCTCGCTGGCGATGGCGCCGTAGGCGCGACGACCGTCGCGTTGCAGGTGGCTGATGATCTGTCGATCGATGGAGTCCAGTGCATTCGGCGCGGACGAGATCAGTTCCAGGTTCGAGCGCTCCGCGCTCTTCTTCGTCTGACGATTCGGTGTGGTCGCTGGCATTGGTCACTCCCGGCGCAGCAGCCCAAAGGCCACCTTGCTGCGGATAGAGACAGTATAGGGGGCAACGGCGACGGAAACAGGCGTGATTTCCACTTGTGGGGACTCTTATCTTCGGTTTC
Organism: uncultured Acidimicrobiaceae bacterium; assembly: GCA_963717975.1. Classification (GTDB taxonomy): domain Bacteria; phylum Actinomycetota; class Acidimicrobiia; order Acidimicrobiales; family RAAP-2; genus RAAP-2. Next base: position 1,311,645 of record OY970351.1, on the reverse strand, counting down.
GGTTGCAGGACCTAGGCAATCTCTGGCAGAGTGGCTCAGGGCCGAGCCACGGGGCCGCCCGTGACTTGGAGGGAATCATGCGTCGTTTGGACAACTTTGTCGGGGGCGAGTCCGTCGCGCCGTCGAGCAAGAAATATGTCGAACTGATCAATCCCGCCACCGGCGATCCCTTCGCGGAGATGCCGGTCTCGAACGCTGCCGACGTCGACAACGCGCTCAAGATCGCGAGCGCCGCCTTTCAGGGGTGGCGGCGCACGACGCCCTCCCAGCGCAGTCGAGCGCTCCAACAGATCGCCGACATCCTCGAAGCGCACGCCGAAGAGTTGGTCGCGGTCGAAGCGGAGAACTGCGGGAAGATAATCGCGCTCACGATGAGCGAAGAGATCCCGCCGATGATCGATCAGATTCGGTTCTTCGCCGGCGCGGCGCGACTCTTGGAGGGTCGCGGTGCCGCGGAGTACATGGAGGGCATGACCAGTTACATCCGGCGCGAGCCGATCGGGGTGTGCGGCGCGGTCACGCCGTGGAACTACCCGATGATGATGGCCGTGTGGAAGTGGGCGCCGGCGATCGCCGCCGGCAACACCATGGTCCTTAAGCCGGGCGATTCGACACCGGCCTCATCGGTCTTGATGGCCCAACTGATGGCCGAAGTGTTGCCCCCCGGTGTGTTCAACGTCGTGTGTGGTGACCGCGACACCGGTCGTGCGCTCGTCGAGCACCCGATTCCGGCCATGGTGTCGGTCACGGGTTCGGTGCGCGCCGGCATGGAGGTCGCCTCGAGCGCCTCTCAGACCTTGAAGCGAGTCCACCTCGAACTTGGTGGCAAGGCGCCGGTCATCGTGTTCGACGACGTCGACATCGCCTCGGCCGCGGAGAACATCGCCGTCGCGGGCTACTTCAACGCGGGCCAGGACTGCACCGCGGCGACGCGCGTGCTCGCGGGTCCGAAGGTCTACGGCGACTTCGTGGACGCGCTGGCCGAGCAGGCCCGCAACGCCGTCATCGGGTCGCCCGATAATGACGACGCGCTCTTCGGACCCGTCAACAACGTCAACCAGTTTCAACGCGTGACGGGATTCCTCGGTCGCGCGCCGGGACACGCGTCGATGGTGGCGGGCGGCCACCAGGTCGGTGACGCCGGCTACTTCATCGAGGCGACGGTGGTCGCGGACCTGCACCAAGACGACGAGATGATCCAACAAGAGGTCTTCGGACCGGTGATCACGGTGCAGAAGTTCAGCGACGAGGCTGAGGCGCTCGCGTGGGCCAACGGCGTCGACTACGGACTGGCCTCTTCGGTGTGGACCAGTGACCACGGCCGTGCCATGCGATTCACGCGGGACCTCGACTTCGGGTGCGTGTGGGTCAACACGCATATCCCGCTCGTCGCCGAGATGCCCCACGGGGGCTTCAAGCGCTCCGGCTACGGCAAGGACCTCTCGATGTACGGCTTCGAGGACTACACGCGCGTCAAGCACGTGATGCACAACATCGAGGCGTGAGGACGGTTGGATCACGACGTACGGTCGTTCGGCACCGTGCCGATCGGCGACACCGACGCTCGACAGGACATTTCTTGGGAGTGCCGATAGGGTTCGAAGCAGTACCGGGGGAAGGATCGATCGTTGACAACGACGGATGACGCAGTGGCGGTGACCGAGGACTCGCAGAACGCACCGCCCGCGGTCCGCCTGGAGAACGTCACCAAGGAGTTCAAGGGCATGGTCGCCGTGGACGACCTCACGTTGGAGTTGGCCCAGGGTGAGTTTTTCGCCCTGCTCGGCCCCTCGGGCTGCGGTAAAACGACGACACTGCGCATGGTCGGCGGCTTCGAACAGCCCACCAGCGGAAAGATCTTCCTCGGCGGCGAGGACATCACGTGGACGCCCCCGTATCGCCGCGACGTCAACACGGTGTTCCAGTCCTACGCCCTGTTTCCGCACCTCACGGTCTTTGAGAACGTCGCCTTCGGACTGCGACGAAAGGGCAAGGGCAAGGACAAGGACGAGATCAAGCGGATGGTCGAAGAGCACCTCGAGATCCTCGGGCTCGCCGGCTTCGGCCCGCGGCCCGCGACCCAGCTCTCCGGCGGTCAACAGCAGCGCGTCGCACTGGCGCGCGCCCTGGTGAACCAGCCGCGCGTGCTGTTGCTCGATGAGCCGATGGGCGCTCTCGACGCGAAGATCCGCAAGACCATGCAGCTCGAACTCAAGCGCATCCAGCGAGAGGTCGGCATCACGTTCCTCTACGTCACGCACGACCAGGACGAGGCGATGGCGCTCGGTGACCGCATCGCGGTCATGCACGGCGGGAAGTACGAAGACCTCGGCGCGCCCCAACGCGTCTACGACGAACCGGCGACACAGTTCGTGGCCGAGTTCCTCGGCGCCTGCAATCTCTTGGCGGTCACCTCGAAGAACGGCGAACTGACGTTGCCCGACGGTGCCGCGGTGATGGCACGACCCGGATCAATGGCGGGCAAGCTGGACCAGGTCGCCCAGGTGGGCGTGCGTCCCGAGAAGATGCTGTTGCGACGCGAGGACGAGTCCCCGGCGCTGAGCGGACCGGCGACGAACACGGTTCGAGCCACGGTGACAACGACCATTTATCTCGGCGCAACCTCAGAGTACGAACTCGTGACGTCCTGGGGCGGTCCGTTGCACATCCTCGCCCAGAACATCAGCGAAGAGGACCGTTTCGTGCCCGGCGACAAGGTCGTGGCGTACTGGGACAAGGACCACGGCTTCGCGCTCCCGGCCTCGCCGCACACCAAGGCGCCGGTCAGCGAAGAAGAGGAACCATGACCGACTCGCTGCCCGACGGTCCGGCCCTGGACCCCGCGCTGTGGCGCGGACTCACGCAGCGACGCATGTCACGCCGTGACGCTCTCGGCGTCGCCGGCAAGGGCGCCGGACTCCTCGGCATGGCGGCGCTGCTCGCGAGCTGCGGTATCGCCGGTTCGGCCGCGCGGCGCGGTCCGCCCGTTGACTGGGCCGCGTACTGGAAGAGTCAGAAGTCGACCAAGCAACTCAACTTCGCCAACTGGCCGCTCTACATCGACTCCGAACACGGCAAGACCGAGTCACTGGAGATGTTCACGAAGGCGACCGGCATCCAGGTCAACTACCAACCGGTAATCCAGAGCGATGACTCGTTCTACGCGACCGTCGAACCGGAGTTGGCGGCGCAGGAGGTCACCGGTTACGACATCATGGTGATCACGAACGGGTGGTACTTCTCCCAACTCGTCAATAACGGATTCTTGAACGAACTGGACTTCGCCGAGATTCCGAACTTCTTCAAGTACGCCAGCCCGCTCGTGAAGAATCCGAGCTACGACCCCGGCAACAAGCACTCGGTGACGTGGCAGACCGGGTTCACGGGCATCGCCTACAACACCAAGATGATCAAGCGCGAGATCACGAGTTTCGACGACCTCGCCGACCCGGCGTTCAGTGGTCACGTCGGCATGTTGAACGACAACGTCGAACTCGGGTGTGCGGCGTTGCTCCGCATGGGTGTCGACCCGGTCACCTCCACCGTGGCCGACTGGAACGAGTCGGCGAAGTGGTTGAAGCAGCAGCGGCCGTTGGTGGCTGGTTACTACGACCAGAGTTACATCTCGCACCTGGAGAACGGCGACACGTGGATCAGCCAGGCCTACTCCGGCGACATCTTTCAAGCGAACCTCGAGGGCTATCCGCACCTCAAGTACATAACGCCCAAAGAGGGTCAGATCGTGTGGCACGACAACATGGTCATTCCTCGCCAGGCCCAGAACGCGCTCAGCGCGCTGGCGTGGATGAACTTCTACTACACGCCCAAGATCGCCGGCATCGTCGAGGACTGGGTGAGCTACGTCTGTCCGGTTCCCGCGGCGCGCCAGTACATCCTCAACGTGATCAAGGACCCGAGCGTCGCCAACAGCCCATTGGTCTTCCCGTCGGCCGCCGCCGACAAGTTGGCGCGCAGCTACTACATCTACCGCGACTTCGACGAGTACGAGGCGTGGAACAACGTCTACAACCCGATCATCGAGTCGTGAGCACTGACCTCGTCGAGCGGGCGCGTCCGGCGTATCGTCAGCCGAGTTGGCTGCGCCGTCACAGCCCGCCGTACTGGCTGAGTCTGGTCGGTGGCGGATGGATGTTGGCGTTCTTCCTTATCCCGTTGGTCTCGGGCCTGATCGTGTCGCTCGAAACCGGCAACCCGGTGAGCGGCTACACGTTGACGTGGAACTGGCACATCTACTCCTCCTTGTTCGTGCACTCGACCATCCCGTACACGACGTTCCTGATCCGTTCGCTCTGGTACGGCGTCGCGACCACGATCCTGAGCATCGTCATCGCCTATCCGATGGCGTACTTCATCGCCTTTCGCGTGAGCCTGCGGTGGAAGAGCCCGCTCATCTTGCTCGTCCTCCTCTCGTTCTTCGTCTCGTTCGTCATCCGCACCGACATGTGGTCCTTCGTCCTCGCCCAACAGGGCTTCGTGATCACGGCGTTGCACAAGTTGCACCTGGTTTCGTCGAACTTCCACATCCTGGGCACGTCGAACGCCGTGATCGGCGGCGACATCTACAACAACCTGCCCTTCATGGTGCTGCCCATCTACGTCGCGCTCGAACGCATCGACCGTCGGATCCTCGAAGCGGCCCGCGACCTGTACTCCAGTGGTCGCCAGGTCTTCCTACGGGTCGTCCTGCCCCTCTCGCGCGCCGGCATTTTCGCCGGTGTCCTCCTGGTCTTCATCACGACCGTGGGCGACCCGGTCAACTCCTCGCTGCTCGGCGGCGTCGGAACCTACACGATCGGTCAAGCGATCCAGGACTCGTACCTGACGAACCAGCAGTTCAACGTCGCGGCCGCGCTCTCGACCGTCTTGATGGTGATCCTCGGCATCATCATGTTCGCCTACGCCAAGATATTCGGCACCGAGAACCTCGAGAATCTCGTCTGATGGCCGACGCCTCGCGCCCTCGACGCCAACGTCGCAGTCCGTGGCTGGCGATCTTTTTCTGGGTCGTCATGGCGATCACCTTCGTGCCGATCGTCGTGATGATTCTCTACAGCTTCAACAACGCGCCAACGAGTCGCATCACGTTCGCGTGGAACGGGTTCACGACCTACTGGTACCGCAACCTGACCCAGGTGAACGGCCTCACGCACGCCTTCTTGATCTCGCTGCTCGTCGCGACGTTGTCGTCGATCATCTCGGTCATCGTGGGTACGCCCGTCGCGCTCGCGCTCGGTCGATTCCGGTTCCTGGGCAAGAGTCCGATCAACGCGATGGTCTTCGCGGACATCGCCGCGCCGGCCATCGTCGTCGGTGCGGCCTCACTGTCGTTCTTCCTCTCGATTCGATTGAACACCGGTCTCATTACGATCCTGATCGCGCACGTCGCCTTCAACATCGCCTACGTCGTCGTCGTGGTGCGTGCGCGTCTGTCGGGGATGGATAGCGCTATTGAGGACGCCGCACGCGACCTCGGCGCGAACGCCTGGACCACGTTCACCAAGGTGACGTTGCCCCTCATTTGGCCGGGCCTCCTCGCGGCGTTCCTCCTGGCCTTCGCCATGTCGGTTGACGACTACGTCATCACGAGCTTCATCGCCGGCTCCACGGTGACCTTCCCGCTCTTCGTCTACGGCGCGGCCAAGGTCGGACTGCCGCCCCAGGTCCTGTGCTTCGGCTCATTGATCTTCGTCGTCGGACTGATCGTCGCGCTGGCCAACGGCGCCTTGAACCGTCACCACCTCACGCGCGCGGCCACCGAAGACTCACTCGTCGCGGCCCCGCCCCAACCGGTCGCCACGACGTAAGAACGCATCCGTGTTTTCAATCTGGCCGTGTTCCCGCGCAGTGACTACCGTGGATACGGCCCCAATCATCAGAAAGGATGATCAACGATGATCATCGGAGTTCCCAAAGAGATCAAGACCGACGAGTACCGCGTGGCCCTCACGCCCGCCGGCGCGCGCGAACTGACCGGCGCCGGTCACCGCGTCCTCATCGAGCGGGGTGCGGGCATCGGCTCGTCGATCCTCGACGCCGACTACGTCGCCAACGGCGCGACCATGGTCGACTCGGCCGACGACGTCTGGGCCGAGAGCGAACTGCTGATGAAGGTGAAGGAGCCGATAGCCCCCGAGTACCACCGCCTCGGCGCGCACCAGAAACAGGTCCTCTTCACCTACCTGCACCTCGCCGCGTCGCGCGAGTGCACCGACGCCCTCGTCGCGGCGAACAACGTCGCGATCGCCTACGAGACCGTTCGCCTTCGAGATAATTCGCTCCCGCTGCTCACGCCGATGAGTGAGGTGGCGGGCCGGATGGCGCCGTTGATGGCCGCGCACCACCTCATGCGCCCGGGCGGCGGTCACGGCACCCTCATCAGCGGCGTGCCGGGCGTCGCGCCGGCCAACGTCGTGGTGATCGGTGCGGGCGTGTCGGGCCTGGCGGCCGCGACCATGGCCGCGGGACTGCACGCCAACGTGAAGATCCTGGATCGCAACCTCGAACGACTTCGTCAGGTCGACATTCACTTCGACGGTCGCGTGCAGACCATCGCGTCCTCGACCCTGGCGCTCGAAGAGGCCTGCCTCGACGCCGACATCGTGATCGGCGCGGTGTTGGTCGTCGGCGCCAAAGCCCCGAAGCTCGTGAGCAACGACCTCGTCGCGCGGATGCGCCCGGGCTCGGTACTCGTCGATATCTCGGTCGACCAAGGAGGCTGCTTCGAGGCGACCCATCCGACGACGCACTCCGACCCGGTCTTCGAGGTCAACGGATCGATCTTCTACTGCGTGGCCAACATGCCCGGCGCGTTCCCCTTCACGTCGACCTACGCGCTCGCCAACGCCACACTGCCCTACGCGATGGAACTCGCGCGCCACGGGTGGCGCGAGGCGGTCGTCGCCGACGACGCCCTGGCCGAGGGCGTGAACGTCGTCGAAGGGGCCGTTACCTACGGACCGGTGGCGGAGTCCCTAGGTATTGCGTTTAGTCCACTACGCTCGCTCCTGTAAGCGACGCGGGCCGCAGGGCGATTCGGCCGTGTCACAGGTTCTTTTTTTACTTCGGGGGATTTAATGTCGGACGCTTCAATCAGCAACGTCGTGCACGCCGAAACGCCCGACCCTCGACGATGGTTCGCGCTCGTCGTCATCGGCATCGCCCAGTTGATGGTGATCCTCGACGCCTCGATCGTGAACATCGCGCTGCCGCACGCCGCCCTGCCCAAGGCCCTGGGCGGTCTGGCGATCGCACAGAAGAACTACCAGTGGGCGATCACCGCGTACACGCTGACCTTCGGCGGGTTCCTGCTGCTCGGTGGACGCATCAGTGACTACATCGGACGCAAGAAGGCGTTCCTCATCGGACTCCTCGGTTTCGCGGGCGCATCCCTGCTCGGCGGCTTCGCGCAGAATCAGGCGTGGCTCTTCGGGGCGCGGGCCCTGCAGGGGCTCTTCGGCGCCTTACTCGCGCCGGCGGCGCTGGCCCTCATCTCGGTCACGTTCTCGGACTCGAAGGAACGGGCCAAGGCGTTCGCGGTCTACGGCGCACTGGCCGGGGTCGGCGGTGCCATCGGTCTGATCGCCGGGGGACTCTTGACCCAGTACCTCTCCTGGCGCTGGTGTCTCTTCGTCAACACGCCGATGGCCATCATTGCGTTCTCGCTCGCCGTGCCGAACGTCCGCGAATCGCGCGTCGAGGGCCATCCGCACTACGACGTGCCCGGCGCGCTCGCGGCGACGGCCGGCATGTTGAGCGTGGTCTACGGCGTCTCCCAGGCCTCCACCGATGGTTGGGGATCGACCAGTTCGTGGCCGTTCCTGGCACTGGGCGCGTTCTTACTCATCGTGTTCTTCGTGATCGAACGACGGATCAAGGAGCCGCTGTTGCCGCTGCGCCTGCTCACCGACCGCGTGCGCGCGGGCGCCTTCTTGGCGCAACTCTTTGTCGGGCTCGGACTGTTCGGCATGTTCTTGTTCATGACGTTTTACTTCCAGAACATCGAACAGTACTCGGCCATCAAGACGGGGCTGTTGTTCATGCCCTTCGCGATCGGCATCATCATCGCCGCGGGAATGACCAGTCAGTGGTTGCCGAAGGTCGGGCCGCGTCCGCTGGCGACCATCGGAAACCTGATGGCCGCTTTCGGACTGCTCTACCTCTCGTTCATCAAGGTCGACAGCTCGTACGTCGCGAGTGTCATGCCGGCGATGATCGTCACCAGCCTGGGACTCGGTATCGCGTTCGTGTCGATCGCCTCGACGGCGTTGTTCAACGTGCGCGCCGACGACACCGGCGCCGCGTCGGCGGTGCTCACGACGTCCCAACAGATCGGTGGTTCCTTCGGCACGGCGATCTCCAATACGATCGTCGTCTCGAGCGGCACCGCCTTCATGGTGGCGACGCTGAAGGCGCACCCGTCGATGACGGCCAAGGCCAAGTTGCTGTTGGTGGCGACGTCGCACGTCCACGGGTACGACGAGTCGTTCCGTTTCGGCGCGGCGATGCTCTTCGTCGCCGCCGTCTTCTTCTTCGTCCTCGTCAACATCGACCGAGACCACCTCGGCCAACACGACGAAGCGGCGACCGAGCCCTACCCGGCCTCGACGTAGGGACAGTGGCGACAGCCACTCTCACAGCACGTGCCGCGCGCGAGATGCGTGGCCGCGGTCAAGACCGAGAGCCCCGTTGACGGGTCGCGGTACGTCGACTCACCGGCCCGTGTGGCCCCTTCGTGCGCGGCGAGGATCGCGGCGTAGTCCGGGCGGGCGGGGTCACATCGGCTGGGGTGCGGTCGCGGGACCAGGTTCACCGAGTCAACCTACCGGCGGCTACTCCTCGACTCGCAGCACGACCTTGCCGAACTTCCCGGGCTGCGCGAAGTAGTCGTAGGCCTCGGTCGCCTGATCGAGCGCGAAGGTCTGCGCGACGGGTACGCGCACTTCGTTGGTACGCCAGCGCGGAATGAGCGTCTGACTCACGCGGTCGGCGATCTCGGCCTTCTCCTTCCTCGAACGAGTGCGCAGCGTCGAGCCGGTCAACGTCGAACGCGAGCCCATGAGGGCTCGGAGATCGACCTCGACGCGGCTACCGCCGCCGGCCACGCCGATCACGACGACGCGGGCGAAGGGATTCAACAGTCCCAGGGCGACGCTCAAGTGCGCGGCGCCCACGAGTTCGAGGATGACGTCCACGCGCTCGAGCTCGGCGACGCGATCGAGCGTGATGGTGTCGTCGGCCCCGCACTCGCGAAGTCGTTCGTGGTGCTCGTCGCTTCGGGTGACGGCGGTCACGTGCGCCCCCAGCGCGTGGGCGATCTGAACGGCGGCTATCCCGACGCCGCCCGTCGAGCCCGAGATCAGGACCCGCTCACCGGCCACGAGGTGCGCTTGGGTCACGAGCGCGTCGTGGGCCGTCGTGAAGGCCTCGGGAAAGCCGCCGGCCTGGTCCCAACCGACGTGATCGGGGACGAAGAGCAAGTGTTCACTCGGCACGAGGCAGTGGGTGGCCTGCGCGCCGCCACCGACGATGGCACAGACCCGTCGACCGAGCAGCGGCTCGTGCACGCGGTCGCCGACGGCGCTCACGACACCCGCGAGCTCCATGCCCGGCACGTCGCTCGGCCAACCTTCGGGCGCGGGGTAGTGGCCGTCGCGTTGCATGAGGTCGGCGGCGTTGATCCCCGCGCCACGCACCGCGACGACGACGTCGTGGGGTCCGGGATCGGGCGTCTCTCGTTCTTGGACTTCGAGGATTCCGTCGTTGATGACGACACAGCGCACGCGTGCAGCCTACGGCGCGTGACCGATCGCGCGAGGCCGTTAAAGTCGCCCCATGACCATCTACGACATCCCCATCAACTCGCTCGACGGCGAGCCAAGTTCACTCGCGCCCTTCGCCGGCAAGACCATCCTCGTGGTCAACGTCGCGTCCAAGTGCGGCCTGACGCCGCAGTACGAGGGACTCGAGCGTCTGCAGAAGACCTACGAGGACCGCGGTTTCAGCGTCGTGGGGTTCCCGAGCAACCAGTTCGCCGGACAAGAGCCGGGAACGGCCGAAGAGATCCTGACGTTCTGCTCGACGACCTACGGCGTGACCTTTCCCCTCTTTGAGAAGATCGACGTGAACGGCGAGGACCAGAGTCCGATCTACGCCGAGTTGGAGAAGACGGCCGACGCCGACGGCTACGCCGGCGATATTCGCTGGAACTTCGAGAAGTTCTTGATCGGGCCCGACGCCTCGGTACAGCGTTTCGCCCCGTTGGTGACGCCCGAGGACCCGATACTCGTCGCCGCGATCGAAGCGACGCTGAACTAACCGAGCCCGATCGTGCGGTGCAGTCGCACGTAGGTCGGCTCGAACCCGTAGCCGAGCCAGTAGTTCCGAGCGCGTCGGTTCGTCACGCGCCAGTTCGTTTCGACGTACACAAAGTCCGCGCTCCTCGCGTCGCGAAGGGCGGCGTCGACCATCGCGGTACCGACACCGACGTGCCGATGCTCCGCGTCGACCGTCACCGCACTCAGGTGCAGCGTGTCTTCGAAGGAGCCGCGACGAGACGGCAGCGGGAACGTGATGCATTGGGCGACGGCAGCCCCGTGGAACTCGACGATGTAGTGATGCACGTCGGGGTCCTCAAGCGTCTCGAGGAGTTCGTCTCGCTTGGACGACTGGTCGAGACCGATGGAGAAACTCGGGCCGACGCGCTGGACGGCGTCGAGCTCATCATCCAGCGCGACCGCGATCTCAAGGTCGTCGACGGTCCCTCGGCGCAGCACGTACCCCGAGGGGAGTTGGTGGTCGCGTGGGGTGTCGAGGCGCAGTACGCCACGCATGTGCATGCGCGCGAAACCCATTTCGTACCACGGCTGTGTTGACGTGATCTCGTCGATCGTCCAGACGTAGTGCTCGAGCGCACCTCGTTCGATCCACGCGGCGCCGGCGGCGCTGTAGAGGTCGCTCAGTATGTCGGTGTTGTCGAAGGACGCGCCGTCGGGTCCGATCCAGACGCCGTTGCCGTAGGTGTCGCTCTCCAGGAGCGCGCCGTAGAGGTGACCGACCACGACACCCTCGCGTTCGGCGACCCAGGTTTGGTCGATGAGAACGTTCAGCGACTCGGCGAGGATCGAGGTCGAAATCTCGGGATTGACCAGCGGCTGGTTCCGCGCGTCGTTCGCCAATCGCTCGACGATTCGTTGGACCACCGGCTCGACGTCGCTCGGCGCCAGATTTCGCACGGCCGTCATGCTGCAACCCTAGGTGGCTCGTGTGCCAGAGTTTGCGGGTGAGTATCGCGGCGTCGTTGTTCGACATGGACGGACTGTTGATCGACTCCGAGGTCCTGTGGCACAAGGCCGAGGTCGACATCTTTGGTGCCCTCGGTGTCCCGCTCTATGAGAGTTCGAGCCGTTCGACCAAGGGCGTGTTCGTCAACGAGGTCGTCGACTACTGGTTCCAGCGCTACCCGTGGCGCGGACCGAGCAACGATGACGTCGTCGCGATGTTGCTCGAACGCGTCGGCACCCTCGTCGAGACCGAAGGACGTCTCCTCCCCGGCGCGATTCGCGCGTTGGACCTCACCAGCGAACGCGGACCGGTCGCGCTGGCGAGTTCGACGCCGTTGGCGTTAATCCTTCGCTGCCTCGATCACTTCGGTCTCACGGACCGTTTCGCCTCGGTGCACTCGGCCCAGTTCGAGCCCTACGGTAAGCCGCACCCCGGCGTCTTTCTCACCGCCGCCTCTTCTATCGGCATCGAGCCGACGCGCTGCCTGGTCTTCGAGGACTCCAGCGCCGGGGTGCTCGCCGCGAAGGCCGCGAGCATGCGCGTCATCGCCGTGCCGACACACGAGGACCGTGGCGAGGTCGCCTTCTTATTGGCCGATCTCGTGTTGCCCTCGCTGGAGGAGTTGGACCCCAACTGGCTGGACGACGCGTACGCCTAGAGGTCCTTGGTGAAACGATGGGCCTGGCGGTGGCTGAACGTGCCGGGCGGGTACTCGTCGATCTCGGTCCATCCGTTCGCTCGATAGAGCGTCAGCGCCTCGGGTTGGGCCGGTCCGGTCTCGAGGAAGAGCGCCACGTACCCGAGCTCGCGGGCGTGACGCTCGACCTCTCGCATCAACGCGAGTCCGATGCCGTCGCGACGTAGGTCGGGCCGAACCCAGAGACGCTTCACTTCCGCGAGGTGCGCGTCGGGGTCACCGAGCGTCCGGAGCCCGACACCGCCCACGAGGTCGCGTTCGTGTCGCGCCACGAGGAAGAGACCGTGCGGCGGACGCAACTCGTCCACGCTGAGATGCGCGTTGTCGCCATCGCCGCCGTAGCGCTGTTGGAGCTCGTCACTCGCCGCGTGCACGATGGCGAGCGCGCCGCTCGTGTCGACCGATTCGGCGACGATAGTGACGGGGATCACGCAGACATCGTAGAAGGCGGTTCAGACGCCAATCCTCGTTCAGTACGCTGTGGAGACTTGAAAAGGAGATCCGTGTTTCGCCCCGTCAGCGCCGAATTCGATTTTGTGGCTCTCGAAGAAGCCGAACTGGCCCGTTGGCGGACGAACGACGTCTTCGAACGGTCGATGCAACACCGCGAGGGTGCCGAACCGTGGGTCTTCTACGAAGGTCCGCCCACCGCGAACGGCATGCCGGGCCTTCATCACGTCTGGGCCCGCGTCTATAAAGACCTCTTCTGTCGGTACCAGACGATGCAGGGGAAGTTCGTCGCGCGTCGCGCGGGATGGGACACGCACGGTCTGCCCGTCGAAGTGCAGGTCGAGAAGCAACTCGGCATCTCCGGGAAGAAGGCCATCGTCGAGCAGGTCGGCATCGAAGAGTTCAACCGGCTCTGTCGAGAATCGGTCTTCACCTTCGTCGGCGAATTCGAGCGTCTCACCGAGCGCATCGGGTACTGGACCGACATGGAGCACGCCTACTTCACGTTCCATACGCCGTACGTCGAGTCGGTCTGGTGGCATCTCCAACAGCTCTTCGAGCACGGTCTCTTGTACGAAGACTTCAAGGTCGTGCCCTACTGTCCGCGCTGCGGCACGGCGCTCTCGAGCCACGAACTCGGACAGCCCGACGTCTACACCGACGAGGTCGACGAGAGCGCGTACGTGCGCCTGGCCATCACCGACGCCGACGCGCACGAGCTCGCCGGCGCGACGCACCTGGCGGTGTGGACGACCACGCCGTGGACGTTGCTGTCGAACGTGGCGGTCGCCGTCAATCCCGAGATCACCTACGCGGTCGTCGACGGCGTCGTCGTGGCGGCCGACCTCGTGGAGTCGGTCTTCGGCGACGGCGTGCGGCCGAGCGCGACCTTCCCCGGTCGCGCGCTCGGCGGCGTGCACTACCAGCGCCCGTTCACTGACGTCGCGCTGCCCGAGGACGTCGACGCCTGTTACGTCGTCCTGGCGGACTACGTCACGACCGAAGAAGGTACCGGCCTCGTGCATCAGGCCCCGGCCTTCGGTGAGATCGACCGTCAGGTCGCGCGCGATCACGGTCTGCCGTCGGTCAACCCGGTGGACGCGGACGGCAAGTTCACCGACGAGGTCCCGTGGCTGGCGGGCCAGGACGTTCGCACCGCGAACCACGAGATCAATGACGAACTCGAGCGGCGCGGCGTACTCATCCGTCGACTCGACTACGAGCACTCCCTACCGCACTGCTGGCGCTGCGGGACCGTGTTGATCTACTGGGGCAAACCGAGCTGGTACGTGGCGACGAGCACGTATCGCGAGAAGATGCTCGCCGAGAACGCGACGATCGACTGGCACCCCGAACACATTCGCGACGGGCGCTTCGGCAACTGGCTCGAGAACAACGTCGACTGGGCGCTGTCGCGCGATCGCTTCTGGGGGACGCCGCTGCCGATCTGGCGCTGCGCCGACGACCACTTCACCTGCGTGGGTTCGCTCGAGGAGCTATCGGGCCTCGCCGGGCGTGACCTCAGTGACCTCGACCCGCATCGTCCGGGGATTGACGAGGTCGTCGTGTCCTGTCGCACGTGCGGCCGAGAGGCCCGTCGCGTGGAACCGGTCATCGACGCGTGGTTCGACGCCGGATCGATGCCCGCGGCCCAGGTCGGCTATCCGCACGTGGCGGGCAGCGCCGAGGCGATGCAGTTCCCGGCCCAACTCATCGTCGAAGCCATCGACCAGACCCGCGGCTGGTTCTATACCCTGCTCGCCGTCAACACGCTGGTCTTCGGCTCGACGCCGTACGAACACGTGCTGTGCCTCGGCCACATCGTCGACGAAGACGGCAAGAAGATGAGCAAATCCGTGGGCAACGTCATCGACCCTTGGGAGGTCCTCAACACGCGCGGCGCCGATCCCCTGCGCTGGTGGATGTTCTCCCAGGGTTCGCCGTGGTCCTCGACGCGCACCAGCCTCGGGGCCATCGACGCGTCACTGCGCGAGACACTCGCCACGCTGTGGAACACCTTTAGTTTCTTCACGCTCTACGCCTCGATCAATAACTTCGATCCTTCGGACACTGAGATTCCGGCTCCCGAGAACCGTGCCGCCATCGACCAGTGGATCCTCTCGCGTCTCGAGAGCGTGACCGTGGCGGTCACGGACGCCCTCGACGGCTACGAGCCCCTGGGCGGCACCGACGCGCTCAGTGAACTGATCGACGACCTCTCGAACTGGTACGTGCGACGCACCCGGCGACGTTTCTGGCGCACGGATCCCAACGAGCCGCGTTCGGACTCGCTGGCCGCGCACGCGACGCTGCTCGACGTGCTGCAGCGAGTGACGTTGTTACTCGCGCCGTTCTGTCCCTTCATCGCCGAGCGTCTCTACGCCGAACTCTTTGACGCCAAAGAGATCGACTCGGTGCACCTCGTGGACTGGCCGCGCGGTGAACCGGAGCGACGCGACGCGGCGCTCGAGGCGTCGATGGACGTTGCGCGCCGATTGACATCGCTCGGCCGCGCCGCGCGCGCCGAAGCCGGCATCAAGGTTCGTCAACCACTCGCGCGCGCGCTCGTCTTCCTGCCCTCACTCTCGCCGACACCGCCGGCCGGCATCGTGGAAGACGAACTGAACGTGGATCACCTCGAGTACGCGACCGACCTGACCAACGTGCTGACCTTCGAGCTCGTGCCGAACTTTCGTACCGTCGGTCCGCGATTGGGTGAGGCGGTGAAGGAGTTGAAACCCGCACTCGCGGCGCTCGACTCGGTCGCCGCCGCGGCGACCCTCGAATCCGGTGGCGCGCTGGCGGTGGCGCTCTCGACGGGCACGTTCGATCTGAGTGCCGAGGACATTGAACTCCGTGTCAAGGGTCAAGACGGGTACGCGGTGTCGCGCGACGGTGGGGAAGTGATCGCGCTCGACCTCACGCTCACCGAGGACCTGCGACGACGCGGCTACCTGCGTGACGTCATCCGTCAGGTGCAGGACCTGCGAAAGAACTCGGGCTTCGACGTCGCCGATCGCATCGTGCTGCACGTCGCGGGACTGGATGACCTCGCCGACGGATTCGCGACGTTGGCGAGTGAGGTGTTGGCGGTGGAGGTCATAACGGGCACCGGATGGGGCGAGGGCACCGTGCTCGAACTCGACGACGAACGTGACGCCAGGGCGTGGGTCGCGAAAGACTAATCAGCGCGACGTGTTGAGTTTCGTCAAGAGCGTGGCCAGCGTCGAACGCTCACTCTCGGTGAGGAGTCGCGCGAGGCTGTCGTCCAAGTAGTCGAGGTGGACCGTGAGCGCCTCGTCGAGCTTGGCGTTGCCGGCGTCGGTGATCGCGACGTGGATGGCGCGTCGATCACTCGGGCAGTTCTGGCGCATCACGAGTCCGGCCTCTTCGATGCGGTCGATCAACCGGGTCGTGCCGCCGCTGGAGTGCACGATGGCCTCGGCGATCTCGTTCATCTTCAGTCGACCGTCGGGCGAGCGACGCAGTTGCAGGAGGACGTCGAACCAGGCGAGGGGCAGATCGCACTCGGCCTCGAGCTCCAGGCCCAGACTGCGTGACAGTCGCGCGTTGGTCTCCAACAAGAGGCCAAAGAGTTGGACCTTCTCGTCCCCTGATGGGCAGGCCCTTATCTCAGAACTCATGGGAAAAGTATAGCATATAGTTCCTATAACAAATATTGCTTGACAAGTAGTTGCATAAGCAAGTATACTGAGGGAAGCACAGTAAGTGCCATGAAAACAGGAGATTTGAAATGACCAGTACCCCCACCACAGAGGTTGTGACCAGTACCCTGCCCGTCGCCGGCACCTACAACGTCGACGCGGTTCACTCGACCATCGGTTTCGTTGCGCGCCACCTGGTGGCTTCCAAGGTCCGTGGTCGCTTCACCGACTTCTCCGGCGTGATCACCATCGGTGACACCCCCGAGACCTCGCGTGTCGAGGCGACGGTCCAGGCCGCCAGCATCACGACCGACAACGAGATGCGCGACGCGCACCTCAAGAGCCCGGACTTCCTCGAGTTCGAGACGTACCCGACGTTGACGCTCAAGTCCACCAAGGTCAGTGCCAAGGGCGACGACTATGTGGTCGTGGCCGACCTGACGATCAAGGGCATCACCAAGTCGGTGACGTTCGACCTGGAGTACCTCGGCACCGGCCCGTCGATGACGCCCGGCGTCTCGGTGACTGGTTTCGAAGCCCGCGCGGAGTTCGACCGTCGCGACTTCGGCATCACGTTCACCGGCACGTTGGAGAACGGCAGCTTGGTCGTCGGCAACAAGATCGAGATCGAGCTCGCCGTCGAGGCGCACCAAGCGATCTAACCGATCACTCGTGACGAGACGCCGGGGACGTTGTCCCCGGCGTTTTGCTCGTTACGATGGGTTATGGCCGAAAACCAGAAGGGGAAGGGCGTCAAGTCCACCATTGGCGTCTTGGGTGCCTTCGCCTCGATCGTCTCGGTCTGGTGGTTCGCCCTGCGGCCACGGCGCAGACACCGTGGCGAGTAGCGCACTCGCAATCAATGGTGTCGCCCACGGCCGTTAGCGACGCGAGATGGCCTCCGCGTCGTTCGCGCCGCTTCGGCACCGGAGCTTCGCCCTCTCCCTAACCTCCTCGTTCGTCTCCTCGACCGGTACCTGGATGCAGACCGTGGCCCTCGGCGTGTACCTGACCGAGACGACGCACGACGCCATCTGGCTCGGTCTCTTGACCGTGTGCGCGTGGACACCGGCGCTGATCGGCGCGCCACTCGGTGGCGTCATCGCCGACCGAATCTCTCGTCAGCGCTGGATTCAGGCGAACAATCTGATCATGGCTCTCACGGCCAGCGCGCTCGCGACGGCCGAACTGACGCATCACCTCACGCCAGCGATCGCGTGCTACCTCGCCGTCGCCGAGGGACTGTGCGGTTCCTCGTCGTGGGCGGCGTGGCAGTCGTTGCTGCCCGACCTCGTCGATCGCGACGAGGTCCTGGCGGCGGTATCGCTGTCATCGGCGCAGTTCAACCTCGGCCGCATCATCGGCCCGTTGTTGGCCGGCGTGACCCTGGCGTTCGCGTCGCCCGGTATCTGTTTCGCCATCAACGCGGCATCATTCGTGTTCGTCGTCTTCATGTTCTCCTTCGTCCGCACCCCTACTCGGCCGAAGCCCACGACGTCGATTCGGTTGTGGTTCGAGACCAAGCACGGCGCGCTGCGCGCGTGGTCGGTGAAGGGCTGTCGGTACCCCATCATCGGCATCGGCACCGTGGCGCTGATCGCCAGCCCCTTCATCGCGTTGGTGCCCGCGATGGCCATCCAAACCCTGCACTCGGGTCGCGTCGGTGTCGCGTGGTTGGTAGCGGCCCAGGGCGTCGGCGCCGTGATCGGTGCGGTCACGCTGCCGGCGATCGCCCGACGTACGTCGCGCATCGCCGTGCTGCGCGGTTCGCTCGTGGCCATCGCGCTCTCCCTCGTGTTCTACGGTCTCGCGCCAAACCTGGAGGTCGCGGTCGCGGCGCTCGTCTTGCTCGGGGGCGCGTACGTCGGTACGCTCACCGGTCTCAATACCGCCGTGCAACTGCACGCGCCCCGGAACGAACGATCACGCATTCTGTCGCTCTATAACCTCTCGCTGTCGCTCTTCTACCCTCTCGGCGCGCTTCTGCAGGCGGCCTTCGCGCGCGAGTGGGGCGTTCGACCCGTGACCGTCACCGACGCGGTGCTGCTGGCGTTCGTCTTGGCCGTCGTGACGCTGTGGCGTCGCGATTTCTGGCGTGAGATCGCGCTGACCCCGGATGAGCCGGCGATTTTGCTGGCAGACTAGCGCCATGGCATTTACCGCAATTAACCCCGCCACCGAAGAGTTCGTCGCCGAATTCGACGCCCACAGCGACGCCGACGTCGAGCGCGCGCTGGCGCACGCGGCCAGTGCCTTTGCGACGTGGCGTGCGACGCCGGTCGCCGAACGTGCGCAGTTGATGGTCCGCGCCGCCGAGATGCTCGAGAGCGAGATACCGGTGGTGGCGGAGTTATTGACGAGCGAGATGGGCAAGACCTACACGGCCGCCAAGGGCGAGGTCGCCAAATGCGCCATGGTGATGCGCTACTACGCCGAGCACGCCGAGGCGATGCTGCGCGACGAGAGCGTGTCGACCAGTGGTTCGCGCAGCGGCGTCCGCTACGACCCGATCGGGGCGGTGCTCGCGGTCATGCCGTGGAACTACCCGCTCTGGCAGTTCATCCGCGTCGCCGCGCCGACCGTCATGGCGGGCAACGTGATGGTCCTCAAGCACGCGTCGAACGTCCCGGGTTGTGCGAAGTTCATCGAAGACCTCTTCACTCGCTCGGGTTTCCCCAAGGGCGTGGTGACCACGCTCTTCGTCAGTCACGACCAGATCCCGGGCATCATCGCGGACCGGCGCGTCGCGGCCGTGACGCTCACGGGTTCGGACCGCGCCGGTCGCTCGGTCGCCGAGGTGGCCGGTCAGCACTTGAAGAAGTCGGTCCTCGAGTTGGGCGGCTCGGACCCGTTCATCATCGCGAGCTCGGCCGACATGGACGCGACGGTGCCGCTCGCGGTAACCGCGCGCCTCCAAAACAATGGACAGTCCTGCATCGCGTCCAAGCGCTTCATCGTGGTCCGGGAGCGCGCCGATGAGTTCATCGACAAGTTCGTCACCGCGATGGCCGCGGTCCCGACGGGGGACCCGATGGACCCCGCGACGGTCCTCGGACCGGTCGTCAGTCGGGGACAGCTCGACGAGTTGACGGCTCAAGTCGCGGACTCGGTCGCCAAGGGCGCCGTCGCGCGCACCGGTGGCGCACCACTCGATCGTCGCGGCTACTACTTTCCCGCGACGGTGTTGACCGACGTGCCGACTGATTCGCGCGCCGGCTCCGAGGAACTCTTCGGACCGGTCGCCGTCGTCGAAGTCGTCGACGACCTCGACGCCGCGATCGCGTTCGCGAACGCCACGCCCTGGGGTCTGGGCGGCGCGATCCACGCGACCGACCAGAAGGAGATCGACGCCGCGATCGCCGGCCTCGACGTCGGCATGGTCTTCGCCAACTCCATCGTGGCCTCGATGCCGGAACTGCCTTTCGGCGGTGTCAAGGAGTCGGGCTTCGGTCGAGAGCTCGGACAGTTCGGCGTTCGCGAGTTTACGAACGTCAAGTCCTTCTACGTGGCGTGACCCTGTACTACTTCGACCACGCGGCCTCGGCGCCGCGGCGCGAAGAGGTCGCCGACGCCATGGCGCCGTGGCAGCGCGGTGTGGTCGGTAATCCCTCGGGCGCACATAAAGCGGCGCGTAGTGCGCGCCGGGCGGTCGAAGAGGCGCGCGACGAAGTCGCGGCCTTCGTCGGCGCCAAACCCGGTGGTGTCATCTTCACTGGTGGCGGCACGGAGTCCTGTGACCTCGCGATCGCCGGTGTGACGAGTCACCACCGTCGCACGCACGAGACGTCGCAGATCTTGATCAGCCGGATCGAGCACCACGCGGTCACCGACGCCGCCGAAAAGATGGCTCGCGACTTTGACGACGTGCGTGTGGACTTCATTGACGTCGACACCGACGGCGTCCTCGACCTCGACTCCTTGAAGCAGCAGCTGAGTGATGACACCGCCATCGTGAGCGTGATGGCGGCCAATAATGAGACCGGCGTACGCCAACCGCTCGACGGGGTGAGTTCGCTCTCGAAGTCCGTCATCCCCGGCGGTGTCCTGACGCACACCGACGCGATCGCCGCCGCGTCGTGGGTACACCTCGCGAACATGACGGCCACCACGGACATGGTCTCGATCTGCGCGCACAAGATTGGTGGACCGGTCAACTCGGGCGCGCTCATCTTGCGCGGCGACATCGCGCTCGACCCCGTCATCCCGGGCGGGGGACAGGAGCGGGGTCGTCGCGGCGGCACCGTCGACGTCGCCGCGGCCGTCGGACTGGCCGCGGCGGTGCGACTCACGATGAAGGAACTGACTGACGTGGCCGATCGGGTCTTAGACCTCCAAGAGAAGCTGATCGCCGCGGTGAGCCTGATTCCTGGCTGTCGGGTGACCGGTCTGGGCGCGTTGCGCGTGCCGGGCACGGTGCACGTTACGTTCGAGGACCTCGCCAGTGACGAGCTCCTCTTTCTCTTGGACCAGGAGGGCGTATGCGCGTCGGCGGCCGCGAGCTGCTCCAGCGGCGCGTCGAGTCCTAGTCACGTCTTGGACGCCATGGGTTTCTCGCACGAACGCGCCCGCGGATCGCTGCGCCTCTCGATGGGCGCCGAGACGACCGATGAGGACCTCGACGCGGTGATCGCGATTCTGGCGAGCGTCGTCCATCGGCTGCGGAGCGAGGCATAGGAGTCTCGACGACTGGCAGACTAGAACCGTGAAAGTCCTAGTAGCCATGAGTGGCGGCGTCGATTCATCGGTGGCCGCCGGTCTCCTGCTCGAGCAGGGCCACGAGGTCGTGGGCGTGACGTTGAAGCTCTGGGGCGGTGTGTCGGACTCCGGCTGTTGTTCGGTCGCCGACGTCGACGATGCGCGCCGGGTCGCGCAGATGCTGGGCATCGACCACCACGTCTTCAACTACACCGACGAGTTCGACCGTCACGTCGTCGCTCCCTTCGTCGCGGCCTACGCCGCCGGCCAGTCGCCCAACCCGTGCATCGAGTGCAACCGCCACATCAAGTTCGACCTGCTCTTCGAACGCGCGCGACGTCTCGGCTTCGATGCCGTGGCGACCGGTCACCACGCCCAGGTCGCGCCCCGCGACGGTCGCCACGACCTGGTGCGCGGCGCCGACGATCAGAAGGACCAGAGCTACGTGCTCGGCTACTTGCACGAGGACCAACTGGCGATGCTGCTCCTGCCGATCGGTGCGATGAACAAGAGCGCCGTGCGCGCCCACGCCGAGCGGCTCGGGCTGCGCACGTGGGACAAGCCCGATAGCCAGGACGTCTGCTTCATCGAGGCGTCCCGGGGTCGAGAGGTCTTCTTGCGTCAGCGCATGGCGCTGACGCCCGCCGTGATCGTGGACCGCGTGAGTGGCGACGTCATCGGGTCGACCGAGAGCGCGGAGCTGATGACGGTCGGCCAGCGACGCGGCGTGTTGCCGGCCAAAGACGGCGAACGCCGCTTCGTCTCGAAGGTCGATCTGCGCGGCGGTCGCGTCGAGGTCGGACGGCTCGAGGACATCCTCATCGACGAGATCGCGCTCGACGCCACGTCGATGAGTTTCTCGCACGAGGCGTTGGTCGACGGCGCCGCGGTGCTCGCCCAGTGGAGCGCGCACGGTATCGCGCGAGGCGCGACGCTGCGGCGCGATGAGACGTGGCGTCTCGTACTGGATGAACCAGCGCGCCCGGTGGCGGCCGGTCAGTCCGTGGTCTTTTACCGGGTGGACGAGCCCACGATCGTCGAAGGTGCCGCGATCGTCGCAGTGTCGTGAAGCCGGCCGAACGCGCCGCTCGACTGCGCGTCGAGATCGCGGCCCACAATGAGGCGTACCACGTGCTGGACGCGCCGACGATACCCGACGCTGATTACGATGCGCTGGTTCGCGAGCTGCGCGCGATCGAGGCCGAGTATCCCGAACTGAACGTCGAGGACTCGGTCTCGCATCAGGTCGGCGCGCCGCCGTCGACACTCTTCACGCCGGTCACGCACGCCGAGCCGATGCTGAGCCTCGACAACGTCTTTGACGTGGAGGAGCTGCGCGCGTGGTGCGATCGTGGCGCCAAGGTACTCGGCGTGTCGCCCGAGGACGTGGTCTTCGTGGTGGAGCCGAAGATCGACGGCCTCGCGCTCTCGATCGAATACGTCGACGGCGTACTCGTGCGCGCGGCGACGAGGGGTGACGGCCGCGTCGGTGAGGACGTCACGGAGAACGTCAAACGGATCGGGAACGTACCTCAGACGCTGAAGGGCCACGTCCGTACGCGCGTCGAAGTTCGTGGCGAAGTCTTCCTCGCCAAGAGCGATTTCGTCGCGATGAACGAACGCCAGCGCGAGGCGGGCCAGAAGGAGTTCGCCAATCCCCGCAACGCCGCGGCCGGCAGCCTGCGCCAGAAGGATCCGGCGATCACCGCCAGTCGCCCGTTGTCGTTCCTCTCGTACCAACTGGTCGAACTGGACGGCACGTCGTCCTTCACCCGATACGTCGAGACCATCGAGCAACTCGCGTCGTGGGGATTCCTCACGGCCACCGAGACCACGACCGAGCGGGGCGCCACGGCGATGATCGCGCGAAGCGACTGGTTCGAAGAGCATCGGCATGAACTTCGCTACCAGATCGACGGGATCGTCGTGAAGATCGACGACCTCGCCCAACGCGCCCGACTGGGTTTCACGAGTCGGGCGCCGCGCTGGGCGATCGCGAGAAAGCTGCCGCCGGAGGAGCGCACGACGAGACTGCTCAACATCGAAGTCTCCGTGGGGCGCACCGGTCGCGTCACGCCGTTCGCCGTCCTCGAACCGGTCGTGGTGGCCGGCTCGACCGTCGCGATGGCGACGCTGCACAATCAGGACCAGGTGAAGGCGAAGGACGTGCGTCCCGGTGACCTCGTGATCGTGCGTAAGGCCGGCGACGTGATTCCCGAGGTCGTGAGCGCGGTGCGTGAACCGGGTCGGCGCCGAAAGCCCCCGTGGAAGTTCCCGACGACGTGTCCGGACTGCGGCAGCGTCTTAGAGCGCGTCGGCGACGAGAGTGACACGTACTGCGTCAACCCGGCCTGCCCCGCGCAACGGCTCCAGCAGATCGTGCACTTCGCGTCGCGCGGTGCGCTCGACATCGAGGGCCTCGGTGAGCAGCGCGTCGCCCAACTGCTCAGCGTCGGACTGATCAACGACGTCGCGGACCTGTTCTCGCTCCAAGTATCGGACCTCTCGGTCCTGGAGGGTCTCGGCGAACTCTCGGCGACGTCACTCGTGCGAGCGATCCAGAGCGCCAAGGCGATGCCGCTCAGTCGACTACTTGTGGCCCTCGGCATACGACACGTCGGCCCGGTGGCCGCGCGAGAACTCGCGGCTGCCTTCCACAGCTTCTCGGACCTGGAGGCGGCGTCGTTGGATGAACTCGCCGCCGTCGCGGGCGTTGGTCCCGTGATCGCCGCATCGGTCGTGGCGTACCTGTCCGAGGAAGAGAACCAAGAGCGCGCCCGACGCTTCGAGGCCGACGGCCTTTCGATGATCGAACCGCGGGTCGTCTCGACGCTCGCCGCGACGTTGTCCGAGCGCGCGGTCGTGGTGACGGGCGCGGTCGAGGGCTACACGCGTGACGGTGCCGAAGAGGCGATCGTGGCCCGCGGTGGGACGTCGCCGGGCTCGGTCTCGAAGAAGACGTACTGCGTCGTGGTCGGCGAAGCGCCCGGGGCGTCCAAGCTCTCCAAGGCGCGCGACCTCGCGATTCCCATGGTCCCGGCGAGCGAATTCGAGATCCTGCTCGAGACGGGAACGTGGCGAACAGAACTTACGTGAGCCGAAATCGGTAGGGTAACAAGGGACTATGCCAGCGCCCACCTACGCCAGCGGCCACCTTCTGGTCAACCGCTACCGGATCCGAGAACTGCTCGGTATTGGCAATACGGCCGAGGTCTACCTGGCCGAGGACCAGTCGCTCCAGCGCTCGGTCGTGGTGAAGGTGTTACTGCCTCGGCTGGCCGGTCACGAGGACGTGCGGCGCGCCTTTCGCGAGCGGATCATCAAGGCCGCGACGCTCAGTCACTCGCACCTCGCGCGGGTCTTTGACGGCGGTCAGGAGTCCGGTTCGATCTTCATGATCTGTGAGTACCTCAGCGGTGGATCGCTGGAGGACGTGCTCGCGAGCGGACGGACGTTGAGCGTGGATGATGGTGCGCGACTCGGTCGTGACGTCGGCACCGCGTTGGCCTACGTCCACGAGAACGACATGGTGCACGGTTCGCTCTCCCCGTCGAAGCTGCTGCTCGACGAGGAAGGTCGCGTGCGCGTGAGCGACATCGCCTTGGCCGGTATCGGGCGCGAGTACCGCGAACGCGTGACGCTCGACGACGTACGATTCCTGAGTCCCGAACAGGCGATCGGGGACCCCGCCAACCCGCGCAGCGATGTCTACGCCCTCGCGCTCATCCTCTATGAAGCGGTGACCGGGATCACGCCCTTTGATGGCGTGACGCCCGAGGCGGTGCTTCGCGCGCGCATCAACGCCACACTGCCGATGCGCCCCGAGCTCGGTTCACTCGACATGGTGCTGGCACAGGCCACGGTCTCGGACCCGCGCGTGCGCCTCGACGCCGAAACGTTCGCCAGTCGTCTCGGCGCCGTCGTCAGTGACTTCGCGCCACTGGTGATTCCTCCCATTGGTGGTGAAGTACCTCTCCTCAGTCAGTACCGCCCGTCCGAACCGCGCAGTTCGGTCGGCTTTCGACCGCCCTCGCCCGATCAGATCACGGGGGCCACGGCCGTCGTGGCGCCTATCGGGCGCACCGGGGCGCCGCGCCACGCCCGTCCCGCCGACGAGTGGATGACGACGGCCTCGCCACTCGGCCGCGGTCGAAGCGTTCGCGGAAGTCTCGATGACCGGGACTACGCCGGTCTCCCGGGCTCTCGACGATTGGTGTTCTTAGTGGCGGCGGTCGTCCTGCTCATCGTTGCGATCGGTGGGGGTATCGCCTGGAAGGTGGGGCTCTTCACGCAGGAGAACTCCGTGCCGAACTTCGTCGGTGTCAACTTGGCGGAGTACCAGAACCCGAGCGCCTCCGGCAGCGCGGCGTTCACCAGCCTTCGCAACACCGTCAAGACCGACGGTTTCGTCGTCGAGATCGCACACGCGTACTCCTCGAGCGTGCGGAGCGGCACGATCATCTCGCAATCACCGGTCTTCAACACTGAAGCGAAGAGCGGCCAGATCATCACCGTGACGGTCTCGGACGGAATTCAGACGGTGCGACTTCCGACGCTCATCGGACTGACGTGTCACGTGGCCGAACCGCGCTTGACCAGACTGCACCTCAAGGCGACGTGTCCGGCCAATCAGATGATCGCGAGTTCGACGGTCGCCGACGGTCTCATCGCTCGCGTGGCCAACGCCGCCGGTACGGCGATCACGACGGCGCCGGTGCACTCGACCGTGGTCCTTGAACGAAGCTCCGGTGCGAGCGTGCCCACCACGACCACCACGTTGGCGACGGGCACCACGACGACGACCGTCCCGAGCGCCGATCTGGTGTCGGTACCGAACGTGGTCGGCATGAACGAGGCACAGACGAAAGCCGCGATGACGGCGGCCGACCTGTACTACGGCACGACTGGTCCCGGCGCGGGGCCGAACCCGACGTGGACCAAAGTCGTGTCCGAGAGCCCCATCGCCGGCACGAAGGTGAAAAAACTGTCCAACGTGGCCCTGACCGTGGAAAAGTGAGCGCGGGCTGCGACCTCTGCGAGGCGTCGGTCATCACGAAGAGATACTTCGAAGACGACGACTGCTGGATCGCGGACTGCGAGATCTGTCTCGTCCCCATGGTCGTATGGCGAACGCACGCCGCGGACCCGCCCGAGGACGTAAGGGAACGGCTCCGGGCCGCGTTGACGCGGGTGGCCGAGGGGGAGTTCGGTGACGGGCCGTGGTCCTACGACGACCACATGCGCAACATCCCCGACCACTACCACGCGCACGCCCGACCACCGACGTTCTGGCGACGGGGTCAGATTTAATCCTCGCCGCCGACGTCATACAATCGGGTCACCACATTCTTCAAAGGGGTCACCATGGGTGCGCTGGACGGTCGCGTAGCAATCATCACCGGAGCCGGGCGCGGCATCGGGCGCGAGCACGCACTGCTCTTCGCCCACGAAGGCGCCAAGGTCGTGGTCAACGACCTCGGCGGAGCGCTCGACGGCTCGAGTCACGCGACCTCCCCGGCCGAGGACGTCGTCGCCGAGATCAAGGCGATGGGCGGCGACGCGGTCGCGAACCACGACAACGTCGCCGAGTGGGAGGGCGGCCAGCGACTGGTCCAGAGCGCGCTGGAGAGTTTCGGCGCACTCCACGTGCTGGTGAACAACGCCGGGATCCTGCGCGACCGCGTGCTGGTGAACCTGAGCGAGCAGGACTGGGACTCGGTCATCGACGTCCACTTGAAGGGTCACTTCGTGCCGACGCGCCACGCCGCTAACTACTGGCGCGAGGAGGCCAAGGCCGGCAATCCGGTGAAGGCCGCGATCATCAACACCTCCTCGACGTCGGGCCTCCTCGGCAACATCGGTCAATCCAACTACGGTGCGGCGAAGGCCGGTATCGCCGCCTTCACGGTGATCATCGCCGAGGAGCTGGGTCGCTACGGTGTGCGCGCGAACGCGATCGCTCCGGCCGCGCGCACGAGGATGACCGAGTCGACGCCCGGACTCTCCGATCACGTCGTGGCGCCGTCGGACGCGTCGGTCTTTGACACCTGGGACCCCGCGAACATCTCACCGCTCGTCGCGAGTCTGGCCATGGAGGACTGCGACATCACGGGCCAGGTCTTCTTCGTCCAGGGCGGGACCGTGCGAAAGTTCCAGAACTGGACGATGACCGCGACGCTCGAGAAGAACGACCGCTGGTCGGTGGCCGAGCTGGCCGCGCAACTGCCCACGCTGTTGCAGTGAGCGATCAGCGCCGTGGGGCGCACGTCGATCGCGAAGACGCCGACGGCCTGCTCAACGCGCGCACCGATCCCGCCGCGGGCGCCTTCGGCACCCTCGGCACCGAGGCGGGCAGCGACCTCAACTGGTTCTCGCTCCTGCGCCGACGCGCGCAGGCCCGCGCCGAGGGGTCCTCGCGCTACCAGTGGTGGGTGCTGTGGTCGCTGTTGGCCGGTCTCTTCGCGTTGAACTTCACCTTCACCGTGTTCATCGTCGCGCTGCCGACGGTCGCGGCGCAGTTCCACACCAGCGTCACGGTGCTGACCTGGACGATGGTCGGACCGCTCCTCGCGTACGGGCTCGCGGCACCGATCCTCGGCAAGACCGGGGACATCTACGGACACCGGCGTCTCTACCTCTTCGGACTCCTGGGCGCGATGGTCTCGGCGTTGTTGACGGCGCTCGCGCACAACGTCGACATGCTGTTGTTCGCGAGGACCCTCGACGGCGTGCAGGGCGCGGCGACCGGCACCGCGTCCGGCGCCTTGATCAACTCGGTCTTTGGTCGCGAGGAGCGGGTGAAGGCCATGGGGTGGTGGAGTCTCGTGGGCGCCGGGGGACCGGTCATCGGCGTGTCGCTCGGCGCGCCGATCATCGCGGCCTTCGGATGGCGCTCGCTCTTCTGGTTCCAGCTGGTGCTCATCGTGCTCGCCTTCGCCGTCGTCTCGATCGTGCTGCCGAAGCGTCGAGGACTCGATCACGAAGAGGCCGAGCGCAAGGCGCAGGCGCGCAAGGAGTTCAAGGAGATGGACTGGGTCGGGAGTTGGTCGCTCTCGATCGCCGTGACCGCCGTCATGCTCGGGCTCTCGATCGGACCGAGCGTGGGCTGGACGAGCGTGTGGTGTCTGGGCACGTTCGCAATCTCGGTGGCGATGACCGGCGCGTTCGTCCACCGGATTCGAACCGCGGAACATCCGCTAATCCCGGCGGAGTATTTCCATCGACGGAACTTCGTCATGCCGATGGTCCTGCGCGCCGCGGCGAACTTCGCCTACTTCGGGGCGTTCTTCCTCTTTCCACTCCTGATGGAACAGGGCTACGGCTACTCGATCGCGCACGTCGGGGCACTCGCTATCGCGCGTCCGATCACCTTCGCGTTCTGCTCGCCGATCGCCGGTTACGTCGCCGTTCGGATTGGCGAACGCGTCAGCGCGATCGCCGGCGCCACGTTCCTCACGGCGTCGCTCGCGCTCTTCGCGTTGCTGCAACCGAGTTCGGGCACGTGGGTCGTGGCGATCGCGCTCGCACTCTCCGGACTCGGGATGGGCGTGGCGATGCCGTCCTCGAGTTCGGTCATGGCCAACGAGGTGAAGACCAATGAGTTCGGCGTGATGTCGGCCGCGCAGATGCTCGCCATGCAAGTCGGTGAGGTGGCGGGCATCCAAGTCCTGGAGACCGTCCAGCAGGCGCTCGCTCGCCGGCGTGGATTGCTGCACGCGAAACCGGGACCGGCGTTGCTCGAGACGTTCCATCTGCCGTTCCTCATCGGCGCGTGCGTGGGCGCCGTGGGTCTCTTCGCGTCACTCTTTATCCGGTCGATTCCGCGCGACCACACGGAGAGGTCCTTCGAACGCGAACTGTAGGCTGCTGACCTATGACCGACGACATTATGGCGGGCTGTGAGCCCTTTTCTTCCCCCGGCAACTCAATGGGCGTGCTCGTCTTGCACGGTTTCACGGGCAATCCGTTCTCGATGCGCCCGCTCGCCGAGCGCTGCGCGCACGCCGGCTACAGCGTGGAGCTACCCCGACTACCGGGGCACGGCACCTCCCTGGCCGACCTGGTGCCTCGTCGGTGGGACGACTTCGTGCACGAGGCGCTGCGCGCCTACGACGGACTCGCGGCACGCTGTGAGAGGGTTGCGGTCGTGGGCCTCTCGGTCGGCGGTGGACTCACGGCACTGATCGCCGAGGAGCGTCCGAACGTGGCGGGCTGCGTCTTCATCAATCCGATGTTGAAGGGTCCCGGCGCGGAGTTGGAGACGGCGCTGCGCGACATGATCGACTCCGGGCTCGAGACGCTGGAGACCGGCAGCGAGTCGGACATCAAGAAGCCGGGGGCCTCGGAAGCGAAGTACGAAGGTTGGCCGCTTCGCTCGCTCCAGAGCGTGATCGACGGCGTCGAGGTCGTCGGCGCCCACCTCTCGGCGATCACGGCACCGAGTCTGTTGCTCTCGAGTCGTGAGGACCACACCGTCGCGCCCGACAACGGTGAT
The DNA here is from genome assembly GCA_963717975.1 of uncultured Acidimicrobiaceae bacterium. Taxonomy (GTDB): domain Bacteria; phylum Actinomycetota; class Acidimicrobiia; order Acidimicrobiales; family RAAP-2; genus RAAP-2. The sequence goes on along the minus strand of OY970351.1, from coordinate 1,282,343 downwards.
GAGATCGTGACGAACTCCTCGGGTCCCGTCGAGCGCGTCTGGCTCGAGGAGTCGTATCACGTCGCGACGCTGGACAACGACCAGGAGCTCGTCGAGCGTTCCACGCTGGAGTTCCTGGCGAAGGTCTTGGTGTAATGGCGAGCCTGTCACGTGAGGACGTCGCGCACGTCGCCAAACTGGCGCGCCTGACGATGAGTGACGCGGAACTCGACATGTTCACCGCGCAGCTCAGTCAGGTCCTCGATCACGCCAGTGATATGAACGCGCTGGACCTCGAAGGCGTGGTCGCGACGGCGCATCCCTTCGGTCTGATCAACGTCGTGCGCGACGACGAGGTGCGACCCTGTCTCGATCACGACGCGGTCATGGCCATGGCGCCCGACGCCGAAGACGGGCGCTTCGCCGTGCCGCGGATCCTGGGGGAGCCGTGAGGAGCGTTCGTCAAACGGCGCTCGACGTGCAACGCGGCGACGCGAGCGCGACCTCGGTCCTCGAGGAGTCCCTGGCGCGCATTCGAGCTCGTAACGACGAGCTGCACGTCTTCCTCTACGTCGACGAGGAGGGCGCGCGCGCGGCGGCGACCTCGCTCGACGAGCGTCTCGCGCGCGGCGAGAACGTCGGCACCCTCGCGGGTGTGCCCGTCGCCCTCAAGGACAACCTCTGTCAGACGAATACTCCGACGACCTGTTCGTCCAGGATCCTCGAGGGGTGGCGGCCCCCGTACAACGCCACGGTGGTCGACCGCCTGCTCGCGGCCGGCGCGGTCCCGGTCGGCAAGACGAACCTCGACGAGTTCGCGATGGGTTCGTCGACCGAGAACTCCGCCTTCGGACCCACGCGCAATCCACTGGACACGTCGCGCGTGCCGGGCGGTTCGTCCGGGGGCTCGGCGGCGGCGGTCGCGGCCGACATGACGCCGCTCGCCCTCGGCAGCGACACCGGGGGATCGATTCGCCAACCGGCGGCGCTCTGCGGTCTCGTCGGCGTCAAGCCCACGTACGGACTGGTCTCGCGCTACGGTCTGATCGCCTTCGCGAGTTCACTGGACCAGATCGGTCCCCTCACCAAGACCGTCACCGACGCCGCGATGGCGCTCGAGGCGATCGCCGGTCACGACCCGCTCGACTCGACATCACTGCCGGAACCGTCGCCGTCGTTGGTGGCCCACGTCGAAGACGGCGTCGCGGGCAAGCGCATCGGGGTCGTGCGCGAACTCATCGACGGTGCCGACGAGGAGGTCGTCGCCGCGGTCGGTCGAGCGGTCGAGGTACTGCGCGACGCCGGCGCCACGATCGTCGAGCTCTCGGTGCCCGAGTTCCGACTGGGACTGAGCGCCTACTACCTCATCGCGCCGGCCGAGGCGTCGAGCAACCTCGCGCGCTTTGACGGTGTCCGCTACGGGCTTCGCGTCAAGGCCGATGACGTGACCGCGATGATGGAGGCGACGCGCACCGCGGGATTCGGCGAGGAAGTGAAACGGCGGATCATGCTGGGGACCTACGCGCTCTCGGCCGGCTACTACGACGCCTACTACGGACAGGCGCTGAAGGTTCGCACGCTGACCATCGACGCCTTTCGTCGCGCGTACGAACAGGCCGACCTGCTCCTCGGCGCGACGACACCCTCGGTCGCCTTCGAGTTCGGTACGAAGACCGCCGATCCGATGGCCATGTACCTCTCGGACGTCTTCACCATCCCGAGCAACCTCTCGGGCGAGCCCGCGATCTCGGTGCCCTTCGGCACCGGTGAGGCCGGGCTGCCGATCGGGGTGCAGCTGCTCGGACCGGGACGCAGTGAGCGCCAACTTTTCGCGGGCGCGCGCGTCCTCGAGATCGCGGACGGCCGGCCGTGACGCTGCCGGACGGGTGGGAGATGGTCGTCGGTCTCGAGGTCCACACGGAACTCAAGACCAACACGAAGATGTTCTGCGGCTGCACGAACTCCTTTGGCGCGGCGCCCAACACGAACGTCTGTCCCATCTGCCTCGGACTGCCCGGCTCCCTGCCCGTCTTGAACGTGCGCGCCGTCGAACTGGCGATGGCCATCGGCACCGCGTTGCACAGCACGATCTCCCCGTCGACGTTCCACCGCAAGAACTACTTCTATCCCGATATGCCCAAGGACTTCCAGATCAGCCAGTACGATCTGCCGATCAACGCCGGCGGGTACCTCGACCTAGCGGACGGTTCGCGGGTCTCGATCGAACGGGCCCACCTCGAAGAGGACACCGGCAAGACGACGCACCTCGGCGCGAGTGGTCGCATCCACGGCGCCGAACGCTCACTCGTCGACTACAACCGTTCCGGCGTGCCCCTCGTCGAGATCGTCTCGGGGCCGGACGTCCGAAGTTCGGCGCAGGCGCGCGTCTACGCCGCCGAACTCCGGGGCATCCTCATCGCCACGGGTGCCTCGGACGGTCGGATGGAAGAGGGATCGATGCGCATCGACGCCAACGTGTCGGTCCGGCGGACCGGTGAGCCCTTCGGCACGCGATGCGAGATCAAGAACCTGAACTCCTTGCGGAGTCTCGTGCGCGCGATCGACTACGAGGCCGCGCGACAGGTCGCGCTGCTCGAGGGCGGCGGCACCGTCCGCCAAGAGACACGTCACTGGGACGAGAACGCGGGATCGACCTCGACCATGCGTGTCAAGGAAGAGGCCGACGACTACCGCTACTTCCGAGAGCCCGACCTGGTCGACCTCGTCCCGGACCCGGCGTGGCAAGAGCGCGTCCGCCTCGGACTGCGACCCATGCCGGCCGAACGACGCGCCGCGCTCTCCCAGCGACTGCCGAGTCCGACCTCGGCGTTGCTCGACGCCCTCGAAGTGGTGGTGGACCTTGGACTCGACCCGTACGTGATCGCGGCCCTCGACGCGGGGATCGACCCCGACCTCGCCTTCGCGCGCGCCGCCAACGAGATCGCCGGCGACCTCGACGGGCTCGGCAACTTGACGAGCGACGCGTACGTGGCGACGCTGCGCATGGAACGCGACGGCGAACTGTCCGCGACCCAGGCCAAGTCCGTTCTCGCCGAGGTCCTCGCCCACGGCGGTGAGCCGTCCTCGATCGCGCGCACCATGGGTTATGAACGTCTCGACTCCGGAGCGCTCAGTGAGATCGTGGGACGGTTGATCGAGGACAACCCGGATGAGTGGTCGCGCTACCGCGCGGGCGACGAGAAACTGGCGCAGTTCTTCATTGGCCAGGTCATGAAACTCACCAGCGGTCAGGCGAACGGCAAGGATGTGGTCGCCGAACTCCGGACGCGTCGCTGAGTCGGGCGCTGTCGACCGCGTCGTCGCCGCACCCGGTAGTTTCTTTCCATGCGTCGCGTTCCCCTGGTCGTCGTGGCGACGGCGCTCTTGATCGCAGTGGTGGCGAGCGCCAGCGCGGCGGACACGACCACCACCACGTCCTCGACCACGACGACCACCCTCAAAGTCGTGCACCGTCGGGTGGCCGCGTTGACCGGTCTCCCTGATCCAACGGCCGTCACCAAGCGCCGCTCGGCGTTGACGATCAAGATCGACAACACCCCGCAGGCCCATCCGCAGTACGCCATCAACGAGGCCGACGTCGTCTACGAAGAGATCGTCGAGGGCGGCATCACTCGTCTGGCCGCGATCTTCAACTCGCACCTGCCGACCAAGGTCGGTCCGGTTCGCTCGGTTCGACGGACCGACCGCGAGATCGTCTTTCCCATCGGCGGGATCTTCGCCTTCTCCGGCGGCGCGCAGTACGCGATCTCGAGCATCGAGACCGCACCGGTCAAGCTCATCGACCAGTCGAACGCGGGCGCCGCGATGTTCCGTGACCCGACACGCCCGCCGCCGCACAACCTGTTCGCGAACGCCGAGCTCCTGATGAAAGAGGGCGGCAAGGTGCACACGCCGCCCGCGCTCTTCACCTACGCGCCCCAGAAATCCGCGCCCGTGGGCGCGCCCGTCGGCTCCTTCACGGTGAACTTCCTCTCCGGCTTCGCCGTGTCGTACCAGTGGGATGGGACGAGCCACGACTGGCTCCGATCGATCTTCGGTGCGCCGGACGTTGAAGCCAACGGCGTGCGCGTCGCGCCCACGAACGTCATCGTGATGACGGTGAACTACTACGGCGGCGTGGGCGTCGAAGGCTCCTACGCCCAACTGGTCGGATCGGGGCCGGTGGAGATCTTCTCCGACGGACGCGTGCAGAGGGGCAAGTGGTTCCGGCGCAATATCCGACTGCCAACGGCCTATCGATCGGCGTCGGGCAAGGTCATCGCGCTGCGACCGGGACAGACGTGGGTCGAGTTGCTCGCGACGGGCGAGACCGTGAGCGCGTCCGCGCACTCCTGAGGCGTTTATCTCGTCAGCACGGTGGCGGCTCCCTAGACTTCCTCCATGACGACGCACCCCACGCCACGAAGCTCTGACGTCACGCTGGGCAAAAGTCGCGCGCCGGCGCGCTCGATGTTGCGGGCCGTGGGTCTCACCGACGAGGACATGACGAAACCCCAAATCGGCGTGGCGTCGAGCTGGAACGAAGTGACGCCGTGCAACATGCCACTCGACCGCCTCGCCAAGCGCACCAAAGTCGCCGTACGCGAGGCCGGTGGCGTGCCCTTCGAGTTCGTGACGATCGCGGTCTCCGACGGCATCTCCATGGGCCACGAAGGCATGCGCGCGTCCCTGGTGTCACGCGAGGTGATCGCCGACTCCGTGGAGTGCGTGATGCACGCCGAACGATTCGACGCCATGGTGACCCTGGCCGGCTGTGACAAGTCGCTGCCCGGCATGCTGATGGCGGCGGCGCGACTGAACGTCCCGAGCGTCTTCCTCTACGGCGGGACCATCATGCCGGGCGAACTCGACGGGCGCTCGCTCGACATCACCTCGGTCTTCGAGGCCGTTGGCGCCAACGCCGTCGGCGCGATCAGCGACGAGGAGCTGACGGCGATCGAGTGCGCGGCCTGTCCCGGCGAGGGGAGCTGCGCCGGTATGTTCACCGCGAACACGATGGCCAGCGTCGGTGAGGCCCTCGGCATGTCGCTGCTCGGCAGCGCGTCGGTGCCGTCGATCGACCCAAGACGCGACCAGTACGCCTACGACTCCGGGCTCGCGGTCCTGAACCTCCTCGATCGCGGTATCAACGCTCGACAGGTAATGACCAAGCCGGCCTTCGAGAACGCCATCGCCGTGGTGATGGCGCTCGGCGGCTCAACGAACGCCGTCCTGCACCTGCTCGCCATCGCGCACGAGGCCCGCGTGGAGCTCGAACTGGACGACTTCAACGCCGTGGCGGCGCGGGTCCCGCACATCGCCGACATGAAGCCGCACGGGCGCTTTCACATGAGCGACCTCGATCGGGTGGGTGGCGTGCCGGTCGTCCTGCAGCACCTGCTCGACCACGGTCTGTTGCACGGTGACGTCATGACGGTGAGCGGCATGACGATGGCCGAGAGTCTCGCCGCCTATCACGCGACGGCACCCGACGGCGAGGTCGTGCACGATCTCGCCAATCCGATACATGACCGCGGGGGCATCGCGGTCTTGCGCGGGTCGCTGGCGCCCAAGGGCGCCGTCGTGAAGGTGGCCGGCATCGACCAGCTGCAGTTCAGTGGTCGCGCACGCGTCTTCGACGGCGAGGAGTTGGCGCTCGCGGCGATCCTGGCGAATGAGATCGAACCCGAGACCGTGCTGGTCATCCGCTACGAAGGTCCGAAATCAGGCCCGGGCATGCGCGAGATGCTCATGGTCACGGGCGCCATGAAGGGCGTCGGTCGCGGGAGCGACTGCGCGCTGATCACCGACGGCCGTTTCAGTGGCGGCACGCACGGATTCTGCGTCGGCCACGTGGCGCCCGAGGCCCTCGATGGCGGACCGATCGCGCTCGTGCGCGACGGCGACCGGATCACGATCGACGTCGAGACGTTGTCGATCGACCTCGACGTCGACGCCGCGGAACTCACGGAGCGGGCCCAGCACGTCGCCGCGTTCGTCCCGCGCTACACCACGGGCGTGCTCGAGAAATTCGCGCGGATGGCCCAGGGCGCCGACAAGGGCGCCGTCACGACGAGGTAGCCCTCTTGTGCGGTCGTTCGCCGTGTGTCAAGATAAAGACGTGACGACCCGTGAAATTATTCTGGTGGTAGTAGGCGCGCGGCGCCGGTAGTCACGCTCACACGTACTCCGGAGGCCTCCCAAATAAGGGAGGCCTTTTTGCTTATCTAACAACAAAGGAACATTGTGCAACTCACAGGAGCGCAGGCCCTTATAAGGAGCCTGGAACAAGAGGGTGTCGACACCATCTTCGGCCTGCCCGGCGGCGCGATCCTGCCCGTCTACGACCCGCTCCTCGACTCCTCGATCCGTCACATCCTCGTTCGCCACGAACAGGGCGCCGGTCACATGGCCGAGGGCTACGCCCTCGCGACCGGTCGGCCGGGCGTCGCGATGGTCACGAGCGGACCGGGCGCGACGAACATCGTCACGCCGATCGGCAACGCCCACATGGACTCGACACCCCTCGTCGTCATCACCGGCCAGGTCGCGACCGCCGCGATCGGCACCGACGCGTTCCAGGAGTGCGACATCACGGGCATCACCATGGGGATCACGAAGCACAACTTCCTCGTGCAATCGGCCCAGGAGATCCCGCGCGCGGTCGCCGCGGCGTTCCACCTGGCGACGACGGGGCGTCCCGGACCGGTCTTGATTGACGTGCCCAAAGACGTCACCCAGTCGATGATGGACTGGTGGTACCCGGCGAGCGTCGAGGAGTACGACCTGCCAGGCTATCGACCCGAGGTCGCGCTGGACGAAGCGGCGATCGCGCGCGCCGTCGCGCTCATCGCCGACTCCGAGCGGCCGGTGCTCTACGTGGGCGGGGGCACGCTCAAGTCACGCGCCGCGAAAGAGCTGCTGGCGTTCGCGGAGCGCACGGGCATGCCGGTCGTCACGACGTTGATGGCCCGCGGGGCGTTCCCGGATTCGCACGACCAGCACCTCGGCATGCCCGGGATGCACGGCATGTACACCGCGGTCACGGCCATCCAGAAGAGTGACCTCCTGATCTCCCTCGGTGCACGATTCGACGACCGCGTCACGGGAAAGATCCCGGCCTTCGCCGCGGGCGCCAAGGTGATCCACGTCGACATCGACAAGGCGGAGTTCAACAAGGTTCGCTACGCCGACGCCGCGATTCAGGGCAACGTCGGCGCGGCACTGGCGGCGCTCGACGCATCCCAGGCGATGCCGCGCAACCTTGACGTGTGGTGGAAGACGATCAACGACTGGCGTGATCAGTATCCGTTGGTCTACGACGAACCCACGGCCGAGGGTCCGCTTCGTCCCCAGCACGTCATCGAAGCGATCGCCGCGAAGGCCGAACCGGGCACGATCGTCGCGGCCGGCGTCGGGCAGCACCAGATGTGGGCGTCGCAACACTGGAAGTTCGAAGAGCCCGGTACGTGGATCAACTCCGGCGGCGCGGGGACCATGGGCTTCGGTGTCCCGGCCGCCATCGGCGCGAAGGTCGGTCGACCTGAGCGCACCGTGTGGTGCATCGACGGCGACGGCTGCTTCCAGATGACGGCCCAAGAGTTGACGACGGCGCGCGCCGAGGGCATCCCGATCAAGGTGGCGATCCTCAACAACGCCTACCTCGGGATGGTTCGACAGTGGCAGGAGATGTTCTACGAAGAGCGCTACTCCGAGGTCTATCTGAGCGCCGACCTCCCCGACTACGTGAAGTGGGCCGAGGCCATGGGCTGTGTCGGTCTGCGCGCGCGCACGCTCAAGGAGATGCACGAGGTCATCGACGAGGCCAACGCGATCAATGACGTGCCGGTCGTGATTGATTTTCGCACCGACGCCGAAGAGAAGGTCTTCCCGATGGTCGCCTCGGGCGCGAGCAACGACGACATCTTGGTGCACCCACTGCAGCGGACGGACCTTCAGTGAGCCCTCCCGAACCGTATCTCGGCGAGGTACCGCGCACACCGGTGCGACATCACATCTTGTCGGTGCTGGTAGAGAACAAGGCCGGTGTCCTGGCGCGCATCGCCGGTCTGTTCGCGCGTCGCGGCTTCAATATCTACTCTCTGGCCGTGGCGCCGGCCGAGAGTCACGCCCGATTCTCGCGCGTGACCATCGTCGTCGACGCCGAGTCGGCGCCGCTCGAGCAGATCGTCGGTCAGTTGGACAAGTTGGTGAACGTCGTGGCGATCTCAGACCTTTCACCGCGCGACGCCGTCGAACGTGAACTGTTGCTCGCGACACTGCCCCTGGACGACGACCATCGGGCATCGATGCTCGACACCATCACACACGCCGGCGCGTCGATCGTCGACGTCGGACCGACGTCGGTGACCGTGATGCTCGCGGGCACGCCGAGCGCCTGTGACGAATTCGAGCGCGCCCTGGAGGACTTCGCCGACGTCGAACTCCACCGAACGGGTCGGGTCGCACTCCCTAGACTTGGCTGACCAAAGACCGACGCAGCACCGACTGAAGGACTCCCCATGACCACGATGTACTACGAAGCCGACGCCAAACCCGAACTCCTGGCGTCCAAGAAGATCGCGATCCTCGGGTACGGCTCGCAGGGCCACGCGCACGCGCTCAATCTGCACGACAGTGGCTACGACGTGCGGGTCGGGCTCCGTACGGACTCCTCGTCGATCACTAAAGCCGAGGCGTCCGGTCTGCGCGTGCTCTCGATCGCCGACGCCTGCGCCGAGGCCGACGTCATCATGGTGCTGGTGCCCGACACCGAGCAGAAGCGCACCTACGACGCCGAGATCGCGCCGCACCTGACGGCGGGCAAGTGCCTGCTCTTCGCGCACGGGTTCAACATTCGCTTCGACCTGATCAAGCCGCCGGCGGACGTGGACGTCGCGATGGTCGCACCAAAGGGCCCGGGACACCTCGTGCGTCGCACGTACATAGAAGGCGGAGGCGTGCCGTCGCTGGTCGCGGTGCAACAAGACTCGACCGGTCACGCCCACGACCTCGCCCTCGCCTACGCGCACGGCATCGGCGCGACCCGCGCCGGCGTGCTCGAGACGACCTTCACCGAGGAGACCGAGACCGATCTGTTCGGTGAGCAGGCGGTACTCTGCGGCGGCGTGACCGCGCTGGTCCGCGCCGGCTACGAGACGCTCGTCGAGGCGGGCTACCAGCCCGAGAGCGCGTACTTCGAGTGCCTGCACGAACTGAAACTGATCGTCGACCTGATGTACGAAGAAGGTATTACCGGCATGCGCTTCAGCGTCTCGGATACCGCCGAGTACGGGGACCTCACCCGAGGGCCGCGGGTTATCAACGAGTCCGTGAAACAGGAGATGAAGAAGATCCTCACTGAGATCCAAGACGGCACGTTTGCCGCGGAGTGGATATTGGAGAACGAAATCGGTCGGCCGAGGTACCGCGAACTGCGCGACGCCGGAAAGAAACACCCAATCGAAGAGATCGGCAAGAAGTTGCGCGCCATGATGCCGTTCGTGTCCGCGGGTAAGCCGAAGGTGTCGGATGTTTCGGGCGGCGACACCGACTAGGCAGGCACCACCTTCACGCGTCAGCGACCTACTGAGCACACGTTCGAGGTGGCTTAGCCGTGGGGAATCGTATAACGGGCAAACAGGTGAACGCCGACGAACACCCAGAGCAAAAGAAGTACGGCTCGACCGGTAATTCGACGCGCTACCAACGACGAGGTTCGACTGAGGGTCGCGATCTTGGAGGTGCGAACACGTGCGAGGCCCTCGATGACCAGAGCGACCAACAACGTCGATAGCCAGATGGCCGCTGAGTTCATGTCGCGCTCGGGACCTGCGTCAGTGCTCGCAATCGATGCAGCGGCATCACCCCGGCGAGCAACCAGGCCATATATATGAGCCACCTGGCCCAGTGCTGCGCCAGCAGATGATCGATGGCCGTGCTGAGCGTGGGCACGTCGGCGGAGCGACCACCAAGTGCCAACCCAATGGCTTCCAGGATTACGACGGCGAGCAGCACGGCGATCCATGGTGAGATCGAGGTAAGCGACGTCTCAGCTACTCGTTGTTCGTAGTAGTCACTGACCTCAGGGTGACGCGGCGAAAGGCCACCCATTGCCACGTACGCCACCGTGAAAGCGACTGACGGAAGGGCGACCAGCAGATACGAGATAGTGCTGAATGGCCGAGCGTTCGTCGCCGCCCAGGCGTAGACGGTGAGCGCGACAACCACGACCACCGTTCTCTTCATGTGGCCAGATTAATGACGCGCGATTGTGTGGTACTTGGCTACATCATTTTGCGCGTGCCGTGTGAATTGACTGCTGTCCGACGCCCATGGTTACAAGGACTGCGTCACGAGTAATTGATCGGCGAATGGTGGCCCCACTACGCCGCTTCGTACTAACACCCTTTGACGAAGTGCGCGCCGAAGCTACCTTCAGATCGACGTCCACATCACACAGGGAGCACGAAATGAACATGAGGACTCGACTAGGTCTTTCGGTGGTCGCGATCACGTTGGCTATGGTCGGGATTGCCAGTGGTGCGAGCGCCGGCGGCGACCCAACTTTCCAGTGCGTGTCGGTGAACGTCGACACCTGCACCGTGACGATTCCGCTGACGTCCAACATGAATGAAGTGGTCGGTTCGACGATGCCCGACTCCAAGCCGTGGTACAACTCGATGGACGCCGGTCAGGGTCCCTACGGGCTCACGGGTCCCGGGAACCCGCAGACGACGTGGAACGGCGTGGGTGGTGCGCTCCAGGGGTCGGTGTGGACCGCCGTCTTGACGACGAACGCCGGCGAACCGGCGGGATCCGAGGCCGTGCTGACGTTCCAACACGTCACTTCTTCTACGACGACGACTGGTCCGGCACAGCCGTACACGTCAATCTTCGAGTCGTACCCTTACGGAGCGCCCAATGGCTCCAAGGCCACGATTACCGCGGTCGTGCACCCCATTCCCAGCAAAGGGCATCTCCTCTTGATGCGCAAGAATGGTACGAGCTGGGCGAGCATAGGCGCCTTCACGTACTCGACCGCAACAAAGAAGTGGTCCATCAAGTTCACGTGGCATTTTCCGAGTCGCGCGACCGAAACGTTCCGACTCCTCGCCACCGCCGCGCCGGGACTTTCGGCAACGTACGGCGGCAACTTCAAACTTCACACCGAAGCCTGAGTATCGCGTCCGGCGACCCACGCACGTGCGCGTGGATCTAAGGGTTTGCCCTTAGTCGATGCGACGAAGAACTGTAGTGGACCTGGCTACGATCGATGAGGTAGTCAACTTCGTCGGGGGTCTCACCGTCACCACTGTTCCCACACGATCAAAGTCGCTCACGAGCGGCGAACGACGTCGATGGTACGTCCACTTGGTCCTCATGGTGTCGCTCGCCGGGTCATTGCTGTCACTCATCTACTTGAGCAAGAGCATCACGATTCACGTGATCTTCGGGGTGTTGTTCATGGCGATGTTGTTGTTCCACTTCTACCAGCGGCGCCGCACGATTACGTCGTTGCTCAAGCGACTCGTCGGCAAAGCTGCTCGAACCAGTGCGGCGACTCGCTTGATCGTCTCGGACATAATTCTGGAACTCCTCGTACTCGACGTCCTGATCTCGGGCGTCGTCGACGCCCTGCAACACCATGCGACGGAGTTCCCGTTGGCGAACGCTCTTCGAATACCGCCCGGCCTGTCCCAGTGGCACAAACTCGCCTCCATCGTGCTCGTGATCTACGCGACGGTTCACATACTTCGCCGGCGGAAGCGACTTCGTCGCTCGCACATCCAATAGATCTGTTGCGCCCTCACGTCGCATACCGACGTACTTCGTCATCCCTTGACGCCGATGACCCCGCCATTCGTCTGGATTTGGACGGTCTCTTTCTGGTGTGAGACATTGATGAAGAGGTTGATCTTTTGCGTGAGGAGCGTTTCGCCGCCGGATTCAACGACAGTGTGACGTTCATCTTGCACTCGCACGATGACGCCCGGTCGAAGTGCCGTGGCGCCACCCAGTACGAACTGCACGTCCGAGGCTGTGTTGGCGTCGACCAACAGTTCATCGCCGACGTAGATCGCGTCACCTTCGTGGAGTGCAATGAGTCGCACGGTGTTGAATCGACGGACGAATATCCTTCCGGATCGGCCGGTCGTCAGATCTTTGATGGCGCCCACGTCACCCACTCGCAGGTCGGGCTTGATCGTTTCGGGGACGCTAAGGCTTGACGGCGAGTCAACTCGAGGTTCCTCGACGGGCTCGACCGGGGCTCGGCGTGCGTTGATGCGTCCCTTGGCGCGGGCCGCCGCGACGGAGACTTCGCCCAATGGGTGCGGGGAGGAACGAATTGATGACTGGGCGACGGCCGCGAACGCCGCACCGGTCACGTTTGACAACACGAGAGCGAACTGGCCGGGCGATCGTAGGTCAACGTTCGCGTAGCACAGGACGTTCACCGTGGCGCTCGACTCACCGGGAGCGATCGCGAGCGCCCCTTTCGTGGCCCGGTACTCGCCCTTGGCCGCAACCGCCCCCGTACCGTCGACGGTGGCGAAGTCAAAGGTGACGGACGCATTCGCGATTCGTGACAACTTGATGCTGAAGGTCGCTCTGTCCGAACCCTCGAGGTACGTGTCGACCGTCTTGGCGGAGCCGGATATACCTACCGCCGCAACCGTGGTCTGTCCCGTGCTCGACGCGGCCTTGCTGTCGCCCGCGTACGACGCAGTAATGAGTTGTGCGGAAGCGTTACTCGCAGCAGTTGGCGTGTCGACCACCGAACACTCGGCCGAGGAATCTGAACCGGTGACCTTCTTGAGCACACACGTGACGGCATTGAATGAGCCCGCCGCCACCGAGAACGTCACGTTGCCCGTCGGGACACTGGGTGGTGATGCCGAAGCCACCACTTTGGCGGAACACCGAAAGGTCCCGCGCGGTGAAACCTGCTCCACGCAGCGCACCGTGGTAGTGGAAGGCGGCGCCTGTCGAATGGCGCTGTAGTACTCCATGTTCCCGTTCGTGTCGGTGAAACTGCCGGTCAGTGTGTTGCCGGTAATGATGCCGGTGTTCTTCGACTGATAGCTGGCGCCCATGGTGATCGTGAAGGTGTAGTTATCACCGGACACCTGACAGTCCGTGAATCCGTAACCCGAGCTCGCCAGAACGCTCGTACCGACGCAGGAACCGGTCGAAGCATTCTCGCTCGTGATGGTCCATGCCTCACCGTTGTCGGGTTGCCAGGTGCCCACGAAATTGACGTTGCCCGACGCGAACGCAGGTGCTGGTAGCGCCACGAGGGCGCCGCATACGATGACGATTCCCACTATCGCGCGAGTCAGCGCAGATTTCGTCGTCATCGCTCAATTCCACCCGGAGCGGTGCGCGACTTCAGGCGGCGAACAATCCCGGTCGGACATGGATACTCATTTCAACAACTGACGATGACCCGTCGACCGAGGAAGTCGCACTGAACTAACGCGAATAGTACGCCGATTGACGGTCGTGATGCTCGCAGCGTCGCATCGGACAGACCGTCGAATTGAAAGCACCTAGGTTTACAACGAAAGATGCAAGCCCCGAGATCACCTGAGGAGTGAGATGAGAGCGGACGACGACGTGTTTGGTCGCGCTCTCCTCGAATGGGCAGCCGGAGGCACAACGCCCGAAGTACTCGAGCGCGAAGATGGGTTTACGCAAGTGGGCGCCGGACCTGTTGTGTATCTGGCGCAATACAGTGATTGGCCGAGCGCGGAACGGAAGTCCCTTCGATACGTGCGTGGTCGAGTGATGGACGTCGGCTGCGGTGCCGGCCGAGTGGCCCTGGAACTTCAACAGCGTGGCTTCGACGTCGTCGGACTCGACTCGTCACCTCTCGCGTCGAGGGCGGCCCAATTGCGAGGCGTTAATGAGGTGTGGTCGCTGTCGATTGCGGGCGTGGATCAGAGGCTCGAATCCTTCGACTCCATCGTCTTGTTCGGGAACAATTTCGGGATCTTCGAAACGCCGGCGCGAGCACGTCAATTGCTCATTCGATTGGCGAGGGGGACCAATCCCCGCGCGCGGATCTTCGCCGAGAGCACGAGCGCGTACTTTGGCGGCGCGCCGGCCGTTGAGCGTTCGTACTATCGCATGAACCTTGCACGCGGCCGCAGTCCTGGACAGGTGACGGTGCGCTACCACTACGGCTCCCTGGTTGGCCCGTGGTTCCGATGGCTGTACGTGACACAGAGCGAGTTGCGAGCGATATTGGTCGGCACTGGTTGGCATATCGAGCGTGTGCTCAGTTCGCACCTGAGCGAACCGTACGTGGCGATCCTGGCGAAGGACTGAGCGTCGGAACGTCATCTTTCGAAGAACTGTCGGTCGGTCCCGACAGCTGACTTCAAAGCGTGCAAGGTATGTTGGGCACATGTCGCGAATGACACGATTTTGCATCACGGTAGTGCTCTTTGGGTCAATCACGGTTGTCGGTACCTCGGTATCTGTGCCGGTCGGTGCAGCATCGACGCACGCCCGTTCGCCGCTTTTGTGTGGCGCGGTCGCCATGGCGAAAAGCGGCCCTGACTTATGGGTGTCCGGATGCGTCTTCAAGACGCACTCTGCGTTCTCGACGAGGATCCCCGCCGTCATCGAAGTGGATTCGACCAATGGCGCCGTCCTGCGCGTGATCAAGGATCACGAGACCGGGAACGACGGACCGGCCGGTATCGCCGTCGCCGACGGACGTGTGTGGGTGGCCAATGGTGACGGCAATACGGTTCTCGAGTTGAACGCCCACACCGGCTCGATCGTCCGGATGATCAAACCCAAGTCGGAGGGCTTGAACAGTCCGTGGGTGATAGCCGCGAGCGGATCTCGAGTATGGGTCTACAACACGAACGGCAACGCGATCAGCGAATTAAACGCGTCAAACGGTTCCCTGGTGCGGAACATAATGTCAAAGGACCACGATCTTGCTTGGGTCGCGACAATACTTCCCGCGGGATCCAAACTCTGGTTGACCGATCCCACGAATGGGAACGATGCGGTGATCGCCTTAAATCGGAGCGACGGCACGCCGGTGAAAGTGATCAATGCCCAATCCGACGATTTCAATGGGCCGGATGCCTTGGCGATACGCAAGAATCGAATATGGATCGCGAGTGACTCGGGACCGCTCGCTACCACGCCCCAGGCGGACGCCGATCCATATCTTCCCGGAGGCTCGGTCACGGAACTGGACGCTGCAACCGACGCGGTGGTGCGAATCATTGACGCCAAAGCTGACCAGTTCTACGGATCGGGTGGTATCGCCGTTGGTCGGACCCACGTGTGGGTCACGAACAGCATGGGCGGGTCAGTGACCGAGTTGAACGCGGCCAGTGGTTCGCTGGTACGTGTCATTCGAGCGAAGCGCGACGACTTTGGCGATCCGAGTGACGTCGTGATCGATGGTTCGCATGTCTGGATACTGGACTCCGCGCATCAGGAGAACGCTAGTGGAGTATGGGGCGGTGCGATCACCGAATTGAATACTTCCGACGGCTCGCTCGTTCGAGTCATTAAGTGAGGCGCGGCCCGGGCGTGTGCAGATCGCCGCGACAATCGACTAGCCGTTGGGGGACGGTTTGGGTCCCGCTTCGAGCGGAGTGACAAATACGTAGCCGCCGCACGGTGAAGCGCTCACGGCCGGAGAACCGGTTATCTGACGTCTGCCGCTCGACAACGTGACCGTCGCCCAGGCGGCTCGCGGGCAGGTCTGACTGTTAACGGGATTGTCCTGCCACGAGGGACCGACCGACGCGACGCCGTCGTGGCCGATGGTGATGGAGCGTGGCTTCGGCTCGGCGTAAAACATCGAACTGGAATGAACGTCGCGCGTATCGATTTCGTTACCTTGGGAATTGAAGAACACGATTCGCGGGAAACCTCCCACGACGCATCGAGATCCGACGTTGGCGAAGAGGAGTACGAGCCCGCCCGTTCCTCCGGCGCCCTCCGTCGTACTTGCAGCCACGACGAGATTTGAGCAACGCGGAATGGATGTGCGTACCGCGGGGCTTGAGCTACCCGCGGCCGACGCGGTTAGCGTCGGCGCGAAGACCGGTGTTAGTAACGCCGTTGTGATCACCGTCAACAGCACTCCCCGAAGTCTCATTCAATCTCATTAGCACAGTGATTCCCGGAACGTCGAACTGGCGCGCAGCCCGGCGCTGCCGACGGTGTACGCGAATGTCAAACGTGTCAGTAGGGATAAATTGAGGTGATGGGACATAAGACTTCCGTGGTTTTGTACGTGGTCGCACTGGTGATCGTCGTGGTCGGCGTGGACGTCCTGTTCTTTCGACACCGCTTCCTGGAGCGACTCCTCGCGAATATCGGCATTGTCTTGGTGTTCGCCGCGTTCGCCCTCACCTACCTGAAACGTTGAAGCACTCTCGTCACTGAGACTTCGCAAGAGGCGTGCGGCTACAGGTTCCCGACGACGTAGTTGATGCACGCACACAGCGACGCGACATCCTCGGAATCGATACTCGGGAACATCGCGATCCGCAGTTGGTTGCGGCCGAGCTTGCGATACGGGTCCGTGTCGACGATGCCATTCGCCCGAAGGATCTGCGCGATGTTCGACGCGTCGACGTCATCGGTGAAGTCGATGGTCCCCACGACATTGCTGCGCTGCGACGGATTCTCGACAAAGGGCCGCGCGAACGGTGACGCCTCGGCCCAGGTGTAGAGGATCTCGGCCGACGTCGCCGAACGACCGGCGGAGAACTTCAAGCCGCCGTTGTCGTTCATCCACGTAATCTGCGACGCGAGCATGTGGATCGTGGCGAGGGCTGGCGTGTTGTAGGTCTGATTGAGACGCGAGTTGTCGAGCGCGATCTTGAGGTCGAGCGACGCGGGGGTCCAACGACCGGATGCCGCGAGTGTCTCGATTCGTTCGATCGCGGCGGGCGAGCATGCGGCCAGCCAGAGTCCACCGTCAGAGGAGAACGACTTCTGCGGCGCGAAGTAGTAGCAGTCGAACTGGGAGGCATCGACCATCAGGCCACCCGCGCCCGAGGTGGCGTCGACGATGACGAGTCCGTTGGCGTCGGCCGGGCGTTCGATTGACATCATGACGCCGGTCGAGGTCTCATTCTGGGTCAGGGCGTAGGTGTCCACGGCGTCGTCGACGACCGCCGAAGGGTGCGATCCGACGTCGCTCTTGATGATCTGGGGATCCTTGAGGTGCGGTGCGTCGGAGACGCACGTCGCGAACTTGGAGGAGAACTCTCCGAAGCTGAGATGTTGTGACTGGTCGACGATCAGATGAAACGTCGCGGCGTCCCAGAATCCCGTGGTGCCGCCGTTGCCGAGCAGGACCTCGTAACCGTCCGGCAACGAGAAGAGCGCGCGCAGTCCGTCGCGAACTTCGGCGACTTTGTCGCGCACGGTCGATTGACGGTGCGACGTACCCATGTAGGTCGTGCCGTCGGCCACGAGCGCGCTCAACTGTTCGGCGCGCACCTTCGAAGGACCGGAACCGAAACGTCCATCGCGCGGGAGAAGGTCGGCGGGAATCTTTAGCGTGGGGGGGGAACTCATAGACTTATTCTTACGGAAATTGAACGGAGCCCCCGATGAGTTCGAGAGTAAGTCACCTTCTAGGCGGCTTGGCCCCCAGCGCAACCCTGGCCGTGGACGCGAAAGCGAAGGCCCTGAAAGCGGCCGGCGAACCCGTCATCGGCTACGGCGCCGGCGAACCGGACTTCGCGACTCCCGTCCACATCGTCGAAGCGGCGGCCAAGGCCTGCTACGACCCGGTCAACTACAAGTACACGCCGACGCCGGGACTGCCGGAGCTGCGCGAGGCGATCGCCGCCAAATCGATGCGCGACTCGGGACTGCGCGTGACGCCCAACCAGGTGCTCGTGACCAACGGCGGCAAGCACGCGATCTTCACCTCCGTGATGACGAAGTTGAACCCCGGCGATGAAGTGCTGATCCCGGCGCCCTATTGGACCACGTACCCCGAAGCGGTCTACCTCGCGGGTGGCGTGCCGGTGCCCGTGATGACCGAGGAGGCCAACGGCTTTCGGGTCTCGGTCGAGTCGCTCGAGCGCGCCCGCACCGCCAAGACGACGATGCTGATCTTCACGTCGCCGTCGAACCCCTCGGGCGCGGTCGTGCGTCCCGATGAGGTCGCAGCGATCGGCCGCTGGGCCGCGGAACATAATGTCTGGGTCCTCTGTGACGAGATCTACGAACACCTCGTCTACGGTGACGCCGAGTTCGCGTCGATGCCGGTCGTCGCGCCCGAACTCGGTGATCGCTGGATCGTCGTGAACGGCGTCGCCAAGACCTACGCCATGACGGGATGGCGCATCGGCTGGATGATCAGTGCCCCCGACGTCATGGACGCCGCGGTCAACTTCCAGAGCCAGACGACGTCCAACATCTCGAACATCTCCCAGCGCGCGGCCGTCGCCGCACTCAACGGCGACCTCAGCGCGGTCTACGAGATGCGCACGGCCTTCGATCGTCGTCGCAAGTTGATGACGTCGATGTTGAACGCGATTCCCGGGGTCAACTGCGTGGAACCCGAAGGAGCCTTCTACTGCTATCCCAACGTCACGGGACTGCTCGGCCGCAGTCTCGGGGGGCGAGTGGCGCGGTCCTCGGCCGAACTGGCCGAGACGCTGCTGGAGTCGATCAAGATCGCCGTCGTGCCCGGCGAAGCCTTCGGCACGCCGGGCTATTTTCGCCTCAGTTCCGCCCTCGGCGACGCCGACCTCGTCGAAGGACTCGAGCGCCTCGCCGCCTTCGTCGCCGCGGGCTGAGATTTGCTCGATTTCCCTTAGTCTGTGACTCAACGAAAGGTGACCTAGTGGCTCGTGTATTGGTAACCGAAGAGATTGCCGACTCCGGACTGCAAGAGCTACGCGACGCCGGTCACGAGGTTGACGTCCGCTTGGGTCTTTCCCCCGCTGAACTGATCGAGGTGGTGCCGGGCGCCCACGCCTTGATCATTCGCTCGGCCACCAAGGTCGACGGACCGACGTTGTCCGCGGCCAAGGACCTCGTCGTGGTCGGGCGCGCCGGCATCGGACTGGACAACGTCGACGTCGCCAAGGCGACCGAACTCGGCGTGATGGTGGTTAACGCCCCGGTCTCCAACATCCTCTCCGCCGCCGAGCAGACGATGGCCCTGCTCTTGGCCCAGGCCCGCAACATCCCCCAGGCCCACTCGGCGTTGAAGGCCGGTAAGTGGGAGCGCAGCAAGTGGGAGGGCGTGGAACTCCACGGCAAGGTCCTCGGCGTCGTGGGACTCGGCAAGATCGGCGCGCTCGTCGCCCAGCGAGCGTCGGCCTTCGGCATGCGACTTATCGCCTTCGACCCGTTCATCTCCGAAGAACGAGCCCGACACATGGGCGTCGAACTCGTCGATCTCGACACGCTCCTCGCCCAGAGTGACTTCATCACGATTCACCTGCCCAAGACGAAAGAGACGACGAACCTCCTGGACGCCGCGGCCCTGGCCAAGACCAAGCCGGGCGTGCGCATCATCAACGTCGCGAGGGGCGGCATCGTCAACGAGTCGGATCTCGCCGACGCGATCTCGAACGGGCACGTGCAGGGCGCCGCGCTCGACGTCTTTGAGAAGGAACCGACCACCGAGTCGCCACTCTTCGAGTTGCCCTCCGTCGTCGTCGTCCCGCACCTCGGTGCCTCGACGTTCGAGGCCCAGGACAAGGCCGGGATCACGATTGCCGAGCAGGTCCAGCTCGCGCTCGCGGGCGACTTCGTTCCCTATGCGGTCAACGTCGCCGCCGGCGAGGTGTCCAACGCCGTACGACCCTTCATGGGCTTGGCCGAGATCCTTGGTCGATTCATCGGAGGGCTCCTGGACGGCAAACCGGCCGATCTCGAGGTCAACTACCTCGGTGAGCTCGCCGGCTCGGGGACCAAGATCCTCACCCTGTGCGCGTTGAAGGGCCTCCTCACGGCGACGGGCCACGAAGGAGTCTCCTTCGTGAACGCCCCGCAACTGGCCGAGGACCACAACCTCTCCTACAGCGAACTCTCAACGGTGGAGTCACCGGAGTACGTGAATCAGATCTCGGTGCGCTCGGGCCATCACGAGGTGTCGGGCACGTTGGTCACGATCGGAACCCGACTCGAGACGCGCATCGTCGGCGTCGACGGCCACAGCGTCGAGATCCCGCCCGCGGCCTCGATGCTCGTGGTGCACAACGACGACCGTCCGGGCATGATCGGTGTGGTCGGCGTCGCTCTCGGCGAGGCCGGTGTGTCCATAAGTTCGATGGCCGTAGGACCGGACCAGCACACGAAGACCGCGTTGATGGTCCTCTCCACGGAGATTCCGACCCCGAGCGAAGTCATCGATCGACTCCGCCACGCCGACGGTATTCAAGACATCCACCTCATCACGCTGCGCTGAGCGACAATCAGTCGGGGCAGTGCAGCGTGTAGCCGACGCCCGGGACGGTCGTGATCATTTCGGCCGACTCGTCACTCAGTTTCTGACGTAAGCGGTGCACGTAGGCGTGCACGTACTGGGCTTCGGCGCCGTAGCCGGTGCCCCAGACGGCGCCGAGAATCATCTGGTGGGTGCAGGTCTTGCCGGCGTGGCGCGCCAAGAAGGCGAGCACCTCGAACTCCTTCGTCGTGAGCGCGACGTTGACACCGTCGTGCGTGACGTCGTGGTGGACCAGGTCGAGGGTGAGCGCACCGCAGGTGAGCGTCACGTCTGACGGTTCGTCACGTTCGACGCCGCGTCCGCGGATGACGACCCGGATTCTCGCCTCCAACTCGGGCATGCTGAAGGGCTTCGTGACGTAGTCGTTCGCTCCGGCGTCCAGCGCGGCGACCTTGCGATTCTCCGCGCCCGTCGCCGAAAGGACGATGATCGGCACGTCACTCCATCCGCGAATGGTGCGACAGACCGCGATGCCGTCCATGTCCGGCAGACCCATGTCGAGCACCACCACGTCGGGCGCCGTCAACGCGGTTTGGGAGATTCCCGCTTCCCCTGTGGCGGCCGTCGTCACTTCGTGACCGCCGGCCTGCAGTCCCAGGCGGAGCGCTCGATTCAGCGACGGGTCATCATCGATCACCAGGATCTTCGCCACGACCGTTACCGTACCGTCACGGGTTCGTCGGCCACGGGAAGTGAGAACACGAAGCGCGCCCCGTGATCCGGCGCGTCCTCATACCAGATCGCCTGACCGTGCGCCTCGACGAACGTCTTGGCGATCGTGAGTCCCAGACCGGCTCGACCACCCTTGTCCAACTGGGCGAAACGTTCGAAGACGGCCTCTTGGTGACCCGCGTCGATGCCCGGTCCTTCATCGGTGACCGAGACGATCACACGATTGGCATCGCGTCGTGCCTCGACCGTGATGACGCCGTCCTCCGGGGAGTGTCGGGTGGCGTTATCGAGCAGGTTGATGAGTACCTGGCCGATCAAAAGCGAGTCGACGTTGATGGCCGGCAGCGACGCGGGCACCACCGTGTCCACGCGGTGCGTGCCCAACGTTGGCTCCATCGCGTTCAGCGCTTCGCGGACCAACTCTTGCACCGACGTCGGTGACGGGTGCACGGTGAAGACACCCGCCTCGATCCTCGTAATGTCCAACAGGTTCGACACCAATCGCGTCAGGCGATCCGACTCGACCTCGATCAGGCTGTACAGCTCGCCCAATTGGGTGCTCGAGAGTGCGACGGCGCGGTTCGAAAGCGTGGACGAGGCCACCTTGATCGTGGCCAGAGGCGTGCGTAGATCGTGTGACACGGCGCCCATCAGACTCTGGCGGAAGCGGTCGACCTCCTCAAGCAGTTTCGATCGAAGCGCCTGCTCGCGCAGTTGCGCTCGCTCCAACGCCAACGCCGCGTCGTTGGCGAAGGTGTTCAAGACCGCGCGGTCGTTCGGCGACGTCGGCAGTCCGCGCAGAGCGAGGATTCCGACGGCCCGACCCGAGGCGGACAACGCGATTGTCCGCAGTTCGCCCGACGACTCGGTGATCGTGCCGACGCTGATGGGCAGGCCCGAATGCGGGTCGAGTTGGGCGAGCTCGTCATCACTGAGGGGTTCGCCCGCCGACGCGACGACCTTGAGGACGCTGTCGTCGAGGACGAGGAGCGACACGCCCGGGATCTCGAAGACCGTGTGCACGTCCGACACGATCGTGTCGAGGAGTACGTCCACCGGTCGGTCACCGACCAGATGCTCTGATAGTTCCGAGAGGTGGTGCGCCGCCTCGCCGCCGCGCTTCGCCTCCATTCTTGAGGAGTCCAAACTGGCGACGACACTCGCGACGGCCAGCATGACGATGACGTACACACCCAACGCCGTCCAGTTCTGCGGCGTACCGACGTCCAGCGTCTTGTAGGGAGGGATGTAGCCGTAGTCGTAGACCACGAAGCCGGCGATCACGCTGGCGACGCCCGCTTTGATTCCACCTATCGCCGAGCCGACCACGACCGGGATGACCAGGACCAACGCCGCGGTCGACACGCTGATATGCGAGCGCAGCGGCAGCATCGCGAAGCCGAGCACGAGGACGCTCGCCACCCCGACGAGTGATCCGAGCAGATGTTTTCGCACGACCTCAGTATTGTCCAGTGCGCGAATTCGTGTCTCCGCTTTCAGATTGAAGAGATTATTAAGGCGCGCAAGAGAATTTGCAGAAACTGTTAAGAGGGCTCTCGTGACACTGGAGTCATGGCAGATCTCTTTTCCGCGCTTGGCATTATCGGATTCACCGCAGCGATGCTGGGACTTATTTGGGTGCTGGATCGCGTATGAGTTTCTCCCAGATAATCCTCCTGTGCCTCTCCGTGGTGATGTTCTTCTACATCGGCTACGCCATGTTCAAGCCGGAGAAGTTCTAAATGGGCTTCTTCCTCACGCTCCTCGTCCTCGTCGTGGCGCTCGGCCTGAGCTGGCGCTACCTCGGCTCGTACATGGCTGCGGTCTTCGACGGTCGGGTGCACTTCCTCGGGTTCATCGAGCGCCAGATCTACCGGACGCTGGGCACGAGTCCGGAGCAAGAACAGACGTGGAAGCGCTACGCCGGCGCCCTGATCATCTTTTCGGCGGTCTCCATTGCGTTCACGTACGTGATACTTCGGATTCAAGGTTCGTTGCCCCTCAATCCCCAGCACCAGGGCGACGTGGGTTCCGCACTCAGCTTCAACACGGCGGTCTCGTTTCCCACCAACACCAACTGGCAGAACTACGGCGGCGAGACGACGATGTCGTACTTCTCCCAGATCGGGGCCCTGACTGTTCAGCAGTTCGTCAGTCCCGCGGTCGGCATCGCGGTCGCGATCGCGATGGTACGTGGTTTCGCTCGGCGTAACTCGGCAACGATCGGCAACTTCTGGGTCGACATTACGCGCTGCATGTTCTACATCCTGTTGCCGATTGCCTTCATCGCGGGCATCGTCTTCGTGGGCGAGGGCGCCGTCGAGACACTCGCCGGCACGGTCACCTTCCACGACGCGTTGAACGGGGTCATCCAGACCATCCCGCGAGGCCCGATCGGTTTCATGGAGGCCATCAAGCAGCTCGGCACCAACGGCGGTGGCTTCCTCGACCAGAACTCGGCGACGACCTTCGAGAACCCGACGGGTCTGACGAACTTCCTCTCGATCTTCCTGCTCCTCTCGATTCCATTTGCGCTGACCTACACGTTCGGCAAGATGGTCGGCAGTGTCCGTCACGGCGCCACACTCCTGGCCGCGATGGTGCTGCTCTTCGGCGTCTGGGTCGGCTTCACCGCGAACGCCGAACACCAGAACAACCCGGCCGTCGCCGCGGCCGGTGTCCACTCGACCGTCGGCAACATGGAGGGCAAGGAGGTCCGATTCGGCGACACGACGAGCGCGCTCTTCGGGGTCTCGTCGACGATGACCTCGACCGGCTCGGCCGACGCCTCCTACGACTCCTTCACGCCGGTCGGCGGTCTGGGGCTCTTGACCGGCATGATGCTGGGCGAGGTCACGCCGGGCGGCACGGGTAGTGGTCTCTACACGCTCCTCGTCTACGCGATCATCGCGGTCTTCATCGGCGGATTGATGATCGGAAGGACACCGGAGTATCTCGGCAAGAAGATCCAGGCGAGAGAGGTCAAACTCGCGGGGCTGGCGGCCCTGGTGATGCCGATGATCGTGCTGATCTTCACCGCGATCGCCGTCTCACTGGCCGCCGGTCGCCTCGGGCCCGAGAACGCGGGTCCGCACGGCTTCACTGAGATCCTCTACGGACTGACGTCCCAGGGCAACAACAACGGCTCGGCCTTCGGCGGACTGACGGGCAACTCCCCCTTCTATAACGTCATCGGCGCGATCGACATGTTGCTGGGCCGCTTCGCAATCATTATCCCGTGCCTCGCCATCGGTGGCGCGCTCGCCGAGAAGAACGTCGTGCCGGAGTCCCTCGGCACGTTCCGCACCGACAACGGCATGTTCGTCGGTCTGGTCATCGGCGTCATCTTGATCATCGGCGGACTCACCTTCTTCCCCGCCGTATCCCTCGGACCGATCGTCGAACAACTTAGTCACATGAGGTTCTTCTAATGAGCGCAATTACTGTCGAACCGACGCACGAAGCCCCTCGTGGCGGCGTCGCCAAGTCCCGCGGTCTCTTCGATCGCGAGATCCTCGGCCAGGCCTTCCTTGACGCCTTCACGAAGATGGATCCTCGCACGCAGGTCAAGAACCCGGTCATGTTCCTCGTGCTCGTCGGTTCGATCATCACCTTCTTCGAAGCGATCGCGCACCCAGGCGTCTTCACGTGGTCGATCACCGTCTGGCTGGTTCTCACCGTGTTGTTTGCCAACTTCGCCGAGGCGATGGCCGAAGGCCGCGGCAAGGCGCAGGCCGACACCCTGCGAAGGATGCGGTCCGAGACCGAGGCCCGTCGACTGCTCCCGGATGGTACCGAAGAGCTGGTCGCCGCGGCGCTGCTCGCCAAGGGCGACCTGGTCGTGTGCGAAGCCAATGATGTCATCCCCTCCGACGGCGAGATCATCGAGGGGATCGCGTCAGTCGACGAGTCGGCCATCACGGGCGAGTCCGCGCCCGTCATCCGAGAGTCCGGTGGCGACCGCTCCGCGGTGACCGGCGGCACCAAGGTGTTGTCGGACCGCATCGTGGTGCGCATCACCGCCGAACGCGGCCAGACCTTCATCGACCGGATGATTACCTTGGTCGAAGGGGCCAACCGCCAGAAGACGCCGAACGAGATCGCACTGACGATCCTGCTCGCGGTCCTCACCATCATCTTCATCCCCGTCGTCGTCACGCTCGTGCCCTTCGGCCACTACGCCAGCGCCACCGTCTCGGTGGTCATCCTGGTGTCGCTATTGGTCTGTCTCATCCCGACCACGATCGGTGCGTTGCTGTCGGCGATCGGTATCGCCGGCATGGATCGCCTCGTCCAGCGCAACGTCCTCGCGATGAGCGGCCGCGCCGTCGAGGCCGCCGGTGACGTCCAGGTGTTGTTGCTCGACAAGACCGGCACCATCACGCTGGGTAACCGAATGGCCTCCAACTTCTACCCGGTCGGCGGCCACACCGAACAGGAGTTGGCCGACGTCGCCCAGCTCGCCTCCCTCGCGGACGAGACGCCGGAGGGCCGTTCCATCGTCGTGCTGGCCAAGGACCAGTTCGGCATTCGCGAGCGACAGCTGGGCACCGACCACGAGTTCGTTCCCTTTACCGCGACGACCAGGATGTCCGGACTCGACATCGGCACTCGGCAGATTCGAAAGGGTGCCGCCGACTCGGTGAAGCGATGGGTCGTCGACTCGGGCGGCACGTCGCCGGCGGACCTCGACGCGATCGTCGAGCGCACCTCGCGCGCCGGATCGACCCCGCTCGTCGTTGCCGACGGGACGGACATCCTCGGCGTCATCGAACTCAAGGACGTCGTGAAGCAGGGCATTCGCGAGAAGTTCGCCGAGATGCGCCAAATGGGTATCCGTACCGTGATGATCACGGGCGACAATCCCTTAACCGCGGCGGCGATCGCCCAAGAGGCGGGCGTGGACGACTTCCTCGCCGAAGCGACGCCCGAGGCCAAGATGGCCCTAATCAGGAAAGAACAGGAGGGCGGCAAGCTCGTCGCCATGACCGGCGACGGCACGAATGACGCCCCCGCCCTGGCCCAAGCCGACGTCGGCGTGGCGATGAATACTGGAACAACGGCCGCGAAGGAGGCCGGCAACATGGTGGATCTCGACTCCAACCCGACCAAGTTGATCGACGTCGTCGAGATCGGCAAGCAACTCTTGATCACGCGCGGTTCGTTGACGACGTTCTCCATCGCCAACGACGTGGCCAAGTACTTCGCCATCATCCCGGCACTCTTCGCGGGAACTTACGTCTTCCGGCACAACCGACCCCTTGAGGCGCTAAACATCATGCACCTGCACAGCGCCCAGAGCGCCGTGCTGTCGGCCGTCATCTTCAACGCCCTGGTGATCGTGGCGCTGATCCCGTTGGCGCTTCGCGGCGTCAGGTTCCGTCCGACCGGTTCGGCCTCGATCCTGCGGCGCAACGTCTTGATCTACGGCGTCGGCGGCGTCATCGTGCCATTCATTTGCATCAAACTCATCGACTTGATCCTCGTGGCCCTCCACGCCTATTAAAGGAATACCGATGCTCGTCCACCTCCGCCGTTCGCTCGTCATGGCAGTCATCTGCCTCGTGTTCTTCGGTTTCATCTACGCCGTCGCCGGCACCGGCGTCGCCCAGGCGCTCTTCCGATTTCAAGCCGACGGCTCGCTCACGAACAATGGGTCGCTCCTGATCGGTCAGAACTGGTCGAGTCCCAAGTGGTTCCACGGCCGGCCGGATGACACCGGACCGTACGCGGCGAGCGCCACGCAGGCCGGCGGTGACAACCCCTTGGTCGCCAACGGTCACGACGGCGAGTCGGCCGCCACCAACCTCGGTCCGCACTCCAAGGTGCTCGAGGCCAATACCAAAGCGCTGGTCAAGTACTGGCACGCTCTCGGCGTCGAACCCACGATTGACCTTGTGACGACGTCAGGCAGCGGTTACGACCCCGACATCTCGGCCCTGGACGCCACCGTCCAGATTCCGATGGTGACGAAGGCGACCGGCGTCTCGCCCGCCGAGCTGAGGACGCTCATCACGCAACAGACGCACCCGGCGCAGTGGGGATTCCTCGGCTCGAGCTACATCGACGTCCTGCAACTGAACGAGGGCCTCGCGAAACTGGAGAGATGATCGTGCGCGTCGAACACCCGCTCGCCTCGCTCTTCGGCGTCAACGGAGTTGTTTGGTCACATCGTCATGACCCGCCATCCAAGAGGGCCAACGCGTGAAGAGCCGTCTCCTCGCCGTGCGACACCGCGTCGCGGTCGTGGCCGGTCTCGTCGTGCCACTGATCGTGAGTGCCGTGTTGGTGCCCTTTCGAGGCTCGTTCGCGAACACCGCCGCCGCGCTGGTCATGGTAGGCGTGATAGTCGGCGTGGCGGTTATGGGCAGCCGCCTCACCGGTGTGCTCGCGAGTGCCTCCGCGGCGGCGTGGTTCGACTTCTTCCTCACCAAGCCGTACGACCGATTCACGATCAGTCATCGACCGGACCTCGAGACCACCATCGCGATCCTCGTGGTCGGCGTCCTCGTCTCGGAACTAGCCGCGCGGAGCCGCCGCCACTGGCGCGCCGCGAACAGTTCCACGGCCTATGTGGAAATGATCCACGGCGTCGCCGTCCTCGCCGCCGACTCCGCGGCCGTTGACACCGTGATCGACCAGACCACCGCGTCGCTCATCCGGTTGCTGTCGCTGCGCGCCTGTCGTTTTGACCGGGGCCTCGTCGATCCGCCGCTCGGTCGCATCGACGCCGATGGCACAGTCGCGATCGCCGGCATGCGTTGGCCCGCCACCGAGATCGGTCTGCCCGGCCCGGAGGCCGAGATACTGGCGAAGTGGCGTGGTCGCGTCGTGGGCCGCTTCGTCGTGACGCCCTCGCCCGGGGCGGGCGTGACGATGGAACAACGGATAGTGGCCGTCGCGATCGCCGACGTGTTCGCCGCCTACCTCGTGGGCGAACTCCATGCCACGTAGGCACGCGTCGAGCGTCGAAGAACGATGCCGTTAAGCGATACTGGTTCCGTGCAACGCGGTGTGCTGCGGGTCTATTTGGGCTCGGCGCCGGGCGTGGGCAAGACCTATCGCATGCTCGACGAGGGCTGGCGCCGTCGTGAACGTGGCACCGACGTCGTCGTGGCGTACGTCGAAACGCACGGTCGAGCGCTCACCGAAGCGCAGCTCCGCGACCTGCAAGTCACTCCTCGAATTACGCGCGAGTATCGCGGTGCGTCGATGGAGGAGATGGACCTGGAAGCGGTCCTGGCACGTCACCCGGCCGTGGCGCTCGTCGACGAGTTGGCGCACACGAACGTGGTGGGCAGCACCCACGAAAAGCGATGGCAGGACGTCGATAGCTTGCTCGACGCGGGGATCGACGTGATCACCACGGTCAATATCCAGCACCTGGAGTCGGTGAACGACGTCGTGGAGAAGATCACCGGCATCCACCAACAAGAGACGATCCCCGACGCCATCGTTCGCCGGGCCGAACAGATCGAGATCGTTGACGTGACGCCGGAGGCCCTGCGACGACGGATGGCGCACGGCAACATCTACGCCCCCGACAAGATCGACGCGTCGCTGTCCAATTATTTTCGGGTGGGCAACCTCAGCGCGCTCCGTGAGCTGGCACTGCTGTGGTTAGCCGACCGCGTCGAGGACTCGCTGCAGCGCTACCTCGATGACCACGCGATCAATCAGACGTGGGAGACCCGTGAGCGTCTGATCGTCGGGATCACCGGCACGCGCACCGACGACATGCTCCTGCGCCGTGCGGCGCGAATCGCGTCGCGCACTGGGGCCGAACTGTTCGCCGTGCACGTCATCAAGGCCGATGAGATACGCCACACGCCGACCGACACCTCCCACGCTCGCGAACTCATCGAGGAGTTCGAGGGGAAGTTCCAAGAGGTCGTCGACGACGACACCGCGACGGCGCTCGTCTCTTTCGCACGCAACGAGCGCGGCACGCAGATCGTCCTCGGCGCGAGTCGGCCGCGTCCCTTCTGGCGACCGGCGACCGGCGTCGTCGAGAAGGTCCTACGACACGCCCGCGACCTCGACGTCCACATCATCGCCATCGGTGGAGAACGATCGCCGCACGTGCACCGTCGCCGACGCACCGAACGGGTCTCGTGGAGGCGCAAGGCCGTGGCGCTCGTCATCACGGCCGCGCTCATGCCGCTGCTCACGATCGCGATGAGTCAGATCCGGTCCAGCCTCTCGCTGTCGACGGTGTTCCTCGTGTACATGGTGGCGGTACTCGCACTCACGACCTGGGCCGGGGCGCTCGTCGGCGTCTTCGGGGCGCTCTTCGCCTCCGGTCTCGAGAACTACTACTTCGTCACACCCCTCCACACGTTGGAAGTCGCGCGACCCGACGACGTGGTGGCGCTCATCGCGTTCTTGTTGTTCGCGGTGGCGGCGAGCGTGATCGTCAATCGATTCACTCAGCGTTCGCACGAGGCCGATCGCGCCCGCGCCGAGGCTCAGATCCTCGTCGGCGCGGCGGCGAGTGTCGCCACGTCGCACGAGGACCTGCGGCCCCTGCTCGAATCGCTGCGCGCCATATTCGACGCGTCGAGCGTGGCGCTGGTGGCCCTGCGTGACGGGGCCTGGGCGAATGACGTGGTGAGCGGTGCGGCGATCGACGATTCGGACGCTGGCGCGCACTTCGACATTGACGAGGATCACCGACTCGTCGTGCACGGCGCGTCACTGAACGATCAGGACAACCAGTTGGTGAGCGCCTTCGCCCGCCGAATCGCCGCGGGGTTGCACAGTCAGATGATTGCGCGCGACGCCACCCAATTGCAGGAGATTGCCGAGGCGGAGTCCCTGCGCTTGGCCCTGTTTCGCACGGCCTCGAAGGAGCTGCTGGGACCGCTCGAGAAGGTGCAGGCGAGTGTCGCCTTGCTCGCGAGCAGTCACGAACGCCGCTCGCTGGATGAACGCAACGCGGTCCTGAGCGGCGTCGACGTCCAGGTGCGTCAACTGACGCGCCTCGTCGTCAACCTCATCGACGCGGGGCATCTGGAGGCCGGTGAAGTGGTCGTCCATCCCGAGTCAGTCGTGCTCGAAAGGTTGATGGATGGCGTGCTCGCGAACGTCGACACTCGAGGTCGAATGGTCGACGTCGATCTGCCACACGACCTGCCGACACTCGTTACCGATCCGGTACTCCTGCAACGGGTCGTCGCGAACGTCGTGAGCAACGCCTGTCGATTCGGGCCGGTGGAGAAAGCGGTCACGATCAAAGTCGGTGTGATCGGTGACTTCGTGGAACTGCTCGTGGTCGATCGCGGCCCGGGAATGCCGATCTCGCTTCGCGAGGCCGTACTCGCGCCGTTCGATCGACTCAGCGGTGACCAGCTCAACGCGGGACTCAACCTGACCGTCGCGTCCGGTCTGACCCAACTGTTGGGCGGTCGACTGGTTTTCGAAGACACGCCGGGCGGAGGTCTGACCGTGTCCGTAGAACTGCCGTTGAAGGCAGTCGTCTAACAGCGTGTGTCCTATTTGGACCCACCGATTCGCCTTGACCATCTGAACCACGTGGTTCGGATGGTGCTTGCTCATCGTCCGATTTCCCAGACCAACTTCCGTCTGTCCTCGGTTCCGACCCATGGCCCTCATCACGCTGACGCGATGTTTGTGCGGGTGGCGATCGGCTCTTCCCGCGCGCTTCGCGGTGCAGATCTACAAGGGATCACGCTGTGCTGAGAAGTAGTTCGCGCCCAGTCCCCGTTATCGCCTTTGCCACAGGCTCCTTGGGCTGCCAACGTGCCAGGTTGATGGCCGCGTTGAGGTCGCGGTCGATGACCAGACCACAGCTCGTGCAGGCGTAACTCCGCTCAGCGAGGCTGAGATTGCCCTTGATTTCACCACAGCTGGAACAGTTCTTCGAACTCGGAAAAAATCGGTCTGCCAATCGAACCTCGACGTTATGCCACGTGGCCTTGTAGCGGATCTGGCGTGCCAATTCGCCCATAGCGGCGTCCGAAATCGACTTGGCCAGATGCCTGTTCCTCACCATGCCCGCGACGTTGAGGTCCTCTAGGACGAGCACCTGTGCTCTCTGGACCAGTGTCTTGGAGACTTGATGAACCAGATGTCGTCGAGTGTCGGCGACCTTGCGGTGCGTCGTGGCGAGTCTTGCCCGCGCTCGTTGGCGGCCTTTGGACCCCGGTGTGGTTCTGGCCAGGGCCTGATTGGCCGTCTTGAGCTTCGCCTGCGCTTCTCGTAATGTTTTCACCCCCTCGAAGATCTCGAAGGGAGTACCGTTGGCGTCGGCGGTGACGCAGAGCGACGTGATGCCTCGGTCGACACCAATAGGAACTTGATGGCGAGTGGCGCGACTGCATTCGGCCTGGTGGAGTTGGGTGGCTACGCCAGTCAGTGAGACGAACCAGCGTCCAGCGCGCTGGTTGAGTGTCGCTGAGTAAATGTGGAAGCGGCCGCCGTCGATCATTCGGCGAACTTTTCGGGTGGGGCCGAAGAGTGTCACCGGTCCGAACTTGGGGAGACGGATGTGGGTGGGGTCGCTGAATCGTATGGATTGGCTTGAAGGAATGCTTCCAGCGGTCGCGCGATTTCGAAGGCGAAAGCTTGGCGTCACCTTCCCTTTGGCTTGAAACCGAGGGAAGCCGACCGGCGTGCCCTTGCGTTCACGGCGCCGCGACGCCGCGAAGTTCTCGAGAGCCCGCGCCGCGTCGACGCTGGCGCACTCAAAGACGTCACCGGGTAGTTCGTGTCGCCACGAGAGTCCACGGGTCCCGTCGTCGTTGACCGGTGAGTCATCCGACGTGCCGTTCTTCCACGCATTGAACTCATTGATGAAACTGAATCCGGACCAAGAGAGCGACGGCGTCGGTACTTCACACTTGGGCAGGTCCTCTGTGGCGGCAACCTTCTCGGCGGCACGGACCTCGAGGTTGGCCTTCACGCGCGCCAGGTGGTGGTTCACCGTGAAACGTCGAGCCCCCGCGCACTTGGCGAGCAGGATCTTCTGTTCGACGTTCGGATCAAGGGCGAACTTGAATGTCACCGCGCGTGAAAGTGAATTCTCGGTGTGCGAGAGGAGCGGAACCGACGGTCGCGAAGTCATTGACGTCAGTATTGGACGCCACTGTGACACCGTGACGACACTGTCGAGGCGACGCCCTCGTTCAGAACGTTGTCAGTCAGTGGAAGTGCGAGGCGTCAGTGGGCACCGCGAGGCGTCCACGTGGGAGAATCGAGCACATGGACATTCGAGTAGCCACCGTTGAGAACGCGCCCGTCATCGCCGTGCTCGGTGTCGAGATCCAGCGCATGCATCACCACGAGCGACCCGACTGGTTCAAACCGGCCGATGAGACGGCGGGCACCGAGTTGTATGGAGAGCTCCTGCGAGACCCCGCCGTCACTGTCTATCTGGCCGAGGAGAGTGAGACGCTGGGCTTCGTCGTGGTGAAGCTGCATCACCGACCAGACTCACCGTTGGGCTGGGGACAGACCTTGCTCGAGCTTGATCAGATCGGCGTGGCGCCTTCCGCGCGACGTCGCGGCGTGGGACACGCGCTTATGAACGCCGTTCGTGCACGTGCTGATGAGGTGTCGGCGAAGCGCATTATTTTGACCACCTGGGAGTTCAACGTCGACGCCCATCGATTCTTTGAAGCCGAAGGACTCAGCACGGAACTGCGTCGTATGTCGATGCCGTGGCAAATGCTTTGAACGTAGATCGCCCGGGCGACGTTGTGTGCCGCACGTCCGCGTCCTAGCCATCTCAGTCGAGCACGTGAAGGACTTGGGCGATTGCCGCGACCTGTAGCCAACCGGTTGCTGACACCACGGTGTTCTCAAAGCATCGCGCGAGTCGACGACGACGTAGAAGGTGTCCGTGGGCCACCTCGACGCGCCACGCGTGCTGTATTGGTTGAAAGACCTTGGCACCAAACTCGTTGCGGGGCGGGTCGTCCCATCCGACGCGGCGCACCTCACAGTTGAACCGGTCCGAGAGTCGTTGCGCGGCCGATGGCGCGGTGCCGCGGTCGACGAGCACGAGTTCCAAGCGTTCGTCTGCGCCCGCGCCTGCGAGGTCTTCCAGTATCAACTCGACCGCCCTCGCCTCGGTCGTTGATGCCGGGACAGTGCGCACGCAAATCGGCAGTCCGGTGACGTCGACACAGACGATTCGTTTGGCGCCGTTGGTCCGGCCGTAGGGGCCACCTTGGTTGTGGAAGGTGACGCCACCATTGGAGGCCCCGCGCGCGAGGTGCGTGTCAATGACCACCATCGAAGGCAGTGGCTCCTTTCGACCCAACTGGGTGCGCGACGACGCGTGCAGTGAGGCGAGCAGCTGCGTCCACGTGCCGTTTCGCGACCAGCGTCGGAACTGGGACCAGACTCTCGTCCACGGTCCGAACGGTTCAGGCAGATACCGCCATTGACACCCGGTGTGCGAGATGTAAAGCATCGCGTCGACGACATGTCGAAGGTCCTCACCGTGCTTCGGTCCGCGTTTGGAGGAATTCACCAAGAGTGGTTCCAACAGTTTCCACTGGTCGTCGGTCAAATCACTCGAATAGGCCACGGCGTAATGGTGCTGAACTCCGCATCCTGCGCACTCACTAAATGGAACACAGCCCCTAAGCGACGTGCACGTCGCGAGTGATGCCGCTCATGCCGCGAGCAGTGCACGAACGTGCGCGCGCGTCGAATCGATGACGGGAAACGACTCGACCTCGCTCATCAGCATGCCGAACTCGGTGCAGCACAGTCCCACGACACTCGCGCCTCGCTCGAGACACGATGAGGCGACGTCACGTAGATACGCGCGCGAACCTTTGGTCACGACGCCTCGGGTCAACTCGGAGAAGATGATGAACTGCAGACGCTCGGTCTGCTCCTCGGTTGGTTTGATGGCCGTCACACCCAACTCGTGCAGTCGGTCCGAATAGAACTCGCCGTCGATCAGGTATTTCGTTCCCAGTAGCGCCATCGTGTGGTGGCCGCTGCCGAGCGACTCCTTGGCGATGGCGTCGCGCACGTCGATCACCGGGACGCCGACGGCGTCCTGTACCACGGCGTAATTGACGTGCATGGTGTTCGCGCCGATTCCGAGCACCGTGGCGCCCGCGCGCTCCAAGCGCTTCGCCGAGGCCACCAGGATCGCGCCGGTGGCGTCCCAGTCGCCCGCCCGCTGCAGGGGCACGATCGATCCGAAGTCGATCGAATCGATGAGGAGCTGTGGCTGGGACCACTCGTTCACGCCAACGAAGAGTTCGTTGAAGTACCGGTAGTACGAGGCCGTCGACTCCCACGAGAGGCCGCCGATGACGCCAATGCGCGCATCGCTCATGGGCTCTAGAAGTAGCTGATGAGGTCGACGCGCTCCATGATCTCGGGCGTGAGCAGTGGCAATACTTCGAGGGCCGTCATGTTCTCGCGCACCTGCGCGGCGTTCGAGGCGCCGGTAATCACCGTCGAGACGTTCGGGTTCTTCGCGCACCACGCGAGGGAGAACTGCGTGAGCGTCACGTCGAGTTCATCGGCGATGACCTTAAGGTCGGACACCTTCTTGTTGCGCTCCTCGTCGGTCAGCATGCCCTTCAGCCACTCGTAGCCGGGCAGCGTCGCGCGCGAGCCCTCCGGCACACCGTTCAGGTACTTGCCGGTCAAGAGGCCCGACGCGAGCGGTGACCAGATGGTGGTGCCGAGTCCGATGTCCTCGTAGAGACGCAGGAACTCCTTGTCCACCTTGTCGCGGCGAAGGATGTTGTACTCGGGCTGTTCCATCTGCGGCTTGTGCAGGTGGTGGCGATCGGCGATGTCCCAGGCGGCGCGGATCTCGTCCGCGCTCCACTCTGAGGTTCCCCAGTAGAGCGCCTTGCCCTGGGTCACCATGTCGCTCATCGCCCACACCGTCTCTTCGATCGGTGTCTTGGGGTCGGGACGGTGACAGAACACGAGGTCCACGAAGTCCAGTCCGAGACGCTCGAGCGACCCGTCGATGGCCTGAGAGAGGTACTTGCGATTCAGGGTGTTGCGCATGTTCGGGATGCTGTGCAGTCCCCAGAACAGCTTGGTCGAGACGACGTACTCGTAACGCTTCCACCCGAGTTCGCGAAAGGCCTCTCCCATGACGCGCTCGGACTCGCCGCCGGCGTACGCCTCGGCGTTGTCGAAGAAGTTCACACCCGCCTCTTTGGCGGCGTGCAAGCATTCGGCCGCCTGCTTACCCGTCTCGATCTGATCGGCGTTGGCGAAGGTGACCCAGCTGCCAAAGGACAGCAGGCTCACTTTGAGACCTGAACTACCGAGGCGGCGATATTGCATGTCAGTCATGGTTTCTCCTTGGGTGTGGTACGTCGGGTGGACTAGTCGGATTCGGGATTACGCGGCACGTCAGCCCACTCTTCGAACGAGACGGGTTCGGCGTCGTCGGGCCGCTTCACCAACATGACGACGCCGGCGATGCTCGCCGCGACGACGAGCACGAAGAGGAGCTTGAGGACTGTCTTGAGTGCGCTCATGCCACTGAAGGTTAGTGGCGAGATTCTCTTGCCAAATACGCCCACGGCGGTAGAATGGCTGCATGAGGATCGGCGAAAAGGACCTGCTGCTTCGATAGGGGTGAGCACCTGCTCGCCCCGACCCCCGCCGCGGCGGGGGTTTTTTGTTTCTCGTGCAACCGTGATCGAAGGGATCAACCAGGTGAAGGACAACCAGCAACCCAGTCCGATGGCCTTCGACAAATACGTCGCGACCGTGCCGGTCGACCTGCCCGATCGCACATGGCCCAATCGCCGCCTGACCAGGGCGCCCCGGTGGTGCAGCGTCGATCTGCGCGACGGCAATCAGGCGCTCATCGACCCGATGGACTTGGAGCGCAAGAACGCCATGTTCATCCAACTCCTCGACATGGGGTTCAAGGAGATCGAGGTGGGCTTCCCGTCCGCCTCCCAGCCCGACTTCGACTTCGTGCGCCACATCATCGAAGCGGACCTGATCCCCGAAGATGTCACGATCCAGGTGCTCACGCAGTGCCGCGAGGACCTCATTCGCCGCACCTATGAGTCGGTCCACGGCGCGACGCGCGCGATCATCCACTTCTACAACTCGGTTTCGACCCTGCAGCGGCGTGTCGTCTTCGGACTCGACAAGGCCGGCATCCAAAAGATCGCGACCGACGCCGCCGCGTTCTGTCGAAGCCTCGAATCGACCTCACCGTCGACCGAGTTCTTCTACGAGTACTCACCCGAGAGCTTCACCGGCACCGAACTCGACTACGCCCTCGAGGTCTGTAACGCGGTGATCGAGGTCATCGACCCCACGCCCGAGCGACCGCTCATCTTGAACCTGCCCGCGACGGTTGAGATGTACACGCCGAACCTCTACGCCGACGCGATCGAGTTCTTCCTGCGCCACGTCAATCGCCGCGACAGCGTGGTGCTCTCGTTGCACCCGCACAACGACCGCGGGACCGGTGTCGCGGCCGCCGAACTCGGCGTGCTCGCCGGCGCGGACCGCGTGGAGGGCACGCTCTTCGGCAACGGTGAGCGCACGGGCAACGTGGACGTCGTGAACCTGGCGCTCAATCTCTTCTCCCAGGGCGTGGACCCCGAACTGGACATTCGCGACATCGACAAGGCGCGCCACGTGGCCGAGTACGCCAACCGGTTGCCGGTGCACATGCGCCACCCCTACGTCGGGGAGCTCGTCTATACGGCGTTCTCGGGATCGCACCAGGACGCGATCAAGAAGGGCATGCTCGCCATCGGCGACACCTACGACGTGTGGGAGGTGCCCTACCTGCCGATCGACCCGAAGCACACGGGCCGCACGTACGAAGCGATCATCCGCGTGAACTCCCAGTCGGGCAAGGGCGGTGTCGCCTACCTCCTGAGTGCCGAACACGGTCTGGACCTACCACGCGCCATGCAGGTGGAGTTCTCGAAACAGGTGCAGGAACTGACCGAAGCGACGGGCACCGAGATCTCGCCGGCCGAAATCTGGGACGTCTTCACGACGACCTATCAGCCCGAGAACCCCACGATCCAGCTGCTCTCGAGCGAGGTGTCGGCCGATCAGGCGAGCACGCGGATCTTCGCCCAGCTCGTCGTGAACGGACACCACGTGACGGTGAAGGGTGAGGGCAACGGTCCCATCGACGCGCTGATGGACGGCCTGCGCACCGAGATGGACGTGAGGTTCAGCGTCCGCGACTATTCGGAGCACGCGTTGACCGCCGGCTCCGCGGCGTCGGCGGTCGCGTACGTCGAAGCCGAAGGTGACGACGGCACGACGTGGTGGGGCGTCGGCATGAGTTCGTCGATCCTCGACGCGTCACTCGAAGCCGTCATTTCCGCCGCAAATCGCCGACGATAGAAAACGCCACAACTAAACTTGCGTGATGACGTGGCACTCCATCACAACCTCAATGGGTTGGTTGGCGGTCGCGAGTGGCGTCGTGGGCACGTCGTATCAACTGCGCCGGGTGCGCGCCCTGGGTGTGGAGGGCGTCTCCCTGGCGACCTGGGTCCTCTTCGCGTACATGGGCTGTTTCTGGATCACGTACGGCTTCACGGCCCACTCGGTCGAGGTCGTCTTGGGGAGCGCGTTGATCTTGCCGATTCAGCTCTCGATCCTCTATCGCCTCGCCCCGTGGCGGCGCTGGGTCGTTCCGGCGAAGGCTCTCGGCTACTTCGTCCTCTGCTGTGTCCTGCCGACGTTGTTGTGGGGCTGGGCCGGAGGCGTCTTCGGCACCGGCGTCGCCATGACGATCAATCGTGCGCCACAGCTGATTGAGTTGATCCGGCACACCGACGCGAGCGGCGTGTCGGCGACGTCGTGGTTCGTCGGGGCGTTCGGATGCACACTCTGGATCTTGTACTACACCGGCGTACACCTGTGGGCGGCCCTGACGGCGACGGCCTTCGCCGGTCTCGCCAACCTCTCGATTGCCTTGCTCGCCACGTGGCGCCACAACCAAGCGCGTGAGCACGGCATATCGCTCGAGGTCTTCGCTCCCGCGACGTGATTGAACTTCACGTCTTCGGTACGTAGGCACTCGACCCCGTGATCAGCGAAACGCGACGGTCGTGACCGACGACCTCTTGCGCGACGCACTCGCCATCAGTGATGCATGGAGGAACGAGCTCAACCTTCGCGGTCTGATCGAATCTGCGTTGCGCGATGCCGGGGTGCTCGAGACCCACGTCGACCTCGTCGCGCTCGGCAAGGCCGCGCGTGAGATGGCGAGTGCCGCCCGCGACGTGCTGGGTGATCGAGTGCGGCGTCAACTCACCATCGTCGATGAGGGGCCAGCGTTCTCCTTGGACGCCGACGTTGAGTACGTCATTGGCGAGCACCCGCGACCTGGTCTCGGCAGTCTCATGGCCGGCGAACGACTGTTGGATTTCTTCGAATCGAGCGACGCCCACTGCACGATCTTCCTCATCTCCGGCGGGGCGTCGAGCCTCTGTGTTCGGCCGGAGCTGCCGGTGGACCTCGATGACCTCCACGAGCTCTTCGCCGCGGTCCTCGAATCCGGTGCCGACATCACGACGCTCAATAGGTTGCGCGCGTCATGTTCGAGCATCGCCGGCGGCGCGATCCTGCGCCGAGTGCGCACCCCGCGGTCGTTGGCGCTCATCATGGTCGACAACGTCGTCTCGGGAGCGCGATGGGTGGCCTCGGGTCTCACGTTCGAGTACGCGCCGACGCGTAAGGACGTCGTCGAACTGTTGGAAGAGATCGATCGAAGCGAATCGCCGCTCGCGACGCGCGTTCTCGAGGCGCGTGAACGACGCGACGAGCGCATGCGCGACGCCGTGAACACGGTGCATGACAATCTGGTCGTCGCCGAACCGCAGTCGGTACTGGCCGCCGCTGCCCGCGAAGCGCAGCGCCGCGGTTATCGGGTCATCGAACTTGGCGCGACACTCCACGGTGACGTCAGTGACGTCGTTGACGTAATGTCGCAACACTTGGATTCGATACCGGCCGGAACGGGAAGGTCGTGCGTGGTCGGCGTCGGTGAGGTGACGCT
Source organism: uncultured Acidimicrobiaceae bacterium (assembly GCA_963717975.1). Classification (GTDB taxonomy): domain Bacteria; phylum Actinomycetota; class Acidimicrobiia; order Acidimicrobiales; family RAAP-2; genus RAAP-2. The sequence continues at coordinate 1,243,206 of OY970351.1, read as the reverse complement.
TCGTGTCACCGGCACGGGCACGGGCGGTCGGTGTCAAGAGTTCGCGTGTCGGATGGCGGCGTCATTGGGGAATAACCCGCGTGAGGTGACGGTCGTCGCCCGGGCGACGGATGGACGCGACTACGTGCAGGGTGTCGCGGGTGGCTGGGTCGACGAGTTGACACTGAGTCGCGCGCGTGAACACGGCATCGATTGGTCGCGTGTTCTCAACGACAACGACAGTTATGCGGCGCTGCGAGACCTGGATCAACTACTCCCAGGAGGTCGCACTGGATGGAACCTCTGCGACGTGTACCTTGGGGTCGTCGACGTGGTCTGAGTCACGTTCGCAGCACGACGTTCAGTGGTTCCTCTCCTCGTCGCATCCGGTCCATCTGTTCGTGAACGAGGCGGGTGATTCGTGGCAGGGCCGCCGAGCTCATTCCTCCGACGTGCGGTGAGATGAGAACGTTCGGCAGCGCGAACAAGGGGTGTCCTTCGGGCAGGGGCTCCGGGTCGGTCACGTCAAGGGCCAGACGAAGTCGACCGCTCTGTGCCTCCGCGAGCAGCGCCGCGGTGTCGGCGACGGCGCCGCGCGCGATATTGACGAACAGACCGCCGTCGGGCATGAGCGAGAGAAACTCCGCGTCCACGAGGTGATGCGTGCTGTCATTGAGGAGAACCGCGACGACCACGATGTCGGCCAGTGGCAGCAGGTCGTGTAACGATCCCAGGCCGTGGATCTGGCCGCGTTCGTCGGTTCGCTCGTGGCGCGCCAGACGCACCACCGTCGTCTCAAAGGGCAAGAGTCTCGACTCGATCGCGCGACCGACCCCGCCGTAGCCGACGAGGAGTACGGTGCGATCGGCCAGACTCGGATGCCACGACGGCGACCACTTGCCGAGTTCGGCCGCGCGCACAAAGTCCGGTATGAAGCGCTGCGATGCCAAAATCAGCGCCAGCGTCAGCTCGGCCGTCGAGGTCTCGTGCACGGACGCGGCGTTGGCGAACACGATGTTCGGTGGGAGGAACTCCGCGACGCCGTCGTACCCGAGCGTGAGGCTCTGCACCAGTCCGACGTCGACGTCCTTGAGGAACGCCAAGCCCTCCGGTGACTTCAGGTACGGCGGGATCACGATGTCGATGTGCGTTCGCGGCGCCGGGCCGGTCATGTCCCACTCCACGACTTCGACGTCGCCGGGCACGTCGCCCAGGGTGCCGCGCGCCAACGAATCGGGCACGCTGATGACGAGCGACGTCTTCGCGGCGCTCACGAGAAAAGACTGGCGTAGGCGTTGAGGGCCGGCTGGCCGCCCAGGTGCGCGAAGAGTACGTTGGCGTCGGGCGGGATCTCGCGGTCCTGGACCATGTGGATCAAACCCGCGAGGGACTTGCCCTCGTAGACCGGGTCGGTGATCATCGCCTCGAGCGACGCGCCGAGTCGCATCGCCTCCAGGGTGCGGTGATCGGGAATGCCGTAGGTGCCCGCGTGGAATCGATCGTCCAGGATGATCTCCTCATCGGGGATCTCTCGCTCGACGCCAATGAGCTTCGCCGTGGCGCGCGCGATGCGCGCGATCTGCTCCCAGGTCTCCGACGGCTTCGCCGACGCGTCGATGCCGATGACCGTGTGCGCGTCGTCGCTCAGCGCGAATCCGGCGACCATGCCGGCCTGCGTGCCGCCCGTCACCGACGACACGAAGACGTAGTCGAAGGAGATGCCGAGTTCGACCTCCTGCGCCTTGACCTCGGTCGCCCAGCCCGCGAAGCCGAGGCCGCCGAGGGGATGATCCGATGCGCCCGCGGGGATGGCGTAGGGCTTGCCGCCGCGGTCTTCGATCTCGAGTATCGCCTTCTCCCAACTCTCCTTGAATCCGATACCGAAGCCGGCGCGCACGAGGCAGACGTCCGCCCCCATGAGTCGACTCAGGAGGATGTTGCCGACACGGTCGTAGGTGACGTCGGGCCAGTCGACCCAACTCTCTTGAATCAGCACGCACTTCATGCCGGTCTTCGCGGCCGCCGCGGCGACCTGTCGCGTGTGATTCGACTGCACGCCGCCGATCGACACCAGCGTGTCACAGCCATTCGCCAGGGCGTCCGCCACCAGATACTCGAGTTTGCGTATCTTGTTGCCGCCGAAGGCGAGACCGGAGTTCACGTCGTCTCGTTTGGCCCAGACCGTGGCGCCCTCGAGGTACTCGGTCAAGCGATCGAGCCGGTGGATCGGGGAGGGTCCGAACATGAGCGGGTAACGGGGAAACGATTCCAATGCCACGGCGCCTCCTGGGTTCGACTGCACAGTGAAGTTACCGTAGTGGCGCGATGCGCCTGTCGGCTCGATTGCGCCGCGCCACGGATCAGTGACGACCTTCGTAGAATGAGCGCTACGGACATAGAAGTCAGCGATCAAGCACGCGAGTACGTGGCGACACATGGTGGGACGCTCTTCTTGCGCGTGCGCCACGATCGATGCTGCTCCGGCGGCGGCCTGACCTATCTTGACGCGACCACCAGTTCCCACGAACGTGACACCTACGACATCGTGAGCGCATCGAATCCCGAAGTACGCCTCGTGCGATCGAATTCCGTGCTCCCCGAGAAAGTGAGCGTGGAGATGCGTGGCAAGCTGCGCCCGCATCTCGTCGCCTACTGGGACGGTTGCGCGTACCGCTTGTAAGGGGTTTCCCGGTCCTCGCCCTTTTGTTCGAGAAAATGTGACCTTTTTTGTACCTTGAGTATGTTCACAATTTCACACGAGACGAAGTACCGTTGAAACTACGTTGATCTGGCTTTGACGTCCGTCAACGTGTTTGGTCACGGTGCTTCCGAACGAGGACTGTCAGGAGGTCGCGAATGCTAGACGACACCGAAGACGACATTCGCCCGAGTCATTTCCGCTACGCGCGTCGAGTCGACAAGGCCCCGTCGATGACGGAGGCCGCGAAAGTGGCCACCCACGACGACGATCCAACGTTCGTCAAATCACCGGTCCAGGACCTGCGGCCGTACGCGTGGATCGTGCTCTGCGTCCTCAGCGTGTTGGTGGTCGCCTACCTGATTACCCTCCTCGTGCGCAGCTCGGGACAGAGTTGGACGTGGTTGGACGGCTGGGTCGTGTGCGCCATCGAGGGCACCGCTTCGATTATCTGCATCGTGCGCGGCCTCGACAGAAACCCCGGTCGCGCCGCACCCCTCGCCCTGGGAATCGGGCTGTTGTCGTGGTCACTGGGCGACGTCTTCTTGACCCTCGAGTCACTGGGCGGCAAGACACCTCCCGTACCGTCCGTCGCCGACGTCTTCTACATCGGTTTCTACCCGTTGGCCTTCGTGGCCACGGTGCAACTGTTGCGCGGGGCGATGGGCCGACTCTCTCGGCCCAACTGGCTCGATGGCGTGGTGGCGGGCTTCGGCGCGGCGGCGGTCTGCGCCGCGTTCGCGTTCCACAGCATTCTGCACGCCGCCGGCGGCAGCGTCGCCACCGCGATCACCAACTTGGCGTACCCCATCGGCGACCTGCTCCTGCTCTCGCTGGTCATCGGCGGTACCGTGCTGCTCTCGGGACGTTCGACACTGCCGTGGTTCTTCCTCGCCGCGGGGATCTCGCTCAACGTGATCGGTGACACCGCCAACCTCTTCTCCTCCTCGACGTTCTTCGCCTCTCGCGTGGGCACTGACTTCAACGCCGTCGCGTGGCCGGCGTCGATCGTGTTGATGTCGATGTCGGTGTGGTTGAAACCTCGAACGCTCGATCCGCTACGGGCCCAGCGAGTGGCCGGCGTGGCGTTCCCCGGTATCGCGGCCGCCGGTGCGCTCGCGATACTCCTGATCGGCTACGTGCACACAGTCACGTGGGTCGCCTTGTGGTTGGCGACGGCGACGCTCTTGACGGCCGGACTCCGTCTCACGCTCTCGGCACGGGACCTGCGCAAACTCACCGAGGAACGTCATCGTTTGGCCCAAACCGATGAACTGACAGGTCTCGGGAACCGCCGCTACCTCTTCCACGTCCTCGAGACGTTCTTCGCCGATTACGCCAATCCTTGGACGAACGCGAGGAACTTGGCGTTTCTCTTCATCGACCTCAACCGTTTCAAGGAGATCAACGACTCCTTCGGTCACCCGGCCGGCGACGAGCTGCTCCGACAGCTCGGCCCCCGTTTGACTCGGGCCGTGCCGGCGACCGCATCGGTCTTTCGACTGGGCGGCGACGAACTGGCCGTCGTGATCGTCGACGCCGACGCCGCGATGGCCCAGGGTGTCGCCGAAGCCATCCTGCGCGAGATCTGCGAACCGTTCGACCTGCACAAGATGAAGGCCAGCGTCGGCGCCAGCATCGGCATCGCCCTCGCGCCGATTGACGCCGCCGAAGCGACGGGACTGACCTGGTGCGCGGATACCGCGATGTACCGCGCGAAATTGGGCAACGTACCGTACGTCTTCTACGACCAGGAAATCGATGGCGGTGAACAGAAGCTCGATCTGGTCGAGGAGCTGCGCGTCGCGGTCGAGCAAGGTGATTTCGTGCTGCACTATCAACCGTTGTTGAACCTTCGCACGGGGGAGATACTCGCCGTGGAAGCGCTCATCCGCTGGCCCCACGGCACGCTCGGGCTAGTGCCGCCGTTGAAGTTCTTACCGCTCGCCGAGGACGCCGGCTTGATGACCCAGTTGACGACGTGGGTTCTCGGGGAGTCGATGGCGCAGTGCGCGCGGTGGCGCGACGCCGGACGCAACCTCTCGATTTCGGTCAACATCACGACCTCGAACCTCTTGGAGGAGGGTTTCGCGGACCTCGTGGCGAGCCTCTTGGCGGAACACGATCTGCCCGGGAGCTCGCTCGTCATTGAGATCGTCGAGTCGAGCATCATCACCGACTTCGCCCGCTCCAAGAAGGTGATCGAGACGCTGAAGTCGATGGGCATCGTCGTGTCGATCGACGACTTCGGCGCCGGGTTCACGTCATTGGCCTACCTGAGTTCGCTCGCGGTCGGTGAGTTGAAGCTCGACCAGAAGTTCATCACCGGTCTGAGCGAGGACGGTAAGGAGCGAGACCTCGAACTCGTGCGCGCGACGATCCAATTGGGGCACGACATGGCACTTCGCGTGGTCGCCGAAGGCATCGAGGATGTCGACACGCTGAATCTCCTGAGTGATCTCGGTTGCGACATCGCCCAGGGATACTTCATCAGTCGTCCCATGCCCGCCAACAAACTGTCCTTCGCGCCGGACGTGGCCCCGACACCCGCGGGCGTCACGCCCTGAGATAACCGACCACCTCGTCGCGGGCCGAGCGTCGCTCGCGGTCGATACGTTGGTGCTTGTGTTGAACATCGCCACGGGCCCCAGTGGAGAGCCACGTTGAACCCGAGACTCGGCCCACCCGTGAAGCGTCGATTCTTCGAGCGCGCGCCGGACGAAGTCGCCTACGACCTGGTCGGCTCGTGGCTGGTCCTCCACGACGGCGGGCGCCAACGCCGCGCGCTGATCGTCGAGACCGAGGCGTACGGGGGGAGCGACGATCCGGCGTCGCACTCGTTTCGCGGTCCGACCAAACGGAGCGCGATCATGTTCGGGACGGCGGGCTATCTCTACGTCTACCTGATCTACGGGATCCACTGGTGCATGAACGTCGTCACCGGTCCGGAGGGCGAGGCCAGCGCCGTCCTGTTACGCGGGGCCGAACTCGTGTCGAGCGAGGGTGACGAAGGCGAATCGATACCGTTGCGCGGTCCGGGCAACCTGACGAGAGGTCTGAGCATCACGGGCAACGACAACGGACTGGACTGTTGTGGCGGCGTTGGTCGAAGCATCACGTTTCATCGGCCCCTCGAGGACGATCACGCGGCGTTGACGCGTCAGTCGGTGCGGATCGGTATCACTCGCGAGGTCGATCGGCCCTCCAGGTACTTTCTTGACGGCCACGCGGCCGTCTCGAAACTACCGGCCCCACGAACATCGGGCTAACGCAGTGTGCGAACCTCGGCGTAGCGGAAGCACTTCGGAATGTGGTCGTTGACCAGTCCGCCGGCCTGCATCAAGGAGTAACAGGTCGTTGGCCCGACGAATCGAAAGCCGCGCTTCTTCAACTCTTTACTCATGCGGACGGCCTCGGGTGAGGACGCGGGGACGTCGGGGTCCCTCGCCCAGTCCCGTTGCTTCGGTCGGCCGTCGACGAAGGACCACAGCAGTTCGTCAAGGCTCGATCCGCTTCGTTGCAGTTCCAGGACCGCCGCGGCGTTGTTGACGGTTGACTCGATCTTTCCTCGATGACGAATGATGTGCGTGTTCTGCATCAGCCCTTCGATATCCGCGTCACTGAACTTCGCCACGAGTGTGGGGTTGAATCGCTTGAACGCCTTCACGTAGCCCGGTCGCCGCTTCAGTATCGTCAGCCAGCTGAGACCGGCCTGTGCACCCTCGAGCGTCAAGAGTTCGAAGAGCTTCGCGTCGTCGTGATGCGGCACGCCCCACTCCTCGTCGTGATACGCGCGCATCTCTTCGCCTTCGGCCCACGCACATCGCATGGTGGAAGGGTAGCAACGGACGGTGACGTCACGGTGCGACGTGTCAGCGCATTGATCGAATCAGCTGACGCGTCGTGACCACTTCTTGTCGCGCGTGTAGAGACTCGGGAACTGGGCACGGCGCTCGCGATAGAGCGCGGTGAATTCGTTGTTCGGTCCAAAGGTGCGGCCGCGGGGTCGAAGTGCGGCGACGTCGTGCAGTCGATGCCGACCCATCGTGATGGCGGCCAAGAGGGCGGCGCCGCGCAGCTGCGCGACCATCGGTTCGGGCACCTGTTCCACTTCGCGTCCGAGTGTGTCGGCGTAGATCTGACACCACTCCGCGGACTGCGCTCCGCCGCCGAGGAGACGCAGCGGCGTCAGTTCGCGGCCGGCGAACTTCTCGACGTACCCGAGCAGCCACGCGCTGTTGGCGGCGACGCCCTCCAAGACCGCCCGGATCAGATCGGCCGTCGACGTGGACAGTGAGAGGTTCGTGAAGCCACCGCGCAGGTGCATGTTGCCAATGGGCGAGCGTTCACCCGCGAGCCAGGGCGTGAAGCGCACGCCGTTGGCGCCGGGCGCCGACGTCGCGGCGAGGGCCGTCATCGCCGCGTAGTCCATCGGTGTCCCGGAACCGGCCAACAAGTCGCGTAACCACTCGAGTGACTTCGCCCCGGTCTCTTGATTATCGATGATCAGGTACGAATCGTTGGTGAGGCCGGGGATGGCGGCGATCGAGTGCAGCGCGTCGGTCTTCTTCTTCGGCACCGGACAACTGATCCACGACGTGGTCGACAGCGCGACGTGTGTTTCGTAGAGGTCGGTCGCGCCTGCGCCGATCGCCGCCGCGTGCAGGTCGGGGACGCCGGTGACCACGATCGTGTCGCTCGACAGACCGAGGGACTCGGCCACGTCCGGCGCCACCGTGCCCACGACGCTGCCGATGGGTTGCAGGGGCGGGAGTCTGCGTCGTTCGATGCCCACGATCTTCAAGAGCTGATCGTCGTAGTGGAAGGTCGTGAGGTGTCGGTTGTCGGTGAGCCAACCGGCGAGTCGCGAGGCGTGCGTCGCCGTCGCGACTCGCGTGAATCGCATCGTGAGATAGTCAACGGGCTCCATCAACCAGGTCGTGGCCGCGAAGATCTCGGGTTCGCGATTCATCAGGTACAGGATCTGTCCCGTCGGATCGGCGCCGGACGGTGACGGCCCGCCACCGGACTTTCGAATGAAGGGCAGAATCTTCCTCGGGCTGTAGCCCTCGACCGGTCCGCCGATCGCGCGTCGTGAGAACTCGCGTCCGCGGGTGTCGAACCACATCAGACAGGGCCCGGTCGGTACACCGTTCGCGTCGACGGGCACGGTCGAGGCGTACTGACCGGTGACGGCGACGGCCTTCACACGACTCTTCGTGACGTCCGGTCGGTCCATCAGTCGACGCGTGGACTCCGTGATCAGCGTCCACCACTGCGCCGCGTCCTGCGTCGCGCCGCCGTCACTCGTGATGGTCGTGGTGACGGTGTGCAGTTCGTAGCCGAGTACGTCGCCGTCGAGGGTGACGAGACCGATCTTCGGACCGCCCGTCCCCAGGTCGATGCTCAGACAGAGATCGTCGTTCATGCAGGGGGAATGGAGGCCTGCTGATCCATCATGTCGGCCATCACCGCGCGGATGAACTCGTCGGCCTCGGCGCTCATGCCGCCGGCGACGCCACCGTAGATGGCGCCCGATTTCGCCGGTTCGTCGCGGTGCGCCTGTGCGTACGCCACGGCGTCGGCGAGGTCGATCGTCCATCGCTCGACGACGCCCGGCTGGGTCTGGGGTCGGGTGACGGCCATGTGGATCGCGTTGGGATACTGCTGGCCGTTCATGCGCCACCCCCTCGTGCGCAAGAAGTCGTTCACGAGGTAGATATCGAACTCATCGGACGTGAAGGAGAAGAGAAAACTCGGTGCACCCATGACGCGCAGCGACGGGTGGGTGCGGATCGCGTCTTGCATCGCGGCCGACGTCTCGAAGATGGCTCTCGCGTAGCGCAGGTACCCTTCGCGACCGAGGCTGATCATGGCGGCCCACGTGGCGGCCAACAGGCCCCCGGAACGCGAACCCTCCATGCCCGGCGAGCAGTACTTCCCCCCGGTCCAGTCGGTCAGGTAGAAGTACTGCGAGTTACGCAGTGACTGGTCGGCGAAGGCGAGGACGCTCGTGCCCTTCAACGCGTACCCGTATTTATGGGTGTCGGCGGAGATGGTCGTGACGCCGGGCACCGAGAAGTCGAAGGCCGGTATGTCGTAGCCGAGCTCGCGGCCGAACGGGAGCAGGAATCCGCCGAGACAACCGTCGACGTGCAGTCCGACGCCGTGTTCGAGCGCGAGCGCGCCGAGTTCTTCGATCGGGTCGACGATCCCGTAGCCGTAGTTCGGCGCCGAGCCCACGAGGGCGACCGTCTGGGCGTCGATGTGGTCGCGCACCCAGGCGAGGTCGACCTGGAGCGTCACCGGATCGACCGGCGCGATCTTCATGTCGACGCCGAAGAGGTGTCCGGCCTTGGCGAACGCCGGGTGGGCGGTCTCGGGCTTGATCATGTTGGCGCGCGCGATCTCCGGGCGGGCCTCGCGGTAGGCGAGCACGGCGTGCGCGATCGATCCGGATCCGCCCGAGGTGACCAGGCCGCCGGGACTCTTGCCCGCCAGTGTCTCGGCGCCCAGCATGTCGAGGGTCATCGCGATGATCTCGGCCTCGAACTTGGTGGCGCTGGGACACATGTCGCGCTGCAGGGTGTTCACGTACGAGAAGTTCGCGAACGCGTCGTTCAAGAAGTCGTAGTGATCGTGGTCACCGCAGTACATCGTGCCGGAGCAGTGTCCGTTCTCCCACACCACGTTCTCGCGCGCCGCGACGTCGCTCATCATGGCGAGGATCTCTGCTCGCGGCGTTCCCTTATCCGGCAGCGATCGATGAACTTCGTACTCGTCAATGTAGGGAAAGCGGCTCACGGCGTCTCCAGTCGGTGGCTGTAAAAAGGGTAGACGGAATCGTCGTCGTGCCCGTTCGCGATTAGCGAACGTGACCGGCGTCGTCGAAGAGGCCGTCGAGGTTGGGCGCCCGCTCCGTCGCCTCGAACGCGGTGATCGAGGGCTCGCGCAAGAGCGTGAGACCGATGTCGTCCCAACCGTTGAGCAAGCGTTCGCGCGTCTGGGGATCGATCTCGAAGCGTCGTTGGAAACCGAGTTCGGGAATCTCTACGCGTTGGCGATCGACGTCCACGACGACGAGACGAGTCGGATCGGCCTTGACGAGTGACGTCAACTCCTCCACGTCGGCGACGGGTAGCACGACGATGACGAGTCCTTGCTTGGCGGCGTTGTTCGTGAAGATGTCGCCGAAGGAGGGCGCGATGACGGCGTCGAAGCCGAAGTCCATCAGGGCCCACACGGCGTGCTCGCGAGACGACCCGATGCCGAAGCGGGTACCGGCGACCAGGACGTTCGCGCCCACGTAGTCCGGTCGGTTCAAGACGAACTCGTGATCGTCGCGCCACTCGCTGAACAGTCCACGTCCGAAGCCCGTGCGCTCGACGCGCTTGAGCCAATCCGAGGGAATGATCTGGTCGGTGTCGACGTCGGAACGCTCGAGCGGTACGGCGCGACCTTCGACGACGCGAACGGGCTTCACGAGAGTTCCTCGGGCGACGCGAATCGTCCCATGACCGCGCTCGCGGCGGCGACCGCGGGCGAGACGAGGTGCGTGCGTCCGCCGCGTCCCTGGCGACCCTCGAAATTGCGATTCGACGTCGACGCACAGCGCATCTCCGGTCCCAGTTGGTCCGGGTTCATGCCGAGGCACATCGAACAGCCGGGTTCGCGCCACTCAAAGCCGGCGTCGAGAAAGATCCGGTCGAGACCTTCGGACTCGGCCTGTTGCTTCACGCGCTGTGAGCCGGGCACCACGAGCGCGCGAACGTGCGTCGCCACGTGTCGGTCCTTCGCCAGCGAGGCCGCGACGCGCAGATCTTCAATCCGCGAGTTCGTGCACGAGCCGATGAATACGACGTCGATCGGGATCGAGCGAACCGGTGTCCCAGGCGTGAGGCCCATATAGGCGAGGGAGCGCTCCGTTGTCGAGCGCTCATCCGCGTCACTGACGTCGTCGGGCGAGGGAATGACGCCGTCGAGGGACACGACCTGCGCCGGATTGGTGCCCCACGTGATCGAGGGAACGATCGCCTCGGCGCGCAACACGACCTCGGCGTCGAAAGCCGCGTCGTCGTCACTGACGTAGCCGCGCCAACGTTGCTCGGCGACGTTGAACGCGTCGCCCTTGGGCACACTCGGTCGGGTTCGCAGATACTCGATCGTCGTGTCGTCGACACCGATCAGCCCGGCGCGCGCGCCCGCTTCGATGCTCATGTTGCAGACCGTCATGCGACCCTCCATCGAGAGGTTGCGGACGGCCTCGCCCCGATACTCGATGACGTGGCCGGCGCCACCCCCGGTGCCGAGCGCGGCGACGATGGCGAGCGCGACGTCCTTCGCGCCCACGCCGGGAGCGAGCGACCCTTCGATCGTGACGGCCATCGACTTGGCCTTTCGCTGCGGCAGGGTCTGCGTGGCGAGCACGTGTTCGACCTCGCTGGTGCCGATGCCGAAGGCGAGCGCGCCGAAGGCGCCGTGGGTCGACGTATGCGAGTCGCCGCAGACGATCGTCATGCCGGGCTGGGTCACGCCGAGCTCCGGGCCGATGACGTGCACGATGCCCTGATTCTCGTGTCCGCGAGGAAAGACCGTGATCCCGAACTCCTGGCAGTTCTCCTCAAGCGCCTCGAGCTGGCGGCGCGAGATTGGATCGTTCACCGGCGTCGCGATTGGATCGGTGGGCACGTTGTGATCGGCCGTGGCGAGCGTTCTCTCCGGCCGGCGCACGCCGCGACCATTCATCCTCAGACTCTCGAAGGCCTGCGGACTCGTGACTTCGTGGACCAGGTGCAGGTCGATGTAGAGGAGGGTCTGTGCTCCGGGTGCCTCGATGGCGTGCTCTTCCCAGATCTTCTCGAAGAGTGTCCGGCCGCTCGGCACTTAGCGAAGTCCCACGATCTTGAGGCGGAGCACGCCCGAGGGGGCTTCGTATTCGACGGCGTCACCGACCGTGTGTCCGAGCAACGCACTACCCAACGGAGAGGTCGGGGACGCCACCAAGACGCCTTCAGGTCTTTCTTCAATTGAACCGATGAAGAACTCCTGGCGATCGTCGTCGGCGTCGCCCTCGTAGACAATTTGGACGATGGTCGCGTGTTCGACGGTGTGGGAGTTCTCGTCGCGTTCGACAATCTCGTGATTCCGGATCACGTTGTCGATCTGGCGAATGCGTGACTCCATCTTTCCCTGCGCGTCTTTGGCGGCGTGGTAGTCCCCGTTCTCCGACAGGTCGCCGAGGAGCCGCGCCGATTCGATGACGCGCGCGATCTCGGTGCGACCCACGGTCGTCAGTTCGAGATACTCCGCTTCCAGCTTGTCGAGCGTCTCTTGGGTGATGCGGTGAATTTCGCCGGCCATAGCCTTCTCGTTCGGTAGATAGGTGGAAATTCTAACGTTCTGCCCCGAATCATCTTCCGACAGGTTTGCGGTACGTTCGCGCGGACGAGCAAACTAGACCAAAGAAGGAGGCGGCCCGTGAGCAACGATCGTACCCACCGCGTCGCGGTGATCGGTGGCGACGGGATCGGACCCGAGGTCACGACGGCCGCGCTCGACGTCGTTCGCGCCGCCGGTGTCGCCCTGGCGACGACGGACTTCGATCTCGGCGCCGCTCGGTACCTGCGCGACGGCTTCGTGCTCGACGACGCCACACTGGAAGAACTGCGCGGCTTCGACGCGATCATGCTGGGCGCCGTAGGCCCCGCCATCGGCGACACGCGTATCCCGGGCGGTGTCCTGGAGCGAGGGCTCCTCCTTCGCCTGCGCTTCGGGCTCGATCTGTACATCAACTATCGACCGTTTCGCGGCGTGGCCGGCTCGATCGCCGAGGGCTGCGAGTTCGCCATCGTGCGCGAGAACACCGAAGGCCCCTACGCCGGTGAGGGCGGCGTGCTTCGTCGCGGCACGTCGAAGGAGGTCGCGACGCAGGGATCGGTCAACACGCGCTTCGGCGTCGAACGTTGCGTACGCTTCGCCTTCGAACGCGCCGCGGCTCTCGTCACACCGACCCTGACGCTCGTGCACAAGACCAACGTCCTCACCTACGCCGGTGACCTCTGGTCACGCGTCGTCAATGAGGTCGCCGCGGAGCATCCCGACGTCGCGGTGGACTACAACCACGTCGACGCCGCGTGCATCTACCTCGTCGAGCGGCCCGAGCGCTACGGCGTCATCGTGACCGACAACCTCTTCGGCGACATCCTGTCGGACTTGGCCGGCGCCGTCACCGGGGGCATCGGCTACGCGGCGAGCGCGAACCTGAACCCCGCGCGCACCGGCGCGTCGCTCTTCGAACCAGTCCACGGTGCCGCCCACGACATCGCCGGCACCGGTCGGGCCAATCCGCTCGCGGCGGTTTCGTCGGCGGCGTTGATGCTCGAGCACCTCGAAGAGTTGGACGCCGCGCGGAGGGTCGCGCGCGCGGTGGCAGACTTTGATGGTGACGTCGCGGTGCTCGGCACCGACGGCGTCACGAAACAGTTAATTGGAAGGTTGTAGATGCCCCTAACACCCACGAAGAAGATCTGGATGGACGGCGCCCTGGTCGACTGGGAGAACGCGACGACGCACGTGCTCAGCCACACCCTGCACTACGGGATGGGCGCCTTCGAGGGTATTCGCGCGTACAAGACGCCCCAAGGGGTCGCGGTGTTCCGTCTGCGCGAACACATGGACCGGCTGCTACGCAGCTGCAAGATCTTGATGATTGACGTCACCTACACCCTGGACGAACTGTGTGACGCGGTCGTCGACACCGTTCGCGTGAACGAGATGGACGAGGGCTGTTACATTCGGCCGCTCATCTACCTCGGTTACGGCGAGATGGGCGTGAATCCGATGGGCGCGCCGACCAACGTGATCATCGGTGTCTGGCCCTGGGGCGCGTACCTCGGCGCCGACAGCCTCGAAAAGGGCGTCCGGATGAAGATCGCGTCGTGGGCCCGGCACCACCCCAACTCGATGCCGACGGCGTCCAAGACCGTGGGCGGTTACGTCAACTCGTGCCTCGCCAAACTCGAGGCGGTGAAGGCCGGCTACGACGAGGCGATCATGCTCGGCACCGACGGGCTCATCAGTGAGTGCACGGGCGAGAACCTGTTCATCGTGCGCGACGGGCTCATCATCAGTCCGCCGCCGTCCGAAGCGGGCGCGTTGCGCGGGATCACCCAGTCGAGCATCGTGAAGATCGCCAACGACCTCGGCTACCAGGTGAGTTTCGAGGCGATGCGTCGTGACGACCTCTACCTCGCCGACGAGGCCTTCCTCACCGGCACCGCCGCCGAGGTCGTACCGATCGACTCGGTCGACGATCGTCAAGTCGGCGCCGGCAAACCGGGACCGATCACCATGGAGATCCAGACGACGTACTTCCAGGCCGTGCGCGGCATGCGTCCGGCGTACGAGAGTTGGCTGACCAAGGTCTAAATCGGCCCAAGGTAGAGTCGTCGAGTGACCCAACCAACGTTTTCACCGGTGTCGGCGACGGGACAGGTCCGTCCGACGATGGACACCGGGACACCCGAGTTCGCGCGCCCGCCCAAGGCCGGCCTGTTGCGCAAGCTCCCGGCCGTCGGTGAGGTCGGTCGAGGCACGCAGGCGCCGGGGGAGGGCTACGCCCTCACCATCGCCGCGCGCGAGTGCGCGAAGTTGAACTTCGAAGACGTGCACGACCGCCACGACGTGGCCCTCGGGGTGGGACTGGTCGCGGCCAAACGGGCCAGTCTCGTCGGACGAGGTCCCCAGTTGGGTGACGTGCGTGCCGTGATGAATCTCTTCGGGCTGAGTAGCGCCCGGGTCGTCGACCACACGCTGAGCGCGCCCTTTCGGGGTCTCGCGCACAGTTACGTCCTGCAGCGTCGTCTGGTCGACGCCGTCGACGGCGACGAGCTGGTCGCCACGAACGACGCCGCGCTGCTGTCCGACTGAACCGATAAAGGAGTGCCATGAGCTACGTCCTCAACGATGAGCAACGAGCTTTCCGTGACGTGATGCGCAGTTTCGTCGACGAACAGGTCGCGCCCTACGCCGCCGAACACGATCGCGATCAGACCTACCCGCAGGAGAGCTTCGACGCGTGCGTGAAGATGGACCTACCCGCCGTCCAGGTCCCGGCCGCCTACGGTGGGGCCGGGGCCGACATGGTCACCCAAGCGATCATGATCGAACAGCTGGCGCGGGGCTGTGCGTCGACGTCGGTCACGATCCTGATCTCCAAGCTGGCGATGTTGCCGATCATGAACTTCGCCTCCGAGGAGATCAAGCGGTCCTACCTGCCGCGCATCGCGTCCGGCGAGATTCAGGGGAGTTACTGCCTTTCCGAGTCCGATGCCGGTTCCGACGTCGCCTCGATGCGCTGTCGCGCCGTTCGCGACGGCGACGACTACATCCTCAACGGTTCGAAGTACTGGATCACCAACTCCGGTGTCTCGGACACGTACACCGTTTTCGCGACGACCGACCCGTCGGCGCGCACGCACGGCATTACGTGCTTCCTCGTCGAAAAGGGTCCCGGTGTCGAGTTCCCCAAGCACGAGGACAAGATGGGACTTCGCGCGTCACCGACCGGTGAGGTCGTCCTCACCGACGTGCGCGTTCCCGCGTCGCACCGCATCGGCAACGAGGGCGAGGGCTTCTTGATCGCGATGCACACGCTCGATCGTTCGCGTCCGACCATCGGTGCCCAAGCCGTCGGTATCGCCCAGGCCGCGATTGACTTCGCCGGCAACTACATGAAGGGTCGCAAGGCCTTCGGCCGACCGATCGCCGATCTGCAGGGACTGCGCTTCATGTTGGCCGACATGGCCATTCGCACCGAGGCGGCGCGCGCGCTGGTCTACCAGGCGTGCGCGACGATCGACGCGGGTGACCCGGACGGCAACCTCTCGTACCTCGGCGCCGCCGCGAAGTCCTTCGCGTCCGATACCGCCATGAGCGTCACGACCGACGCGGTGCAGCTCCTTGGCGGCTACGGCTTCACCAAGGAGTTCCCCGTGGAGCGGTTCATGCGCGACGCCAAGATCACCCAGATTTACGAGGGGACCAACCAGATTCAGCGCGTCGTGATCGCGAAGCATCTGCTCAAGTAGACGTCGTAGAAGTCAGCGCCAGGAACGCATCGCTGGGTGCGGACCGGCGTTTCATCACAGAGTTGAATGACCATGCACGGGAGGTGGACGTGGCGGTTCGAAGAGAGTTGCTGCGGGGTCTCGCGCGCCTGAACGCGACGTCCATCGTCTTGCAGCGCGCTCGGCGGGCCGATCCGTATCGCGGCATCTGGGAAGCCTCCGACGTGCAGTGGTGGTGGCGCCGCGCGAGGGCCACCGACGACCTTGCCCTACCGGTCTGGTTCGATACCGAGGGACCCGTGGCCGCGGCGGGGCTCACGGGTTGGGAGCACACGTGGCAGGTTGACGTCTTTGCGGTGCCCTCGATCGTCGAGGAAACAGAGGTGTGGAGCGCGACGTTAGAAGCCGCCGACGCTCATCGCGACAAGGCCCTCGAGATGCTCGTGCGCGAAGACGACACGTCGCTGGTGGAGCTCGCCCTCGACAGTGGTTTCGTGATGACCGATGAGTTGTCGGGCACGACTTGGCTGGACGTCGAACTCTGTCCACCGGTCGAACAGGTCGACGGGTTCGTGGTCGTCGATCGATCGACGTCGTCGGCGTCTCCGCACCCGATGATCCCTCGAAACGACGAATCGGTCGAACAGCGATTACGGCAGTGCTCGTTGTACGACCCGACGCTCGATCTCGCCGTCGTGGACGATCACGGAAACGTCGCCGGCTACTCGTTGTACTGGTTCGACGACACGACGAAGATCGGACTCCTCGAACCCATGCGCGTCCATGACGACTACCAACGACGCGGCCTCGGTCGAATGATGCTGACGAACGGTTTCAATCGTCTCGCGGGACGGGGTGCCCGGCGTCTCAAGGTGGGCTTCTCCGCCGAGCCGGGCCGCAGTCTCTACCTGGGCGCTGGATTCGTACAGACGTCGGTGGATCGACTGCTCACTCGAGAGGCACGTGACTCACCGAAACCGTCGTGAGTCGCTGCACTGAGGTACCCGTCGCTACACGCCGTGTCGTGAATCTCAGCGAAGCGCCTTCGTCCTCCAACTCTCCCCGTGTCGAAACCGCTCGCGGGCCGGCTGTCGCGATGTGGCGAAGGTGGACGCGAGGACGATCAGCGAGGTCAGCAGAATTGCGTTGCGGGCGAGGAAGTCACGAATCGCCAGCCACGTCGAGGTCTCGAGCGAGTTATGGAAGAAGAGCCACGGTATGCAGAAGTTCGCGAGCGCCAGCATGCACGCTCGCGCGAGCCAGCTGTTCACGCCGACTTCGACGATGACCAACACCAGAAGCGGCGCGAAGGCGAAGTAGTGGTCCCAGGCGACGGGTGAGCCGAGGATACTGGCGTAGAGCACGCAGACCATCGCCGAGATCTCGCAGTCCATCTTCCAGAGTTTCTGTGACGCGCACAGCCCGAGAAGAATCACCAGAATGGAGAAGACGCCGTCCCACGCCCAGTTGAGCAGTCCAATGTGAAACGGCGCGCGCATGAAGAAGGACGTGACGCTCGAACTGGCGTACGAGGCCGCCCCGCCGTTCGCGAACTGTCCGAACTCCTTGTGGCCGATGACGAGCACGCGCACGAACGTCGAGAAGCTCGTCGGCCAGAGTATCCACGCGATGGATGTCGTGACCGCCGCGGTCACCAGTGCCGTGATCGCTTCGCGGAACTGCCGGCGCCAGAGCCATATCACGACGAAGACGATGGGATAGATCTTGAACGCCGTGGCGAGACCGAGGGCGATACCACGACCACGGCCCTTCACGACGAGGGTGTCGAGTACCACTAACAGCAACAAGATCGTGGCGGTCTGTCCCCAGATGAGGCACTCGACCTCGATCGGCAGTACGACGATTGAGGCCAGCGCCAACCAGCACCCGACGCCAAAGTTCATCGTCCAGTGCCGAGGGCCCAGGTGGTGGAGGCAGATCGCCAGTGAAATGGCCAGACAGAGAATGCTGAGCCACGTCCACCAGAACGGAATCGACGACGCGGGCAGCCACACGAGCGGCCAGAAGAAGAGAATCGCACCGGGAGGATAGGTGAAGGCCTCCACCCCGTACGGGATATAGATGTTGCCGGTCACTCGAAGGGTTCGGAGATTCTCTTCACGGCCGATCAAGTCGCGAAAGACGTAGGAGTATCGCCCGGCGAACGTCCACGGATGAAAGCCGTGCGTGTGCGCCACGAGTATCGCCATGACCAGCGTCGCTGCCAGTCCGGTCAATGCCACGACGAGACCGAGCGTCGTCGCGCGTCGTCGCTCGAGTGCGCTCACCGTCGCCTCTCGTAGTGGCGACGGCGCGCTCACGGAGTCCAGGTCAGATCAATCGCCCCCGGCGGTGACAACATCAATCTCCCCTAGTTCCCCATACTCCGCTGCACGATGAATGGTGTCAGTACCATTCTTGACGTTCGTAAGACTCGGCAGAAATCATCGTGAGATTCCCGTAATCTTCGTCGCGGACCGGCTTCTCTTGAAATCGACAGTCAAAGTCACTGAAGTCGGCACGATAGCGTGGCCTATGCCTTCGCGAGAACGATCAACCACGCACTGCGCACACGTCGAACGACACGGGTCCTCACGGTGAGTAGTGCGAACGTGACGGCGCGACGGGCACTGCTCAAGATTGACGCGACCACGATCCTGACGACGGTCGACGGCCTTGATCTTCGCGGACACGCCAAGATCAGCGCCGTCGTGGGCATGCCACTTCGCAATCTTCAACAACGTCGCGACGTCGGGCACTTCGCGACGAACGCACCAATGGCGGCCGTCACCGCGCTCCTGGAACTGCTCGCCATGTCCCCCTTGGAGAAGGTCGTCGCCGCCCTGGAGGATCACGCCGACACGCCATCGTTTGAGGAGTTGAGCGCGGCGATCGACAAGGTCATGAATGACGGCGCGACCGTCGACGACGTGGTGGCCGTCCTGGCGTTCGCGATCGTCGAGGCGTTCCCCGCGGCGCCGCACTGTCACCGTCTGTTCGAGGAGCGCCCTGAATACGCGTTGCCCGAACTGCCCGACAACGTGGTCACCGCCACGTTGCTGTCGCCCAAGGAGACCGATCCGGAGATCAAGGAGCAGCGCCGCCGTCGACGAGAAGAGGAGCGGTCGCGCAAGAAGGGTCCGTCGTCGCAGCGTCCCACTCGCCCGACGAAGGTCAAAGCCGAGACGGTGGCCCGTGCGACGCCGACCGCACCGGCGCCGCCGCAGGATGGTCCCACCGAGTTGCGACGCAAAATGACCTTCACGCCGGCCGAACTCGAACATTTCGATCCCGATCACGCCCTCGCCGGGACCGTCGTCATTGTCGAGGTGCCCTTCGACGCCACCGATCCGACGACGCCCGAGCAGAAGTCCAAGCAGCGACCGGCCCTCGTCGTCGCCGCCGGTGACGACGCGTTGTTGGTGCGGCCGATCTACTCCAGCAGTGCTCCGACGAGAAGCCTGTTGCAGGCGTGGCGTCGACTCGGTCTGGACCACGTGTCGTACGTGGACGACACGCGCGTCGTGGTCGAGGTCGCCCCTACGGCGTCACTCGAGCGGGTGGGTCGGCTAAACGATCCGGAGTGGAACGCCCAACTCTGAGTTGGTGAACCACGAGGACCAGACCCGCGACGGCGAGGGCGAGACCCGCAAACTGCACGCCGAGTGAGCCGCTGTGTGACTCCTGACCCAAGAGGAGTCGTTCGTCGAGCGAACGAACGAGACCCCAGATGATCATCGCCAACCCCGTGATAATGCCGGCGCGTGGGGGTCGCCATCGCTCGACGCCCAAGAGGACGAGCCACAAGAGCGAGTCCTCGCCGCCTTGGATGAGCGGCACCGGCACGCGCTTTCCGACCTGACCGGCGTAGTGAATCCCGAACCACTGGTGCGTGAGGTGGCCGCCGCCGTTGACCATGAACTGCGGACCGAGCACGCGGCCCAGGGCCCATCCCGCCACCAGTGCGGACACGAGCGCGTCGGTGTAGGCGGCGAGTGAACTGCCCGGCCACCATCGGCGCTGCAGGAAGAGACCAACGGGCAGCGCCAGGGCGATGCCCCCGAAACTCGCGAGTCCGCCCTGCCAGACCGCGACCCAGCGCGCGGGATGGTCCGAGTAGTAACCCCAATTGGTCGCGATGTTCGCGACGCGTGCTCCCACGAGACCCGAGACGATCAGGGCTAACGCGAGCTTCCCGAAGGGCTGAACCTCGAAGTCAGCCCTGGTGAGGCGGCGCCGTGCGTAGAGGAAGCAGACGTAGGCCGCGATGGCGAGGCCGAAGCCGTAGGTGTGAAAGACGAGGGGGCCGAGGTGAAACGAAGTGGGGACGCCCGACACGCCTAGGCCCGCGGGCGACCAAGACCAAAGAATCCATAACCGAGGCGAATCGGGACGATGTGCACGAGCGTGCCGGTCATCTCGGCTTCGATCATCTTGCCGTCACCGACGTACATCGCGACGTGCTGATCGCCGTCGTAGCCGTAGAAGATGAGGTCGCCCGGCTCGATGTCCACGAGCGGTACGCGCATCGTGTCTTCGTACATGGCACCGGAGTAGTGGGGGAAGTCGATGCCCGCCGCGTCGTAGGCGAGCATGATCAGCCCGGAGCAGTCCACGCCGGATTTACTGGCGCCGCCCCAGACGTAGGGGACGCCGATGTAGTTCATGGCCGCTCGGATCGCGATGTCCGCCCGCGAGTCCGGTGGCGGATCGGTGATGCCGTCCGAGAGATTCTGATTGTTGAACTGCGTCACCTCTTGGGCCGACGCGGCCGCCTCGGCTTGGGCGATGAAGGTCGCAATATTGCCCTTCACCTGGGCGAGCGCGTGATTGAGCGATGACTGGTACTCGTTGGCCGAGTGGAAGGACCGCGCCGCGGCCCGGGTGAGACTGGCCGCGCGCCCCACTTCGCTCGCCAAGATGCTGCGCTCCTGGGTCAGTTCGATCTTGTAGTTCTTCAGGTTCGACAGGGTCTCGGCGACGTTGCCCTGGGCCAACTGGTTGTAGACGTTGGTCGCGCCGATCTTCGACGCGCTGCTCGAAAAGAGGGGGTTGTTGCTCGCGGCCGCGCCGTTGGTCACGTACGCGAAGACCGCTTCGGCGCGAAGCTGGGCGTCACCCTTGGTCTCGTGCTTCTTGATGATGGCAACGTCGGCCTTGGTGTCGCGGATCTCGTTGGCGATGCGGTCGAGCTTGATCTTGGCGAGGTCGTACTTCTGACCCAGGAAGTCGACCTTGGCGCTGATCCGATTGATCTGCTTCAGCAACTGGTTCGCTCGGGCGCGGTCGGTGCCCAACGTCGACGCCGACGCGAGATGCGAAGAGAAGGTCACAGTGCCAAGACACACTGCGACCACAGCCAAAATGGAAAACATCCACCGGAAGCGCCTGAGTTTCCTTGCTGGCCGTAGCGTCGGAGGCGCAAAGCGCACGACGTCAGTCACGCGACAAGGTTACTGGTTGGAGTTGTTCCCTCGCTGGCTCGCTCGTGAACCGGTTGTTCTAACACCTGATCAGCGCCGGTGAATCTATAGCGTGTCGCCGGTAGTTAACACGTGTCTTCGGACAGATCGACCGCCAAGAATAGGCTCGGCGCATGTCGAATCGTTCTCGAGCACTGCCGCGTCGTTCCTGCCTGTCGACACCGGGATCGTCCGAACGCTTCCTCGCGAAGGCGCCGACCGCGAGGGCCGACTTCTCCTTTCTCGATCTCGAGGACTCGGTCGCACCGAACGAAAAGGTCACGGCGCGCGCCAAAGTCGCCCAGGCGATCCGCACCCTGGAGTGGGACGACCGTGTGCTGTGCGTGCGCGTCAACGCGTGGGACTCGCCCTGGACCTACGCCGACGTGATCGACGTCGTCACCGACGCGGGACCTCGCCTCGACGAGGTGATGCTCCCGAAGGTGCAACGCGCTTCGGACGTCGTGGCGCTCGATCTGTTGCTCACCCAGGTGGAGCGCAACGCCGGACTGGAGCCGGGCCACATCGGCATCGAGGCCCAGATCGAAACCGCGCAGGGCCTGATCAACGTGGAAGAGATATGTGCCGCGTCGCCGCGGTTGGAGTCGATCGTCTTCGGTCCGGCGGACTTCGCGGCGTCGATTGGCATGCCGGTGACGACGATCGACGAGACGATCCATCACGCCCCGTCGAATCCCTTCAGTTACGTCTTCGCCAAGATCCTGATGGCCGGCCGGGCCAACGGGCTGCACGTGATCGACGGCCCGTTCCTCAAGGTCCGTGACTTAGCGGCGCTCCGATTCGCCGCGCAGATCTCCGCGTCCTACGGCTTCGACGGTAAGTGGGCACTCACCCCCGACCAGGCGCTCGTCCTCAACGAGGTCTACTCACCGAGTCAGGACCTGTTCGACAAGTCCTTTGACATCCTCGACGCGTACCGCGTCGCGACCGAGCGCGAGCACACCGGGGCGGTCATGTTTGGCGACGAGATGATCGACGAGGCCTCGGCCAAGATCGCACACTCCTTCGTGGCCCGAGGGGAGCGCTCCGGCATGAAGCGCACCCCGAAGTAACGCTAATTCCGGTCGCCGTTCACCAAAAATTCAACTCCACCGCTCTATCTTTTGACGCCGTCCGGCGATAGATTCCTTATTAGGAGATAGTCGCAACAAGGAAATTTCAACACCGGGCAAGTGATAAGGGAATTCCGAGCGTATGGCACTTATCGAAGCAACGACCCCCACCAGTCGCTTCCGCACGCTGCAACGTTCATTCAATCAGCATGAGTGGCGCAAGATCAGTTGGATGATGGTGTCAATCGTCGCGCTCCACGTAGCCGGATTCGGAATCTTGATCGCTTTCGTGGTACCCGGGCACTACAAGGGTTTCGGAATCGGTCTCGGCGGGCTCGCGTACACGTTGGGACTTCGACACGCCTTCGACGCTGACCACATTTCGGCGATCGACAACACGACCCGCAAGCTCCTCAACGAACGACATGACGTCGAAGGGACGAGTCGACCGCTCACGCTGGGGTACTGGTTCTCGCTCGGTCACTCGACGATCGTTGTCGCGATCGGACTCGGCTTGGTCTTCGCCGAACGAGCGGTCTTTCACGCGGTGTCGAATAACAACTCCGGGCTTGAGCAGTTCGGAGGTGTCTTCGGCACGCTCGTCTCGGCGTCGTTCTTGTTTTTGATCGGATTGATGAACCTCGTGATCCTGGCGGGGATCCTCCGCGTCTTTCGTTCGATGCGCGACGGCACCTACAACGAGGCCGAACTCGAAGCGCAGTTGCAGAACCGCGGTTTGATGTACCGCTTCTTCGGCAAGTGGATGCGCTCGATCGACAAGGAGTGGAAGCTCTACCCGGTGGGCGTCGTCTTCGGCATGGGCTTTGACACCGCTACCGAGGTAGCGCTGCTCGCGACGACGGCGCTCTTCGCCGCCCAGCACTTGCCGTGGTACTCGATCATGTGCCTCCCCATCCTCTTCACGGCCGGCATGGTGCTGATGGACACGATCGACTGTCTCTTCATGAACGTCGCCTACGGCTGGGCCTTCTTCAATCCCGTTCGCAAGATCTTCTACAACCTCGCGATCACCGGTCTTTCGGTGGCGATCTGCTTCTTCATCGGCGCGGTGGAGGTCTTGGGACTGCTCCCGACCGAACTCCACTGGAAGGGTTCATTCTGGCGGTTGATGTCCGGCTTCGACATCAACAAGGCCGGCATCATCATCGTCGGAATGTTCGTCGTGACCTGGCTCGGCGCGGTGCTGGTGTGGCGCTTCGGCCACGTCGAAGAGCGATGGGGATCGAGCCTTCGCCCGACCGAAGAGTCGATGCTCGACGGTGCGGATCGTTCGCTCGGTATCGGTGAACCGCGAGGCGAGATCACCGGTCCGGCCTTCGGGTTCGCGTCGGACTAATCCGCGGGTGCGCCTTCCAAGAGGCGTCGCGCGATGACCTTGAGACAGAGAGTCTCGTCGGCCCCTTCGAAGATCGACAACACCCGCGCGTCGACGAAGTAGCGACTGACCGCGTACTCCTCGGCGTACCCCATCCCGCCGTGGATCTGCATCGCCTCGCGCGTGACCCACTCGGCTGCGCGACAGACGTAAGCCTTGGCCATCGACGCTTCGAGGGCGCCACCACCTCGCGCCATCTCGCGCGCGACCTCCAGTGAGAACTGTCGGGCGCACTGGATGATCGCGGCCATCGAGCCCAGTTTCACGCGGGTGAGCTCGAAGTCGACGACGGCCTCACCGAAGACGACACGGTTCTGGGCGTACACCAGGGCCGCTTCGTAGGCGGCCTGCATAACGCCGACGGCGCGTGCCGTGGTCTGCAAGCGACCGTTCTCGAAGCCGGCCATCTGGAAGTAGAAGCCGCGACCCAGTCCCTCGTCACCACCGACGAGGCCGTCGTCGGGCACGAACCAGTTCTCGAACGCCAACTCGTACGAGTGCATCCCGCGATAACCGATCGTGTCGATCGGTCTACCCTCGAGCCGACTACCGCCTCCGGCCTTCTGGCTCTCCTGCGTGAGAATGAAGCCTTCGCTCTCGGCGCGGTCCTTCTCGACTAAGAAGAGCGAGAGTCCTCGGTGGACCTTGTTGCGGTCGGGGTCGGTTCGCGCGAGCAACATGAGGACGTCTGCGCGCGCGGCGAACGTGCACCACGTCTTGGTGCCGTTGATCAGCCAGCCGCCCTCGGTCTTGGTCGCGCTCGTGGTCACCGCGGCGACGTCGCTGCCGAAGTCCGGTTCGGTCACCGCGACAGCGGCCAAGACGTCGCCGGACGCCAAACGTGGTAACCAGCGCTCCTTCTGTTCCTTGGTGCCACCCTTCACGAGGGCGCGCGTCAGGATCTCCGGTCGGGTGATCAACGATCCTCCGACCCCGAGGGCGCCCCACGACAACTCCTCGGTGGCCACGACCATCCCGAGGTACTCGGACTCGCCGCCCGTGGCGAAGCCGCCGAACTCTTCGGGAACCGAGAGGCCGAATCCTCCGAGGTCGGCGAGTCCCGCGATGACCGACTCGGGAATATCGGCGTTCGCGCGGTGCACGTGTTCGGCGTGCGGTCGAACCTGTTCGAGGGCGAAACGGTGGAACGTGTCGGCGACCATCTCGAAGTCCGCGCCCAGGTGCCGGGGACCCGCGGTCTCGGCGAGTCCCGCCACGAAGTCCGGATCGCGGTAGGCGGCGACGAAGGAGGCGAACGGTCGGTACCAGTCCTCATCGAGCGCCCACAGTTCCTCTCGGCCGAGGACGCGCGTGGCGAGGTCGCTGAGCGCGATGGCGATGAAGGCGGCGACGAGGCGCGACTCGACCTCACCGCGGGCGGCGTACTCGAGTGACGCTCGGGCCGTCGCGATCGCGCTCGCCGCGTGCGCGACGTCGTAGGCGAGGGTCTGGTGCGCGTCGACGCCGCCACTTCGCTGTAGCACGAGCAGCGCACCGTCGATTACCGACTGCGCGCGCCCGAGCAATCGCGTCGCGTCGACGATGTCGAGTGGGGGAGTCATGGAGAAAATCTAACGGGTGAGGTGAATAAGTCTCTGGGACCTAGGCTTGGCGCGTGAATGTGACAATGCTCCTCGCCGATTCGGCGCAAGTGGCCGACGGAAAGCTGTACATCCTGGGTGGCGGCTGGTCGGTCACGGGACCGGACCCCACGCCGTCGGCGGTCGCGATGAAGGTCATGGTCGACTCGCACGAGTTCAACACCATCCATCACTGGGAACTGTTCTTGGAAGACGCCGACGGACAGCCGGTGCGCTTCGATACCCCCGAGGGTCCGCAACCAATCGAGGTACGCAACGACTTCTCCGTCGCCGCGCCCGACAGTGTGCCGGTGGGCACACCGGTCGACGTCCCGATCGCCGTGGCCTTCGGACCGATCCCCTTGGCGCCCGGATCGCGCTTCACGTGGCGCATGTTGATCGACGGCGAATCCTTACCCGGTGCCACCGTCTCGTTCACGACGCGTCCCGCGGTCCCGATCGACGTCGAAGAGTAAGTCGACGTCATCACGGTGTGCGAGAGACTGACTCAATGAGTTCATTCGAACGTCCCTTCGGCCGCTACTTCGAGGAGTTCACGGTCGGCGACGTCTACAGGCACTGGCCCGGCAAGACCGTCACCGAGGCCGACGACCATCTCTTTTGCATGATCACGATGAATCATCATCCGCTACACACCGACGCCTGGTTCGCCGAACACGAGACCGTCCATCACAGGAACGTGGTCGTCGGCAACCTCGTCTATTCGCTGGTCCTCGGCATGAGCGTGCCCGACGTGTCCGGTTCGGCGATCGCCAACCTCGAAGTCGAGTCCCTGATCCATCGCAATCCGACCTTCCACGGCGACACCATCTACGCCGAGACACGCGTCCTAGCGACGACCCCATCGACGTCGAAGAACGATCGTGGAGTCGTGCTCGTCGAAACCAAGGGCTTCAACCAAGACGGACTCGAAGTCTGTTACTTCCGCCGCAAAGTGATGGTCTGGATGCGAGAGTTCGCGCCGCCGCGACAACGTCCGTACAGTGGCGACGTCTGGTCGTAACGGCGTCGTCGCGCTTCGACGAGTTCTGCGCCGCAGCGCGCCGCGACTCGCCCGAGCGCTCCCGTGGATAGCGCACCCAGATCCGTGGGCGGTGTTGGTGAGCGAAGTCATGCTCCAACAGACCCAGACGTCGCGAGTCATCGGTCCCTGGTCGAGATTCATGGACACCTATCCAACGCCTGGCGTGTGCGCGGACGCGTCCCTGGCTGACGTGCTGCGTCTCTGGAACGGACTTGGCTACCACCGGCGTGCGAAGGCGTTGCACGACGCCGCCCGAATGATCCGCGACGAGTTCGACGGTGTGGTGCCCGACGGTGTGCAGGACCTCCGGCGCCTGCCGGGCGTCGGTGAGTACACCGCCAACGCCGTCGCTTCCTTCGCGTTCGGGCGCCGGGTCGCCGTCGTCGACACCAACGTTGGCCGAGTCCTTGCGCGAGCCCTCGAGAACCGAACCCTTAGCAGGGCCGAGGCACGCTCGGCGGCGAACGAACTGCTCCCACGCACCAATGCTGCGGGATTCAACCAGTCGCTGCTCGACCTCGGTGCGCAGTTCTGCACGTCGACGCCGCGCTGTCTCGAATGTCCGGTCGCGCGGGTCTGCAAGTGGCATCGCGAGGGTGGCGCCGACCCCGCGCCGCGCAGCGCCGGCGTGTCGCGAGCGCAGTCGCGCTTCGCAGGCTCGGACCGACAGGCTCGGGGACGAGTGGTAGCGGCACTGCGGGAGCGCCCGCGCTCCGTTCAACATTTGCGTAGGTGCGTTGACGTGACCGACCCGAGACGAGGTGACGTGCTCATCGCCGATCTCGTCAACGACGGTCTCATTGAACACCGAGGACGACTCGTTCGTTTGCGGGGTGACGAGTGACACGATGCTCGCGCTCGACGCCGATGGGCGCTCGGTAACCTCGTCGTCGTGAGTTCCATCGACGTCGCGCATTTCCGAGAGGTTCTGGGACACTTCGTGACGGGCGTCGCCGTCGTCACCGCGGCCGCACCCGACGGCCCCGTCGGCTTCACCTGTCAGACGTTCGGCGCGTTGTCACTCGATCCGACACTGATCTCGTTCTCCGCGGTCTCGGCGAGCCATTCCTGGCCGGTGGCGCGTGACGTCGGCGTGGTGGGCGTCAACATTCTCTCGTCGCGTCAGGAGACCGTGGCTCGCGTCTTCGGTCAACCGGGCATCGACAAGTTCGACGGCATCGGCTGGTCGCCCGGACCTGATGGCGCGCCGCTTCTCGACGGGGCACTCGCGCACATCGAAGGCCGCATACTGTTCGTCACGACCCAGGGCGATCATGACGTCGTCGTCGTAGCGGCGCAGCACGCGCTCGCGCACGACGGAGCACCCCTGGTCTTCTATCGCGGCGGCTACGGCGGCATTGCCTGATCCGAGAGTTCAGTACGCTCGGAGCGTGATGACACTCGTCGGTCTCATTGGTGATCGAATCAGGTATTGATGGCACTCGCGATCAAGATCGTCATCATCGTGATCGTCGTCTTGGTGGTCGCGGTCGCCTCCCTGAGGATCCGAAAGCTCCGGCGCGACGAGATCCGAGACCTCTCGCGGCCAGTCGACCGGCGTTTGATGACGCCGCCGCCGTCGCCGTACGCGCCGTCGAAGGGTTTCCGCCTGCTGGACGGCCCACTGGATGAAACGCGCCGACCGGAACCGCTCCGGCCGAGATTGGAGAGTGACCGCGAGTACGTCTTCAGCGAATCACAGATGCCCGGGGACGCCGAGGTCGTGCCGACACACTTTCGCCACAACGAGCAGTGGGCGCTATCGAAGTCCGCGCGTCGATCGGCGTCCTACGCCGGACTGCGCGTCGCGGTCATCGCCCTGATCGTTCTCGTCATCGTCGGATCGCTCGGCTACTACTACCAGCACCGGCACCACAGCAACGACTCCCCGACGACGACTACGTCAACGCGTCCGCCGACGACGACCACGACGACGGCGTCGGCGCTCCCGTCCACGTTCGTCGCGACGTCGACGAGTGGTCAGACCGCGACGTACCACGTGCCGCGAAAGAGCTACAACGTCGTGGTCGACGGCGCCCTCGGTCCGACGTGGGCCGTCTACAAGATGGGTCCGTCGAGCACGCTGGAGTGGCAGGGCACGGTGAAAGTGGGCGCCAAAGAGTCACTACGCATGATCGGGAACTCTCAGATCACGATCGGTGCGCCGAAGAGCGCCAGCGTCACGGTCGGTGGGCGGCCGGTCGTATTTCCGTCGCCGCTGCCGACGACGCTGGTGCTGTCGTTCGTCTCGTCATAGCGCGTCGATCTCCTTGAGCGTCCACGCGAGCACCTGGGCCTCATCGCGCCAGGCGTCGTAGCGACCCGACGGCCCGCCGTGACCGGCACCCATCTCGGTCTTGAGGTACGCGACGTTCTGGGGATTGGCGTCACGGATCTTCAACACCCATTTGGTCGGTTCCCAGAATCCGACGCGCGGATCATTGAGACCGCCGGAGGCGAAGAGGTGCGGGTAGACGCGCGTCGTGCCGTTCGGATTTGTCGTCGTCACGTTGTCGTAGGGGGAGTAGCTCTTCATCGTTCGATAGGCCGCCGCACTCGCGTCGGGGTTGCCCCACTCCTCCCACTCACCGACGGTGAGCGGGAGCGACGCGTCGAGCATCGTGGTGAGAGCGTCCACGAAGGGCACGTCGGCCACGACGCAGCGGAACAGCTCCGGGGCTAGGTTCATGACGGCGCCCATCAGGAGACCGCCAGCCGACCCACCACGAATCGCCAGTCGGTCGCTGGTGGTCCACCCGTCGTCGATCAGTGACGTCGCGACCGCGACGAAGTCGCTGAACGTCGTGGGCTTTTGGGCGAGCTTGCCCATCTCGTACCAGGATCGACCCATCTCGCCGCCGCCGCGGATGTGCGCGATGGCGAAGATCACG
The DNA here is from genome assembly GCA_963717975.1 of uncultured Acidimicrobiaceae bacterium. GTDB lineage: Bacteria > Actinomycetota > Acidimicrobiia > Acidimicrobiales > RAAP-2 > RAAP-2. The sequence goes on along the minus strand of OY970351.1, from coordinate 1,214,015 downwards.
CCGCGCTCGAGGAGCGAGAGCCGCAGTGACGAGAACGACGGGTCGATCGAGATCTCGTAGCTGCCGTAGCCGTAGAGCACGATCGGCGCGGGCCGGCGCGCACGGAGACCTCCGTCGGCGTCGACGTCGACGAGATCGGCGCGCGCGACGACCGAGACCGGGACCCGCACGCCGTCACTCGCGCGCACCCACAGCCGCCCCGTACGGAACTGCTCGGCGTCGTAGCCGCCGAGGACGATCTGTTGTTTGCGCACGATCGTCTCGCCGGTCGCGATCACGACGTCGGCCACCAGTCGCGGCGTGACCAGTGACGTGATCGAGACGCGCAGTTGATCAGTGACGAAGTTCGCGTTGGCCGAGAGCTGCACCGTGCTCGGACTTGCCGGCCCTTCGATCAGACGCGAGCGCTCGAGCAGATCATCTCCGAAGGGCTCGGCGCCGCCCAACGTCGTGACGAGACGAACGCTCGCGTCGCCGTCGTGCCGTTCACTGATGGCGAGGAACCCCGAGAAGGCATCGACGCCGTCCAATCGCGACCCCGGACGTTCGGGGATCACTTCGCGCCACTCGCCGCCGTCGACCGTTCGCGCGAGGAGTCGGAAGTCCGTCGCGTCTTCGTTGGTGACCTTCAACCACCACGCGACACCCGTCTCGTCGACGAAGTGCTCGACGCCGTATTCGATGCCGTGTCGACGGGCTTCGAGCAACGTGAACTGACCGGTCGGATCGTACGCGTCGAGGAAGTGCGTCTCGGTCGTCATCGACGAGCCGAGTTGTATGACGAGCACGGCGTCGTCGCGACTGCGACCGACTGACAACGTGAACTGCGCGTCGTCCTCCTGGAAGACGAGTTCATCGGTACCGGTGTCGGTGCCGAGCTCGTGGCGCCAGAGTTGGAACGGTCGTTTGGTGTCGTCAACGCGCGTGTAGAAGAAACGACGACTGTCCATGGCCCACGCGAAGCCGTAGTAGAGGTCGTCGAGTTCGTCGCTGACCGGTGCCTGGTCGGCTAAGGGGCGCACCGTGACGTGATGCAACTCGTCGCCGTCGAAGTCCGTGCCGACCGCGACCCAGTCGTCGTCAGGACTGACGGCGAGGACGCCGACCGAGAAGTAGTCACTGTCGCCGGCTTCCGCGTTCTCGTCCAGGATCACCTGCTCACCGTCGAGCGTGACCAAGGGATCGATCACCGGCGGCGCGTTCTCCCCGGGCTGAGCGCGTACTCGACAGCTCAACGGATAGTTGAGTCCCTCCCGGGTGCGTTCGAAGTACCACCAGTCACCTTTGCGCACCGGCACCGAGATGTCCGTCTCTTCGATCCGCCCCTTGATCTCTTCGAAGAGTTCGTCCTCCAGCGACTTGAGACCTTCGAAACTCTCTCGCAGATAGTCGTTTTCGGCGCGTAGGTGGGCGAGGACCGTTTCGTCGTCACGGTCCATCAACCAGTAGTAGGGGTCGTCGCGAACGTCCTCGTGGCGCCGTATCTGAAAGGGACGTTGCGGGACGGTGGGGGGCGTAGCCATCGCTCTACATTGCCCTATTTGCTGACATGTCGGGAATGAGAGTTAGTACTATGGACATAGGGATTATCCCAAGGGAGTGCCATGTCAGTCGACAATCTGGATTTCAGCCGATACCAACTGGGCTGGTCCGACGATCAGATTCCGGTCTTCAAGCCGAAGAAGGGAATCAACGAGGCGATCGTGCGCGAGATGTCGGGCATCAAGAACGAAGAGAAGTGGATGCTGGACTTCCGTCTCAACGCCCTGAAGAAGTTCGAGAAGAAGCCGATGGTGCCATGGTTCGCCGACCGGATGCCGGACCTCGATTTCAACGACATCTACTACTACATCAAGCCCACGGAGAACCAGGTCAACAAGTGGGAAGACCTGCCCGACGACATCAAGAACACCTACGAACGCCTCGGCATCCCCGAGGCGGAGCGTAAGTATCTCGCCGGCGTCACCGCGCAGTACGAGTCCGAGGTGGTCTTTCACCGCAACCGCGAGGACCTCGAGCGACTCGGCGTGCTGTTCTGTGACATGGACACGGCGGTGCGTGAGTACCCCGAGCTGGTGCGCAAGTACTTCGGCACGATCATCCCGCCGAACGACAATAAGTTCGCCGCGCTGAACTCCGCGGTGTGGAGCGGTGGTTCGTTCATCTACGTCCCGCCGGGCGTCAACGTCGACCAGCCGCTGCAGGCCTACTTCCGGATCAACACCGAGAACATGGGACAGTTCGAACGCACGCTCATCATCGCCGACGAAGGTTCCCAGGTCCACTACGTGGAGGGCTGTTCGGCGCCGGTCTACTCGACGGACTCGCTGCACTCGGCCGTGGTCGAACTGGTCGCCCTACCCGGGGCGCGCATCACGTACACGACGATCCAGAACTGGTCGAACAACGTCTACAACCTCGTCACCAAGCGCGCCCGCGCCGAAGCCGAGGCCCACGTCGAGTGGATCGACGGCAACATCGGCTCGCGCCTCACGATGAAGTACCCGTCGGTCTATCTCATGGGTCCCAAGGCCTCGGGTGAGGTCCTTTCGGTCGCCTACGCCGGGCCGGGTCAGGTCCAAGACGCCGGCGCCAAGATGATCCACTGTGCGCCCGAGACGACCTCGACGATCATCTCGAAGTCGATCTCGAAGGACGGCGGTCAGACGACCTACCGCGGACTCGTCAAGGTCGAAGAGGGTGCCACCGGCGCCAAGAGCTTCGTGCGCTGCGACGCGTTGATCTTGGACGAGCAGTCAGTCTCCGAGACCAAGCCCTACATGGAGGTCGGCGAGCAGGACGCGTCGATCGGCCACGAGGCGACGGTCTCGAAGATCGGCGACGACCAGTTGTTCTATTTGATGAGCCGCGGCCTCACGGAGAGCCAGGCGATGGGCATGATCGTCAACGGCTTCATCGAGCCCGTGACGCGCACGTTGCCGATGGAGTACGCCGTCGAATGGTCACGCCTCATCGAACTGCAGATGGAAGGTTCGGTCGGCTAAACGGGCGCGCGCCACATCGCGTGAAACGGTGGGCCGCCTTCGACCGGTGTCACGGTCTCGATCAATTCGTATCCAAAGCGACGGTAGTACGCGACGTTGTCGAGTCTCGGCGTCTCCAGGTGACTGCCGACACCTTGCGCGTCGACCATCCGCAGGCCGTGATTGAGCAACATCGTGCCGACGCCGCTTCTCTGGACTGTCGTGTCGGCACAGAGCACCATGAGATACCACTGCGGATCCTTGCGATGCACGTGCGCCAGTGCCGCCACGTAGCGATTGCCGATGACGAGAGAGCGCGGACGACGGTAGAACGCTCGCAAGGACGACGGAATCTGAGTGAGTTGCAACTTGACGGACGGTGGGTAGCCACCGGTTGTCTGCCACGCTGCCACACCGAGGATTTCGTCGGCCTCGTTTCGAACCGTGATGATTCGACCCTGTGGTCCCATATGGGAAAAGACCGATTGAAAGAAGACGGGCATCCGTGAGCGTCGCATCGCGTCCTTGGGGAGCAAATAACTGAAGAACGGATCGTCAAAGAACGCGCGACTTGCTACCGCCATCGCCGCCGACAATTCCGTGCCGATCAGCGCTCTTTCGTCGATTCTGCGTTCAGACACCGGCAATTTATAACAGATTCTCATCTTGAACGTGAAAGAATGAGTTCATGGGAATGCGAGAAGAGTGCAAGCACTTTCAGAGTCGGACTTACAAGTCCGGGGAGGTCGCGCGCTTCTGCGTGCTCGGCAACGCGCCCGACCAACCGTGGTCCTGTCCCGAGAACTGCGTAACCTACGAGCGACGACTGGCCGACGTCGGTTGGTCCCACGGCTCGCTGGTCGAACGGCCCGTCGAGAAGGAACCTGAGACCAGCGCGAGCGTGGACGAGCGTCGCGAGATCCTCAAGATGGCCAGTGAGATCGTCGACAACGTCGCGCCCGAGATGTATGAGGAACGGCGCAAGGAACTCGACGATCAAGAACGTCGTCAGCGCGGGTGGAAGTTCTGGAAGCGCTAGTCGCCGTTAAAGATCGGCGGTCGCTTCTCCACGAAGGCGGTCATCGCTTCGCGCAGGTCATTGCTCTGTAGGTACATGGTGTTCCAGCGCGCGACGAACTCGAGTCCCTCGTCGACGCTTCGGCCATCGTTCGCCGCGAGCACCGCCTTCGTGCCCTGGACCGCCAGCGGCGAGTTCTGCGCGATCTCTTGGGCCAGGGCGCGCGCGCCCGCGAGTAGTTCGGTCCGCGTCTCGAAGACCTCGTTGACGAGGCCGATCCGCAGCGCACGCGACGCGTCGATGTCCTTGCCGGTGTAGGCCAGTTCGGCCAAGTGGCCGGCGCCGATGATCGTGGGCAGGCGTTGCAAGGAACCGAGGTCCGCGACGATCGCGACCTTCGTTTCGCGCACCGAGAACTTGGTATCGCTCGCGCACAGCCGTACGTCACAGGCGCTGACCAGGTCGACGCCGCCGCCGATGCAGTACCCGTGCACGGCCGCGATGACCGGCACCGCAAGTTCGGCGATGGACGTCACCGAGGCCTGCATGGCACGCACCTCCTTGTAGGCGCGCGCGCTGGTGGCCGCTTTCGACGATGGGTTCGACGTGGAAGCGAAGGCGCCACCGAACTCCTTCAAATCGAGGCCCACACTGAAGTGCGGCCCCTTCGCGGCGACGATCACGACGCGGATCTCCCGATCGCTCGCGACGGCGTCGGCGGCTCGGGGAAGGTCGCGCCACAGGGCGCTGCCCATCGCGTTGCGCGCCTCTTCGCGGTCGAGCCACAGCGTGGCCACGTGACCATCGACTTCGAGGGACAACACCTCTGAGACAAACTCCACCCGCGCTCCTTTTCGATCGCCCTCAGCCTAGGACGACGTCGGGGGACTTTAAGGGGTGACAACTACACTGCCTTGGTCCCGATATCTATGAAAATCTTCGCTGATTCAGCCTCCGCCTTCATCGCCGAACGTCCCGACGCGGCCCGTCGCCACGAGGCCTGGACCGCGTTTGAGGTGGCCGGACTACCCACGACGAGCGACGAAGTATGGCGTTACGCCCCTCTAAAAGACTTCGACCTCAACCGCTTCGATGTCGTCGCCGAGCCCGTCACGCGCGCCGATTCGGCCTTTGCCGCGCAACTCTGCGAGCGCGCGGGCCTCGTCGTGCGCGTGGTCGACGGCTTTTGCGTCAGTACCGGCGACGCCTTGGAAGGAGTTCGTGTCGACATCGTCGACTCTTCGCAGTCGCTCGCCGGCTCATCCTTCGCCGATCGGTATCGCAGCGACACCTTCGCCGTCCTCAACGCGGCGCTCGCGCCGGCAACCACTGTCCTTCGGGTCGCCGCGGGCGTCAACGTCGACGAGCCGATCGTAGTGCTCAATGTCTCGAACTCGACGTCGTCGTTCTCACGCACGCAGATCGAACTCGGTCGCGGCGCCAGCGCGACGATCGTCGAATACTTCGAAGGCGGTGCCGACGCACTCGTCGTGCCGCTCAGTGAGTACGCCCTCGAGGACAACGCCGCACTGCAACTGATCACGTACCAGCGACTGGATCACAGTGCCTGGCACGTGGCTCGTACCACCGGCTTCGTGAGTCGTGACGCCCGGCTCCGCCAGGCCGTCGTCGGCATCGGCGCGCACTACAACCGCTCCCGTAACGACGCCGAGATGCGTGGCGCGGGCTCGGAGAATGAACTTCGCACGACCTTCCTCGGCTCCGGCGACCAGGTCCACGACTTTCGCACCCACCAACTCCACACGGGCGCGCGCTCACGTTCGACCTTGCTCTCCAAGGGTGCCGTGGCGGACCAGTCGCGCTCGGTCTACACCGGGCTGATCGAGATCGAAAAGGGCGCGAAGCGCACCGACGCCCGCCAGACGAACCACAACCTGCTGCTCTCGCCGGCCGCGCACGCCGACAGCGTGCCCAATCTGGACATCCGCGAGAATGACGTGATGTGCGCCCACGCGTCAAGCGTCGGCCCCCTCGACGAACTGCAGCGCTGGTACTTGGAGTCGCGCGGCGTGAGCCGTGAGGACGCCGAACGTTTGATGATCCAAGGCTTCTTCTACGAGATGTTGGCGAACCTGCCCGTGCAACTGGCCGAACTGGTCGAACGCGACGTCACCTCGGTACTCGCCACGGTGAACGTGGTGACGCCGTGAGCACGGCCGATCTGGGCATGCTCAGTGACTACGAGAGCGGTGTACCGCGACAGGTCCACGTGGCTGGCCGGGTCCTCGTCGTGATCCGCATCGAGGACGACGTCTACGTGCTCGATGACCGTTGCAGTCACGAGGACTTCAGCCTCGCCGAGGGTGAAGTGAACTGCGAGACCGCCGAGATCGAGTGCGCGCGCCACGGCGCGATGTTCCGGCTGAAAGACGGCGAGCCGATGTCGTTTCCCGCGACCCGCCCGGTGGCGCACTACGACGTCCGGAACTTCGATGGTCGGCTGGAGGTCGTGCTGCCGTGACGTCCACTCTGGTGATCGAAGGTCTGCGCGTTGCAGTCGCGGGCAAGGAAGTGCTCAAGGGCTTCGACCTCTCCATGGAGAGCGGCGAAGTCCACGTCATCATGGGACCGAACGGTTCGGGCAAATCGACGCTGGCCCACGCCCTCACCGGTCACCCGGGCTACGACGTGTTGGACGGTTCGGTGCGAATCGACGACGTCGAGCTGCTGACGATGTCACCGACCGAACGCGCGCGCCACGGTCTCCTCCTCGCCATGCAACAGCCCTTGGAAGTGGCCGGCGTGCGCCCGATCGATCTCCTGGTCGCGGCCGGCGTCGATCCCACCAACCTGCGCCAACGAATGCACGACGAGGCCGAGCGCGTCGAACTTCGTCCGGAGATACTTGAGCGCTTCGTCAACGTCGACCTCTCCGGCGGCGAACGCAAACGCGCCGAGATGGTGCAGTTCGGCATGCTGCGGCCCAAGTTCGCAGTGCTCGACGAGATTGACTCGGGTCTAGACGTCGACGCGCTCGGCGCGGTGGCGCGCCGACTGTCATCCGCGAACAATGAGTGGGAGTGCGGCATCTTGGCGATCACGCACTTCAAACGACTGCTACAAGAACTCACGCCGACGATGATTCACGTCCTCAGCGAAGGGCGCGTCGTCGCGACCGGCGGGCCTGAACTCTCCGAGGTTCTCGAACGAGACGGTTACGAACCGTTCCGGGCCGCGTCCGCTTGATCGTGACGGCACGGCACGGAAGGGTAAACTCGTCGGATGGCTGACGGTGGCAATGGCGACTCTCGGCGCCCCTCGGAGAGATCGCCTGGTGCTAAACGACGAGTCCTCGCCAATGAGAGTCGCCTCGCGGCCCTAGGCGACGCCGTGGATCGCCAGTCGGGACGAACGCCGAGACGACACCGTCGACGACGACGCGGACGCAAATGGATCATCGCCGGCGTGTCGTTGATAGTGCTCATCGTGGGCGTCTTAGGTGGCGGCTACTGGTACGCCAACTGGCGCTTCGACGGATTGCACCGGTTCAAAGACCTGCCCATCACGTACCCGGTTCCCGGCCAGCCCTTCAACATCCTGGCCGTCGGCTCGGACTCGCGCGCCGGACTCACGGGCGCGGTGGCGGCGCAAACCGGCGCCAGTAGCGACTCCGTGGGGGGGCAACGCAGCGACGTGATCAAGATCATCCGCGTGAACCCAACCGCGAGAACGATCACGATCTTGTCGATTCCGCGCGACACCGAAGTGACGTTGCTGGCCAATCAGGCGTTATACGGCAACTACAACCGCATCAACGTCAACTACGCCAACGGTCCCGCCCTCTTGGTCAAGACGATTCAGGCGAACTTCGGCATCACCATTAATCACGTGATCCAGGTCAATTTCGATGGTCTGATCAACGCCGCGGTGGCGATCGGCGGGGTCTATCTGGACTTTCGCTACCCGGCCATCGATCCGAACTCCGGGCTCGAAATCAAGCACCCGGGCTGTCAGTTGATTGATGGAGCCCAAGCACTCGAGGTCGCGCGTAGCCGCCACTACTACTACGCGCCGAGCGGTCATCCCACGTGGCCGAATCGGGTCGAGTTCAGAAACATGACCGATGATGCCATCAACAACGAGATTCTGGCCGACGGTTTTGTCTACGACCCCACCAGTGACTTTGGTCGCATCGATCGCCAGACGTCATTCCTACGGGCCATGTTCAATCGCGTGAAGAGCAAGCTCGATGACCCGTTCGCCATGAACGCGTTCCTCTCCGACCTCCCCAAGGGTGTCACGATCGATGACACCTTCTCGTTGAATGAGATCATCGGGCTCGCCCTTAAGTTCCACAGCTACAACACCAACGACATGTTGACGTACACGTTGCCCGAGACTCCCGCCACCGTCAACGGCGCCGACGTCGAAGTCGTCGAACAGCCCGAGGCGCAGCAATTGCTGGTCAGCATTTTCGGCAACACCCTGCTGCGTCCGACGAACCCGCCACCGAACGCCGCCGGACAGACCCCGATGCCGCCGGTCATCACGACGACCACCACGACCACGGTGCGAACGACGACCACGAAGCACCATCACCGCCCCACGACGACGCCAACGATCAATTCGACCTTGGCGGTGCCACCCTACGACCCGGTTCCCTGCACGCCCAGCTGACTCAGTTAGCGTCGTCGAGTCCTTGGATCAGGGTGCTCCAGGACAGCATCGCGCATTTGATGCGAACGGGAAACTTGATCACGCCCTGAAGCGCGGCGAGTTCGCCGAGGGTGCGCACGTCGACCGTGGGCGCCTCGCCGTTGTGGGCGAGTGTCGCCTCCTGGATCGTCATGAGCTGCTTGAAGGTCGAGATCGTCTCGCGCACCTGCTCGAGCGGCTTGCCCTTCACCGCCGCGCTCATCAGTGAGGCCGACGACTGGGAGATCGAGCAGCCGCTGCCGGTCATCTTGATGTTCTTCAAGACACCGTCCTCGACGTCGAGGTAGACGACGATCTCGTCACCGCACAGCGGGTTGAATCCTTCGACGCGGATCGCGGGCGGGGAGTCGAGTTCGCCGCGATTGCGCGGGGAGCGGTAGTGGTCGAGGATGATCTCGCGATAGAGGTCGTCGAGGTTCGATCCGAGACTCGTCATCGCTCTAGCCAAACATCTTCACGGCGTGACCGAGGGACTCGATCAACACGTCAGTGTCCTTCGTGAGGGAGTACGGACCGTAGGACGCGCGCGCCGTCGCCGCGAGTCCGAATCGGCGCATGAGCGGCTTGGCGCAGTGGTGACCGGGACGAACGCAGACGCCGAACTGGTCGAGGACCTGCGCGACGTCGTGGGGATGGACCCCCTCCACGTCGAGACTTATAACCGCCCCGCGATCGGTCGTGTCACTCGGGCCGATGACGCGAACGCGCCCCCCGAACTCGAGAGCGAGACGCGCGAGGGCGTCCTCGGCGAGGGCGCGTTCGTGGCCGAGCACATTCGCCATGCCCAGACCCTCGAGGTAGAGCACCGCGGCGTTCAGCCCGACGGCTTCGGCGATGGGCGGTGTACCGGCCTCGAACCTCGTCGGCCCGTTCGCCGGCGTGTAGCCGTCGGTGCGAACGTCGGCGATCATGCCGCCGCCGCCGAGGAATGGCGGCATGGACTCCAGGATGGCGTCGCGGGTCCAGAAGACGCCGATACCCGTGGGGCCGAGCATCTTGTGGCCGGTGAAGCAGAGGAAATCGATGTCCAGTGCGACGACGTCGGTCGGCAGGTGCGCGACTGACTGTGCACCGTCGACCGCGATCAACGCGCCGTGCTCGTGCGCGGTCGCCGCCAACGCCCGCACGGGGTTGATCGTCCCCAAGACGTTCGACATGCCCGAGATGGAGAGTAGCTTCACGCCGCGCATCAACGCCTCGAGCTCCGACGTGTCAAGTCGGTAGTCGTCGGTCACCGGGATGAAGCGAACTTCGATGCCGATCTGTTCACGAAGTTGGAACCACGGCACGATGTTGGCGTGGTGTTCCATCTCGCTGACTAACACGACGTCGCCGGCCTTCAGGAACGTGGCGCCCCAGGACTTGGCGAGCAAGTTGAAGGACTCGGTGGCGTTCTTCGTGAACACGATCTCACCGGCGCCGCCGGGGGCGTTGATGAAGCGCGCGACGGCCTCGCGCGAACCCTCGTAGGCGGCGGTCGCCTCACTGGCCGTTTGGTAGACGGCGCGGTGCACGTTGGCGTGGCGCAGTTGGTAGTAGCGGCTCATGGCGTCGATCACCGCGTTGGGTTGCAGGGACGTCGAGGCGGTGTCGAGGTACGTGATCGGCCGGTCGAAGACCACGCGGTTCAACTGCGGCGTGTCGGCGCGGACTCGCTTGGCGTTGAAGCTCGTCACGCGCTCACCGGACGCCAGGCGTCGTAGCCCTCGAGCTCGATTCGCTGGGCGAGTTGCGCGTCACCGGAGTGCACGATGAGGCCCTCGACCAATATGTGGACCTGGTCGGGTTCGATCTCCTCGAGGAGTTTCACGTAGTGGGTGACGATGATCACGCCCATGCTCGGGTGCTCGGTGCGCACCGTACGCACGCCCTTGGCAACGACGCGCAAGGCGTCGATGTCCAGTCCGGAGTCGGTCTCGTCGAGGAACGCGACGACCGGTTCGAGGAGGGCCATCTGGAGGACTTCGTTGCGCTTGCGTTCACCGCCGGAGAAGCCGTCATTGAGGTGACGCTCGGCAAAGGCCGGGTCCATGCCCAACCGGTCCATCCACTCGGCCAGGTCCAAGCGCACTTCGAGGATGCTGAGCTCGTCGAGGCCCTTGCGTGCGGCGATCGCCTGGCGCAAGAACTGGACCACGGACACGCCGGCGATGGCCTCGGGGTACTGAAAGGCGAGGAAGATCCCAGCGCGCGCGCGCTGGTCGGGCGTCCATTTCGCGATGTTCTCGCCGTGCAGAAGGATCTCGCCACCGGTGATCGTGTAGCCCGGATGGCCCATGACGATGTTGGCCAAGGTCGACTTCCCGGCGCCATTCGGGCCCATCAGGGCGTGGACTTCGCCTTCGCGCACGATGAGGTCGATGCCGCGCAGAATCGACGCGCCCTCCGCCTCGGCGTGAAGGTTGCGGAGCTCTAGGAGGGGCGTCGACACGGTGACGAGCCTAACGGTCCGAATCGTTGCAAAGACCGGCCTACCAGCCTCGCTCGACCCACTCCTCGAGGTGCGGACGTTCGGCGCCGATCGTGGACTGCGCGCCGTGGCCCGGCCAGATCGTGACGTCGTCGGCGAACACGCCGAAGATCCGTCGGTCGATCGACGCGATGATCGTCGCGAAGTCGTGCGCGTTGTGGTTCGTGTTGCCGGGACCGCCGGGGAAGAGCGTGTCACCGGTGAAGAGCATCGGCGTCTCTTCGAGCGCGAAGCAGATGCTGCCCGGGGTGTGGCCGGGCGTATGCAGGGTTCGCAGTCGCAGGTCACCCACTTGGTGGACGACGTCGTCATCCAGGAGGTGGTCGTAGCTCGGCAACATGCCGGCGTCCTCCGTGCGCACCCACACGTCGATACCGGCCTCACGAACCTGTTCGACGGCGCCGATGTGATCCCAGTGACCGTGGGTCTCCAAGACCGAGGTGACGCCGAGGGAGCGCGCGACCCGCAAGAGCCGGTCGTGTTCGTTGGCCGCGTCGAGCAGCGTCGCCTCGCCGGTGCGCTTACAGCGCACGACGTACACGTTGTTCTCGATCGGTCCCACCACGAATCGGTGTACCTCGGCGCGGCCGTCCGACCAGACCAGTTCAACGTTGTCCACGCTGCATTGTGGCACGTGGCGGCCGCGAGTCCAGGTTGAGTAATGTCGATAAGGCCGGTATTACTGTGCGGTAGCTAGAAGAGGACTGCGATGAACTTTGGATTCAGCGAGGAGCAAGAAGAGCTCCGCAAGATGGTGAAGCGCTTCTTGGAAGAGAAGTCACCGGAGTCCGAGGTCCGTCGTCTGATGGCGACGAGCGAGGGCTACGACACCGCCGTCTGGGATCAAATGGCCAAGGAGTTGGCCCTGCAGGGACTCGGCATTCCCGAGGAGTTCGGCGGTCAGGGCTACGGGCCGGTCGAGCTCTACGTGGTCTTCGAAGAGATGGGCGCCGCGCTCTTCTGTTCGCCCTATTTCTCCACCGTCGCTCTCGCCGCCAACGCGCTGCTCCTGGTCGGTACTGACGCGGACAAGGCGGCGTACCTGCCCGGCATCGCCTCGGGCGCGACCATCGCGACGGTCGCCCTGACCGACGACGCCGGTCTCTGGGACCTGACCAAGACCTCGACGAACGCGACGGCGTCCGGCGACGGATTCGTCCTCAACGGCGTGCGCAGTTACGTCACCGACGGCAGCACCGCGTCGATCATCTTCGTGCCGGCGATGACCGCCAAGGGTCTCTCGCTCTTCGCCGTCGATGGCGACGCGCCGGGCGTGGCGCGCGAAACACTGTCGACGATGGACCAGACCCGCAAGCAGAGTCGAATCGTCTTCAGCGACGCGCCGGCCCGATTGGTCGGTGTCGAGGGCGAAGCCCTCGCCGGACTCGAGACGATGCTGCAAGTGGCCGAGGCCGCACTCGCGGCGGAACAGGTCGGCGGCGCGCAGCGCGTCCTCAACAACTCGGTCGAGTACGCGAAGAACCGGGTGCAGTTCGGTCGCCCGATCGGCTCATTCCAGGCGATCAAGCACAAGTGCGCCGACATGCTGCTCGACGTCGAGTCGGCCAAGTCCGCGGCGTACTACGCCGCGTGGGCGGCCCAAGAGCGCAATGAGGAGTTGCCGATCGCCGCGAGCCTCGCGAAGTCGTTCTGTTCCGAGGCGTACTTTCACTGCGCCGCGGAGAATATCCAGATCCACGGCGGCATCGGCTTCACGTGGGAGCACCACGCGCACCTGTACTTCAAGCGAGCCAAGAGTTCGGAACTGTTCCTGGGCGACCCCGCCTACCACCGAGAACTTCTGGCTCAGCGCCTAGGTATCTAGCTCGGTGCTCGCGCACGAGCAACTCCAGAGCGGCAAGTCGCTGCTGGACCTTCGAATCGCTACCTCGAGTGCGAGGCCCTCGGCGAGTCACGCGCTGATCATCGTGCACGGACTGCCACGCGCGATGGGTATGGGCCGCCAGGCGGCCGGTCTGTTGCCGGAGCTCGCCGAACACTTGGCGACCGAATCGGGCTGGATCGTGGCCACCGGCACGCTGTCCGGCGTGGGTGGGAGTACGGGCACGTTCTCGGCGACCCAGTGGCGCGCCGACTTGATGACGATCCTCGAACGCGTCGACGAAGGGGAGCGACGGATCTCACTCGCCGGCTTCGGTTTTGGCGGCGCACTCGCGCTGGCCCTCGGGGCGAACGACGAACGAATCCGCGGTGTGGCGACCTTCGCGACGCCGGCGCACCTCGAACCCTGGTGCGGCAGCGCAGAGGAGTTCCACCACGCGGTCCAGGTCGCGGGTGTGGTGGGCGACGAACGTGACCTATTGGCGGTCGACGAGTTACGCGACGATGTCTTCGCGATCGATCCATTGGTCTCGATCGCGAAGATCCCGCCGCGACGACTCATGGTCGGTCACGGCACCGAGGACATCGAGATTCCCCACAGCGACGCGCGTGACCTCGTCGCCGCGGCCGACGGTCGAGCCGAACTCCGGCTGATCCAGGGCGCGGGGCATCAGCTGCGCGCTGACCCGCGAATGGTGGCGACGTTGTTAGGTTGGCTCGACCGGCACCGCTGAGAGCGCGTCGTCGAGTCGATCGCGTAGGTCCCGAGCCGCCGCGCCGGGGTCGCGCGCCTCGGTGATCGCGCGCACGACGACGAAGTGTCGAACGCCGGCGACGACCAAGACCTTGACGTTCAAGGCGTTGACGCCACCAGTCACGAAGACCGGCCGATCGCTGCGCGCCTGGCTGGCCACCGCGTAGTTGACGCCCGTGCCGGAGCGACCGGGCTTGGTCGGTGTCGCCGTGATCGGTCCGGCGCTGAAATAGGTGGCCGCCTGATCCAGCGCGTCGTCGAACTCGCGCGTCGAGTGTGTCGAGAGTCCCACGATCGCCTCCGGTCCTATGAGTTCGCGACAACGGGCCACGCTGACGTCTTCCTGGCCCACGTGTACGCCGTCGGCGCCGACCGCGACGGCCAATTCGGGCGAGTCGTTCATGATGAAGGGCACGCCGAACGCACGGCATATGGGGATCATGACCCGCGCGTCTGCGATCTGCGATGCGGCGTCGCGGTCTTTCTCGCGTAGTTGGACGACGTCGACGCCGCCGCGCAGCACGGCCGGCAAGAACGTGGCGAAGTCGTCGCGGTGCCCGACGCAGAGATAGAGATGACGTTGATCGAGGGCGAGCACCAGGTCCACCCTAGGAGTCGCTCGACCGTGAGCGCGGTGGGGCAGAATGGATGAATGCAGATCCCCGCCAAGACCGAATACGCCATCCGGGCGTTACTCACGTTGGCGGCGAGTGACGGTTCGGTGAGCGCGGAGCACCTCGCCCAGGAACAGGACCTGCCCGCCAAGTTCCTGGGCGCCATCCTCTCGGACCTTCGTCGTGGCGGTCTGGTCACCAGCCAGCGCGGACCCGAGGGGGGCTTCAAGCTGGCCCATCCGGCCGATCAGATCACGATCGCAGACGTCGTTCGCGTCGTGAGCGGTCCGATGGCCGGCGTTCGAGGCATGCGGCCCGAGACGCTCGAATACGAGGGCGAGGCCAAGCACCTACGCGACGTGTGGATCGCGGTACGAGGATCGCTGCGAGAGGTCCTGGAGCACGTGACGCTCGAACAGGTCCTGCGCGGAGACCTGCCCGAGGCCGTTACGCGCTTCACGACCGAATCAGATTCGTGGGTCACCCGGACCATATGAGGCAAATCCATACCGACGGCGCCTGCCGCGGGAACCCGGGACCGGGTGGCTGGGCGTGGGCGAGCGGACCCGAGCATTACGCCAGCGGCGCCGCCGAGCGCACGACGAATCAGCGCATGGAGGTCCAGGCGGTGATCGAGGCCCTGCGTGAGAACGAGGAGAGCCCCATTGAGATCGTGAGCGACTCCTCCTACGTCGTCAAGTGCTTCAACGACAAGTGGCACGTCGGTTGGCTGCGTCGAGGCTGGAAGAACTCGCAGGGTAAGCCGGTCGCCAACCGAGACCTGTGGGAGGAGCTCTTCGCCCTGGTGCTCACGGACACACGTGACGTGCACTTCACGTGGGTGAAGGGACACTCGGGCGACACGATGAACGAGTTCGTCGACGTACTCGCCACCGAAGCGGCCGACACGCAGCGCGCTCGACACTCGTAGCCACGCCGCGACACGAATTAGCGGGGGTCTCCGAACATTAGGATTTCCCCTGGTGTTGCCACTACGAGACCGAAGGATAAGCCGTGACTAACGAGGCCCAGCAGTTCGACGTTGTCGTCATCGGAGGTGGACCGGGCGGCTACGCCGCCGCCCTCTACGGAGCCTCGGCCGGGCTCAACATCGCGATCGTCGAGCGCGACAAGGTCGGTGGCACCTGCTTGCACCGCGGCTGCGTGCCCGCCAAGGAGTTCTTGGAGACCGCGCACGTTCGTCGCACGGTCGAGCACGCCGGTGAGTTCGGGATCACCGCCACGGGCACCACCGTGGACTTCGCGGTGAGTCAGAATCGCAAGAACGAGATCGTCGACCGACTCTTCAGGGGCCTGGCGGGACTACTGAAGGGCCGCAAGGTCACGACGTTCAGTGGCACCGGTCGCCTCGAAGCCGACGGCACCGTCACCGTGGTCGACGGCGCGGACGCCGGTGTGATCGCCAAGGGGACGAACGTCATCCTCGCCGCCGGCTCCGTTCCGCGCACGTTGCCCGGTTTCGACGTCGACAGGAAGATCGTCGTCACCTCCGATGAGTTCCTCGACCTCTCGGCGTTACCCACCACCGCCGCGGTTATCGGTGGCGGGGCCATCGGCTGTGAGTTCGCCTCCTTGCTCGCCGACATGGGTACGACCGTCACGGTCCTCGAGGCGCTGCCGGCGATCCTCACCGGGTGCGACACGGAGGTCGCGAGCGTCGTCGGGCGGTCATTCAAAAAGCGCGGGATCGAAGTGCGTACTGGCGTCACCATCACTGGTCACACGCCGAAGGAGGGCTCGACGACGATATCGATCGACGGCGGCGATGACGTCACGGTCGACATGGTCGTGATGTCGGTCGGGCGTCGACCGCGCACCGAGGGTCTGCTCGCCGACGGTACCGGTGTCGAGATCAATGAGCGGGGTTTCGTGGTGGCCGATGGCCAACAGCGCACCGCCAATCCACACGTCTACGCGGTTGGTGACGTCGTCGCGAATACCCCGCAACTGGCCCACGTCGGATTCGCCGAAGCCATCGTCGCGATCAAGAACATCCTCGGCGAACCGAGCGTCCCGGTGGACTACGACCGCGTGCCCTGGGCGATCTACTCGAATCCGGAGGTCGCGTTCTGCGGTCTCACCGAGGCGAGCGCCAAGGAGAAGGGCTACGACGTCGTCGTGAAGAAAGATCCCTTCGGGGGCAACAGTCGGGCGCAGATCATCGGCGACACGGAAGGCGTCGTCAAGATCATCGCGGAGAAGCGCGCCGACGGCTCCGCCGGCCAGATTCTCGGTGTGCACATGGCCGGTCCTTGGGTAACGGAACAACTCGGCGCCGGGTACTTCGCGGTGAATTGGGAGGCGACCGCGGAAGAAGCGGCCGCGCTGATTCAGCCGCATCCGTCGCTCTCTGAGACCTTCGGCGAGACCCTCATTGCTCTGGCCGGTCGGGGACTCCACGTCAGCTGACTTTCGAAGGGTGAATTCTCGGGAAGTATGCGACCATATTGCATGGACCAATTCCAACTTCTGACGGCAGCTCTTGAACGACAACGCGCTCACGTCCTCGAGATTGTCGAGGGTCTTGACGACGAGCAACTGACGACGATAGTGATGCCGAGCAGCTGGTCACCGGCCGGGCTCATCCAACATTTGGCCCTTGACGACGAGCGCTTTTGGTTTGGAGACATTTTCGCCGGTCAAGATGTCAGCCGTCCCGACGATCCGGACAACGCGTGGTTCGTCGGTCCCGGCGGGGGACGTGCGGCGGTCCAGCGCTACCGCGAAGAGTGCGCCTTCGCTGACGAGGTCATCGCCGCTCACGGTCCGTCGGAAGAGCCCGCGTACTGGCCCGAACAATTTGGGTCGTGGCGGCTTTCGAATCTGTACGAGATCATGCTGCACGTCGTGACCGAAACGGCGTGTCACGCCGGACACCTCGACATCATTCGCGAGACGATTGACAAGACCCAGTACTCGGTGGTCGGTTAGCCGGGACTTGACGTCGCGACAGATTGAGAGGCGCGGCGCCGGCGTGGAGCGTCACGCGCTTGGGCCGGGCTAACGATTCGGCGTCTGTGGCACACTGTGCGCCATGAACGGTGCGTCTGGGACGATCGGCCGCCGCGTCCTCGTCGACGGGATGATGGGGTCGGGAAAGAGCACGTTCGCACGTGCGCTCGCCGCGAGGACTGGTTTGCCTGTGATTCATCTTGACGTCCACTACTGGAAGCCGGGCTGGGTGCGACCGTCACAAGACGAGTGGCGAGAACGCCAATGTGCGCTGATTGCTGGCGAGGCGTGGATCATCGACGGCAACTACAACGAGACACTTGCCCTCCGGCTCGATCGAGCGGAAACCGTCGTACTCCTCGACACGCCGTGGTGGTTGTGCGCGAGTCGCGCGTTCGTGCGGGGGCTCCGCAAGCCAGTTGGCACGATGCCGGAAGGTTGCGTCGACACCGTTCACCGACGGTTGGCCGACGAGTGGGGTGGGATTGGGAGGATATGGCGCAACCGCCGATCCGAACCTCGATTCGTGCGCGCCGAGATCGTGCGACACGGGTCTCATACGACAGTGCACGTGTTGCGTTCTCAACGGGATGCGAAGGCGTTCTTCGATACCCTCGGCCTCTAGAGGACACCAACCGCACGTTTCGCCAGAGCCAACATAACTATGGCGCCGGTAGAGTCGAAGCCATGACTGACGTCATGGGGAATAAATGTACCCAGAGAACCCTTGGTGATTCGGCGAATTGCCAGCTTTGATGCTCCGGTTGTCAAATATCCTCCGAACACTGAGGATCTCCATAGGTGTAGAATATAACTCTTGCGTTGTATAACACCTATGTTGTAGAGTTTCGTTGTGTGGGAAGTCGACGTTTCCTTGGTTGAGCCGTGGTTGCTGGTCTTGACCAAGTTTCATATGACCTTGTCGTGGCCGCTCTCGAGCTACTTGAAGAGCGCGGTCCACAACTTGGTCGACCTCTTGCTGATGGCGTGAAGTCTTCCCGGCACAAGAATATGAAGGAATTGCGTCCAGCGTCGAAGGGAAGGTCTGAACTTCGAATCTTGTATGCATTCGATGTCCAGCGAAGTGCAATTCTGCTCGTGGCTGGTGACAAACGTGGGAAGTGGCAGCAGTGGTACAAGGAGAATATTCCACTTGCCGATGACCTCTATGAAGAACATCTACGAAAGTTGAAAGGAGAAATGTAATGACAAAAAGTACCTTGAAATCCATGATTGCCAAACGGCCCGCTGATCGGGAAAGGGTTGAAGGATTCAAGAAGCAGATGCGCGACGAGATTCGTGCTTATCGGCTTCGAGAGATTCGCGAATCACTTTCCATTACTCAAGTCGAGTTAGCGGAGCGCCTTCAAGTGAGCCAAAATCGCGTCTCGCGAATCGAACACGGTGATATAGATCGATCTCAACTTGATACTTTGCGTCGGTACGTGGAAGCTGTCGGCGGAACTTTAAGGGTCGAAGTGGTCATTGGCGATGATCAAATATTGATTGCCTAGCTTCTCGGAAGCATTGGCGAGTTGCGCTAATAGAGTTGAAACAATGTTCAAGGTGTTGAGAATTGAATGCCTAGAGTGCGGCTTCGATGACTGACGTCACGCTCCCATCGCTCGGTGAGTCGGTCACTGAAGGAATCATCACTCAATGGTTCAAAAAGGTGGGCGACACGGTGGCGCGCGACGAACCACTCTTCGAGGTGTCGACGGACAAAGTGGACTCCGAAATGCCCTCGCCGGCGGCCGGTGTCCTGATCGAGATCCTGGCCGAAGAGGGTGACACCGTCGCGACCGGTTCTCGCGTCGCGGTCATCGATGATGGCGCGACGCCGTCTCCCACGGTCAAGAGCGAACCTATGCCCACGACCGCCGGCGACGAACCTTACAAGGAGCCGCCGGTTTCGTCCCCGACCATCGACACAAACGAAAGGACCAACAACGGCGTCGTTGTCTCACCGGTCGTTCGCCGGATTCTTGCCGACGCGGGTGTTGAAGCGTCGACGTTGCAGGGAAGCGGTCCGGGAGGGTCAATAACGCGACGCGACGCCGAGCGCGCGGTGTTGGACGGTCCGACCGAAGAAGTCGTCGTCGCGCTTTCCAACGGACGTCGACGCATGGGTCAGCACATGAGCATTTCGGTGCAGGAGTCGCCGCACGGTTTCGTCGCGATCGAAGCGGACGGCGCCGTCTTCGCCAAACTCGACGCTCTCGGACGCACGACTCGCGACGGCGTCGCGATCAGTGACGAAATGCTCGTGAGCCTCGCGGCAGTTCGCGCACTGGCCGAATTCGAGTATCTCAACGCCACGTTCTTAGGCGGTGAACTCGTCGTGCACCGCACGGTGAATCTCGGGCTCGTTCGTTCGGTGGCCGACGACGGCATGCTCGTGCCAGTCGTGCACGCGGCCGCGGGACTCACGCTTCGGGCGCTCGCTCGTCGAATCACCGAGCTTGACGAACGCGTCGCCTCTCGTCAACTCACGACCGACGACCTCATGGGCGGGACGTTCACCCTGCTCGGTGCGCCGAGTGACCACACACTCTGGTCCGAGGCCATCATCATCCAACCGCAAGTCGCCGTGATCTCGGTCGGCGCCGTGCGTCAGGTGCCCGTCGTCAAGACTGTTGACGGCATCGCGTCACTCGACGTCGGGCGTCGACTCGTACTCGGGCTCTCGTTCGACCACCGAATCTGTGAACCGGTCGGAGCGGTCAATTACCTCGAACGAGTGGGTCAGCTCCTCGCCGGACTCGACGTCGAAGGCGAGCGCTAGGTGTTGCGCCGTCGCCACCTCGGTCGAATCTCTTTCGCGGAGGCCAACGACTTTCAACGCGCGTTACTGCAATCGAGTGACGATTACATCTTGGTCTTCGAACATCCGCCGACGTACACGCGAGGAATCCGGACCCAGGCGGAGCACTTCTTGGTGCCGCCGGAGACGCTCGACGCCGTCGTGATCGACGCCGATCGAGGGGGCGACGTCACCTATCACGCGCCCGGTCAGGTCGTGGCGTGGGCCATCGTCACCGTGGCCGACGATCCCTCTGCCGGGAAGGCGCACGTCGCTCGCTTGGAGGACGCGGTCATCGCGACGGTGCGCCACTTCGATCCGCGTGCTCTACTTGGTCGCGTCGATCGCCTGGACGGCTACCCCGGCGTCTGGGCCGACGTTGACGGCACGCCGTCGAAAATCGCCGCGGTCGGCGTTCGCACCGAGCGTAACGAACTCGGGCTTCGACGAACGCTGCACGGCGTGGCGTTGAACGTCGATATCGACATGGAGGGCTTCAGGGCCATCGTGCCGTGCGGCATCGCCGACAGGCCGGTCGCCTCGATGACCTCACTCGGTCTCGACGCCAGTTTCCTCGAGGTCGATGAACGCCTCGGTGCCGAGTTGGAAGAACGCCTCGGTGGCTCGGCCAAAGTGGCGCGCGTCGAACGCAGTGCCGCGTCGACCGGCCCCGAACGTCCTTTGTTGCGACGACTGCGCAAGGCCGGGGTCGATCCCGACGCGGGCGTGCCGATTCGCAGCCGTAAACCCGAGTGGTTGCGGATCGAAGCGCACATGGGCGAGGAGTACCAGTCGTTGCGCACGTTGACCGAAGACCTTCGACTCGTCACGGTCTGCGAAGAGGCCGGCTGCCCGAATATCTTCGAGTGTTGGTCGGCCGGGACGGCGACCTTCATGGTGAACGGTGAGCGCTGTACGCGGGCCTGCGGCTTCTGTCTTATCGACACGCGCAAACCCTTCGCCCTCGATCCAACGGAACCGGAGCGCGTCGCCGAAGCGGTCGTTCGCTTGAAGTTGGCGCACGCCGTGATCACGTGCGTCGCCCGTGACGACCTTCCCGACGGTGGCGCCGGCGCCATCGCGGCCACCGTTCTGGCGATTCGAGAGCGTGCACCAGGCACCAATGTTGAAGTACTCACGAGTGACCTCAAGGGCGACGCCGCGTCGTTGCAACTCATCCTCGACGCCCGGCCCGACGTGTTGAATCACAACGTCGAGACGGTCGCGCGACTGCAGCGTGCCGTTCGGCCGAGCGCCGGGTATCTTCGTTCACTCACGGTGCTCGCGCGGAGCGTCCAGGCGGGCTTCACGACGAAGTCCGGTCTGATGGTCGGACTCGGCGAGAACGCCGACGAGGTTGAAGAGACGCTCGCCGACATGGCCGCCGTCGGCGTGTCGATCGCCACCATCGGTCAGTATCTTCGACCGACGGCCGAGCACCTGCCGGTCGCGCGGTGGTGGGAACCGTGGGAGTTCGACGAGCTGGCCGAACGGGGACGCCGTCTCGGACTCAAGCACGTGCAGTCCTCGCCGCTCACGCGCTCGAGTTATCACGCCCGTGAGGCGCTGGTTGACGCGACACCGGTCGCGGCGCCCAGCCGTCGCTAGTCGCTTTCCTCGTTGCCCATTCGGAACGCACGCGTCACCGAGAGTTCGTCCGTGGCCGTGGCGAAAGTCACACTCTTGTGAAATAATTCGGCCATGACGAAACTTGACACTCACCCCAATGGCATCCCGGTATGGGTCGACGTAATGGTCGAGACCCCCGAACAACGAAGCGCCCTGATGGACTTCTATACGTCGCTCTACGGATGGACGTGGGACGTCGGTGGCGAGGAGATGGGCTTCTACTCGATCGCCAGTCTCGATGGCTCACCGGTGATGGGACTGGGCCAGGGACCCGGCGGTGCCGGAGTACTCGTGCCGTACTTCGCGACCGACGACATCGACGCGAGTGCCACCAAGGCCGCCGAACTCGGCGGCACGGTGTTCATGGGACCGATGGTCGTTCCCGAGGCCGGCTCGATGGCGCTGATCACCGATCCGACGGGCGCGGTGTTCGGACTCTGGCAGGGTGGCAACTTCAAGGGCTTCGGTGTCGCCTACGAGAGCAACGCCGCCGGATGGTTCGACCACGCGTCCTCGGACCCCGAGACGGCGGCGGCCTTCTACGCGGGGCTCACCGGTCACAGCGTGATCGAACCGGAAGCGGGGATGCGCGTCCTGACCGCCGGTGAACAGTGGTTCGCCAGTATCTCAGAAGACCAGATGCCCGGGTCCTCGGGTGCGCATTGGAATCCGATTTACGTCGTCGAGACGCTCGAGGCCGCGCGCAACAAGGTCCGTGACCTCGGCGGTACCATCGTGCTCGAAGAGATGCCGGTGCCGGGCAGCGCGATCTCGGCGTTCGTCGAACCGGTGATGAACACCACCGTCACGATCATGGGTGCCGGTTCTTCCGAATAGCCCGGAATTGATAATTCGCGAACCCGCAGTGCGCCGTCACCGGTGCTAGAAACTGTGCGTATCGCAACATTGGTCGTGAGGTCACGACGTACAGGGCGAGGCGTGGGCCTCCAATAAAAGGAGTTACGTTGAACATCCGCAGCAACTTTCTGACCGGTCGCTCTCGAGCGGCGATCGGCGGCGTCCTGGCGTCGGCCGTCCTCTTGTTGAGTGTCGGATTCGTCAGCAACGGTGCCTCGGCGTCGAGCATCACGTCGGCGAGCGAGAGTGCCTTTTGCACGACGATCTTCTCATTCCACCCGAAGGCACCTCCGGCGGCGAGCGACCTCACGACCTACAAGGCGTGGGCGAAGACACTCGAGCCCTTCTACGAGAAGTTGGCCTCCGAAGCCCCGAACGCCGCGACGAAGTCGGTGCTCAACGAGGTCGTCGTCGTGTTGAAGTACTACGTCAACTCCACCAGTATCACGAAGCTCGACGCCAGCGTTCTCAAGTACCACGCCAAGTGGGAGGCCGGAGCGAAGGCACTGGCCAAAGCCGTAGAGTCGTGCGCCAAGTCGCTGGAGTGATCAATCGACGTACGTTTCGCGAACGGCCGTAAGGCACTCAGCGATCGGGCGGGCCCACTTCAGGCGACGAAGTACTTCGCCATCGGGTGATGGCAGATGATCGCGTCGGTCGTCTGTTCGGGGTGTAACTGGAATCCTTCCGAGACGGTGACGCCGATACGTTCGCTCTCGAGCAGTTCGGCGACCTTGGCGTTGTCGGCGAGATCGGGACAGGCGGGATAGCCCCACGAGTAGCGGCCACCTCGATACTGCTGACGGAAGAGCCCAGTGAGCGTCGGTCCGTCCTCTTCGACGTAGCCGAGTTCCGCGCGGATTCGTTTGTGCCACATCTCGGCGAGCGCCTCGGCCATTTCGACGCCGAGCCCGTGGAGCATGAGGTAATCGGTGTAGTGATTCTCACTGAAGAGTTCCTGACAACGCTCGGAGACTCGCGAACCCATGGTGACGAGCATGAAACTCGCGTAGTCCAGGTCGAGGCTCTCGACCGAGCGAAAGAAGTCCGCGATGCACAAGAAGGGTGCGACGCGTTGGCGCGGAAACGTGAAGCGCGAGATCTCCTTCGTGCGCGTGTCGTCGTCGTAGAGGATGAGGTCGTTGCCCTCGGAGGCCGCGGCGTAGTGGCCCCAGACCACTTGGGGCACCAGGAGCGACGCCTCCTTCGCGATGCCCAACTGCTCGCGCAACGTGGCGCTGACGCGTTCTTTGAACGCCGGGTCGTCCTCAGCGTTCTCCGGTCGAAACCCCCACTGGTTGCGAAAGAGTGCGGTCAAGTTGAGGTACTCGCTGATCTCGTCGACCGACATGCCCTTGGCGACGCGGCTGCCGAGGAAGGGCGGCGTGAAGAGGGGGTTGTCGTCCTCGACCTCGGGGCTGCGGCTCGGGAGACCCTCGGGCGCCTCGCCCTCGTCACCGCGGATGCGTCGAAAGACCTTGCGCTCGGAGATCTCGCGCCCGTAGTTCGGGTCGTCTTCGGCACCGTGGCGCAGTTCGCCCAAGCGGTCCAGCACCCGAAGACCCTCGAAGGCGTCCTTGCCGTAGAACAGGCGACCGCCGTAGACCTGTCGGAGGTCGCGTTCGACGTAGGTGCGGGTGAGCGCGGCGCCGCCGAGCAGGACGGGCACGTGACTCATGCCGCGCTCGTTCATCAGCTCCAAGTTCTCGCGCATGATCAACGTGCTCTTCACCAGTAGACCGCTCATCCCGAGCGCGTCGGCGTGGTGTTCCTCGAGGGCGCTCAACATCTCGTTCACGCCGACCTTGATGCCGAGGTTGAAGACCTCGTACCCGTTATTGGTCAAGATGATGTCGACGAGGTTCTTGCCGATGTCGTGGACGTCACCCTTCACGGTGGCGAGCACGACGCGCCCGCGCCCGCCCTGGTCGCTCTTTTCCATGTGCGGTTCGAGGTGCGCCACCGCGGACTTCATGGTCTCGGCGCTCTGGAGGACGAAGGGCAGCTGCATCTCGCCCGACGCGAAGAGGTCACCGACTTCTCGCATGCCGTCGAGCAGCAGATCGTTGACGATGTCGAGCGGCGCCATACCCTCGGCCATGGCGGCGTCGAGGTCGCTCTCGAGACCCACGCGCGCGCCATCGATGATGCGTCGACGAAGGCGGTCGTTCAGTTCGAGCTCGTCAAGGTCACTGCTCGCGACGTGAGAGCTCGAGACCCCCTCGTAGAGCCCGAGCAGGACGGTGAGCGGGTCGTAGTCCTCGCTGCGCCGATCGTGGATCAGGTCCAGGCACACACGCCGGGCCTCGTCGTCGATCCGGTTGAGTGGCAACAACTTCGACGCGTGCACGATCGCGGCGTCGAGCCCGGCGTCCGCGCACTCGTGCAAGAAGACGCTGTTCAAGACCTGTCGTGCGGCCGGGTTGAGTCCGAAGGAGATGTTGGAGAGTCCGAGGATCGTGCGCACGCCCGGCAGTTCGGCCTTGATCCGTCGAATCGCCTCGATGGTCTCGATGCCGTCTCGTCGCGACTCCACCATGCCGGTCGAGAGGGGCAGCGCCAACGCGTCGATGAAGATGTCGTGCGGGTCGAGGCCGTAACGAGAGACGGCGAGGTCGGTGATGGCGCGCGCCGCGCGCACCTTCCACTCCGCCGTGCGGGCCTGACCCTCTTCGTCGATGCACGTGGCGACGATGGCGGCGCCGAACTCGGCGGCGAGGCCCAAGAAGCCGTCCAGGCGGGTCCCCGGTCCGTCGCCCTCTTCGAGGTTCACCGAGTTGAGCAGCGCCTTGCCGCCGAGCCACGTGAGCGCCTGACGCGCCACCTTGGTCTCGGTCGTGTCCACCATGATCGGCACCGAGGACTGGGTCGCGAGGCGGCTCATGAGTTCGTTCATGTCCGCCACGCCGTCCGCGCCCGTGTAGTCGACGCAGACGTCCAGGATGTGGGCGCCCTCTTTGATCTGGTCGCGGCCGATGCCGACGCACGTATCCCAGTCACCTTCGAGCATCGCGTCACGGAACTTCTTCGATCCGTTCGCGTTCGTCCGTTCGCCCACGAGCAGGACCGATCGGTCCTGCTGATAGTTCGTCGCCGAGTAGATCGACGCCACGGCGGGCTCCAACACGGCGTGGCGCGCCGCGGGCTCCAACGCACGGACGGCGTCGACCACGCGCGCGACGTGCTCGGGGGTCGTGCCGCAACAGCCGCCGACGACCTGGACGCCGTACTCGGTGACGAACCTCGAGAGGTGTTCGGCCAACGCCTCCGGCGTGAGGTCGTAGTGCATCTTTCCGTCGACGACGCTCGGCAGACCGGCATTCGGGAGGCACGAGAGCGGTACGGGCGAGGAGGTACTGAGATGGCGCAGCGGCTCGTACATCTCGACCGGACCGGTCGCGCAGTTGAGACCGAAGAGGTCCACGCCGAGCGGGTGCAGCGACGTCAGGGCGGCGCCGATCTCGGTCCCCGGCAGCATGCGACCCGTGAGCTCGATCGTGACCTGGGCCTGGATGGGCACGATCCGCCCGTGTCGGACCATGGCGCGATGGCAGGCCGCGATCGCGGCCTTGCCCGAGAGCAGGTCGTAGACCGTCTCGACGATCAGCAGGTCGACACCGCCCTCGAGCAGCCCGTAGGCCATCTCCTCGTAGCTGGCCGAGAGGTCGTCGTAGGTGATCTGACCGAGCGACGGGAACTTGGTCCCCGGACCCATCGAACCGGCGACGAAGCGGGGCGTATCGGGACTCGCGTACTCGTCGGCGACGCGTCGCGCGATGCGCGCCGACGCGTTGGCCAGTTCGAAGGTTCGATCGCCGATGCCGTACTCGTTGAGGACCACGGAGAACGCGCCGAAGGAGTTGGTCTCGATGACGTCGGCTCCGACGTCGAGGAACGATCGGTGCAACTTCTCGACGGCGTCCGGCTTCGTGACGACGAGGATCTCGTTGCAGCCCTCGAGCGCCGCGCCACCGAAGTCGTCGGCGTGCAGGTCTTGCAACTGCAGGTTCGTCCCGGTGGCGCCGTCATAGATCAGAACGCGTTCGCGCAGCGCCGCCAGGTAGGGGTCGTTCGCGTTCGGACGGGCGAAGGGTGGACGCGCGGGGGACTCCATTGGTCACTCAGGCTACCTGCGTACCAGTGATTCACTACGCTTGCGACGTGAAGATCTACACGCGTGACGGTGACGACGGCACGACGGGTCTCTACTTCGGAGGTCGAGCGAGTAAGAGCTCGGAACAGATCGACGTGAACGGCGCGGTCGACGAGGCGCAGGCGTCACTCGGCTGGGCGCGTTCGCTCGCCGAGGTCGGTTCACGACTGAATGAACTGCTCATCTCGATCGAACGTGACCTTTGGGTGCTGATGGCCGAAGTAGCCACGGCGCCGGACAACCGGCACAAGCTGGCGCCCGACAAGTCGCTCGTCACCGCGGCGATGGTGACGCGACTCGAACACGAGATCGACGCGCTCTCGGAGAAGATCGAGATTCCCCGTGACTTCATCGTGCCCGGCGAGAATCAACTCGCCGCGGCCCTCGACGTCGCGCGCACGGTAGTGCGTCGCGCGGAACGGCTCGCCGTGGGCTACGCGCTGGATGACTCCCTCGTCGTGGCGTTCCTTAATAGGCTTAGTGACCTCGTGTGGACTATGGCCCGATTCGCTGAGGGCTCGCAGCACCGCACGGTGAAAACGCCGGACTAGGGGGACAGCCGCATGGCCCGTACAGCACGAATCTCGACGCCGGTCGAGGCCGCGACCCAACCGACGGTCGTGGTGCCGGTCGTCTTCGACGATGGCGTCGCGTTCGTCGCCGACTCGGTACCGTCGACGATCAGTGGTCAGAACATCCCGCGCACGCTCTCCAAAGAGTGGTGCACGAAGCAGGGTCTCAAGCCCGACGCGGGCAGCATCACCGTGCTGCGATCGCTCAAGGACACGAACGTCGCGTTCGTGAGCATCGGCTCGACGTACAACTCGCTCGAGAGTTATCGTCTCGCCGGCGCCGCCGCGACGCGGAGCGCGGGTGATGAGTCGGTCGCCTTCTTCTTGCCGACCGACGGCATCGACGACCCGCTCGACGCGGCCCAAGCACTCGTCACCGGGGCACTGCTCGCGTCCTACAAGTACAAGCCCGACGACGCGACGACCACGTTCGACGTGGTCCCGCTCGGTTCGCCACTGCCCTCGGTCGAGACTCACGACGACGTCACCGACGGTGTGCGCCGCGGCGAGGCGATCGCCGGTGAGGTCAACTGGGCCAAGTTCCTCATCGATTCACCGGCCGGTTACATGCCGCCCAAGGAGTTGGCGCGTCAGGTCCAGTCCCGACTCGAGGACGAACACGTCACCGTCGAGGTCTGGTCCGAGGCGCGGATACGCGAAGAGCGGCTCGGGGGCCTGCTCGGCGTGGGCGAGGGTTCGGCGCAGCCCTGTCGACTCGTCTACGCCACGTACGATCCGAGTCCCGAGGAGCAGTTGCCCCACATCGCGCTCGTCGGTAAGGGCATCACGTTCGACTCGGGCGGACTGTCCTTGAAGACCGGCGAAGGCATGATGGCGATGAAGACCGACATGACCGGTGCCGCGGTCGTCATGACGGCGCTGTCGATCGCGCGTCTCCTCGCCATAAAGGTGAAGGTCACGGCGATCGCCCCGATGACCGAGAACCTGCCGAGCGACCGGGCGACGAAGCCGGGCGACGTCTTGACGATTCGCAACGGCATGACGATCGAAGTCCTCAACACCGACGCGGAGGGCCGTCTGGTCTTAGCCGACGGTCTCAGTCTCGCCGTGGAGGCGAATCCCGACGCCATCATCGACGTCGCGACACTGACGGGCGCGCAGAAAGTGGCGCTCGGGAGTGAGGTCGGCGCAATCTTTACCTCCACGGACGAGCTGGCCGACTACTTCGCCGTGGCGAGCGCGAGGAGCGGTGAAATGTTGTGGCGGATGCCGCTCGTCGAGAGCTACGAGGCGTCTCTGGAGTCCAGCGTGGCCGACATGCGCAACATCGGCAAGACGGCCGACGGCGGTGGCAGTATCGTCGCGGCGCTGATCCTGCAAAAGTTCACCGACGGTCGGCCGTGGGCGCACCTCGACATCGCGGGACCGAATCGAGCGGAGTCGAACCACGGCTACTACACCAAGGGCTCCATGGCGTTCAGTGCGCGCACCATCGTCGAGTTCCTGGAGGCGGTCGCCGAAGAGGCGCGAACCTAAGGCTCGACCGGGTTCACTCGGGACGTCCGACTCGGCACCACCCGGGACAGTGACGTCGACGCGACGTCGTTGCCGTCGGCCCGCCCGATCAGCACTGTGGCGAAGAGGTCCTCGTCGTCGATCTTGGCCCAGCGCAGGATCTCGGCTTCGCGGCGAAAATTTCCCCAGAGGGCCGCGTGCCAACCGGACTCCTCGATCAACAAGAGCAGCGCCATCGTCGCCATGGCGGCGTCGGTGTGCCAGTAGGGGATCGGCCAATTCTCTTCGTCATCGAGGCCCGAGTGTCGTTTGTCGGCTTCGGCGTAACGCTCCGTGTACGCACTTCGCAGGGACGTCACGAGGACGACGGCGCCGGCGCGTTGCAGACCCTCGGCCCGCCGCGAGTTCGCGCGCCACTGGTCATCGGTCGCGACGGTGAAGTACGCCTCGACCAACGCGGCGTCAATCGTGTGGAATCGCACGCCCGCGCTGTTGCCCGCGGTCGGGGACCACAGCGCGTTGGCACAGAGTGCGTTGAGCCACTGCGCGTCGACGGGCGTACCGTCAAAGGAGCGAACCATACGACGCCGGGCGAGCAGTTCGTGAAGTCCCACGCGTCGGGTCTAGCAGGAGTGCCGAACACGATTGATGACCTGGCAGGTAAGATTTCGGGACCACGAAGGAGCGAACGTTGCCGACGCCTCGAGATCTGCTGAACGCCGCCAAGGCCGAGATTAAAGAGATCGAACCGATTGACGTTGCCGCACGTCTGGATCACTTCACGCTGCTCGACGTACGAGAGCCCGAGGAGTACGAACAGGGCGCCGTGTCCGGCGCCGTCCACCTGCCGCGCGGCAACCTGGAGTTCTCGGTCGAGGGACGACTACCCGACAAGCACGCGCCGATCGCGGTCTACTGCGCCGGTGGCGTCCGCTCCGCTTTCGCCGCCAAGACCATGCAGGACCTCGGCTACACCGACGTCGTGTCGGTGATCGGCGGCTTCAACAAGTGGAAGGACGAGGGTCTCGCCTGGACCACGCCGCAGGTGTTGAGCGCCGAACAGCGAATCCGCTACCAGCGTCACCTCCTGCTCCCGGAGGTCGGGGAAAAGGGTCAGATGCGCCTCCTCGACTCCAAAGTCTTGCTGCTCGGTGCGGGCGGACTCGGTTCGCCCGCCGGACTGTATCTCGCGGCGGCCGGCGTCGGCACGATCGGCATCATCGACATGGACGTCGTGGACGCCTCGAACCTCCAGCGCCAGATCCTGCACAATCTCGACCGCGTCGGTATGCGAAAAGTCGAGAGCGCCAAGATGACGCTCTCCGCGCTGAACTCCGACGTCAAAGTACGCACCTACGACACTCGGCTCGGTGCGGACAACATCTTGGACATCATTGACGGTTACGACGTGATCGTCGACGGGACGGACAACTTCCCGACGCGCTACCTGGTGAATGACGCGGCGCTCATCAAGAACATCCCGGTCGTGCACGGCTCAATCTTTCGCTTCGAGGGCCAGGTCACCGTTTTCAGCCCCTACGTCGGACCGTGCTATCGCTGCATGATCCCCGAACCCCCGCCGCCGGAACTGGCGCCGAGTTGCGCCGAGGCCGGGGTACTCGGCGTCCTGCCCGGCATCGTCGGATCGATTCAGGCGATCGAAACGATCAAGCTCCTACTCCAATTGGGCGATCCGCTCGTCGGCCGACTGCTCACCTACGACTCCATGGACGAGAGCTTTCGCACGTTCAAGGTGCGCCGCGATCCGGCCTGTCCGGCCTGTGGTGAGAACGCCGGTCCGATCGTGATCGCCGAGTACGACGACCTGTGCATGCCGCACTCGGTGAAGGTGTAAATCGTCAACTGTTGACGACACCCCGATCTCATCGAAGCGCCGCGATCGTTCGCGAGAGTGCAGCGACGTTCGCCGAGGGCACTCGAGGGAGAGCGCCTATCGTGGCAACGTGACGTCAGACGAGCGCCGTACGGATTCGGGGATTCTCGTCCAACCGGTCTACGACAGCGCCGATCTGGACGGTTTCGACGTTGACGAACAACTGGGCAGCCCGGGAGAGTATCCCTACACGCGCGGCGTGCAGCCTTCAATGTACCGCGGTCGACTGTGGACGATGCGCCAGTACGCCGGGTTTGGGACGGCCGCCGCGACGAACCTCCGGTTCAAGTTCTTACTCGCCGCGGGTCAGACCGGACTGTCGTGCGCCTTCGACCTGCCCACCCAAATGGGCTACGACGCCGATCACGTTCGGGCCGAAGGTGAGGTAGGGAAGGTCGGCGTCGCCATCTCCTCGCTCGAGGACATGCGCGACCTCCTGGCCGATCTGCCACTCGACCAGGTGACGACGTCGATGACCATCAACGCCACCGCGGCCACCTTGCTCTTGTTGTATCAACTGGTCGGCGAGGAACAGGGCGTGCGCGGTGACCAGCTGCGCGGCACGATCCAGAATGACATCCTCAAGGAGTACGTGGCGCGCGGCACGTACATCTACCCACCGCGCCAGTCGATGCGACTCGTGGTCGACACGTTCGCGTACTGCGCCAAGGAGATGGCGCAGTGGAACACGATCTCGATCTCCGGCTACCACATCCGCGAAGCCGGTTCGACGGCGGTCCAAGAAATCGCCTTCACGCTCGCCAACGGCATCGCGTACGTGGAGGCCGCGCTCGCGGCCGGATTGGCACTCGACGACTTCGCGCCGCGCCTGAGTTTCTTCTTCAACGCCCATAACAACCTCTTCGAGGAGGTCGCGAAGTACCGGGCCGCGCGACGTCTGTGGGCGTCCATCATGCGCGACCGATTCGGGGCCACCGATCCCAAGGCCATGGCGCTGCGATTCCACACGCAAACCGGCGGCTCGACGTTGACCGCGCAGCAGCCCGAGAACAACATCGTGCGAACGACGATTCAGGCACTCGCCGCGACGCTCGGCGGTACACAGTCGCTCCACACGAATGGCTTCGACGAAGCGTTGGGCCTACCGACCGAGCGAGCGGCGAAGCTCGCCCTGCGGACCCAGCAAGTCTTGGGATACGAATCCGGTATCGCCGACACCGTCGACCCACTCGCCGGTTCGTACTTCATCGAATCCATGACGAACGAGGTCGAACGGTTGGCGCGCGGGTACATCGCGACCATTGACGCGCGCGGCGGGGCCGTGGCCGCCATCGAGTCGCACTACATGCAAGACGAAATCGATTCGGCGGCCTACGAGTTCGCCCGCCGCGTCGACCGTGGGGAGACGGTCGTCGTGGGCGTCAACCGTTTTGAAGAGGATGACGACGTCAAGGCTGAGGTCTTTCCCATCGACGAAGTCCAACAACGCGCCCAGATCGCTCGCGTGCGGACGCTCAAGACGGCGCGCGACAACGACGCGGTGCGCGTTGCCCTCGAGGACCTCGCCCAGGCGGCGCGCGGCACGCAGAACGTCCTGTACCCGATGAAGACCGCGCTATCGAACATGGCCACGCTCGGCGAGGTCGCCGACGTACTTCGCGCGGAGTTCGGGGTCTACTCGCCGAGTTAGCGGGCGAGGGGTTCGTGGAAGTGCGTGACGACGGGGCGTTCGACGTAGAACGGGTGCGTCAGTTCGCGCCACCGCGCGAAATCTTCGGTCTCGCGCCACGCCATGTGCGCCTCGATGGACGCCCATCGAATGAGGAGCAGGTACCGGGTGCCGTCTTCCTCCTCGCGACGAAACTCGCCGCCGAAACATCCCTCGGCCGTGTCCAACAGCGGCAGGGCCTCGAGCGCGGACGCTTCGAACTCTGATTCCCGACCGGCGGTGACCGTCACGACGACGTGTTCGAGCATCATGCGCGGGCCATCAATCGCGCGCGTAGCCGCTCATCGTTCGCGACGCCGATCGCCGTGTGCGCCAATGCGATCGCGCCCGACAAGACCGCCCGGTCGGCCTCGGGCGTGACGCACGCTGCGGTGAACTCGGGCTGGTGATTGACCGCGCCGTTCGTCGGAATCATCAGCAGCGGATGAATGGACGGGACGACCAGTGAGACGTTGCCCATGTCGGTCGAGATCGCCGGTCGTTCTACTCCCTCATCGTCGAACAGGAAGCTTCGACCGAGTGCTTCGGCGGCGACGCGGTAGTGCGAAAGGATGTCGACGTCGGACTCCAAGTGCGAGAAGGCACTGCCGATCTCCTCGATGCGAAGTAACGCGCCGGTCGCGAGCGCGCCCGCTTCGAAGCACGCGTTCACGCCGACACGCAGTTCGGCCAGGCGTTCGCTCGTCAGCGACCGCGCCATGAATCGACCGACCGCGCGACTCGGAATGATGTTCGCCGCCGACCCACCTTCTAACACGATGCCGTGGACCAGGTCGCCGGGTCGCAACTGTTGTCGCAGGAGGCCGATAGCCACCTGCGCGATCGTCATGGCGTCGAGGGCGTTGATCCCGACCCACGGAGCCGCCGCCGCGTGCGCCTCCTTCCCCTCGAAGATGACGTCGAAGTGATCGACCGCGAGACAGAGCGCGTCGAGTCGGTCGGTCGGGAAGGGGTGCACCATCATCGCGGCGTGGGCGCCGTCGAAGTAGCCGGCGTTAATAAGATCAATCTTCCCGCCACCGCCTTCTTCCGAGGGTGTACCGAGCAGCGTGACCGTGACGTTCAGTTCATCGGCGACCGTCCCCAAACCGATAGCCGCGCCCAGGGACGACGCGGCGATGATGTTGTGACCGCACGCGTGACCGATGTCCGGGAGCGCGTCGAACTCGGCGCAGTACACGATGTTGAGGTCGCCGCTGCCCATCGTCGCCCGAAACGCCGTGGGCAGCTCCGCGATGCCGCGCTCGACCTGGAAACCGGACTTCTCGGCCAGGTCCGCGACGGCCCCCGAGCTTTCGAACTCGACGTAGCCGAGTTCTGGATGCGCGTGGACGAAATGACTCAGGGCGATCAGTTCATCCGCGTGACGTTGGATCGCGCTCGCGGCGATTTCGCGCGCGCTCACTCGACGACCACGACGGTGTCGCCGGCACTCACGGAATCGCCGGCGGCCACACTGATCGACGCGACGACCCCGGACTTCTCGGCGTTGACTGAGTTCTCCATCTTCATCGCCTCGAGAATCACCACCGTCTCGCCGACCTCGACCTGTTGGCCGACCTCAACGTTGACCTTCACGATGGTTCCCTGCATCGGGACGACCACGTTGGCCGAGCCGCTGCCGAGTACGCCGGCGTGGTGTTGACGTCGCGGTTTCGCGGCCGTGCTTTGGGCGCGAGGCAGTGCGTCGTCGCTGACCTCGGGAAGCCACAACGCCACGGTGACGCGTCGTCCGTTGACTTCCGCGGTCACGTCCTTGCGCACCTGCCCGTCGCCCACTGAGGCGACCGCCGTGACCACGGCGGCCAACGTCGAGAAATCCAGTTCGGTTTCAACCCAGTTGGTCGAGTGCGTCGCGTTGACGAACCGTTCGTCAGCGAGTATGACGACGTCGGCGGGCAGCGTCGTGGCGACACCTTCGATCACGGTCTCTTCGATGGCGCGCAACATCCGGCGACGCGCGCGCTCTCGGTCGGGTCCCCACACGATCAGCTTCGCGATCAGGTTGTCGTAGTACTGCGAGACCTCGTCACCGGCGCCGTAGCCCGCGTCGAGTCGCACCCCCGGACCGGACGGCTGGTCGAATCGGGTGAGCGTGCCCGGGGTCGGGATGAACCGACCGCCCGTCGGGTCCTCGGCGTTGATCCGCACCTCGATGGCGTGGCCGTCGCATCGGACGTCGTCTTGGGTGAAGTCGAGTGCCTCGCCGGCCGCGATGCGCAACTGCCATTCGACGAGGTCCAGACCGGTCACCAACTCAGTCACCGGATGTTCGACCTGGAGTCGGGTGTTCATCTCCAAGAAGAAGAAGGCGCCGTCCTGGTAGAGGAACTCGACGGTGCCCGCGTTCACGTACCCGCAGGCTTCGGAGACCTTGACGGCCGCCTGGCCCATCGCGCGCCGCACGTCGTCGGGGAAGTTCGGCGCCGGCGACTCTTCGATGAGCTTCTGATGGCGACGCTGCGCCGAACAGTCGCGTTCACCGAGCCACAGCGTGTGGCCGTGGCCGTCGGCGAGGACCTGCATCTCGATGTGGCGCGGTCGCGTGAGGTAGCGCTCCACGTAACACTCGGGGCGACCGAAGTAGCTCTGGGCCTCGCGTTGAGCGCTCTCGAGCGCGGCCGGCGCCTCGTCCGCGGCCTTCACGACCTTCATGCCGCGCCCGCCGCCGCCGTAGGCGGCCTTGATCGCCACGGGCCAGCCGAACTCGTTGCCGAACTTCACGACCTCTTTCGCGTTCTTCAGCGATTCGCTTCGTCCCGGCACGCCCTCGACGCCGACTTTCGCGGCGGCCAGGCGGCTCGAGATCTTGTCGCCCATGACCTCGATGGCCTCAGGAGGGGGACCGATGAAGGTGACGCCGCGCGAGGTGATCGCCCGCGCGAACTCGGTGTTCTCCGAAAAGAATCCGTAGCCGGGATGGACGGCGTCGGCGCCGGAGCGGTGAATAACGTCGAGAATCGCCTCGGTGTTGAGGTAACTCTCGGCCGCGCTCTGACCGCCGAGGGCGTAGGCCTCGTCGGCCAACCGAACGTGGAGCGCGTTGCGGTCGAGTTCGGAGTACACGGCGACGGTGGCGATGCCCATCTCTCGACAGGTGCGCATCACGCGCACCGCGATCTCGCCGCGATTGGCGATCAGGACTTTCTTTAGCACTCCAACCTCCGTTGCGGACCTACAATTTTCTACCACTCGCCCTTGAAACTCTATTGTTTCCTTGTGAGTTCATTCGTCTGGCGTATCGAACACTTCGACGAGATCGACTCCACGAATACGTGGCTCGCCGCCCGAGCGGTCGAGGGTGCGCCCGAGGGCTTGGTCGCCGTCGCCGATTTCCAGAGCGCCGGTCGGGGCCGCCTCGATCGTCGCTGGGAGTCACCGTCCGGCGCGTCGTTGCTCTGCTCGATACTCCTGCGCCCCGATGTCGCGCCGGATCAACTCCAGCTCGTCGTCGCGGCCGTCGCACTCGCCGCGCGCTCGGCGCTGGTGCGACTGAGCGGTGTTCGACCGGCGCTGAAGTGGCCGAACGACCTCGTCGTGGGTGCGGCAAAGATCGCCGGGCTCTTGGCCGAGATCGTGGCCGTGGACGAACGTCTCGCCGTCGTCATCGGTATTGGCGTGAACCTCACGCACGACGGTCCCGCGGACACGTTGTCCACGAGCGTGCGCGCCGAAGCAGGCGTGACGATCACCGCACCGGCCCTACTCGACATTCTGTTGGATGAACTCGAAGCGCGGCGAGCACTTCTCGACAGCGCCGAAGGTCAAGTGACGATCCGTGCCGAGTACGAGCGCGCATTGGTCACGCTGGGACAGATGGTGCGCGTCGAAGGCGCCCACGACGTGATTGTCGGACGCGCGACGTCGGTCGATGAGTTCGGACAACTGATCGTGGATACCGGCAGTGCATCCACCGCGATTTCGGTGGGTGACGTCGTACACCTGCGAGCGCACGAAGGCGACGCTTCGTGACTCGAGCGACGCGAGTCATGGTTACGGGCGCCGGCGGACAGGTGGGCGTCGACCTCGTCGACGTGCTCGAAGGCACGGTACCGCCCGGTGGCGACCGGTCCTTCCAGCCGGACGGCCGCGCAGTGCCGG
Source organism: uncultured Acidimicrobiaceae bacterium (assembly GCA_963717975.1). Classification (GTDB taxonomy): domain Bacteria; phylum Actinomycetota; class Acidimicrobiia; order Acidimicrobiales; family RAAP-2; genus RAAP-2. The sequence continues at coordinate 1,177,507 of OY970351.1, read as the reverse complement.
AGGGTGAGTTCGAGGTCCTGGGACTTACTCACCACGACCTCGACGTCGCCGACCGCGACGCCGTCTATCGAGCCGTCGACGTGGCGCGGCCCGACGTCATCGTGCACCTGGCCGCGTACACGGCGGTCGACCGCGCGCAGATCGAGGAGTCGGTCTGTTTCGCGACCAACGGGGAAGCCACGGAGTCGATGTCCCTGGCGGCCAAAGAGCACGGCGCGCATCTGATCACCATCTCGACCGACTACGTCTTTGACGGCGACAAGGGCACCGCCTACGTCGAGGACGACACCACGAACCCGCTGAACGTCTACGGCGCGTCCAAGCGCGCCGGTGAGTTGCTCTGTTCGAGCGATGACACGATCGTTCGCACGTCGTGGGTGATGGGAGTCCGCGGCAAGAACGTGGCGCACGTCATCGCCGATCGGGCGCTCTCGGGCGACACGGTGCGATTCGTCAATGACCAAACCGGCACCGTCACGCTCGCGGCCGACCTCGCGCGCGCGCTGGCGACCCTCGCGCGCGAGCGACCGGGCGGCCTGTGGCACGTGGCGAACCACGACACCACGACGTGGTTCGACGTCGCGCACTACATCGGCGAGGTCTTCGGTCGCGACGAGGACTTCGCCACGGCGATCGCGACGCCGGATCTGGACCCGGCTCCGCTCGCGACGAGACCGATCCGTAGCGATCTGTCGACCGAAAAGTTCGCGACGGCGTGGTCCGCGCTGCCGCCGTGGCGTGACGGCGTGACGCGGTTACTTCGTGATCGCGGCGCGCGGGGTGCGCCGTGAGTGACGTCGCGAACGACGTCGCCGCGGTCGTCGTCGACTTCCACGCCGGTGAGGCGCTGGACAACTGTGTCGATTCGCTGCACGCCAATGGCGTAACCGACATCGTCGTGGTGGAGAACGGAGAAGAGGGTTCGACCCTGCCGTCACTCTCCGGCCAACACGTCGTGCTCGTCGTGCCGAAGATGAACCTCGGGTACGGACGCGGCGTGAATCGCGGCGTCGCCGCGGCGCCAGAACGTCCCTACCTGCTCGTCTCCAATCCCGATGTCATCGTGCACGACGGCGCCGTCGCGGCCCTCGTGGATTTTCTCGACGAGCACCCGAACGTCGCGATCGTGGGACCCCAGATCGTGCGACCGGACGGCAGCGTCTACCCGTCGCAACGCGTCTTTCCCAACTTCTGGCTGGCCGGCCTGCACGCGTTGCTCGCGCCCCTGTGGCCGGGTAATCCCTTCACGCGTCGCTACCGTTCGCCGCGTAAGGACGGATCGGTCGACTGGGTCTCGGGTGCGTTCTTCTTGGTGCGGCGCGACCGCTTCGAAGAGGTCGGGGGATTCGACGAGCGCTACTTCATGTTCGCCGAGGACATGGCGCTGTGCTGGCAGTTGCGCGAGCGCGGCCACGACGTCGCGGCGACCTCGGGTGCGACCGTCACGCACATCGAAGGCGTCTCGCGCGCCCGCGCCTCGCGCGCGATGTTGATCGCGCACCACCGCAGTGCCCTGCGATTCGAGTGGCAGACGGCGCGGGGGTTTCGCCGCGTCCTGGCGCCCCTCGCGTCGCTGGTCCTCGGACTACGCCTCTGTGTCGTCCTGGTCATCCGCCCCATGGCGACCGAGGCCCAACGTCTAGAATGACCGACGGGCTGCGAGTGGTTCTGTGGTTGAAAGTCGATGCCAGTCGCGGGCGAAACGACCCACGTAAGGCGTCTTGTTGACGCTGAGCATGGCGCGGTTTAGAAGTAAGTCCTGCCTCGCGGTGGCCAGATCGGTCGCTGCGAGCGCCGGTGAAGTGTGCGGTCGCATCGCCGGAGAGCCTCGTGCTGCCGGCGTGACCCACGGACACCGCCGCAGGCAAGTGTGGGGTAAAAGACCAGGTCAGCACTCGCAGCCCAATTTGATTGAAGATATCGACCGGTAAGGTACGTCAAGACATGAGTGTATTCAGCAAGGTTCTGAAGGCGGGAGAGGGCAAGCGGGTTCGACAACTCGCCGAACTCGTGCCGCCTATCAACGAGCTCGCCGACGAGATGGCGGCACTCAGCGACGCCGAACTTCGTGCCAAGACCGACGAATTCCGCGCTCGACTCGAAGAGGGCGAGGACCTCGACGACATGCTGCTCGAGGCCTTCGCGGTGGTGCGCGAGGCGGCGACCCGCGTTCTCGGCCAGCGCCACTACGACGTTCAGTTGATGGGCGGTATGGCCCTGCACTTCGGGTGGATCGCCGAGATGAAGACCGGGGAGGGCAAGACGCTCGTCTCGACGCTGCCGGTCTACCTCAACGCGCTCGCCGGCAACGGCGTGCACGTCGTCACGGTCAACGACTACCTGGCGACACGTGACGCGAACTGGATGGGCTCGCTGCACAAGTTCCTCGGACTCACCGTCGGGCGCGTCGGTCCGGACCTCCCGGAGTTCGAGGACAAGCGCGCGGCCTACGCCTGTGACGTCACCTACGGCACCAACACCGAGTTCGGCTTCGATTACCTGCGTGACAACATGGCCCGACGGGCCGAACACATGGTGCAGCGTGGCCACCACTACGCCATCGTCGACGAGGTCGACTCGATCCTCATCGACGAGGCCCGCACGCCACTCATCATCTCCGGGCCGGCGTCGGACGTGACCAAGCTCTACTACCAGTTCGCCTCCATCGCGCGCGCGTTGACGCGCGACGTCGACTACGAGGTCGACGAGGAGAAGAAGACCGTCGTGCCCACCGAGGCCGGCATCGAGAAGGTCGAGAAGCAACTCGGCGTCACGAACCTCTACGACGCGGTCTCGACGAACTACGTGCACCAACTCGGCCAGGCACTGCGGGCCAAGGAGCTGTACTTCCGCGACAAGGACTATCTCGTTGACGCCGGCGAGGTGAAGATCGTCGACGAGTTCACGGGTCGAACCCTCGACGGACGACGGTGGTCCGACGGTCTGCACCAGGCCGTCGAGGCCAAAGAGCGCGTGCGCATCCAAGAGGAGAACCACACCTGGGCGACCGTGACGCTGCAGAACTACTTCCGCATGTACGAGAAGCTCGCCGGCATGACCGGTACGGCCGAGACCGAGGCCGCCGAGTTCGGCAACACCTACAAGCTCTCCGTCGTGCCGATCCCCTCGAACATGCCACTCGTGCGCCTCGACCAACCGGACCTTATCTACAAGACCGAAGAGGCAAAGTTCGCGGCCATCGTCGAAGACGTGCGCGAACGCAGTGACCTCGGCCAGCCGATCCTGCTCGGCACCGCTTCGGTCGAGAAGTCCGAACTGCTCTCGCGCGAACTCTCCAAGGCCGGTATCACGCACGAGGTCCTGAACGCCAAGCAGCACTTCCGCGAAGCCGAGATCGTGGCCCAGGCCGGTCGCAAACACGCGGTCACCGTCGCCACCAACATGGCCGGTCGAGGCGTCGATGTCGTGCTGGGCGGCAACTTCGAGGGGCTGGCCGTGCGCGAGGCGCAGGGGCGGGGCTTTCATCCCGGCACCGAAGAGTTCGACGCCGCCTACCAAGGTGCGCTCGCGACGTTCAAGAGCGTGTGCGAGGCCGAGGGCGATGAGGTGCGCGCGCTGGGCGGGCTCTACGTGCTCGGCTCGGAACGACACGACTCGCGACGCATCGACAACCAGTTGCGTGGACGATCCGGCCGACAGGGCGACCCCGGCGAAAGCCGCTTCTATCTCTCACTGCAGGACGACCTCTTGCGACTCTTCGCGACCGGTGCGGTCTCGTGGGTCATGGACCGCACGATGCCCGACGACCTGCCGATCGAGGCCAAGATGGTCTCCAAGGCCATCGAACGCGCGCAGAACACCGTCGAGGGTAAGAACGCCGAGATCCGCAAGGACACGTTGAAGTACGACGAAGTGATGAACGAACAGCGCAAGGTCATCTACGGACGGCGCCAACAGGTCATCGACGGCCAAGACATCCACGACGAGACCGTCGTCCTCATCGAAGAGGTCTTGACGAACGTCGTCGACGATCGCCTCGAGGGGGAGTTCGCGGAGGGTTGGGACCTTCATCAGTTGGTGGGTGAGCTCAACAACTACTACCCGACGGCGTTGCACGCCGACACGCTCGCGGCGTACCAGGACCGCGACGAGATCCTTGGTCTCGTGATCGACGAAGCCGTCGGTCAGTACGAGAAGAAGTGCGAGGAGTTCCCCGGGGGCATGGATACCGCCAAGGAGATCGAGCGTGACGTCATGCTTCAGATCCTCGACCAGCGCTGGCGCGACCACCTCTCGGACATGGACTACCTGCGCGACGGTATCCACCTCCGTCAGATCGCCCAAACGGACCCGTTGACGGCGTGGCAGAAGGAGGGCTACCTGATGTTCGAGGCCCTCCTCGGCAACGTCGACGCCGACTTCGTGCGCTACATCACCCACGTCGAGGCCTCCGCCATCGAAGCGATCGAGGAGGCCGAGGAGGACGACGGCCTCGAGGGTGCCGTGACGAACGCCAACGTCGTGGCGCCCGGCGGCACCGAACTACCCACGCACGGACCGGCGAAGAAGCCGCTGCCCAAACAGGGGGACAAGATCGGACGAAACGAGCCGTGCTGGTGTGGCTCGGGTCGGAAGTTCAAGCAGTGCCATGGCCGACCCTAAGGCCGAGAACGCCCTTCGCGAGGCTCTCAGTACTCTGGAGGACCTCGAAACGCGCTGGGACGCGGCGCGCGAGTACCTGAAGATCGACGCGAGCCGCGAGCGCCACGCGATACTGAGCGAACTAGTGGCCGATCCGCACCTCTGGGACGACCAGGAGCGTGCGCGTCAGGCGACGACGGAACTCGGACGACTCACGAACGACCTCGACGCCTTCGATGAACTTCGCGCCTCGCTCGATGACTCGCTGGTCTTGGCGGAGTTCTCGCGTGAGTCACTGGCCGCCGGCGACGCCGATTGGTCACTGCTGAATGAACTTTCCTCGACCGTGACGTCGCTCGGGGGAAAGATCGCCGCGCTCGAGACCCAGAGTCTGTTCAGCGGACCCTACGACGCGAATGACGCCATCGTCGAGTTGCACGCCGGCGCCGGCGGCACCGACGCACAGGACTGGACCGAGATGTTGTTGCGCATGTACTCGCGCTGGGCCGAGCGTCGCGGCTTCGGGGTGGAGATCGACGAGGCGACCGAAGGCCAAGAGGCCGGACTGTTGTCCTCGACGTTCATTGTCAAGGGACGCTTCGCCTACGGGTGGCTCTCGGCCGAACGTGGCGTGCACCGACTCGTGCGCATCAGTCCCTTCGACTCCCAAGCGCGTCGACAGACGAGTTTCGCGAGTCTCGACGTGACGCCCCTGTTGGACGACGACGCCGCCGAGGTCGAGATCGACGAGAAGGATCTGCGCATCGACACCTACCGCTCTTCCGGTGCCGGTGGTCAGCACGTGAACAAGACGGACTCGGCCATACGCATCACGCACCTGCCGACCAACATCGTCGTGAGTTGTCAAAACGAACGCAGTCAACACCAGAACCGCGCACGCGCGATGCAGATCCTGGAGGCGAAACTCGCCGAGCGCGCCCGCGCGCAACGTCAAGCCGAGATGAACGCGCTCAGCGGTGACCGCGGTGACAACGCGTGGGGTTCACAGATCCGCAGTTACGTGCAGGCGCCTTACCAACTTGTGAAAGACCACCGGACGGACTTCGAGACCGGCAATGTCGACGCGGTGCTCGACGGCGATCTCGATGACTTTATGGAGGCTGAACTGCGTCGTCAACGTTTTCATTCTTAAGAGTTATGAGAGCCCTTTAACGCGAGGGCCTTCGTGGCACGATTACGCAAATTCGCCAAACTACAATGGTTGGTGTCCATCCGGGTGCCGGCGCACCTCCACTACGTACCCGAGGGGGTGTTCGCGTGATTCGCTTCGAGAATGTCTCCAAGACGTACAAGAACGGCTCGCCGGCCCTGAAGGACATCACGCTCGACATCGAGAAGGGCGAGTTCGTCTTCCTCGTCGGCGCATCGGGCTCCGGCAAGACCACCTTCTTGCGCCTCTTACTGCGCGAAGAGCTCCCGGACAAGGGACGGATCCTCGAAGCCGGTCGCGACCTCACCGAGCTGTCCAAGTTTCGCGTCCCGTTCCTTCGCCGCAATATCGGTTGCGTCTTCCAGGACTTCCGACTCCTGCCCAACAAGACGGTCTTTGAGAACGTGGCCTTCGCTCTTGAGGTCATCGGACGACCGCGCTCGACCGTGGAGTCCCAAGTACCGCAGATCTTGGACTTGGTCGGACTCTCCGATAAGTCCAAGAGCCTGCCGGGCGAACTCTCAGGTGGCGAGCAGCAGCGCGTCGCGGTCGCGCGCGCGTTCGTCAATCGGCCGTTGATCCTGCTCGCGGACGAACCAACTGGCAACCTCGACCCGGCGAACTCCGAGTCGATCATGGCGCTGTTGGAGCGCATCAACCGCACCGGCACGACCGTCGTCATGGCCACGCACGACAAGGCGCTCGTCGACCGGATGCGTCGACGCGTCATCGAACTCGATCGCGGTGAGATGATCCGTGACCAGGTGCGCGGCGTCTACGGCATCGACGAAGGCGTGGCGATCTAATGCGCGTCTACCTGCGCTACGCCGTCAAGGAGACGATCTCGAACCTCTGGCGCAACCGTATGATGACGATCGCCGCGATCCTCACCGTCGCGGTCTCGCTCTCACTCGTGGGCGCCGCGCTGCTCTTGAAGCAGAGCGCCGCGCAAGCCACGCAGCAGTGGCAACAGGGCACGCATGTCACCGTATGGATGGAGCCGACGGCCTCGTCGGGTGAGATCACGAACGTCAAGACGCAATTGGGTAATTTGCCGATCGTCAAGAGCTGTGCGTTCCGAACGCAAGCGCAGGATTACGCCGAAATGAAGACCATTCTTCCTCAATCGGAATGGTCGGTGCTGAATGTCTCAGACATGCCGACGAAGTTCAGTTGTGTGCCGACCGTGCCGTCGGACTCGTTCACCGTGCAATCGACCTTTTCCCATCAGCCGGGCGTTCTTTCGGTGACCGCGCCGGAACAGCAGATCCGCGAGATGAACCACGCGATTCGAATCTTGCAGATCGTCTGTCTCGCACTGGCGCTCGTGCTGTTGCTCTCGGCGACCGTGTTGATCCTCAACACGATTCGTATGGCGATCTTCGCCCGACGCCGCGAGGTCTCCGTGATGAAGCTGGTGGGCGCGACCAACTGGTTCATACGCATTCCCTATATCACCGAGGGTTTCATTCAGGGTCTCCTCGGGTCCGCGGTGGCCATCCTCGCCGTCACTGCCATACACATTTGGTACCCGTTCCATAACGAGTATCAGTTGAACACCAGTGCGCTGGTGGGCACCAACGTGGTGGTGCTGGTCGTCGGCGTGGTCATCGGATCCGTCGGATCGGCCATTGCCATCCGTCGCTTCCTGGACGTTTAGTCCTTCACTTCGCTGAAGTCGACGGCGAGCGAGTTCACGCAGTAGCGCAGCCCCGTCGACGTCGGTCCGTCATTGAAGACGTGCCCGAGGTGCCCACCGCACTTTGAGCAGAGGATCTCGGTTCGCGAGCGTTCCTCCAGCGAGTCATCGGGTCGCTCGACGATCGTGCCGGGCTCGCACTGGTCGAAACTGGGCCACCCGCAACCGGCGTCGAACTTTTGTTCCGTCGTGAAGAGATGTTGACCGCAACCGCCGCACGTGAACGTACCGACGGTGTCGACGTGGAGCAGCGAACCGGTCCACGGAATCTCGGTCGACGCGCGTCGCAACACCGCGTAGCGGTCGGGTGAGAGCTCGGCTTGCCACTCCTCGTCTGTCTTTTGCACGTCGTAGGTCACGCGATGAATGTACCCGGGAACTTCGTCACTCGATCCACTACGGGTACATCGGTCGCGGCGACTCCGGCAGCACCGGCGCGAACTCCGGTTCATTGGCGAGGAGTCGTGCGAATGCCGCCGCCAGACCTTCGGGGTCGAGCCCCAACTCCGCCAGGAGTTTGTCCGGACGGTGTTGTTCGAGATACGCGCGTGGCGTGCCGAGGATTCGGGTGGTGGGGAATGGTCGACCGAGGTCCTGGGCGCGACTACGCAGCGACGACACCATCAACGTGCCCGCGCCCCCGTGGCGGGTACCGTCCTCGACGCTGACGACGCGTTCGTGCGAGAGCGCGTCGTCGATCATGGCCGCGTCCGGCGGCAACACGCGTACGTCGTAGAGCGTCACCTTGCGGGCCTCGTCGCCCATCAGTTCGAGCGCTCGGTACGCGGCGGGCGCCATCTTGCCCACAGCCATCACGCACAGCGATCCGTCGCCTCGACGGACCTGTCGAGCTTCGAGACCGTCACCCACTTTGCCGTCGAACGGCTTGGGCAAGGTCTTGGGAAAGCGCAAGGCCGTGGGCGTCGTCATCGACAGTGCGGTGGCGAGCATGCCCGGCACCTCTTCGGCGGTCGAAGGCGCGAAGACCGTCATATTCGGGATCGCCAGGCAGAGGGCGATATCGAGCAGTCCGTGATGGCTCGGGCCGTCGTCACCGGTCACGCCGGCCCGGTCAAAGACGAACACGACGGGCAGGTTCAGCAGTCCGACGTCGAGGTGGGCCTGATCGAAGGCTCGTGAGAAGAACGTCGAATAGATTGCGACGACGGGCTTGAGACCGCCCATCGCCATGCCCGCGGCGGCCGTCACGGCGTGTTGTTCGGCGATGCCGACGTCGAAGAACCGGTCGGGGAACTGCGCCTCGAAGTTGAGCAGTCCCGTCGGACCGGCCATGGCCGCGGTGATCGCGACGACGCGCTCGTCGGCGCTGGCGAGGGCGACCAACGAGTCCGAGAACGCCTGGGAGAACGATTGCGGGGCGACCTCCTCGTCGTCGTGACGCGGTGGCAACTTGTAATCGTGCATCTTCAGATCGTCGTCAATGGCCGGCTCATAGCCCAGTCCCTTCGTCGTGAGGACGTGCACCAGGATCGGCCCGTCCCACTCCGACGCGCTGCGCAGCGTGTTCTCCATTGATTCGACGTCGTGCCCGTCGATCGGTCCGATGTAGCGCACACCGAGGTTCTCGAAGAACGTATGCGGGGTGACCATCTCGCGCACGACCGAGGTGAGTCCGTCGATGCCGAGGTAGGCGGCTTTGCCGACCTTCGGCAGGCGTGGCACGGTGCGGCGCACCCGGCCGCGCATCGTGAGGTAGGTCTTGTTGAGCCGCAGCGCGGTCAGGGACTCCGAGAGCTTCGAGATCGTCGGCGCGTAACTGCGTCCGTTGTCATTCAGCACGATGACCACGCGCTGATTGGAGTGCCCCAGGTTGTTGAGGGCCTCGTAGGCCATCCCCCCGGTCAACGAACCGTCGCCGACGACCGCCACGACGTGACGAGTCCCGCCGTGACCGATGAGTTCCCTTCGCTGTTGCAAGGCGACCGAGAGCCCGTGCGCGTAGGAGAGCGCCGTCGAGGCGTGCGAGGACTCGATCCAGTCGTGATCGCTCTCGGTGCGACTCGGGTAGCCCGAGAGCCCACCGCGCTGGCGCAGGTTCTTGAAACCGAACTGACGACCGGTCAGCAGTTTGTGGACGTACGCCTGGTGTCCGGTATCCCAGAGCAAGATGTCCTTGGGGGACTCGAAGACCCGATGGAGCGCCAGGGTCAACTCGACCACACCCAGGTTCGATCCCAGGTGACCCCCGGTCGGGTTGTTCGTGACCGTTTCGATGATGAATTGGCGAATCTCCTCGCTCAACTCGTCGAGCTGCTCGTAGGAGAGTTTTTGAAGGTCGGTCGGCGTCTCGATGGAGGGGAGAATCACGTGAACAGCCTACTTTCGTCACCCGCCAGTGTCGTAGCGACGGACTCGCACTCCGGTACGCTCGCCTGAATGGATGCAACCCTGGTCGAACACGACGTATTAGAGAGAACGCTGGGCGAAGCAATGGCGCGCGGTGGGGAGTTCGCTGAGGTCTTCGTCGAGGATCGAACGACGTCGTCGGCGATGTTGGACCAGCGTCGCGTCGAACAACTCAGCTCGGGGCGCGAACGCGGCGCGGGCATTCGCGTCGTGGTCGGTGACACGACGGGTTTCGCCCACACCGCGGACCTGTCCGAGAGCGGTCTCGTCGCTGCGGCGAGGGCGGCGGCGGCGGTCGCGCGAGACGGTGGCGGCGGCGTCCGCGAGATCGCCCTCGGACCGCTTCGCGACAATCCCAGTCGCGCGACGATCGCACCGGGTGATGTCGACAAGGCGCGCAAGATCGAGCTGATGAATTACGCCGACGACGCGGCTCGCTCCGAAGGTTCATCGATCACGCAAGTGCAGGTCGCCCTGGGTGACTCCACGAGACACTTCCTCGTCGCGAACTCCGACGGACTATTCGCCGGCGATCATCAGGTTCGGACACGTTTCAACGTGTCGTGCATCGCCACCGGCGACACGGGCATGCAGACCGGCTATCGACCGATCGCCGGGACACGGGGGTTTGAACTCCTGAGCCCCGACGCGGTGGCCGAGGCGGCACGCGGCGCGGCGCGACAGGCGATCACGAAGTTGGACGCGCGGCCGGCGCCGTCGGGCGACCTGCCGGTCGTCCTCGCCGGCGGTTCGGGCGGCATCTTGTTTCACGAGGCCTGCGGCCACGGTCTCGAGGCCGACGCGATCCTCAAGCAGGCCTCGGTCTACGCCGGCAAGGTCGGTCAGCTGGTCGCGAGCCCACTCGTGACGCTCGTGGACGACGGCACGGTCGAGGGCGAGTGGGGCTACCTGGCGATCGACGACGAGGGTCGGCCCGGCGCGCGCAACGTCCTCATCGAGAACGGGGTGTTGACGGACTACATGTGGGACTACCTGCGATCGCGGAAGGAGGGTCGCGTGTCTTCGGGCAACGGCCGGCGACAGAGCTACCAACACCTGCCGATGGTGCGCATGACCAACACGTACCTGCTCGAAGGTGACGCCGACGCCGACGAGATCGTGGCCCAGACGCCCTACGGCGTCTACGTCGCGCAACTCGGCGGGGGCCAGGTCAACACCGCGACCGGCGACTTCGTCTTCGGCATGACGGCCGCCTTCATGATCGAAGACGGCAAGATCACGGCGCCGCTTCGCGACTGCAACCTCATCGGCAACGGTCCTGACGTGCTCCAGCGAGTAGACGCCGTGGCGTCGGACTTCTCGATGACGCCCGGCACCTGCGGCAAGAACGGCCAGAGCGTTCCCGTCGGCACCGGGCAGGCGACGATGCGGCTCACCGGCGTCACCATCGGCGGAGCCGCGGCGTGAGTGAACTACTGGAGCGAGCCGAGCGCATTCTCGAAGCGGCGAACGGCACGGAAGAGATCGAGGTCTATCTCGCCAGCGGCGTCGATACCGAGGTCCAGTCATACCAAGGAGAGATCGAAGAACTGACGACCGCGACGTCGAATGGATTCGGCATCCGCATCTTGAACAACAGCGCGAACGGCGCTCGCGTCGGCACCGCGTGGAGCGGATCGTTCGACGAGGCAGCGATCGCGGTCGCCCTCGGTGAAGCCCGCGACAACGCGACGTTCGCGACCGAGGACGAGTACGTCACCTTCGCCCGTCCCGACGGCGTCGGCGCCGCCAGCCTCACCCTCACCGACGACAGGGTCGCGAGCACACCGCTGGAGGAGAAGATCGCGATGGCGATCGAGCTCGAACGCCAGGTGCGCAGCGGTGACACCCGCATTCGTCAAGTCGACTCGGCGAACTACTCCGACTACGTGGCCGAGGCGGCCATCGCCTCCACGACGGGTATTCGTGCGTCCTACGCGAGAACCGGCGCCTTCGTCTCGGTCGAGGCCATCGCGAATGACGGTGGCGACGACCAGACCGGTTGGGGACTCTCGGCCGGCCGAGCGCCGGGCGACCTCGACGTCGAGAAGGCGGCGGGCGACGCGATCCGGCGCGCCACACGAATGCTGGGCGCGGTGAAACCGAAGTCGTTCAAGTGCACCGCCGTCTTTGATCCCCGCACGGCGGCGACGCTCTTCTCGATCATCGGAGGCGCCCTGAGCGGGGACGCGGTCGTACGCGGCCGCTCGTTCTTCGCCAACCGCATCGGCGAGACCGTCGCGACATCGAGTTTCACGTTGCTCGACGATCCGACGGACCCGCGTCACTTTGGGGCCAGTATCTACGACGGCGAGGGTCTGGCCTGTCGACGCAACGTCCTGATAGAAGACGGCGTGTTGAGGGGCTTCGTGTACGACACGGTCTCGGCGCGTCGGGCCGGCACGACATCGACGGGGAGCGCCGTGCGTGGTGGGGTCGCGGGTTCGCCGTCCGCGGGGTGTCGTGCGCTGCAGCTGCTGCCGGGTGACATCGATCAGAACGAGATATTCCGGCGGGTCGGCAACGGCGTCTTCGTGGAGTCGCTCATCGGTGTGCACTCTGGCGTCAACCCCGTGTCGGGTGACTTCTCGGTCGGTGTGACGGGCTTGATGATTCGCGACGGTGAGTTGGCCGAACCGGTGCGTGAGATCACCGTCGCGTCGACCCTGCAACGGATGCTCCTGGACGTCGCGCACGTGGGCGGTGACCTGGAGTGGCTGCCGGGTGCGGCGGCCGGTCAGAGCGTGGCGATCGACAACATCGCCGTGTCGGGGACCTAGTCGGAGGTTGTGGGAGTCGCCGACGACGTTGTCGTGGACGCCGCCGCGGGCGTCGCACTGGACTCGGTGGAGACGGCCGCCGGAGTCGTAGATGAGGCTGACGACGAAGATTTGTCGGCGCCCCGGCTGTCAGTCTTATAGAAGCCACTGCCCTTGAAGACGACGCCGACGGCCGAAAAGACCTTCCGGAGATCTCCACCACACGACGCACAGACGGTGAGCGCCGGGTCCGCGAATCGCTGCACGGCCTCGACGCGCTGGTGGCATGACTGGCACTCGTATTCGTAAGTCGGCATTGCGTCTCCCGGACTGCCTATGAACCTTGGCAGTTTACTCGTGGCGATTCGTACGCCATTCGTGTCGTCGTATCATGGCGCCGTGGACGACTTCCACCAATTACGTCGGCCGTCGAGCGGGGGAGCGTTCCCCCGCGACATTGGCGCCTCCGAAGTCTCGGCCCGTCGCGCCTTGGCGAAGTGTCGCATCAACATGGACGCGACGACGACCGCGATGGTCGCGGCCAACGCGATGAACAAGGGTGACGTCCTCGCGACGGCACGCGTCGCCGGGATCCAGGCGGCCAAGCACGCAGCAACGCTGCTCCCGATGTCACATCCGGTGCTCGTGGGCAACGTCCACGTGAATTTCACGATCGCGGACACTCACATCGACGTGGAGGCGAGCGTCGACACCGTGGACCGCACCGGCGTCGAGATGGAAGCCCTGATGGCGGTGACCGTTGCCGCCCTCACGGTCTACGACATGTGCAAGTCCGTCGACCGAACCATGACGATCGAGGAGGTCGCCATCTGGGAGAAGTCGGGGGGACGCTCGGGAACGTGGCGGCGTGGCGACGTGATTGAGGTCTCGGTACCTTCTGAGGTCGAGCCTTAGTCGAAGGGTTCGGGTCGTGCCACGTCGCGAGCGCCAAGGAGCGTAGCCAATATGCTTTCGTTTGATGATCGTCGATCGCTTCTTGGAGCAGTACGAGTTCTCCTGCGATCACTGCACCTACGTCTGGAGCGAAACCTTCGAGGTTCGCGAGATTGAGGACCTGCACGGAGGATCGTGGCACTACTTTTACCTCGCGGGCTTACCCGCCGCGTCACCCTCGTCTCGCGACGTCTGTCCGCATTGCCATCACACGAACACCAGACATCGTCAGGTGGACCGACGTGCCATCAAAGTCCCCGACGAAGTTTGAGCCCTCCACGTGATGTAATGGCCGATCGGAACGTCTTGGGCGGTCCTTTGGAGATGTGCGGCGTGGATCCACTGACGGGGTTCTATCGAGACGGGTCTTGCACCTCGGGTCCCGAGGACCTCGGCAGTCACACGATTTGCGCGGTGGTCACGGCGGAGTTCTTGGAGCACCAAAAACGCATTGGGAATGACCTGACGACACCGATGCCGCAGTACGGCTTTCCGGGTTTGGTGCCCGGCGACCGGTGGTGCGTCACCGCGGCGAATTGGCTCCGCGCCCATCGTGACGGCGCGGCGGCGTACGTGGTGCTGGCGTCAACCCACGAACGCGCGCTCGAGATCGTTCCCCTCGAGGCGCTTCAAGAACACGCCGTCGACGTTCCAATGGGGCCAGGCGACCTCCAGATGTAGCTTCCGAGGTCCCCGTGGGCGAGTTGACTAGCGTCCGCGACCATTCCCATTGAAGAAGAAGATCTTCGTTCGCTTGCCGTCCGGGGTACGCGGTGCGATTGACGAATACTGACTTGGTTCCTTCTCGAACATGAAGTGAGAGAACCTTCGGCGTAGTCTCTGCCACCGAGTCCCGGTGGTTCGCATGTCGGGCGCCGCGCTCACTGTCGTCGTGACTTGGTCTTCGTCGGCGCGCAACGCCGGTTGCTCCAAGAACGTTTCAATCGGCGACTCTCGTTCGACTTCTTCGGGACCGTCATGTGCGCTCACAAGCCCAACGTAGCGTGCTCGGCTCCGGCCGTGTTCGCGGCGGGCTGTCGCCCCGTTCAACGTTGTGAACGCTCACGCGACCACTTACGCTGACGATTATGAGTGCCACTACCCCGGGAGATCTTGACGCTCTGCTGGACGCGGACCTCGCTTTTGACAGTTCGACGACGCGCGGATTGACGAATCACCTCCCGATGGCCCTCATTGCCAAGGCCGGTCTCGGTGCGTCTCCCGAGGAGCTCCGTCGCTTCGCGAAGAGGTACCAGCGTCGATTGCGGGCAATTGGCGTGGCCGACCAAGAGTTGTCGCGCGCCACCTGGGAGCGCGCCATCGGCGTTACGGCGGCGTACCCTGATTTGGTCAGATTCTTCGACGAAGAGGTCGCGGTACTCGGCCTCGATGGTGCCCTCAGGACCTATCTACCGAGACTCGTCGGCGGGCTCTCGGGTGCGGCGTTTCACGGCGTCATCCGTCTCTCCTACGCATTAGATATGGCATCTCCTGACCGCGTCGGCGCGGCGCTGGCGTACTTCAGCGCGAACGCGCTACCACTTGGGCCACTGGAATCCGGGGGCGACGTCAGCGACGATCCGGGTGAGGTCTTGGGAATGCTCGCAGCGAGTTGGGACAGCGCGAATGCGCCCGAACAGAATCTCATTAGTGACGAGATGCGCTGGGTTGCGCGGCAACCGGTCTTCTCTCGCCCGGCGTCGTCACTGGCGATTCGAGACGACACACCCCAACGATTGGCCGACGTCGCGCTCAGGCTCTACGCGTCGACGGATAACTTCACCGCGCTGCACGGGGTCACCGGACTCGAGGCCTTGAGCCGACTTCGACCCTACGTCGCCGACGCAGTGGCGTTCGATCGACTCAGTTTCCAGGCCCTCGCCGCGGCGTACATGTCGATTGGGGCACCACCGCTGTGGTCCGACGATCGCTTGGACGAGTTCGCGTCGTCGACGATTATCGACCACGAGCACGTCCTCGATCGAGCTGCCCGAAGCGACGATGAGCACGTGGCGAAACTGGTGTTCACCTCGCATCGATTGGCTGGATCGGGTCATCGCTCGCTCTATCAGGCGGTCGCCGAGCGTGCCGTCAGGAATGACACCTCCCTGCTCGCCGACGATTCGGGAATACACGCCGACTGATCCAGGTGACGACAGCCCTCCGACGTTGCCGCGACGTGATTCAGTCCTGGTCGGCGCCGTCCGTCAACTCCATGTCACCGTCGGCGATGCCATGATGCCAGACGTCAAAGTCCTCACCGATGTTGCGACCCGCCAACTCGATGTCGTGGGCGCCGAGGATCGTGAGGATGTGCGCGCGATGATCGTTCGCATGTGTATGGACTGCGCCATCGGTATCGACCCCTTAGTGCGCCAGCCGTCACTGGTGAGGATGTCGCGGGTGCCCAGGTCGGCTTCGACGACGAGCGATTCCCATGACGGACTCATCTGACGGACCCGTTGCGCCATATCGCCAATCGTCGCGTCATCCGACATCACAGGTATGGCGCGGTGTCCGGTGATGGTCGCGAAGTAACTCTCGTCGGAGTCGACCAAATGGCGAAGGGTCTCGTGGATCGTGCCGTAGGTGCCCGGGGCGGAGGCGTTCAGCTCCTCGGGAGTGAGCCGCTCGCAACTCTCAAGAAGCAGAAGATTGGCCCACGTCTTATGACGAACTAACTCGAGCAGTGTCTCATTCATCGTGTCATCGTCCTCCACGCCAGTGCCCAGCGTACTTTCGGACGTCGACCATCAAATGTTCGCCAACTAGATTGCGAGTGATGTCGGCAAGATCGAACTCCGCGAAGTCGCGGCACGCGACGACCGCAATCGTTTTGTTCGCTCTTGCGACCCTCCACGTGATGTGGGGACTCGGATCATCGTTCCCCTTTCGAAACCGCGACGAACTTGCCGACTCGGTGGTCGGCACAGAACGGGTGCCGGGTCCGATTGCGTGCGTGGCGGTCGCCACGGCTCTCACGTTCGCCGGCGCACTGGTCATGGGCGCGGTACCGTTGCCGAAACGACTGCGTGACGTCGCGCTTCGCGTCATCGCGGGAGTACTCGCCACTCGGGGTCTCGCAGGGGCGACGAGCCGAACATCGATGTTGTCGCCCGGCAGTGACTCGGCCACCTTCACTCGTTTAGACAAGCGGCTCTACTCGCCACTGTGTCTCTGGTTGGCGGCCGGGGTACGTCGCTCGATCTGACGGTCGCGTTCTCGCGATGCGCCGCGGCATCGCACCCCTCTATGGCAATATGGGGAAATGATCGACCACGTCTCATTTCAATGTTCCGACGTGGCTAAGAGCGCGTCGTTCTATGACGCAGTTCTCGCTCCACTCGGAGCCACTCGCGTCCTGGACTTTGGCGACGACGGCATTGGCTACGGCGTGCCACCGAATGCCGATTTCTGGATCGGCGAACTTCGGACCGGCGACGGTTTTCGCGAATCGCACGTCGCCTTCACGGCCGCCAATCGTGCCGCGGTTCACTCGTTCTACGACGCCGCCAAGGCCGCCGGTGCACGGATACTGCACGAACCGCGCGTGTGGAGCGAATACCACGACGACTATTACGGCGTCTTCGTGCGTGACCCCGACGGCAACAACGTCGAGGCCGTCTGTCATTTGGCGCAGTAGCGCCGCGACGCACTGCGTAGCGTTGAGAGCCTCGATCGCGCGGGACTCGGTTCCTGGAGGTAGTCAGTGCCGCTACCCTCGGTTATGAAAGAGCGACGGGAGTTCGATGAGCAGCATTCGCGCAGGGGTTGAGCAGTCTCGTGAGCGCCTGATCGCCCTCGTCTTGTTGCTGCAGCGAGCGTGGCAGTACGGCTCGCTCACCCAGGAAGAGATCGTGCGTGAACTCAGGATCGACGAGTTCCCGGTCTCGGCGAAGGGTCCGCGCAAAGTGCTCGCCTACGAGGGGAACGAGGGTGCGGTGCGCCAAAAGTTCGAGCGCGACAAGGCCCGAATTCGAGAACTGGGATTCGAGATCGAGACCGAAACCAAGGGCGACGGCGCGGTGGGCTACCGCATCGATCCCTCCAGTGGTTACGCGCCGTTGATCTACTTCACGAGCGACGAAGAGCGAGTGGTCCGCCTGGCGTTGCGCTTCTGTGGCTTCGGAGCCTCGGGTGCCTTCAGCGTCTTCAACGAGGTGCCGGCGAGCGACGGGGGACTCGAGGCCTCGATGTACTACACGCCCGTGATGCGCGCGCTCAAGTTGAATCGCGCGCTGGCCTTCGACTACCAATCCGGAGCGAACAAGCCTCGTTTGGTCGAACCACTGTTGATCGACGTGTTCAATGGTGTGACCTATCTGATCGCCCGGGTGAAGGGCACGCTGGAGATCAAGGGCTATCGGTTCAGTCGAATCACGTCGATGCCCGTCGTACTCCCCGACACCTTCGAACACGACGACTCGGCGGCCGAGGTGGCTCGCGCGTGGCGCCCGGAGTTCTCGAGGTCGCCGACGCCGATGGACGTCGTGGTCACCACCAACGAGAACTACGCCGACCTGTTGGTGCGTCAGTACTCCGGCTCGCTGGCCGCGAACAAGAAGGACGGCAAGGTCGAGGTGGGACTGAGTTTCGAGAGCCCGCGCGCCGCGCTTCGTTTCGCCGTGGAGAGCGGCGACCGCATCCGATTGCAGTCGCCCAAGTCCCTTCGGGCCGACCTCGCCGACTGGTTGAAGGACGTCAATCGCGGCAAGGCGCCGTCACTCGAGGAGATGACGTTCACGGGTGCGGCGACCAACGACGTGCTCGGTCAGACATTACAGCTGCTCCACGCGGTCTACGTGGCCGAGGACGGCCTGCGCATCAGCGAACTCGCGACGCGATTCTCACTCGATGCGGAGCACGTGCGCTTGATCATGGACCGTCTCGTCGCGTTGGAACCGATGGCCGGTTCGACCGACGGCACCGGGGCCTTCCCCGCGCACGTGCTCAAGGAGTGTGACGACTGGGATGACGAAGCGCACGATGACTCCACCTACCGCGCCGATTTCAGTGACCTGCCCGAGGGGGCCGACGAACCGTCCCCGTACATGTGGCGAGACCTGTTCGAGTTGAACATCGCGCTGCGCGAGGCCTCGCGCGTGTACCACGATCCGGCGATCCTCTCGGCCATCGAGAAGATCGAGGGCGCCACGAGCTCCTACGTCCAGGTGGAAATGGTCACGAACGAGACCATGCTCGCCGAGGTCTCGCGCGCCGTCGACGATCACCAGCAGATCAAGATCCTCTACACCGCCGCCACGTCTGACGAAGCCCGGACTCGGTCAATCGAGCCGCGCGAGATCAAGGTCCTCAACGGTCACACCTACGTCCGGGCGTACTGCTTGACGCGAGAATCGTGGCGCACGTTTCGCGTGGACCGCATCAACGCCGTCGTCGCCACCTCCGACGCGACTGAGCAACGACCTAAGGACACGGTCGTCAACTGGCTCACGCAGGTGGGCGAGGAGGGTGACGAGGTCGTCGTCGTCATCGGCGCGTGGCTCCGTTGGCTCTTCGAGCCACTGCCGAACGCCCAGTGGCTGACGTTGGAGGACGGTCGCCACGCCGTCAAGTTCCGTGTGAGCAACGAACAGTTCCTCGATCAACTGTTGCTGCGCGCCGGCGACGGCGCCGTCGTGGCCACGCCGAAGTTCGCCAAGGCCGGCCACGAACTGGCCAAGAGGATCGCCGCCTCGCTCTAGGAACCGACCGTTGGGCACCGGGGTGCCTGATGATCCGAGTGATGACGCGCCGATCACACGACGTCAGCTACTTCACCGACGACCGTGCCCTCGAGATCGAGGGGCTACGCGACGGCGGCCCGGGCTGGTGGTTGCGCGGCTCCGGCGACACGAGTGACGCGCGTGACGTAGCTCACATCCTTCGAACCACCGAGCGGTCATCGGTGCTCGGCTACGACATCATCGTCGCGGCTCCCCGGCCGACGTCAATCCTGCTGGCCGTGGACGCCGATCACGGAGCGGGCGTCGTTGCCGCGCATCGCGCCTCGGTGTCGGCGGCGATTGACTATCTCGAAGAGCACGCGCTCGTGGTCCGTGATCGACGTGGGGGAGAGGATCGCGATCACGCCGGTCGTTGGACCGGCATCGTCGGCTACACGCACGGCGTCAATCGCCACGGCGAACCGCATCTGCATGATCACGTGCTGGTCGGGGCGCTCCCGGATGCCTCTCGATCCGTGCTCGACAGTCGAGGACTCTTCGCGCACCTCATCGCGGCGGACGCGCTCTATCGGACCTCCCTGCGACACGAACTGCGCGAGCGCACACCGTGGGCGGCCTGGCGGTCGTTCGAGGGCGTGGAGCACGTCGTCGGACTGGACGAGGGCTTCCGGGCGATCTGGGGTGGCCATCACGCCGAGCGCGGCGAGAAGTTGCACTGGCAACGCGGTGACGCCCTCGAACATTGGCGTGATGACCGCGGTCGTTTCGAGTCGATGGGTGTACTCGCGCCACCCGAACGTCACCGTTCAACGCTGGACGAGCACTCGTTCGCTGGCGCGCTCGAAGGTCGCCGCGACGTGACGCGGCGTCATGTGATTGCCGCGTGGAGTAACGCGGCGCGCTTCGGTCAAAGTTCGACATCGGTATCGCGATCCGTCGACTCCCTGTATCCCGACCTGGCCGGCGCGAGAGGAGTGCGCGAGCCGTCGATCAGCGTTCGTGAGGCACGGATGACGGCGCTGGTGCGCGAACGAGGTCCACGGCCCCTCGAGTCGGACGACCTCGAACGGTGGCGTCAGCGTTCACGCGACTCGCGAGAGCGCTCCGAGCGGTCCAGGTAACCGACGAATCGCGGGTGCGAGAACGCCGGCGTCAGTTCGATCCACTTCATCTGCTTGTGGGCGTCCAGACCCAACGCGTAGCCGGGTCGTCCGTGGGCAAGATCACTCATCGACGCGCGGTCCCGCTCGACCCAACTGCTCGAACGGCCGGCCGGCTTTCCCTTGCGGCCGTACTGCACGGTCGGCGTTTCGTAGAGTGAGCGGCCGGCGAGGTTGCGCAGCATCTCGAGCGTCGGTCGATCGGCGATCCCGGGCAAGACCACGGTGGTGGGGAAGAGCGAGAGGAAGCCCTCGGCCGAGGTGCCCCAGCGACTCCGGGCCTGGCTCAGGTCCTGGAGGCAGGCGAGGGTGAGGACGCCCTGACCGCCGCCCTCCGAGACGATGCTCGCCAATCGGGGCAGCGGCGCCACGTTGGCCAGTTCGTCCAGCGCCAGGAGGAGCCGGGCGCCCTGATCGTGGCGGTCGTAGGTGGCGTGGACCAGCTCTTCGATGAGACCGACCACCAAGGGGATCGTGACCGCTTGGTGACGACTCGGCGCGACGATGTGGAGCTGGTGGGGACCGCTCAGGAAGGCGTCGAGGTCGAGGGGCGCCTCCCGCGCCGAGGCGCGCGCGGCGTCGGTGCGCACGCCCGCGAACAGCCCCGAGGTCGTCGACCAGATACTGGATCGCTCACGCTCTTCGGTGGCGAGCACGCCGCGTAGTAACGAGACCGACGGGTGATGTTCGCCGTAGCGCTCGGTCAGTTCGTGCACGACGTCGTCGGCGCGACGTTCGTCGACGCGCGACGCGAGTTGGCCCAACGACTCGTCGCGCAGCGCGGTCGCGTGCAGCAGCGGAGCGACGAGTGCACCCGCGCGCTCCGTCCAGTGATCGTCACTGCGATCGCCGCGACCCCGTCGTGCGATGTCGATAAGGCTCCGTGACGCGAGAATCGCACCGTCCCACGAAAAACTTTGTCGAATGGGTGAGTAACCAATTCGATGCACGCCGGGTGGCGTGTGCACTGTTCCCGACGGATCGAAGAGCAACGTCGCACCTTCGCGAGAACTACGCGCCATCAACGACACGACATCGTTCTTCGTTGATGTCACCACACAAGAACGACTGGTGATCAGGAGATTCGGAACGACAATCGATGACGTTTTTCCACTTCGACTTGGACCGAGCACGAGTGTCGAACGTTCGTCGCCACTCGATGCGTCACCGCGCACGCCGCGACCTAAAAAGATTCCGTCGTCATTGCGCACGAGAAACATCTGTCGCAGAAAAACTCCGAAATGCTTGACATTGGTGTGTAAAGCGAGTGAACTTTTAGTTGTCCTTCTGCGGAGGAGGTGAACGTTGAGTGAAACGTCCGTGTGACGGTTTCACGAAACGCTTTTCCGTGTTGGACCGTGCACTGCGATCAGTCGTCGCACAGCTGCGAAGCTGGGCGGCACATGAGCGAGTACACGTTTATCAATGCGGCACCGATTTCGAGAACACCACGGTGGTGCACTCGAGGTCCCAAATTGATTCAACGTTGACTCCCAAGGAGGGAAAGTGGCACCAGCCGCGAAGAAGAAGGCTGTAGCCAAAAAGGCTCCAGCGAAGAAGGCCGCCAAGCGACCTGCTGCGAAGAAGAAGGCCCCTGCGAAGAAGGCCGCCGCTAAGAAGCGCCCAGCAGCGAAGAAGGCCGCCAAGCGACCTGCTGCGAAGAAGAGGGCCCCTGCGAAGAAGGCCGCGAAGAAGCGTCCTGCTGCGAAGAAGGCTGCGAAGAAGCGTCCTGCTGCGAAGAAGGCCGCGAAGCGTCCTGCCCGCAAGGCAGCCGCCAAGAAGTAATTCAATCCCATCAGGGATTAAGCATTCGAGGGGGGCCGCAGGCCCCCCTCGAATGGCGTTACTGGTCTAAATCACCCGGCTCGTCGACGTCGAAGCGCCAGGGACTGTCCGAGACCATCGTCACGGCGGCGCCGAGACGATTGGCCTCGCGCCGATGACGGTTCGCCGAGTCCGCACCGTAGAAGAAGTGGAAGTCCAGTCCGGTGGGGAGCGCGAGCACGTTCGTGCCGAGACCGTGGTGATCGGTCACGATCGTTACCCCGTCGCCGGGCTCGAACACGCCAAGCCCTTCGGGGTGGAGCAGGTCTCCGTGGACGATGATCAGTCGCTCATATCGGCTCTGGAGGCCCCCGTACGCCCTTTGAACGGCGTCGTTGAGGCCCAGGGCATCCGAACGCAGTACGTCACATCCGAGCCCTTCGGCGAATTCGGTGACTTCGTCACTCTCACTCACGACAAACGTCGCGCGGGGTCGACAGTTCACGATCACCTTGGTCGCCAGCGCTCGAGCGAGTTCGGTCACGGATTCGATGTTGCTCGCGCGCAGTCGTTCCTTGGCGACGTCGAATCGCTTCAACGGAATGACGATCGCGTCGGTGCTCACGAGAGAGCATGATACGGGAATCACGCGTCACTACTGTTGAGCTGTGACGACGTTGCCCGCCGATCTACTCGTCCACGAACGAGTGTTCCTCCAACGCGGCGAGGTCGTCGTCGGGATCGACGAGGTCGGCCGCGGCGCGCTCGCCGGCCCGTTGGTGCTCGGCGCGGTCGTGCTGACCGGCATGACACCCCCTCCCGAGTCGTTGAACGATTCGAAGCTTCTGACGCCCCGACAGCGAGAGGAGCTGGAGATTCCCTTGGTGGAGTGGGCCGCCGATTGGTCGCTCGGTTCCGTGAGCGCGAGTGAGATCGACGCCTGGGGACTGCGATTGGCCCTGGCGGTCGCCGCCACGCGCGCCCTGGACGCGCTTCGGGTGCGTCCGAGCGTCGCGCTGATCGACGGGTCCTTCAATCTCTTGCGGGCGCCCCAGGACATCGCGTTCGGAGTCGAGCGGGCACCGGAGCTGACCTATCGCACGATGAGCGTCACGACGTTCGTGAAGGGGGATCGACGGTGCGGGTCGATCGCCGCGGCGTCCGTGCTCGCCAAGGTGCATCGGGACCGCGTGATGGTCGAACTTGATCGTGGTTTCGTCGCCTACGGCTGGGGCCGCAACAAGGGTTACGGGGCGAAGCGCCACATGGAGGCGCTGCGACAACACGGCCCCACCGTTCACCACCGTCAGAGCTGGCGCTTGCCGGAACAAACGGCCTGTTGAGTGAGGGAATTACGGGGCCGCGGGGTCCGTTGGCGAACCAAAGAATCTAGCCGCGACGGGTATGATTGACAGACCATGCCTTCGCTGCTCTCCGTAAAAAATCTTCAGGTCAAATTTTCCACGCGGAAGGCATTCGTCACCGCAGTCGACAACTTCTCTATCGAAATCGCGCCCGGTGAGTGCGTCGGTCTCGTCGGTGAGTCGGGCTGCGGCAAGACCACCTCGGGGTTGGCGATCATGCGTCTATTACCGGGCAACGGCCGTATCGCCGCCGGCAGCGTCGAACTCGAGGGCGTCGACCTTTCGACGTTGACCGAGAACGAGATGCAGCACCAGCGAGGTCGTTCCGTCGCCCTGATTCCCCAGGACCCGATGAGTTCGCTCAATCCGACCATGAAGATCGGTCGCCAGATCGGCGAGGGCCTGCGAATCCACAACGGCGCCACGGACGATCAGGCGCGCGCGCGGGCCCTGGAGGTCCTCGACATGGTCGAGATGCCCCGGCCGGCCGAGCGCCTCGATCAGTACCCCTTTGAACTCTCGGGCGGACTGCGCCAGCGCGTCATCATCGCCATGGGCCTCGTCTGTTCACCCAAACTGCTGATCGCCGACGAGCCGACGACGGCGCTGGACGTCACGATCCAGGCCCAGATCCTGGACATCATCGACACCCTACGCAAAGAGCTCAGCATGGGCGTGCTCCTCATCACGCACGACATGGGTGTCATCGCCGGTCGCGCCGACCGCGTCGTCGTCATGTACGGCGGCAAGAAGGCCGAGGAGGCCTCAACCTTCGAGCTCTTTCGCCACATGCGACACCCCTACTCCCAGGCGCTGCTGGCCTCGATGCCGAACCTGGAGAACGCGACCAAGCACGAACTGGCGTCGATCGCGGGACTGCCTCCGGACCTCTCGAAGGAGATCGTCGGTTGCCGGTTCGCGCCGCGCTGTCGCTACGCCACCGATCAGTGCCGCGAAACCGAGCCCGAACTGACCGGCACCGAAGAACACGTCTTCGCGTGCTTCCATCCCGTCGATGGCCCGCAGCCGATCGTCATTCGCACCGAGGCGCGCGCCGAAGTCGTGCGCAACCTCAACGCGAAAGAGATACTGCGCGTCGAGGGTCTGACGAAGGAGTTCGCCGTCAAGGCGGGGCTCATCCGCCACAAGGTCGGCGCGGTGCACGCGGTCTCGAACGTCACGTTCGGCATCAACGAAGGTGAGACGTTCGGTCTCGTCGGCGAGTCGGGCTGTGGCAAGACGACGATCGGGCGGATGGTCGTGGGCCTGGAGATACCGACGGCCGGCGCGGTCCTCTTCGACGGCGAAGTCGTCTCCACGCGCAAGCACAAGCCCACGCGCGCCGAGCGTCGCGACCGCCAGATGATGTTCCAGGACCCGTACTCGTCGCTCGACCCACGAATGAAGGTCGCCGAGATCCTCGGTGAACCGCTGATGGTCCAGGGCGACGGCACGAAGGCGCAGCGGCGTGCGCGCGTGAGCGAACTCCTGTTATCCGTCGGTCTTGAACCGCTCGCCGCGGACCGCTACCCCCACGAGTTCTCGGGTGGCCAGCGTCAACGAATCGGTTTCGCCCGGGCCCTCGCACTCAACCCACGCCTGATCGTCGCCGACGAACCGGTGTCGGCCCTGGACGTCTCGATCCAAGCGCAGATCCTCAATCTCATGAAGGAACTGCAGCGCGAGCACAACCTCTCCTACATCATGGTCAGTCACGACTTGGCCGTCGTGTACTACATGGCCGACTCGATCGGCGTCATGTACCTCGGCAAGATCGTCGAGATCGGCGACGCCGAGTCGGTCTTTCGCCACCCGGCCCACCCGTACACGCAGGGCCTCCTCAACGCGGTGCCCGTTCCGGACCCCGTGGAGGCGAGGGCGCGTCACGGCAAGCAGGTCACCGGTGAACTACCTTCAGCCGTGAATCCGCCGTCGGGCTGTCGCTTCCGCACGAGGTGCGAGTACGCCCAGGACATCTGCGCGAACGAGGAGCCGCCGTTCCGCGACTTCGGGCCCACTCAGCAGGCGGCCTGTCACTTTCCGTTACAGACGCCGGTCTCAATCGGCGCCAAGGTCTCGTTGTAAGCACCGCCGGCGAGCCCCGAGGGCGCCACTCAAATGCGTGCTTAGCGCTCGAGAAGGCGAACTTCGAAGGCGTCGCGCAGGGCGTCGCCGATGTAGTTGATCGACACGACGACCAAGATGAAGACCAGGGCCAGGGGGTAGATCTCCCACCAGAAGCCGTTTTGAATCTGCGACGTACCGGCCTGGAGCATCGTGCCCCAGTCGGTCTGCGGCGCCTGGATCCCGAGGCCTAGGAACCCGAGGGCCGACAGGAACAGGATGGCGTCGGCGACCGAGAACGTCGCCACCGTCACGATGTTGCTGATCGAGTTGGGGAAGACGTGGCGACGGATGATGTGCCACTTGCGTGCGCCCATCGCCGTCGCGGCCTGGGAGTACTCGAGTTGGCGAATGAGCAGGGCGTCTCCGCGGATGATGCGCGCGTTACCCCACCACAACGTGAAGCCGATGATGCAGATCAGGAAGACCGTCGAGCGGTTGAAGATCGAGATGAGGGTGATCAACAAGAAGATGTAGGGGATCGAGAGGAAGGCGTCGATGATGCGCATCATGATGGTGTCGGTGATGCCGCCGACGAAACCGGAGATCATGCCGTACGTGGTACCCACGACGATGGTGATGAAACCCGCGACGAAGCCCAGGACGAGCGAATACTCCCCACCGTAGAAGATCCTTCCGAGCTCATCGAAGCCCGAACTGTCCGTACCGAGCCAGTGGTGCCAGGACGGCGGAGCGTTCCACTGCAGGCCGAATGTGGCTGCCTGGTTGGTCTGGTTCGTGGGGTGCAGTATCGGCACGAGGAAACAGGCCGCGATGGTCGTGAGCAAGAAAATGACGGACGCGATCGCCAGCTTGTTGTGCAAGAAGATGCGAGTGCGCTGAATCCACATCGGGACGATCTTGTCGTCCGTGTCCAACTTGATCGGCGCGTCGAAGACGTCGAGTGCGGGGATGCGTTCGCGTTCGGTGAGGTCGGTCACTTGGCAGTCCCTTCGATTCGAATTCGCGGATTGACGAGGCCGAGGGCGATGTCGGCCAAGAGGTTACCGAGCAGCGTCAGGATTGCGACGAGCAGGGTGATGCCGAGCACCGTCGGGACGTCGAGGTTCGTCGCGGCGAAGACGGTCTGGATACCCAGGCCCTCGTAGTTGAAGACACTCTCGATGATGAGGGCACCGCCCAACAGTGCGGGGATGGAGAGACCGAGCAAGACGATAATCGGTCCGAGCGCGTTGCGAAAGGCGTGCTTGAACAGTGTGCGGCGACTGCTGCAGCCCTTGGCTTTGGCGGTCCTGACGTAGTCCTGCACCAACACTTCGAGCACCGTGCCGCGCATATATCGGCTCAGACCGGCCACGCCTAACATCGTCAGCGCCGCGACCGGCAAGATGAAGCCCTCGGGACTGGTGAACATCGCCCACGCGGCGACGCCCTGCGGCGGCGAGTTCGGCAGGTGCGGCCAGTGGAAGCTGAAGGCGTCGAGCAAGAGCATGCACAGCAGGAACGAGGGCATGGCGTAGAGGACGAAGGCGACGCCGGTGGCCGTGTAGTCACCGACCGTGTTGCGACGAGCGGCCTGGAAGACACCGAGGGGAATCGCGATGAACGCCGTGAGCATCAGTGATACCGCGGCGAGCCAGATGGTGCGCGGTACGTAGAGACTGATGATGCCCCACACCGAAGAGTTCTCTTTGTAGGAGCGACCGAGGTTGAAGTGGAAGAGCACCTGCGTGGCGTAGGTCCAGAATCGGTGGAAGTACGACGCGTCCATGCCGTGTTGTTTTGCCCAGACGGCCACGTTGTACGGCGTGGCCTTCAGACCGAGCACCGTGTAGGCGGGGGCGCTGATTCCGTGAACCTGGAAGTAGGGGAGGCTGAACGTGAGCAGCATGACGATGAGGAGCACGAAGAAGGCCTGAATGATTCTTCGGACGACGTAGGCGAACACGATGGAAGTCTACCGCAGCGAACCTACGGATTTATTGGCACCCGCCAGGAGAAGTCGGCTCAAAAATGGCGTGTCGCCAATAAAAAAGGGCCCCCTTTCGGAGGCCCTTTTTTATTGGACTCAGGAGTCCAGTTGAATCTCTACCAGTAGTAGTACTCCGGCATGAAGTTCAGGATCGGGCTGCCAGCGAAACCAATCTTGCTGTGCAGCGTCTTGATGATCTCACCCGTTGGCGTACCTTCTGGCTGGAAGATGCACGGGAGGTTCTGCGCGGTGAAGTTGGCGTAACTCGTCAAGTTCGAGTGACCGAAGTCAGTCGCCTTGATGTCTGCCGTCATCGTCGCGTTGTTGTAGTCACCCACGTTGAAGCCACCACCGACGGCGAAGAGTGTCTCACCGGTCGGGTCGTAGTTCGGTACGAAGGTCCAGCCACCACCCCAGAAGCAGATCTCGAAGGATCCACCACTGCAGTCAGAGATGACAGAGTTGAACGACTCAGTCGTCGTTTTGACCTGGATACCAATCTCCGCGTAGTCCGCAACCTCGGCCGTGACCTCTTGGGTCAGCGCCGGCGAACCGCTCGCGTAAACCATGGCGAAGTCCAACGTGTAGCCCTGGGCGATATTCGCGCCGCACTGGGTTGCCCCAGTACCTGGGCTCGTGCACGTCGCCAGGCCGCTCTCAACGGTCCAACCGTGTGACGTCAAGAGTGCCGCCGCGGTCGTCAAGTCGAACGGGTAGGGGTTTTTGATCGGGGCCGACAGGTTCGAGGGAACGATTGCGGGCAGTGCCGTGTAGGACGGGAAGCCGTAACCCTTGAAGACGTTCTTGACGATACCGAGTTGGTCGGTGGCCTCTTGCATTGCCTGACGGATGTACAGCTGGTCAATCGCCGCAGCCTTCGGATCTTGCGAACTGAAGTTGAACGGCGAGTAGTTGAAGCCCCAGATGATGCCCGTCGCCAAGTTGTAGCGCGACGCCAGGTTGCCCCAGTTCGGTCCAACCTTGCCCGGCGCGGGCGCCGGAGAGGTGAGAACACCCGGGTCAACGAATCCGAGGTCGATCTTGCCGGCCTGGAGGTCGTTCTCTTCAGCCTGGGTCGTCGTGTAGGCAACTTCCTTCACGTACTTGATCGTCGGCTTCACCGGACCGGAGTAGTGCGGGTTCGGCTGGAAGGTCAGGTTGCCCAAGTTGTCGAATGCCGTCAACTTCCACGGACCGGTGTCACCACTCTGCCAGAGCTTGCCGTCGTAGGTGTTGGTCTCGCTCGAGAGGTTGTTCAGGTAGTTGTACACGTTCGTGCACGCGACCTTCGAAGACGCTGAGCCGTACGGTGCAGTGGCGCAGTTGGACTTCGTGCCCGAGTTCGACGTCACGTCCCAGGTGTCGGGGAATGGCGTGATCTGGTCGAGGTAGTTGTTCGTGATCCACAGCGGGTTGACGACGGTCTTGAAGTTAATCGTGACCGACATCTTCGTGTGGGTGACGCTCGAGACCTGGTCGGGGATACCGTAGCCCGGGTTGTAGCCCCAGAAGTCTGACGGGATCGCCTTGTACATGTTCAAGAAGAACATGACCGACTGAGCGTTGACCACTTGGCCGGAAGCGAACTTCCAACCCTTCAAGGTCAGGGTCACGGTCTTGTTGCCGTGTGAGTACTTCGGCACGCTCGCCAGGGAAAGTGACGGAACCAGCGCGACGCTGTCACCCAGACCGAACCAATAGAGAGGCCGGAACATCTCGTCCTGGAACTGGTTGATGTTGTCCACCGAACAGTACTGGCATGATTCATAAGGGAAGATCCAGTTTGGATTAGCGCCAGCACCTTCTGCGAACGTTAGAGTTCCAGCAGCGGAGCTCGCGCCACTTACTGTCGGAGCAATGAGACCTAGCGAGAGTGCGCAGGCCGAAAGACCCACCGTCACCGCTAGTCGAAGTTTGCGTCCAAAATGCATATTTAATATCCTCCCAGTACCACCAAAGTGGTCACATT
This sequence comes from uncultured Acidimicrobiaceae bacterium, assembly GCA_963717975.1. Taxonomy (GTDB): domain Bacteria; phylum Actinomycetota; class Acidimicrobiia; order Acidimicrobiales; family RAAP-2; genus RAAP-2. The sequence continues at coordinate 1,147,954 of OY970351.1, read as the reverse complement.
TGATTTGTCTTTCCATCACAGATGGATTAGTGGCAACTGTATCCGCAATGTTGCGGTCAATAATGTTCACCCCAGGCGAAAAAATGAGAATTTCTTTTAAGTAGTTGCTCAGTCAATGAACGGCGTTTCGCGCGTTTACGCGTTCCTTTGTCGAAAGTCCTGATTGACGGTCGTTTGGGCCCTTACAAACGCCACGCAATCGCGGTCGAGACCGCACAGACGTTGCCAAGACGGTTCACGGTGAGACGCCGTGACGCGCGCTGCTAGTAGTGAAAGTACTCCGGCGTGAAGTCCCCCAACGGATTGGGCGCAAATCCGACCAGGCTCTTGAGGTCACGGGCCACCTCGTCGATTGAATTCGCCTGGGGCTGATAGAGGACGGGCAACTGTTGCGCCGCGAAGTTCGCGTAGGCGCTCAGATTCGACGTGCCGTAAATCGATCCCTTTATAAGAGAGGTCATCTGGGCGTTTGCGTAGGTACCAACGTTGAAGTCCCCGCCGGGCAGGAACAGTGACTCACCCGACGGGTAGTCACTGGGCGCGTAGGACCAGCCGTAACCCCAGGCGCATATCTCAAAGGGCTTGGCGCCGGTGCAGTCGCTGATGACGTTGTTAAAGGTGTCCGTGCTGTGTGCGACCTGAATGCCGAGTGACTGCCAGGCGGCGACCTCGGACGACATCGTCTGGTCCAGGGGCGTGGAGCCACTCGGCCATACGACGTTGAGACCGAGCTGGTAACCCTGCGCGATATTGGCGCCGCACTCTCCGGCACCGGTGCCCGCGGCGGTGCAGGTCAGCACGTTGTTCACGAGCGTCCATCCGTGTGCACTCAAGAGCGTGCGCGCCGCCGCCAAGTTGAACGGGTACGGATTGACGACCGGTTTGCTGGTCGCCGACGGCGTCTCCGGCGGCAGCGGGCTGTCGACGACCGAGCCGTAGCCCTTGTCGGTGCTCTCGATCAGACCGTGCTGGTCCACCGAGTCCTGGAGGGCTTGTCGGACGTACAACTGATTGATCGCGGCGCTGTTCGGATCCGATGACGTGAAGTTGACGGCCGCGTAATTGAAGCTCCACGGTGAGCCCGTGACAATTGAATAGTGCGCGGCGAGCGGCGCCCAGTTGGGGCCGACCTTGCCGGGCGCCGGCGCCGGGCTCGAAAGGACGTTGGCCTGGACGTAGCCCAGCGAGAGGTTGTCGTTGAGCAGATCGCTCTCCTCGCCCTGGACAGTGGTGTAGGCGACTTCCTTCACGAAGCGAACCTGCGCCTTTTGGGGGCCCCGGTAACTCGTGTTGGGCTGGAAGGTCGCGTCGCCGACCGAGTTGAATGCGCTGAGGCGCCACGGGCCGTCGTCACCGCCCTGCCAGAAGTCACTGGTGAACGACGAGGTCGTGTAGCCGACCTTCGTGAGGTAGTTCAGCACCGCCGTGCAGGCGACCTGGGTGCTCGACGCGCCGTAGGCGTCTTGGGCGCACGTCGAGACCTGGGACAACGACGTCCGGTCCCAACGATCGGGCATCGGCGTGATCTGTGACAGGTACGAACCGAGCAGCCAGTTCGGATTGACCGAGGTCGTGAAGTTGATGCGCACCGTGTCGCCGTGACCGGCCGCACTCTTCACCTGATCCGGTAAGCCGTAGCCGGCGTTGTAGCCGCAGAAGGCGGTGGGGTCCGCCTTGTACATGTTGAGGAAGAACATGACCGAGCGTGCGTTGACGACCTGGCCGTCAGCGAAGCGCCAGCCTTTCATCGTGATGGTGACGGTGCGATTGCCGTGGGAGTAGACCGGCGCGTTGGCCAGCGAGAGCTTCGGTTCGAACTTCGCCGACCCGGCGAGGCCGAACCAGTAGAGCGGGCGAAACATCAACATCTGGAACTGGTTGATGTTGTTGAGCGACGCGTACGCGCAGCCCATGTACGGGAAGATGAAATTGGGACTCGCGCCCGGCGCCTCGGCGAAGGTAATCGTCCCGGACGGTTCGGCGGCCACGGAGCCGAAGGCCGACGTGCTGGCGAGGACCGTGCCGCAGAGCACCACCGCGGCGATCGCGAGGCGTAGGGAGTGTCCGACGTGCATAGAGGTTGAGTCCGTGCCACCGAAATGGCTGGTCAATACAGCACCCGCAACGAACGGGTCAGCAATAACTTACTGGTCAGGTATTACGTTCTATGGGTCAGCGCAGCGCCGTCGAAAGAATTGATTCGATGTTGGGACTCTCGAATTCGAATCCTGACTGGACGAGCGCCGTCGGGGACACGCGCTGACTCGCGAGGACCGCGCCGTCGACGAGGTCTCGGCCGAGAACGAGGCGGAGCACGGCGCTCGGCGTTCGCAGTCGCGCCGGTCGATGAAGTTCGCGCGAGAGCGCCGTGGTCAACGAACGGTTCGTGAGGGCGGCCGGCGCCACGAGATTGAACGGTCCGGACAGTCGGTTGTCGATGAGGAACATGATCGCGCGCACCTCATCGCGTAACGAGATCGGACTGACCCACTGCGCGCCCGTACCTAGACAGCCTCCCAGACCGGCCCGGAAGAGCGGCAGCTGTCGCTTCAACGCGCCACCACGTCGGGACATGACGATGCCGGACCGAAGGTGCGCCACCGGGACGCCCGCGTCGCTCAGTGGCGACGTGGCGTCCTCCCACTCGGTGCACACGCGAGCGAGGAAGTCATCACCGCGCGTCGACGACTCGTCGAGCACTTCGTCGCCGCGCGATCCATACACGCCGATGGCTGATCCGCTCGCGAGGAAGGTGGAGCTCGACGACTCACTCAGGATCTTGGTCAACAACGTGGTCGCGTTGACTCGAGAGATCCGGATCTCTGCCTGGCGCCGCTCGGTCCACCGTCGGTCACCGATACCCGCGCCCGCCAGGTTGACGAACGCATCGAAGCCACCGGCTCGCGCGAGATCGCCGTCGTCGACGACACCACGCCACGGATCCCATCGCACACTCAGTCCCTGCCCGATCGACGTCGACGGTCGCACGAACCGAATGACGTCGTCGCCGCGCTGGGTCAGGGCCGACACCAACGTCGTGCCGATGAAACCCGACGAACCGGTTACACCGACTCGCACGTGTCATCCCACAGCTCGCTGATGAGCGAGGCGAGTTGATCCGGAACCGAAAGGTGCGCTCCGTGCGCCGCATTGGTGACCTGTCGACTCCGAATCAACGGATTGATCGACGACAGTTCATCGCTCAGCGCGCGATAGAAGTCGGGCGCGAGGACGTCGCCGTAGACGTAGACGGCCGGCACCTTCAACGTTGCGATGTCGAAGGGCGGCGTCGGCGCGTGCAAACTGTTGAGGTCATTTACGAGCGCCGGTCCGTCGCGGCGGCGTGAATCGCGTTCGAGTTCACTCAGTCGCTCCCACGCGGCGTCAGAGACGACACGGCGGAAGAATCGCTCGGCCTCGAACTGCGCGTCGTCACCCATTGACGTACCCGTCCCGTTTCGACGGAGGATCCAGGGCAACGGCGCCTCGTAGGTGACGTCGAGTCGAGCGAGCGCGGCGTCGGCGATCGCGGCGCCGTAGGCCACGACGCCACCGAAGCTGTGCCCGAAGAGGATGATGGGTCGATCCGCGTCCTCGTGATGCGCGAGCGCCGTCAGGTCCTCGATGTGGAGTGTCAGGCTGAGGGGTCCCAGGTCGCGCGAAGCTTGGTAGCCGCGACGGTCGTAGGTGACGAGGTCGAATCGCTCGAGTCGACGCGCCAATCGAGCGAAGGATCCGCCACGGTCCAGGCCACCGTGGACGCAGATGACGGTGGCCTCGGGACGTTCGACGCGACGTTCGGCAACCGCGAGGCCACGTACTGGCGAATCGGCGACGAAGTGCAGGCCCTTCGGCGTCGCTGTCGAACTCATTTGACGAACCTACCCGTCGTGAACAGGCAGTGGACCCAAGGAATACGGGCGTTCGACCCCTAGGCTGGACGTTGTGACTCCGTCTCCAGACTCGTCGTCCTCGGCTCCCAACAAGGGATCATTCGGCCCGAACGCGTGGCTCGTCGATGACATGTACGACCGATTCTTGGCCGACCCGGACTCGGTCGCGGAGAGCTGGCGCGAGTTCTTCGCGGACTACCAGCGTTCGACGGTTCCGAGCGTCGTGACGTCGGCGACGCCGGCGACGGGGGTTCAAATCGTCGCGCCGGCCGAAATCGACGAAGCGGCGACGCCACTTCGTGGTGCTGCCGCACGGATCGTCGCCAACATGGAGGCCAGCCTGGCGGTGCCCACCGCCACGAGCGTTCGTACGGTGTCGGCGAGGCTCTTGGAGATCAACCGCGCGGCGTTGAACGAGTCACTGGCCCGTTCGAGCGGCGCGAAGGTCTCCTTCACGCACTTCATCGCCTTCGCGATCGTCAAGGGATTGGCGCAGGTACGGTCGATGAACGCGTCATTCGTCGACGCGGTCGACAAGAAGGGCACGCCCGGCGTACGACGCCACGATCACGTCGGACTCGGCCTGGCCGTTGACGTGGAGCGACCCGACGGTTCGAGGAATCTCTTGGTCCCCGTCATTCGAGACGCCGACACGATGGACTTTCGAACCTTCCTCCTGGCCTATGAGGACCTCGTGCGAAAGGTGCACGCCTCGAGCTTCGGCGCGGACGATTTCGTCGGCGCGACGGTCTCACTGACGAACCCGGGAACACTAGGCACGGTGCAATCCGTACCGCGACTGATGGCCGGGCAGGGTGCGATCTTCGGGGTCGGTGCTCTCGGATGGCCCGCCGGATTCGAGGCGGCCGATCCGCGCGCGCTCGCCGAACTGGGCGTCGGCAAGGTGATGACCCTCACGTCGACCTACGACCACCGGATCATCCAGGGCGCGGAGTCCGGACTCTTCTTGAAGTACGTGGCCGAGTGTCTCACCGGCCAGCACGAGTTCTACGACGAGGCGTTCGCGTCACTGGGGATTCCCTACGAGCCAACGCGGTGGGCCCCGGATCGCAACCCGTCACTCAACGACGGTGAGGCCGAACGAATCTTGAAGCAGATCCGGGTCCAGGAGCTGATCAATATGTACCGTGTCCGTGGACACTTGAACGCGGACCTCGACCCGTTGCACGGTGAACCGATGCCCCTGCACGCCGAACTCGACATTGGGTACTACGGACTCACGATGTGGGACCTGCAACGCTCCTTCGTCGTTGACGGACTCGCGGGCCGACACGAAGCGACGCTGGAAGAGATCATGTCGATACTGCGCGAGGCCTACTGTCGCACGACCGGGATCGAGTACGGCCACATCATGGATCCGGAACAGAAGCGCTGGATCCAGGAGCGCGTCGAAGGCGTGAGCTCGTCACTGAGCGTCGAAGAGCAGCACCGGATTCTCGAAGCCCTCACCGAGGCCGAGGTCTTCGAGCGGTTCTTGCACACGCGCTACGTCGGTCAGAAGCGTTTCGGTCTCGAAGGTGCGGAGTCGACGATCGTCGCGCTGCAGACGATCCTCGACGTTGCGGCCGACGAGGGGACGAAAGAGGTCGTCATCGGGATGGCGCACCGCGGTCGACTCAACGTGCTGGCCAACGTGGTGGGCAAGTCCTACAACGACATCTTCTCGGAGTTCGAGGGCAACCTCGACCCCGAGAGCGTCCAGGGCAGCGGGGACGTCAAGTACCACAAAGGTGCGAGCGGACAGTTCAAGAATCCTCGAGGCGCGACACTCGACGTGTCGATGGCGTCCAATCCGTCGCACTTAGAGGCGGTCTCGCCGGTCGTCGAAGGGATCGTGCGCGCCAAACAAGACCTCGTCCTGCGTCCCGGTGAAGAGACTGACGTCGAACCGACGACGTCCTACCCGTACCTCGCGCTCTTGATCCACGGCGACGCCGCCTTCGCCGGCCAGGGCGTCGTCGCCGAGACCCTCAATATGAGTCAGTTGTCGGGCTATCACGTCGGCGGGTCCATCCACATCGTCATCAACAACCAGGTCGGTTTCACCACGGCGCCCGACTCGGCGCGCTCGAGTTTCTACCCGACCGACGTGGCCAAGATGATCCAGGCGCCGATCTTCCACGTCAATGGCGACGACCCCGAAGCGTGCATGCGCGCCGCGCGCCTGGCCTACGACTACCGACAGCGCTTCCAGCGTGACGTCGTGCTCGACATCGTGTGTTATCGACGCTTCGGTCACAACGAGGGTGACGACCCGAGCTACACCCAACCCCAGATGTACAAGATCATCGACCAGATGCGCTCGGTGAGGAAGATCTATACCGAGACACTCGTACGCCGTGGTGACCTCTCGATCGAGGACGCCGAAGCGGCGCTGACGGACTTCAACGAGCGACTCCAGAGCGTGCTCGACGAGGTGCGCACCGTTCCGGTGCCGGAACTGCACGGCGTGCCGCTGGTTGACGTACCCGTCGACACGCCGGCCCCGGAGACGGGTGTCGAGCGATCGACACTGGTCGAGATTGCGCGCGCCACGCTGCGCGCGCCCGAGGGCTTTACGATCCATCCGAAACTCGAACGCCAGTTCGCCCAGCGCAGCGCGTTGTTCGACGAGGGCGAGGTTGACTGGTCACTCGGTGAGGCGCTCGCGATTGGGTCGCTCGTGCAATCCGGCGCCAACGTGCGACTGATCGGTCAGGACTCACGACGTGGCACGTTCTCACAACGCCACGCGGCCTTGATTGACTATGACAACGGCACCGAGTTCATCCCGCTCGCGAGTCTCGACTCCAAGGGTTTCTTCACCGTGCGCGACTCGTTCTTGAGTGAGTACGCCGCGTTGGGCTTCGAGTACGGGTACTCCGTCGAGGCCCAGAACACGCTCGTCGCGTGGGAGGCCCAGTTCGGCGACTTCATGAACGGCGCGGAGATCATCATTGACAACTTCCTGGTCGCCGCCGAAGACAAGTGGGGTCAGCTGTCCTGCCTGGTCATGCTGTTGCCCCACGGCTACGAGGGACAGGGCCCCGAGCATTCGAGCGGACGACTGGAACGGTTCCTCTCGCTGTCGGCGCGCAACAACATACGCGTAGCCCAGCCGACGACGTCGGCGCAGTATTTCCACCTGTTACGTGCGCAGGTACTTCGCGCGCATCCGACACCCCTGATCGTCTTCACACCGAAGTCGATGTTGCGCGCCGCGCAAACTCGTTCGTCGATCGCGGAGTTCGAAGTCGGTTCGTTCCGCACCGTCCTGGACGACTCGCTCGCGGACGCGGCGAAGGTCACGCGCGCGGTCCTCGCGTCCGGCAAGGTGGCGCACGAAGCGTTGGGACGCCGTGACGAGACCGACGCGTCGAGCGTCGCGATCGTTCGCGTGGAGCAGCTCTATCCGTGGCCGCGCGAGGCGATCGATGCGACGTTGTCGCGCTATCCGAACTTGCGCGAGATCGTCTGGCTGCAAGAAGAGCCCGAGAACATGGGTGCCTGGCCCTTCGTTCACCTCCAGATGCACTCACAGTTCCGCGGCATGAACATTCGTCACGTGGCGCGCGCCGAGTCGGCGAGCCCGGCGACGGGCAGCGGTCTCATTCACGGCGCGGAACAGACCGACCTCCTGGTTCGAGCGCTCGGGTGAGCCCGGTACGCGCGACACGTCTTCGAGTCGTCGTCGACGGCTCAAACTTCGCGACGGAGGGTCGCGTCACGCCGAGCCTCGCCCAGCTGGACGAGGCCGTCCGCGCCTTTCTCGATGAGCACCCGAACGCCGAGATGATCGTCGTGGCGGATGCGAGCTTCGAACATCGTGTGGCACCGAACGAGCGGGCGCGATTCAAGGCCGCGGAACTCGCGGGCGAGATCGTCACGCCGCCCGCCGGCGCCATTGGCCGTGGCGATGCCTTCATCTTGAAGATCGCCGATCGCGTCAAAGGTGTCGTCCTCAGCAATGACTCGTTCCAGGAGTTCCACGACGAGTACCGGTGGCTCTTCGATGAGGGCCGGCTCATCGGTGGCAAGCCGGTCAAGGGCGTCGGGTGGGTCTTCACGCCCCGGTTACCGGTGCGCAGCGCGAAGACGCCACGACCCGTAAAGAAGCTCTCGGTGACGTTGTCCGACGGCGCCAAGCCCGCGATCGGCACGACACTCACGCCCGTGAAGACCGTGAAGCCGAAGAAGGAACCGGCCAAAGCGGCCAAGGTGCCGAGAAAGGCGAAGAAGACACTGAAGGCCGAAGAGCCGGCCAAGAAGAGCGCGAGGGCGTCGAAGAAGGCGCTCGTGAGCGTGGCCAAGGCGCCGCCGAAGCCCAAGAAGGCGACCAAGTCGGTCGACGCGGCACCGACACCGCCACCGGCCGTCGCTCTTCGGCGGGGCCGTCATCCCGTCAATCCGGAAGCCGATTTCGCCCTCTTTCGCAGCGCGCACCGCATTGGTTCGCGCGTCGAGGGAGAAGTGACCGCCTTCACCTCGCACGGTGCGGTCATAAAGGTCACGTTGAAGAACGGTCAGTCGATCGAGTGTTACGCCCCGACGACGTCGTTGGGTTCTCCGGCTCCGGCGCGAGCGCGCGACGTCTTGAAGCGCGGCGATCGGCGGACCTTTCGACTCGTGACGGTGGACGCGGAGCGCCGAATCGCCGAGTTGGCAATGCCATGAGTGAGCTTTCACTGAATCCCAGCGACTGGCTACCACACCGCGCGCCCTTCCTCCTCTTGGACGAGATGCTCACCATCGACGCGGGAAAGCGAGCCAGCGCGCTGTGGACACTCAAAGGTGATGAGTGGTTCTTTCCCGGCCATTTCCCCGGTCGACCGACGACGCCGGGTGTCTTGTTGCTCGAATCACTCGCGCAGTGCGGCGGCGTCGCGGTGCTCGCCGACCCGAAGTACACCGGCCGGCTCCCGCTCTTCGGCGGCGTCGAACGTGCCCGCTTCCGACGCCAGGTCGTGCCCGGTGACACCGTTCTATTGGAGTGCGAGATGACGCATCTGTCGGCGCGCGGCGGCAAGGGTCACGGCCGCGCCAGCGTGGAGGGACAACTCGCGGTTGAGGCCGACCTGCTGTTCGTCCTGGCGGACGCGCCGTGAGGGTCGCGACCTGGAACGTCAATTCACTCACCGCGCGACAGGCGCGCGTCGAAGCGTGGTTGGCCTCGCGAAGTCCCGACGTCGTCTTGATCCAAGAGACGAAACAGAACGACGTGAAGTTTCCGTTCCGGGCGCTCGCCGATCTGGGCTACGAGAGCGCCCACTACGGCCAGGGCCAGTGGAACGGCGTCGCGATCCTCTCCAAAGTCGGGATCGAGGACGTCACGCGCGGCTTCGGTGACGACGACCCCGAGGCGCGCGTCATCGCCGCCACGTGCGGCGGCCTGCGCGTGGTGTCGTGTTACGTGCCCAACGGCCGTGCCCTGGACAATCCGCACTACGTCTACAAGCTCCAGTGGCTCGAGAAGTTGCGCGACATGGTCGCAGCGCGCGACGCCTGTCAGTCGATCGTCGTTGGCGGCGACTTCAACGTGACCCCGACGGACGTCGACTGCTACGACCCGTCGCTGTTCGTCGGCGCGACGCACGTCAGCGAACCCGAGCGCGACGCGCTCCGGGCGCTCGAAGCGGCCGGACTCACGGATCTCACGCGGGCGCTGCATCCGGACGACACCATCTACTCGTGGTGGGACTACCGCAACGGCTCGTTCCACCGTGGTTGGGGACTGCGCATCGACTTGCTGTACGTCGACGCGGCGCTGCTCGCCCGGGCGTCGGCCAGTTTCGTCGACCGCGACGAACGCAAGGGAGAGAAGCCCTCGGACCACGCGCCCGTGATCGGTGAGTTCGACCTCTAGTGCAGGCCTTTGGGCAACATCGCTTCGATGAGCATCGGACCGGGCGTGGCGTAGGAGCGGCGTAGGGCGGCCACCAACTCATCGGCCGTCGTCACGCGGACGCAGGGCACGCCCTGGCCCTGCGCGAGCGCACAGAGATCGAGTGTCGGGTCGTCGATCTCCAGCATCCGTTGGCTCGCCGATCCCTCACCGATCGCCCCCACGCGCTGTCGCTCGAAACTGAGGACGGCGTAGCTTCGATTCGAGAGTGCGACGACCGTGACGTCGAGGTTTTCCCGCGCCATCGTCCACAGCGCCTGAAGCGTGTACATCATGGAGCCGTCGGCCTCGAGCGCCAACACCCGTTGACGAGTGGCCACGGCGGCGCCGAGTGCCAGCGGCAGCCCCATGCCGATCGCGCCACCGGTGAGGGTCATCCACGAGTGTCGCGCCGCGAAACGTGCGGCACCGTAGAAGTGCACGCCGGCGGTGTTGGACTCGTCGCTCACGACGATGTTCTCCGGCAAGGTGCTGGCGACGGCCGCCGCAAAGGTCTGCGTCGTGAGTTCGCCGGTTGGCGCCGACGGTGCGTCGTCGCGGGTTACGACCACGGCGGGCGCGTGAACGGCGTCGACCAGAGCGGTGAGCGCGGCGCGCGCGTCGATTCCCGACGGCGCCGCGTCGATCAGTTCACACTCGGGTCCGCTGAGGACGTTCGCCACGTTCGGGTAGGCGAAGAACGATACCGGAGGTCGCGCGTCGATCAACACGATCGCGTCGACGTCCTTCAACTGGGCGATCGCGAATTCGGCAACGTAGATGAGCCGATCGGGACTCGCGACGCCGGCGCCACGCGCCATGATTGGGGGAAAGGTCTCGACAATCAGCGTCGACGACGTCGCGACGGCGACGCGTTGCGCGAGGTCGAGGTGGTCCTCGTCGAGTGCCGAGCCACCGATCAGGATCGCCGTTCGCCTCGTTCGAAGCGCGTCAACCGCTCTGGCCAGCTCGTGTGCATCGGGTTCGGTTCTGGGCGAAGGCAAGGCGACTGGCCACTTCGCGGGCACCGACGTCAGTTCGTTCCACGAGACGTCAGCGGGGAGGATGAGCGTCGCGATCTGACCCGGTGGTCCCCACGCGGCGCGGAGTGCGTCCGCCGCGTCCGCCGCCACGTCGTCACTGTTCGTCGTGCGCCGGTACCAGCCACCCAACGCCCCGGCGAGCGCGCTGATGTCACTCTGGAGCGGTGCGTCGTGTCGTTCGTGATACGTGGCGTGGTCGCCGACGATGTTGAGTAGTGGCACGTGAGCTCGACGCGCGTTGTGCAAGTTGGCCCAGCCGTTGGCGAGTCCGGGACCTAAGTGCAGAAGTGTCGCGGCGGGCGATTTGGTAACGCGGGCGTAGCCGTCGGCTGCGCCGGTCGCGACGCCTTCGAAGAGGCACAGGATGGCGCGCACCTCCGGGAACTCGTCAAGGCCGGCGACGAAGTGCATCTCGGAGGTGCCGGGATTCGAAAAGCAGGTCGTGACGCCGTTCGCGCGCAGAGTGGCGAGCAGCGCGTGCGCGCCATTGACGGACGTCACCGCGCGCCCGATGACTCGCGAGAATGCGCCGACGCGCTAGTCAAAGAGTTCGGGGTCTGTCTTTACGATGTCGTCCCATAGAGGCTGGAACGAGAACCAACCCGCCAGCGGAAAGCCCGTCTGTTCACGCGTGTAGCGCGCGTCGTCCGCGTTGACGAGCAGTGGTGTCCCGGCGGCTTCGGCGAGCAGTTGGGCCTGGCAGGTTCGCTCCATCGTGATGAACCACCACGCCGCTTCGTCGACCGATTGGCCGACGGTGAAGAGTCCGTGGTTCTGATGGATCGCGGCCTTGTTGTCACCGAGGCCCTTCGCGAGCAGGCGACCGCCCTCTTCGTCCAGCACGATGCGGCCGCCGCCTTCAGTGACCAACGCGTGGTCCTCGAAGAAGATGCACGCGTCTTGCGTGATGGGAGTGAGTTCGCGCCCGAGCGACGAGAACGCCTTGCCGTAGACCGAGTGGGCGTGCGCGGCGGCGATGACGTCCGGTCGTGCGGCGTGCACCGCGGCGTGGATCACGAACGCGGCACGATTGACCGGTCGTCGGCCCTCGACGACCACACCGTCGTGATTGACGAGAATGAGGTCCGAGACGCGAATATGGCGGAAGTTCATGCCGAACGGGTTCACCCAGAAATGGTCCAGGAGTTCAGGATCGCGCGCCGTGATATGCCCCGCCACGCCCTCGGAGAAGCCCAGCTTGCCAAAGACTCGTAGCGCGCCGGCCAGACGTTCCTTGCGATGACGTCGTTCGGCCTCAACCGTCGCGAAGGTCGGTGGCACGTTGAAGACCAGCTGCTCTTGGTTTTCGCTGAATCGATTGACCACGTCCGTCATGCGATACCTCCGATTAGTCCTTGGAAACGAACTATACCGCCGGACTTTTAGCGCAATGCCCTCGGTGGCTCCGGTGTCGCGAGGGCGTCAGACGACTCCAGCTCGGCGCGAATCGCGGCCAGTCGGGCCCTTCGCGCCTCGCCGGTCAAGGGTGCATTGCGCGCGTCGATCGCCGCAATCGACTTCTCGATCGCGGCGAGAAAGCGTGACGGTGCACGGTCGGGGTAGCGCGGATCGTTGCGTCCGCGGCTCCACGTGATGAGCACGGAGTCTTCCGCGCGGCTGATCGCGACGTAGGCGAGGCGTTGCTCTTCGGCGAGTTCGGCCGACGTCGTCGCGTTGTAATTCGGCAACTGGCCTTCGGCCCATCCGATCGCCGCGACGTGCTTGAACTCGAGGCCCTTGGCGCGGTGGATCGTCGACAGCGCGACGGCGTCATTGGCGTCGTCCTCGAAGCGACGCTGCGACGTGTCGGGGGCGACGAAGAGGTCCGAGGCCGGTGAGTGCTCGGGACCGCGTCGCTCGTTCGGTATTCCGGCGGCGTCGAGAAAACCGGCGACGACCTCGAGTTGGGCGTTGGTGCGCGCGAGCACCGCCATCGATCGCCACGTCGTGCCCGGCTGATGGTTCGCGGCCAACCACGTCGCGACGTGCTCGGCCTCCTCGGCGTCGGTGTTGTACGCGCGCACCATTGGCACGTCGCCGTCGTCCTTGGCGGGCACGATGCCCGCGGCGCCGTCTTCGAGCAGTGTGCTCGCGACCTCGATGATGTGCGCCGTCGAACGGTGATTGCGCGTCAGGTCGAGGACAACGGTGTCGGGCCAGGTGCGCACGATCTCTTGGATGAGGTGAGGGTTCGCGCCGTTGAAACCGTAGATCGATTGATTGGGGTCACCAACGCAGAAGAGATCGGGATCGTCGCCGGCCATCTGGCGGAGCAGCAGAAACTGCAGTGGGTTCATGTCCTGGGCCTCGTCGACGTACAGCGACTTGGTGTGGTGTCGGAATGAGGCGAGCACGTTGGGCTCGTCAGTCAAGAGCGTGATCGCCTCGGCGAGGAGGAGGTCGAAGTCGAGGACGCCCCGTGCCCGACAGAGTCCGACGTAGCGATCGAGGACCTCGGCGAACTGCGACGGCGGTAATGGGGCGTCGCGCCGTTGCCGGCGCACGTTCTTCACGTACGCCGCACCGTTGAAGCCCTGGGAGAGCGCCCAACCAATCTCTTGTTCCACGCGGGGCAGTTGCCACTCCTCGAGTTTGAGGTCACCGTTCTCGCGGAGTTGTACCGCGAGGGCCGCGACCAGTCGACGGCGATTCGGCTCCAGGGTCAACGCCTTGAGGTGGTGGTCCTCGCGGTACTGGGTGACGATGTTGAGCGCCATCTTGTGGAACGTGCCCGCGCGCACGTCGCGAATGCCCGCGCGAAAAAGCCGCTTGCGTAGTTCGTCACCCGCCTTTCGCGTGAAGGTCATGGCGAGTACTTGATCGGCGCTGACCTCCTCGTCCGCGATGCGTCGCTGGATGCGCAGTCCCAGGACGTGGGTCTTACCGGAACCGGCCGTCGCGCGAACGAGCAGTCGACGTGACGGCGACATGACGGCCTCACGCTGTTCGGGCGTGAGGCCCACCAAGAACTCGCGCGTGAAGGTGGTCTCGTCCATGGTCACTCCGACGCTACCGGGAGGGCGTGACGTTTCCGTGGGCCGCGCACCGTATAAGTAGCCTTGACTTCGTGCTGCGTGCCTACGGCGAGGGGAAGTTTTTCGGTGAGCCCTACGGCGAAGGACCCGTTCGCGTGATCTGGCTCCACGGTTGGGCCCGGCGGGGACAGGATTTCGCGGCCGCGGCGAGTGAACTGGCCCAACACGGCGTCGCGTCCGTCGCGTTGGACCTCCCGGGATTCGGTGCGTCGCCGCCGCCGGCGACGGCGGGCGGCGCGCTCGACTACGCCGAGCTGGTGGTGCCGGCACTGGTGGAGATCGGCGACGGACCGTTCGTGCTGGTCGGGCACTCCTTCGGTGGGCGAGTGGCGTGCGTTCTCGCAGCGCGTCACCCCGAACTCGTTCGGTCACTCGTGCTGACGGGCGTGCCGCTCCTTCGTCGCGCGTCCTCCAAGAGGTCGCCGTGGGCCTTTCGGATGCTGCGCTGGCTCCACGCCCGCGGCGCCGTGAAGGACGAGCGCATGGAGGCCGCCCGCCACAAGTACGGCTCGAGTGACTACCGAAGCGCGACCGGACTGATGCGCGACGTCCTCGTGATCAGCGTGAATGAGAGTTACGAAGAGGAGCTGAAGAGCCTCGACGTGCCCGTGACGTTGCTGTGGGGCGACGAGGATCGCGAGGTGCCACCGGACGTCGCCACCCGCGCCAGCACGCTCCTGAGGACGACACACACGTTGCAGTCCCTGCAGGGGATTGGACACTTGCTCCCGGTCGAGGCGCCCCATGAGTTGGCCAGCGTGGTGGAGGCGTTGGTCTAGTGCACGTCGCCCTCGACGGTATCTACGTCATCGCGTTGAGCGCCGCGTTCGCCGCGCAGATGCTGCGCTGGCTGCGCGTCTTACAGCGCGAACACTATGAACCGAGCGCGATGGCCCGCTTCGTCGGTCGCTGGTCGTCGCCGCAGATCGCGACCGTCCCGAAGTCCAAGGTGCACGTCGCACAGTACGACGTCGCGGTCCTTAGCGCACCGCGCGACGAGTTCCAAGGCGCTCCGCGATTCGAACAAGACCGCTACCGTCCCAAGCCCGAGCGCGGCATCCGCCGTCCCATCACCGCGACGCACGTCTTGATCCTCGCCTTCATCGTGTCGGACTTCTTCAAGAACGAGTCGGCCCTCATCGCGGTCGCCGTCGTCTACGGGATCTTCTGTCCGTGGGGGCTCTCCATCAAGGGTCGTACGAGTCCGCTGGTCTGGACCCGACGAGCGACGACGACCGCCGTCGTGGCGACCATCGTGTCGGTCGCCATCGCGTCGCTCGGACTCCTCGTGCCGCGGCCGTGGTTCCCCGCGGCGGTGGTTGTCTGGGCCGTGCCCGTGATCCTCGACGTCACCACGCGCGTGCTCAAGCCCTACGAAGCGCACCGGTCCAAGGCCTTCGTCGACCAGGCCGTGGCACGGCTGCAGCGCGTTCATCCCCGCATCGTCGCCATCACCGGTTCCTACGGCAAGACGTCGACGAAGAACCATCTCGCGCAACTCATGGGTGATGACGGTGTCGTCGCCACCCCGCGCAGCTTCAACAATCGCGCCGGCCTCTCCAGAGCGATCAACGAGAACCTGGCCGACGGCACGAGCGTGTTCATCGCCGAGATGGGCACGTACGGCCCCGGTGAGATCCGGGCGCTCTGTTCGTGGTGCGTGCCCGAGATCGCGGTCGTCACGGCGATCGGGCCGGTCCACCTGGAACGGATGAAACACCTCGAGGTGATCGAGCGCGCGAAGTTCGAGATCACCGAGCGCGCCAGCGTCGTGATCGTGAACGTCGATGACCTCGCGTTGGCACGCTGGCCCGATCGGCTCGTCGAATCAAAGAAACGCGTCCGCACCGCGGGCTCGATCAACGTCTCGGCGTCGGTGCGCGTGATCGTCGACGGTCCCAACTGGACGCTGAACGTCGACGGCTCGGTGATCGGAACCGGACCGGCCATCGTCGGGGTGCAACCGACGAACCTGGCGTGCGCCATGGCGGCCGCCCTCGAACTCGGCGTCGGCTCCGATGAACTCCTCGATCGCGTACGGCGCGTCCACGCGATCGAGAATCGATCGAACCTCGTCACCGCGGCCTCCGGCGTCGAGGTCATCGACGATACGTTCAACGCCAATCCCGCCAGCGCCGTGAGCTCACTGAAAGTGCTCACGAACCTGCCGCTCACCGGTCGACGCGTCGTCGTCACACCCGGACTCGTGGAGCTCGGTCGCGAACAGTACGGCGAGAACCTGGCGTTGGCGAGGAAGGTCGCCTTCCACCGTGCCGAACTCGTCATCGTGAATCGCACGAACGCCGTGCCCCTGACCCTCGGGTTCGAGGGACCGGTGCGCCGATTCAACACTCGTGACGAGGCGGTGACGTGGGTCCGTTCAGCGCTCGTCGCGGGCGACGGCGTGTTGTATCTCAACGACTTACCCGACCACTACCCTTGATGCTCACATGACTTGGCAGCGAGCAAACCGGTGAGCGTCGGCGTCCTGTTCGGCGGACCGACACCGGAACACGACATTTCGATACTGACCGGCCTACTGGCGCTGCACGAACTCGAGCGCGCAAACCGCGACGCCGTCGGCATCTACTGGACCAAGACCGGTGACTTCTACAGCGTGTCGAGCGGCGTGGAGGCCGAAGCGTTCACCGATGGACTACCCAAGGGTTCGAGTGAGTTGGTACTGCGACTCGGTGACCGGGGCGGTTTCTTCGGCGTCGGCCGAATGGGCAAGGACCGGGCGCTCGACTTGGAGGTGGTCGTGCTCGCGACGCACGGAGGACCGGGCGAAGACGGATCGCTGCAGGCCGCCCTCGATCTCGCGGGCGTCAACTACACCGGGCCGAGCGTCGCCGGCGCGGCCCTCGGCATGGACAAGTGGTCCTTCGGGGCGGTCATGAGCGCGGAGGGTCTCCCGACGTTGCCGCGCGTCTTATGGGACGACACCGCGACGGCTCTGCCGTTCGACGGCCCGTACATCTTGAAGCCGCGATTCGGCGGCTCCTCGATCGGCATCGACGTCGTCGCGGACGCGTCGACCGCGCGGGCGCGGCTCGCGTCGAATCCGCACTTCGCGTTGGGCTGCGTTATCGAGCCGTACCGCGCGGACCTGTCCGACCTCCAAATCGCGGTCCGAAGTTTTCCCGCGCTGAGTCTTTCGGCGATCGAACGGCCACTGCGGCGAAGTGTCAATAACGAGATCCTCGACTACCGCGACAAGTACGTGGGTGGTGAGGGGATGGTGTCGGCGCCGCGCGAGTTGCCGGCGGTGATGCCCGAGGTCCAGGCCGACGCGGTGCGACGCTTCACGACGCAGATCGCCGCCGTGGCGTCGGTTCGCGGCGTGGCGCGCGTCGACTTTCTCGCGAGTGACGACGAGCTCTTCGTCAACGAGATCAACACGATTCCCGGCTCTCTCGCGAAACACCTCTTCGTGGACCCGCCGCTCGCGTTCGCCCAGCTACTGGATGACTTGATTGCGGAGGCCGTTCAACGTCCGGCTCATCGTTACAGCGCGGCCGGCGCCGACGGGCTCGTCTTGCGCAAGGCCACGTCGATCGCGGCCAAACTCGCCTAGTCGTGGCCCGCGGGCGATGGCTCCGAGCAGCACGTCGCTGAACGGATCGATCAGCGGTCCCTACTGGAGCGACCAGAAGGCCGTCTCGAAGCGACCGATCGCCAGTGCGTCGTGGTACGGCGCGAGTGCGGCCACGTCGACTGACTACTCCGAGGGAGTCACGAGTTGCACGTAGTTGCCGTCGGGGTCTTCGAACGTCGCCAGCCACATCTCTCGATCGGGCTCCGGTTTGTAGGGCTCGGCGATCACTCTTGCGTTGAGTCTCACCAGTGTCGCGAACGCCTCGTTCATGTCGGCCACTTCGATCATGGGCATCATTCGCTGCGGTGTCGCGTTCTTGCCGTGCACTTCGGAGTGCTCACCGAGCATGAACGTCGCGTCCTCACCCCAGCCGTACCACGAACCGTCTTGGAACGTGGGCTCGCCGAGCACGCTGGTGTAAAAAACACCGAGGGCGTGCGGGTCCTCTGACCCAATCATTACGCCATTGAATTTCATGTTGCCTCCTGGCCGCCAACGAAACGTTCACCACTCGTCGAATTCGATCTTCTCGAAGGTAGCCCACGACGCACTGCACCGAAATTCGAACGGCTACGTGGAGACCTGATGACTGAAGCCGTTGAGCGACCAGCTCATGGCCACGGCGCGCTCGGGGCCGACGACCTCGAGAGTCGCGCGGCCGTCGCGGCCAAACTCGCGAAGTCGTGGCACGCGGGCGACGGCTTCGAGCAGCACGTCGCTGAAGGGATCGATCAGCAGTCCCTGCTGGAGCGCCCAGAAGGCCATCTCGTAGCGACGGTTCGCGAGTGCGTCGTGGTGCAGCGCGAGTGCGGCCCACTCGCCGTCGCGCGAGAGTCGCGCGCTGAATCCTTCGGCGAGGAACCACTCGAAGCCACGAAGGGCACTGGCGAGGGGTTCACCCTTCACCATCGCCAGCGCCTCATGCGCGATCGGCGCGGCCTCGGCGTTGTCGAGCTCGCGCGCGCGCGCGATCAAGGTCGAGAAGATCTCAACGTCACTCGTGACGCCGTGCGTGACGTAGAGACCCGAGGCGCTGACTGCGTGCAGACGCGGCCCGAGGTGGTCGGATCCGGCGCTTCGTCGAACGACGCTGGCGGTATTGGCGAGGGTCCGTACGGACGCGTCGACGTCCGCGTGGGTCAGGACCCGTGTGCGCAGTCGGTCGCCCGTGACCGGTTCGTGTCGGTGCAGTGCCAGGTACGCGAGCATCTCCACGCCGCGACGACGCAGGGTCGGCGTCAGTGGTTCGCTCAGACCGCTGATCTGGGGCTCGGCGCGCAACAGTTCGACGCGGACGCCGCCGTGTCGCGGTGGTACGGCGAGCGTCGACCACGATGACGTACGCGACGCTCGTGGTTGTTCGCGGTACGGCGCGAGCGTGATGGCGCAGGCGATCAGTTCGTCGTCGAGTTCGGCTCGTTCGCCGAGATAGACGACGAGGTTGTTGCGGACACGTCTCGTCGCGAGTGCACGTAGTAACTCGTTCTCCGTTTCCGCGAACACCACCTTGCCGTCGTGCAATGTCACGACGACGTCGACGACGTCTCGACTGCTCCAGGCGGGCAGTATCGCCAACGTACCGCCCTCGCGCGCGAAGCTGATGAGTGTGCCCAAGGGGGACGGCGTCAGTGCGCACGCGACGTAGGCGTCGGCGGACTCGATCGATGTCGCCGGCGCCGTCATCGAATTCGACACGTCGAGGACGCCGTCGCGACGATCGCCGATCATCTGACGCAACTGACGAAGGACCGCGGGGTCGAAGGCGCGCAACAGTTCGATCGACTCGTCGATGTCGTACTGGACGTCCACGAACTGATGCTGTCGGATCAGATCGCTCCGACGTTTGGCCATGAGGGCGAGCGGCATGACCCCCAGGGTCGTAGGCCACGCAAAGGGCGCGTGCGCCGGCGACGCGGGCGGGGCGTACGCGACACTCGAGAGTGAGTCGGCACCGGCGTGGGGCGCGACCTCGCTCGCCGCGCCGGCGGAGGTCGGTAGGAGTAACGAGAGGAGCGCCACGAAGACGCCGGCCAACCACGCGCTCCCACCAGAGCCGGCGCGCCCGCCACGACGAAGTCGCCACACGTCGCGCGCGACCTGCAAGAGGAAGACGAGCCAGAACAGCGCGAGGGCGACGAGCAGGGCGCGCACCAGCGTCCCGTCATCCTGTCGCTGTGTCCGATGCCACTTGGTGACGACCACGTAGGGCAACAGGAGGAAGTAGAGAGCCAGGGCCGATCCCTGGAGCGGGGCGATGACGCGCGTTACGTCGCGGGGGTGAGTTGCCACGTGAGCGACGTCCCGTCCGTGTTTGACGTGATCGCCAGTTGGCAACTCTGGTTCGATCCGACGACGACTTGACTCACGACGGGACTGGTGCCCGAGCCGCAACTGAGCACCTGGGAAGTGGATGAGCTCGCCGACAGCGTCCAGGTTCCGGGTCCGAGCAGTGGTACGTCGACCGACTCGAAACCCGGCGTGAGCGTTCCGGAGAGCTCGCCGCTCATCGCGTTCGCGTTCGAGGTCGGCGCGATTGTTGGCACGGTCGACGTGGTCTCGCCGGAGGAGGTCTTGGCGACTGAGTGCGTAGTCCTCGTTGTCTTGGACGTCACGATGATCGGCGTCGACGGGACGGTCGTCACCACCGTCGGGATCGTCGTCGTTGCGTTCGGGGCGAGGGTGGTCACCGGTGACGTCGAAGAGGGTGGGGGCGACGAAGCCCCGTGGTCGCCCGGGGCGGACGCCGACGTCAAGGTGAAGACGAGGACCAACAAGAGGAGGGGACTCGACCACATCAGTAGATGAGCGCTCTTCAGCGAAAAGGGCGAGCGCGGCATTGTTTTCGAAGGGTAGCGGTGAACGGTTCAAAAAGCGATTCGACATTGACGGTCCCGTGTTTCATTCAAATTAGGAAGCGCACAGCGAAGTGCTGGAGCTCTTTCTGCAAGGTCGCCGGGGCCGAATGGTCCTCGGCGGCGACCTCACGTAGGGACCGACCTTCGTACACGCGGGCGTAGGTCAGGCGCGCGATGCGCTCGTAGCGGCTGCCGCGAAAGCTGTGCAGGCGCGCGAGGAGAGGCGAGGCGTCGACGGCCGGTTCGTCTCGTTGGTCGTAGGCCGAGATCGCGCGCCGCGCGACCTTCTCCTTCAACAGCCACCGGCGCAGTCGTCCGCGCAGTGCTGACAAGATATCCGGCGCGGCGTACTGGCGTGACTGGCCCGCCCAGTCCTTCAGGAGTTCACTGGCGAGACCCAGGGCCACGCCGACCGTTTCGCTGGCCTCGTCGACGATGCCGTCGCCGAAGCGTAACTGGCGACACACGCTGACGATGCCGGGGATCAGCGTCTGGAGAAGCGCGCGATGGATCTCCGGATCACCGGCCTCTTCTAAGAGCGCGCGTACGATCTCGGCGCGCTCGAGGACGTTGCGCCCGCCGCGCGCCTCGAGCAGGGCGACGACGTCGTAGAGGTCGCCGAGACCACCGAGATCCAGGTCCTGGTGCCGTTCGGCGAGGGTGGCCATCGCCTCACGCGCGCGCGACGAGTGACCCACGTGGAGCCACTCGTAGCGCATCTGTCCCAGTAGGTCGTTGCGAAGTGTCATGGCTCGCAGTACAGACGTGCGGGCGCATCGCGACGTCCCTCCTTCGGTGCCAGCGCGCCGTACATTTCTCACGCCGGTCATGATGCGTCGGGCGACGCACACGGCAGCGCACATAGCCGAGACGTAGGCTGCACCAATGGACATCGAATCCTTTTACGAACAAAATGAGGCGCGTCGCGAGAGCGCCGAGTTCGAATTTGGCGGCGAGTGGACCGACGCCGTGGATAACGAATACGAACTGTCGTGGGTCGAGGCGACGGGCGAGCTCTACCTCATGGTCGAGCCAGACGCCCAGGTCACCGAGGACGCGTTCGGAGACTTCTTCACGCACGGCGAGGAGGTCACCGACCTGACGGTGGTGATAATCGGCAAGTCGCCCTCACTGGCCGCACTGGAAGACACGCTGCTCGGCTGGGAGGACGCGATGCTCGAGCCGAATTCGCTCGACTGGTTGCACCAGCGTTTCCCGGCCGTGAAGGACTAGAGGTACGGCGTCGACGAATCGGCGACCTTGCACAAACGGGTAAGTGACGGCACGAGATTCTTCAAGGGCACGCGTTCCGATTCGTTGATCGTGGTCATCAGTGCGTTCCAACTTCCGTCGATCGACGTCGCGTCGGCCGCGGACGGCGTGGCCTTCAATAGTTCGCTCATCGCACGTCCTTCAAGGGTGACGCGCTGTGACGAACTGAGATTCGGCGCTTCACTTTGGCTCTGCAAGACGAGCGCGCGTTTGACCAAGACGCACGAAGCCCGCGCGTCGGCCACCGCGCCGTTCGTGCCACATGAACTGAGGACGACACTCGCTACGACGAGCGCGGCGGCGAGACCGAGTACTCGAACTACCCGAGCCACGAGTCGGCAGCTTGCAACAAGAAGTCGCTGACACTGCGTCCGCGTTCGAAGATGTCGCACAAGGGGTCCTCACCCTTGGCGACTTGACTGAGGGAGATTGCCCGTCGAGCGACTATCGAGATGCGACGTTCGCTGCTTTCGGTCGGCGACGCGAACGCGTCGGTGGCGGTGACCTCGAGGGGCATCTCCAGGCCTCCGATCGGCGCGAGGTCGATCGCGAGGCGCAGCAGGTCCGGACTGTGCGGCATCGGTGGGAGGCTCCAGGTCAACACCAGGGGGAAGTGGAACTCATCCGGCGGATCGACTTCGTCCGGGAGACCTAGCACTGCGTCTTCGAAGGCCAGCAGCGTACGGGGATCGACGTCGAGTTCGATGTGCAGGTCGACCGGTCCGCCACAGCCGTCTTCGGGATGAAGGTCGACCTCCCACGCTTGGCGCAGTGAGTACGTCTCTACGAAGTGGCGCTCATCGTGCACGTGGAAACCGTGCGTCACCGCGTGGTCCTTAAGGTCTGCGACGAAACCAGCGACGTCAATTGCGGCCATTAGCCATCAGGTTACCGCCTAGGACTACTACCGTGGCAGCGTGAATGACTCGTTGCTGACGCCTCTTCGTGAATGTGCGAACGAAATTGGTGAGGCGGTGAAGGAGCATCGTGGTCGTGGTCTCTCGGGTGATCGCGTTAGCCAATATCACCTCGACGTCGCGGCCGACGCCGTCGCATTGCGTGTGCTCGTCGGTGCCGGATTTCGCGTGATGAGCGAAGAGTCCGGCGTCACCGGTCACGGTGACTATACGGTCGTCATCGATCCCATCGATGGATCGACGAACTGTGATCGCGGCGTGCCGTTTTATTCGACGAGCCTCGCGGTCGTGAAGGATGCGGAACTCGTCGCCGCGTTGGTGATGAATCAAGCAACCGGCGCCGTCTTTGAAGCCGAACGAGGGAGTGGTGCTCGCCGCGACGGCGAGGCCATTTCGCCGAGTGGCGAGAATGAGATAGCGCGGGCCATCGTCGGGTCATCGGGCTACCCCTCACACAACCTGGGCTGGAGTCAGAATCGATCGCTGGGTGCAGCGAGCCTCGAAATATGTCTCGTGGCCGACGGCTCGCTCGACGTCTTCGGCGTCGCGCAGAATACCGGTCTCAACGTCTGGGACTATCTCGCCGGACTCTTGATCGCCCGAGAAGCGGGCGCGTTCGATGCGGACTACTACGACGAGGAGTTGGTGACGACCGATGACGTCGTTCGACACCCTGTGTTTGCTGGCTCGCCCGAACTCCTGAGATTCATGCTCGAGGTCGGGACCATCTAGACTTTCCAGTCCCATTAGGCTTCTCTACTCGGGCGCTTAGCTCAGCTGGCTAGAGCAGCTGATTTACACTCAGCAGGTCGGGGGTTCGAGTCCCTCAGCGCCCACTCCGGATCTGAATAGAATCATGTGAAAGTTCGGGACCTCTGTCTCACTTTGACTCCGGGACGTGTGTCTCACTTTGCGGCCCGGCTTCGATTCGTCTGTCCCGGTGGCTCCGGGACGTGTGTCTCACTGCTCCCACCTTTTTGACACGCTGTCACTCGGGTTCTGGACGTGCGTCCAGTGTTCGAGGAGGCGGCAATGTTGATCGAGTTATCCATGGTTGAGCAGCGCTATTTGGCGGTGCGCGAAGCACTCGATTCCGGCGCGACAATCGTCCAGGTCGCCGCGCAATACGGCGTCGATCGACGGACACTGCACCGATGGCTCACCCGCTACGCCAGCGGCGGCCTCGAGGCGCTGGCCGATCGTTCCTCTCGACCGGACACCAGTCCGACTCAGATGGACCCGAGGATCGAAGCACGACTGGTGATGATGCGCCGTCAACACAGCGGCTGGGGACCACGCACCCTGCGCACGAAGTTGGTGAACGAGTTCGGGGAACGCGCGCCGAGCAGGTCAGCGGTCTATCGCGCGCTCGTGCGCCACCAGCTCATCGTGCCGGCACCGCGCCGGCGCCGAGTCCAGGACTACAAGCGTTTTGAGCGCACCCGGTCGATGGAGATGTGGCAGATGGACGTGGTGGGACGGATCTATCTCACGGACGGCACGTCGATCAGTTGCGTGACCGGCATCGATGACCACAGCCGCTACTGCGTGAGTGCCCAGTTGGTCGCGCGCGCCACGGCGCGCCCGGTCTGTGACGCACTCCTGCTCGCCCTCCAGCGTTACGGTCCGCCGCAGGAGATCTTGACGGACAATGGTCGGGTCTTCACCGGCAAGCACCAAACCAAGCCCGCCACCGTGCTCTTTGACCGGATCTGTCTCAACAATGGCATCAAGCACCGACTGACCGCGCCCTATCATCCGACCACGACCGGCAAGGTCGAACGACTGCATCGCACGATGCGCGACGAGTTCTTCAACGACGCGCGTTACGACACCATCGAAGAGACCCAGGCGGCCCTGGACGCGTGGGTCGTGACCTACAACACGCAGCGCGAGCATCAGTCCCTGGGCGACACCGTGCCACTGCGTCGCTTCGAGCTCGCCCGGCGTGACGACGTCGACATCGTCGACGGCGATATCGAAACCGAACCGGTCGTCGCGACGCGCAAGTCCCTCACCCGCGTGGTCGACGACAAGGGCCGGGTGACCGTGTTGAACTTCCGCTACCACGTCGGGCGGGTCTACAGCGGCGAACGGGTCCAGGTCACCAGCGACGACGGACTGCTCTACGTGCACCACCGCGAAGTGTTGATCGCCACCCACGCGCGCCGCCACCTCGTGGACCACGACGTCGCCTTCTTGGCCCAACCGCGGGCCAAGGCTCCCACCAAAGGCGACGAGGTGATCCGCAAGGTCGATCCCACCGGCGCGGTCAGTTTCGCCGGCTCCAACTACCGCGTCGGCAACGGCTATCGCGGACGTCTTGCGGGAGTGCGAATCGTGGGCGACACCGTGCAAATCACCGTCGATGGCGTGCTCATCCGCACGCACCAATCTCGCCACGACAAGTCCAAAGAGTTCAGTGCGCTGGCTCAACCACACGGCAGAAAAAGGAGGAAAGATGTCGCATAGGTCCCGGAGCCATACTGTGACACGGGTGGTGAGTCTTTACAATCTGAATAGAATCAGAATGCGAACTGGGCATAACGACCCGGGTCGCTGGTTCGACTTGGCGTATGAAGTTCACTTCTGCAATCACCCAAAAAGCCTCTTGGTATGTCGCGACGTGCCCGACGTGACGCGGTTACAGAGTGACGGCCGATAGGGCTTCCAGCATCTGAAAGAGTCAATCAATCGTGACGATTCTGACGGTACACATGTTCGGTCTTCGATACTCGGGAGTATTAGCGCTCCATCCCTCGATCATCACGGTCCTTCTTGCGTGAACGTTCAAGGACTTGACGAAGAATCGGGAGCACGGCGCGATCTTTTTCGCGGCCAGCTGCCTCTTTGGAGCGAATGACGTCGGCGAGTGCGGCGACGTAAATGGTAACCGTATCTGTTAATTGCTCTTGCGTGGCCGAGCGCCGCAAGTCGTCATAGCCCTGTGTGCCGTCCGGAAGAAGTGCAATGTCCAGATATCCATGTTTTGTCACGAAGGTCCAAGTTGTACCTTGCTCAAACGATCGCTCATCGAGTGCTATTGCCAGTGGTTCTTCCATATCCGGGATTCGGAGCTTGGCGTCAAGTTCCCTCAGTGCAGCTGCAAGCTTTTTGAAGTTCTCTCGAGTGCGAGCAGGCGTGACGTCGACATCACGAGTGACGTAGGGCGATCCACGCAACTCGGCGGCAAATCCACCGATGACGACGTAGAGTACCCGGTGACGCTCGAGTACTTCGAGGATTTCGTCGGGGCGATAGGGAACCATTTCAGTTGTGGCTGCTTTTCATCTGTTGCTCGCGACGATCGTGGAATCTGACGCGTGCCATGAGATCAGCGAATCGTTCGGCAGGTGTCATTCGAAGATGTTGATCAATGATCGTCACGTTCGAGTCGTCAAACTTGGACACGAAGAACGTGAGATCCAATCCACATGCGCGCACTACGTCGCGTACGGTCTCAAGACTCGGTAATACCTCGTCGCGTTCCCAGCGGGCTATCACGGACTGCGCTTTTCCGAGGCGTGCGCCCAATTCGATTTGAGTCAGTCCGGCCCGCAATCGAGCTTCTTTGATGAGGTCTCCACTTATCATCTTGCCACAATAGTACATATTTGCTATATTGAGACTTTCGATGCTTCTTACTGCATTTGA
The DNA here is from genome assembly GCA_963717975.1 of uncultured Acidimicrobiaceae bacterium. GTDB lineage: Bacteria > Actinomycetota > Acidimicrobiia > Acidimicrobiales > RAAP-2 > RAAP-2. The sequence goes on along the minus strand of OY970351.1, from coordinate 1,121,806 downwards.
GACCCATCGGTCGTCACTCGATCGTCTCGAGCCACATATTTTCATCTCGGCAAATCAGTAACCTCGTCCTTGCACCGTTGCCAGTGGCTCGCTCCGAACAATGGGGTTCCGGTTCTTATTGTGTGACTCAAGGTCCACTCGTTGTCAAAGTCACAACGTTGATCCTGGTCGACACGCGTTTGCGATTTCCGATCCCTCGAACACCCTGAGGCGCTTGTTCGAACTCCAAGTCGCCGAATCAGTTGCAATCACAAGTCAGGTCACTTAGATTCGGGGCAGTCTCGACTGCCCAACCTCGCGGCAGTTACGAGGATTACCTAGGTGGCAAATCTTGAATCCAGTTTGCCGGTTCTGTGACACCGGGAGCCCACCCGCCACCCGGACCGCCCCGCCCCGGCGCTGACGGTTAGGGTCGGGCAGCACTAAGAGCCCCGCTCGGTAACCCGCAACATGCGCCGTCCGACGGGTTCATGGTTGCAAACCGACCGATCGGTATGTTTTAATATGGGTGATGTCGACTGTCAACGCGAGGGTCCGTCAACAGCGCGCCGAGCGCACGCGATCGCTCATCATCAACACCGCGGCACGGGCGTTTGCCGATGGCGGTTTCGATGGCGTCTCCCTCAACGATCTCATCTTGGCAAGTGGGATGAGCAAAGGCGCGTTCTACTTCCACTTCACTAGCAAGGACGAGCTCGCACTTGCCACCTTCCGAGTCAAGCAGCGGGAGTTGATCACCCGGCTTCGAGCAGATGCGGAGCCCAGAGCTTCGGCGGGCGATGAGCTATGTAGCGCCCTGCGTCGTCGGGCGCGACTAATCGCCGACGACCCGACGATGCACTGCGTCGTGCGGCTGGGCGCCGACTTGAGCGTCCGATCCGGACCCGGCTCAGAGTACGCGTCGTTCCAAGAGCTGGGAATGCGCTCCATCGCCGAACTGATCAAGCGAGGGGTTCACTCGGGAGAGTTCGGTGCGCAACTCGAACCTGTCTCCACGGCTCGGGCGATCTTTGCCTGGATCGTCGGGATGGACTCGCTGTCGCTCCTGGACTCCGGTGGCAAGGACCTCGAGGAACGAACCGAGGAGGTTCTGGCCCTGCTGATTCCGGCGCTCGGAGCTCGACCTCCCACCAAGCCAGTACGCCGGTCCCAGGCAACCGCAAGTCGAAACGGAACACCGAGCACCAAAGTATCGAAAGCGAGGAAATGGTGACCAAGGGGACCGATTTAGACATAGGGAGCGAGAAGTTGGCGCCACTTATCCCCCGAACGATGAACAGGCTCACCGCACCCAAGAGCGGGCCAGCAGCGATGTTGCGGCTTCACCGGTGGATCTACATTCGCAGTGATGGTCGAGTCGGTCCCGGCATGCTGGGCGTGTGGACGCTGATTCTGCGCACCGTCGGGCGCAGAACTGGTCAGCCTCGGCTGACAGCTCTGGTGTTCGCTCGAGACGGGGAGCGGATTATCCTGGCCGCTTCGAACGACGGAAAGGACAACGCACCGGCGTGGTTCCTCAACCTGTGCGCTAGGCCGGAAGTCGAGGTCCAAGTGGGTCGCAGGCGGATCTCAGTAATCGCAACCGTTATCGACTCGACGGATGCCGATTATCCACGGCTCTGGGAACTGATGAACGGAACCAACAGTGGGCGGTACGACGCGTACCAATCGAAGACCTCTCGACCGATACCCCTCGTCGCCATTGTTCGAAATGCGGGAGCGCCAGCCCTGTAAGCCATCCGAATCGCGCAGGGAATGCCGGAGGCTCTCTAGGAAAGCCGACGTGGTTCACATTCGGGGGGTTCGAGACGCTTGCGATTCGATCGTCCTTGAGGCTGCCGGACGGCCTGGTTCAGAGCCGCCGACTTGGGGTCGTTCCTGATGAACGGAGGCGCTTAGGGGTTCGAACATCGCAACGTCACCTCCACTCACGTGACGTTGCGAGACATCGTGGAAAATCAACAACGGGAGCGTGGTTTTCACGAGGTTGGGCTGAGTTGCGGCCTAACTGCACGGCGCCGGGACGTGGGTATTGCGCCGGCACTCGTCGAGCACTATAGTTAACCATTATGTTAAATATCGCGCCAGAGCGAACTAGCGAGGATCTCGACCTACTGTTCGGGGCGTTGGCCGACGCGACTCGCCGCGGCATCGTCGAGCAACTGACAAGCGGTGAAGCCACGGTTACCGAGCTCGCCGCTCCCTACGGAATAAGCCTCCCGGCGATCTCTCGACACCTCAAAGTGCTCGAACGCGCGTCGATCATCACTCGCAGCCGACAGGGACGTTGGCGCAGCGCACATCTGTCGCCGCATTCGCTCGGGGGTGCCGCGACGTGGATCGAGCGGCACGAGCGACTCTGGTCCGAACGACTTGACCGTCTGGACGACCACCTGGCGCTCGACATCGATCAGCCCACTCATCGTGTCGACGCCGATAACGAAAACTAAGGAGACGTACAAATGACCACGTCAGATCCCCAACTCACCCTCTCGCGAATCGTGAACGCGCCGCGGGCGATCGTCTATCGCGCGTTCACCGATCCGGACGTGTTCGCAAAGTGGTGGGGGCCGTTCGGGAACTCGCTCCCGCGCGAGGAAATCGAGTTCGACTTGCGACCCGGTGGCTACATGCGGTGGTCGGAGTTCTTTCCCGACGAACCTGACATTTGGACCAAAGGTCGCATCGACCTCACGGAGGTCATCGACGGCGAACTACTCGACGGCGTCATGAGCATCACCGGTGCGCTGCCGGGAGAGTACGAGCCCTACGAAACGAGGATGCGCGTCGAGTTCTCCGACGAGGCCGACGGTCGAACGCGACTCGATATCCGCCAGTGGATGTCCGAAGACTACGTCGCGCCAACCACGAATGGTTGGTCCGAGGTCTTCGTCAAGCTGGACAACATACTCGCCGCCTGAGCGCGACCGTCGCTCTTCATTGCGTCATCACTTGACATATAGCGATATGGGAATATAATAACACCATGGCCCGCGCCGCTACGACATCGGACGTCTTCAACGCCATCGGCGACGCGCGCCGCCGAGAGGTGTTGGACGCGCTGATCGCGGGCGAGAAGGCGGTCGGCACGATCGTGGACGACCTGGCGATGCCCCAGCCGCAGGTCTCCAAGCACTTACGAGTGTTGAGTGAAGTGGGACTGGTGCGGTGCCGAAAAGTAGGTCGACGAAGGATGTATCGATTGGAACCGTCGTGTCTGGCGCCGGTGCACGACTGGATGGCCAAGTACGAACAGGCCTGGAACGAACGACTCGATCGAGTCGAGGACTACTTACATGCGTTACAACGACAAGGAGAACAGCGGTGACCACGAATCGACATGGATCGGCCAAGGTCGAATATCCGAACGCACTTGACATTCGCATCGTTCGCGAGTTCGACGCTCCCCGAGAGCTCGTCTTCGATGTCCTGACGAATCCGGAGCACGTGCGTGAGCACTTCGCCCCATTCGAAGAGGTGGTCACGGTGTGCGACATCGACCTTCGCGTCGGGGGGAATTACCACATCGTCATGGTGACCGGGGAAGGGGTGGAGTGCTCGTTCCGCGGCACCTATATGGAGATCGAGCGACCTGCGCGCGTCGTGTCGACGTGGACCTTTGAAGGCTGGCCCGACGCGGAGGCAGTCGAGACCGTGGAACTGAAGGAGTCCGATGACGTCACCACGATGACGCACACGCTCTCATTTCGCGACCAGGCGAGTCGTGATCACATGACGAAGGTGGATGGCTTCGAAGCCAGCTTCGACCGCCTCGACACGTACGTGCAGTCACTGTGCGACGGCGGGGATTGACTGGTTTGGACGCCGAAGGGACTACGCCGGTGCTCCGACGGGCAACGCCGGAGCCGCGTTGGCGATGAACGTCAGTTTGTTGGCAGGCATCGGCCGGCTGATGTAGTACCCCTGCGCGAGGTCGCAGCCCAGTTCGCTGAGGAGGTCCAACGTGTCGACGTCCTCGATTCCCTCGGCCACGACCCGAAGTCGCATGTCATGACCTAATTGGATGGTGGCACGCACGAGTTCGAGGTCGCGTTCCTTACCGTCGTCACCGAGGCCCGTGATGAACTCCCGGTCGAGCTTGAGTTCACCGACGGCCAGGCTGCTGAGGTAAGCGAGTGACGTGAAGCCCGCGCCGAAGTCGTCGATCGACACGATGACGTCGCGTTCACGCAGCTCCTCGATGACGGCCTTGGAGCGCGCGAAGTCCGTGATGATGATGGACTCGGTGATCTCGATGACGAGGGCCTTTCCCGGTAACCCATTCTTCGTGAGGAGATCCACCACGAGATCGGTGAAGCCGTCTTCCAAGAGGTTCGTGGCCGTCACGTTGACCGAGACCGCGAGGGCGCGGCCCTCGGCGCGCCACGCCGCGCACTGGGCCATGGCTTCGCCCAGGACCCACGTCGTGAGCGCCTCCATGAGTCCCGCATCTTCGGCGAGGGGGATGAAATCGATGGGGGGGACCAAACCGAGGCGGGGGTGTGGCCAGCGGATGAGTGCCTCGACGGCGAGTATCTCGCCGGAGCGCAGGTCGAGTTGCGGCTGGTAGTGGAGGACGAACGCGCCCTCCTCGACCGCGATCCGCAGGTCTTCGACGAGAGCGAGCTTCTCTTCGTCGCCGTCAACGCCCTGATCGTAAAAGACGTGCGAGATATTGCCGAGCTTCGCTCGGTACATCGCCGTGTCGGCGCACCACATGAGGCCGATGCCTTCCGTGGCGTCCTGGGGCGCGAGGGCGATACCAATGCTCGCGCCGACACTGGCGCTCATCTTTTGCAGTTTGAAGGGTTCGATGACCGCGGCGACGATGTTCCTCGCCACCTCGTCGGCCAGCGCCACGTCGGCGTCCACCAAGAGGACGGCCAGCTCGTCGCCCCCCAATCGGAAGACCGTGCCGGTGTGGGGCACCGCACCCATGAGTCGCGGTCCCAGCTGTCGCAGGAGTTCGTCGCCGGCGGGGTGACCGAAGGAGTCGTTGATCTCCTTGAAGTGATTCAGGTCGATGTAGAGAAAGGCCAGAGTGCGTTCTTTCGTCCAGGGGTCGTTGAAGTCGCTGAAGAAAGTGTCGATGACGTGCAGCAGGTGGCGGCGGTTGCCGAGTCCCGTGAGTTCGTCGGTCTGGGCCTGACGGTGCCGTTCTTCGGTAACCAGCCGCAGGTCTCGCGCCGACAAGGTCAGGCGAATGCCGACGACGACGAGCGTGGCGGTCGCGAGTCCGAGCGCGACGCGTGTCAGCGTGTGCACGCTGCCGGTGACGAGAATCGCGAGGCCGGCGACGGCGGCGACGCTCGGCAACATGAAGCCCGCCGTACGCTGCTCTCGCATCGGGTCGAGCGTGCGCGGTTTCAGCCACACGGACATCGACATCAGCACGATCGACGCGGACCAGGCAATCGCGTTGAAATCGGCGCCCACGCGCGACGCGAGCACCCCGTTCTGGAACAGGTTGAACGTGTCGCCGATGACGTTGAGTGAGATGCCGATGGCTAACAACGTCCACGGCGTCGTACCGCGTCCCGAGAGGAGGACGGTGCCGCCAATGACCAACGAGAGCAGTAGGAGGTCGCCGACCGGGTAGGCCAGGTCCGTCGCGGCCGAGAGCGCGCTGCCGCCGGCCGCGTGCACGATGTCGTGAAAGGCGAATGCCGCGCACACCGCCGCCGCGCCGAGGCCCGCGACCGCGCCGTCGAGCCAATTGGGACGAGAGAGTCGCCCCATCGCCTTGCGGAGCATCTGCACGGTCGCGATATAGGCGAGGGGGTAGAACGTGAGGTAGAACAGGTCGGCCCACGACGGCACGGCGGGCGTCTTACCTCCGAGCGACTCGACCGTCAACAACACGTCGCCGATCGTCCACGAGAGCAGGGCGAAGCCGAGTGTCAGCGGCGCCGCCCGTCCCGGTCGCTTGTTGAGTCCGCGGGCGATGCACATCAAGGACGCGGCGCCTTCGATGCCGCAAATGGTCCAACCGTCGAGCCAGGTCCACTGCTCACCAGACTTTCGAACGATCAGGGTGATCAGGTAGGCGACGAGCATGACGCTCAGGATCGAGTAGCCGACCCACATCCGTCGGGACGTCGCCTCGTTTTTCGCCGCGAGCCCGGCGGACTCGGCTAGTACGTCGGCCTCGCTCGTCGACGCGGCGTCAGGCGCGACCGTCAAGGGTGCGAGCACCGTCTCGTCGTCAGTTCGGAGTTCGCCGCCGATCGCGATTGCCATTGCGCTGCCCTTTCGCCTGCATTTGCCGGAAGAACCGGCACGCAACGCTAAATCAGCAACTTCAATTCGAGGCCCACGTGGACCCAACGGGGCCCCAATTGAACACAAAATGTATTCGCACGGTCGATACTTACTTGGTGGTGATGGTGTCGAAGTAGATAACTACGTGTTGATCAAGGTTTTTCTGGATCGATCCGTGTTGACGAAGCGCGCGAGTATCTTGACCTTCATGGCGCCCAAAGGACGAACGATTGATCTGATCGACAAGCTCTCGTTTCCCTTCTTCGCACTCAGCATCGCCGCTGAGTACCTGGCACTCAAGACTCGGGACAGGAGGACGCTCGGTGATCTCGTCGGCGCCGACGACGAGACACTGTCGGGAGCCCAGTTGCCGGCGGACCCGCTGGTCCCCTTGGGCTTTGAACGATCTGACTCCCGAGCCAGTCTCTCGATGCTGGCGGGCAACGTGGCCGTCCAACTCGCGTTCGCGCCGGCGCTCATCAAGGTCGATGAGTTTCTCTATCGGCACCGAATCTCCAACTTTGGTGCTCGTCGGGGATCGATGACCTCGGCGATGGTCCTGTGGGACTTTTGCTACTACTGGGATCATCGCTGGATGCACGAGGTGCGACTGCTCTGGGCCAATCACGTCTCGCACCACTCGAGCGAGCGCTACAACCTCACGACCGCCCTTCGTCAACCGTGGTCGCCCTTTCTCACCTTCTGGGTCTTCGCGCCGCTGCCGCTGCTGGGCTTCCCACCGGAGAAGGTGCATCGCGCGGGACAACTCAATCTGCTCTATCAATTCTGGATCCACACCGAAGCGATCGACCGACTGCCCGAACCGATCGAGTTGGTCTTCAACACGCCGTCACACCACCGCGTGCACCACGGCTCGAACCGTCAGTACTTGGACAAGAACTACGGCGGCATCCTCATCGTGTGGGACCGACTGTTCGGCACCTTCGAGAGGGAGGTCCGCCGCGTGCGCTACGGCCTCACGAAGAACCTCGACACGTTCAATCCGGTGCGCATCGGGTACCACGAGTTCGGGGACATCGTGCGCGACGTGCGATCGGCACGCACGACCCGCGAGCGGGTTCGCTACGTCCTTGGTCGTCCGGGGTGGCGGCCGGCCGACTAAGTGGACGCTCCGCGCGAACACTGGCTCGAACGCGCACGCACGGCGATGGACTGGGTCCAAGAACAGGGCGTCGTGCTCCAATCGGCTCGTGGCCCGGTGCCCAACGTCGCGCAGTTCATCGCGGGCGAAGCGATCAAGGGGAGTTGGTGGGGACACCCGGCCGGCAAGGAGATCTACGCGGTCCTGACGTTCCTCGACGACTCGCCGGACATCGTGGCCACTCGACTCGTCAATGGGAGGGTGACGCTGCTCCACGCACGCGTGTGGCCGAGCGTCGTACGGGTCGCGGACGCGCTCGGTGTCGAGCGCCTCGCGTCGATTCACAGCGAACACATGCCGAGCGGCGCGCACCAGAGTGTGGAGGTGCCGTATCCGTTCTGGGTGCCGACCGACGCATTGCGCGCCGCGGCGTCACTGAGTGACGACGAGGCCTTCGCAACTCTGCCGGGGTGTCTTCGAACTACGTGAGCGGTCTCGGGACGCGGAGAACCGCGAAGTTGGCGTGGTGAGTCTTGGGGGACTAAGGACCGGTTGCTAGGCCTTGACGCCGCAGACGTTCTTGTCGTAGGCCGAGATCTTCGCGGCCGCGGGACTCATCGATTTCGCGATCGCCTCGAAACTCGCGATCTCCGCCTTCGACATCTTGAGGAAGTTGTAGTTCACCTTGGCCAAGTCCGCGTAGATCAGGTTGATGTCCTTGAAGACCGTCTTGTAGCTGCTCTGCAAGGACGAGGGCGCGATGCCGAGCACGACGTTCTCCTCGGCCTGCAGGTTCTTGTACGCCGCCTTCATCGCGGCGATCGCGGCGCCGGGCGTTTCGAGGGCCTTGGTCGCGGCGTTCTGCTTCTTGTCATAGGACGTCAGCAGCTTGCAGTAATTCGACGAGCTGCCGGCCGTCTTCAGGCTGCCCGCGAACGACGGTGTCGCGCCCGAGACCACCGTGGCGATCGAGAGCACCATCACGAGTGACGCACCCGCGGCGAGTCGTGCGCGCCACGTTGAGGTACGTGGCCCTGCAGTCGTGGTACGAGTATTCATCAATGTCTCCCTTAATCAATGGTCAACTGGTCACACCACTGGTTGCGACGACGACTCGTCGATGTGCCCGCCGTACTGCTGGTCGCATCCTAGGCAGCCCCGCGCGCCAGTTTCAAACAACTTCCACGATCGTGTCGTGAGCTCGGCGCCGGGAAGTGTGACGAAGTTGTTCCACGCGCGTGAATTGGCCGATCTTCGCGCGCCAACGCTCAGGGTTTGAAGACTCCTTCGTCCATACTGGTTGCATGGACTTAATCTCACGAGCCGAGAGCTGGCTCTGTGACATGGACGGCGTGTTGATCCGCGACGGGGCGATGATCCCGGGCGCCGACAAGTTCCTGGATCGACTCCGCTCGACCGGTCGCCCCTATCTGATCTTGACGAACAATTCGCTCTTCACGCCCACGGAGGTTCGCATGGACCTGGCGCGAATGGGTCTCAACGTCGAGGAGAGTCACCTGTGGACGTCCGCGCTGGCGACGGCCAAATTCGTCCAGACCCAGCGGCCGTTTGGCAGTGCCTTCGTGATTGGCCAGGCGAGCCTGCACGAGGCGATCCACGACGTCGGCTACCGACCGAATGACGACGATCCCGATTACGTCGTCCTGGGCGAGACCCAGGACTACAACTTCGGGGACATGACGACGGCGGTGCGTCTGATCGAAAAGGGCGCGCACTTCGTGGCGACCAACCCCGAACCGACGGGACAGTCGCCCCACGGTTCACTTCCGGGCTGTGGCGCGCTCGCGGCCATGATCGAAAGCGCGACCGGCGTCGCGCCGTACTTCGTCGGTAAGCCCAACCCGGTCATGATTCGAGAGGGACTCGACATCTTGGACGCGCACTCGAAGTCCACCATCATGATCGGTGACCGCATGGACACCGACATCCAGGCGGGGGCCGAGGCCGGTCTGGGCACGATCCTCGTGCTCTCGGGTGTGTCGAACATCGACGACGTGAAGCGCTATCCGTTCCAGCCGTCGAGGATCGTGGATTCGGTCGCGGACCTCATCGACGAACTCTGACGCAATCCCGCGTCAATGGGGTGATGCGTGACTACTGCGCGGTGAGCGCGAGGGCGGCGAGGAAGGCCCTGGCCCAGTCGTAGACGTTGCGACGAAAGATCATGCGTCGCATACGCGCCATGCGGTCGCGCGTCTCTTTCGGTCCGGCGCTCATCGCCAGGAGTATCGACTCCTTGATGCCGTCGGTGTCGTGCGGGTTCACCATGTAGGCCCCGCGCAGTTCGGTCGCGGCGCCGGCGAACTCGCTCAGGATCAACTTGCCCGTGAGATCCGAGCGCGTCATCACGTACTCCTTGGCGACGAGGTTCATGCCGTCCTTGAAGGGCGTGACGAGCATGATGTCGGCCGCGAGATAGAGCGCGATCAACTCTTCGAACGGCAGGTTCTTGTGGAGGTAGTGGATGGCGGGGTGGCCGACGAGTCCGTGCTCTCCGTTGACCTCACTGACCGCGCGTTCGAGGTCGTGCCGTTCTTGCTCGTAGTGGGCGTCCGACTCGCGGCTCGGCACCGCGATCTGGATCATCACCTGGCGCTCGGCACTTAGCTGGCCGTCGTCGAGCATCTCGGCGACGGCCTTGATGCGCTGCTGGATGCCCTTGGTGTAGTCGAGACGGTCCACGCCGAGCAACAGGAACTCAGGATTGCCGAGGCCCTCGCGGATCTCGCGCGCGCGGGCGCGCACGTTCGGGTCGGCGGCCAATTCGACGATCTGATCGCAGTCGACCGAGATCGGAAAGGAGCCGACGCGGATGGCGCGGCCCTCGTATTCGAGACCGGAGTCGGTGCCGGTCGCCGACGTCAGTCGACGCGCGAGGCGAGAGAAGTTCGAGGCCGAGGAGTGCAGTTGGAATCCCAGGAGGTCGGCGCCCAGCAGTCCGGCCAGGATCTCGCGGCGCCAGGGGAGCTGCATGAACAGTTCGCTCGGCGGGAACGGTATGTGCAAGAAGAAGCCGATGTGCACGTCCGGGCGCAGTTCGCGCAGCATCTGGGGGACCAGTTGCAGTTGATAGTCGTGCACCCACACCGTGCCACCGGGGGCCACGTTCTCCGCGACCGTGGTCGCGAAGCGAAGGTTGACCGCGCGGTACGTGTGCCACCACGTGCGGTGATACGACGGCGAACGGATCGCGTCGTGATAGAGCGGCCAGATCGTGGCGTTTGAGAAGCCGAGGTAGAACTGCTCGTACTCTTCTTTGGAGACCGCGACGGTCTTCAGACGGATGCCCTCGTAGGTGGAGGGCGGTGCCTGGTCCTCGGACGTGCCGGGCCAGCCGATCCACAGTCCCTGGCGGTTCTGCAGCACCGAGGTCAGCGCCGAGACGAGTCCGCCGGGACTCGGGAGCCAGACGTCGTCTCCCGCCGAGCTCGAGTGTCGGACCGGCAGCCGATTGGCGACGACGACGAAGTCGGCCGGCTCGTAGGACGGATCGACGAAGGGATCGTCGGGAAGGTTCGGCTCTGCCGACCCGATGGGGGTGGTGAAGTGTTCGCTCATAGGAGGCACCTGGTCAAAGCCTAGGTTGACCCTCTCTTTCTCCGACCGTTCGGACCATCGCGGTGTACCCGTTGCGCGGCGCCGTGATGGCCCGCCAACGAACTGCGTTTTCCCTTCTGACCTCAGAGTATTGAAGGATTCTGTGACGAAGCCATGACAATTACAAGAGAAGCGTAAATGTCGTTACGGTAAAGGATTCTCGGACTTGATGATCTCCACGGACCCGGTACTTTCGGTCCAGATCTCCTTCGCGGCGATCGTGTTGGCGTTGTTCACCTTGCCGGCGTTCCACCAGCTGTGCGAGTGGGCGTTGCCCCGCGAGGCCTCGCCCTCGCGGGCCTCGACGCTGATCACGCTCATGATGGCGTTGATCAGAGCGAGGTGCGTGAGCGCCTGGGGGAAGTTGCCGAGGTGACGCTCGGTCGTGGGGTCGAGCTCTTCGGCGTAGAGACCGAGCGAGGAGGCCGCGCCGATCAACTTCTCACAGTGCGTTCGCGCGCTGTCGAGTTCACCGATCGCGACGAGGGCCGAGACGAGCCAGAAGGAACAGACCGTGAAGCTCCCTTCGCCCTCGCCGTCGAAACCGTCGTCCGTCTTCTCCGGACGGTAGCGAAAGACGAACGGACCGTCGGTGAGGTCGTCGGCGATCGCGAAGATCGTTGCGCGGATGCGCTCGTCGTCCGGGGGTAGGAAGCCGAGCATGGGCAAGACCAGCAACGAGGCGTCGAGTTCGTCGCTCCCGTAGGACTGCGTAAAGCAGCCGCGCTTGCCCACGGCCTTGGCGCAGATGTCGTCGTGGATCACTTCGGCCTCGGCCAACCACTGTTCGGCGCGTGCGCGCTCGCCGCGCAGCATCGCCAGGCGTGCGCCGCGCTCGATGGCGACCCAGCACATGACCTTGGAGTACGTGAAGTGTCGGGGCTCGCCGCGAACCTCCCAGATGCCGCGGTCCGGCTCGCGCCAGCACTGCATCGCCGTTTCCACGGCCTGCACCACGATGCGCCACGCGCGTTCACTCAGGGCGTCGCGCGAGCGCGTGTGCTCATATATACAGTCAACGACGCCGCCCAGGATGTCGAACTGCGTCTGGTTGTAGGCGCCGTTGCCGACGCGCGCCGGTCGACTCCAGACGTAGCCGGTCAAGTGGTCGAGTTCGATCTCGATCGGCGAGTCGCCACCGTCGACGGGGTAGAGCACCTGGAGCGTCCGTCGGGTCCGCGAGCCCGCGGCGGCGTCGTGGCGCGGAGGTTCGAGGACGTCGCCGAGGAACGCGAGGAAGTCGTCGGCCTCGGTGTGGAATCCCAGCGCGTGCAGCGCCCGCAGGGCGAAGGCCGTGTCGCGGATCCAGGTGTAGCGATAGTCCCAGTTGCGCGACCCGCCGAGGTTCTCGGGCAGCGAGGTCGTCGGCGCCGCGAGCAACGCGCCGGTCGGGGCGTAAGAGAGCGCCTTCAGTGTCAGCGCGCTTCGCTGGAGGAGCTCGCGCCACGGGTGATCGGGGAACTGACCGCCGTCGATCCAGCCCCGCCAGAAGCGCGCGGTCTCACTCTTGTAGAGGTCGACCTCTTCTTGGGTAGTGGGCAGCGGGGCGTCGGCCCAGCTCATGACGACGAAGCACGACTCGCCTTCGACCAAGCGATGGCGCGCGCGGATCGCGCGGCCCTCGATGCCGAATCGCATGTCACCGGTCACGGTGATGCGGTTGTAGTCCGCGTTCGTCGTCGACACGTGGTCGTAGGACGTGCCGGTGTACTCCCACTCGGCGTCGACGCGCCCGTAGTTGAACGACGGCTCGCAGTTGAGCATGACGTCGACGCTGCCGTGCAGGCACTTCGCCGTGCGCACCAGCACGTGGCGCGCGTCTGAGTCGCCGGGGGTGCGTCGTTGCAGCGTCGAGCGCTCACCCGTTCGGTACCACGGACCGATGGCGAGGAAGTCGTTCACCTCGAGCCAACCGCTGCGCGTCTGCCACGTCGTGGAGAGCATGACGGTCCCGGGCAGGTACTGACGGTGCGCCGGGACCGAACTCTCGACGGGCGCGAGTCGGAACGAGCCGGCCGAACGGTCCAAGATCGTGCCGAACAGACTGGGGTCGTGCGGCTTGGGCAGACACATCCATTCGATCGCTCCCGTGGGCGCCACGAGCAGCGTGTTCTCACAGTCCGACAAGAACGCGTAGTCACCGATCGGCGGGAAGATCGCCTCGAGCGCCTCGGGAGCCGATGGTGGTAACGACACTTGATCCTGCAACGATCGAAAGCCGAGCGTGGTGGCGGGGTCGAGGGAGTGAATGCCGTCGTGACCGCTCGATGAACTGGAGTGTCGAGTTGGTGCCATTGTCCTGTCCCACCCATTCCCGCCACGTCAGCCGCGACGGACTCGTTGTGGACCGAGTGACCTTCCCAGGCGTTTCGGTCCCGAAGTATCACTTCTCAGCGTAGTGACCTCGTGCGTTCGGGTCCACGGCGTGGTGTCCTCGTCGCTCTCGACGGCGCTGGACTGGGATTACTGCGAGCGACCGCGTGCGGTCACGTCAATCACGTCGATGACCACGTCGCCGCGCACGAGCCAGATGACGTCGTAACGATCAACGGTCGGATCGCAGTGCGGTGGCACGAGTTCGAGGCGATCGCCGCGACGAAACGGTCGACCCGGCGCTGACGTCACCAATCCCTGTTCGTCACCGAAGAATTGATATGCCGACGCAGTCTCGTGGCCGAGCACGGTGGGCACGCCGGCGTCGGTCGCCATCGATTTCAGTCCCGCGTCGACCGTGGCGTAGCCGTCGTGATTCGCCGAGATGACGGTCGTGACGAGCGTGAGGCTTTGCGCAAAGCGACCCTCGGGATCGTCACCGAGCGCGTCGCGGTACTCGCGATCCATGAAGACGTAGCTGCCCGGCTGGAGTTCGTTGAGCACACCGATCTCGACGTCGAGGCCGAAGGTCCCGGTGCCCCCGCCACTGCGGATCGCGACGGTGAAGCCGGCGCTCTCCAGTGCGTCGATCACCGCGGCGAGCCGACGCGTCGACCCAATCGTCGCTTCGCGCCGTTGGTCGCGACCGGCGATGTGTTGCAAGTGGCCGCCGTAACCTTGGACGCCCCTGAAGTGCAGGCGTGTCGCCACGTTCACGCGTTCCGCGACGGCGAGTGCTTCGTTCGGACCAACGACCCCAGTACGGCCGAGTCCGACGTCGACGTCACATAACACGGACATCGAAATGTCTACGGCGACTGCCGCCGCCTCGAGTTCGTCGACGCCGTCGCAGTGGTCGACCACCACGACCAGCTCGCAGTGTCGCGCGAGGGTCGCCGCGCGCTCCGCCGACGCTCGCCCCACCAACGGCGACGTGAGTAGTACCGATACGGACGACGCCACGTCGGTAGGCAACCGATCGATGATCGCTTCCGCTTCGCCCAATTTGGCGAAGGACAGTCCGACGGCGCCCGCCGCGAGTTGACGGGTCGCGACGTAAACCGATTTGTGTGACTTCACGTGGGGCCGCAAGGTCACGCCCGCGTCGCGCGCGTTCGCCGCCATCCTCTCAATGTTGGCCTTGAGCAGATCGACGTCGCACACCAACGCCGGGGTCGCGATGAGTTCTCGAGAGTTCGGTGCGCCGAGTTGGTCGAGCACTGCACGGTACGCGTGGGCGAACGAGTCGCTCATCGAATCGTGGCGACGACAGTGATCGTGAGAGTATCGGCGCGCGCCATAGTGCACGAGGCTACCGAGTGCATCGCGGTGTGCGGTTGCGTTACCGCCGAGTAGAACGAGTCCGCGTGATCGGAGTTCCGGCAATTGAAGTCGAGAGGCGCAACGCAAGTGCGGACTCGCTTTTTCAAAAAAGTGCGCGTCGTGCAATAATGGCCCTACATGGCTGATCTCGCGGACTTTGACGCTTCGCTCCCCGAAGACGACCTCGATTCCAGGCTCCTCGGGGAGGGACACCCGACCGGGCTCCCGATCTTCAAGGCGCCCGTTGGCGCGCACCTGCGCAACCGCAAGAAGGTAAACAGCCCCTCCCAGCTGCTCACGCTCCAGGAGTTGGTCCACTACAAGGCGAGCCACGGACGGTGGCGGATCGCCAAGGACCTCATCGGACTCGTTCGACGAGGAGGTGGCTCCGAGGCCGACGAGTCCTACGGTGACAAGCTGCAGCGAGAGAGGGGCAAGGGCAAGACCGAGTCCTCGACGTACGGACTCGCCGACTTCGACGGGCACCAGGTGGTCCTGTACGCCATGAACTGGGACTTCTTCGCGGGATCCCTCGGCGTCGTTTCGGGCGAGAAGTTCCAGGCGGCGGCCGATCTCGCCATCGCGAAGAAGCTGCCGTTCGTGAGTGTCTACGCCTCGAGTGGCGTCCGCCAGCACGAGAACTTCGCCGGGCTGACCCAGATGACGCGCATGGTCGAAGCCATCCGCAACTACAAGGAGCGCGTCGAGTTGCCGCACGTCGCGGTGCTGCTCGGCAACGTGTGGGGCGGCGTGTCGGCGAGCGCGGTGCCGAACGCGGACCTGATCGTCGCGACCTCGGGCACGAACTTCGGCTTCGCCGGACCGAACGTCATTGAGGCCTTCGAAGGCTTCTCGGTGCCCACGGACTCCCAGAGCGCCGAAGCGAACCTGCTGGATCGCAACATCGACGTCGTCCTGACCGAAGTCGAGGACGTTGTGTGGTACCTCAGTGCCATCCTCACCTCGACGACGCGGCCCGACAAGCAGCACCAACTGAGCGCCGAGACGCCGCCGCTGATTCGCAACGTCACGGCGTCAGACCAGCGCCGCTCCTTCGAGTTCGGCCCGGTCGGCATCTACGGCCCCCGCTTCGACGACATGAAGGGCTCGGTCCCGGTGCCGGCCGCGTCGCCTCGTCAGGCGCACGTCAGCACGGACTCGGACGCGCTCGTCGAGCAGTACCAGGACCTCATGACCGACGCGAACCGCGTCGACCTCGAGTTCATCGTGCGCTACTGCTTCACCGAGGCGACCGCGGTGTACAACTACGTCCAGGAGAGCGAGTACAAGCGCTACCCGGCGATCGTCGGCGCCTTCGCCAAGATCGGCGCGCAGCCGTTCGTGATCGTCGGCACGCAACCGTCGTACCAACGTTTCGGCGACACCGTCATCAAGCGACCATCGAACCCGGCGCCCGAGGACTTCGCCTTCATGGAGCGGATGCTCGAGATGGGCGAGCGGCTCCACCTGCCGGCGCTCTTCATCACCGACACGCTCGGGGCCAAGCCGACATTGGAGAGCGAGCGACGCGGACAGTCGCGCGCGATCGCGCGGTCGATCCTCAAGGGCATCGACTACTCCGAGCCGGTCATCTCGCTCGTCGCCGGGGCACTCGGCAGCGGCGGGGGACTGGCCACGACGCCCATGGCCGACCACGTGATCATGCTCGAAAAGGCGATGGCCTACGTCGCCGAACCGCGCTCGGCGGCGTCCATCCTCTACAAAACACCGAACCCGTCGCGCGACGAAGTGCGCATCACGCTCGCGACGATGCGTTCGACCGCGAAGGACCAACTGGACCTCGGCCTCATCGACGAGGTGATCCCCGAAGACCCGAACCCGTTCGTCACGGTCGAGCGGCTCAACGCCTCGATCATGAAGTCCTACATCGAACTGGCCCAGCTCTCGGAGCGAAAGCTGCGCAGTCGGCGCCAAGAACGCATTCGTGGGCTGCGCGCCTTCGAAATCACCAAGGACTGAATCGCCTCACCAAACGAGCCCGACTCGGAACTCTTCACGTCCGACCTCGCCCGTACGCAACAGTGCCCCGGTGCGGCGCACCGGGGCACTGTGAGAAATTAATGCGTTAGTGCAGCCAGGACGGAATGCCGGCACTGCGGCTCTTCGCCACGACCACCGGGCTCGTGTTCGAGCTCTCGGTCGTGTAGATCGTGCCGGTGAGTGTCTTTTCCGCGGTGTCGCTGATGACCGTCGTCAGGTAACCACCGTTGAGTCCCTGGTGGTTGCTGGACGTGTATCGCAACGGCGTGAGTGACGGCGTCTGCGTGAAGTTCGTCGAATCCAACGTCTTCTCGAAGTCGGCTCGCGTCAGGTTGCGACCGGCCGCCTTCAGAGCTTCGACGAAGGACACGGCCACGGCTGCGCCGTAGGCGACGTTGCCGTTGATGACACCGTTGGCGTACGTCGCGGACGTGAACTCCGGGTCATCGGCGGTCAGCACCTTGCGGATCCACGGGATCCACGGGCTGCTACTGGTCGTGAGTGGCAGGTAGCTGAATGTGATCGCGCCGATCTCGGGGTCGGTCGGAACCTTGCCCACGAACGGAGCGTCGACAGTTTGAGGGTCCGAGCCGACGCTCGAGATGATCCACTGTGGTGAGTACCCCAACTGCAGCGCGGCACCGATCGTGGCGTCAGTAGCACCCGGAATGGTGTCGAGGACGACGACCGTGCACTTGGCACTCTGGAATGCCGCGACGTACGGGCCGACCGAGGCGCCGGCGGACGTCACCAAGGCGGGGACCGAGTACAGGTCCGTCACGGCGAGGCTGACGCCACCCGCGACCAAACCGGCCAAACCGTCGGTACCGAAGTCGTCATCCTGTCCCAGGAAGCAGACTTGGGCCGAGGGGTACGTGGCGGTGATGTACTTCGCGAAGATCTTGCTCTCCTCGTTGTAACTGGGCTGCCACCCGTACAGGCCCGGGTAGGTCTGCGGGTTGTTCCAGTCCTGGGAACCGGAGGCGACGAAGGTCTGGGGGACGTCGTCACCGCGCAGCAGCGAGCGAACGGAGTCCTGCGTCGGTGTCCCGAGGGAGCCGACCGTCGCGAAGACCGGGATACCGAGCAGTGCGTGCGTCTGGGTCGCGGTGTTCGGGGTACCCGTGCAGCCACTTCCCGGCGTGCCGTAGCAGTCGTCCTTGACGACGAACTTGATCTTGCGTCCGTTGACACCGCCGTGTGCGTTCACCCACTTGAAGACCGCCGACATGGCCGGCGCAATTTGGTCGTAGCCGGCCGACGCGATACCCGTTAAGGGCTCCGTCGCGCCCACCGTGATCTGCGTGGACGTGACGCCGGGAACCTTCTTGGTCGCCGCGCCCGCACTGACCATGGAACTGCCAGCGGTGATGAGGCCAAGACACAGCAACAGCGCCGTGGCGCTTAACGTCACACGGCGTGATTTGGATTTAACCATTTATATATCTCCCCTGATGTAGAACTCTTGATGCGTGAGCGTAGGCGTGGTCAGGGTCAGTTGCAAGTCACCCCAGACGACGCGTGCGCGCGCGATGCCACAGCATTCGCACCGCGCCCGCGATGCCGAAGGGTGCGAAGAGCATCGTCAGTATCAACAGTCCACCAAAGATGATGCCGTTGAGCTGACTCGCGAGGTTCCCTTGAGGGTTGAGACCGGTCTGTGACGTGATCCAGGAGATGACGTTGGTCGAGAAGGCGTAGATGATGCCACCGATGACGGCGCCCGAGATCGTGCCGATACCACCGATCACGATGAGCGACAGGATCGTGACCGATAGAGCGAACGAGTACGTGGACGGTGACGCCGCGTTGTTGATGAGCGTGAAGAGTGCGCCACCCAGTGCGGCGTACGCCGAGGTCACGATGAAGGCGATCACCCGGGTGCGCGGCAACGAGATGCCCACGAGTTCCGCGGCCACGTCATTGTCGCGGATAAGGCGCATGGCGCGGCCTATTCGACTGGCAAAGAGATTAGCCATGAAGAAGAACGCGACGGCCGCGACGACGATAGCGATGTCGGTGAGATAGAGGGTTGACGTCGTCAGCGGTGACGTGCCGACGTGGAAGAGGCCGTCGAACCAACGCGGTGCCGTCGCCTCGGTCGGCAGCTGCAGTCCCGAGTCGCCACCGGTCCAGGAACTGAACGAACTGAGTATGAAGATGAAGGCCACGGCGAAGGCGAGCGTCATGCCCGCGAGGTACGGGCCCCGAAGCCGAGTGGCGGGTAGGCCCAGCAAGAGTCCGACCAACGCCCCGCACACCACCGCGATCAAGAGGGTGACGACGATCGGCGTCGTGGCGTGATGGTTGGCCCAGATCGCCATGACGAACGCACCCACGCCCATGAAGGCACCATTACCTAGTGAGATCTGGCCCGACGCGCCCGTGAGGAACGAAAGCCCGAGCAGCACGATTGACATCGCCGCGCCCGTAGCCAAGTTGAAGTTGGCGCTCGATGGGAGAAAGTACGTCACGAATATGGCGACGTCGAGCCCGAGCAGGGTGAGCGCAGCGCGTGCCACGACGGGACGTCTCATCTTGACGCCGGGCTGCGTGAGCGCGGTGAGGCAGGCGATTGCGAGGTCCAAGACGACACTGCACGCGACGCCGTCGCGTGTTCTCGTCACGCTGAGCATGGAGATCACGGTCGCGACGATGGCGATCGCGATGGCGATCGGCACGCGTTGGCGAGTCCCGGTCAGCGTCATCACACCCGCCTGTGCGCGATCTTGGTGAAGACGCCGCTCGGTCGAATCATCAGCGAGACAATCAGGACTACGAGCGCGACGATGATCACGGCGTTCTGGTTAACGAAGTCATCGACGAATTGATTGACGATGCCCAGTACGACGCCCGCGACGATCGCCCCCACGGGACTCTCGAGGCCTCCGATGGCCGCGGCGATGAAGCCGTAGGCGAAGATCCCATCCATGACCTGGGGCGTCAGGCCCGAGAAGAATCCTCCTCCGGCGACGAGAACCGTGGTGATCACGCCCACGACGGTCGCGAGCATCCAACCCAGCGTGAGCAGGCGACCGACACGAACACCGAGGAGTCGTGACACTTCGGGCGCCAACGCCGATGCGCGTAGTTGCAGTCCCAACTTGGTGAATCGGAACAACGCGGCCACCGCCATCATGACGACGAGGGCGGTAAGGATCTCGTAGAGCGTGAAGGGCGACAGCGACAGCGGCTTACCGGCCAGATGCCAATCCACGGATGAGAAGGGACTGGGCAGACTGCGCGGCGTTGTCGACCAGATGGACGCCGCAACGGCTTCGAGCACGATGAGAAATCCAACCATGACGACGATTGGATTGATCTCCGGTTTGCCGTAGAGTCCCCGAACGAGAAACCGCTCGGTCAGTCCACCGAGGAGTAGACCAGCGATGACGCAGACGACGACGCACGGCCAGTATCCCCAGTGATACGACAACAGGGCGAAGCCCACGTAGGTGGCGAACATGGGCATGGCGCCCTGGGCGAAGTTGAGTATGCCCGTCGAGCGCCAGATGAGCACCAGGCTGAGTGCCACCATCCCGTAGGTGACGCCGTTCGTCAGTCCGCCCAGGATGTCCGAGACGATGCGCGACGTGAGGAATGGATCCATCACTCCACCAATCCGAGGTAGTACTGACGGAGATTTTCGTTCGCCGCCACGTTGGCCGCGGTGTCGTTGGCGACCATCTTGCCGACGTGCAACACGACGGCGTGATGCGCGATGCGCAGCGCCGATGAGGCGTTCTGTTCGACCAGTATGACGGTGAGGTCACTGGTGTCACACAGCGAATGAATTGTGTGCATCAACTGGGCGGTGACGAGCGGGGCGAGGCCGAGCGACGGTTCGTCCAGCAGCAGCACCGAGGGCTTGGCGATCAGCGCGCGCGCCATCGCCAACATCTGTCGCTCCCCGCCCGAGAGTTTCGCCGCGTGCTGCTTTCGCCGCTCGCCCAGGATTGGAAACTGCTCGTACTGCTCCTTCAGACCCTGCTGGAGGTTGACCTTCGCCACCATCGCGCCGAGTCGGAGATTCTCTTCCACGGTGAACTCGCCGATGACGCCTCGACCTTCGGGCACGTGCCCGATACCGAGTCGCGCGATGTCCTCGGTCCTCTTGCCGATCAGATTCCGCTCGTCGAACCGGATCGAACCGGTGCTCGGTTCCTTCAGGCCACAGATCGTGCGCAGTAACGTCGTCTTGCCCGCGCCGTTCGCGCCGAGCACCGCCGTGATCTGTCCGGTCTGAGCGACGAGCGAGACGCTGCGGAGCGCCTGGACGGCGCCGAAGGTGACGGTGAGGTCCTCAATCGTGATCATTCGTCGACGCCCAAGTACGCCGCGATGACCGCGTCGTCCTTTCGCACTTCCGCGGGCGACCCGTGGGCGATCACCTGTCCGAAGTTCAACACGACGAGCCGATCGACGAGGGGCATCACGAACTCCATGTCGTGTTCCACGAGCAGGACGCCCATCGTGGCGCGCAGCTCGACGATGAGGCCGGCGAAGTCCTCGAGCTCGGCCTCGTCGAGTCCGGACGCCGGCTCGTCCAAGAGCAACAACGTAGGACCACTCATCAGTGCCCGGGCCACCGAGACCTTCTTCGCGATGCCGTACGGAATCGCCGAGGGTAGCCGCGTGGCCATGTCGGCGATGCCCAATCGCTCCAGCATCGCGAGTGCGTCAGTGCGCAGGGCGCGCTCCGAGCGCACTTCATTGGGCAACGAAAGGAAACTGGCGAAGAAGCCCCCGTTCGGCCGCAGGTGACCGCCGGCCATCACGTTCTCCAGCACGGTGCAGTGCGGGAAGAGTCCCACGCCCTGGAGCGTTCTCGCGACGCCCGCGCCCACGAGTTGACTGGGGCGCAAGTTGGATTTGCGCGCGTGCGGGTAGTGCACGTGTCCCTCGGATGGTCGCACGAACCCGCACGCGACGTTGAACGCGGTGGTCTTGCCGGCACCGTTCGGCCCGATCAGTCCGACGATCTCACCGGAGGACACGTCAAAAGAAACGTCGTCCAACGCGCGTAGCCCATCGAAGTGCACCGAAACGTGCTCGAGCTCCAGCAGTGGTGTCTCGGTGCCCGGCGCCATAGTGCCCAAAGTTACAGGTTGAGGCGAGGTCGATGTTTTCAAGGCGCCCGCGTCGGCCACCGACACCGCGTGAACTATCGAACTCCTAATCGGACAACACGTGCAGTGGCTTGGTTACTTCTTCGCCCGCACGACGCCGTGCTCGATCATCGAGTCGGCCATCGAGATCGTCATCTCGCGGAGGTCTCGAGGCTGCCAGCCCAGCACCGTTCGAATCTTCGTGTTGTCGACGTCCTGCACGGCGTCGAGATCGTTGAGCGCCAGGCGCACGGTCTTGTCGAAAACGGCCATCGTTCGCAGGACGAACGACGGCAGCCGCCCCGTAGGAATCCGGAACCCTTGGTCGGTGTAGTGGACCTTGAGGATCCGGGCGATCTCCAACATCGTGTGATTCGCTTCGGCGCAGATGAAACGCTGTCCGGCGGCCGCCGGCGTCGTCATCGCCGCGACGTGCGCCGTGGCCACGTCACGCACGTCGACGGTCGCGAAGCTGATGTTGGGGATCGCGGGCACGCTGTGCTCCATGATCCGCTTGACCATCTCACCCGACGTCCCCCAGTCGGTCGAGAGCAACGGACCCAGGACGAGGCCGGGATTGACGACGGTGAGTTCCATGGGCGAGTCCTCGGTGATGCTCGCCATGTACGTCCACGCGGCGCGTTCGGCGACGGTCTTGGACTTGTCGTAGGCGCCGATGCGCTTGCCGTCGAGGTTCGACCAGTCGGCCTCGGTGAAGAGGCGCGATCGGTCGTTGCCGTAGACGATCGCGCTCAGCGACGACGTGAGCACGACGCGTTCGACCCCGGCGTCGTGCGCCGCGCGAAGGACCCGTAGGGCACCGTCGCGCGCGGGAACGATCAGTTCGTTCTCGTCCTTCACGGTGCCGCGCGGCAGAGGACTCGCGACGTGCATGACGTAGCGACATCCCTCGACCGCACTCGACCAGCCTTCGTCACTGGTCAAGTCCGCTTTGACGACGTGGAACGTGTCCAAGCGACTGCGCGCCGCGTCGCCGAGGTGAGGCGACACGATGGCGAGCACTTCGTCCGTTCGGTCCGACGCGCGCGCGCTGCCGCGCACCTCGTAGCCGGCGTCGAGAAGTTGCACGATGCAGTGCTGCGCGATAAATCCCGTCGCGCCCGTCACCAGTACTCGATCCGTCATACGACCTCCCACGCGCACGGTGGCGCCCTGCTGAGACTATCGACGCTCGCTAACTCGGGAGAGGGCTGACACGCAGGAGTTCGTGAATGCGCGTCCGCCAGTCGACGTCTTCGGTACTCACGCCATTGGCGTGGTGTCCGTCGCGCTCACGACGAAGTTGCACGGCGACGTCGGCGAGATTGGCCGGAAGCTCCGCGGCGATCATCGTGCGAACGACCTGTGCGAGCGCCGGCGATGCGCCCTCGGTGGAGACCGACACGACGACGTCACCGGCGCGGTGCACGGCGGTGAAGTAGAAGTCGGAGCGTGACGGGTCGTCGACGACGTTCAACCAGACGTTCTCTCTTCGCGCCTCGTCGACGATTCGGTCGTTGACGAACGGGTCGCCGGTCGCCGACACCACGAGCGCGTAGCCGCGCAGATCGCCCTCTCGATACTCGCGTTCCTCGAGCGACGCCAGACCGCGTGGGAGCTCGGCGAGGACGTCACGCGCGATCATCGTCACGCGCGCACCGGCGTCGATCAGCAGGCCGGCTTTGCCGGAGCCGATGCGCCCGGCCCCGAGGACGAGCACCTCTTTGTCCGTGAGTTTCAGCGCGAGTGGCAGCACGGTCAGACCGTCGCGTAGGCGTCAACGACGAGGTCGCGCACGGAGAGTGCGGCGCAACGTCCGATGACGATGATGGCGGGGGAGGCGACGTCGAGTGACGCCAGGTCACGAAGGACGGCGCGCGTCACTGACTCGCGCGACGTCCACGCGTTCTCAATGACCGCGAGCGGCGTCTCGAACGCGAGACCCCCGTCGATGAGCTGCGCGGCGATCGAGGAGCGCGCCGCGACACCCATCAAGATCACGAGCGAGAGATCGGGGTTCGCCAGACGACGGAAGTACCCGTCGTCGTGACTCTCCACGTGACCGGTGACGACGGTCACGCCCCGGGCTAGTCCGCGATGCGTGACCGGAATTCCCGCGGCGAGCGGTCCGGCGAACGCGGACGTGACGCCCGGTACGACGTCACAGGCGACGCCCGCGGCGCTGAGCGCCATCATCTCTTCGCCGCCACGTCCGAACACGAACGGATCACCGCCCTTGAGACGCACGACGGTATGGTGGCGACGACCGAGCGAGACGAGGAGTTCGTTGATCATTCCCTGTGACGTGGATCGTCCCGGGACCTTGCCCACATCAATGAGTTCGGCGTCGGGCCGAGCGAGGGCGAGCACGGCCGGTTCCACCAGTCGGTCGTGCACGACGACGTCGGCCGCGGCGAGCAGCCGCGCGGCGCGCAGCGTCAGCAGATCGGCGTCGCCGGGTCCCGCACCGACGAGGTAGACCGTCACTCGACACCGACTCTCGTCACGAAGTCGCCGAATGACTCCTCGTCGCCACCGTCGACTTCCCATCTGTCGAAGAGCGGACCGAGGACGGTCGCGATCTCGTCGAAGGGGACCTTCTCGCGGTACAACGTCGCCAACCGGTCGCCACGAGGACCGCCGCCCACGTAGACGTCGTACGTCGACTTCGTTCGACCGACGATGCCGACCTCCGCGACGGCCGGTCGGGCACAGCCGTTGGGACAGCCCGTCATTCGCAGCTGCAATGCCCGTCGTCCCAGTTGACGACTGGCGAGTGCGCCCTCAATGTGGTCGACGAGTTCGGGGAGCCGACGTTCGGCCTCGGTGAGGGCCTGACCGCACGTGGGGAGCGCCGGACAGGCGAGCGCGGTGCGCTCCACGTTGCCCAGTTCGTCATCGAAGCGCACGTGGTGCGAACGAAGGATCTCTTCGACGTCGTCGCGCGCGCCGGCCGCAATCGCGCCGATGACGATGTCCTGCTGGGGCGTGAGGAAGAAGGTGACCGGATGGCGCTGGGCGACGAGTCGCAGCGCCGATCGCAAACGCGTGCCGCCTTGGACGTCACGGACGCGTCCGGCCGACACGCGCAAGCCGACGCGATGTGTGCCGTCGGGGTTGACGCGCCAGCCCAGGTGGTCGTCACCGTCGAAGTGCGTCGGGAGCGCCAACGGACCGCGGAGCTCTCGACCTAGTCGCGCCTCGATCTCCTTTCGGAACTGTTCGAAGCCCATGTCGGCGACGACGTACTTCAGGCGAGCTCGCTTACGGTCGCTGCGGTCACCCAGCTCGCGGTACGTGTCCAGTACCACGGCGATCACTTCTTCCAGTTCGTCGTACGTGACGAAGGTCAGCGGGTCGGCGAGACGCGCGAACGTGTCCGCGTTGGCGTACGCGCGACCGAGGCCGCCGCCGACGCTCAAGGTGAACCCGGCACCGACCACGGGGTGCTCCCCAGGGATCAGTCCGATGTCCTGGGCGAGGACGTCGACACAGTTCTCGTGGGGGTGCGCGACGGCGATCTTGAACTTTCGCGGCAGGTACGTCGAACCGTAGAACGGCCGCTCGGCGCGCTCTTCGCGTGACGCGGCCTTATCGCCGTTGACGAAGATCTCCCAGTGCGCGTTGGTCGTCGCACGAAACGTCTGCGTGAGGCGCGTGGCGATGTTGCGCAGCCGATCGTCGGTGTCGGTGCCCTGGAGGTCGGGGCAGGAGACTACGTTACGCACGACGTCGCCGCACGCCGCGAAGGACGTCATCAGTTGCGCGTCGATCGCGCGCGCGAGCGGCCGCAGTCCGTCCTTCAGCACGCCGTGGAACTGGACGGCCTGACGCGTGGTGAGACGGATCGTGCCGTCGGCCACGTCGCTCGAGACCGCGTCGAGCGCGAGCCACTGATCGGTGGTGAGTCGGCCACCGGGGATCGCGACGCGAACCATGAAGATGTAGTCGAGGGCCTCGCCCTTTTGCGCGCGTTCGCGCCGCACGTCACGGTTGTCCTGGGCGTAGACACCGTGGAATTTGAGGATCTGTTCGGATTCGTTGGACACACTGGCGACGTCGTTGTCGAGTTCACGGCTGATCGCACCGCGCAAGTAGTTGCTTGACCTCTTGATGTCCTCGACCGCAGATTCCTGCTTGGTCTCGGTGGTCACCGCGTTCCCTCCTCATCCTCGCCGTAATGTTGATAAATATTACCTACTTAGTCATGTATTGGCAACATTTCCTTATTTCGCCTGAATAAGAGGTGTCGGGGAGGCGCCCGCTGCGCAACCGCAGCGTCGTTAGGTGAGGCGGACGTCGGCGACGAGGGCACGATGATCGCTGCCACCGTCGCTGGCGAATCCGCCCAAGCTCTGCCAAGGACCACGTACCAAGAGGTGGTCGATCTGCGAGTGCGGCGTCCTCGCGGGCCAGGTGCGCGCGTTGACCAGTGAACGCCACCCCGGGAGCAAGACGCGTAGGAGTGGCCGCCAGGAGTTGAAGTCACCGCCGAGCAGGATCGGCAACGTCGGGTCGAGGGTGCGCACGATCGCGCTGACTCGTTGGTACTGGCGATACGAACCATGACTGAGGTGCGCGCCGTGCACGGCCAACGCGTAAAAGACGCGGCCCTCGTCTTCCAGTTCCGCGACGATGAGGCTCCGCTTGACCTTTTCGCGCGGCAGGCGTCCGAGGGACTCGGCGTGGATCGCTCGGATCGACAAGCGCGTCAAGAGTCCGAGTCCCCACTCGCCGTACTCCACGTCGTTGGCGGTGGCGCGACGTATCCGTTGGATCTTGCTTAGGGCGCGGTGCTCGTCGAAGAACAGTCCCCGCTCACCGTTCACGTGGGCGAGGAGCGGTTGCCACGTCTTGCCACCGACGCCCGAGGTCACGCGTTGTCCCGAGGCCAGGGGCACGAAGAGGCCGTCCATCCCCAGACGCGACTTGAGGTCGGCGGCGAAGTCGTTGCCCGTCGCGCCGCGCCACAGCTCGGGGAGGATGAGCACGTCAGCGTCGAGTCCCACGACGTGGTCGAGAACGTTCGTCGGTCGGCCCCAGCCGTCGACGCCGGCGTGAAGGTTAAACGTCGCGACACGCACGCCAAAACCATAGGTGGTCGTCAATGACGTTGTGGCAGGCTCTACTCGTGGATTCCGTCAACGTGGCCTTTGGTCACCGGCTCTGGTGGGTTGACGCCTTCACGGGTGGGGCCGAACGGGGAAACCCCGCGGTCGTGGTGCTGCTCGAGCGCGCGATCTCCGATACTGAACTCCAACAGATCGCGTTTGAACTCGGTGTCTCAGAGACTGCCTTTGTGCGCCGCGTTGGTGATCAGTGGTCGCTGCGTTGGTTTACGCCCACGGTCGAAGTCGACCTCTGCGGTCACGCCACGCTCGCCAGCTTGCACGTCCTGTTGAACGAGCTCGGCGTGCCGGGCGCCGAGATCTTCTTTCAAACGCGCGCCGGCGTCCTGTCGGGGCGCCGGCTCAACGAAGGACGGCTGGGCATCGACCTGCCGCGATGGTCGCTCGACGAAGTCGACCCGTCGATGCTGAACGGGACGCTGGGACCCGTGCGTGAGGTCCATCGAGCGGGCGACCAGGGTGTCGTCGCCGTCGTTGACGACTTCGACGCGCTGTGCGGACTGGCCGTCGATTCGATGAACCTCTTTCTGGTGCCCAGTTCATTGGTGATCGCCGCCTGCGTCGGGGGACCGAACGTCGACGTCTCGATTCGCGTCTTCGCCCCGCGACTCGGTCTCGCCGAAGACAGCGTGACGGGCAGCGCCCTGTGCGCGGTCGCGCCGTGGTGGTGGGAGCGCACCGGTGAGGACCTCCTCTCGGTCCACCAGGCCTCGGCCCGCGGCGGGGTCATGTTCGCTCGCTTGAGCGAGCACAACGTCGAGGTGTCCGGCGTCGCGAGGACCTTCTTCGGCGGCGACCTGCGCGCGTGAGTGACGTCCTCGGGCCGGGCCCGAAATCGAGGGTCCGCCGACTGGCGACCAAAGCCAACTACGAGCGCGAGGTCATCTACGCCATCATCGACGAAGCGCCGCTCTGTCACGTCGCGGCGACGGTGAAGGGGAGTGCGATGGTGATCCCGACGCTGCACGCGCGCGACGGCGACACCGTCTATCTACACGGGAGCCCGTCGAACGCCGTGATGAGGGCCGTCGTCGAATCGGGCGCGGCCTGTATCTCGATCACCCTGTACGACGGGTTGCGTCTGGCGCGCAGCGGCTTCGAGTCCTCGATCGCGTACCGCTCGGTCGTGATCTTCGGGGCGGCGACACTCGTCACGGAGGAGGCGGCGAAGTCCCGCGTCCTCAACATGTTCGTGGACGCGGTCTTGCCGGGGCGCGCGAGCGAGGTGCGCGCCCTGAACGAGTCCGAAGGGCGACTCACCATGGTCGTCGCCGTGCGCATCGACGAGGCCTCGGCGAAGCTGTCGTCGGGACCAACGGACGATCCCGACGAGGACCTCGACCTGGACGTGTGGTCCGGCACGGTGCCCGCGAGGATTCACTATGGCGCCCCGATTCCGGATGCGAATGGCGCCATGGCCGGCGGAACGATTCCGGTCCCGGCGTCGGTGGAGCGCCTCCTGGACTCTCAGTGACGTCGCTCGCCCGGCTGCGCGCGCAGATCGATCGAGTCGACCCGATCGACCCGCGCGAGTCTGACGCCATTGCCGCCACGCTCGAACGCCTGGCACGTCCCGGTGATCCGTTCGCCCGGACGGCGCACGGACACCTCACGGCGTCAGCGTTCGTCGTCTCGTCGCGCGGGGTCATCCTGCACCGCCACCTGCTCCTGGGCGTCTGGATACAGCCCGGTGGCCACGTCGACGCCGACGAGAGCCCCGAGGACGCCGCGTTACGCGAGACGCTCGAGGAGACCGGTCTCGTGGCGCGCCACTTTGATCCGACGGAACTCTTCCACGTCGACGTGCACCTCGGTCCGCGCGGTCATCGTGGTCCCCCCGACCACCTTCACTACGATCTGCGCTACGCCGTGCTCGCACCGCCACTCGATCCCACGCCGCCGGCCCTCGAGAGTCCCGAGGTGCAGTGGTTCGACTTCGTCGCGGCGCAGTCGCGATGTGAACCGGCGCTCGCGCCCGTGCTGGCCAAGCTGGCCAGGACCTACGAGACCTGGAACGTGCGAGAATGAGGTCGTGAGTGAGACCGATGACCTTCGCGCACTCATGGAAGCCGATCGGTGGATTGAGCGGGTCACGACCCAGCACTCGCACCTGCCCGAGATGGCCGAATTGGCCGCGCTGGAAGTCGAACTTCGCGCGCAGTTGAAGGCGCTCAACGAGGCCCAAGCCGCGCAGGCACCCGTGCGCAGCGCCTACGAGGCGACCCAACACGAGGGAGAGCGGCTTCGCGAACGCGCCCTCCATCTCGACGCCACCCTCAGCGCCTCGACGGCGAACGCCCGCGAACTCGCGGCGCTGCAGACCGAACTCGTCCACGTGCGCGAACTGCTGGAACGCAACGACGACGTGGAACTGGACTACCTCGTGGCCGTCGAACCGCTCGATGAGGCCGTCGTCTCGATCAAGTCGGCGGCCCAGCCGGCCGTCGCGCGCCGCGCGCAACTGCAGAGCGCGATCACCGAACTCCAGGCGAGTCTCGACGAAGAACTCGTGGCCCTGCGGGTCAAACGGGTTGACGAATCCCGGGCCGTGACGCCGGCCCTGCTCGCCCGCTACGACGCGGCCCTCGCGCGCGTCGGGACCTCGGGCGCCGCGCAGGTCGTCGCCGGTCACTGCGACGGCTGTCGCATCGCGCTCGCGCCACTCGACCTCGATCGGTGGAAGGGATTGCCGGAGGGCACGTTCATGCCCTGTCCCGAATGCGGCCGTTTACTCCTGCCGTGATCATCCTCATCCGCCACGGTCAGACCACGTCGAACGCCGCGCGCCTCTTGGTCGGACAGAGTGACCCGGCGCTCACGGAGCTCGGGGAGCGTCAGGCGGTCGCGCTACGGCCCTACCTGCACCACGTTCGCGCGGTGTGGACCTCACCATTGCAGCGAGCTCGCGCGACCGCCGCGCTCGCCGTGCCCGACATCGACGCGACCGTGATGGAGTCCTTCATCGAGGTCAACTACGGCTCACTCGACGGTCAGCCGCTGAGTCTCGTGACCGACGAGCAGTGGCGCGCGTTCGAACAGGACCACAACACGGCCTTCGGCGACGGCGAGTCGCTCGCGTCGGTCGATCAGCGCGTGCACGCCGAACTCGACGCGATGCTCGACAACGCCGCGAGCTTGCTGCACGATTCGTCGAACCATCTGGCGATCGTCAGTCACATGTCACCGATCAAGTCCGCCACGTCCTGGGCGCTCGGGGTCTCGGGATCGGCCGCCTGGCGCATGAACCTCAGTAACGCGTCGATGACGACGATCGGCACGCGGCTGAAGACGCCGTCACTGGTCAATTACAACGTGGTGCCACCCCTGCGGTGATCAGCGCAGCGCGACGCTGATCGCCGCGAAGTGCAGTCCGACACCGATCAAGGTGAAGGCGTGGAACAGTTCGTGGTAGCCGAAGACCCGCGGCGAGAGCTTCGGTCGTTTCGTGCCGTAGAAGATGGACCCGACCGAGTACGCGACCCCACCGCCCACAATCAGTGCGAAACACAGTGGACCGCCGCCGCGGTAGATCTGGAGCATGACGAGGGCCGCGAACCAGCTCATGACCAGGAACGGAATCGTGTTCGCCCACTTCGGGGCGTTCATCGAGAACTGGCGGATTGTGATGCCGATCAGGGTGCACACGCCGATCACGATCAGTGTGACCAGGCGAATCGTGCCGTGCATGGTCAACCCGGCGATCGCAAAATAGGTGCCGGTGATCGCGAGGAAGATCGTGGAGTGGTCGGCCCGGCGCCACGCTTGACGTTGCGACGGTGTCCAGTTCACGCGGTGCAGGAGCGCGCTCGTGATCAACATCGCGCCGACGCCGAAGAGAAAGCACAGCACCCAGCCCGCCTGGGACCAGGTGCGACATCGCGAGAAGAGAATCGGCGAACAGGCGAAGAGGACGAAGAAGGCGATCAGGTGCAGCCAACCGCGAAGGAGTGGCCGCGTGGGCGCGATCGCGGTGTTGGTGGGAATCGCCGAACCACTCACGCCACAACACTAAAGGCGATCGTTGCTTCGCAACATTCGCGCGCGGAAACAACGAAGCCCGCCTGTTCCGCGTATCCAGAACAAGCGGGCCCTCGATGTTTGGCCCCCCCAGCCAATGACACAAAAATATAATCGCCGAGCAACCGCTACTCTGTCACGAGATGCCTGCAAACAAAGGTTTGTGAGCAATTTCACATCAGGGAGTCGCGATGAATCGACGAACGCTCGGTCAAGGTCTTGAAGTATCGGCACAGGGGCTCGGGTGCATGGGCATGAGTGAGTTCTACGGCGCCGGTGATGACGTCGAGTCGATCGCGACGATTCACGAAGCCCTGGACGCCGGTGTCGATTTCCTCGACACCGCGGACATGTACGGACCGTTCAAGAACGAAGAGCTCGTCGGTCGCGCCATCAAGGACCGTCGCGACGAGGTCGTGCTCGCCACGAAGTTCGGCAATCAGCGCAACGACGACGGCTCCTTCGTGCGCATCAACGGCACGCCCGAGTACGTGCTCGAGGCCTGTGACGCGTCACTCCGACGGCTCGGCGTGGACGTGATCGACCTCTACTACCAGCACCGCGTCGATCGCACGGTGGCGATCGAAGAGACCTGGGGCGCCATGAAGAGCCTGGTCGAGGCCGGTAAGGTGCGCCACCTCGGCATCTCGGAGGCATCGTCGGCGACGATCGAACGCGCACACGCCGTCCATCCGGTGAGTGCTCTGCAGAGCGAGTATTCGCTGTGGAGTCGCGACCCCGAGGACGGCGTCTTGGAGACCTGTCGCCGCCTCGGCGTCGGCTTTGTCGCCTACAGCCCGCTCGGCCGGGGCTTCCTCACGAACGAGGTCAAGAACCGCGAAGGGACCGACGAGGGCGACTACCGAAATCGCCATCCCCGTTTCTCCGGTGACGCCTACGAACAGAACGTGAAGTTACTCGCGAACCTTGAATCGATCGCCGCGGCCAAGGGTGCGACCGTCGCGCAGCTCGCGTTGGCGTGGGTCCTGTCGCGCGGGCCGGACGTCGTGCCGATCCCCGGCACCAAACGTCGCACGTGGTTACGCCAGAACATCGCGGCCGACGGGATTCACTTGAGCGTCGATGACGTCGCCGCACTCGAAGCCGCGATCCCGCGCGAGGCGGTGGCCGGTGATCGCTACGTGCCGGCCGGGATGAAGAACGTCAACGCCTAAGCGTTCGAAGCGTAGTGTCGGACAGTTCGACGACCTCGTCGCACCACGCCATGACCTGTGGATCGTGGGTCGCGACGATGACCGTGGCGCCCGTGGACGCCAGCAGGTCTAGCGCGAGCGTCGTCTCGTCCGCGCCGAGACCGCTCGTCGGCTCATCGAGTAGATAGATCGTCGGACTCGTCGCCATGGCGCGCGCGAGGGCGACGCGCACGCGTTCGCCGCGCGAGAGTTCCTCCCATCGCGTGGCGGCGTCGGTCTCGATGCCGAGACGAGCGAGGTCATCGTGAACGGGGCGCGTCGACGTCCGACCGAGGCGCACGACGTCGATGGCGAAGCCCCGCGTGAGGCCCGGCTCGCTCGCGACGTACGCCAGAGAGGCCCGCAGTGCCGTCTCGTCGAGATCGTCGACGGCGACCTCGCCGATGGAGATGGTGCCGCTGGCCACGTCGTCGAGCGCGGCGATCGCGCGCAACAACGTGGACTTACCCACGCCCGAGGCGCCGGTGAGCGCGACGCGTCGACCGGGTGCCACGCGCCACGTCGCGTCGTTGACCAACACGTCGTCGTCTTCGGCGACCGTGACGTGTTCGAGTCGAATCGTCGTGTCCGACGGCCAGCCACGGGTGCCGACGGTGCTCGGCTGGTCGAGTTCTTCGAGTCGTTCGGCCGCGGCGCTGACCGCCACCGCCGTATCGAGGGCGTCGCGTACGGCGTTGAGCGACTCGTAGGTCGTAAAGGCGAGCAACGCGGCGACGACCACCCATATGGCGGCGCTGTGGGGACGTACGACGAGCGCGCCGAGGGCGAGTGCGGTCATCACCGGGGGGACCGCGTTCGAGACGTCGTGTTGGCTGGTCATCTTCGATTCGGCGTGGCGAAGTCGCTCGACGGCGAGCACCGCTCGACCGCGCGCGAAGTCCACGCGGTCGAGCAGGGCGAGCGCGGGCGTCGCGGCGCTGAGTTCCACGAGCTGGCCGCGGTAGTTCGCGCGGGCCCGACGCAGCACGCGATCACGCCGCAGCAGCGGACCGACGTTGGCGAGCAGCGCCGCGACGCCGAGTAGTTGTATCGCGACGAGATCACCGGCGTACGACCACCAACCGCCGTGGGGTGCCATGAGGCCAATGACGAGGTCACTGAGCGCCATCACCGTGCCGGCGCTGACGAGCGGTATGACGCCGCGTAGCCAGAGGTCCTGTAGTTCATCGGTGTCGCGCAGCGCGCGTTCTAAGAGGTCGCCGGTGGCGTACGAACGCCACCGCGTGAAGCTGAAAGCGCCCACCGTGATGACGAGCCAGCGACGCCATCGCGAGACGGCGCTGAAACCTAGACGATGGGCGCTGAGTCGTTCGACGAACCGAAGCGGTGAGCGAAGGAAGGCGAAGAGCTCGATGACGATCAGTGCCCCGAGGACGGTGCGCAGACCGGGGCGCGTCGCGCTCTCGACCAACAAGGCGACGGCACCGACCAACATGGCGACGTTCACGACCGAGGCGACCACGCCGGCGACGAGGGCGCGAAGCAGCGTGCCTCGTGGGGGCGCGGCTCGTCGGAGCCACCGCGTCAGTCGGCGCAGGTCGTTGCTCACGACTCGAGTTCGATTCGGTGGTGGACGTGCTCGAGGAGTGGTGTGTCGACGGTCGCTTCGATCGCGGCGAGGGCGCCACGTCGTGCGAGTGCGTCGCGCACGAGTCGTCGCCCGACTTCGTCGAGCACGCCCGCGACGTCGTCGATCACCAGGAGATCGGCGTCAGCCAGGAGGGCTCGCGCCAGCACCAGTCGGACCCTCTCTCCCGTGCTGAGTCCGCGGCCGTCACTGAGCAACGCGGTGTCGAGGTCATCGAATCGCAGCCCGGTAAGTCCTAACGACGAAAGACACCCGTGCACCTCATCGTCGGGGATCGATCGTCCGAGCGAGAGATTGTCGCGCAGCGTGCCCGAGAGCAGGGTGCTCTCGACGCTGACGTGTCCGACGCGCGACGCCGTGCGCGTAATCGTTCCGGCGTTCGGGTCGCGCCAGCCCACGAGCGTGTCGAGGAGCGTGGTCTTGCCGACGCCCGACGGTCCGGTCACGAGGAGTGACTCGCCCGGCTGCAACGCGAAACTGACCGGTCGGCTGTTCGCGGGCGTCGTCAGATCGATCACGCTCATCAACGCGGTCGCGCGACCGACGGGCGGGGCCGCCGCCCCGTCCAAGAGATCGAGTGATCGCTCGGCGTCTTCGCGCCGATGGAACTCGACGCCGTAACGCCGCACGTGCGCGAACACCTCGCTCGTGACGAGCACGGCGATGAGGGCGTGTTCGAGTGAGATTCGTCCGCCCAGGAGTGCGAAGCCCACCACCATCGCGACGAGTCCGACGCTGACGCCACTTAAGAACTCGGTGACCAGTGACGAACCGAGGGCGACGCGGATGGCGCGCATGGCGAAGACGTGTTCGGAGTCCGAGATTGCGGCGATCTCATTCGCGCCGTAGGGAACCGCACCGAGCGCACGAAGTTCGGTTGAGTGGTGTAGGAGCTCGAGTTGGCGACCTTCCAGGACGTCACGGCGACGTCGGTAGTCCGTGGCCGCCGCGTCGCTGCGCTGACCGGCCCGTCGATAGAGCGGCACGGCGCTCGCGAGGAGCGCCACGGAGATGACGAGCGCCAACCAACCGCCGGCCCAGAACAACACCGCCAGGCCGCCGAGGGCCACGACGGCGCTCGTCTCTAGGAGGTCGAGGAAGGGACCGTTGGAGGCCTGTTCGATGGCGAGGGCGAGATCGCCGCGGCCGTGTTCGCGTTCCGGCTGCGGTCGAGTGAAGTGACGCACCAACGTCGAACGCCACCGCGCGCGCAGCGCGGCGCCCGCGTGCTCGCCCCACTGCGTCGTGAGCGTGGACAGCCCCCACCGAAGTCCGAGTGCCCCGAGGAGCAGCCACATTCCCGCGCTCACACGATGCCGTGCGAGATAACTCAGACCGATCGCGAGGACGACCGAACTCAGGATCGAGAGCGCGGCGTTCGCCGCGCCCAAGAGTCGCGCGCTCGAACGATACGTGGCGCCGCGCGTCGAATCGGGCGTCGTGGGATTCACCGACCAATGCTAAGGCGGCGACAAACTACAACGGGTCGTCACGGTGCGACAGCGACTTGGCGGGTCCGTTCAGCCAATCGCGCAGCGCCTTGGTCGCTCGGCAGTCGTCCTCGTTGTAGTCGAGGATCCGTTGCCGAGAGATGTTCGCCGTGTCGTCACCGCCACGCGTCGCCACCTCGTACCACAGCATCGACGCTTCACCACTGGGGTTCTCGTCGCGCCACTCGAAGCCAGCCGACGCCGCCAGTTGTTTGAGCCCCAGGGGACCTTCGGTCTGTATCTGCGCCTTGGCGAGGTCGTGGAGGTCGATCCACGCCGATGGCACCCGTCCTCGGAACTCGTCGAGTTCGTGCGGGCTCGCTCCACCGGGCACCGCCGTGGCGACGGCCCGGTTCATGGCGCCATCTTCGGCCTGCGCCCAGAAGCAGTATGCGGCGAAGGTTCGACCCTGAGCGTCACACGTGGCGCGTAGGCCGGTGAGCCAGCGCCAGAAGGCGGCGAAGTTCCGTGATTCGGCCTCGGCGGTGAGCGGTCCCCACTCGACGAACGTGGTGTAGCCCTCGCGCACATCTTCGGTCGGCGTGTTCAGCGTGACGTTGGCGCCCCAGAGATACGTTGCGTCGTCGTAACTCTCCATGTCAACGTCGACCTCCACGTCGGCGGTGGGACAACCCATCTGCGAGGGATCCAAGATTCGCAGGGCGCTGTCGCGCACGTGGGAGCGCGCCCGATAGATCAGGTCGTCGAGTCGATCGAACTTTCGTCCCAGACGGTCCTCGACCGTGCGTGTGTCGCTCGACGCCGGAACGGCGCGCGCGGCGCGCGCGCGGGTGGGATCGAGGCGCGCCAACTGGGCGCGCGTGGCCACGCCGTGGTCGCGCAGCGCGTCCTGCTGCGCAAGCGACGTGAACCGCGTCAGCGACACGTCGTCAACCGCTTCGAGTTCGCCTTCGCAGTGTTCGGAGAACTCGCAGGTCAGACACTCTCGATGCCAGTACGGCGACGTCGGAAAGGTTCCGCCCGTCACGAACCATTCGTCGAGCGCGTTGAGCGCGTCGACGCGCTCGCGGTAGTAGCCGTCGTACGCGACGAGGTTGCTCCGCGAATACGTGGGACTCGACAGGTCCAGCCACCACAGTCGCAGGTTCCGGTCGATCAGGGCCCCTCGCGCGGCGGGGTCGGCTGAGTCGAAGGCCTGGAGGATCCGCGTGGCGCCGTCGAGGAGCAAGACGTCACGCCGCACCGCGACGCTCGCGCGCAGCCCGAGGCCCTCGCGCACGACGCCGTCGCTCGGGACCAGGCGTTCGAGGGACCCCTCGACGAGCTGACGCGTCACGGCCGCTTCGGTGACTTCGTGATTCTTGATCACGAGCGGCGCGTACGTGAAGTGCTCATCGACCCGGCCGACGCGTACGAAGGCCTGGGCGGCGATCGTGCGCCGGGCTCCGACGTCGGCGAGTCGGGCGTCGAGGATCAGTTCTACGCCCTCGTCCATCAACGCGGCGGTGTGCTCGTGTCCGCTCGCCGTGACGGCGTTCGGGTGCAGCGCGACGAGACGTTCGACCACGCGACGACGGTGGTGCTCGGCGTCGTGGCGTCGCCGTTCGATTTCGGGCGTGACGGGTGTTCGGTGTGCGATGGTCGGGTCGGCGCGGGCCAAGGCGATTCGGTGAACGCAGGCGTCAATCTCGGCGCCGCGAAGAAGTGAAGTCACCATGCTGGTGAAATCCTAGGACGTGCCCGGCTTCTCGTTCCGCCACGAACTCCAGAGCGCGGCGTACTCGCCGTTCAGGGCGACCAACTCATCGTGGGTGCCCAACTCCGCGATTTGGCCGTCGATGACGACGCAGACCCGGTCGGCGTCGTGCGCCGTGTGCAGTCGGTGCGCGATTGCCACGACGGTGCGGCCGCGCAACACCGCGACGAGCGAACGCTCGAGGTGACGGGCCGCGCGCGGGTCGAGCATCGCGGTCGCCTCGTCGAGGACGAGCGTGTGCGGATCGCTCAGGACGAGTCGCGCCAGTGCGATCTGTTGCGCCTGTGCGGGAGAGACCTGATAACCGGTGGTGCCGAGTTCGGTGAGAATGCCCTCGGGCAACGTGCGCACCCACTCCAACGCGTCAACGGCGTCCAGGGCGCGCACGATCTCGTCGTCGCTGGCCTCGGGCTTCGCGAGGGCGAGGTTTTCGCGCACGGTCCCGATGAAGATGTGGTGCTCCTGGGTGACCAGGGCCACGTGGCGACGCAGCATCGCCAAGGGCATGCTCGCGAGCGCGACGTCGCCCACCTTCACCGAACCGCTGCGCGGCGCGTCGATGCCGGCGAGGAGACGTCCAATGGTCGATTTGCCCGCGCCCGAGGGACCGACGATCGCCAGTCGTTCACCGGGTCGGATAGTGAGTGACAGTCCGTTCAACACGTCGTGACCCGGTCGGTAGGCGTAGCGCACGTCGCTCATCGTGATGGTCTCACTCGTGGGTTCGACGCCCTCGCTCGGCCGGTCGTCGCGCACCACCGACACGCCGACGAGGCGCGCCAGCGACGTCTGACCGATCTGGAGTTCGTCGAGCCACGAGACGATACGGTCGATCGGATCATTGATCTGCACGACGTAGAGCGTCACGGTCGTGGCGGCGCCGATGGTAATGCTGTGGTGCAGCGCCAGCCATCCGCTCCAACCGAGCGTCGTCGCGATGGCCAACGCGAAGGAGCTCTCGATCGTGGGGAACCAGACCAGGCGCATCAACAGGGTGTACATCTCGGAGTAGAAGGACTCGCGAATGTTGCCTTCGATCCGCTTGCCCTGTCGCCGCCCCAGTCGATGCGCGTCGACCGTGCGCGCGCCCTCGGCGGTCTCGGAGACCGATCCCGACATGGTCGCGTAGCTAATGCGTTCTCGCCGATACCCGGGTGTGGCGTAGTGCAGGTAGTAGCGCGTCGAGAAGAAGAGGATCGGCAGCGACACGAGACTCGCGAGTGCCGCGAGCGGGCTGACGATGAGCATCGCGATGAGGGTCAAGACGGCCTGCACGATGGCCACCAGCCACTCGGGCATGGCGAAGCGCACGGTGCGCGACAGCGCCTCGATGTCGTTGGTCGTACGACTCAACAGATCCCCCGTGCCGGCCCGCTCCACCTCCATCAACGGCAGGGCCAGCACACTCTCCAAGAACTCCTCGCGCAACTGCGCGAAGACCGTCTCACCGAGGATGTAACTGCGACGTCGGGCGAAGAAGGAGAGCCCGGCGCCGCCAACGGACGAGACGAATAGGACGCCGACGTAGAGCGTGATGCGGTGTTGGGTCAACTGGTGATCGGCCGCGAAGTTCGTGATCTCACCGATGATGTAGGCCGGGATGAGCATCATGAACGCCGCGAGGGCGTAGAGCGAGAGCATCCGCACGAGCTTCGATCGATGGTCGCGGATGAGTCGTCGGGCGTAGGCGCGCACGGTGGCGGTGTCGGCGACGGGGAGCTGGCTCATCAGTTCTCCTCGCGCAACACGATCTGGCGATAGGTCGGTGACGTCGCGAGCAGCTGATCGTGCGTGCCGTGTTCGGTGGCGCGACCGTCCACCACGACGTAGACCACGTCCATCTTCTCCAACAGGAGCGGACTCGACGTCGCGACCAGTGTCGTGTGGGCGCCACGCACCTCGCGCAGGCGCTGCGCGATGCGACCTTCGGTGTGCGTGTCGACCGCGGAGGTCGGTTCGACGAGGATGAGCACCTCGGCGTTGGTGAGGATCGCGCGCGCGAGGCTGAGGCGTTGCCGCTGGCCGCCCGAGAAGCTCCGGCCCCGTTCCTCGACGAGGGTGTCGAGTCCTTCCTCCAGGGCGTCGAGGATGTCCAGCGAACTGGTCGCCTCGAGTGCCGGCATAATGTTGCCGTCCGTAATGTCACCGTGCGGGACGAGTTCGTAGCGCAGCTCGCCCGAGAAGAGTCGTGGCTCGATCTCGCTCACCACGATGTTGCGACGAGTGTCGCTCACGGAGAAGAGTCCCAACGGGGTCGAGTTGATCGTGACGCCACTGACGTCGGGCACGAATCGTCCGAGCCGGTCGGCCAACAGCGTCGCCTCGGCCGGCGTTTCGGTCACGAACGCGACGAGTTGACCGCGACGAAGGTACACACCACTGACGCGGTCGTCGAAGCGTTCGACGGTAGCGGGCCAGAGCAACGGCGACGCCGGCTCGACCACCCGGGGCTCGATACTGAGGATGCGCAGCACCCGACCGGCCCCGACGTAGGCCCGCGTCGTCGCGATCACGTACTCGATCGCCGTGCGCAACGGCATCGTGAGGAAGGTGGCGTAGCCGAAGAACGCGACGAGTTGACCGGGTGCCAGGGTGCCGTGCATCACGTCCTGGGCGCCGAGGTAGGTGACGACGCCGGTCAAGATGGCGGGCAGGAGCACCTGACCCGACTCCAGTCCGGCCTGGGGCGAGGCGATCCGGTTGCCGGCCAGTCGAACGAGGTTGCTCTGGCGCTTGTAGTTGGCGAGAAAGACGTCTTCGCCACCGACACCGCGCAAGATGCGCAGTCCCGCGACGGTGTCCGAGCCGAGCGCGGCCAGCCGTCCCGCGGCGTCGCGCTGGGCGGCCTGGCTCGCGTGGAGCGGCCGCATCAACGGCGTCGTCAACGCCGCGAGCACGGGTACGCCGATCAGCACGATGAGGCCCAGTTCGACCGACGACGAGATGAGGATGATTGAGACGACGACCCAGGAGGCGACGGCGCCCATGAACCGCGCGAAGACGTCGTAGGCGCCGCCGATGCGCATGGCGTCCGAGGCGACCGTGTTGACGACGTCACCCGAGGGGATCTCGTCGGTGACGGCGGTGCCGGTCTTCGAGACGTGATGGCCGATGACCTGGACCGTCTTGTAGGCGGCGTTCATCCAATTCGTGACGGCGAGCTGGTGACGAAGCGCGCCGCACATCGCCCCGAAGAGTCCGAGCGCCATCACGACGCCGACCCAGAGGAAGAGTTCGCCGGTGTTCTTGTCGATGACACCGTGGTCGATGGCGGCGCCGACGGCCGCCCAGATGAGTGCCTGACTCACCATCCATCCGATGCCGAACAGCGCGTTGAAGATCAGGAGGACCTTCTGTTGCGCGGCGATCCAGATGAGGTAGCGAAGCGGTGATCGCGTGTCGGGTGTGCCGGGGTCCGCGGTCGGCAGTTCGCGGTAGGGCAGGTGTAACACGGCTGGACTTTCGAATAGGTGGGTGGATGATGAGTCGACCTATAAGCGGGGTTCTGTCCACCTTCCTTGCGGAAGGATGGGCGGCCATCCATCTCAGCGATCTACCTCGGGAGTGCCTTGTTTCCAAGGCATGCGGGCCACGCGCTCCCACGTTTGATCTTGCTCCGGGTGGGGTTTACCGAGCCACCGTGATCACTCACGATGCTGGTGCGCTCTTACCGCACCGTTTCACCCTTACCTGTGCTCGGTTGCCCGAGCCATCGGCGGTCTTTTCTCTGTGGCACTGTCCTGCACGTCACCGCGACTCACGTTTCGTGAGCACCCTGCCCTGTGGAGCCCCGACTTTCCTCACCGCCTGTTGCCAAGCGGTGCGGCCACCCAGTCGACTCACCATCCGCATCAAGTCTGTCACACGCGCCACAACTGGACAAGGTACGTAACCATGTTGTAACGGCCGGGTAACGTCGCGTCGTGGATGAAGCGGTGGACACGACCGACGAGGTACTAGAGGTCGGGGCCTTCTACCAACTCCTCACCGAGCGACTCGAGTCGGCCTTCGGTCGACGTCACCCGCGCTGGGTCCGCGGCGAGATCGCCAAGGTCTACGAGAAGGGTCACGTCTACGTGGACCTCGTGGACGCCGGCTCGACCTCGAGTGACACCAAGCGACCGGTTCTCAACGCGCACTGCTGGGCGACGCCGTGGGCCCCGTTGAAGAGAAAGCTCGCCGATGAGGGCGTGACGCTGTCGGCCGGGATCATCGTCAACTTCTACGGGTACGTCGACGTCTACGCGCCCCAGGGCCGGATCGGATTCACCATCACGGAGATCGACGTGCAGGGACTGCTCGGCGACGTGGCGCGACGACGCGCCGAACTGATCGCACGGCTCAGCGCAGAGGGACTAATGGAGGCGAACAAGCGCGTCGCGCTCTCGCCGGTACCCTTGCGGGTCGGCCTCGTCGCCAGTCCCGGCACCGAGGGCTACAGCGACTTCACGGGTCAACTGCTCAACTCCGGCTACGGCTTCGACATAGTGCTCGTGCGCAGTGCGGTGCAGGGCGAGGCCGCGCCTCCGCAACTCGTGGCGGCCATCGAGGCGCTCGATGAGCACGGCGTCGACATCATCTGCGTCGTGCGCGGAGGTGGATCGAAGGGTGACCTGGCCGGCTTTGATGACGAACGCGTCGCGCGCGCGATCGCGGCGTCCGCGACGCCGGTCTTCACCGGCATCGGGCACACCGGTGACGAATCGGTCGCCGACCTCGTCGCGCACACCCGCGCGATCACACCGACCAAGCTGGGCGAGGAGATCACGGCGATCGTGGACACCTGGCACGCGCGGCACGTCGCACGTCCGGCCCAACGCCTGCTCGATGGCGCGCTCGAGGTCGTCGACGAGGCGACCGAGTACGTCGCCGAGCGTCGTCGAACGATGATCTTCGCGGTGCGTGATCGACTCCGCGCCGAGCAGCGTCACCTCGCCAGCACGCGCGGCGCGCTGTTGATGCACAGCCGCCATCTTCTCAACGTCGGCGCTCAGAGCCTCGCCGGTCATCGGGCGGTACTCAACGCCTACGATCCGACCCGTCGGTTGGCGCAGGGCTGGTCCATCGTGACCGGTCGCGACGGCGCCGTCGTGACGTCACTGGACGACGTGGCCGTCGGCGAACGCGTGTCGGTTCGGGTGAGCGACGGGTCGTTTGAATCTACTGTGGAGACGACGACGGGAGCAGTGCCATGAGCACAGTTGGTGGCTGGAATGACGCGGCGAGGGAGCTGGACGCCATCGTGGCGTCCTTTGACGAAGGTGAGGTCTCGGTCGACGATCTCTTCGTGAAG
Source organism: uncultured Acidimicrobiaceae bacterium (assembly GCA_963717975.1). Classification (GTDB taxonomy): domain Bacteria; phylum Actinomycetota; class Acidimicrobiia; order Acidimicrobiales; family RAAP-2; genus RAAP-2. The sequence continues at coordinate 1,079,572 of OY970351.1, read as the reverse complement.
CTCGAGCGCGCGACGCAGATCATCGAAACGCTCGAGACGCGCCTCGTCGCTACGAAAGCCAAGGTCGAAGAGTTGGCGCCGCGCCTGTCGCGCGTCCTCGATGGCGAATGAGCGAGCGTTTCTATTTTCGCCAACTCCTGAGTGGACTCGACTTCGCGCCGGAGGACCACGTCGCCCAACAGATGGTCAACCTCGTCTACGCCTTCGGTGACCGCGAGACGGGCGAGGCGGCGTTGGTGGACCCGGCGTACGCACCGGCCGAACTGATCGACCTCGTCGAAGCCGACGGCATGACGGTGCGCGCGATCTTCGCCACGCACTATCACCCCGATCACGTCGGCGGCGACCTCGGTGGCCGCGCAGCGATCGCTGGCATCGTGGAGTTGCTCGAACGAATTGACGTGCCCATCCACGTGCAGGCCGACGAAGTGGAGTGGGTGACGAAGCGCACGGGGGTGGGTGAAGACTCGCTGGTCCCGCACGACGCCGGGGACGTCGTCGCGGTGGGCGATTTCGAGGTCTCCTTAATCCACACGCCGGGGCACACGCCGGGGAGTCAATGCCTGTTGGTGAATAACTGCTTGATCAGTGGCGACACGCTGTTCCTCGACGGCTGCGGTCGCACGGACCTGCCGGGCTCGGACCCGCACGAGATGTACCGCACGTTGACGCAGCGTCTGTCGGCGGTCTCGGACGACACGGTGCTCTATCCCGGTCACCTCTACTCGGCCGACCCGAGCGCGCCGATGGGCGACGTGCGCCAACACAATCGCGCCCTCGTGCCGGCGAGCGCCGAGCAGTGGCTGGCGATGTTCTCGCGCTGATGGTCCTACAGCCCTCGGACCACGTGGTCATCGTGGGCGCTGGTTTCGGCGGCTGGCGCTTGGTCGAGGCGCTGCGTCGAGACGGCTACGACGGCGCGATCACCCTGATCGGTGAGGAGACCTACGCCCCGTACGACCGCCCCCCGCTCTCGAAACACGTGCTGGCGCTCAAGTGGGAGGTCGAAAGAGCGACGCTCGCCACGCCCGAGCGCATCGAGGAGAGCCGGGTCACCATGGTGCTCGGCGCGCGCGCGACGTCACTCGACATCGAGTCGAACGTCGTTGAACTGGATGACGGCTCGCGCGTACGAGGCACTCACGTCGTCATTGCGACCGGCACCCGTGCTCGCCGACTTCCCTTCAGCGCGGACGCCGAGATCCTCGCGCTGCGCAACCGCGATGACGAACGTCGCCTGCGACACGAACTCGAATCGCTCGAGGCGGGCGACACGATCGTCGTCATCGGCGGCGGTTTCATCGGGGCCGAAGTGGCGACGCAGTTGAAGAGCCGCGGCTTCGTCCCGATCGTCTTGGAGGCGGCGCCGCGACCGCTCATCGCGGCACTCGGACCCGAGGTCGCCTCGTGGCTCGAACGTCTCTCGGCCGACGTCGACATCGAACTGCGCAACGACCAACACATCACTGACGTCAAGCACGACTCGGACGGTTTCGTCGTGCACCTCGACGATGGCGGCACACTGCGCGCGAGTCTGGTCATCCTCGGCGTGGGCGCGCTGCCGAACATCGAGTGGCTCGAGAGGTCGGGACTGACGCTCGACAACGGCGTGGTGGTCGACGAGAACCTGTTGGCGCGCGAACACGTCGCCGCCATCGGCGACGTCGCGCGCTTCAGTTGGCCCAACGTCATGGGCGAGGAGCTGGTGCGAATCGAACACTGGGAGGTGGCGAACGTCCACGCGCAGTCCTTGGCGCACTACTGGATGACCGGCGAGGGTGCCGAGAAGTTGATGGTGCCGTACTTCTGGTCCGACCAGTACGGCAAGAAGATCCAGATGCTCGGTCACGCGCGACCCGACGACGAGGTCGTTCGAGTCAGTGGTAGTCCCGAAGAGGGAAAGTGGCTGGCCCTCTACTCGCGCGGCGGCGTCGTGACCGGTATCGTCACCCTCTCCCAGCCGCGGGCGCTCATGTTGACCAGGCACCTGTTGGAAGAACCCTCAACACTCGAGAAGGCGCTCCACGACGCACCGTGGGCGGGCTAGAACTCGACGGCACTCAACTCGGGAATCGTTTTCTCGACGCGCGCGACCACGCGAGCCCACTCGTCGCGACGGAGGCGACGGGTCGGTGCATCGAGGGACGGCGTGAGTACGACCGAGGGCGACCAGAGGCCCTCGACGTCCTCCAGGCTGATCGCGCCAACACCGACGAGGGCCATCAGTCCCGCACCGCGCGCCGTCGCTTCGCGTTCCGACGACACCGCGACGCGAAGACCGGTGAAGTCGGCGAGGCACTGTATGAAGAAGTGGTTCGCACTCATGCCGCCGTCGACACGGATCTCTTCGAGCGCGTGGCCGGTCTCTCGCTGCCCGGCGTCCACGAGGTCGGCACCGCGCTGCGCGATGCCTTCGAGCACGGCCCGCACCATATGGGCCTTCGTCGATCCACGGGTGATGCCGAAGAAGCCGCCGCGCGCGCCGAAGTCCCACTGGGGCGTGCCGAGGCCCGACAGCGCCGGTACGAACGACACGCCCTCAGATGATTCGACGGAGGTGGCGAGGGACTCGGTCTCCGCGGCGTCGCCGATCAGTCCGAGGTCGTCGCGAAGCCACTCGATGCACGCGCCGGCCGAGAGCACGATTCCTTCGATGCCCCACACGATTTGATTCTCCTGACTGCGCGCCACGACCGGGAAGCAGCCCGAGGAGAATCGAGTCATCACGTCGGGCCCCTCGGCCCCGCGAACCATGTCGAGCATGGCACCCGTGCCGAAGGTGATCTTGGCGCCGCGCGTGACGCAGGATTGTCCGAAGAGCGACGCCGATTGGTCACCGACCAACGCGGTGATCATCGGCGCGTCGGGCAACGCCGTGGCGCGGCCGAACGTTCCGATGGTGTCCACGATCGACGGCATCATGACCGGGTCGAGCCCGAGTACCGCGAGGGTGTGCGCGTCCCACGCGTTGGCTCCGAGCGCGATCAGGCCGTTCACCCCGGCGTTCGAGCGGTCAGTGACGTGCAGCGCCCGTTCGCTCAGGTGCCACGCGATCCAGGTCTCTATGGTGGCGAAGCGAAGCTCGCTCGAGGGACGTCCGGACTGTTGAACGAGCCAACGCACCTTCGTGGCCGATTGATTCGGTGCGAGGCGAAGTCCTTCGCCCTGCAGGACCAGACAGTCGAGGACGGTACGCAGGTCCTGCCATCCCAGCGCCGGGCCCACGGGCACACCGGTGACGGGATCGAAGACAATGGTCGTGGCGCGTTGATTCGTGATGCCCACGACCTCCGCACCGCCGGCGTCATCCAACGTGCGCGTCGCCAAATCGATGGCCAGCTTCGCGATCTCTACCGCGTCGAGTTCGACTTCGCCGGGATTCGGTGTCGTCAGGCTCAGTCGCTGGCGATGCTCGTGCGACACCTGGCCCGTGGCGTCGACGATCGCGGTACGTACCGACGTCGTGCCCACGTCGATGGCGAGGGCCCTCACCACGGTTCGCCACCCACACCCAGGACGCCGGGGTTCATGATGTTGTCGGGATCGAACAGTCGCTTCAGGTCACTGAGGACGCCGAATGCGCTCCCCAGCGCCTCGGGCACGAATCGCGCACGGTTCCGGCCGACGCCGTGATGGTGACTCAGGGCGCCTCCGTGGCGCAGGACTTCATTGGTCACGCACTCCCACGCGCGACGATAAAAGCCGGTCGGGTCGTCGTCTGGCCTCGCGGCGAACGTGAAGTAGAGGCACGCGCCGTCGAGATAGGCGTGTGACTGGTGTACGGACGCCACGGTGACTTCCGGCATCGCGTGTAGCGCTTCGATGACCGCGTGGCGCATCGGCGACAACGTCGCCCAGGAACCGGCGACCTCGATCGTGTCGACGACGTAGCCCCGGTCCCATAACGGAGCCAACGCACCGACCTCGTTGCGATGTTCGAGCCAGGTCGCGACCAGCGTCGGATCGAGCGCCGTGGCGCGGGCGCACTCCTCATCGACCACGCGCATCGTCGCCTCGACCAAGTGTGAGTCGCCCTCATCGAGCACGATCAACACGCACGCGTCGACGTCGAAGGACCGCTTGGATTCGCGCTCGTCGTACAGTCGCAGCACGGCCGGCCGGGCGTCGCGCTGCATTATCCGTCGACAGGCGTCGAGGCCCTCGTCGAACGAGGCAAAGCTGACGGCCGCCCGTCGCTCGCTCCCGGGCTTCGGGTGCAGCACGAGCGTCGCGCGAGTGATCACGCCCAGTGTGCCCTCGGAACCCACGAAGAGCTGCACCAGGTCGGGTCCAACGGCTTGGCGCGGTGCGCGTCCGCCGAGTTCGACCTCGTCGCCGTTGGCGAGCACGACGCTCAGACCTCGCACGATGTCTTCGATCTTGCCGTATCGATTTGAGTACTGGCCGGCCCCGCGACAGGCGATCCATCCGCCGACCGTGGCCAGATCGAAGGACTGGGGGAAGTGACCGACCGTCCATCCCTTTTCGCCGACCGCCCGTTCCAGGTCCGGTCCAAAGACACCGGCTTCGACGCTCACGGTCCCCGAGACCGTGTCGACCTCGAGTACGCGGTCGAGCCCGGTGAGGTCCAACGCGATGCCCCCTTCGGGGGCGACGGCGCCGCCGACGACGCTCGAACGTCCGCCCTGGGCCGTGACGGGCGTCCGGTGTTTGGTCGCGATCAGCAAGGTTTGGCGCACGTCTTCGCGTGAGGACGCGCGCACCACGACGCCCGGCCAGCGCGGCACGTGACCCGTAGCCACGTCGGGGATCGTGATCGGCCACCAGTCGCGGCCGTGTTCGGCGCGACTCGCGACATCGGTCACGAAGTCGAGGTGCGATAGCCGGAGGTCCTCGAGAAGCGCCGGGGTCGCCAGCGACGCGGACGGAAAAGCGAGCGGACTCTTCGGATACTCATTGGGCATCGTCGGTCGGGTCATCGCTGCACCTTACAAAGACAGTCCGGCGGCGCTGAACTCGCGTCGTACCAGTGCGTCGTACGCGTCGACTTCGCGTTGGACGTCGACGTCGCTCCAGCCCAACTCGTCGGCGACGAGTGACGCGACGCGCGCGGCGCCCTCCAACGTCGCGCGAGCGTCGTGCAGGTGTGCCCGCGTGCGTCGCGTGAGGAGATCGAGAAGGGACGTCACCATCTCATAGCGCGCCGAATAGACGAACTCGGCCGCGACGTAGGGCTGACCCTCGAGCGGGCGATCACCCAACGCCTCGTCGTCGGCGATCAATTGCAGAATTGTCACGGCGTCCTCACCGAAGCGCCGGTAGAGGTGGTGTTCGAGTGGTGACGTGGGGCGCCACGAACCGACGCCGTGCAGGGGTAGGTTCTTCGTGCGCACGGACTTAAGGTCGCGTTGGTAGGGGCGCAGGGCGTCGACGGTGTCCTGGGCCATCTGCCGGTAGGTGGTCCACTTGCCGCCGGTGATGTGCACGACGCCGTCGCGCGAGTCCGTCACCTGGTGCCGACGCGAGAGGTCGGCCGTACGTTCGCTTACGGCTTTACCGTCAATCGGCGCGAGCAGTGGGCGTAGTCCCGCCCACACAGCCGTGACGTCATTGGTCGTGAGCGCTGACGACGTCGACGCGTTGACGGCCGCCAGCAGATAGTCCACATCCTCCGGCGTGCAGTACGGCTCGTCGAGATCGCCGTCGTACGCGGTGTCGGTCGTGCCGATGTAGGTGTAGTCGGCCTCTTCGAAGGGGACCACGAAGACGCTTCGTCGCCCGCCCGGCACGTTCAAGACGGCGGCGACATCGGCCGGGAGGCGGTCGCGGGGGACGCTGACGTGGACGCCCTTGGCCGGGGTGATGCGGTGCGACGCCGTGTGCTCGGCGAGGGAGAACACCTCGTCGGCCCACACGCCGGTCGCGTTGACCACGGCCCTCGTCGAGATCGTGAACGTCGCGTCCGCGACGAAGTCGTGCGCGATGACGCCGTTCGCTCGACCCGCGTCATCGTGGTGTATGTCGACGCAGCGCGCGTAGGTCGCTACGTCCGCGCCGTAGTCGGCGGCGGTCTTCGCGATCGTGAGCGCGACGCGTGCGTCGTCGCCGCGTGCGTCGTAGTAGAGAAAGCCGGCGACGAGTCGGTCGGTGTTGAGCGTCGGCAGATGCGCGAGCGCTTGATCGCGCGAGATGCGCCGGTGGCGACGACCGATGCGCCAGCCACCGCTTAGGTCATAGATGCGCAGCGCCGTCGAATAGCCCTTCACCAGGGCTTTGGAGGCGACGCCGTCGCGCCCGAAGAGCGGGACGAGGAAGGGGAGTGGTCGCACGAGGAACGGTGCGTTCTCGAGCAGTCGCTGACGCTCGCGCAGGTTCTCATACACGAGGCGAAACTCTCGCTGCTGCAGATAGCGGAGACCCCCGTGCACCATCTTCGAGGACTTCGAACTCGTACCCGAGGCGAGGTCGCCGCCGTCGATGAGCGCGACGCGTAGTCCCCGCGAGGCCGCGTCGAGCGCGACGCCGGCGCCGGTCATCCCGGCTCCGACCACGACGACGTCGTAGGTCGTACGGGCCATCGATTCGAGCGCGCGCTCGCGTTGGAAGGTGGCCACGGGTCAATCGTGACACAGCCTCGCGGCTACTTTGAAGGGCATGGACTTTCAACTTTCCGACGAGCTCCTCGCGCTGCAGCAGAACGTTCGACGCTTCGCCCAGGAGAAGGTCAGGCCCCGGGCCCGCGAGATCGACACGACGGGCGACTACCCCCAGGATCTCTTCGACGAGTTCGCCCGCGCCGACCTGCTCGGTCTGTGCATCCCCCAGGAGTACGGCGGCTCCGGCGCGGGCATCATGGGTCTTGCGCTGACCATTGAAGAGGTCACGAAGTACTCCAACGTGCTCGGCCTGATGCTGCTCCTCACGAGGTTGCCGACGGGACCGATCATGATCGCGGGCACCGAGCAGCAGAAGCAGCGCTACTTGCCCGGGATCGCCAAGGGTACGCACCGTGCGGCCTTCTGCCTCTCGGAACCGGGTGCCGGCTCCGACGTCGCCGGAATCCAGACGCGCGCGCGCGAGGACGGCGCGGGCGGTTACGTGTTGAACGGTACGAAGTGCTGGATCTCCGGTGGTATGCAGGCCGACTGGTTCGTCGTCTTTGCCAAGACCGGCGATCCGGCGTCGCGGTCGCACACGAACATCGGCGCGTTCATCGTCGAGTCCGACAGCGACGGCGTCACGCGGCCGCGCGTCGACCGGAAAATGGGCGTCAAGGGCATCGACACGACCGAGATCGTCTTCACGGACGTGAAGGTTCCGGCCGCGCAGGTGATCGGGGGTGGCTTCGCCCTCGTGATGCAGTCGCTCAACGCCATGCGACCGATCGTGGCGGCGCGCGGCCTGGGCCTCGCCGAAGGTGCGCTCATGTACGCCACGGAGTACGTGAAGAACCGCACCGCCTTCGGTACCACGGTCTCGGCGTTCCAGGGCATCCAGTGGGAGATCGCCAAGTGTGCGACCGAGATCGAAGCGGCGCGACTCCTCACGTACCGCGGCGCGTGGTTGGCCGACCGGGGCTGCTTTACGAAGGAGTACGTCCCGATGCTCTCGATGTGCAAGTACTACGCCTCCGAAGTCGCCGTGAAGGCGTCGGGACTCGCCGTGCAACTCCTAGGCGCGGCGGGGTACATGGAAGAACATCCGACCGAGATGTTCTACCGTGACGCTCGTCAACTCACGATCGTCGAGGGCACCAGCCAGATCCAGTTGGGTCTCATCGCCAAGGGCGTCCTCGGTCACGATCTCTGGTGGGACTGACGAGGTGAGCGGTCCCCTCGCGGGAGTGAAGGTCGTCGAGTTAGCCGGCATCGGCCCCAGTCCCTACGCGTGCATGCTGTTGGCCGACCTCGGGGCCGACGTGTTGCGACTCGAGCGCGGCAACGCCGACGCCGACGACGCACCGACCTGGGAACTCCTCAATCGTTCTCGACCGTCGGTCGCGATCGATTTGAAGAATCCCGCGGGACGGGACCTGGTACTCGAACTCTGCGAACGCGCCGACATCCTCATCGAAGGTTTTCGTCCAGGGGTTGCCGAGCGCCTCGGTCTGGGACCCGAGGACGTCGCCACACGGAACCCGCGCCTGGTCTACGGTCGCATGACCGGCTACGGGCAAGACGGCCCGAACTCATCGAGGGCGGGCCACGACATCAATTACATCGCCGTATCAGGGGCGTTATGGCCGATGGGTCGTCGCGGCGAGCCGCCTGTGCCGCCGCTCAATCTCGTGGGCGACTTCGGCGGTGGTTCGCTGTTCCTGGTCGTCGGTGTGATCGCCGCGGTGCTCTCGGCGCGCGAGACCGGTCAGGGCCAGGTGGTGGACGCGGCGATGGTGGACGGATCGGCCTCGTTGATGACCCTGAGCCACGCGCTGATGAACGCGGGCTTCTGGCACGAGGAGCGCGGCACGAATCTTCTGGACACCGGCGCACCGTTCTACGAGGTCTACGAAACGAAGGACCAGCGCTACGTCGCCGTGGGTGCGATCGAGGCCAAGTTCTACGGGGCGCTCCTTGGCGGACTCGGACTCGAGGCGGGTGAGCTGCCGGCGCAGTACGACAGGGATTCGTGGCCGACGACCAAGGAGCGATTCGCGCAGATCTTTCGCACGAAGACGCGTGACGAGTGGACGGACGTCTTTCAAGACGTCGACGCGTGCGTCACGCCGGTATTGTCGCCGCGCGAAGCGGCGCACCACCACTACAACACCGCGCGAAATGTGTTCTCACTGGATGGTGCGATCCAGCCGCATCCGGCCCCGAGGTTCTCCAAGACGCCGGGTGCGATCGGACGCGCTCCGGGCAAGCCCGGCTCGGGGACTCGCGACGGACTGCTCGAGTGGGGGATCGATCTCGAGCGCCAAGCGACGCTGCGCGCCGAGGGCGCCTTCGGTTGAATCGTCCGGTTAGATATTGACGACTGGGCAGGTGAGCGTACGGGTGATGCCGGGCACCTTCTGGATGGCGCCCACGATGAACTTGCCGAGGTCGTCGACACTGCCGGCCTCGCAACGCACGATGACGTCGTAGGGACCGGTGACTTCAAAGGATTCGAGCACGCCGGGCACGGCGCGCGTCGCGAGGACGACCGCTTCGCTCGACCCGATCTCGGACTGAATCAAGATGTACGCCTGTACTCCCATGGGGGACCTTTCGTTTCAAGTCCCTCCATATTGCCCGATTCCTCGCGAGCCGCGCTAATCCTCGCGGAACCGCTTACCCATATGCCACTGGAAGCAGTAGTCACATCGGTAGGTGTCGAGGTCGACACCGCTCAGGGTCCACGCGAGCTGCGCGGCACTTTGGGCCTCGGCCTGGGTTCGGTACGAACTCTTCGGCTGACCCTCGCGTGTGAAGTGTGAGGCGACCCGGCCCAGCGGTTTCGTCGTCGGTTTCGCGGGACGACGTCGCTTCATGGTCCCCGAGACTAGCGACCTCATTACGCTTTGAATCGTGACCCCCCAGATCGAGACGCAAGAGCTCGTCACCAGCTCGACCCAGGTCGACGAGGGAGATCACGAGCGCTTCACCCACATCGTGCTTGAGGGCTACACACCCAAGGACGGCGAGTTCGTCGCGTTGGACAACTCGGTCGTGGGTGCGATGATCAATGCGACGCCGGTGATCGCGTTGTGCGGCAAGGTCTGGGTACCGGGCCGCGACCCCCAGAAATACCCGATCTGTCCGACGTGCAGGGAGATCGCGGAGTCCCTGGGCTGGTCGTTACCGTCGAGTTGATCCGTCGCCGTCATCGAGACCCGTAGGCTCAACACCCATGCAACGAGCGCTCGTTCTTCGCCATCACGCCGAGGACCACGCCGGGCTCATCGGCGAAGCGTTCGAGGCGCGCGACTTCGAAATCGACCTACGAATGATGAACGCCGGCAGTGCGACGCCGTCGCTCGAGGGTGTCGACGTCTTCGTGATCCTCGGGTCCTATTTCGCCGTCTACGACAAGGAGATCGAACACGCGTGGTTCGACCGTGAGATCGAACTGATCGCTGACGCGCAGCGACGCGACATACCGGTCTTCGGCATCTGCTTCGGCGCCCAGGCGTTATGCGTGTTTCACGGCGGCGTCGTCGAACGCTCGAACCAGCCGGAGATCGGGTGGTACGACATCGAAGCGCGCAACAACTCCGGCGTCGCGTCGGGTCCGTGGTTCGAATACCACTTCGATCACTGCCTGCTGCCCGACGGCGCCAACCTGTGGGCGTCCTCGCCGCGTGCGGTGCAGGCCTTCAGCGTTGGTCGCGACGTCGGCGTGCAGTTCCATCCCGAGATCGATCACGAACAGCTCCGGGACTGGTTCGCGAGCGACGCCGAAACGGCGCGCGAGCACGGTGTCGACGTCGAAGCGCTGATCGTGCGGACTAAGGAAGAGTCGCCCGCCGCGCGCCGCCGCGCCGCCGACCTCGTCGATCTCTTCTTGGCGCACATCGTTCGTTAGCGCGTACTCACGTCGACGCCTCCACCGTGGATGCAAATTCGCGTCGGTAGGCTGCAGTGGTGAGTAGTGAAGTTTTGAACGATCGGTCAGGACGCGTGCGCCTGGAGCGACCGGCGACCGGCGGCGCAGTGGGGCGTCTGGAGGATGGTCGCGTCGTCTTCGTTCGCCACGGCCTGCCCGGCGAACTCGTCCGAATCCAGATCACCGAAACGACCACGAAGTTCTCGCGGGGCGACGCCGTCGAGATTCTTGAGGCAAGTTCCGAGCGTGTCGTTCCCCCATGTCGCTACGCCCGTCCCGGAGGTTGCGGAGGGTGCGACCTGCAACACGCGTCGAGCGCCGGGCAGGTGTCGTGGAAAGCCGCGCTGGTCGCCGAACACCTTCGCCGGATCTCGGGTGTCGAGCTCGAGATTGCCGTGACCGTACCGACGAACGAAGCGCAAGGCTCGAGGACGCGTCTTCGCTGCGCCGTCGACGACGACGGTCGTCTCGCACTACGCGCAGCGCGTTCCCATGACCTGGTCGCGCTCGAAGCGTGCTGGATCGCGAATCGTGCGTTCGCGCCCGCCTTCGCGGCGACGTGGCACGGGGCCGAGGAGGTGGAGCTGCGCGCGATCGGCGACGGCGACGCGTTCGCAGTCGTTCGCCGGGTCACGCCGAGGGGCACCATGCACGAACTGTGTTCGATGCGCGGTGAACCGCTCGAACCTTCCACTCAGTCGCGGGTGGACGTGCGCGGTCACGTCTTCAGCGTCGGACCGCGGTCCTTCTGGCAGTCCCATCGCGACGCGCCGGCGTTGTTGCTGGACGCCGTCATGGAACTGGCCGATGCACACGCCGACGATCACGTGACTGATCTGTTCAGCGGTGTCGGACTCTTCGCGGTGCCACTGGCCAAGGCCGTCGGACCGGGCGGTCGCGTCACGGCCGTCGAATCCTCGCCCTACGCCGTGCGTGACGCCCGACAGAACGCGGAGGGACTGCGCAACGTGAAGGTCCGCGAGTGGTCCGTCACACCTCGATCGGTGAACGACGCGGTGGGCGACGGCATCGTGGTGCTCGATCCGCCTCGCGGTGGCTTGGCCAAGGGCGTCGCCGAGTCACTCGTGCGTCGCGGACCGCGTCGCGTCGTCTACGTCTCGTGTGACGCGGCGACGTTCGCTCGAGACCTCAAGGTCCTCCTCAACGGTGGCTACGCGTTGCGCGATCTCCGGGTGTTTGACCTGTTCCCGATGACCGAGCATGTGGAACTTGTGGCAAGGCTTGACTTAGGTACCTAGAGGGTACAAAGTGCTCGAGAGGACTAATTGGGCCTCTCGAGGGGGTTGAGCATGCCATACAAGTTGGATCATCACCACCGAATCACCGCCCAAAAGCTCTTCGCTCACCCGCTCTGTCACAACATCCAATGGCACGATGTCTGCTCGTTGCTCGGACGATTTGGCGAGGTCTACGAGACGCATCGCGGTAACTGGGCGGTCGTCTTCGATGGCGAGACGACTTCGTTTGGCTCGACGCGCGCGCGCGACCTCACCGAAGAGCAGGTCGTCAAGGTGCGTCACTTCCTACGCTCACTGGGCGTGACGAAGGAGCTCGTGCAAGCGGCCTAGTCCGGCCCGACAGGTACCGTAGGGAGTCGTGACCGCGCCGCTCCTCGTCTTGCTACCACCCTCCGAGGCCAAGACCCCCGGTGGCACGAAGCGAACGAGCATTGGGCCCTTCGACGCGGCGCTCAGCGGCGATCGTCGTCTCGTCATCGACGCCCTCGTGGCGACACTGGACATCGCGACGACGCGCCGTCAAGAGATAATGCTGAATGCCCGCGGTCCGTTGTTGCAACGGGCCCTCGAAGTCACGAGGCAGCTTCGCGATGATCAGGTTCCGCGCCTCCCGGCGTGGCAGCGCTACAACGGCGTCGTATGGTCGCACCTGGCACCGGAGTCGCTGACCCCGACGCAACGACGTCGGATTCTCATTCCCTCAAGCCTTTACGGTGTCACGACCGCCGAGGACCGAATCGCCGACTTCCGGCTCAAGATGAACGTCGGGGTCGCCGAACTGGGCACGATGGCGACCTTCTGGAAACCCAAGGTCACTGCGGCCTTGGTGGGGCACGCGCGACGGTCGACGATGGTCAATCTCTTGCCGCTGGAACACGAGGCCACGATTGACATGGCGACGCTCTCGCGTGCGCGACGGGTCGTACGGGTGCAGTTCGTCGACGCGGTGGGTGGCAATACCGTCGGTCACGACGCGAAAGCGGTGAAGGGGATCCTCGCGCGCACGTTGCTCGTCGACGGCCTGGATGCCCTCGCCACCTTCTCATGGCAGGGGTGGCATTCGATATCAGTGGACGGCGTCATTCACGTCCTTTCACCCCAGGTTCGGGCCACTGACGGTTGGGTGACGAAACGCAAAAAACCTTAAATACCAGGGGTTTCAGGATTATTTGACAGTGATGTCAAAGTGATGTTACACTGACATCATGTTGATAGCAGAGCTGCTTGAAGCCATCCGAGAAGACTTCACGACGCTCGGCCAACTCGGGGGGCCGGACACGGCGTTGATCGCCGAGCGCCTCGGGGCGGCCATCGAGCCATCGCTGCGCACGCACTTCCTCGAGGCGATGAACCGGGTGATCCAGGAGTTCAATCTCCAAGACAGCGTCGCGCTGACGTTGAATCTCGAAGGCGACCAGATCCGCGTCGGCCGAGTCGTCGCGGTCGAAGAGTCGGTCGCGGCCCCGACGCCCAGTGACTACTCGGCGCGCATCGCCCTGCGGTTGAGCGACGGTCTCAAAGAGGACATCGAGCACCTGGCCACGGACGTTGGCTCTTCGGTGAACTCGTGGATCGTTCGCACGCTCGAACGCTCCGTGCGCACCGACCCGACCGACTCAGGGCCGCACGGTGGTCGTCAACTGCGTGGCAAGGGCCGCGCCTAACCCGACACAAGAGGAGAACCGCATGTCCAGCAACGCCACGTCCGACAGGTCGTCGGAGTACCGAAGGGGAGAAGAAGTGACATCCAAACTAGAACGCCACGAAGTGTTTGAAACTGCCGGCGCCGGCACTGCGCGGGTCACGACCAGCAGCGGGGACGTCACGATCGGCGCGTCGTCGAGCAACGTGATCGAAGTGACCTTGAGCGTCAAGGACCCCGCCTACGAACGGATGCTGGAGGACGCCGTGATCGAGTACGACCGGGCCAAGAACGTGTTGGTGGTGCGCACTCGAACGCACGACGGGTTCAACTCCATGCGTGGATTCAAATCGGTCTTTCGTCACAACTCCTGGCTCAACTTTGGCGGCTCGGACCCCGACGTGCACGTGGCGCTGCCCGAAGGCTCGAGCGTGGAGATCACCACTGCCTCAGGTGACACCGAGATCATCGGGGGACTCGCCAGGGCCTCCGTCACCAGCGCCTCGGGGAACGTGTCCGTCGCCGACGAAGTCGGCGTACTCGAGATGAAGACGGCCTCGGGTGACGTGACGACGGCCACGGTTCGAGAGAGTCTCACGTGCCACAGTGCGTCGGGCAACGTTCGCTGTGACGGAGTCGGGACCTTAACGAAGATCCGCACCGCTTCGGGCGGCGTGCGGCTCGCCGTCGAGGTGCCCTCGGACATCTCGGTGCGCACGGTATCGGGCAACGTCGCGGTGACCGTCGCGCGGGGTCTCGAAGTCGACGTCGATGCGTCCTCGATCTCCGGTCGACTGTCCTCCACGATGCCGCTGGATGGATCCAGCGCTGCCGCGACCAAGGACGCCGTGTCGATCAGTGCCAAGACGGTTTCGGGTGACGTGAAGGTCAGCTCCGCGTCGTAACGATATGTTGATCGCGAATCCTCTCATTGCGCATGGCGTTAAGGGCGCTGCCGGCCCGGAACCAGGCCACCTGGTCACTACTGAACGTGTGGTGGGTCCAGAACTCAACCCGTCGCCCGTCCGTTTTCGTGATTGCGCAACGGACGTCGCGATGGGGCGCGAGGTCGGACAGTCCGAGCACGCTGATGCGGTCGTCCTCGCCGATGTCCTCGAAGGTCGAGGGCTCGACGAACGTCAGGGGGAGCATGCCCTGTTTCTTGAGGTTGGTCTCGTGGATCCTCGCGAACGAGCGAGCGATGACGACGAGGCCGCCGCGATAGCGCGGCTCCATGGCTGCGTGCTCGCGTGAAGAACCTTCGCCGTAGTTCGTGTCACCGATCACACACCAGGCGACTCCCGCTTCGTTGAGGTTCTTCGCATTCTGCGCCAATGACTGCGTCGACCCATCGAGGGGATTCTTGCCTTCGCCGATCACACCCGCGAAGTCATTCACCACGCCCAGGAAGAGGTTGTCGGAGATCCGTTCAAGGTGACCGCGGTAGTTCAGCCACTTACCCGCAGCCGATATTTGATCGGTCGTGCACTTTCCGCGGGCCTTGGCCAGCACGGGCATGTCGACGAAGTCGGCGCCGTCCCACGCCGGAAATGGCGACAGCAGTTGAAGTCGGTTCGACGACGGCGACACCGAGATCACAACGGTGGGATCGGCCGGAGCCGTTTGGGGTTGTGCCGATCGGATGAATCCCGCGGGTGGAAGCACCGAACCCGACGGAATCTCCAACCTGACGCGGTCGCCGACGTCATTTATCAGTTCCTCGGTTACGGGGTCGAAGTCGAGCGTGCCCGCGAGCGCGAGCGCGACGACGACCTCGGGCGAGGCGAGGAAGGCCTTGGTCGCGTCATTGCCGTCACTGCGACGCGCGAAGTTGCGATTGAAGCTGGTGACGATGGTGTTCACGGCCGTGGGATCGACCAACTGACGGTCCCACTGCCCGATGCACGGACCGCACGCGTTCGCGAGGATGGTGGCGCCGATCGCCGTCAAATCGTCGAGGAAGCCGTCACGTTCTACGGTCGCACGAACCTGCTCGGAACCGGGCGTGACGAGGAGCGGCGTCTTGGCGCTAAGTCCCAACGCGCACGCACGGCGAGCGACCGACGCCGCCTTCGAGATGTCCTCGTACGACGAATTGGTGCACGATCCGACGAGCGAGACCGCGATGGATGTGGGCACGTGGTGATCGCGGGCCCACGACCCGACTTCGCCGAGTGAGTGGCTGAGGTCCGGCGTGTCGGGCCCGTTGATCTTGGGTCGCAGCGCGGTGAGATCAATCTCGATCACCCGGTCGAAGAATCGTTCCGGATCGCGCTCGACCTCGGGGTCCGCGCGCAGTTCGATGGCGACGGCGTCCGCGGCGTCCGCGATCTCCTCGCGGAAGGTAGCGCGGAGGTAGTCGGCGGTGTTGTCGTCGTACCCGAATATCGATGTCGTCGCGCCGATCTCGGCGCCCATATTGCAAATCGTCGCCCTCCCCGTGGCGCTGATGGAGTGCGTGCCCGGTCCGAAGTACTCGATGATGGCGCCGGTGCCCCCACTCACCGTCAGGACCTTCGCGACCTCGAGGATCACGTCCTTCGGGGAGGCCCAGCCCGACAGAGCGCCGGTGAGATGCACGCCGATCAATTTGGGCCAGCACAGATTGAACGGCATCCCGGTCATGACGTCGATCGCATCGCCACCGCCGACGCCGACGGCGACCATGCCGAGGCCACCGGCGTTCGGCGTGTGACTGTCGGTGCCGATCATCATGCCGCCCGGAAAGGCGTAGTTCTCGAGGACCACTTGATGGATGATGCCCGCGCCGGGTTCCCAGAATCCCATACCAAACTTTGACGACACGCTGCGCAAGAAGTCGTAGACCTCGGCGTTGGCGTCCTTCGCGCTCCGAAGGTCGATGGCGGCGTCGGTCTTCGCCGTGATGAGGTGGTCACAGTGCACCGTCGTGGGCACAACGACCTCATCGAGACCCGCGGTCATGAACTGCAGTGCGACGATCTGGGCGAGCGCGTCTTGCAGGGCGACGCGGTCGGGGACGAGGTCGACGTAGGACTCGCCGCGAATCGGCGCGTCGATGTCCAGTGAGCGAAGGTGACCTATGAGAACCTTCTCGGCGAAGGTCAGCGGGTGCTGGAACATCCTGCGGCCCTCGACGACCCGATCATTGAGTGTGTCGTAGACCTCGCGGACCACGTCGGTGTTCGGCGTCGTCGACTCCTCCTGACGAACTCGAGGGGACTGCGAACGTTCCTGGCCTGTAGACGACATACCCGCCACCTCCGATTATCTCTTGATATCAAGATAAGTGTATCCACCAAGTATCTTGATGTCAAGATAGAATGACTCGACGTGAAGGGAGCGCGATGGAAGATGAAGTCGACCGACTCTTGCGCGGATGGCGCCGGGTGCTGCCCGACGTGGACGTCAGCCCGCTCGAGGTCCTCTCGCGGGTGTCGCGACTGGCTCGATACTTGGATCGCCAACGAAGTGTGGTCTTTGCGCGACATGACCTCGAGATCTGGAGCTTCGACGTACTCTCGGCGCTGCGACGATCGAGCGCGCCGGCGAACCTCTCACCGGGACAGTTGCTCGCCCAGACACTCGTCACCTCGGGCACCATGACCAATCGACTCGACCGCCTCGAAGAACGAGGCCTCGTGCGCCGCAATCAAGATCCCGCGGACGCCCGTTCCGTGCGGGTGCAGATCACGGCGGCGGGCAAGAAGTGCGTGGACGCAGCGCTGACGGAGTTAGTCGAGCGTGAGCTCGCGATCCTGTCCGCACTCTCCGGAAGGGACCGCGCGTCGTTGAGCGATCTCCTTCGCCGCGTGGTCGGGCCGTTCGACGCCTGACGTGTGCGCTCGCGACCGACGGTGTTGCGAATAGCGGTCAGCCCCAGACCTCGTCGGCGATCTCTCGCACGAGTCGCAGCTTCGCGACCTCTTCGTCGAACGTGAGACTGTTGCCCTCGACGGTCGATGAAAATCCGCACTGTCCGGAGAGACAGAGCTGATCGAGCGGTACGAACCGGCTGGCCTCGTCGATCCGGCGTTTGACGTCCTCCTTGTCTTCGAGGGCGCCACTTTTCGTGGTGATGAGCCCGAGCACGACCATCTTTCCCTTGGGCACGAAGCGCAGCGGTTCGAACCCACCGGACCGGGCGTCGTCGTACTCGAGGAAGAAGCCGTCGACGTCGAGTTCGCTAAACAGTGCCTCCGCGACGAAGTCGTAGCCGCCCTCGGCCGCCCAGTAGGACTGGAAGTTGCCGCGACACGAGTGCGTCGTGATGGACATGCCCTCGGGTCGACCAGCGATTGCCGCGTTGATCTGCTTGATGTAGCGCAGGTGTTGGTGTTCCGCGTCGTCGCCACGCTCGGAGATCATCTTTCGTTGGGCCGGGTCGTTCAGATAGGCGAGTGACGTGTCGTCGAGTTGGAGATAGGTGCAGCCCAACTCGCCGAGCCGGCGCACCTCCTCGGCGTAGGCCGCACTGAGGTCGACCCAAAACTCGTCGATGGAGTCGTACACGTCGGGGTCGATGGCGGCGGCACCGCCGCGGTAGTGCACCATGCTCGGCGAGGGAATGGTGAGTTTCGGCACCGCGGTCGTCGTAACCGACTTCAAGAACGTGAAGGCGTCTTCGAAGATCGTGTGTTCAAGCCGTACCGGCGCGTCGACCTTGAGTGCGGCCGAGGTGAACGACGTCGAACCCTTCGCGTTCTTGAACGCCACTTGTAATTGCTCGTCGCTCTTGGTAATGCCACCGAGCTGATAGATGAAGTCCATGTGCCAGGACGTTCGACGGAACTCGCCGTCCGTGGCGCTCTGGAAGCCGAGGCCCTCTTGCAACGCGACGGCGTCGCGAATGGCGCCGTCTTCGATCTGGCGGAGTGCGTCGGCGTCGATGGTCTCGTCCGCGAATGCTCGGCGCGCATCCAATAACTCCGGTGGTCGAAGAAGACTTCCGACGTGATCGGCGCGAAATGGTGGGGACGTTCGTTGACTCATGACGGAAACTGTATCGGCTCACTCGGTGAGGTCTACGGGTGTTGACGCGATGATGCGCTACCTCTGATCATGCGTCGCCGGACTCATCATCAACGTCGCACACGTAAATGCGGTCTCCTTGATGAGAGGAGACCGCGCTACGAGCGTACCGCGTCGTTTTGAATCGCTTCATGGTGAGTCTGGAGGATTCGGATAGTCGACGTCGATCTCGTCGAGGACTTCCACGTCGCCGATCATGTCGATACGCGTAATCAGACCGGCGATGATGGTGAAATCGAAGGCGACTTTCGGCGTGCCCCCTTGGGCCCACACCAAACCCGCGCGTCCATCGAGCAGCGCGACGCGTGCCGCCTTGGCGCCGCCGGCGAACCTCGCGGCGACGTCGTAGGGTCCGTCCTTTCGCTCGGGCGCGCCGATGGCGATTGCTGCGGCGTCCGAAACCAGTTCGACCTCAGGACTCAGGAGATCGAGGAGTGCCTGGAGGTCGCCACCCTTGGCCGCACTCAGAAAGGCCCTGACGATTTCGTGTTGCAGCGCGGCGTCCGCCACCGGTTCGTCCGACGCGCGCACCCGTCGGCGCGCGCGGCTCGCAAGTTGTCGACAGGCCTCCGAGGACTTGGCAAGGATCTCGGCGATCTCGTCGAAGCTGACGCCGAACATGTCGTGGAGGACGAACGCAATTCGCTCCGCCGGCGACAGCGTCTCGAGCACGATCAAGAGCGCCACTCCCAGGGAGTCCGCAACGACGGCCTGTTCTTCCGGTGTGGTCGCGGCGCTCGCGACGAGCCGCTCCAGATCGCCGGAATCGTCGTGGAGTGACTGTGCCGGCCGGCGCTGTCGAGCGCGCAACGTATTCAAGCAGATACGCGCGACGACGGTGGTCAACCAACCAGCGATGTTCGCGACGTCATCGGTGTCCGTGGTCGAGACGCGCAGCCACGCGTCCTGCAACACGTCGTCGACGTCCGCGGCGTTGCCCAGTATTCGGTACGCCACCGTACGCAGGTGCGGTCGGTTCGCTTCAAACTGCTGGGCTAGGAAATCATTCTCGTTCACGTGTCACACTCTCCACGGCTACGGTGTCATTCATATTGACCCACGAGTGTGGCGAAATGTGACAACAGGAGGACGCCGTGTCCGTGAAATTCAATACCGTGCTGTACCCCGTGAAGGACCTCGACAAGGCCAAGACGACGTTTACCTCGCTCTTCGGCTTTGAGCCCTACGTTGATTCGCCGTACTACGTCGGTTACTCCGTCGACGGATCCGAGATCGGCCTCGTTCCCAGCGGCCACGATCAAGGGATGTCGGGTCCGGAGGCCTACTACGACGTCGAGGACATCGAAGCGACGCTCACGGCGCTCCGAGCCGCGGGCGCCGTCGTCGAGCAAGAGCCGCGCGACGTCGCCGCGGGGCTGCTCGTCGCGAAGGTACGCGACACCGAAGGCAACGTCATCGGGGTGAAGCAGCCGCCCGCCAAGGCGTAGGTCTTAACTCTCGTCGTTCGACAGGGTGAGCGTGTACCACGAGCCTTGGCGACCACCGACTTCGGTGGGACCGTCTTCGCGGAAGCCAACTTTCTCCAGTACACGTCGTGAGGCGACGTTGTCACCGCTGACCGCGCCGCGGAGGGTGCGGAGCGAATAGTCATCGACGGCGAGTCGACAGAGTTCTCGTAACGCCGACGTGGCCACGCCACGTCCGGTGACTCGCTCGGCGACCCGGTAACCGACGTTCGCGGCTCCGTCGTCGACGTCGTAGAGATTGAAGCGACCCACGACCGTCGAGTCTTCGTCGATCAGGACGTGGAATACGCACGCGCCGGTTGCCTGTTCGTCCAGCAGAATCCGCTGTTCTCGGACGAAGTTCGAAAAGTAGTCATCGCCCCGATCACTGATTGACCGCGCGAAGTACGAGCGATTCGCGAGCTCGAACTCAAGAATCGCATCGTCGTGTTCGGCGCGCAAGCGCTGAAGCTCGTACATCAGATCAGGCTAATTTCGTCGTGCGCGTCGCCCAACGCACTCCATGGCACCTTGTGAGTGTTGACTTGCAGCGACGTAGGGGCGTCGCGCACTGAGTGGAGGTGCGGGGATTCGAACCCCGGTCCAACGGCTTCTTGGTGAACATTCTCCGAGCGCAGCTAACAGGGGATTGTCGGGAGTGTCACTACTGCCAGCACCGATGACACTCCGTAGTTAGCAGAATTGTCCCGACGGAACCACTAACGAGTTCTGACGGTAAGCCCCACTTCATGACACCCGATATCTAGACCGCGGGGCTGGGTCTAGGCGGATGTTGCTACCTAAGCAGCAAGCGCAAGCGAAGGCTTGGCGTTTATTTATTGTTTCCGGCTCTTTAACGTGGTTCCGGAGACCACGGCTCGCTTCTTTCACCTCGACGACCATTGTCGAGACCATTCACCCCCTCGTCACTTCTCAGTCGATTTGACTGAAATGTCAGTCTACCGGTTAGGGCCGGAACTTCCTCTTAACCCAACTTCTCCGTGTGGCGCGCGGCCCGAGCCATGTCACGCTCGGCATCACGCTTGGCGATGGCCTGTCGGCGGTCCTGGGACTTCTTACCCTTCGCGAGCGCCAACTCGACCTTGGCCTTGCCGTCTTTGAAGTACAGCTTGAGCGGCACCATCGTGAGCGGTTCGGTGCGCGTCTCGTGCAGCCACTCATCCAGCTCGTGACGGTGCGCGAGCAGCTTGCGCCGGCGATCGGGGTCGTGACTCCCAAAGCCCGTCGCGTAGACCCACGGCGGGACGTGCATCTGATAGAGCCACAGTTCGGTGTCGTCGAATCGGGCGTAGCTCTCGGCGATCTGCGCCTTTCCTTCTCGCAGGGACTTCACTTCGGAACCACTGAGCATGATGCCGCACTCGAGGGTCTCCACGATCTCGTAGTCGTAACGGGCACGACGGTTCGTGGCGACCACCCGGTCGCCACCGCTGGCGTCAATGCGCTTCTGGGCGCGCCGTTCCTGTACCTGCTTGGCTCGGGCCACCTAACCAGCGTAGTGAGACGCCTGCGAGTGACTCGAGTGGCCTCGGTAGGGTACTTGCGTGTTGACACTGCCTGCGGATCATCAAGACGCCATCGTGGCGACGTGTATTCGAGCGCTACCGAACGAAGGGTGCGGCCTCTTGCTCGGCACGCCGGACGGCACCGTGACCGAGGTACTCGCGAGTGCGAACGTCGCTGACTCGGCCAAGCTCTACGAAATCGATAGTCGCGTCTTGCTCGACGCCTATCGACGTAGTGAACACGGTGGACCGGTGGTCATCGGCGTCTTCCACTCGCACACCCACAGTGTCGCGTACCCGAGTCCCACCGATGTCGCCCAGGCCCCCGATCCGACGTGGCACTACGTGTTGGTGTCACTGCGCGACGTCCCGTCGGTCCTTCGAAGCTTCCATGTGATCGAAGGCGTGATCGACGAAGAAGAGGTCGTCGTGGCGCCCGTTTCCGCCCAATAATCGGGCCCGCGGAGGAGCCCGAGGGCATGGTGTGACGGCCGGCTAGTAATGTCGACTTAGTTAGTCAGGAATCAACCAAACCGGAAGAGATGAGATGACGGCACTAGTTCGCATTCCAACAGTCCTGCGACCGGCCCTGGGCGGCGACACGTCGGTCGCGGTCGAGGGTTCCACGGTGGGCGAAGTCCTCGACCACCTGACGACGAACCACCCCGACGTGAAGGGCCAGTTGCTCAACAGCGACGGCACCCTGCACCGGTTCTTGAACGTCTACGTGAACGACGATGACGTGCGCTATATCGGCGGCGTCGACGCACCCGTCACCAACGGTGACGAGATCACGTTGTTGCCCGCCGTCGCCGGAGGCACGTTGTAGTGACGCGCTACGCGTCGATACTCGATCTCATCGGTCACACACCGGTAGTCGACGTCAGCGCCCTTTCGCCGAAAGCCAACGTCACGATCCTCGCGAAACTCGAGGGTCGAAACCCCGCCGGTTCGGTGAAGGACCGCGTCGCCGTGTCGTTGGTCGACGCGGCCGAACGTGACGGCCTCTTGATTCCCGGTAAGCCGGACCAGGTCCTGATCGAACCGTCTTCGGGAAACACGGGTATCGCCCTCGCGATGGTCTGCCGGCTTCGCGGCTACCACCTCAAGGTCGTACTGCCCTCCAACGTCTCGCCGGAGCGGCGACAACTCCTCGTCGCGTGGGGCGCCGAGATCATTGACTCACCGGGTGTTGAAGGATCCAACGGCGCCGTGCGACTCGCGCAGTCGTTGAGCGCGGACAATCCCGAGTGGACGTTCCTCTACCAGTACGCGAACCCGGCGAATCCTGACGCGCACTACGAGCACACCGGTCCCGAGATCCTCACCGACGTCCCGGAGATCACGCACTTCGTCGCCGGCCTCGGGACCTCGGGCACGCTGATGGGTGTGGGGCGCTACCTGCGCGAACACCGCCCCGACGTACAGATCTGGGCGGTGGAGCCGCCGGCCGGTGAGATGGTCGACGGACTACGAAACCTCGACGACGGTTACATCCCGCCGATCTTCATCGACAACCACGGCGAAGCATTGCTCGATCGACGAGTGGTCGTACGTCCGCGTGAGTCAATCGAGTGGACCCGGCGTTTCACCGAGGTCGGTCTCTTCGTCGGCCTCTCTTCCGGCGCGATCATGGCCGGTGCCGTGAAGTGCGCGAACACGATTCCCGATGACGAGTACGCGACGATCGTCACGATCGTCGCCGACGACGGATGGAAATATCTCTCGACCGGTGCCTGGAGCGACGACATCGACGTCGTCGTCGAACGCGCCAAGTCGATCATCTACTTCTAGCCATTGCCGTCGGATTCCTCAAGTACCGTTGAATCGCACGATTCAATCCGAGGAGATCCATGTCCATAACGCGCGCCGACGGTCGCAGTCCCGAGCAGGCTCGGCCACTCAGTTTCCAGCGTGACTTCACCGCGATGGCCGCCGGTTCCGTGCTCGTCAGCTTCGGTCAAACCGTGGTCCTGTGCACGGCGTCGGTTGAAGAGGATGTCCCACGATGGCTTCGCGGTACCGGCAAGGGTTGGGTGACCGCCGAATACTCGATGCTGCCTGGCTCCACACCTGAGCGCGCGAGCCGCGAAGCGGCGCGGGGCCGACAGTCTGGCCGAACCCAGGAGATCCAACGGCTGATCGGTCGCTCGTTGCGTACGGTGACCAGACTCGACCTGATGCCCGACGTGCAGATCACCGTCGACTGCGACGTCCTGCAAGCCGACGGCGGGACGCGAACGGCGTCGATCTGCGGCGGCTACGTCGCCCTGCACGACGCGATTACGCGACTCGTGCAAAGGGGCAGCTTGAAGGAACACGCCCTAAGAGATTCGGTGGCCGCGATTTCGGTCGGCGTCGTGGGCGGCGTGCCCCTCCTGGACCTGCCCTACGAGGAGGACTCGCGCGCCGATACCGACATGAACGTCGTGATGACCGGGAGCGGGCGATTCGTCGAGGTCCAGGGGACGGCCGAACAAGAGGCCTTCACGCGCGAGGAGTTGGACCAGTTGCTTGATCTCGCCGCCACGGGCATCGCGTCGATTCACGAAGCGCAGCGAGTAGTACTGGCGACGCCGCCGCCACCTCGCCCGTGACGCGGTTCGTCCTCGCGACGGCGAATCCGCAGAAGACCGAGGAGATGCGCGCCGTGCTCGGACCGCTCGGTTTCGAACTACTGGATCGACCGGTCGACGTCGCCGACGTCGAGGAGACCGGCGACTCGCTCGAAGAGAACGCGCTCTTGAAGGCGCGAGCGCTGTGCGACGCCACCGGTCTCGCCGCGATCGCCGACGACACGGGACTCTTCGTCGACGCACTCGAAGGGCGGCCCGGTGTGCGCAGCGCGCGCTACGCCGGTGAAGCGGCGAGCTACGACGACAACGTCACGAAACTGTTGGACGAGCTCGACGCGGTTCCCGAGCCGCGCGTCGCGCGTTTCGTGACGGTGATCGCCGTCGCGTATCCCGACGGTTCGACGCACTGTGTCGCGGGCCAACTCGACGGCGCGATCGCGCAATCGCGCGCGGGTGATCAGGGGTTTGGTTACGACCCGGTCTTCGTACCGAACGACGCCGGCGGTCGGACGCTGGCCGAACTCACTCCCGAGGAGAAGAACGACGTCTCACACCGTGGACGTGCGTTGCGCGCCCTGCGCGAAGATCTCTCGCCAGGATAAGGCAGTTCACGAAGATTTCACCTTAGGGTAGTGACGTGTATGACCAAGAACTGCCCATGTTTCCTTTGGGTATGGTCATTTTCCCGCACCAGGTCGTCGGACTATGCGTCTTTGAACCGCGCTATCACCGGATGTTGCGTGACATCGAAGCCCAGCAGCGCTTCGGCACCTGTTTGATCGAACGAGGTTCCGAGGTCGGTGGCTTCGACGAGCGTACGTCCGTGGGCACGCTCATGCAGATCCTCGGTGCCCAAGTGTTGCCCAACGGTCAGACGGTGGTCATGGCCGAGGGCGTCGAATGCTTCGAGGTGGCGCGTTGGCTCGACGACGATCCGTACCCTCGGGCCTTCGTCAAGGACCGATGTTGTGACGAGGACAACGTGGCGACAGCGCTGTTGAAGTCCACGGAGTCGGCCGTTCGGGCGATTCGTGCGCTCCAGAGCGAGCTCTTCGCCGACGAGTGTCTGCAGTCGAACTGCGAAATGGACGAGGACCCTTGGGTTCGCAGTTGGCAACTCTGTTCGATGACGCCGATGTCGACGCTGGACCAATTCAAGGTCCTCAGTTTGAGTGATCCCAACGAACGACTTCGCTTGATTGCGGAGATCTGTTGCGAGCGCTACGGCGACTATCAGCGAATGGTGGCGATCGACTCGTCCCCGAGTCCGCTTGACTAGCGCAACGCCAACAGGTCCACGACGAAGATCAACGTCTCGCCGGGTGCGATGACGCCGCCGGCGCCCTGATTGCCGTAGCCCAGGTGCGCGGGGATGACGAGTCGTCGACGTCCGCCGACCTTCATGCCGACGACACCTTGATCCCAACCCTTGATGACGTGACCGGCGCCGAGCGGGAAGACGAAGGGTTCGCCGCGGTTCCAGGACGCGTCGAACTCCTCACCGCTGGAGACACCGACGCCCACGTAGTGAACGACGGCGCTACGACCGGTCGTGGCCTCTTCGCCGTCACCAATCACCAAGTCCTCGATAAGGAGGTCGACGGGCGCGGGTCCGAGGTGCGGATCGACGAGTGGCTTTTCGGACATCGAGCGAAATACTATCGACGGCGCTCTCGACCGGCGCTGACCGCACGGACGTTGCGCGCCTCGCGACCTTTCGGACCGGTCGCTTCTTCGAACGTGATCTTCTGGCCCTGCGCGAGGGACTTGAAGCCGTCGCCCACGATGTTCGAGAAGTGGATGAAGAGGTCGTCACCCTTGTCGTCGCTGGCGAAACCGAATCCCTTGGCGTCGTTAAAGAAGCTCACGACCGCTTCGCTGCCTCGTCCTGTGCTGCCCTTGAATGGTGCGTTGCGACTGCCGGAGCGATCGGGCCGTGGCGCGCGTTCGGTGAACACTCGCTCGGGTCTCGGCGCTCGTTCGCTGCGCTCGCGCGGCGCGCGCTCGGCGAAGGTTCGCTCTGATCTCGGCGTGCGCTCCGCTCGTTCGGCGAAACTTCGTGACGGTCGGGCGTGTTCGCCGCTTCGTTCCGTTCGGGGAGCCCGGTCCGAGAAACTACGCTCGCTGCGCGCACCGCGTTCGAAGCCGCGCGGTCCGTGTTCGCGGTCGCGAGGCGTCGAGCGTTCGGAGCGCCCCTTACCGCCGCGGTCGTCCACACGCTCCGCGGCGACGGCGTCGTCGACGGCGCCGAGCCGGATGGGCAGGGCGTCTTCGCGCCGTTCAATCGAGGTCTCGAGACCGAGGGCCTTCTGCAGTCGCTTTACCTGACCGACGACGTCTTCGCCGACGAGAGAGATGACCGCGCCCGTGGCACCGGCGCGTCCCGTTCGTCCGGAGCGGTGCAGGTAGTCGGTCGCCTGCGCCGGTGGGTCGTAGTGAATCACGACGGGCAGCAGTTCGATGTGGATGCCTCGCGCGGCGACGTCGGTCGCGACCAAGACGCGGACCTGTCCGTTCTTAACACTGCGCAGTGCCCGCTCGCGCTGGGCCTGCGTGCGGTCACCGTGCAGAGCGACGGCCGAGATGCCGCGCTCCTCGAGCTGACGGGTCAGTCGGTCGGCACCGTGCTTGGTGCGCGTGAACACGAGCGCGCGTTCGTACTCTTCGACGATGTCGGCCGTGAACTGGGGACGCTGCTCGCGCGGCACCCGCCAGAAGTAGTGATCGACGTCGTTCGGTGCTTCGTCGCCCACGACGTCGTGAATCGCCGCGTCGTGCGTGAACTCCTTGACGAGGGACTTGACGTCGGGACCCATCGTCGCCGAGAAGAGCATCACGTGGCGATCACGCGACGTGGCCGCGACGATCCGGCGCACGCAGGGCAGGAACCCCATGTCGGCCATGCGGTCGGCCTCGTCGACGACGACGGTCGTCACCGACGTGAGATCAAGTGCGCCCTGCTCGAGCATGTCTTCGAGTCGGCCGGGGCACGCCACGACGACGTCGACGCCGAAGTTGAGGGCCTTGCGCGCGACGTTGTACGAGGTGCCGCCGTAGATGCAGATGACGCGGCGACCGCGGTCGTCGGTCAGTTGCGCGAGCTCCTTTTGGACCTGAGCGGCCAGCTCGCGCGTCGGCACGAGCACGAGGGCGACGGGCTTTCGGGGACGCGCCTTGGTGAGCCGCGCCATCAGGGGGAGCCCAAAGGCGAGGGTCTTGCCGGAGCCGGTGATGGCCTTGCCCACGACGTCGCGGCCCGCGAGGGCGTCGGGGATCGACGCCTCTTGAATCGGGAACGCTTCGGTGATGCCGCGTTGTTTCAAGTGCTCCACGAGGTTCGAGGGCACGCCGAGCGCGGCGAAGGACACAGACATATAACTCCTACAAGTTGAGATGAGCCCAACTCGAGGTTTTACAGTCGAATCGGTCTCCACCGCGATGTGCGGCGAAACAGTCATTTCACACTAGCAGACATCGTCGAACGGTTGAGCGCACGTTGGTCTGCGTCGCGTGCGGGCGGAGGTGTCTGATTCCAAGACATAAGCGACATCAGTTCTTTTTATGTGTCAAGACATAGGAGACAACTTCTCAGGGAGGTCTTCCTATGGACGTCGGGCGCTATTTGGTGGAGGCACATCTGAAGGAAGGCCGATCGGTCGCCTCCTTAGCAAGGGACCATGGACTGCACCGCAGCTGGATCTACAAACTGCTCAAGCGCTACGCAGAAGAGGGCGAGGCCGGCCTCGCCCCGCGATCGCGTCGACCAAAGACCTCACCGACCGCGACGAGCGTGGCACTGGAAGATCGCATCGTGGAGATCCGCAAAGAACTTTTCGACGGCGGCTTCGACGAAGGCGCCGACTCGATCCAGAGTCAACTCGAGCGCGAGGGTTTCCAGCCGCCGTCGGTGAGCACGATCTGGCGGGTGCTGCGTCGGCGCGGGTTCGTCAACCCCCAACCCCAGAAGCGACCCAAGTCCTTCTACCAGCGCTTCGTGGCCTCGCTCCCCAACGAGTGCTGGCAGTCGGACATGACCCACTGGGCCCTCGAGGGCGATGTGGGCGTGGAGATCGTGAACTTTCTCGACGATCACTCCCGGTTACTTTTGGCGTCGGTGGCTTTTCCGGTCACCAAGGTGCTCGACGTCATGAACGTCTTTCAAGCATCGCGCGAGCGCTACGGCACCCCGGCCTCAGTGTTGACTGACAATGGGGCGATCTACACGGCGAAATCTCGCTACGGACGAACGGGCTTCGAGACCGAACTCGAACGACTCGGCGTGGTGGCGAAGCACTCCAGTCCCTACCACCCCCAGACCTGCGGCAAGGTCGAGCGCTACCACCAGACGATGAAGAAGTTCCTGCGCAAACAACCACCCGCCACGACGATGCGCGAACTCCAAGCACAGCTCGACTGGTTCACCAACTACTACAACACCGTGCGCCCACATCGCGCCCTGGGGCGTCGCACGCCCCAGTGGGCCTACGACGCCCGAGTGAAGGCCCGCCCCGGCGACGTCAAAGACGCCACCGCACACTTTCGCGTCCGTTACGACAAGATCGATACCAACGGCACCGTCACCCTGCGCTACGGTTCACGGCTTTTGCACCTGGGCATGGGTCGAAAGAACGCTGGCCAGGTCGTCACGATGTTGGTCGCCGATCGTGACGTGAGGGTCCTAAATCCTGAAGGAGTACTGATGCGACGGTTCACAATCGACCCCAAACGCAACTACCAGAAGCCGGCCGGAGACGCTGTGTCTACTATGTCTTGACACAGCGTCTCCGATGTCTTGACACAGGACAGCGTGCGGGCGGAGGGACTCGAACCCACACTCCGAAGAACTGGTTCCTAAAACCAGCGCGTCTGCCAATTCCGCCACGCCCGCAAGACCCATCATTCTAGGGTGCGTAGCGGAGTGCTCGGAGTGACTCCAAGTAGATTGTTGCCATGAATATCTCCAACCGGGTCGACGGTTTCGGCGCCAATGACCTCAATCAGCGACTACTACGCGAGCGAATCGTGTTCCTCGGATCCGAAGTGAACGACGACTCAGCCAACCGGATCTGCGCCGAACTGTTACTACTCGACGCCGAAGACAGCGAACGCGACATCAGCCTCTACATCAACTCTCCCGGCGGCGTAATCACTGATGGCCTGGCCATTTACGACACGATGCAGTACGTGAACGCCGACGTTCGCACAATCTGCATCGGCATGGCGGCGTCGATGGGCCAGTTCTTGCTGTGCGCCGGCGCACCGGGCAAACGATTCTCACTGCCGAGTAGTCGTATCTTGATGCATCAGCCGTTGATGGGCGGAATGCAGGGTCAGGCCTCGGACATCGCGATTCAGGCCGAACAGATCGGCTTCATGAAGAAGCAGCTCGCCGAACGCATCGCGTTCCACACGGGAAAGTCGCTGGCGCAGATCGAGGCGGACTCCGATCGCAACCGCTGGTTCACCGCGCAAGAGGCGTTGGAGTACGGCTTCATCGACGCAGTGATTGAACATTCGGCCGTTCGTCAAGGCGTCTAGTGAGCGATGGTTCGGCGGCGCGAGTCGAACGACGTTCCTTAGAGAACGACGCCTTTCGCGTCGTTAGCGCGCGCGACAGTCTCTTCACCCGGCTCCGCAATCTCTGGAATCGCCGGGAACTGTTATCCAGTCTGATCAGGTCCGATATTCGCATCAAGTACAAGAACTCGGCGCTGGGCATCGTCTGGTCGATGTTGACGCCGTCGCTCTTCCTCGCCATTTACTGGCTGGTGTTCGCGAAGTTCCTGAAGAACGGCATTCCCAACTTCGTGGTCTACCTCTTCGCGGGCATGATCGTGTGGAACATGTTCAACACGTCGCTCTCGACCGCGACCGGCGTGATCGTCGTTCGCTCCGGACTGGTGAAGAAGGTGTCGTTCCCGCGCGAGATCCTCGCCCTGGCCAACGTCGGCGCCGCGACCTTCTACTTCTTCATTCAGCTCTGCGTCTTCGGCCTCTATCTCCTCGTCGTGCAGCACTCGCCGGACTACGCGTACTTCTGGTTGCTCCCGATCGCGTTCCTCGCCCTCTACTTCTTCACGGCCGCGCTGGCGATACTCATGTCGGCGATCACGGTCTACATGCGCGACATGGAGCACTTCATCCTCATCATCTTGCAGTTGTGGTTCTTCCTCTCGCCGATCGTCTACTCCTACGAGCACTCGATCGCGCCGCAGCTCCACGCGCACGGGCTGGCGTGGCTGTACTTCTTGAACCCGATCACGTTGATCATGTTGACGTTCCAACGGGCCTTTTACGTGGCCACCAATGCGGCCTCGACGACCCAGACCGTCGTGGTGCACGGTCACACCGTGCCGCTGCTCTTGAAGATCCTGCCCTCGTGGCCGATGTCGACGTACTGCTACCTGGACCTCGCGCTGCTCGGCATCATGATCGTCGTCTTCCTCTTGGCCGAAGTGCTCTTCGGACGACTGCAGGGCAACTTCGAGTCGGAGCTGTAGTGACGACCGTCATCAAGGTGGAGGGGATCTCCAAGACCTTCAAGATCCACCACGAGCGTCACCAGTCGCTCAAGGAGCGGATGCTGCACCCGCGCTCCGGATCGACCGAGACCTTCAACGCGCTGCACGACATCGACTTCTCGGTGGACACGAACGAGACCGTCGGTCTCGTCGGTCACAACGGCTCGGGCAAGTCGACGTTGCTGAAGTGCATCTGCGGCGTGTTGCAACCGACCTCCGGTCAGATCCACATTCGCGGCAGCCTCGCCGCGCTCCTCGAGCTCGGCGCCGGCTTCCAGCCGGAGCTCTCCGGGCGCGACAATGTCTTTCTCTACGGCGCGATGTTGGGCTTCTCCAAGAAGATGGTCGAGGGAATCTTCGATGACGTCGTCGACTTCAGTGAGATCGAGAACTTCATCGACACGCAGGTGAAGTTCTATTCGAGCGGTATGTACGTCCGACTGGCATTTGCCGTCGCGGTCAACGTCGACCCCGACATCCTCGTGGTGGACGAGGTCCTCGCGGTGGGCGACGAACGATTCCAAGCGAAGTGTATCGATCGGATCCGATCGTTCCAAGACGAGGGCCGTTCGATCCTCTTCGTCACGCACAACGCCGATCAGGTTCGCGCGATCTGTGATCGCGCGATCGTGCTCGACGGCGGGAACATGATCGCCGACGGTCCGACGCACGACTCCTTGCGCATCTTTCGCGAGCACCTCATGGACAGCGCGGTCGAACACGATCGCAGCGGCCTGCTCGCCTCGATCAGCATCGACTCGATCACCACGCCGTCGGGGTCCTTTGACGTACGAAGCGGCGCCGGCATGCACTTCGACGTGAACATCACGTCACACGGCGCCTACTCGGGCAACTTCGTCCTGGAGGTCTTCACTCGCAAGGGTCTCTTGATCAGTCGCAGTGACGCGAAGGGTTCGCCGGTCAACCTCACGCCGGGGCGCAATCAGGTCGGCATCGACCTGCCGCAGATTCCACTGCTCGACGGTATCTACGACATAAACGTGGGCGTGCTCGATCCTCACGGCAACACGGTCATCGCTTGGCGCGAGCAGGCCGCGTCGATCCAGGTCACCTACGACGGACGCGAGGGCGGTCTCGTCGAGCTCGGCGCCGCGATCAATCAGCAGTAGGTCGCTGGTCCGCCGACTTCAGTCGCGGAAAGCGTCGCAGCGAACCGAATACGCCGAGCTTGCCGACGTTGAACGGGTGCGTCGCCCCGCTCAACATTCTCCGATCGCCGCGAGAGTTGCCGTAGGCGAAGACGACCGGCGGTGCCGGGAAGTGGCGCCCGGCGATCCACTCGTCCAGCCGGCGAAGCTTCTCGGTACCGCGGCAGTTCTTACCGAGGTAGCCACCGGTGAGTCGGCCGCGGGGATCAATCGCGAGACGGGTGCCCAGCCCGCCGTTCGCCTGCAACTGCTCGGTCATGACGTCGACGTAGAGCTGGGGCGAGGCCGAGACGAGCACGACCTCGTCACCCTGCGCCAGGTGCCAGGCCAGCCGGGCTAGCAACATCGGTCTACCTTCGTGTTCGAGGTGCTCGAGTGCGAAGGCCCGCGACTGGTCCCGGACCAACTCTTCGTCGAGGCCCGCGAGGAGCCTGTGGAAGAGGCGTTCCTTCGCGTTGTCGGCCCAGCGGCTGGAGCGCAGTGCACCGATTGCCAGGGGGAGTGCGAGTGAGAACGCGGCGCGCCACGTGCGGGCTCTGCCGGCGATGAACTTCAGCCAGGGGAAGACGCTCCCGCCCTCGGTGAGCGTGCCGTCAAGGTCGAAGGCCGCGACCACGGGCGGCTGCGCTGCGTCCACGCAGACAGTCTCACAGCCTTTGTGATCAGTGTGTTTCCACTTACCTACAAATCCGATAGGTATTGACAACATTGCGAAACATGCCGCTAGGGTTGGCACGTTCAGTCAAGGGACTGACATCACTTCCAAGGAGCAAGCAATGGCGATTCGACTCGGCGACGAGGCCCCTGACTTCACGGCGGAGACCACTGAAGGGACCGTCAACTTCTACGACTACCTGGGCGACGGGTGGGGCATCCTCTTCTCGCACCCGAAGGACTTCACCCCCGTGTGCACGACCGAATTGGGCGCCTTTTCCGCGCGTCGCGGCGAGTTCGACAAGCGCGGCACCAAGTTGATCGCGGTCTCGGTCGATGACGTCGAGTCGCACCAGCGCTGGAAGGCCGACATCAACGAGACCCAGGGCGCCGAACTCAACTTCCCGATCATCGGCGACGCCGACCGTAAGGTCGCTGACCTTTACGACATGATCCACCCGAACGCCAACGACACCCTCACGGTGCGCAGTGTCTTCATCGTGGACCCCAATAAGAAGGTCAAGCTCACGTTGACCTACCCCGCCTCGACCGGTCGCAACGTCGATGAGATCGTCCGCGTCCTCGACTCGCTGCAGCTCTCGGCCAAATTCCCGGTGTCGACGCCAATCGACTGGAAGGACGGCGAGGACGTCATCATCTCGCCGGCCGTCAGCGACGAGGACGCCAAGGAGAAGTTCCCCAAGGGCTTTCGCAAGGTGAAGGACTACCTGCGCTACACCCCGCAGCCCAACAAGTAAGCGGCCGCCAACATAAATCGCGGCCACCTGTGCGGTGGCCGCGATCTGTACGTGGTGCGGCGATGGTGCCGAGTATCGCCAGAGTGGTTGCTACGTCGAACGCTCCATTTGCTCGACGAGCGACGTCCGTAGGTCTCGCTTCAGTACCTTGCCTTGCGGATTACGCGGCAGCGGATCGGCCCGAAAGAAGATCTTCGTGGGCACTTCGAAGCGCGCGAGCTGTCGCGCGACGTGGCGCGCAATCTCTTCGGCCTCGATGACGCGCCCCGGACGCAACACGACGACGGCGGCGACCTCCTCGCCCCACGAGGGATGGGGGAGTCCGACGACCGCGCAGTCAGCGACGTCGGGGTGTTCGAAGATCGCGGACTCGACGATCACCGAGTAGACGTTCTCACCGCCGCGAATGATCATGTCCTTTGCGCGATCGACGATGAAGACGAATCCCTCTTCGTCGATCCGCGCGATGTCGCCGCTGCGCAGCCAACCCTTGGTGAACGATTTGGCCGTCTCCTCGGGCTTGTTCCAATAACCGCGCACGACGTTCGGTCCCTTGATCCAGAGTTCACCCACGACCGCGGGACCGTGCGGCAGGTCCGGCGTCGGTTCGTCGCCGTCGAAGTCCTCCGGGACGATCGCGATTTCGATGACCGGCACCGCCGGGCCGCAGCTCTCCGGTTTGGCGAGATAGTCGGCACCGCCGTTGAGACAGACCGCGGCCGAGGTCTCGGTGAGTCCGTACCCGTTGCCCGGTTGACCACCGGGGAATGCGGCCTGGATTCGTCGCACGAGTTCGGGCGGCGCGGGCGCGCCGCCGTAGGAGACGGAGCGCACGCTCGAGGTGTCGAACGTGGCGAAGTCGGGATGATCGAGGATCTGCATCGCAATGGTCGGCACGCCACCGAACATCGTCAGACGTTCGGACTCGATCAACGCCAGTGCTTGGCCGGCGTCGAAGTGGTGCATCATCACGAGCTTGCCGCCGGCCGCGGTGTTCGTGGTCATGGTCGCGAGACAGCCCGTCGCGTGGAAGAGCGGCACGCTCAAGAGACCGGCGTTCGGCGTGCTCTCGGACGCTTCACGGTCACCGTCGCCGAATCGCATACTCGAGCGCGCCCCGACGAAGAAGAGATTCATCAAGTTCGTGATGGCGTTGCGGTGCGTACCCACGGCACCCTTGGGATGTCCCGTCGTACCCGAGGTGTAAAACATCGTGGCGTCGTCGTCGGTCGCGATCTCGACCTCGGGCGGCGTGGCGGTGTCGCTGACGTCGCCGACGAACTCGTTGAAGTCGATGACTTGAACGCGCGAATGCGTCGCGCCGAGTCGCGCCGGTCGCGCGGGGTCCTCACTGATCACCACCACGGTCGTTAGGGCCGGCAGGTCGTCGAGCTTGCCGCGGACCCGTTCGAGTCGTTCCTCGTCGACGAAGAGCACCGAGGTGCCCGAATCGCTCAGTCCGTACTGCAACTCATCCGGTGTCCACCAGGCGTTGATGGGTACCACGACCGCACCCGTGAGCACGGTGCCCCAAAAGGTCATGACCCACTGGGGCAGGTTGCGCGAGGCGATGGCTACGCGGTCACCCTTCTTGACGCCGGCGTCGATCAGTCGCGTGGCCAAGGTCGACGCGAGGCGGTAGTGCAACTCGAAGGTGAATCGCTGTCCCTCGTAGACGAGGAAGTCGCGCGACGCGTGATTGAGCGACAGGTCCAGTACCTGGCGAAGCGTCGTCGGCGCGTGCTTCCAGACGGTCATCTCGATGCCGTTGACCGTCGCGCGTTCGGTTTCGAACATGGAGCCCGGCGCCGTCATCTTCGCCGTCGCCTCCTCGAGGGACAGTACGGCGTCAGCCATCGGTCGCGAGTGGTTCCGTTGGTGTCTTGGGAAACAAGGTGTCGCGGTAGTGCTGCAGTTCGGCGATCGACTCGAGGATGTCATCGAGGGCGCGGTGTGCCGTCGCCTTCTCCGGTAGCGCGTCGAGGACGTCGGGGTGCCAACGACGTGTCAGCTCCTTCAACGTCGAGACGTCGACGTTGCGGTAGTGGAGGAACTCTTCGAGGGTCGGCATGTACTCCTGGAGGAATCGTCGGTCGGTACCGATCGAGTTGCCGCACAGAGGGATCGACCGTGGTTCGGTGATGTGTTCTTTGAGGAATGCCAAAGTCTGCGTTTCGGCATCCGCATTCGACACGGTGGAAGATTTCACGGCATCGATGAGGCCCGATTTCGTGTGCATCTCGGTGACGAAATCGCCCATCTCCGACATCTGTTCCGGTGAGGCGTGAATGACGAGGTCGGGCCCTTCGGCGATCACGTTGAGGTTGTCATCGGTGATCAACGTCGCGATCTCGATGATGACGTGACGAGTGGGTTCCAGACCCGTCATCTCCAAGTCCATCCACACGAGCACAACGTGACACTACTGAACCGTCGGCCAATGCCCGTGACGCCCGGCGATATCGTCAATCCAATGGACGTCCCCATTCAGTTGTTACACGCGGACGCGACGCTGCCCGTGTACGCGCACGACGGTGACGCGGGGTGCGACCTCGTCGCGGTCGAGTCGCGTGTGTTGCCGGCCGGCGGCGGACGCGCGATGGTGCCGACCGGTTTGGCGGTGGCGATCCCGGAGGGCCACGGCGGTCTCGTCTTGCCGCGCAGCGGTCTCGCGGCCAAGCACGGGGTCACGTGCATCAACGCACCGGGTCTCATCGACGCGGGCTATCGCGGTGAGATCATGATCGCGCTGGTCAATCTCGATCCCACGCACGACTACGAGGTGAAGAAGGGTGATCGCGTCGCCCAACTGGTCGTCCTACCCGTGCCGCCGGTACGCTTCTCGACCGTGGAGGTGCTTCCGACGGCTACGCGCGGCGAGGGCGGATTCGGAAGCAGTGGGCGTTGACGCGCTTCCTCGATCCTCTCGACAGCGCCTTCGTGTTGTTGGAGGTACCGGGATCCGCAATGAACATCGGCGCGGTGATCGAGCTCGATTTCGGGGAGTTCAGCGACCCCTCCGAGCGTTTCGCACTGATTCGAAAGAACGTCGCTGAGCGCCTGCACGAGATACCGGTCCTGACGCAACGGGTAATTCGCGCCCCCTTCGATCTCACGTGGCCGGCACTCGTACCCGACCCGGCCTTCGACCTGGATCGACACGTGGCGCGCGTGGCCCTCCCGTCACCGGGGACCGCCGAGCAGTTCGACGCCCTGGTCTCAGAGTTCTACTCGCGACCGCTCGTCCTTACGCGTCCGCTGTGGCAGCTGCTGATCATCGAGGGACTGGAAGATGGCCGCGCCGCCGCGGCGTTGAAGGTCCATCACGCTTTGGCCGACGGCGTCTCGGGTGCCGAGACATTCGCCAGTCTCTTTGACATCACACCCGACGTTCGCGCGCCGGCGCCGACTGCGGACGACGACGGTGACGTAGCGACCTCGACGTCGTCGTGGTCGTTACTGCTGGTGGGACTGCGCCGGCTCGGGCGAGACCCGGCGTCCGCCGCTACGGTCGTGGTCTCGTGGTTCACGAGGATCTTCAACGTCGTGCGCACATCGGTGCGCGTCGCACTCACGAAGGGCCGAAAGCACGCGACGCCCGATCAACCGTCGATCTTCGAAGCGCGACGGACGTCACTCAGCGGTCGCGCCGGAGTGGAAAAGTCCTATCACCGGATGCGTGTTCCACTGACGGACGCGAAACGCGCGGCGAAACATCACGGGGCGTCGGTCACCGACTACGTGATGGCGACCACGAGTGGCGCCCTCCGACGTTTGTTCGCGGAGCGTGGCGAGATACTCACCCGGGACTTGATCGCCTTCGTGCCGATCAACGTCCGCGGCGACGGCGACACCGCGGCGATGGGCAATCAGATCTCCGGGATGTTGGTGGCCCTGCACACCGACATCGACGATCCGGTGGAGCGGCTCCGGGCGATCGCGCGCGACTCGGCCCGGACCGTCGACGTGCAACGTCAACGCGGCGCGAAGATGTTCCAAGAGATGCCCCATGTCCTGGGACCGGCGGTCCTCTCGCTGGGAGGCAAGATCGTCGAAGCGTTCGGTCTGTTCGACCTCGTGCCGCCGATGGCGAACCTCATGGTGTCGTCGGTGCCGGGACCGCCCATCCCGCTGTGGCTGAGCGGCCACCGGGTGGTGTCCGCCGCGCCGGTCGGACCGCTACTGGGTCCGTTCTCTTTGAACATCACGGTGCTCGGCTTCGAGCAGAATCTGGAGTTTGGAATGCTCGGCTGCGCTCAGAGGGTGCCCGACCTCGCGACCCTTCGCGACTATTTAGTGGAAGAGGCGTACGCACTAATTGACACTGCGAAGGAGTGAGTCGACGACGAATCCGAGCAGCGGGTGGGCTACTATTGGTGATCACGCGGACGTAGCTCAGTTGGTAGAGCGCGACCTTGCCAAGGTCGAGGTCGCCGGTTCGAGCCCGGTCGTCCGCTCCAGAGAGTTCATTCATCCCGGCCGAATCGGCCGGGATGAACGTTTTTACGGGGCCGGTACGCCTGTGGGGCGTGCGGGGGCCCGTCTCGGCAAGAAGTGGCGTCGTAGACTCCTATCTCTCCATTGAGTTGGTGACAATCGTGAAAGGCCCGCGCGGAGCGAATGACCAGACCTTTACGAGTGGCCGGCACCGACGTGAACCCGCAGGAGTCGGCGTGCTGAGCGCGGCGACCGCCTTCGCGGATCAGGTCATCGTCGACGTGCTCGATCAGTTCGCCCGCAACTTCCTCCTCAATGACCTGACACCCGAGCACGCGGACAAGTTGCTGGGGGCTCCCCGAGTCGACGACCACTTCGAATTGGCGAACCGCGTGCCCCGTCGACGAGGCAGCGCCGTCGGACGCGTGCACCAGGCGCGCGGCGGCATTCGCCGACTGCGCTCGGTATTGCAGACGTTCCCCGGTCTGTTCGATCCCAAGTGGTCGAACGCCTTGCTGGTTGAGCTCTCGTGGTTCGGCGGCGTGCTCGGCGAGAGTCGGGACCTGGACGTTCTACGAGCAGGGATGGTGCAGTCGCGGTGGTTGATCACAGACGAGTCCGCGCAGACAGCGATACTGGGACAACTGGACCAACGGATTGACGCGGCGCACGAGCGAAGCGCGATCGAACGATCGACCAAGCGCTACACGCTCCTCGTCGATGACATCGCCGCCATCGGCTCGTCGGTCCTCTTCGAGGCGCGCGCCAAGTGTCCCGCGGACGAGGTGCTGTCGGCACAACTTGATGGTGCTCGGCGTGACGTTGAGCGGGCGGCCGACCAGGCCCGAGGAAGTTCGAACGACGAGAACTTGCACGAACTTCGCAAGGAGTTGAAGCGCTTGGAATGTGCGTGCGAGGTCCTCGGTTTAGTTGCCGGCACCACGGCGTTAAAACTTGCGCGATCGGCCAATCTCGCGCAGAAGAAACTGGGCGTGGTTCACGACGAAGCGGTTGCGCACGCGTGGTTGAAGTCCGTGGTCGTCGCCCAGCCCGAACTGAAGGATTCGCTCAAAGAGATGCGGGCCTTTCACAAAGCGGCTCGTCGTGACGCCAAGCGAGGGTGGAAAACGTCGATCGCCGGCGTCGAAGAGAGCTGGCACGAGTTCCGGGGTTAGTCCAAGGGTGACGTGACTTTCGCCGAGCCGTAGTCTCTAGCGAAGGAGGTTGCCGTGGTCCACCCATCGCTCGAGCCCTACGTGAACGCGGTGCGCGCGCAACCGGCGACGCATCCGTCCCAGTTGAGCCCCGAGGAACGTCGGGCGGCCTATCGCGAGTCGTCGCTGGCGGCCCGCGGCGAGCCCGAGGCGCTGGACTGGATTCGCGAAGTGGAGTTGGCACTCGAGCGGCGCACCCTGCGGGCTCGGCTCTACGTGCCGTTCAACGACGAGAGCAAGGCGCTGGTCGTGTACTTCCACGGTGGCGGCTTCGTGGTCGGCGACCTCGACACCCACGACGCCCTCTGTCGCCGACTCTGCGCCGACACCCGGATGCGTTTGCTCTCGGTGGAGTACCGGCTGGCCCCGGAACACCCGTTCCCGGCCGGCATCAACGACGCCGTGGACACCATTCATTACGTGCTCGCGCACCTGAGTGAGTTCGACGAGCCCGGTGTCGAGTTGATCGTGATGGGCGACTCCGCCGGAGGTACCCTCATGACCGTGGCGTGCGCTCTCACCCGGCGCGAGGGCCTGGGTATTGCGGCCCAGGTCGTGATCTATCCGACGCTCGGACCCGAGTTGTTCACCGATTCGGTGCACGAGTTCGGTGCCAATCACGTCCTGGAGATCGACCATCTGCGCTACGACTACAAGCTCTACCTGGGCGACTGGACCGATCACAGTGATCCGCGGGTGACCCCTCTCATGTTCGACGACCTCGCCGGCGCTCCGCCCGCGATTATCGTCGTCGCGGAGTGCGATCCACTACGTGACGAGGCGGTCGCCTACGCCGGACTCCTGGAGCACTTCGGGGTTCGCGTGGAGTTGCTCGAGGCGAAGGGCATGATTCACGGATTCTTGCGTTTGCCGGTCATGGTGCCCGACGCGCTCGAGATCGTGGACGAACTGGCGACGCACATGCACCGCTACGTCGAGGCCGCGAAGTGAACGTCCTGTTCATCACGCTCGACCAGTTCCGGGGCGACTCCTACGGCGCCGCCGGTCATCCGCTGGTGCAGACGCCGACGCTGGACCGTATCGCTCGCGAGGGCGTGCGACTTTCTCGTCACTACTCCCAGGCCGCGCCGTGTTCACCCGGACGAGCCGCCATCTACACCGGTACCTACCAGATGAACAACCGAGTCGTTGCCAACGGCACGCCGCTGCCCACGGGCCTCGACAACATCGCGCACGTCGCCCGACGCGCCGGCTACGACCCGACGCTCTTTGGCTACACCGACCAGGGCGTCGACCCGGCGAACGCCGAGGGAATGGACGATCCGCGCCTCGACAGTTACGACGGCGTCTTACCGGGACTCTCGGTTGGTCTCTATCTACCGGAGAGTCAGGCTGGCTGGATCCAGTTCCTGCGCGCGAAGGGCTACGACGTGCCCTACGGCTGGGAGGTGGCCGCACGGGGTGAACCCGAACGCCCGGCCGAACTCTCCTTGAGCGGCTTTCTCACGACACGATTCCTGGAGTGGCTGACGAAACAAGAGAGCGGGTGGTTCGCGCACCTGAGCTACCTGCGACCGCATCCCCCGTACGCCGCGGCGGGGGAGTTCTCCACGATGTACGACCCCGCCGACGTCGAGATGCCGATCGCGCCGGTAGCGGTCCACGAACGCCACCCGCTTCACGACGCCGCTATGGGCATCGAGGCCAGTGCCGCACCGAGTGACCCGGATCAGATGCGCGCCCTGAAGGCGCAGTACTACGGGATGATCAGCGAAGTCGACTCCCAACTGGGCCGTATCGTTCGTGCCCTCGAGGATCGTGGTGAGTGGCGCGACACGCTCGTCGTGATCACCGCGGACCACGGCGAGCAGTTGGGCGATCACGGACTGAAGGAGAAGTTGGGCTTCTTCCCGCAGAGCTATCACGTCATCGGACTGTGGCGCGATCCGTACACGACCAACGCGGGTCGAGTGATCACGCGATTCAGCGAGAACGTCGACTTACTGCCCACGCTCGCCGACGTGCTCTCTATCGACGAACCGGCGCAGGGTGACGGCCGATCACTCACACCTCTCCTTCAGGGCGAGGACGTCGCGTGGCGCTCCGCCGCGCACTACGAATGGGACTACCGGAACTACTTCATCCGTGGCGCGGGTCAATGGCCGCGCGACCGTTCGTTGTCGCTGGCGAATCTCGCGGCGTCGGTGAGCGACGACCTCGGGTACGTGCAGTTCGCCGACGGGACGTTCAAGTGCTTTGACGTGGCGGCCGACCCGACGTGGCGCACGGAGTGTCGTGACCCGGATCGCATCATGCGCGGCGCCCAGGAACAACTCGTGTGGCGTCAAGAGCACCTGCGCCGTGACCTCACGGACATGTTGTTGCGACCCAGTCGGCCGGGACGCTGGCCCAAAGGTTTCAAGGACGCGGCGTACGCGACGAGTCAAATGTCGTGATATCCGCCGTAGGGGCTGCCCGGTCGCTGCCGTGGCGCAAATGTGGTCGCCCTCATCGTGTTTTGCTATCTGCCAACCGCCAACACGTCGCCGTCGGAGTTGGTTTTCGAGCACTGAAGTGAACTCTCGCGCACCGAGGGCATTCAAGTGTCGTTATCTGGTATCAATGGAACCCAGACGCCGGACTCGGCGAGGGGAAAATTAGGGAGATTGCATGCAGCACATAACACGATTTCGTCAGGTCCTGGTCATGGTGGGCGCCGCTTCGTTGATGCTGGCCACCAGCGTGAATGCGGGCGCCAGTTCGACGTCGGGTAAGTACAACGCCGCAGACGCGAAGCTCGTACCGTCGGCGTACAAGGGCAAGACCCTGCAGGTCGCGACCGACGCCACTTACGCGCCGGACGAGTCGATGCAGGGCGCCACGATGGTCGGCTTCGACGTCGATCTCATGTACGCGGTTGCGAAGACGTTGGGTATCACCGTCAAGGAAAACAACGTCACGTTCGACAGCATCCTGCTCGGTATCGGTGACGGGAAGTATTCGATCGGTAACTCGTCCTTCACGGACACCAAGGCGCGTGAGAGGCAGGTCAACTTCGTCGACTACTTCCAGGCCGGCGAAGGCATTTACGCGAAGAGTTCGTCTACCGCGACGTTCACCGGACTCAGGAGCCTCTGCGGCTTCGCCGTCGCCGTCGAGACCGGCACTACCGAACAGTCCGACGCGCAAAAGACCG
The DNA here is from genome assembly GCA_963717975.1 of uncultured Acidimicrobiaceae bacterium. Taxonomy (GTDB): domain Bacteria; phylum Actinomycetota; class Acidimicrobiia; order Acidimicrobiales; family RAAP-2; genus RAAP-2. Next base: position 1,037,692 of record OY970351.1, on the reverse strand, counting down.
CCAAGGCGTGCCCATCGACCAAGAAGCTGACGGTGCTCTCGTATCCGACCCAGACCGAAGCCGACTTGTCGGTCTCTTCGGGCAAGGCCACATTCGGCTTCCTCGACAGTCAAGTTGCGGACTATGTCGTCTCGCAGTCCCAAGGAGTCTTCAAGTCAGTCGGCAAGGCGATTGAGGTCGCCCCGTACGGCATGGCCACTCCCAAGACCACGAGCGGCAAGGCGCTCGCCAAGGCAATTCAGGCCGCGGTGAAGACGTTGATCGCGAACGGTGCCTACGGTGCCATCTTGAAGAAGTGGGGTGTCACCGCGGGTGCACTGACGACGTCGAAGATCGTCCTCAACGGAGCGATCTCGTAAGTCGTAGTAAAAACTAAATCCATGAGCACGAACGGGGACGTGACCGTCAAGGTCGTCCCCGTTCGTCATGTGGGTCAGTGGATCGGTATGGCGGTCGTGGCGCTTCTCATCGCCATGTTCGTCCACACACTCCTGTCGAAGATTCCCTCGGGTGCGCGTACGTGTCGCTTGGTCTCCGGGCGATACGTCTGTCAGCCGAGAATGAAGTGGCGATTCGGTTGGAACATCATCTTCCACTACTTCACCGACGCAGCGATTCTCCGCGGACTGCTCGTCACGCTAGAACTGACCGGGTTGGCGATGGTGGTTGGGATAACTCTTGGCGTACTGGTCGCGATCATGCGACTTTCGCACAGTCGCCTCTTGTCGGGCGTCGCGTGGACTTACACGTGGGCGTTTCGAGGCACGCCCGTCTACGTGCAACTTCTGCTCTGGGGCTTCATCGCGTTGCTGTACCCCTCCTTCGCGATCGGGATACCGTTCACGCACCTCTACCTGGTGCACTTCAACGCCAACACGGTATTTCCCGCGTTCAACGCCGCGGTCGTCGCTCTGGGACTCAACGAGGGCGCGTACTTTTCTGAGATTGTTCGCTCGGGGATCATCGCCGTCGATGAGGGCCAGACGGAGGCCGCAACGTCACTCGGCATGACGAGGGGACAGACGCTTCGCCTCGTCGTCCTTCCCCAGGCGATGCGCGTCATCATTCCGCCAACGGGCAATGAGGTCATCTCGATGTTGAAGACCACCTCACTGGTCGTGGCCATCGCCGTCGTCGAATTGCTCGGCGCCGTGACGAACATCTACACCGAGACCTACCAGATCATGCCGATGTTGTTGCTCGCGAGCTTGTGGTACCTGGTCGTCTCGACGATCTTGTCAATTGGACAGTTCTATCTCGAGCGTTACTTTGCGCGAGGTGCGATTCGAACACCACCCCTCACACCGATACAAAGGATTCGACGAGACCTCCGGGGCATCGGCTCGAAGTACCGCACCAAGCGTGGCGTCCAGGTCGGAACGGGATCATGACGATTTCGATGACGACGCCCATGGTCGAAGTCCTCGGCGTCCACAAGTCCTACGCCGGCGTCGAAGTGCTGAAGGGCGTGAATCTCACGGTCGACCGAGGGGAGGTCTCCTGTCTGATCGGTCCCTCGGGCTCGGGAAAAAGCACGCTGCTGCGTTGTATCAACCACTTGGAGAAGCACGACGCCGGGGAACTTCGTGTCGACGGCGAGCTCGTGGGATACGAAATGCGCGGTGACAAGTTGCACGAACTGACCGACCGGCGCATCTGCGACGAACGCGCACAGATAGGGATGGTCTTTCAGCGATTCAATCTCTTCCAAAACTTCAACGTCCTCGAAAACATCACCGTCGGACCGATGAAGGTCAAGAGCGTCGGTGAGGATCAGGCAAAGAAGTTGGCGAGAGAACTTCTGGTTCGTGTTGGGCTCGAGGGAAAGGAGAAGAACTATCCCACGCAGCTATCCGGGGGGCAACAGCAACGCGTCGCGATTGCTCGTGCGCTCGCGATGGAGCCGAAGTTGATGTTGTTCGACGAGCCGACCTCCGCTCTCGACCCCGAACTGGTCGGTGAAGTACTGGACGTCATGAAGGATCTGGCGCGAAGTGGGATGACGATGATCGTCGTGACGCACGAAATGGGATTCGCCAAGGAGGTCGCCGACACGGTCTACTTCTTGGATCAAGGCGTCATCGAGGAGTCCGGCGAACCTAAGGACGTGTTGACGTCACCATCGTCCGCACGCCTGCAGAACTTCCTCTCCAAAGTCCTCTGATGGAGTGGCCCCTCGATCCGACGAACGTCGGCACCGGCCTCCCACTCGAGGGCGTGCGGATACTCGACCTCTCTCGCGTCCTCGCGGGACCGTTCTGCGCGATGATTGCCGGCGACCTCGGCGCCGACGTCATCAAGGTTGAGGCACCGACGGGTGACCCCGTTCGATCACTCGCCCCACCTCGATTCGGCGACGACGCGACGTATTACCTCGCCGTCAATCGACACCGGCGCAACGTCGTTGCCGATTTGCGTGACCCGAGGGACTTCGAACGCGTGGGTGCGTTAGTTCGCCTCTGTGACGCCGTGGTGGAGAACTATTTGCCGGGTCAGTTCGCGTCGCTCGGTATCGATCGACTTCGCGCCATGAACCCCGAGTGCGTGTGGGTGAGTATCACGCCCGCGACGGTCGGCGGTCCGGTCGCCGATCAACCGTCGTTCGATCTCTTGGCGCAGGCGCGATCCGGGATCATGGGGGTGACGGGAGAACCGGACGGTCCGCCGACGAAGGTAGGTGCGCCGATCGCCGACGTCGTGACGGGCCTGTACGGGGCGATCGGCCTCCTAGCCGGGCTGTTCGCGCGCCTGCTGGGTCGACCTGGCCGCCACTTCGAAGCGCCGATGCTCGAGGCGACGATGAGCGCCCTGGTGAATCAGGCCCAGGGATATTTGGCGACCGGTGAGAACCCGACGCGGCTCGGCAACGATCACCCGAGTATCACGCCTTACGGACCGGTGACGAGTGCCGACGGATTCATTCTGCTCGCGGTCGGGACCGACGCGCAGTACGCGCGACTGGTCGAGGTCGTCGTCGACGACGAACTGTCGCGCCGCGATGAGTGGCGCGACAATGCGTCGCGAATACTGCACCGTCACGAACTCGCGGTGGTACTGAATCGAGTGTTCGCGACGCGCACCAGCGATCAGTGGCTCGCGGTGCTCGAAGGCTCCGGAGTACCGTTCGCGCCGATTCTCGACGTGGCCGGCGCCTTCGCGCAAGCACAGGTCCGTGACGGAGACTTTCTCGGCTCCATGATGACGCCGGGTGGGGAAGTGGCGACGACGCGCACGCCCTTGGTACTCGACGGAACACGCCCGCAGATCCGTCGAGGACCGCGCCGGTTCGGCGAGGACTCCAAAGAGATCTTTGGCGTCGAAGGTTAACTCTCGGTTGTAAAGGACGGACCGTTGAAGCTGTTCGTCGTCGTAAACTCTTCGACGCGTCGGCGCTTCAACGTAGCGACCTGGGTGGCCGGACGACCTAACGCCACGATCGACGCCACGATCTGATCGTTCGGAATGTCGAGGGCGTCGCGCACCCCTTGCTCGTTTCGGGTCGCGATCGTCGTCATCACGCCGCCCAACCCGCGGGCGCGCGCTGCGAGCAGAATGTTCCACACGAAGGGGTAGATCGACGCACCGCCCGCGATCTGGTAACGCCCGAGGTCTCGATCCGTCGCCGCGAGCGCACGGAGGTCGGCGCAGACCGCGAGCATGACTGGGACCTCATCGAGGGTCTCGGGGAATCCGTCCGGTTTCGACACGGCGATAGCCGCCTCGCGCTTCGCTGCGGCCGCGCGTCGGTCCTCATCGCTCGCGAGTGGCGAGAACGGAATCAGTCCGGCGAGCACGTGTGCGACGTAGTCGTGCCAGCCGTCGAGGTAGAGGTCACGGACGGCGCGGCGTCGTTCTATGTCCTTCACCACGACGACGTGCCACGCTTGGCGGTTGCCGCCCGAGGGCGCGAAGCGCGCGTCATCGAGTATCGCGTAGAGGACGTCGTCGCTCACAACTCCAGGGAGGAACTGACGTACGGCGCCGGTCGTGCGGAGTGCGTCGCTGAGTTCCATGCGGTCACCTTATGACGGAACTATTGATTCGGCCCGGCGTCGCGTCGCTGAAACAGGGTCAGGGCAATGGCCATCGTGCCCGCGACGTAGGCGAGCAGGACGAATGTCGCACTCCAGGCGCCGAAAGTGTTCGAGGGCGCGAAGGGGGACTGCATCGAGAGGCCCAACTCGGACGGTTCGAAGCGCATGAAGTCGTTCTGCCAACTCTGGGGAAAGAACAGTCCGATGATCGGCACGATCAAGAGAACCGACACGAAGACACTGATGGCCGCGGCGCTCTGTCGGAAGATCAGCCCCAACGCGAAGGCGAACAGCGACAACAAGACCAAGTAGAGGCCGGCGAGGATCACGGAGCGAAGGACCGTGCCGTTATCCAGCGACGCGGTGGGCACGACGCCGAGGTAGATGCGCTGCCCGATCAAGAACGCGGCGAAGCAGACGAGTTCGCCGAGGAGCAGCATCGAGAACACCAAGACGATGCACTTCCCGGTGACCAGGCGGACGCGATTGGGCACCGCCGTCAGCGTCGTGCGAATCGACCCGGAGGTGTACTCACTCGTGATGAAGAGCGTGCCGATGACGCCGACCGCGAACTGGGCGAAAAGACTGCCGCGCAGGCTGCTCGAGACGGGATCGAACGTCGCGACGCGAAGCGGACTGAGTTGCGTCCAATGAGTTCGAACGAGTGTCGTGATGAGTACGCCGAGACCGATCGTGAGCAGGGCCGTCACCGCCACACCCATGATCGAGGAGCGCACCGTGCGGAACTTGATCCACTCCGACTGGGTCGTCGCCCACAGGGTCGACTCGCTAGCCATGGGCCGGGTCCGTTTTCTGCGCACCGTATTCGACGGCGTCCGCGGTCAGGTCCATGAAGACCTCCTCGAGTGACGCCCGCTCGGGTGTCAGCTCGAAGAGCGCGATGCCCGCGTCAAAGGCCAACTGGCCAACCTGATCCGACGTCAGTCCCGCGATCGTCAGTCCCTCGTCGTTGGCCGCGTGGATGACGCCGTTGTTCGACGCGACGACCGCAGCGAGTCTGTCGTGGTCGGAGGCTCGAGCAAGCACGGTGCCCTGGGCGTTCTTGGTGAGGTCGTTCACCGAACCGGAGGTGATGAAATGCCCGCGCCCGATCACGATTATCTCGTCGGCGCTCACGGCCATTTCACTCATGAGATGGGAACTGACGAAGACGGTTCGTCCCTCATTGGCCAACGCCCGAAAGAAGTCGCGTATCCACTTGATCCCTTCGGGATCGAGTCCGTTCACCGGCTCGTCGAAGAGCAAGACGCCGGGATCGCCCAAGAGTGCACCGGCGATGCCCAGGCGCTGACTCATGCCGAGTGAGTAGGTGCCGACCTTCTTATCGGCGACCGCAGCGATGCCCACGAACTCAAGGACCTCGTCGACGCGGGTCTTCCTGATCTGATTCGACGTCGCCAGTGCGCGCAAGTGATTGCGCGCGGTGCGGCCCGGGTGGACCGCCTTCGCGTCGAGGAGCGCGCCGACCTCGCGCATCGGATCCTTCAGTTGTGCGTAGCGCTGACCATTGACCGTTGCTTGGCCCTTGGAGGCGTGGTCGAGTCCGAGAATGATTCGCATCGTCGTCGACTTGCCCGAACCGTTCGGACCCAAGAAGCCGGTAACGACGCCCGGCTTCACCTCGAAGTCCAAGTCATCGACCGCGACGGTGGGGCCGTAACGCTTCGTCAAATGGTCGATCTTGATCATGAAGTACCGGAGTGAATTCTACTGACGGTCCTCGAGCCGATCGGTCGTGGAACTAAGAACGCAGTAAATGTGTCGTCACGTCGTGTGTCGTCGATGCGCCTGACAGTATTCGCACGTGCCCGTGACAGCGACGTGATGTCGATCCAGCATGAAGCCAAACGTGCGTTGCAGGTCCTTGCTCAATGCATCGAAGTGGGCGGCCGGTATTTCGAAGGTCGCCCCGCACTGGTCGCACGTGAGATGTCCGTGGACGGCGCCCGCGAGATGAAAGACCGCGGCGTGTTGATCGAGGTGGGCGTGCACGACGATCTGCAGCGCTTCGAGCTCTTCGAGGATTCGATAGACCGTCGACGGACTGACCTCGGGCTGACGCGCTTGCACTTCCTGGGTGATCTCGTCGACCGTGAGGTGGCCCGGCGCCGCGACGAGGACCTCAGCGACGGTTCGTTTGGCGACCGTGACGCGTTTGGTGGCCCCACGGATCGCCGAGAGTATCTCGTCGACATCGGGGCTCGCATTCGTCATGGAAAAACACTACGTCCGCGGCACTCGTTAGAGAGCGCTGAGGCCGTCGATGACACGTTGCGCCTCATCGACCATCGAGCGAACGATCTCACCTGCGGGGAGGATCGTCGTGATCGCGCCCACGGCCTGACCGGCGGGGTAGCCCTCGCGCCGCGGATCGATGCCGGCCGTATGTTCGTCGCCTCCGAGATGAAAGGTGCCGTCGCTGAACGCGACCGCCAACTGGTCCGGGAACTTCTTCAAGAGTGACGGATCGGCGTCGTAGCGATCGGTCGTGTCATTGCGAAGAACGCGCATCGTCTTACCGCTGAACGCGCGCGACACGACCGTCCCGTCTTCGCGCGTCGCGAGTATCGAATCGAGGTACCCGGGAATGGCGCGGGCCTCGGGCGTGGCGATGAACCGGGTGCCGATCCAGACGCCCGCCGCGCCCAACGAGAGCGCGGCCGCGAGTCCTCGACCGTCGAAAATGCCACCGGCCGCGACCACGGGGATCGCGCCGTCCATGGCGTCGACGATCAACGGCACGAGGGGCAACGTGGCCACGGTGCCGGTGTGTCCACCGGCTTCGGTGCCCTGGGCGACGACCAGGTCGCACCCGGCGTCGAGCGCCCGCTTGGCGTGTTCGACCTTGCCGCACATCGAGATGACGAGTACGCCGTGGGCGTGACAGAGATCGATGACGTGCGCGGGAACACCGAGACCCGCGACGAACGTACTGGCTCCACCTTCGATCAACAGTTCCACGTTCTTGGTGAGCGTCTCGGGGAAGGCGGTCAACAGGTCCACGCCGAAGGGCTTGTCGGTGAGCTCTTTGGTCGCCGTGATCTCCTGGGCGAGACGCTCACCGGACATCGTGGATGCACCGAGACAGCCGTAGCCTCCGGCGTTGGAGACCGCCGCGACGAGCGCGCTGTAGGCGACGCCGCCCATCCCGGCCAGCATCACCGGGTGTTCGATCCGCAACATCTCCGTGAGTCTCGTTTTCATCGGTCTCCTCTCGGCCCAAACTAGGGCGGAATCAACTGGTCAGCGCCGCGATCGATCCCTTCGCATGCCCTTCGTCGATTTGCGCGCCACGCCCATCTGCTATTTTAGTTGTATGCCGAAAGCAACTACCCAAACGGCGCGGGAGGTCGCGGTCATCTCGCCGGATGAACTTCGTCGTGTGGCCTCGAGCATGACTATTCTTTCTCGCGCGTTCACGCTCGCGCGTCCGCACGAGCATCTGTTGAAAGAGGCCGGCGTGCGTCTGGACCGCGCCGGTTCGGCGCTGCTGTTCAAACTTCGCTCACGCGGTGAGTCGGCGCGCGTGAGCGATCTCGCGGAGCTGCTCGGCGTCGACACCCCGGCCGTCACTCGCAAGGTGCAACAGCTCGAACGGCTGGGCTACGTCGCTATCGGGCCGGACGCCGGGGACAAGCGCGCGAAGCGCATCACCCTTACGAGGTCGGGAGAGAAGACCATCGAACGAATCATGCTCGCCGTGAATCAGCGACTGGCGCGCCTCTTCGAGGGCTGGACCACCGAAGAAGTGACGAAGTTCTCGTCATCACTCGAGAAGTTCGCACTCGGATTAACGAACGAAATGGAGAGTGACCGTGACTGATGACCTCGACAGTGTCGTCGCCGCGCCCGAGGAACACGAGTTCACGAATGAAGAGCACCGTCGAATCCTGGTGATCCTCTCGGCCTTGATGCTCGGGATGTTCCTGGCCGCGCTGGACCAGACCATCGTGGCGACCGCCCTCCCGACGATTGCCGGTGACCTTCACGGTCTGAACCATCTGTCGTGGGTCGTCACGGCGTACCTCATCACCTCGACGATCACGTTGCCCCTCTGGGGCAAGTTCGGCGACCTCTACGGTCGCAAGAAGTTCTTCCAGATCGCCATCGTCATCTTCCTCGCGGGTTCGATTCTTTCGGGCCTCTCCCAGAACATGCTCGAACTCATCGTGTGCCGCGCCATTCAAGGCGCCGGCGCCGGCGGGTTGATGGTCGGTTCCCAAGCGATCATCGGTGACGTGATTCCCCCTCGCCAACGGGGCCGATACATGGGCTACTTCGGCGCGGTTTTCGGCCTTTCGAGCATCCTCGGTCCACTGGCCGGGGGCTTCTTCACTCAGCACATCTCGTGGCGCTGGATCTTCTACATCAACGTACCGATCGGCATCGTGGCGCTCTTCATCATCGCGGCCGTCCTCCACATTCCCACTCACAAGGTGCACCACAAGATCGACTGGTGGGGTACGTCGCTGCTCTCGGCGGGCGTCGTTGGTTGGATCCTGGTCACCACCTTGGGCGGCACCAAGGGTTGGGCCTGGAGTTCGCCGACGATCCTCACGATGGGAGTCGTCAGCACGGTATTGCTCGTCGTCTTCTGCTTCGTAGAAGCAAACGTGGCCGAACCCATCATCCCTCCGGCTCTCTTTCGCAACCGCACGTTCTCGGCGGCCTCGGCGGTCAGCTTCGCCATCGGTTTCACCATGTTCGGTTCGATCGTCTTTCTGCCGCTCTACCTGCAGATCGTGCACGGCGCAACCCCGACCTCCTCGGGCCTCGAGCTTCTCCCGATGGTCGGCGGCATGCTCATCACCTTCATCGTGAGTGGCCGACTGGTGTCGCGTACCGGTCGCTACAAGATCTTTCCAATCATGGGACTCGCGATCACGACGCTAGGTCTCATCTTCTTGCACCAACTCGGCCCTCACACTTCGTACAGCTACGCGGCACTCGACATGTTCGTCGTCGGTCTCGGACTGGGACTCGTCATGCAGGTGCTCGTGGTGGCCGTGCAGAACTCGGTACCGCACTCCCAGCTCGGTACCGCGACCGCGACCGCGACGTTCTTTCGCACGATCGGGGGTGCGTTCGGTGTAGCCGTACTGGGCGCCTTCCTCAACAGCCAACTGTTGAGTCACCTACGCCAAACGGCGTCGCCCGCCTTCATGAAATTAATCGGCGGCGCGAATATCTCGGAGAATCCGGCGCAGATTGCCAAGTTGCCGCCGGCGGCCCGAGAACTCGTCATCAACGCATTCAGTCACTCTCTGCAGACCGTTTTTCTCGTCTCGATCCCGTTCGCCGTCGCGGCCTTCATCACCGCGTTCTTCATGAAGGAGATACCGCTGCGACAGCAAGCGCATATATCGGTCGACGAGACCGTTCCGAGCGAACTCCCTGGATTCTAGAATCTCTCGTGTTCGGTGAGGGACGTGCCAGCCCGTGAGGTGTACGTCAGTGACGCGCAACTACTCACGCTCGTTGACGTCGTCGTCAGGCGCGACGCGATCGACTCGGGTGTTCGGAAGCTCTGCGCGCGCGTCCATAAATATTGTCGGATAGCGCGGATCGTTGATAGTGGCGCCCTGACCGTTGGCGTGATTCGGCGGCTCGTACCCCGGTTCCTTCTCGAACATGAAATGTCGGAAGTGACCATAGGCGCGGCGCCACCAGGACATCGCTGGTGGCGCCGGTTCATCATCGGGCCGAACCTAGTGCTCAGGTCGTCCCATCGATCTCTCCCTTACTGACATGGTGGCTGCGGCGCTCCGTGTTTCGATTGACAACGCTCACTCGTTGACGAAGGGCTGACGTCAAATACGCAACCCCTCGTCGGAGCGTATCGAGACATTCGTCGAAGTCGACGTCGTCGCCGTAGTAGGGATCGAAGAGGTCCAGGTCTCGTCCAGGTTCGATCAGATTCCGCAATTGGATGACGTCAGTCTCGCCGTTCGTCAGACGCTGCCTCACTTCGTGAACGTGCTCACGAGTCATGCCGACCACTACGTCGTGCCCGTCGAGGTACGTCCGGTCCGCGTAGCGGGCGAGGGAACCCGTCCCGGTGAAGCCGGCGCGGTTCAGGGCGGCGCGCGCCCTCACGTCCATCGGGCTACCCACGTGCCAGTTGGCGGTCCCGGCGCTCGTGACGTCGACGCAACCGCGTAGCGACGAATCGGCGTCGACGAGCTGGCGCAACACGACCTCGCCCATCGGGGAGCGACAGATGTTCCCGGTGCAGATCATGGCGACTCGTAGGCGTGTGTCGGCCACGACGACTCCTTTGGACGTCACCAATTTAGGTCGGTAAGGAAGATATAAGTGACGTCCCAAGTCCGATGGTGAGTAAGTACTATGGGTCCAGGATCAGACGGAAGGAGACGCGATGCCATTATCCGATCATGAGCAGCGCATCCTGGCCGAACTCGAAGAGTCCCTATCGAAGCAGGATCCCCGTTTCGCGAAGAATGTTCGCGAGACCAACGTTTACTCACACGGCGGTCGTCGTGTTCGCTGGGGTATCGCCGGATTCGTCGCGGGCCTCGTAATCCTGATCCTCTGTTTCTCCACCTCAGTGCTTTTGGGACTGGTGGGCGTCGCCTTGATGTTCATATCCGCAGTAGTAATCGAGCGAAACGCTCGTCTTATGGGACGTGCATCGTGGCAGGACATCACCCGTCCGGGCCACGGTGACGACACCCGCGCGAACTACGGTCCCCGGACCAGTTCGCTTCGCGACTGGTTGTCGCGTCAGCGCCGCACTCGAGAATGACCGACGTCGGGGTAGCGCGTGACGCGCCCCCGTGTTTGGCCCTGGATATCGGTGCGACGAAGGTCGAGGCGGCGATCGTCGACGGTGGGGGCAGGATTCGCCATCGCACGCGCATCGACGACGCCGATCACCACGATGAACTGATCATCGCCGTCATCGATCTGGCGCGACGCGTAATGGAACACGAAACGGTCGACCTCATCGGCGTGGGCTGCGCCGGTCCCATGAGTCGAGGGGGCGAAGAGGTCTCGCCGCTCAACATCCCGGAGTGGCGCGGCTTCCCCCTGCGGCGGCGACTGCGTGAGGGACTCGGTCTCGACGTCTTCGTGGACGGGGACGCGCGCGCGCTCGCACTCGCGGAAGGCGCTTACGGCGCAGCGCGCGACGATTCGTCGTATCTCTCGATGGTGGTCTCGACGGGCGTCGGCGGTGGCCTCGTGATCGACGGCGAACTACTCGACGGTGACTCGGGGAACGCCGGGCACATCGGACACCTCAACGTCGTGCCGAACGGCAACCTCTGTTCGTGCGGCGCGTTCGGGTGTCTCGAAGCCGAGGCCTCCGGTTGGGCCATCGAGGCACGCACCGGCGCCCGCCCCGTCGACGCGGACGTCGCGACGCGCGTGCGAACGGCCGACCTCGTCGGTCGCGCCGTCGGCACGCTGGCGTCCGTGCTCGACTTCAACCGTTGCTACATCGCCGGTTCGGTCGCGCTGGGCTTCGGTGACGAGTTCTTCGACGTCGCCAACAAGTCGGCGAAGGCGATGGCGCGATTGCCGTACTCCGAACACCTCGAGATCGCGCGTTCGGGTCTCGGTACCGATGGACCGCTGCTCGGCGCCGCACTGGTCGCGTGGCGGGGTCGATCGTGAAGGGCGTTCGCGCGGGGGCGCTCGTGTGGCACCTCGGGCGCCGACCCGCCGATGCGGTGGTGGTGGCGCGCGCCGGGTGGCGCCTGCGTCGAACGGAGTGGTTCCGCCACTGGCCGTTCTTGCCCGTGCCCGACACTGCGTACTGGCGCTTTCGAATGGTGACGGTGAGTGGCGAGACGGGTGGTGCACTCAGACCGTCGGCGGTGGTCGCCGCCGCGCGCTGGGCCGTGGCGCAGCCGATTGGACGCTCGTGAGTCGCGTACTGCTCCTCAACGCGACGTTCGAACCGTTGCAACTCGTGAGCGAACGGCGAGCGGTCGTGTTGATGCTGGCCGGGCGCGCCGAACCGATCGCGACCCCCGAGTATCCGAACGTCTGTCGTTCGGCGACGTTGGTGGTGCAGATCCCCGCCATCGTTCGGCTCCACGACATGGTCAAGTTGCCGTCCAAGGTACGCACGCCGCCGCTGACGAGGCGTTCACTCTTGCTGCGCGACAGTTACCGATGCGCCTACTGCCTGGAACACGCCGACACGATCGATCACGTCGTGCCGCGAAGTCGTGGGGGACGACACGAGTGGACAAACGTCGTCGCGGCGTGTCGACGTCACAACATGCAAAAGGGTGATCGGCTGCTGGAAGAGATCGGATGGCGCATGCACTACGAGCCGCGCGTCCCCGACGGGCCGTGGTGGCGATGGCGCCACCTGCCCGACCCCGACCCGTTGTGGGCGCCGTACCTGCCACGGGCTTCGTGACCGCACCGCTGACCGAGCTCTACGACTACGACGCACTGCGCACTTCGGCGGCCACGATGTTCGTCACCCGTCCCGAACGCGCCACGCTCGTCCTCGGGAGCGCGCAGTCGATCGATCTGCTCGACGCCACCCGCTTGGGCGAACTCACGGTCCGGCGACGTCGCGGCGGCGGGGGACTGGTGCTCTTACAGCCTGGGGACCTCTGGATCGACTGGTGGGTCCCGGCCGACGACTCCCGCTGGCGCAGTGACGTCCACGTGAGTTCGCGAATGGCCGGCGAGTGGTGGGCCAGTGTCCTGCGCGACACGATATCGGGCGAGGTCATCGTGCACGACGGTCCCCTTGACGGCGATCCAACCTTTCGACTCGTGTGCTTTGCGGGACGCGGTCCGGGTGAAGTCTTCGTCGACGGGAAGAAGGCCGTCGGGGTGACGCAGTGGCGCGTGCGCGAAGGCATCTTCCTCTCCACGGTGATGCACGCGCGAGCGTCGAGCGAGGTCCTGACCTACCTCAAGGACGTCCCCGACGGCCTGGCCGAAGCCTTGGAACACCAGCTGTTGGGTTCGCTGCTCGAGGTCGACGCCGACGAACTGATTGAAGCACTGCGGCGTGCGAGCGGTCCGTGGCGGGCCGACGACGTCCGCGTCACCGCCTGATTCGCTCCGACGGACGATGACCCCATGAGAGCCGGTCACGCCTCGTGTTCTCGCACTCGAAAAATTGGCTCCAAATTGATTTGATTTGCATTCAGGTGGGGGTTGGTGGTGTAATGTGTCACCAAATGGGGGATAGTGGTGAACCCGCGAGAGGACCGCCGATGCTCGGATTTGTTGGCCAGTACCAGCATTCGCTGGACGCGAAGGGTCGACTCATCTTGCCCGCTAAGTTTCGCGTCGAGTTCGAACGCGGTGGTCACCTGAGCCCGAACACCGAGGGGTGCATCGCGCTCTGGACGCCCGGTGAGTTCGCTCGTCAGAGTGACGAGCGTCTCGAACAGAGCCGCAGTGGTGGCTCGATAGATCGTCAACAGGTTCGCTACTGGGCGGCCAACTCCTCGGACGTGGAGTTCGACAAGCAGGGACGATTCGCGCTACCGACCGCCATCCGGGAGTACGGACGCTTGAGTGGTGACGTCTTGATCGTGGGCACGCTCGATCACATCGAGCTCTGGAATCCGACGGTCTACGCCGAGAAGGTCAATTCGGCCGAAGAGCTATTTAAGCAGGGCAGTGATTAATGAATGGAGTGCAACAGAAGTATCGGCCGCGGACCATGCGCAGCCTGGCAATCGTCAAGACGAGTAGAGAATCCTCCTCCGCCTGCTCACCCGTCTTGACGATTGAAAGGCTGCAGATGGCCCAGGACATATTTCACGTACCGGTGCTCGAGAGTGAGATCGTCGAGCTCTTCGTCAGCCAGCCCGCTGGCGTGGTCGTCGACGCCACACTGGGCGGCGCCGGTCACGCCCTCGCACTGTTGACCAACGCGCCACATCTACGCATTCTTGGCATCGATCGCGATCCCGATGCCCGAGCCGCTTCCGCGGAGCGACTCGCCGAGTTCGGGGGTCGCGTCCGCATCGTGGACGCGACCTTCGGCCAATTGACCGACGCCCTGCGCCGGCACGCCGACTTCGTCGGGTCCGATCCGATCGTGGGCGTCCTGATGGACCTGGGCGTCTCCTCGCATCAACTCGATGACGCGAGTCGCGGGTTCTCGTTTCGCGCCGACGCTCCGCTCGACATGCGTATGGACCCCACTCGCGGAGAGACCGCGGCCCAGTTCCTCAGTCACGTTGACCAACACCAACTCGTGCGACTGCTCCGCGAGAACGGCGAGAATCGATTCGCCGGATCCATTGCCAAGTCCGTGCTCGAACGTCAGCCCCAGACCACCAACGAGTTGACCGACGCCGTCGAGCGAGCCGTCCCGGCCGCGGCGCGCCGCCGTGGTCACGTGGCCACCCGCGTCTACCAGGCGTTGCGAATCGCGGTCAACGCCGAAGAGGACGAGCTCACGAACGGACTAGACGCGGCGCTCGACGCGTTGGTCGCCGGTGGCCTCCTGGCGGTCATCTCGTATCACTCCGGCGAAGACCGCGTCGTGAAGTCGGTGCTTCACGAGGCGGCCACGGGCGGCTGTCACTGTCCGCCCGAGCTCGGGTGCGTCTGCGGTGCCATCCCTCGAGTCACGGTCTTCAAGGCCAGCGCCCGCCTCGCCACTCCCCTCGAGATTGAACGGAACCCGCGGGCTCGCTCCGCACGACTGCGTGCTGCTCGGAAGCTTCCGTGAGCGTCGTTACCCTTCCTCGAAGGGTTGACCCGGGCCGTACTCGACCGAGTTCGCGTCCCGCAACTCGCCCCGACCTCCGACGACGTCCCACCCACGAAGCCGTCGCCCCGCGCCGTCGTGCGCTCACGCGGCCGTGGCGTCAGGCGTCGTCGCTGCGCCGCGCGTGCGTGATCGTGATCGTGGCGCTCGCGCTCTCGATGGCCGGCAGCATGGTCGTGGCCAACCGCCAGGTCCAACTGCACGCGCTCCAGAGCCAACTCTTGCAGGCCCAGTCGACCTACGCCGAACAGGTGGGATCCAACACGGACCTCGCCGCCCCGAGCCTCATCGCGACCAAGGCCGGCGCCCTGCACTTGGTCGACCCCGTCTCGGTGACGCAAGTCCCGTCCACGTCACTTGATGAGCCACTGCGGCTACCGAAGTTCCTGGGTTATGCACCGGCTACATCAAGGACGATTCGGTGAGCACCCACTATTCGCCGACCCACACGCGCACCCAAGTCCTGCACCACCCGGCGCGTCGACGAGCGAGTGGACCGCGTCGACTGGTCATGCTTCGTTCGCTGCTCGCCCTCGCCTTCGTAGCCCTCGGCGTACGTCTCGTTTTCATCCAGGTCATCGACCACGCCCATTACGCCAAGCTCTCGGTCGCCCAGGTCCGGGTGAACCTCACGACGACGGCGCTGCGCGCGGGCATCTACGACCGCAACGGCGAGATCCTCGCGGTGTCCCGTCCAACGTCCCTGGTGGTCGCCGACGACATGCAGATCAGGCATCCGCAACGCGAAGCCCAGGCGATGGCGCCGATCGTGCAGGTGCCCGTGGCGCGGCTCGCACGACTGTTGTCCAAGTCCAAGGACGGCTACGTCATCTTGAACAACAAGCTGAATCTGAACGCCGGTCGCAAGCTCGCCGGGCTCGACTTTCCCGGCATCGTCGTGCAGGACTCCTCCGTGCGCACCTATCCCAATGGGGCGCTCGCCACCTCGGTCCTCGGCGGCACGAACGCTGCCGGCGCAGGCTCGGCCGGTCTCGAGTACCAGTATCAGAAGGCGCTCGCGGGCAGTACGGGCATCACGCGCGAGTTCGAGTCCGCGTCGGGCGTAAGTCTGCCGAGCTCATTCAGTACGGTCATCAAGAAGGCCAAGCCTGGCGTCGGGCTGGAGCTCACTCTGGACACGTCGCTGCAGTTCGTCGCCGAGCGCGATTTGGCCAAACAACTGGCCGCGACGGACGCCGTCTCCGGCGTCGCGGTGGTGATGGACGTGAAGACCGGTGAGATACTCGCCGACGCGTCATTGGCGAACACCAAATCGCACCCGGGAGTTCTCGGGACGCCGTCGGTGTGGGGGCGGAGCGTCGGCGTCGCGGGCATCGATCAGACCGTCAACAACCTCGCGTTCTCCCAGACCTACGAACCCGGGTCGGTCTTCAAGGTGGTGACGTTCTCCGCCGCGCTGCAGGCCGGTCTGATTGCGCCGAGCAGTGTGATCACCGTGCCCAATTCGGTCGTCGTCGGCGGTCGCTACTTTCACGACGCCGAACAACACCCCCTCGAGCACCTGACCGCCACCCAAGTCCTCGCGCTCTCCTCGAACATCGGGACTTACGAAATCGGCACGCGTGTCGGCGAGGCCGGACTCCTGGCGCAGGTGACCCGGCTCGGATTCGGCCAGCCCACGGCCATCGACTTTCCCGGTCAGTCGCCTGGTCTCCTCGTCAACGCCGCCGACTGGTACGCCAGCGACCAGGTCGCGTTACCTATCGGGCAGGTCGACGCCGTACCACCGATACAGGTGCTCGACGCGTACAACGCCATCGCGAACGGCGGCGTCTTCGTCGAGCCGAAACTGGTGCGCGGGTACGTCTACGCCAACGGCACCGTCAAGGCGACCGCGCCCAGTGCCAAGCGCGTCGCGCTCACTCCGAGCGTGTCCGCGACGATGGTGAGGATGCTCGAACAGGTGGTGCTCTCGGGTACGGGCACCAACGCGATCATCCCCGGCTACAGCGTGGCCGGGAAGACCGGTACCGCCACGATGCCCTGGCCCGGCAAGGACAAACTCCTGGTCGGGGACTACAACGCGAGTTTCGTGGGCTTCGCGCCCGCGAACGACCCGGTACTGTCGATGATCGTGGTGGTGGAGCGGCCGGAAACGACGATTTTCGGCGGCGCGGTGGCCGCACCGATCTTCCAAGAGGTGATGTCCTACGCGTTGCACCACTACAACATCCCTTCGACCGGTACAAACCAGAAGCCCCTCAAGGGTGCCGGCGCCGCGATCTCATCGGACGTGACGTGATGCAGTTGGGCGACATCCTGGACGACTACACGCTCGACGTCGCGACGGGCGGCTTAGAGATCACCCACGTGGACATCGATTCGCGCGAGTGCGTCCCCGGATCCCTGTTCTTCGCCATGCCCGGTGCGATGACGAACGGAACGCACTTCGCCGGTGACGCCGTCGAGCGTGGCGCGCTCTGCGTGATCGCGGGTGAACCGGTCAGCGTGGCCGCTCCGGTCGTCGTCGTGCCGAGCACGCAACTGAGCGCGCTGTGCGCGCACGCGAGCGCCGCAGTAGTCGGGCACCCCGAAACGAAGACGCGACTGGTCGCCGTGACCGGCACGAATGGCAAAACGAGCGTGACGTCGATCGTCGCCGAACTCGCGCGTGCGCTGTCGTGGAACGGGGCGAACATCGGCACGCTCACCAGTCAAAGGACGACGCCCGCCGCACCCGAACTATTCCGAACGCTCGCCGCACTCGTCGAACACTTCGATCCGGCGATTCACGACTCGGTCGTGGCGATGGAGGTGTCGAGTCACGCGATGAGTCAACACCGCGTTGAGGGTCTGGAGTTCACCGTCGCGGCCTTCACCAATCTCAGTCACGAACACCTCGACTACCACGGGTCGATGGAGGAGTACTTCGTCGTGAAGTCGCGTCTGTTCACGTCCGAGCACTCTCAGCGAGCCGTCATCTGGTGTGACGATCAATACGGCGAACGACTCGCCGAGTCGACCACGTTGCCCGCCACAATGGTGTCACGCCGCGACGCCACCGAGGTTGAGACGACGCTGAAGGGCACGACGTTCTTCTGGCGTGGTCACCTGGTCAACTCGGCGCTGCTCGGTGACTACAACGTCGATAACTCGTTGATCGCGATGACGATCATGAGTGCGCTGGGTGCCGAGGACGCGGCCATCGCGGCCGCGATGGGTGACGTTACGGCGGTCGCGGGCCGTTTCGACGTGGTCCGGGATTCCAACGTGACCGTCATCGTGGACTACGCGCACACGCCCGAAGCACTGCGCCGTCTCTTGGACGACGTGCGCGCGATGTCAGCGGGTGGACGCATTATCACGGTCTTCGGCTGCGGCGGCGACCGCGACCGCGCCAAGCGGCCCGAGATGGGCCTCGTCGCCTCGACCCACTCGGACTTGACGATCGTGACGTCGGACAACCCGCGCTCGGAAGCACCCGAGTCCATCATCGACGAGATCATGTCGGGCATCGCCAGCGGGACGAACGTCGTACGCGACGCGGACCGGCGAAGCGCGATCGCGCGCTCGCTCGACCTGGCCCGCCCCGGTGACGTAGTGGTCGTCGCGGGCAAGGGGCACGAGACGACCCAGATCATCGGTGACGTCGTCGTGCCCTTCGACGATCGTGTCGTCGCCCGAGAGTTGTTGGGATGAGGTTCGCGTGCTGAGCCTGATGGAGTCCGGTGGCGTGGCGTTCATCGTCTCGCTCTTCGCGACGCCGATATGGATGAAGTTCCTCGCGCGTCGCTCCTTCGGCCAACATATTCACGAGGACCTGCCGTCGACCCACCTCGTGAAGGCCGGCACGCCCACGATGGGCGGCGTCATCATCGTCGTCTCGGCGGTCCTCGGTTATCTCATGGGACACGTCGGAACCTCGATCGTCTTCACGCGAAGCGGGATCTTGGTCATCGCCGTCGTCATCGCGTCGGGCATCCTCGGTTTCTTGGACGACTACATCGGCATCCGCAACGCCCGCAACCTCGGACTCAACAAGCGGGGCAAGCTCGTCGGTCAACTCGTGATCGCGGCGATCTTCGCGGTCCTTTCAATCGATTGGGTGCACACCTCGACCAACCTGTCGTTCACCCGGTTCTCCCTCCCCGGTTGGAACCTGACGTCAGTCGGCTGGATCGTGCTTGCGACCTTTGTGATCATCGCGAGTTCGAACGCGGTCAATCTGACCGACGGACTCGACGGTCTCGCGGCCGGCTCGGGCACCTTCTGCTTCGGGGTCCTGGCGATAATCGGCTACTGGCAGTTCCGTCATTTCTCGATCTATCACCTGCACGCCGCGCTCGACCTCGGACTCGTCGCCGTCGGATTGGTGGGTGCGTGTCTCGGGTTTCTCTGGTGGAACGCGGCACCGGCGCGCATCCACATGGGCGATACCGGATCGCTCGCCGTGGGTACCGGACTCGGCGCGCTCTGTCTCTTGATGAACCTGGATCTCCTGTTGCCGATCATTGGCGGGCTGTTCGTCGCCGAGACCGCGTCGGTGATCATGCAGGTCATCAGTTTTCGCGTCTTCGGCAAGCGGATCTTCCGGCTCGCGCCGTTTCATCATCATTTCGAAATGCTGGAGTGGCCCGAGTTCACGATCATCGTGCGCCTGTGGATCGTCGCGGGGTTGTGCGCGATGCTCGGGCTCGGTATCTTCTACGGCGACTTCTTGAAGATCGGCAAGGTGGTGTGATGGCGATCCGTCAGAGGGACCTGCGGACCGAGGCCCGGGCCCGACGCGTCGAGCCCGACGTGCGCGTGAAGCGTCGCGGACACTTTCAACCCTTCCCCCGCGGCATCGCGAGCGGTCGGGTGCTGTTGCTCATCACGACCCTGCTCGTCACCTTCGGCACGATCGCCGTCGCGTCAGCGAGTGAAGGTCAGGCCGCGGCCAACGGGGGTACCGCATTCTCGATCATGATCCACGACCTCGTGTACCTCGGGTTCGGGATCTTCGCGCTGTATCTCGCCGCGCGCGTGCGACTCGATCGGCTCGTGCGCTCGGCACCGGTGTTGATCGTCGCGGGACTCGGACTCCTGCTCGCCGTGCGCGCCATCGGCGTCACGAGTAACGGTGGTCAGCGCTGGCTCAACCTGCACGTCATCTACCTCCAGCCCTCGGAGCTGTTCAAACTCTGCACCGTCTTATTCATCGCGTGGCTCGTGCAACACCACCACGACGAACTCGGCCACTGGCGTCAGTTGGCGGTGTGGACGTTGCCGGTGACCGTGGGCTGTGCCCTCATCGTGATCGAACCCGATATCGGCACGTCCTCGGTCGTCGCGGTGATCGCCTTCGCGATGCTCGCGGTCGGCGGACTGTCGAGGAAGCTGCTCGCGCGCATCGCGATGCTCGGCGTCGCGGCCTTCGGGGCCTACATGGTCCTCAAGCCCTATTCGGCCGGTCGATTCTGGTCGTTCCTGCACCCGAACAACAATCTCGCGAGCGGCGGCTACCAACTGCTCCAGAGCCGGATCGGACTCGGCGCCGGCGGCGTGGGTGGCCTCGGCCTCGGACACAGTCGAGAGAAGTGGGGACTCCTACCCAACCCGCACACTGACTTCATCTTCACGATCATCGGTGAGGAGCTCGGACTCGTCGGCACGATGCTGGTCATCGCGCTCTTCGTCGCCTTCCTCTTCGCGGCGGTGCGCATCGCCCAACAGTGCACGAACCCCGTCTACCGATTGGTGGCCGTGGGCATCACGACGTGGATCGCGATCGAGGCGTTGATCAACATCGCGTCCGTGGTCGGCTGGTGGGCCGTGACCGGCATCCCGCTGCCCTTCTTCTCCTACGGGGGCACGGCGCTCATCACCGAGCTCGCCGCGGTCGGTCTGCTCTACAACATCGCGCACGATCGAAGTCACAGCGGTGACGTGACGATCCGCGAACACCGCATCACGAACTTCCGTGAGTCAATCGAACGCCGGACCGCACCGCGCCCGGCGCCACGATCGCGTTCGATGAACGATCCCCGCCGGACGCGCTAGTGCGAGGTCCCATCGTCATCACCGGGGGTGGGACCGGCGGTCATATCTTCCCGATGGAGGCCGTCGCCGATCAACTCCGCACGCGCGGGGTCGACGTGCGCGACCTTCGCTTCGTGGGCAGTCGCCGCGGTCAGGAGTCGACGCTGCTCGCGGCCCACGACGTCGCCCTCACGGTGCTCCCGGGACGAGGATTCCGCCGCGCGCTCACCCCCGACGCGATGGTCCAGAATCTCAGCGCCGCGGTGTCACTCTTCGCGGCTGTCGTCGAGGCGATCGTCCAGGTGCGCCGGTGGCGACCGTCGGTCGTGGTCTCACTTGGCGGCTACGCATCCTTCGCCACGTCCCTCGCGGCCGTGCTGTGGCGACGACCGCTCGTCTTGGTGGAACTCGACGCCGAACCGGGTGCCGCCCAGCGACTCTTCACACGATTCGCGCGTGCGCGCTGTCGCGCCTTCCCCTCAAGCGACGCGCGCGCCGTCGTCACGGGCACGCCCCTTCGTGAGCGGATCCTTACCATCGATCGATCACCGGGGTGCCAGGCGGTCGCTCGCCGAGCGATAGTCCCGCCGATCGAGAGCGACCGCCTGGTCGTGGTCGTGATGACCGGTTCGCTCGGTTCGACCACGGTCAACGTCGCGGTGAGTGAGCTCGCGCAGCGATGGTCGACGCGCCGCGACCGCACCCTCATTCACGTGACGGGACGACGCGACGTCGAGCTCGTGCGTACGCGAGCGCCGCGTACCGACGGGCTTGACTACCGCATCGTCGAGTTCGGTGACATGGTCCAACTCTGGGCGCTGTGTGACGTCGCGATCTGTCGCGCCGGTGCCTCCACGGTGGCCGAGTTGACGACCCTCGAGATCCCCTCGGTCCTCGTGCCGCTGCCGCACGCGCCGGGTGACCACCAGATGAAGAACGCACTGGTCGTCGCCGAAGCCGGCGGCGCTCGTCTGGTGCTCGACGCGGAGTGCACGGGCGCCAAGCTCGAGAGCGTGCTCGAGACGATGACCGAACCCGAGACCGTGCGCGTGATGGGTGAGGCCGCGGGAACCCTCGGACGGCGTGACGCGGCGTCGTCCATCGCGCGCGTCGTCGCTGACGTGGGCGGCTGGTCGTGACGATCTTCGCCCCGGGCACGCGGGTCCACGTGGTCGGCGTGGGGGGCGCGGGCATGAGTGGTCTCGCGCGACTCCTCGTGGAGTCGGGCGCGAGCGTGAGTGGAAGCGATCTGACCGATTCCTCGCTGCTGGACGCTCTGCGTGGCGAGGGCGTGCGCATCGAGATCGGACACGCGCCCGAACACGGCACGGACGCCGACGTCGTCCTGTGGTCGCCGGCGGTCGCGCCGGACAACGTGGAACTCGTCGCGGCGCGCGAGCGCGGCGCGACACTCCTCGCGCGCGCCGAAGTCCTCGCGTCCTTGTCCGAGGCGCGCCCGGTGATCGGTCTGACCGGCACGCACGGTAAGACGACCGCCACCTCGATGATGGTCCACGTCATGGCGGCCGACGGTCGCGACGTGGGACACCTGCTCGGGGCGGACGTCCTTGACGTCGGCGCGAACGGCCACTGGGGGAGCGGCGACATGGTCGTCGAAGTCGACGAGAGCTACGGCACGTTCGCGCTGTTGAGTCCACGCGCCCTCGGACTTTTGAACATCGAGGCCGATCACCTCGACCACTACGGCACGTTGGCGGCACTCGAGAGCGCGTTCGCGCAGCTCCTCGATCGCACGACGGGGCCGGTCGTGCTCTGGAGCGACGACGCGGGCTGTCAACGCGCCGCGCATCTCAGTGCGCACGACGTCGTGCGCGTCGGCACCCGCAACGCGGACGACTGGCGCGTCAGCGACGTCGCGCTCACGCGCGACGGTGCGCACTTCCTCCTGAGTGGTCCGGACTCGGTGATGGAGCTCGCACTCCAGGTGACCGGCGCGCACAACGTCGCCGACGCCGCCGTCACGGCCGTCCTCGCGCTCCAGCTCGGCCTCTCCGCCGAATCGATTGGTCAGGGACTCGCGAACTTCCGCGGTGCGCCGCGCCGCTACGAGCGTTTGGGATCGTGGCGGGGCGTTGACGTGTACGAGAGCTACGCGCACCTGCCCGGTGAGATCAGCGCGGTCCTCGCGGCGACACGGGCCGCCGGTTACGATCGCGTCACGGCCGTCTTTCAACCGCATCGCGTCACCCGAACGATCTCGCTCGCGCACGATTTCGCTGCCTCCTTCGACCTCGCCGCCCACGTCATCGTGACCGATATCTACCGTGCCGGCGAGGCGAATCCGACCGGCGTGACGGGCGACGTGATCGCCGAGGCGATCCGCGGTCGCGGTGACGTTGGCGAGGTGACCTACTGCGCGTCCTTGGATGACGTCCCGGCCGCACTCGAGCGCCTTCACGACGACAGCGACGTCGTGGTGCTGCTCGGCGCCGGTGACGTGGCGTCGGTGGCGACGCGACTGGGAGGTCTGCACTGATGTCGCTCGACGAGCTGATCGCCGTCGGGGGGGCGCGCGTCCGAGAACACGCTCCCTTCGGCGCGCGCACGACCTATCGCGTCGGCGGCACGGTGCGCGCACTGGTGACGCTCTCGTCGCCGGCGGACCTCGACGAACTGGGACCGTTGATGATGGCGAGCGGCCTCGAGATGTTCGTGCTCGGGAACGGTTCGAACGTCTTGGTCGCCGACGGCGAGCACGAGGTCCTCGGCGTGCGCCTCGCCGGTGCCTTCGAAGAGTTCGCGACGCGCGACGAAGGCGACGTCGTCGTCCTCGACGTCGGCGCGGCGCTGCAGCTGCCCGTGGCGGCGCGGCGCCTCGCCAAGTCCGGCGTCGTCGGCTTCGAATGGGCGGTCGGGGTGCCCGGCAGCTTCGGGGGCGCCGCCGTCATGAACGCCGGCGGCCACGGCTCGGACATGAACGAGTCCCTGGTGTCGGTGACCGTCTGGCACGACGGGACGACGCGCACCTGGTCCAAGGCGCTGCTCGACTACGGCTACCGCACCAGTTCGCTGCGCCGCGACGACCTGGTCACGTCGGTGCGGCTGCATCTTCGTGTCGGCGACGCCGAGGCGTCCCAGGATCGGATCCGAGAGATCGTGCGGTGGCGTCGCGAGCATCAACCCGGTGGGGCGAACGCCGGCAGCGCCTTTCGCAACCCCGAGGACGATCACGCGGGCCGACTCATCGAGGCGGCGGGCTGCAAGGGCCTGCGCCTCGGCACGGCGGTGGTGTCAGACAAGCACGCGAACTTCATCATCGCCGACGCCGACGGTCGGGGCAACGACGTCTATGAACTCCTCACGACCGTGCAGTCGAGGGTGCTCGAGCACGCCGGGGTGGCACTCGTGAGCGAACACCGATTCCTGGGGTTCGGGTCGTGAGTCGCGCGACGCGCACCGCGCACGATCGCGCCGAGGACGTGGCGCGGCGTCCCCGGACGGTGGCGCACGAACCGAGGGGCGTGCGTTCGCGTGACGAACCTCGCCGTCCCCGTAGCCGGCGTCTTCGATTCGCGCGATGGCTGTTCGTCACGGTGTTGATCCTCGCGACACTGGCCGTGGCGGGTGACTGGGTACTTCGCCAGTCGTACTTTCGCGTCCAACACATCACGTTCGTCGGCGTGCGCCACGAACCGCTGGCGCTCGTGATCGCCGCGTCCGGTCTCGAGTCGCATCCGACGATGCTCGACGTGAACGTCGCGACCGTCAAGGCGAACCTCGCGCAGTTCGCGTGGATCGATTCGGTCCGGCTCACTAAGCACTGGCCGAACACGGTGGTCGTCACGGTGCACGAGAGTACCGCGGTCGCGGTCGCGTTCAACGCCAAGCACGTGCTGCAGTTCGTGGACCAACGCGGCCGCGACCTCGGCGTGGCGCCGCTGCACGAGAACCTGCCGACCCTTCAGTTTCTGCACGCGCGAGACTCCACGTGGCCCTACGCCCGTGCCGGCCGCTCCGCGGCGTACGTCGCGGCGCACCTGCCACCCGCGTTCGCCCGGCAGGTCTCGGTGATCACCGAAGACGACCACGGCGTCGTGACGTTGAAGATGACGACGCCGGTCACGTTCATCCTCGGTCCGCCGACACAACTGCACGCCAAGTTCGTGGCGATCGCGTCGGTGATCGCGCACAGCACGTTGCGGCCCGGTGACGTCGTCGACGCGACGGTGCCGGGTGAGTTAGCGGTCACCGGAGGCGCGCCGTCGTAGGTCGCCATTTGACCGAAAACCAACGTCTGACTAGCCTTCGAAGACGTTTGTCCGCCAATGTTCGCACCTTCGTCATGGGTGCGACACAATGGAGTAGTCGACCCAAGGGGAGTTCATGAGTCTCAATCAGAACAATTACCACGCCGTGATCAAAGTCATCGGCGTTGGTGGGGGTGGCGTGAACGCAGTGAACCGGATGATCTCGGCGGGACTTCGCAATATCGAGTTCATCGCGGCCAACACCGACGCGCAGGCCCTTCTGATGAGTGAGGCCGATCTCAAACTGGACATCGGACGCGAGCTGACCAAGGGACTCGGGGCGGGCAGCGATCCGGAGATCGGTCGTCAGGCCGCCGACGACCACCGTCGCGAGATCGAAGAGGCCCTGATGGAGACCGACATGGTCTTCATCACCGCGGGTGAGGGCGGGGGCACCGGCACGGGCGCCGCTCCGGTCGTCGCGGAGATCGCGCGCGGCCTCGGCATTTTGACGATTGGCGTGGTCACGAGGCCGTTTTCCTTCGAGGGCAAGCGACGCGCCACCCAGGCCGAGAAGGGCATCCAGTCACTGCGAGACAAGGTCGACACCCTCATCGTGATCCCGAATGACCGTCTGCTCTCGGTGACCGCCGCGGACACCTCGATGTTGGATGCCTTCAAGATCGCCGACGACGTCCTGCTCTCGGCGGTGCGCGGTGTCACCGACCTCATCACCGTGCCCGGTCTGATCAACACGGACTTCGCCGACGTCAACGCAATAATGCGAAACGCCGGCACCGCGATCATGGGCGTGGGCACCTCGACGGGCGAGGGACGGGCCGTCAACGCCGCGCGCGCGGCCATCACGTCGCCCCTGTTGGAGGCGTCGATTGACGGAGCTCGCGGCATCTTGATGAACATCGTCGGTGGCCCGGACGTCACGTTGTCCGAGGTGACCCAGGCGGCCGAGATCATCCACTCCGTCGCGCACCCCGATGCGAACATCATCTTCGGCAGCGTCATCGACGAGACGATCGGCGACGCCGTGCGCGTCACGGTGATCGCGGCGGGCTTCGACCACAACGCGCCCGCGAAGTCGGCGACGACCACCGAACCGGCCATGACCGAAGGTCCGCGCAGCGACATCTTCACGAGCACCACCAATGACGACTTCTTCGACGTCGGTGGCGATGACGACCTCCCCAGCTTCCTCCGCTGACGCCGAACTCGTCGCACGCGTCACCCAGAACCTGACGACGCTTCGCGCGCGCATCACCTCGACCGGTCGCGATCCGGCGACGATCCGCGTCGTCGCGGTCACGAAGACCTTCGGCGTCGACGCCGTGCGGGCCGCGTGCGCGAACGGGCTCTCGCACGTCGGCGAGAACTACCTCGGCGAACTCGAGACGAAGGTGGCCGAGACGCGCGATCTCTCGCTGACGTGGCACTACCTGGGCGCACTGCAGACCAACAAGATCGTCCGCACCTGTGCGGCTGCGCGGGTCCTCAGCGCCGTGTCGCGCATCAAGGAACTCGAGCGGATCGCGGCGAGTCCGACGCGCCCGTCGATCTACCTGCAGGTCGATTACACCGGGGGAGCGACGCGTCACGGCGCGCCGTCGCGCGACGTGCCCGCACTCGTGCGACGTGCGCGCACTCTCGAACTCGACGTCCGCGGCCTGATGACCGTCGCGTCACCGGATTTAACCGAGGCGCGATCGGCGTTCGCACGGTTGGCGGCGCTGCGTGACGATTTGGGCGTCGACGAGTGTTCGATGGGCATGAGTGATGACCTGGAAGCGGCCTGTGAACTGGGCACGGATGAACTACGAATCGGTCGTGCGCTCTTCGGGGAGCGGGTGGCCGACGCCGTGACCTGACCTAACATGGTCCAAAGCGCCGGAACCGCAAGGAGATGTCGATGAAAGATAAGTTGCGCGGGTTCTTAGGATTCCTCGGTCTCATCGAGGACGAGTACGGCGAGTACGGTTCCACCGGATCGGCACCGGCCCGTCCCTTCACCGACTCCTCACCGGAGGTCGAACCGGAGTGGAGCGCGCCCACGAGCGCGCGCCAGTTCCCGACCTCGGCGACGAGCGCCGCGCCGCTTCGCCCCATCGCGACGCCCCGGAGTTCGTCGATCTCGGTGCTCGACTCCTCGGGTCAGGCCTCGCGCGTTCGCCCGATGCCCAGCGCGTCGCAACGCGGCGTGTCGTCGTTCTCGCCCGAGCGCGACGTCGCGATCTTCGCGCCGCGCAGCTATGACGAGTCGCGGCGCATCACCGATCTCTTGCGCGCGAATCGCGCGGTCGTGTTGAACGTCACCTCCGTCGATCCGAATCTCGGTCGCCGACTGGTGGATTTCGCCTCGGGCACCGCCTACGCGCTGAACGCGAAGATCGAGATCCTCGGGAACAGTCTCTACTTGATGAGCCCACAGGGAATGCACTTGGGTCCCGAGGCGAAGGATCGGCTGCGAGAGGCGAACTACCGCGATCTCGGCGACGCATGAGATTCATTCAAGACGTCTTAACGCTCTACATCATCATCATCGTCGTCTCGTCGTTGCTCAGTTGGTTCCCGGCGTCGAGCACGACCGACGGCCTGGCCGCGACCAAGCGGGTACTGCACCATCTCACCGAGCCGATACTGCGACCGCTGCGTTCGATCATCCCGGGCACGAGTATCGGAATCGACTTCTCCCCGTTCGTCGCGATCCTCATCCTCGCGGTCATCAAGTCCTACATCTGATCGGCCAATACATGGGTTCGCGACAACGCGAGCACTAGGGTGTTCGCATGGATAGCACGGATTCCACCACTTCAGCGATCGACGCCATCGACACGGTGGCCTTCAAAATCGGTGTTCGGGGTTACAACGTCGACGAGGTCGACGACTTCCTCGAGCGCCTCTCGGGCGAAGTCCATCAGCTGAAGGAGTTGGTCCAGCAGCAACGTCAGCAACTGCGCCAGGCCGGTGAGCGGATCAACCAACTGGACAACCGTCCGGCCGGTGACGTGCCCCAGTCGCCGGCCCCGGCGCCCGCGGCCGCACCGCGGCACATCAGCGTCTCGGGCGCCGAACAGGTGACCGCGATGATCGCCCTGGCCCAGCAGTTCATCGAACAGGCGCAGGCCGAGGCCGAGTCCAAGGCTCGTGAACTGACGACGGGCGCCCAGGAGCGCGCGCGTGAGATCGTGGCCGAGGCGCGCAGTCGGGCCGAAGACGAGGTCAATCGTCTGAACGGGTTGAAGCAACGTCTCAGCGAAGACGTCGAGACACTCACGCGACAGCTCGACGCCGAGCGCAAGCGGCTCGGTGCCGCCCTCGCCGAGTTCTCTCGGTGGATCGAGAGTTCGTTGCAAGTGGGTGGCGCCCGAACGCCGACTAGTGCCTCGGCGGAGCCGGCGCCCCGCCCCATCAAGCCGCCACCGGCGCCGGCACCCGTCTCGGATGAGAGCATTGGTCAGGTGCTGAACTTTGAGGCGCCCTCGCACGACGATCGACAGTAAGTTCCTCGTCAACTGGTAGGGTCGGCGCGCACTTGTTGTGCATTGTCGAGGAGTTGATCATGCCGTCCACAGGAAAGACCACGAAAAAGGCCCCGGCGAAGAAGGCCGCCGCCAAAAAGATCGTGGCCAAGGCCCCGGCAAAGAAGGCCGCGGCGAAAAAGACCGTGGCGACCAAGACCGCTCCGAAGAGGCCCGTGGCGACCAAGACCACTCCCAAAAAGCCCGCCAAGATCGTGCTCGTCAAGAAGGCGCTCAAGAAGGCGCCCGCGAAGAAGAGCCCGACCAAGCCCGTAAAGAAGGCCGCGGCGCTCTCGGCCGCCCAAAAGGCCGCCGCCGCGAAGAAGATAGCCGCGGCCAAGGCCAAGGCCGCGGCGACGGCGAAGCTCCTCAAGGAACGAGAGCTGAAGGCCAAGGCCGCCGCCAAGGAGAAGGCGATCGTGGCCAAGGCCAAGGTCGTCGCGGCGGCCAAGGCGAAGAAGGAGCGCGATGCCAAGGCCAAGATCGCGGCCAAGGAACGAGAGGTGCAGCGCAAGGCGCGCGAGAAGGCCGCGGTGGAGGCGAAGAAGCAGCGCGAGATCGACGCGAAACGCAGGGCCATCGAAGCCGAGAAGCAACGCAAGCTCCGTGAGATCGAGCGGCGCAATCATGAGGAGCTGAAGCGTCAGGAGCGGCGTGAGGCCGAGGAGCGCAAGCGTCTCGACGCCCTCGAACGAAAGATGCACTCCAAGCCCTACGCCGACGAGCCGGCCTTCCTCGAAGAACTGCGCCGACTCCTGCTCGAGACGCGCAGCGCCACCAACGACGACGTCGTCGTGATGGAGTCCGAGGCCGACGAGATGCTGGTCGACCGCGAGCGACTCGAGTACGACGACGAAGACGGCAGCAGCGTCGCCTCGGACATCCAGCGCGACCAGAAGAAGGACCTGGCCTCGCTGCTGCGACTGAAGGTGGACGAGATCGACGTCGCCCTGGCGCGAATCGACGACGGCAGTTACGGCCGCTGCGACGAGTGCTACGAGGCGATCTCCAAGCCCCGCCTGCTCGCCCAGCTGCCGGTCTTTATGTGTGTCTCGTGCCGCGCAAGCGTCTAGTTGAGCAGGTCAATTACACGGTCATCGTGATCGCCCTCGTCGTGACGGCGATCGACGCGCTCTCCAAGGTCTGGGCGCGCCACGAACTGACGAACCATCCGGTGCACGTGGGCGGCGCGATCTGGCTGCAACTCGAGTACAACTCGGGCTTCTCGTTCTCCTTCAATCAGTCGAGGGCCCTGATCACGTCGATCGTCACGATCATCGTTGCGCTGATCGTCCTCGTGGTCGGGCTGCGCGCACGTCGGGGCATCGCGACGACCGGCTTCGGACTACTCATCGGTGGCGGCGTCGCGAACGTCGTCGACCGACTCTCGGCGACGCCTCATCGGGTGACCGATTTCATCGCCCTCGGTTCGTTCCCGGACTTCAATCTCGCCGACGTGGCGATCACGGCCGGCTTCATCACGCTGCTCGTCGCCGCGATCATGGGCGAGAAGCTGCTCGCGTGAGTGACGACGACGTCCTCGACGCCTTCGACGGCGAGGTCCTGGATCTCGTGGTGCCGGGAACGCTCGACGAGATCCGCCTGGATCGAGTGTTGGCGCTGTTGACCGGTCTGTCACGATCCGAATCGAGTGACATCATCGCGAGCGGCGCCGTGACCCTCGGTGACAAGGTCATCGTGAAGTCCTCGACGTCGGTTCGGGAGGGCCAGCGTCTCGTGGCGGTGTTACCGGCCCCCGAGAGTGTCGACGTCCAGGCCGACGCCGATGTCGCGGTCGACGTCGTGCTCGACGATGAGGACTTCGCGGTGGTCAACAAGGCCCCTGGTCAGGTGGTCCATCCGGGCGCCGGACATCGAAACGGCACGCTCGTCGCGGGTCTGCTGGCGATCTATCCCCAGATGCGCGAGCTCGCCGAGGAGGGACTGTGCGACCCGATGCGCCCGGGCATCGTGCACCGACTCGACAAGGGGACCTCGGGTGTCTTAGTCGTCGCGAAGACACCGTTGGGCTTCTCGAACCTGAGCATTCAACTCGCCGAGCGACTCATGGAGCGCACGTACTACGGGATGGTCGAGGGCCACGTCACCGAGGAACGGGGCGTCGTGGACGCGCCGATCGGACGATCGACGCGGAGCCCGACCGTGATGGCGGTGCGCTCGGACGGCCGGGCGGCCCGCACCGGCTACGAAGTGCTGGCGCGGATCGACAAGCCCCACGCGATGACGCTGTTGCGACTGCAACTCGACACCGGACGCACCCATCAGATCCGCGTGCACCTAGCGACCATCGGTCACCCGGTGGTGAACGACGCGCGCTACGGGCATCGGCGCGAGAAGCGACTCGCTGAGGACCGATTCTTCTTGCACTCGACGACGCTGGCCTTCGCTCATCCCCGAACCGACGAATGGATCACGACCAACGTGCCGTTGCCGGCCGACCTGCGGGTGCTGGTCCCGGCGTCGGTGCAGTTTTAAGCGACTTCGCGCGCGGCCAGGACGGCCGAATCATCGCGGAGCAGGGCGAGCGCCTCTTCCTCGGCGCGACGCACCCGGCGCACGCCGATGTCCATCTTGGTCGCCGTCGCCTGGAGTGAGAGGGGAGTGGCCCCGTTCAGTCCGAAGCGCAGGTTGAGGACCTCGCGTTGCAGGTCGTTCAACTTCTCGAGGGCGCCGTGGAGCTGGTCGTCCATCATCGTCTGCTCGATGTCGCCGACCCAGTCGTGCTGGCTCGGCGCGACGAGGTCGCCCAGGGTGGTGGCCGAATCAGATGACGCGGGCTGATCGAGGCTGGCGGTGACGCCCGCCAGTCCGTGCAGGTTGTCGCGCACGGCCTTGGACATGCCGGTCGCCTCGGTCAGTTCGTCGTCGGTCGGCTTGCGGCCGAAGATCGACGTCAGTTCGGCGGTCGTCGCTTCGAGTCGTTGGAGCTGCTCACCGACCTCGAGTGGGATGCGGATCGTGCGACCGTGCTGCTGGACGGCGCGCTGCAGAGCCTGGCGAATCCACCAGGTGGCGTAGGTCGAGAACTTGAAGCCGCGCTCCCAGTCGAATTTCTCGACCGCGCGCAAGAGTCCGAAGGTGCCCTCCTGGACGAGGTCGATCATCTCGACGCCGCGGTCCTGGTAGCGGCGGGCCCAGTGCAGCACCAGTCGCAGGTTCGCCGCGACCATCTGCTTCTTGGCCTCTTCGTCGCCGGCGGTCACGCGCTTGGCGAGTTCGACCTGCTCGTCGTAGTTGGGCATCGGGTAACGGTCGAGGTCACGCATCAAAAGGCCCAACATGTCGTTGGTATTCACGGCTGATCGTCGGGGGGTGGCAATCACGGGAAACTCCTCACTTCTTGGATAACTCGCCCGGAAGCGGTAATTTCTCCTACGAGCGTGTTTCTAATTTATCACGCCAGAACACGTTATTCAAGGCCCGTTTTATTGGAAAACAGTAAGAATCGCTCAGGCGCTGTGCGTGCGCTGGACCGGCCGGTTGCCGCGCGCCGAATCGACCATGTCGGCCAGGGTGAAGCTCGATAAGTGCTCTCGCATGTGGTTGCCGACGTCGGCCCACACGCCCAACAAGACACACTGGCCCTCGTGGTCACAGGCGCCGTTCTCGTGTGGTTCGCCGAAGTCCCCGGCGACGATCGGACCGTCGACCGCCGCGACGATCTCGGCCAAGGTGATTCGTTCGGCCGGGCGCGCGAGGACGTAGCCGCCGCCGACGCCGCGCTTGGAACGCACCAGTCCGGCGCCCTTGAGGCTCAGGAGGATCTGTTCGAGGTACGGCTGGGGTAGGCCGGTGCGTTTCGCGAGGTCCCGCACCGAGGTCGGCGCCGAGAGGTCCGATCCCAGCGCGAGGCTCAACAGTGCCCGGCTGGCGTAGTCGCCCCTCGTCGAAACTCTCACGTATTTATTGTACTTCTCGCACACCCAAAAACCCCGGCCACGCACGAGCACGGGGGTTTCTCTGGCACAGTGGAAGGGTGGAAGAGACCCCGAACGAAAACGTGACCGTGAACCCCGACGAAGTGCTCTCGCCGGGCCAGGACGACAGCCCCGCCGAAGTGCAGGACTCGGACTACATCAGTCAACCGGCGAAGGTGATGCGCATCGGTTCGATGGTGAAATCACTCCTTGACGAAGCGCGCAGCGCACCGCTCGACGAGGCCGGCCGGGCTCGACTGAAGGAGATCTACGAGACCTCGATCAGCGAACTCTCCGGAGCGCTGTCGCCGGACCTCGGCACCGAACTGGGCAAGATGGCGCCGCCCTTCACTACCGAGGTCCCGACCGAGTCCGAGCTGCGCATCGCCCAGGCCCAGCTGGTCGGGTGGCTCGAGGGACTCTTTCACGGTATTCAGGCGTCGCTCTTCGCCCAGCAGGCCGCGGCAGCCGCGCAACTCGAGAAGATGCGCGACCGCTCCTTGCCCCCGGGCGGCGGCGAAGCCCGCTCGGGCACGTACCTCTAGAGGTGGCTCGTCACACGCGCTCCCTACGCTGTCGCGTGCGTCGGCCGATGCCGCGTCGACGTGCGAAAGGAGTCATCAGCTGATGGCTGAAGGCTTCGTCCACCTCCACAACCACACCGAGTACTCGATGCTCGACGGCGCGGCGCGCGTCGAGGAGATGGTGCTCACGGCCAAGGCCGACGGACAGCGCGCGATCGCGATCACCGACCACGGCAACCTCTACGGGGTCATCGACTTCTACGAGGCCTGCGCCAAGCACGACATGAAGGCGATCATCGGTCTCGAGGCCTACATGGCGGCCAACTCCCGATTCGACCGACCGCCGCGGCGCGGCAAGATCGACGACACCGGCGGCGAGACCGAGGGCGGGCAGAAGCTCTATCACCACCTGACATTGCTCGCGACCACCAACGAGGGCTACCGGAACCTTCGTGAACTCTCGTCGCTCGCGTTCCTCGAGGGCTACTACTACAAGCCCCGGCTCGACTGGGACCTCCTCGAACGTTTCAACGAGGGTCTCATCGCGACCTCGGGCTGCCTCGGCGGCGTCGTCCTGCAAGCGTTGTTGCACGATGACTACCCGAAGGCGTTGGAGCTAGCCGGTCGTCTCCAGAGCATCTTCGGCCGCGAGAGCTTCTACATCGAACTCCAGGACCACGGGCAGGCCGAACAGGTGCGCACCAATCCGCAGCTCCTGACGATCGCGAAGGAGCTGGCCGCGCCGCTGGTGGCGACGAACGACTTGCACTACGTCCACCACGACGACGCCGAGATGCACGACGCGCTGCTGTGCATCGGCACCGGTTCACTCGTCGCCGACCCCAACCGGTTCCGCTTTCACGGTGATCAGCACTACCTCAAGTCAGCGGCGGAGATGCGCTATCTCTTTCGCGACCTGCCCGAGGCCTGTGACAACACGCTGGCCATCGCCGAACGCGCCTCGGTCACCATCGAGTTCGACAATGACGCGTTGCCCGAGTTCCCGATCCCCGAGTCGTTTCGGGGTGCGACGCACAAGGAGGGAGCGAACCGCCTGTTGCGCGACCTCGTACAGCGCGGCGCCCACGAGCGCTACGGGGAGCACCTCAGTGACGAGGTGGCGACCCGACTCGAGTACGAACTCGGCGTCGTCGCCGACATGGGATTCTCGGACTACTTCCTCGTCGTGTGGGACCTCATCCGTCACGCGCGTGAAGAGGGCATTCGCGTCGGGCCCGGTCGCGGGTCCTCGGCCGGATGTTGCATCGCGTACTGCCTGCGCATCGTGGACCTCGATCCGCTGCGCTACGGGTTGATCTTCGAACGCTTCTTGAACCCCGGACGCCGGTCCATGCCCGACATCGACATGGACTTCGATGAGCGCCACCGCGGCGACATGATCCGCTACGCCGCCGAACGCTACGGCTCGGACCACGTGGCCCAGATCGTGACGTTCTCCACGATCAAGGCGCGCGCCGCGGTGCGCGACGCCGCGCGCGTGCTCGGCTACCCGCCGCAACTCGGCGACAAGATCGCCAAGGCGATGCCCCCACTCGTGATGGGTCAGGACCTCCCGCTCGAGGCCTGTTTCCAGCCGACGCCGGGCTACGAAGGTCGCTACGTCGAGGCGGCCGAGCTGCGCGGCCTCTACGAGAGCGACGCCGAGGTGAGGCACTCGATCGACGTCGCGATGGGCTTCGTCGACAAGCGACGCCAGGACGGTATCCACGCCGCCGCGGTCGTGATCACCAAGGACCCGATGCTCGACTACGTGCCGGTGCAGCGAAAGTCCGGACCGTCCGGGTCCGGCGACGACGCGCCGATAGTGACGCAGTACGAGGCGACGGCGATCGAGAAGCTCGGTCTCTTGAAGATGGACTTCCTCGGTCTGCGCAACCTGGCGATCATCGAACGGGCGCTGGAGAACATCCGGCGCCGCCACGGCGTCGAGGTGGACATCGACAACGTCGCGCTGGACGACCCCAAGGTCTTCGAGATGTTGCGACTCGGTAACTCGGTCGGCATCTTCCAGCTCGAGGGCGACAAGATGCGCCAGCTCATGCGCCGCCTCGCGCCGACCGGTTTCGACGACATCGCGGCGCTGAACGCGCTCTATCGTCCGGGACCACTGTCGGAGAACGTGCACAACGACTACGCCGACCGCAAGAACGGTCGTCAACCGATCAGTTACGACCACCCCGACTTGGAGGCGATCCTCGGGGAGACCTCCGGTCTCATGATCTACCAAGAAGACATCATGCGCGTCGCCACGTTGATCGCCGGCTTCTCGATGACCGAAGCGGACGACCTGCGCAAGGCCTGTTCGAAGAAGATCCGCGAGATGATTCGCGCGCAACGTTCGAAGTTCGTCGACGGGGCCGAACGCCAGGGCTACGGTCGCGAACTGGGTGAGGCGATCTTCAACAAGATCGAACCGTTCGCCGACTACGCGTTCCCGAAGGGGCACGCCTACGGGTACGCGCTGCTGGGTTATCAGAACGCGTGGCTCAAGGTGAACTACCCGGTTGAGTACATGGCGGCGCTGTTGACCTCGTTCCGCGACGACAAGGACAAGGCCGCGGTCTACCTGAACGAGGCCCGCCAGATGGGCATCACCGTCGGGGTGCCCGACGTGAACGAGTCCTTCGCCGAGTACGCGCCGAGTCTGTCCCAGGACCAGACGATCCTCTTCGGGTTGGCCGCGGTGCGCAACGTCGGTGAGGCCCTCGTGGAAAAGATCGTCAACGAACGAGAGGCCCACGGACGCTTCACGTCGGTCTATGACTTCGTGCGTCGGGTCGATCCCATGGTGCTCAACCGGCGCACGATGGAGTCGCTCATCAAGGCGGGGGCCTTCGACGCGCTCGACGTAC
The DNA here is from genome assembly GCA_963717975.1 of uncultured Acidimicrobiaceae bacterium. Taxonomy (GTDB): domain Bacteria; phylum Actinomycetota; class Acidimicrobiia; order Acidimicrobiales; family RAAP-2; genus RAAP-2. Next base: position 1,001,856 of record OY970351.1, on the reverse strand, counting down.
CGCGGTTGGGGTTCCTCCTCAAGGTCGACGAGATCTGTGACGTCACGTTGTCGCGACGACGCGATCACTCCCTGGGTATCACGACGTTGTTCGCCGCCTTCGGCGAAGGGGACGGGCACGACTGGGAGGGGACCGACGTCGCGATCTCGAATATCGAGTTCGACAAGGCCGTCAAGCTCGACTTCGAGCGCGAGATGCTCGGCACCTACATCACCGATCACCCGCTCTACGAGGTCGAGAGCCAACTGGCGACCAAGACCGACGGGTCGATCATCAGCGTGCGCGAACGCGGCGAGGACCTGGCGCGCACCGGCAAGGCCGTCACGGTCGGCGGCATCTTGGCCGAGGTGCAGATTCGCACGACCAAGATGGGCAAGCAGTACGCGCGCGTCGTCTTGGAAGACCTCGGCGCGGCCATGGAGATCAACTTCTCCGCGAACAACTTCGAGAAGTTCTCCGGCTTTCTCGCCAAGGACAACATCGTGCTGATCAAGGTACGCCCCGGCTTCGAAGAGGAGCTGCGATTCAGCGCCATCGACGTCGAACTCTTGAGCGTCGAACGGGGTAACGAGGAGTTACGCCTGGCCCTTCGGCCCGAAGACCTCACGCAGACCTCCATTGGCACGTTGCGCGAGATTCTCGCCCGATACCCCGGTCGTTCACCGGTGATCGTGGAGACCGGTGCCGCGGGCAAGGCGTTCAAATTAGGCCCGGAGTTCAACGTCAACATCGCGAGTGTCGTCGCCGATCTGCGCACGGAATTTGGTCGAAACGTTATAAAGGCCTAGTCGGTCGAGGCGTTGTGTAAAGAGTCGTAGAATGTATTCCTATGGCAATGACCGTCTCTACGAAAGACACCACCGCGCTCAGCGACGCCGAGCTCGCCGAGATGGCCGATCTCTGCGTCGACCGTGAACCGAACTTCGATATCGGCTTCCTCTCCAAGCAGCGTGAGGACTGGGTGTTGGTCACCCAAGTGCGCGAGGGCAACAAGTTGCGCGGCTACTCGTTCTGCACCCTCGAACGCATCGGCGGCACGCCGTCACTGCTCGTCGGGCTCCTACTCGTGGACCGCAACGCGAAGTCCGACCAGACGCTGAAGTCGATCCTGCACGACCAGTTCCGGCGCGCGCTGCTGGCCTTCCCCGACGAGGACGTGCTGTTGGGTTCTCGCCTCACCTCACCGGACGGTTTTCGCGCCTTCGCCGGTCTCGAGGACGTCGTGCCGCGACTCGGCTACAAGCCGACGGGCGAGGACCGCGCGTGGGGCCGACGCCTGGCCAAGCGCTTCGGTTCCGAGAAGTCCATCGACGACAAGACCTTCATCATGACCGTGCCGCCCGGTCCGGTCGGCGGGCTCGACTACGTCGCCTCCAAGGGTCCGATTCCCGACGGCGTCGCCACCTTCTTCAACGGCCTCAAGCCGCACAAGGGCGAGCGATTGGTCGTCTTCGGCTGGGCCATGGCCGAGGCCCTCGCCTCGGGCAAACTGCCCAAGTAACTCAACCTCGCGGCAGCAGTCCGGTGCAGCTCTTGTAGCAGTGCCCGTCAATCGGCTTGGACAGCGTCGTCAGGACGTAAGTGGGACGGAATCCGAGCGCCGACGCCAGATCCTTACCGGCGAGCGACGGTCGACGGGTCGCCTCCATCGTGCGAATGGCGTGCGCGTCCTCGCACAGCAGCCACACGTCGTCGCCGAACCACCCGAAGCGGACCCACGTGGATCCGTCGTCGTGTCGACGAAGGAGTTGGGGACCGCGGTCCGCGGCGATCAGGGCGACGCTCGGTCGCTCGCCACGGAACTCCCAGTACGGCGCGCTGGGACCGCGAAAGCCGAAGAGCGGACCGTCGGCCGGGCTCGCGAGTTGGGCGAGCCAGCGGCGGACGCGGCGTCCGCGGTAGGTGCCGAGTCGTCGCGGGAGATCGCTCAGCGTCACCGACTCGGGTTGGGCGAGGTCGTTGCGTTCGATGTCCTCGGCGAGTTCACCCTCGACGACGTCGAAGACCGCGAGGTCCGTGACGTAGTCCGACGGCCACGGAATACGCCAGCGCACGATCGCCTGGGACCTCAGGTCGACCACCGTCGTCGTCTCGTTCGTCGACCCGAGGACGAGTCCGTAGACGGTGGCGCCACCGGTCAACTCGACGGCGTCGCGTTGGGGCATGCGTTCGACCAGGCGTCTGTTGGCCCGGGCCGCGGGGTCGCGCGTGAAGATCGGCATCAGGCTCCCACGTTACGCAACTGCTCGTCGAGCGCAGCGACGGACTGGACTGGCAGCTGACAGACGCCGGCGCGACAGACGTAGGCGTGGCCAGCCCTGCGGTCGTCCAGCAGCGGCGACGCGCCGGTCCCCGTCACGAGGACGCTACGCGGGATGAAGCGCGAATCGACGTACGCGCGCAGCTCGTTCGCGTCACCCGGCACGACGATCTCCACGCCCGAGAGCGCGAAGCCCGCGGCGTCCAAGAGATCGGGCACCGCACCGGGGTGGTCGTCGAGCAGTGATCCGGCGAGTTCCACCAGACGCTGCGCGACCACAAGAATCTCAACGTCGCCGTTCACCAGCGACAGGCGCGCGAACGCACGACAGGCCACGGCGTGACTCGACGGCGTGGCGCCATCGAAGATCTCCTTCGGCTGGGCGTGGAGGTCCGCGACGAGGTCGCTTCGTGTGAAGAGACCGCCGCCGGCGTGCGGGTCGCGCGACGTCGGCACCGGGCCGTCCCAGTAGTGCGCGAGCAGGTACCGCGACAGCGCGCCGGCCCGGAACAACCACTCATCGTCGCCCGTCGCCTCGAATGCATCGACCGTCGCGTCGAGCATCCAGGCGACGTCACCCGCGCTGGCGTGCGCGAGGCGCCCCCCCGTTCGCCACCAGACGTCGCCGTCGAAGTGCGTTTGACCCAGGGATTCGAGCAGCGCGATGCCACGCGCCGAGTAGCGATCGTCGTGGACCTCGAAGAGCGCGGCCGCGAACATCGCGTTCCATTCGAGGATAACCTTCTCGTCGCGGCTCGGTTGGACGCGTACGGCGCGCGCTCGACGCAGCGACTGGCGCGACGCTTCGAGCGCGGCCGGCGTCACGAAGGGCTCACCGTCGGCGAGCCGAGGAATCGAACGGCCCTCGAAGGCGCCGGGCTCTTCGATTCGCCATCGTCGTCGTGCGGCCGCCACGTCGTCGCCTCGGCCCTCTCGCTCGAGTGCGTCGGCGACTTCACTCGGCGTCCACGTCACGTGCGAGCCCTCCACGCCGCCGGCGTCGGCGTCCAGCGCCGAGGCGAAGCCACTCGCCACGGCGAGGTCAGTCACCACGAACTCGATCGTGTCGAGAGCGACGTCGCGCCATTCGCGATGTGCGGGCAGAGCGCGCGCGGCGCGCAGGTAGGTCCGGGCCAGCAACGCTTGGTCGCTCAGCATCTTCTCGAAGTGCGGCACGTGCCACTCGGCGTCCACGCTGTAGCGCGCGAAACCGCCACGCAGATGGTCGTAGAGGCCGCGCCGCGACATCGCGTCGAGCGTTCGTTCGATCACGGCGCGTGATTCGTCGTCATCGTATTCCAGGAGCGCATCGACGTAACTCGGACGTGGGAACTTCGGCGCATCGCCGAAGCCGCCCTCGGCGTCGGCGCGCGCGACGAGTTCGTCGCGTAGCCGCTGACGCGACGCCGCGAGATCGAGGGTGCCCGAAAACGGCGCGAGGTGATCGATGAAGCGCACCTCGCGTTCCAGCGCGCGGGAGAGTTGCTCGGCCTGCTCCTCGACGGCGCTCCGTCGGCGAGACCAGGCGTCGTGCATGGCGTGTAGCAACGCCGTGAAGCTCGTCTGACCGTAGCGTTCGACCGGCGGGTAGTAGGTGCCGGCCATGAACGGTCGACCGTCAGGCAACAAGAAGACGGACATGGGCCAGCCTCCGTGACCGCTCACGAGTTGCGTGGCCGCCATATAGAACGCGTCCACGTCGGGACGCTCCTCGCGATCGACCTTGATGGCAATGAAGTGTTCGTTCAGTAGTGCCGCGACGTCGGCGTCCTCGAAAGACTCGTGCGCCATGACGTGACACCAGTGACAGGCCGCGTAGCCGATCGAGAGGAAGATCGGACGATCGCTGGTGGCCGCCTCAGCGAGGGTGTCCTGACTCCACGTGCGCCACGCCACCGGGTTGTCGACGTGGTCCAAAAGGTAGGAGGAACCGAGTTGGTCACGTACGTCGCGCAGTAGGGGCATCCAATTACCTCGTTAAGACCTTAGGCGTGACCACGTGCGATGACTACTGTGAACAGCGTCGCGACGAGAAAGGGGGAGCGCGTGAACCAGCCACTTCGATGGGGGATCCTCGGCACCGGTCGGATCGCGCGTACGTTCGCGAGTGACTTCCAATACCTTGAGAACGACGCGGTCATCACCGCGGTGGGATCTCGCTCGCGGGCCTCGTCCCTCGATTTCGCCGACGCGTTCGCGGTTACGAATAGATTCGCCTCCTACGAAGACCTCGTCGATTGCGACGAGGTCGACGTCATCTACGTCGCGACACCGCACCCCATGCACTTCGCCAACGCAATGCTCGCGCTCGAGCACGACAAGCCCGTCCTGGTCGAGAAGGCCTTTACGATGACGGCGCTGGAGGCCCGTGAGCTCGTGGCGTACGCGCGCGCGAAGGGGCTCTTCCTCATGGAAGCGATGTGGACGAGGTTCTTGCCGCACGTCGTGGGCCTGCGAGCACTGCTGGCGGAGGGGGCGCTGGGCGAGATCGTCACCGTCGAGGCCGATCACGGACAGTGGTTCGAGTTCGACCCCGTGTCTCGTCTTTTCGCGCCGGAACTGGGCGGCGGCGCGTTGTTGGACCTTGGCGTGTACCCCGTGTCCTTCGCCTCGATGGTGCTCGGCACACCCGACCGCCTGACGGCGCTCGTCGATCCGGCCCCGAGCGGCGTGGACGCCCAGGCGTCGATCCTCTTGGGCTACGCCAGCGGTGCGCACGCGGTACTCACGTGCACGTCGAGCGCGCGCAGCGCAACCCGCGCGTGCGTGACCGGCACCAGGGCGCGCGTCGAGATCGACGGCGACTTCTACGCACCATCGTCGTTCACGTTCATCACGCGTGACGGCGCACGTCAACGTTACGAGTACCCCCATCGGGGCCGCGGTTTGTACCACCAAGTGCTCGAGGTCGCTCGATGTCTCGCGACGGGTCGACTGGAGAGCGACGTCATGCCGCTCGATGAATCCATCGCGATCATGGAGACGATGGAGCGGGTGTTGAATTTTTTATACACCGCCTAGGCCTCGTGGCGACGAGTGCCTGGAATCGTGGTGTCGTGCGTCAAGGGAAGAAATCCACTCGGTGACGCACCGTGTGCATAGCGAATGCGGCAACGGATCGCGAAGTGTTAATGGAAACTTAACGAAGTGTGCCGGAGTGAGATTATCGAAGGCGAATTTTCATCGGCGGTGTGTTTTTGTTGTCGTCTGCGTGATACCTTTTCTGCGAACGTAGCTGTCACAGGACGTTCGAGGGATAATCACTGATACTGGCACCGTTGGGGTGCCACTGAAGGTTGGGGAAAATATGAATTTTAAAAAAGGAAGGGCCCTCGCGGCCGTTGTCTTGGCAGGGACGTTCGTTGCCTTGGCGATACCGACAGTGAGTTCGGCGTCCGGTGGAACAGTTTCCGCTTCGACGTTTAACGCGAACTACACGACGATGGCGTTTTTGACGTCCATTACTGCCGCGGGTAGCGGTGGAATTGGTGTCATCTTGCCGGACGAAGTGTCGTCAAACCGTTACGTCGACTTTGACGCACCGAACCTGTCCACCGCGCTGAGCGACGCGGGTCTGCCTCCGGCGGACCTTAACGTGCAAAACGCCCTGGGCGTGGACGCCAACGAGATCAGCATTGCGCAAGGCGACATTGCCGCCGGCGACAAGGTTCTGATCATGGACCCACTGGACGCGCCGACCGGCATCGCAATTGAGAGCGCTGCATCCAAGGCGGGCGTTGGAGTCATTGACTATGACCGTCTGACGGTTGGTGGCACTGCCGCGTACTACGTGAGCTTCAACAACACCGCGGTGGGCACCCTCATCGGTCAGGGTGAGTTGGCCTGCATCACTTCGTACAAGATCAAGAAGCCATTGCTGTACGTCATGAACGGCAGCACGTCTACGGACAACAACGCTGTGCTCTTCGCCAAGGGATACGACGCGGTACTGAACGCCAAGGGCTACAAGGCCTCGGTGGGCGGCACCGGTAACTCGAAGACGATCAACGAGCAGGGGACCGGCACATGGACTCCTTCGGCAGCCTTGACCGACTTCCAGGGCGCCTACTCCAAGGACTCGAAGATCAACGCTGTGTTGACGCCGAATGACGAGAACGCCGCGCCGATCATCTCCTACTTGCAGAAGAAGGGTCTGAAGCCGGACAAGATTCCGTTCACTGGCCAAGACGCCACGTTGACCGGTTTCCAGAACATCATCTCCGGTTACCAGTGCGGGACCGTCTACAAGCCGATCTGGCAAGAGTCTCAGGCCGCTGCCGCGCTCGCGATTTACATGCGTGCCGGTAAGACGCCACCGAAGGCCCTAGTCAACGGCACCACGACTGACCCGTCGAACAAGCGCGTGGTTCCTTCAGTTCTCTTGAAGGCCTCATGGGTAACGGCGAACAAGATTCAGTCAACGGTCGTTGCCAACGGCGTCATCAACGCGGTTGCGCTCTGCACCAACGTCAAGCCCAAGGTCGCGGGAGACTCCAAGATTCCCACGTACAAGGCGGACTGCAAGAAAGACAAGATTTCCTAAGTACGCAAGTAAGTAAAGGTCACCCCATGTCCGAGTCCGTTGCCGAACAGCCCGCTAACGCGGGATCGGAAGCGGACTCGGACATGGGCGTTGACCCTTCGATGTTGTTGAGTCTGCGCGCCATCACGAAACACTTCGGCGCGGTCCAGGCGCTTCGCCACGTCGATCTCGACGTACCCGTCGGCCAGGTCACCGCCCTAGTTGGTGACAACGGGGCGGGTAAGTCCACGCTCATCAAAGCCGTCGCCGGTATCTCGGAGCCGTCGAGCGGGACTATGTACTGGCAGGGCGAGAAAATGGTTGTCCACACGCCGAAAGAGGCGGCCCTTCGCGGCATCGCCACGGTGTATCAAGACCTCGCCCTCTGTGACAACCTCGACATCGTCGCCAACATGTACCTGGGCTTCGAGGACACCAAGAATCACATCCTCGACGAGATCACGATGGAGAAGCGGACGATGCAGACGTTGGCGGATCTCTCCGTGACGACCGTGCATTCGGTTCGCCAGCTCGTGGCGTCACTATCGGGAGGACAACGCCAGTCCGTTGCCGTGGCGAGAGCCGTGATGCGCGACGCGAAACTCGTGATCATGGACGAACCCACCGCGGCGCTCGGCGTCTCCCAAACGGCGCAGGTCTTGCAACTCATCAAGACGTTGGCCTCGCGCGGTATTGGCGTCCTCGTCATTTCGCACAACCTCAATGACGTGTTCGAAGTCGCGGACCGCGTGGCGGTCATGTACCTCGGCACACTCGTGAGCAGTGGACCGGTCGCCAATTACACGATGTCCAGTGCCGTCGATCTCATCACCACCGGCGTCGTGTCGCGCGCCGCGTAATTACTGACTGACCACCCCATACATGCGCGAAAGAGTCCTCCTTGGCTACCATGTCTGACCCAACGAACGGCACGCCGGTGATCGAGGCGCCCAAGACGTCGCTCAGCGGTCGCCTCTCGGGTCTCATTGGCCCGGACGTGGGCATGGTGCCGGTCCTCATTGCCCTCGTCGCCCTCATCATTTATTTCGAAGTGCGCAGTTCGGTCTTCCTGCATCCGGACAACGTCACGAACCTGTTTGTTCAGGCCATCATCTTCATCTTCCTGGGTATGGCCGAGGTCTGGCTCCTACTGCTGGGTGAGATCGACCTGTCACTTGGTTGGGTGGCCGGTATGAGTGGTTCCATCGCGGCCATTTACACCAACATCGAGTTCCATTGGCCCTGGCCGCTGGCTTTCCTCGCGGCACTCCTCGTGTGCACCGGGATCGGCGGCCTATGGGGCATCATCGTCGTGAAGCTGCGTCTGCCGTCATTCATCGTCACGTTGGCGGGGAGTTTCATAGTCGAAGGTGTCCTTCTCTACATCCTTGACAAGGTCTTCGAAGGTGGTGGTGTACCGATCCAAAGCAACGTGTTGAACAATCTCGTCAACGGGTACTTCACGCCGACGGTCTCTTGGGTCCTGACCGGCGCCGTCATCGTGTCCGCCGCAGTGGTCATGATCTATCGCGAGCGTGCGCGTCGCGTCGCCGGTCTCGTTGTCGCACCCTTCTACCGCATCGTGGTGAAACTCGTCGCGTTGGCCGTGGTCGGAGTGGCCCTCGCCATTGAGTTCAATCGCAATCGCGGGGCTTTCATCGCCATCAAAGGAATGCCGTTCGCGGTCCTCTTGGTCTTCGGCGTGCTCGCCATCTATTCGTTCATCTTGAGTCGGACAAAATTCGGCCGCTATATGTACGCGATCGGCGGCAATACGGAGGCGGCCCGCCGCGCCGGTATCCCCGTCAATCGATACCGCGTCTACGCCTTCATGCTTGGCGGATTCACCGCCGGCATCGCGGGACTGTTCTACGTGTCATTCCTCGGTGGTTACTCCACCAGTTCGACGGACCCATCACTCGTGCTCTACGCCGTTGCCGCCGCCGTGATCGGCGGTACAAGTTTGTACGGGGGGCGCGGCAAGATGACCTACGCCGTCGTCGGCGGCATCATTCTGGCGGTCATCAGGAACGGCTTAGAGCTCATTCAGATCTCGCCGACGATGGTGTTCGTCATCACCGGCATCGTTCTCCTGGGCGCGGTCACGGTGGACTCCTTGGCGCGTCGGAGCCAGACGCTACTGAAGTAGCATCGCGCTGAGATTTAGAAGAGATTCTCTAGGCTGTCGCGACGAATCTTGCCGTTGAGAGTGCGCGGGATCGCCGCGACGTAGCGAATCTCTTTGGGTTTGGCCCACGGTCCAATTCGCTCCTCCGCCACTGCGCGGATACGGTCATCGAACTCTGCGCCGTCGCTGACGATCAGGGCCACGACCCGCTCGCCCCATTCATCATCGAGCACGCCGGCGACAGCGACATCATGGACGGCGTCGATCGTGGCGAGAATCGCCTCAAGTTCTTCGGGCCAGAGTTTCTCGCCACCGGTGTTGATCACGAATCCAAGCCGACCCTTCACGGAGACGTGCCTGCCTTCAACGGTCGCGGCGTCGCCGGTGGGGAACCAGTCGTCGCGTCCGTCGGGACCAGTGACGCTCGGACGAGGACGGTCACGATACGAGCGAAAGAGCGTCGGCGTACGAACGCAGAGTTCACCGTCCACACTCGCGACGTCCACCCCCGGTAGCGCTTCGCCGTTGTAGACGACACCCGATCCGGTCTCGGTCATGCCCCAGGTGGTGATCACGTTCCCGGGCAGTGCGGTCGGCGGCTTCGCGCCACCGAGCAGCACGCTGTGAAATCCACTGACGTCGTGGTGGGCCAGTTGGCGTCGGACGAGCGAGACGTGCGTCGCTCCGTGCGTGGCGGCGCCCTCTAGGTCGTCGCCGTAGCCCCACAGCAGCGTGGCGTCACTGAACACGGCGCGCAGAATGACGGCCAGGCCGCCGATGTGGCACGGCGGCAGACAGGGGAGCCACACCGGTGGCGAGGTACCGCGAAGGGTCGACTGGGTGAGCTCGGCGCTCGCGCGAAGTGCCGGCCAGGTCAGTTCGACTGCTTTGGGATCGCCGCTCGATCCCGACGTCAGCATCACGAGGCCGACGTCGCCCTCGACGGCCATCCCGGTCGTTAGTTCGATTTGACCGTCCTGGTCACGTACGGCGGTGGCGCCGAGGCGGGCCAGCTCCTCTTGGCGTCGACGCGGCGAGGTACGTCGGTCCAGCACGCAAAAGGCGATTGACGCGTCCACGGCCTCGCGGATGGCCCGTTCGAGGTCCGGTCCCAGCTCGAAATCGAGCGCGAGCAGGGAAGTCACAAAACCAGACTATATGTCTAGGAACTAGGTTGTTCTTACTGGGGGTGGTACCCGTGGCCTCGATACGTCACGAACGAAGGATTGCGGCCAACGCGGACGTCGTGTGGGACGTCATTCGTCGCCCCGAGAGCATCCCGCAGTGGTTCCCGGGCATCGTCTCGTGCACGGTAGACGGCAACCTTCGCGTCATCAAGACCGCGATCGGCCTCGAGATGCCCGAGGAGATCTTGGCGAACGACGACGCGTCACGCCACTTCGCCTATCGAATCACCGCGCCGCAGTACTCGTTCCACCTCGGCGTGATCGACGTCTTCGCGATCGCGGAGAACGATTCACTGTGCGTCTACTCCACGACGGCGTTACCCGACACGCTGGCGATACTGATCGCCGGCGGCACGCTCGGCGCGCTCGTGGAGATCCAGCGACTCGCCGAGATGGCCCGGGTCGCGTCGTGAGTCGCAAGATCCTCTTCATCACGACCGACCAACAGCGCTACGACACGCTCGGGGTGAACGGAGGAGTGCTCTCGCGAACGCCGGTGCTCGATCGACTCGCGAGCGAAGGTATTCGCTACGAGCGCTGCCAGCCGACGTCGGTCGTGTGCATGCCGTCGCGTTCGTCCATGCTGACCGGTCAGTTCCCCTCCACGCACGGCGCGTGGATGAATGGCGTGCCGTTGGCGATCGACGCGCCGTCGGTCGCCGAGAGCCTCCACGACGCCGGCTACGCCACGGCGCTGATCGGCAAGGCGCACTTCGAGCCGTTCATGGACCCCTTCGGCCTCTACGCTGAGAACTCCCTCGCGAGCCTCGGCATTCCGACGATTGAGCAGGAGTGGTTCGACGGCCGTCGAGGCGTCCACCGGGGCTTCGACTACCTCGAATTCGCCACGCACGGCGTCATGGGCGCGCTGCACTACGCCAAGTGGATGCGCGACGAACACCCCGAGGCGATTCGCGGCTTCTACCAAGTCGTCGATCAGGACTTCAACGTGAACGCGGCGGGCGGCGGCGACACCCACGCGCCGCAGGTGAAGTTCAACACCGTGCCGCGCGAGTGGTACCACACGGACTGGGTCGCCGATCGAACGATTCGCTGGCTCGAGGAACAGGACGCCGAACGGGACTGGTTCTGTTGGATGAGCTTTCCCGACCCGCATCACCCCTGGGATCCGCCGGCGTCTGAGAGAGATCGCGTCCCGTGGCGCGACGTGCCGCTCCCGGCGAACTATCCCGAGGACGCGAGCGAGCGCGAAGCACTCCTGGACCAAAAGGCCCGTCACTGGCGTCTCTGGTACGACGGGGAGCTCGTCAGCAACTACGAGGCACCGGCGAAGTGGGTGCCGGCGACGATGACGGCCGATCAGGTGCGCGAGGTGAACGCGCTCAATGCCGTCGAGGTGGAGCTCATCGACGAAGCGATCGGCCGGGTCCTGGCGAGCATCGAAGCCAAGGGTTGGGGCGATGACGTCGACGTCGTCTTCACGAGCGACCACGGTGAACTACAGGGTGATTTCGGACTGCTCTTCAAGGGTCCGTATCACGTGGACGCGCTCATGCGCCTGCCCCTGATCTGGCGGCCCGCTCGATCGACGTCGTCCACGCCGAGTGTGGTGCACGCTCCGGTGAGTCTGGTCTCGCTCGCGGCGACGTTCCTCGACATCGCGGGGCGGCCCGCGCCCGAATGGGTCGAGGGCACCGCCTTACCGATCGACGACGCGGACGCCGCGCGACGTTCCTTCGACGCCACCGTCACCGAATGGGACTCGTCGATATTCGGCGTTGACGTGCACGTGCGCACGATCCTCACCGACCACTTCCTGTACACCGAATATCAGTCGGGCACGGTGCACGACGGTTCCGAGGGCGAACTCTACGACCTTCGCGACGACCCACTGCAACGCGTGAACCGCTTCGACGATCCCGCGATGGCGTCAGTTCGCGCCGATTTGTCCGAGCGACTCGCGGAGCACGAGCGTCGTCCCGGCGAACGTTCGACGCCCGGCCAGTTGATGGCGCCCGTGTAGGCAGCGGTAGCGTGGACGCTATGTCCGACACCGTTATTCAAGGTCCCCCGATCGATCCCGTGGAAGAGTTCCGGTCCTGGCCCGCACCGTCGTGGCAGCGTTCCGGTGAGTACCGCGACATCATCTACGAAGTCGCCGAGGGTATCGCGCGCATCACGATCAATCGCCCGCAGGTCCGAAACGCCTTTCGTCCCCAAACACTCTTCGAGCTCTCGCGGGCCTTCGAGGCCGCTCGCGACAACGTCACTGTCGGCGCGATCATCCTCACCGGCGCCGGCCCTGACGCCTTCTGCTCCGGCGGCGACCAGAGCATCCGCGGGAGCGACGGCTACATGGGCGACGACGACGTCGCCCAACACGGCGTCGGCCGTCTCAACGTCTTGGACTTGCAGATTCAGATTCGCCGACTACCCAAGCCGGTCCTTGCTCAGATCGCCGGCTACGCGGTCGGCGGCGGACACATCCTCCACCTGGTGTGCGATCTTTCGATCGCGGCCGAGAACGCGCGCTTCGGCCAGACGGGACCCAAGGTCGGCTCCTTCGACGGTGGCTACGGATCGTCGCTGTTGGCGCGCACCATCGGCGTGAAACGCGCCAAGGAGATCTGGTTCCTCTGTCGTCAGTACGACGCCGACCAGGCTCTCGCGTGGGGACTCGTGAACACGGTCGTGCCACTCGAGCGACTGGAGAACGAAACGGTCGCGTGGTGTCGACAGATCCTGACGCTCTCACCGATCGCGCTGCGCATGCTCAAGGCCGGGTTCAACGCCGCGGAGGACGGGATGGCCGGCATCCAACAGCTGGCCGGGGACGCGACGATGCTGTTCTACATGTCCGAGGAAGGCCAAGAGGGTCGCAACGCGTACGTCGAACGTCGCAAACCGGACTTCTCGAAGTTTCCCAAGCGTCCATGAGTGACGCCCCCGGGCCCCTTCGACGGTGGGTCCTCGCCGCGCGTCCGCGCACGTTGCCCGCGGCGATGGTGCCGGTGGTCGTCGGCGCGACGCTGATTCGACCGCGAACGATCAACTGGGGTAACTCCGTCTTGTGTCTCGTCGTTGCCCTCGCGCTGCAGGTGGGCACGAACTACGCCAACGACTACTCCGATGGCATCCGCGGCACCGACGAAACTCGTGTCGGGCCGTTTCGATTGACGGCCTCGAAGCTCGTCGCCGCGTCAATGGTGCGCAACGCCGCGTTCGCGTCGTTCCTCGTCGCCGGTGGCGCCGGACTCTTCCTCGCATCGAGAACCTCGTCGTGGCTCGTGGCCATCGGCGCCACCGCGATCGCCGCCGGCTGGTTCTACACCGGGGGACCGCGACCGTACGGGTACTACGGATTCGGTGAGCTCTTCGTCTTCATCTACTTCGGGATTGTCGCCACGGTGGGCACCGCCTACGTCCAACACCTCACGATTCCGGGTCGAGCCTGGTGGCTCGGTGTCGCGACCGGATTCATGGCGTGCGCGTTGCTCGAGGCCAACAACCTGCGCGACGTTGAAGGAGACTCGTCGGTCGGCAAGAGGACGCTCGCGGCGAGACTCAACCGCGCACGCGCCCCGTGGCTCTTTGCCGTGTGCGTCCTCGGCGTGTTGGTGGGTGCGGCGGGCGCCGGACACAGCGTGGTCGGCATCGTCGCGGTCCTGCTCTACGTCCCCGGCCTGCGGTTGGCCTTTTCGACGAAACGCGGTCGCGAACTCCTCCCGATGCTGAAGTACTCGGCCCACGCCCAGTTGCAACTCGGCGCCCTGTTTGCGGTGGTCCTGGTCTTCAGGCTTGGCGTGTGAAGTTCGCCACGATTCCGGCCGTCGCCTCGGGCTGTTCGAGGTGAGCAGCGTGCTTCGCCTGCGGCACTAGATCTGCGCGGCCGCTGACGACGTCGTGTGCGATCGCGGTCGCCTCGACGGAGAATTTGTGATCCAGGCCGCCCGCGATCGCGAGTGTCGGCACGGTGAGGGTCCGTAACTCCGGTTCTAGCCATCGCTGCGTGCCCGTACCGGCGAGGCGGAGCGACGCGGCGAGCCCCTCGGCGTCCGCGCTTCGCGCGGCGCGCTCGAGCGCATCCGGAGGGAGCGACCTGAACATCTCGCGACCAAGCCATTCGTCGAGGAAGGCGTCGGTACCGATCGTCTCGATCCGTGTAGCGAGTGCCTCGTCGCTCACTCGACGCGCCGCACGCTCCGTGTCGTCGAAGATGCCGCGTGTCGCGCCGACCACCACGAGTGCCTCGAGTCGTCCGGGGTAGCGCAGTGCGAAGTGCAGCGCCACGCGGGCGCCAAAGGAGTATCCGCCGAGGACGAAGGGCTCCTGTGGCAGCGCTTCTTCCAGGAGCGCCGCTGTGTCGTTGAGCGATGCCAGAATTCGCGAGTTCTCGCCGTGTCCGGGCAGGTCAAGAGTCAGAACCTCGTGGGTTCCTGTCAGAATGGAACGAAACTGATGTGCCGAGTCCTTGGTCTGTGTGAAACCGTGCAGCCATACGAATGGTGGGCCCGAGCCGCGACGTTGGAGTCCGAGGAGTGACATTGCCACAGAGCGTACCGAGCCCGAGTGAGGTGCAGGCCACGTACGCGGCGACGCTATTCGACGAATGGATCCGAAATGGACTGCGTGACGTCGTGGTCTGTCCCGGGTCACGCTCGACGCCACTCGCGCTCGCGAGCGCGGCGCGCAGTGAGCTGCGGGTGCACGTTCGAATCGACGAGCGAAGCGCCGGCTTCTTCGCCCTCGGCCGAGCCCTCGCGACGCACGTACCCGTGGCGATCGTCGTCACCAGCGGTACCGCGGCCGCCGAGCTGCACGCCTGCGTCGCCGAGGCATCGCAAGCCTTCGTGCCCCTGCTCGTGCTGACGGCCGATCGCCCTCCCGAACTCCACGGCGTCGGCGCACCACAGACGATCGATCAGCACAAGCTCTTCGGTGAGATGGTGCGCCGCTTCGCCGATCCCGGCGTGGCCGACGCGGAGAACGCCGCGACGTGGCGCGAGCTCGCCGGTCAACTCTGGTTCAGCGCGACCGACGGTTCCACGAACACACCGAATGCGGGACCCGTCCATCTCAACGCCGCCTTCGTCGAGCCGCTCGTCGCGTCACCCCTGGCACTGCCCGAGCCCAGACCTTCGCACGCTCCGCCCGGTGACGACGTCGATAGCCGCGCCGAGCTCGAGGACCTTCGTGTGCTGTGCGTCGCCGGACACGGCGTGTCGGCCCGGATGGTGGAGGACTGCCTGTCGTTGAACTGGGCCGTCGTCGGTGACGCCACCGCGCTCGGCACGGTGGCGTACTTCGACGCCCTGTTACGCGATGAGCACTTCGCATCCGAAGTGAGGCCCGACGTCATCGTGCGTCTCGGTGGTCTGCCGGCGTCGCGCGTCCTTCAAGAGCGGCTGCGGGAGTGGGCCGTGCGCACGATTGGCTTCGACGGCGCCGGATTCGTATCGGACCCCGATCGCCTCGTGACGCAACGCCTGGCGGGAGTGCCGAACCCCCGTCACGAGCCGAAGGCCGACGGAGAGTATCTACGCCTCTGGAGTGAGGCCTCTACGCACGTGGGCGAGTGGCTGGCGAAACGCGACGACGACGACGTCTTGCACGAGGTGTCGGTGGCGAGGTGCGTGGTCGACGTGAGTACGCGACGCGACGTGGCCCTGGTCATTGGATCGTCGATGCCGGTGCGCGACGTTGAATGGTGGACGCCGCCACGTACGTCACCCACGTTCGCGAATCGGGGCGTCAACGGCATCGACGGCGTCGTGTCCACGGCGCTCGGCGTCGCGTCCGGTTCGAGCTCGATCGGCCTGGTCGGTGACATCACGATGCTGCACGACGTCTCGGCGCTCGTCGACGGGCTGGGTGACGCAGGAGGCACCTGTGCGTTGGTCGTCGCCGATAATCACGGCGGAGGCATCTTCTCGTTCCTCGCGCAGCGCACGTCGATTGACGTGGCGCGATTCGAGCAACTGTTCGGTACCCCGCGCGAGCACGATCTGGTTGCCGTCGCGCGGGCGTTCGGACACCGCGCGCAGCGCGTCACCACGGTATCGAGCTTGCGCGCCGCCCTCGACGAGGCACTCGGTCGCGCCGGTTTGACGGTTCTCGTCGCCGAGGTGCCTTCGCGCGACGAGAACGTGCGACTTCATGAGGCGTGGAACGATGAGGTGAAGCGGATTCTCGAAGGTGTCCGATGATCGCGGTGCTTCCGAGCTCTCTCCTGTTGGCGTTGCCCCTCGCCGTTGCGGCCGGTTTCGTTTCGTTCATTTCGCCCTGCGTGTTGCCGCTGTTGCCCGGGTATCTCGCCTTCCTCAGCGGCGCCGCCGGCTCGCTGCAAGGACGTGCGGGACGCGGTCGAGCGGTCGTCGGTGCGGTCGCGTTCATCCTGGGATTCTCGGTGTTCTTCGTGAGCCTCGGCGCCCTCTTCGGCGGCTTCGGCTCACTCTTGCACAACGACCAACGGGTCTTGGCGATCGTGTTCGGCTCGGTGACCGTGCTGCTGGGGATGTTCTTTGCCGGTTGGTGGCCCTCGAGGTGGTTGAATCGCGAACGACGGATCCACCACCTGCCGCGTGTCTCGATACTCGGCGCGGGCGCGTTGGGCTTTCTCTTCGCGTTGGGTTGGACGCCGTGCATCGGACCGACCCTCGGCGCGATCCTGGGACTCGCAGGGTCGAACACCGACGCCACGGCGTTACGCGGTTCGATCCTCGCGTTCTTCTACTGCTTGGGCCTCGGCATCCCGTTCGTCGTCGCGGCGCTCGCGACGGAGTGGGTCGCCACGGCCTCGGGCTGGCTGCGCCGACACCAGCGAACCATTGGTCGCATCGGCGGCGTCCTCTTGATCGCCATCGGGGTGCTCGAGATCACCGGCGCGTGGCACTCGTTCGTGATCTGGTTGCAGGTGCACTTCCCGGCGTCCAACGCAATTATCTAGAACTCGTCGCCCGTAGACTGATTCGATGAAACTACGTGACGACTGGCAGTTTCGCGGTCTAGTGCACCAGACGACCGATGACGCGGTGCTCGACCGCCTGTCGAGCGGCGGCGTCACGGTCTATATCGGCTTCGACCCCACCGCGTCGTCGCTCCACTTGGGCCACCTGATGCAGGTCTGCACCCTGCGGCGCCTGCAACTCGCCGGGAACCGGCCGATCGCCCTGGCGGGCGGGGGGACCGGACTCATTGGCGATCCGAGTTTCAAGGCGGTCGAACGACCGCTCCTCACGCTCGAACAGATCGACGAGAATCTCGAGGGCGTTCGCGAGCAGTTGGGCCGATTCCTCGATTTCGCGCCGAGCGCGGGACCCAGTCAGGCGCTGTTGTTGAACAACGCCGATTGGCTCACCACGGTCCCGCTCACCGACTTCCTGCGCGACGTGGGCAAGCACTTCACCGTCAACCAGATGATCGCCAAGGACATCGTGAAGAGTCGACTCGACCGCGATGACGTCGGACTCTCCTTCACCGAGTTCTCCTACATGCTGTTGCAGGCCTACGACTTCTTGCGGTTGAACCTGGACCAGGACTGCACGTTGCAGATCGGCGGCTCCGACCAGTGGGGCAACATCACGGTCGGGACGGAACTCGTGCGCAAGGCCACCGGTCACAGCGCCGATGGCCTGACGACACCGCTCTTGTTGCGCGCCGACGGCCAAAAGTTCGGCAAGTCCGAGGTCGGAAACGAACACGTCTGGTTGGACGCGTCGATGACGCCGCCCTTCGCGATGTACCAGTTTCTCTTGAACGCCGACGACGTCGCGGCGCCGGCGATGCTGCGCTTCTTCACGTTCCTCGATCACGAGACGATCCTGGAGATCGACGAGGCCACTCGCACGGCGCCCCAGGAACGTCGGGCCCAGCGCGCCGCGGCGAACGCCATCGTCACCATGGTGCACGGCGAGGACGCCGCCCTTCGCGCCGAACGTGCCAGCGACGCCCTCTTCACCGAGTCGATCGCCGACTTGGACGAGGCGACGTTGCTCGAGGTCGTCGCCGACGTGCCGTCGTCCAACGTGACGCGCGACGAACTCCGCGCGGGTATCGACGTCTCGGACTTGGTGGTGCGCGCCGAGCTGGCGACGTCGCTTGGTGAGGCGAGGCGCTTCGTCGAGCAGGGCGGCGTGTACGTGAACAACCATCGCGCGGAGACGGGCGCGAAGGTTGACTCCTCGCAGCTGCTGCACGATCGTTACGTGATACTGCGTCGAGGACGTCGCCAAATGCACTTGGTGGTCGTTGCGTGATTCGTCGCGTCGCGACGCTGCTCGCGGCGGGCCTGCTCCTGTGCGCGTGCGGATCTATCAGCGCGAAGAGTGCCATGGCGGGCTGGGTCAAGCAGAGTGACTTCACGACGAACGCGCGCTCGCTGTTCGGTGACGTCAAGAACTCGGCGACGCACCTACACGACACGTCGTTGACGAGTAACGACCTCCACTCGCTCTGCAGCGTGCTCTTCGTCGACGACGGTTCGATGCAGTCCTCGCTGCCGACGCCGGACGCGCAGGCCACGTCACTGCTGGACGGGGCCTACCGCGACTTCGCCACCGCGGCGGTGGAGTGTTACAGCGCCGACGTGACGCCCGGGAATCGCGCGAAAGCGATCGCCAATCTGAGCAACGGCGCCGCGCTGTTTTCCGAGGCGCGGGCGCGGGTCGCGGCCACGCAGAGTTAAGAAGCGCTTAAGAACTCGGTGGTCGCAGATCGATCTCGAGACGTAAGATGCCGTCCTCGAGAGTCGCCGACGCGTCGCCCAACATGGCGAAGTCCTGGAAGTCGAGATTGGCGGCGTCAATGAAGCGTTGACGCTCCGGACCCTCGACCGGCGGGAAGCCTCGTCGTTTGACGGCGTCGGCGCGCTCGCGGAATCGGAGCACCATCTCATTGGGGTCAAAGGGTGAACTCACAACGCGATGATAGAGGCTTCATGTGAATACTGAGTTGGTATCATGGATTCTCAGCTCAGTACTCCTGAGTTGAGGTCGCCGCCAGTTATGGCCCGCGGCCAGTGAGGAGTGGACGTGAAAAAAGGCCGCCATCGTCGGTTTGTTGAAGCTCGCGAACTCAAACGCTCCACCGGACCCCGCGCGACAACCTGCGTGGAGTGCGGCGCCGCGCCCGAAGACGTTCACGCCGAGTGGTGCCTCGCCGAAGAGGACCGCTACGACGAGATCCTGGGTTCCTTGCCGCGCACGTCATTCAACGAAGAGGACCCGCTCGCCGCTGAGGGCTAGGCCCTTTTCCTCATAACCGGGTGGGGGAGCCGCGTCCCTTTGGGTTGCGCCGAGCGCGTGTTCATGTACGCGAGCAGTTGGTCGTAGACCAGTTGGCCGACCATCGCCACGAGCTCTTCGGACATCGAGTCGACCACGCGGTCTTGGCCGATGAAGGCCGCCGGGTCTTCGGTGCACCACCAGTGGAAGTCCGCGCCACCGGCACCCCAGTGACTGCGATTCCACTGTGAGATGCGAGTGATGACGTGGCCATCGTCTTCGACCTCGTCGTCGCGACGAAGGGGCAACTGCCAACAGACTTCGGGCTTCAACGGGATGTAGCTCTCTTCGTTGTCGATCGCCATCACGTGCAGCGCACATCCGGGTCCGCGATGGAAGTCCGGTCGGTTGAGAAAGATGCACGCGTCTTGGACCAGTCGGGTGACGATCTCACCGTTCTTCTTCACTCGCGTCGTGCCTTGGCGACCCTTGGACTTGAACTGCCACTGATCGGCGGTGAGGCGCTTGGCCGCCTTTTCGACGCGCCGCTGGTCCTTCTCATCCGTGAAGTGCGCCCCGTAGCTGCAACAGCCCTGGACGAGTTCGGGGGTCGCCTCGGTCAAGACACCCTGGCAGCCGGCGCCAAAGATGCACTTCCAGTTGCTCTCCAGGAACGTCACGTCAAACATCCACGTGCGCTGACGCTTGGTGTCTTCGAAACTGATCCACTCGTGGGCGTCGGTGGGAATGGATGTCACGGTCAGAACTTACTTGGTGCGACGAAATCGACCCAACCTCTACACTGAAGTCATGACTTCCGTCGACACCTTTGAAGTTCTGACCCTCACCGACGAGGCGCGCAACGTCGTCACCGACGCCCTCAACGCCGAAGAGCACGCCGAGACGTTGGCGCTGTACGTCGAAGTGACCGGGACACGCGGCGCCGGTTACTCCTACGACCTCTACTTCTCAGACCGCGCCGACGCGCCCGAGGGAGCCGCAATCGGCAACGACGGCGGCGTGACGATCGTCATACCGCCCAAGAGCGTCGAACGGCTCCGCGGGAGTCGCCTGGAGTTCGCGAGCGAGGGTGGCGGAGGGCTCGTCCTCGTGAACCCGAACGTACCGACGCCCGAAGAGATCAATCCCGGCGTCCCGGCCGACATTCTCGCGCTCGGCATCGACGGAGCGCTCGCGCGCCTCGCCATCGAGGTCCTGGAGACGAGCGTGAATCCAGCGATCGCCTCACACGGCGGACGTGCCGATCTGATCGCGCTCGACGAGGAGAAGAAGGTCGCGTATCTGAAGCTCTCGGGCGGCTGCCAGGGTTGTGCGATGAGCCGCCTGACGCTCTCCCAAGGCATCGAGACCCAACTCATCGAAGCGATACCCGCACTAACTGGTGTCGTCGACGTCACCGATCACGCCTCGGGAGAGAATCCCTTCTACTCCAAGGAGTAAGAGCGAGAGCGCTCGTTCTAGAATTGCCAGATGTTGCGCTTCCTCACGGCCGGAGAGAGTCACGGGCCATCGTTGAGCGTCATCGTCGAAGGGCTGCCCGCCGGCCTCGCCATCGGCACCGAGGAGATCGCCGATGAACTGGCCCGGCGCCGCCTCGGCTACGGGCGCGGTCCGCGGATGCGATTCGAACGCGACGAGCTCCGACTGATCGGTGGCGTTCGCCACGGTCGCACGCTCGGTTCACCGGTGGCCGTGGAGATCTTGAACTCCGAGTGGCCTAAGTGGGAAGAGGAGATGTCGGCCGCCCCGGGCGCACCGACCCAGAGACAGACGAAGCCCCGACCGGGCCACGCCGATTTGGCGGGCATGCAGAAGTACGGCTTTGACGACGCGCGCGACGTCCTGGAACGCGCCAGCGCCCGAGAGACCGCGGCGCGCGTCGTCGCCGGTGCGCTCGCCAAGGCGCTCCTGGCGACGATCGGCGTCGCGATCGTCAGTCACGTCATCCGGATCGGTGAGGCCGCGACGCCGGCGGACCTGCGTCCGTTACCCGGCGACCTCGGCGTCATCGACCACAACGAGGTCCGCTGCTTCGACGCGCCGAGCGCCAACGCCATGGTCGCCGAGATCAAGGCGGCGGCCAAGGTCGGTGACTCGCTGGGCGGCATCGTCGAGGTCATCGCCTACGGCGTCCCGGTCGGACTCGGCAGCCACGTCCACTGGGATCGCAAACTCGACGGACTCCTCGCGGGTGCGCTGATGAGCATTCAGGCCGTCAAGGCGGTCGAGATCGGTGATGGGTTCACACAGGCGTCGCAGCGCGGCAGCGTCGCGCACGACGCGATCGGCTACGACGCCTCGTTCGTCCAAGGTGGCGGATTCATCCGGCGCAGTGATCACGCGGGCGGCACCGAGGGTGGGATCTCGACCGGCGGACCGATCATCGCCAAGGCCGCGATGAAGCCGCTCTCGACGCTCAATCGACCGGTGCTCGAGACGGTGGACGTCGTGACGCACGAAACGGCGATCTCGTTCAAGGAGCGCACCGACGTCACGGCGGTGCCGGCGCTGGGTGTCGTCGCCGAGACGATGATGGCGCTCGTCCTGGCGAATGAGGCGTTGCGCAAGTTCGGCGGCGACACCGTGGAGGAGTTCACTCGAAATCACGCCTCCTATCTCGCGAACCTCGGATCGACGTCGTCGGCCGCTCGTCCGAGCTGAGCGTGTCGAGCGTCGTGTTCGTCGGCCTGCCCGGGACGGGCAAGACGACGGTGGCGCGAGCGCTCGGCCAGCAGTGGCACTACGACGTTCGTGACACCGATGACGTGCTGGCGGCGAACGTGGGCGTCTCGGCGGCGCAGTACCTGCGCGCCGAGGGTGAGGTGGCGTTCCGGCACCGCGAACTCGACGCCCTGCGGGCATCCCTCGAGGAGGCCGACGTGGTCGTGGCGACCGGCGGGGGGATCGTCTGTGCACCTGACGCTCGCGCGCTCTTGTCCGTCCAGTGCACGCTGTGGCTCGACTGCGACGACGACGTGATTCTGGGCCGACTCGGTGACGGCGATCGACCGCTGCTCGAGGATCGACCGGTCGAAACCTTGGCCCGTCTTCGCCGAGAACGGAGCGTCTGGTACGACGAGGTGTCGCGCGCGCGCGTCGTCACGTCGGCGCCGCTCGAAGACGTGGTCGCGCAGGTGACGCGAGAAGTCGATAGGTTGACGCGATGAGGGTGGGCGTCGAACTCGGGGAGCGTTCCTACGACGTCGTCCTGGCGCCCGGCGCGCGTCACGACCTCGCGGCGCTGATCGCCGATCGCGCTCCGCGAGCCCGCGTGGCGATCATCGTCACCACGCCGTCGATGGCCCTCGAGCCGTGGTGTGACCTCAACAGCGGTGTCGAACAGCACATTCTCACCGTGCCCGACGGCGAAGCGGCCAAGACGCTCGACGTCCTCGAGGTGTTGCTCGAGGAGATCGCGCAGTTCGAACTGTCGCGGAGCGACGTGATCGTCGGTCTGGGCGGCGGCGCCCTCACGGACCTCGCCGGCTTCGCCGCGGCCACGTTCTTGCGCGGCGTCCCGTTGGTGCAGATCCCGACGTCGCTGGTTGGTCAGGTGGACGCCGCGATCGGCGGCAAGACCGGCGTCAACTTGCGCTCCGGGAAGAACCTTGTGGGCGCGTTCCATCAGCCCATCGGTGTGCTCTGCGATCTCGAGATCGTGGCGACCCTGCCGGAGCGCGAACGACTGGCCGGTCTCGGCGAGGTGGCGAAGTGTTGGCTCTTAGAGGGTGGTTTCGCCGCGGAGTTGGCGGACGTCTCGCTCCTCGACCTCATCGTGATGTCCGTCAAGCTCAAGGCCGCGGTCGTCAGTGCGGACGAACTGGAGGGCGGTCGGCGCGCGGTGCTGAACTACGGGCACACGCTCGGACACGCGCTGGAGAAGGTGGCGCTCGCGCGTGACTACGACGAGTTACGACACGGGGAAGCGGTCGCGATCGGACTCGCCTACGCGGTGAGACTCGCCGAGGCGCTCGGCCGCGTTGACCATAGTGAAGTGGTGCGGCACGACGAGGTGTTGACGTTCTTCCGTCTTCGTCACCGAATCCCGGAACATTTTCCAACGTCGTCCCTGCTCGAGGCGATGGCGCACGACAAGAAGGCGCACCACGACCTGAGTTTCGTACTCGCCGGTGCCGAGGGATTCGAGACCGTCAATGACGTCGACCCGCAAGTGGTGAGTGAGGTACTAGAGCGTTTCCGAGGAGAACCATGAGTAACGAGATCCTGTTGTTGTCCGGACCGAACCTCGATCTGCTCGGCACGCGCAACCCCGAGATCTACGGCACGACCACCCTGGCCGAACACGTCGAACGCTTCCAAGAGCTCGCCAGTGACGCCGGATTCATCGTTCGCCACGTGCAGTCGAACTTCGAGGGCGACCTCATCGAGGCCGTCCATAGCGCGCGCGACCACGCGGTGGCGATCGTCATCAACGCGGGCGCGCTCACACACTCCTCGTGGGCGCTCGCCGACGCGCTCGACACGTTCAACGGGATCAAGGTGGAGGTGCACCTCTCGAACCCCGCGGCGCGCGAACCATTCCGCCACCTGAGCACCCTCGCCGGCTCGGTCAACGGCTCGATCGCCGGTTTCGGCGCGACGAGTTACGAGCTGGCCCTGGACGCCGTTCGTCGACTGTCGCCTCCTTCGTCCTAATCGAGCACCGAAGGGCGTTGCCTAGACTAGGCAACGCACGATTCGCGAAAGGTCGCCACGCACATGCCTGCAATATCAACGTCGGACATCAAGAACGGCATCACGATCAAGCTCGATGACGGACTCTTCACCGTCATCGAGTTCCAGCACGTGAAGCCGGGCAAGGGTGGCGCGTTCGTGCGCACCAAGTTGCGCAACGCGCGCTCGGGCGCCGTGATCGAGCGCACGTACCGCTCGGACGAGCGCCTCGAGCAGGCGATGATGGACAAGCGCGACACGCAGTACCTCTACCGCGACGGCGACGACTACATCTTCATGGACCAGTCCACGTACGACCAGGTGCCGGTCTCGTCGAAGAGTCTCGGTGACGCGGCCAACTTCCTCAAGGAGACCGGCAAGGCCATGCTGATCCTCCACGACGACGAGATCATCGGCGTCGAACTCCCGGCCTCGGTCGAGCTGACGATCAGCGAGACCGAACCGGGTATCCAGGGCGACCGCGTCTCGGGCGCACGTAAGTCGGCGACACTCGAGACCGGACTCGTTGTGCAGGTGCCATTGTTCGTCGGGCCGGGCGAACTGATCAAGGTTGACACGCGCACCGGCGAATACATGACCCGGGCCTAGCGTGAGCGAGCTCGGCGTCCAACGACACCACTCCCGTGAACGCGCCCTCGAGATCATGTACGAGGCGAGCATGAAGGAACGTCCGGTACTCGTGATCGTCGAGGAGCTGAATTTGCGCCCCGACGAGTACGCCTTGGCCCTCCTGGCCTCCAGCGAACGCCACGAACCCCGCGCCAATGAGCTCATCAGCGAGTACTCGATCGACTGGCCGCTGGAGCGCATCGCCCTCGTCGATCGACTGGTGATGACGTTGGCGGTCGGAGAGATGATGATGGACGACGCGCCCCCGAAGGCCGTCATCCTTGACGAAGCCGTGGAACTGGCGAAGGTGTACTCGACCGACGCGTCGCCTAAGTTCGTCAATGGCGTTTTGTCGTCAATCGCTGAACACATACTCAACTAAGCAGGGGAGTCCTACGAATGCCGGGAATGGGTGGTTCGTCATTTACGAACACCAATCCACTCGTGGTGTCACTCTTTCACCACAGCGTCTTCGAGACCAGCGTCTCGTGGATTATCGGCATCGCCCTCGTCGCGCTCATCGTGGCGAGCCTCCTTCGCCGAGTGACGACGTTCAACCTCTCGCCGAGCGGTCTCGGAGAGGCGAGGAGCCGGACGTATCTGCGAATGGCCTTCGGCACGATCTGGCTCGTCGACGGGATCTTGCAGTTTCAGGGCTCCATGCCGCTGGGGATGGCCAACGGCATCGTCGCGCCGGCCGCGGCCGGTACGCCGACGTGGCTGCACGCACTGATGTTCGACGGCATCGGCATCTGGAACAACCATCCGATCGCGCTGGCCGTCGGCGTCGCGTGGATTCAGGTGGGCATCGGCCTGTTGCTACTGGTGTCCAACGCCACGATCGGGCGTCTCGCGGCCGCGGTCTCGGTCGGCTGGGCCACCATGATCTGGCTCGTCGGCAACGGCGCCGGGGGCATCTTTCAAACCAACAATTCGATTCTCTTCGGCTGGCCCGGCGCCTCGCTGTTCTACGTCGCGGCCGGCGTGTGGCTCGCATTGCCGCCGTCCAATTTCCCCCAACGTTTCTCTCGGTACACACTGCGCGGTCTGGCCGGTCTCGCGGCGATCGGCGCGGTGCTGCAGTGCCTGCCCTCACGCGGTTTCTGGCACGGCGGCAACACCAATGCCCTCACCGCCATGACGTCGACCATGACCCAATCGGCGCAGCCTCACGCGTTGGCGTGGATCGTCAAACACTTCGGCGACGTCGCCGGGACGATCGGCGGCGGCTTCAACGTGGCCGTCATCCTCTGGCTGGTCACCTGCGCCGTCGGCCTGTGGCTGGCGAGTGAACGCGAACTTCGATGGCCCACGCGCACCTTCGTCATTGGCTGCCTGTTCTTCTGGGTCGTGGCCCAAGACATGCCCTTCTGGGGTGGACTGGCGACCGACGTCAACTCCTTCGTGCCGCTCGCGGTCCTGGCGTGGTGCGCGAGCCCGGCGCGAGCCGCCGCGCCGTTGCGTCGGCACCTCCCGGTCGAGATGCGGTCCAGTTCGGGCGCGGTGGTGGCGTCCTTCGCCTCGGGGATGGTGCTCTTTGCCGTCGTGTCCATGGCGTGGGCGACGGGCGCATCGGCCGAGAGCACGTTGTACCTCGCGCAGAACGGTCCCGCGTCGTCGGTGAATACGCCGGCGCCCCGGTTCACGCTCACCGACCAAGAGGGTGCGACGTATTCGGTGGGGGAGCACGCCGGTCACTACACCCTGCTCACGTTCCTCGACCCCGAGTGCTGGACGGACTGTCCGCTCCTCGCGGCACAACTTCGCCAAGTGCGTGCGGAGCTCTCGCCCGACGCCAAACTCGACATCGTGGCGGTGGCCGCCGATCCGTATCACGAGTCGTTGACCGACGTGAACCACTTCATCGACATTCACAGCCTCACACACGTCGATGACTTCTACTTCGTCACCGGGAAGCTGGCGACGGTACGCAGGGTCTGGAACGCCTACGGCATCGGCGTCTCGATGTCACCGACGGACAAGATGAGCATCCATTCGGACTACATGTTCATCATCACGCCCAAGGGTCGTCTGCGATGGATCATCCCCGACGAGCCACTCGCCAACTGGGCCGGTCAGCACTCCGCGGAGAGCGAACTACTCAGCCTCTTGCATCAATCGGGCGTGCACTGAGCTAACCGTCGCGATCGTCGAGGGCAACGGGTTTCTCTTTGTGGTGCACAGAGGCGAGGTAGGCGTTCCACTCGTCCAGTTTGGGGTCATGCTCATCGAAGACGACCGGTCGCTCGGACGCCTCGCCGCGCACGTCCTGGCGTAGCTTTCGCCACATGTACACCGCGTAGAGGGCGAGCGCCGGCCATTCAAAGACGTAGGCCCACGACAGCGTGTTGCCGCCGAGCGCGCGTTTCACTTCAATAACGAAGGCCGTGACGCAGATCAGTTCGGCGACGGCCAGACCCAGGTTGATTCGCCACGTGCTCTTGTCGGGGGCCATTTCCAGCATTTTAGGCCCGCCGACTCTGGATTCCTCGCCGGTCGGTGCAGGGTTCACGGTTCGTGGCGTCGATCGCTCCGGCCCCGTCTCGCGCGTTGATCCGAACGCATCATCGCAACGACTACGATGAACACGATTCAGTAACCCAACACGGCTCCGACCGGGGTTCGAGAGAACTCGGTGCGGCGCTGTCGTGAAGCGGGTCCCGTGAGGCTCGTACGACAGGAGAGCGATGAGTAACGCAGAAGAACGCCCGGCGCCTCGGCGCGGCGGGGCGTTCAGTGCAAAGAGCCAACTGATGTCGAGCGATGACGTCGCACGGGCCCTTCGGCGAATGGCGCACGAAATCGTCGAACGAAACCACGCCGTCGATGCACTCTCGGTCATCGGCCTCCAGACGGGTGGCAAGTCTCTGGCGTCGCGCGTCGTCGCCCTGCTCGAGGAGATCACGGGCCAGCACGTCGCGAGTGGCGTGCTCGACGTCTCGTTCTATCGAGATGACCTCTCGAAGAACCCGCTGCCCCCGTCCTCCGCGACGGACATCGATCACGACCTTACGGATCGTTGCGTCGTCTTGGTGGACGACGTCCTCTTCACCGGGCGTACGATTCGCGCCGCGTTGAACGCCCTCTCGGACTTCGGGCGACCCCGCGCGGTGCAACTCGCGGTGCTGGTCGACCGCGGACACCGCGAACTGCCGATCCGTCCGGACTACGTCGGCAAGAACCTCCCGACGTCGCTCGACGAGGCGATCGTCGCGACCATCGACGGCGTGTGGATCGGCACGAGGGCGTCATCGTGATCGAATCCATACGCGGTCAGAGCCTGCTCTCGCTCGATGACCTGTCCCGGGCGGCGATCCTCGAAGTGCTCAACACAGCCGAATCGTTCGTCGAGGTGAATCGTCGCAGCATCAAGAAGGTGCCGGCGTTGAAGGGCCGCGTGGTGGCGTCACTCTTCTACGAGGAGTCCACGCGCACCCGACTCAGTTTCGAGACCGCCGCCAAACGCTTGAGCGCCGACGTCCTCTCACTGGCCGTGGCCTCCAGCAGTGTGAAGAAGGGCGAGTCTCTGCGCGACACCATCGCGACGATCGACGCCCTGGGCATCGACGCCGTGGTCCTCCGTCACCGCTCGAGCGGTGCGGCGTTGCAAGTGAGTCGCTACGTTCCGCACGTGCGCGTCATCAACGGCGGTGACGGACAGCACCAACACCCCACCCAGGGACTGCTCGACGCGTTCACGATCCGCCAGGTGCTCGCTGAACGCCACCACACCACCGGGCTGGAGTCCGGTGCGTCGATGTTCAAGGGCCTCAAGATACTGATCGTGGGGGACATTCGCCATAGTCGCGTCGCGCGCAGCGACGTCGCGGCGTACGCCACGCTCGGCGCGGAGGTCCACCTGTGCGCACCGGGGACGTTGTTGCCCGATGACGTGACCACCTGGCCGGTGACGGTGGTCAACGACTTCGACGACGCGCTCGCGTGGGCGGACGTCGTAGGGCTCCTCCGTCTCCAGAGCGAGCGAGGTTCGGGTGCGTTCGTCGCGAGCCTCGACGAGTTCACGTTCACCCACGGTCTGACGGTCGAGCGCGCTCGACTCCTCAAACCCGCGACGTTGATCATGCACCCCGGACCCATGAACCGGGGCGTCGAGATCGACTCGCGGGTCGTGGATTCAGACATGTCAGTCGTCGAACGACAGGTCACTAACGGCGTCCCGGTGCGGATGGCGGTGTTGTACCTGAGTGTCGCCGGAGGAGAGGGGCCGTCATTGTGAGTGCGATCGTCATACGACAGGGCCTGGTGATCGGCGCCGACGCGAACGTCGTCGCCGACGTGTTAATCGTCGACGAACGGATCGCCGAGGTCGCCGACGCAATCGACGCGCCCTCGGGCTGTTACGAGATCGACGGGCGCGACTGTTGGGTGGGGCCGGGCTTCGTGGACCTGCACGCGCACCTGCGCGAACCCGGTCGCGAAGCCGCCGAGACCATCGAGAGTGGTGCCCGGGCCGGTGCCCTCGGCGGCTACTGCGCGCTGGTGGCGATGCCGAATACCGAGCCGGCGCTCGACAGTGTCGCCCTCGTCGCCTACGTGCTCGAGCGGGGTGCCCGCACCCCGCTCGACGTCGCCGTGGCCGGCGCGATCACTGTGGGGCGCCGCGGCGAGTCGCTCGCGCCCATGGCCGAAATGGCGGCGCTCGGTGTTCGACTGTTCACCGACGACGGCGTGGGGGTGCAAGACCCGTCGATGATGCGAAGGGCCCTCTCCTACGCGAAGCCACTCGGAGTCCGTCTCGCACAACACTGTGAGGACGAGCGACTCGCCGCCGGGGGCACGATGAATGAAGGCGCGCTGAGCGCTCGACTCGGCCTCGCGGGACGCCCGGCGCTCGCCGAAGAGCTGATGGTGTTGCGCGACCTCGAACTCGTGCGACTCACGGGCGCGCCGTTGCACTTCCTGCACCTCTCCACCGGGCGTTCCCTCGACATGGTCCTCGCCGCGCGCGCCGAGGGTCTTCCGGTCAGCTTTGAAATCGCCCCGCACCACTTCACGCTCGACGAGAGTGCGTGCGCCGGCTACGACCCCACCTTCAAGGTGCACCCTCCGCTTCGCGGCAGCGGTGACGTCGCGGCTTTGCGAGCGGCGCTCGTTCGCGGTGACGTCGACGCCGTGGCCACTGACCACGCGCCGCACGCGCCCGAAACGAAGGACCTGGCCTTTGACGAAGCGCCGGCGGGGATGCTCGGGCTCGAACACGCGGCGTCCCTGACGTTCCAGGCGCTCGGCGCGTCGGCCGATCCGCGGACGTTCTTCCGGTTGCTCAGCCGGGGTCCGGCCCGGATCGCGCAGTTGCGCCGCGAGGACTCGCCGCCGCGCCACAGTGCTCACGGCGGCGCGATGGCGCCGGGCGACGCCGCCAACGTCACGGTCTTTGACCCGCGGTCGCACTGGCGGGTCGACCGCCAGGCCCTCGCCAGTCGCTCGATGAACACGCCCTACGACGCCCGCGCCATGACCGGTCGCGTTCGCACCACGATCGCCCGGGGACGGCTCGTCGTCGATGAGGGGGTCCTGACGTGATCCGCCAACCCTCCGTGCTCGTGCTCGCCGACGGGGCCACCTTCGAGGGCTACGCCGCCGGTCACTTGCCCGAGAAAGGTTTCACCACCGGTGAGTTCGTCTTCAACACCGCGCTGTCGGGCTATCAGGAGGTGATCACCGATCCCAGCTACGCCGGACAGATCATCTGTTTCACCTATCCGCACATCGGCAACTACGGCGTCACCCCGCTCGATGATGAGTCGTTGCGACCGTGGTGCGAAGGCGTGGTCGTTCGTGAGCTCTCGCACGTCGCGTCGAGTTGGCGATCGGTCGGTCCGCTGGAGGGGTTCTTACGTCAGCATCGTGTCGCGGCGATCGTCGGTGTCGATACCCGGCGTCTGACTCGACACCTTCGCGCACACGGTGCACTCCCGGGGGCGTTCGGTCACGGCGATGCCTCGATCGTCGCCGGGGCCGCGCGCTCGGCCCTCGGCACCGACGGTACGGACCTGGTCTCACGGGTCACGACGAACGAGCTCTACACACGCGGTGCCGGTGAACGACACGTCGTGGCGATTGACTACGGGATCAAGACGACGATGGTGCAGCAACTCGCCGCGCGCTTTCGCGTCACGGTCGTACCCGCGACGACGAACGCCGACGAGATTCGAGCGATGGGACCGGACGGCGTATTCCTGTCCAATGGCCCGGGCGACCCGGCGGCGCTCGGAGCGCAGGTCGACGTACTCGAGTCGCTACTGGGCACGGTGCCAATCTTCGGCATCTGTCTCGGCCATCAGCTGCTGGCGCTGGCCCTCGGCGCTCGGACGTTCAAACTGCCGTTCGGACATCACGGGAGCAACCATCCGGTCAGTGACCTGGCGACCGGTCGCGTGGAGATCACGGCGCAGAACCACAACTACGCCGTCGAGCCGTCGTCGCTCGGGCGCGGCGTCGTCAGTCACGTGAACTTGAACGACGGTGTCATCGAGGGCGTGTCGGTACCTGACGAGCGATGTTTCTCGGTGCAGTATCACCCCGAAGCCGGACCGGGGCCCCACGACGCGCGTTACCTCTTCGCGCGCTTCGATGAACTCCTGGCTGATCGCATCGCGAGGGGAGCCTGATGCCGAAGCGCTCCGACATCCACTCGATCATGGTCATCGGTTCGGGCCCGATCGTCATCGGTCAGGCCTGTGAGTTCGACTACTCCGGCACCCAGGCCTGTCAGGTCCTGCGCGCCGAGGGATTCAGGGTGATCCTCGTGAACTCCAATCCCGCCACGATCATGACCGACCCCGCAACCGCCGACGTCACGTACGTCGAGCCGCTCGACGCGGACGTCCTCACCGACATCATCGCGCGCGAGCGCCCCGACGCGTTGCTACCGACCCTGGGGGGACAGACGGCCCTCAACTTGACGATGGAACTCGTGCGACGCGGCGTCACCGAGCGCTTCGGCGTCGAGGTCATCGGCGCGCGACCCGAGGCGATCGCCACCGCCGAGGACCGGGAGCTGTTCAAGTCGGCGATGACCGAGATCCGACTCGCCGTGCCCAAATCGGGCTTCGCGCGAAGTGAGGACGAGGCGTATGCGGTCGCCCTCGACATCGGGTGGCCCGTCATGATCCGACCCAGTTTCATCCTCGGGGGCTCGGGGACCGGCATCGCACACGACGAAGCGCAACTGCGAACGTTGGCGGGCGAAGGTCTCGTCGCCTCGCCGATCTCTGAAATACTCGTCGAGCGCTCCGTCGCCGGCTGGAAGGAGTTCGAGCTCGAGGTCATGCGCGACCGCATGGACAACTGTGTCGTGGTCTGCGGGATCGAGAACTTCGATCCAATGGGCGTGCACACCGGTGACTCCATCACCGTCGCGCCGATTCAGACGTTGTCGGACGTGGAGTACCAGGCGATGCGCGATGACGCCTTCGCGGTCCTGCGCCGCGTCGGCGTCGAGACCGGCGGATCGAACGTCCAGTTCGCGGTCGACCCCAACACCGGCGAACGGCTCGTCATCGAGATGAACCCCCGGGTCAGTCGATCGAGCGCGCTGGCCTCCAAGGCCACGGGCTTTCCGATCGCCAAGATCGCGGCACGACTGGCGGTCGGCTACACGCTGGACGAGATACGCAACGACATCACCGAAGTGACACCGGCCAGCTTCGAGCCGGTGATCGACTACGTCGTCACGAAGATCCCACGCTGGGCCTTCGAGAAATTGCCCGGCGCCCCGGCCGAGCTCGGCACGAGAATGCAGTCGGTGGGCGAGGTGATGGCGATCGGTCGCAACTTCGCCGAGTCGTTGCAGAAGGCGGTTCGATCCCTCGAGCAGGGTCGCGCCGGTTTCGCCCTCGGCCGACACTCGGAGTTCGTGGACTTCGACATGGATCGGCTCTGGCACAGTTCGGTCGTGGCCACGCCGGAGCGCCTCTTCGCGCTGCACGAACTCCTCTGGCGCGGCGCGTCGATCGAGGACGTCGTGTCGCGCACCGGCATCGACGTGTGGTTCATCCACCAGCTCAGTGAGATCATCGAACGCGAACGCGAACTCGGTACCGACGCGCCACTCGAACGATTCGACGCACGTCAGTGGCGACGGTACAAACAGTGGGGATTCTCCGATGCGCAGATTGCGGATCTCTGTGGTCGCGAGGCTGACGAGGTGGCGACGTTGCGTCGCGCCGCCGGCGTCGCTACGACGTTCAAGACCGTCGACACCTGCGCCGCGGAGTTCGAGGCTTCGACGCCGTACCACTACAGCACCTACGAGGACACCAGCGAAGTGCGACCCTCGGCGCGCGACCGGGTCATCATCCTCGGTTCGGGTCCGAACCGCATCGGTCAGGGTATCGAATTCGACTACTGCTGCGTGCACGCGTCCTTCGTGCTGCGCGACATGGGCTACGAGACGGTCATGGTGAACTGCAACCCCGAGACCGTCTCGACGGACTACTCGACGTCGGACCGGCTGTACTTCGAACCGCTCACCCCCGAGGACGTCGCGGAGGTCATCGCCGCCGAACAGGCCGCGTGCCTCGGCGACGCGCGGGTGATCGGCGTGATCGTCTCGTTGGGCGGTCAGACGCCCCTCAAGTTGTCGCACTCGCTGGACCCTGCGTTGGTGCTGGGTACGCCCGTCGCGTCCATCGACGCCGCCGAGGACCGAGAGCAGTGGTCGGCGATCTGCACCGACCTCGGACTTCGCCAGCCGCCGGGCGATGTCGTGCACGGTCTCCTCGATGCACGAACGGTCGTGCGCGACATCGGCTACCCGGTCCTCGTTCGTCCGAGCTACGTCCTGGGCGGTCGCGCCATGGAGATCGTCTACGACGACGCCTCGCTGGAACGAGTGATGAAGGACCTCACCAGCGCGCACGGTTCGCTGGCGCGCGAAGGTGGTGTCGCCCAGAGTCGACCGATACTGATCGACTGCTTCCTCGAAGACGCCATCGAAGTCGACGTCGACGCGGTGCGTGACACCTTCGGCGATGTCTTCGTCGCCGGCGTGATGGAGCACGTGGAAGAGGCGGGCGTGCACTCGGGCGATTCGGCGTGTGCACTGCCACCCCAGAACCTGAGCGAGACGGTACTCGCAACCTTGCATTCGCATACGCGAAAGATCGCCGAAGCCCTCGGTGTCGTGGGGCCGATCAACGTGCAGTACGCCGTGAAGGACGAGGAGGTGTTCGTCCTCGAGGCCAATCCGCGCGCCTCGCGCACGGTGCCGTTCGTGGCCAAGGCGACGGGCGTGGCGCTGGCCCAGATCGCGGTGCGCGTCATGATGGGACAGTCGCTACGTCAGCTGGTCGACCAAGGCATCGTGCCCGCCGCGACGCCCGTGCCGACCTACGTGTCGGTGAAGGAGGCCGTCTTGCCGTTCAACCGTTTTCCAGGCGTCGACACGGTGCTCGGTCCCGAGATGCGCTCGACCGGCGAGGTCATGGGCGTCGGGGAGAGTTTTGGTATCGCCTTCGCCAAGTCGCAGCTGGCCGCGGGCACCCGCCTACCCGACGAGGGACAGGTCTTCATGAGCCTCGCCGATCGCGACAAGGTCCAGGGTCTCGAACTCGCGCGGCTACTCGCCGGCCTCGGCTTCACGATCGCCGCGACCGTCGGCACCGCGGGGTACCTGCGAGCCCACGGGATCGCAGTGGCGACCCTCGTCGGCAAGGTCGGATTGGCCGACATGGGTGTCGACGCCGTCTCGATGATCGCCGCGGGCGACGTGCAACTCGTCATCAACACGCCGTCGGGCAGTGGCGCGCGTGCCGACGGCGCACTGATCCGCAGTGCCTGCGTCGTGCACGCGGTGGCGTGCCTCACGACGATCAGCGCGGGCCTGGCCGCCGCGAAGGGCATCGAGGACACGAGGTCCCGGGGCTGGCGAGTCGCCTCACTGCAGGAGCTCCACCGATGAGCGACCTCTCGACCCACGTCGGCACGGTGTCGCTCGCTTCGCCGATACTGACGGCGGCCGGGACGTCGGGCTACGGTGCCGAACTCGCCGGCTACGGCGACCTGCGCGCGCTGGGGGCCATCGTCGTGAAGTCATTGGCGTCCTTCGCGTGGGACGGCAACGCCGCGCCACGCGTCGCGTCGTCGGGTGCGCACATGGTGAACGCGGTCGGTTTGGCCGGTCCCGGTGTCGCGGCGTGGCGAGCGACGTATTTGCCCGATCTCGAAGCCCGTGGCGCGCACGTGGTGGCCTCGATCTGGGGACGCACGGTCACGGAGTTCGCGGACGCCGCGGAGGCGGTGCGCGGCGCCGACGTCGTGGCGGTCGAGGTCAACGCGAGCTGTCCGAACCTCGAAAGTCGATCGACGATGTTCGCCCACTCGGCACTGGCGACCGCGGAGCTCGTCCGCGCGTCGAAGGTGGCCGACCGTCCGCTGTGGATCAAGCTCAGTCCCAATACTCCCGACCTCGTCGAGATCGCCGACGCCGCACTCCGGGCGGGCGCGGACGCACTGGTGCTCGTGAACACCGTACTGGGTCTCGCGATCGACGTCGAGACGCGACGTCCGTCGTTAGGCAACGTCGGTGGCGGCGTCAGCGGTCCGGGTATCTTGCCGGTCGCGCTGCGCGCCGTGTTCGACTGTCGCACCGCGTTCCCCGACGCCCCGATCGTGGGTGTCGGCGGCGTGAGCAGCGGTGAAGACGCCGTCGCCATGCTGATGGCCGGCGCGAACGCGGTCGAGGTGGGTACGGCGACGTTCGCGAATCCGCGCGCTCCGTGGATCGTGCAACGAGAGTTGGAAGGGTGGATGCAGCGACACGACGTGTCGCGCGTCAGCGACCTCGTGGGGGTGGCGCATGGATGAAACGTTCGGCGAGCGCCTGCGCGAACGGGTCCGCGCGCTCGGACCGCTCTGCGTCGGCATCGATCCCAGTCGAGAGATGCTCGAGTCTTGGGAACGCAGTGACACCGTCGAGGGATTGGAGTTCTTCTCGCGGGCCGCGCTCGACGCCGTGATCGGCACCGCGTGCGCGATCAAACCGCAGGTCGCGTTCTTCGAGCGATTCGGTGCAGACGGATTCCGAGTGCTGGAGCAACTGATCGGGGACGCGCGTGACGCCGACGTCCTGGTCGTCGCCGACGCCAAACGCGGAGACTTCGAGAACACGAACGCCGGCTACGCCGAGGCGTGGTTGGGGGAGCGTTCACCACTTCGCGTCGACGCGGTCACGGCGAGTCCGTACCTCGGCGTCGACGCGCTCGCGCCGTTCTTTCGATTGGCGTCGGAGCACGCTCGCGGGGTCTTTGTGCTGGTCGCGACCTCCAACGCGGAAGGTCGAGCCCTGCAGGGCGCACGCACCCCGGACGGCGAACGGGTCGAAGACCTCGTGCTGCGCACGGTCGCCGATCTCAACAAGCGCGACGACGGCGCGGGCGCGTTCGGCGCGGTCATCGGCGCCACGCGCGACGCGCCCAAGTTCGATCTGGCGCACTTCGGGGGACCGATGTTGGTGCCGGGCGTCGGCGCGCAGGGCGGCAGCGCCGAGAACGTCGCACGAATCTTTGCGCGCTGTCCCCGCGACACGGTCCTCGTCAATGTGGCACGTTCCATACTGAATGTCGGTCCGGAACGCGCCGCATTACGCGACGCGGCACGGCGTTGGCGCGATGATCTCAGTCAGGCGTTGGCCTGAACAAATCTCGGCGCAGGGGAGTAATCTGACATCGTGACTCCCACCCCGCCGAACCTCTCGCAAGAGCAGCGAGTCGAGGCGTCGCGTCTGGCCGTGGCGAACCGGCGCCGGCGCGCCGAAGTGAAGCGCCAGGTGAAGTCGGGCGAGCTCTCGCTCGAGGAACTCTTCGAACTGGCCGCGCGCGAAGAGTGCGTGGCGCAGATGCGCGCCTACGACCTCATCAGTGCACTGCCCGCCATCGGTGAGGTCAAGGCCGAACGAATCATGAACAACGCGTCGATCGCGAAGACCCGGCGAATCCGGGGTCTCGGTCCCAAGCAACGCGCAGAACTGTTTCGAGCTCTTGTCCGCTGAACCCTTCATTGCGGTTCTTATCGGTCCGGGCGGCGTTGGCAAAGGTACGTTGGCTCGCAATCTGGTGGACGCGGACGACCGACTCTGGTTGAGCAAGAGTTGGACCACGCGGCCGGTACGAGCGACCGAGGACGGCTCGGAGTATCACTTCGTGGATCGTTCGACGTTCGAACTGGCCGTCGCCGAGGACGTCTTCTTGGAGTGGGCCGAGTTCCACGGCCACCTGTACGGCACGCCGCGCCCGCAGTCCGGTGATCGCGACGTGCTCCTCGAGATCGAGGTGCAGGGCGCCGAGCAGATTCTCGCCCACGATCCCTCGGCGGTCGTCATTCTGGTCATCGCGCCCTCGATGGAGCAACTCGAGGATCGACTACGCGGTCGCGGCGACGACGAGACCCACGTGCAAAAACGGCTCGCCAGCGCGCGTGATGAGTTGGCGAAAGGGCGTGCGATTGCTACGCGCGTGGTACTCAACGACGACGTAGACCGAGCAACGGGCGAAATCCTCTCTATACTGGAAGAACTCCGCCCGTCCCGGCGAACCCCCTCGAAAAAGGACTGAAGACCATGGCCGAACGCCCCACCCTCGTCGATCCACCCATTGAGACCCTCTTGAACAAGGTGGGCGACTCGAAGTTCACCCTGGTCGCGGTGTCGGCGATTCGCGCGCGCGAGATCAATGAGTACTACAACGGACTCGGCTCGGGTCACGGCGCGTTGATCCCACCACAGGTGACCTCGCTGTCGAACAAGTCGTTGTCGCTCGCGATGGAAGAGCTCTATCAGGGCAAACTGGAGTTCCACCGCCCGACGCCCGAAGAGCTCGAAGCCGAGCGTCTGCAGGCCGCCGCGTTGGAAGAGGCTCGTCAGGACGCCAACAACGACCTGGACGCCTTCACCGATGCCCTCCGCGACGCCTGAGTCGTCGAAACCTCGCATAGTCCTCGGCGTCGCCGGCGGCATCGCCGCCTACAAGTCGGTCGAACTGCTTCGCCTCTTGCGTGACGCGAACTACCACGTCGCACCCGTGCTCACCCCTGACGCCACGCGCTTCGTGGGGGCCGTGACCTTCAGTGCGCTCGCGAGCGAACCGGCGCGCACCCAACTCTTCGGCGATCCCACGACACCGATCCCGCACACGTACCTGGGGCAGAGTGCCGACCTGATCGTCGTCGCGCCGGCGACCGCGCACCTCATCGCGCGATACGCCACGGGTCTCGCCGATGACCTCTTGAGCGCGACGTTGCTCGCCACGAAGGCGCCGGTCCTGCTCTGTACGGCGATGCACACTGAGATGTGGTCGCAACCATCGGTGCAGGAGAATCTCGCGACGTTG
The DNA here is from genome assembly GCA_963717975.1 of uncultured Acidimicrobiaceae bacterium. Classification (GTDB taxonomy): domain Bacteria; phylum Actinomycetota; class Acidimicrobiia; order Acidimicrobiales; family RAAP-2; genus RAAP-2. Next base: position 963,903 of record OY970351.1, on the reverse strand, counting down.
CGTCGGCGCGGCGTCATGGTGCTCGAACCGGACGTCGGTCACTTGGCCGGAGGCGACGTCGGCGTGGGACGAATGGCCGAACCGGCAGCGATCTTCGAGTTGGTCGAAGCAATCGTGCGCGGGTACCGCGGCACGCTCAGCGGCCGGCGAGTGCTCATCAGCGCCGGCGGCACGCGCGAGGCCATCGACCCGGTTCGCGTGATCTCCAATCGATCCTCGGGCCGTCAGGGGTACGCCCTCGCCGAAGTGGCGCACCGTCTCGGGGCCAGCGTGACGTTGGTCACGACCGTCGATCGGGACCTGGCACTCGACGTCGCGGCCCACGTCGACGTCGTGCGCGTGGAGAGTGCCGAACAGATGCGTGAGGCCATGCTCGATCGCTTCGCGGACAGCGACTGCGCGATCATGGCCGCGGCCGTCGGTGACTTCAGCGTCAAACCGGAGACGGAGAAGATCAAGAAGGACACCGGGCTGCCGTCGTTGCAACTCGAACTGACGCCCGACATCGTCCTAGAGCTCGTCGGTGCTCGACGCGAGTCGCAGATCGTCGTCGCCTTCGCCGCCGAGACGACGGACGTCATGGCGAACGCTCGAGCGAAACTACAGCGCAAGGACGTCGATCTCCTGGTCGTCAACGACGTCGCGTCGCCGGGTGCGGGCTTCGAGCACGACACGAACGAGGTGAACCTGCTCGGCCGCGATGGTGTCGCCGAGACGGTGTCGCTGCGCTCGAAAGAAGCAGTTTCGTATGCGATCTTGGCTAGGGTGGCGTCATTGCTATCGCAAGGAGCCCCATGAGCGACCGCACCCTCTTCACGTCGGAGTCGGTGACCGAAGGACACCCGGACAAGGTCGCCGACCAAGTATCTGACGCGGTGCTAGACGCGATTCTCGCCCAGGACCCGATGGCGCGAGTGGCCTGCGAGACACTCCTCACCACGGGACTGTGCGTCGTCGCCGGCGAGATCAGCACCAGCGCGTACGTCGACATCAACCACCTCGCGCGCGAGACGATCATTGGGATCGGCTACGACGACGGCGCCATGGGCTTTGACGGTCGCAGTTGCGGCATCCTGGTCTCGCTCGACAAACAGAGTCCCGACATCGCCGACGGCGTCGACGTCGCCTTCGAGCAACGTGCGGGCGTCGGCGACGAGGACAGCCTCAACTCACAGGGCGCCGGTGACCAGGGCATGATGTTCGGCTACGCCTGCAACGACAACGACGACTTCATGCCGCTGCCCATCTGGCTGGCCCACCGGCTCTCGATGCGGCTGGCCCAGGTCCGACGATCCGGTCTGGTGCCGTACCTGCGGCCGGACGGCAAGACGCAGGTGACGGTCGTCTACGAAGACGGCGTTCCGGTCGCCATCGACACGGTGCTGATCTCGACCCAGCACGAGGACGGCGTCGACTCGATGACCACGATCAAGGACGACATCGTCGAACACGTCATCAAACCGATGCTGCCCGCCAACCTCGACGCCAGTGCCCTGCGCGTCTTCGTCAATCCCTCGGGCAAGTTCGTCCTCGGGGGACCCCACGCGGACACCGGTCTCACGGGTCGCAAGATCATCGTCGACACCTACGGCGGCATGGCGCGCCACGGCGGCGGCGCCTTCTCCGGCAAGGACCCGTCGAAGGTCGACCGTTCGGGCGCGTACGCCGCGCGCTGGGTCGCCAAGCACGTGGTCGCCGCGGGAGCAGCGGAGCGCTGTGAGATCCAGGTGGCGTACGCGATCGGCGTGGCGCGACCGGTGTCGGTGTTGGTCGAGACCTTCGGTACCGAGCGCGTGGACCGCGCCCAGATCGCCAAGGCCGTCGACGCCCTCTTCGATCTTCGACCGGCGGCCATCATCCGCGACCTCGACCTGCGCCGACCGATCTACCAGCGCACGGCCGCCTACGGCCACTTCGGACGGAGCGACCAGGGATTCACGTGGGAGCAGACCTCACGGGTTGACGATCTGCGCCGAGAACTGTCGCTCTAGCAGTGGGCGCCGAGCGCGCTGTTCGCATCGTCACCGACGTCGCGGCGGTCGACCGTCCCTTCGACTATCTCGTCACGGAGCGCACGGCGCGCGTCGGCGTCGGGGATCGGGTCCGCGTCGACTTCAATGGTCGTTCCGTTCGAGGATGGGTGATAGGCGAGGCGACCGTCGTTCCCGAACTCAAACCCTTGACCAAGTGGCTCGGCTACGGACCTCCGCGGTCACTACTGGCACTCCTGTCGTGGGCCAGCGAACGTTGGTACAGCCCCCTGACCCGCTTTCTCATCTCCACGTCGCCCAAGGGTCTCATCACCGAGCTGCCGGTGGCGCCTATTGCGAACGCTCTGTCGGCCTCAGTGCTGAGCGACGTGTACGACGTTGAACCCGGGGTGCTCGAGGTTGCCCCGACGACCGATCCGCTCGCCCTGGTCCTCGCCGCGTACGAGTCGACGCGCGAGGACGAGGGCTCGCTCCTGGTCCTCGTGCCCACCGAGTCGTGGGCCGGCCGTCTCCGTGGTCGCCTGGAGCAACGCGGGTGCGCGGTCGCGGCCGGGGTCCAACAGTGGGACCGGACGCGCGCCGGTTGGCCCGTCATCGTGGGCGCGCGAGGTACGGCGCTGGCGCCGGTGCCTAAGGTCTGCGGCGCTGTCATCATCGACGCCGATGACGAGTCGTATCGCAGTGAACGCACGCCCACCTGGGACGCCGTCACCATGTTGCGCGAGCGGTGCCGACGTGACGACGCGCCCCTCTGGTGCACGTCGATGGTGCCGTCGCCGTCGCTCCTCGACGGAGGGCCCTATCGGCCGTGGGGCGAGGGGAGCACGAACTGGCCGCGTCTCATCATCGTCGATCGACGCCAGAGCGATCCGCACGATGGCGTCCTGGCGCGCGAATCAGTCGACGCGGCACATCGCGCGCTACAGGACGAAGACCCCGTCGCGGTTGTCGTGGTCCTGCAACGACTCGGTGACGGTCGACTCCTCGCGTGCGCGAAGTGCGGTGAACTCGCGCGCTGCGCGGTGTGCGGGCAGGCGGAGGCCAACGTCGAGGGCCAGCTGATCTGTCGGGAGGGACACGATCCGCGAGCCAACTTCTGTCGTTCGTGCGGCGCGACGAATCTTCGACGAGTACGAGTCGGCGTCACGACGCTGGCCCGCGACGTCGCGGCACAGCTCGGACAGACCGTGAGCGAGGTCACGGCCACGACCGGACTCGACCAGACGCTGCATCGCGTCGTGGTGGGCACTGAAGCAGTGTGGCAGCGAGTTCGTCACTGCGGCGTCGTCATCTTCGTTGACTTCGATCAGTACCTGCTGGCGCCACGTTCCTCCGCGCGTCGCAGTGCCATCACGGCGGTAGGCAGGGCCGGTCGTCTAGTGGGTCCGCGGCGTGGGGCGCACGGTTCGGTCGTGTTGCAGACGCGACGCGGCGACGATCCCGTTATCGACGCGCTCGTGCGCGGATCGTTCGACGCAATCATCGACGACGATGTACGGACCGCACGGATGCTCGGGCTCGCGCCCTACGGCGCGCAGGCCGACGTGACCGGTGACGGCGCCGACGCCTTCGTCCAAGGACTGCGTCACGCCGACGTGACGATCAGCACTTCGCGGTCGGGCTTCTTGGTGCGCGCGAAGGACGTCGCGACCTTGACCTCGGCGTTGCGCGCGACCCCGAGACCTCTGGCGAAGGTGCGCGTGGCGGTGGAGTGACGACCCACGTCACCGCGTCTCGACGGAGGTTCGTCGGTCCTCAGCGATAACGTGGGGGAGTGACGACGCTTCCGATACGCACCTACGGCGACCCCGTCCTTAACCAGGTCACGACGGAGATTGAGAACATCGACGGGCGCATCGCGGCCCTGGCCCAGACCATGATCGAAACGATGAACGAAGCACCCGGCGTCGGGCTCGCCGCGAACCAGGTCGGCGTGCAGAAGCGTCTCTTCGTCTACGACAAGGGCGAGGGTCCCCACGTGGTCGTCAACCCGCGGATCCTCGAGACCGATGGCGAGTGGACGTACGAAGAGGGGTGCCTCTCGGTCCCCGGATTGAGCTGGGAGATCACGCGCGCCAACTCGGTACACCTCGTCGGCTTCGACCTCGACGGTAACGAAATCGACCGCCAGGTCGATGAGTACGAGGGTCGGATCTTCCAGCACGAGATGGACCACCTGGACGGCGTCTTATTGATCGAACGACTCGACGCCGACCAACGGCGCGAGGCCAAACAGATCCTCCGACAACGTAACCTCGAGCTCGCCACGTCCGATCCCGACGGTGCACACCTGTTGCTGGGTGAGTAAATGCGGATCGCTTTCCTCGGTACGCCCGAGGCGGCGGTGCCGTCGTTACGCGCGCTTGTCGAAAGCGGCCACGACGTCGAGGTAGTCGTGACGCGCCCCGATCGAAAACGTGGTCGTGGTGGTGAACTCTCCCCGAGTCCCGTGAAGTCCTGCGCGCTCGAACTCGGCCTGCCGGTGCGACATCGGCTCAGCGACGTCGAGGAGTTCGACGTCCAACGAGGCGTCGTCGTCGCCTACGGACGGCTCATCCCGGCGGAACTGCTCGAGCGCGTGCCGATGTTGAACGTCCACTTCTCGCTCCTGCCCCGCTGGCGCGGAGCCGCACCGGTCGAGCGCGCGATCCTGGCCGGTGACCGCGAGACGGGCGTGAGCATCATGACGCTGGACGCCGATCTCGACACCGGTCCGGTCCACCTCGAAGCGCGGGTCGAGATCGGTGACAAGACGCTCTCGTCCCTGCTCGATGAACTGGCCGCACTCGGCGCGCGGGCGCTCGTCGAGGTCTTGGGATCGGAACGACTGTTGACCCAGCCGCGAGCACAGAGCGGTGACGTCACGTACGCCGCGAAACTGGAGAAGGGGGAGTTCCGCCTCGACCCCTCGGCGTCAGCCGCGCATCTCTTGCGGATCATCCGTTTGGGCCGAGCCTTCATGACCGTGGGGAATCGTCGCCTGCTCGTCGAGAGCGCGTCGCCGTGTGACGGTGTTGGCGTCTCGCCCGGCACGATCGAACGACGCGATTCGCAGGTGCTGTTGGGAACCGCGCACGGTGCGTTGACGCTCGAACGAGTCCGTCCGCAAAGTGGAAACTCCATGAGCGCGTCGGCGTGGTGGATGGGCGCGAGGTTCGACGGGAACGTCGTCGAATGGACCTAAGCGACGCGGTCCACGAATAGGCTGCCGATGTGACTTTCATCGACGCTGGCCCCGCCGGAGCGCTCCGCGTCGCCCCGTCGATACTGGCCGCTGACTTCGGCTCGCTGGCCAGCGCGGTTCGCGAGATCGACGCCGAGACGGACTGGCTGCACGTGGACGTCATGGACGGGCATTTCGTGCCCAACGTATCGATCGGCCCACCGGTCGTGAAGTCACTGCGCCAGTACAGCGCCCGTTTCTTCGACTGCCACCTCATGATGAGCGAGCCCGGACGCTACCTTGAAGCCTTTCGCCAGGCCGGCGCCGACGGCTGCACGGTGCACGTCGAGGTCGGCTCGACCAAGAGCCTCATCGACGAGGCCCACTCGCTCGGACTGCGCGTTGGATTGGCCGCGAACCCCGACACGCCGTTCTCGTCGGTCGCCCCGTATCTCGGCGACATCGACCTGCTCTTGTTGATGACGGTCTTTCCCGGATTTGGCGGTCAGTCATTCATCGCGGAGGTAATGGGCAAGGTCAACGAGGCCCGTCGCGAGGTAGACGCCAATGAGTTGGCGCTCGACATCGAAGTCGACGGCGGTATCGACATCCAGACCGCGCCGATTGTCGTGGAGGCCGGAGCCAACGTGCTCGTCGCGGGGTCGGCGATCTTCAATCGGGCCGACCCGCTCGAGGCCGCGCGCGAACTTCGGGTCGCGGCGAGGACTGGTCGAGAGTGAAGTTTTCCAATACCGAACTGATGACCATGGCGATGGGCGCGGGCGAGAAGGCGCGCTACCTGTCGCCGCCGAATCCCTGGGTCGGCGCGGTAGTCGTGAGCGACCGGGGTGTCGTGCTGAGCGAGGGCCACACGCAGGTACCGGGCGAGTCGCACGCCGAGATCGAGGCCCTGCGCCGCGCCGGCGACGGCGCCCGAGGTTCCACGATGGTGGTCACCCTCGAACCCTGTTTGCACGTAGGTCGAACGGGACCCTGCGTCGAGGCGATCGTCGAAGCCGGTGTGTCGCGCGTGATCGTGGGTACGATCGACCCGGACCCGCGGGTCTCCGGCGCCGGAGTCGAGTCACTGAAGGCGTCCGGGGTCGACGTCGAAGTGGGCGTCGAGGAGTACGCCGTGCGCGCACAGCTCGCGCCATATATATGGCATCGCGTGACCGGCCGCCCGTACGTCGTGCTGAAGGTCGCGAGCACGCTGGACGGCATCGTCGCCATGGCCGACGGGACGAGTCAGTGGATCACCGGTGAAGAGGCGCGCCGCGACGCGCACGTCCTTCGCGCCCAGAGCCAGGCGATCCTCGTCGGAGCCGGCACCGCACGGAGCGACGATCCCGAACTGACGGCGCGTTTGGGCGACATGGTCCTCGAGCCGCTGCGCGTGGTCTTGGGCACGGCGCCCGCTGACGCGCGAATGCGACCGTGCCTCGAGTTGAGCGGCGACCTCTCCCAGGTGCTCGATGAACTCGGCGGTCACGACGTGCTGCAACTGTTGGTGGAGGGCGGACCGACGACGGCGAGCTCATTCCTCGACGCCGGTCTCGTGAATCACCTGGTGTGGTACCAATCGGCGTCCTTCGCCGGTAGCGACGGAACCCTGGGCGCACTGCGCGGTCTTTCGACCTCGACGATTGCCGCGTTGCGGCGGGGCCGGATCGTCGACGTGCGACGTGTCGGGGACGATATTCGAATAGACGTGGAGGTCTAATGGCACTGTCAACCATTGAAGAGGCGATCGAACAGTTGCGCCACGGCGGCATGGTCGTCGTCGTCGACGATGAGGATCGTGAGAACGAGGGCGACCTCATCATGCCGGCCCAGGACGTCACGCCGGAACGCATGGCCTTCTTCCTCGAGTACACCTCGGGCGTGTTCTGCGTACCGATCGAGGCGGCGCGCGCCGACGCCCTCGACTTGCCCCTCATGGTGGTGGCGAATACCGAGGCCCAACGCACGGCCTTCACGGTGACCGTGGACTACCGGCACGGCACGTCGACCGGCATCTCGGCGAGCGACCGCGCCGCGACGATTCGCGCGCTCATCGATCCCGAGACCCGTCCGAGTGATCTCAATCGGCCGGGTCACATCTTCCCGTTGCGGTACCGGGCCGGTGGTGTCCTTAAGCGCGCCGGGCACACCGAAGCAACCGTCGACCTCTGTCGCCTGGCCGGCAAGCAACCGTCCGGCGTGCTGTGTGAGATCGTGACCGCGGACAAGTCGGGGATGGCGCGACTGCCCGAACTCGAGGCCTTCGCCGTCGAGCACCACCTGCCAATCATCTCGATCGCCGACCTGATCCGCTACCGGCGCCGGCACGAGAAACTGGTGAAGCGCATCGCCGAAGCCACGCTCCCGACCGAACACGGACCGTTTCAGGCGTACGTCTTCGAGAACGTCCTCGACGGCGAGCAGCACATGGCGCTCGTCTACGGCGACATCTCCACCACGCCCGACGTCTTGGTCCGCGTGCACTCCGAGTGCCTGACCGGTGACGTCTTCGGGTCGATGCGCTGTGACTGCGGACCGCAACTCGAAACGGCGCTCGCGAAGGTCGCCGCCGAAGGTGCCGGTGTCGTCGTCTACCTGCGCGGCCACGAAGGCCGCGGCATCGGACTGGGTCACAAGATCCGCGCCTACGCCCTGCAAGAGGACGGTCGTGACACGGTCGATGCCAACATCGAGCTCGGCCTGCCGGTCGATTCGCGCGAGTACGGCATCGGAGCGCAGATACTCGTCGACCTCGGCGTGACCTCGATGCGGGTGATGACCAACAACCCCTCGAAGTACGGCGGTCTGGAGGGATTCGGCCTCAACATCGTCGAACGCGTGCCGCTCGAGAGCAGCCCGACGGCCTTCAACATCGACTACCTACGGACCAAGCGGGAGCGACTGGGGCACATGCTCGGGGGACTCGATGACGTCGAATGACGAGACGAAACTCGATCCTCGCAAGGTGAACGACCTGAAGGGCCGAGTGGGTGAGCACCTCGAAGGATCACTCGCGGGCCGCGGGGTCCGCGTCGCCGTGGTGTGCAGCCGCTTCAACGGAGCGATCACCACGCGCCTCCTCGACGGCGCGCTCGACGTCTTGCACGACGCGGGCGTGGACCGCAGTGACATCGCCGTCGGCTGGGTGCCGGGTGCGTTCGAGATCCCGCTGATGGCGCTGGCCTTCGCCGACGGCGATCGACCGGTGGACGCGGTGATCACGCTCGGAGCGGTGATCCGGGGCGAGACCACGCACTACGAGATCGTGTCGGGTGAGTGCGCGAGGGGAGTCCAGGACGTGCAGTTGAGTACGCGCGTACCGGTCGTCTTCGGCGTGCTCACGGTCAACACGCTCGACCAGGCGCTCGAACGATCGGCGCGCGACGAGACCAACAAGGGTCGCGAAGCGGCTACGACGGCCCTCGAAATGGTGTCCGTGCTGCGACAGGGCTCGTTAGGTTCGTAGTGATACTGCGCGGGCGGATCGAGGTGTTCGACGAGCACCGCGGTGACGGCATGCTTCTCAGCGACGACGGCGAGCGGTTCTACTTTCACTGTGTGGACATCGCCGACGGGACGCGCACCATCGAGGCGGGAGCGACCGTACACGCTCGTCGATCCGTGGGACGTCGGGGTCGCGATGAGGCCGTCGCGGTGGTCAAGGTGGCGAACGCGTAGACGTTCTTCAGGTTGAGTGACGGGCCGCCCGTAGCCGGCGTCGAACTAGAAGGTCGTGGTGGTGGTTGGTTTCTTGCCCGGTTTCACGGGTGGCTTGCCGAGCATGGTCAGTGCGTTCGAGCGGCTGATCGTGGCCTCAGCGATCGCGTAGCGATATGTCGCGCGCGCACTGATTCGGGCCGTGGCGTTCGTGGCGTCCGCGAGTGAGCTGGCGAGAACCGTCTTGGCCGTCGCCACGGCGTCGAGGAACGTTTTGTTGATGACGGCGAGTCGTGCGAGGTAGACCTTCTCGGCCGCTCGGTACTGCTTCAACGTCGTGATCACCGACGTCTTGACAACGATCGTGGTGGTCGTTGACGAAGTGGTGGTGGACGCTGACGCCAGGGCCGGTGTCGTGAGCGCGAAGACGGCCACAGTCGCCGCTGTCGCGGCGATTCGTCGGGCTCGACCTGTCATGGCTGACCTTTCAAAGGAATGTATATATCGTATCGAGCAAGTCTTTGAAAATCCTGTGAATCGAATGAATATCGCGTGTGAACAGATCGCTCGATCGTCACCGGGCTTCGCTGCACCGCTGTTCAAATCAAACCGGCGCACTGTCCCGAAGGACAGTGCGCCGGTGAGGTGCCTCGCGGAACTACGCCAGGGTCGTCGTCGTTGTTGACGTCGTGGTGGTCGTCGTCGTAGTTGAGCTAGGCGGCGGTCCGAGTGCAACCAAGGCGGCGGCTCGAACCACGGCGGCGTTGGCGATGGCCAACTCCAACGTGGCACGGACGACGGCACGCTCGGCGGCAGTCGTGGCGCCGGGGAAGGCGGCCGCGAACGCCGCGTCAGCGGCTGCTACGGAGTTGCGGTACGTCTGGTTGATCGCCTGCAGGGCGTCAATGTACGTCGAACGCGGCGTCCCGGCCGGCGGCGGCGGCGGCGGACCGAGCGTGGTGAGCGCCGTCGCACGGGCCTGCATCGCGTTGGCGATCGAGAGCGTCAGCGCCGCGCGAGCCGCGGCGCGGGCGGCCTGACGGTTGCCCGAGCCCTTGGAGGCCTTGATGGCTGCCCAATACTCCTTGCGCGCGGTCGCGACCGTCGCCCTAAAGGTGCGGTTGATCACCTTCAACTGGTCGACATAGGCGTCTTCGGCCTTCTGCCACTTCTTCCACGCCGTGTTCGCGGCGTGGCTGTGCAGTGTCGTGGTCATGGCGGCGTGCGTGTTGGTCGAGGTGTCCGCTGACGCAATCGCCGGGGCGCTGACGCCCAGGGCTGCGATCATGGCCACCGCCACCACGCCTCGTGTACTGAACTTCATCATGTGGACCCCTTTCAAAGGAACGGGACCAACTGTAAAATCCAAGATTCCGAAAACCCTGTGAAGTACTTGTTTATTCGCTGTGAAGTCCCCGCGCGGACAAACCCTCATCACGGGCCAGAAGTGGGCGGTACGCTCACAAGATGCGAGCGACGCCATGACGACGATATTGATCGTCGACGACGAGCCGGGCGTGCGCGATTTGCTGCGTGACGCTCTCGAAGTCGCCGGTTACCGGACCGAATTGGCCGGCAACGGTGCCGAAGCCCTGGATCTATTGCGCCGCCACGACTGCGACCTGTGCATCGTCGACATCAACATGCCGACGATGGACGGGTTCGAGTTCCTCGCCAAGATTCGTGAGCACGACACCAAGACGCCGGTCCTCATGCTCTCCGCGCGCGACTCGCCCGTCGACGTCGCCAAGGGGCTTCGATTCGGGGCCGACGACTACGTCCGCAAACCGTTCAGTCTCGAGGAGATCCTGCTGCGGATCTCGGCGATCCTGCGGCGTTCGAATGCCGACGTCACCGGCGACCTCGTCCTCGTGGCGGGACCGATCGAAATGAACGTCGACACGCACGAGACGACCGTCGACGGCGCGGCGATCACGTTGTCGGCCACGGAGTTCCGACTCCTCGAGGTACTGCTCGAACGCAAAGACCGTTTGGTCACTCGAGAGTTGCTCCTTCGCGAAGTCTGGAACATCGACTTCGATTCCGAGACGTCGGTGCTCGATACGTACATCTCGTACCTGCGCCGAAAGATCCACCACGACGACTTCGCCCCGATCACCACCGTGCGCGGCGTGGGGTTCAAGCTCGTGACGTGGACCCCGGGAAAGTGAAGATTGCCACTCGACTGACCATCCTCCTCGTCGTCCTAACATCCATCGTGGCGTTGACGGTCGGATGGTTCGCGGTCGACGCGAGCACGCATTCGCTGTACTCGACGCTCGACACCCAGATCAAAACGGTGATCCGCAGCGGGGTCGGGCACCCGAACGCGGCGCTCAGCGACGCGCTCAACGTCGTCCAAGAGAACTCGTACCCGCTAACGCTCGACGTCGTCGATCCCTCGAACGTCGTCGTGCAGGTCTACGCCGGCAACGATCCGCTGAAGAAGAAACCGACGTTGGCCAACGCGCACGCGACACTCAATAGGGTCGCGACCCAATCGAACCTGCCCGGCTTTCGCATCGGTGCGGCCAACGTCGGCGGCGGTGACTACCTGATCGTTGCCGCGTCGACGGCGCAGATCTCGGCCCAGGGTCGCCGACTGGCGCTCGACGTGGCGCTGATCGGCTTCGCCGTGGCACTCGTGATGCTGCTCCTCGCGCGCCTCGTGATGCGCAAGGACCTGCGCACCATGGAACACCTGATCGGCTTCGCCAGTCAGGTCGCGCGCGGTGACGAACGCGGTGTGATCCCCCCGAGCGCCGGTAGTCGTGACGTGCGCGAACTCCAGGCGGCGCTCGCCACGATGGTGGTCGCGCTGCACGAACAGATCGCCATCGAGGCGCGCAGCGTTGAAGCGATGCAGCAGTTCGTGGGCGACGCGTCGCACGAACTGCGCACGCCGCTCACGGTGATCAAGGGCTACAACGAGCTGTTGACCAATCCCTCGATCAACGACGAGCAACGCACCCGCGCGGTCGAGCGCGTTCGTCGCGAAGTCGACCGGATGGACCTCCTCGTCGCCGACCTCCTCCTTTCGGCCGAGGTTCGAGAGGCCCCCCAGCACCTCAACACGCGCGTCGAGTTCAGTGCCCTCGTCGCGACGCGCGTCGAGGAGTTCCGTAACGATCACCCGGAGCGAGCGCTGCACGCCGACGTGGCCGGTGACCTGGCCGTGCGGGGCCGCGAAGATCTCCTCGACCGGCTCCTCGTCAACGCCTTCTCCAACATCGTGCGCCACACGGCGAAGGACACCGCCGTTCGCGTCACGCTCGAACGAGTGGGCCCGGTCGCCAGTTTGCGCATCGAAGACGCCGGATCGGGACTGCCGGAGTACGGGGTGCGTCCGCAGCGCTTTCGCCGCTTCGACGCGTCGCGCTCGCGAGAGACCGGCGGCTCGGGACTGGGCATGAGCATCATGGCCGACATCGCCGATGGCCTGGGCGGGTCGATGACCACGTCGCGCAGCACCCTCGGCGGTCTGGCCCTGACGTTTCGCTTCGAACTCGAGAGCTGAGTGCGGTGCCGCGTCAGGCCGAGGGCGTCGTCGCGGCCCGAACGTAGAGCTGTTGTACCTCGGCCAGGGCGTTGCGATAGAGCTCGACGTGCTCACCGAGTCGTTCCCCGCCGGCCTGCAACATGGCCGCGATGGTGTCGATGACCAGTTGCGCGCCGGCCAGGTTCGGCGGCGTCGTCGACAGCTGCAGGGCCGCCAACTGCAAGAGGACGAAGAAGTGGTTGCCGAGCACCGTCTCGACCGGCGTCGCACGCAGGTAGGCGATCTCTTCGGACTCATCGATCGGCTGATCGTTCGCATCGCTCATCGCACCAAGGTAGCCGTGGCGCGGCGAGCGAGCGATCCCGGCGAGCGCGAAAATGAGGTCAGGACTCAGTCTGCTAACGTACTTGGGCAGTTCAGCAAGTGAGGTTGGCACGACCAACGTCCACCTGGCCACCGATGTGCGCCGGGTTCCCAGGAGTTTTGCGCCCCGCTTGCCGTGGTGACGCCAGTGAGGCGTCACGAAGAGCAAGGAGAGAGTTATCGCAACAGTGCCTGGAGACCATCGCGTCAATGAACGAATTCGCGTGGAGACCGTCCGCCTAATCGACAACGAGGGAAACCAACGTGGCGTGATGGCAACCCGTGATGCATTGGCGTTGGCCCGAAGCCTCGACTTGGATCTCGTAGAGATCGCGCCCACCGCGCAACCGCCCGTCTGTCGCATCATGGACTACGGGAAGTTCAAATTTGACGAGGCCCAGAAGGCCAAGGAGTCACGTCGAAAGACACTCAACGTGGGCGTCAAGGAGATGAAGTACCGGCCGAAGATCGGGCCCGGCGACTTCGACACCAAGACGCGACTCGTCGAGAAGTTCCTGAACGAAGGTCACAAGGTAAAGGTCACCATCATGTTCCGCGGACGCGAGTCGGCGCACCCCGAACTCGGCAAGAAGATCCTGGACCGGATCGTCGAGAAGTTGGAGGACGTCGCCAAGGTCGAGTCGGCCGCGAAGCTCGACGGACGCAACATGATCATGGTCCTCGGACCAGAGAAGAAGGCGAAGCCGAAGTTGGCCGAGGGCCCGAAAGTCGAAGAGCAACAAGAAGTCGTGCCGAGTGTTTCGGCTGAAGTATCGGTAGAGGAGGGCTGAGATGCCAAAGATGAAGACGGACAGCGCGGCGAAGAAGCGCGTCAAGGTGACCGGCAGCGGCAAGCTGCGTCGCGGCAAGGCGTTCCGCGGTCACCTGATGGAGAAGAAGTCGTCGGTGCGCGCGCGCCGGCTCGGTCGCGAGACCGACTTTTCGCCGGCCATGGAAAAAAAGGTCAAGCGCCTGATGGGCTTGTAGAGATCGATTCGAAAGAGGAACTGTTATGGCACGTGTCAAGAGGGCGGTCAACGCCAAGAAGCACCACAAGGCGATTCTGGAAGAGGCGAAGGGTTACTACGGTGACCGCAGTCGCACCTTCCGATCGGCCAATCAGGCCGTCCAGCACTCGGGCGTCTACGCGTTTCGCGACCGCCGCGCGCGCAAGGGCGACATGCGGCGTCTCTGGATCCAGCGGATCAACGCGGGTACGCGCGCGCACGGGATGAGCTACAGCCGATTCATCGCCGGGCTGAACGCCGCGGGCATCGAAGTGGACCGTCGTATCCTGGCGGACCTGGCCGTGAACGACAACGCCGCCTTCGCGGCGATCGTCGCCCAGGCCGGCGCCGCGTTGACCAAGTAGGTCGTCCTGCTCGAGGCGCTGGGTTCCTCACACCAACGAGTCCGTCGACTGCGGCGACTCGTCCAGAAGCGCGCGCTTCGCTGGAGCGAGGGCGTGTGTGTGCTCGAAGGACCGGACCTCGTCGAGGCGGCGCTGGAGAGCGGCGCCGAGTTCGAGGCGCTGTACGTCGACGCCGCGTCACTGGAGGACGTGTCGATCTCACGCGTGACCCAGCGCGCACAGCAATACGGCGTGCGGGTCTTCTCGCTCGCCGCGGGGGTACTGGAGAAGGTCGCCGACGCCCAGACGCCCCAGCCGATACTGGCGGCGGTGCGTTTCGAGCAACGACACGTCACGACCTTGCCGAAGGTCGGACTGGTCTTGGTCCTGCACGACCTTCGTGATCCGGGCAACGTGGGCACGATCATCCGCTCCGCGGACGCGGTCGGCGCGACGGCACTCGTCTTGAGTGGTCAGTCGGTGGACCCGTACAACCCCAAGACACTGCGGGCGAGCGCGGGATCCATCTTCCATCTGCCGGTCGTCGTCGCGTCGATCGAGGCAACACTGTCGTACTTCGAGGGCGCGCAGGTGCTCGCGTCGGTCGTGCGCGGGGGACGAAGTCATCGCGACGTTGACTTCACGAAATTGAGCGTGGTCCTGATTGGCAACGAGGCCAATGGCCTCGACGCCGTCACGATCGGTCTCTGTGATGAGACGATCTCCATTCCCATGGACGGTCGAAGTGAGTCGCTCAACGCCGGTGTCGCCGCGTCGTTGATCGCCTTCGAGGCACTCTGGCAGCGTGAAGACGCGAAGGCCACCCCGCCACCCCGTAGCCTTTAAGCGTCATGACGTCCTCACCGCTCGCCAATCTCGCCGATCAGACGGCCGAACTACTCGCGACGATCGCCGCTCTGGCCACGATCGAGGAGTTGCGCGACGCCGAAGCGACGATCACCGGAAAGCGCTCGATCCTCTCGACGCTGCAGAAATCCTTCGGCGTGTTGGCCCCCGAAGATCGCAAAGAAGCGGGCGCCCAACTGCAGGAGGCGCGCCGAGTGGTCGAGGGCGCCCTGGAGGAGCGCCGACGCGAACTGCGTCAGCGAGCTCGCGTGCAGAGCCTCGCCGAAGATGGACTGGACCTCGGCGACGTCGTCGTCGGGGACGTGCGCTGGCCCGCCTCGGTCGGACACCCGGGACTCGTGGCGATCACGCAGCGTGAGCTCGAAGATGTGTTCGTCGCGATGGGATTCACCGTCTCGGAGGGCCCGGAGATCGAAAGCGACTGGTACAACTTCGAGGCGCTCAATATCCCACCGGCGCACCCGGCGCGCGGCCTGTGGGACACGTTCTACGTCGACTTGGGTGAACCCGAGACCGTGGTCCTTCGCACGCACACCTCACCGACGCAGATTCATCTGATGGAGGAGGCCGTCGCCAACGAAACGCTGCCGATCCATTCCGTCATGCCGGGCCGTTGTTACCGGCGTGACACGCCGGACTCGCGGCATCTCGCGACGTTCCACCAGATCGAAGGGTTAGTCGTCGACCGAGGCATCTCGTTTGCCGATCTGGCCGGCGTCATCGAGACCTTTACGCGGGCCTACTTCGGTCCCGATATCGCGTCGCGACTGCGACCCGGCTACTTCCCGTTCACGGAGCCCTCGGCCGAGTTCGAAGTGACGTGCACGATCTGTCGCGGTGTCGGCTGTCGCACCTGTTCGCACACCGGGTGGATCGAGCTCGGCGGCTGCGGCGTCCTTGACCCCGCGGTACTGGCGGCCGCGGGTATCGACGGCGACGTGTGGAGCGGGTTCGCGTTTGGTTTCGGCATCGATCGGTGCGCCCAGATGCGTCATGAGATCGCCGACATGCGTGCCCTCATCGAGAACGACACCCGATTCTTGGAGCAGTTCTCGTGAGGATCTCACTCGCCTGGCTGCGCGAGTTCGTCGAGATCAGCGAATCCACCGATGAACTGCGCGAGGTCCTCGACGACCTTGGATTGGTCGTTGACGGTATCGAGCGGATCGGCGAAGGACTCGACGACGTGGTGGTGGCGCGGATTGACGAGATTCGAGCGATTGAGGGCGCGGACCGTGTGCGGCTGGTCACGGTCGACGCCGGAGCGGGACCGCTGGAGATCGTCTGTGGGGCGATGAACATAGACCTCGGCGATCACGTCCCGCTCGCACCGGTCGGCGCGATACTCCCCGGCGGATTCGAGATAGCGCGCCGTCAGATGCGCGGCGTGACCTCCAACGGCATGTTGTGTTCGGCCCGCGAGCTTGGACTCGGCGACGACAGTGGGGGACTGATGTTGCTCGACGACCTCATCGACCCCGTCGTGGGGGTGGGACTGCTCGAGGCCCTCTCCATCACACCGGACGTTGTCTTTGACGTCACGGTCGAGGGCAATCGGCCCGACGCGTGGTCTGTCGAGGGCGTCGCGCGCGACCTCGCGACGCGATTCGGACGACGACTCGCCTTACCACCCGTAGCCGAGCCGAACGGCGAATCGACGAGCGACACATTCGCCGGGGCGGCGATCGACGCCCCAGACCTCTGCGGCCGATTGATCGTCTCGGTCTTTCGCGAGGTGACCGTCGGTCCTTCACCGGCGTGGGTCATTGCGCGTTTGCAGAGCGCCGGTATGCGACCGATCTCGAACGTCGTGGACGCGTCGAACCTGGTCATGCTGGAACTCGGACAGCCCACGCACGCCTACGACGCCACCCACGTCGCGAAACGAACCCTGCGGGCGCGACGGGCGCGACGCGGCGAGACCCTCGAGACATTGGACGGCGTCGTGCGCGAACTCGCCACCGCCGGGCGAGGTCTCGGTGATACGGGCGAAGACTGCGTCATCGTCGACGGTGACGACGTCGTGCTCGGACTCGCGGGCATTATGGGCGGCGCCGCCAGTGAGATCAGTGATACGACGACGGACGTGCTTCTGGAGGCCGCGTACTTCGACCCCATGGGCATCGCGCGAAGTTCGAAACGCCACGCGTTGCGCACCGAGGGATCCAACCGGTTCGAACGCGGCGTGGACCCCCAGTTGGGCTATCGCGCCTGCGCGCGCTTCGTCCAGATACTTCGCGAGAGTTGCCCCGACATGGTGTGGCTCGCTGCGCCGCTGGACGTCACGGGCACGCTGCCGACGGCTCCCACGATCGAACTCTCCGCCTCCGACATCGAACGAGTCCTCGGTGTGCGCGTGGCCAACGGGGACGTCACCTCGATACTCGAGGGACTACGATTCGACGTCCACCAGTCAGGCGATCACTTCGTGGTGGTCCCACCGAGTGCCCGCCCGGACATACGAAGTGGCGCGGCCGGGCGGGCCGACGTCATCGAGGAGATCGCGCGACTCTACGGCTACCGACGCGTGCCGCGTCATACGCCGACGTGGCCGCAGCCCGGTGGACTCAGCGATCGACAGAGACTTCGTCGAAAGGTTCGCGACGTCGTCGTGGACCTCGGGGCCCTTGAATGTTGGACCCCCACGCTCGGCAGCGACCTCGATTTTGACCTATTGGGCGCGGGCGTCGCGCGAGTACGGATCACGAATCCACTGGCCTCAGATGAGTCGGTGCTGCGCGCGACGATGATCACGGGTCTCGTGCGCGCCTGGGGTAAGAACCTGGAGCGCGGTACCGGGGATGTGGTACTGGTCGAGATCGGCAATGTCTTCACGCACCCCGATGCCACGACGTCGCCGCGCGTCACGCGCGGTGGTGTCGGTGGGGCGATCGCGCTGGCCCTGCCGCGCGAGAACGAACGCGTCACCGTCGTGCTCGGTCGCGATGGCGACGACGCCACGACCGCGGTGGCGTTCTGGCACACGCTCGCCGATCGCCTCGGTCTGGCCGACGTTGTCGTGCGATCCACCGACGCGCCGCCGCCGGGCTTTCACCCCACCCGTGCGGCGAATCTCGTGGACCGACGGTCCAACGTCGTCGTCGGCGTCGTCGGCGAGGTCGACGGCGCGCTGGTCGAAGACCTGGTCGCGTCCGCGTCATCGCGTCGCCTGGGACTGCTCGACGTCGACTTTGACGTGCTGAGCGACACGCAACGCACGACGCGTCGTGATGACTTCGCCAAGGTGCCCAGTCGCTACCCGAGTGCCGTCATCGACCTGGCCTTCGTCACGCCCCGAACCGTGCACGCCCAGGACCTGGCCGTCGAGTTGCGTGGCGCGTCGGCGTTCGTCGAAGACGTCGAACTGTTCGACGTGTATCAGGGGGATCAACTCGCACCAGGAACGCGCAGCCTCGCGTATCGCGTGCGCTTCAGTTCCGAGGAGAGCACGCTGAGCGAGAAAGAAGTGGCGACGGCGCGGCAGGGACTTATCGCGCGCGCCGAGTCGCTCGGCGCGCACTTGCGTTGACCATGTCGCGGCGCGGACGATAGGTTGCCCCGGTGATCGAATTCGTGGCGCCGAGTGGTCGAGGTCGAAGTTACAGCGGACAGTTCCGCGTTCGACTCGGTGATGCCGACGCCGGCGGCGTGATCCGACTCGACGGCATCGCGCGCGTGTTGCAAGACGTCGCGACCGATGACTGGGAAGAGACCGGACTTGAGTCGACCGACACCTGGGTCGTTCGCCGAACGACGGTTCGTGTCGCCGAGGGCGGTCGCTGGCCGCGCTACACCGAAGCGATGAGCGTCACGACGTGGTGTGGCGGTACCGGTGCGGCGTGGGCGGAGCGTCGCACGAACATCTCGTCGCGCGGTCGGCTGCTCGTCGAAGCCGTGGCACTCTGGGTTCCGGTCGACCCGTCGGGACACCCAGTACGCATCAAACCGATGTTCTACGACATCTACGGTGAGGCGATGCAGGGAAGGAAGGTGTCGGGTCGCATTCCGGCGCCGGTACTCGATCCGGACGCGCGTGTCGTGCGCTGGCCCCTACGGCGTGCCGACCTCGACATCGTGGGTCACGTGAACAACGCCGCGGTGTGGCAGGCCGTGACCGAAGTGGTCACGGCGTCCGTCTCGTGGGTCAGTGTCGTGCATCACGGGGCCATTGCGAGCAACGACGAGGTGCGGATCGCCTCCGTCCCGGGCTCACTCTGGTTGGTGGTCGATGATGAGGTCCGCGTCTCGGCGACGTACGTCGAGTAACTCCGGCGCGACGTCCTTCGTCCGGCTCGTGGCGAAGATGCAGCCCACGAGTACCAGCGGGAAGCCGAAGACGATACCCGCGGTCAGCTTCTCGTGCAGTCCGACGATGCCGAGAACGACGGCGATCGCGGTGTTGAAGTACGTGACGACGACCGAACGCGACGAACCGACCTCCTTCACCAACTCGAAGAAGATTAAGAAGGCGGCCGCGGTGCACACGACCGAAAGGACGGTGACGCAACTCCACGTCTCACCGGATACGTGCGAGGGCCAGTGGACGACGGCCCACGGGATCCAACACAGCGCGACGAACGCCGTCGCGCCGGCGACCACGACGACGCCCGGGACGTGGGCCAACTTCGTCGCGAGGATCAGTGGTCCGAAGCAGTACCCGAGACAGACCACCATCATCAGTCCGATCCACGTGATCGAGCCGCCACGTAGGTCGAGCCCGACGAGGAGTGCCACGCCGACGGCCCCGATCCCCAGACCCACGTAGCGGCGTCGCGAGATGTGCTCCTCCGTGCGTCGGATGCGCTGGGAGAGGACCGCGAAGAGGGGCACGCAACAGATCAAGAGGCTCGTGAGTGAACTGGAGATGTGTTTCTCGGCGGTCGCCATGCAGTACCACGGAATCCCGAACTCCACGACGCCGAAGATGATGATCCAGCGTAGGTTCTTGATCAGGACCGGGATCTGGCGACGGGCGAGGACGATCGGCGTCAAGAGGATCGAGGCCGGACCGGTACGCAAGAGCACCAAGACGCCTGGATCGAGATGACGAACGGCGACGCGGATCAGCAAATAGGGGATGCCCCAAATGA
Organism: uncultured Acidimicrobiaceae bacterium; assembly: GCA_963717975.1. Classification (GTDB taxonomy): domain Bacteria; phylum Actinomycetota; class Acidimicrobiia; order Acidimicrobiales; family RAAP-2; genus RAAP-2. The sequence goes on along the minus strand of OY970351.1, from coordinate 943,919 downwards.
CGGCCATGGCCAAAAACAGGGTCCAACCACGTCGCGACATGCCTCTAATTCTAGTGGTGGCCGGTGACACTTGCGTTTTTATGTCTCGGTGTGCATAAAATGTCATTATGCGTGTGGGAGTAATTGGCGCCACTGGGTACGCCGGATCCGAGGTACTGCGCCTCTGCGCGTCGCACGACGAGCTCGAGGTCGTCCTCGCGACCGGGGAGTCCAACGCCGGTCGGCGCGTCGCCGAACACACGCCGGCCCTGGCCGCGGCCTATCCCTCGATGGTCTTCGCCGAGACGAACGACCTCCTCACCAGCGACGTTGATGTCGTGTTCGTCGCCTTGCCGCACGGCCAGAGCCAGCGGTGGGTGCCCCAACTCCTCGCACGCGACGTGCGCGTCATCGACCTCGGGGCGGACTTTCGTTTGAAGAACGAGCACGACTACGCCCAGTGGTACGGCGCCGCTCACGCGGCACCGCAGTTCCTCGCCGGCGCGGTTTACGGGTTGGTCGAACGCCACCGCAAAGAACTCCCGGGCGCGACGCTGATCGCCGTGCCAGGGTGCTATCCGACCGCGAGCATCCTCGCACTTGGTCCATTCCTCGACGCACAACTCGTCGAACGTGGCGGCATCGTGGTGAACGCCCTGAGTGGGAGTTCGGGCGCCGGTCGCGCTACGAGTGACCGGCTCCACTTTTCACGTCTCGCGGGAAACGCCGAAGCGTACGGTCTCTTGACGCATCGACACACGCCCGAGATCCAACAAGAGCTCGACGCCGAAGTACTCTTCACGCCCCATCTCGTGCCGACGAGTCGCGGCATGTTGGTGACGGCGTACGCGCGACTCCTGGACCCGTCGTTGACGACCGAGTCGGCGCTCGCGATGCTCCGCGAGACGTACGCGCACGACCCCTTCGTCGTGATCACCGACGAGGCGCCCACCTTGAAGGATCCCGTCGGTAGCAACCTGTGTTTCGTGAGTGCTCGCGTCGACGCCCGCACCGGATGGTTGATCGTCATGAGCTCGATCGACAATCTGCTCAAAGGCGCCGCGGGTCAAGCGGTGCAGGCCTGGAATGTTGCCAACGGTCTCGACGAGACGCTCGGACTGCCGTTGACCGGGGTGACCCCGTGACGTGCGTCATTGTCAAAGTGGGCGGACACGCGCTCGATTCACTCGCGCCGACCTCGACGGTCTTGCTCGACCTCGCCGAGGACGTCGCGCAGTTGCGGGGTGACGGCGTCAACGTCGTCGTGGTGCACGGCGGAGGTCCCCAGATCGCGGCACTACTGGGACGGGTTGGTCTTGAGAGCCGGTTCAAGGACGGACTCCGGGTCACTGACGTCGAGACGATGCGGTGCGTCATCATGGCCCTCAGCGAGGTCAACCTCCGCGTGGTTGCCGCGCTCAACGGTGCCGGATTGGCGAGCGTCGGCCTCAGCGGCGCCGACGCGGGACTGCTGCACGCCCAGTCGCTCGGGGATGAGTTCGACCGGGTGGGCGTCGCACCGAAGGTCGATCGCGGCGTCATCGAGACGCTCTGGGGCGCGGGCCTGACACCGGTCATCAGTCCTGTGGCCCTCGACAAGAACGCCGAGCCGCTTAACTGCAACGCCGATGCCGCCGCGGGTGCGCTGGCCGGCGAACTCGATGCCGATGTGCTCGTGATGCTGAGCGACGTCGACCAACTCCTTGACGACGTCGGTGACCCGACCTCCGCGAAGTCGTTCGTCACGCGCGACGATATTGCAGTCATGCAGCGTTCCGGCGCGATCCTCAACGGGATGACGCCGAAGGTTATCGCCGCGCTCGACGCCCTCGAAGGTGGCGCGAAGAAGATCCTCCTCGCGAACGGCACGAGACCGCACGCGCTACGTGACGCGTTGACGCAGATGATTCCCACGACGGAGGTGGTGCGTTGACCCGACACCTCTTAACCATCGAACAACTCGCTTCCGAGGACCTGGATTCGATCTACGCGCTGGCCACCGCTCCGTTCGACGACGAAACATTGAAAGGTCAGGGTGTCGCGTTGCTGTTCGAGCGTCCGAGCCTGCGCACCCGCGCCTCGAGTTCCGTGGCCGTGCACGAACTGGGTGGGTTTGCCACCTTCTTCAGTGACGAGGAGATTGGCCTGGATAGTCGCGAATGCGCCGAGGACGTCGGTCGCACGCTCGCCGAGATGTATGCGATCGCCGGACTGCGCGTTCGCAATCACGCCATCTTCGAGCGCATGCGTGCGGCGACGAACGATCGGATGTCGCTCATCAATCTCTTGAGCGGCGTCGCGCACCCGACCCAGGCCGTGGCCGACGTACTCACGATCGCCGACCAGTTCGCCAAGGGCGACGTGCACGGGCTCGCGGGCCTCAACGTCACGTATCTCGGCGACGCCACCAACGTCACTCGCTCGCTCGCGGTGGCGCTGTTGCGCCTCGGGCTCAACGTCACCGTGGGCGCACCCGCGAAGTACCAGCTCGCCGTCGGCGGCCCCGAGGACCCGGCGAACGTCGAGGGACCGGGTACCCTTCGCCGTACCGACTCGGCGATCGACGCGGTCAAGGACGCGGACGTCATCTACACCGACGCGTGGGTCTCCATGGGCATGGAACGAGAAACCGAATCTCGTCAACGCGACCTCGCCGCCTTCCGGGTGGACGAGAACCTGCTGAAGCTCGCCAAGACGCGCACGGTCGTGATGCACTGTCTGCCCGCGCACCGCGGCGACGAAGTCACGAACGCCGTGCTCGATAGCGCGCAGTCGCTCGTGTGGCGCCAAGTGTTTCATCGTCGATCGGCGATGATCGGCGTCTTACGTTGGATTAAAGAGGAGAGTTCATGACCAAGACCCAGCGCCAACATCGCATCGGTGAGTTGATCGAACGAGAGAGGATATCGACGGCCGCGCAGCTCGTCACGCGCTTGCAGTCCGAGGGCATCTCGGCCACCCAGGCGACGGTCACCCGTGACCTCCAAGAGCTCGGCACGATCAAGGTGCGAGACGAGAACGGCGTGCGGCGGATCGTCGCGGCCACCGCGTCGACGTTCACGCACGCGCCCCTGGACCACCTGCGCCGCATGATGGGCGAGTGGGTGGTGTCGGTCGAGAGCTCTGAGAACCTGGTCGTCGTGCGCACGCCACCGGGCTGCGCGCACGTCGTCGCGTCAGCGCTCGACCGCAGCGCGCTCGACGGCGTCTTGGGCAGCGTCGCCGGTGACGACACCGTGCTCGTCATCGCCGACGAGAAGCGCGGCGGCATGTCCCTGGCGACCGAGTTCCGGTCGCTCGCCGGACTGGATGACAACGGCACGTTGCCCAAGAAGGAGAAGTAGTCATGGCCAAACGCGTCGTGCTCGCCTACAGCGGGGGACTCGACACGTCGGTGGCGATTCGCTGGATGATCGAGGAGTGGGGCGTCGAGGTGGTTGCCGTACTCGTCGACGTCGGCCAAGACGTGGAGTCCGCCGAGAGCTTCGACGACATTCGCGCTCGCGCCATGGTTGCGGGCGCGATCGACTGCGTGCTGGTGGACGCGCGCGACGAGATGGCCGAGGAGTTCTGCGCGAGGGCCATTGCCGCGAACGCGCGCTACGAGAACAAGTATCCATTGGTCTCGGCGCTGTCGCGTCCCGTCATCGTGCGACACCTGGTCGCTCAGGCGCGGGCGTTCGGCGCGCAGGCGGTCGCGCACGGTTGCACCGGCAAGGGCAATGACCAAGTTCGATTCGAAGTCGGCACGCACGCTCTTGCTCCGGACTTCGAAGTGCTGGCCCCGGCGCGCAATTGGGGGATGTCGCGCGCCGACTCCGTCGACTTCGCCGAGAAGTGGGAGATCCCGATCAAGGCGACCAAGGAGAAGATCTATTCGATCGACGAAAACCTCTGGGGACGGGCCATCGAGTGTGGCGCGATCGAAGACCCCTGGGCCGCGCCGCCGGAAGAGCCCTACACGTTGACGCGCGTGACGACGCTCGAGCCCGTCGAATTGACGGTCACGTTCGCTGAAGGAGTACCGGTCGCGCTCGACGACGTCACCATGAAACTGGCGGACCTCATTCAGAACCTGAACGCCCGTGCCGGCGCCACCGGTTTCGGACGTCTCGACATGGTCGAGAACCGACGGGTCGGAATCAAGAGTCGTGAGGTCTACGAGTGCCCGGCGGCGCTGGCGCTGATCGCCGCGCACGCCGACTTAGAGGACCTCGTGCTCGAGCGCGACGTGCATCATGAGAAGGGACGGTTGGAGTCACGCTGGTCCGAGTTGGTCTACGACGGCATGTGGTTCTCACCGCTCAAAGAGGCGCTCGACGCGTTCATCGCCGAGACCCAGCGCCACGTCAGCGGTGAGGTACGGATGCGCTTCGAGGCGCCCGGGCTGCTCCGGATCGTCGGTCGGCGAAGCCCCAAGGCGCTCTACGACTACGGGCTCGCCACCTACGACGCCGCCGACACGTTCCGCCACGCCGACTCCGAGGGCTATGTGCGCATCTACGGACTCGGCGTGAAGACGTGGGCGCAACGTCAAGGTGCCAAGAACGCCACACCGCCGTCATGACCCTCTGGAGCGGACGCTTCTCCTCGGGTATCGGCAGCACGCTGTGGGATCTCTCGGAGAGCTACTCCTTCGATCACGTGCTCTACCCCTTCGACATTCGAGGTTCAACGGCGCACGTCCACGTTCTCGTGCAGGCCGGACTCTTGACCGAGGTCGAGGGTGCGACGTTGATCACGGCCCTCGACGAGGTACACGCGGAGTTCGACGACGGCCGCTTTGCGCGTTCGCCGGGTGACGAGGACGTCCACATGGCGATCGAACGCCGGGTGATCGAACTGGCCGGGGACGTGGGGGCGAAACTCCACACCGCGCGCTCGCGCAACGATCAGGTGGCCACGACCTTTCGACTCTTCGCGATGTACGCGGTCACCCAGGTCGCTGCGGCCAGCCTGGAACTCGTCGACGTGCTCGCCGGTATCGGCGAGGGCAGTGCGGACGTGTACCTTCCGGGCTACACCCACCTGCAGCGCGCCCAGCCGGTATTGCTGAGCCACCATCTCGGTGCCCACGCGTGGTCGTTGTTGCGCGACGTCGACCGACTGCTCGACGCACGCGATCGCATGAGCGAGTCGCCGCTCGGCGCGGGCGCGCTCGCCGGCACGTCGCTGTCGATCGATCCACGACACGCCGCCGACGAACTCGGGTTCGACGGGGTCTTCGCGAATTCGTTGGACGCCGTGAGTGACCGTGACTTCGTCGCCGAGACACTCTTCGATATCGCGCTGTTGGGCGTACATCTCTCTCGAATGGGGGAGGAGTTGGTGCTGTGGACCACGGCGGAGTTCAACTTTGCCGTCTTGAGCGACGAGTTCACGACCGGGTCCTCGATGTTGCCGCAGAAGAAGAACAGTGACGTGGCCGAACTGGCGCGGGCGAAGAGCGGTCGACTCGTGGGCAATCTCACCGGGCTCCTGGTGATGCTGAAGGGCCTGCCGCTCTCCTACAATCGCGACCTTCAGGAGGATAAGGAACCGCTGTTCGACTCCTATCGTCAGGTGATGATGGTCTTAGCGGCACTGTCGGGCGCGTACGAGACGATGACCTTCAACGCTGAAGTGGCGGCCCGTGCCGCCGCCGATCAGTTCATGGTGGCCATCGACATCGCCGAAGAACTCGTCGGTGAAGGCGTGCCCTTTCGTCAGGCGCACGAGCGCGTCGGCCAACTCGTGGGCGACGCGGTCGACACGAGACGGTCGCTGCGTGAGATCGTGGCCGAGCGTCCCGACTTCGAGCGATTCCTCGGTCTCTTCGAACCCGGGGTCGCCCTGAGCCGTCGCCGTTCCCCGGGCGCCGCGGGTCCGCAGAGTGCCGAGGCGCAACGCGAACGCTTAACGGCCGCTCGTGACCGGGCGGCGAAGCGATTGTCGGTGACGACGACGTAGGACCGTTCTCGGGGCGGGACGCTCGTTGTCACAGCTCGTCGCCACAATGGAGCGACGTCGAACGACGGCTACCTAGTGTGGAGATGAATGACCGAACGACTGATAACCCCGTCCAAGATCACGGCGTGGTTGGAGTGTTCGCACTTCCTCTCGTTGCGAAATCGTGCCGACGCCGGAAACCTGATCGTCGATCCACGACCGCTGGGCACCTTCGCCGATCTCCTGATTGAAAAGGGTTCCGAGCACGAGCGTCAGTGCCTCCAGGAACTTGAGGACACCGGACGGAGCGTCTACCAAGTACCGGGCTGCAATCCCGATGAGACGTTTCTGCAGTGGGTGACGCGCGTGGGCAATCCGATGGAAAAGGGCTACGACGTCATCTACCAGATGCCGCTGGTGCACGACGGCATCCGCGGCATCGCCGACTTCCTCGTGCGCGTCGAGGACCCCGATGGCTACTGCGCGTATGAGCCGGTAGACGCGAAGTTGACGAGGATCGAAGGCAAGCCGGGACACGTGTTGCAGCTCTGCTTCTACGCCGACGCCTTGGAGGCGCTCACCGGCACGTCCCCGAGAGAGATGCATCTGTGGCTCGGTTCGGGCGTGCAAGAGTCACTTCGCGTCCAAGAGTTCCGCGCGTATTGGCGACGCCTGCGCCGCCAATTGGCATCGCTCTTGAATGAAGATGAGATCGGCGACACCTCGCCAGAACCGTGTGCGCACTGTGACTACTGCGAGTTCAGTCCGCTCTGTGACGCGCAGTGGCGTGGCGAGGACTCCCTCGTGTACGTGGCCAACATACGATCGCCGGAACGTCGGGCGCTCGAGAGTGGCGGCGTCCGCACGGTCGTCGCGTTGGCGACGCGATCGAGCGACGTGCCCGACCTCCACGGGGAGAACCTGGACCGTTTGCGCCGACAGGCCGTGCTGCAAGTCACCTCGCGCGAACACCCCGAAGCGCCACCGGTCTACGAGCTCGTCGCGCCCTCGGAGGACCCGGTCTACGGGCACGGCTTCGAACTGCTGCCCGCGCCGGATGCCGGCGACGTCTTCTTCGACTTCGAAGGGCACCCCTTCTGGAGCGCGCAGCACGACCTGTTCTTTCTCAGCGGACTGCGCTATCGCGACGGCGGCGGTGACTGGGGTTACGACGGTCGATGGGCGCACGACCTTGACGCCCAAGCACTCATGGTGAGGCAGTTGGTGGAGTTCTTCGCCGAGCGGCGGGCCGCGTTCCCGAACATGCACGTGTATCACTACAACCACACCGAGCGCTCGTCGCTCGAGCGCTTGACCCGGGGCACCGAATCCGAGAGCCTGTTCAGCTCACTCGTGTCGACCGGACTCTTCGTCGACCTCTACGTGGTCGCCAAGAACGCCTTCCTGGTGGGCACCGAGTCCTATGGTCTCAAGTCACTCGAGCACCTCACGGGATTCGTCCGTCACGGCGGCATCGAGCAGGGCGCCGGCGCGGTCGTGGTGTACGACCGTTTCATGACCACACGGGACCCGGATCTCCTCGCCGAGATCGCGCGATACAACGAGGATGACGTCGCCGCGACGATGGCCTTGCGCGATTGGATCGTGGCGCGCCGTCCCTCTGACATGGCGTGGCGGGAGGCGCAGTTGGAAGCGGTCGACGAGTCACAAGACACGGACGAACTCGTTGAACGGCTGAAGAACTTTGGTGATCAGAGTCCCGAACACCTCTTGGGAGACCTGCTGAACTACTGGCGCCGCGAACGGAGCGCGAACACGGAGCCGAAGTTCGCGCGCGCGGCGTCGGAGTTCGCGGTGCTCTACGACGACCCCGATTTCATCGCCAATCTCTCGTTCGAAGGCTTCGAGGAGATCATCAGCAAAGGAGCACCCGCGCGAAACGCGATCTTTTCGTGGCCCGAACAGCCGGTGAGTCCACTCTTCGACGACAAGCAGGCGGTCCTCTTCACGGGCGTGGGCGTCGAACGTGAATTCGGCTACGTGCCTGAGATCGACATTGAGAATCGTGTCGTGAAAATGCGCTGGTACGAACGCTACGACGAGGCCGGCACCTTTCCGTCGGTCATCACGTACGACGACTACTTCAGTCCAGGCGTCAAGCCGGGCGTGTTGATCCACCTCGCCGAACAGATCGTGAGACCCGATCCACACGACCGACCCAGTCAGGTATCCATGGCGCTACTCGCCCGAGACCGACCGCGGTTCGCCAAGGGCGCCGGCCCGGACGGCGGACTGTTCACCGATGATCTCGACAGCGCGCTTCGCTGGGTCGGACAACTCGACAACAGCTTCGTCGCGGTGCAGGGTCCACCCGGTTCCGGCAAGACGTACAGCGGGTCCCACATCATCTACGAACTGATTACGTCAGGTAAGCGCGTGGGCATCACGGCGATGAGTCACGCCGCCATCGACAATCTGTTCGCCGCGACGCATCAGGTGTTCGTCGACAACGGGAAGTTGGACGAACTGCACGCACTGCGAAAGGGTGACCGGCCACACGGCGGCGGGCTCGACGGCGTGCGCTACACCTCGTCGAACGGTGACGCGGAGAGTACGAAGTACAACTTGGTCGCGGGGACGACGTGGCTGTGGGCTCGCCCGCAAATGCGACCGTTCCCCGTCGACGTACTCGTGGTCGACGAGGCCGGACAGCTGGCGCTCGCTGACGCGATCGCGGCGGCCAACGCGGCGAACAATCTGATCTTGCTCGGCGATCCACTGCAGTTGAGTCAGGTGTCCCAGGCCGAACACCCGGACGGTTCCGGCGCGAGCGTGTTGGAGCACATCTTGGGGCATCACGCGACGCTGCCGGAAGAGCAGGGCGTCTTCATCTCCGAATCACGTCGCATGCACCCCGATGTCTGTCGATTCATCTCCAGTCAGATCTACGAAGGTCGCCTCTCGAGTCACGCATCGTGCGCACAACAAGACACGGAGTTCGGCACTGGTCTGCGCTGGCTCGAGGCGCGTCACATCGAGCGCTCGACGGAGTCGCCCGAAGAAGCGGCCATCGTGATCGCCCAAGTGTCCGCGATGCTGGGGACCACCTGGGTTAATCAACTTGGGGAGAAGGCGCCGTTGCGGGCTCAGGATTTCATGGTCGTGGCGCCCTATAACGATCAGGTCGATCTGCTTCGCGCCGCCCTCGACCGTGTCGCGGCGTTGCGCGATGTCCAGGTGGGGACTGTGGATAAGTTCCAGGGCCGTGAGGCGCCGGTCGTGTTTTTCACCATGACCACCTCCTCGGCCGAGGACATGCCACGCGGTCCGGAGTTCCTCTTCTCACGCAATCGTTTGAACGTCGCGGTCTCGCGTGCCCGGTGTCTGGCCTATTTGGTGTGCACGGAACAGTTGCTCAACTCGCGGGCCCGCTCGATCGAAGAGATGCGACTCATCGGCACCCTGAGCGCGTTCGTCGACTACGCCGCGGCCGTCTGACATCTTGACAATGTGTAGGTAGTCACTTCGTCGTCGGGGAAAGGGCGATGGAGCGACGGCGAACTCTGCTACTCTGGTTATCCCATCGCAGAGACCGCGGTCCGTTGTCATTTGCAACGCGACAGACGGCGCTGATAAGGTGGGCATCCCCGTAGCCGGGGTTATTCGGCTGCGGAATCAACGGAGGAATCCCGAGATGGTGTACGTCATACCGCTGAGTTCGCTCACGTGTGTCGTCGCTCCTTGAAAACGGAAGAACGAGAGCCAAAAGCCAGTACGGGCGACGATGGTCTGATCTAACAGAACACGTCGTTCGTCAAAAGAAGTATTGCAGTAGGCAACGAGACCACCCCGTGGACACTCGTTGTCGTCAGGTGAGTATTAGAGTCGCTCATCTGGCTCTCTGATTCGTAAGGGACTTCGGTCCACGAAAAATCTTGATGGAGAGTTTGATTCTGGCTCAGAATGAACGCTGGCGGCGTGCTTAATACATGCAAGTCGAACGGAATCCAAGGAGCTTGCTCCGAAAGATTTAGTGGCGAACGGGTGAGTATCACGTGAGCAACCTGCCCCGAAGACTGGGATAACACCGGGAAACCGGTGCTAATACCGGATGTCTTTCAATGATCGCATGATCGATGAAAGAAATGTTTTTTCGCTTTGGGAGGGGCTCGCGGTCCATCAGCTTGTTGGCGGGGTAACGGCCCACCAAGGCTACGACGGATAGCTGGTCTGAGAGGACGATCAGCCACACTGGAACTGAGACACGGTCCAGACTCCTACGGGAGGCAGCAGTAGGGAATCTTGCGCAATGGACGAAAGTCTGACGCAGCAACGCCGCGTGAGGGACGAAGGCTTTCTGAGTTGTAAACCTCTTTCGACAGGAACGATTGTGACGGTACCTGTAGAAGAAGCACCGGCCAACTATGTGCCAGCAGCCGCGGTGATACATAGGGTGCGAGCGTTATTCGGATTTATTGGGCGTAAAGAGCTCGTAGGCGGTTCGACAAGTCGGGTGTTAAACCCCCAGGCTCAACCTGGGGCCGCCACCCGAAACTGTCGTGACTAGAGTTTGGTAGGGGATCACGGAATTCCTGGTGTAGCGGTGGAATGCGCAGATATCAGGAGGAACACCAGTAGCGAAGGCGGTGATCTGGGCCAATACTGACGCTGAGGAGCGAAAGCGTGGGGAGCGAACAGGATTAGATACCCTGGTAGTCCACGCCGTAAACGGTGGGCACTAGGTGTGGGGACTTTTCAACGGTTTCCGCGCCGCAGCTAACGCATTAAGTGCCCCGCCTGGGGAGTACGGTCGCAAGACTAAAACTCAAAGAAATTGACGGGGGCCCGCACAAGCAGCGGAGCATGTGGCTTAATTCGATGCAACGCGAAAAACCTTACCTAGATTTGACATGCTGGGAAAAGCCGCAGAGATGTGGTGTCCTTCGGGGCTCAGCACAGGTGGTGCATGGCTGTCGTCAGCTCGTGTCGTGAGATGTTGGGTTAAGTCCCGCAACGAGCGCAACCCTTGTTCTATGTTGCCAGCACGTAATGGTGGGGACTCGTAGAAGACTGCCGGGGTCAACTCGGAGGAAGGTGGGGACGACGTCAAGTCATCATGCCCCTTACGTCTAGGGCTGCACACATGCTACAATGGGCGGTACAGAGGGCTGCTAAACCGCGAGGTGGAGCCAATCCCTAAAACCGCTCTCAGTTCAGATTGCAGGCTGCAACTCGCCTGCATGAAGTTGGAGTTGCTAGTAATCCCGGATCAGCATTGCCGGGGTGAATACGTTCCCGGGCCTTGTACACACCGCCCGTCAAACCACGAAAGTTGGCAACACCCGAAGCCGGTGGCCTAACCGCAAGGAAGGAGCCGTCGAAGGTGGGGTCAGTGATTGGGGTTAAGTCGTAACAAGGTAGCCGTACCGGAAGGTGCGGCTGGATCACCTCCTTTCTAAGGAGCACATCTGTCCACTAGGGTCAGACAGCTACCGAGTTGAATGCTGGTTAGTTGGCTACGTGGTCATACCACTGGGGATACCGGTCCCAAGGACATGTACTCGTACGTGTACTTCGCACCGGTCCCGTCAGGTGACTGCCGCGCAGCTTGACTCTCGTCTTCCGTTTTGGAGGAGCGACCTTAGCTCCTTGAATGATGCCGGTTACCGGCCTCTCATTCCACGATGATCCTGAATGGGCGGAGATTGCTCGTTCGGTTGAGCGTCGTAGCGCTGATCTTTGAGAATTCTAGAACGAGCACGAGCATCTATATATCTAAAAATATCAATTTCTCCAAGCTACAAAGAGTCAACGGTGGATGCCTTGGCGTCTAAAGCCGAAGAAGGACGTGGGCGACTGCGATAAACCATGGGGAGCTGTCTACCGAGCATTGATCCATGGGTGTCCGAATAGGAAAACCTTGCACCCGTTATGGGGTGTAACTCCCGCCTGAATATATAGGGCGGGTAGAGGGAACCGGGTGAATTGAAACATCTCAGTAACCCGAGGAGAGGAAAACAAAAGTGACTCCCTGAGTAGCGGCGAGCGAAACGGGAAGAGCCTAAACCGAGCTGGTGTTAAAGCACTGGGCGTTGCCAGTTCGGGGTAGTGGGATTTACTAGAAGGAACCAGCAACCTTCACAGAGTTACAAAATCGATACGTAGCAGAATTACCTGGAAAGGTAAACCAAAGGGGGTAACAGTCCCGTACGCGAAACGTTGAGATCTCTGAGTGAACACCCGAGTAACGCCGGATCCGGGAAAGCCGGCGTGAATCTGTCAGGACCATCTGATAAGGCTAAGTACTCATAGACGACCGATAGTGAACAAGTACCGTGAGGGAAAGGTGAAAAGTACCCCGGGAGGGGAGTGAAATAGAACCTGAAACCGTTGATTTACAATCAGTTAGAGAGTCGTCATGTCTACGGACATGGCCTCGATAGCGTGCCTTTTGAAGAATGAGCCAGCGAGTTGTGGTACGTGGCGAGGTTAACCCGGGAGGGGTAGCCGAAGCGAAAGCGAGTCTGAATAGGGCGTTCAGTCGCGTGCTGCAGACCCGAAGCCGAGTGAGCTTGCCATGGGCAGGTTGAAGCGGGGGTAAAACCCCGTGGAGGACCGAACCCACCTCAGTTGAAAATGGGGGGGATGACCTGTGGTAAGGGGTGAAAGGCCAATCAAACTCGGTGATAGCTGGTTCTCCCCGAAATGCATTTAGGTGCAGCGTCAGTCGTTCAGCATCGGAGGTAGAGCACTGGATGGGCTAGGGGGCCTACAAGCTTACTGACCCCAACCAAACTCCGAATGCCGATGCTCCAGAGACTGGCAGTGAGACCACGGGGGATGAGCTTCGTTGGTCGAGAGGGAAACAGCCCAGATCTACAGCTAAGGCCCCAAATTCTGGACTAAGTGGAAAACGATGTGAGAACGCTCAGACAGCCAGAAGGTTGGCTTAGAAGCAGCCATCCTTTAAAGAGTGCGTAATAGCTCACTGGTCGAGTGGTCTTGCGCGGACAATGTAACGGGGCTCAAGTCCAGAGCCGAAGCTTAGAATTGCGCATTTATGCGTAGTGGTAGGGGAGCGTCGAATTTGCGGTGAAGCGGAGGTGTAAACCTACGTGGAGCGTATTCGAGTGAGAATGCTGGTATGAGTAGCGAGAGAGGGGTGAGAAACCCCTCCGCCGTAAATCCAAGGGTTCCTGGGGAAGGCTAATCCCCCCAGGGTAAGTCGGGAGCTAAGGCGAGGCCGAGAGGCGTAGTCGATGCACAACAGGTTGATATTCCTGTACCGCCATGTACACGTCCAAACCAATGTGGGAGTACTAAGGGGCTGACCTTCGGGTCGAACTGACAAATCCTGCGGCGGTTAGCGAAGGAGGGACGGAGGAGGATAGGTGAGCCCAGGCGTTGGTTGTCCTGGGGTAAGTGTGTAGGGCGAGGTGTAGGCAAATCCGCACCTCGTGAAGCCTGAGACACGATGCCGAGCCAATAGGCGAAGTCACTGATTCCATGCTCCCAAGAAAATCTTCTAGCGAGTTGACATGGCGCCCGTACCCCAAACCGACACAGGTGGATGGGTAGAGAATACCAAGGCGATCGGGAGAACTCTAGTTAAGGAACTCGGCAAAATACATCCGTAACTTCGGGAGAAGGATGGCCCTATTAGCGTGTAGGACTTCGCGTCCGAAGCGCGAGAGGGTCGCAGAGAATTGTGGGGAGCGACTGTTTACCAAAAACACAGGAGCGTGCTAAGTCGTAAGACGCCGTATACGCTCTGACGCCTGCCCGGTGCTGGAAGGTTACGGGGATCGGTTAGCCGCAAGGCGAAGCTGAGAACCTAAGCCCCAGTAAACGGCGGCCGTAACTATAACGGTCCTAAGGTAGCGAAATTCCTTGTCGGGTAAGTTCCGACCTGCACGAATGGCGTAACGACTTCCCAACTGTCTCAACTAGAGACCCGGCGAAATTGAAGTACGAGTAAAGATGCTCGTTAGCTGCATCAGGACGGAAAGACCCCGTGCACCTTTACTACAACTTGATGTTGGGTTTTGGTTCAGTTTGTGTAGGATAGCTGGGAGACTTTGAAGCGTTGGCGCTAGTCAGCGTGGAGTCAATGTTGAAATACCAGCCTTTCTGCGCCGGAACCCTAACTTTGGTCCGTAATCAGGATCAGGAACAGCGTCAGGCGGGTAGTTTGACTGGGGCGGTCGCCTCCTAAAATGTAACGGAGGCGCCCAAAGGTTCCCTCAGGCTGGTTGGCAATCAGCTGTTGAGTGCAATGACACAAGGGAGCTTGACTGCGAGACTTACAGGTCGAGCAGGTACGAAAGTAGGGCATAGTGATCCGGCGGTTGCTTGTGGAAGCGCCGTCGCTCAACGGATAAAAGGTACGCCGGGGATAACAGGCTCATCTTCCCCAAGAGTCCATATCGACGGGAAGGTTTGGCACCTCGATGTCGGCTCGTCGCATCCTGGGGCTGAAGCCGGTCCCAAGGGTTGGGCTGTTCGCCCATTAAAGCGGTACGCGAGCTGGGTTCAGAACGTCGTGAGACAGTTCGGTCCCTATCCGATGCAGCCGTAAGTGAATTGAGAAAGGTTGTCCCTAGTACGAGAGGACCGGGACGAACGAAGCTCTCGTGTGACAGTTGTCCTGCCAAGGGCATGGCTGTTTTGCGACCTTCGGGTGGGATAAGCGCTGAAAGCATCTAAGTGCGAAGCCCGTTTCAAGATAAATTCACTCACTGGGTTAACCAGGTAAGGCCCGTGGCCAGACGACCACGTTGATAGGCCGGAAGTGTAAGTGCAGCAATGCATTCAGCTGACCGGTACTAATCGGCCGAGGGCTTGGAGTTTGATGTTCGTGCTCGTTCTAGGACGCTCAAGGAGCCGGCTGACGCCGGTTCGGATCTCGAAAGGGATCGGGCGCACAGTTTCCGGTGGTTATGGCGGTGGAGATATACCTGTTCCCATTCCGAACACAGCAGTCAAGCCCACCAGCGCCGATGGTACTTGGGGGTCCCCCCCTGGGAGAGTAGGTCGCCGCCGGGATTACTTGAAAGGCCCCCACTTCGGTGGGGGCCTTTCGCTGTACTTCGTGACGTCATCGTCAATCTTCGAGACTGCGCGGCTACGACACGACGCCTTCGTCGTCGGACGGTGTCGGTGCGCGCGGCATGCCGCGTTGCACGACGGAGAATGCGTCCTTCACCCGATCCAGCGGTTCGTCGTGAAAGTCGAACGTCACGAGGCGCCGCTCACCTTTGACGCGACACGTCATCTTCTTCGTCAACGCGAGCGACGTGCCGGTCGAACCCTTGGCCACGCCGAATTGGCGCGAAGCTCGTCGGCGCAGTCGCAATGTGCGAACGTCGCGGTAGTGGATCACGCCGTGTTTGGAACCGAGTCGTCGACGAAAGAGCAGACGATCGTCGAAGAACTTCACGGTCATGTCGATCGAGGACATCTCAACGATGACGTCACCGACGTCGTCCACGTGATCGTGCGGTGTCGCGTCGTGCTGTCGAGCGTGGCGACGTTGAACACGCGCCGGCAGCAGCGCCCTCAGTGTGTCGTTGAGTGCCAATCGATCTCCTTCGCGTTTCTTACAACATACTTTTGTAAGATGCGGACGGTCGCCCATCAGTTCCGGAAAGCACGGCTCATGAGTCAATCGTCACGGTGGCAACGAACTGCACGGGAGCCGTCGAGCCGATGAATGTACGCCGGGCATCGTCGAGTGACCTCGTCTTCGACGACACGGACGTTTCGACCGCGCCGACGAACCGATCGCGCACGGTCGAAACGGTCGCTCGTCGACTCAATGATTCGCTGACGCGTCGCGGCACGGTGATCGCGATTGTCTTGGTGGGGCTGTACGTTCTGTGGTTCGTGCACCTGAGCCTGCTGCTCTACGGCACCTACGGGGACCCCCCGTACGATCTGTCCATCTTCGACCAGGGCATGTGGTTGATCTCGCACTTCCACGTGCCGTTTGTCACCGTCATGGGTCGTGACCTCTTCGGCGATCACACGTCCTTCGTGCTCTACCTCTTCGCGCCGTTCTACCGGCTCTTTCCCGAGCCCCAGGGACTGCTCATCTTGCAGACCCTCCTGCTCGCCGCCCCGTCGGTGCCGATCTATCTCCTGGCGCGCACGTACATCAAGAGCACGTGGATCGCCCTCTCGCTCGTAGCGACGTATCTGTTGAGTCCCCTGATTCAACAGGGCAACCTCGACCAGTTCCATCCCGAGGCGTTCCAGGTGCTCTTCATCAGTGTCGGGATCTACGCCGCGATCGAACGAAAGTCGCGGCTCCTCGTCGTCATGGTGGTGCTGTCGTTGCTGGTCAAAGAGGACGCCGCGCTCCTCGTGATCCCGTTGGGCATCTGGGTCGCCGCGCGGCGAAACCTTCGACTGGGTCTAGGAATCGTCGCCGGTTCGGTCGCGTGGGCGTTGATCGCCAACCTACTGATCATCCCGTCGATCCTCGGGACCTCGAGCTTCTACTCCGGCCGGATTCCGTTCGGTGGATGGTCCGGTCTCGTGGCCACGCTCTTTCGACGGCCCAGTCAGTTCCTCTCCTACATCGGCTCCCAGGGGCGCACGTTCTACCTCTGGCAACTCGCGAGCACCGTCGGACTCGCCTTCGTCCTCGCGCCCGAGATCGCCGCGATCGCGATCCTCGTGGCCGGTGAGAACATCCTCAGTAACGACGGCTACCAACACCAGATCCTCTACCAGTACTCGATGGTCCTCGCACCGGTCTTCGTCATGGGAGTCCTCTTCGCCGTCGCGCAACAGTCGAGCCTCTGGCGACGAAACGCCGTCGCCGTGGTGGCGCTCGCGGGATCACTGTGGACGTGCTGTCTGTGGGGCTACGCGCCGTTCTCGGCGAACTCGGTCTATCCGACCGTGTCGCCGGCGGCCGTCACGGCGCTGGCGTACCTCGAGAGGGAACTGCCGCCGAACGCCGTCGTCACGGCGTGGTACCCGGTGGTCTCGCACATCGACCAACGTCGCCAGGTCTACGTGTGGCCGAATCCCTTCTTCGCCTCCAACTGGGGGCTCCTCAATGACACCGGCGTTCGTCTGCCGGTGTCGAGCCAGGTGCAGTATCTGCTCCTGCCCGTACCCTTGACGTCCTTTGAGAATCCTCAGGTGTTCAGTCAGATCTCGAGCGGCTTTCATCTGGTGCACAGTCGCGGCGGTTTCGGCCTCTACCAGAAGACGGCCGGTTCATAGGTGACGTTGTTGTGAGCGTCAACGAACCCGCGCGTCGTGTCGGCGAAGAAGGATCTCTTGCACCGTCGCCTCGGGGGAGAGGTCGGACGTGTCGAGCCAAAGACCGATTCGCGGCGTCTCGTTCTCGAAGGCTTCACAGAACCGCTCGACGTCCCACGCGCCGTAGCCGCTCTTGTTGCGTTGTCGTTCCCTCGCCGCGATGACGTCAGGACGGGCGTGGAGCACGACGACGTAGAGCGGTGAGATCTCGAGACGGCCCACGACGTTGTGGAGCCCACTGCCGGCGTAGATGTCCTGGAGCACGACGGTAAAGTCGTCGCGCCAGTACTCGTTGGCGGCGCTCGCGGCCAAGCGCTGTCGCAGATCGAGCTGGCGCAGTGCCTCCTCTCCGAGTTCGGGCGCGATCGGATCGCGACCGCGCACGATCATCGTGCGAAAGGCGTCGCCGTGCAGGTGCACGGAGCGTTCGAACTCCAGGGCCAGCAGTTCGGCGACCGTGGATTTGCCGGCGGCCATGACCCCCGTGAGCACGAAGCCGACCGCCGGTTCGTAGCGCTCACCTTGCGCGCCGGCGACGTCGGCCGCCGCAGTTCGCGAAAAGACGAAGGACATTACTGACGAATCTGCTGGTCGAGTCGGTCGAGCACTTCGTAGCACCGCAGGACCTGGTGCACCGAAGCGTTGGGTTCACGGCCCTCGGTGATCGCCGCGACGAACTCACGGTCCTGGAGTTCGATCCCGTCCATGGACACATCGACGTGGGAGACGTCGATGACCTCGTCGTGGCCGTCGATCAGGTCGTCGTAGCGCGCGACGAACGTTCCGGTGTCACCGATATAGCGAAAGAACGTGCCGAGCGGACCTTCGTTGTTGAAGCTCAACGAGAGCGTGCAGATCTGACCCTTGGCCGACTTGAGTTGGACGGACATGTCCATGGGGATCTTGAGTTCGGGGTGGGCCGGACCCGCGATCGCGTGCGCCTCGACGACGTCGGCGCCGCACTGGTACGCGAAGAGGTCGACGGTGTGTGCGGCGTGGTGCCAGAGCAGGTTGTCGGTCCAGCTCCTCGATTGACCCAGTGCGTTCGTGTTGGTGCGCCGAAAGAAGTACGTCTGGACGTCCATCTGGAGGACGTTGAGTTCACCGGCGACGATCCGTTGGTGAATCCACTGGTGCGAGGGGTTGAAGCGCCGTGTGTGTCCGACCATGCACACGCGACCGGTATCGACTTGCGTCGCGGCCACCGAGTGGGCGTCGGCCCACGAGTCGGCCAGCGGGATCTCCACCTGCACGTGCTTGCCGGCGCGCATGGTCGCGATCGACTGTGCGGCGTGCATCTGGGTGGGCGTCGCCAGGATGACGGCGTCGACGTCGCTCGAGTCCAAGACGTCGTCCAACTCGGTGCTGGCGAGCGTCGCGCCGTACTTCTGCGCCACCTCTTCGGCTTGATCGAGACGACGACTCACGATCGCGGTGACGTCGACGCCGTCGATGCGCGCGAGGGCGTCGAGGTGCTTGATGCCGAAGGCTCCGGCTCCTACGAGGGCGACGCGCATAAGGGTCCTTGACGCGATCGGTTACTTCGACGGCTTCAAGATGAGGTGGCCGACCGCCGTGTTGGAGGCCGGTACGTGGTAGAAGCGATAGAGCTCGGCGACCTTCTTGCCGAGCGCGCCGCGCATGATCAGCCACATGATCATTTCGATGCCTTCGGAACCGGCCTCGCGCAAGTACTCGAGGTGCGGCACCTTCTTGAGGGTGTCCGGGTCCGCGACCAGTTGGTCGAAGAACTCGTGATCGAACGCGGAGTTGATGAGTCCGGCGCGCGGACCCTGCAGTTGATGGCTCATCCCGCCGGTACCCCAGACCTGGACGTTGAGGTCCTCGTCGTAACTGCGGATCGCTCGTCGTAACGCCTTGCCGAGTTCGAAGCAGCGGTTGCCGGTCGGCTGCGGGTACTCGACGACGTTGACCGCGATCGGCACGACCTTCACCGGCCAGGCCTCGGGTTGGCCGAACATCAACGACAGCGGCACGGTCAGTCCGTGGTCGACCGTCATCTCGTTGATGATGGTCATGTCGAACTCGTCCAGTATCAGGCTCTCCGTGATGTGACAGGCGAGGTCGGCGTGACCGATCACGTCCGGGACCGGCCGCGGACCGAACCCCTCGTCGGCGATGGCGTAGCGCTCGGCGCAGCCAATCGCGAACGTCGGGAGGACCGCCAAGGAGAACGCCGAGGCGTGATCGTTGTAGATAAGCACGACGACGTCGGGCTTCTCCTTCGCGATCCAATCCTTGGACCAGTCGTAGCCGTCGAAGAGCGGTTGCCAGTAGTCCGAGCCCGACTTGCCGAGGTCCAACGCGGCACCGATCGCCGGCACGTGGCTGGTGGCGACGCCCGCCGTTATCCGGGCCACCGCTTAGCGCCCCTCTTTGATCGAACGTTGGCCCTCGGGCGAGCGACCGCCCGCCAGCATCATGGCGGCGTACTCGTCGCTGGTCATACCGGTCATGGAGGCCGCGGCCTGTTGGAAGCTCTGACCGTCGGTCGCGAAGATCTTGGCGAGGAAGTAGATATTGCCGCCCTCCGCGATCGCCGCGTTGTAGTCGCGCGCGAGGACCGCCTGCTTCTGCGCTTCGGTCATGGGCCACTCGTCCAGGTAGGCCCGCTCGTCGGCGCGGAATCGCTCGCGATTCTCTTCCTTCATCAGACTCATACAGAACTGGTTGAGCTGGAAGCCCTGTCGCGAGCGCTTGGTCGTGAACACGGTCGTGCCGGGAATGTCGTCGAACTCTTCGTGGTCGTTCATGCGTCGTCCCTCCAATACAGTCGCATCGGATTGTCGACCAGGAGTTTACGCTGCAGTTCCGGCGTGTGAGCGATGGCCGGGATGAAGTCGACGAGCCCGCCATCGTCGGGCATGTACTCGTGCAGGTTGGGGTGCGGCCAGTCGGTGCCCCACAGCACGCGGGTCGGAAAACGTTCGACGATGCGTCGCGCGAAGGGCACGACGTCGCGATACGCCGGCGGACCGTCGACACTCAGGCGTTCCGGACAGGTCACTTTGCACCAGACGTTCTCGTGTTCCATGAGCGCGATGAATCGTCCGAACGCCGGTCCGTCCACCGATTGGGTGACGTCCGGTCGTCCCATGTGATCGACGACGACGTCGGTCTCCAAGGAGGTGAAGAAAGGCCACCGGTCTTCGAGGTCCTGGGCCTCGAAGTAGACGACGACGTGCCAACCCAGCGGCGCGATGCGTTCCACGATCCGGTGGTAGTACGCGTCGGGTTCGGGGTCGACGAGTCGGCGTACGTAGTTGAAGCGGACGCCGCGCACACCGAGCGCGTGCATCTCGGTAAGTTCGTCGTGGCTCACGTCCGGTTCGATCGTTGCTACGCCGCGAGCGCGGCCCCGCGCCGCGACGAGGGCGTCGAGCATGGCGCGATTGTCGGTACCGTGACACGTGGCCTGCACGATGACGTTCTTGTCGAAGCCGAGGAAGTCACGCAGGGCGAAGAGTTGGTTCTTACTGGCGTCACACGGCGTGTACTTGCGCTCTCGGGCGAAGGGAAAGACGTTGCCGGGTCCGAAGACGTGACAGTGTGCGTCGACCGATCCGTCGGGCAGGACAAACGTCGGTCGCGACGGCTCGGGGTCGAAGACGAGCCAGTCGGCATCCATCGTGAACGCCGACACGCGCTAGCTCCGAGCCGTCAATCGCGCGTCAAGTCGCGGGTAGACGCGTCGGGCGTTGCCCTCATAGACCGCCGCGAGTTGTTCGTCGGTGAGATGCGCCTTGTCGACGAAGCGCTTGGTGTCGTCGAAGTGGTTGCCCGTCTCGGGATCGAGTCCGCGCACCGCGCCGAGCAGCTCGGATCCGAAGAGGATGTTCTTTGGGTCGATGACGTTGAAGAGGAGGTCGATGCCCGGCTGGTGGTAGACGCAGGTGTCGAAGTAGACGTTGTTCATCACGTGCTCGCGTAGTGAGGGCTTCTCGAGCATGTCGGCCAGGCCCCGATAGCGTCCCCAGTGGTACGGCACGGCGCCTCCGCCGTGCGGGATGACGAGGCGGAGCGTCGGGAAGTCCGCGAAGAGGTCGCCCTGCAACAACTGCATGAAGGCGGTGGTATCGGCGTTGATGTAGTGCGCGCCCGTGGCGTGGAAGTTGGGATTGCAACTGCTCGACACGTGGATCATCGCCGGCACGTCGAGTTCGACCATCTTGTCGTAGATCGGGTACCAGTAACGATCGGTCAACGGTGGGCCGCTCCAGCGACCGCCGCTCGGATCGGGACTGAGGTTGCAGCCGACGAATCCGAGCTCGTTGACGCAGCGTTCGAGCTCCTCGATCGAGCCATCGAGGCCGGCACCGGGTGTCTGGGGGAGCTGTCCGACGCCGACGAAGGCATCTGGGTAGAGGTCGACGACCCGCTTGATGAGGTCGTTGCAGACGCGCGACCACTGTCGGCCGACCGATTCGCCGCCGACGTGGTGTTCCATGGCCGAGGCGCGCGGCGAGAAGATTGTCATATCGGCGCCGCGTTCGCGGAGGATCCGGAGTTGATTCTCCTCGATGCTCTGGGCGATCTCGTCGTCGGAGATAACCGGATAGACCGGTGCGGCGTGACCGGCGTCGAACGCCGCGACCTGCGCTTTGCGCCAGAGGTTATGGGCGTCGGGCGCCGTCGTGTAATGACCGTGGCAGTCGATGATCATGCGTCGGGCCACGAGGACGACGGTACGAAGACGTCGCCGCGCATCAGTAACCGCGCCGTGCGCAACAACGCCGCGTACTCGACCTCGACGGACCCGTCGACCACGTTGACGTCAAGCGTCACCGAGAAGTAGCCCGTCGGGTGCTCGATGGTGAGCACGTCGTTCGGGGCCTTGGCGGCCACTTCGAACGCGACCGAGCCGGGCACGAGGCAGGCCGTGGCGACCGACACGGCGCCGAAGACGCCGATCGCGTCGTGGACACGCTGGGGGATGAAGGTCCGAGTACTGACGACGCCGCCGTGTTGCGCCGGGGCCAACAGACACATCTTCGGCACCGTCGCCGACGTGACGTCACCGAGGTTCATCATCGGACCGGCCGCGAGGCGCAGCCGCTCCACGAGTTCGCACACGTCGCGATTGCCCTCGATGGCGAGGGGCTCCTCGTAACCGGTCAGTCCGACCTCTTCGGCCTTCAGACACACGACCGGCATACCGTTGTCGATGCAGGTGACGCGAATCCCTTCGATGACGTCGAGCGGGCGTCCCGTCGGCAGCAACGAACCGCACGTGGAGCCGGCGACGTCGAGGAACTCGATCGCGATCGGGGCGTGCGTGCCGGGCACGCCGTCGATGTGCGTGTCGCCGTCGTAGCGTACGTGTCCGCCGGGTGTCTGCACGGTCGCGACCGCGAGCGTCTTGGTGTTCTCCATCCAGATACGGACCTGCGTCGTGTCACCCGCGGCATCGACCAGACCTTCTTCGAGCGCGAAGGGTCCCACGCCGGCCAAGAGGTTCCCGCAGTTCTGGGAGTCCGACACCTCGGTACGATCCGGCCAGACCTGTAAGAACAGGTAGTCGACGTCGGCGTCGGCACGCTTGGACGGACGGATGACGGCGACTTTCGAGGTGAGTGGATGACCGCCGCCCATCCCGTCGATCTCGCGTGCGTCGGGCGAACCCATGGCCGCGAGTAACACGGCGTCGCGCGTCGGATGGTCGTGCGGTAGGTCGCCGGCGTGAAAGTAGAGGCCCTTGGACGTCCCGCCGCGAATGACGGAGCAACGAAGCGCCATCTGTGAGCTCACGTCTCCGTGGCCTCTCGATAGACGAGACCGCGATCGGCAAGCTTCTCGCGCATGTCGTAGATATCTAGACCGAGTTCACCGCCCGCCAAGCGTTGGCGTTTCTCGACCTCATTCGCGTCACGCGCCGCCGCCGCGGCAAGCACGGCCGCGGCCTGTGCCCGCGCCACGACGACGACGCCGTCATCGTCGGCGACGATCACGTCACCCGGGCGCACCATGGCATTGGCACACACGATCGGTGTCTGCACGTTGCCGGGCGTCTCCTTCACGGTGCCGTGCGCGCTGATCGTCTTGGACCACACCGGAAAGCCCATTGACGTCAGGTCGGCGACGTCACGTACGCCGGCGTCGATGACGAGGCCGCGGATACCGTGGGCCGCACAACTGGTCGCGAGGAGTTCGCCGAAGTACCCGTCCCCACAGGGGCTGGTTGGCGTGACGACGAGGATGTCACCTGGCTGCGCCAGTTCAATCGCGACGTGGATCGACCAGTTGTCGCCCGGCGCGACCTCACAGGTGAGCGCGTTGCCGGCGACACGCACGGGCCGGTAGATGGGACGCAGCCGTGGGGCCAACAGGCCCGTGCGTCCCTGCGCTTCGTGAATTGTCGCGACGCCGTGGTTCGCGAAGGCGTCGACGATCTCGAGCGATGTTCGTTCCGTGTTCCTTACGACTACGGCCATGCGCTCCTCGGGTCTTTCGTCGGCGACAACGTCTGTGGTGCCGACCGTCATATTCGTGACGGCCGTTCAGCAGCCACACTAAACGCCACTTTCGAGACTGTCGAGTAACGTTCCGAATCGTCGGCGAAGTGTGCCGGTTTGATGGAGGAACGTGGAGTCCGTGCGCACGCAGGTGGTGATCATTGGCGCCGGCCCGGCGGGTCTCATGCTCGGGCACCTACTATCGCGTGAAGGTGTCGACAACGTCGTCATCGAAACACGGAGCCGTGACTACGTGCAACGCCGCGTGCGGGCCGGTGTCATCGAAGACGGCATCGCGGCGTTTCTCGAGGAATCCGGTGTCGGCACGCGTATGCGCGCCGAGGGCCTGGTCCACCACGGTATCGAGATCCGCCTCGACGGCCACTCGCATCGCATCGCGTTGAGTGAGCTCTACGACGGGCACGCCATCACGGTGTACGGCCAGCAGGAGGTCGTGAAAGACCTGATCGAGGCCCGTGAGACCGCGGGCGCGGCGCTGTACTTCGACGCGACCGTCACCGAAGTCCGCGGTCACACGTCGGAGCGAGCGTCGGTGCGCGTCGCGACGGCGGATGGCGACGTTGAGATCACCGGTGAGTACGTCGCGGGCTGTGACGGCAGTCACGGCGTGGCCGTCGCGTCGGTGCCGTCCGGCGGGCTCGATCACCACGAGCGGGTCTATCCGTTCTCGTGGTTGGGAATACTTGCCGAAGCGCCGCCGGCCAACGAGGAGTTGATCTACTGTCGGCATCCGCGAGGTTTCGCCCTGTTCTCGATGCGCTCGCCAACGCTCAGTCGCCTCTACCTGGGCGTGAGTCCTAACGAGACGCTCGACGAGTGGTCCGATGAGCGCATCTGGGACGAACTCTCGACTCGGCTCGCTACCGAGTCGACGGCGTCGCTCACTCGGGGCCCGATCCTGGAGCGCGGTCTTACACCGATGCGCAGTTCAGTGGTCGCGCCGATGCGCTACGGGCGACTCGTGCTCGCGGGCGACGCCGCGCACATCGTGCCGCCGACCGGCGCGAAGGGCATGAACCTGGCGCTCGCCGACGTGCGACTCCTCGCGCCAGCGCTCGTGGCCTCGCTGCGTGGCGACGAGCGCCTGCTCGACGACTACTCGGACGCGTGCCTGCGTCGCGTGTGGCGCGCCGAAGAGTTCTCGGCGTACATGACCCAGATGTTGCACCCGCACCCGAGCGACGATTTCGAGAACGGGGTCCAGACGGCGCGGCTGCGTCAGGTCATCGAGTCGACCGATACCGCTCGCGCGCTCGCGCGCAACTACGTGAACCTGTCCAGTCTGTAGTTGCTCAGAACGGGTAGAAGGCAATGTCGGCCTGGGCCGTCACCCACTGGGTCTCGGTGTAGGCGTCGAGGTTCGCCAGACCGCCCATGCGCGAGCCATTGCCGCTGTCGCCGATGCCGCCAAACGGGATCGTCGCTTCGTCGGCGGGCGTGGCGTCGTTGATGTGTATGGCCCCGCTCGGAATGCGACTCGCCAACTCCAAGGCGCGAAGACCGTCACCGGAGATGATGCTCAGCGACAGTCCGTAGGGCGTCGCCGAGGCCATCGCCACCGCCTCGTCCAACGACGTGAAACTGACGACCGGCGCGACCGGCCCGAAGACCTCCTCGGCGTAGGCCGGGGCACTGGTCGGGATGTTGGTCAAGACCGTCGGACGATAGAAGAGCTCTTCGTAGGTGCCGCCGGCGGCCAATGTCGCGCCGGCCGACACCGACGCGCTCACCATCGAATGCACGCGGTCACGTTGCTTGACATCGATGAGCGGTCCGAGTGCGACCTGACCGCTCTTGGGGTCACCGACCGGCAGGTGATTGGCGTGTTCGACGAGAATGGCGGCGTACTCGTCGGCGACGCGCGCGTCCACGAGGTGTCGACCGGTCGTCATACAGATCTGACCCTGGTGAGCGAAGGAGCCGAACGCTCCGACGATGGCCGCCTTCTCCAAATCGGCGTCGTCCAAGATGATCATCGCGGAGTTGCCGCCGAGCTCTAAGTGCACGCGCTTGAGGTGTTGGGCCGCGAGTGAGCCGACGGCGCGGCCCGCCGCGGTCGAGCCGGTGAAGGCGATGATGCGAACCAGCGGGTCCTTGACCAGCGCTTCACCGACGTCGGCGCCGCCTGGCAGCACGCTGAAGACACCGGCGGGCAGGCCGGCCTCTTCGAACACTCGCGCGAGGACGACCCCACCGCAGACCGCGGTCCGCGGATCGGGTTTCAGGATCACGGCGTTGCCGAGTGCCAGGGCCGGCGCCACCGAACGGATCGAGAGAATCAACGGGAAATTGAAGGGGGCGATCACGCCCACGACGCCCGCCGGCACCCGTCGGGAAAAGCTGAGTCGCGGCATCTCCGAGCGCAGGATCTCACCAGTCGGGTGTGACGCGATCGCCGCGGCCTCGTAGGACTCCTCGGCCGCAGTGTGTATCTCGAGGCCGGCCTTGAAGGGAATGCCGCCCGACTCGCGCACGATCCATGAGGCGATCTCTTCCTCGTACTGCTGGAAGAGGTCACCGGCGCGTCGAAGGACCGCGGCGCGTGCACTGTGGGGGAGTGCCGCCCACTCGCGCTGGGTCTCACTGGCGCGCTTGGATGCCTTGGCGACGTCTTCGACACTGGCGCGGCCCACGCGACCCAACTCTTCGCCGGTCGCCGGCTCGATCACCGATGCGTCCCCGGCGCCGCCCTTCGTCCATTCGCCGAGAAATATATTGGAGTGCCAACTGGCGTCGCCTAAGAGAGTCACGATTCCCTCGTTTCGATTGCTATGTCTTGACGTCTTATCACACCCGCATTAGCCTTCGCGAAGTCGGCCGTCGTGTGTCGCGACGCATCCGCGTGCGTACTCGCGACGTGAACTGAGGGGAACATGTTTCTTCGTCAACACTGGTACGTGGCCGCGCTGACCGCCGAACTCTCCGCGCGACCGATCGCCCGGACGATCCTCGGCGAACCCGTGGCGTTCTACCGCAACGAGCGCGGCCGCGTCGTCGCACTCGCCGACCAGTGCCCGCACCGCGGCTACCCGTTGTCGCTCGGCACGGTCGTGGACGACGTGCTGGTGTGCGGTTACCACGGCTTCACCTACGACTGCGACGGCCTCTGCGTCGCGGTGCCCGGCCAGGACCGCATTCCCACGAAGTTGGCGGTGCGCGCCTATCCCGTGGTCGAAAAGGGCTGTTGGCTCTGGATCTGGATGGGGCACGGCGATCCCGACGCGTCGCTTCTTCCGGATACTCCCTGGTTAGAGCCGTCGCCCGACTGGTCGGTCGTCGCCGGCGTCGCGAAGATCGACGCGTCGTTCTCGTTGCTCGTGGACAACCTCCTCGACCTCTCGCACGAGACGTTTCTGCACAACCGTTCGATCGGCACGCCGGAGGTCGCTTCGACGCCGATCGAGGTCGAGGTCGACGAGGCGTCACGGGTGGTCAACGTCTATCGACACATGGCGGACGTCGAGTGCCCGCCGTTCTACGCGACGACGACGGGACTGGCGGGCACGATCGATCGTTGGCAGGACATCGAGTACTTCGCGCCGGGCTTCTACAAACTGAACTCGCAGGATCGCACCCCCCGGACAGCCGCCGCTGCCCGACGGGCGTGACGATCACGCGTTCCACTTGAAGATCTTCTACGGTCTCACGCCGTCGACTGAGACCAGTGTCTACGACTTCTGGGCGTTGTCACGCGACTTCTGTGTCGGCGACGTCAGCGTCGACGCAGCGCTCGAGAAGATGCAGATCGGCGTCGTGCAAGAAGACGTGGACGCGCTCAACATCATCCAACACCGCGTCAACGCGGGACGGGAGATGACCGAAGTGAGCGTGAAGATTGACCGCGGCGGACTGGCCGCGCGTCGCGTGTTGGACGAGATGGGCGAAGAGGAGTTACTTCATCAACCACATATGACCGCATAGCGAACATCGGCCCCCTCAATGAGATAATCGCTCGACAAGTGGCCTGAATTGTGTGGCGCGCGCGACGTAATGTAAAGAAAACATCAGTGCAGTCACTAGAGGGGGATACATGGGGATTGAAGAACCTAGCGGTACTGGTTCGCACGAGGAGACCATTCCGGGTTGGGGCAGCGTCGAATTCGGTCGCCGTCTCGCCCTGAAGGCGATTGCCGGTACGGCGGTCGTCGGTGGAATGGCCGCACTCGCCGAAGCATCGGCGGCGGCCGCGGCGACCAAGTCCGGCACCATCAAGATCGGCTACGTCACGCCCTCCACGGGCTCACTGGCGGACTTCGCGGGACCAGACAAGTTCGTGCTGAGTCTCATTCGAAGTGCGAGTCAGTTCGCCAAGGGCATCACGATCGGCAAGACGAAGTACAAGATCGAGGTGACGGTGAAGAACTCGCAGTCGGACCCGTCGATCGCCAGCACGGTCACGACCGAGCTGATCCAGCAGACGGGTGTCGACCTCATCGTGACGTCCTCGGCACCCGAGACGACCATTCCGGTCAGTGTCGTGTGCGAAGGCGCCGGCGTACCCTGCCTCTCCACGGTCTGCCCGTGGGAGGGCTGGTGGGGCAGCTTCACCGGGAACTCCATCGGGCCGGCGGGTAACGCGGTGGGCTCGTCCCCGCAGTACTGCACGATGTTCTTCTTCGGGATTCCCGAGTTCGTGGAGTGCTTCTTGCCCATGTGGAACAAGATCCTCAAGGTCACCAACGCCAACCACGTCTATGCGGGGATGTTCCCGAACGACTCGGACGGTAACGCGTTCCGCGCTGCGTGGCCCCCGACGTTGACGGCGATCAACGGTGCCGAAGGCGGCTCAGCGTGGACGTTCGTGGACGGCGGTGCCTACACCGACCTGTCGACGGACTACACGACGATGATCGACACGTTCAAGGCCGGTGCCGGCGGACAGTCCTGCGACTTCTTCATCAACTGCCCGCTGCCACCGGACTTCAACACGTTCTGGAAGCAGGCCTCCCAACAGGACTGGAACCCGAAGTTGGCGACGGTCGCCAAGGTCATGCTGTTCCCGACCGACGTCTACGCGCTGGGGGACCTGTCGAACAACGTGGCGACCGACTGCTGGTTCGCGCCGAACGCGCCGTACAAGTCATCGTTGACCGGGATGACGGCGAATACGTTCGCCGCCAACTACCAGAAGGTGACCGGGCAGCAGTGGGTGCAGTCGATGGGCTCGACGTACTCACTGTTCGAGGTCGTCATCGAGGCGTTCAAGAAGGTGAAGAACCCGCACGACCGTAAGGCCGTGGCCGCCGCGCTGAAAGAAGTGTCCTACGACGGCATGTGTGGTCCGCTGAACTTCGCGGCCAAGAGCAATCCGGCCAAGGGCATCGGCATCATCAAGCCGGTCGGCATCCAGTGGAAGGCCGGTTCGAACGAACTGGTCGGTCACAAAAAGTGGCCATGGTCACCGTTCGTCGTCGACAACTCACTCAACAAGCACATCCCGCTCCAGGCAACACTCGAACCGACGAACGCTTAGTAACTTTTAGTTTCATGCCGCTTCTACAACTGGAAGGTGTCTCCAAACGCTTCGGACAGGTCGTCGTCGCAGATGGGGTCACTTTCCAGTTGGACGAAGGGGCGTCGGTCGGTGTGGTCGGACCCAACGGCGCCGGGAAGACGTCGATGTTCGCCATCATCTCGGGTGATATCAAGGCCGACGCGGGGCTGCTTCGATTCGACGACCACGACCTGACGCACGTGCCCACACCGCAGCGCTGTCGAATGGGTATCGGTCGTACGTACCAGATCCCTCAACCGTTCGAGCACATGACGGTCTTCGAGAACGCGCTCGTGGCGGCCCAACAGGGCGCGAGAGTCCGGGGTCGCGCCAGTTACGACGCGGCCTACCGCGCGCTCGAACGCGCCGGCCTCGCCGAGTTGGCCAATCGCCCGGCCGGCTCCTTGGCGTTACTGCACCGCAAACGACTGGAGCTGGCGCGCGCACTCGCGACCGATCCGCGGATCTTGTTGCTCGACGAGATCGCCGGCGGACTCACCGACGCCGAGGTCGTCGAACTCTCCGCGGTCATCCGCACCCTGCAGGGCGACGGCATCGCCATCCTCTGGATCGAACACGTCGTGCGCGCGTTGCTTTCGACCGTCGATCGGCTGCTCTGTCTCGCCAACGGCGCCCTCGTCGCCGACGGTGATCCGCGAGAAGTCCTCGCCTCGGACGCCGTACGCCGCGTCTACCTCGGAGGACGGATCATCAACGAGAGCGGTGTGGCGTGAGCGACGGATCACCGAGTCCCGCACCACGCCTGTTGGACGTCGCGAACCTGACCATTCACCACGGTGAACTCTGCGCGATCGACGACATCAGCTTCTCACTCGGCGCCGGTGAAGTCCTGGCGGTGATCGGGGCCAACGGTGCCGGGAAGTCGACGCTCCTGCGCACGATCGCCGGACTCCACGCGCCGACCTCGGGCACGATCACCTACGAAGGCGAGGAGATCACGAATCTCCGGGCGCACCAACGCGTGCGTCGCGGCATCTCACTTGTCCCCGAAGGGCGTCGGCTGTTCGCGTCGTT
Source organism: uncultured Acidimicrobiaceae bacterium (assembly GCA_963717975.1). Lineage (GTDB taxonomy): Bacteria > Actinomycetota > Acidimicrobiia > Acidimicrobiales > RAAP-2 > RAAP-2. The sequence goes on along the minus strand of OY970351.1, from coordinate 913,751 downwards.
GACGCTCGAGGAGAACATCCAGGTCGGTGCCCAAAGAGCTGCGGACGGACCGTTCACGATCGCCGCCGTCTATGAGCTCTTCGACTGGATGCCCGAGCGCCGACGCCAGAACGTGAGCCAACTCTCTGGCGGCGAACAACAGTCAGTGGCCATCGCGCGCGCCCTCGTCGCCAATCCGAAAGTGCTCATGATCGACGAGTTGTCACTCGGCCTCGCGCCGATCGTGATCGAGCGGATCTACGAGTTCCTACCGCGAATCGTGGCCCAAGGGATCGGGGTGTTGCTCGTCGAACAAGACGTCACCCAGGCCCTGTCGGTCGCGAACCGGGTGCACTGTCTCTTAGAGGGCAAGACGTCGCTCGTCGGCGCGCCCCGTGACCTCACCGCGGGGGCGATCGAATCTGCGTACTTCGGGACGACCGAGGCGACGGCGACGCCAGAGGGTCCCTCGTGACCTGGGTCAACGTCGTGGTGTCGGGCGTCTTGCTGGGCGGCTTCTACGCGCTCTTCGCATGCGGGCTGTCCTTGATGTTTGGCGTGATGAAAATCATCAACCTGGCACACGGCGACATGGCGGTCGTCGCCGGGTACACCGCGGTCTTCTTGGTGCCGAAGTTCCATCTCCCGGAGGTGTGGTCCTTTGTCGTCGTCGTGCCGGTCTTCGCGCTGCTGGGCTACGTCGTGCAGCGAACGCTGTTCCAGAAGAGCATCGACCGCGATCCGCTCACGACGCTGTTGGTCACGTTCGGCCTGTCCGTCGTCATCGAGAACCTGCTACTCGAGATCTACACCGCCAACACACAGTCGATCAACATCGGCTCGCTCATCGCCAAGTCGTGGCAAGTGAACAGCACCATCTACGTGTCCTATATCTCCCTCACGGTCTTGATCGTCGCGGTGGTCGTCATCGCGTCCCTGCAGTTCTTTCTCTCCAAGACCAGCACCGGACGCCAGATCCGTGCCGTCTCCGATGATCGCGAGGCGGCCCAACTGTGCGGGACGAACTACCGGCATATCTTCGGCGTCGCGGCGGCCCTGGCGTTCGCGACCGTTGCACTGGCCGGTATCGCCGTCGGCATGGCCACGGGCCTCGTCCCGACCGCCGGCGGCGTCAATCTGCTCTACGCCTTCGAGACGGTGGTCATCGGTGGCATCGGCTCACTATGGGGGACCCTCGTCGGTGGCATCATGCTCGGGATCGCCCAACAGTTCGGCGCGCACTTCAACGAGCAGTACACGATCCTCGCGGGCAACATCTTGTTCCTCCTCGTTTTGGCGGTCCGCCCCCAGGGACTCTTCGGCAAGAAGCTGGCTATCTCGTGAGCCCGGACCTGACGCCGACGCAGTCTTCGATCTCCGTCAAGCGAAACCAGATCCCGGTTGCGTACACACTCGTCGGCGCACTGGCGATCGTTGCCTTCTTCACCTGGGCGCCGTGGATCCTGCCGGCCTCGGACGTGACGATCCTGATGAACTTCTTCATTCTGGTGATCATGGCGACGATGTGGAACCTCCTCGCCGGTTACGCCGGCATGGTCTCGATCGGCCAACAGGGCTTCATCGGACTCGGCGCCTACGCGACCCTCTACTTCGCCATCAAGGGCATGGACCCCTTCGTCGCGATTCCCCTCGCCGCGGCGATCTGCGCGGTCATCGCGGTGCCCGTGACCTACTTGCTGTTTCGACTTCGCGGCGGGTACTTCGCCGTCGCGACCTGGGTAATCGCCGACAGCGCGCTGCTCATCATCGGCTCGATCGCCTTTTTTGGCGGCGGCACCGGTCACTATCTGCCGGGCCTGACGAACATCGCCTTCAAGACCCTCAATCACGACACGTACCTCTCGGCGTGGTTCGTCGCGCTCTTCGTGATCACGGCGACATATATATTGCTGCGCAGTCGGCTCGGCCTCGTCCTTTCGTCGGTGCGTGACAATGAGGTGGCCGCGAGGAGCTCCGGCGCGAAGGTCACCTCGACGCGTCGCACCATATTTATTGTCGCGGCGGCCGGGTGCGGCGCCGCGGGCGCCGTGCTCACGATCAGCCAGCCGTTCGTGCAGCCCGGCAACGTGTTCAGCCTCCAGTGGGCCGCCGAGATGCTCTTCGCCTCGATGATCGGGGGACTGGGCACGATCGAGGGCCCGATCCTCGGATGTGTCATCTTCTTCGTGTTGCAACAGACGCTCCAGAACTTCGGCGCGTGGTACCTGATCATCTTCGGTGCGCTGGCCGTCGTCGTCGCGATTTGGCAGCCCCGCGGCATCTGGGGATTCGTACGCGACACCTTCCATTTCGAGTTACTGCCCGTCGGTTACCGGGTGCTCGGTGCGCCGAACGACGAGACCCGTCGGCGTGCCGCGTGGTGGCGTCGCGAGCGCGTCAGTGACGCCGTGTCGACGTCAGTGTCGACCGGGCCCGACACCACCTGACCAGAGTGGGTCCACCGGGCCGCTAGTAGCATTGCACGGTGCCCGCTCGAAATACTCCGCCTCGTCGCGCCTCCGGTGGGCGACCGCCGAGCGCGAATCGCGGCGCCCCGACCGGCGCTCGGCGCCCCGCCGGAGCTTCCAGTGGTGGTCCTCGACGAACTTCTCGTGACCCAGATCCGTCCAAATCCGAGCGCCGGAGCCCCCGCGATGGCGCCGAGCGCCGCATCGACGGGGCGCGGAGCGATGGTCGTCCCGCAGCGCGAGGCGTTCGAGCGACTGAGCGCATCGCCCGAGATTCCCGAGACCGCGATCGGCCCCGTCGCGTTGACCGCGACGAGCGTGACGAGCGTCCGAGTCGCGGCGCCCAACGACGGCCGCGACCGGCCGGGGCCGGGCGAACGACCGGTTCATCGGCTCGTCCTACGGCGCGCGATGCCCGTCCCCCTGATCGCGACGACGCCAAGAGAGCGCGCGACGGGGGAGCCCGCCGCGACGCCGCACCCTCGCGAGGGCCACGTTCGAGTGAGCGCCGTCTCGGTCCCGCGGATCGCTCGGCGCGGCCGCGCGGTGAAGGTCGCTTCGAGGCGCCGACTCGTGATCGTCGACCCAGTCTGCCCTCGAGGAGTCGCCCGACCCGCCCCGAACGCCGACCTCGCGAACTGAGTCCGGAGGAGATCGAGCGCGCGAAGGCTGACTCCTTCGGACGTTCCAAGGGATGGGGTGGCGTCGCTCGAAAGGGTGGCGCGAACCTCAAGTCGACTGGCCAGGCGATGGAGGTCACGCCGAGCTCGGGTACGAAGCCCGATCGCATGTCGACGTGGGTGCAAGATGAGCGACCATCGAGCGTCGCGCCGGTCGCCACGGTCAGGCCGAAGGTCAAGTACGCACTGCCGAGCGACATCGCCGCCGACGTTCGCAAGTCGTACATCGGCACGTCCTACATGCGCGAGAAGATGGTGAACACGCTCACGAGGGCGGCCGAGGCCTACGACCGCAAACGCTACGAAGAGTCCCTGCGTCTCGGCCGCGTCGTCGCCGACGCCGTGCCGGGCGTGGCCCCGGTGCGCGAACTCACCGGTCTCGCGGCCTACCGCGCCGAACGATGGAACATGGCCAAGATCCACCTGCGCGCGCACTTCACGATCACCGGCGATGGCGAACACCTGCCGCTCGTCATGGACTGTGACCGGGCCAACTTTCGCTTCCGCGCGGTCGCCAAGACCTTCGACGAACTCGAAGCGAGCGAGCCGACCGCCGAGGTGCTGGCCGAGGGCCGAATCGTCATGGCGGCGTCGCTGGCCGATCAACGCCTCTACGCCGAGGCCATCGAGCTCTTGATCAAGGCCGGGGCGACCAAGCAGCTGCGCAACCCTTCGTACCGACACGTCCGACTCTGGTACGCCCTCGCCGACGTCTACGACCGCGCCGGCGACCTCACCTCGGCGCGAGAACTCTTCGCGCGCGTCGTCATCGCCGAACCCGACGCCTACGACGCCAAGGCCCGCCTCGGCGAACTCGGTGCCGGTGCCCCCCGCAAGAACCGCAAACGGCGCACGACGCCGGTGTCGAAGAAGAAGTCGGCCGACTAACCCATCGCCGCCACGGCGGCCAGTAGTGAGATGTCCCCGCCGCGCGTGTCACCGATCAGTCCGGCCTGCATCTTGTTCATCATGTACGAGACCGTAAGGCCGAGATCCTGGTCCATCATGATGATGGAGCCGCCGTAGCCACCCCAGAAGCACGAACGCGGTCCCACGGGCGTGTAACTGCTCGCCAGTCCGTAGCCCAGTCCGAAGCTCACGTCGACGAGGAGTACCTGGTCGATGCCGCCGACCTGACGCTGAAAGACCTTGTCACCGGTCTTCTCCGAGAAGAAACGGTGTCCGTGAGCGTGACCGTTGTTGGCCATGACCTGCTGAATGGTCGCGACCGAGAGGGCGTTGCCGTGTCCGTTCGCGGCCGGGATCTCCGCGGCTCGCCACCACCGGTTCCGGGGGGCCGTGGCGTCCAGGGGCGGCGAGGTGAGCGTGCGCACGATCATCGAGTCCGGCGCGTTGTCGCCGAAGTCCACGGGCACCGGCGTCACCAGACTGACGCGATGCTCTTCGGTCTCGGGGAGGCCGATGAAGAAGTCGGCGCCGAGGACATCGGCCACCTCGCGCTTGAAGAACTGCCCGATCGTGGTGCCCGTGATTCGGCGTACGACCTCGCCGATCAAGAAGCCCTGGGTGACGGCGTGATACCCGGTCAGCGAACGGTCCGACCACCACGGCGCCTGGGCGGCGAGCAGCGACGTCACGAGGTCCCAGTCCGCGAGGTCTTCCGGCGTGATCCTCTCTTGCCACCCCGAGAGTCCGGCACAGTGATTCATGACGTGACGTACTTCGATGGACGACTTGCCGTTCGCCGCGAACTCGGGCCAGTACGTGGCGACCGGGGCGTCGAAGTCGAGTTCACCGCGGTCGTGCAGCATCAGGGCCACCAGGAAGGTCATGGTCTTGGTGGTTGACCACACGTTCACGAGCGTGTCGCGGCTCCAGGGGCTCGTCATCTCCTCGTCGCGGTACCCACCCCAAAGGTCGGCGACCAACTCTTCTCGCTGGTAGACCGCGATCGAGGCACCCAAGTCAGCGCCGCTCGCGAGCGAGCCTTCGAGATAGTCCACGAGTCCCGCGAACCTCTCGGTGGTCGTTCCCTGGACGAGGGACATTGGTGCTCCTTAGTTCGATCTTGCTGGCGACACTACCGTCACGACGTCATGCCCTTCAGTCCGACCAGGGCGCGGGCGTGCTCGATCTCTCCCATGTGGCGCAGCGCGTGCTGGTAGATCCAACACTCGATGGCGTCACTGCGCGAGATACCGGCCTCGCCACCGACTCTCGCCGAGAACGTCTGGGCGACCGTCGGGCCGTACGGGTGGGCGACAATGACCTCAGAGAAGGTCGCCGGGTCGATCGTGGCCACGTAATCCTCGGTCGCGCGAAAGACCAGTCCTTGAAAGTCGAGGAAGGCCGAGTAGTCGCCGATCCGCTGGTGCATCATCTCCCCGACGCTCTTCTCCTTCCCGGGGTCATTGATCGCCAGTCCCATGCGCGTTGCCCACGTCTCGCTCATGAGAGGAACGGGTCCACCTACGAAGACCACGCTGCCGTCTTCGATCAGGACCTGATGAACGAGCGAGAAGGCGATGGGTAACACGTCCGCGACGACGACGCGATTGACCTGCTCGAGATCCATGGTCGCGCACGCTTCTTCGTAGAGCGAGTGCACCGCGCGGAGTCGCCGTGAGAGCGACGATCGGTAGTCGAAGTCCATCTCCGCAGTCTGACCGACGCGTGCCGGTTGCGCGCGACGACGAACTGTTTCGCGCGTGTTTCGCCGGAATGAGTTGACGATTTCATCTTGTAACGTTGGGTGATGGACATTGCCTCGCTGCTCGGTGACGAAGCGTCATCGCTACTTGACCATAAGGCCACCGCGTTCCCCAAGGAGCTCCTTACCCTCCCCGGGCCGGGGTACCTCGACGAGGTGTTCGCCTTGTCCGACCGGTCCCCGACGGTGCTGCGCAACATGGGCACCGTGCACAACCACGGACGCTTGCGCGGGACGGGGTACCTCTCGATCCTCCCCGTGGACCAGGGCATTGAGCACTCGGCCGCGGCGTCGTTCTCGCCCAATCCCGAGTACTTCGACCCGGCCCGACTGGTCGATCTCGCCATCGAAGGCGGGTGCAACGCGATCGCCTCCACCCTGGGCACGCTCGGTTCGATCTCACGGCGCTACGTCCACCGGATCCCGTTCATCGTGAAGATCAACCACAACGACTTACTGCGGTACCCGAACTCCTATGACGAGCGGCTCTTCGCCTCGGCGCGGTTGGCGTCGGACCTCGGCGCCGTGGGCGTCGGCGCGACGATCTACTTCGGCTCGGAGGGTTCGATCCGTCAGATCGAGGAGATCGGCAGGGCCTTCGCCGAAGCGCACCGCCTGGGCATGTTCACCGTGCTGTGGTGCTACCTGCGTAATGACGCTTTCGTCAAGGACGGCGTCGATTATCACCTGAGCGCGGACCTGACCGGTCAGGCCAATCACCTCGGGGTGACGATCGAAGCGGACATCATCAAACAAAAGCAACCGATCAACAACGGCGGCTACAACGCGGTGAAGTTCGGTAAGACCAGTCCACTCGTCTATTCGAAGCTGACGACCGACAATCCGATCGACCTCACGCGCTGGCAGGTCGTCAACTGCTACGCCGGCCGTATCGGGCTGATCAACTCGGGTGGCGAGTCCACGGGCACCGACGATCTCGCGAGCGCGGTACGAACCGCGGTCATCAACAAGCGCGCGGGTGGCCAGGGACTGATACTCGGGCGCAAGGCCTTCCAGCGACCGATCAACGAGGGCGCGGCGCTCATCAATGCCGTGCAGGACGTGTACTTGGACGAGTCCATCACCGTGGCGTAGTAATACGCTTCGTTGATGAGTTCAGTCGAGACGGCGGACGCGGGTTGGTTGACGTGGCCGAATCTGATCACCGTCATCCGCCTGGCGCTGCTGCCGCTCTTCTTCTGGCTCCTCTTTGACACGAATCACCGCGCGATCGCCGCGTGGCTGTTGGCCACACTCGGAGCGACCGACTGGATCGACGGCGTCCTGGCTCGGCGACTGCACCAGGTCTCGAACGTCGGCAAGATTCTCGATCCCGTGGCCGATCGCGTGCTCGTGATCAGCGGTCTGCTCTGCGTGGCGGCGGCGGCGGGCGTGCCGTGGTGGTTCGCGTTGACGACGCTGGCGCGCGAACTGATCGTCTCGATCATGACCCTCGTGCTCGCGGCCTTCGGCGCGGCGCGCATCGACGTCCTGTGGTGGGGAAAGGTCTCGACGTTTGCCCTGATGACGACGTTTCCCTTGTTTTTGCTGACGACGAACCCGCATCACGGCGCGCTGCACCCATGGCAACACGACGCGCGCGACGCCTGCTGGGTGATCGGACTCATGGGGCTGACGTTGTCGTGGATCGTCCTTGCCGGCTACGTCAAACCGGCGCTGCGCGCGCTTCGAAACGGACGACAGGCACGTCAGATTGTGTAGGTTTGCCCCATGTTGATTCCCTCGGAACTGCGATACTCCAGCGACCACGAATGGGCGAACGCCACGGCTGACGTGGTGCGAATCGGCATCACCGACTACGCCCAGGACGCGCTGGGCGACGTCGTGTTCGTCGACCTGCCCAAGGTCGGTACCGTCGTCGCCGCGCACGCAGCGATCGGCGAAGTCGAATCGACGAAATCGGTCTCGGAGATTTACGCGCCGGTGGGCGGCACCGTCACCGCGGTGAACGAGACGCTCTCGAGCACGCCGGAGTCGCTGAACGCCGACCCCTACGGTGTCGGCTGGATTTGTGAAATCACGACGACGAGCAGCGATGACTTCGACGCGTTGCTCGACGCCGAGGGTTACAAGACCCTCACCAACAACTGACCCTGACGAACACGCGCGAAGTTAACTAGTGTGAAGCCGATGAACTGCCGTCGATGTGGAGAAATACTGAACGCCAACGCGAGCTTTTGTTGGTCGTGCGGTGCACCACAACACGACGCGAAATCTCCCGAGACGATCGCCGTCCCCGTCGTGACCGCCGCCGAAGTGTTGCACCCCGGGACGAACCGGGGACCAAACGGTGAACACGGTGACGAGTTAGTGATCGCCGCCGGTCTCGAAGCGGGCAGCCGCATCGAACTCAAGGCCGAGATCACGTCAGTCGGTCGACACGAGAACAGTGACCTGCTCCTCGACGACGTCTCGGTCTCGCGTCATCACGCGATCTTTACTCGCACGGCGAGTGGACGGATCACGTTGCGCGATCTCAACTCGCTCAACGGCACGTACGTGAACGGAACTCGGGTCGAAGAGACCACGCTGCACTCCGCCGATGAGGTGCAGATCGGCAAATTCAAGCTTGTCTTTTGGGAGGCGACGCAATGAGCGGCAACCAGGGAATTATGCGCATTGGAGAAGTACACGCCCAGCTCCGAAAGTACTTCCCGGACATCGAACTCTCGAAGATTCGCTACTACGAGGACAAGGGGCTCGTGCAGCCCAGTCGGAGCCGCAAGGGCTATCGCCTGTACTCCGAAACCGACGTCGAATGCCTGCGCGAGGCGATTCGACTCGCGCAAGAAGAGTTCGTACCGCTGCGCGTCGTACGGCTTCGATTGATCGAACAGGGACTCTTGAGGGACGTACCGGTAGCGTCCAATCCGCGTCACGCCGCGCGCGAAGCCGTCTCGAACGTCGTGTCGATCCCCGCGCCGCCGCCCACGGCGCGTCCCGTGCTCAAGGTCGTGCCGCCCAGCGTTGAGTTCTCAGCCAACGGCGATCAACACTTCCTGACGACCTCGGAGTTCCTGGACGCGACGGGTGCGTCGTCGGCCGTCGTCACGCAGTTGCACACCTTGGGACTGCTCGCCCCGGTGTTACTCGGTCGAGAGATTGCCTTCGGCGAGAACGACGTGCGCGTCGCGACGCTCGCTACGACACTCCTCGAACGCGGACTCGACATTCGCCTACTCGGTTCACTTCGTCGTGTCGCCGAACGCGAGGTCGGTGTCGTCGACGACCTCTCGGCACCGTTGCGCTCACGGGGGAGTGGGCTCAGCGACGAGCAGGTCCGCGACGTCACCGCCGAGCTCGCGGCCGACGTGGGCGCACTTCGCGCCGCGCTCTACGATCGCGCGTTGCAGGACTACCTCGGTCGCTCGACGTAAATCCTTGCGTGGTCCCGGTCTAGGCTTGTCGCATGGTTGAAGTGGTCCTTCGGGCCGTGCGCGTCGACGTCGGATCCTCCACCCCGCTCTTGCTCCTCGAAGAGGTGACGGGCACGCGCGTGCTGCCGATCTTCATCGGCGCGCCCGAGGCCGCGGCGATTGCCTACGCCCTCCAAGGTGTGAAGGCCCCGCGACCGATGTCGCACGACCTGCTCGGCAACGTCGTCGTCGCGCTCGGAGCGCAACTCTTCGCGGCCGAGATCACCGAACTTCGCGACAACACGTTCTACGCGAACCTGCGACTCCTGCGTGACCGCGACGAGATCAACGTGAGCGCGCGGCCGAGTGACGCCGTCGCGTTGGCGCTGCGCGTCGGCGCGCCGATATTGGTGAACGACGATTTGATGGAGGCCGAGGGACGAATCATGGAACTCGAACTCGACGACGACGATGAGGATGAGGACGAGACCGACGCTCCCGATGAGGCGGACTTGGTCGCCGAACTGAGAGAGTTCCTCGACACGATTCGGCCCGAGGACTTTGGTCAGTGAGACGCGGCCTTACGTCGCTCGCTATCTTCGCCGCGTTCATCGTCATCATCACCTTAAGTCGACACGTCATCGATCCCACGTCGAGCACCACGACGACGGGCGTCCCGATCACGACGACCACGACCGCCGCACCGACCACGACGACCACGGCGGTTACGGCGGCCACGACCTGCCAGGGAAGTGACTTCACGGGCCTCTACAACGAAGGTGAAGGGGCGGCCGGCACCGTGTACGCGAGCGTCACGTTGACCAAGCACTCGGCCGGGACCTGCTCGGTGAAGGGTTGGCCGATACTCACGCTGCAGAACAAGAGTGGCGCGATTCTGCCACTCTCACCCGTCAATGAGGCCGGGACCAACAACGCCGTCCAGTTCTTGACCACGAAGGCGAACCAGCCGCCGGCGACCCTGTCGCTCGCCAACGGATCCGTCACGAACTTCTCGATCGCCTATTCGAGCGTGTCGACGGCCCACACGGTCTGTGACAACGCGACCACGATCAGCGTGCAGTTCGCGGCTGGCGCGTCGTCGGTGCCCGTGACGCCGGCCTACGTGGTGCAGCCGTGCGACAACGGCAAGATCTGGATAAGCCCCTTCTACTAGCAGTGGGCTAGTTCCAACGTCGGCCAAGACGCGCACTCAGTCGCGGTGTGGGTCGACCAGTACGCGTCCTCGCGTCGAACCACGATGTATGTCGCTCAACGCCGCCGACAGTTCGTGCAACGACACCTCTCGATCCACGAGCGCCTCGAAATCAATCCGCGACGCCACCTCGCCGATGGCCGACCACACCCGTTCGCGAGTCGCCGCGGATGCCTCGGCCGAGTCGATGCCCAAGAGGGCGACGGATCTCGTGATGAAGGGGTACACCGTCGTCGTCAGGTCGGCGCTCGCCACGAGTCCGCTCGCGGCCACGGCGGCGCCGTAACGCAAGGAGCGCAGTATCTGCGCGAGCGTCTCACCGCCCACGCAGTCAATGGCACCGAACCACGTCTCACGGGCTAACACTCGCCCGGGACTGTCCGCGACGTCGTCGCGACCGATGACCCGAACGGCACCGCGGTCCAACAACCACTGTGACTGCGCGGGCGAACCCGTCGAGGCCACGGGCCGGTAGCCGGCGGCCGCGAGAAACGCGACGGCCTGTGAGCCGACGCCGCCGGTCGCCCCGGTGACCAAGACCTCGCATCCCTCCTCGAGTCCGTGGTCTTCGAGGGCGAGCTGACTCTCCATGGCGGTGAAGCCCGCCGTGGCGATGATCATCGCCGTGCGAGTGGAGACCGAGTCCGGGAGCGCGGTCACGTACTTCGGCGGGGCGTAGATCTGTTGCGCGAAGCCTCCGTCGCGCGCCACGCCGAGTACGCCACCGTGGACCGCGACGCGCGTTCCCTCGCGGAGTCGTGGGTCGTTCGTACGTACCACGACGCCGGACGCGTCGACGCCGCCGATGAGCGACGCGACACGTCGGACGCGACTCTTCGCCGTGGCGACCATGGCGTCCTTGTAATTGACACCGCTGTAGTCGACCGCGACCAGGATGTCGTTCGCGTCACGCGCAACGGGTTCGACGTCGCGGACGTCCGTGGTCAGTTCGTCGTCGACTTCGGTGACCACGTACGCGCGCACGCAGTCACTCTACGGCTCGAGTCTCGGTTCCTCGTGACGCCTACCATGACGAGGTGACCACGATCTCACTCAACGGACACCCCACGTGGGCGCGCCTGCCTAAGGGCAAAGGCCCGATCGTGGTGCTGCTCCACGGCGGCATGAGCAACAGTGCCAGTCTGCTCAAGAGGGTCGGGCCGTCGCTGGCGAAGAAGTATCGAGTTGCGGCCTTTGACCGGCGCGGCCACGGCCGAACGGCCGATCTCGATGAACCATTCTCGTATGACGCGATGGCGAGCGAGACGGTGGCCTTCCTCGAGTTCCTCGGTCGACCCGTCCATCTCCTCGGCCACAGCGACGGCGGCAATATTGCGTTGCTCGTCGCGATGCGACGTCCCGACTTGGTGCGACGCGCCGTCGTGATCGGCGCGAACTATCACTTCGAGGGCCTGATGCCGGTGCCGACCTTCGACGTCGAGAGCGAGGACTTCGCCCAGTGGGCGCAGCGCTACGGCGAACACTCACCCGACGGTCCGCAGCACGCACGCGTGGTCGAAGAGAAGACACGCCTCATGACCTTCTCCCAACCGACACTGACGGTGCAGGACCTCGCGACGATCTCGGTACCGGTGTTGGTGATGGCCGGCGACGACGACGTGGCCACGCTGTCACACACGACGTCACTGTACGAAGCCATGGCGCACGCCCAACTGGCGATCGTGCCGGGCACCTCGCACATGCTCTTGAAGGAGCGCACGAAGGAGTGCCTCCGCATCATCGGACACTTCCTCGCTTCCAAACTGCCACCGGTGACCATGGCGCCGCTACGCCGGGCCGGGGGTGACGCGTGACGAGAAAGGTCACTGCAAAATTAGGACTATGGGTACAATGAGCCCAATGCTGACGCGGTTCTCCTTCGCGCGCACCCGCGTCTTGACGTGGTGGGGAGCGCTCCCGAGCCTGCGCAGTGACGCACTGCTCTACGGCCTGTCATCGGTGTTCGCCCTGGGCCTCGGCGTGACATCGAGCCAGGGTGCGCAGTGGGAGTGGGGCTATCTCGCGTGCGGACCCTACGCGCTCTGTGCGCTCATCGCCTACGGGCTCTATCGAATGAAGTTGCGTCGCGTCACGATCGTGCGCGTGGCGCTCCTCGCGCTCGTCTTGTTCGGCGCGGTGGCGGTTCCGCTCGGGCTCGAGGCGAAGTGGCGCGTCGCCCAGCCCGAGGTCGGCGTGATCCGGCGCGCCGGGGACAACCTCAGCAAGGACCGCAACCTCTACCCCTCCTACGACAAACACGGCAAGCTGGTCAACCAGATCCAGGGGCTGCCGCCGTTCGAGTCGTTCTTCCCGTACTTCCCCCTGATGGGCGTGTTCGGACTGCCCTCGGCCGAGACGCACGAGAGCAAGGGCCTGACCGACCCACGGATCGCGATGTCGTTACTGACGCTGCTCGCGAGTGGACTCGCGCTCGGCCTACTGCGCGCGTCCCCGAAGAAGAAGATCCGTGTCGCCCAGGTCCTGTTGGCACTGCCGACGGGCGCGTTGTTCCTCTCCACCGGCGGCGACGACATGCCGATCCTCGCGTTGACGTTGTTGGGCGTCGCCGCGTTGCAACGACGCCAGAACAACTTCGCCGGCATCAGTTTGGGTCTGGCCGCGGCCATGAAACTGATGGCCTGGCCCGTGGCACTCGGCGCGCTGCTCGTCGCGCGCGACAAGAACGATCACTCGGCGTGGGTGCGTGTCGCCGGCTGGGTCGTGGCGATCGTCGTGGTCACGGTGACGCCGTTCGCGGTGCGCGCGCCGTGGGCCTTCATGTCGAACGTGTTCGCCTTCCCGTTGGGACTGACCAACGTCACCTCACCGGCCGCGAGTGCGTTGCCCGGGCATATTCTCACGACGCTGTGGGCGCCGGCCGGTCACTTCCTGGCACCGCTCACGTTCCTCATCGGTGGCTACTTCATGGCGAAGTACCTGCGCCGACACTGGCCGCTGACGCTGTCCCAGTTGCTCGCGGTCTTGAGCGTGGTCTTTCTCACCATGATGTGCGTCGCGTCGGCGACCCGGATCGGCTACCTGGTCTACCCGCTCAACTTCGCGTTCTGGTCCTGGGCCTGCACGGCGAGTGTGATCCCGCAGAGGGAGCTGGTTCAGACCGTTTCGGAGTTCTGATAGATCCGGAAGGTCCAGTGCACGTCACCAGCGGTCGACTTGGTCACCGTGACGCCGACCACCCAGTAGAAACCGTCGTTACCAGCCTTTTGGAAGAGTGACTGTGGGGCGCCATTCGCCGCACCCCGGGAGAAGAGGTTCCAGCCGCGTATCTCGAGTTGCGACTTGTAGAACTTGAGCAGTGACGTGCTGTTCGTGGACGTGACGAGCGGTTGGTAGCAGTCGTAGTCACCGGCGCCCTGGTTGGGGATGTTGCCCTTGGCCGTGCTCGTCGTGCCGAGGGGCACGAGGAAGACGTCGTCAATGTTCGTCGGGATCTCCGCCTTGCTGGTGCAGAAATTCAACACGGCCGCCGACGGCGCCATCTGGAGACCGCCAACGACCACGGGCAACGTCGTCGGTGTCGTCGTCACGCCCTGGTCGGAGATGAGATTGATGACCATGAACACGGCTAATACGACGACGGCGAAGATCAACACGCCGGCGGCGGGCCAAATGCTCGTCGTCGTCGTGAGCGGTGCGCGCGGTTCGTCACTCATTCGTCCCACCCGAGGTGGTCGATCGGTCCGCGACCTCGTCCGAGTTTCCAGTTGGCGGCGTGCTGCAGTGCGGCGAAGACGAAGGACTTCGCGTCACGGGTGGCGTCGGGCAGCGACTTACCGAGCGCCAGTCCGGCACAGATCGCGGCCGAGAGCGAACAGCCGGTGCCGTGATCGTTCGTCGTGTTCACGCGCTCCGCGTCGAAGACGAAGACTTCACTTCGACCGACCAACACGTCGGGCGCGCGGCCCGCGGTGAGCGAGCGTTCGGCGAAGTGACCGCCCTTGATCAGCGCCCACCTCGCGCCGTAGCCGAGCAGTTGGCGCGCCACGGCGACCATGTCGTCGTGGCTTCGGATGTCGTTCACGTTGACGCGACAGAGCATGGCCGCCTCGCGCAGATTCGGCGTCACGACCTCGGCGTGTGCGAGCAGGACCTCGCGATAGGCGTCGACGCCGCCGGCGTCCATGAGCTGGTGTCCGGTCGAAGAGACCAGCACGGGATCGACCACGAGGTGGGGGAGGAGCCCTTGACTCGCCAGGGAGGCGACCTTCACGACCGTCGCTGGTTGGGCGAGCATGCCGGTCTTGACGGCGCTCACTTCGAAGTCGTCGACGATGGCGAGCACCTGCGCGGCGACCATCTCCGGGTCGATATTGAACACAGAGTCGACGCTGGTCGTGTTCTGGGCGGTCACCGCCGTGAGGGCCGTCGTGGCGTGCAGTTTGAAGGCGCTGAAGGTGCGCAGGTCGGCCTGAATACCGGCCCCACCACCGGAGTCCGACCCCGCGATCGTGAGAACGGTGAGGGGTTGCACCAGAACAACCTTAATGAATCGCGCCGAAGGGTTAGTACGCTTGCGACGTGGGAGAACTCTTTCAAGTCGGCTCGCTGAGTTCGCCGTCACGGCTCGTCGTGGGGACCGGGGGATTCCGTTCGATGGAGGTCCTCGGCGCCTCACTCGTCGCCTCGGAGGCCTCCATCGCCACCGTCGCGTTGCGCCGGGTCGATCCCTCGGTGAAGGGTTCGATCTACGACCTGCTCGGTCGCCTGAACTTTTCGCTGCTCCCCAACACCGCCGGGTGCTTCAGCGCCGCCGAGGCCGTCAAGACCGCCGAACTGGCCCACGAGGCATTCGACACGAACGTCATCAAGCTCGAAGTGATCGGTGACGACGTGACCTTGTTGCCGGACACTACTGAGACCTTGGTCGCCGCCCAGTCGCTGGTCCGGAGTGGTTTCGAGGTCTGGGCCTATACGTCAGACGACCTCATCGTCGCGCAGCGACTCGAGCAGAGTGGATGCGTCGCGGTGATGCCGCTCGGCTCACCGATCGGCTCGGGACTCGGCATCCGAAACCCTCACGCGATCGCGATGATCTGTGAGCGCGTGGGCGTGCCGGTGCTCTTGGATGCCGGTGTGGGCACGGCCTCGGACGCCGCCCTGGCGATGGAACTCGGCTGTGACGGCGTGCTCGCCGCGTCCTCGATCAACCGGGCGCTCGATCCGGTGATGATGGCCGAGGCCCTGCGCGAGGCCGTGAAAGCCGGGTATTTGGCCCGACGCGCCGGTCGCATCCCACCGCGGCTGCACGCGGAGGCGTCCTCGCCGTCACTGGGACGCCCAGATTTGTTTGTGGAGTAGTCGTGGCCAAACTACACTCGTGTAGTCCGCCGGGTTAGTCTGGACAGACCTCGGTCGGGAGGAAAACGACACATGGCAGATTCTCTATCGTACGGATTCAGTGGCCCGATGGTCTGTCGCCTCACGGGCGTCACGTACCGTCAGTTGGACTACTGGGCGCGCACCGACCTCGTGACGCCGTCGATTACCGCGGCCCAGGGGAGCGGTTCCAAGCGCAAGTACTCCTACTCCGACGTCCTCGAGGTCAAGGTGATCAAGTCGTTGCTCACCTCCGGCGTCGCGCTGAATCGCGCTCGACAGGCCGTTGAGTGCTTGCGCAACTCACTAGGCGCCGATCTCGCCTCGAGCAGTCTCGTGTTGAGCGACGCCGGATCGGTGCTCGCGCGAGACGACGGCGACCTCGTCGACCTCCTTCGCGGCGGCCAGGGTGTCTTCAACATCGTTCCGCTGGCGAACGTGGTCGCCGAACTCACGACCACCATTCGTCAAACGCAGCTCGCAACGTCGGAGAGGGAGTCCCGTTCGGCGTGAGCGACCCATCGCCGATCGACGCGTCACGTCGAGGGCACCCCAGTCTTGAAGTCGTGCCGCAGTACCAGTTCGCGCACCCCAGTGAACAGGCCTTCGCCCGTCTCCTGAACCTCTACGGCTTCGCGTGGTTCTACGAGCCGGTCGAGTTCCCGCTCGAGTGGAATGAGTTCGGCGTGCCCGTCAAGGCCTTTCGTCCGGATTTCTATCTCCCCGAACGACGTCTCTTCATCGAGTTGACCGTGCTCGAACAACGGCTCGTCACGAAGAAGAATCAGAAGGTTCGAAAGTTCCGCGCGCTCTATCCCGACATCGAGTTGCTCGTGGTTTACCAACGCGACTTCGTGGCACTCCTCGAACAACACGGTCTCGGAACTCTGGCTACATTCGCCGCCTAGAGTGACTGACGTGACCGACCGACGCCCGTTTCTCTACGACGCGCACGTCCAATTAGGGGCCAAAATCGTCCCGTTCGGCGGTTGGGAGATGCCCCTGCAGTACGCCACCGGTACCGTCGCCGAACACCTCGCGTGTCGAAACGACGCGGTCGTCTTTGACGTCAGTCACCTCGGTACGGTGCGCTGTGACGGACCGGGAATGTTCGATGCGCTCCAGGCGACGTTGACGAACGACCTCCGCAAAGTGGGGCCGGGACGCGCCCAATACACGCACCTGTTGAACGACGACGGCTTCGTCGTCGACGACATCATCGTGTGGTGGGTCAGCGAGGGTGAGTTCGATGTGATGCCCAACGCGTCCAATACGTCGGGCGTCACCGACGCCCTACCCGGTGTCGACGTTACTGGCGAACGCTGCGTGCTCGCGGTCCAGGGACCTCAGGCGCGCGCGAAGGTCGCCAAGGTCGACCAACGATTCGCCGACGTCGGACGTTTTCGCGTCACGCGCTTCGACTACGACGGTGTGGAAGTTCGCGTCGCGGGCACGGGCTACACGGGCGAGGAGGGCTTGGAGATCGCCGCGCCGAACGAGGTTGCCGAGGCGATCTTGCATCGACTCGTTGAGGCCGACATCACGCCGGCCGGTCTCGGTGCGCGCGACACGCTGCGCCTCGAGGCCGCGCTACCGCTCTACGGTCACGAACTCACGCTGTCGTCCACGACGCTCGAAGCGCGCCTGGGGTGGGTCCTCGGGTGGGACAAGGAGACGTTCCGCGGTCGAACGGCGGTGGAGGCGGAGCGCGACCGCGGACCGGCCGCGCTGATGACCGGCCTCATCGTTGACGGACGACAGCCGTTGCGCGACGGCGGCGAGGTCGTCATCGAAGGGGACGACGCCGGGACGCTCACGTCCGGAAACTACTCACCGGTCCTGGAGCGGGGCATCGGTCTCGGACTCTTGCGGGGCGAGCCGCAAGTCGGCACGCCGGCGTCGGTGACGCTGCGCGGCCGTGAGATCGCGGCGACCGTGACCGCGCTGCCGTTCGTGCGAAAGGCGAAGTGATGGCCGACTATCTGCCGCACACGCCCGCGGAGATCGACGAGATGTTGGCGTTTTTGGGGATGGACTCCCTCGAGCAGCTCTTCGCGCACATCCCTCCGGCCGTTCGTCTCAGCCAGGGACTCGATCTGCCCGACGGGATGAGTGAGCCCGACGTCGCCGCACTCTTCACGCACTACACGTCGGCCAATCACGCCAAGGCGAGTGAGATGACGTGTTTCGCGGGCGCCGGGGTCTACGACCACGAGGTGCCGGCCGTGGTGAAGATGCTCGCCGGTCGCTCGGAGTTCGTAACCGCGTACACGCCGTATCAACCCGAGGTCGCCCAGGGCGTCCTGCAGGCCATCTTCGAGTACCAGACCTTGATCGCGCGTCTTAGCGGACTGCCGATTCCCAACGCGTCGCTCTATGACGCGGCGACCGGACTGGTCGAGGCACTCAACATGGCGCACGGTGCGACGTCGCGACAGAAGATGGTGATCTCGGCCGGCGTCCATCCGCACTGGCGCGCGGTCGCCAAGACCTTCGCCCGCGGTACTGGCCACGTCGTGGTCGAGGTGCCGCTCGTCGACGGCATCACCGACTGGGCGAGTATCGACACCTCCGGGGCCGCCGCGATCGTGGCGAGCTATCCGAACTACCTGGGTGTGCTCGAGGACATGAGCGAGGCGAAGCGGATCGCCGTGGCCAACGACGCGCTCTTCGTCCTGGGCTGTGACCCCGTCGCCGCCGGCGTTCTGAAGACGGCCGGTCAGTGGGGCGCGGACATCTTCGTCGGCGAGGGCCAGTCCTTCGGCACGCCACTCGCGTTCGGCGGTCCGTTCCTGGGACTCTTCGCGTGCTCCACCGAGCAGACCAGACGACTGCCGGGTCGAATCGTCGGTGAGACCGTCGACTCCAATGGACGACGCTCGTTCGTGACGACGCTTCGCGCTCGAGAACAGGACATCCGACGAGAAAAGGCGACGTCGAACGTCTGCACGAACCAGACCCTGATGGCGGTCACGGCGGCGATTCAACTGGGCTGGCTGGGCACGCAGGGACTGCGTGAGGTCGCGACGCGCTGCGCGCAGGGCGCGCATTATCTCTTCGAAGAACTCGTAAAGATTGACGGCGTCCGAGCGTTGTCCACGCAGCCCTTCTTCCGTGAGTTCGCGGTTCGACTGGGTCGCGACGCGTCGGCGGTGCTGCTCACGATGGCGGGAGACGGCGTACTCGGTGGCGTCGCCGTCGCCGCGTTGACGTCGGGGCCGGACCCGTCGATCGAAGGGGAGCTCGACGACGTGTTGCTCGTCACCGTGACGGAGCGGCGCACGAAAGAGGAGATCGATCGATACGTCGAAGTACTGCGAAAGGCGGTCGGGCAATGACCGGTCGGGCCTCCGGTGGACGCGCCGCCTCCGCGCCACTGCTCGGCCACGAGACTGAGCCGACGATCTTCGAGATGTCGGTGCCGGGACGTGCGGCCTATCAACTCCGAACGACGGGCGTGCCCGCAACGGCGCTGGCGCAGTTGATCCCCAGTGAACATCTCAACCTCGACGTGGTGGACATCGCCGAGGTGTCGGAGCGCGACCTCGTGGCGCACTTCACTCGACTCTCGCATCGTCAGTTCTCGGTCGATCTCGGTATGTACCCGCTCGGGTCGTGCACGATGAAGTACAACCCGAAGTTCTGCGACGCGGTCGCGAACGATCCCGGCCTGAACTCAGTGCACCCCGGATCACCGGCGGAACTCACCCAGGGATGGCTCGAGTTGCTGGCGACGCTCGAGGAGAAGCTCTGCGCGGTCACGGGCATGGCGGCGGCCACACTGCAACCGGCGGCCGGTGCCGCGGGTGAGTTGACCGGACTCCTTTTGATGCGGGCCTATCACAGCGCCCACGGCGACCCGCGAAAGCGAATACTGATTCCCGACTCCGCGCACGGCACCAATCCGGCCTCGGTGACGCTCGGCGGTTACGAGGTGACCACGATTCCCTCGAACGACCGAGGTCTCGTCGATTTGGAGAAGTTGAAGGCGTCGCTCGGTCCGGACGTGGCCGGCATCATGTTGACCAATCCCAACACCCTGGGTCTGTTCGAAGAGGAGATCACCGAGATCGCCGCCGCGGTGCACGACGTCGGCGGGCTTCTCTACTACGACGGCGCGAACCTGAACGCGATCCTGGGTGTGGTGCGACCGGGCGACATGGGCTTTGACATCGTGCACATGAACCTGCACAAGACGTTCGCCACGCCGCACGGTGGCGGGGGACCGGGGGCCGGCCCGGTCGCGGTCTCCCCGCGGCTCGTTGAGTTCCTCCCCGGACCGAAAGCCACGCGACTCGAGGACGGGACCTACGCGTGGGTGAAACCCGCTCGGTCGATCGGTCGCGTCCACGGCTGGCACGGCAACGCAATGGTCCTGGCTCGGGCACTCGCCTATATCGACGTGCACGGCGGCGACGGACTGACGCGCGTCGCCAAGTACGCCGTCTTGAACGCGAACTGGCTCCGCCACCGCTTGCGCGACACCCTGCCCGCGGCCTACGACCGAGTGTGCATGCACGAGTGCGTCCTCACCGCGACACCGCTCAAGAATGAGTACGGAGTGCGTGGACTCGACGTCGCGAAAGCGCTGTTGGAAGAGGGATTCCACTCACCGACGGTCTATTTTCCGCTCATCGTCGAAGAGGCCCTCATGTTCGAACCGACAGAGACCGAAAGCCTCCAGACGCTCGAAGCGCTCGCTGACGCCATCGAGCGAATCGCGCAGCGCGCGATCGATGATCCTGATTCGCTGCACCGCGCACCCCAGACGACGCCCGTCTCGCGCGTCGATGAGGCGAGGGCCGCGCGCCACCTGATTCCGACCGAAGACGCGGCGAGTCGATAGGTCCACGTTGCGCGCTTCACCGCGACGGTGCCGCAGCGACCGGGGAGGACTCGACGTCTGAGAGGATGTGGTTATGACCTCAGCCGAAGCCATACGACCACTGCGACTCCAGGCCTTTGGGGCGGTCGTCCTGATCTGCATTCAAGCGGGACTAGGGATGTTCGTGAACCTCTTCGTGTCGATCCCGACGCATCACTCCGGATCGCAACCGTCCAACTTCTTCAGTGGGTCCGTGCGGAGTCTGTGGTGGTCCATCGATCACGGAGCCGTGGCGCTCGTGCTGCACACGATTCTCGGACTGCTGCTCGCCGTCATGGTCGTTGAACTCGTGGTGCGATCTTTCGGACTCGGCCGGCGATCGGTGATCACGTGGTCGCTCCTGGGTGCGTTGCTCACGATCGGTGCGGGCTTCAACGGCGCGAGCTTTCTGGATTTCAACAAGGACGTCAGTTCATTCATCATGACGATGCTCGCCCTGGGAGCGTTGCTGTGCTTCCTCGTCGTGGTGTACCTGCCCTGGCCGTCGGGTCAGGCGTCGAGCGTCGCGACCGAAAGTCGAAGCGACGTCGCTTAGATCGACGACGGGGCGGAGATGCCGTGGGTCACCTTGCGTAACAGCCGTGCGAGTTCGCGTTGTTCGGACGGCGTCAGTGCGCCCACGGCGACGCGTTCGTGCTGATTGAACTTGGGGAAGAGCGCCTCGATGAGGTGTTCGCCCGCGGAGGTCAGTTCGATGGAGACGCGACGTCGGTCGTCTTTGTGGGGTAGTCGCCGGATCAGTTTGCGCGCCTGCAGCGTCTTGATGACGCCCGTCAACGTCCCCTTGGTGACGCCCGCCTCCTCGGCGACGCGTCCCGTCTCTTGCGTGTCCCAGATCCAGAGGATCCACAGCACGGTGAAGGCCACCCAGCTGAGGTCGTACTCGGCGAGCACGGTGCGTTCCATGTGATTGCGCACCGCCGTGCCCGCGCGGTAGACGTTGGAGACCGCGCTCATCGCGATGAAGTCGAAGTTCTGACCTCGGAGCCGAGCCCGGATGTCCTTCTCGGCCTGGAGCACCTCGGCCGGGGAGGACGACCCTATGCGACGGCTCATCGACTCTCTCGCAACGTCGTGCCACCCGCGAAGGTCGTACCGACGGATCGGAAGTAGCCGCCGATGATCTCGGTGGGCGCCAAGCGCGACAGCTCTTCGCCCGGTGAGTCGAAGAGTTCCAGCGTCGCGGCACCGCCCCAGACGGGACCGAGGTCGAGGTTGACCCCCGACATCGTCACGACCTCGTCGAGGGAGTCGACGCCGTCGAGTTCGATGCGCGGGAACCATCGGTGGTGCAACATGGCGTGGCCGTTCACGAAACCGTTCGAGGACACTGGACCGTCCAACGTGACCGTGGCGTTCGCCAGTCGGCGATCGGCGGCGGCGAGCGTCATGCCGAACGTCGCGCCGGCTTCGAGGCGGGGACCGGCGCGACCCACGGTGACCGGACGGGTCTGGTGGACCGAACCGAGTTTCTTCGGATAGCCCTGGAGATAGCCGCGCACGAGCGCGAAGTCCTTGTCGACCCAGATGAAGACGCAGCGACTGTAGAGCGTCCCGTCGTAGCGACAGCGCACGACGACGAAGGACTCTTTGTATTGGGAACGAACCGGATCGAGCAGTTCCGCTCCGTCGTCGCCGCAGCTCTGCCAGTCGGCCCAGATGAACGCGACGGCGCCCGGGTCTTCATCGTCGTGCGCGAGTTCGACGTCGGGCGGCAGCACCGCGCGGACGTTCGCGGGGTCGGTGCGGTACTCGACGGTCAAGAGATCCCCGGAGTAGTGCCAGGGCGTCGGGGGCAGCATCGACGCCGCACCGGAGGCGGTCCTCGGGAAGGGGATACCCCGCAACGTCATCAGTGCTGCCCCGTCCAGCCGTTCGCGGGACGGTCGAACCAGACGTGCGCTTGACCCGTACCGATCGAGTTCTCGTACTGCGAGTACATGCGACCCGGTGCCGTGCAGTTCGCACCCCCGATGGTGTGCACCATCATCTGGTAGTGGGCGAAGTGTCCCTCCGGTCGAACGCTCATGAACTCATCCATCTCGTGCACCACTTGGGCGTGGTCGCCCCGGACCAGCGCGTCGATGACTCGATGGTCCCAGTACCGAGCGTCGTCGGAGTAGATGTGTTCTTCGGGCGCGGCCTCGTGCTGGCGCAGGGTGCGCAGTTTGTGGAAGGTGTGACTGAGCGCCCCCGACGCGATCACGACGACGCGCAGATCACTCTGCTCAATCGCCTGGGCGACGACGCGGCCGACCGTCGCGAAGTCGCGGCTCTCCGCCGTCTGACAGACCCCGATCGACGCCCACGCTTCACCACCTTGTAGGAACGACAGGAAGTTCAATGTGGCGTAGGTGACCGGCAGATGCTCGTTGTCGATCGGCGTGATCCAACAGTCGTCGGTCTCGTCGGCGATCTTTCCGATCAGTTTCGCGAAGTCGGGGTTGCCGGGCATGTCGTAGGGCACGCTCGACATGCCCCGGGGCAACTCTTCACTCGTGAAGAATCCGATGCGCCGATCGGCGGCCGTCACGACGAACTCAACGGTCGTGAACCAGTGGCTGTCAAAGACGAGGACGAGGTCGGGCTTCAGCACGTCGAAGACCTCGCGGCGGAGCTGGTGGAGCCCGGTGTAGAGCGTGCTCTCGTTCCCATTGTTCAGTTCACGACGAACGTCGTCGGGCAGCACGATGGTCGGTACGTGCGCGAGGAGTCCCGCGCCGACGATCTCACCCATGGGTCGTCCCTTCTTTGATCTGGAGCGTCTTCAAGTCGGAGTAGAAGTCGAGTGCGTAGTCGCCGCCCTCACGTCCGATGCCGCTGATGCCCGTGCCGCCAAACGGCGCGGTGAGGTCGCGCACCAGGAAGCAGTTCACCCAGATCGTGCCGGCGCGGAGTTGCGTCCCCATCCGCTCGGCGCGAGCCTCACTCGAGGTGTAGAGGATCGCCGACAGTCCGTACTGTGTCGAGTTGGCGAGCGCGGCGGCCTCGGTCTCCTCGGCGAAGCTCTGAATCGTCAACACGGGACCGAAGACCTCGCGCTGGACGATCTCGGAGTCGTTGGTCCTGGGTTCGATGAGCGTCGGTTCGTACCACAGGCCGTCCTTCACCAGTGGCGCCCCGCCGAACACGACCGTGTCGCCATTCTTACGGGCTCGCTTCACGAAGCCGTCGACGCGCGCGAGGTGATCCGGATGGATCAGCGGCGAGATCGTTGTCTCGGACTTGCGGCTGTCGCCGAGTACGTGGCGCTTCGTCGCCGCCTCAAATCGTTCGACGAAGGCGTCGCGCACGGAGTCCTCGACGAGCAGTCGGGTGCCGGCGAGACAGACCTGACCGCCGTCGTCGTACATGACGGCGGCCATTTGCGCGGCGGCGTCGAGGTCGGCGTCGGCGAAGACGAGGAAGGGTCCCTTGCCGCCGAGTTCGGCCGTGAAGGGCACAAGATTCGCGGCCGCCACCTCACCGATGAATCGACCGGTCTCGGGAGAGCCGGTAAAGGAGATCCGACGCACGCGGGGGTCGGCGACGAGGGCGGCCCCGACCTCAGTGCCGAAACCTTGCACGACATTGAACACGCCCGGGGGAAACTTGGCCTCGTCGACGAGGTCCATTAGCAATGAACAGCTCAGTGGCGACCATTCGGCCGGTTTCAGGATCACGGTGTTGCCCGCGGCAAGGGCCGGCGCACACTTCCAGGTGGAGAGCATGAACGGCGCGTTCCACGGCGTGATGACGACCGTCGGACCGGCCGGCATTCGCAACACGGTGTTCGCGGTGCCGTTCGACGACCAGCGACGGGGCTCGTAGTGGCGCGCCAAGTCGGCGTAGGCCCGAAAGTTCCGCGCGCCGCGACCGATGACGCGCAGTCTCAGGCTCTCTTCGAGCATGGCCATGTCAAGACACTCGACGTGGGCGATCGACTCGACGTCGCGGTCGATGAGGTCCGCGAGACGGTCGAGGTAGACGCCCCGTTCCTCGACCGACAGCGCCGCCCACGACGGGAAGGCGGCGGCCGCGGCCGTCACGGCGAGGTCGGCCTCGACGGAGCTGGCGCGGGCCACGTCGGCCAACTTCCACGTCCAGTCCAGGGGTGAGCGGTCTTCGAAGGTGCGCGAGGACGCGATGCGCTCGCCGTTGATGTAGTGATCGGGCGACACGCTCACCCCGTCAACGTCCACGCGGGGCGAACTCATGACTGGAACTTCGGTGGGACGCGAGGCAACGGCAACTCTTCTCGGTTCGTAGGATTCGGGCGACGCTGGCCGCGGAACTCCCACTCGCCGCCTAGTGCGGTCGACAGCACCTCTTCGGTGGCCGTGGGCTGTGCGCCGACCTCGTCACTCACGGGCGTCGGTCCCGCCACGATGTGGTTGGTCAGGGTGCCGAGTCCTTCGACTTCCACGCGCACGATGTCGCCCGGCTGGACGGGACGCGAGACGGCGGGCGTCCCGGAGAGGATGACGTCGCCCGGTACGAGGGTGATCAGTCGGGCGATATCAGCGACCAGGTAGTGCATGTCCCAGGCCATCTCGTCGGTGGAGCCGTCTTGTCGCACGTGGTCATTCACGAGCGTGAGCATCCGCTTGCCGGCGAAGTCCCAATCCGTCACCACACCGGGACCGATCGGACAGAGCGTGTCGGCACCCTTGACGCGCAGCATCGACCCGGCGTCGGTGTCGCGAAAGTCGTGGAGCCCGAAGTCGTTGGCGATCGTGTAGCCCGCGATGTAGTGCGGCGCATCGGCGTAGGAGATGTTGCGGGCGGTCTTGCCCATGACGATGGCGATCTCGCCCTCGAAGTTGAGGTAGTGGCAGTTCGCGGGCCGCACGACGGCGCCGCCGTGGGCGTTGAGTGCGGTGATGGGCTTGTGGAAGTACGTCGGCGCCGGCGGCAGCGCGACGCCGAACTCGCGGACCCGCGAGATGTGGTTCAGGTGGCAGCAGATGATCTTGGTCGGCGAGACCGGCGCCAGGTGCGTGGCACTGCGCGCTTCCACGCGCCGACCATCGCGCGCGACCAGCGAATCGCCGTCGAGCACGACGTCGGTCGGGTACCCGTCGAGGAGGATCCTGCGATATTCCACTGCGCTCCCAGAGTCGTTTGTATCTAAACGTTGTTGTCAAGACTAGTAAGTTGCTTGAAGCGTTATTTCGCGCCAAAGTGCTACCTTTCCCAACGTATGCCGAGGGGGCAAGATGTCAAGTGAGTTCAACCGAGTTCGTGTGTTGTGGCCCGATCACCTTGGTCTCGCTCGAGGGAAGTACGTGCCGGCGTCACTGGCGCAGAACGGCGTGCGTCACTGCACCGGCACGTGGGCGCTCGGCTACGACCGCGGCATGACACCCGAGACACCCGGTTCGCACTGGAGCGAGGGACTACCGGACTTCGACGCCCGTTACGAGATGAGTGATCTGCGCCCCGGCTGGGAGCCCGGGACCAAGGTCGTCGTCGCCGACCTGATGCGTCTCGACGAGCCCTTCGGTCCGTCGCCGCGTCACGCGCTTCGACGCGCGATCGCCGACTGGCAGGCGTTGGGTTATCGGCCGTTCGTGGGTATGGAGTTCGAGGCCTTCGTCTTCGAACCCGACGGGAACGGCGGCTGGCGTCCGCTGGACACGCCCGGCGCCTACGTCTACGGGACCGGTCCCTCGGTCGATCCGCACGGACTGCTCGACGCCATCTGGGAGGCGTGCGACGGAGCCGAGATCCCTCTCGAGTCCGTGAACTCCGAGTACGACTCACCGCAGTTTGAGTTCACCCTTCGCTACAGTGATGCGCTGCGCGCCGCCGACGAGGGATTCCTCTTCAAGCTGCTGGCGCGCGAGGTGGCGCACCGACTCGGACTGCTGCTCACGTTCATGGGCAAACCACTGTCGGATCGTGGCGGCTCGGGACTTCATTTCAACATGTCGCTTCGCAACGACGCCGACGAGAACGTGATCTTCGACGCCGACGAGGACGACGGTGTCTCGAGTCTCGCGAAGAGTGCCGTGGCGGGCATGCTCGCGCACCACCGGTCGCTGGCCGGTCTGTGCGCCCCCACGGTGAACGCCTACAAGCGCCTCCGGCCGGCGTCGCTCTCGGGCTACTGGGCCAACTGGGGCTACGACCACCGGGGTGCCACGGTGCGCATCCCACCGGAGCGCGGTGAGGGCTCGCGCCTCGAACACCGACTCTCCGACGGCGCCGCGGTCGTGCACACCGCCATGGCCGCGGTCCTGCAGGCGGCGCGCCTCGGCGTGGTCAACAAGATGCCGCTGGGTCCGGTCGAGGGAGGCAACGGGCTCGACACCATCGACGCCACCGTCGGTGTGCCGCCGTCACTCAGTGACGCGCTGGACGCCCTCGAGGCGGACCAGGAACTCGTGGACGCGGTCGGTGTCGAGATCGTCGCCCAGCACGTCGCGGTGAAGCGTACCGAGTGGGAGCGTTTCACGAGTTCCACCACCGACTGGGAGATGCGCGAGTACCTGCCGTTCCTCTAGCGCCAGGTGACGCGAACGGGCAACCTCTTCGTGCCGCTGATGAAGTTGGATCGGAACCGTTCACTCGGACCGGCCGCCTCGATACTCGACCACGCTCTCGCCATCTCTTCGAACATCACGCGTAGTTCGAGGCGCGCCAGGTGCGCCCCGAGGCACAGGTGCGCACTATGGAGTCCGAACGCGACGTGGTCGTTCGGCGAACGGTCGAGCACGAAATCGTAGGGCTCGGCGAACTGCTCCTCGTCGAAGTTCGCCGAGATGTACCAGAGGACGATCTTGTCGCCCTTATTGAGCTTCTGGCCCCTTAGTTCGGTGTCCTCGACGACGGTCCGGCGAAAGTGCATCGTCGTACTTGCCCAACGCAGCACCTCGTCGACCAGTAGCTTGACCTGAGACTCATCCATCGACGGTAGTGCGGCGAAGATCTCGGGCCGGTCGATGAAGACTTGCGTGCCGGCGGTCATCGTGTAGCGCGTGGTGTCGTTGCCGGCCGCGACCATCAGGGTGAAGAAGTTCTTGAGGGTCGCGTCATCGAGCGTGTCACCGTCCTTGGTTGGTGCGAGCAAGGCCGTCAACACGTCGTGCGTCGGAGTGATCCGTCGTTCTTCGAGCGCCTGTTGGGCGTAGTCGAAGAGTTCGATCGCGACGGGACTACGAAAGGGCAGTAGTCGGTAGGCGCTGGTGTCGCTCTGGTCGACCACGTAGTCCGTGAAGTCAGGGTCGGAGTTGCCGATCAAGGCGTCACCGCGGCTGACGAGCCAGTCGAGGTCTTCGTTTGGAAGCCCCAGGAGTCGCCCGAGCATCTTCATCGGGAGTTCGCGCGCGACGTCCTTCACGAAGTCGAACTCGGGCTTCCCCTGCAGGTTCTGGAGGACCTCTTGCGCGAGTTCGCGCACCGCCCCCTCGTAGTCCGCGACCGCGCGCGGGGTGAAGGGCCGCGCCACGATGCGGCGCAGTCGCGTGTGTTCGGGCGAGTCCATCTCCATCATCGTGCGACGGGCTTCGGTCTCCTCTTCGTCCATGTCCTCCATGCGGATGCCGAAACGACTCGAGAAGAGCTCCGTGTGGCGACTGGCGTAGAGGACGTCGTCGTACTTCGTCAGACTCCAGAATCCGCGTCCGCCGTCGGCCTCGTCGGTCCACGCGATCGGATCGGTGGTCCGCATATGGGCGAAAGTTTCGTGCGGGACACCGTCGACGTAGGTGTCGTGGGACGTGATATCGACGGGCGCGGCCTCAAGCGACATGGAAACTCCTCCGTTGGGCCAAGGGTACTCGTTCGTGGCCAAACGATATTGCGCAGCGAGGGAGCGTTGGTTCGTACTATGGAGTCATGACCAAACCGCTGATTGGCATGTCGGGTCGGCGCTGGCCGGCGTCCGCGCTCGCGAACAACGTTCCGAAGGCGATGTACGAATTGAAGTTCGACCTGCACTTCTCGGACTACCCGGCCTCGGTCGCCGCTGCCGGGGGACTACCGGTCGAGCTGACGCGCGACGCCGATGTCGAAGGCGTCCTCGCGCGCCTCGACGGCCTGATCCTTAGTGGGGGAGCGGACGTGGAACCCGATCGCTACGGACATCACGCCGACGAGAACCTCGGCGCGATCGAACCGGACCGCGACGAATGGGAGCTGGCGCTCTTCCGCGAAGCTCGACGACTCGAGATGCCCGTGCTCGCCATCTGCCGTGGGGCGCAACTCGCCAACGTATTCTACGGCGGCACGCTCAATCAACACGTCGAACTCGACGACGGTGCGGGACATCCGCAGTGGGACACCGACGGCCGAGAACGCACGCATGAAGTGAACGTCGTTCCCGGCTCGTTGCTCTCCTCGCTCTATCCGCCCTCCGTCGGCGTGAACTCCTTGCACCACCAAACCTTGGCCGTCTTGGGTACCGACCTCGTCGCCTCGGCGACCGCGCCGGACGGCGTCGTCGAGGCGGTGGAACTGCCGGGTCACGACGTACTCGCCGTGCAGTGGCACCCGGAGTTGCTCGACAAGCCCGACCCGACTTTTCGGTGGCTGGTGGAGCGGAGCAGCGACTACCTCGCGCGCAAGAGTTAACGCACGGACGCAGTACGAGAACACTTAGAGGTTCTGGGCCTCTTCAACCGTGAGTTCGGCCGCGGGATCAGCTTCGAGACGCTCGTCCGGGATTAGATCGCCACTGGCCACGGAGTGTCCGTACGTACCTGCCGCGAGCCGTTGCTCCGCCCGCGTGATCGCGGCCAAGCGTCGGGTGAGAGCCTGCGCGACGGCGTCGTCCGTACCTTCGGAGACGAGTGATTCGGACGAGTCGCTCATATCACCTTGCTGATTGGCTTCCGATCGATCGGACTGGCTGTCGCCCCTCACGGAGTCGAGCAGACTCTCGACCCGTGACCGTTCGACACTCAGCAACTCTCGGGCTCGATCGTCGTCCACGACATTCCATCCTCACCGTATGACATTGTGATCACGCAATTGACCAGGTCCGTCCAGCGTAATTCCTCTCGACTGAGTACGGCGCGAGGTGTGCCGTGCCATGGCACCCGCAGCGTCGAAGGGTATATTGATCGCTCTCTTAAGCACTCGTCGCGTGTCTCGCAGTCAGCTAGTGCGCTCGGCGTCTGGCCATCCGGCGCGTTCGAGAAGCAGATGTTCGTGTCTACGTCGTGGCCGAGTCATCGTCCGCGATCGGCGCAGACTTCCTGCGTCGAAGTGAGATTTCCTCTTCACCCAGCGCCTCGAGCTGCTCGTTGGAGACGGCAACGCTCGGTCGAAAGAACTGCTGGGCGATCAAGGTCGGCACGAAGGCTGAAAGAATCACCACTGTCACAAGTTCGGTGTACTGGGCTCGATTGATCAGGTGGTGCGTTAGTCCGTAGAGCGCGGAGATTGAACCGAACGTGAGCCCGGTCGCCATGAGGAGCGTCGTGTAGGTTCGCTCCCTCTTCGGCAAGCGGAACGCCTTCGCCGTTGGCCACACTCCGATGAACTTGGTGACCATTTTGACCAAGAAGAGAGTGACGATCACCCCGGCGCCCGAGACCAACGCCGTATCGGATATGAGCGTTCCGGCGCGAAGGAAGAAGAACGGCGTGAGGAGCGCGAAGGCGATGGTCCGGATGCGCTCGAGCACCACTCGATCGTTCATGAAGACACCGGCCACGACGAGCCCCGCCACGTAGGCCGGCAGTACCGCCTCGCTACCGGCCGCGGTCGCCAAGCCCCCGAGTGCGAGGAGGACGACGAAGATCACCTTGACCTCGGGTTCGCTCACACGGTGACCGAGATTCGCGACCACCCAGCGAAGTATGCGCGGCAAGAAGAACAGGACCACCGTGGTCACGACGACGAAGACGAGTAGCAACCAGTCGTAGCTCGCGAAGAGACCGCCGAGCGCCAAGACGGTCCCCAGATCCGTGACGAAGCACGCCGCCAGAATGAGTTTTCCGACGTCGTGTCGGTTGAGGCCCGTTTCGACCATCACCGCGTAGACCACCGCCACCGACGTCGTACTGAGCGCGATGCCTGCGATCTCGGAGGCGTGGAAGTTCCAATCGAAGACGTAGCGCGCGAAGCAGAAGGCGCCGATGAGCGGCAATAGGAATGACACGGCACCCATGGCGACACTTGCTCTCCAGTGTTTCTTGAGTGACACGGGATCGATCTCGGCGCCGGCAAGAAACGTCAGCAGCACCGAACCGATCCCCGCGAGCAGCGTCGTGTAGTCAGTCTGTTGCACGTGTTCTCGAATGCCCGGGATGTTCCCTGCGATGGCGCCGACGAGAATCTCGACGAGCGCGACGGAAATGCCGAGCTTGATGCTGAAGAATGCGGCGATCAGTGCCATACCGAACCAGATCGCCATGACGTAGTAAACGTTCACTCGTACCTCCTGTCAGGGCAGGGTACGGTGCACGAGCCCTACCAGCGTGTTGGTCTTGCTGGTAGATGCCATCAGCCGAACTAGTCGGCGCTTTTCCGGGCGGGCCTCATCGCTCGAACGTGAGCGTAGCAAAGCAGTACGGTGCCTCAGCGCATCCCGCGAAGGAGTCGCCGTGTTGCTTGGGTCCGTAGAGTGAGGTTGCAGTTGGCTGCAACACCGCTTCAGCGAGATTGCGCTGCGCGAGGTACCGACAAAGGAGTAGTGACATGGCTGTGGATGACGTAAATCGAGGTGACAGTTCGGCGGTGAGCGACGTATGGAGCAATCTGGTGCCGATTGAGGACAACCCCGGCTTCAGTCTGCGCACAACGTTTCCGACAAACGCTGCCGGCGTCGAAGTCATGATGGAACGTTGGGTCGCGGGCACGGAGGAACCTCCACACTCCCATCCCGGTGACGACATGACGATCGTCGTCGAAGGCGCAATGACCACGCAACGTTATCGGCGCGACGGCGAGTCGCTCGTCGCCGACGGCGAGAGAATCGTTCTCAACAAGGGCGACGTCGGCTATACCCGCGCGCACGTGATTCACGACGCGAAATACATCGACAACTGCGAACTCGTGTACGTGCATAGTGGCGCATTTGCCTTCATCCCAGCCGACAAAAGCCGCGAGTAGCGCGTCAG
Organism: uncultured Acidimicrobiaceae bacterium; assembly: GCA_963717975.1. Classification (GTDB taxonomy): domain Bacteria; phylum Actinomycetota; class Acidimicrobiia; order Acidimicrobiales; family RAAP-2; genus RAAP-2. The sequence continues at coordinate 882,090 of OY970351.1, read as the reverse complement.
TTCGTCGGTGGCAGGTCCGCCTTAGGGCAGCAGCGTGACCGGCAGTTCGCGATAGATCGGCTCGAGTTCGTCGAATCGGGCGTTGGTCGAAGCCGGCCAGTCGGGGTCCTCGCGGCCCGCGAGGTGCGCGGCGAGGTCTTCTAAATGTGACTGCCAGCCGCATCCGTACGCCCACAGGACGTCCGGAACCACGCCACTCTTTTCGAGCAGCAGTATCGTGCGAGCGCCGTCGACGGCGAGATCAACCGAGATAGCTTGCTCCTCACCCTCGGTCTCCCACATCGTCACGGACAGACGACGAGGGGCATCGCACTCGATGATGCGACCGTGGCCGTCCCACTCGCTGCTTGGCACGAAACCCCTCCACTTACCGCCGACACGAAAATCGCCTTCGAAGTTCCCGTACCAGCGAGCCAAGCGTGGGGGCTGCGTGAGCGCGGACCAGACGTCATCGATATTGGTCTCATAGATGGCGCGCACGCGAAGAACGCCGGTGCCCTGGTGCTCGTGCAACGTTCCTTCAATGGAGAAGCCCGGTGTCTCATTCACGTCTCTCCCTTCGATCAGCGGACAATGTCGCGTTTCGAGGGAACTTTACCTTTGCGGTCACGTCGTGCGCTCGAACAGCGTGATCGACTACGTGGTGACGAACGGCGCGCCGGATGAGTCCGATTTGAAGCCTTGACTCTCACCCTGGGGGAGGTCCCATACTGGAGATATCACACTCGGTACCGAGGGGAGAGCGGCGGACGTGGAAGAGATCAGCATTGGCGAATTCTCGCGGCGATCGCGATTGTCGATCAAGGCCCTTCGCCTCTACGACGAACTCGGGGTGTTGTTACCCGCGCGTGTCGACCGTGAATCCGGGTATCGCTTCTACGATGTCGAGCAACTCGACGATGCCCGAATGATCGCAATGCTGCGCCAACTCGAGGTCCCCTTGGCGAGCATCAAGGAACTACTGGCGTGCGATCGAAGCGAGGCCGCCACACGGATCGCCGCGTACTGGCGCGACGTCGAAGTCGCGCATGGCGCTCGACGCGAACTTGCCGACTATCTCGTGAATCGACTAAATGGAGAGGAGCTCGTCATGAACGTAGCCACCAGAGAGATGCCCGAACGAAGTGTGCTTTGTCTAAAGCGACACGTTGACGAAGCGGGCGCGTGGGCTCTCGGTAAGGAGTTCATCGCGATCTTTCGGGAGCGGCCACTACCGAGGGTGGAGGGGCGGGAGAGCGCGATGTTCGCCATCTTCTGGGGAGAGGTGAGCGCAGATAGTGACGGTCCCGTTGAATTTTGCAAACCAATACCCGACACGAACAGCGAAGAACTGGCTGCGCAGTATCCAGAACTCGAAGTGCGAGTCGATCCGGCGCATCGAGAGGCCTACGTCCCTCTCTCGACCGACCGAAACGGGGTCAACCCGTCCTCGATGCAACTCGCCTCCGAAGCGTTGGGCGCCTGGGCCCTGGAAAACGGTCTCGAGCGGCAGAAATTCAACCTGACGCCCGAGGACCTCGGGGTACGCATGAGCTATATGGCGGTCGGGCCGATCACCGAGACGAGTGTGCCTGATTGCGACTTTGCGATCGCGTTCGCGTAGACCCGGCGTCAGGCGAACAGACGTTTCCAATGATCGCCGCCATCGGTGGTCTCGTAGAGGACGTATCGACTGGAGGGTCCGATGGACGAGCTCAGTGCCAATCCTCGTGTCGGGCTCGTAAAGCTCAACGCACTCAGTTGGGTATAGGGAGTTGTGCCCGCAATGATGACTTTCGTTGCCCCACCGATCAACTCTCCAAGCTGGTGAGAGTGCGCGCCATTTTCAAAGAACGCCACGTCGTTGGTGACGGCGTCGAAGGCACCCCAGAAGAACTCTCCGAACGTCACGCTGGCTAAATTGCGCCACGCAGTGCCACCGTCGTTGGAGTATTCGACGTCGCCCGCCATGTTCCCATCGTCGCACTGAGCCCAAATACTCGTGGACGACGTGGCCGTGAGAGCGCAACCCAGCAGACTTGGCAGATTCGACACAGAGCGCACGGCGAAGGTCTTGCCACCATTCGACGAACTGGCCATGAGCGTCAAATACGGCTTCGACTGTTCCTGCGTGGTCACCCAGACACTGTTTGCGTACGCCGTGACGGCGGGATAAATGGAGTCGTGACCGTACGCGTACGGACGGCTGACCCTCGTCCAGTGGCTCGCGGCCGCCGGCGACGAGTTCAGCTGCCATCGTTGACACAGTTCATTCGTCGTCGCGCACTTGACACCACCGACGACGTAGATCATCGATGGTGTCGACGCGATCCGTTCGATCGTTTCGCCAGCGATGAAATCGTCGTGATGCCAATGTCGCCCGCCGTCAAACGTGGCGTACAGCTGATCCGACCTCTGACCGCCCGGGTTCAACAACTCGTACCCGTCCAGCGCGTTCGCGAAGTCCAGCTGCACCAACCCGCCCATCCAAACGCGAGGTAAGTTCGAAAGTGGTGGCGCCGACACGAAGGTTGACGTGTCGTTTGCCATGTCAATCTGCTCTAAGCGGAAGCACCTCGAGTGTCCGCACGAATGTGACCAGAGCACGTAATTGACGTTCGATTGACCAGCGCGGTCCAGTGCCAAGGGATTCCACTGAGTACTCGTCGAGCGTGACGCGGCCAGGGAGACACTTGGCGTCAGCGAGAGTGAGCCGCCAACCGTCAGTGCGACGACGACCGCCAAGAGGCGCAGAGTGCTCACTCGGCGTACGACACGGTCAATGATCGAGGACATGATTCGAACGATACCGATGAATGAGCACCTCGTCACACTCGGCGCACCTACAACGCATGAGGTCGTAGGCCAAATCTTGTGAGCCCAACGCCTCACTTCGGAGCGATCCGACTATCGCCAACCGAGGCCGGTCACGTCGAGACCGCACGCGACGTCGAGGTTCAGTCCGTAGATATAAATCGGGTCATTAGAATGAGGGAACTCGACGCTCACGGCGTACGTGTTGTCGGCGATCTCACTGTTGATTTTCGCGCGACCTCCCGAGTTCAACGCATTGCACAGGCCTGACGTCGTCAGCACCAACTCCCCACTCATCTGTGGTCCGACCACTGTGGGGGAGAGACCGAACGGTTGAGATGTGATGTGCTGCGCATGGAGAGGATAACGGCGCCCGTCGCGGTAGCCCTGAATCGTGGGGTATCCGGCGAGTCGACACGTGGTCCGTCCCTCATTGACGAACGCCACAACGAAGATGCTCGTTCCGGTCGCGCCATTCTTGCCAACCCAACCGCCGACGAAGTCTCCTCCGCTGCACGTCGCGGGTGTCGACGCCGACGCCGGCCCAGGTGCGCCTACGTGACCGATAGTAGGTACGCCCGACAGTAGGCAAAGTCCTGTCGCAACGGCGATTGCGCCTGCGCGTGTCAACAAGTGTCTCATTTCACTCCCTCGAAACCAACCGTAAGGTCATGGTATCCAGGGAGTGTGCGCGGATGATATTTACGGTTGGTGCAGAATGCCATTCGCGATCGAATCGAATGATTCATTACTGCGCTGCTCTCAAACGTAGTGTTGGCTCGTGCGAGCACGACGTTGCCCAGTCAGTAGCTCGCACTGATGCTGAGAGTTCTTAACTTCTTCGACTCTTGGCAAGCCGCGGCTATCTCCGGCGTGATTGCGGCCGCGATAACAACATGGTTCATTCGTAGGCACCGGAGGTCGCGACACCACTTCGGCCCAATCGGCACCGCCATCCTGGCGCTGATCGTGTTTGCGGCACTTTTCCTCGTCGTGTTCTTCACGTTCATTTAGCTATCAATGCGAGGGAGTGTCGAATCCGCTCGTTCCTACTTGCACCACGGGAAACGCTAGTTGACTTGCCATACGGGACTAAATCGGCTTTCAGTTCCAGAAACACCGCGCCGCTATGAGGCAAGTAAGTGAGATGATTCTTGAAGGCCGCACATCCTGCGGTCACCTTCCCTCGCAACCGGAAGGCGGGAACTTGGTAGGAGAGTCACTGTTCAAACTCTGGTTTCACATCCAGGATTATCTCGCGAAGGATCTGAAGCGTCGCTCGTTTGGGCTCATCGAGGGTATTCAGATAGGCGGTCACCTCGTCGCTTGTCACGGCGCAGTCATAAATCGAGCGTGACCAGTCCACGTCGTCGGGAGTACGCACAATGCGCAAGTGTTGAGAAGAGTGACTCGGCCGACCGTCGACTACGTCGGTTGATGCACTCGACGAGCGCTAGATGCCAGCTAGGCCGTCAGTGGCGATCCTTTCAAAGATCTTTACATCTGCTTCGAACAACGTGTTCGGTTCAGGCCAATGAACCACCAGTTCCGTAATCCCGAGATCCTTGTAGCGTCCGGCCCAATCGACGAAGGCTTCGAAGGAATCGAGTGGGCGGTCACGAGAAAAGCCATTCACCAGAACTTTCTCGAAGTGCGGTGAATCTCTTCCTCTGTCAGTGAGGATTGCGTCAAGTTGCCCGATCTGACGTGACACGACGTCGAAGCACGATTGCTCTTCGTCGTTCGAACGGCCCAGTGTTATCCATCCGTCTCCCTGCAGCGCCGCCAATCGCATCCCTCGACTTCCGTTTGCGGCGATCAAGATCGGAGGACGAGGGCGTTGCACGGTGCCTGGCAGCATCCGAGCCTCGAGCGCGCTGTAGAACTCTCCTTCAATACTGGTTTCATCACTTCCGAGCAGTTCGGCAAGTAACGCCACGAATTCGAAGAATCGATCGGTTCGCTCGCGAGGCGACCACTCCGTATTGCCTAGGACGGTGGCATCGAGGCCCAGTCCGCCGGATCCGATACCGACAACGAGTCGTCCGTGTGAAAGATCATCAATTGAAAGTAGCTCCTTGGCAAACGGCACCGGATGACGAAAATTTGGCGACGCCACCATCGTGCCCAATCGGATCCGAGAGGTGTCGAGTGACGCCGCCGAAAGGGTGGGTACGGCACCGAACCAAGGTCGATCTCTCAGGCGCAGCCACGACAAGTGATCGTAGGTATAGGCCGCGTGGAAACCGAGCTCTTCGGCTCTTCGCCATTTCTCGCGAGATGTTGACCACCGCTCTATGGGAAGGATGACGGTACTGAGGCGCACGACTTCAATCTAAGTCAGCGGTAAGAAGGAACCTGAAGCGAAAGTTGAACGCAACCGGTCACCTGCCTCATGGGAGGATTGGGACGTGCAGAACAGCCCTTCCCGGTATCGCAGGCTTCGCAACCCAAATGTGGCGTCGATGGTGATGCTCGCCGTCATGTTGATTGTTGCGGCTGTGCTCGTGCCACTGACTACAGCATTGGCAAGGGGCACGGGACTGCCGAAGGACACAATCATCACCGGACCAGTATCGGAGTGTGGTGGTTTTGCGAGCGGTGGGATTCGACGAACAATGGTGATATCACTTCACTCACGTCCCACCGGTCGAGTGCTGGCAACATACGTTGTCAGACCCAACGATCACTGGATTTATTACGCCTTCGCCGTAACGAACGGAACTTACTTCTTGACCACGAATCAACCACTTTCGAAGCCAACCCAAGGCAATATCGTGGTTTCGCGAAAATCGCACAGCACTGTCGAAGTTGCCATCTCAACGGTATGTCAGTAGAGACGCGAAGTAACGGCTTCCAGAAACTGCGGACGATACCCGACATCAATGGTCTGCGACCGTCGCACGCATCGCTGGTCATGATGAGCCAAGACGGCTAGCCAAAGTTCACGCCGCTAACTGTTGAGGCCAGAGATCGTTTCACGCGGAGGACTCGGTCCGGTCGTTTGTGTCATGCTCAGAAGGTGTTGGCTCGCTTCAGCAGCTTTTTCGTCGCCAGTGGCGGAGCTTCCGCCGCGTTCATCGGGCTCCTTTTCGTCGCCTTGGCGATTGAGAATCAATCGCCACTTGATGAGGGAAGGCGGGCGCGGAGAAGGGCGCTGTCGAGTAGCTCTTTCATACACCTTCTCGACGTATTCGTCTTTTCGCTCATTGGTCTCGCTGGGCAAATCGAAGTGTTTGCAGACGTTTCGATCGCAATGGCCCTACTCTGCCTCGTCAACATCTCTCAAGTCCTCCCGCGGGTGATTCGAACAGGTAGTTGGTCCGAGCCCGCGGCGTGGCGAAAACCGGCAATTCTATTGCCTTCAACCAGCATCACGCTGTTCCTGCTCCAAGTCGTCTTTGCTCTTCTCGTTTCACTGCATCCCCAGAGCGAGATCTGCGTTCGGCTGACGCTCTTTTCCACAGTGGGCATATTCGTTGGCGCTCTGGCTCGGGCGTGGCTACTTCCCCAAACCTGAGTCAGTTGGCGAATTCGTGCATCTGGCGATTCGAAGATTCATGGGGTCGGAGGCCCGACGCAACAGTTATGCCACCTTGCATTGGCGTTTGAACAGTATTCGCGAAACGTGAACGAAACTGGGTTTAGGAAGGGGCGGGCCCAAAGGGTGCGATCGGACTCACAATGTGCTTGTACTGCAGGCCAGTAGTGATGAACGCGATCCCTTGGAATCAAATGCCCAGACGACCTTAATCACGGACAATGGACTCCTTGAGTTCGTGAGTCGCTTTAGGTAGATCCTCAATACAGACTTACTGGCTTGACTTAGCGAAGTTGTAATTGCAGAGTTGACTCCCAGGATCAACTTGCTCAGGCTCACATCCATGGATGCGGTCAACGGCCTTTGTGGTTTCTCATTGATCTTTGGATCTAAGGACTGAACGACTCGGTTCGCGTCGGTGGAAAGTACTTTCAGCAGAGCCGTGCAGAAGGGAGTGCGTGTCGATGCTCCAGCGACGCTCAAATCAGAGAATTGCATCGCGCCAGAACCGAGTGCGAGAACAAGCAAAGGAGCGATGACCGCTCGAAGAAAGTTGGACCGCATGAGCGTGAATATAGCCGCCCACCTCTGGGAGAGACTTGGATCGTCATGAAGTCTCAGTGTAGAAACGCAAAGGCTCAGTCCCCAGAACTCGACAGATGCGAACAAGATCTTGTTCGTGTGGGAGGGCCGACCTACACATTCTCCGACTGGAGGATTAGCCAGTGGCTATGGCGTAGCGTCGCATCCCATCAATCGTCGTCGCCGTCGTGAATTGCGCAGTTTTAAGACCGCGCTGCCTATTTGGTCAATGTGAGGGAGGATGGAGAACACGATGAACAGGAGTGCATGATGAACAAACCGCACGGACGATCCATCTGGCAATGCCTGACTCGCACTGTTGCTCCGGCAGCGACAGTGATGGCGCTCCTTCTCGGTGTTGGCAGTCCTGTAGCCTCCGCTTCCCCCTCCTCCTCGATTGCGATTCGCGTCGCGGACTACGCGGTGGCAACAGCGACACATGACAAGCCGGCTCACGTTGTCACCGCTGCCGATGTCAGCAATGCCGCTGGCATCAACACGGTGAATACAGCCAACCTTGTCTTATTGATCAACGTGGGTGACGTGTTCGGGTTCTCACGACTCGTACTGTTCTTTCAAGAGAAGCCATTCAGCGACATCTGTCTCGACCTTCCTAATACGGTCGGTGGTGCGCCCAAGATAATTCCGTGTCCGCGTCAAGCTCAGGGGCTCTGGGATACGCACGGCGGCGCTCTCGCGGTGAGCAATAGGGCTGTCGCCGCAGCCGCGGCGACCCGACACGCCGTATCTGGTGCCGACGTGGTCGCCGCAGCGAGGTTCTATCACCTGACATTTCGCCGCACGCCCACTTTCCGCGCGGGCCGGGGTGGCGTCGTCGAGTTCACGACGCCGGTGGTGATGGCACCGAATACGAAGTTCACGGTCAACATCTGTGTGCAACTTCCAAAGACGTTGTACGGCATACCGGTCTGGGTGCCTTGTTGAGACTCCGGACCGACTTCAACATTCTCCGACTGGCGTCTTGAGTTTTGGTCGCGGTCCCGCGACTAGGAGTCGTTCTTAGATCCGCTGCGGCTGGTTCGAAATCGCTTCGCGGACATGAATCGTCGCACCCCCAAGACGTACAAGAAAAGGAACAATACGAGCCAGGCCCCACCCACAAGAGCAACAATTCCTTGGAACTTCGAGACAGCCAAAAACCCAACACCAATCAGCGTTGAAAAGCACGCCAAAGACATTTCACCGCGGTAGGCAGCGTAGATATACATGCCCTGCTCTCCGTAGGCCTGCCTCGCCTTTTCTTGCATTGTTGGGTTGTACGCGAGTAAACGCCTCGCCAACCAGTTCTCAAGAGATGTCAGCGTCGCGACAGTGTCTGGTTCGGCATCCACGGTTCGAGACTACAGATGCGATGTTGAGACTAAGTGGCCCGACTCAACCTTCTCCGAGTGGCGAATACCTGGTCCTCAATGAGATGAACTCTTAGATCGTCTCCGGCAGGGGACCGTGCTGAATTGAAGTGACACCAAACCTGAAGCCCGCGAAGCAGAAGTTGAGTGTTATTGCGACCGTGCGTGGCGCCGAATAATGATGAGGTCTCACCGGAAGTCGTACGGAAACACTCCGCGTCAAACAAGGACCGCCGCCGGGGTCTTCTTGATTGGCGGCATCGACATAATTAAGTCCAAAGGACGCGGTTGCGCCAGGTTCAATTACGACGTTTCGTGGCGGCACCCTGACGAAGACTTGCCCGACACCCGTGGTTGCCACCACGTCTGCCTTCCCTTCGTACGACGCAGGGAAGAACTGAAGCTTGGGATAGCCCATGATGCTGCATGCGGTATGGCTTACGTTCACAACGAGAAACGCAAAACCTTCGTTCGCAGCGAATGCATAGATCCCGGCGGGCGATTCCAGGGCGACTGTGACTTGCTTCGCTGAACACGATGGAACACTCGTTGATGCCAAACTTGGAGTGGATGTAGCCAGCGGAAACAGCAGTGTCAAGATCACGAATGCACTGACAGGTCCACGACAAGTGGCGAGGTGACGAAGTCGTTCCATAAACGTGCCTCCCTTCAGGCAGAATACACATCACGTGCAGCGTGAATATTGAGTTCCGGTAGCAAGTCATAGGGCCGACCTACACATTCTCCGCCTGGCGGATTGACATTTGGCCCACTCGATGATTGGCTACTCACAGGCAATACGCACTTTCCCCCATTGTTGTGACGTTTCTGTTAAGCGAATGAAATCAATTCGACCGAGCGGACATTATGGTGTACAAGCCCAACCAGGAGTGTGTCATGAAGTTGCAGCTCCAAGTGCGCGCTATTTCCGCATCCATAGTCGCCATGACCGGCATCCTCGTGAGCCTGTCGTTGCCGACGTCAACTTCCGCCGCTTCGGCATCGACGACCGTATCGATTTGCAAGGCGAGTCAGATCCACGAGACGTTCATCCCAATAAAGGTGGCGGCGGGCGGACCAGAGTCGTTCAAAGCGTGGATCTTCTACACCAACACTGGCGGTCGTTGCCGATTGCCGATAACGTACATCGGCCTCGAGGCACTGTCTGGTGCCACCATTTTGGAGGCGTCAGCAACCCCAACGAACTACATCTTGGGCAACGTCGTGCTGGGTGGCGGTCGATCCGCTCGAGCGCAAGCGTCGGCGATGCGCGCTGATTCGTTCGGTAAGGCTTGCAATGCAAAGGCAGCGAACAGACTCGTTGTCCTTCCGCTGTATATCGGGTGGGCGAAGAAGTCATTTCCACTCTCACCAACGGTGCTCGTGTGCACCGGAGGAGACATCAGCATCGCAGGCAGCGATATCACGAAGGCACCCTTGGTACTTGATAACTAACGCCTTAATTGTCCCGAAATTTGAACGTCCGAGGGTCGCGGACGACGTCTCATCGGGCCGACGTCAACAATCTCCGAGTGGAGGATCCGCAAGTGGAATTAAGCGAGGTCGCTAGTCGGTCGACCGAGAGGTCCGCACGATGCGTCATAGCAATGACGAGCGTCTAGTTCTACCTCAGGTCGCGAGACTTCGAAGGCCACCTTTGACGAGGAACTGAAGTTGCCGACGCAGGTTCTCACCTGAATCGTTGCTAAGTGGTGACTGTCCAGAGCCGCCTCCGTGACCGTCGCGCTCGACCTCGTATCGAAATAGTCCGCGGCGCAATCGTCTTGGACTTGCCAATTCAAATCGAATACTTCCAATCGAGGTCTCAACTACTGCCTGCCCCGATGAAAGCAGATCGTCGACACTGCTTTCAACAATACGAATCATCCACTCGGGCCATTCGAATCTCGTCGAATCCGTCGACCCAATTTGGAATGCCTCAAGATCTTCATTCTGGAGAATCGCTTCAATGAAGGGTTTCGAACCTCCCACATAGGTCGAATCAAGATCAATCTCCGTGCCTACGCACCACGCAAGATCTGACGGCCACCACAGGTTTGGTGAGTGCCCCTCAAGTATCTCGATCGCTTCCATGAAGGAGGGCCCGAGCGACGCTTTATAGAGCAAGTAGTCGCGATAGCGAGTGTGAACCTTTGGCCAATCCTTCGCTTCGATCGGGATCGGACCCGTCGATCGCGTCCCCAATTGGCCAGGAGAGTAAGTCACTCTCGACCACCAGCCGAAACCCTCCCAGACGCAGCACCAGCACTCTTCGGGCGTCTCAGTGAATCGGCGAGCGATCTTGACGAGAGCCTGAGCGTCGCCAGAGTGGAGAGAGCCTGATTGAGGGCCTTGACTTCTCCAAGGTCGTGGTAGTTCGGGTAAGCGTTCGGGCATTGCCACTTCGAGCCATTGGGAATGAGGCGTCAGTATTTGACCACCCCAGTTGGCGACGTCCCTCCAGCGCACCAACCTGTCGCCATACAACGGCGTTTCAACGGGATGCAAAATTCGAGCGTAGGCCTCGAATCCTGCGGGCACGATTGAAGACACGGTCCCGGCCATGAGGTCATCGAGCTGTTCCAGTAACGATTCAGCCTGACCAGTGTCGAAACTCCATTGCGGAATCGGTGGCATCGTCATAAGCTCATCCTTCCAGCCCGCCAACGCAGGAAGTATTAATGAATGTTCGATGTTCGTTGGGCCGACACGAACCCGCACACCAAGTGTCAAGTCAGAAGTGGGGGAGTGACTTGTCATTCGGCTTTCGGTCAGTGGGCGAATGACATTCCGAGCACGAACATTCCCGAACACAACAGTGGGGTAGTGCTGATGAGTGCCGCAGCGTAACCCCAATGGTGTTCTCTTTGCAATATCGCGGGCACGGCAAATGCAGAAGAGAATGTCGTCAATCCCCCACAAAAACCCGTCAATATGATCGCGCGAATATGAGCGTCAGCGGAACCGATCAATCGATACGCGGCGTAACCGGCGATGCCGGTGCCAACGGCGTTCGCGGCAACAGTCGCCCACGGTCGGTTTGTTGGGTGATTCCTACGCACGAAGTATTCGCCGATGTAACGAACCACGCATCCAATCGCTCCGGCGATTGAGACTAGTAATAAAGTCATGCGCGCCGTCGATGTCGACCCAGACCGAGCGCGCCCGCGAAAAGGCCGCTCAGAAGGGCGCCTGCGGTCACCAGAAGACACCCACCAATGGTGAGGTGCCATATCGCCGCGAGATCGACAAACAGGCCCGAATAGGACGTCAGTCCGCCGAAGAAGCCGGTGATCAGTATTAATCGCATCGGACTATTCGGATCGTGATGCTTGAGACGATGGCGAAGAAGATCCGTCGCAACGAAGACGCCGATCGCGTTGATTGCGAGCAGCACCCAGGGAATCTGATGCGTCCAATCAGAGACTGGATAGACGGCTGAACCGCGCGGCGTCGCGTACAGATTTATTTTCAAAAGTAAATCTCGAAGAAGCGTTCCGACTGCGCCGCCCAACGCCACCACGAACACGGCGAGTCCAAGTTGTTTTGGAGAGAGTGTGATGTGAGGACGCATCGGTACTACGAAACTAGTTTCCGACTGATTACAATTTTGTTACTGATGACGTTCGATCAGGGGTTGCCAGTTTCAATGACCTCGATTCAGTCCATCACTTTACATAACGTACATTATCGGCGTTATACTGAGATTTCGCTGTTATACTTGATGTCATGCGTCGGCTACTTTGTGCTGCCTTGCTAGTGGCAACCAGCATCGGAATCGCCGTGATTCCCGCCGCGGCGGATGACTCTTCCAACAAAGTCCTGATGTCCTTTGATTACAGCGACAACAGCGCACCGCCGTCCGTTTCCAATGGAGACTTCAATGTCATCGTTGACGTCTTGCCGGGCGACGCGACGGGCCTCGTGCGAATGTTCGCGGTGGCGCCGCTGGTGACCGGTGACGCGAACATCGTGTGTCACTTCCAGTGGATAAACCAAAATCAGGTCGAGTGCGCGTTCAACTTCCCGGACATCGGCGTGTGGGCGATTCACGCCCAGTACGTCACCGCTCCACAGACTGACGTCGTCGCCGTCGCTGTCACGAACCTCCGCGTCGACAACTAAGCGAACCCCGACGGGTCCGATCAAGTTTCGTGTTGTTTGGGGTGACCCCTATCGAGGAATGTCCCAAGTGATCGTCGTCGCCTACGACGCCGACGAGGCGCTCGTGCGCGCGCACGAGCTGCACCCGGAACTCCCCCGTCCCCGCGTGGCTCTCCAAGTGTCTGACTAATCGTCCCCCTCCAATCCGAGTCAATTGGTGGTTTACACTGCGCAAATGAGTTCTCTCTTTGACGTTGCGGGCAAGGTCGTACTGGTAACCGGCGGAAGTCGCGGTATTGGCGAGATGATCGCGCGGGGCTTCGTCGACGCCGGCGCCACGGTGTACATCTCTTCGCGTAAGGCCGAAGTTGGCGATGAGCTCGCGAAGGAGCTCTCGAACCACGGCACCTGTATCTCGATTCCGGCCGACCTGTCGAGCGAAGCCGAGTGTCGACGACTCGCTGACGAGATCGCCGCGAGAGAGGACCATCTCGACGTCCTCGTTAACAACGCCGGTGCCACGTGGGGCGCGCCGATGAACGACTACGACGAGAAAGCGTGGGAGCGCGTGCTCTCGCTCAACGTGAAGGGTGTCTTTCACTTGACGAAGTTCCTTCGCCCATTGCTCGACGCTGTCGGTACACCCGAGAGTCCGGCGCGCGTGATCAACATCGGTTCGATCGACGGGATTCACGTTCCCTCCATGGACACGTTCGCATACTCCGCTTCGAAGGCCGCGATGCACCAGCTCACTCGTCACCTCGCGAAAACCTTCGCCCCGACGATCACGGTGAACGCCATTGCCCCCGGACCGTTCCCGTCGAAGATGATGGCCGCCACGCTCGAGGCGTTTCACGACGACATCGTGAGGGCGGCGCCAATGAAGCGGATCGGGCAGGCGTCCGATATGGCTGGTGCGGCTATCTTTCTGGCGTCACCCGCAGCGAGCTATATAACGGGCGTCATCCTTCCGGTCGACGGCGGTATCGCGACGCTGGCCTAACTCTTGGGTTCGGTGCCGAGGGTGACGCTGATGGTCATGTGTCGTTTCCCGCGCACGATGTGCAGGGCGATGATGTCGCCAGGTCGAAGCGCAGAAACGACGCTACCCACGTCCTGAGCGCTCCCGATTGTCGTCTTGTTGATGCCAACGATGATGTCACCCTGTTTGACCCCGGCCGCTGCGGCGCCTGTTCCGGAGATGACGCTCATGACCACGGCGCCCGTCGAGACGGTGAATCCGTACTCCTGTTGCAGCGCGGGAGTCATCGACGTGATCTCGACACCGATGAAGGCGCCATGATTGACCACACTCTCGCCTGCCTCGAGCTGCTTCAAGAGCGACTCGATGGTGGCGTCGGGAATGGCGAACCCGATGTTTTGCGCGTTCGTGCCGTCTGACAACGTGCCGGCAACGGCGGTGTTCATCCCGATGACATCGCCGCGTGAGTCGAGCAACGGGCCACCGGAGTTTCCGGGATTGATCGCGGCGTCGGTCTGGATCATGTTGTTGAGCGTCTCAGAGGACGTGTCGGTGCCGGCGGTAACGGTGCGTCCGAGGGCCGAGACGATGCCCGACGTGACCGTCGGCGTACCGGCGGCGAGACCGAGCGCGTTGCCGATCGCGACGACGGCGTCACCGTCGACGAGGTCGTTCGAATTGCCGAAGGTGACGGGCGTCAGGCCGGAGATGTTGTTGATGCGAATCAGCGCGACGTCGTCGATCGGGTTCGTGCCGACGAGTGTCGCGGGAAGTGCCTTGGTTGATCCGGTGCGCGTGACGGTGATGGAGCCACCGTTGGCCGCCGCCGCGATCACGTGATTGTTCGTGACCACAAGGCCGTTCTTTGTGATGACCATGCCGGTGCCTTCGTCCTCTTCACCCTCACCCTTCACGTCAATTGACACAATGGATGGCAAGGCCTTATTCACCAATTTCGGAATACTGATTCCGCCGGGCAAGTAGCCCGCGCCAGGCGGATTCGTGATTTCGTCAATCGTCACTCCCCCGGGCCCGGACTTGGACGACGAGGCGTAGTAGCCCGCTAAGCCACCGACCAACGCGGCGACCAAGAGCAGCGACACCCTGGTTGACCAGAGGGAACGCTTGGCAGGACGCACGGCGAATTGCGATGAGAGCGGCACGACGTCATCGGCCGGTGAGGTGCTTGGTGACGCGAGCGGCGCGGCGTCGTGCGCGAAGACCGGTGTCGCGTCGTTCAGAAGCGGACTGTCGGTTTCAGGTGAATTGGAGTCGTCGACCTCACTCGTGGCATCGTCGTTGTCACTGGGTAGATCTGTCATGCGGACATGCTAGGCACACAATCTAAAATTGAACTAAATGCCGCACGAAATGTGTGTTTATTGGTGAGCGGCTAGATTAGAGACCCTATGTCGCGTCGTATAGAGATTGAAATCACGAGCCTGAACGGCGACGTGGCGACGTGGCGTGCGGCTGGCGCCAAGCTTCCCAAAGGTGTTCTTAACTCTTCGCTCGTTCCGGGTGGGCCCGTCGTCGGCAATGTCTATCGAGCTGACGTTGAGCAGTACATGGAAGGCATTGAGATTCTCTCGGTGATGGCACCCAAGACCGCGTCACCCGTCGATCCCCGCAACGAACGACTCGAACTGATTCCGGCGGTGAAGACCGGTCCGGACGTCATCGTCACGTACGCGCCCAAGGGTCGTGGCGGAGCCCGACGTGAAGGTTCCGACACCCGTCGCGACGGCGGACCGAGTCGACGCGAGGGTGGTCCTGGTCGCCGAGAGTCCGGCCCTGGTCGGCGCGAGAGCAAGCCCGCGCGTCGCGAAGGTTCATCCACTCCCACGGACGGCGCGGAAACGCGTGCGCCATCCGCACGTCCCGAGCGAGCGAAAAGACCAGCGCGCGGTGCCGCGGACCGCGACGCGGCACCGTCAACTCCGAGCGAGCGTCCCGCCCGCGGGCCCCGTCCCGATCGGCCGGCGCGCGGCGCCCGTCCCCCACGGCCCGAACGACCATCGGGGCCCGTGCAGCCCCCGATGACCACGACGCACCGCAACTCGCTGCTCGCCACTCTCTCACCCGAACAACTACCCGTGGCGGAGCAACTCTTGCGCGGCGGGATGCCGTCAGTGCGCGCGGCAGTCGCCGAACAGAACAAGAACGCCACGGCGCAAGGTCGTCCGACGATCGACGCCGTCACGATCGATCGGATCGCCGAAGATCTCCTGAGCAAAACGAACCTGGCGCTCTGGAAGGACCGCGCGGCCGGAGCCATCGGCGCGGGTCGAGAACTTCGACTTCGTGACCTTCGCGCCGTCGTCACCTCCGCCAAAACGGTATCTCTCGACGAAGAGGCGCGTGGTCAATTGAAGGAACTGCAAGTCTCACTCACGGCACGCCTGGAACATCTGCGCACGCAGTGGAACGCCAAGCTTGAAGTAGCGATCGAGTCCAAGAATGTAAAGGAGGCGCTCGCCCTCGTCGCCCGTCCGCCGGACATGTCGACGCGCGTCAGTGCCGACATGGCGGTCAAGGTCGTGGCCATCACGTCAGAGGCGCTCAGTGCCGACGCCGACCCCGCCCTGTGGAAAGAGATCGTGGAACTCACGGTCGACACGTCGATTCGTCGCAACGTGAAGCCGCAAGGCATTCCCGACGACGAGTCGTCCAAGTCGGTCGCGATTCATAACGCGGGGGCCATTCCGGAACTCGCGAAGTTGCTGGGTATGAAGGTGCCACCGCCACCGCCGCCCACAAAGATCGTGCGCCGACCGACGACGCGTCGACCGCCTACTCGCCGCGCATCGTAAGCAGGCGCGCCTTCCAACCGAGCGATTCGTAGAGGGACTTCATGCCGCGGTCCCCCGGCAGTGCGAAACCATCCCTGGGAGGACTCCCCCCAGCCATCAGCGCCTTCAAGAGCGTCGTGGCAACTCGACGTCGACGCTGCTCGTGATCGACGAAGACACCTTCGACGATCTCATCTCGAACGACCGCGAATCCCACGAGACGCTGGTCATCGGTGATGGTCCACACCGCGGCGCCCGCGCACAAGTCGAGGAGCAACGAATCGTCATTCGAGTCTCGCAGGATGGTGCGATAGAGCTCGGGGCCGCCGCGATGTCCGTTCAGTCGTTTTAGCGCGAGATCCCACATCGCACGAAGTTCGTCGCTGACATCGCGCGGATGAAGAATCTCCACGTCAACTACGACGCGCGGAGTGGCCATGCGTTCGTTGGCTCACACACAGTCACGACAGAGGATCTTCGCTCGGTCCGAGAGCTGGCTCGTCTTCTTGAGTAGTCGACAGGACGAGCAACGGAACTCATCATCTTGCTTCGGCAGGATCGTCTCGGCGGGGTCGACCAGGGTATCCACCTCGCCGGGTATCTCCTCGTCGTCCTCGGGTGTTGACGTACGCCGAATCGTCTCGGCTAGTACCTCGTCAAGGGCCAATTCGATATCGGCGTCGTCGACCACGTCATCGTCCTCGACGGCGACGACTTCGGGCACGACATCCTCGTCCTCCACTTCCTCGACGTCGACCACGTCGAGGACTGCGTCGACTACGACATCGACGACATCCTCTTCATCGACGACGTCTTCTTCATCGATATCTTCGGGATCAACGACAGCATCCTCGACGTCTTCGAGGTCTTCTTCACCGATAATCTCTTCGTCGAAGCCGTCGGCGAGCTCCTCTTCGTCGAATACTTCTTCTGAATTGCCGTCACTAGACATAAATCCCTCTTCTATAGCGCTGGCATTGTAGAGCCTTTTACCCGCGAAGTGACGTCATTCGGCATAAACAATGACTAAGGATGAGAAAAGCTAGCGAATGCGCCGGTTTCGCTCCGCCGCTCGCTCGGCCTCGAGTCGTTCGAGGTCGGTGTCGGAAAAATCGACGTACTTCATGGCGTCGGCGATGAGTTCGTGACCGGCGACGTCGCGTATCAATCGGGCCATTTCCTGCGCCACGCTTCGGTAACTCGGGTGACCCTGCGGGCTGGATCGGAGCTCGATAAGGTGCATCGCCTCGCGCGCGTTCATCTGCATCACGTAGCGGATCCGAAAGGCCAACGCGACCGCGTACTGCGCCTGCTCTGAGAAGTCACGGCGCAGGTCGTAGTACAGCTCGGCCGAGCGGCGCAGCGAGTCCTCGTAGCGTCCGGCGAGGCCGGCCTCTTCAATGACGTCGGGAACGTCGAAGCCGAGGTCCGCGGTCAGTGGCTGCCACTCGATCGTGAGCAGTCGATGTCGTTGGAGATCACGGAAGGCGCCGTAGTCGGTCGTCAACTCGAAGCGGTAGTCCGTGCGCTCGAAGGCGCGTCCCGGACGGTGCCGGCGATTCTTGCGATTGCCCACGTACGTGGTCATCAACGTTGCGCGTTCGTCGATCGACATCGCCGCGACCCGGCGATGCGCCTCGTCGTGGGACGTGGTCGAGTTAGCGAAGACGATCGCTTCGAGCACGTGCCTCTCGCCGTCGGGGTCATAGGAGACGAGACGAACTTGTTCGGTTGGTTCGTCTTCGATCGTCGCGGGCCATAGGGACGCGACGAGGTCGCGGGTCGCACTCTTGGTCTCGGACATGTACGTGGACCACGCGACGCCGCGCTCGGGGACGTCGACGCGCTTCAAGAACGAGGGAATGACCTTCACGAGTTCATCGAACATGAGTTGACCGTAGAGACGGACCTCGAGCAACGGGTGGGCGCGCATGTGTAGGAGCAGTGACTCGTAGGCCTGACCCGAGGCGTAGATCCCGAGGTTCGACAACGAGCTCGCCGGTAACAGTCCACGGGTCGCGTCGAGCGCCTTCGCGCGGATCGCCTGACGGTAGACGAAGTCCGTGTCTTCGGGCGTCTTCGGGAACTTCTTGGTCAGCCACTCAGTGAGGACGGGCAGCATTTCGGCGTACGTGTCGAACATGCGGTCCATCTCACCGACGTAGCGGGCCCCGAAACGTGACTCGAGGAGATCGTGGTCACGGTAGAAGCGGTAGTGGCCATTGGAGAGTCGGCGGTCGTACCCGAGGTAGCGGGTCGACTGCTCGAGATAACTCATCAGTCTCCCCCGCTCGAGCACCTTCGTGAGCACGTTGCTCGCCTGTTCACAGGCCAAGTGCACGCCGCCGAGTTGCGCCACGGAGTCGTCGCCGTACTCGACGAAGATCCGCTGGTAGAGCTCGTCGGCGCGGTCCAGTCCGACGGTCGCGTCAATCGTGACGTCACCGGAGAGGTCGAGGTCACCGACGAATTCGTCGAGGAAGAGCCGACGCAGACTCTTCGAGGATCGCGAGTAGCGCGCAAACAGCGCGCCCTTCACGACCTCGGGAAGATTCACCAGGGCGAAAACGGGACCCTCGAGGTTGGTGAAGTAGCGACGAAGGACGGCGACTTCGGCGTCGGTGAACTCTTCGACAACGTAGGCGTGCATGGAATATCGAGGCTAGAGGCGAAATCAGGCGCGCGGGTGGACGCTGGAGTAGCCCGCCACGACACTACGGAGCACCGCGTCACGGGCCTCGACCGCGACCTGGGCGACCGCAGTGAGATCGCTCATGCGCGCCAACTGCTCGCAGAGGTCGGCCACTTGCTTGGCGTTGCGCACGAAGTCGCCCGGGGAGGTCTGGCCCATCTCGACGTCGGCGAGGTCCAAGACGGTGCTGAGCGAGGCGCCGCGGGCCCAGGCGGCGATGGTCGTCGCGAACTTGCCGTCGGGCTCCTTCGCGCCGGGAACCCGGAAGCGGTTCTCGATCTCTTGGATGGTCACCGCGGCGAGGGAAATCTCGGCGAGTCGGTCGCTGAGGTCGCCCCGACGTTGTTGTCCGAGACGGTCGTTCAGCGTGCGCCGTTTCTTCGTGGTGACCTGTCGCGCGGCGTTCGTCGGACGACCGGGGCGCTTCGACTCGAAGACGAAGCACGACAACAGTCCGGCCAACTGTGACGCCTCCAGGCCTTCGAAGATGCCGGCCGTGATCGACTCGGCGATCAGCAGGTCGCACTCGTGATAGATCGACCGCAGGAGTTGTCCCTGGTTCGTGAGACGCCAACCCTGCGCGTAGCCCAGCTCTTCGAGGACGTGGTGTCGCGCGACCATCTGGTCACCGAGCGGTCGCTTGTTGCCTGTCGGCCGATGGTCGGTCTCGAACTGCGCGTAGGAACGCTGGACGACTTCGAGGGCGGTCTCGTACTCGAAGTGGTTGATCAGGTTCGCGGTGAAGTTGTAGGTCGGCCGAAACGACGAGTGCAGGTCCGCGGGCGGGGCGAGCGCGACGCGACCGACGTCCACGAGCGCGACCTCAGTCGCGAAGCAGACGATCGCGTGGCCCTCGTCGTCGAGTCCGCGGCGACCGGCCCTTCCCGTCATTTGCGAGTACTCCCCACTCGTGAGGAACTTTCGACCGGCGTCGGAGTACTTGGAGAAGCGCTCCAACGCGACGGAACGCGCGGGCATGTTGACCCCGAGCGCGAGAGTCTCCGTGGCGAACACGACCGCGAGCAAGTTGAGCTCGAAGCACGTCTCGACGATCTCGCGAAAGGCCGGCACCATGCCCGCGTGGTGCATGGCGAGTCCCCGGCGCAGGCAGTCGATGAAGTCGGCGTACTCCAGGGCCTTCAAGTCGTCGTCACTGAAGTCTGCGAGCCTCGACTGCGCGATGAGTTCGATATCGCGTCGCTCCTCGGGTGTCGTGAACATCGATCCGTCACGTCGGCACTGATGCGCCGCGTCGTCACACGCCGCCCGAGAGAAGATGAAGACGATAACCGGTAGGAGGTCGTCACGTTCCAGCGCCTGGAGCAGTTCACTGCGGCGCGGTGCCCGGTAGGGTGCCGGCGGCGCGCTGGATGACGGACCTTTCCACTTGGGACCGGGGCGGAACTTCCGGGTGGCCTTCATCTGATTGTCGACCCGGCGCGCGTCGTCAGAGAGACGTTGCCCGTCGAGGAGGTCGACGATCTCTACGTGCGGTTGACCTCGGCGCACGACCGCGAGGTGATTGTGCAATTGGATCGGGCGGTCGTGCTCCACGATGATGGCCGTCGGACCTCGCACCTCGGCGAACCATTCGCCGATGAAATTCGCGTTCCCAATCGTGGCCGACAGCGCGACGAAGCGGACCGCCGGTGGCGTCAGGATTATGACCTCTTCCCAGACGCCGCCGCGGAAGGGGTCCTGCAAATAGTGAACCTCGTCCAAGACGACGAGGCCGAGCGACTTCAGTTGATGCGACTCGGTGAGCAGCATGTTGCGCAACACCTCGGTCGTCATCACCACGACCTCGGCGCTCGGGTTGATCGACACGTCACCGGTAAGAAGGCCGACGCGCCGCTCTCCGTAGAGCGCGCAGAACTCGCCGTACTTTTGATTGGAGAGCGCCTTCAGGGGCGTCGTATAGAAGGCCCGCTCCCCCCGTTCGAAAATTCGCCCGATCGCGTAGTTCGCGATGAGCGTCTTGCCCGATCCGGTCGGCGCACTCACCAGAAGGTTGACGTGTTCGTCAACGGCGTCGAGCGCCTCTACCTGAAAGCGGTCGAGTCCGAAGACGAGACCGTTGACGAACCGATCACGGTACTCGGCGTCCGTCACTTCTTCAACAGCTTGCCGACACCGATGGCGACGAAGTAGAACACCGTGAGGGGAAGGGCCAGCGCCAGCATCGATAACGGGTCACCGCTCGGGGTGAAGACCGCCGACGCGATGGTGATCGCGATCAGTGCGTAGCGCCAGTAGTGCAGCAGCTGCGCGGGCGTAACGATGTTGGCGAGTTCCATCGCCACGAGGACAACGGGGAATTCGAACGTCACGCCGAAGATGAACATCATCAAGAGGAAGAGGGTCAGATACTGATTGGGGTTGTACTCGGTGAGCAGGGTCTTGCCACCGATGGACTCGAGGAATTGGATCGCGTGGCCGAAGCTGAAGTAGGCCACCACCATGCCGGCGGCGAAGAACACCAGGGACGCCGAGACGAACGGAACGATGTAGCGCCGTTCTCGAGCCTTCAGACCGGGCGTGATGAATCGCCACAACTGCCAGAACAGGACCGGTGAGGCACAGACGAGGCCGCCGAAGAACCCGATCTTGACGCGCAGCGTCAGGCCATCGAGTGGCGCCGTCACCAGGAAGAGGCAGCCCTTGTGGGCGGCGTTGCGGGCGGCGCAGTAGGGCTCTTGCAGGAAGTGCAAGATCTGCGGATAGAAGATGAAGGCCACGACCCCAAACAGAGAGACCGTGATCGCCGAGACGAGGAAACGGTGGCGCACCTCGGCGAGGTGTTCGGCCAGCGTCATGCCGGATTGGGCTTTACTGAATCGCGACACTTCGACCTAGTTCAGTGACGGATCTGGCGGCAGTGACGCGTTCTCGGTTCGCACGGTGACCTGTCGAGGTGGCGTCGCTATGAGCGGCGGGGCCTCGGTTTCGGGCGTTGATGGTGCGTTCTTCTTGGCTTCGGCGGCGTCCTTGGCGTCGACTTGATCGGACAGCTGGTTCAAGAGGTTGATGGGACTGCGCACGATTCGAGCGATATCGCCCGTGCTCGGCAAGTCGGGAATGGCGTCGCGCACTTCACTCTCCACCCGCTCCTGCAGTCGCTTGAGCGCGCGCCAACTCGAACCCAGGCGGTGAGCTACTTCGGGCAACTTGTCCGGACCCATCAAGAGCAAGACCACGGCCACAATCACCATGATCTTGATCGGACTGAGGAACATCAGCCCATTGTAGGGCGGGGTTTAGATAAAACCGATGCGGGAAAGTGGCCAGATCCGGATGAACGCCTTGCCAATGATGTCCGATCGCGGTACCGTGCCCCACATCCGACTGTCACAGGAATCGGAGTGGTTGTCGCCCATCATGAAGTACTGGTTTGACTTCAAGGTGATCGGCGAGATCCCCTGACCGAGCGGCTCGGTGTGCGGCCACTTCTCTTGCAGCACATGGAAACTGGTCTGCCCAGGTTCTTCAATGAGTATGTGGTTGCCGCTGGACTTGAGAGAGTCGCCCGGTATGCCGATAACGCGCTTCACAAGATCCGTCACCGGGTCTCCGCAGTTCTCCGCGGGCGGCGCCTTGAAGACGACGATGTCACCGACGTTGATCGTGCCCAGCGTGACGGCCAACTTGTTCACGATGATACGATCACCGACCTGCAGCGTCGGCTCCATCGAACCCGAGGGGATGAAGAACGTTTGGAAGGCGAAGGTGCGCAACAAGAACGACGCCAGGACCGCCACGACGATAATCGCGGTCCACTCGATGAGGACTCGACGACGACGATTCGTTGACGTCGCGGGCGATATCGGTGATTCGGGCTCTTCGGCCGTCAAGAGGTCCGAAGAGTCAGGGGGGGTTAAGTCAGACACCCATCAAGGCTAGTCCGCTCAACCGTGGCGCTCTAAAGAGAGCAGGAGCTTCTGGAAACGTTCGTCGGTGCTCTTGAACGGATCCTTCAACAACACGGTGCGCTGCATCTCGTCGTTCAGTTTCAAGTGGACCCAGTCGACGGTGTAGTCACGGCGCCACTCTTTGGCCGCCTTGATGAAGGTGCCACGCATATGCGCACGCGTCGTCGGAGGCGGCGTGTGCGTCGCCGTGGCGATCTCTTCGTCGCTCACGATGCGGCGGAAGTGTCCGCGGGACTGACGTCGGTAGTACAGACCGCGCTCGAAACTCGTGTCGTGGTAGAGGAGGTCGATCAGGGCAATCTTGGGGTCGCTGAGTTCGACGCCACTTCGTTCGCGCTCGCGCTCAATAATCTGCAACTTGGCGATCCAGTCGACTCGGTCGGCCAGTCCCATGGGGTCGTTGCGGTACTGCTCGATCGCTTCGCGCCACAGTTGCACCGCGTGCACTTGATCGGCCGGGAGCGGGTGACCCTGCAAGAACTGCTCGGCGCGTTCGCACAGGTCGTCTTGGATCTCCAGCGCCGTCAGGTCACGTCCGTTCGTGAGCTTGACCGGCTCCTTGCTCCACAGGTCGTAGGAGATGTCGCGCAGGGCGTTGATTGGTGAAGCCATGTTGTAGTCGCGCAGGACCGTGTTGCGGTCCTCGATCATGGCCAGCACGACGGCCGCCGTACCGAGCTTCAGGTACGTCGCGAACTCACTCATGTTGGAGTCACCGACGATGACGTGGAGCCGACGATACTTCTCGGGGTCGGCGTGCGGTTCGTCGCGCGTGTTGATGATCGGACGACTGCGGGTGGTCGCGGAGGAGATCGCCTCCCAGATGTGTTCCGCGCGCTGGCTCATGGAGTAGGCCGTGCCCTTGGCGTTCGTCACGACCTTGCCGGCCCCGGTGAATATCTGGCGGCTGATGAGGTACGGGATGAAGACCTGCTCGAGGCGGGTCAGGTCGTCGATGCGTTCGATGCAGTAGTTCTCGTGACAGCCGTAGGAGTTGCCGGTCGAGTCGGTGTTGTTCTTGAAGAGGTAGATGTCGCCCCGAATACCTTCATCACTCAGTTGGCCCTGGGCGTACTCCACGAGTTCGCGCAGGATGGACTCGCCGGCCTTATCCTGCGCGACGGCGTCGACCAAGGTGTCGCACTCCGCGGTGGCGTACTCGGGGTGCGAGCCGACGTCGAGGTACAGACGACTGCCGTTCTCCAAGAAGACGTTGCTCGATCGTCCCCAGGCGACCACCTTGCGAAAGAGAAACCGGCTGACCTCGTCGGGACTTAAACGGCGTTGTCCCCGCAGCGAAAAGGTGATCCCGTATTCGGTTTCGATTCCGTAGATGCGCCGCAGCACGCCGTCACCCTTGCCGATCCCTCAGCGAAGGAGCTCGCTGACTTGGTCATCGCTGAGTCGGGTGAACGTTCGTCGGCTCCCGCGGTCCTCAAGGATTCCGACCTCGAGGTCGCTCACGGCGATCGTGCGGTCCGGCCCGGCCAGAGCGCCGACGGCGTTCTTCAACGTGGTGGTCAACGACTCGAGCGAATCTTCCGACGCGGCGAATCGCGCGCGGATTGTCTCGGCGTCGCCGCCGAGGACGGCGAACTTCGGTTCGTCCGAGATCGTGCCCTCGTAGGCAATCCGGTACAGCTTGGTGGGCCGCGTCGCGCTCCCCAACTGCGCGACGAGGATCTCGACCTCGAGGGGCTTCTGGCCCTCGGTGAACATGTCGCCGAGGTGTTGGGCGTAGTAGTTGGCGAGGGCACGCACGTCGACGTCACCTCGTGAGTACGTGAAGCCGGTCGAATCGGCCCAACGGATGCCGGCCTCGCGAAGCCGGTCGAATTCGTTGTACTTCCCCACCCCCGCGAAGGCGATCCGGTCGTAGATCTCTGAGATCTTGAAGAGCGACGCCGAGGGGTTCTCCGCGACGATCACGACGCCCTTGTCGAAGATGGCACCGACGAGAGAGCGCCCGCGCGCGATTCCCTTCTGGGCGAACTCGGCGCGGTCCCGTATGAGCTGTTCGGGCGCGACGTAGAAGTAGTTCGTCACCGCAGTGACCCTCCGGCGACGCCGCCGCTTTCGGTACGGCGTTCGTTGATGACGCGAAAGACGTTGGCGACGTCCTCGTCGGCCATCTCTTGGAATCCGTCGCTCGAGATCGTCACGATCATCGGGTACAGGTTGCGCACGAAGTCCGGTCCCCCGGTACTCGGATCGTTGTCACCCGCCTCGTACATCGCGAGTGCGCCGAGCTGGACGGCGTCCTCGCGGCTCAGGTCGGCGTGGAAGCCGAGTCGTAGGGTGCCCTCGGCGAAGGGTGTGCCCGATCCGATCGTCGAGAAGTCGAAGCGCTCGTAGCATCCGCCCGCGCCGTCGTATTCGAAGATTCGCCCGACGCCGGTCGCACTGTCCCAGCCCGCGAGCAGGGGCACCACGATCAACGGTGACGAGAGGTTGTTGCGTTGGATGATCGGTGACAGGTAGTTCGCCTTGCCTTCGAGACTCAGCGCCGTATCGGTCATCTTCTCGTAGTGCTCGAAGGAGAGTTGGGCCATCCGGATGAACTCGATCCCCCGCGCGGCCGTTCCGGAGATCGCGATGGCGGTGAACTGATCGGCCGGTTCGATCTTGCGCATATCACGTCCGGCAATGTAGTTACCCGTGGCCCGACGGTCCCCCACCATGACGACGCCCGTCTGATAGCGAACGGCGATGACGGTGGTCGCGTGCGCGGAGTCGGCGTGGGCGGGTGAGACCGGAGGCGTCAGGCCGGTCGTCTGGGCGAAGTGAAAGAAGGACGGTCCCGGGTCGTCCGCGGCACTGAACAGCGGCAGGCCCATCTACTCGCCGCCTTTTTGGACGTAATTGCGAACGAACTCCTCAGCGTTCTCCTCGAGGACTTCGTCGATCTCGTCGAGCAAATCGTCGAGGTCGGCCTTCAGCTGGTCGCCCTTGGTCGCGTCAACGTTGACGGGCGGCGCACTTTCGCTCGCTCGTTCGCTGCGCTGTTTTTGGATTCGCTCTTGTTCTGTCATAACTTTGTTCTACCTGTCTAGTGCGTCGAGAAGCGCTTTTGCCGTCGCACTTGTTTCTAGCAACTCCTCGGTGAGAACTCGTGTACCCCTCAACGGATCGAGCATCGGCACGCGTTGCAGCGGACCTTCGCCGAGATCGAAGACAACCGAATCCCAATTCGCCGCCACGATCTCATCGGGATAACGAGCCACGCACCGTCCGCGGAAAAAGGCCCGCGTCTCATCGGGTGGGTTGTGAACGGCTTCACGAACCGCGTCTTCGGCGTGCAGGATTCGCAGACCGACACGCTGCGCGAGGGATCGCTCCGGGCGCAGGTCGTGGTACTGCAGATCAATGGCGTGGAGACGCGCGTCGTTGCGAGCGAGGGCGTGGCGCTCTTGAAATCCACGGACAATGCGCAGTTTGGCGACCCAATCCACTCGGTCGGCGACCGCGTCGGGGTCGTCGCGCACGCCGTCGAGCATCTCGCGCCACTGCGAAAGGACCAGGGCGACCTCGTCCGGTGGGGCGACCGCCTCCCCGCCGTGTCGTTCGACGTGGGCGCTCGCCACGTGCCAGAGCTCGTCTTGGAAGTCCCAGGCCGTGCGTTCGCGGTCGTCCTCACAGAGCACCGCGTACTTCAGGCTCGGGTCTAGTGCGAAGGCGCGCACGGCGCCGACGGGTTGGCGGGGCATCGCGGGGAAGGCGCCGAGGCCGCCGTCTTCTAGCGCCGCGAGCAACAGTGCGGTCGAGCCCAGTTTCACGAACGTCGCCACCTGGCTCATGTTGGCGTCGCCGATGATGACGTGCAGTCGGCGGAACCGCTCGGCGTCGGCGTGCGGTTCGTCGCGGGTGTTGATGATCGGGCGCTTCAATGTCGTCTCGAGGCCCACCACCTCTTCGAAGAACTCGGCGCGCGAACTCAGCTGGAAGAACGGTTCGCTCTCCATGCCGGCTTCGGTCTCGGCGCCGACTTTGCCGGCGCCGATGATGATTTGACGCGAGACGAAGTGCGGCACCATGGCGCGCACGAGGTGGTTGAACTCGAGATCTCGACGCACGAGATAGTTCTCGTGCGTGCCGTAGGAGTTGCCCTTGCCGTCGGAGTTGTTCTTGTAGAGCGAGATCGCTTGGGCGGGCTCGATCATTTCGTTGGCCACCGTCAACGCCCGGCGCATCACCTCTTCGCCGGCGGCGTCGTACAACGTCGCCTGGAGCGGGGTGCGACACTCCGGCGAGGAGTACTCGGGGTGCGCGTGATCCACGTAGAGGCGCGCGCCGTTCGTCAAGACGGTGTTGGCGAGATGGGTCTCGACGATCGGCGCGAACGACGTCAAGTCGGGCAGGCCGCGTGCGTCCATGTCGGGCGTCTCGCCCTCGAAATCCCAGTTGATCCGCGTTCGACCCTCCTGGGCGTAGGCGTTGACGATGATGCTGGACGCGACAATTTGGTCGGCGTCGGGACCGCCCGCGATGCCGTACTCAGTCTCGATCCCGAGGACCTTCGCGACGGACATGGTCCTAGAGGTACTGGCCGGTGCCGACGTGTTGAATCGAACGACCGCCGAGCACGTCGGTCTCGTCGCGGTTCACGAGCGTGCGGATGAAGATGATCCGTTCGCCCTTCTTGCCCGACACGCGAGCCCAGTCGTCCGGGTTCGTCGTATTGGGGAGGTCCTCGTTCTCGCGGTACTCCTGACGGATCGACTCGATCAGGTCCTCGGCGCGCAGTCCGCGGCCCTTGTCGGCGATCTCGCGCTTCACCGCGAGCTTCTTCGCGCGCCGCACGATGTTCTCGATCATCGCACCACTCGCGAAGTCCTTGAAGTACAGGACCTCCTTGTCGCCACCCTGGTACGTGACTTCGAGGAATCGGTTCTCGTCGTGCACGCGGTACATGTCGGTGACGGTCTCTTCGATCATCACCTGGATCGCCTTGGCGCGGTCGCCGCCGCCGAGGTCGTGGATCGTCGCGTCGTCGATGGGCAGATCGCCGTGCAGGTAGCGCTGGAAGATCTGCGCCGCCGCTTCGGCGTCGGGCCGTTCGATCTTGATCTTCACGTCCAGGCGGCCCGGACGCAGGATCGCCGGATCGATCAGGTCTTCGCGGTTCGTCGCGCCGATCACGATGACGTCGCGCAGCGACTCGACGCCGTCAATCTCCGCGAGGAGCTGGGGGACGATCGTGGACTCCATGTCCGAACTGATGCCGGTCCCGCGCGTGCGAAAGAGCGAGTCCATTTCGTCGAAGAAGATGATCACCGGCACGCCCTCTTCGGCCTTCTCCCGGGCGCGCTGGAAGACGACGCGGATCTGGCGCTCGGTCTCGCCCACGTACTTGTTGAGCAGTTCCGGTCCCTTGATGTTCAAGAAGTACGAACGCACGTTGCGATTGCCGGTGAGTTCCGCCACCTTCTGGGAGAGCGAGTTGGCGACGGCCTTGGCGATCAGCGTCTTGCCGCACCCCGGCGGCCCGTAGAGCAGGATGCCCTTGGGCGCGGGCAGGTCGTAGTCGTTGAAGAGCGCGCGGTGCAGGTACGGCAACTCGACCGCGTCGGTGATGGCCTCGATCTGACTGTCCAGTCCCCCGACGTCGGCGTAGGTAATGTCGGGGACCTCTTCGAGGATCAACTCCTCGGCCTCTTGGCGCAGCAGTTTCTCGACCAGCAGGTTCGAGCGCATATCGAGGAGGAGCGCGTCACCGCTGCGGAGTTTCACGTGACTCAGCGAGTCGGCGAGTTCTACGACCCGCTCTTCGTCGGCGCGACCGTAGACCAGCACCCGCCGTTCGTCCAGTACCTCTTTGACCGTGACGACTTCGCCCTGGCCGTCGGACTCGCGCACGCCGATGACCGTGAAGGACTCGTTCAGCACGACCTCGTTGCCGCGATCGATCTGTCCGGGGTCGAGACCGGGGTGCAGCGCAACACGCATCTTGCGCCCCGAGGCGAAGATGTCCACGGTGCCGTCCTCGTTGAAGTCGATGAACGTGCCGTAGACGGCCGGCGGTTGTGTCAGCTTCTCGACCTCGTCGCGCAGCGCGGCGATCTGGTCGCGCGTCTGTTGAATCGTGATCGTGAGCTTCTCGTTGTTCGAGCGACTTTGGGCGAGCGCGCCGCGCGCCTCGAGCAGTTTCTCTTCGAGCATCTCGATGCGACGGCCGGCCTGCTCGACGTCACTCAAGGCGTTGTCGCGCGCCGAACTGACGACGATCTGATCGTCGTTCTCCGGAATGTCGTCACTGCCGAAGGGCGCGGAACGGTCCATATCGTCACCCTAGGTGAGCGCGACGCGCCCGTGAAAGTCACCAGTATTCAAGGTGGCCCGCTAGAGTAACTAGACACATCACGCCACGGAGGGCCAGTAAATGAAGGTTTGGATTGACCAGGACCTGTGCACCGGTGACGGTCTCTGCGAAGAGATCTGTCCCGACGTGTTCACCCTGCTCGACGACGGCCTGGCCTACGTGAAAGAAGGTGCCGACGTCAAAAGTTCACCCGGCGGCGCCGAAGGCATCGCCGTCGTCCCGACCGGTCAAGAAGATGCGGTCACCGAGGCCGCCGAAGAGTGCCCCGGCGAGTGCATCTTTATCGAGAACGACTAGATCCCTTCGACGCGCTTGACCAATCGTCGCGCGCTCGTGATGAAACCGGTGTGCGCGACCATGCGATGATCGGGGCGCACGGACCTGCCGTCGATATGCCACGTTCGTCGCAGGATCTCCACGGTCTCTTCGAGACCGAATGAGTGGTGACGCAGCGTCTCGCGCAGCAACTGCGTCTGATTGATCGTCGGCAGGTAGGCCAGGAGGATCCCCCCGGGGCGCAGCGCGCCTTCCGCGTGTTTCACGACGTCCCACGGTTCGGGCATGTCCAAGATGACGCGATCGAGATCGGTCTCGTCGATGCCCATGGTGACGTCTCGGATCTGCACGTCGTAGGCGACGTCGGAGCCGAGCATGTCGTGCACGTTCTTCGTGGCCTGAAGAGCGAAGTCCTCGCGGATCTCGTAGCCGGTGATGAGGGCGCCGGCGCGAAGGAGTGTCATCGACAGCGCGCCGGAGCCGACGCCGGCCTCGAGGACACGCATGCCGGGGCCTACGTCGGCCTGCATAAGTATTGTCCCGAGATCCTTGGGGTAGATGACCTGGGCGCCGCGCGGCATCTTCAAGACGACATCGGAGAGCGTGGGTCGAAGTGCCAGGAAGCTGCGCTCCGTGCTGCCGCGGATGAGTGACCCTTCCAGGGCACCGATCACGTCGTTGTGCTGCACGATGCCGGCGTGGGTATGGAACTCCGCACCCGCGCGCAGCGTGATCAGGTAGTGGCGGTCTTTGGCGTCGATGAGCATGACGCGTTCGCCGAGCTTCAATTCGGCGGTGCTCATTTAACGGACTTCTTGGATGCCGGCTTTCGCGCGGCGCGCGAGTCGAAGATCTGGATCAGCACGAGTGCGCCGGCGAGCGAGAGCCACGTGGCCGACTTCTTCTCCCACGCCTTGGCGAGCGCGCTCGCCGTCGCCAGACCGAACAGTCGCTTCAGGATCAAGACGCGCGCCGCTTACGGATCTGGCGTCCCCGGTACCGTCCCCAGACGTAGCCGGTCATGATGCCCCCGAAGCCGGCGACCGACGTCGCCGTGTTCTTCGACGGTGTCAGTTCGTCGAGTTCCTCCTTGCTCGGTAAGAGAGCCCGTATCGACACCTCGAGTTGGCGGCGCGTGGCTGAGTGTTCCCTCACTTCGTGTCCTTCAGCCGTCGCTTGGCGGTGCCGCTCACGATTCGCCACACCGTGAGGGCGATGATGAGTGCCGCAAGGACGACGACGGCCAGGTACGGGATCCACGACAGCGTTCCGTCAAGGACCTTGAACTGGTCCTGGAGGAATCGCAGCGCCCCGAAGAGCAAGAAGAAGTAGCCGAAGCCCACGAGGAGGCTGCCGATCGCCCCCCAGAGGACGAACCGACCCATTTCCTTCACCGGTTGGATCGTCTCTTCCTTGATGTAACGGAGCGCGAGTTCCTTGATCTCCTCGAGGTCGCGCTGCACCGAGTTGCCTCGCATGAACTTGCGCCACGTCGACTTTTTCACGTTTCTACCCTACTCACCACGTTCTTTGATCAGGTAGGTGGAGCTCGCCGTCGCGACGAGCTGATCGCTTTGATCGTGGACGCGCGCCTGGAGAAACGCCACTACCGTGCCCGGCTTCAGCACGCTCGCGGTGCACGTCAACACGTCACCACTGCGAACCGCACGAAGGAACGACGACTTCATTTCGGTGTTCGCGACGTAGACCTTTCGCTCGCTCACGCTGAGCACCGCCGAGGCACCCATGGCCGAGTCCATCATCGCCGAAAGGAATCCTCCCTGGACGAGTCCGGCCGGATTTAGGAATCGTTCATCGACGCGCATGCGCCACACGGTCGTCGCGTCGTCGCGCTTTTCCAGGCAGGTCAGGCCCAGCGTGAGATCGCAATTCGGCGGTACCTGGAGTGCCATCGCCAAAGGATATCCGTGGCCGTTTCGTCCGGAGGCGTGAGTCCATTCGGTACTGTCGTAGCCATGACCGACACTCTCTTTCCCGGCGCCAGTGAACTCGAAGGCAAGGTGATCCGCGAGATCTCCGCGGTTGCCATGGACGCGCCCGCGGCCGCGAACTCTGGACACAGTGGCACCGCCATGGCCTTCGCGCCGCTCGGCGTCACGCTGTGGGGTCGGGTCATGCGTCACGACCCGACCGATCCGGGCTGGAGTGACCGGGACCGGTTCATCTTGAGTAACGGTCACTGTTGCATCTTGCAGTACGCGCTAGCCCACGAATTCGGCTACGACCTGACGGTGGAGGACCTGCGGGGGTTCCGCCAGCCGAACTCGCGCACGCCCGGCCACCCCGAGCGCGGCGTCGCGCCTACGGTCGAAGTCACGACAGGACCACTCGGTCAGGGCATCGCCAACGGTGTCGGCATGGCGATCGCCGAACGAATCCTGCGCCACGACTTTGGGAGCGAACTCGTCGATCACCGTACCTGGGTCTTCGCTGGTGACGGATGCCTCGAGGAGGGGGTCAGTCACGAGGCGGCGTCGATGGCCGGGTCGCTGGGCCTCGATCACCTGACCGTCTTCTACGACAACAACCACATCACGATCGACGGAGTCACCGAGCTGACGTACCACGACGACTCGATCGAGCGCTTCCGTGCCTACGGCTGGCAGGTCGTCGACGTCGGGGAGAAGGCGAACGACCTCGACGCACTCGAGGCCGCCATGCGTCAAGCCATCGCCGAGACCGCTCGACCGACGCTGATCGTGGTTCGTTCGCATATCGGTTTTCCCTCGCCCGAGATGATGGACACGCGCGAGGCGCACGGGAATCCGTTCAAGCCCGCGGCGATCACCGCGGCCAAGGCGATCCTCGGTGTCCCCGACGTGCCCTTCACCTTCGACCCCGCAGTGCCGGGTCAACTCGTTGCATCACTCAAGGGCCAACGCGACGCACGGCTGGCCTGGGAGACGCGCGTCGAAGCGGCCGGGGCCACGGGCGCGAAACTGCTTGAACAACTCAAGACGAACGGCGTCGCCACGGTGACGACGCCTCCGGAAGTATTCCCCGCCGGCACGAAGGCCGCGACGCGAAAGGCGATGCAGCGCGCGATGGACTGTTACGCCGTCCAGACGCCCGGACTGACCGCGGGCTCGGCCGACCTGACGGACAATACCGGGATGACGCTTTCCGCCCTCGCCGTGCAGAACTCATCGACGCCCGGTGGCCGCCAGTTCCACTACGGCATTCGTGAGTTCGCGATGAGCGCCAACCTGACGGGTCAGGCGCTGCACGGTGGTTTCCGACCGCTCGGTTCGACATTCTTCGTCTTCAGTGACTACGCGCGTCCGGCGGTCCGTCTGGCGGCCCTCTCCGAAGCCGGCGTGATGTTCGTCTACACGCACGACTCCGTCGGAGTCGGCGAAGATGGGCCGACGCACGAACCGGTCGAGCACCTGATGTCACTGCGCGCGATGCCACACCTCCACGTGGTTCGCCCGTCGGACGCCAACGAAGCCATGGACCTCATCGAACAGTTCTTGACGGCGCCGGCACCGGTGACGACCGCGATGGTCCTGTCGCGCCAAGACCTCCAGGTGTTCAACGAGGCGGACGCCCAATCTTCGAAGGCGAACGCTCGTCGCGGTGGCTACGTGGTGCGCGAAGATCCCCACGCCGTCTTCACGTTGGTCGGCACGGGTTCCGAGGTCCAACACTGCGTGAGTGCGAACGATGCACTCACCGCTAAGGGCGTGGCGACGCGCGTCGTCGCACTGCCGTGCTGGCGATGCTTTGACGCCCAGCCGAGTGAGTACCGCGAATCGGTGCTGCGACGCGCCACGCCCTCGGTGTCACTCGAAGCGGGTGCCACCCTAGGGTGGACGAAGTACGTGGATCAGGCCATCGGCATCGACACCTTCGGGATGTCGGCGCCCGGCAGCTACGTCATGGATCATTTCAACATGAACGCGGCGGCCCTGGTGGACCACGTTCAAGAGGCACTAGGAGCGCAACGATGACGAAATTGGATGAACTCTTCGCGGACTACGGTCAGAGCCCCTGGATCGACAACATCCGTCGCGACTGGCTAAACGACGGCACGTTGGCCGGCATGGTCGCCCAGGGCGTGCGCGGGGTGACCTCCAATCCCTCGATCTTCGCCAAGACGCTGTCAACGTCGTCGGCCTACGACGAGATGATCGAAGGCAAGGGCGACGTCGATCCCGAAGTGTTATTTGAAGAGCTCGCGGTGCGCGACGTGCGCGACGCCTGTGACGTGCTGGCGTCGGTACACGCGTCGTCGTGCGCGGCATTCGCCGAGAAGCAGCGGCCCTACTGCGACGGCTTCGTCTCGCTCGAGGTCTCGCCGCGACTCGCGCGCGACACCGTCGCCACCGTGACCGCCGCCAAGCGACTGGCCGGCGAAGTCGGGCGCGCGAACGCGATGATCAAGATCCCCGCGACCAAAGAGGGTCTGCCGGCCATCACCGAAGTCCTTGGTGCGGGCATCAACGTCAACGTCACCCTGATCTTCTCGCTCGATCGCTACGGCGAGGTCATCACGGCCTGGATGGAGGGACTCGAGCTGGCGAAGAAGCGGCGTAGCGACATCGCCACGATCGGGAGCGTCGCCTCGTTCTTCGTCTCGCGCGTGGACGTCGCCGTCGACGCACTCTTGCCCGAGGGTGATCCACGACGCGGGACGACCGCGAACGCCCAGGTGGCCGGCGCCTACGAGATGTTCCTGCGACGGATGTCCAGTGACCGAGCGACGACGTTGTTCGACGCCGGCGCCCAAGTCCAACGCCCCCTGTGGGCGTCGACTTCGACGAAGAACCCGGCGTACTTTGACCTGCTCTACGTGGACACGATCGTGGCGAACGAGACCGTGAATACCATGCCGGACGCCACGCTGGCCGCCACGTTGGATCACGGGAACTTCGCCACGTCCGAACTGCGCAGCGACGACAGCATCAAGGACGCCGCGGCCGTGCTGGAACGGTTGCCCGAGGACATCTCGCTCGCCGCCGTTACGGAGAAACTCGAAGTCGACGGCGTCAACGCCTTCGCCAAGGCCTACGAGGAGCTCCTCGAGACGATTCGAGCAAAGGTCCAGGCTCGTCCGTAACGCCGGAGATCGTCGCGGACCGCGACGCGATGATTCGGTTCGAACGTCGAAGGTCCCGACCTAGGATGTCGCCATGAAGTCGTCACGAGGATCCGCGACACACGCCGATCTCCTCGCGACACCGTTGGACGAGTTGGCGCGTGCGGCGTTCTCCAAGGCGCGAGCCGCCCACGGCTACGTCGTGACGTACTCCCCCAAGGTGTTCATCCCGCTGACGCAACTGTGTCGCGACCGCTGCGGGTACTGCACGTTCGCCCAAGCGCCCGCGCACGTGGCTTCGCCTTACATGAGTCTGGACGAAGTGATGGCCGTCGCCCAGGCCGGGCGTGACGCCGGTTGCACCGAGGCCCTCTTCACGCTCGGTGAGCGTCCCGAACTTCGCTACGACGAGGCCGCGCGCTGGCTCGCGGCCCGAGGCTATGAGTCGACGGTCGACTACGTCGCCAACGCCGCACAGATGGTGCTCGAGAGTACGGGACTTTTACCCCACGCGAACGCCGGCGCACTCTATCGCCATGAACTGAACCAGCTGCGGTCCGTCTCGGCGTCCCAGGGCATGATGATCGAGGCGCTGGCCGACCTGGCGGCGCATCGGCTGGCCCCCGACAAGGATCCGCAACGTCGCCTCGATACCTTGCGCCTCGCCGGTGAACTCCAGATCCCCTTCACGACCGGACTGCTCGTCGGTATCGGTGAGACGCGTGAGGAACGCCTGGCGACCCTCGAGGCAATCGCTTCGTCGCACGCGGCGTTCGGACACGTTCAGGAAGTGATCGTCCAGAACTTCTTGCCCAAACCTCGCACGGCGATGGCGAACGAGCCGGCCGCGAGTGATGAGGAGTTCCACTGGACGATCTGCGCCGCGCGCCTGGTGCTCCCGGATTCGATACACCTCCAAGCGCCGCCGAATTTGAGTGTCGATCCGACCAGGCTGCTCGACTTCGGGATCGACGACTTCGGTGGGATCTCGCCGGTCACGGCCGATCACGTTAATCCGGAGCGGGCCTGGCCGGCGCTCAGCGTCTTGGGCGATGAGTGTGACGCGCGCGGCTTCAATCTCGTGCCGAGGCTCACCGTGTACCCCGAGTTCATCGGCGAGAAGGTCGGGTTCCTCGACGAGAAGGTGCGACCGTACGTGCTGGCGCACGCCGATTCGATGTTCCTAGCGCGCAACGACGTCTGGGCCTCGGGCACCGATGTCACGCCGCCGAGCCCTCCCACGACGCACGCACGCACGAGTGACGTGAGTGCGCTTCTCGCGCGTTACGAACCGGGCTACGCCTTCGACCGCCGCGAACTGACGATGCTCTTTCGCGCGCGCGGCGCGGACTTCAACGCCGTGGTCGAGACGGCCGACGGCGTGCGACGCCAACTCGTGGGAGACGACGTCTCGTTCGTCATCAACCGCAACATCAACTACACCAACGTGTGCACGTTCAAGTGCCGCTTCTGCGCCTTCTCCAAGGGTCCGCTCTCGCTCAATCTGCGGGGTGACCCGTACCTCTTGACGCTTGACGAAATCAGTGAGCGGGTGCGCGAAGCGGAGGAACGTGGTGCCACGGAGGTGTGCCTTCAGGGCGGGATCCACCCCAAGTTCGACGGCGACTACTACATCGACGTCGTCGCGGCCGTTCGCGCCGGCTCTCCGCGAATCCACATCCACGCCTTCAGCGCGCTCGAAGTGTTCGAAGGCGCGCGCCGCTCGGAGCAGGACCTCGCGACCTACCTGACGCGGCTGAAGGACGCGGGTCTCAAGACCTTGCCCGGCACCGCGGCCGAGATCTTGGACGACAGTGTTCGCGCCGTGTTGTGTCCCGACAAGATCAACTCCGACCAGTGGCTCGAAGTGCACCGCACCGCCCACGGCGTCGGTCTGCGATCCAATATCACGATCATGTTCGGAGCCGTCGAAGGCGTCGACAGCTGGGCGACGCATCTCTTGCGCACGCGTGAGCTGCAGATTGAAACGGGCGGTTTCACCGAGTTCGTCCCCTTGCCCTTCGTGCACATGGCGACACCGATCTTCTTGCAGGGTCGCGCTCGACGTGGACCGACCTTCCGCGAAGCCGTACTCATG
The DNA here is from genome assembly GCA_963717975.1 of uncultured Acidimicrobiaceae bacterium. Taxonomy (GTDB): domain Bacteria; phylum Actinomycetota; class Acidimicrobiia; order Acidimicrobiales; family RAAP-2; genus RAAP-2. The sequence continues at coordinate 845,550 of OY970351.1, read as the reverse complement.
CACTCGGTCGCGCGGCTGCACTACGCCACGTTGATCGACAACATTCAGGTCAGTTGGGTCAAGATGGGCGTCGCGGGCTCGCGCCGGATTCTCGACGCCGGAGCCAATGACGTTGGTGGCACGCTCATGGACGAGAACATCTCACGCGCAGCCGGTGCGAGTCACGGACAGGAAATGAACGAAGAGACGCTGCGCGAGCTCGTTGAGCCACTCGGCCGTCGACTGATTCAGCGAAGCACTCTCTATCAGACGTTGTAACCGTGGATGAGTCGGTGAAAGGTTTCCTTACTGCGTTACAGCGCGAACATTCGCTGAGCGACGCCCACGTCGACGCCCTTCGCACGCTGCTGGTGCGCTTCGTGCAACTAGCGGTCGTCGACAGCGACGTCGGCGATCTGCGAGTGGCGGTCCAGGCCCTGAGCGAGTTGATCGAGGCGTCGGCGCTGTTCTCAAGGTGGCGCGACGTACCGAAAGTGACGATCTACGGCTCCGCGCGCGCCGACATCGACACGTCCCTTCTCGAGATGGCGCGACAACTCGGCGCCGCGATGGCCGAGCGCGGTTGGATGATCATCTCGGGCGCCGGTCCGGGGATTATGGAAGCGTCGGCCAAAGGTGCCGGTCGCGAACACACGCTCGGCGTCAACATCGAATTGCCGTTCGAACAGTTTGCGAATGAGTTCATCGACGCCGAGACGATGCTCGTGGCGATGCAGTACTTCTTCACCCGCAAGGTCGCCATGACGCGACCGTCGAACGCCTTCGCGATGTTCCCCGGCGGTCTCGGGACGATGGACGAGACCTTCGAAGTGCTGACGTTGCTTCACAGTGGCAAGACATCGCCGGCGCCAGTGGTTCTTCTCGACACGCCCGACGGCGACTATTGGCACCAGTGGATGGCTTTCGTCGACCACGCGGTGATCGCCGGACATTACATCGACCCAGACGACATGTGCCTGGTGCGTCTGTGCACGTCGATCGATGACGCGGTGGAGGAGATCGTTCGTTTCACTTCCAACTTCGTTCGTTTCGACGTGCGAGGCGACCGCGGGTACATCCGGGTTCGCCGCCGACCGACCGATGATCAGTTGCGGGCCCTCACCCACGCCGTGCCGCGCTTCGCCCAGGGCCTGGGTTACGTCATCGAAGACGACGCGACGATCTCGTTCGCGTTCGATGGTCGCAACTACGTGAAGGTTCGACAGTTGATCGACGAGCTCAACGCGTGGGCTTAGTCGTCGACGGCACCGCGCAGCAACGCCTCCGCCTTCTGCAGGCTTCGCCGCACCTTGGCGAGACGACGTTCCAGTTCCTTGGCCTCGTCGGCGCCGTCGGCGCGCAGTTGTGCGCGTACGGTCTCGAAGATGGCGTCGGCCACGCGACCCTCGAGCGCCCCGACTTCATCGGCGAGGGTGTCGAAGGACTCCATTAGTCGAGCGTCACGTAGGGTAGGTCGCCGTCGGCGTACTGCGCGCGAAGTACCTTCTTGTCGAACTTGCCGACACTGGTCTTGGGAACGGCGTCGATGAAGGCCCAACGTTCGGGCAGCCACCACTTGGCGACGCGTTCGGCGAGAAAGTCTCGAATCTCTTGCGCGCTGGCGGTCGCGTCGGGTCGCAGTACCACACAACACAGGGGACGCTCCTGCCAGCGCTCGTCGGGCACCGCGATCACGGCCGCCTCGAAGACCGCCGGGTGGGCCATGACCGAACCTTCAAGTTCGACCGAGCTGATCCACTCCCCGCCCGACTTGATGACGTCCTTCGAACGGTCACTGATCGTCAAGAAGCCCTCGGCGTCCATGGATCCGATGTCGCCCGTGCGCAACCAATCGTCGTGGAACTTCTCCGGGTCATCGACGCCGAAGTACGAACCGGTGATCCACGGTCCACGTATCTCGAATTCGCCCACCGTCTTGCCATCTCGCGGCAAGACGGTGCCGTCTTCGGCGGTGATCCGCAGTTCCACCCCGGCCACGACGCGCCCGGCCTTGACGCGATAGTCGACCTGCATATCGTCAGGTGTGCCCGAGGGCGGAATGGAGACCGCCGCCAGAGGACTCGTTTCGGTCATTCCCCAACCCTGGATCATGTCCACGCCGAACCGATCACGGAAGGATTCGATCATCACGCGCGGCACCGCCGAACCGCCGGCGAGTACGCCACGAAGGCTCGAGAGGTCGGCGTCCGGTCTGTTCTCGGTCACGCGCAGCACGTCGTTCCAGATCGTCGGCACGCCGAGGGCGATCGTCGGCCGCAGCTCCTCGATCATCTTGACGATCGGTTCACCTTGCAAGAACATCTGGGGCATGATCATCTCGGTGCCGGCGAAGAAGGCCGTGTAGGCGGCGCCCCAGGCGTTGACGTGAAACATCGGCACGATCAAGAGACAGCGGTCGCGCTCACTGAGTCCCACTGAGTTCGCTGATGTCGACGCCATCGAGTGGAGCCAGGTCGAACGATGGGAGTAGACGACGCCCTTGGGATTGCCGGTCGTGCCCGACGTGTAACACATGATCGCGGCCGATCGTTCGTCGAGCGTCGGCCACTCGAATCCCGACGCTTCGGCGCTGAGGAACCCCTCGTAGTCGATCGTCTCCCCGAGGAGGCCCGTGTCATCGGGACCATGGACGATGACGTGCTTGACGGTGGGAATCTGGTCGCGGACCTTGGCGAGCGCGGGGATCAAGGAACTGTCGACGATGATGACCGAGTCTTGGGCGTGATTGATGATGAAGGCGAGCTGTTCGGGGAAGAGTCGGATGTTCAGCGTGTGCAGTACCGCGCCCATGCACGGGACGGCGACGTAGACCTCCATGTGCGCCTGGTTGTTCCACATGAACGTGGCGACGCGATCGCCCTGCCCGACACCCAGCTTGGTCAACGCCGCGGCGAGCTGTTCCGCGCGCTTGGACACTTGGAAGAACGTTGCCTCTTCCACACCCTCGGCGGTGACCGTCAGCACCTTCTTGTCGGCGTAGACGTAGGCCCCGTGGCGGATTATGCCGCTGATAAGTAGTGGCGCGTCCTGCATCGTGCTTTGCACTGATCCCCCTCTTGTCCCGTTGCGACGATGCTACAAACTCTCTGCTCCGGACGGCTCCAACTACCAGGAGAGACCGTAGGGCTCCACGGGAGCAGGCAACGTGCTCACGCTGCCTCGCAGATAGGAGTCGACCGCCGCCGCGGCACTGCGACCTTCGGCGATGGCCCACACGATCAGGCTCTGACCGCGCACGGCGTCCCCGCACGCGAAGACCGGCGCGTCACCGTCAATCGATGCGACCCGCCACGTGCGATCCACCAACAAGGTGGTGCGCGACGTCACGTGACGCCCTTCGCCGAGTCCGAGCTGCGCCAACTCCGGCCCGACGAAGCCGGCGGCGATCAGTACGAGTTGCGCGGCCACCGCGACCGTCTCATCGGTCCCGCTCTCGCGTACGACGATGCCTTCCAACTGGTCGGCACCGACGAACTCGAGGGTCTCGGTGGAAAAGCGCCGGTCACCGCCTTCGTCGTGGGCCGGGGAGGATTTGAAGATCCTCGCCATGCTCGGCCACGGCTGGTCGTCCGGTCGCTCATCCGGTGGTCGATCGAGGATCTCAATCTGCACCACCGAGCGCGCCCCCTGTCGATGAACCGTGCCGAGGCAGTCGGCCCCGGTGTCGCCACCGCCGAGGATGATGACGTCCTTGCCTCGGGCGTCGATGGCGGTCGGTTCTCCGTCGCGCACCGCCCTGTTCGCGGCCTCCAGGTACGTCATCGCGGGGTACACGCCCGGAAGGTCCGCGCCGGGTACCTCGATGAGCCGTGGCCTCGTCGAGCCCAGGCACAGGATCACGGCGTCGAAATCGTGTTGCAGGTCCCCTAAGGGATGCGCCCCGTCACCGACACACACGTCGGCATGAAACGTGACGCCGGAGGACGCCATGACGTCAAGTCGTCGGTCGAGTACGGCTTTCTCTAACTTGAACTCGGGAATGCCGTAGCGCAACAACCCCCCGATCGCGTCGTTGCGCTCATAGACGTGTACCTCGTGCCCGACACTCACGAGCTGGGCCGCCGCCGCGAGACCGGCCGGACCGGAGCCGACGACGACGACGCGCTGACCCGTAGGTGACGTCGTCGAATGCGCGACCTCGAAACCATTGGCGAAGGCGTGCTCGGCGACCTCGTACTCGATGCGTTCGATCGTCACGGGACTGTCCGAGATACCCAGCACGCACGCCGACTCACACGGCGCGGGACAGAGACGACCGGTGAACTCCGGAAAGTTGTTCGTGTCGAAGAGTTGGTCGGCCGCCTCGACCCAGTTCAATCGGTACACGTGATCATTGAACGTCGGGATGCGGTTGCCGAGCGGACAGCCCTGCATGCAGAACGGTATGCCGCAGTCCATGCAGCGAGCGCCCTGAACCGCGACCTCGACGTCGCTCTGTGCTTCGTACACCTCGCGCCAGTCACGAAGACGAATCGGCACGGGTCGATGGGCCGGGCCCTGGCGGGGGAACTCCAGGAATCCGGTCGGCTTACCCATTGCGCAACTCGTCACGAATGCGCTGATACTCCGAGGTCTCGATGCGCACGAAGTGCATGCGCTGGCTTCGCCACTCATCCAGGATCGACCGAGCGCGCCGAGACGCGGTCTCGTCGACGAAGCGAGCCAGCAGACTTTGCAGCAGCTCGTCGTCGTCATACTCGAGGGGATCGATCTCGTACACGCCGGCGCTCAGGTGGTCGTACACACGTTGGTCGGGGTCGTAGTAATACAGTGTGCCGCCGGACATGCCGGCCGCGAGATTGCGCCCCACGGCGCCGAGGATGACGACGACGCCACCGGTCATGTACTCGCACGCGTGGTCGCCTGTTCCCTCCACGACAATCGTCGCGCCCGAGTTGCGCACGCCGCAGCGTTCGCCGACCACGCCGCTCACGAAGATCTCACCGCTCGTTGCCCCGTAGCCGATGACGTTTCCGGCGATGATGTTCTCCTCGCTGGCGAACGTGGCGTCGAGGGAGGGACGAATCACGACACGCCCGCCGGATAGACCCTTGCCGGCGTAATCGTTGGCGTCGCCCGTGAGACGTAGCGTCATGCCGCGCGGTATGAAGGCACCGAGGCTTTGGCCCGATGAACCCTCGAAGTGCAGTTCAATGAGGTCCTCGGGCAGATCCCGCTCGCCCAGTGCACGTGTAATCGCGCTGCCGGTCAACGTGCCCACGGCCCGGTGCACGTTTCGAATCGGCGCGGAGAACGCGAACGGCACGCACCGCTGAGCCGCGCTCACGGCTTCATGCAGGAATGACCAGTCGAGCGCGCCGTCGAGGCCGTGTTCTTGTTTGACACTCTGATGGCGTTGATCAGGCGCGACAGTCACGAGCAGCGCGGAGAGATCGAGGTCACTGGTCGCGTCGTTGGTCCTCTCCGCAGTCAGTTTCGTCGCGTCACCGATCACCTCCTCGAGCGTCCGGGCACCCAACAACGCGAGGTACTCGCGAACCTCTTGCGCGATGAACTCGAAGAAGTTCTCCACGAACTCGGGTTGGCCCGTGAATCGTTCGCGTAAAAGCGGGTTCTGCGTCGCAATGCCGACCGGACACGTGTCGAGGTGACAGACGCGCATCATGACGCAACCCGAGACGACGAGCGGCGCGGTGGCGAACCCGAACTCTTCGGCACCCAAGAGCGCGGCGATGATCACGTCGCGCCCGGTCTTCAACTGCCCGTCGACTTGCAGGACGACGCGACTGCGCAGACCATTGGCGGCCAGCGTCTGATGCGTCTCGGCCAGACCGAGCTCCCAGGGCGTGCCCGCGTGCTTGAGCGACGTGAGCGGTGCGGCACCGGTGCCGCCGTCGTGACCGGAGATGAGTATCACGTCGGCGTGCGCCTTGGCGACGCCGGCCGCGATCGTGCCGACCCCTTGCTCGCTCACGAGTTTCACGTGAATTCGGGCCAGGTCGTTCGCGTTCTTCAGGTCGTAGATCAGTTGGGCGAGATCTTCGATGGAGTAGATGTCGTGGTGCGGTGGCGGGGAGATCAGTCCGACGCCCGGCGTCGAGTGTCGAGTCTTGGCGATCCAGGGATAGACCTTGGTGCCGGGAAGCTGCCCTCCCTCCCCGGGCTTCGCGCCCTGGGCCATCTTGATCTGTAGGTCGTCGGCGTTGACGAGGTAGCGACTGGTCACCCCGAAACGACCGGACGCCACCTGTTTGATGGCCGAACGTCGATTCCATCGTGGGTCGGACGTGTCAAATCGCGCGTCGTCCTCACCGCCCTCGCCGGTATTGGACTTCGCGCCGAGTCGGTTCATCGCGATCGCGAGCGTGCTGTGCGCCTCTTCGGAGATCGAGCCGTAGGACATGGCGCCGGTACTGAAGCGTCTAATGATGGACGCCGTGCTCTCAACCTCTTCGAGGGGCAACGGCGCAGCGCTCGGCACGAGGCTCATCAGTCCGCGCAGGGTCACCAGCGCATTCGATTGGTCGTCCACGAGCGCGGTGTACTCCTTGAAGATGTCGAATCGTTTCGCGCGGGTCGCGTGCTGGAGCTTCTGGACCGTACGGGGATTGAAGAGATGGACCTCGCCGTCACGACGCCACTGGTACTCGCCGTTGTTGCGCAGTTCAACGCGTTCCCCGCTCGGCGGTGCGTACGCACTGGCGTGCCAGGTCAGGACGGTCGCGGCGACCTGTTCGAGCGTGATGCCGCCCAGACGCGACGTGAAGCCCGGAAAGTAGCGCGCCAGGACCGTTTCGGAGATGCCGACCGCCTCGAAGAGTTGCGAACCGACATAGCTCGCCACGGTGCTCACACCCATTTTCGACATGGTCTTCACGACACCCTTATTCAGCGCCTTGCCGAACTGATAGCGCGCCTCGAAGGCACTGAGGCCAGTGAGCTCTCCGGCGTCGACCAACGCGTCAATGGACTCATAGGCGAGGTACGGGCAGACCGCGGATGCCCCGAAGCCCAGCAGGAGCGCCACGTGATGGACCTCTCGAACGTCGCCCGACTCCATGATCAGGGCCGCACTCGTGCGCAAGTGTTCGTCGACCAGGCGATGGTGCACGGCCGACGTCAGCAGCAGACTCGGGATCGCGGCGAGTGCGGACGTCGTGTTGCGGTCCGAGAGGATGACGATGTTTGTGCCTCCACGGACTTCATCGACGACCACGTCGCACAGTCGGTCGATCGCCGACGCGAGGCGATCGGCTCCCGTGCCACTTCCGTGCGAATCGAAAAGTCCGTCAATCACGGCGGCCGTGAAGCCCCGCATACCCTCGAACTCCTCGACGTAGCGAATCTTGGCGAGCTCGTCGATACTCAATATCGGCGACGGCAAGACGATCTGGTGGCAGTGGTTCGCGCTTTCGGTGAGCAAGTTGTCCTCACCACCGATCGTGACGCGTGTCGAGGTGACCAGTTCCTCGCGAATTGCGTCTAGGGGCGGATTCGTGACCTGCGCGAAGAGTTGCGTGAAGTAGTCGAAGAGCGGTCGCTCCAGTTTCGACAGGGTGGGCACGGTCGTATCCGAGCCCATCGAGCCGATGGGTTCTTCGCTCACCTGGGCCATGTGGCGAACGATCAACCGCAGGTCCTCTTCGCTGTAACCGAAGTTCTTCTGTTGGCGCACGACCGTCGCGTGGCTGGGCGTCAACATCGTGGGAGCGTCGAACTCGTCCAACGATCGCTGCTGCTCGGTGAGCCACGCACCGTACGGCGCGCGCATCGCGAGTTCATTCTTGAGTTCGTCGTCCTCGATGATCCGTCCCTGCGCCACGTCGACGAGAAAGATCCGACCCGGTTGTAGTCGGCCCTTGCGCTCGATGTTCGACGGTGCCACCGGCAAGACGCCGACCTCGCTGGCGAAGATGACCCGACGGTCCTTCGTGACCCAGTAGCGAGCGGGACGCAGTCCGTTCCGATCCAGCACCGCGCCCACGATCTTGCCGTCACAGAAGGTGACCGAGGCCGGTCCGTCCCACGGTTCCATCAGGCCGGCGTGATAGCGATAGAAGTCCCGACGTGACTCGGTCATGAACGTGGAACGCTCCCAGGCTTCGGGGATCATCATGAGCACCGCGTGCGGCAACGATCGGCCGGCGTGGACCAGCAGTTCGACCACCTCATCGAAACTCGCCGAGTCGCTCATCCCCGCGGTCACCAGCGGCGTCAATTCGGCGATCGGCAGGGGCAACATGTCGCTGTGGAGCGACGTCTCGCGTGCGGTCATCCAGTTGCGGTTGCCCCGAACGGTATTGATCTCACCGTTGTGTGAGATGTAGCGAAAGGGCTGCGCCAGGTCCCAGCGCGGAAGCACGTTCGTAGAGAATCGACTGTGCACGACGGCGATCGCCGACCTCATTCGTTCGTCCCCGAAATCGCCGAAGTATTGGCGGAGTTGCGGTGCCGTCAACATCCCCTTGTAGATAAGGACGTTGGACGAACACGACGACGCGTAGACGTCGGCCGAATGTTCAATCACCTTTCGCGCGCAGTACAGCGCCCGCTCGAGATCGGGCGCCGGGTTGGAACGACTGCGCACCAGGAGTTGCTGTACGAAGCGAGGCTCCGACGCGCGCGACGTCGGGCCAAGGACCTCGGAGTGGACCGGCACGGGCCGCCATCCAACCGATACGAGACCCACGCGAACGAGAACCTCATCGATCATGCGTCGAAGTGCCTCGTCGTTCGCGTCGCGCGGAATCATCCACTGCGCGACGCCGTACTCCCCCGCGGCCGGCACGGCGTCGCCGAAGACGGCGCGCACGAATCCGTCGGGCATCTGTACGAGCATGCCCGCGCCGTCGCCGGAGTCGACGTCCGAACCCGTCGCGCCACGATGTTCGAGGTTCTCCAAGATGGTGAGGGCGTCGAGAATCGTCGCGTGCGTCGGCGTGTCGCGCAAATCCGCGACCATTCCCACACCGCAGGCGTCGTGTTCGAAGGAGGGGTCGTAAAGAGTCTTTGTCATAGCGTTTCCTTGCGGGGCAACGCTGACCCACCACAATCATACCGAAGGCGATCCTCCACCTTCGACCTACGCTGTTCACGTGAAGTCAGCCCAACGAGCACTCGTCGTGGGCGGCGGCGTTATAGGACTCACGAGCGCCTTCCAGTTGGCACGACACGGTTGGAACGTGACCGTGATAGATCCCTCGAGTGGTCGCGGTGCGACGTGGGCGGCGGCGGGCATGATCGCGCCGATTGCCGAGATCGGTCCTGGTGAGGAGTCAAACTACGAACTGCAGAGCGGAGCGCTCAACGCGTGGCGAGGCTTCTCGAACGATCTTCGCGACGTCATTGGAAGAGAACTAACGATCGTCGAACACGGGACGTTGCTAGTCGGTTGGGACGCGAGCGATCGCCGACTGTTCGATCAGTACGCGCAGGTCGCGTCGGGACTCGGCGTCGTACCACGACGCGTACTCCGCGACGACGCCCCGGCGCCCTTCGAGGGCGTAAGTGCGCGAATCGTCGAGGGCCTGCTCATCGCTGGGGACGCGTGGCTCGACCCCGATCAAGTCGTGTCCTACGTGAGCGAAGCCAATCGACAGCTGGGAGTAACGACCGTGGAGGAGGAGGTCGTTCGGGTCTGCGGCGATGGTGTTCACGTGGGAGCCTTCACGGCATCTGATTCGTTTTCCGGTGACCTCGGCATCATCGCGACCGGGGCTCTCGGACTGCCCCCGGGTGTCTCGTCCTCGCAACACGTCGTGCGACCGATTCACGGGATCACCGTACGAGTACGCGGTATCGACCGCAGCGAACAACCGATGATTCGCTCCTTCGTGAGAGGCAGCACGTTCTATATGGTGAGTCGTCCGGGCGGCTATAACGTCCTGGGCTCATCGTCCGAGGAACGACGCGAAGCGGGCGCGCAGGTGGGCGAACTCCATCGTCTCTTGCGCGACGCCCTCGACATCGTGCCGGCACTGGAGAGCGCGGTCGTGATCGAGACTCGGGAAGGGAATCGGCCCGTGAGCGGTGACCTGCGACCGTTCTTTGAGACCCTCGACGGCGGACGTTGGGCGTGGTCGTCCGGACACTTTCGCCACGGCGTGACCCTGGCGCCGATCGCGGCAGCTGACGCCCTTCGATTCGCGGAGAGTCTCACGTGATTCGGGTGAACGGCGAAAGTCTGCCGTATGTGGCGCAGTCGGTCGCCGAATTGGTACGCCGACTCGATATCGAGCCACGAGGTGTGGCAGTGGCGATCGACGGAGACGTCGTGCGCCGCTCGGAGTGGGAACATGTCTTGATCGCCGATGGCAACGTCATCGAGATAGTGACCGCCGTCGCGGGCGGTTGAGAAAAGGAAGCATCAGTGGCAACCGACGAACTGATTCAGGCGCTGGATGAACGCATACTTGACGCGCTTCGAGCGAAGGCCACCGGCGAGTCAATCGCCTATCTCTGCGAAGCGCGAGCGTGGCTCACGCATCCCGACCAAGCTCATGGTGCGCACACGCCAACTGGTTGAAGAAAACCTAGCGACTACGATTGTTCGTTCACGGGCTGTGGCTTAGTTTGGTCTAGAGCGCTCGGCTGGGGGCCGAGAGATCGGGAGTTCGAATCTCCCCAGCCCGACCAACCAGGCATTCCATCGTTCGACGTGTTGATCAGCCGCCGGTCATCGGATGTAACCGTTCCGTGACTCAAAGCACGAGAATGACGCTCAGCGCCAATCGTGGACCGCGCGACCGAGAGTCTGGCTCACCTGCGTTCGCAGAATTTCCGCCAACGCCGATGTTGTCAGTTCAGAGTCGTCGGAGTGTTTTGCGCACGAAAATGGTCCCACAACCGGACAAGCCCTTCTTCGCCGTCGACATCAAACACGGCTGCGGCAATGCGCTGCCACCGATACTGGTACCAGACATAATTCCGCACGTCCATTGGGTCATTGCCGCCCGTGTAGTGGAGTTCGAGGTCCTCGAGCGAGCTGTAGCCCCCGGTTCGCATCCGCGCGTCCAGTCGTGGACTCTGCACACCAACGATCGAGAGGACTTCGAGTGTAGGAAGACTTGCCGGACGCTGAGTGGCGATGAACGTGTGGAGTGCCAGGTTCGCGAAGATCTCGCTCAACCAGAAGGTGGGTAGGCATAGATCTCCGAGCGTTTCAAAGGCGTGGCCGAGCTCGTGGATCGTGACGAGGTCGAAGAAGGGCTGCAGATCGAGACCGCCTGCGCCGTCGGGATACGCCGCCAGTAGTTTCTCGTGTCCTCGCCGCGACGCGTCCACAAGATCTTGTCCGAGGGCATCCCAGAAATCTCCGCGTCCGGCGGGCATCACCACGATGCCGGGACGGATTTGGTCCACGTCGTCGTTGAAGTACGGCAGTCCATAGGGTTGTCGGCCCGGCCAATTGGCCTCGTCGACGACGATGACGGCGATATCCGGGCTGAACCCAGAGAACAGTTGACCGAAGAAGATGTAGGCCGCTGCGGCCACGTCGGCGGCGACGCGTGCGCGTTCCAGAGATCCCTCGCTGTAGCGAACCTCAAAGGGATAGCCGTCGAGGTGGGGCAGGTTCGATCCGATCAGCATTCGAGAAACCTAGTGGTCCGAAGCACGTCACATCGATCAGCGGATTTTTGACGTGGGAGCGACGTCACGAGACGAGGGTGACCTCAGCCAAATGTGCTGGGGCGTACGCCCTGATCAACGCCCGCGAGGCGAACTGCGATCGCGACAAAGTCACTGATTTCGACGCGTGCCGCATGAGATGAATGGAAAGAACGTGTCGAATCCGACCACGAGATTCGACGACTAATGAAGTCTGTATTGCCGGGTGCTGTTAAGGAGAAACGAGAGAGATATGACCGCAACATATGAAGACGCTCAACTGCTCGTTCAGTTGCTTCGCCTGGACGCGGAAATGGGACTCGACGACGCCATGAGCGCGGTGTTCCAAGATTCCTTCGACACCGAGAGCACATCGATCGACGACCCCAACGTTCGAAAGATCCTCTGCTTCGGTGAAGCGGTCGGTGCGATGGTCAAGAACAACGTCCTCGACGTGGGTCTGATGCGTGACGTGTACTGGTTTGACGGTCTGTGGGCCCGGGTCAGTGCCCACGCACTCGCCGCCCGGGAACAAGAGAATGAGCCTTCGTTGTACGAGAACTTCGAAGCGTTGGTGACCAAGAAGTGAGTCCATCGCGGCTTGTCTGAATCGTCCGCTCGCGCTCGCTGATTGCAAGCTGGGAACACGACACCGATTTGGTGTGGCTTCCGGACTCCTCCAAACAAACGGGACCATCCGGTAGAATTGACCTGTTGAGGCCGGTCGAGGCGGCTGGCAGTTGACTTCGTCACTCGGGGCGCAGTCGAAGTGGAAGTGCTGAGAGAGGGTGATTCCGGCCGTTGGTCGGACACAGTATGGACAAGAAGGACCCCTTCGTCTTACGCCACCTCGCCGACGTCCAACCCGAACTGTGGTGGCTCGATTCGGACCCGATGGAACCCGCCCCCCACTCCGCGCTCATCGGTGACATCGGGGCCGACCTGTGTGTCGTCGGCGCCGGCTACACGGGACTATGGACCGCACTGCTCGCCAAGGAGCGAGACCCCGATCGAGAGGTCGTCGTGGTCGAACAGTACGAGACCGGTGCAGGCGCCTCGGGCCGCAACGGGGGTTTCTGTTCCGCGTCACTCACCCACGGCTATTTGAACGGGGTGCGACGTTTCCCCGATGAGATCGAGCTGATCCAACGCCTCGGACGCGAGAACCTCGACGAGATCGAGGCGACGATCGCGCGCTACAACATCGAGTGTGACTTCGAACGCACTGGCGAGCTGCAGGTCGCCGTCGCGCCGTGGCAGTTCCAGGGCATGGCCGAGCAGGCCGAGCGTCGAAACGCGATGGGCGACACCGTCGAGGTGCTGAGTCAAGAAGAGGTCCAGGCGCGTGTGCACTCACCGTCGTACGTGGGCGCCCTCTTCGATCACGACGGGACGGCCCTCGTGGATCCGGCCCGGCTCGTGTGGGGTCTCGAGCGCGTGTGCATCGCGCTCGGCGTGAAGATCTTCGAGAACTCCAAAGTCGAGTGGCTGGAGGATCTCCACGACGCCGTGCGAGTCCACACGCCCTACGGTGCCGTCACGGCCGCCCGGGTGGCACTCGGCACGAACGTGTTCCCGTCGCTCCTGAAGAAGACGCGCAAATACGTCGTGCCGGTCTACGACTTCGTGATGGTGACCGAACCACTATCCGAGGAACAGTTGGCGAGCATCGGTTGGTCGGGCCGCGAGGGCATCGCGGACTCCGGTAACCAGTTCCACTACTACCGACTCACGAGTGACAACAGCATCCTCTGGGGCGGCTACGACACGATCTACAACTTTCGCGGCAAGGTGCGTCGAGAGTACGAGTTCAACTCCGAGACCTACGCGACACTGGCCGGACACTTCTTGAAGACGTTCCCGCAGCTGGCGGGCGTCAAGTTCACGCACGCCTGGGGTGGGGCGATCGACACGTGCACGAGGTTCTCGCCGTTCTGGGGAACGTCGCACGAGAACAAGGTCGCCTACGTCCTGGGCTACACCGGTCTCGGCGTCGCTTCGACGAGATTCGGCGCCGCCACCATGCTCGACCTGCTCGACGGCATCGAATCGGACCGCACCCGCTTGACGATGGTCCGTAAACGTCCGATGCCCTTCCCCCCGGAGCCGTTCAAGTGGATCTTCATCCGCATCACGCAGTCGGCGATCAAGTACGCCGATGAACATGAAGGTCGACGGAATCTCTGGTTGAAACTGATCGATCTCCTCGGCCTCGGCTTCGACTCCTAGGTCGTCACCGAGGCCGACCTGGACGGCCCGCGGTGATCAGCCGGCCAGAGAGTAGACCACCGTCACCTGGACGTTGATGGGCTGGCTACCGGTCTGGATTGGGACGCCCGAGTGCAGGGCGGCGGCGTTGAAGGCGACCGGGTAGACCACACTCGAGCTCTGATTCTCGTTGTCGGTGATCTTCACGATGCCCGTGACGTGGGCGTCGCCGGCCTTGGCGAGCTGCCCCGCGGCGAGACGGGCGTTGTCGATCGCCCGAATGCGCGCGGCCCGGAGCAGAGACGAGTCATTGGTGATCGTGAAGGACACGCCGTCCAATTGGATGCCGTTGCCGGCGGCCATCGCGGCCGCGTCGATCGCGTCGCCGGCGCGCTTCACGTTGCGCATGGTGACGTTCAACGTGTCTTGAACCGTGAAGCCGGTCACGACGCCCTGATTGTTCGTGTTGTCGTAGATGTTGAGACCGGTCGTCTGCATGTCCTTCTTCGTGACGCCATTGCGCTCGAGCGCCCTTTGCAAAGCCCTCATTCGAACGTTGTTCTGCGCGAGGGCGGCCGTCGCGGTCGGGTCCACCGTCGAGACGCCGATCTGAAAGTTGATCGTGTCCGGCGTGCCGTGCACCGTGCCCGAACCGGTCACGGTGATCGTTGACGTGGCTCCCTCCTTGGAATGTCCCAGGACCACCCCGATGAAGCCGACCGCGACGACGACCAGCGCCGTGACCATCGTCAAGATCCAGCCCATCAGGCGCGGCCGCCGTCCTGAGCGGTGTTCTCCCTGGTGGCCGTGGGTGTGCTCCGCAGATGCGGTGGTGCTTTCGTCACTCATTACGTCTCCTCCGTCGTGGGTGTTGCCGCCGAGAAACTTCTCTCGCGTCGACGCGACCTCTCATGAAGTACCTGTCGCGCCTCGCGCAATTCTTTCTTCGACGAGGAGGTATTTGATGACGGCACGGGGCGTCGTGAGCACCAATGTCAGTACGACTCCGGTGACCACGCAGCGGTCAATGACGTAGAGGTCGTTCAGTCCTCGGAGTCGGCGTGCGAATCCATGAGACCAGCGATCATGTTGACGACCGTCGGGTCCGTCAACGTAGTCACGTCACCCAGGGATCGGTTCTCCGCCACGTCGCGCAACAATCGCCGCATGATCTTGCCCGACCGCGTTTTCGGCAGTTCCGGCGTGAGGATGATCTGACGGGGCTTGGCTATCGGGCCGATGACCTTGGCGACGTGGTTTCGGAGCTCTTCGACGATGATCGTCTGGTCCTGGGACGCGTCGTCGGCCGACATCTTCAACGTGACGAAGGCCACGATCGCCTGTCCCGTCGTCTCGTCCGATGCACCGACGACCGCCGCTTCCGCGACCGACGGATGACCCACCAGCGCGTGTTCGACTTCGGTCGTCGAAAGTCGGTGACCGGAGATGTTCATGACGTCATCGATTCGCCCGAGCAACCAGAAGTCGCCGTCGTTGTCGAACTTCGCCCCGTCGCCCGCGAAGTACTTGCCGGGGAAACGACTCCAATAGGTCGCCTTGAAGCGCTCGGGGTCGCCGTAGATACCGCGGGTCATGCCGGGCCAGGGCGCCGTGATGACCAAGTAGCCGCCCTCGCCCTTGCCGACGGAGTTACCGTCGTTGTCGACGATGTCGGCGCTGATGCCGGGGAAGGGCGTCATGGCGGCACCGGGCTTCGGAGCGGTGATGCCCGGCAACGGCGTGATCATGATGCCGCCGGTCTCGGTCTGCCACCACGTGTCGACGATCGGCGTCCGGTCGCTGCCCACGTACTTGCGGTACCACATCCACGCCTCGGGGTTGATGGGCTCACCGACCGTACCGAGCAGTCGGAGGCTCGAGAGGTCGTGACCCTGTGGCCACTCGTGGCCCCACTTCATGAGGGTACGAATCGTCGTCGGCGCGGTGTAAAGGATCGTGACCTTCTTCTCGGCGATGATCTTCCACCACCGGTCCTTACCGCCCGAGTCCGGCAGCCCTTCGTACATGACCTGGGTGACACCGTTGATGAGCGGCCCGTACACGATGTAGCTGTGTCCGGTGATCCAGCCGATGTCCGCGGCCGTCCAGCAGATGTCCGTCTCGGGCTTCACGTCGAAGATCAAACGGTGGGTCGCCGACACGTGCGTGAGGTAGCCGCCCGTCGTGTGGTAGATGCCCTTGGGCTTCGCCGTCGTCCCCGAGGTGTACATGATGAACATGGTGTGCTCGGACGGGAACGACTGGTACGTGTGCTGGTCGCTCTGACGCTCGACGACGTCGTGCCACCAGTGGTCACGCCCCTCCGTCCAGTTCACCTCGCCACCGGTTCGTCGTACGACGAGCACGGCCTTGACGTTCGGACACGACTCCAACGCCTCATCGACGGCGGGCTTGAGCGGGCTGGGGGCCCCGCGGCGGAAGGCGCCGTCGGCCGTGACCACGAACTGACAGTCCGAGTCGAGGATGCGACTCGAGAGCGCCTCGGCGGAAAAGCCGGCGAAGACGACCGAGTGAATGGCGCCGAGGCGCACGATCGCCAGCATGGTGATCACGGCCTCGGGGATCATCGGCATGTACATGGCGACGCGGTCGCCCTCTTTCACGCCCAGTTCGGTGAGCGCGTTCGCCGCCTGCGCGACGTACTTCTGGAGTTGGCCGTAAGTGATCGTGCGACCCTCACCCTCGGCGTCCGCGACCCAGTGGTAGGCCACCTTGTCGCCGTTGCCCGCCTCGACGTGACGGTCGACACACGTGTAGGAGGCGTTCAGGGTGCCGTCACTGAACCACTTCGCGAAGGGTAGGTCCCATTCGAGGTTCTTGGTGGGGGGCGTGGTCCATGCGAGGCGATCGGCCTGGGTACGCCACCACGCGACGGGATCTGCCGCCGCGTCAGCGTAAACGGAGGGCTGGGCGTTGGCCTGCTTGGCGAACTCCGCGGTCGGTGCGAAACTTCGCGTCTCTTCGAGCCACGCTTCAAGTTTTGCTTCAGTCATGTTCTTCCCTTGCTGTGAGGTTTTACGGAATACGCCGAACGAGTGTTTAACAGTGTCGCGAATGCGAGTGAATCCGAGAGTAGTGCGCTGTCGGCCCAGTATGCCAACAGCGCCCGAGCCTGGTGGCAGGGGCGCTGTTGGCGGTTGGGTCCGGTGGCAAGCCACCAGTGACAATGAGGTTAGCTCAAAGGACCGACCGGTAGCACAACCTTCCCGTGGGTTTCATTTATCACCCCAGCGGCGGACGCGTACCACGCGAGCAGCGCCGTGATGATGCCGAGCCATCCACCGATCTTGGTCATGTCGGTGTGGCCACCGCCCCATGCGCCAATGGTCAGGAAGAGGAACGCCAACGTCAGCGCGATGAACACGAACAGGACCGCAACGTTCGTCTTCAGGGCCGCAATCGTCATGTACGCCGTGAAGAGGATCCAGGGCAAGAGGTACAGGCCCAGGGC
This sequence comes from uncultured Acidimicrobiaceae bacterium, assembly GCA_963717975.1. GTDB lineage: Bacteria > Actinomycetota > Acidimicrobiia > Acidimicrobiales > RAAP-2 > RAAP-2. Next base: position 828,302 of record OY970351.1, on the reverse strand, counting down.
TCCCTTAACGGCGAGTCCGCCCTGGAAGTTGATGAAGAAGTACACACCAATCCAGAACGCCCCATATGAAGTAAACGCGACCGCGCCGAACGTATTCTTTCGCACGAACTCCCACATGCCCGCCGCGAACTGGGCGACGCCACCGTAGATGAATGCCAATGATATGGCACCACTAATGGCGGCCGAACCTGTAGCACCGAACTTGAACAGTCCGACGTTGAAGAGGCTCAGCAAAAACGTGGTCATAGCGAAACCGGCGAGTCCAAGCGGACCGGGGTCCGCAACTCTGTGTTCCATGTAAATGCCCCCTACATAGGATTAATTCCACCGCCGGGATGACGGCTAAAGAGATTAAACATCACTTAACTAAGGGCGTGAGGGATGGAATGGAGAAATTCGTGAAGCGCCGCTCCGACGAACAGTGCTGCCTGAGAAAATCCTTTTAATTACTGGCGAGTACGGCTGACCACTGAAGGTCCCGAACCTATACGCGTCATATAGTTCACTCGTCAGTCGTCGATGGCGCGTCGGAAGTCCCTGATGAAGGCCTCTATCTCAGCAGCGCCGCCACCGTCGAGGATCACTTGGACCAACGCCGAACCGACGATGACGCCGTCACTCACTTTCGCGGCGGTTCGCGCCTGATCTCCGGTGGCGATGCCGATCCCGATGAGCGCCGGGACGTCACTCGCTCGACGAATGGATGCGACAACGCGTTCGCCGTCACCGACACCCTCGGACATACCCGTGACCGCCATCCGCGCCGACGCGTACGCGAATCCCTGCGTGGCACGCGCCAAGCGCGTAACACGCTCGTTCGGTGTCGACGGCGCAACGAGCAACACCGTGGCGACGTCGGCTCCATCGCACGCTGTCGCCCACGGCTCGAGTTCTTCGAGCGCGAGATCCGGGACGATTGCGCCGCTCACGCCACTCGCGGCGAGCTTGCCCGCACAGCGCTCCAGTCCGTAGTGCAGCACGATGTTGTAATACGTCATGGCGATGAGTGGCACCGTGGTTTTCAGTCGACTCAGGTCGTCACAGATCGATTCCAACGTAGTGCCGCGTTCGAGTGCGCGCAACGCGGCCGCTTGAATGACCGGACCGTCCATCATGGGATCGGAGAACGGTATGCCGATCTCGACGGCGTCGGCTCCCGCCAAGACCGCTGCTTCGACGTGCGCCGTCCAGTCAGGACTCAGACCGCCCATGAAGTAGGGCACCAGCAACTTTCGACCGCTCCCGCGAACGGCGCGCAAATCGGCTTCGAGTGACTTCACGACTCGCCCCGCAGAATCGCCTGCACTTGGGCGACGTCCTTGTCGCCTCGACCCGAGAGGTTGAGTAGGACCGTCGATCCCTTCGGAACGGCGCGGCCCGCTGCGCGCGACAGCCAGGCGATGGCGTGCGCGGTTTCGAGCGCGGGGATGATCCCTTCCTTCTCGCTCAACAATCGCAACGCGTCGATGACGTCGTCGTCACCGATGGCGTAGTACTCCGCTCGACCGATCGACGCGAGATGTGCGTGTTCGGGCCCGATCCCTGGGTAGTCGAGTCCGGCCGAGATGGAGTGCGCCTCCTCGATCTGGCCGTACTCGTCTTGCATCAGCAGTGAGCGCATGCCGTGCAGGACCCCCGGTGAACCGATGCCGACCGCCGACCCTCCGGCCGCTTCGATCCCGACCAGGCGCGACGTGGTGTTGGCAAATCCTGCGAAGATACCGGCGGCGTTCGAGCCGCCGCCCACGCACGCGATCACGACGTCCGGCGTTGCCACACCCAACTGTTGCAATTGCCCCGCGGCCTCTTGTCCGATGATGCTCTGAAACTCTCGGACCATCCAGGGGAAAGGGTGCGGTCCCATCACCGAGCCGATGCAGTAGTGCGTGTCGGCGACGCACGTCACCCACTCGCGCATGGCTTCGTTGACAGCGTCCTTCAACGTGCGACTGCCCGAGGTCACGGGCACGACCCGCGACCCGAGCAACTCCATGCGAAAGACGTTCAGAATCTGGCGCTCGGTGTCAACCTCGCCCATGAAGACGGTGCAGTCGAGTCCGAGTCGCGCGGCCGCCGTCGCCGTCGCGACACCGTGTTGTCCGGCGCCCGTCTCGGCAATGACGCGGCGCTTGCCCATCCGTTTGGTCAAGAGCGTCTGTCCGATGACGTTGTTGATCTTGTGCGACCCCGTGTGTGCCAGGTCCTCCCGTTTCGCGAACACGCGAAGACCGAGGTACTCGCCCAGCCGTACGAGTGGTGTGACCGGCGTAGGACGCCCGGCGAACTCGTGGAGCACGGTTCGGTACTCGTTGACGAAGTCCTCGTCGCGCCACGCGTCGATGAAGGCCGTCTCAAGTTCGAGACAGGCCGGCATCAGCGCTTCGGGAACGAAGCGGCCGCCGAAATCGCCGAAGCGACCACGCTCATCCGGGTCGCCCATGTAGGGCTGGGCGTTCGTCACGGGTTCACGCGTTCTTGAAATGCCTCGCGAGCGTTGTGGACGAATCGATTGAGTCGTGCGCGGTCCTTGACACCGGGTGTTGACTCAACTCCGCTGGCGCAGTCAACGCCCCAGACGCTCGTGCGACCGATGACGTTGGCGACGTTGGTGTCGTTCAGTCCGCCGGCCGCGATCACCGGTACGGAAAAGACGCGTTCGCCGAGGCCGTCCCAGGAGTGGATCTCGCCACTCCCCGGTGACGCCCCATCCACCAGCACGGCGTCGACGCGCGTGGCATCGAAGTCATAGAACTCGTCGCTCGCGATGGGCAGCGCTTTGATGACCACAATCTGGCTCGCTCGCAAATAGGCCACAAGCTCATCGCTAGCCGGCCCGTGGACCTGCACCGCGTCGGGAGCGATCAAGTCGACGGCGTCGGTGATGAATCCGTCGTCATTGTCGCGAAATACCAGCGTACGCACCGTTCGACCGTTGGTCGCCGCAGCGATGGCGAGGGCGCGATCGAGCGACAGCTGGCGCGGCGACGCCGCGAGGATCAATCCGATGGCGTTGGCACCGGCGTCGATGGCCGCGTTCGCGTCGCCCAGTGTCGTGACCCCGCAGATCTTGACGAAGAAGGACGCGTCGAGACTACTCACGCGACACCAGCGGCAGCGAGGAGAAACGACGCACGGTGTCGACGACATTCTCCGCGGTCACGAACGACTCGCCCACCAGCACGGCGTCGAAACCCGCGGCGGCGGCCCTCGCTACGTCATCGGGTGAACTGAGCCCGGACTCGCACACCGTCACGATCGACGTCGGAAGCGCGGCGATGACCCGTGCGGCGTTCTCCCTGTCGATATCAAAGGTATGAAGGTCGCGCTGGTTGATGCCGATTATTCGCGCGCCACAGTCCACCGCACGGTTCGCTTGCGCCGCATCGTGCACCTCTACGACGGCGTCGAGGCCCACGTTATGCACCACGCCGATGAATGACTCGAGTTGGCCATCATCGAGGGCCGCGACGATTAACAGCACGGCACTGGCCCCGGCGTCGGCCCCGTCGAGCACGTCGTTCTCCGAAACGGTGAAATCCTTGCGGAGCAGCGGCACGCTGACAACCTGGGAGATGGCCTCAAGATCGCCCAATGACCCGGCGAAGTGCTCGGCGTCGGTCAGGACCGAGATTGCGGCGGCTCCCCCGTCGACGAACTCCCGGGCGGTTCCGACGACGTCCATGCCCTCGTTTAACCAACCCTTGCTCGGTGAACGCCGCTTCACTTCGGCGATCACTTTGACGTTGGGATTCTGGCTGTCCGAGAGCGCCGCCAACATCGACGGAACGGGATCGCGGACCACTTCGAGTCGTGCGCGCCAGTCACGATCGTCCGCGGCGGCGCGGGCACGATGGTGATGCAGTATGTCATCGAGATACGTCGCCATCACAGAATCGTAGTTGTGCCTAAGGCGTTCACTCTCACGAGTAACTTGTGCGTATGTCACGCCCGTGCGCGCGAGTTCACTAATGCCCGACACGTTCTCAAGTGACGTCTTGAATCCGCTGGTTCGCGGCATCGATCTCGAACGCGATCAGGCCCGCGCCGCGCTCGTGGAGATCCTCCAAGGTCAGGTGGAGGGTGTCTTGATCGCGAGCTTTCTCACGGCGCTCACGGCCAAGGGTGAAACCGCCGACGAGATGACCGGCTTCATCGACGCCATGATCGACGCCGCCGCCACATTCGTCATCGGCGACGACGCCATCGACGTGGTGGGAACCGGCGGCGATCAACTGCACACGGTCAACATCTCCACGTTGGCGGCGCTCAGCGTGGCGGGCTGCGGCGTGCCCGTTGCCAAACACGGCAATCGCGCGGCCTCATCATCGGTGGGCTCCGCGGACCTCCTCGAGGCCCTGGGTGTTCGACTGGATGCCCCGGAAGAGGTCGTTCGCGCCTGTGTCGCGGGCGCGGGCATCGGTTTCATGTTCGCCCCGACGTTCCACCACGGGCTCGGCTACCTCACGCCGATCCGACGCGCACTGGGCTTTCGGACGATTTTCAACGTCCTCGGCCCTCTCGCGAATCCGGCCCTGGTGCGTCGCACGTTGATCGGCGTCGCGCAGGCGCCGCTGCTCGACGCCATGACCCAAGTGCTGGTGGCTCGTGGTGTGGACCACGCGATCTTGGTGCACGCCGACGACGGACTGGACGAGCTCTCCCTCGGTGCCGCCTCGACGCTCCACGTCATCACGCCCGACGGCGTCGACGTCCAGCGCCTCGACGCCGGGGCCGTGCTCGGACTCCGACACGACGTGGCCTCGGTGCGCGGTGGCGACATCGCCCACAACGTCGACGTCGCGCGCTCGTTCCTCGCCGGTGGCCCGGGACCGGTCTTTGACGTGGTGTGCGCGAACGCCGCGCTGGCGCTGATCGTCGCGGGTCGCACGACGTCGCTCAGCGACGGCTTCGAGATGGCCGCGGCCAGCGTGAACGACGGTCGCGCCGCGCACGCACTCGAACGGCTCGTCACGATCTCGAACGACTAGAGCGCGCGCAGATCCCTCTTGTACCACTGGGCGTTGGCTACGTACGTCGCGGCGTTGGCCACGATGCCCGCTTCGGCACTGGCGTCGAGCTTGATGATCGCGGGAACCCCGACGGCCAACGAGTTCGCCGGGACCTCCATGCGGTTTCGCACGACGGCGCCGGCGCCCACCGTCGCCCCGCTCCGCACGGTCGCCTGGTGCAGGACGATCGAGCCACTCCCGACCAGGGCGCGGTCCTCGATCACGCATCCTTCGAGATGCGCGAGGTGACCGACGACACAGTCGTCGCCAATGACGGTCGGGAACTCCGGGACCGCGTGAATGATGGCGCCGTCTTGAATGGAGGTCCGCTCCCCCACGATGATGGTGCCGTAGTCACCGCGCAGGACCGCGCTCGGCCAGACCGAGGATCCGGCGCCGACGCGCACGTCGCCGATCACGACCGCGTCGGGGTGGATGAAGGCGTCGGGGTGAATTGACGGCACACGATCGCCGAGGGCGTACTGGGGCATGGACTCTCCTAGTGGCTCAGCCACGAAATTATCTGATAGATCCGCCACCCGACGTAGATGATGCTCACGACGATGAAGAATCGCCAGCGCCACGGGATCGGTTCGCGCTCGCGTTCCTCGACCGGCTCGCCGCAGATCTCACAGGTCTCACCCTCGACGGGGCGATCGCACTGTTCGCACCACCGCGTCACTATTCGACTCGAACGCGCACTCGCAGCGGCTGTGAACCGAGCGAGAATCGCTCTCGCAGCGAACGTTCGACGTAACGCAGGTACGTCTGGGGCAACCGGCCCGCGATGAACAGCGTGAAGGTCGGCGGCTCGGTGGCGCCCTGGACGGCGTAGCGGATCTTCCCGGTCGGCGCCGGCTGTTTCACCTGCAGGTCTCGAATCGCTCGATTCAGCGCACCAGTCGGGACCCGTTTTTGGTAGTCGGCCGCGGCGATCGCCAACGCGGGGAGGATGCGGTGGACGCCCTTGCCCGATGTGGCGGTGGTCTTCATGACCGGCGCGTCGCCGAGGAAGGCGAGTTTCTCCCCGACCGTCGCCAGTACCTCGTCGCGTTCGTCGACCCCGACGAGCTCCCACTTGTTCACGACCACCAACGAAGGACAGCCGGCCGCCGAGATCCGTTCGGCCAAACGCTGGTCCTGGCCGGTGGCACCGACGGTCGCGTCGATGACGAGGATCGCGATGTCGGATCGGTCGAGCGCGTCGAGGCTCCGCAGCACCGCGTACGTCTCGAGTCCGGCTTCGGTCTTGGCTCTTCGTCGCATCCCCGCGGTGTCGATGAACCGAATCAACCCGACGTCGGTCGAGACGAGCGTGTCGATCGCGTCGCGCGTCGTGCCGGGCATGTCGTGGACGACCGAACGCTCTTCACCGATGAGCTGATTGAAGAGCGTCGACTTGCCCACGTTGGGCCGTCCGACGATTGCCACGCGCAGCGCACCGTCGTCGTCGGCGTCCCCGACCTCGTCGACCTCCCGAGATTCTTCCAAACGAGCGACGATGACGTCGAGCAGGTCACCGGTGCCGCGACCGTGCTGCGCGCTCACGGTATGTGGATCGCCGGCGCCGAGTCCGAGGAACTCCCAACTGCTCGCTTCGTGCTGCGCGTCATCGACTTTATTGACGACGAGGAGGACCGGGCGCCCACTGCGCAGGGCCCATCGTGCGGCGTGCGTGTCCTCATCGACCATGCCTGTCGTCACGTCCACGACGAGCAGAACAAGATCGGCGGTCGACAGTGCCGCCTCGGCCTGTTGGGACACCTTGGCCTCGAGCGTGTCGCCCGCTTCGAGCCAGCCGCCGGTATCCACGACATCGAACGTGACGCCACCCCATTCGACCTCGACGGCCTTGCGATCACGCGTCACGCCGCGGTGCTCTTCCACGACCGTCACGCGCTTGCCGGCGAGACGGTTGACGAGGGAACTCTTGCCGACGTTCGGTCGGCCCACAATCACGACCTGTGGCTTCACGCGGGTACTCGCGGTGCGCGCACCGATCGAAGCGCCGCGTGAAGATCCTGACCCGTCGTGGGAACGACGGTGACCTGTCGTCCGAGGTCCTCCAGATCCAGCCCGTCGAGGAATCGACCCTCCGAGAGGCAGACGTCGGGCACCAGGACGACCGTGTCGCGCGCGACGTCACGCAGTGCGTCGATCAGGTCCTGTCCCGTCAAGAGACCCGCGACCTTGATGTTGCCGCCAAAGAATCGGTTCTCGACCGCGAGGATAGCGACGTCGGTGAACCCGGCGCCGTCAAGGATCGTGCGCAGGATCGGTGCGGCGTACTCACCGGTCACTACCAGGACGTCATCGCCGTGTTGCATCTCGCCCGCGCCGCCGCGCGGCGCGCGATAGCCGAGTGCCGGAGCACCGTCGACCGATTGGAAGAATCCCGTGCCGAGCTTGTCCATGGGCGTCTCGTCCACGAAGCTCTGTACGAACGCGGCCACCAGGCCGATTCCGTTCTCGGCCTGGTCGAGACTCTCGAACTTCGTCGCCGACGGTGGCGTCGCACCCGCCACGAGGTAGAACTCGTCACTGGCGAACACGTTGACGCGACCGAGTATCTCGAGCGTGAGTGACTGGAACCGCTCGGCGAGGGCGACCACTTGTTGCGCCTCATCGGTGGTGTGCGCGCGCATCGTGACCTCGTTCGAAAACGCGCTGACGCCTACCGGGACCAGGGCGACCGACGCGAGTTCGGGGTAGAGCGAAATCACGTCGTGCAACGTGCGCTCCAAGTGATCCGCGTCATTCACGCCCGGACAGACCACGACCTGGGCGTGGACCTCGATACCGGCGCGAAGGAGTTCTTTCAGCCAACGAAGGCTCGTGGCCCCGCGTGGGTTTCGCAGCATATCGGCCCGCAGTTCGGGGTCGGTGGTGTGAATCGACACGTAGAGCGGTGATAGTCCCTCCTCGAGGACGCGCTCCAGGTCGAACTCGGTAAAGCGCGTCAGCGTCGTGTAGTTGCCGTAGAGGAAGGAGAGGCGAAAGTCATCGTCTTTCACGTACAGCGATCGACGCATGCCCTTCGGCAATTGGTAGATGAAACAGAACGAGCAGTGATTGTCACAGGTGCGGATGCGGTCAAAGACTGCCGAATCGATGCTCAGACCGAGGGGCTGACCCTCGATCTTCGTGATCGTCACCTTGCGCGCCAGGTCCTCACCGTCGCGACGGATGACGAGCGTGACGTTCTCGCCGTCGATGAGCTGCTGGTACTCGATGATGTCGCTCGGCTCTCGGCCGTTCACGCTGACGAGTTCGTCGCCGACGGCCAGGTCCACGCTCGAGGCCGGTGAATCCATGGAAATTGAGGAGATTCGGGCGCCCGACACCCGTCCAGCCTACGAGGAAATCGAATTTTGCGTAACTAGGCTGGCTTCGTGAACGTGGACAAGGTCGTACTCGCGGCGCCACGTGGGTTCTGCGCCGGCGTCGAGAAGGCCATTAAGGCACTTGACTGGATGACGCGTGTTTTCGCGCCGCCGGTCTTTTGCTATCACGAGATCGTCCATAACCAGTTCGTCGTCGACTACTTCAAGTCCCTCGGGGTGGTCTTCATCGATGACGTGACGACGGTCCCGGCCGGAGCGCCCGTGATGCTCAGCGCCCACGGCTCGCCGCCGCAGGTGATCGAAGCGGCGCGACAGTCCGGGGGGACGGTGATCGACGCGGTCTGTCCCCTCGTCACGAAGGTCCATCACGAACTGAAGGTGCGTGCACGCAAGGGTTACACCGTGCTCTACGTCGGTCACGAGGGCCACGAAGAGGCCGTTGGCACGATGGCCGTCGCCCCGGAATCGGTCCACCTGATCGAGTCGACCCAAGATATCGACGCGCTCGGCGACATGGCCGGACCGTTCGCCCTCTTGAGCCAGACCACGCTCAGCCTCGATGAATGGCAGGACCTGCGCGAATACGCCGAGCTGAAGTTCCCGGAGATATGGATGCCGAATCGCAGCGACCTCTGCTTTGCCACCACGAACCGACAGGCGGCGCTACGCACGATCGCCGCGGCGGCGGACGCCGTGGTCGTGATCGGTTCGGCGAACTCATCGAATACCGTGGCGCTCACCAAGGTCGCCGAAGCGGTGGGCTGTCCCCGCGTCCTTCGCGTCAACGGCGCCTTCGAGTTGCCCGACGACCTCAGCGGCACGGTCGCGGTGACCGCCGGTGCCTCCGCACCCGAGTCACTCGTGAACGAAGTGCTCGAAGCGCTCAACCCTACGAATGGCGTCGCGATCGCGTCGGTGACCGTCGAAGACGAGTACTTCCCTCCCCCGCCGGAGCTGCGCGAGATGCTCAAGACCCTCTCGGCGTTGCTCGACCTGACGCTCCAGACGCCCGCACCGTCCACGTTCGACGGCGAGGCCGATCGACGGTTCACCGCCGCCGAGGTCCTGTCCGCGGCGAACCGCTAGTCCCGGGAACACAGTGGCGTGACGATTAGTATCTACCAGTGAGTTTTTTCTCGCGTCACGGTCGTGGTGCGCTGCTGTGGACCTGGTCTGGGGCGCGAACGACGGTCGCATCGGGCTAGAACTGATGCGCGAACTCGCGACCGACACCTTCTAAGGAGAACGATGGTCAACGATGATCTAGAGCATCGCCGTTCCACGCGTCTGCGCGCGTACGCGATCTCCCAGGCCCTGGCCCGTCTCGAGACCGAGCGGCCCGGCTTCCAGCCCGAATCGATCGTCGCCTCGATCTGCGCGTACGAAGAGGAGGGCAATATTGCCCACGTCCTCGAGAAGATGCCCGCCAGCGTGAACGGTGAGCCCTACACGACGCTCGTCGTCGTCGACGGTGGCGACGACCGAACGGCCGAGATCGCTCGTTCCTTCCCGGGCGTGGTCGTTATCGAGTTCCCGGTCAACCTCGGACACGGCGTCGCCCTCCAGGTCACGTATCGCTACTGCGTGAGTAACGACGTGACGTACGTGGTCACGCTCGACGCGGACGGGCAGAACGATCCCTCTGAGATCCCCCAGATCCTCGTGCCGCTCTTCGCAGATACGTCGGACTTCGTGCTCGGGAGCCGAGTGCTGGGCGTCGACAAGACGACCGACAAGGTTCGCAAGCTCGGCGTGCGGTTCTTCTCGTTCATCATGAACCGCATGACGCACTCGCACATCACCGATACCTCGACCGGCTATCGCGCTTTGCGCGTGACGATGTTGGCCGACGTGGTGGACCGGCTGCACCAACAGCAGTACCAGACCTCGGAGCTACTGATCACGTGCCTGAAGCGGGGCTGGCGCGTCAGTGAGGTGCCCACGGAGTGGTACCCGCGCGTGTCGGGCGAGACGAAGAAGGGTGCGACGTGGTCCTATGGTCTTCGCTACGCACGTGTGGTCTTCGGAACCTGGTGGCGCGAGCGCTAGTTCGTCCCGGCGTCGGGTTCGGTCTTGGGCACGGTGAACGTCTTGCGATTGGCGTCGTCGAACACGCGCGGTGGTGTCTTCACCTTCGCCTTCTTCGGCTTCTTGGCTTCTCGGCCTTGCGGATTCTTCATACGTGAATCCTACGTCGCGGTCGCGCCGACTTGACGCCGCGCCGCGTTCACCGCATCAGCCCTGAAGGCTCTCGTGGTACACGTTCTCTAACGCCACGCGCAGCTCTTCGCTCTTCGCACTGAGCGCCGAGCGAGAGACCCGGCCCTCGGCGAGCGGTGGATCGATCGGCTGGCCGACGACGATGCGGATCTTCGAGGGTCGCGGCAGCTTCGCACCCTTGGGCATGGCGCGGTCGCTGCCCCCGATGCCGACCGGCACCACCTTGGCACCGGTGCGCGCCGCCACGAACATCGCGCCGTCATGCAACGGCGCGACCGTGCGACCCTCCTGTCGCGTGCCCTCGGGAAAGAGCACGAGCGCGTGACCCTGTTGCAGGACCGCTTCGGAGTGCGCCATCGACTCGCGATCGGCCGAACCGCGATGGACCGGGAACGCGCCGAGGTGCGTGATGAGCGGACCGAGCAGCGGCACGCGAAAGAGCGAATCCTTCGCCATGAAGAACGCCTTGCGCTTCGAGATGAACAGCGTGAGGGCGAAGTCGACGTTGGAGCGGTGGATCGGCGCGATCAGCACCGGGCCCTCGAGGGGTATGTTCTCGGCGCCGATGACCGTCGGGCGGAACAGTAGTTTCGAGAGGCCCGCGACGATGCCCGCGCACAGGCGGTACATCAACGTCCGGCGCTCGCTTAGTTCGAAAGGTTGTGTTTCAGCCACTCCACTATCTCCTGGGCGACGTCGTCGACGTCGCGACCCGTCGTGTCTACCACGAGCGCGTCGTGGGCCTGTCGAAGCGGTGACGCGTCACGGGTGGAATCGGCGTCGTCTCGACGAGCGACCGACGCCTCACTCTCATCGCCCCGTCGCCGGGCGCGTTCCTCCAGCGAGGCCGTGAGAAAGACCTTCGCCGAGGCCTCGGGAAAGACGACGGTCGTGATGTCGCGTCCTTCGACGACGGTGCCCAGTGGCTGCGCCGCGGCCCACTCACGCTGTCGCGCCACCATCGAGGCACGCACCTGGGGATTGGCCGCGACGACCGACACCGCGACGTTCACGTCGTCGCTGCGCAACTCGTCCTGGACGTCACGTCCGTTCACCGTCACCCGCGGCAGGGTCGTCAAGGTGACGTCGTCGGCGAGGTGCGCGAGCGTCGGTGTGTCGTGGACGTCGACGCCGCGGTCCAGCGCCTCCCACGTCACCGCGCGGTACATCGCCCCGGTGTCGAGGAACGACCAGCCGAGCAACGCGGCGACGGCGCGCGCCACCGTCGACTTGCCCGAACCGGCCGGTCCGTCGATGGCGATGACGAGATCGCTCACGCCAGTTGCTCCAGGTCAGTGAAGAAGTGGGGATAACTGGAGGCCACGGTATCGGCGTCGGCGATGGCACATCCACGACCGGCGACTCCGGCGACGGCGCTGGCCATCACCATCCGATGATCGAGCCCCGCGTCGATCTCGAAGTGCTCGAACCGAGTCGCACTCCCCAGGCCCTCGACAAACAGGTCGTCACCCTCGGACCACGCGCGACAACCCAACTTCTGCGCGAGTGACAGCGATCCTTCGAAGCGGTCCGACTCCTTGACGCGCAGTTCGCCGACGTCACGGAAACTCGTCACGCCGTCGGCGGCCGCGGCCGCGACCACCAACACCGGCACTTCATCGACCGAGGGGATCTCGGACGCGAAGACCTCAGTCGCCGTCAACTCCGAACTGTGCACCGTGAGCGAGGTGGTCGACACACCCGAGCGCAACGTCATTGTCGCGCCCATTCGTTGAAGGACATTGAGGAATCCCACGCGCTCACGGGCGCTGTCGATATCGACGACCTCAATCAGGGCGTCCGGGTGGATGCAGCCCAGCACCGCGAAGAACGCCGCCTGGGAGGGATCACCGGGCACGAGCCAATTCCTGGCGAGGGGCCGACCGGGCTGGATGGTGACGCTGCGTCCCTGATCGAAGTCGACACTGACCACGGCGACGCCCGCTCTCGACAACATCTCTTCGGTGGTCGGCCTCGTGCGCACGTGTTCCACAACGGTCGTCGGCGAGCTCGCACTCAGGGCGGCGAAGAGGATCGCCGACTTCACCTGGGCACTCGCCATCGGCACGGTGTAGTTGACACCGTGCAGGTCACCAGTCCCGACGACCCGCAGCGGCGGGCTTAATCGATCACCGCGACCTTCGACGCGCGAACCCATCAACATCAACGGCTCCGCGACTCGGTCCATCGGACGCTTCGATAACGACGCGTCGCCGACCAGCTCGTGCGAACCGGGGATGGCACTCACCATTCCCGACAGCAGTCGCATGGTCGTGCCGGAGTTGGCGCAGTCCAAAGGTTCGTCATCGGCGCGCAGGCCGTTCTCGGCGCCGGACATCTTGACCACGCCGTCGTCCTCGATTCGCGTGGCGCCGAGTTGTTCCATGATGATGGACGTCGCCGTCACGTCGAGTCCGGGCGACAGTCCGCGAATGGCACTTTCGCCGTCGGCGAGCGCACTGATCATTAGGGCCCGGTGTGACGTGCTCTTGTCACCGGGCACGCGAACATCACCGCGAAGACGTTGGAAGGACTCGACGCGGACCGTGGTCACTGTTCGATCGTCACTTGAAATCCCAGCGTCGAAAGCGCGTCGGCGAACATCGACGACTGTTGGGTGTCCACGGCGAGCAGCAGCGTGCCGCCGGTGCCTTCGATACCGTGCGCGATCTCGATGTCGTAGATGTTGACGGCCAGGTCCGACGCCGATCTCGTCACCCGCGCGAGCACGCCGGGTTCGTCGCTGACCCGCACGCGCAGATAGGCCAGGTCCTCGGTGCTCAGCGCGCGACCCGGTAGCCGTCGACGCGCGCTCGCCGCGCTCAGAAGGCTCTCGAGGATGACGTCACGGCCGTCATCGAGCAGCGCCTCACGAATCGCCTTGAGTCTTCCTTCGAGTGCTTCGAGACTCTGGACGACGGCGTCGCGATTCTCGAACAGGATGTCGGGCCAGATCCCGGGGTCGCCGGCCGCGATGCGGGTCATGTCGCGAAAGCCACCGGCCGCCAGTTGCAGCAAGACGGCGTCTTGCTCGGCGACCGCGCTGGCCTCGTTCATCAGCGACCCGGCGAGTAGGTGGGGCACGTGGCTGGCGATCGCGACGAGCCGATCGTGATCCTCGGCGCTGACCGCCACGACGTTGGCGCCGATCTCTCGCAGTATGCCGTGCAGCGTGCTGTAGGTCGTCGGTGACGTGTGGTCGGTCGGTGTCAGCACCCACGTCGAGCCGCGAAAGAGGTCGGCGCGCGCACCGGCGAGTCCTCGCAACTCCGATCCCGCCATCGGGTGTCCCCCGAGGAATCGTGGGTCGTTCACCCGGGCGACGATCGAACCCTTCACGCCCGCGACGTCGGTGACCACGACGTCGGGGTTCGTCAGTCCGGCCAGGGCGTCGAGGGCGAGACGCGCGACGAGGCCCGCGGGCGTGGCGATGACGACGAGGTCGAGGTCGTCAGGCCGATCCGTCCCGACGATGACGCCCGATGCCAGCGCCGCCGTCATCGTCGCCGCGTCACTGTCGACTCCCGTGACGGACCAACCGCTCTCAGTGAGCGCGAGCGCCACCGACGCGCCAATCAGACCGAGACCGACGACGTAGGCGCGGCGACTATTCGGGGAGGTCATCACGCAGGCCTTGAGCGTTTCGAAGATACACGTGTCGAAGTTCGCCTCGGGCTCTGTTGGTGTAGACGTGCATCAGTATCCGTATGCATTTCGGCATCGCGCCGGGTACGTCGATCTCACTGGCGCACAGCAACGGGATGTCCCCGAAGCCGATCCCGCGCGCCACGGTCGCCGGAAAGGTCGAAGCCAAATCGCGCGTCGTCGTGAATATCACGCTCACGACGTCGTCGTGCGCCAACTCGTTGCGGTCCATCAGGGCGCGCAGGAGCTCCTGCGTCGCGTCCTCGATCGCCGCCGGCGTGTCCTCATCACACGTCGTGGCCCCGCGTAGACCCCTCAACTGCGCCGATCTCATGTAGGCATCGTAGAGGCGATGGCGTCACTCATCCCCACGGCCTCCATGAGTCGACGGACTTCGGCCAACGAAAGCTGTCGCGACGACCCCGGAGAAAGCGTGGCGTCTTGGATCGGTCCGATGCGGGTGCGCACGAGACGTGTGACGTCGTGACCAACGGCCGCGCACATGCGCCGCACCTGTCGATTGCGACCTTCGTGGATGACGATGCGCAACAGACCTTCGCTGACGCGGCTTACCTGGGCCGGACTCGTCACGCCGTCGTCAAGTTCGACTCCGTCACGGAGACGTCGAATCGCCGCGGGCGACGGGTCGCCTTCGACGCGCGCGAGGTACTCCTTCGGGATCCCCGAACTGGGATGCGTGAGCAGGTGCGCCAATCGACCGTCGTTCGTGAGGATGAGCAGGCCCTCGGTGTTCATGTCGAGGCGGCCCACGGGAAAGATCCGCACCGGGCTCTCCACCAGTTCGAGCACCGTCGTTCGACCGTGAGGGTCCGAGGCGGTCGTCACGACACCGTCCGGTTTGTTCAACAAGAAGTAAACGGTGTTCTGCGCGGTCGGGGCCAAGGAGCCGTCAACGCAGATCACTTGGACGTCCGGGTCGACGCGATTGCCGAGTTCGGCGACGCGACCGTCGATCGTCACGCGGCCCTCGCTGATGAGAATCTCACAGGCGCGGCGCGACCCAAAACCCGCCCGCGCGAGGGTCTTTTGCAGGCGTTCGCCGTCGTCCAACTACGAGACCTCGGCGTCGTCGTCGATCTCGAAGCCCATCTCTTCGACCATCTGATTGGCGACATCGATCGACGGCATGAACTCCTCGATCCGCGGGAGCTCCTCCAACGCGGCCAGACCCATCCGGTCCAGGAAGAGTTCGGTCGTGCCGTACAAGATGGGTTGGCCCGGTCCCCCGGCGCGACCGACCTCTTCGATGTACTGGCGCTGCTCGAGGAGGCGACAGACACCGTCGACGTTCACGCCCCGCAACGCCGTAATCTGCGCGCGCGAGATGGGTTGGCGATAGGCAATGATCGCCAGGGTCTCGAGCGCGGCGGCGCTGAGTCGGTGCGAGACGTCGCGACTCGCGAAGCGCGCGACCCACGACGCGACGTCCGGTGACGACTGCATTACCCATCCGCTGGCCAGTTCGGCGAGCTGGAATCCACGTCGCTCCTCGCGGAACTCTCCACGGAGCCGTCGCAACGTCGCCGTCACCTCGACTGCGTCGGCGTCGGCGACGTCCGCGAGCTCCTCGGCCGATATGGGCTCGAGCGCGACGGTCAACATGGCCTCGAGCTTCTGGTCGAGTGAGCACTCATCCCTCATAGACGTCCACCCTTCCGAGATCGAGATCCGAACCCTCTTCGATCCAGACGATCTGGACGTCGCCGAACGTTGAACCCTGTCCCAGTTCCACGAGACCGAGCTTGCAGAGCTCGAGTAGGGCCAAGAAGTGCACGATGATCTCGATGCGGCTGCCGAGGCCCTCGGTGAGGGCTCGGAACGAGAGCGTGCCCATCGACGGCAGCCGCTGCGAGAGCGATACCACCGTTTCGGCCACCGAGACGGCGTCCACGGTGACGTGATTGAGACGCAGCACTGGAACCGGCTTGTCCTCGATGCCGCGCAAGTACGCGCCGGCCAGCACCGCGGTCGTCACCCCGGCGAGGAGGTCGGGCGGCGCCACGACGAAGCCGTCGTCGGTGCCGCGTAGTCGCGGGTGGGCCCGCGCGGCGCGTTCGAGGAGCGAGACGAAGGCGTCGGACAAGTCGGCGTAGGTGCGCAGTTCGAGGAGGCGGGCCAACAGGACGTCGCGTTCCTCCCACCCGATGAACTCCTCGTCCGGCTCGGTGTCGTCGCGCCCGGGCAAGAGGCTGCGGCTCTTCATCTCGAGCAGGATTGCGGCGATGAGGAGGAATTCGGACAACTCTTCGACGTCGACCTGGACCGCGTCGTCGCGCAAGACGGCGAGAAACTCGTCGACGATAGGGCCGAGCGGGACGTCGAGAATGTCAACGTCGTGACTGGATATCAGTTGGAGGAGCAGCTCCACGGGGCCGCTGAAGGACGGCGTCGTCACGACGAAGGTCACGGCCAAAGACTACTTCGTGAACGCACAAGGTCTTCACCTAGAATTGCGCGATGAGAGTTCTCTCGGGCATGCAGCCATCGGGCACGTTGCACATCGGCAACTACCTCGGTGCACTGAAGCAGTGGGTCGAAGCCCAGAGCGCCGACGCGTTCTACTGCGTCGTCGACCTGCACGCGTTGACGCTCGAAATCGATCCCGAGACGCTGCGTCGTCAGTCCTTCGATCTGATCGCCACCTTCTTGGCGGCCGGGCTCGATCCCGACGTCTGCGCGATCTTCCTCCAGAGCGAGGTCCCGTATCACGCGCAGATGAACTGGCTCCTCGAGTGCGTCGCCACCTACGGCGAACTCAGTCGGATGACCCAGTTCAAGGAGAAGGCCTCGCGAAAGACCGGCTACCGGGTCGGTCTCCTGACCTACCCGGTCCTGATGGCCGGGGATATCTTGCTCTACGAGACGGCCGAGGTGCCGGTCGGTGACGACCAGCGTCAGCACCTGGAACTCACCCGCGTACTCGCCGAACGGTTCAACAACCGTTACGGTCCGACCTTCGTTGTGCCGATTGGCACGCAGCCCAAGGTCGCGGCGCGTGTGATGGACCTCCAGGAGCCAACGCGAAAGATGTCCAAGTCGATCTCGAGTCCTCTCGGTTCGATCTTCGTCACCGACTCGGCCGCGGACATCGAGAAGAAGATCAAGAAGGCGGTCACCGACACCGACGGCGACGTGCGCTACGACTGGGACCACAAGCCCGGCATCTCCAACCTGCTGGAGATCTATTCGAGTTTCAGCAACGAGACGCCCCAGGCGGTCGCCGAGCGCTATACCCGCTACGGCGATTTGAAGAACGACACCGCGGCGCTCATCGCCGAGTCGCTCGCGCCGATCCAGAAGCGCTACGACGAGTTCGTGGCGGATCCGAACGAGTTGCGCGCCGTCGTCACGCGCGGCGCGCAGAAGGCGAACGTGGTGGCGGGCGCGGTCTATCGCCGGGCGGCCCACGCCGTCGGACTCATCTAATAAGGCTGATCCACCAGTTCTGCAGACCGCTGAGCGCGTTATCGCCGAAGTGGAAGACGTATTCGCTCAAGATCACGAACGCCAACACCAACGGCAGCGCTCGAGCTCGGTAGTGGTAGTACGTGCCGAGGTGCTTGTTCGGCACGAAACGTTCAATGACGGCGGAGCCGTCTAAGGGCGGGATCGGCAACAAGTTGAAGGCCGCCAAGAGCAAGTTGGCGATTCCCAAGGAGATACCGACGTTGAAGAGCGTCGCATTCTTGATGTACGGCCCCTGGACGGCGAGATCACACAGCAGCAGCCCGATGCCGGAGAGCGCGATATTGACGAGCGGCCCGGCGAGTGACACGTACAACGACTGTTGGCGGGGCTTTCGCAGTCGCGAGGTATTCACCGGGACCGGTCGCGCGTAGCCGAACGGCGGAAAGTGAAAGGCGATCAACAACGCTGGCAGCAGGATCGTGCCGAAGGGATCGATGTGACGCATGGGATTGAGCGAGAGACGTTTGGCGTCCTTCGCCGTCGGGTCACCGCAGAGATTCGCCACCCACCCGTGACTCACCTCGTGCAAGATGATCGAGGGCACGAGGGCTATGTAGAAGTAATAGGTGTGGAACATCGCGGCTTTCGATTTAGTCGTGCGCCCGAGGGTGCGCGTTGTGGTATTCGCGTTTCAGAGACGTTACCGCCACCGCGGTGTAGATCTGGGTCGTAGAGATCGAAACGTGACCGAGTAGTTCTTGGACGACGCGAATATCGGCGCCGTGCGCCAGCATGTGCGTGGCGCAACTGTGACGAAACACGTGGGCGCTGATGCGCGAACGCTCGATCCCGACGTGCAGTGCCCGCTTGTCGATGATGAGGTCCACGCCCTGTCGACTGAGTGGCCCACCTCGGGCGTTCAGGAAGAGTCGCGTGTCCTTGCGAGCGTCGGGCAACGAGCCGCGCCCTCGCGGCTCCAAGTACTCGCGCAGCGCGGCGTTCAAGGTTGAGCCCATCGGCACGAGACGTTGCTTCGATCCCTTCCCGGTCAACAGGATCAACTCCTCGTCAAAATCGAGGTCACCCAGACCGAGGCCGACTACCTCGGAGACTCGCGCGCCCGTCCCGTAGAGGAGCTCGAGGAGTGCCCGATCACGCAGATCAATGGGCGTCGCGCCGGGGATGGAGTCGAGCAATGCCGTGATCTCGTCTTCGCCGAGCGGCTTGGGCAGGGATCGTCCCCGACGGCCACTCCGCAAGTTGACGCTCGGGTCGACGGGCAAGTGACCTTCGACGACGAGGAACGCGAACCATCCCCGAATGGAGGCCAGCGAACGGGCGATCGAGGTCTCGGCGCGCATCTCACGTCGGAGTTGATTGCAGTAGCGCTCGAGGTCGCGTTCGATCAGTGTCTCGATATCGAGGTGTGAGCCCTTCATCCACGACAGCAACTTCGTGAGGTCTCGCCTATAGGCCTCGATCGTGGCGCGACTTCGGCCCTTCTCGATGGTGAGCCACTGCAGATACTCGTTGAGGTACCGCTCAGACGTCGTCAAAGAACGTTCCGTAGAGGCGTCCCAGAGCGACGACCGTGGTGTTGTCGATCGCGGGCTCACGACGAAGAGTCTCGCGCAGTTCGTCACGCGTGAACCATCGCACGCTCGAACTCGCCTCTTCCGGCCCGGCCGGTCGCCGCGGTGCCGGCGTGAGGCCTCGGGCTTCGTAGATCGTCATGAGTTGATTCGACCAACCGGGCGAGGTCATGAAACGCCCCAAGAGCGTCCACTGCGCGGCCTCACAACCGAGTTCCTCGACGAGTTCTCGACGAGCGGCATCTAACGCGCCCTCACCGGGCACGTCCAAGGTGCCGGCCGGTACTTCCCAACAAAAACGGTCGAAGGGCGTGCGGTATTGGCGGATCATTCCGATCCGGTCCGTCTCGTTGATTGCCAGTATGGCGACGGCCCCGAGATGGACCACGACGTCGCGCTCGAACGTCGCGCCGTCGTGTTCAACCGTGCGCTGTTCAACACCGAAGACGCGTGATTGCAAGAGCTTCTGGGTTCCAACGACGCGGAACGTCTCGCTCACAAGGTGGCGTCGACCGATTCCGGATCAATGATGTGCGGCTCTCGCCCTTCGGCGCGAGCGGCGGCGGCTTTGACGAGACCGAGGAAGAGTGGATGCGGACGATCGGGTCGCGACTTGAACTCCGGGTGCGCCTGTGTCCCGACGTAGAAGGGGTGCTCGGCGATCTCGGTGAACTCAACGAGTCGACCGTCCGGTGACGTGCCCGAGCAACGCATGCCCGCGGCCTCGAACTGCGCCCGGTAGCGCGAGTTGAACTCGTAGCGATGACGGTGTCGCTCCGAGACCACGGTCGTGCCATACAACTCGGCCACGACGGAACCCTCGTCGAGCATCGCGGGGCAGGCGCCGAGGCGCATCGTCCCACCGAGGTCCGTCACGTCCATCTGTTCGGCCATCAGTGCGATGACCGGCGCCGACGTACTGATCGAGATCTCCGTCGAGTGTGCGTCGCTCAGTCCGAGGCAGTGACGAGCGAACTCCACGACCATCACCTGCATGCCGAGACAGAGTCCCAGATAGGGGATGTCGTGTTCGCGTGCGATGCGCGCCGCGGCGATCATGCCCTCGACGCCGCGTTCACCGAAACCACCCGGTACGACGATGCCGTCGAGTTGGCGAATCCGCTCCGAATCGATCTCGGTCGGCACGCGCTCGGCCTCGAGCCACTCGATCGTCGTCTTGGCACCGACGGCGAAGCCGGCGTGACGAATCGACTCGCCGACCGAGAGATACGCGTCGGGCATGGTGACGTACTTGCCGATCACGCCGATGCGCAAGGTCTTGGTCGTGCCGTGGACGCGACGCACCACGTCGCGCCAGGCGCTGAGGTCGATCGGATTGGCTTCGAGGTCGATGCCGAGCGTGTTGCACACCATCGTGTCGAGACCCTCGTCGTACATCGTGATCGGGATGTCGTAGATACTGGGCGCGTCCACCGCCGAGATGACGGCCTGCATCGGCACGTCGCAGAGCAGTGAGATCTTGCGCTTCAGTCCGTCCGAGAGGGGCTGGTCGCTTCGACACACGATCACGTCGGGCTGGATACCGCGCGAGCGCAGTTCGGTGACCGAGTGTTGCGTCGGCTTCGTCTTCTGTTCGCCGGAGGGCGCGAGGTAGGGCACCAAGGTGAGGTGGACGTAGCAGACATTGTCGCGACCGGCATCGCGCCGGAACTGGCGAATCGACTCGATGAACGGGACGATCTCGATGTCACCGACCGTGCCGCCGATCTCCACGATGACGACGTCGGCGCCGAGGGTGCCCAGGCGACGAACGCGCTCTTTGATCTCGTCAGTGATGTGGGGAATGACCTGGACGGTCTTGCCGAGATAGTCACCCCGTCGTTCCTTGGCGATCACGTTGGAGTAGACCGACCCGGTCGTGGTATTGGACATCTTGGAGAGCGACTCGTCAATGAATCGTTCGTAGTGACCGAGGTCGAGGTCGGTCTCGCCGCCGTCGTCGGTCACGAAGACTTCTCCGTGTTCACCGGGATTCATCGTGCCCGGGTCGACGTTCAGATACGGGTCGAGTTTGCACATGGTGACCTTGAGGCCACGAGACTTGAGAAGTCGACCGAGCGACGAGGCCGTGAGTCCCTTACCGAGCGAACTCGACACACCACCAGTTACAAAGACGAATTTGGTCATTCGTAAACCGCCGCTTCCACGGAACACCATCATAGCGAAGCCGTGTGACTTTCCAGAACTATTACGGCGACGTTTCCAACATTGCCGACGCCAGTGCCCTGGATTCGACCGTGACCGCGTCGCCGGCCAGCATTCGGGCGATCTCTTCGACACGCTCGTCGCCGCTCACGGCGCGAAGACGGGTCCGGACGTCGCCTCGGGCGATCGTCTTGTCGATTACGAAGTGGTGATCGGCCTTGGCCGCGACCGACGCGAGATGCGTCACGGCGAGGACCTGCTGCTGTCGACCGAGTTCGCGCAAACAGTCACCAATCTGTTGGGCGACCTGACCGCCGACGCCGGCGTCGACCTCGTCGAAGACGGCGACCACGTCCTCGTGGGCCGACTCGAGGGACAGTGCCAGGAGTACGCGGCTCAACTCTCCCCCGCTCGCGAGCGATTGCAAAGGCCCCTCGGGCTGTCCCGGATTCGGAGTGAACAGCAGGTGCGCGTCCGAACCATCGTCCCCCTCGACGACGAAACGAAGTTCGGCGTGTTCGAGCGCCACACGCGAGAGTTGTCGCGCGACCGCGGCAGTGAGGGCCTTCGCTGCCGCCAGACGCTGGCGCCTCGCTGTCGTGGCGAGCACGACGACGCGTGACTGCAGCTCGTCGATCTGCGCGTCGAGCTCCGTCACGCGCGCCGTCGCCGCCTCGAGCACATTTCGTCGAGTCTCCAACTCGCTAAAGGATGACAGCGCGTCGCCGAGCGAACCGTATTTCCTCACGAGCGCCTGCAACACGACGGCGCGGTCGTCGAGCTCCTTCAGTGTCGAGGCGTCGAAGGACTCCGGATCCGAGAGCGTCGCCAACTCGTGCACGGCGTCGCGGGCCTGCATTAACGCCGCGCGCAGTGACTCGCGCGCGGCGTCGTACGCGTCGCCGTGCGGGAGACGAGTGATGGCGCGTGCGAACTGCGCGAGTACCGCGACGTCGCCGTCGGCGTCGAGCTGGTCCACCACCTCAACGAGGGCCGCCTGGCCGTCGCGTAACTCCGTCAGACGTGTCAGCTCTTCCAAGGTCTCCTCGAGTTCCTGCGCCGAACGAATGGCGACCGCCTGGAGTTCTGTCACCTGGAATTCGATGAACTCGAGTTCGCGAGTCCTCGTCTCGGCGTCGCCCCCGAGCGAGGATCGTTCCAGTTCCGCATCGTGCAGAGACCGGCGCGCCGACGTGAGCTCTTCGACCGACACGGCGCCCTTGACGTCGATGAGCCGCAGAATCTCGCTGCGATGGCGCAGGTTCAACGAATCGTGTTGCCCGTGGATCACGATGAGCTGGTCGGCCAGCGACCGTAACGCTTCGGCACTGCTCGACGCGCCGTCGACGGCACTGCGGAGGCGACCCGACGCGCCGGACTCTCGAGTGAGGACCACCTCGCGCTCACCGTTGAGATCGAAGACCGCCGCGGCGCGCATGTCGGCGGCGATGGCCGATCGGGTGACTGATCCGTCACCCCCCAGACAGAGATCGAGCGCGCCGAGGAGCAAGGTCTTGCCAGCCCCGGTCTCACCGGTCACGACGTTGAATCCCGGCCCAAACTCCACCCGGGCGTCTTGGATGACGCCGAGTCCGTGGGCGTAGAGCTCCAACAACTGTGCCTTAGGCATGTCCCTCTCGAAGGCCCTCGTGAAGTCGCGACGCGAGGTCGAAGCTGCGCGTGGCCACGACCCGAACCGGGGTGGGACTCTTTCGCACCTCGACGAACTGCCCGGCCTCGAGCGAACCGATGGACTGGCCGTCGGCCACGATGATCGCCGGCATGTCCTCGGCGACCAGGCGTATGACCTTGTCGTCGGCGACGACGATCGACCGGTCAATCGTGAAGTGCGGTGCCACCGGGGTCAGGATCATCACCGGCAACGTCGCTTCGATGACCGGTCCCCCGGCCGAGAAGTTGTACCCGGTGCTACCCGTCGGTGTGGCGACCATGACGCCGTCCCCGTAGTACGTGAGGTACTCGTCATCGTCGACGAAGGTCTTGAGGCGCACCATGTGACCGGCATGTGCCCGTTCCACGACGACTTCATTGAGCGCGAACTCCTCGAGATCGCTGCCCGAGGCCGAGATGAGGAGGGCGAGACGCTCCACCACGTCGTCGCTCGACAGCGCCGACTTCGCGTCGGCGACGAGTTCGTTGGCCGGGACGTTGAGCAGGAACCCGAGCCGGCCCAAGTTCACGGCAAGCACCGAGGCCCCCGCGGCGTGCGCCAAGCGCGCCGACTTCAAGAACGTGCCGTCGCCACCGAGGCTTACGACGAGCGTTGATGCGCTGAGTTCGGGTGGGGCGTCGGCGTCGAGCAGGTGCAGGCGGGAGGAGATTCCTTCGTCGCGGAGTTGGATTCCGGCGTCGTGGGCGAGTTGTACCGCGTCAGCGCGGTTGCTGAAGGCCGTAAAGAGCATGTGGGACACTGATCACCTCGTGGCTCAATGGTAGTAACAAAGGTCTCGTGAGCCACCGAGCAAGAGTGGTCCGCTGCGCCATATAAAAACGTCGTCGCTCAGTATGCTCGTTACCTACGGCGGCGCCACGCGCGTCGAGCCGATGTCAAGAAACGAGGTTCGTTAGATGATCTACGTGATTGTGGCCATCGTCCTGGTCGTGCTGATCGTCGGTGTCGTGCTCGGTCGACGCAAGACCGCCAAGCGCGGGGTCAGTTACGCTCCCAACCTCGGTGAAATGTCCAACGACCTCTTCAACCCCGGTACCCGTTTCAACCCGCACGAGTTACCGCAGGTGGCCGTACCCACCAGTGAGGTCAACACCGAGAGCATCGCCCACGACGAATTCCGAGGCGACTTCTCGGACGACCTGCTCGATCCGCACAATCCCGGCCACGCCGCGTGGGTGAAGGAACACCCCGAGATGGAGAGCGACGACGAGTGGACCGCGGAACACCCGGACGAGACCACTTCGTAGAGACTCCCCAAAGCGGGCGCTCGCGACTGGCGCCGCAACGAATCGGCCTTCGCGCGCGAGCGGTGCGAACAGACTGTGCCATCATTCAGGTAGTGCAATCTGCGACTGTCGGTGTCGGAGCCTGATGAGCATCGGGCGGACGTGAGTACGTCCGAGGAACTCGCAATCTCTTGGCAGAGTCTCCTCGAGGCGCTACCGGACGGTACGGCACTGATCGACGCGCACGGCGTCATGCACTACGTGAACGCCGAGTTAATGTCCCTCACCGGCTACGACCGCGGGGAGCTCGTCGGACAGAACGTCCTGATGCTGGTCCCGCCGGTACTGCGACCCATGGAAGAAGAGGCGCGACGCGAGTACGCGCGCGACCCCGACTCGAGGATCATCTGGAACGACCGCGACCTCACCGTGCTGTGCAAAGACGGGTCGGAGCGTTCGGTCGATTTCGCGCTCTCGCCGCTCACGCTCGACGGCGTACTCTGGACCGTCGGCTCCATCCGCGACAACAGCGTGCAACGCGCGGCCGAGCAGGCCCGACTCGAGGCCGAACAGCACTTCCGACTCGCCTTCGAGGACAACATGGCGCCGATGGTCTTCACGGACCTCCAGGACAACATCATCGCTGCGAACGACGCGTTCTGTTCGATGGTCGGCCGTTCTCGAAATCAGCTCATCGGCTTCGACTCCAAGCCGTTCACGTACCCCGACGACGTCGGCATCACGGAAGCGTCGCACGAGAAGTTCCTGCACGACGAGATCCGCCAGGTCCGCTACATCAAGCGCTACCTGCACACCGACGGTCGCATGATTGTGGCCGAGGTCTCCAAGTCCCCCGCGCGCGACAAGACGGGCAAGACGATGTACTTCATCATCTCCGAGCGCGACATCACCGAGGAACGGATGTTGACGGCGCAACTCTCACACCAGGCGTTGCACGACCCACTGACCGGGCTCGCGAATCGCGCGCTCCTCGACGACCGGCTGGCGCACGCCCACTCGCGCATCCTGCGCCAGGACGGCTACGGCGCGCTCCTCCTCCTGGACCTCGACGACTTCAAGGGCGTGAACGACACGTACGGACACCTCGTCGGCGACCAACTCCTCGCCTCGGTCGCGCGTCGCCTCGAGGCGGTCACGAGGACGACCGATACCCTGTGTCGCTTCGGCGGTGACGAGTTCCTCTATCTCGCCGAGGACATCTCGGGTCCGGTCGAGGCCGAGCTCATCGCGCAGCGCTTCCTGCACGCGCTCGACGAACCGTTCACCATCGGCGAGCTAGTGCTCGAACAGCGCGCGAGCCTCGGCGTGGTCGTCTGGGACGCCTCCAGCGCAGACGTCTCGAACATCATCCGCGACGCCGACGTCGCGCTCTACGAGGCCAAGCACCTCGGCAAGGGTCGGCTCTTCGCCTACATCGAGGGAATGCACGACAACGTGGTCAATCGCTTCTCGCTCGTGCAGGAGCTTCGACAGGCCTTCGCCTCCGGCGAGCTCGCGATGCACTACCAGCCAATCGTGCGGCTCTCGACGAACGAGGTCGTTGGCTTCGAAGCGCTGATGCGCTGGCACCACGCGGAACGGGGCTGGGTGCCGCCGGCCGAGTTCATACCCCTCGCCGAAGAGAGCGAACTGATCGTCGACCTCGGCGCCTTCGCCCTGCACGAGTCGATCGTGGCCGCCGGCGCGTGGGGTCGCTCCAACGGTTCCCTGCACGAGCCCTACGTCACGGTGAATCTCTCCGCGCGCCAGTTCCACGACCCGGGACTGATCGACCGCGTCAAGCAAGAACTCGACGCCTGCGCCCTGCCGGCCGACCGTCTCATCATCGAGATCACCGAGGGCGTGGCACTCGGTGAAGGAAGGATCGCCGACACCCTGAAAGTGATCAGGCAGCTGACGGCCGTCGGCATCGGCGTCGCACTGGACGACTTCGGCACGGGATACTCCTCCCTCTCGTACCTCTCGGACCTGGACCCCTTGGTCATAAAGATCGACCAACGATTCGTGCGACCCCAGGAGCAGACCCGACACAGCGACAAACTGCTCGAGGCGATCGTGTCGCTCGGGCACACCCTGGGCATGACGACGCTCGCCGAAGGCATCGAGACCTCGGACCAACTCGAACAGCTCCGAGAACTGCACTGTTCGCTGGGCCAGGGCTTCCTCTTCTCGCCGGCAGTGCCCTTCGCCGAAGCGGCCACGATGGTCGGCACCTCCATCGCGACGTAGGGATTCGCCCCTCAGGTTCACCCGTCATCACCGCAGCGAAAACGCTACGCTTTATCACCAATCAGACGGGTCGGCGAACGGTACTTCGAGGGAGGGGCGCGTGAGTTTTCCCGAGGCGGTGCAGCGCCTAGCGCGACAACGCGCGCGCGGCACGTGTGAGTGCACCGCGAGTTGGTGTCCGCACTACGGCCACTGTCGCCTCCCCGCCAAGGAGTTCCATCACCGCAAAGCGCTGAGTGCGGGCGGCGATGACGAGCTGGCCAACTGCCAGTTCCTCTGTCAGGCGTGCCACAAACGTGCGCACAGCACCACGGGCGAACTCGGTCGCCTTTGAGGCGCCGCCGCCGGACGCGGGCTCATTCAGGCCAATGACTCCACATTCGACCGTGCCTCCACCTCGGACTGACCGTCACCCAGCCAGTCATGACGACCTCGCCAGTCGTGAAGGGCCCGGCTGCATTCGCCCGTCCAGGACCTCATTTTAGATTTTTTTTTTTAACTTCGACTTCTTCATCGCCCTCATCGTCCGGTTCGAGCGGCTCTTCGGCGAAGAGATCCGGGCGCAACGCCATCGCCTCTTGCAGCTCGAAGAAGTGGTTCGACCAGTACTCGTCGAAGCGCGCGTGCCACCGTTGCGCACCCTCGGGTGACGCGAAGGCGTCGCGCACGAAACCGGGCGCCAGCAGCGCGACGAAACCGGGCACCTCGACCGCGAGGTAGCGCAGACGCACGAAATCCGTGAACTCAATCGCCGGTGCGGTCGGTGACGTGAACGTGATCGCCGGGAGCGCCTCGCGGACCCCATCGTCTTTCAAGAACGACGACGTCAAGAACAGCGCCAGGACCTGCTCTTCGGAGTTCTCCGCCATGGTGATCAAGCTCTTGCCCACGTTGTCGCGACCGTGACCGGATCCGCCGAACACCTCTTGGACGATCCCGCCGACGTTCGCGACCAGCCCCAGCAGCCGCAGGGCCACCGGCCGAGCGTTGGCGATCTCTTTGTCGTCGAGCGAGGCCACCAGTTCAATGAATGGCGTGTCCATACTGTTCTGCATCGCGCGCAGCGCCACTTCGCCGGCCCGTCGCGCGTCATCGACCTTCGCACGAACGCCGCCCGTCGCGGCCCGATCAAAGAGTCCACCGTCACTCGTCTCCGGAGAAGACAGGTCGCCGCGCACGAGGTCGATCAGGAGCGCCGAGAACTCGGCGTAGAGTTCGGATCCTCGGCCGAGCCGGCGACGCGCCGACGCCATCGCCGGTGCGACCTTGAGGTGCTGAAAGAAGACCTCTTCGAGCACGTCGCGTTCGCCCTTCTCGTCTTCCGGTGCTTCGGTGGCCGCTAGCCGGATCTCTCTGAGTTGTTCGTCCCAACGAGTGGCGCGCTTCAGCAGGTAGGTCCGAATGAGATCGGGTTCGATGTCAAAGCCCTCCCACCACAGGCGCCACGCGAGTTCGTCCAACTGCTTGATGCTCGAGCGCAGTTGGGCGATGCGCAGCATGCGTTGCGCCGTGCCCGAGGGGTAGCGCGCGAGCGAGCTCCGACCGGTGACGGCGTCGTGGAACGGTTCGCCGATGAGTCGTCGACGATGGAGCCGCGCCAACTGATCGCGCGTGGTCTCGACACCGGCGAAACCCAAGTAATCAAGGATGTCCTGGGTCGGTTCCCACGACCACGGCTCCTCGCTCCAGCTCACCTCTCGACCTTAGTTTTGCCCCCAGTGAAAACTACGCATTGTCCAGGGCGAATACCGTCACCGCGTGGTCACGGACGCTACGAACGAAGTCCGTCGACAACGGCGCGTCGAGCGGTGTCACTGAGCGCGTAGGGGGCGTAGATACTGAAGCGACTGATGACGTCGTTCAGTCGCTCTCGCACGACGGCACCGACGTCACTGGGCGCGGCGACGACGCTGAACGCTTCGAGGACGTCGTCGTCGATCAGTTCGCCCATCGCCTGCCAGGCGCCCGACTTGGAGAGCGTATTGAGTTCACTCTGGAGGTCTCCCCAGCCGTGCAGTTCGAGGACGCCCCGATAGGCCGGCGTGGAGCCGTAGAACGCGATCTGGCCCCGAACGCTTCGCACGGCGTCCGCGAGACCCTCGTCGGTATCGCCAGTCGCGATCAGGCCCGAAAAGGAGATCGGGAAGTCCGCGGCGTCGCGACCCGACTTGGCCAAGCCCCGTGCGAGCGCCGGCAGCGTGACCTCACGGATGTAGCGCTCGGTCGTGAAGGGGTGCACCAAGAGACCGTCGGCCACCTCGCCGGCGACCTCGGTCATCAACTCGCCGACGGCCGCCAGGTAGACCTTGGGCGCACCGTAGGGATTGGGACCGGGATTGAAGAACGGTGACATCAGGGTGTGGCGGTAGAACTCCCCGCGAAAGTTGAGCGGCGCACCGTCGTTCCAACACGACCAGATGGCGCGCATCGCCAGCACGTACTCGCGCATGCGCGCCGCCGGTCGGGACCAGGGCATCGAGTAACGCTTCTCGATGTGCGGTTTGATCTGCGATCCCAGGCCGAGGAGGAGACGGCCGTGGGACAACAGCTGCACGTCGTTGGCCATGGTGGCGGTGATCATTGGGCTGCGCGCGAAGGCGACCACGATGCCCGTACCCAGATCCAGTGTCGTCGTGGTCGTCGCCGCGGTCGCGACGATCAGGAGCGGATCGTGGCCCGTTTCGGCCGACCAGGCTCCGTCGTAGCCCGCGAGTTCCAGGGCGCGCGCGTCGGCGCCCACCTCTTCGCTGTGAAAGCCCAGACCGCCGTCAACCAACATGGGCGAAGTCTAAGTCGACGCGACGAAGTGACTCCGGGCCGGCGCGTTCAGTTCGTGAAGATCTGCCCGACCATCGCCTCGACTTCGTCATTCGGTACCGCCGGCGAGAAGAGGAACCCCTGTCCGAGTTCACAGCCGAGTCGACGCAGTCGACTGAACTGGCCCTCGGTCTCGATTCCCTCGGCGAGCATCGTCATATCGAGCTTCTGTCCGAGCGAGATAATCGTCTCGAGCAGCGGGTCGTTGCGAATCGAATCGTGTATCGGACGAACGAACGATTGGTCGATTTTGATGATGCGCGGACTCAGTTTGGCGAGGTACGACAGCGACGAGTAACCCGTTCCGAAGTCGTCAAGCGCGATGCCGACACCGAGTGCGCCGAGGTGATCCAAGACGGTCATCGTCTCGGCGATGTCGATGAGCGCCACGCTCTCGGTGATCTCCAAGATCAGGTAGGCCGGCGGGAGCGCACATTCGCGCAGGAGACTCTTGATCGTCGGCACCAGCCCGGGATCGAGGAACTGGTGGGCCGAGAGGTTGACCGTCACGTACGGCCGGCGCGCCGTCGGGTCCTCGGGCGCCCACTTGCTCGCTTCGATCACGGCTTCGCGCAAGGCGAAGGAACCCAATTCGAGTATGAGGTCGCTCTGTTCGGCGAGCGGTATGAACACGTTGGGCGGCACCCAACCGCGCTCCGGGTGCCGCCAGCGCATCAGCGCCTCGAAACCGACCACCTCTCCGGTCGTGAGTTCGGCGATCGGTTGGTAGTGCATCGCGAGTTCGCCCGCGTTGAAGGCCTGACGCAGTTCTTGGACGAGCGCGAATCGGCTCACGGCACGCTGGTGCATCGTGGGCGTGAAGACGACGTGATGGCCGCGGACGTGTCGCTTCGCCTCGTAGAGCGCGGCGTCGACGTTCTGGATCGTCTCGGAGAAGCTGTTACACGTCGCGTCCCAGATGACGATGCCGATGCTGGCGCGTTGTTCGATCTGCGAACCGGCGATATTGAAGGGTTCGGCGATAACACTGATCAGTCGCTCGGCCAAGACCTCGGCTTCGGCCGACGAGACGAGTCCCTCGGCGAGATAGAGGAACTCATCCCCGCCGAATCGACAGAGCGTGTCCGCCGAACGCGTCACGACCTCGAGCCGGTTAGCGATCGCCGTGAGCAACTGGTCGCCGACGAAGTGGCCGTGCGTGTCGTTGACGCCCTTGAAGTCGTCGAGGTCGATGAGGAGCACGGCACCGATTCCGCCCTGTCGCACGACACGTCCGTGCGCCTGGGCGAGGCGATCCTCGAAGAGTGCCCGATTGGCCAGGCCCGTGAGGGGGTCATGGAGGGCCTGATGCTTGAGCTGGGCGGCAAGAGCGCGTTCCTCGGTAATGTCGCGTTCGGAGAACACGAAGTACAGGATCTTGCCCTCAGCGTCGCGCGCCGGAGAACGCGACACTTCGACGTCGATGACGCGCCCGTCCTTTCGCAGGTAACGCTTGACGTAGCGTTCCTGCTCCACCTCGCCGGAGATCAGCCGCTCGTGCGTGCTTTCCGTGATGCCCACGTCGTCCGGATAGGTGAACGGCGTCGAGTCACAACCGAGTAACTCCTCCTTAGTGAAGCCGACCATCTCGCACATCGCGTCGTTCACCGCGATGATCCGGTCGTTGGCGTCGGCGAAAGTCATCGGCGCCATGTTGTTCTCGAAGGCCACGCGAAACCGCAGCTCGGCGTCGGTGCGCGCCGATTCTGTTGCGCGCTGGGTCGTGACGTCGCGGATGGCAACGACCACCCAGGAGCCTTCTTCGAGCGCGAGCGGCGAACGAGAGACTTCGACCGGCACCTCGGTGCCATCGCGGCGCATGATCGCGAGGTCGTCGTCGTGCCACACCGACGCGGGCGCGTTGCGACCTCTCACTCGACGCGCGCGCAAGAGTCGCTTCCGCAGTCGGTCGGGAACGAGGATCTTCGAGTCCCGTCCGATAAGTTCGCGAGGTTCGTAGCCGGTGAGCGCCAGGAGCAGTCCGTTGACGTAGTGGATGACGCCCGATCCGTCCAGCAGCGCCGTCGGTTCCGGCAGCGCTTCGAGGAGCCCGTTCCAGGACGGCGGGTGGGCCGAAAGGAACGTGGTGGACTCGGCGTTCAAGGGTGAAACCGCTGACCGACGCACCTTTTTGAGTCGGGCCGTGGCGCGAGGACGTTCGGAGAGATCGGTCACAAAAAGACGCTAGGTCGATGTTCCCTAGCGATAGTCAACAACTTCTCAACAGTGTCGCAAACATCTGACGACGAAACGCCACGCCGTAGGCGCCGCGGACCCCGCGTGGTCGACTGACGTTCGCACGCACCGTGTTTGTCGCCATTGGCGACGCGCGTCATTTACTAGCGCCGCCCCGCACGACACGTCGCTCGATGATGACGTTTACCTTGCGCGTCCTTTCGCACAGGTTGCTCGCACCGTTGTGCACAGCAAAACGGACGTGTTGTTCTGGGGTTTCAACGTCGAAACGGTGCGCAAAGTCGAAGACCCACTGCATTACGGTTCAAAGAATGACATCCGCCTCGGGCGCCGTTCGATGACTGCACGACGTCGACCCTCGCTGCACCAACGTCGGAGACGTGTAGTGCGATGACGGTCGGTGACCGCAGACTGGCCCGACTGATCAACTCATTCCCCGAGATCGTCGTCGTGAGTGACGCCCAGGGAACGGTGTTGTGGGCGAATGAACTCGCCATCGAACTCTTCGGACTGAGCCTCGAGTCCGCCATTGGTACGTCCGCGATCGCCTTGGTACACCCCGATGACCTGGAGATCGTCCTTCGATCACTCGAAACGGTGCAGTCAAAGAGTGTGGGCAGCCCATTGGAGATTCGCGCCAAGATTGGCGATGACTGGCGACTGATCGAACTTATTGGCTCACCGGTCCCGTGGTTCGAAAAGGGCGCCGTTCTCTTCAGCATCCGGGACCTAACCGACCGCCGACGCTTCGAGCTGGCCCGCGACAACGTGGCCCGATTCCGTTCACTAGTGCACAACGCGACGTCCATCATGATGTACGTCTCTCCCACCGGGGACGTCGAATCAGTCTCGGGCGCCATGACCCGCATGCTCGGGCACGACCCCGAAGCCGTGGAGGGCCAACCACTCGCGAACATCGTCGCGCCGACGGACCGTCCCGCATTGCGCGTGGCGATCGAAAGCGCGCTCCGCAGTTCGAGTGCCACGCAACCGGTGGTGCACGCCGTGCGGTTCCTCCGACACGGCAGCGAAGAGATGGTCTCCTACGAACTGTCGATCGTCAGCCTCGTCGACGACCCCACTGTCGGTGGACTCATCGTCACCGCCCACGACGTCTCCGAACGCGTGACGGCCGAGATGGAGTTGCGCAACACCGTACGCGAACTCCGTGAGACGTCCTCGCTCCTGAACGCCACGTTGGAGTCAACCGCCGACGGGCTGCTCGTCGTCGGCGCCGACCGCACGATCACAAGCTTCAACTCACAGTTCGCCGAGATGTGGCGACTGCCGACGAATCTCGTCGCGGCGCGCGACGACCACCGCCTCCTCGACTTCGTCGCCGAACAACTGGTCGACCCCGACGCGTTCGTCGGGCGCGTGAACGACCTCTACGCGCAGCCCGAGGCCGAGAGCGAGGACACACTGGAGTTCGCGGACGGGCGGGTCTTCCGTCGACTCTCCAAACCCCAGTACGTGTCGGGCGACGTCGTGGGACGGGTCTGGAGCTTCAGTGACATCACCGAGCAGAAGCGTCTCGAAAGTGACCTGGCCCACTTGGCCTTTCACGACGCGCTGACTGGATTGGCCAATCGCGCCCTCTTCCAGGACCGCATCAATCAAGCCCTGGCGCGAAGCGAGCGCAACGAACGCTACGTCGCGGTGCTGTTCTTGGACCTCGACAACTTCAAGACGATCAACGACAGCCTGGGACACTCGGCGGGCGACGAACTACTCCAGGGCGTGGCCGCGACGTTGGTGGGGAGTCTTCGCAAGTCCGACACGGCGGCGCGCCTCGGTGGCGACGAGTTCGCGCTCCTCATCGAGAACGCCCGGAACCGCGAAGAGGTCATGACCTTGGCGCGTCGGCTGATCCGCACACTTCGACAGCCGGTCGTCGTCGCGGGACAGGAGATCTCGACGACCGTCAGCATGGGCGTCACCTTTGGTGTCAGGGGTCACACCAGTGACCAACTGTTGCGCAACGCCGACCTCGCGATGTACCTGGCCAAAGCCCAGGGCAAGGACCGCATCGAGGAGTTTCAAGACGAGATGCACGTGGCGGTCGTGCAACGTCTCGAACTTGAAAACGACCTTCGACGCGCGGTCCTCTCCGAAGAGTTGCGCGTGCACTATCAGCCCATCATCGACCTCGTCTCGGGCGACATCGTCGGTTTCGAGGCGCTCGTTCGATGGCAGCATCCCACACAGGGTCTTCTCCAGCCACTGTCCTTCATACCGTTCGCCGAAGAGATCGGCTTCATCCACAACATCGACCGTTTCGTGCTGACCGAGGCCTGCACGCAGGCGCGACGGTGGCAGAGCATGGGCCTGGCGCCGGCCGAACTCCTAATGAGCGTGAATCTGTCCGCCCGCGAAATTGCCGACAGTTCGATTCGCGACAGCGTCAGCCTCTCGTTGCTCGAGACCGGTTTCGAACCGACCCATTTGATCCTGGAGATCACGGAAAGCGCGCTGATGCGTGACCTCGATGCGACGATTCGCAATCTTCAGTCACTCAAATCACTGGGGCTCAGCATCGCCGTGGACGACTTCGGCACCGGATTCTCGTCCTTCTCACACCTCGAACAACTCCCGATCGACATCTTGAAGGTCGATCGATCCTTCGTCGCCAACATCACCGCATTGAACGGTCGTCCGAGTCTCGCGCCGGCGATCGTTCAGCTGGCGCACTCGCTCGGTCTCACCACGATCGCCGAAGGCGTCGAATCACAAGACCAGGTCACGCCGCTTCGCAACCTCGAATGCCGCCTCGCTCAGGGCTATCACCTCGGCATGCCGCTGGACGCGGATGAGACCGAAGGACTAC
Organism: uncultured Acidimicrobiaceae bacterium; assembly: GCA_963717975.1. Classification (GTDB taxonomy): domain Bacteria; phylum Actinomycetota; class Acidimicrobiia; order Acidimicrobiales; family RAAP-2; genus RAAP-2. The sequence continues at coordinate 793,888 of OY970351.1, read as the reverse complement.
TCCGCGCGCAAGCCTCCTAGGGTGCTGATGGGCAGTGAACCGCCCGACAGCGAGACAAGGAGAGATTCGTGAGTGACGACGAAGCGAGCAACGCCACCAAGCAAGTGAATGACTGGAATGCGAACATCATCGCGGAGTTCCGGGCGAATGAGGGAAAAGTGGGTGGCCAGTTTGAGGGCGCACCCGTGCTGCTACTGCACACCACCGGCGCCAAGACCGGCAAGGAACGCGTGAATCCAATGATGTATCTGGATCACGAGGGCAAGCGTTACATCTTCGCGTCCTACGCGGGCGCGCCGACACATCCGGACTGGTACCACAACCTCGTGGCGAGCCCACGCGTCAAGGTCGAAGTGGGCACCGAGACCTACGAAGCGACCGCGATGTCGGTGGCGCTCCACCATCGAGACCGTGTGTACCTGGTGCAGGCGACGCGCTATCCCGGCTTCGCCGAGTACGAACTGAAGACGACGCGCAAGATCCCCGTTGTTGAACTGACGCGCATCGGCTGATTCGATTCACGACTCCGGGGTATCACCTTTCCTCGGGTCGACCCAGTGATACTGCGAGGCGAGTGAAGGCTTCCTCTTCGACAGACGGTTGTTGGACGCCTTACGTGTCGCGAGTAGGCCGAACAAGACGACCAGGGCACCGGCCGCCAGGAGGATGAAACCGCCGAAGTAGGCGTAGACCACGTGCTGACACTGTGCGCTGACGCCGAATCCCACGAACTTTCCCTCGGTCTGGTTACAGATCGTGTTCTTGCTGTGTTCCGACACGACGAAATACAGTCCGACGCCCATGACGACGAGTCCAAATAGCTCGAACATCCGCTTCAACATGAACTCAACCTACCGCGAGAAGGGCGGCAAACGGGGTTCCAGGCTCCGCCCTGTCACGCACTCAATACGTGGCACAAATCTGATTCGACTACTTTTGAAGCACAATGTCGTCCTCTTACCTCATCGCACGTGACTGACGTTTCGGGCCTCGAGGCGCGCCGCGACAGCATTGTGGCCCAGGGACTCACCAAGTCCTACGGCGCCGTTCGCGCCGTTCGCGGCATCGACCTCCAATTGCAACGTGGCTCCACGGTGGCGCTGTTGGGGCCGAACGGTGCCGGGAAGACGACCACCATCGACATGCTCATCGGGCTCGCCCGGCCCGACGCCGGCACGGTCTCGCTCTTCGGTCGGTCCCCGACCGAAGCCGTGCGGGCCGGGATGATCGGTGCGATGACCCAGACGGGTCAACTGATCGAGTACCTCTCGGTGCGTGAGCTCGTCTCGATGATGGCCGCGATCTATCCCGCGCCGTTGGACGTCGAAGAGGCGCTCACGATCTCTGGCGCCGACATCTTCGCCGACCGCCAGACGCGAAAACTATCGGGCGGTGAGACCCAGCGTGTTCGTTTCGCCATCGCTCTCGTCGCGGACGCCGAACTCCTCGTCCTCGATGAGCCAACGGCCGCGTTGGACGTCGAAGGTCGACGCGACTTTTGGACCGCGATGCGCGCCTTCGCCGCGCGCGGCAAGACCGTGATCTTCGCCACGCACTACCTGGAGGAGGCCGACGCCTACGCCGACCGAATCGTGTTGATGTCCCACGGGCGCATAGTGGCCGACGGCGCACCGACGGAGATCAAGTCGACGGTGGGCGGTCGAATCGTTCGCGCCACGCTGCCCGACGCGGCGCTCTCATCACTGCAGGGGTTGGTCGGCGTCACCGCCGCCGATCGCAAGGGTGATTCGATCACCCTGAACTGCTCGGACTCGGACGCGACGTTACGGGCGCTGCTGACGAGCTATCCCCACGTTCGCGACATCGAGATCCGGGGCGCCGGACTCGAAGAGGCCTTCCTGGAGTTGACCATCGACGACGAGCCCACGCCGTGAACGAACTGATCTATCTCCGCTACGAGGTCCTGCGCACGTGGCGCAATCGCCGGTTCTTGCTGTTCTCCTTGATCTTTCCCCTGGTCCTCTTCTTCGCGGTAGCCGGACCCCACAAGAACGTGATCATCGACGGCATCTCCTTTCCGCTGTACTACATGACCGGGATGATCGCCTGGGGCTCCATGGTCGCCGTGATCTCGAGCGGTGCGCGCATCGCCGCCGAACGCGCCATCGGGTGGACGAGGCAACTGCGGATTACACCGCTACCAACGTGGTCGTACTTCAGCGCCAAGATCTTCTGCGGATTCATGATGGCCGTACTGACCATCGCGGTGCTGATCGCGGCCGGATCATCGGTCGGCGTTCGACTGGACGCGACACAGTGGCTAACGATGGTTGGACTCTTACTGGTCGGTTTGATCCCGTTTTCGGTCATGGGGATCATGTTCGGCCACTTGCTGAAGCTCGACTCCCTCGGACCCGCGATCGGAGGCGTCACCTCACTCTTCGCCCTGCTCGGCGGGGCCTACGGTCCCCTGGTCACGAGCGGCTTCCTCTTCAAGGTGGTCAAACTCCTCCCGTCGTATTGGCTCGTACAGGCTGGCAAGTCCGCGCGCAACGACGGCGGATGGCCCCTGGAGGCGTGGGTCGTTATCGCCGTGTGGTCACTCGTACTCACCGCCCTCGCCGTGCGCGTCTACCAACGTGACACCAAGCGAATCTGAGTGATCATGACGCCAGCGAAGCGCGTCACGTGACCGTACCGGCGAAGATCACGTTCTCGGACGACCGAGACTTCGCGATCGACGCCATCGCGTCAGTGGCCTCTGGTCGGGGTTGGTGCAACCTCTCGCCCATCGTCGAAGACGACGTCGCCGACATGAAGGTCAACTACTTCGGCTTGCGATTCAATAAAGGCGTCACCGTCGCGAGCTACGTGACGGCGCCGCCACGGCGCGGCGTCGATCAGATATCCACGCTCGGCGTCCTCCATTCGCGCAGTCGGCTTGGTCCCGAGCGCGTGGCACTCATGCTCGACGGCGCGCCCTTCCCAATCCGCCAGGATCACAACTCGCGTGGTCTGCTCCTTGAAGTTCCCGTCGGGACGCCGGCGGCGCAAGTTCTGGGCGTCATGTGCTCGCTCACCGAAACCCTCTGTGACTATCAGTTAACGGGCAAATGGACATTGAGTCAATTCCTCGCCTGATCGCAGCCGTGTGAACGAGATGGCGACCTTCACGTGAGTCCGAACTACCTCTACTCGGTCTCAATTGCCAGGCCCTGATGCTCGAGCCACTTGGTCGCCAGTCGCTTGGGCGCGCGCGACAACCAGGCGTCGGACACGAGTTCGAAGAGTTCGTCTGCATCGATCTCGGCCAACGAAGGAATGCGTAGGAGTATCGCCGGATAGCCCTTGAAGTGGTCGGTCGTGAAATAGACCGACGGCCGTGCGGCGAGCCACATCGCCTTCATCTCTTCACTGGCGACACGGAAGACCAGGACGTCATCCAAGAGCGCACCGGTCGCCGGGTCAACCGCGTCGCGACGTTTGGTCCGATGAAAGCAGAACAGTTTCTTGTCGACCAGATACGCCGGTCGCTCGTCATCGCGCAGTTCTTTGACCGCGCCCGGCATCCGCAGCGCCATCTCGTCCACGTCGCGCAAGCTCACCATCGATCACCATTCTTCGGTGACCACACGGTCGTGTCACCCACCTACCGCTACTCGCGCACGATTCGCATGTTCATTACGCCCACCCGAGTTCCGTGAGACGGGGATCGCTGATCCCAAAGTGATGCGCGATCTCGTGGATGACCGTCTTTCGGACCTGCGCTCGGACATCGTCTTCGCTGGCGCAGACCTGACAGATCGTCTTCTGGTACAGCGTGATCCGGTCGGGCATCACGCCGTTGTAGTTGGAGATCCCGCGCCGCGTCAAGGGGATGCCCTCGTACAGTCCGAAGAGGTTTCGGCCGCGCGCTTCGTCTTCGACGATGATCGCGACGTTGTCCATTCGCGACGAAAGTGACTCGGGCAGTGTCGTGATCGCCTCGGCCGCCAGTTCCTCGAATCGCTCATTGGAGACCTCGAACATCATCGCAGCGTAATGGAATCACTCTCGCTCGCAACTGCGGGCGCCACGACCCCTGAGGACGATCAGTCGCCCGTCGCCCCGTCAAGGCGCTCGCGCAGCAAGTCCGCGTGTCCATTGTGGCGCGCGTATTCCTCGATCATGTGTAGGTAGATCCAACGGATGTTTCGGGTTCGATCGGCGTAATGGCCACGACTTTGCACCACGTCATCGAGCGATAGATCGGCCGTGGCAGCCCGACTCAGCGCGCACTCGGCGACATAGTGCGCGAGGTCCGCGGAGGCGTCCGCGTCGTCCACGTCGAGCAGGTCCGCGTCCGGGTTCTCGTCGTTCGAGTAGTGAAAGTCAATGTCCTCTCGAGCGGCGTGACGTCGAAACCAGCCCCGCTCGACCTCGCTCATATGGCGCACCAGGCCGAGCAGAGTGAGCGACGACGGTTCGACGGACCTCGTCTTCAGTTGTCGCGCGCTGAGACCCTGACACTTCATCAGCAAGGTCGCGCGGTGAAAGTCGACCCATTCGTCCAACGCCTGCTTCTCCGATGAAAGTCGGTTCGGATCAATGCGCTCGGGCACTTCTACGGGCCACGGGTCTTCCATTGCCGTGACACTACCAATGCGTCGTAACACGGCGTGAGTGGCGCAGGTACTCGTCAACTCGTGATGCGGTGTGACCGGCGCGTCGTCCGTCGGGGCTGCGACGCCTAGAACAGGTGCCGTGTCTGGCCGAACTGACCCTTGGCGTGGGCAAAGATCTTTTGGGGCGTCACCTCGTATACGTTGATGTCGCCTTCGTAGATTGTCTCGCCGCGTTGGTGATGGAAGAAACCACCACTCACGGCATAGGTCCATCGTCCGTCCCATTTGTGAGTCCACACCTCCGCGGCGCGCAACAGTACCTTTTCTGACGTGACGAGCGTCGCCGTTCCTTCCACCACCACGTCGATGCCCTTGTCCCAATCGTTGCAACCCGTCGTCATCACCACGTGGCTGTTGTTGCGCAGGTTGAACGCCTTCTGTTCGTCGGGTCCCGCGGAGAAATACAGCGCGCCCTCGGACCACACCGCGACGAGCGGCGTGGTGTGGGGTCGCCCGTCGGTGCGAACCGTCGTCAACCAAAATATCTCCGCGGCCTTGATCACGGCCTCCGTGTCCGCCCACGGCGTCGGCTTGCTCGTGTCGTCGCTGAATCGCTCATCTAGTGTCGTCCTCGGCTCTGACATGACTGGCCCCCACTCTCGATCTTGACGCGTGCGACCACGCGACATCAACGAAGATACACAATTCACACCGTCGCGTGATGGTCACGTCAGTGTCGCGACGACGACTCGACTACGGACTCGGAACTGGTGACATGACGCCGCCGGGTCCGCGTTGACCCACGCCATTTCCCCCGGAGCCGCTCGTCACCAGTAAGTCGTTCACGTTCAACTTCACGGTCTCTCGGTCATAGAGGTAGAGCGGCGCACCGTCGAAGGTGACCTCGAAGAGACCGCTCGAGTTACGAAGCGTCCCGATACCTCGGCGACTGACTCCCGGTGCGAAATGCGGAGGGGCACTCGTCAGTACCGGTGTCCAGGACCGCGAGCAGAAAGCCGAACACGTGGCCGGCTCGTCGGCGACCTTGCTCGAATACACCGTGACGCGGATGGGATCGACGTTGCCGTCCTCGAACACCGCAAGAACACGCTCACCGCTGGCGAGCCTCGCCGACTCCAACTTGGCCACACCCGGGGCAGGCGCTCCGGAGCGCGCACCCACCAAATACCAGTAACCGTGCCACGGCGGGAGCGGCTTGCCGGTCTCCATGAAGTTCTCACCCTGCGGCGTGAACGGCGTCGAGGACGGGTCGAAGAGGTACAGCGGATGACCGGCGTACGTGACCTGCTCACCGATGCCCCTGCGATACACCGTTCCCAACAAGGTGGCCCGCACGCCGCGGCCGGCCACTGGTGGGGCCTTCGTCGTGAGGGCCGGCCAGTCGTCGGTGCCGATGTTGTCTAAGAGGTCGCGTTCCGGTCCGGTGCACGTGAGGGGCACACTCTCTTTGGCACCGAGGTCGTACGCCACGGTCTTCGTGGTGCCGCAGCCAAAGTGATCGTGAACGTCGCCACTGAACTCGTATAGTGGGAAGTCGTGCAGAGGCCCGGAGGCACTGCCGCCGACGACGAGCACCCGTCCGTACCGCGACGTGTCGATCGACGTGACGACCGTCCCGCGAGAGACCTCGTGTGACGAGAAGACGCCCAACGACGCGACCACGAAGAGGGCGAGCACGACGGCGCCGAGAATCGACGCGACACGTACCCGAGGTCGAACATCATCTCGACCCAAGAAGCGCACGCTCCAGACTAGGGGACGCCCCCGAACGTCACGGGGGCCGCGGCGTCAGTGCGCGACTTGTGCCGCGATGAACGCCAACGCGATCACGACACTTATGATGCCGACGATCCAGCGCCCGGCGCGACTGCGTGGCCGTCGTCCGGTTGCTCGCCACACCTGTTGTGACATGCCCGCCGGACTGAACGGGTCGGCCTCGAAACCACTGCCTGGTTCGGGCCACATCACGGGCGGCGTCCACTCCGTCTCGGACGACTCTCGGCGCTGCGTCTCGTCGTCGCCATTCGTCGCCGTCATATTTCTAGGCTACGGCGACCTCGGCGGACCTGATGTCGCGGTGTTCAAGGGGTCCGACGTCGAAATATGGTGAGGGAATGAACTTTCCCGCACCGACCGGACCGGCCCTCGCCAGTCGCGACGTGTTCTTGCTGTACCTCGACTACTGCCGTGAACGCGTCATCGAGAAAGTGTCCGCACTCCCCCTCGACTCCCTGGTGGTCAGCGTCGTGCCCACGGACTGGACGGCCCTGGAACTGGTCAAACACCTCACGTACGTGGAGATGCGATGGCTGGAGTGGGGATTCGAAGGACGAGAGGTCGAGGATCCCTGGGGTGATCACATCGGAGATCGCTGGTTCATCGGCACTGACGAATCCCCGGAGTCCCTCGTTGTCGAGTTGCGAGCCCGTGGGCAGCGAACGTCGCAAATTGTCCACCGCCACGAGCTCGACGAGGTCGGTCAGCCCGGTCCGCGCTGGAGCGGTGACGAACCCGCAACCCTAGAGAGAGTCCTCTTCCATCTCGTGATGGAGTACGCGCGTCATCTCGGCCACCTCGACATCTACGCCGAACTGGCGGACGGTCAGTACGGCGAATAGTCACCGCGCTCCTTGGTGACGGAAGTAACGACCCGAGCAGCGTCAACCGTTCGGTCGATATCGTCACAACTATGCCCACCTCTTCTCGCAAGACCGCCCTCGTCAATGCAACGTCGAGCAAACCACAACGCGCACCGAGGTCCATACCGACGCCGGAGGAGCTGCGCGCGATTCAACAGCGCTGCACCCGGTTCTTGACCGGCAGCGGCCGTCGTGACGCCGCGTCACTGTTGCGCACGATTCCCGACGACACGCAGATCGACGTCTACGGCAGCGGCGGTGTCGTCGAAGAGCTCGAACATGACGTCGCCCGCCGTCTCGGCAAGGCGGCGGCCCTCTTCATGATCACCGGAACCATGGCGCAGCAGGCGGTCCTACGAATACACGCCGATCGACGACAGCGCAAGGGCGTGGTCTTTCATCCCAAGTGTCACCTCGACGTTCGCGAAGAACGTGCCTACCAACGCCTCCACGACCTCGTCGCGATCCGCTGCGGTCCCGCGAACCTGCCACTCAGCGCCGAACAACTCGCCACGGTCGCCGAACCGGTCGCCGCCGTGTTGATCGAACTGCCCCAGCGTGACCTGGGCGGCACGTTGCCGACGTGGGATGAGTTGGTCGCCCAGGTCCAGTGGGCACGTGATCACGACGCCGCCACTCATATGGATGGCGCGCGACTCTGGGAGGCCGCGCCCTACTACGAAGCCACGGCTTCGAAGTCGATTGCCGACGTCGCCGATCTCTTCGACACCGTCTACGTCTCGTTCTACAAGGGACTCGGCGCGATCGCCGGCTGCTGCGTCGCCGGCGACGAGGCGACCATCGAGGAGTTGAAACTCTGGCGCATCCGACACGGGGGACGAGCCTTCGGCCTTTGGCCCTACGCCGCGTCGGCCCTCACGTCGTTGCAACTTCGCGGTGATCGATTCGGGAACTACTACGCCCGCGCACAGCAGATCGCGAGAATCCTGCGCCGTATCGACGGTATTGAGGTACTCCCCTATCCCGTGCAGAGTCCGATGATGCACGTACGCGTCAGCGGTAAGCGTGACGTGGTGCGGACTCGAATGCTCACCGTGGCTCGCACGGAAGGAATATGGATGTTCGGCGGACCCTACGACACCGAGGGACCGAACCTGCAGCGATTCGAATTCAACGTCGGTGACGCGACCCTGTCGTTCACCCTCAAAGAGATCGGTCAACTCTTTGAGCGTGTGGTCGGGATCTCCCCGAGTTGACGTCGTCGACGTCGGGGTTAGTCCTCGTCGATCCTAAGAATCGCCGAATAATCAGATCGCCATTTGGAAGACACCCGGTATGGTCAGGGAACACACGAAATGAGGAGGGCACAATGCTCGGAGATAAGTCGGAACACTTCGAAGGCAAGGGCACCGATCTCGACGCGCTGTCGTCGCACATCGAGGAGTACCTGAAGACGGACAAATTCATCGTTCAAACGTCACCACCGAGTGACCAGGGGACGGTGATTCAAGCGAAGAAGAGTGGCTTCCTGCGCGACGTCGTAGCCGCCGAGCGCGCCTTCACCATAACGATCAGTGGCACGTCGGCGGACTTCACGGTGCGCTTCGGAATCGGCAAGTGGATGCAGAACCTCGGGGTCGCGGCGATTGAGACTCTGCTCGTGTCCGATCTCTTTCTTCCGATCGATGTAGCGGACTCGCTCTGGAGTCTTGAAGTCGAGGACAAGATCATCGCCGACATCAAATCATTCGTCGGATAGTCAACTCGTCAATCGGTCTCCGTGACTACGGAGACGCGTTGTAGATAACTCGCTACTGCTCGTAGCCTTCGACGACGTCGATGTCGCGAACGTGCGCCTCGCTGGGGTCGCGTCCGAACTCACGCAGTGCGCGACGCTGACGCAGCAGATCCCAACACTGATCCAGGGTCTCTTCGATGTGGGCGAGCCGTTGAGCGTCGTCGGCGGTCTCGTGCTCGCGCAGCACATTCTCCTCGTCGACCAACGTATTGATTCTCTGATAGATATCCTCGTCAACCACGATGACCTTTCCTCAGTGCACCTCACCGCCGCTCGGGGAACTGCGCGGCTCCCTCAAATGTAATCTCTCCGTTAGATCGGCAGACCGCCCGTCGCTGACGACGTAGAACCGGTATCCGAGTAGGCCGCAATGGTCCGTTCGGCGATCCTCATTTGGTGGATCTCGTCCGCGCCGTCGGCTAGACGCGCCCACCGTGCGTGTTGCAACATCGACGCCAACGGGGTGTCCGTCGAATACCCAAGGGCTCCGTGCACCTGAATGGCGCGGTCGATGATGCGATTGAGACTATTCGCCACGAAGTGCTTGGTCATCGAGACCTCGGTCCGAAAGTCGTCGCCCCGATCGATCTTGTACGCCGTGTGCAACACCATGAGCTTGCACTGGTAGAGCTCCATCGCCGAGTCGGCGATCATCCACTGCACACCTTGTTTCTCGGCCAACGTCGAGCCGTGCGAGTACCGCTTCGTCGCTCGATCGACCATCATGTCGAGCGCCGTTTCGGCCTGGGCGATCCAGCGCATGCAGTGCGCCAGACGGGCGGGACCGAGCCGGGCCTGACCGAGACGATGCCCGTTCCCTCGGCCGCCCAAGATCTGGGCGTCCTTCACCCGGAGGTCTTCGATGACGATCTCGCTGTGCCCGGTCGAACCGTGCATCGTCTCGACTTCTCGCACGTCGTTCCAACCGACTGACGGGATGTCGACGAGAAACGCCGTCGTCGCGCCGGAGGAACCTTCCGGAACGTCGGGTTCCGTGCGGGCAATGAGGATGGCGAACTGTGAGCGTCGCGCGTTGGAGATGAACCACTTATGTCCGTTGATGATCCACTCGTCGCCGTCGCGCTCCGCGTGCGTTTGAATCAACGTGGGGTCCGAGCCCGCTACCTCGGGCTCGGTCATGGCGAAACACGACATCACGTCGCCGTCACAGAGGGGGCGGAGGTACCGCGCCTTCTGATCATCGTTGCCCCAGTGCAAGAGCGTGTGCATGTTTCCTTCGTCGGGGGCCATGCAGTTGAGCACCCACGGGCCGACACGCGTCTTTCCCGCCTCGGCCTGGACCATTGCGAGTTCGACGTGCCCGAGTCCCATGCCACCCCACTCCTTGGGCATATGCGGGAGCCATAGTCCCAATGATTTCGCTTCAGTCCGCAGTTCAGCGAGCGTCGTGAGATAGTCGCGGCGCGAGAGGCCTTCCCCGTCGTCCGGTCGCGCGACAGCGGGAATGATCGTGTTCTGCACGAAATCTCGAACGCGTGCTCGGATCTCTTCGTGCTCCGGTGCGAGGGTGAAGTCAATGGCCATGGGTGTCCTTCGAAGTTGCGTCGACGGCGGTGACGTTGACACTACTGTCGGCGCGGTCCCGTGGACGCGAACGTTGCCGAAGTGACGCAGTACTTATCGCAGCGACTTATGCACCGTCATTGGCGAAGAACGGGTCAGGTACACCGCTTTTCATGTAACGAGCGAGGCGCTCAAGGATCATCGCCCACGACTGCGCGGTGTGGGCCATGTCCGACTCGGTGTAGGCCGACTCAAAGTCGTAGTGGCGGAACTGCACGCATGTCTCGCTCGCGTCATTGGGTGCCGCACTCAGCGCCCACTCCCAGGTCGAGCCGTTCCATCCCGGGAATCCCGAGTCGACCTTCATCCGCACCAGTGCGTCGGTCACCACGGAGATCGAGACGTCGAGGTCCATAGGCGCCTGCGCGAAGCCAAATCGCCCGTGAACGTTGTCGAGTTCACAGTCCGAGGTCCAGAATGCCCTCTGCCCCTCGGTCGTTCGGAGCACGTCGTAGACCTTTGCGGGACCGCCCGCCACGTTGGCCGCCAATGCAATTCGCAAACTCATGATGTCCTCGTCTCCTCGTCGCCTCACTGTACCGCCGAGCACCGCTCGAGGCGAGGGCGTGAGGCCAACGCAATCTGCCCGTACGCTGGGTCGAAATTCAACTCGGATGAAAAGGGTACGACGATGTCATTGAAGGGACACTACGAACCGAGTCCTTCCGGATGGGTCCGGGACCAGGTCGAACTGTACGAGCGCACGAACGGCGCTGAAGGCAACACCCTTCGCGATACGGGACTTCCCGTCGTGATCGTGACGACGCGCGGCAACAAGAGCGGTCACGTCAGAAAGACGCCGCTCATGCGCGTCGAACACGATGGCGAGTACGCACTCGTCGCCTCACAAGGCGGTGCGCCGAAACACCCGGTGTGGTATCACAACCTCGTCGCTGACTCGGAGTCCGTGACGATTCAAGACGGACCGGCACCCTTCGAAGTGACGGTTCGTCAAGTCGAGGGCGACGAACGCGCGCTCTGGTGGGAACGCGCCGTGGCCGCCTTCCCGCCCTACGCGCAGTACCAACTGAAGACCGAACGAGAGATTCCGGTGTTCGTCGCCACCAAGCGTGCGTGAGCCACCCTTCGCGCACAACGCCGTGTCACTCATCGGCCTCTAAGGTTCATGTGAGCCACGTAACGCGCGCGATGCCGTACGAACCAAGGAGTCGATGACATGGCGAACTGTCCCACCTGCGGCACACCCGAGACCCCGGGCCAGCCGTACTGTGCCTCGTGCGGCTCGCCTACGTCGCAGGTCTACGCCAATCCGGCACCGCTCCCCACCTACCCGGCTGAGTCACCTTCATCGGGCGGGTATGGGTTCGCCAGCTTCTGGAAGCGCCTCCTCGGCTACCTCATCGACTACATCATCCTCTTCGTCATCGGACTCGTGATCCTCAGCGCCGTGCACGCGAGCTTCGCCGCTGACCTCGTGGTCGCCACCGCCCTGACGTTCTTCTATAACACCCTGCTCATCGGGTTTCGGAACGGGCAGACCGTCGGCATGCGTATCGTGGCGATCCGCTGCGTCGGCGAAGACGGGGCGACACCAATTTCGTACGCCCGCGCGGCCAAACGCGGCGTCGCCTACGGAGTGCTCGCCCTTATCGGCAGTTTCCACAACGTGCACCGATACAAGCACCCCACGACCGCGCAACTGCATCACCTCATCCATCAAGAACTAATCTTCTTCGTCTTCCTCGTGCCCCATCTCATCGACCTGCTGTGGATCCTGTGGGATAAGCGCAATCAAACCCTGCACGACAAGTTCGCCCGCACGGTCGTCGTGAATACGAAATAGACCTAGTAGCCGACCCGATCCACTCAGTTACTCAACCGGTACGCCACGACCTGCGCCACCTCCTTGGACGTCGTCGCGAGCGAGCCCGCGGGGACGATGATCGTATTGCCGGCGATGGCGACCGGCGAGTTCGTCGAGGTCGGAATCTTCACGCGATCGACGATCGCGCCGGTAGACCGGTTCATGGCGATGAGCTCGCCTTGAATGAGCGTCGTAAACACCAGATCGTTGTCGACCGTCGTGGCACCCAAGGGGAGCTGGGTTACCTTCGTGTCCCACACGACTTTGCCCGTGGCGAGGTTCAGTGCTTCGATCTCACCGCCGACGACGATTTTCTTCGGGGCGACACCGTCGACCTGACCGTCCTGCGTGAACTCCAGCGCCAAATCGATCGTGGCCACGTACACCGTGCCGTTTGCGACGGCCATGTTCGTGAGTATCCCACCGTAAGAACCCGGAGCGTACGTGATGGGCAACGTCAACGACTTCGGGTGGTTCAGGAGGTTCAGCGAGTCATCGTCGTGACCGTTGTGGTAGCCGACCGGCGTCTTCCACAGCAGGGCACCGTTGGCCGCGTCCATTGCGTAGACGATGCCCATCTTGCCGCCACCGATGACCGCGGCGCGGCCATTGATCGTGACCGCGATGGGTGAGGCCTGGAGGTCATAGTCCTTGAAGTCATTCGGCACCGCCTGGTAGTACCAGCGCAACTTCCCGGTCGCGGCGTTCAGGTTGACCGCGCTATCGGTGTAGAGGAGTTTCGCCGGGTGGTTGATCGCCGAGCCCACCGTCTGATACGGGTTGCCGGTGCCGTAGGTCACGGAGCCGTCGGTGCCTACGAGGGGTGTCTCCCACGCGCCGCCCGCCCCGACGCCCAGTGACGTCACGCCGTAGCTCGTGTGCAACAAGGTGTTGAAGCGCCAGAGCACCTTGCCGTTGGCGGCGTTGAGCGCCATCAGGACGCCACCACCCTTCCCGGAGCCGTACTGGCTGGCGATATACATCCGCCCGTTGGCGACCTGGGGCTGTATCCCGAACGTGCCCTCGCCCGCCTTGAGGACCTTCTTGTTCGACCACAGCACGTGGCCGGTTGAGGCGTGCAACGCGAAGGCCGCCGTCGGTGTCAGTCCGTACACGACGCCGTCGACCACGGCGACGCCGTTGGGTCCCGGACCACTCTTCTCCGCTTTGTTGATGACGTGCTCCCAGAGGAGCGATCCGTTCGCGAGCGACAACGCGTAGACGTTGCAGTGAAGGTCCTGGATGTAGACGACGTTGTTGACGACGATGGGCGTGGCCGCCAGTGCGCCATAGTTCGTCACGCTCTTCGCGGCGTCGCCTTTCAACTTGAACGACCACACCTCCTTGAGTGTCGACACGTTCTTGGTGGTGATCGAGGAATCCCTCGCCACCCGAGTGTTGGATAGGTTGCCGTTCGGATAGGCCCACGACGGTGACGAAGTGGCGGCCGACCCGCTCGAGCCAATTGCGACGACGAGAGTCACCAGGGCGGCTACGGTGGCGACCATCACCGCACCAGGGAATCGCTTACGAGCGTTCATCGTTACCTTCTCTCAACTGTCCGCACCCGCGATGAAGAAGTCGCGACACTCGTCGAAGTGCGTGATCTCGACCGGCACGTGCTCCATTTGATCCCATTTTGTCCTCGAGAGTCGCAGCTCCACGAGTTCAGCCGGCACACCTCGTCGGAGCGCGATCTTCCGGCCGTTCTCCTCGTAACCCAGCGATTGAGAGACCTTCAACGATGTGGCGTTGTCGACGAATCCGCCGCTCAGCGCTTCGCGCGCGCCGAGAACCTCGAACGCGAAGTGGAGGATCGCGGCGCGCATCTCGTGTCCGATACCTTGACCTTGATGTTCTCTCCCGAGCCACGATCCGGTCTTCACGACGCGCAGCGCCGCAAAGTCACAGGCACTTACGCTCTGCACGCCCACGACGTCTTCGCCCACGACGACCGCGCCGTTGAACGTCCAATTATCTGGTGTCCACTCCGCGCGGTGACGCCACCCCCACTGCATCATGCCGCGCTCAAGCTGCGGTGACGGTGCGTCCGTCCACGGGTACAGGAATGGCATCGACGAAGGATCGTGCACTCCCGTCAACGCCAGAGCGGCCAGTGCCGCCAGGTCATCGTCATTGGGAAGTCGAATCTCTATCCGGGGCGCGCGCAGGCGCAGGTCGAAGAGCGGCCAGTATTCGTTCGCCATGCACCATTATTGCCTGTCGCGCATAGCTAATCGACGAGGGCGCGTACACCCTCGGCGCAGTCGGTATCCGGCCGTAGATAGGAACCGCGAATGACCGTCGACCGGGAGAGGAGAGGGGTTACAGTCGCCGTTACGGCACCGACTTTGGAGGACCTTTGGAATCTTCATCCGACGCTGCATCGATGGAATTGGATCGCTTCGAGTTCGTACTTCTCAAGCGGCCCGATGACCCACCGAGTTTTTCGCACGAAGAGCTGGATCGACTCCAAATGGAACACCTGACGTACCTGCAAGAGCAAATGGCGGCCGGGAACATTCGCGTGGCGGGGCCGCTCGACGAGCAGCGCGATCCGTCACTTCGCGGACTCTGCTTTTATCAGACCGGTTCGCTGGAGCGCACTCGAGCGATCGCGTCAGCGGACCCGTCAGTCGTCGCGGGACGCCTCGAAGTCGACGTCATGTACTTCTACTGTCCGAAGGGGACTTTCTAGGCGCCTCCGCCCTGAGGCATGTGTCTCAACTCGCGAAGGTCTTCGGTGACACGCAGAACTCGTTACCTTCCGGATCTTGCAGCACCGTCCAATGGTGCTGCCCACTCCCAAAGTCGTGTTCGCCTACCAACGAGGCGCCCAGGGTTACGAAGCGATCGACCGCATGTGGATCTCCGTCAACTAAGTCAACGTGCACTCGATTCTTGGCGGTCTTGCGTTCCGAGACCTTCTCGAAGAACCAGGCCGGTTGGGATCTCCCGGCGTCACGACGACCGATGGAGCAGAACCCGGTGTCGCCGCCGGGGTCGAGCGGTCGCTCCAGTACCTGCGACCAGAATTGCCCGACGACGAGCGCGTTCTCACAGTCGAACGTGATGTTCGCTATCAGCGCCGTCATTGAATCCTCCTTCGTCGTCGCCGTCGTCATTCATTCTGTCGCAACAACGCGATACACAGTCGGCATTCATCCCGGTTTGGTCGCGATGACGAGCTCGGTATCACCGGGCCAGTCCCAAAAGAGTCCCGTCGGCGAGTGATCGAAGAGGAGACGACGCAGGTCCCTTTCGAAGTCCGACCGGTGATCACCGAAGAGTCGCGGTGCGGCGTAGGACATCGAGAAGCAGTTCGCCACGACCGTGTCGACGTCGCGGATCAGGTCGGCGCGTCCGGGCGCGTGGACGGTCCGCGAACCTCCGAATCGCGTCTGACGCAACGTGTCTTCAAATCGTTCGGGCTGGCCCTCGTTCCAGGTGGCGAAGTAGTGACGCGTGTCCGGTCCGAGGTAGTCGATGACCAGATCCCGTATTGCGTCGTGCGGTATCCGCGGCGGGCCGGGTCCCTCGGGCCAGGGTCGATCGTCGACCACGTTCGAGATCAGGACCAAGGAGCCACCGGGCTCGAGTTGGTCGTAGACCTTCTCGGCCACGTCGAGGCGGTGAACCCGATGAAACGATTGACCGAACGTGACCGCCCGACACGGCCCTAGACCGAGTCGCGCGATGTCTTCCGCCCGACCCAGAACCCAACGCACGTTGTCGATGAGCGCTTCGTTGCACCGTCGCTCGCCTTCGCGCAACATCCCCACCTCGGGGTCGAGCCCAATCGCGTCCGCGAAGAGCGACGCCAGCTCCAATTCCAAGACGCCCGGGCCACAGCCCACATCGAGCAGGCGTCCGGCGCCGTCCAGCGAGAGTTCGCACCGCACGGTCTCGGTGAGCAGTCGCGAATACGGCGGACGACCAATGGCGTAGTACTCCGCCGTCCCCTGGAACGCGAGTGGGTCAAACTCCATCACTCAACTCTGACAGACGCGTTCTGGCTCACGAAACGACGTCCATCGAATGTCGGACCACGACACGACGGTCATCCTTCGTCGGGCTTCTCGTCTGGAATAGTTGGTCCGTGGACGCGTGCGTGGTTTGCCATGAGATTGCCGGCACGATCGCGCTGCCGGGTGGAGCGCTCGTGACGAGCGAGTACACGGTCGCCTTTCACATTCCCGCCCTACGTGGACCGGACGTCTATTACGGTCATCTCCTCGTCGTGCCGAAGCGACACGTCGCTGACTTCGCCGGTCTCGAGGAGCGTGAAGCCGCGGAGATCGGTGTGAGCATAGGACAGTGTTCACACGCGCTCAAGGGCGTCGGTTCCGATCGGGTGTACGTCGCAACCGTGGGACACGGAATCGATCATCTCCACGTACACCTCTTGCCGCGATGGCCCGAGACACCCGCAGACGTTGCGTGGCACGCCGTCGATGAATGGCCCGGTGCCCGTCGTGTCACAGCCGAACAAGCGGCGGATGTCGTTGCCCGACTGCGCGTCAAGCTGTCTTAGGTGCAAGCACGACCAAGTGCGATGTCCCCTTGCATCGACGCGCGGTGGGACCGCGACGTCGTCTGTTGCATACTGGGTTGATGACGACATCAGACGCTCATCCGAAGATCGGATTCCGCGAGAACGATCTTTCGGGACTACCGAACGTTCGCCTTCGCGACATCACCGAGGGAGACAGGGCGGGGCTGGCGGCTCTGAACTCACCCGAAGTGGAAGGAGAGTGGAATACCTTCGATGATCCACCCGAGGAGCGGCTGAACGGCGCCGACTACGGAGGAGGTGCCCGGATCGTCGAGAACGAAGTGGGGACATTCGTCGGCCTCGTGACGTGGATTCAGATCCCCCACGGACCGAATCGCAGAAGTCTGGCCTGGAACATCGGCATCACCATCCTGCCGTCGTTTCGGGGCCGCCACCTTGGTGCGGCCGCGCAGCGCGCGATAGCCGACGAACTCTTGGCCGCCTCAGAGGCCAACCGCGTCATGGCCGACACTGATATCGGCAACGTTGCGGAACAACGTTCACTGGAGCACGCGGGATTCACTCGCGAAGGCATCGCTCGTGGCGCCCAGTGGCGTACCGGGGCGTGGCACGACCGGGTCATCTACAGTCGAATTCGCTCCGACTGACCACCACGTGCCCACTCTTCACCACAACGAAGAGCCGACGTCACTTCGGTCGATCCGCCACGAAGACGGTCGTCGCACCACGAGCGTGTAGTGGCCAACCGGTGAGGGGTACCCGATGGAGCAGGTCGCCGCGGTCAACGCTTCGTAGATAGGCGACGGCCATTTCGCGGTCCGCGAACGTCGCGCGCGTCGCCGTGTCGTGTCGCTCGACGTGATCGAAGAATTCGCCGAGGAGACCGGTGCCGTTCTCGGCACTGAAAGTCAGTTCGTCGCGCTGCGCGTCCACGGAGCTCCACAACTCCGCCAAATGTTCGGCTCCATTGGTGACGGCGATCAGTCTCCCTTCCGGACGAAGTACTCGAGCCAGTTCGGCCAGACCGCTCTCGACCGGGCGGACGTGATACAGCATCCAGGCGGCGATCACGGCGTCGAACGAACTATCAGGGAACGGAAGATCGCGAACGTCGCCGAGCATCGTCTCGACACCCAGCGACGAGCTCGCCGCGACCATGGCCGCGGAGGAGTCGAGGGCCTGGACCTCGCAGTGAACCTCTCGACTGATCCGCAGCGCGAGGTTTCCCTTACCCGATCCGACTTCGAGCACCCGTCGCGGACGCACGTCGAGGAGTGCCCGCACGGCCACGTCTTGGGGCGAAGCGCCAGGGTCGACCGACTGCCAGACCGAGACCCGCGCTTCCAAGTTCTCCGTAGTCCGGTACTGCTCGCGCACGTACTCGTCGCTGTTCAATCGCACGTCACGACCCTACGCGGGAGCGTTCAATCGACGGTGTCCGCGATACGGCGCCCGCACCGGGTGACTCAGATCTGAATCGAACCATCGTCGTGAATGGTCCAACCGGGATTGTGAGCGACTTCCCAGACGTAGCCGTCGGGATCGGCGAACGCTCCCGAGGTACCACCCCACTCCGCGATCTCGGCCGAACGAACGATCGTCGCGCCGGCCAGTTCCGCTTCGCGCAACGTGGTGCTCACCTCGTCGGGCGTGCGAACGTTGTACGCCAATTCGATGCCCGGAGCGCCGTGACCACCAAGGTTCGTCCAGAGTCCGAAGACCATGGAGCCCGCCTGGAAGAAGCAGACCTCGTCATCGGGCTGTGGTGCCGCATCCCAACCGAGCGCTTCGTAAAAGGACCGAGATACCTCGAGATCGTGGACGCCGAGCGTGATCAAGCTGACGCGTTGATCCATCCGAACCACTTCGACGTGTTACGCGGCGTTCAGTGACGCAATGAGGACTCGGCTACCCCGCTTATACGGAGAACGGCGATCGAGGCCGGACGCCGAACGACGGTCATTGCCAAAGCTCTGATCGTTGTGACGTCGACGATCTCCGGTGAGAGACCCGCCGCACATCCCACACGTCGTGGAGCCAAAGAAATCGGCCGCTGAACACTCCGCGGGATCGAATCGGAAGTCCCCCCAAAGTTCGTAGGCCACCGAGATCTCTCGCACCTTTTCGGGAGTGGGATGCGCTTCGTCGTATTGGCCGTTATTGAACCCGAAGCAGTCAGAGCACACCTTGATTTTGACCGTGACGCTCATACATCTCCCATGTTCGAGCCGCTACTTCGACTCAAGTCAGTACAGGACTTTCCTTCAAACTACTGCATTTTGTCTCGTCAACGGCCAAATCTGAGCCGCCGGACATGCTCGGTCGACCCATTTGACAAAGAACGGCGGGATTCACAGATAATTCTCAATGAACGCGATCCGCCGGTCACGCTCGGCGCCGACGCCGGCCGTTGGAGCGTCGCTGACTTTGGATCTGCGCCGAGTGGAACAATATTGAAGGCGGTATCGACCTCGGTATTTGTCACATTGGACGGAGACGCGGTGACCGCTGAAGAACTCACGACCAGCGCCGAAGAGTCCGGCAGCGAACTCGAGCCACGACGGTTGAGGCGTAACCGCCGTCTCGCGATTGAGTGGACCTTCATCGTGCTGGTCGCGGTCATGGTGTCGTTGTTGGTCCGGGCGTTTGCGTTCCAAACATTCTTCATTCCTTCCGGTTCGATGAATCCAACCTTGTGGAAGGGTGACCGCATCGTCGTCAACAAGCTCAGTGTCGAATTCGGCACGATCAACATTGGTGACATCGTGGTCTTCAAAGCGCCGCCTAACGTGGCGAGTCTCTGCCACGACCCCGTCACTGATCTCGTGAAGCGGGTCATCGGACTGCCAGGTGATCGTCTCTACTCCAAAGGCAACACAATCTATGTGAACGGCAAGCCCCTAGATCAAAACTGGACCGTCTGGAAAACGATCGGCGAGCCGATCGCGCCGACCACCGTGCCGGCCGGTCACTACTTCATGATGGGAGATAACCACGCCGGCTCGTGCGACAGTCGAACGTGGGGCACGGTGCCGCGTTCGGATTTGATCGGCAAGGTGTTCGTGCGGATCTGGCCCCTGACGTCTTTCACGTGGTACTAGATCTCGACGGCGCTAGAACTCCCAGTCGTCCGTCGAAGTCTTGCCGCCCTGTGTCCACGTGATGGCGGAGTGGCTAAAACCCAACGTGACCGTCTCCTTCGGTGCCGACGCACCGACTGATCCCGCGGTCCCACTCAGCGTGTCACTGGCGATGAAGGCGTTGGTCAACTTGATCGTCATGTACGTGGCGTAGCCGCCGGCGGCGCCGGGGTTCGCACCGGTCGGTTCGTCCAGGTAGAGGTAGACGGTCCCATAGTGCTGACCGGAGGTGCACGCGCGCCAGAACCCTGGCGTGGACTGGTCGGTCGACTTAGTGATGACCAGATCGTGTACCGACGACTGCGACGCGCGACGCGCGCTCGACCCCGCCGAGGAACTCGAACCGGTATGCGACACTCCCCAACTCCACGACGAGATCTCAATACTGTCGGCGCCGTGCCCCGCGGGCGAACCACCTCCAAGAATATGGGCGCTCGCCGGGAACACCAGGGTGGCGATCACCGAACCATCCAGTCCCGGGGTACTCGAGGCCGAGGCCACGCCGATGACGCCCGCGGTGATGGCCAGTGCACCCACAACGACGATTGCGACGGCCCTTCGATGTCCTGCAAATGTGTCTTTCATGCGTCCGCTCTATCACTGACGTTGAAATGTGTCAAGGAGGACTCTGACAAAATATAGAAACCGCAGTCGTTGTTCGAATTCGACGCGGTCACTCGTCACCGCACCACGACGGATTGCACCTGACTATCGTGCACGGGTGGACAAAGATCAATTAATCCGCACGATCACGACGACACATGACGAGCTTGTGGCGCTCGTCGAACGCATCAGTGACGACCATTTACTCGGTCCGGCCATGGACGAGTGGACCGGCAAGGATGTTCTTGCCCACATAGCGTGGTGGCAGGACCACTCGGCACGATTGACTGAGGACTATCACGCGGGACGAGAGCCGGATGAAATGACCCATCCCGCAGGCACCACCGACGAAATCAACGAGTCCGTTTATCGCGAGCACAACGATGATTCGCCGGCACTGACACGGGACTCACTTGTGCAGACCTTCAATCGTCTCGTCGACGCAATCGAACCACTTAGTGACGATGATCTCTTCGGTGCTGACCGCTGTCACTGGCTGGACGGAGGTGCGTTGTCAGAGATGATTCTTTGGGACACGTCACGGCACTATCAGCAACACTCCGTCCACCTACGAACACTCCTGGACGAGAACCCGTGACCTTCGTGTCCGCTCCGATGGTGGAACTCACTCGAGCGGCTGCGACTTCGTTCCCTCGGGCGTTACGACGTCGCCCGCGTGCGGTCCCACACTCAAGACGGGTCCGACGAAACCGTGTGTCGTGGCCGGACTCGCATAATTCTGACCCTCGTCGACGTCGGTCGGGGGTGTGCACGTCGTCCCGACCGCTCTGTCCAAGATGTCCGCCTCAACCTGGTACTCAAATCTCCGCGTGAATTCGTTACCGCCGCCGCCGGACATGATGACGTGCCCGCACCGCGGTACTATCGCCACGATGACCGTCCCCGTCGTGGGGTGCGTCGCCAGATGCCACACGATTGAACGGGTCTCGTACGCGGCGCTGAGCGTATTCGGGGTGAGGTGAAGGCACACGTTGCTCGCCGCGCTGAAGACGACGTCACTCTTGTTCGGATTGAACGGCAGGATGACCGCGTACCAACCTTGACTGACCGGAGTGACCTTCGTCCCCTCCCCCGCGATCTCCGCCGTGCAGGAGTAGATTCCTTCACTCTTCGTCAACCCCACCAGTGACGGAGTGTCATCCAGTACGCCGAGCTTCGGTCCCGCCTGCGTCTTGGTCATCGAACGCGCTACGGTGACGTCGGCAAAGCCGATGCCCTCGATCGTTCCGCTGATGCCGTCTGTCGCCCACAGCAAGGTCTGTTCAGCGCTCGATAGTTTCGGAGTCACGCCGGTCAACGGTGAGAGAACCAATGCGCCATTGGACAGTTTGAATGTCTTGACGAAGCGATTCTTCACGATCGTTCCGGGAGTCATGACGGTCGAGGCGCTCTTCACGTGCAGCGCGTGGCTCGAAAGATCCTCAATCGGACCGGCAATCTTGGCCGCGCCGGCCGACGTGATGAGCGACCATCCCCCCAACGTGAATGCCAGCACGACGCTCACCGCGACGGCGGTCCGTGTTGCGACTGCGTTGATCACGCTCAACTGTCCGGTCTTCATTCTTCGTCTCATGGTTCGGTCGGTTTCACTGCGCACACACCAAGTACTTGTCGCCACTGCACTGCTTCTTACCGCTCGAGGCAGGCCGGAACTACGGACTCGATGGCTCTCAAGAGCCGGATGGCGGTCTCGGCCAGAGAAGTGCGATCGGTGTCCCCAAATGGACCGGCAGATGCAATCCACTCGGATCACGTTCCTCGACTTATTGCGCGTATCCGCGGTCGCCCGGCATCGGCTGTACCGCGACGCCCGCCGCGGACAGGAATTGTCGGATCTGCGCGGCGTGCTCGGTGACGTGTAACGGGATACCGCTGACCATCACTCCGTACGGCGTGCCCTGGTAACGATGAGCGTCCGGCACAAGCCGTGCCGCTTTCTCCTCGAATTGAACGTCAAGCGTCTGTCGAGCCCGGGTGCCGCAGTACTCCACGTAGTCGAGCATCTCGTCTCGAGTGAAGGCTCGGTTGGGAAAGCCGTACGTGTTCTCGTCGAACGGTCGCGGCGGTTGCCACGGCTCGAACTCGGCGGCGAGGTCGTAGTCGAGGGTGAGCAGTGCGTGGTACGCCAGGAACCAGGGAGCTGAACCGTGTAACCCTCCGTGCGGTGTCGGTGCCGTGGGCGCCTCGTCCGGCCACAGGTCGACCTCCCACAGGGAGACCGGGCAATCCGTGATCGCGACCCGCATCAGTCCCAAGGCCTCTTTGAAGTTGCGGTCGATACCCTGCACGATCGCGTTCGCCATCCAATGAGTCCTAGCAGAAATCGGATGATCTGGACAATGCGGCGGCACGGTATTCCAATGCGCGCACAGTAGCGTCGTGAGGTGACTGAGTGGAAGATCGCAATCTCCGACGAGGTATCGACCGTCGACGAAGCGCGACTCCGCGATGCTCTTCTTGAGTTCAACTTCGAGACGACGGGATATCGTGACGGTCGATCACTGTCGTGCTTCTTGTACGAGGATCGACTCATCGCCGGGATCGACGGATTCACGTGGGGCGGCTACGCACGCATCAACGTCCTCTGGGTCGCCGCGTCGCATCGCGGCGCCCGTTTAGGTTCCCGACTACTTGAAGCGGCCGAGGACGAAGCTCGCGCCCGCGGCTGTCTGACGATGATCCTCGATACGCACTCATTCCAGGTCCCGAATATGTATCTCCATCGGGGCTACGTCGCGGTCGGAACGACCTTGGACACACCGAGGGGGTACACGCAGACCATCTTCCAAAAGACTCTCTGAAGAGACGAAGTAACATTCACTGGCTGGTGAAAGATGGAGAACACGATGTCGAAGTTCATTATCTCGTTCGGTGCCAACGCCATGGACCACCTTCCAGAAGAAGAGATGCCGGCCGTGGCCAGGGCCGCTCATGCCGTCGTCCAGGAGATTATTGACGCCGACGTCTACGTACTCGCCGGTGGCTTGGAGGACTGGGCGAGCGTCGTGACCACCGAAGGAACGGTGACTAACAGTGCGGACCTGGGCGCGCTCGCCGCCATCACCATCATCGACGTACCATCGCGCGACGAGGCGCTGGCGTGGGCCGCTCGATTTTCCGCCGCGTGCCGCTGTGCGCAAGAAGTTCGAGAGGTAGGTTACGACCCGGACGTCGAGGCGATGACCCGCCGCTGAACAATGGGCGAGCATCCTTGACACAGTGGGCCTTCGAGTTAAGCCAATTGTGGCTTAACTCGAAGGCACGCCGAGGAGGGAACTATCTTCAGTAGCGACTGGTTGGTACCGATGCTGCGCAATAAGTACGTGCTGCCTCCGTCGAATGCCATTGGTTGGTAGCCAACGCCGACCGGGCTCCCCTTGGCTCGTACGTCTCCGTTAACGGGATTGGCACACACCGTCGGTCCCTCACCGCCGGCGTCAATCAGCCACAGGATCTTTCCCGCCACATACGCCGGGGTGTCGAAGTCGAACCTGCCCGTCAGTGAGCCCGAGGTGAAACCCTGTCCCTCGAATAGCCGCACCGTCGTGGACTGTGTCTTGGTGCTCTGAACCGGAAGCCACACACCACCCGGGACGACGGCGAACGGTCCGTCGCTGAAGTTCGGATACTCTCTGAAACCGAGGCGGTGTCCGGAAGAAGCCGAATAGTCCGCCATGATCAATTGGTCGCCGGGCAAGTATCCGAGTACGTAGAGCCACTCGTCGCCGTATGACGGAGCCAGGGCCACCGGAAGAAAACCCAAAGGGACCGAAGAGAGTATTGAACCGGTCTCAGGATTAATGCGAAAGAGCTCGGTCGACGTCGCCACCCAGACCTTGCCCTGGGCCACCGTGACCAACAGCGTCGGCGCCGGGAGTACGAAGCGTGCCAAGACCTTCAAACTCATGGGATCTACTTTGAAGAGTAGACGTCCATGACCCGGGGGTCAACGTGGTCCCGGAGTGACCGAGGGGCGCGCCGGTGGCCCACCAGAGCGCGTTGTCGCCGTAGGCGACACTCGTGACCGACGGGAGTCGTGTTCGCGCCACCATTTTGAAACTCGATCTGTCGACACGTATAAGGTCCGACACCACGCTATCGGCATTGCCGTAGTCGAACGTGCCAGTAAGGAAAATTGACCCACTATCAACGGCGGCGATATCCGCGTCGGGGCCAGAGGTGCCGAAACTAAGTGTCTTCGTCACCGAAAAGAGCTTCGTTCCAACGTGCGGAGTGCTCGAAGCTTCCGCACGCAAGTTGCTCGACGAACTATTGGATCCCGTCGCGTTGGCGACCGCCGCGACGGCGCCAACCAAGACGATGGCCGAGGCGACAATACCGATCCGCGTCCATATCGACTTCATTTTGCTCCCCTTTACCAACGCCACTGCGTGATCGCGCGAGCCATGTCGCGAACGCTACTGCAGGGCTGATTCGCGGAGATTGATTGCTTTCCGGCTCGTCCTCTCCATCTAGACGCCTCGATCCCGTCCGGTCGCCACTCGACACTGAACGCAACACCGTTGTCGATTGTGCGCAGACTTCGACTGTCAGCGACGCGCATTCGTCACCAGGACCTATGGTAACTACCGAGAATCGAATAATGGATGGCGCACTGATGAAGGAACGCAAGGAAGGTGATGCCGTGTCAATCGACATTGCCGCGTCGCCGGAGCACGTCTACGAGCTCGTGTCGAATATCACTCGCATGGGCGAGTGGAGCCCCGAGTGCTATGAGTGCGCATGGTCGAAGGGCGCATCGGGACCGCTGGTCGGGGCTCGTTTCAAGGCCAAGAACAAGGGAGGCCGTGGGCCATCGTGGTCGAACAGTCCGGTGGTGACCGCAGCCGCATCAGGTCAGGAGTTCGCCTTCAATCGCAGTGGACCGGGCATTGGCAGTTATACGTGGCGCTACGTACTTGAACCGACACCGACGGGAACGAGGTTGACGGAGTCCTTTCACGCCGATCGCCCGCTAGGCAAAGCGATGACGTTGCTCACGATGAAGTGGACCGGGAGCGCGGACCGCGATGTCGACCTCCACCAAGGCATGCTCACGACGCTCCAGCGCATTAAGGCAGCGGCGGAGTCGCAGACCTCGCGGACGCGAACACGCTGCGAGCACGTATCTTATTTCCATGCGCTTCGCCTTTAAGACTTCGCCGCAGAATACGACCTGGGCCGACATGCTCGCCGTATGGAAGGTGGCCGACGACATCGAGATCTTCGAGTCGGGCTGGACCTTCGATCACTTCTACCCAATATTCTCTGACAGCAGCGGACCGTGTCTGGAGGGCTGGACCACACTCACGGCGCTCGCCCAGGCGACGACCCGCTTGCGGCTGGGAACGCTCGTGACCGGTATTCACTATCGTCACCCCGCGGTCCTGGCAAGTATGGCGACCACTCTGGATATCGTCTCTCAGGGACGGCTCGAGCTGGGCCTTGGCGCGGGATGGAACGAAGAAGAGTCCGGTGCATACGGTATTGAGCTGGGTACGCCGAGTCAGCGCAGTGATCGCTTCGAGGAGGCCTGCGAGGTGATCGTCGGCCTGTTGTCCCAAGAGACGACGACGTTCACCGGTCAGTTCTACGAACTTAAGGATGCGCGAAACGAGCCGAAGCCGATTCAGCGACCGCACCCGCCCATCTGCATCGGCGGTAGTGGCGAGAAGAGGACACTGCGTACGGCAGCACGTTTCGCCCAGCACTGGAACTTCGTCGGTGGCACACCGGAAGAGTTCGCCCACAAACGTGACGTCCTGCATCAGCACTGCGCGGATATAGGCCGAGATTCGTCGGAGATTCTCCTCTCGAGTCACGTGTTCGCAGGGGACATTGCAGCGACTGCGGATCAGGCGGCCGCTCTGTCAGAAGTGGGCGTGGAGTTGGGCATTGTCACACTTCGACCACCACTCGATCCACGTGTACTTGAGCCACTCGCCTCAGCTCTGAGTGACCTCTGAACGAACCACTCAATCGGGCGGTTCCCCTTGTGTCGTTGGCAGCCTCGTGTTGAAACCCATCGCCTTCGTCTGCGCGATGCCGATCGAGATGACCGCTCTCAAACGGAGACTTTCCCTCAAGAAGAGCGTGGCCGGATCGCCCGAGGTCTACGCCAGCTCGCTCCGCGATCGTCCAGTGGTGGCGATTGTCACGGGTATCGGTACCGCCCTCGCTGCCGACGCGGTTGAGCGCCTCTTAGAGGCGATCGAGATCCAGCACGTCGTCGTCGTCGGCATCACCGGGGCCGTAAGTAGCGACACTCCGATCGGCGCACTCGTTCTGCCGTTGGCGGTCGTGAACGGCGCGACCGGCGTCGAGTACCGGCCCACGCATCTCGGTGGAGGGAATCCGAGCGGAAAGATGTGGACGTCCGACGAGCTCATCACGAACCTCGATGTCATCTCTCGTTTGCGAGCCAGCGGCGTGATCGCATTGGACATGGAGACGGCCGCGATCGCAGAGATCTGTGATCGCCGCGACATCCCCTGGTCGGTCTTTCGAGTGGTCAGTGATCAGGCGACTGAAGCCAGCCTCGATGAGGACGTGTTCCAGCTAATTAACAGAGATGGCTCTTTCAATTTCAAGATGATTGGCACCTTCCTCCTGAAACACCCACATCGATTACCGGCACTGGCCCGCATGGCGAAGGACGCCAAGTTGGCAGCCGACCGCGCCGCCGCCGCGGCCATCGATGCGGCACTGCGTGAATGATTACGACGATCCGAAGCTCTCGCGAGACTGGAGGTTAGAACCGGAAGCGAGTCAGTCCGCCCGGTTCGGTGCCAAGCGTCACGGTCACGGAGTGCGGCTTGATGCGATACACGTTCCACGGCGGTGGTCCTTGCGACGGGGCGTTGAACGGGGCCGTGATACCGGTCCGTGTCTGATCCAGTTCGGCCGGCCATCCCTGTGCCGCCCAGGCCTTGGCAAGGCGTGTGAGTGTGGTCGGGTCGGTCTCCTTTGATGCCTCACCCTCGACGACGATGTCGGCGTCGTGAATGGACACCGCGATCGAGCAGCGTGGGTCGCGGGCGACATTGCGGCTTTTTCGAGTAGGCGTTCCCGTCTGGAACCAGAAGCTTCCATCCAACCAAAGCGCACCGACCGCAGTCACGTGCGGGCTCCCGTCTTCGTTCACGGTCGTGAGCCACGTGGTACGAGCATTGTGCGCAGTTGGGTCGGGTCGTGATCCCGCATCGAGTTTCTCGACGATGCCTTCCCAGTCCACCGGAGGCAGCCCATCCTTGGCGCCCAAGTTAATAATGTCCATGACGTCACCTTTCGCGGTCGTTGAAGCAACTACTTAGCTAGCCCGATGTACGGGCGTGCGGCCCTGACTCGTGTCGCCGCCATGATCAACATCTCCGAATAGCAGTCCGTATTCGGAGTGTTGGCGTGCCGTCACGGTGGTTGACATCAACTCGCCGCTTGATGGGCTTCCCGCTCAAGGTGATCTCGGTAGGTGCGCCACCACTCGCTGTCATGTTCAGGGACATTGCTATCGTCGGCGGCGTAGCCGATCGAACCGTCAATGAACTCTCGAACGAGATCTGAGTGACCGGCGTGGCGGAACGTCTCTGCGATGACGTGAACGAGCACGTGGTGGAGGGTGACAGGTTGATCTCCCCACCACGGGACGGAACCCGCGGCGTCGAGATCCAGCGCCTCGATCGTGGCATCCGATGTCGCGCAGGCCTTGCGATAGTTGCCGACGACGTCCTGCCTCGTTTCATCCGCAGTCGCGAACAGGTCGGCGTTGTCCCCTAATCCATCCTCGAACCAAAGATTGGGCTGTCCCATCGGTCGGTCAAAGACGGGTCCGAAGTAACCGAGCTCGACCATGGTCAGGTGTTTGACGATACCGAGGAGATTGGTTGCACTCGGTACGAGGGGGCGGCGGACGTCGTACTCCGACAGACCGTCCAACTTCCATACGACGACGTCGCGCGCGGTCTGCAGGTAGCCCAGCAATATCTTCTTCATGGCGTTACACGATACGCGACCATCTTGAGGATTGCGACGAGAGGCATTACCGCGTCATAGCCCTCAGTGAAGGCACTATTGACTTCATGGTCCCTGGCGAAATTCATTCCGAGAAGAAGATTCGCCGCGAGAGCCATGTCACAATGAGCGTAAGAATGCGTCGATGATCGTAGAACTGCCCGATGGCGTCACCGTGCACGCGCAAGGGCTTCTCGGGCTCGTTCCGCCCACCCAATCTCCGCAGCCCGATTATGCGGTCTATCTGGATGAGCGGTGGGCCTCTGACCCAACTGTCACGTGGCCATACCGATTGATCTCATGGCCCGACTTCGGACTTCCAGACGACGTAGGTGAACTCTTCGCTGTCATCCGGGATATTCATACTCGAGCACAGGCGGGCGAAGTCGTTCAGATCGCGTGTTACGGCGGGCTCGGCAGGACGGGGACCGTCCTCTCGTGCCTAGCGGTCTGCGCAGGCTTGCAATCCAGTGAAGCCGTGGAGTGGGTGCGAGCCACATACGACGGGAGAGCAGTCGAGACCGATGCACAGATTCAACTTGTCGAGTCGTTTGCAAATACAGTCTGAACCGGCGGATTGGATGTAGCGGAACGCGATGGTGTCGGAGGCCCGTTGCAACGGCTCGGCATCTCTTCAGTCGCGATTGACGAGTTCGGTCACTTTCAATCGGGAATACGAATCAGGGGACCGGACACCAGAAATACATGAATCCGTTTGCTCACGCCGGCTCGACGCATCGGCTCAAGACCCATGCGTGTTTGCCAACCTGACGACCTCGACTGAACCCATGCTCTTCGAAGAGTTCAGCGGTGGCACTAAAGAGGAATCGACCTTGCGCTTGGCGGCCGTCGGTCGTTTCGGAGATCGCCTCGACCAGTCCGCCGCCCGCCCGGGCGATAAGGTCCAGTGCGCCTTCCAACGCCGTGCGAGCGACGCCTTGGTTTCGATGTTTCTTGTCCACGAAGATGCACGTGATGCGCCACACCGGCAGGGGCGGTGCGTCCTTGTCATATTCACGCTTGTGCTTGAGGTTGGACAGCTCCTCGGGGCTGCCGTATTGGCACCACCCTTGTGCTTCTCCATCGTCGTCGAAAACCAGTGCAGCGTGAGCCCGTCCGGACTTCACCCGGTCTTCTTTGACGTCGCGATAGTTCAAATCCCGTTGGCCACACTCGGGGTGGTAGCCAATGCACCAGCAGCCTCCGTAGATCCCATTATTTCGTTCAACGAGTTCAGCGAATGCACCCCACGTGGAGGCGCTAAGCGGACGGATCGAGTACGACATCGCAACACTCTTTCTAGCTCTCATTCGCCTGACGTACGAGCGAACTGCTCCGTCTCGTGTATCCGGGCCCGACGCCACAGAAGAGTCACGATGCGTTGGCGGCCGACCATAGGTTTATCTCGATTCTGACTGTCTTCTGGCGTCGAAGTACTCCGCCATGTTGTCAATCATCCACGATGTACCACCTTCCCTCAGTTCAGAGGTATCGAGGCCATCGAGAAAGGCGCCCTGCTCAGTCCATATCAACGCCGTGGCGGCCGCAGTCTCAAGTAGTTCAATCGAAGCGACTGAAACGGAGATCCGCGATCCGTCCGCGTACATCTCGTAGCTGTACACCATTCGTTGATTGGGCACGATGTCGTAGTACAGGGCGTCGTACGTCATCTTTCGGCCATCTTCCTCAACGAATTCGAAACGTTCTCGACCACCAATCCTGAAGTCAAACTCCGCGTGCGCCGACGCTGCACCGACCTCTTCGCCATCTGACGTCGCCAGCATTCGAGTCTTTAGATTGACGTCAGCAAATGCGGCAAAGACCTCATTGGGGGGCGCCGCCAGAGTGCGTTCAATGGTGAATGTGCTGCATGTCACTGTCCGTTGGGTCATTTCTTTCTCCTCTGTTGTTGTTTGGTGTTGCTCGTGAGTAACTCGCTCAGTCGATCGATTTGGCCTTCGACATTGCGTTGACGTTCCGCGATCCACTTCTCGACCGAGCTCAGCGCCACTGGATTGAGACGGCACACGCGTGTGCGGCCAAGTTTCTTCGATGAGATCAAGCCACTGGTCTCCAGAATCTGAACGTGGTGGACCACGCCGGCGAGCGACATTGAGAGAGGCAAGGCTAATTCGCTGACGGAACGAGGTCCCGTACCAAGCTGTTGCAACATGCTGCGACGACTTGAATCAGCGAGAGCGTGAAACATGAGATCCAACTGGGCTTCTTGCTTAAGCATATGCTTAAGTATGCACCCCCGATTCGGAATTGTCAAGTAAAGACTTAAGTGATGCGGGACCGAAGGTACCCGGAGGCCGCGGATGTCTCAGGCTCTTCTTTACTTGGACCGGCCCGGTCGGATACCGTCGTCCGGATGGAAATCGTCGAGCCGGCACAAGTGGAGGAGCGGCCCGCAATCCCCTACGTGGGGATTCGAGTCGTAACGCCGTTCCGAGGCATGTTGGCGGAGCGAGACCGTCTGCTGGCAGAGGCGCACGCGGGAATCACAGAGGCGGGAATCGAGACCGTCGGCTACGGCTTTCTCCGGCTGCACGTAATCGACATGTACGGGCCGATGGACCTCGAGGCGGGGTACTTCACGGCTGGACCGGTGCACTCCGACCACCCAAGGCTCCGATCTGGCTCGATGGAGGCGGGACGGTACGCGACGATGAAGTATCGAGACCACGCTCGTCGGGCGAACCAGGCGTTGCAGGATTGGGCACGCGACAACGGCTTGGACCTCGACCGTCGGACCGTTCCCGACGGGGATGAATTTGCCTGTCGCTACGAGGCCTTCTGGACCGACCCGGCGGCCGAACCGCGCAAAACGAGGTGGACCGTCGAACTGTCCATCCTTCTGGCTAAGCAAGTCGGACGCTTCAATTAATTGCCCAGACTCTGGGCGCCCCGACTATTTAGGTCGCGACGAGCATACAGATCACGAGCGTCGCAAATCGAATCAGCCGTGCCAGACCACTCGTTGTCTCAAACTACTCATCTTCGCGCTGCGCGCATCCGTCGTACTCAGTTGACTTATCGCGTAAGGACCCGGAGTGCGCGAGCGATGTGTTCCGCCACCATGATGGTCGGAAGATTTGGGGTACCCGTTGGGACGATCGGGATAATCGAGGCATCGGCGACGAACAGTCCATCGACTCCATAGACGCCGCCAAGCTCATCGGTCACTGCCTTCGAATCGGTAGCCGGTCCCATCGAACACGTTCCGACGGGATGATGAAACGTGGTCACATTCATCTTCGCCCAGTGTTCGAGCGACCGTGTATCTTCGCTTCTTACGTCAGACCCGGGCGAGACTTCATGACCCGTCACAATGTCTGCCATCGGCTGCGTCTTGGCGATGCGTCGAGCTTCGAGGATGCCGTCGAGGATCGCTCGGGTGTCATCCTGATCGGACAAATGACCGAAGTGGATGCGGGGTGGATCGTTGGGGTCACTGGACACTAGGCGCACCCAACCACGGGACCGAGGTGCCATGAGACCCACCACGATCCCAAACGCCGCGCCACCCGGCATCTGGCTGGCGTCAGCATCGAACGGTCCCGCGGTGAACAACATGAGATCGGGAGGTTCGCTTCCAGCGGATACCGACGACTTCATGGTTGCGTGAACACCGAATCGGCTCGGGCCCGGCGAGGGGCGAGTGGGTAAGTCTACGGAGAGCAGCGCATGGTCGGACAGATTCGCGCCGACGCCCGCACGGTCAAGTAAGACGGGAATGCCGAGTTGTTCAAGGTCTTCGGAGGGGCCAATTCCGGAGCGCATCAAGATCGAAGGGCTGCCATAGGCGCCTGAGGCGAGAATGACGCGATCGGCCTCGACGGATCGGCCATCAGCAAATCGGATTCCGGTGGCTCTGTTCCCATCGAAGGTCACCCGATCGATGAGGCTATCGGGCCAGATCTTCAGGTTGACCCTTCCTCGAGCCCGAGCGAGGTAGGTCATGGCTGTGCTCATCCGAACACCATCGATCGCGGTTCGGGGTGATGGGCCTACTCCAACGGCATCTGGGTGATTGTGGTCCTCCACATAGGAATGGCCGAGAGCGACGGTCGCGTCGATGAACGCGGCTTGGACGGCATTCAATTCATTGCGCGAGAGACGCCGGATCGGGATTGGCCCATCGACGCCGTGCCACTCTCCTGTAAAATCCTGATCTGCCTCGAGGCGACGAAAGTCGTCGATTGCATCCGCAAATGACCAACCGGGAATCCCCAACGCGGCCCAGCTGTCGTAACCGTGTGGAGATCCACGTTGAGCGAAGCACGCATTCGTGGCCGAACACCCGCCCATGATGCGAGCTCTCGGAACGGCAATCCCTCGATCGAGATCTACATCCGCGGAGTAGCCCCAATCGTGATCAACCGTTGGTTGAGCCGCGTCAAGGACATCGAGAGGCAGTTGTCTCGCATCCACATGATCCGGTCCGGCTTCGATGAGAAGCACCTCGCACGAAGAGTCCTCACTCAAGCGTGAAGCAAGCACACATCCCGCAGATCCTCCCCCAGCGATGACCACGTCGAATCTCATGAAGGAGACGGTAACTGATGACAATCCTTTGGAGGCTCCAAAAGATTGTCGCAAGCGCATTTATACCTGATGGCGAACGATTCTTCACTGCGATTCCGTGCGGAGGAAGATTCCAGCACGCCCGACTCATCAAGATTCGTTGGACGATCCCTAGAGCCTGAGAGCCGCACGTATCTAAGAACTGGCTGCCAAGGAGTTGAGCACCGCGACCTCTGGGAGCGAGGTCGGCGCGCCGTAGCCGTGCTCAGCCAGCCACCGGATCTCCATTAAACTTCGCAACGACCAGTACGCGCGAATCACGTCGATCTCGATGTCGCCGCCATAACCCAAGACGACATCGT
Source organism: uncultured Acidimicrobiaceae bacterium (assembly GCA_963717975.1). GTDB lineage: Bacteria > Actinomycetota > Acidimicrobiia > Acidimicrobiales > RAAP-2 > RAAP-2. The sequence goes on along the minus strand of OY970351.1, from coordinate 760,316 downwards.
CGAGGTGCTCCTCGTGTGCGAGCGTCAATACGGCGAGGTCATACATCGCATCGCCTTGACCGCCCTCGGACCAGTCCGCGACGCCGCTCACCTCGTCACCGTCGACAAACACATGAACGATCTGCAGGTCGCCGTGGATGAACACCGGTGTCCATGGGCGCAGCGCCGCTTCTGCGACCTGACGATTGCGCCGGACAACCTCGGCCGACACGACGTCGTGGGCAACGAGCCACTCACACTCCGAGTCGAGCTTTGGCGGAAACTCCATCGTGCCCCGACTGCTGAGAACGGGCTGCTGCTGACACTGACCGCTAGGCCACGGCGGCGTTGGGGTGTCGTGCAGCGTGCGGACCGCGGCACCCGCCGCGACCCACGCCGCCGCAGACGCACGCGAGGGCTCGTTCAGCACTCCGAGCGCGGCTCCGGGAACTGCCGCGAAGGCGAGCACCAGGGGCCCGCGCCAAAGGACCTTGGGTGTGGGGATCGGTGCCCTCATCATGACGTCGACCTCTCGGTCGATGCGCGCTTGATCCGTGTCAATCTTCAAGAACACATCGCCGATGCGCAGCGTCATGCGCTCCGAATGCGCGACAACCACTTCGATCTCCCGCACCTTGTCGATCATGACACAGGCCACCATGGCATCACCACCGTGTTGCTGCCGAATTCGGACTCAACTTGCCGGAGGCACTTGGTGTCGGCGGCACGACACGACAGATTTGCAACCCGTCACTGGCGATTGAGTTGAGTAGTGTCGAGCCCGTTGGGCATCGAAATGCATCATTTCGCTTTGTGAGAGTGGACGAAAGTTTCCAGGAAAGAAGCCGCAAGTGACGGAACATTTAGTTGGAATCGCAACGCTTGAAGACAGCGACAATGTGATGACGACACTGGAGCTCGCTTTCGCCACTGATCCCGTAATGCGTTGGCTCTGGCCGAGCCCTTGGGCTTTTCGTGCAGCGTTTCCGAGGTTCGTCAAGGCCATGGCGGGGGACGCTTTCGGACAAGGTACCGCGCAGTTGGTCGACGACGGCCGCGGCGTTGCGCTTTGGTTGCCTCCGGGTTTCGGGGCCGATGAAAACGCTCTAGTGCAAGTCATTTTGGAGAGCGTGGACCCTGACCTGCTCACCGACCTATCCGTGTTCTCCGACATCCTTCGTGAACACCATCCGGTAGTCGACCACTGGTACCTCCCCGTTACCGGAGTCGATCCCTATTTTCAAGGCATGGGACTTGGCTCGACACTCTTGCGACACGCCCTTGCCCGATGCGATCAGGATGGACTGCCCGCGTACCTCGAAGCATCAACGCCGCGGAACCGAACGCTCTATGAGCGATTCGGGTTCAAAGAGATCGGTGTGATCCAAGCCGGGAGCTCGCCGCAAGTGTGGGCGATGATGCGACACCCGACGCCATGAATCTCGGGATTCGAACGCGTAAACCTGGACAGCGATCGCGTGCGTGGCGATTCGGCCACAATCCTTCTTCAGGGGTATGGTGTCGCCGAACAGTCTTGCGTAGACGCAGGTGAGGTTCAATGTGCTCAAGGCATACATCGCGCCGTACGAAGCAGACGGCGGGTTTCGGTACTCCGTCTCCTAGATGTTCTCGCCGGATTCCACGAAAATTCGCCAGCGTTCGAAACACTGTCCGAGGCCGTTACGTGGGCTCTTGAACGGACTGACTTCGTGATTGCACGTCAGTCAACCGGTCCGTACTTGTGGTACGGGCGGGGAGGCACGCCCTCGGACATTGAGCCACCAGCCCAGGGCCTGGATGATACAGACTGATCCTTTGCTGACTCGTGTCTGAGGCGAGACGCAGAAGGGCAACCCTGCGCTGGCGGCTCGGAGAATCGAGTTTGAGGAGCGTCACCGATAGGAAATAATGACAATCCCTTTTAGATCGACGAATGCGGTTTGATCGGCGGTGACCAGGGAACGGCCTGACGACAGCGCTGTAGCCGCGATGATGAGGTCATGCGCGCCTCTAGGACGACCTTGTCGGCGAACTGCAACCATAAGTTGGGCATGAGCTCGGGCGACTTCGAGGTCATAGTCCACAATCGGGACTGAGATCACGAGTGCGTCAAGAAGATCCTGTCGACTATGCCTAGTCTTGCCCTTCGACAACTCGACCCCCACTTGAAGCTCGGCTACCGTGAGAGCAGCAATCGCGACGTCGTCCTCGTCTCCAATCAAATCGTCGAGGTCGGTGTTCGACCTTTCTGCGTCAATCAAGAAGGTCGTGTCAAGAAGCAATCGGGTCAGAATCGATCCTCGGTTACCACGAGATTGCGAGTTTCGTGAAGCGACGCCAACCATTGTGTGTCCACCGGATGCCTCTTCAGCATGGATTTCACATCCGACCCAAGTCCGTTAGCAACCGGCTCGATATGGGCCACGGCTCGACCACGGCGAACGATAGTGATCCGCTCTCCCTTGTGTTCGACGGCATCGAGCAACTCTGCGAAGTTCCTCGCGGCATTGGTAGCACTGATTTCTGTCACAGAATCAGATTATCAGATTTTAGTGTCGGAGGCCCGGCTTGACGGAAATGCCACCTTGCACTGGAGACTCTCCACCAGCCAAAACCGCGAATGGCCTTAGCCGAAGTCGCTGGCGCGCAAAGCCGCCCGCGGTATAGGAGCGCATGGAGGAGTTAGAGGCACAATTAAGGGTATGGAACTTCGAACTGAACGGCTCGTCCTTCGAGAGTTCAGCCTTAATGACCAAGACGCCGCTCATCGGTACGGATCTGATGAGGAGGTCACGCGGTACATGACTTGGGGACCCAACTCGCAGAGTGATACCGCCAACTATCTAATGGAGGTCGTTCGCAGAGCCAGCACTGAACCCCGGGCTTCATTCACTCTTGCGGTGGTCAACCTCGATGGAGATTTGATTGGCGCTGCCCACCTAAAGTTCACGGACGCGGAACATCGACAGGGTGAACTTGGATACGTCCTCGCAAAGGATTCGTGGGGTTTTGGTTACGCCACCGAAGTGGCTCGAAGCCTCATCGCTTTTGGAATCGACGAACTTGGTTTGGAGTGGATCACGGCAACGTGTCATCCTGAGAACCGTGCGTCGGCCCGCGTCTTAGAGAAGGCCGGGATGCGTTTCGAAGGCACGCTACGAGACCATCTTCAAGTTCGAGGAGCGTGGCGAGATTCGCAGCTCTACATCATTGCGGCCGAACGTGAGAATGTCGACGAAGCAATCTAAGTGGACGCAAGGGACAGTGGGTTATTGCCATTCGGAGATCGTTGGTGTCGGAGGCCCGACTCAACAGTTCTAATGGGTCTGGACAGCTTCACTTTTTAGGGCGATGCTGTCTCCGAGCCGCCGAACGGTGAGCACTAGACAGATCTGAGTGTTCAGCTCTAGTTGCAGAGTGTGCCCCGTTCGGCTGGCGAGGTCAACGGAGAAGGCTGGAGGGGTGTCGTGCTTCGAGCACTGGTCCATTAGATCGCCGCCGTTGCCTCAGGGCTCATGGAAAGTCAATCGACAGGAGGTGCATGGTGATCTTTGTTGGAGTGGACTGGGCTGAGGCCCACCACGATGTCTGCGTTCTGGATAGTGAGGGTGAGGTGCTCGGTCGAACGAGAGTCGCTGACACCTTCGCCGGTCTGGGCGAATTGCATGCGCTCGTCGCCCACCTCTCGGGAGACGAGTTCGAACCAGATCAGGTGGTCGTGGGTATCGAGAAGGACCGCGGGCTCATCGTGACTTCGCTCGTCGCGGCCGGCTACCAGGTCTACGGGATCAACCCGAAGGCCTCGGCCCGCTACCGCGACCGTCACCACACGTCGGGAGCGAAATCCGATCCCGGTGACGCCAAGGTGCTGGCCGATCTCGTGCGCACTGACCGCCAGAACCACCGCCCCGTCGCGGGCGACACCCCCCTGGTCAATGCGTTGCAGGTGCTGGCTCGAGCGCACCAGAATGTCATCTGGAGCCGCCAGCGACAGGTGAACGCCCTGCGTTCAGCGTTGAAGGACTACTACCCCGGAGCTCTTGAGGCCTTCGGCACCGACCTTTCTCACATGGACGCCGTCGCGGTCCTCACGCTCGCCCCGACGCCCGCGCTCGGACGCACGTTGTCGCGCGCGAAGATCGTGAGCGCACTGAAACGCGGTGGACGCCAGCGCAAACTCGACGAGCATGCCGCCATCATCCAAGAAGTGCTTCGTCGCGAGCAGCTCCAACAACCTGCGTTGCTCGAGGACGCCTATGGCAAAGTCACCTCGTCGATCGTGCGAACGATCACCCAAATGACTACCGAGATCAACGAGCTCGAACGGGGGTTGTCGGAAAGTTTTGAACAGCACCCGAGCGCCAAGATCGTCCGCTCTCTTCCAGGAATGGGGACGGTCCTGGGCGCCCGGGCGCTGGGTGAATTCGGAGATGACCCGAATCGGTACTTCGATGCCCAGTCTCGCAAAAACTACGCCGGCACGTCGCCGGTGACCAAGGCCTCGGGAAAATCCCGGGTCGTGCTCGCACGCCACAGCCGCAACCGACGCCTCGCAGACGCTCTCGATCGAATGGCCTTCTGCTCACTGCGTGGTTCACCGGGTGCGCGGCGCTACTACGACGAGATGCGGGCACGCGAGAAGTCCCATCAGAAGGCAGTCCGACAACTGGCCAACCGATGGGTCGGGATCCTGCACGCCTGCCTTGAACGCGGCTGCCTCTATGAAGAAGAGATCGCGTGGCCTACGTCGAAAGACATTGCCGCTTGACATTTACGAAGAAGGGGTGTCTGCAACCCTTCATTGGCGGCTCAACTTAAGTTGCACTCTGTCTCTAGGTCTCAGTGGGTGAACAACTTCCAGTTACCCTCAGAAACTATTTCGACAGTGCCGTCCACAACCTTTATTGCGGTCTCATCGTCGATCGCATACGCCGGGCCTGGAATCCCTGCGGCCCACTGCTCCAAACCGGCAAGGGAGAAGTCCGGCATCTCTGGATTGTCGAGGTGACCGATCATGGCAAAATCAACCATCCCCAATCCTTCCTCTCGGCCCACGGGCGGGTTCAGACCGTCATAAGGCACTCCGAAGTTAGGTGCCACCACCATGCTCCCGCCGCTCACTCCCACATAGACCGTGTCGTTCCCTAGCGACGACAGTACGTCCACCAACCCGGATTGCTGCATCCAGTAACTCAAATACAGTGGCTCGCCTCCCCCTACCAGCAGGGCATCAATCTTTTCGACCGCTGGAATCCAGTCGGATTTGTTGATGCTGGGCAATGCGGTGAGTTCCAGAATCCCCAACGACTTCCAACCCAATTCGCACAGTGGACTCTTGGCCACTCCGCGGATTAACCGATAAGCCCCTTCCGCCCCGTTGGGAAATGGATAAATCCCGGTGGGAATGCAGAGGGCATTGGACTCGGCAATCGGCTTGCCAAGTAGTTCCACCAAGGCTGCGTTGATACTTGGATTACTGATACCAGATGAAGTGAGCAGAAATTTCATGAAGCCTCCGCCGGCGATGATACTGAATCCGCTCGAAACCGTTGGAGTGGGGGGCCCGACTCAACAGTTCTGCAATCTCGCACTGGCGACCGTATCCCTGGTCAACTGGCCCTGTTTCAAGGACGAACCTAGATTGAGCTACGAATTAGGGCGCCACTTTGCGAGGGATTTTCCAAATAGGGCAAATGTGCCACACCGTCGAGGGAGACATATGTTGCTCCCGGTATCAGTCCCGCCACTACTTCACTTCGCCGAATCACGTGCAAGGCATCGAATTCGCCACATGCAACTGTTGCCGGCATCGCGAGTTCTCCGAGACGAGACCATGCGTCAACATCCGAATCCGAGCCTTCGGGAACATTGTTGATGAGTGCCACTTTGTTCATGGCGAAGACTAAATCTCGAACGGAGCCCGAGACCCTTCCCTCCGGTTCGCGCGGACCATCGAGCCATAGGCGTACTTCCAATCGATTCAATTCGTCGAAATCTCCGCGTTCGTCGGCGCGCGTCAACAACCCGTCGATCCTTTCCGTTTCAGGGTCCACGTCTTCGTCTCTCGTTGGAGGTGCGCCGCCGACCGCAGGCGCAATCAGAATTATTCCCTTGACGCGATGCGGAGCCTCCACGGCCGCTTCAAGCGCCAATTTGCCACCGGCAGAACTGCCCACGAGCCACGTTGACTCGATGTTGAATAGTTCCAATACTGCAAGGAGGTCGTCGAGGTGCGTGAATGGTCCAGTGCCCGCTAACGACTCTCCAAATCCTCGGCGATCGTAAGCGAGAACGGAAGCGACGTCAGCAACTTCCGGCACGAGGGAATACCAACTTCTACGATCGGCCACACCCGCATGAAGGAGTACGACGGTGGGCTCATCATTCAGCCACGACTCACCGACAAGTTCACCGTCGTCTCTGGCAATTGAAAAAGGTGTGTTCACATCCAAGAGTATGTACGACGTACGGACTTCCAACAAACCACCACGTGCAACCCCCTTGAGCGATAATCAGGAATTGACAGGTGGCAGAGGCCCGACGCAACAGTTCTGCCACCAGTCAATGGCAACTCAATGAGGAATTGCCATACGACCAATCAACCCGCCGGTTTGCGGTGGCTATCTCCAAATCAAATCAAACACGGTGTACGGCCCACTCAATCCTTTAAGTTCGACAGATCTTGGTCCATTCAGCGAAAATGCCCCGTCAAGTTCCTCTTGCGTAGCTTGAGACACCAGAATCTCAGCTCCACTGGCCACGCCGGATACTCGAGCAGCAACGACTACGGTACGCCCAAAGAAGTCACCACCTTCCGCTCTTGCGTTACCGGTGTGCAAACCGATTCTCGCGGGCACCGGCACTCCGAGCCATCCGCCACTAAATATCCGTTGAATTGTCGTCGCGCAGGCCGCCGCAGAACCCGCCGCGGGAAAGGCCAACATGAATCCGTCACCCTGACCTTTCACAACCGTTCCACCAAATATGGCGGTTTTTTGCCTTACGACCGAATCGTGCCAATCGAGTAAATCCAGCCATCGCTCTTCGCCGAGGGTCTCAATTAGAACGGTTGAACCCTCCAAATCCGTGAACATAATGGTGACGGATCCGTCGGGCGACATTCCTGACGCCGTTGGAGCAACGTCTTGTACTAGAGCAAGAAGCTCGTCAACTGCCGTCGTCAATTCCAGCCCGACTACGTCTTCATTTTCAACAGCGACTGCGAAATGATGGTGCACAACCTTCCAGTACACGCCCTCCTCGTGAACGATCAGCGTCATTCTGGCCTGCAGTGGCTCCCTATCTCCGAAAGTGATGCGACATCGAATAGCAATCCAACCGACCGTGCCCTCTCTCCACGCAACAATCTCGTCGGCGTCGACACGAATTTCACTAACTGTCGCCATCTCGCGGAATTGAACCCTTCCCGCAGTCAAGTGACTTTCCAGCCCTTCCCACCATTCATCGGGATCGGGACCTATAAACCGCAAACCTGGGTGATGCGACAGTGGATCAATGTAACTTTCAAAGTCGACGAACCACGACTGCATCCATCGCTCTGTGAAGGCAACGAGATCTGGTGCCGGCTCCATCGTCCGAGATTACTCCCAGGTTATTTATGACATTTGAACTGACGCGTCGTTCACCTCGAGTACATTCAGTGACGCTGACCATTGAATGAACATCATCGTTGCAGTTGTCGGAGGCCCGACGCAACAGCTATGCAACCCATCATTGGCGGCTGACTCTGTAAATGTGACCCGCTAATTGGTCGAGGTAGCCGGCTCATTCGTAGACCTCCCGACGATGCCCGAGTGTGACAACGACGATCAAAAGAACTCCTTCGTCAATGGTGTAGAGAACTCGATAGTCCCCCACTCGGAGTCGATAGCCATCGCGACCACGAAGCGGCCGTGACGCCGGAGGACGGGGATCTTTCGCCAAGAGCGAAATCGCCCCTTGAATCCGCGGCTGTGTCGAACGATCAATCTTTCGAAGCTCTCGTAGTGCCGCCGGTCGGAATTCAATCCGATAGTCGCTCACGACCAGCCGAGATCGCTTTTGACTTGCTCCCAGGGAATGTTGTCTCCGGCTTCCGCAAGAGCAAGGTCAAACGCGGCGACGTCTTGTGACTCCTCAAGAGCCTCGAGCATTTCGTCGTACTGATCCGGACTGATCAGGATCGCTGCGCGTCGACCGTAGTGCTCCAGTTCGACCGGTTCGGTCCGTGACATCTCGACCACTTCAGACAGTTTTTCGCGAGCCTTGCTAACTGAGATTTTGACCATGTTTATATTGTACAACATGGGTGCTAGATTTGTACAACTTGGTGTCGGAGGCGGGACTTGAACCCGCACGCCCCTGAGGGCACCAGCCCCTCAAGCTGGCGCGTCTGCCTATTCCGCCACTCCGACGCGGAGTCCCACTTTAGCCGCTGAAAACAACAGGCCTTTGACGTTTAACTTGCCGATGCCGGTGGTCCCACCGTCCAAGTCGGCACTTCGTCGAGTAGACCCGGCACCGAATAGCTTGTCGTGACGCCGTTCAATGTGTTCGTCCACGCGAGCAGTGACGGCGACGTGAAGAGGGGTCGCACCCAGTACGAGGTCTGGATTCGCTGGTCCATCTGCAGCCACGTCGTCGCGGCACTCACGGGATTGAAATTCGTGATCCCCTGGTTGAAGAGTGCCGTGACCGCCACCGTGCGCCAACCGCTCGGATAGGCATCGGCGTAACCGGGACCACTCCACGATCGAGCCGTGTACGAGACGGCGGTGATCGTCGGTCGCGTGAAGATCGCCATGTCGTCGCTGTTCGTGGCGGTGGCGATGGCTGCGGCCACCTCGCTACGGGCATCAACGGTCTCCACTTTGATGCCGATGGCGGCCCACTGCGCGACGATCGCCGCGGCGACGGTCTGATCCAGCGCACTTGGTCCGACGGCCATTCGCAAGACCAGCGGCGTGCCGGTCGTGGTGTGCCATCCCGTGGTGGTGCGCACGAAGCCGCTCTGATCCAAGATGTCGAGCGCGCACTGCAGACAGTCACCGAGCCCGTTGTGCGCCGTGCCCGGCACGAGTGACGTGGTGGTGGTCGGTGACGACGGCGACGCCCCCGACGGACCGGGGTACTCGGACTGACCCTGGGAGAACAGTGCCGACGCGGCGACGGACGGTGCGAACGTGACCGCACCCCAGAGTTGATCCACCAGCGACTGGCGGTCAATCGACCAGCTCAGGGCCTCGCGCACGGCGATGCGTTTGACGAGCGGACGATTCGAGGCGAAGGAGATCTCTTCGATGTTGCTGGAGGACCCGATGTGACTCATCACGTTCGGGTGCGTACTGAGCGCCTGGACCAGCGCGCGATTGACGATAAGTGAGAAGTTCACGAAGTAGTCGTTGGGCGCCGTCGGTATCGCGCCCGCGTCAGTGATCACTATCCGTCCGAATCGATCGGTGTCGACGGGCCAGTGCCTGTTCATCACCAGCACGATCCGACTGGGTGACGCGCTCGCGACCGAGTACGGACCGAGCGACGGACGCGTCAGGAGCGACGCGAGCGAACAGTTCCCCTGCGTGCCGAGCGCTTCGACGTCGCGAAAGAGCACGTTCCAGTCGGCGTAGGGCGAGGCGAAGACCGCCGTCACGCCGAGGCCGTCCTTGGCGAGCGTCAGGGACTTGATGTCGCGGTACCCGTCGCTGAGGACGCTGCGCAGCGCGCGCGCCCGGAGCCACCAGCCGACGAGGTCATTGCCGTTGAAGTCGGTGCCGTTACTCCACTTCTCATTCGGCGTGATGGTGTACTTGACGGTCTCGGGTGTCAGCGAGGTCAGCTCGGCCGAGGCGATCGGACCGTTCTCCCCGTTGAGATTGCCGGCGCTGGTGGTCAGAAATGCCGATGGGACGATGAGGTCGTTGATCGCGTCGGTCGTCGGCGTGGCCCCGGCGTCGAGGAACGTGCACCCGTTGAACGGTCCCGGCAACGAGACGGCGACCGTCTTGGCGTTCAGCGAGTTGGTCTTGACCGCACTGGCCCCGGAGTGGGTGATCGGGATGAGGACCGCGACGCCGACGAGGGCCAGGACCGTGCCCCGGCCGAACGATCCTCGCCGGACCATCCCGCTACTGCAAACGCAGGTCGAGCGTCAGCGTGGCGAAGGTGAAAATCAATGCGACGGCGATCGTGATGCGGTCCAGGTTGCGCTCGACGACCGTCGAGCCCGAGGCCGCGGAGCCCATCGAGCCCCCCAGGAGGTCCGAGATGCCGCCACCGCGTCCCGAGTGCAACAGGACCAAGAACACCAGCCCCACCGCGGCCAGAGCCTCAATTGTGATGAATGTCCAGGTGAACAACGTTTCCTCCGATTAGCGCTTTAAAGCGTAGCAGTCGTCACAGGCCTGAATTATGGCAAGGAACGACTCCGCGACGAGGCTCGCGCCCCCCACCAAGAAGCCGTCGGCGCGGCCCTCGGCGACCAAACTGGCCGCGTTCTCGGCGTTCACCGAACCGCCGTAGAGCACGCGCGACTCGCGAAATGACGGAGCCAGCGTCGAACGCACGTGCGCCATCATCGCGTGCACCTTTGCCACGTCGGCCGTCAACCCGGTGCCGATCGCCCAGATCGGCTCATACGCGATGGTCACCAACTCGGCGAACCGGTCCTCCAGACCTTCGAGCGCGCTGCGCAGCTGTCGGCGTACCCACTCGTCCTGGTCGCCGTCTTCGCGCACGTCGAGCGCTTCGCCGACGCAGAGCACCGCTTTCAGACCGGCGCGCACGACGGCGCGCAGCGTCGCGGCGACGACGGTGTCGTCCATGGCGTACATCGCGCGACGTTCGGAGTGTCCCACGATCACCCATCCCACGCCGAGTCGCTTGAGCATCGAGAGGCTCACCTCACCGGTGTGCGCGCCGTTCTCGTTCGGGTTCACGTGCTGGGCCGCCACGGCGATCGGGATTCGCTCGGACTCCACGATGGAAGCGACGCTGCGCAGGTCGACGAACGGCGGCGCGACGACGATCTCGGTGTGTTCCGACGGGCGGTTCTTCAACGTCACGCCGATCTGTTGGCCGAGGTGCACGGCCTCGACGAAGTCGAGGTTCATCTTCCAATTGCCGATGACCAGGGGCTTCAAAGCTGTACTCACGAGTTGAACGGGCACCCGCGAAGGGCCCGCAGCCCCGGCAGGTCGCCGAGCTCGACCAGTTCGAGCGAGGCCCCTCCCCCGGTCGACACGAAACTGACGTCGCCCTCGAGACCGAAGGCCCGCAGCGCCGCCACCGAGTCGCCGCCACCCACGACCGAGACGGCGTCGGACTTGGCGACCGCGCGCGCGACCGCCTCGGTACCGCCGGCGAATCGCGCGTCTTCGAAGACGCCCATCGGACCGTTCCAGAGGATCGTCGCGGCGTCGGCGATGACCTCGGCGAAGCGATCGGCCGAGGCCGGACCGATGTCGAGGCCGGCGAAGCCGTCGGGGATGTCGGCGCCGAAGAGCGTCGCGGCCTCACCCGTGGCGTCCGCGCCGAAGGGCGAGTCCGACGCGAGTCCCCACGCGTCACTCGGGATCACGACGTTGCCCGCGGCGAGCAACTGCGCGCACTGTTCGACGTAGGACGCGTCAAAGAGCGAGGCGCCGACCGAGTGCCCGAGCGCGGCCTGGAAGGTGTACGCCATGCCCCCGCCCACGATCACGGTGTCGGCCTTCTCACGCAGGACCCTGGTGATCGCCAGTTTGTCGGCGACTTTGGCGCCGCCGATGATGGCGACGAACGGACGTGCCGGACTCTCGAGGAGCGACAGGATCGTGGACGTCTCGCGCTGCAGGTTGAGACCGGCCGCACTCGGAACCAGTGTCGGCGGCACCATGATCGAGGCGTGTGCGCGATGCGACGCCCCGAAGGCCTCGTTGACGTAGTAGTCGAATCCCTCGACCAGTGACGCACCGAAGGCCGGGTCGTTCCCCTCTTCGCCGGGATTGAACCGAAGGTTCTCCAGCAGCTCGACGTCGCGACAGAGTTCGTGCAGTCGGCGGCGCACCGGTTCGACGCGGTACTTCTCGACGACCTGACCGTTGGGGCGACCGAAGTGCGTGCACGCCACGACGATTGCGCCGCGCGACAGGAGCTCTTCGAAGAGCGGGAGCGTCGCGCGAATACGGAAGTCGTCGGTGACCTCGAGTCGGCCGTCGACCTCGGCGACCGGCGTGTTGAAATCGACGCGCACGAGGATCCGTTTCCCTTTGAGGCTCCCCCAGCGGTCGTAGGACGGCAGGTCCGGCACCGCTACTTCCCGATGTGGACGCTCAGGTCCACCAGTCGGTTGGCGTAGCCCCACTCGTTGTCGTACCAGCCGAAGATCTTGACCAGGCTCTGGCGCTCGTCGATCGGTTGGACGATGGTCATCAGGGAGTCGAAGGTGCACGACGCCGGCGTACCGACGATGTCCGAGGAGACGATGTAGTCCTCGGTGTAGACGAGGACGCCCTTCAAGGGACCGTCGGCCGCGGCGCGAAAGGCCGCGTTCACGGCGTCGACCGTCGTCGCAGAGACGATCGCCGTGAAGTCGGTGATGCTGCCCACGGGTACCGGCACGCGCAGCGACGTGCCGTCGAGGCGGCCCTTCATCGACGCGAGCACGAGGCTCGTCGCCCGCGCGGCCCCGGTCGAGGACGGGACGATATTGATCGCGGCCGCGCGGGCTCGACGAAGGTCCTTGTGCTCGAGGTCGAGCAGGTTCTGGTCGTTTGTGTAGGCGTGGATGGTCGTCATGAGTCCGGTCGTGACGCCGAAAGCGTCGTCGAGCACCTTCACCATCGGCACGAAGCAGTTCGTCGTGCACGACGCGTTGGAGACAACGTGGTGGTTCGCGGGGTCGTAGGAGTCCTCGTTGACGCCGATCACGAACGTGGCGTCGACGTCGGTCGCCGGGGCCGAGATGATGACCTTCTTCGCGCCGGCCGTGAGGTGCTGGGCGGCGCTCTCACGCGTGGTGAACCGTCCGGTCGACTCGATCACGACGTCGACGTTCATCGCGCCCCACGGCAGTTCGGCCGGATTGCGCTCGGCGAGCACGGCAATCGTCGTGGTGCCGACGGTCATGCCCTCGCTCGTGATCGCCACCGGCACGTCGAGGCTTCCCTGGGTCGAGTCGTAACGCAAGAGATGCGCGTTGACCTCGGGCGACGTGAGGTCGTTCACCGCGACGACCTCGACGGCGGGGTTCGACAGCGCCGCCCGAAGGTACCCGCGACCGATGCGACCGAATCCATTAATTGCCACGCGTATTGCCACTACCGCTCCTCTGGTTATCGGCGTCGTTATCGCACTTCGGCGACGACCGCCTCCGTCAATTTTTGCACATCGTGGACGAGGCCATTTCGCCCCGAGAGGTTCGCGATGTGAACGGGGAGTGAACACTGTTGACTCGCGAACTCCGAGAACTGGTCCACGAGCACGACGTTCGCTACCACCCCGTGCCGCGCCAGCGCTTCGACGTGGTCCTCCAGCGTGTAGCCCTCGGTCTCGGGTATCTGCTCGTGCAGATTCGCGACGTAGATCTTCTTCGCGCGGGTACCCGCCAACGCCTGGGTGACCCCGGGCACGACGCAGGCGGCGAGGACACTCGTGAAGAGACTTCCGGGCCCGATGAGGATGACCTCGGCGCGTTCGATCGCCTCGACCGCGGCAATCGGCGCCGCGGCGTTGGCCGGCTCCACGCGGATGCGCCGGATCGTCGAGGACTTCATCACTTCGGTCTGACCTCGCGTGTCGCCGTCCTCGGTCGAGGCGACCAGCACGACACCCTCCTCGCTCGCCGGCACGATGGCCCCGGTCACCCCCATGACCTGGGCGACCTCGCGGACCGACTCCTCGAGGTCGCCCGTGGCGTCGATCAACCCGACGAGCAGCAGGTTGCCGACGGTGTGGCCCTCCAGTTCACCGACGCTGAAGCGATGCTCGAAGGATTTGGTCAAGGGATTGTCCGGATCGGCGAGGGCGCCGAGACACTTGCGCAGATCTCCGACGGCCGCCACGTCGAGCATCGCGCGCAGTCGGCCGGTCGATCCGCCGTCGTCGGCGACCGAGACGACGCCGGTCACGTCAGAAGAGATCCGTCGCAGCGCGCGCAACGACACCGCGGTGCCGTGGCCCCCGCCGACGGCGACGACCCTCATCGAGCGATGTCGCGGTGAAAGACGGCGTGTTCGAGGTGCAGGCGAGACCGGAGCTCTTCGGCGATGGCGACGGAGCGGTGTCGTCCACCGGTGCACCCGATCGCCACCGAGAGATAGGACTTGCCCTCCTTTTGGAACTCCGGGATCTGCCACTCCAGCATCGAGGCGACGTCGGACAGGAAGTGCTGCGCCGCCTCTTGTTCGAGCACGTAGGCCGCGACCGCCGCGTCGAGTCCCGAGAGCGGACGCAGGTCCTCGATCCAGTAGGGATTGGGCAGGAAGCGACAGTCGAAGACCAGGTCGACGTCGCGCGGCAGGCCGTTGGCGTACCCGAAGGAGACGAGCGAGACGCGCAACGTACCCAGGCTGTCAACGTTGGTGAAGGTCTCGACGATGCGCGAGCGCAGTTGGTTCGAGTTGATGGAGCCCGTGTCGATCACCAGGTCGGCGCCGTCTCGAATCGGCAGCAGGAGGGCGCGTTCGCCCACGATCGACTCGGCCAGCGTGGCCGCCTCGAAGGGGTGGCGACGTCGATTGCCCTCGAAGCGGTGGATCAGCACGTCGTCGGGGGCGTCGAGGAACAGGATCTTCGCGTTCTCGTGGAGTTGTCGGAGCTCTCGCTCGACGCCCAGCCAGTCGTCGGGCTGCACGCCCCCGGAACGGCCCACGATGAAGGCGACGCCGGCGTACTCGCGCGTGCCGCTGATCGCGAGCTCGCCGACGCGCGCGATCAGCTCGATCGGCATGTTGTCGATGACGAACCAGCCGATATCCTCCAACGCCGCCGAGACCGTGGAACGACCGGCGCCCGACATGCCGGTGACCAACAAGACCTCACTCATCGTCACTCCCCTTGGTCGGTGTGGGTCGGGACGGCGCCCTCAGATGATCGTAGAGCCTTCGCGCCACGTCACCGGGCAGCCACGCGAGCGCGTCGAGTTCCTCGAGGGTCGCCTGGCGAACCGCGTCGAGTGAGCCGAAGTGCGCGAGGAGACGTTCGCGTCGCGCCGGGCCGAGTCCTTCGACACCCGAGAGCGAGGAGGCGACCATCGACTTGCCGCGCTTAGATCGGTGGAACGTGATGGCGAATCGGTGGGCCTCGTCACGTACGCGCTGCACGAGGTACAGCGCCTCGGAGCCGCGCTCCAGCGCGATCGGCACGCTCGAGCCCGGTCGGTACAGCAACTCCTCGCGTTTGGCGAGCGCCGTGAACTCGACCTCGTCGGCCAGACCGAGCGAGGCGGCCGCCTTCTGGGCGGCGTGCAGTTGCGGGAGCCCGCCGTCGATGACGATCAGGTCGGCGCGCCGGAACTTGGTGGCGCCCTGATCGTCGCGCCAGTACGCCAGGCGCCGGCGCACGACCTCTTCCATCGCGCCGACGTCGTCGTTGCCGAGGACCTCCTTCACGTTGAAGTGTCGATAGTCGCTCTTCTTGGCGAGCCCGTCCTCGAAGACGACCATCGAGCCGACGTAGTTGGTGCCCTGGAGATGGCTCATGTCGAAGCACTCGATCCGGAACGGCGGTTGCACGAGCGCCAGCGCGGCACCGAGTTCTTGGAGCGCGCGGGCCCGCACGTTGTGGTCGCTCTGTCGTCGCAGGGAGTCGCGGCCGATGACGCTCAGGGCGTCGTTGCGCGCGAGCTCCACCGCCCTGCGGCGTTTGCCGCGCTGCGGCGCGGCGACCTCGACGGGTCGTGCGCGTAGCTCGGCCAGGTAGGCGCGCATGAGCGACGTGGCCGACTCGTCGTCGGCGACCAGCACGACCGGTGGCACCGAGTCGGTGTCGACGTACATGTCGGTCAGGACGCTCTCGAGGATCTCGGCGTCGTCCTCGTCCATCGAACGGTCGATGAGGTGCACCGTGCGCCCGATGACGCGACCGAAGCGCACGCGAAAGCGTACGACGGCGGCGCGGCCGCCGTCGCTGGCGACGCCGAGCACGTCGAGGTTCGAGTGGTCGTCCAGCACCACGTTCTGCACGCTGGCCGCGCGTTCGAGCGCCTCGAGACCGTCGCGGGCCTTGGCCGCCGCCTCGTAGTGCTTCTTCTCCGACGCCTCGTGCATCTGACGCTGGAGCAGTGCGCGCAGCTGGCGGACGTCACCCTCGAAGAACCTCGCCCACGCCGCGACGAGCTGGGCGTAGCCCTCGGGGTCGATCGCCCCCACGCACGGTCCCGAACACTTGCCGATGTCAAAGAGCAGGCAGGGCCGCCCGATGCGCTGATGGTAGTTGTACTTGTGCTTGGTGCACGATCGCAGGGGGAAGGCCTGGATCAGCTCGTCCATCGTGGTGCGCAGGGCGCGCACGTCGACGAAGGGGCCGAAGTAGCGCACGCCGCGCTGGTGCTTGCCGCGCGTGATGTAGGGCGCCGCGAAGTCGGTGCGGGTGTCGAGCGCGACGTAGGGGAAACTCTTGTCATCCTTGAGCCGCATGTTGTATCGCGGTTGATTGTCCTTGATCAGTTCGTTCTCGAGGACGAGCGCGTCGACTTCAGTCGGTGTCACGATCCACTCGACCGACGTCGCCTCGGTCATCAACGCCTGGGTCTTGGCGCTCAGTCCCTCCGGTCGTTGGAAGTAACTCCCGAGTCGTGACGCCAGCGAGAGCGCCTTGCCGACGTAGATGATCTGTCCGTGGCCGTTGCGAAAGAGGTAGCAACCGCTCTGGCGTGGGATGCCCGAGGGTCGCGGGAACACTAGCGGCGTCCGTGCGCTGCCAACGACTCCTTCAGCACCAGGCCGGTCGCGCTCGGCAGCATCGCAATCTCCTCCGGCGTGCCTTCGCCGACGATCTCGCCGCCCCGACGGCCGCCCTCGGGACCAAGGTCGATGACCCAGTCGGCGGTCTTCACGACGTCAAGGTTGTGCTCGATGACGAGCACGGTGTTGCCCTGGTCGACCAGTCGGTGCAGGACCTCCAAAAGTCGCTTCACGTCTTCGAAATGTAGTCCCGTCGTCGGTTCGTCGAGCACGTAGAGCGTGTGGCCGGTCGGACGGCGCGCCAGTTCGGTCGCGAGCTTGACACGCTGGGCCTCACCGCCGGACAGCGTCGGCGCCGGCTGTCCGAGGCGCACGTAGCCGAGGCCGACGTCCGACAGGCTCTGGATGTGGCGCAGGATCGACGGCTGGCGTTCGAAGAACGAGAGCGCTTCGGCGACCGGCATGTTCAACACGTCCGCGATGGACTTGCCGCGGTAACTGATCTCCAGCGTCTCACGGTTGTAGCGCGCGCCGTTACAGACCTCACAGTTCACGTAGACATCCGGCAAGAAGTGCATCTCGATCTTGATGGTCCCGTCACCGGCGCAGGTCTCGCACCGCCCGCCCTTCACGTTGAAGGAGAACCGACCTTGCTGATAACCGCGGACCTTGGCCTCCTGGGTGTCGGCGAAGAGTTTGCGGATCTTGTCGAAGACGCCGGTGTAGGTCGCCGGGTTCGAGCGCGGCGTGCGGCCGATCGGCTGCTGGTCGACCGCGACGACCTTGTCGATGTTCGCGACGCCGGTGATCGTGTCGTGCTCCATGGTCGTGGTCTTGGCCCGGTTGATCTGGTGTTCGAGCGAGGCGAGCAAGATGCCATTGATGAGCGTCGACTTGCCCGAACCCGAGACCCCGGTGATCGCGACGAAGTCGCCCAGAGGCACGTCGACCGTCAGGTTCTTCAGGTTGTTCGCCCGCGCGCCCTTGATGACCAGCTTCTTGCCGTCACCCCGGCGTCGGGTCACGGGGATCGGAATCGTCTTCTCCCCCGAGAGGTACTGACCGGTCAGGGAGTCGGGGTTCTCCAAGAGCTCCTTGTAGGTGCCGGCGTGCACGACGCGGCCGCCGAACTCACCGGCCCCGGGACCGATGTCGATGATGTAGTCGGCCAGGCGAATGGTCTCCTCGTCGTGTTCGACGACGATGACGGAGTTGCCGAGGTCGCGCAGTCGCTCGAGCGTCGAGATGAGTCGGCGGTTGTCACGTTGGTGGAGTCCGATCGACGGTTCGTCCAGGACGTAGAGCACGCCGACGAGGTAGCTCCCGATCTGGCTCGCGAGACGGATGCGCTGGGCCTCGCCGCCGGACAACGTCGCCGAGGCGCGCGAGAGCGTCAGGTAGTCCAGTCCGACGTCCATCAGGAACGTCAGTCGTTCGACGATCTCCTTGACGACGCGCCGCGCGATGGTCTCCTCGCGTTTGGTGAGCTTGAGCTTCGCGAAGAGCGCGATGGCCTCATCGATCGTCATGGAGTTCACCTGAGCGATGTTGTGGCCGTGGACGCGCACCGCCAGGATCTCGGGCTTCAGGCGTTGGCCCTGACAGGTCCGACACTCGACCTCGCGCATGTACTGTTCGGCCTGCTCGCGCGACCACTCGCCGTCGGCCTCGTTGCGCTTGCGCTCGAGCCAGTCGACGATGCCCGCGTACGTCGTGTCGTACGTACGGACCTTGCCGTAGCGGTTGCGGTACTTCACCGGTACCGATCGCTTCTCGACGCCGTAGAGGATGAGCTTCTTGTCCTTGGGACGCAGTTTCTTCCACGGCGTCTCGATGTCGAACTCACCCAGCGCCGCGATCCCGTCGATGAGGCGCGCAAAGTACTTGAAGCGCACGCCGGCCCACGGCGCCAGCGCGCCTTCGCTCAGTGACAACGTGCCGTCCGGGACGACCAGCTCCGGGTCGACCTCGAAGCGGGTCCCGAGTCCGGTGCAGACCGGGCAGGCCCCGTAGGGCGAGTTGAAGGAGAAGTCGCGCGGCGCCAACTCCGTGAAACTCAGCCCGTCGTCGTTGCAGGCCATCTTCTCCGAGAACTGGGCCAGCTCGTTGCTGTCGAGGAAGAGGAACGAGACGAGACCGTGCGTCAGTTTGAGCGCCGCCTCGACCGACTCGGTGAGACGCTGGCGATTCGAACTCTTCACCGTGAGGCGGTCCAGCACCACGTCAATCGTGTGCTTCTCGTAGCGCGCGAGCGTCAACGAGTCGCGTTCGGACAGTTCCATGACCACGCCGTCGACGCGCACCCTCGAGAAACCCTGGGCCGCGAGTTCGTTCAACAGCGTGCTGTACTCACCCTTGCGACCCTCCACGACGGTCGCGAGCACCAAGAAGCGCTCGTCGTTGGGCCGCGCGAGGACCTGATCGACGATCTGCTGGGGCGTCTGACGGGTAACGACCTTGCCGCAGACGGGACAGTGCTGGACGCCGACGCGCGCGAACAGGAGTCGCAAGTAGTCGTGGATCTCGGTGATGGTGCCGACGGTCGAACGGGGGTTGCGCGAGGCGGTCTTCTGGTCGATCGAGATCGCCGGGGATAGGCCCTCGATGAAGTCGACGTCGGGCTTGTCCATCTGACCGAGGAACTGGCGGGCGTAGGCCGAGAGGCTCTCGACGTAGCGGCGCTGCCCCTCGGCGTAGATGGTGTCGAAGGCCAGCGAGGACTTTCCCGAACCGGAAAGGCCGGTGAAGACCACCAACTGGTCGCGCGGGATCTCGACCGAGAGGTTCTTGAGGTTGTGGACGCGAGCGCCCTGCACCCGGATGGTCGAGGACATTATGGGAATCTACCGGTCACGCGTCGAGGGTCAGTTCGTCGAGTGACGAGATCTCATCGAGTGACGAGAGGATGCCCTGGCGCTGCAACGAGTGCAGGATGTCGCGCAGCGCCGCCGCCTCCTCGAAGCGCAGTTCGCCCGCGGCCACCAGCATCGCCTTCTCGACCCGAGCGATCTCAAGTGAGAGGTCGTCGGGCAACATCTCCTCCAGGGAGGAGACGCCGTGGACCTTGTTGGCCGGTTCGGGCATCGTCTCGGAACGCAGACGGCCCAGGATGTCGGCCACGTTCTTCATCACCGTCGTCGGTTCGATGCCCCGCTCCTTGTTGTACTCGATCTGCAGCATCCGGCGACGTTCGGTGAGCGAGATCGCCGCGCGCATCGAATCGGTCATCCGGTCGGCGTAGAGGATCGCTTGGCCGTTCGAGTTGCGCGCCGCGCGACCGATCGTCTGGATCAACGCGCTGCGAGAACGCAGGAAACCCTCCTTGTCGGCGTCCAGGATCGCGACCAGCGAGACCTCCGGCAGGTCCAGGCCCTCGCGCAAGAGGTTGATGCCGACGAGGATGTCGAACTCGCCCAAGCGCAGCGAGCGCAGGATCTCGATGCGCTGGATCGTGTCGATGTCGCTGTGCAAATACTGGACCCGGTAGCCGGCCTTGGTCAGGAAGTTCGTCAGGTCCTCGGCCATCCGTTTGGTGAGCGTCGTCACGAGCACGCGCTCGTGACGCGCGACCACGACGTCGAGGCGCGCGCGAAGGTCGTCGATCTGGTTCTTCGTCGGCACGACGGTGACGACCGGATCGAGCAGGCCGGTCGGACGGATCACCTGTTCGACGACCTGGTCACTGTGCTCGATCTCATACGGCCCGGGCGTCGCCGAGACGAAGACCATCTGCGGCACCAGCTCCATGAACTCGTCGAAGTTGAGCGGTCGGTTGTCCAGTGCGCACGGCAGCCGGAAACCGTGCTCGACCAGGGTCTCCTTGCGTGACCGGTCGCCGGCGTACTGTCCCCGGACCTGGGGCACCGCGACGTGGCTCTCATCGATGACCAGGAGGTAGTCCTGCGGGAAGTAGTCGAGCAAGGTGTAGGGACGCTCCCCGGGCTTCCTGCCGTCGAGGTGCGCGCTGTAGTTCTCGATCCCCGCGCAAAAGCCGGTCTGCTCGAGCATCTCGAGGTCGTGCTCGGTGCGCGAACGCAGCCGTTGGGCCTCGAGCAGTTTGCCCTCGGATTGGAACTTCGCGAGTTGCGCCTGCAGTTCGTCCTCGATGCCGCGACAGGCGCGCTGCAAGGTCGCGGCGCTCGTGGCGTAGTGCGAGGCGGCGAAGAGTGTGAACTCCTTCACCTTGCCACGGCTCTCCTGGGTCATGGGATTGAAGAACGAGACCTCTTCGATGACGTTGTCGAAGAAGGAGACGCGAATCGCCTCGTTGCTGTAGGCCGGCTGGATCTCGAGCGTGTCGCCCTTCATCCGGAACGTGCCGCGATCGAGCACGAGTTCGTTGCGGCTGTACTGCATCTCGACCAGGCGCCGCAGCAGCGCGCGCTGGTCGAAGGAGTCACCGACCTCCAACTGCAGCATCCGCTCGCGATACTCCAGAGGTGAACCGAGTCCGTAGATGCACGAGACCGACGCCACGACGATCGTGTCGCGGTGCGTCAGGAGCGACGACGTCGCGGCGTGGCGCAGTCGGTCGATCTCCTCGTTCACCGAGCTGTCCTTCTCGATGAAGGTGTCGGTGCGCGGTACGTAGGCCTCGGGTTGGTAGTAGTCGTAGTACGAGACGAAGAACTCCACGCGGTTCTGCGGCAACATCTCTTTCAGCTCCGACGCCAGCTGCGCGGCCAGTGACTTGTTCGGCTCGAGGATCAACGTCGGACGCTGGACGTGTTCGACCAGCCACGCGATGGTGGCGGTCTTGCCGCTGCCGGTGATGCCTTCGAGGGTCTGGTAGCGCAGCCCGTCCTCGACACCTTGGGCCAGCAACTCGATCGCCCGGGGCTGGTCACCGGCCGGTTGGAAGGGCGACTCGACGAGGAACTTATCCATGCGCGAGTCCCGCGTCACGCAGCGCGCCGTCGAGCTCTCGGTAGAGCTCTTCGAGGGTGCCGTCGTTCCAGAGGACGCGGTCCACCAGTGCGGCACGCTCCTCGTTACTGATCTGACTGGCCAGTCGCGCCCGGGCGTCGGATTCGCTGAAGCCGCGCCCGTTGACCAGTCGTTCGATCGCCGTCGCCGGGGTCACTTGGACCGACCACGCCGCGTCGATCGAGAACGCCGCGCGATGTTCGGCGCGAAAGAGTGGAATGGCCGCGAAGACCGCGTCGCCGTCGGCGCCGTCCAGTCGCCGGGCGATCTCGACGCCGATCGGTCCGTGCGTGATGGCGTTCAGTCGTCGCAGCGCCGATTGGTCGTGGAAGACGACGTCGGCCATGAAGGCGCGATCGAGTGATCCCCCGTCGTCCAGGACGGCGGTGCCGAACGCGTCGACGAGCGTCGCGAGCGTCGGGGTGCCCAATTCGGTCACGTCGTGCGCGACGTCATCGGCGTCAATGACCGTGAATCCCTCGTCTCGAAGGCGCTGCGCGACCACGGATTTACCCGCGCCGATACCGCCCGCGATGACAATTCTTTGCATCCAACCACGCTAGTCAGACCCTGTTACACATCATCTGGTGCGCGTGAGTGCGCCAGACGCCACAGTCGCTTTGAGTAATGTCGTAACCGTCTGCCCAGGGGGGAAAGTGCTTCGATATCTGACGAAACGACTGGTGCTGCTCATCGGCATCGTCTTCGTCATTTCGGTGGGCAGTTTCTACCTGATCCACCTCCTCCCGGGCAACCCGGCCACCGTGATCCTCGGTTTCGGTGCCACGCCTGAAGCCAAGGCGATTCTCTACAAGCAACTCGGCCTCGCGAAACCGATCTACCTGCAGTATTTCGTGTGGCTGGGCAACATCCTCCACGGCAACCTGGGGATCTCCTTCA
The DNA here is from genome assembly GCA_963717975.1 of uncultured Acidimicrobiaceae bacterium. Lineage (GTDB taxonomy): Bacteria > Actinomycetota > Acidimicrobiia > Acidimicrobiales > RAAP-2 > RAAP-2. Next base: position 737,631 of record OY970351.1, on the reverse strand, counting down.
TCTCTCAGACGACCGTCGCCTCGGTCATCCGCTCGGCGCTGCCGATAGACGTCGAGATCATCGTCCTCAGTCAGATCTTGGCCTTCGCCGCGGCGATCCCGACCGCCATGCGCTCCGCGCGAAAGCCCGACGGCGTCGTCGACCGCATCCTGGGCGCGTCCAGTTTCACCCTGCTGTCGATACCTCCCTATATTTTGATCGTCGTCCTCGTCCTCTTTATCTCCATCAAGTTGGGCATCTCCGGCACCGGACCGTCCGCCTACGTATCTTTAGGCACCGACTGGATAACGAACTTAGAGAGTCTCTCGTTACCGGCCTTCACACTCGCCACGGGCAGCTTCGTCATCTACTACCGCGTACTGCGCAGCGACCTCATTGCGACCCTGCAAGAAGAGTTCATCACCATGGCGCGCTCCAAGGGTCTGAGCCAACGTCGCATCATGTGGCGCCACGCGTTTCGGCCGTCGTCGGTCGCGCTGCTGGGTGCGGCCAGTGTCAATATCGGCGGCCTGTTAGCCGCGGGATTCATCGTGCAGTATCTCCTGCAGATCCCGGGCCTCGGCTACACACTCATCCTCGCCATCAACGAGAGCGACTTCCTGGTCGTGCAGGGCATCGTCCTCACCGTGTCGGTGTTGGTCGTCGCCATCAACTTCTTCTTCGACTTCGTCATCAATATGGTCGACCCGAGGATCAGCCGTGAGTAGCTTCAACCTCGAAGAAGTGGCGATCATGGTCGAGCGACCGGAGAAGAGCGAGCCGCTCGGAGTGTTCTTCTGGATCTGCGTCTTCTGGGTGGGCCTCAACATCTTCGGCGCGATATTCGCGAACGTCCTGCCGCTCCAGAATCCCTTGACCGAGAGCTTCAACGCCATCAACGCCGGCCCGAGCCTCCATCACCTCTTCGGAACCGACGACCTGGGGCGCGATATCTTCTCGCGCGTCGTGTACGGCTCTCGGATCTCGATCACGGTCGGTCTGGGCGCCATCCTGATCGGCTACGTCATCGGCGCGCCGTTGGGGATGCTGGCGGCGTACCGGCGCGGGCGTTTCGACGCGATTCTCACGACCGTCATGTACCTCTTCCTGGCCTTCCCGGCGATCATCGCGGTGATCGCCGTCCTCTCGTTTTGGACCCCGCGCTCGCTGTTCAAGATCATCGTGGTGATCGGCGTCGCGTCCATTCCCTTGGTCTACCGAGTGATTCGCACCGCCACCTTGAGCGTGGCCACGAAGGACTACGTGATCGCCGCCAAGGTCCAGGGGGCCACCGACCGACGGATCCTGATGAAGGAGCTCCTGCCGAACATCTTCCCGATCGCACTCTCGTTCTTCTTGATCGGGGTAGCGACGATCATCGTCTTGGAGGGTGCCCTGGCCTTCCTGGGCCTCTCGGTCAATCCCCCGACGCCGAGTTGGGGCAACATGATCAACGAGGCGCGCACCGTCTTGAGTCAGAACATATGGCTGGCCCTCTTCCCGTCGTTGGCACTCTGCCTCTTCCTCATTGGCCTGAACTTCATCGGCGATCGCATTCGCTCCCACTTCGACGTGACCGAGGGGAAACTGTGAGCGACGACAAGTTGTTGTCCGTCACGGACCTCACGACGACGTTCAAAACGGCCGGCGGCGACCTCACCGCCGTTGCGCACGTCTCCTTTGACCTCGAGCGAAACGAGACCCTCGGCATCGTGGGCGAGTCGGGTTCCGGCAAGACGGTGCTCTCGCGCACGATCATGGGTCTGCAGCCGCGCGTCAACACGACGGTCACCGGCTCGTCGATCATCGACGGCTTCGAGGTCGTCGGCGCCAGCGAGGACGACAAACGCACGATCTGGGGCACCGAAGTGGCGATGATCTTCCAGGACCCGATGACGTCACTCAATCCGGTCATGCGCATCGGCAAGCAGATCGACGAAGCGCTGCGCGTGCGACTCGGGATGAGCCGCCAGGACGCCAAGACCCGAGCCATCGAGTTGCTCGAACTGGTGGGGATCCCGTCACCGGTCGAGCGCTACCACGCCTATCCCGGTCAGCTCTCGGGCGGCATGCGTCAGCGCGTCGTCATCGCGATCGCGTTGGCCTGTTCGCCGAAGCTCCTGATGGCCGACGAGCCGACGACCGGTCTGGACGTCACGATCCAGGCGCAGATCCTGAACCTGCTCGACGAGCTAAAGGAGCGACTCAAGATGTCGGTCATCCTCGTCACCCACGACCTGGGTGTCGTGGCGACGCGGACCTCGCGCATCGCCGTGATGTACGCCGGTCGCATCGTCGAGACCGGCACGACCCGCGACGTCTTCTTCCACCACCGCATGCCCTACACCCGCGCGCTGCTCGAGAGTTCGCCCAAGGTCTCGAACAAGAGTCACACCCGGCTCGTGACCATCCCCGGGCGACCGCCGAACCTCTTGAACCTCTCCCCGGGGTGCAGCTTCGCGCCGCGCTGCAAGTACGCGACCGACAAGTGCCACAGCGAGCGCCCCGAGTTACAGCCGTCGCTCGAGCCCGGTCACACTTTCGCGTGCTGGAATCCGCTGCCCGTGAACACCGAAGCGATGCTGCCGTGAGCGACCCGCGCACGCCGCTGCTAAAAGTCAGCGACCTCGAGGTCACCTTCTACGTGCACGGTCACGCGGTGAGCGCGGTCGCCGGCGTCAGCTTCGAGATCTACGAGGGTGAGACCCTCGGACTCGTCGGCGAATCGGGCTGCGGCAAGTCGACGACGGGCAAGGCGCTGATGCGCATCGTCGAGCCGTCCAAGGGCACCGTCGAACTCGAGGGCGTCGACATCACGAAAGAGTCGGGCCGGGCCCTGCGCAGTGCGCGCACGCGCATGCAGATGATCTTCCAGGATCCGATCAGTTCGCTCAACCCCCGTCGTCGCGTCAAGGACATCGTCGCCGAACCGCTGGACTGTTGGAAGACCGTGACCGGCGTCGAGCGCGACGTGCTCATCAGTGACCTCTTGAGTAAGGTCGGCATCGACCCCGCGGTCTACGGCAACCGCTACGCCCGGCAGTTCTCCGGGGGGCAGTGCCAACGAATCTCCATTGCGCGCTCCCTGGCGATGCGACCGAAACTACTGATCTGTGACGAGATGGTCTCGGCCCTCGACGTCTCGGTGCAGGCCCAGATACTGAACCTGTTGGAGGACCTCAAGGCCGAGTACGGCCTCACGCTGCTGTTCATCGCCCACGACCTCGCCGTGGTCAAGAACGTCAGTGACCGCGTGGCGGTGATGTACCTCGGCAAGATCTGCGAGATCGGACCGGCCGACACGCTCTATGAGTCCCCGGCCCATCCGTACACGGAGTTCCTGCTTGGCGCGGCCTTAGAGGCCGACCCCGATTCGCCGATGCACGCCCAGGTCCTCGAGGGCGAACCACCGAGTCCGATGAACCCGCCGAGCGGCTGTCGTTTTCGCACGAGGTGCCCGAACGCGACCCAGAAGTGCGCCGACGAGGAGCCGCTACCCCAAGAGGTCGCGCCGAATCATCAGGTCGCGTGCCACTACCCGTTGACGATCCACCACAAGTCGACGGCGCCGGTCGTCTTCGAGGACTAGCGCCCTAGTCGGTGACGGGCGTGTCGCTGTTCTCCGCCTCGTTGACGGTCTCGATGATCTCGGCCTCTGAGGTGGCGGTCTCTTCGCCGTCGGCCTTCGGGGCGACCTCGACGGCGTACTCGGCCCAGGCGGCCTGCGCCTCGGTCTCGGGCGTGAACTCGCCGTACTCGATCGCGCCGATGTAGTTGCCCGCGTCGTCGTAGGCGTGAGAGCCGAAGGCCTCGCGGTACTCCTCGGAGACCTCGCCACCCTCGGCGGCCTGCTTGATCGAGAGGCTGATGCGGCGTCGCGCCGTGTCGAGCTCGATGATCTTGACCCACAGCTCTTCGCCGGCGGTCACGACCTGGTCGGGTGACTCGACGTGGTGCGCCGCCATCTCCGAGATGTGCACGAGACCCTCGATCCCCTCGCCCACCTGGACGAAGGCGCCGAAGGGCACGAGCTTGGTGACGCGACCGTAGACGAGTTGGTCGACCGAGTGACTGTCGGCGAAGACCTGCCACGGGTCCGACTGGGTCGCCTTCAGCGACAGCGAGATCCGCTCCTTGGAGAAGTCGACGTCCAAGACCTCGACGTCCACCTCGTCGCCGACGGCGACGACCTGGCTCGGGTGATCGATGTGCTTCCAACTGAGCTCGGAGACGTGAATCAGTCCGTCCATGCCGCCGAGGTCCACGAAGGCACCGAAGTTCACGACCGAAGAGATGACGCCGTGACGGCGTTCGCCGGGCTTGAGGTTCGACAGGAAGTCGCCGCGCTGTTCCTTCTGCGTCTCTTCGAGCCAGGCGCGACGCGAGAGCACGACGTTGTTGCGGTTGCGGTCGAGCTCGATGATCTTGGCCTCGACGGTCTTGCCGATGTAGGGCTGGAGTTCACGCACGCGTCGCAGTTCGACGAGGGAGGCGGGCAAGAAACCGCGCAGGCCGATGTCGACGATCAGTCCGCCCTTGACGACCTCGATGACGACGCCCTTCACGACTTCGTCGCGGTTCTTCAGCTCTTCGATGTTGCTCCACGCCTTCTCGTACTGGGCGCGCTTCTTGGAGAGGACGAGGCGTCCCTCCTTGTCCTCTTTCTGCAGGACCAGGCACTCGATCCTGTCGCCGATCGAGACGATCTCCGAGGGATCGACGTCGTTGCGAATCGAGAGCTCGCGCGCCGGGATGACGCCCTCGGACTTGAAGCCGATGTCGAGCAGGACTTCGTCGTGGTCGATCTTGACGACGGTGCCGGTGACCAGGTCACCGTCTTCGAACTCGAGGACGCTGTCGCCCACGAGGGTGGCGAGGTCGGTGCCGACCATGTCGTCTTCGGTGATGACGCGCGGAACGTAATTTCCGTCTTCGTCAAAGGTGCCCATCTGCTGAGCGGAGAGGAGGCTGGTGCCGTCCGACATGCGTACTTCTTTCATACGACCACACCGGGGCCAACTAGAGGATAGGGATCGGGTCTCCGGTGTAAACCCGACTTACCACTCTAGCAAGGTGCGTCAGCCGCCCTTGGCGGCGGCCCAGTTATCGCCCCAGTGCAACGTGACCTCCAGGGGAACACTGAGTGATGCGGCGTTGGTCAACGCGTCGAGGATGACGACTTCGACGCGTTCCTTCTCCGACGGTGGCGCTTCGACGACGACCTCGTCGTGCACCTGGAGGATCAATCGCGCCTCGAGGCCGTCGGCGCGCAGTTGACGGTCCAGTCGCACCAACGCGGACTTGAAGATGTCCGCGGCGAGACCCTGGATGCCCGAGTTCATAGCCTGTCGTTCGGCCGCTTGACGGTGCGGCCCGGTCGCCGTCGCGATATCGGGGAACGGCCGGATGCGGCCGAACTCGGTGCGCGAAAAACCCTTGGCGCGGATGTCCTTCACCGTGGCGTCCATGTAGGAGCGCAGCGAAGGGAATCCGGCGAAGTACTTGTCCATCACCTCTTTGGCGACACTGACGGGCACGCCCAGTCGACGGCTGAGGCCGAAGGCCTCCATGCCGTAGACGAGGCCGTAGGAGACGGCCTTGGCCTGTTCGCGTTGCTCGGGTTGGACGTCCGCGGCGTCGATCCCGAAGACCGACGCGGCGATCGTGCGATGCACGTCCTCGTGGGACGCGAAGGCCGCGAGCAGACCCGAGTCCTGGGACAGGTGCGCGAGGATGCGCAGCTCGATCTGGTTGTAGTCCGAGACCGCCATCTGCCATCCCTCGGTCGGCACGAACGCGTAACGGAGTCGTCGTCCTTCTTTGGAACGCACGGGGATGTTGTGCAGGTTCGGACCGTCCGAGGAGAGTCGTCCCGTGCGCGCGACCATCTGTTGAAACGTCGCGTGGATGCGTCCGTCGGGCTGGACCGCGTCGATCAGTGGGGCGCCGTAGGTGCCGCGAAGCTTCTCGACCTCGCGGTAGCGAAGTATCAGCGCGATGATCTTGTGCTCGTCCTGGATCGCCTCGAGACTCGTCGCGTCGGTCGAGTAGCCGGACTTGATCTTCTTGACGGCCGTGAGCCCCATCTCGTCGAAGAGGACGGTCTGGAGTTGCTGGGGCGAGTTGACCTTGAACTCGTGGCCGGCGACCTTTTGAATCTGCTTGTCGAGGGAGGCGGCCTCTTCCGTGAACTCCTTCGCGATCGTGCGCAACAGTTCCACGTCCACGCGCACCCCGCGGGCCTCGAGCAGACCGAGCACCATCACGAGCGGCAGTTCGATCTGTTCGTACACGAAGTTCAGTTCCCACTGCGCGATCTCGGCGCGCAGGTGTTCGCGCAAGCGTGCGATGAGGGCCACTTCGTAGGTGAGCGTCTCGTCACTCGTCGGGGAGTCGAAGAGCGACGGCGACGCGTCGGCGATGGGTTCACCGAGGAAGCGTTGCGCCACCTCGCCCAGTTCGTAGCGGCCGCTGTTGGCGTCGAGCAAGAACGCCATGATCGCCGTGTCGTCGGCCGGCTCGAGGATGACTCGTCCGTTCGACGCGGCCGCGTGATAGAGCGCCTTGAGATCGTGACCCGACGGCGCGACCCGTGCGAACGCCGCGATCGCCTCGTCCAGATCACAGAGCGCGACGAGACCCTTGTCGGCGTCGAGCACCGCGGCGCGAGTGTGGCGATAGGCCACGACCGGCGTCGATGTCGAGGCGAGCACCGCATCGAGGGAGGCCGCGACCTTCAACTTCTTCGCGGTGGCCGCCTTCTTGGTGGTGGTCGCCCCATCGAGTGGCGCGGCCGCCACGCCCGCGTCGCCCAAGAGACCTTCCTTCATCACTTGGGCGAAACGAGTGCGCATCTGGTTCATCTCGAAACGGTCGAAGAACGCATCGATCTCGGCGCGGTCCCAGCCCCCGAGGGTGATGTCGTGCAGGGTGAAGTCCAGCGGCACGTCACGGATGAGCTGCATGACCCTTTCGTTGTTGCGCGCGCGTTCTTCGAAGGCGGCCAGGTTCTCGCGCAACTTCGGCGTGAGGTCACCCAGGTGCGCGTAGAGATCGTCCATGTCGCGGTACTGCGCGAACAGCTTGGCCGCGGTCTTCTCCCCCACGCCCGGCACGCCCGGCAGGTTGTCCGAGGTGTCGCCGCGCAACGCGGCCAACAGCGGGTAGCGGCTCGACTCGATGCCGCAGCGCTCGAAGATCCCCGCTTCGTCGTAGAGCGAGTAGTCCGAGACCCCGCGCCGGTTGTAGAGCACCTTGACGTAGGGGTCCTCGACGAGTTGGAACGCGTCGCGGTCCCCGGTCACCACCACGACGGGGATCGATTCGTTACGCCCCCACGTCGCGAGCGTCGCCAGCACGTCGTCGGCCTCGAAGTTCTGGACCCCGAGGACGGGGATGTGCAGTACCTCACAGAGGTTGCGAATCAGTTCGAACTGGTGCTCGATCTCCGGCGGCGTCTCGGCGCGGCCGCCCTTGTAGTCCTCGACCATGGCGTCGCGAAACGTGCCCCCGGAGAGGTCGAAGGCGACGGCCAGGGCGCGCGGACTCTGTGTGCGCACGAGCGAGAGCAACATCCCCGCGAAGCCGTGCAGCGCGTTCGTGACGAGACCCGCGGACGTGGCGAGGTCGGTCGGCAAGGCGAAGAAGGCACGAAAGGCCAACGACATCCCGTCCAACAGCACCAGGGGACGTTGGTCGGTCGTGGCCTCAGCCAACGAACTCACCCTTCAAGATCTGTTGGGCGATGTCGCGCATGCGCGTTCGCCCGCGCATCGCGGACTGCTGGATGATCTCGAAGGCGGCCGGCTCGTCGAGTCCGCGCTCTTGCATCAGCATCTCCTTGGCCCGCTGCACGATCTCGCGCGTTTCGATCTTGTCCTCGACGTGTGACACCTCGGCGTCGCGTTGTTCGGTCGCCGGGGACAGGATCGCGGCGAGCTTCGGCAGGATCTCGCTCGAACGAAACGGCTTGACGAGGTAGGCCACAACGCCCGCGTCGCGCGCGCTTTCGATGAGCGAGCGCTGGCTGAAGGCCGTGAGGAGCACGACGACGGTCGCGGTCTCCTTCAACGCGGTGGCGACCTCGATACCGTCGAGGCCGGGCATCTTCACGTCGAGGAGCGCCAGGTCGGGTTGGAGTTCAAGGATCATCGCGAGGGCGTCGTCGCCGCGCGCCGCCTCACCGACCACCAGATACCCGTCACCCTCGAGAATCTCCTTGAGGTCGAGCCGGATGATCGATTCGTCATCGGCGATGACGACGCGCTTATCCACGTTCGTCGTCCGGCGTCCAGTCGCGCAACAGTTCGTCTCGCGCCTCGACCAGTTCACGCACCTCTTCGGCGCGCCGCTTCATCTCGGCGTTCGCCACCGCCACGTGTCGCGAGAGGTCGTCATACTCGTGCGCCTGGAGGGGGGTCTCGGAGACCAACGCGCGGATGCGCGAGTCCTCCAACGCGTCGTTCCACACGAGCACCTGCTCCTGGAGGACGTTGAGGCTCTCGCGCGCCTGATTGAGCTGGCGCTGCACGTCTTCCAGTCTCCGTTTGTAGAGGCGCGAACTCATGGCGTGAGTCTAAATCGTCACCTCGAGGTCCACCAGAACGGCACTCCGATCGAGCATCTCGGCCGAGGGCGTGAGGCCGAAGCCGTCGGTGACGAGATCGACTTCATCGACGTTCCCCTCGTTCACGACGTCGACCGGGCGCAGGTCGCACGGTTCGTCGACGCAGCTTCGAGCGAGCGACTCGTGCACGCGACGCGCGTAGGGCGACTCGAAGAAGCCGCCGATGTACGGACGAAGACCGGACTCCTGGGCGCGCAGGATGATCGTGCGCGCGTTCGCGAGGCCGCCCACGCGAGCCGGTTTGACGCAAAGTATCTCGGCCGCGCGGTAGCGCAGTATCTGACCGACGTCGCGTTCGCTGCGCACCCCTTCGTCGATGCTGACCGGCACGTCGAGCTGCTCGGCCAGTCGGGCCGCGTCGACGACGTTGCCGACGCCGTAGGGCTGCTCGACGGCCGCGACGGCCGCGACGGCACGAACGCGCCGAACCTCCTCGATCACGTCGGCGTCACCGCGCGCACTGCAGTTGTAGTCCAGTAACACCGGCACCGAGAGCGACGCGAGGCGCTCCAGCGCCGCGCCGTCTATCGGAGCGCCGGAGAGTTTGGCGCGTACCCGGGTCGCGGTCGGGTCGACCTCGAACGGGCCGTCGTCGAGCAACGAGATGGTGGACTGTGCGGGCGTGTCGAAACGTGGCGGCCAGAGCGACGCAATCATCGAGGACGTCGCGCGCAGTTCACGATCCAACAGCGCCATCTCGAGCAGGGCGACCGCCGGTTTGCTCGCGGCACGTGAACCGGCGAAGCGTCCGACGCGGGTCCACGACGGCACGTCGCCCTCGCGTTCGAACATCTGTTGGAGTTGGGGCAGGACGAAGACGCGCACCTCGTCGATCACGTCCGCGAGCGCCGCGTCGCCGTTCAGTGCCTGCGGTTGCGGCGCGACCTCACCGAAGCCGACGACACCGCGGTGATCCACGCGCAGAAAGAGTCGCGATCGTTCGTCGTGCAGCTGACCGGCCGATCGTACGGGCGCACGCATCAACGTGTCCTGTCGCCACAGTGTCGCCCTCATCAAGGTCACACTACGTGGGCTGTTAATCTTGTTCGCTCAGCCCGGATGGCGGAATCGGCAGACGCGGAGGCCTCAAAAGTCTTTACTCGAAAGGGTGTGTGGGTTCAAGTCCCACTCCGGGCACCAACGTCGCGCGGCTGTGCCGTGACGTGAAACGAATCGAGACGATGGCTACGAAGTGCGCGAGAGAGCCGTCCGGCGAGGAAGAACGTGGTGCTGAAGGCGCTGACGAAGAAACCAACGGGCCAATTGGTCTCGTAGGAACACGCGATGGCCAGCCACACCGTCAAGAGCGCGAACACCACCGAGCCGATGAGGGCGTAGTCGGTTCGGTCGGTGAAGCTTCGGGCGGCCGCCGGCGGACCGATCATCAACGTGAAGATCAAAAGGGCGCCCACGACCGGCACCGTCATCGTCGTCGCCAGTGCCACCACGATCAAGAACGCCGTGTCAATGGTCTGGGGACGTAGTCCCCTCGCGGCAGCCAGTTCGGGGGCGATGGAGGTCAGGAGCAAACGTCGATAGAGCGTCACGACCGCGAGGATGCATACGACGGCGAGGATGGCGATGGGTACGATCTGACTGGAGCTCACGCCCAGGATCTCACCGAAGAGCAGCGAGAAGATCTCCGGTTCGTACTGCGTACTCGAGCTCAGAAACGCCGCGCCGAGGGCGAGCATCATCACGAGCGCCAGGGCCGTGACCGCGTCGGGACGGCCCCGTCGACTCAGGCGTCCGATGCCGAGTGCGGCGGCGAGTGAGAAGACGCCAAGGCCGAGGAGTGGATTGAGTCCCAAGAGATTGGCCCCCGCGGCCCCGGCGAAGGCGCCGTTCGGGATGGCGTGTGCGGGAAACGCCGATCCCCGCAGCACCACAAAGAAGCCGACGACACCCGCGATGACGGCGACGATCGTGCCGGCCTGCCACGCGTTGACCATGAAGCCGCTGAACATCAGGCCCGGCCCTTGACTTCGATGTGGTCCGCGCCCCGCGCCTCAAGGCGTCGACGTACGGGCGCGAGTCCGGACGACAGGTACGTGAGGAAGATCAAGGCGACGATAAAGAAGCTCACCGGGAGACCCTGACTCGAGGGTATCCAATAGAAACTGTCGTACGCCAAGAGGATGCCCAGCCACGCCGTGGCCACGCCGATCACGCAGGCCACGATCACCGCGGCCCGAACGTTCTTCACGAGCCGCACCGACGTGGCGGCGGGGCCGATCAGTAATGCGGTCGAGAGTATCGATCCGACGGCGATGGAAGAAAGTCCGACCGAGACGGCCATCGCGATCATGAAGATGAAGCCGATACCGCGCGCGTTGATGCCCCGCGCACGAGCGAGGTCCGCACTGAACGAGCTCAGCAGTAGTGGTCGATAGAGCACGGCAATCGCGCCCAACGTGACCACGCTCAAGATGGCGACCAACGGAATCAACGTCGAGTCGATCGTGAAGATCGATCCGAACAGGATCTGCTGCGTGGCGCCGGTCGTCGCGCTCTTGGTCGTGTCGAGGTAGAGGAACAGCGCGGCCAGCCCCGACGCCGTCCCGAGCACGACGCCGGTCGCCATGTCGCGGCTGCGCATTCGCTGTACGCCGAAGAGGTCCATCGCACCGGCCCCGATGACGCCGCCACCGATGAATCCGAGCAGCGGCGTGATGCCCCAATAGAACGCGCCCGATCCCCCGGTCGTGGCGACGTCGGTGAGGGCGTGGCCCGCGAACGACTGGCTGCGCACGACGGTGAAGACGCCGACCACGGCCGAGACCACGGCGGTGACGGCGCCGATCACGAGCGCGACGTGCACGGGCGCGCTACCGAAGAAACCGGGTTCGAAGACGTAGTGCAACGACTCAGCTCACGGTCAGGTTCGGGTGTTGGGGAATGTCGTCGTCCGACGGCAAGTCCGCGACGACCAGCACGCGACCGTGGAGTTTCAGGACGTCTACGTGGTGTCCGTAGAGCTGACTCAAGACTTCGGGACGAACCACTTCGTCGGTCGTCCCGCTCGCCGCGCGGCCGTCGGCCACGTAGACGATGCGGTCCATGACCGGTAACAGCGCATTCATCTCGTGCGCGGACAGTAGGACCGCCACGCCCTGTTCTTCCGTGACCCGGTGCAGCAGCGCCACGATCTCCTGGACGCTTCTCGGGTCGAGGTTGGCGAGCGGTTCGTCTAACAACAGGACCTTCGGTTGGCTGATGAGCGCGTGAGCAATGAGAACGCGTTGTTGTTCGCCGCCGGAGAGTCCACCGACGCGACTATCGGCGAACCGGTCCGCGTCAACGGCGTGCAGCATCGTCGTCACGAGTTCTCGCTCCGCGGTGCTTCGTCGGCCGATGCCGTAGCGGTGCGCGTCCAGTCCGAGCGCCACGAAGTCGCGTGCGCGCATCGGCATATCGGGATCGATCGAGATCTGTTGCGGCACGTAACCGAGCGCGCGTCCCCGCGGCGAGATCGGCGCACCGTCCACGAGGATCTCGCCCGCGTCCGGACGTTGCAGACCGAGGATCGCCCGCAACAGCGTCGTCTTGCCGACGCCGTTCGAGCCGATCAAGCCGGTGAACTCGCCGCGTCGAATCTCGAAGGTCACGTCGTCCAAGATCGTGCGGCCCGAGAGCGAGACGCGAAGTCCGCGGACCTCTAGGACGGGCGTCTCACTCACAGCTTCTCCGTCGAGTGGTGGTGGGCCACGGCCGCCTCGATTGCCTTGACCTCCGCCAGCATCCACGTTTGGTAGTCGTAGCCCGGCGTCGGCATGGTCTCGTAGACCCCGACGACCGGCACGTGCGCCGAGATCGCCGTCTGCTTGATGGACGACGTGAGTGCGTCCACGACCTGCTCGTTGTAACAGAACACCGCGGCCTGGTGCTTGGTGAGTAATCCGTCCTCGAGCGAGATGTCCTCGGGCGCGGGGTCCACGCCGTTCATGACGTCGGCTTGGAACACGAACGGCGTCAGAATCTTCATCCCCATCGCCTTTAACAGGTAGTCGGCGACCGGTTCGGTCACCGCCACCTTCGTACTCGGGTACTTGGACTTGAAGGCGGCAATCGCCGAGAGCCACGGTTGAAGTGACGCGTCAAAGGTGCGGACGTTCGCCCGAAAGTACGACGCCGCACCCGGCATCAACGCTGCCAGGTCCTTGGCCATAACCTTCGCCACCGCCGGCATCGTCGCGGGGTCGTACCAGAGATGTGGATTCGGCGTGTCGGTCGGAAGTCCGAGGACGTGCTGGACGGTGATCACCTTGCGCTTCGAATCCGGGGAGGCCGCCTCGATCTTGTTCATGAAGCCGTCGTAGCCGACGCCGTTCTGAACGACGAGTTGGGCGTGGCTCACGGCCTCGGCGACGCTCGTACTCGCCTCGAAGGTGTGCGGATCCGTGTTGGGATTGTCGAGAATCGATGACACCGACACGTACTTCCCGCCGATCTGACTCAGGACGTTGGCGTACTCGTTCTCGGCGGCGACGGCATCGATCACCTTCAGCTTCGAGCCGGCCGACGCTATCGTCGGGACGGTACTGAGTAGCAAAAGTGCCGACGCCATCAGAGCCGCGGCACCGACGAACCTCATACCTCGCCGTCGCGGAGGCCGGGCCACATCGATCGTCGTGTCGCTCCGCATGGCCTTAGGCTAGATTGAGACTGAGTCCCATTACAACCTAGACCGGAGGGAGTGACCACGGTGCAGACCTTCGACTCGATGACCGATCTCCACGAGTTCGTCGAGGTGCTCCTGCGGCGCATCGATCAGCGCTACACCACCGGTCGTCGGGCGGTCGTCGAACTGCTGGCCTCCTCGGACCACCCGCTCAGCATCTCGGACATCGAAGCCAAGACACCGAACATCCCACGCAGTTCGGCCTACCGGCACCTCTCGGACCTCCACCGCGCGGGTGTGCTTCGACGGATAACGGCGAGCGACGAGTTCGCCCGATTCGAACTGGCCGAGGACTTCCTGCACCACCACCACCATTTACTGTGCTCGTCGTGTGGACGCGTCATCGACGTCACGCCGTCGGCGGCGTTCGAGCGAACCGTGGCGCGAATGGTGCACGAACTCACCGATGAACAGGGCTTCGTCGCGACGTCCCACGCACTGGACGTGATCGGACATTGCGCGAGCTGTCGGCACTGAGCCGTGACTCGCGTGCGGGTCCGCTGTTACCTTTAGGACATGTCAGATCCAGGATTGCCGAGTTTTCGCGATGACGTCGTCGCGCTCTTCCCCGGTCAGGGTTCGCTCCACGGCAACGCCGGCGCCGAGTGGCAATCGCCACGGTTCTGGGAGATCCTGGCTCGCGTCAGTGACGCGGCTCGCATCGACGTCGCGAAACTTCTCATCGGGAGCACCGACGAGGACGTCGTGCGCACGGACCGCGCGCAGGTCGCCACCTTCGCGTTGTCGATTGTGGGCTACGACGATCTCGTCGAACGTGGTATCCGTCCGCGCTACCTCCTCGGCCACAGTCTCGGTGAGTTCAGTGCCCTGGTCGCGTCGGGTTTATTGAGTATCGAAGACGGCGCGCGTCTCATCGGAGTTCGCGGCGCGGCGATGGCGCGCGCGGCTATCGCCACCGAGGGCTCGATGGTGGCCCTGATGGGTGGTGACGAGGGCGCGCGTGACGCACTGGAGGGACTGAGCGACGTGTGGGTCGCCAACATCAACGGGACCGGACAGATCGTCGTGAGCGGGACGCGAGCCGGTTTGGACGACCTCCTCGCGCGCCACAAGGAGCTGGGGTGGCGCCGCGCCACCCCACTACCCGTTGGTGGCGCGTTTCATTCTCCGCTCATGGCCCCGGCCCAGGACGAACTCGACAAGGCGCTCGCCAGCGTCGAGTGGGGAACGACGGAGTCGACACTCATCTCGAACGTTGACGCCCAGGTGCACGCGACGTCCGAGGAGTGGCGCGAACTGTTGTCACGCCAACTGACCTCACCCGTCGAGTTCTACGGCGCCGTCCTTGCACTACCCGATACGGTGACGACGACGATCGAGATGCCGCCGAGTGGCGTCCTGACGGGACTCACGAAGCGAATGCGCGAGTTCGACCGACAGTTCGCACCTTCCACCCTGATCGAACTCGAAGGAGTCGAACTATGAGTCGTCACGTCATCGTCACGGGTGCCAGTCGCGGCATCGGTGCCGCCATCGCCGAATGGTTCATCGCCCACGACGACCGCGTCGTCGGCCTGTCGCGTTCCGGCGACGCGCCCGCGGGCTGCGCCAAGACCTTCGCGGTGGACGTCGCGGACTCCGCGGCGCTGAACGACGCGGTGAAGGCGGCCATTGCCGAGTTCGGCCCGGTCGACGTCGCCGTGCTCAACGCCGGCGTCACGCGCGACGGCCTCGCCATGCGCATGTCCGACGACCAGTGGCGAGAGGTCCTCGCCACGAACCTCGACGGCGCCTTTTACGGTGCGCGCGCGACGATGGCCTCGATGGTGCGACAACGCGCCGGCTCGATCATCTTCATCGGGTCAGTCAGTCCGTTCGTGGGGGTGCCGGGACAGGCGAACTACGCCGCCGCCAAGGCCGGCCTCGTCGGCCTGGCACGCTCCCTCGCCAAGGAGGTCGCCTCGCGCGGGATCACCGTCAACGTCGTGGCGCCCGGACTCATCGATACCGACATGACGACCGAGCTCGGCGGCGCCAAAGACGCCATGGCCGCCATGATCCCGATGGACCGAATCGGCCAGCCGAGTGACGTCGCCGGGGTGGTCGGATTCCTCGCCAGTCCCGAGGCCCGCTACGTCACGGGCGCGGTGCTCTGCGTCGACGGCGGCCTCGCGATGGGCCAGTAGGTGACCGCTCGAGCGTGACGTTTGAGTACCATGGAGCGACAGAAAAAAGGGGCTCTTTCATGGACCGCAACGAAGCACTAAGCAAGTTCACCGACGCCGCCGTCGAAGTTCTGGCGGTCGACCCATCGAAGGTGACACTCGACGCCTCTTTCAGTGACGACCTCGGGGCGGACAGCCTCGACCTGGTCGAACTCGTGATGGCGCTCGAAGAGACATTCGACATCGAAGTCGCCGAAGATGAACTGAAGGACATTCGCACGGTCGGCGAAGCCTTCGAACTGATCTACGCCAAGCTGTAGTGCGCGTCGCGCTTACCCCCACGGGGCCAGTTCCTGGGTATCGGGTGGCCGTCACGGGCTTCGGCGCGATCAGTTGTGCCGGCCTCGGCGTGGACGCCCTGTGGAGCGCGTTGCTGAAGGCGACCGCCCCCGAGAGCAAGCGCATCGCACCCTTCGACGCGTCCCACATCGGCGGACCGAAGGAACTACGTCGTTTCGACCCCTTCACGCTCTACGCGCTCATGGCCGCTGACGAGGCGTGGAACCAGAGCGGCTTGAGCGGACCGATCGTCGACGCCGGCAGCATCGTGACCACCGGTATCGGCGGACTCCAGACCGTCATCGAACAGTTCCGCGTGCTCTCCAACAAGGGCCCGGACCGCGTCTCGCCCTTCATGGTCCCAATGATGATGCCCAACGCCGCCACCGCCGCGGTGTCGATGCGCTTCGGGCTCGGCGGACCGTGCGAGACGGTCACCACCGCGTGCGCGGCCGGCACGCACGCCATCGGTAACGCCGCCCGGCTGGTCGCGACAGGTCGCAGTACGGTGGCCGTCGCTGGCGGCGCCGAGGCCGTGATGGTCGAGATCGCCGAGGCCGGATTCCGCAACATGACCGCGCTGAGCAACACCGAGTTCTCGCGACCCTTCGACGTCGACCGCGACGGCTTCGTCATGGGTGAGGGCGCCGGCATCCTGATCTTGGAGGAGTGGGAGCACGCGCGCTCTCGCGGCGCGACCATCTACGCCGAGGTCCTCGGGGCGGCGTCGACCGCCGACGCGCACCACATCACCGCGCCCGATCCGACCGGCCTCGGGGCCATCCGTTGCATGGAGCTCGCGCTCGAAGACGCCGGCGTCACGGCCGGCGAGGTATCACACATCAACGCTCACGGCACGTCGACACCGCTGAATGACCTCGCCGAGTCCGTCGCCATGCGCGCGGTCTTCGGTGATGACGTTCCTCCCGTCACGTCGATCAAGGGTCACCTCGGGCACTCGTTGGCGGCGGCGGGCGCGCTCGAGGGCGTCGCGTCCGTGATGACGTTGGTCAACCAAGTCGTCCCGCCGACCGCAGGCACCACGAACGTCGGTCCCGATATCGGGCTCGACGTCGTCATCGGCGAACCCCGCGCCATGGACGTCGAGGTAGTCCTCTCGAACTCCTTCGGCTTCGGCGGTCACAACGGCAGCGTCGTGTTCCGCCGCGCGCACGTGTCGTAGGCAGTATGAAACCGCAGTAGCGGCTACGGACTATTTTTGCGTAACGGCGAGGACTACATCGGCCATTCGTTGTGGTGCCGTTCCACGTAAGTATTGTCAAACGCCCACCTCGCGTTCGCGATGAACTGTCCGAGCAACACTGGATCCTTCTCGCCCACCGACTTCTCGACGCCCGCGCGCACGTCCACGCCCCACACGGGGTAGTTCTGGACGATGTCGACCACGTTCGAGGGCGTCAGACCGCCCGAGGCAATGATCGGCGTACGGACCTCCTGATCACTGAAGAGTTCCAACGAGTCCATCAACGAGTAGTGGTCGTCCGACTCCGGGACCACGAGATAGTCGACACCCGTCAGGTCGGCGACGAGATCATGGTTCGCGGTGCTCGGCAAGGTCCGCAACACCGTGTTGACACGTTCGGACACGTACGTGAGTTCCTCTGCCGCGACGGTGCCGTCAATTTGAACCGCCGAAAGCCCCAGCGTGTTCGCGATCTCCACGATGCGTTGGGGCATCTCATTGCGAAAGACACCCACCGAGATCGCGCCCGAGGGCAGACGGCGCACGATGTCGTGGGCCGCGTTGACCGAGATCTGTCGCGGCGTCGGTCCGAAGTCGAATCCAACCGCGCTGGCACCGAGTCCGATGGAAAAGAGTGCGTCGTCTTCAGTCGTCACGCCCGAGACCTTGATGAAGATACCCTCTGTCGTCAATCGCACGTGTCGACTCCTTGGCCACCACGTTAACGGCCCCGTCTTGCTGACGTCAGACAATCTCTTCGACCACGACGTCATCGGCGTGAGCGAGCTCGTCACTCCCGAGGAGACTGCGGTGCGCGATGCCGAGGCCGCGGACGACGTCACCACTGGTCGCGCTCGTCGTGAGACCCGACGTGCCAGTTGGACCCTTGGCCGTCAACACTTCGTTGACGCGCTCGGCGTTCGGACCCGTGACACGCACCAATCGCCACGGCACGCTCGAACCGCGTGCGTCGAGACGACCGACCAACTCTTGACCGGTGAAGCACCCTTTGGTGAACGACACGGTGGCCCTGACGAATGTCGCCCCGAAGGTCTGCGGGGTGAGTCCCGCAGCGAACTCGCGCGGTCCGGGTAACCCGACGTCGATCTGTTCGTCCAAAGAGTTGAAAGGGCCCCGCTCCACGTCGCGTAGTTCGAGTTCGCACCTCGTGCGCAGTAAGAACCGCTTCAGTCGCGAGAGTGCCGCCGCTCCCAGTTCGCGCGGGACGACCAGCTCGTAGCCCTCCGGCGTCGGCGTGACGACGAGTGACGTGACGACGACGCCGTCGGGCGCGAGCAGGAGCGACCACGCCCCACTCGACGTGACCAAGGTGAGGTCTTGGCTCAGTTGACCCTGGAGGAACGATTCGGCCTCGGGGCCCCCGGCGACGATGCTCGACCAGCGCGGTGTCATGTCGATAGTCGTGTCGGACGCTTCATTCATCGACCATTACAGTATTCGCCAGCGCGCGAGACGCTCCCAAGGCAAAGGACTTCGTCGATGAGTATGCAGAACGAACTCAACACGATCACGTCGACGATGAACGAATTGTCGCGTCGCGTCACCGCGCTCGTCGAGACCGAGGGCTCGGCCATGCCGCCCGACATCTACTCCGAACTCGTTGCGGCTGAGCGAACGTTGGGCGCCTTACTGCGTCGCCTCAATCGCGTGGTCGGTCGGATCGCGTAGCCCGACAGTAACCTTCGATCATGACCGATTCCTGGCAACGCAGCCACTCGCTGACGCCCGAACGCCGACTCGATGTCCTCAATCTCCTGAACCGAACCGAGTCGCTGCTCGGTCGTGAAGCGATCGACGAGGGACGACGAAGGATCGTGGTGCACGGATGGCGCGCCGAACACTGGCTGCAGTACCACGACGGTCTCCTCGTCCAATACGCGATGGCGACCGGCACCACGAACGCGATGGTTGAGATGTGCGGCGGCGGCATTGACGAAGACCTGCTGCGGAACCTCTTGGAACATCACGAGTCGCTCGATTGGTGGACCCGCGGCGCGACGGTGCCCGTGCACTCGCAGTGTCAGATCGTGCGTACGTTGCAATTGATGCAGGTGGCCCTGCCGGTAACGACGGTCGACGTCCCGGTCGGGTCGACGCTACGCAACTTCGAACCCGGTCGCGACGAGGACGCCTGGTTGGAACAGAACAACGCCGCCTTCGCTCACCACCCGGAACAGGGCGCCTGGCTGCGCACGGACCTAGGGGAGCGCACGAGCGAACCGTGGTTCGACCCGTCCGGTTTCCTGTTGCTGGAGATCGACGGACGCATCGCGGCATCGTGCTGGACGAAGGTGCACGAACTGCACCCGGACCGCTTCGGTGAGATCTACATCATCTCGGTGCACCCGGACTTTCAGGGGCGCGGCCTCGGACGGGTGATGGTCACTCAAGGTCTGGACTCGCTGCGCAAGAAGGGGGTTTCGACGGCCATACTCTTCGTCGATCAGTCGAACCTCGGTGCACTGAAGCTCTATGAGTCACTCGGTTTCAAGGTCGAACGCGACGACCGACTGGTGCACTTTCAGCGCAGCTAGTGGACGCCGACGATTCGGCCGATACCGAACGTGACGGCCGCGGCGAGCGCACCGACGAAGACCTGTCGCAGCGCCCACTTCAGTATTCCGTTGCGCGTGAACCACCCGATCGCGCCACCGACCACCGCGGCCGCGATGACCGCGAGGACGATCGACCAGACGATGGGATTGCCGGTCGAGGTCACGACCCACGGGAGCAGCGGGATGAACGCTCCGATGACGAAGGAGAGGAGCGACGAGATGGCCGCGCCCCACGGCGAACCCGTCGTCGACGGATCGACCCCCAACTCCTCGCGGGCGTGGGTGCGCAGTGCCAAATCGGGGTCGCGCATGAGATCGACGGAGAGTCGTTCCGAGAGATCGGCGTCGATACCGCGCGAGACGAAGAGTTGACGCAGCTCCTCTTGCTCCTGCACCGGTGACTCCTCGATCGACTTGCGCTCGACGTCGATCTCGTACTCGAGGAGCTCTTTTTGCGCGCGCACCGAGATGTACTCGCCGCTCGCCATGGAGAACCCGCCGGCCACGAGTCCGGCGAGTCCGGCCAGACGAACGATGTTGTGCCCGGGATTGGCGCCGGCGAAACCGAGTATCAATGACGCGTTGGTAACCAGGCCGTCGCTCATGCCAAAGACCGACGCGCGGTACCAACTCCCGGCGACGTTGCGGTGCTTCTGGGGGTGGAAGCTCTCGCTCATCGCCCAATCCTATGGCGCCCGTACGTCAACTCAGAAGAGCGGATTGTCTAGTGTTGTCACTGGAGGTTTTCTATGACGACGCACGTGAAGGGTATCGAGGAGTTGACACCGCTCGTGGGCACCCACCTCGGCTACGGCGAGTATCACACGGTGACCCAAGAGCAGGTGAACTTGTTCGCGGACGCGACCGGCGATCACCAGTGGATCCACGTCGATCCCGAACGCGCCAAGGCCGGACCCTTCGGTGGCCCGATCGCGCACGGGTACCTCACGCTCTCGATGATTCCCGTCTTGCTCAACGGCGTGATGAAGGTCGATGGTGTCGCGATGGGCGTGAACTACGGCACCAACAAGGTCCGCTTCACCAGTCCCGTACGGGTCGGTTCCGAAGTTCGCGCGGGCGCGACGTTGGCGTCGGTCGACGAGGTCGCCGGTGGCGTGCAGGTCGCCCTCGACGTGATCGTGGAAGTGAAGGATGCCCCGAAGCCGTCGTGCGTCGCGCAGGTGGTCTTTCGCTACTACCGCTGAGTCCGTTGTCCGCTCCCCTCCCCCAAGGTGAAGAAAAGACGCGTCAGGTCCGTGCGATGTTCGACGCCATCGCCTCGCGCTACGAGTTAGTGAACAAACTGATGACCTTCGGTCTGGATGCGCGCTGGCGCCGAAGGGCGGTCGGCGACCTGCGACTGCCGCAGCGCAGTGTCGTGTTGGACGTCGCGGCCGGTACCGGTGACTTCACGCGCGAGCTGACGCGCCAGGGTCACGCGGCCGTCGCGACCGACCTTAGTTTTGGCATGCTGCACGCCGGCAAAGAGATGGACGAGCGAGTCCAAGCCGACGCGTCACGCCTTCCATTTCGAGCAGGGGGATTCGACGGCGTCACCTGCGGCTACGCGCTGCGCAATTTCAGCGACCTCGACGCCACCTTCGACGAGATGGCTCGCGTCTTGCGCCCCGGCGGACGTCTGTCACTCCTCGAAGTCTCAGAACCTCGCTCGGGCCTCTGGCGAGCAGGCTTTCGCGTCTGGTTTCGTCGTGTCGTGCCGTTCATTGGATCGCTGGTCTCGGACCGCGCGGCCTACCGCTACCTGCCCGAGTCCACGGCGTACCTGCCCGCCAGTGACGAGATCGTTCGAATGTTGAATCGGGCGGGATTCGCGGCGGTCAACCATCGCCGCGTCATGGGCGGATTGAGTCAACAGTTCATCGCCACCAGGACGTCATGAGGTTTCATCGCCGCCGCATCGCTCCACAGTCACTCGAATCTCTTCGCACGGTCGGCGCGCGTGACGGTTGGCTGCTCGAGACCAGCGACGTTCTTCGCGTCGGTTTCGGCCCGGCGATCGACCACGTGGTCCTCGCGCGGGGCTTGGAGAGTTCCGGTGACGAACTGGCGCCACTGCGCGGACACACGCTGGAAGGTGACGATGGTCCATCCGGATCGGGGATCGTCGCCTTCGGTGCGCTGCCCTTTGATCGATCCGCACCGAGTCGACTGGACGTACCGCAGTTCTGCGTGACCCAGACGAGCGACGGCGACGCCTGGTTGACGTCCCTCGACAGATCCGACGCGTGGCAAGAGGTTCTCGCGACGGCGTCGCCGCCCGTCCAAGAGACCCAGAGTCTCCGGTCGCTCGCCCTGCAGCCGACCCCAGATGAGTACGCCCACAACGTGGCGTTGGCGGTCGAGATCCTGCGATCGAAGGAGATCGACAAGGTCGTGTTGGCGCGTTCGGTGCGTGGCACCGTGCCCGAACCGATCGACGCCGCCGCGATTGCCGATCGGCTACACCACCGTGAGCCGTTGTGCACGATCTACAGCATCCCCACGAATGATGATCGTCGCTTCGTCGGCGCGACCCCGGAGTTGATCGCCCGCCGCTCGGGTCGAACGTTGTCCAGTCACCCGCTCGCAGGCACGATCGCGTTGCCGCCCAACGTGGAGCCCGAGGACTACCTCACGTGGTTGCTCGGCAGCACGAAGAACCTTCACGAGCACAACGTGCCGGTCAACGAGATCGTCACGGCGCTCGAGGGCGTGTACGACGACGTCGCCGCCGACGCCGGACCGTCAATCGTGGCCCTTCGCACGCTGGCGCACCTCGGCACGTGGATCGAAGCGTCGTGTCGCGACGAAGCCGACGCGCCCGACGCCCTCGAGGTTCTACGACTCCTGCACCCCACGTCGGCCGTCGGCGGCGTCCCCCGTCGCAGCGCCTATGAGCTCATCCAGCGCCTCGAACAGATCGACCGCGGTTTCTACGCCGGTCCCCTTGGGTGGGTCGACGCCAACGGCGACGGCGAGTGGTGGATCGGATTCCGCGGCGTACTCGTGCACGGGGCGCAGTTCGAAGCGTGGGCCGGCGCCGGCATCGTGAGTGAATCCGATCCGATCGCCGAACGCGAGGAGACGAAAGCGAAGCTGGCCAGTTTCTTGTCGTCGGTGCTGGTCGACGCCGTTCAGTGAGCGCCGCGACCGAAGGGTCGTTCGAGCGCCCACTTAGTGACGAGCCAGAGAGCCTCGACGACGATCGCGCGCGACATCTTCGACTCTCCTAGCTCCCGGTCGGTGAAGGAGATCGGCACTTCGATGATCGACGCCCGAGCGCGCCGGGCGCGATACGTCATCTCGATCTGGAACCCGTAACCGTCGGCGCTCACGGTCTCGAAATCGATGAGTTCGAGGCCCCTCTTCGTATAGACCCGGTACCCCGCGGTGGAGTCCGCGACCTTGAGCCCGAGCATCACCGATGCGTACTGATTCCCGCCGCGTGAGAGCAGACGTCGCGAGAGGCTCCACTGCGGGATGTGGCCACCCGGGATGTAGCGCGAACCGATGACCACGTCGTATTGCTCGGCCGCGACGAGCAGCGTCGGCAGGGCGTTGGGGTCGTGGCTGAAGTCGCAGTCGATCTCGACGAAGTGGTCGTAGTCGTGTTCGAGTCCCCACGTAAAGCCAGCGCGGTATGCGCCGCCCAGTCCGCTCTTCGTGGTCCGTCGCAACACCGAGATCTGGCCGACCTCGTCGCCGA
Source organism: uncultured Acidimicrobiaceae bacterium (assembly GCA_963717975.1). GTDB lineage: Bacteria > Actinomycetota > Acidimicrobiia > Acidimicrobiales > RAAP-2 > RAAP-2. Next base: position 714,394 of record OY970351.1, on the reverse strand, counting down.
TCTCCTCGGCCAGGTTCGCCGTACCGTCGGGGCTGCCGTCATCGACGACGAGGACGTCACACTGCGGTACGACCTTGCGCAGCGTACGCAGCATCGGCTCCACGTTCAGTATTTCGTTGTACGTGGGTAGCACCACGAGCGTACGCATTGGTCGATTCTACCCAGGGCCAATTCGGGGCCACCGAAGAGCACGTGGTTCGAGCGTGAAGAGCCTCGGGCTTAAGGTATTTCCATGCCCGAGCCGGTGAAGAAGAAGCGATTCGCGCTACCGCGTGAAGTGCGCATCATCTTGAGTGTCGGTGCTCTGGTCTTCGTGTTCGAGTATCTCGTGCTGCCCCAGTTCGCCTCGGCGCGCAAGTCATTGCACCTGCTCGCCACGGTCAATCCCTTCCTGGTGAGCGTCGCGGTCCTCTTAGAGATGGCCGCCATCTACGCCTACGTCGAACTCACCAAGTCGGTGCTCTACCCCTACGCGCCGAGTCGCTACAACCTGTTGCGCGTGAATCTCGCCGGCCTCGCCATCAGCCACGTCGTACCGGGCGGCACCGCCCCGGCCGGCGCGTTGTCGTACCGGATCTTCAACGAACTCGGCGTGCCCAAAGAGACCAACGCCTTCGGTCTGGCGGTCCAGGGCACCGGTTCGGCCGTCGTCTTGAACATGATCTTCTGGTTCGCGCTGGTGATCTCGATTCCCCTCAATGGCTTCAACCCCGCCTACGGCTTCGCGGCACTCCTGGGCGTCTTTCTCATCGCGGCCTTCTCCGGGACGATCTTGCTGATCACGCGGGGCCAGCGACACGCCGCCAACTGGCTGCGGTGGATCGCCGTTCGCGTCCCGGCCGTCAACCCCGACAAGATCAGCGCGCTGATCGCCAAGGTCGCCGACCGCATCACGACGCTGGTGAACAATCGACGCACGCTCTGGTCGGCCTTCATGTGGGCGTCGCTGAACTGGCTGCTCGACGCCGCGTGCCTCTGGGTCTTCATCTGGTCCTTCGGCCGCGTGATCTCGCCGATCGACCTCCTCGTCGCCTACGGACTGGCGAACATCTTCGCGGCGATTCCCATCACGCCCTCGGGACTCGGCATCATCGAGGGCGTCTTGATCGGCACGCTCGTCGGCTTCGGCGTACCGCACAGCCAGGCGATCCTCGCGGTGCTGTCGTACCGGCTCGTGAACTTCTGGATACCTATTCCCGTGGGCGGCATCTCCTACGCCTCGTTGATGTGGCGCAAGGAGAACGGACTGGCGCCTAAGCCAAAGCCCGAGACCGGAGCATCGCCAGCCGTTTGAACTCGCTCTGGGCCGAGAAGTTGTTGACCGACTGCAGGCGGCGCCAACGGCGGTCGGTGCCGAGCACCCAGGTGAAGAGGTCGTCACGCCACGTGACTTCGAAGGCTTCGAGGAGCTCTTGTTGCAGCGTGCGGTTCTCGATCGGCACCTGCACTTCGACGCGGCGGTCGAGGTTGCGTTCCATGAGGTCCGCCGATCCGAGCCAGATCGAGAAGCCGGGCTCACCCGGCGTGCCGAAGATGAGTATCCGCGAGTGCTCCAAGAACTCCCCCACGAGACTGTGCACGGTGATGTTCTCCGAGAGTCCCGCCACGCCCGGACGTAACGAGCAGAGCGTGCGGACCTCGAGACGTATCTCCACGCCGGCCGAGCTGGCCTCGTAGAGCGCGTCGATCACCGTCGGATCGGTCAGTCCGTTCACTTTCATGGCGATGCGACCGGCCGATCCGCGGTCGCGCTGTTGGTTGATGAGTTCGACGACGCGCGTGCGCGTCGAGAGCGGGCTCACCATGATCTTCTTGTAGCGGCCGATTCGCGAGAAGCCGGTGAGGAAGTTGAACAGTTCGCCGACGTCGTCGGTGATGGCCGGGTCACTGGTCAACAGGCCGAAGTCCTCGTAGGTGCGCGCCGTCTTGCCGTTGTAGTTGCCAGTCGCGATATGGACGTAGCGCGCCGTCGTGTCACCCTCGCTGCGGAGTACCAAGGCGGTCTTGGAGTGCGTCTTCAATCCGACGATGCCGTAGACGACGTGGACGCCCACGTCTTCCAGGGCCTTCGCCCATTCGATGTTCGCTGCTTCATCGAATCGGGCCTTCAACTCCACGAGGGCGGCGACCTGCTTGCCCTGCTCGGCCGCGTGGATCAACGACGCGACGATCGGTGAGTCACCCGAGGTGCGGTACAGCGTCATCTTGATGCCCACGACCTTGGGATCGGTCGCGGCCTGGGCGATGAACATCTCGACCGAGTCCGCGAAGGACTCGTAGGGGTGGTGCAACAAGATGTCGTCCTCGCGAATCGCCGCGAAGATGTCGCCCACGTGCTCGCCGTCGAGGAGCCGTCGCGGGGTGATCGGCGACCAACCCTCGCCCTTGAGGTCGGGGCGGTCGATGGCGTACAGGCTCCACAGGTCGTGCAGACCCAACGGCGCGTCGGTCACGTACACGTTGGAGCGGTCGAGTTCGAGCTGACCGACTAAGAGCTCGAGGAACTCCGGGGACATGCCGCTTTGGATCTCCACGCGCAACGCTTCGCCGAATCGGCGGCGCCGAAGTTCAACCTCGAGCGCGACGAGCAGGTCGTCCGCCTCGTCCTCTTCCAAGGTCAGGTCCGCGTTGCGCGTGACGCGAAAGAGATCGGCGCGACCCACGGTCATGCCCGAGAACAACCGCCCGAGGTTCGACGTGATGAGGTCCTCGAGCGTGCACCACTGGTTCTCATTCGCCTGCAGGAACCGAGGCAACGAGTTGGGCACCTTCACGCGCGCACTGCGCTCTTCACCCGTGACGTCATCGCGCACGTAGACCGCGATGTTGAGCGAAAGGTTGGAGATCATCGGGAACGGGTGACCCGGGTCGACGGCCAGCGGCGTCAAGACGGGATAGACGTTCTCGTCGAAGTACTTCGTCAGCCGATCGTGGTCCTCGGCGCCGAGTGAGCTGAAGGGCACGATCGCGATGCCCTGCTGCGCCAACGCCGGCAACAGGACGTCGAGCATAAGCCGATCCTGACGTTCGACGAGGGAGAGGACGCGCTCACGGATCGACTCCAATTGCTGACGTGGTCGAATGCCGTCGATCGACGCCGTCTGCACGCCGGCGGCCACCTTGTCCTCAAGACTCACGACGCGCACTTGGAAGAACTCGTCGATCATGTCCGCGAAGATCGCCACGAATTTACATCGATCGAGAATCGGCAACATGTGATCGTCGGCGAGGTCCAAGAGCCGCGAACCGAACTCGAGACGCGAGAGTTCACGGCTCGAGAACCGCTCGGGTCCGAATGCACGAACGTCGATCTCGAGCGCGCCCGATTCCTCGGCGTCCATCAGATCCATCTACACATCGTACGACTACTCTTGTTTCGTGGCGAGACACGCGAGTACTGCGGCGGCCCCGATGAAGCCGCAATCCGTCACTCAACCGTCACCCGGCCGTCTGACCGAACTCGGTCTGATGATCCTCGCGTGGATAATTGTCGCCTCGTTCTACGTGCTGGCCTCGCTCGGTGCGAAGGGCCATCTACCCGACCGCTTGGGCGTCTTTCTCACCTCGATCATCGCGATCTCACTGGCCCTGCACGTGAGTGTGAGAGTTCTCGCGCCGAACGCGTCGCAAGTGTTGTTGCCGATTGCGACGTTACTGAACGGCATCGGCTACGTCGAGATTGCGCGATGGGACCAGCCGGCCGCGGGATTCCAGGCCCTGTGGTTCCTGATAAGCGCCGGCGCCGTCGTCGTCACGCTGATCGTCGTGCGCCGAGTTCGCGATCTCGATCGATATCGATACCTCACGTTGCTCGCGGCGATTGGTCTCCTGGTGTTGCCGCTCGTGCCCCACATCGGCCAGGACATCTACGGCGCTCGCCTGTGGGTCAAACTTGGGCCGATCTCGTTTCAACCGGTGGAGATCGCCAAGATCCTCTTGGTCTTCTTCTTCGCCTCGTACTTCGCCGCGAACCGCGAGTTGTTGTCCACACCGACCCAGCGGATTGGACGGCGTCAAATCGTCCCACCGAAAGTTCTCTTGCCGATACTGTTCGCGTGGGGGTTCTCGATGGCCATACTTGGCGCCGAGAACGATATCGGCTTCGCCCTGTTACTCTTCGCACTCTTCATCTCAATGCTCTGGGTCACGACGGGTCTCAAAACGTACGTCGTGTTGGGCATCGGTCTCTTCGCTGGTGGAATGTTCGTGGTCGCGAAGTATTTCACTCAGGTACACGCCCGTCTGACGTATTGGTTCAATCCCTGGACCGCGTGCGAATCGGCCGCGCACAGTTGTCAGCTCGCCTACGGGTGGTACGCCTTCGCTGACGGCGGCATGACGGGAACGGGGCTTGGGCTCGCGCCACTGTGGACGGGCACGATCTCGGACCTCACGTCGGACATGATCTTCGCCGCCGTCGGCCAAGAACTCGGGTTCCTCGGCGTCATCCTCATCGTGTGTCTCTTCGCCGCGTTCGTCGGCGAAGGGTTCTACATCGCGCAACGCGCCACGTCGGATTACGTGCGCCTCGCCGCCACGGGCCTCACGGCACTGATGGGATTTCAGGCGTTCTTCATCATGGCGGGTGTCCTTCGCGTCCTGCCCTTCACCGGCATCACGTTGCCCTTCGTCGCCTACGGCGGCAGTTCGCTCTTCGCGAACTATTTGATCGTTGCGTTGCTACTGCGAATCTCGGACGAGAACGCCCAGGAACGACGCGGCGGTGCAATCGTCGCGGTCAAGTTCAAGAATCCGTAGCGGAGTCCCGTTACGCGTAGAACGCTTGCAGGACTGACTCCGCACAGAGGACCGGGGCTCGCACACCCTGTCGAGTCGCGAGGATCAACGCGTCGCTCGTGCGACAGTCGAAGACCTCTCGGCCCCGCGGCGTCATGAGGTCGAGCTCGGCGTAGAAGACGCCACCGTCGTAGCGCGTGATCCGCGCGGCGACGATGTCCGCGTTGAGTCGTCGCAGCACCTCCGAGGCGAGTTCGTGCGTGCCCGGTCGGCGTCCGCCGATCTTGTCGAGGGCGTTGTGCAGGGCGACCGCCTCGGTGAGCGCGATCGGAACCGCCAGATAGCGGTACGGCGTCGACTCCTCGATGAGGTGCACGAGCGGCGACGTGTCCGAGAGGTCGTAGAGCACCGACTCAATCGTCATGACGTTGAACGTCACGGTGTCGGGATCGACTACTTCCGGCACCTCGGCGTCGGGCGATGTCGCGGGATCGCTCGCCGCCGTGGAATCGTCACTCATCAGGGGTCAAGCCTAATTCCCGGTCCGCCGCGAAATAGAGAGCACGAGACCGCCCGCCGTGAAGAACACGATCGCCGCCGATCCCCCGTAACTGAGGAGCGGCAGCGGGATGCCGGTCACTGGCATGATGCCCATGGTCATGCCGATGTTCTCGAAGCAACTGAAGGCGAAAAACACGAAGACGCCGATGCAGATGATCCGGCCCATCGTGTCCTTGGACATCTGACCGATTCGGAAGAGTCGGAAAGCGACGAAGGCCAGCAACAGAAGTATCAGCAGCGATCCGATGAAGCCGAGCTGCTCGCCGATGGCCGTGAAGATGAAGTCGGTGTGTTGCTCGGGCACGTAGCCGAGATTCGTCTGGAGTCCCTTGAAGAAGCCCGCGCCCGTGAGGCCGCCCGAGCCGATGGCGTTCTTAGCGTTGTCGACGTTGTAGATGTACTGCGCCCAGTGCGCGCTGGTCGAGTTCTGGTGCAGGAACGCCGCGAAGCGGTCGATGGCGTAGCGACCGACGAGGTCCAGATAGAACGCGACGACGACGCCGATCGAACCCAGGATGGCGAGCAGCGTGAGCAGTCGTGGCGGCACGCCCGCGACGACCAGCATGGCGCCGACGCTGAGGACCAGGATGATCGACGTGCCGAGGTCGGGCTGGACGATGATGAGCGCCAGGGGCACCGCCGACATCACCAGCAGCCGGGCGACGTCGTACATCGTGAGGCCGTCCGGTCTTCGTTGACAGTACGTCGCGATCGCCAGGATCAAAATCAGGACCGTGAACTCACTCGGTTGGATCTGGAAGATACCGATGCTGTACCACCGCAGCGCGCCCTGGGCCGACGAACCGATTGCGTAGACCCCGACGAGTCCCAACAGACCACACACGTAGAGCGGCGTGGTCACGATCTCCAGTCGCCGATAGTCGATCAGCGAGACGACGAACATCACGACGATGCCGAGCCCGACGAAGACGGCCTGGCGTTCCAGGTAGTAGTGGGGGTTGTCCCCGGCATTGATCAGTCCCTGGCGCGTGGCGCTGTAGATGACGATCACGCCGGTGATGCCGAGGGCGATGAGACCGCACGCCAGTCCGAGGTCCAGGCGGTCCTTCGCGCGGATGCGCGATGACATTGCGGTAATGGTGTCGGTCACGAGATCACCTCCAAGAGTTTCGCCGCGTCGATGACAGTCTCCCACCACCACTGCATCTGCAGGGCCGCCTGGTACGCGAGCATCCCGAGGCCGTTCGCCGTGGCACAACCGGTTCCTTCGTGCAGCGTTCGCCACGCTGATACGCGGGGTTCGTACGTGATATCGACCGCGACCGTGTGGGCGCTCACGCCCTGCATCACCGCGACCTCGTCGACTCGACCGTCGGCCGGGGTGGTATTGACGATGACGTCCACGGGCCGGTAGGTCAACGAGAAATCGTGGACGTTGGCGTAGCGCGCGACAAGGGCGTCGACCTTGGCTTCATTGCGCGCGTGCACGGCGACCGTCGCGACGTCGGCGCGCACCAGGCCGTCCACGATCGCGCTCGCGGCGCCGCCGGCACCGAGCACCACCACGTGCGCACCGGCCACGTCCAAGCCGAACTGACCTCTCACCGACTGCACGAAGCCGTCGCCGTCGGTCGAGGCGCCGAGTAGCTTGCCGTCGCGCAGCAGGAGCGAATTGACGGACTTCGTGCGGGCCGCGGCTTCGTCGACTTCGTCGCAGATCTCGACGCCGATTCCCTTCAGGGGCATCGTCAGCGACAGGGCGTCGAACTGCGCGCGCATCACCTCGTTCAATTTGGACCGGTCCCGGACACCCAACTCGACGCGTCGCGACGTTCCCTCGAGTCCGGCCATCGCGAGAGCCGCCTCATGGAGCTGCGGGGTGAGCGAGTGCGCGATCGGCGATCCCGCGACGCCCAGACGCCAGTTCATCCGATGCCGTTCTGTTCGCCGATTTTCTCCTCACGCAACTGCTGGGCGAACGTGGTCGAAAACGCCATCTGTCCGTCTTCGTTGATCAACGTGAAGTAGAGCCACGTGCCGACCGGCGGGTGCAGCGTGGCGCGCAGCGCGATCGTGGAGACGGCGCAGATCGGGGTCGGCGTCAGACCGGAGTTCAGGTAGGTGTTGTAGGGCTCCTGGGTCTGGAGCATGGCGGGGGTCACGGTGCCCCCGTCCATGCCGAGGTAGTAGAGCACGGTCGCGTCCATCTGGAGCGGGCCACCTCGCGCGAGTCGGTTGTAGATGACGCGCGCGACCTTGGGCATGTTCACCGGGTAGTAGCCCTCCTTCTCGACGATGGAGGCGGCGATGACCAATTGATACGCGTCGAGTCCGTTCAACGACGTGGTCGGCGTGAGACCGACCGACGCGGCCTGCTTCACGAATCGTCGTTCCATCTGGGCGATCAGGTGCGCCGGTGACTCACCCGGCGTGACGATGTACTCGCCGGTGCCGATAAGACCTTCGAGCGAACCGGACGAACGAAAGGGGCTGGGCGACTTGCTGGCCGTCGCGAGCGCGACGAACTGGTCGCCGAAGACGCTTCCTTCGCCGTTGGCGACATCGACGGCGACCTCGTGCAACGTGAGACCGGCGGTGACGTCGAACGCCACGACGTTGGGCGGCGCACCGAAGATGGAGCGAACGTGGGCGAACGACGATCCCTGGGCGATCTGGTACGAACCGGCCTGCACCTGAAAGGATCCGAAGATCGTCGTGTCGATCGAAAAGGCGAAGGACGAGGCGATAATGCCTTTGGCGTGCAGCTCGCTCCCGAGCGCCGACACGGACTCTCCGTTTTGCACGGTGACGATGACCTCTTTGCCTTTTCCACCGATCGGATTGGCCTGGAGAAGAAACCACACCACAAAGGCGACGAGTACGACAAGGAGGCCAGCGAGAGTTCGGCCCAGCGGCTTACTCAGCATTGAGCCCATCTACGTAGTTTTGCAGCATGATGACGGCGGCCGCGCTGTCGACGCGCCCACGTGACTCCTTCGTCGTCAATCCGGCCCCTGACAACGACTTTTGCGCGTCGCGCGTGGTTAGTCGTTCATCCCACTGAGTCACCGGCACCGACACGTGTCGTTGTACGAGTTCGAAGAATTGGTCGGCCGCTGCGGTGCTGGTCGTCTCTCTGCCGCTGAGCGCCACCGGACGTCCGATGACGACGCGACCGATGCCTTCGTCCTCTATGAGTTCCGCGAGATGCGTCGTGACTTCTTCGTCCATGGCCAGAGCCGGACGCGGAAAGGCCATCCGTTGTGCGGAGTCCGTGATCGCGATGCCGCAGCGCTTGGTACCGGGGTCGATGCCGAGGATTCGCGTCATCGACAACTAGAGCGCCGCCGCCGCGAGCAGCACGGCCTCGATGCCCCCCGGATCGCGACCACCGGCCAGGGCGAGTCGCTCGGAGCCGCCGCCGCCGCCGCCCACGAGGGCCGCCAGTTCTTTGACACTGCGCGTCGCGTCCAACGAACCATCACTCGCCACCGCGATGGAGACTTTGTCCTCCATCATGCCGACCAGGACCACCACTCGCCGACCACGGTGTTGGAGGTCCGCCGCGAGCGTGCGCAGCTGCTCGCCGGGATAGCCGTCGACTCTCGCCACCAAGACGTCAGCGGATACCTGTGCGTGCAGCTCCTCGGCAAACCTCGAAAGTTGAACCTGGCGAAGCGACGCCAGTTCCTTTTCGAACTCTCGTTGGCGTTCAATGACGCGTTCGAGCGCCGGCACGACGTCGTCGACCGAAGACTTCAACAGCGATGCCACCGAGCCGAGGGCCGTCTCCATATCGTGACTTCTCTGGTAGGCGCCCATGGCGCTCACGCCTTCGATTCGTCGGGTGTTCGATCCAATGGAGGATTCACTCACGATCTGGATCTGTCCGATGTCACCGAGGCGATCGACGTGCGTACCGCCGCAGAACTCGAGGCTGTGCGACCCGGCGCGCACCACGCGCACTCGATCGCCGTACTTGTCACCGAAGAACGCGATCGCGCCCATGGTCTCGGCTTCCTTCTTCGTTGTTTGAATCGTATTGACCTCGTCGTTCGCGACGACGTCGCTGTTCACCATCGTCAGGATCTCCGAGGTCTCGCCCGTGGATACCCCCGCGCCGTGGGAGAAGTCGAAGCGGAATCGATCCGGTCCGACGAAGGAACCCTGCTGACGCACGTGGTCGCCCAACACAGTGCGAAGTCCGGCGTGCAGCAGGTGCGTCGCGGTGTGGTTACGTCGCGTCGCCTCGCGACGGATCGGATCGATCGTGGCGACCGCGACCTGGCCCGGCAGGAGTTCGCCCGTGAGCAGTCCTCGATGGGCGAAGAGGCCGCCGGCGACGTTCTGCACGTCCAAGACCTTGAAACTGCCGGTATCGGTCACCACCATGCCGGTGTCAGCGACTTGGCCCCCCGACTCGGCGTAAAAGGGCGTCGCGTCGAGAAACAGTTCGCCGACCCCGTCTTGACCGACGAGCGAGGCCAGTACCTCGGTTTCGATGCTGTATCGAGTGACGTCGCGCCCCACGAACTCCGTCGTCCCGTGGCCCTCGATCAAGTCGCGGTACTGCGCGTCGTCGGCGAGGTTGAGCGCCTTGGATTTGGAGCGCGCACGCTCGCGTTGAGCGCGCATCGCCTCGTCGAACGTTCCGCGATCGACGCTCAGCCCCGACTCCGAGACGATCTCGTCAGTGAGCTCGATCGGAAATCCGTGCGTGTCGTGCAGCTTGAAGGCGACGTCTCCCGGGAAGACCGTCGCGCCGCTGGTCGCCACTTCGCGTTGCGCCTCTTCCAGTAACGACAGACCGGTCTTCAACGTGCGCGCGAAGCCGGCCTCCTCGCGCTCCAGTACCTCGACGATCAGATCACGGTCCTTCACGAGCACCGGGTAGGCGATGCCCATCTTCTCGATCGTGGCGTCGACGAGTGACGACGCGAGCGCCCGCTCAGAACCGGCGCGTCGCGCGGCGAGGATCGCGCGGCGAATGATACGACGAAGCACGTAGCCTCGTCCCTCATTCGAGGGCAGCACGCCGTCGGCGACCAACATCGTCATCGCCCGTCCGTGTTCGGCGATTCGCCGGATCGACACGTCGGTGGATTCGTCGGCGCCGTAAGCCACGTCGATGGCGCGCGACGCCGTGTCCAGTAACGGCGCGAAGAGGTCGGTCGCGAAGACCGACTCGAGACCATTCAAGATCGAGAGCACGCGTTCGAATCCAGCTCCGGTGTCGATGTTCTTCTTCGGCAGTTCGGTCAGCGTCCCGTCGACGCCGCGGTCGTACTGCGTGAAGACGAGATTCCAGAACTCGACGAAGCGGTCCTCGCCGCCGCTCGCGGGTCCACCGTCGGCGCCAAAGGACGCGCCCTTGTCAAAGAAGATCTCCGAGCTCGGTCCGCACGGCCCCGTCGGTCCCATCTCCCAGAAGTTGTCCTCACCGAGACGCTGGATTCGATGGGCCGGCATGCCGACGAGATCGCGCCAGAGCTCTTCGGCCTGGTCGTCCGAGGTGTGCACCGTCACCCAGAGACGATCCGGGTCGAGCCCGAAACCCTCAGTGATCAGGCCCCACGCGAATCGAATGGCGCCCTCTTTGAAGTAGTCACCGAAGGAGAAGTTCCCCATCATCTCGAAGAACGTCAGATGTCGCTGGGTGGTACCGATGATGTCGATGTCCAGTGCCCGAAAGCACTTCTGCACCGAGACCGCGCGCGGGTACGGCGCGGGCTCCTCCTCGGTGAAGTACGGCTTGAAGGGCACCATGCCCGCGACGGTGAAGAGCAGACTCGGATCGAACGGGATCAGGCTCGCCGAGGGCACGACCGTGTGGCCGTTGTCGGCGAAGTAGTCCAAGAAGATCGATCGAAGTTGTGCGGCTTCCACCTGTTTATTCTACCGGCGCCTCGAAATCGCCCTGGTCTTCGCGCTGGACCATCACGCGCCACTGTTCGACCAACGCCTTCTCGCGACCGTACTCCGTCGCTTCGAAATAGCGCTGGCCGACGAGCGCGTCCGGCAGGTACTGCTGGCTAACCCAACCGCGTTCGTAGTCGTGCGGGTACTGATAGTCGGTGCCGAAGCCCTGTTCTGACGCGCCGCGGTAGTTCGAACCGCGAAGGTGATCGGGGACCTCGTTCACGCCACCTTCTTGCACGGCACGCGTCACCGCGCCCAACGCACGGGTCACCGAGTTGCTCTTGGGCATCAGCGCGAGCGTGATCGTGGCGTGGGCCAGGGTGAGTCGCCCCTCGGGCAGGCCTATGAACTCGACCGTGCGCGCGGCCGCGTCGGCGAGCACGAGCCCCATCGGATCGGCGAGACCGATGTCCTCGCTCGCGAGGATGACGAGACGACGCGCGAGGAAGCGTGGACTCTCGCCGCTCTCGAGCATCGTGACCAGCCAGTAGAGCGCTCCGTCGGGGTCCGACCCCCGCACCGATTTGATGAAGGCGCTGATCTGGTCGAAGTGCGTGTCGCGCGACTGGTGATACAGGCGACCGTCGCGGGCCTGGGCCACGTGCTCGATGTCGACCGTGTCGCTGGCGGCGTCATCGGCCCGGGCCAGTACGATCGCCGTATCGAGTGTCGTCAATGCGACGCGCGCGTCGCCGTCACTCGCGGCAGTGATGGCCTCCATCGCCTCGTCGGTGATCGCGCCTTTTCGAAGATCCAATCCCCGTCGCACGAGTATCTCGAGGTCCTTCGCCGAGAGCGGGTGGAGTCGCCACAGCGTCGAACGACTCATGAGCGCGGCGTTCACCTCGAAGTAGGGATTCTCGGTCGTGGCGCCGATCAGCACCACCTGACCCGTTTCGGTCGCCGGCAGCAGCAGGTCCTGCTGGGACTTGTTGAATCGATGGACCTCGTCGATGAAGAGCACCGTTCGTTGGTTCTGTTCGCCGAGTCGTTCGTGGGCCCGCGCCAGCGCCTCGCGCACGTCCTTCACGCCGCTCGTCACGGCCGAGAGACTTTCTGTCGCGTAACCCGCGGAGGTCGCGACGATGCGCGCCAACGTGGTCTTGCCGGTACCGGCCGGTCCCCACAGGATCATCGAGGTCAACTCGCGAGCTTCGACGAATCGTCGTATGGGACCGTTCGCACCGACCAGATGCGCCTGACCGACCAGTTCGTCCAGTGTTCGCGGGCGTAAGAGATCGGCCAGCGGCGCGACTTGTTTCAGGCGTTGAGCCACGGCGTCGTCAAAGAGCGACGTAACTCACGATCCCTTCGGCGTGGCGGTGATGCGAAGTTCGCGCAGCACCTTCGGCGCCACGGACTTGGGCGCGCCGGTCATCAGATCGGCGCCGGACTGGGTCTTGGGATAGGCGATCACTTCGCGGATGTTCTCCTCGCCGGCAAAGATCGCCACCAGCCGGTCGATGCCGAAGGCGAAGCCCGCGTGCGGCGGGGCGCCGTACTTGAAGGCGCCGAGCAAGAAGCCGAAGCGGCTCTCGGCCTCCTCCTCGGAGATCCCCAGCGCGCGAAAGACGCGCGACTGGATATCGGCGCGATGGATTCGCACCGAGCCACTGCCGAGTTCCCAACCGTTCAGCACGAGGTCGTAGGCGCGGGAGCGGACCTTCAGGGGGTCGGTGTCGATGAGGTCCATGTCCTGCGGGTGCGGCATGGTGAACGGGTGGTGCGCCGCCTGGAGGTTGCCGTCTTCGTCCACGCCCTCGAACAGCGGGAACTCGGTGACCCAGACGTACCGATGCGGCCCCTCGCCCACGGGCGGCGAGCCCAACGTCGTGCGAATCGCACCGAGGAAGTGACAGGCGTCGGCGTACTCATCGGCGACGCAGAACACGATGTCGCCCACTCGCGCACCGTCGACCGCGGCGATCGCCGCGGACTCGGTCTCGTTGAGGAACTTCGCCAAGGGCGAGTCGAGTCCTTCGGCGGTCACGCGGAACCACGCGAGGCCCTTGGCCCCGAGGCCCTTGGCCTGGTCGGTGAGTTCGTCCAAACGGGCCCGCGAGAAGCTGGCGCCACCGGGGACGCGCATCGCCTTCACGGTCGGCGCGGCGAAGGCCTTGACGTCGGTCGCGACGAAGACGTCCGAGAGGTCCTCGAGCAACATCTGGAACCGGAGGTCGGGCTTGTCGGTGCCGTAACGATCCAGCGCCTCGGCCCACGTCATCGAGGGGATATCGTCGGGCCGCACACCGGTCGCGGCCTCGGCGGCGTCGAGCACCGCGACCGACACGAAGCCGAGCACGTCGTCTTGATCGACGAAGCTCGCCTCGATGTCGAGTTGGCTGAACTCGAACTGGCGATCCGCGCGCAGGTCTTCGTCGCGCATGCAGCGAGCGATCTGGTAGTAACGATCGAAGCCGCCGACCATCAAGAGTTGCTTCGCGATCTGGGGGCTCTGTGGGAGGACGTAGAACTCACCCGGTTGCAGGCGTGACGGAACCACGAACTCGCGCGAACCTTCCGGTGTCGGCGCCCAGAGCAGCGGCGTCTCGACTTCGCAGAAACCCTGCGCGTCCATCGCCCGGCGGAGCGCGGCGTTCACCACCGCACGTAGTCGCAGGTTTCGCTGCATGTGTTCGCGACGAAGGTCGAGGTAGCGATAACGCAGTCGGACCTGTTCGTCGATGTCGACTCGGTCGTCGAGCTGGAATGGCGGTGGCTCCGCCGACGCCAGCACCTCGACGTTGCAGTCGGTCAACTCGATCGCGCCGGTGTCGAGTTTCTCGTTGAGGGTCCCCTCCGGTCGACGCGTCACCGTGCCACTCACCCGAACCACGTACTCGCTGCGCACGTCCACCGAACCGTCGACGACCGCCTGGATGATCCCGGAAAAGTCGCGCACGTCGAGGAAGGCGAGGTGCTCACCGTGCTCGCGTCGCTTGGCGACCCACCCACAGACGGTGACCCGAGTGCCGACGTGGCTCTCGTTCAGCGACGCGCACAACAGATCACGCATGCTCGTGGATTCCAGGTTCTCCGCCATGATCAGCGCTTCGCCAACAGTTCGGTGACCGCGACGACGACGTCACGACGGGCCACCCGACGTTGCGTCTGTTCGAAGTCATCGCTGCGCAGGTCTCGAATCGTCACCTCGTCCGCAGCCATCTCCTGAGGACCGACCAACAACGCGAGGCGAGCCCCCGACTTGTCGGCCAACTTCATCTGTGACTTCATCGAGCGGTTGTCGTACGCGCGGTCCGTCGCGAAGCCGGCCCCGCGCAGTTCGTCGACGAGCACGGTGGCCACGTCGTCGCCGGTCGTGTCGATGACGAAGAGTTCCAGTGCCCGCTCGACGAGGTTGCGCGGCTCGACGCCCTCGGCCTCGCGAGTCAGGAGGAGCCGTTCGATGCCGCTCCCGAAGCCGATACCGCTCGTGGGCTTACCGCCGAGCTGTTCGGCCAACTTGTCGTAGCGCCCTCCCCCGCCGATCGCGTTTTGCGCGCTGCCCAAGGCGTCGGCGACGAACTCGAACGTCGTGCGCGTGTAGTAGTCGAAGCCGCGTACCAGCCGGGGATCAAGTTCGGTCTCGATGCCGATCGACGTCAAGCCGGCGACGACCTTGTCGAAGTGCGCTCGACAGTCCTCACAGAGGTGATCAATCAACATGGGACCTTCGTTGGTCACTTCGACGCAGGACGCGTCCTTGCAGTCCAACACGCGCAGCGGGTTGTCGGACCAGGTCGTGCGGTGCTCGTCACTGAGGCGATCGGCGTTCTTCTCGAGGTGCGCGCGCAGGAGCTCAACGTAGGCCGCGCGACAGACGTCGTGACCCATCGAGTTGATGAGCAGGCGGAAGCGCTGCAGACCGAGCGCGCGGTAGAAGCGCTCGGCGAGTGCGATCACCTCCACGTCGACCGCGGGATCGTCGGTCCCGAGGACCTCGACGCCGAGCTGGTGGTGCTGGCGGTAGCGTCCGGCCTGCGGACGCTCGTAGCGAAAGGCCGGCGTCACGTACCACGCCTTCCACGGCGTGGTCGGGTTGTGCTGGATGAAGGCGCGCACGACGGGCGCGGTGCCCTCGGGGCGTAACGCGAAGACCCGATCGCTGCGGTCCGAGAAGACGTACATCTCCTTCTTGGCGACGTCGCTCTCTTCGCCGATGCCGCGATTGAACACGCCGACGTCTTCGAACATCGGCGTGATCACCAGTTTGAAGCCGTAGCGGAAGGCGAACTGCGCGAAGGTCGCGACGACGCCCTCCCACTCCGCCGAACTCGGCGCCAGGACATCGTGGGTCCCGACGGGGGCTTGGAAAGGTGTCACCGCGTCTGTCATGAATTCTTGTTCTGTCCCGGTAGTTGTCGGAAGGCGTCGAAGACGCCGTCGACGCCCTTGAGCGCCGCCAACAGGCTACTGAGGTGCGTCGGGTCCGCGAGTTCCACGTCGAAGACCATGCGCACGATTCTCGATCCCGACGTCGAGGTCGAACTCGAGATGATGCTGAGGTGATACTCGGCCACGACCTTCGAGACGTCGAGCAGGAGCCGCGACCGGTCGAAGGCCATGACCTCGAGCACCGCGCGGTACTGACCGCTGACCGAGCCGTCCCACTCGACGTCGATGATGCGTTCGCCCAGTCGTTGAGCCAGCGCCACGGCGTTCGAGCAGTCGTCACGGTGCACCGACACGCCCCGACCCTGGGTGATGAAGCCCATGATGTTGTCGCCGGGTACCGGCGAGCAACAGCGGGCGAGATGGATCATGACGTCGTCGAGGCCTTCGACGTACACGCCGGCGGTGCGACGCGTCGTGCGACTGGTGCGCGGCATGCGCGTGACCGTGGTGGGCATCTGTTCGGTGTCGCCACCGCCGCGCAGCTCGCGGTCGAGCCGCTGGACGACGGCGAGGGCGGAGATCTGCCCGCTGTCGATCGCCATGTAGAGCGCGTCGATGTCCTCGAGCGTCAGTCCGGTGATCACCGCGTCGAGCGCGCTCGAGGAGAGCGACGTCGCGATGGGCAGGCCCTCGCGACGAAGCGCCTTGGTCAGTTCTTCGCGACCGCCCTCGATGGCGTCCTCGCGACGCTCACGTTGGAACCACTGACGGATCTTCGACTTCGCGCGCGAGGACTGGGCGATCGCGAGCCAGTCGCGCGACGGACCGGCGGTCTCGCTCTTGCTCGTCACGATCTCGACGACGTCGGCCGAGCGCAGCACCGTGTCGAGCGGCACGAGGCGACCGTTGATCTTGGCCCCGATGCAGTGATGTCCGACCTCGGTGTGCACGGCGTAGGCGAAGTCGATCGTCGTCGCGCCCTCGACGAGCGCGATCACCCGGCCCTTGGGCGTGAAGACGTAGACCTCGTCCTGACCGAGGTCGAGTTTCAGCGCCTCGAGGAAGGCGATCGGGTCGTGCTCCTCCTCTTCGACGTCGGCGAGGCGTTGCATCCAGGCGACCTCTTTGTTCGAGGCGCCCTCCTTATAGCCCCAGTGCGCGGCGACGCCGAACTCGGCGCGTCGGTGCATCTCGAAGGTCCGAATCTGCACTTCCACCGACTTCCCGCGTGGACCGATCACCGTTGTGTGTAGTGACTGGTAGAGATTGAACTTCGGCGAGTTGATGTAGTCCTTGAATCGTCCGGGGACCGGGGACCACAGCGCGTGGATCGCGCCGATCACCGCCCAGCAGTCGCGGTCTTCGTCCACGATCACGCGGAGTCCCACGAGGTCGAAGATGTCGTCGAACTCCTTGCCGCCGATGACCATCTTCTCGTAGATACTCCAGAGGTGCTTGGGCCGACCCCGCACCTCGGCCTTGATGCCGAACTCATTCAGCTTGGCCGACAACGTCGCCATGACCTCGTCGAGGTAGTCCTCGCGCTCGGGCTGGCGCGCCGCGACCATCTGTTCGATCTCGGCGTAGCGCTTCGGGTGCAACGTGGCGAAGCTCAGGTCCTCGAGTTGCCACTTGACCTGTTGGACGCCGAGACGGTGCGCCAAAGGCGCATACACGTCGAGCGTCTCTTGGGCGATGGCTCGCTGACGCGCCATCGGCATGACCGAGATGGTACGCATGTTGTGCAGACGGTCGGCCAGTTTGATGAGCAGGACCCGCCAGTCCTGGGCCATGGCGATGAACATCTTGCGGATCGTCGCCGCCTGCTGTTCCTCCTTGGAGTCGAACTCCAACCGGTCGAGTTTGGTGACGCCGTCGACGACGGCCGCGACCTGGTCCCCGAACTCCTGGGCGACCCACTCCTTGGTGATGCCGGTGTCCTCGACGGCGTCGTGCAGCAGCGCCGCCGTGATCGTCGCCTCGTCCAGTCCCAGGTCAGCGGCGATATCGGCGACGGCGATGGGATGGGTCACGTACGGCTCGCCGGTGCGGCGCAACTGACCCTCGTGCGCCTTGATGGCGGCGGCCCCGGCGCGGCGGATGACCTCGACGTCCCCGTCGGCGTGGTGTTCAAGGAATCTGCCAATTAAACGTTCGATCGACCCGGTCAGGGCGGGGTCAGCCGAGGAGCGAGAAGTGAGACTGACCATGGAGTCAGCCTAATAGGGGCCTATCGCCGTTTTTGTTTGCGCGCGCGCGCCTGAATCGTGCCGCGTGACAACGTGCCGGGCGCCGTGCGCGGCAACGTGCCGGTCGAGGCGCCGGCGCGCGCGAGGCGTTGTGCGCCGTCACCGGAGAGCAGCGCGGCGGCGGCCGGCGTGAGGACCCGCTGGTCACTGCGCTGACGCGAGCGTTCGGCGAGCTCACGGTACCGCGGTTCGCGCTCCTTGAAGATCGCGAGCAGCGGGCTCGCGATGAAGATCGAGGAGTAGGCCCCACTCATGAGTCCGACGAAGAGCGCGACGCCGTAGCTCTGCAGGGTCGTAGCGCCGAGGATGTCGGCGCCCACGAACAGCACGGCCATGACCGGCAGGATCGCCACGAGTGACGTGTTGATCGAACGGGCGATCGTCTGGTTCATCGAGAGATTCACCATCTCGGCGTAGCTGAGGTCGCCACTCTTCAAGATGCCCCCGGCGTTGTCGCGCACCCGGTCGAAGACGACGACCGTGTCATACAGCGAGTAACCGAGGATCGTCAAGATGGCGATGACGGTGTCCGGCGTGATCTGTAGTCCGAAGATTGAGTACACACCGACGGTGACGAGCAGGTCGTGCACCATGGCGATGAACGCGGCCATGGCCATCTTGGGCTCGAAGCGGATGCTGATGTAGGCCACGACCGCGATGAAGAAGATGATCAGCGCCTCGATCGCCTTATCGGTGATCTGTCCGCCCCACGTGGGACCAACGCTCTCGATCGAGACCTGGTTCGTGCCGACGTGGGCCGTCTTGGCGAGTGCGTTCGCGACCTTGTTGATGAGCTTGGTCTGCGCGTCACCGCTGAGTGAGTTGATGTCGGCCGTGACTTGGTAGGTCTGCGACCCGAGTTTCTCCACGGTCGGCGTCGTCAGACCGGCCGAGGTCGCCGAGGCGGTGATCGCCGCGACCGAGGAGTGCGTCGTCTGCACCTCCCACGAACTGCCACCCTTGAAGTCGATACCAAAGTTGAAGCCGCGAATGCCCAAGGAACCCAGCCCGAGCACGATGATGATCAGCGAGATCGTGAACCACGTGCGCTTGCGCCCGACGAAGTCGACCTTGGTGCGTCCCTGGTAGATCCGGCCGAGCCGACCGGGCGTCTTCTCAGTCGTTTCGTCAGTCTCGACGTCACTCATGGACGTTCACCCCCGGCGTGAGCCCGGCGGTCATCGACAGCGCCGACGAGCTCTCATTCGTGCGCCGACCGAGGAGGATGACCAACGGCCGAGTGAAGTACCACGTGATGATCACGTCCATCAAGGTCGACAGTCCGAGGAAGAAGGCGAAGCCCCGCACGTCACCAACGGCGATGAGGTACAACAAGACGGCGGCGAGCAGACTGACCGTGTCAGCGGCCAACACCGTGCGCCACGCCGAGCGGAATCCTCGGTCGACCGAGGTGCGGATCGAGCGCCCTGCTCGGGCCTCGTCTTTCAATCGTTCGAAATACACGATGTAACTGTCGACGGTGATGCCGATGGACACAATTATCCCGGTGATCCCGGCCAGGTCGAAGCTCGGAGCGAGGGCCGTATGGCCGAGCGCCGAGATGATCGCCCACAGCAACGCCGCGGTGGTTGCGAGCCCGAGCACGATGACGAGACCCAGTGCGCGGTAGTACAAGATCGTGTACAAGAGAACCAGCAGCAATCCGGCCAGGCCGGCGCCGAGACCGGCGACCAGCGAACTGTGCCCCAGTGTCGGTGACACCGTCTGAGTGTCGAGCGGATTGAGCCGAACGGGCAGGGCGCCGAACTGCATGGCGATCGCGAGGTTCTTCGCACTGGTTTCGGTGAAGGACCCGGAGATCTCGCCAGTCCCGTCGAAACTCGTGAAGGTGGACTGTGTCGGTTGGATCAGCGGCGCGGACTGGATGATGCCGTCGAGTTCGATCGCGAGCGCCTGATGGAAGTTCTTGTCGGCGACGGCGTCCCATTCGGGGCTGCCCTTCTTGGTCAGGGTGTAGTTCACGACCCACGCGCCCAGCGTGTCCTGTTGGGCCAACGCCTTGCCGATCGCCTGACCGGTCAACTGCGCCGGCCCGAGGAGGTAACGCACGCCCTTCGATCCAAGTAGTGGAAGGATGACGTCGTCCTTTTTGAAGTCGTCCTGGGGTCGCGTCGTCTTGATCTTCGAATAGGACGGATCGACCTGCGAGGTGTTGCTGCCGAATCCCTGCGGCGAATTATTCGGTGTCACGCCGAGGGCCGCTTCGGTCCAGAGATAGGAACTCGCACAGGCCGGCACCGAACCCTTGACCGCCTTGGCGCCCTTCACCGGCGAGGCGACCTGACACAATACGGGTCGAAAGAGGAGCTGCGCGGTCTCACCCACCAGCTTCAACACGCGACGAGCGTGCGTGACGCCGGGCACGCTCACGACGACGGTCTTGCCCTGCAGGTTCACCGTCGCGCCCGAGACACCGAGACCGTTCACCCGGTTGTTCAAGATCGTGACGACCTCTTGTAGGTCAGCGGTTGAGACGTGCGTCGCCGGTTTGTAGACGACCGAGAGACCGCCGGCCAGGTCCAGGCCCAGTTTTGGTCCCCATCCCAGTGACAACGTCGCCACCAGAGAGCCGAACGCGATCGCGATCGTAAGGATGAGGCTGACGATCATCGATCGTCGTGAACCGACCTGCTGGGCCATTACTTCTGGTCGCCTTCTTCTTCGTGTTCGTCGTCAGTCGAGGCAGGCACGGCCGCGGGCGGATCGTACTTGCGCGCGATCGCCGTGGGGATGAAGTCCAGTTCGACGCCGCTCGCCCCGCGCAACGTGACCAGGCCGTCGTCCATTTTTACGACGGTCCCGATGAAGCCACCGATCGTTTGGGCGCGCTCACCCAGTTCGACCTTGCGGGTCTGCATCCGAGCGGCCTTCTGCTTCTGGGACCGCGGGCGGATGTAGAAGAAATAGAGGGATCCGAACACCACCACGTAGAGGATGATCAGGATCGGGCTAAATGACGAGGTCTTCGCCTTAGTCGTCGCCAACAGCATGTTTACCGCGAACAACATAGGTGTTTCCTCCGAGATATCGACAAAGAAACCCTAGTCGTTCTACGGCGTTGCGTTAGACCAGGCCGCCACCGCGCGGCGTCAATCCGAGGTGTCGGTACGCCCGTTCCGTCGCGACGCGACCGCGCGGCGTGCGGATCAACAGTCCGTCGCGTAATAAGAATGGCTCGTACGCGTCTTCGATCGTGGAGGGTTCCTCCCCGCAGGCGTGGGCCAACGTCGTGAGTCCCACGGGTTGATTCGCGAACTGTTGGCAGAGGAGTCCCAGGATCCGGCGGTCGATCTTGTCCAGTCCGTACTCGTCGACTCCGAACAGCGCCAGTCCCTCTTTGGCGACGTCATCGTCGACGACGTCGTGTCCCTGCACCGCGGCGAAGTCGCGAACCCGGCGCAACAGTCGATTCGCGATGCGTGGCGTGCCCCGACTGCGACCGGCGATGATCGTGGCCGCGTCGTCCTTCAACGTCACGTCCAAGAGTCCGGCCGAACGGCTCACGATGACGGTCAGTTCGTCGGGGTCGTAGAGGTCCAGCTGGCCCACGAAGCCGAATCGGTCGCGTAGTGGCGCGGCCACCAGTCCGGTGCGCGTCGTCGCACCGACGAGCGTGAAGTTCGGCAGGTCGAGTCGGATCGCTCGCGCCGAGGGACCGCGTCCGATCATGACGTCGAGACGACGGTCCTCCATCGCCGGATAGAGGATCTCCTCGACGCCGCGCGACAGTCGGTGGATCTCGTCGATGAACAAGACGTCACCGTCTTGCAGGTCGGTCAGTAACGCCGCCAAGTCACCCGGACGAGAAAGGACCGGCCCCGACGTGATGCGCAGCCCCGCACCCATTTCGGCCGCGACGATGCTCGCGAGCGACGTCTTGCCGAGACCGGGCGGCCCGGCGAACAAGAGGTGATCGGCGGTCTGGTTGCGTGCTCTCGCCGAACCCAGCACGATCTCGAGGTGACGGACCAGCTCGCGCTGCCCGACGAACTCGTTCAGTGTTCTCGGCCGCAGCGACACTTCGGCTCGGCGATCGTGTTCGTCGGCGACCGGAGCCACGACGTTACGCGTCAACTGCTCGACATCGATTTCGTGACGGCTCATTGGCGTCTCAACAGTTGCAGTGCTTGACGGAGCGCCGCGCCCTCGTCGTCAGACAGGGTCGTGCCACTCAACGCCTGGCGTACTTCTTGCGTGCTGTAGCCGAGACCGCGCAGGGCGTCTTCGATCGCGTCGTTTTGCGGCGTGGGGGCGGCGGCGTAGGAGTCAGGCACGACCACTTTGCCTTTCAGTTCCAACACGATGCGACTCGCGGTCTTGGGTCCGATACCGGGGATCGTGGCGATCCGCTTCGCGTCATCGCCCTCGATCGCCGTCGCGAGGTCACCGGTCGACATCGTGCGAAGCGCGGCGAGCGCCGTCGAGGGTCCGACACCCGGCGTGACCAACAACAGTTCGAAGAACTCGCGGTCCAGGTAGCTCGGAAAGCCGTAGAGGACGATCGCGTCGTCGCGCACGGCCGTGTAGATATAAAGGTCAACGACCTCGCCGACCGGGTACTCGGCCTGCGCGGCAACGCTCACCTCGTAGCCGACGTCGTGCACGTCCAGGACAATGGCGCCGTCCTTGTGGTGGTGCAGCACCTGTCCGTGGAGCCACCCGATCATGCGCGACTCTCGATCGGGTACTTCTGCTCACTTCGCACCACCATGAAGTACGTGATGGCGAGAGCCAGCGCGTCGGCGGCGTCAGCCGGCTTCGGGACCTCGGCCAGTCCACAGAGCCGTGCGACCATACCTTGCACCTGGACCTTGCTCGCGGCGCCGTAGCCGGTGACGGCGAGTTTCACCTCTTGGGCGTTGAATTGACGCACCGGCACGTCAATCGCCGAGGCGAGCGCGACGGCGACGCCACTGGCTTGGGCGACGGGGATCGCGGTCTTCGCGTTTCGCTGATAGAACACGCGCTCGACCACGACGGCGTCCGGCGTGGTCTCTTCCAACAGCGTGCGGAGCTCAATGAGCATCCGGCCGAGTCGGCGTTCGACCGCGACGTCGTGGTCGGTCTCAATCGTCCCGGCACGAATGGCCCGAAATGACTCGACGCCCTGAAAGGATCCCTCGACCAGCCCGTAGCCGCAACGGGTCAATCCGGGATCGATGCCGAGTACGAACATACGTTCGATACTAGACCTGAATCGCCCCAGAAATGGGGAATTATCCCTCGTAGGAGGCGAGGATCTCGTCGGCGATATCGAAGTTCGAGAACACGTTTTGGACGTCATCGTGATCGTCGATGGCATCCATAAGGCGAAGGATCCTCTTGGCCTCGGACTCAGAGGCCACCGGGATCGAGTTCTGCGGCACGAGTGTCAGTTCCGCGCTGAGGACCTTCGCGCCCAAGCCGTCGAGCGCGTCGCGCACGGCGCCGAGTTCGTGTGGCTCAGTGGTCACGGTGAAGTTGTCGCCGTTGGACTCGAAGTTCTCCCCGCCCGCTTCCATGACCCACTCGAGCAGTTGGTCCTCGTCAACGGATCCCTTGACCTCGATGACCCCCTTGCGGTCGAACTGCCACGACACGGCCCCGGGTTCGGCGATCGTGCCGCCGTTTCGGGCGAAGACGTGCTTGATTTCGGCACTCGTGCGATTCCGATTGTCGGTGAGCGTCTCGACGATGACGGCGATACCGTCGGGACCGTAGCCCTCGTAGCTGATCGCCTCGTAGCGCACGCCCTCGAGTTCGCCGGTGCCGCGTTTGATGGCCCGTTCGATCGTGTCGAGGGGCACCGAGGCCTCGCGCGCCTTCTGGTACATGGTGCGCAGTGACGCGTTCGTGTCGACGTCGCCCCCGCCCTCGCGCGCCGCGACCTCCACCTGGCGGATCAGCTTCGCGAAGACCTTGGCGCGCGCACTGTCTTTGGCACCCTTACGGTGCTTGGTCGTTGCCCACTTTGAATGGCCGGACATGTATCCTCCTGCCCATCTGGGCCTACCAACTGTATCGGAGAACTACAGCGCGTCGACAAAGAGCCGGTGGATCCGATCGTCGTTCGTCAACTCCGGGTGGAACGAACAGCCCCAGATTCGTTCGCGTCGAACGAGTACGGGATGGTCACCGTCGCCGTGGTCGTGATAGGCCAGCACCTCGAGGTCCTCGGACCAGGTCTCGATCTTCGGCGCTCGGATGAACACTCCGGGCACGTCACCGATGCCCTCCACGTTGACGACCGTCTCGAAACTCGAGATCTGCCGGCCGTAGCCGTTTCGCCGCACCGACAGCGGCAAGACGTCAAAGCACCACTGATCGCCGCGACCGTCGAGGATCTCGTTGGCGAGGAGGATCAGACCGGCGCACGTACCAAAGACGCTGAGACCGTCTTCGATCTTCTTCTCCAGGTTCGGGCGAATATGCGACGTGGTCAGCAAATACGCGATCGTCGTCGACTCACCGCCGGGCATGACGAGTCCGTCGAGGTCATCGAGCTGATCGGCGTTGCGAACCGCGACAACGTCGGCCCCGACTTGTTCGAGCATCGACGTGTGTTCGCGCACATCGCCCTGGAGGGCGAGGACGCCAACGCGCGGCATCGTTACCAGCCGCGTTCGGCGAGACGCTGCTCCAGGGAGGCGGTCTCGATGCCCTTCATCGCGGCGCCGAGGCCCGTCGACACCTTGGCGACGACGTGCGCGTCACGGAAGTGCGTCGTCGCCTCGACGATGGCCTTAGCCATGCGATCGGGGTCGTCACTCTTGAAGATGCCCGATCCGACGAAGATCGCTTCGGCGCCGAGCTGCAACACGAGCGCGGCGTCCGCGGGCGTCGAGATGCCACCAGCGCAGAAGAGCGGCACGGGAAGTTTGCCCGACAATGAGACCTCTTGCACGAGCGGCAGCGGTGCCTGTAACTCCTTCGCGAGCGCGAAGAGCTCGTTGGCATCGGCCGATTGCAGGCGTCGCATCTGGGCGTTGATGGTGCGAAGGTGGCGCACCGCTTCGACGACGTTGCCGGTCCCGGCCTCGCCCTTGGAGCGGATGAGACAGGCGCCTTCGCCGATGCGGCGTAGCGCCTCGCCGAGGTTCGTCGCCCCGCACACGAACGGCACGGTGAAGCCCCACTTGTCGATGTGGTTCTCTTCGTCGGCCGGCGTCAAGACCTCTGATTCATCGATGTAGTCGACGTCGAGTGCTTCGAGGATCTGCGCTTCGGCGAAGTGACCGATGCGTGCCTTGGCCATGACGGGAATGGTGACCGCGGCCTGAATGCCCTGAATCATCTCGGGGTCGCTCATTCGCGCGACGCCCCCGTCGCGACGGATGTCCGAGGGCACGCGCTCGAGCGCCATCACCGCGACGGCGCCGGAATCTTCGGCGATCTTCGCCTGTTCGGGGTTGACGACGTCCATGATGACCCCACCGCGCAGCATGTCGGCCAGCCCGCGCTTGACGAGGGCCGAGCCGATAATTGAGGAGTCGCGCGAGGAAGTCATGCCAGCCAGCCTAATTGGCGCGAACTACCACTCTTCAAGCGCGCGCGCCCGAAGTTCGACGTCGTCGAGGTCAGTGAGGTCACTCGCTCGCCCGCTCCACATGTTGAACCAGACCCAACGCCACTGCGCGTAGGTGTCGCCGGCGAAGAACGACGTACTCGAGAGCGGCTGCGCCGCGCACTTGCGCAGCGCCTCGGCGAGTCCGGGCGGATAGCGAATGGCCGCGGCGGCGACTTCGTCGGCGCGATAGGCCAGCCCTTCGCCGGCGAGCGTGCGACGAGACTCTTCGTTCGTCACCGCGACCGACGCGACGCTCTCGCGCATCAGCAGTCCGAGGCGGTGGCGCGCGAGACAGTGCGCCACGACGCCCTCGAGTTCGATGAGTTCGAAGTCGCGCATCATCGCGTCGGTGACGAAGAACGAGAGACCGGAACCGGTCGGCACGAGTGCCGCGTTAAAGCCGGGGTCGCTCACGATGTAGGGAGTGACGGCGTCGACGCCGAAGGTGGCGGCCAACCGGTCCAAGACGGTCGTGAGACGTAGCCGGTCCTTCTCGGAACCACCCGCCTTGAACTGATCGAGGACGAGGTTGCCGAGTTCGAGACCCTTGGCCTCCGTACGCGCGAGGGAGCGGTGCAGGTCCCACCCGTAGAGCAGTGCGACCGCGATGCCCACGATCGGCACCCACGACGCGACGATGACGCCGGCGACGAGAATCAGGACGACGATCCCCACCCCGATCGTCTCGGGCAACTTCTTGCGCAGCGCGAAACTGCGGACGATCTTTTGGTTCGCGTGTTTCTCGGCGTTCGTCGGCGAATACGGGCTCTGCCAATTGGGGTCCAGTACCGGGGCGACGTAACGAGGTCCGCGGTCGCGCGACGGATTCGAGCGGCGAGAACGCGAGCGTTGCTTGGTGGCCATGAGTCAAGGTTACTTGGTGGTCAGAAATCGCTGGCGGGCCGCGGCGTAGAGATCTTCGTAGCGATCCATTAACTTCGACATCGACCACTCTCGCGCGTGCGCCTTCGCG
This sequence comes from uncultured Acidimicrobiaceae bacterium, assembly GCA_963717975.1. Classification (GTDB taxonomy): domain Bacteria; phylum Actinomycetota; class Acidimicrobiia; order Acidimicrobiales; family RAAP-2; genus RAAP-2. Next base: position 688,092 of record OY970351.1, on the reverse strand, counting down.
GCCGCGATCGACTCAGTCGTCTCATCGCCGAGCGCTCGTTCAATCGCGAGTTCGAGGCTGGTCTCGTCACCGGGCGTGAACATCTCGGCAAATCCGGAGGCCGCATCGTGATAGCCCTCGATGTCGCTGGCGACGACCGTGGTCTCACTCGCCATCCCTTCGAGCAAGATCATGCCGAAACTCTCACCACCGATCGACGGCGCGAGCAACGCGTCGGCGCGACGCAGCCATTTGCGTTTCTCTTCGTCACTCGGCGCACCGACGAACACGATCGAACTGTCCCCCGCCGCCAACGCTTCGAGCGAACGCCGCTGCGGTCCGTCGCCGAGGACCATGAGTCGCCAGGTCTCCTCGTCCTTCGCGTTATGCGATCGAACGGCGTTGATGGCGTGCGCGACGCCCTTGCGTTCCTCGTGGCGACCGAGGACGACGAGCACCACGTCGTCGTCGTCGCGCACTCGCGGCGTCGTGACGAAGCGTTCCATCTCGAAACCGTTGAAGAGCACCGTCGCCTCGATGCCACAGGCATCTTTGATCGTGGCGGCCGCCGATTCACTGACCGCGGCCGAGACGTCCACTCGTGTCGCGAGTCGTCGCAGCAGCGGCTTGGTGAACGTCAGCGCCGGTCCCCCGCCGCCGCGGTGAAAGGTCGCCACCGCCGGCGCGCGATGCTGGCGCAGCGCGCCCCAACCGACGAGCGGCGCGAAGGGCTCGTGGAAGTGCACGACGTCGGCTCGAAAATGTTCGATGGTGCGCGCCGCGTCACGCGCCGCGCGCGGGGAGAGCGTCAGCGGTGCACGACTCCCGTTGGCCGGAATCTTCAGGACGGTACCGAATCGCGCCACGTCCGCGGAGGTGTCGTAGGTCGCGTGATCATGCCCATCGGGCGCGACGAGCAGGACGTCATGTCCGCGACGACCGAGCTCTCGACTCATCGCGAGCGCCTGTTCCTGTGCGCCGCCAAAGGCGCTCAGGGCGTAGGGCGACACGATCGCGACGCGCATCACTCGCCACCGAATCGCGGCTGCAGGACGTGCCACTGCTCCGGCGCGCGACGGATCAGCCCCTCGAGCTCAATCGCCAGCGTTTGGGTCACTCTCGTGACGTCTTCGCGCAGGCGACCTTGCCGCTCCGCGGGGATCGGCCCGGTGACCACGGCGAAGTGATCGCGTCCCGGACCTGAGTAGCAGGCCGCGGCGACCAGCGTGGCGCCGGTGCGAAGCGCCAACGTGGCCGGCCCACCCGGTAGAGGTACGCGTTCGCCGAAGAACTCGACCTCGATGCCGTTGCCCTGGATGTCGCGGTCACAGAGCAACCCGATCACGCCACCGTCGCGCAACGTCTGGAGCAACACGGTGCCGGCGCGTTCATCCAGCGGTTCGATGCGAATCCCGATCGCTTCGCGTTTCATCTTGAACCACGCGAAGAGTTCCGGCGGCTCCAGGTCCTCAGCGACCGCGGTCATGCCGAGACCGAGTGAGTCGAGGTACGAGCCGCCCCACTCCCAACTGCCGATATGCGGCAGTGCGATGATCGTGCCCAACCCCTTGGCCTTGGCGTCGTAGAGGTGTTCCAATCCTTCGCCGATGCGAAAACGTTCGAAGACCTTCTCCGGTTTGATACCCGGCAGTTTCGCGCCCTCGGCCCAGTACTGACCGTAACTCTCGAAGCCCCGATCGACGAAGTGCTGCAAGAGCGCGTCGTCCACGGTTTCGCCATTGGTGGATAGCGCGTGCGCAACGTTCGTCGAGAGGTTGGCGCGCGCTCCCTTCGATCGTCGGCCGACGAGTGTGGCGAGACGCTTCGCGATCGCGACGTCGAATCGCTCGGGCAGTCGTTCCATGGCGCCGCCGAGTGTCTTAAATAAGGTGACCTTCGACCGATCGCTCACGGTTAGCGACGCGACGTGCGACTAAGTCCTCGGCGAATGCGGCTGCTGTGATGATGAATCCGTCCGGCCTGGGTCATCGGCGGATCGGCGCTCGCCGCGATCTGCCATATTCTCCAGAAGCGACCCGCCGCGGTCATGGCCGTCAGGGCCAGCATGATCCAGAGCACGGGAATGAACATGGGCTTGGCGATCATGCCGATCCCCAGCAGGATCATCCGTTCGGCCCGCTCCATCAGACCGCCCTTGGCGACGAGGCCCAGGCTCTCGGCCTTCGATCGCTGGTAGGAGATCAGGTACGTCGTGGTCAGAATCGCGAAGGGCAGCAAGACGAGTTGGCCGTGACCGTGCGCGGTCAGGTAGAACGCGACGCCGCCCAGGATGAGCGAGTCGGCGACGCGGTCCATGACGGAGTCGAAGAAGGCGCCGCGCTGACTCGCGCGTTTCGAGGCCTTCGCCACGGGTCCGTCAAAGAGGTCGTGGAAACCAGTCAACGTGAGCAGCACGATCGCGATCCAGAAGTGACCGAGCGCGATCATCCAGGCGGTTGCGAAGGAGAAGACCAGGCCCGAGAAGGTGAGGACATCGGCGGAGAATCCGATGCGGACCAACCACCGACCGGTCGGCAGCGTCACCGTCTCTACCGACTTCCTAAAATTTCCGTCCAGCATCGATCCTCCGGATCTCGTTACTCAATTGTAACGAAGCGATATAACCGACGGATTCAAAAGTTGTCGTGGACATTGCGCCAGGTCGTTGGGAGCGACTCGGGCAGCACCCGGGTCTCACCGATGGTCGTCATGAAGTTCGTATCCCCGAGCCACCTCGGCAAGACGTGGGCGTGCAAATGCTTGGGAATTCCGGCTCCCGCCGCCCGTCCCAGGTTGAAGCCGATGTTCATGCCGTCGGGGCCGTAGGCCGCTTCGAGGGCGGCGACCGTGCGTCGAAGCAGCGTGAAGAAGTCCTCGTACTCGGCGTCGGTGAGTTCGCCCAGCGCCGACACGTGACGTCGGGGCAGGACCAAGACGTGCCCCGACCCGTAGGGGAAGGCGTTCAGGACGACGTAACTGAGGTCGGTCTTCGCGATGACGCCGGTGCTCTCGTCAATCGGCTCTTCGGCCAACACGCAGAACACGCACGCGCCATCATCCGTGTGACTCTGGGCGACGTTCGTGACGTAGTCCTCGCGCCACGCGGCCGAGAACCGTTCGAGCGCCACTACTCGTCCTCGGGCGAACCGTGTGTCGCGATCTCGTCGACGACTCGTTCGCGGAACGCCCCGACGCTCACGCCGCGCTCCGGGTCGTTCGATCCGCGCGCGTTCACCCCCAGCGTCCCCTTGTCGACGTCGTCATCACCGACCACGAGGATGTAGGGGATCTTCTCGAGCTTCGCTTTTCGGATGCGCGCACCCAACGGCTCACTGGCCTCTTCGACACCCGCGCGGATCCCCTCGAGGGCGAGCGACTCAGCGACGTAGATCGCGTAGGCGTCGTGGTCGTTGCGCACGCCGAGCACGCGGACCTGCTCCGGGCAGAGCCAGGTCGGCATGTTCCCGGCGTAGTGCTCGAGCAAGATCGCCATGAATCGTTCGACCGAACCGAAGAGTGCCCGGTGGATCATGATCGGTCGCGTGCGCGTGTTGTCGGGGGCGATGTACGTGGCGTCGAAGCGCTGCGGCGTCTGGAAGTCGAGCTGTACCGTCGACATCTGGTGGGTGCGGCCGATCGCGTCGCGGGCCTGGACCGAGATCTTGGGCCCGTAGAAGGCACCGCCGCCCGGGTCCATCACCAACTCGAGACCGGCGGCGATCGCGACACTCTCCAGCGTCGATTCGGCCTCCTCCCACTCCTGATCGGTGCCGACGGCCTTGCCCGGCGGACGCGTGGAGAGTTCGAGGTAGAAGTCGTTCAGGCCGAAGTCGCGAAGGAGGTCGAGCACGAACTGCAACGTGCGCGTCAGCTCCTCGCCCATCTGTTCCTTGGCGCAGAAGATGTGCGCGTCGTCCTGGGTCATGCCGCGCACGCGAGTGAGCCCGTGCACCACGCCGGACTTCTCGTAGCGATAGACCGACCCGAACTCGAAGTAGCGCAGCGGCAGATCGCGGTAGCTGCGCTGGGAGGACTTGAAGATCAGCGTGTGGAACGGACAGTTCATCGGCTTCATGTAGTACTTGGTGCCGCCGTCGAGTTCCATCGGCGGATACATCGACTCGGCGAACCATTCGAGGTGTCCGGAGGTCTCGAAGAGCTCGGACTTGGAGATGTGGGGTGAGTAGACGAAGTCGTAACCCGAGACCTCGTGGCGCTGGCGCGAGTACTCCTCCATCACGCGGCGCATCGTGCCGCCCTTGGGGTGAAAGACCGCGAGCCCGGGACCGATCTCGGTCGGGAATGAGAAGAGGTCCAACTCCTGACCGAGTTTGCGGTGATCGCGAAGCTCGGCCTGGGCCAACTGTTCGAGATGGGCCGCCAGGGCCGCGTCGCTCTCCCAGGCCGTGCCGTAGATGCGCTGGAGCTGCGGGTTCGTCTCGTCCCCGCGCCAGTACGCGCCCGCGACGCGCGTCAATTTGAAGTGTCCGAGGCGTGCGGTCGAGGGCACGTGCGGTCCCCGGCACAGATCGGTGAAGGCCGGCGAGTTGGAGTACGTCGAGACCGAGGACGTGCTGCCGACTTCGGCGAGATCCTCATCGGTCGGTGCGGTCTCGACCGCCTTGATGATCTCGATCTTGTAAGGCTGATCCCGGAAGAGCTCGAGACCCTCGGCGATCGAGTGCTCACTACGCGTGAACGGTTGATCCTCGGCGATGATGGCGCGCATCTCGGCGTCGATGCGATCAAGGTCGTCGTCGCTGAAGTGCGCGCCGCCGGGCAGTTCGAAGTCGTAGTAGAAACCGTCCTTGATCGCCGGACCGATCGCGTAGTGCGCACCGGGCCAGAGCCGCGTGACGGCCTGGGCCAAGACGTGCGCCGTCGAATGTCGAAGCACGTCACGGCCATCGTCGCTCGTTGGCGTGACGATCGCGACGGTGGCGTTATCGGGCAACGGCGTCGTGAGGTCGGTCAGTTGCCCGTTGACGTGGGCGGCCAACGCGTCCTTCGCCAGTCGCTTGCCGATGGCGGCCGCGAGATCGAGGGACGACGAACCGTCCGGGAGCGCGCGACGGCTGCCGTCCGGGAGCTGCACGTCGATGTCAGACATTTCGGCCTCTCATTGCTAAAGGTTAATACCTAGCAACGCCGCGGCCGGGGCGACGTTGAAGCCCGCGTGCGCGGCGTCGTCGATCGCGCGCAGTGCGCCCGGGCCGTCGAGGTCGTCATCGAGCGCGGCGCGCGCGTCGTCCAGCACCGAACTCGGTCGCCCGTAGGTGAGCGTCGAGCGCCACGTCGCGAGACGCGACTGCGCCATGGAGAGCAACTCGTCGCGCCACTCCCAGTCCTCGCGGTAGTGGTGGTCGAGGAGCGCGAGGCGCACGGCCGCCGGTTCGGCACGTTCGGCGAGTTCCTCGACGAAGATCAGGTTGCCGAGCGACTTCGACATCTTCGTGCCGTCGAGGCCGACCAGGCCGACGTGCATCCAGTGCTTCACGAATGGCGCGCCCGACACCGATTCGCTCTGCGCGGCCTCACATTCGTGATGCGGGAACGCGAGGTCCCGTCCGCCGCCGTGTACGTCGAGCGTCACGCCGAGGTCGCGTAGGGCGATGGCCGAACACTCGATGTGCCAGCCCGGTCGACCGGCACCCCACCGTGACTCCCAACCGGGTTCGTCCTCCAACGAGGGTTGCCAGAGGACGAAGTCCAGTGGATCGCGCTTGTTCGGATCGTCGGGACGTCCGCCATGGATGGCCGCGAGTTCCAGCATGCCCGGGCGGTCCTCGTGACTGACCTGTCCGAACCGGGCGAACTTCGAGACCTCGAAGTAGACCGACCCGTTGACTTCGTACGCGATGCCCGCGTCAAAGGTGCGGCCGATCATCGTGAGGATCTCGGGGATCGCGCCGGTCGCGCGAGGTTCGCCGTAGACCGGCAGGAGGTTGATCAGTTGCATGTCGCGTTCGAACTTCGCCATCTCCTGGGCCGCGAGGTCGAGATAGTTGACGCCGAGTTCGCGCGCCTTGCGCAACATGTCGTCGTCGACGTCGGTGACGTTGCGCACGCAGCGCGTCTCGTGGCCCGCGTCGCGCAGTCGACGCTGCAAGAGGTCGAAGCAGAGGTAAACGTAGGCGTGACCCAGGTGCGACGCGTCGTACGGTGTGATGCCGCAGCTGTAGATCGTGACCATTGGACCGGCCTCGAGCGTGTGCACGCCGCCGCGCGCGGTGTCGTAGAGCTGCATGGAACTAGAGACCAGCGATCTTCACGTAACTGTGGGTCTTGAAGCGAATGTTGAGTGAGATGCACACCGCCGTGAACGCCTCGATCGGACTCGCCAACGACATCGTCCCGGCGATGACCGCGCGCAGGCCGTGCACGCGGTCGATCATCTCGGCGACCTGTCGGCGCGCGTCGTCGTCGTCGGAAAAGATCAGGACGTCGGCGTCGAGGTCGGAGTCCAGGTCCTCCATCTGGGCGGCGGGCAGGTGGTGGAACGCGCCGACGATCACGCTCTCGGGCAACGCGTGCGCGATCTGAGCGGCCATCGAGCCGCGCGAGGGATAGAGCGCGACCATCTCACGACCTTCGCGCGACAGCGCGTTCACCATCGAGATAACGATCTTGCCCTTGAGCTCCTGACGCAGCGAACTCGTCGTGGCAATCGCAGAGTCCCACGGTGTCGCGACGACGACCAGGTTGCACGCGGCGGCCTCCTCGTTGGTGCCGCCTTCCACGGTGCCCTCACCACGCAGCGTCAAGCCGCGCGCGATCCCCTTGGCGCGCTCGGCGTCGCGTGAGCCGAGCACCACGGTGTAGCCCGCGACGGCCAGTCGTGCCGCCACACCCCGTCCGGCCGGACCGGTGCCTCCAAGAATGCCTACTGTCGCCATCGTCGTCCTCGAAAAATAGATGTTGGCAAGTACGCTAACGCCATGGGACTACTGAATGACCACCGAATTCTCGTCACCGGCGTCCTCACCGACGACTCCCTGGCGTTCGGTATCGCCCGGCGCGCCCTCGAAGAAGGAGCGACCGTCGCGCTCTCGGGCGCCGGTCGCGGTCTATCCCTGACCAAGCGAACCGCGCGCAAACTCAGTGACGTTGGTGAGGTCGGTGACATCATCGAGCTCGACGTCACGGATCCCGCGCAGGTCGACGCGGCAGCGACGGAGGTGACCACTCGCTTCGGTCGTCTCGACGGACTGGTGCACGCGATTGGCATGGCCCCGCCGAGCGCGCTCGGCAACGGCATGCTCGCCTCCCCCTTCGAAGACGTCGCGACGGCGCTACACGTCTCGACGTATTCCTTAGCCGCGCTCGTCGGCGCCTTTCGACCGCTGCTCCAAAAGAGCGAGGCGCTCGGCGGCGCGTCCGTCATCGCGTTGGACTTTGACGGCTCGCGCGCCTACCCGATGTACGACTGGATGGGCGTCATGAAGGCCGGTCTGGAATCGCTCGGTCGCTACCTCGCCAAAGAGGTCGGACCGGACAAGATTCGCGTCAACATGCTCGCCGCCGGACCGATTCGCACTATCGCCGCCAAGTCCATTCCCGGCTTCGCGCAGTTCGAGGACACCTGGAGTGAGAAGGCTCCGCTCGGCTGGGACGTGTATGACTCGAGTGCCGTCGCCGACACCGCCGTCGCGATGCTCTCCCCGCTGCTACGTGGCACGACCGCCTCGGTCGTCTACGTCGACGGCGGCTATCACTCGATGGGCTAGTCCTCCTGGTCGGCGAATTGCGTCTCGTAGAGCACGCGGTAGACACCACCCTCGGCCAAGAGCTGTGCGTGACTGCCCCGCTGGACGATGGTGCCGTTCTCCACGACGAGGATCTGATCGGCGTTGCGAATCGTGGACAGCCGGTGCGCGATGACCAGTGACGTGCGCGAGGACATGGTTTCGTCCAACGCGCGCTGCACCGCGGACTCGCTCTCGTTGTCGAGGTGCGCCGTCGCCTCATCGAGCACGACCAGTCGCGGCGCCTTGAGCAAGAGACGCGCCAGCGCCACGCGCTGCTTCTCACCGCCACTGAGCCGGTACCCTCGTTCGCCCACGACGGTGTCGAGGCCGAGCGGCAAGGTTTGCACGAGGTCCCAGATCTGCGCGGCGCGCAGCGCCGCCTCGATCTCGGCCTCGGTCGCGTTCGGTCGCGCGAAGACCAGATTCGTGCGGATCGTGTCGTGAAAGAGATGCGGGTCTTGGGTGACGACCCCGACCATCGCGTTCAGTGACGCGGTCGTGGCGTTTCGCACGTCGACCCCGTTGATCGTGACCGCACCACGGTCGACGTCATAGAGTCGCGACACCAACATGGATATGGTCGTCTTGCCGGCGCCACTGTGGCCGACGAGGGCGGTCATCGTCCCCGGTTCGACGCGAAAGGACACGTCGTGCAGCACGTCGGTCCGTGGCGTGTCGTCCAGTCGAGCGACCGCCTCCAACGACGCGAGCGACACCTCCTCGGCGCCCGGATACGAGAAGTCGACGTGGTCGAAGACCAACTCCGCCGGGCCGTCGGGCATCACGACGGCGTCGGGACTCTCCTTGATCATCGGCTCGAGGTCCAGCACCTCGAAGAGCCGCTCGAAGCTCACCATCGCCGACATGTAGTCGATGTTGAGGTTCGAGAGCTGCGTGAGCGGACCGTAGAGACGGGCCAGGTACAACGTGATCGCCACCAGTGTTCCGATCTTGATCACATTGTGGATCACCTCGACACCACCGAAGCCGTAGGCGAAGGCGGTCGCCAGCGATGCCGTCAGGGAGAGCGCGATGAAGAAGAAGCGCTGGTACATCGCCTGATGGATGCCGATGTCACGGACCTGACCGGCTCGACTTTCGAAGAACTCGCGCTCGTCGCGAGGGCGACCGAAGAGCTTGACGAGCATCGCGCCGGAGACGTTGAAACGCTCGGTCATCACCATGTTCATCTCGGCGTTGAGCTCCATACCGCGCTGGAACAACGTACCGAGCTTTCGTCCGACCGTGCGCGCCGGAATGAGAAAGACCGGCAGCAGGAGCAGCGCGACGAGCGTGATCTGCCAACTCAAGACGAGCATCGTCCCGATGACGATCGTGACGAGGATCACGTTGCCCACGACGTTCGAGAACAGGTCGGTGAAGGCCTGTTGGGCGCCAATGACGTCGTTGTTGAGTCGACTTATGAGAGCACCGGTCTGCGTTCGCGAGAAAAACGCAATGGGCATCTCTTGAATGTGCGTGAAGACCTTCGCGCGCAGGTCATAGATCAGACCCTCGCCGATGACCGCAGATGTTCGGCGTTCGAAGAGCGAGAGAATCGCGTCAAAGACCGCGAGTCCGGCGCCCAGGGTCGCGAGTCCAATGGCGAATCCCGTCGCTTTCTCGGGCACGGCGTTGTCGATGAGGACGCGGAACAAAAGTGGCGTCACCGAACTGACGACGGCATCGAGAACAACGGCGATCAGGAAGATGACCAATAGCGCCCGATACTGACGCGCGTAGGTGAGCATCCGCGGCAGCGTGCCCTTCTTGATCTGGTGCTCGAGGATGTTGCGGTCCTGTCGCAGCGAGCGGAGTCCCAAGCGGCCGCCTCCGCCTCCACCGCCTCCGTGCATGCTCATCGCGTCTCCATTGCCCCATCGATTGTAGGAAGGGTGATGCGTTGAACAAGCGCTACATGCTGACGATCGACGCTTCGAGCAATCAGGTTCTCAGTGATAGACGCGCGACTCGGTCCGGTCGTCACGGCACGTACTCCACGAGTAGCGGCCCTCCCAGATCTTCACGAACACCGCATTGGTGTCTCGTTCGCGAAGTACGTCGTAGACCGCGTCACGCGACATCGAGACGATCCTCATCAGGCCGGCGACGTCCGTGGCCTCGTAGCGCCAATTGGGCCTCGGCCCGGGCGACGGCTCCGACCAACCCGCTGCGCGCAGGTGGTCCTCATCGGCGGGGCTCAGGGCGGTGCCGTCACCGATGTTGAGATTGGAGATGACCTCAGCGATGACCACGCCGTCGGGTGACACCCAGTACTGCACGTAGCGCACGTCGGAGAACTCGATCACTGCGACGAGGCAGCGGGGGTCCACGGCCATCGCGCCGAGCATCTCGGGCAGGTTCGCGATGAACGAGCCGACGTTCGAGCGCACCACCTCATGATGTTTTCCCACGTGCACGGTGCCCACGGATCGAAGGTACGACACGGTTGTGACAGCTACGTGGTCACGGCACTGATCACGATGATCACGCCGAGTGTCATCATCACGCACGCACCGACCGTGCGAAGTGTGACGAGTCGACGTGGCGAGTCAGAGAGCCACTCACGCGCCGTGCCCGCGATCATCCCCCACGTCCCGTCACTCAGAAAGGCCATCACGCTGAAGATGCAACCGAAGATCAGCAGCTGCACCGTGACGTTGCCCTTCGTGCGATCGACGAAGTGGGGAAAGACCGCGGCAAAGAACACGAGCGACTTCGGGTTCAACACCCCGACCGTGAATCCCTGGCGCACGACGTGGAGATTCGAGGGCCGCGTCGTCTCGCGCTGGGCCATCGCCGCGGCGTGTGCGTGGCGGTGTCGCATCGCGCCGACACCGAGCCACAACAAATAGAGACCACCGGCCAGCTGCAGCGTGATCGAGAACGTCTTGGAGTGACTGAGCAGCGGACCGAGTCCCACGGCCACGACGATGGAGAGCAGCAACGTACCGATCGAGTTGCCGAGGACCGTGAGCACGGCCACTTTTCGACCCCACGCGACGCCGCGGGCCAAGGTGAACAGCACGCTCGGCCCCGGGACCATGATGATCGTGATCGACGCGATGAAGAACTCCGCCAGCTGACTGCCGCCGATCACGCGCGCGACCAGTGTCCGAGTCGCTCCAACACGTTCAAACACGCGCCGATACTGAATCCGATCGTTGCCGCGAAGAACGCGGTCGCGATACCGACCGTGCCGCCGAGGAGCCAGCCGATCGTCAAGATCGTCGCCTCAATCGAGAGACGGATGTAGACGATGCTCACGTGCAGTCGATTGTGCAGACCGGTCATGAGACCGTCACGCGGGCCCGGTCCGAGGTTGCACGTGAGGTAGAACGAGCTGCCGACGCCGATCGAGAGCACCGCGCCCAGCACGTAGATGATCTTCAACCACACGGCGTGCGGCACGGCGACCTCGTAGGTGGTCACGTCCAAGACGTAGGCGATCACCACGAGGTTGGCGAGCGTGCCCAAGCCCGGACGTTGTCGCAACGGAAACCAGATCAGCAACACGAAACAACTGATGAGGGCGGTCGCCCAACCCAGCGATATATCGGCGTGCTTGGCGATGCCCTGGGCGAAGACCGTCCATGGTGACGCCCCCCACTGGGACTGCACGAGGAGCCCTTCTCCGAACCCGAAGGCCGCGAGTCCGCCGAAGAGCGGCAGGACCATTCGCGGTCGAATCGCCCACGTACTTCGCGCTCGCCACGGTGTGACCGGAATCTTGTGGCTGAGCTTCATGTTCCACTCAACGCTATACGGCGCATTTCGCGCTTCACCAGCGAGACGTGGTGGCGGAGCGCCGAAACGACCTCGTGGGGTCAGCGCGTTTGACTGACCAACCGTTCGACCGCGCTCGTGACCGCCGACACGACCAACGGATTGAAGACCGTCGGCACGATGTAGTCCGCCGACAGCTCGCCGGGGGTGACGACGTCCGCGATCGCGCGTCCGGCCGCGATCTCGATCTCCTCGGTGACCTGCTTCGCCCCGGCGTTCAACATGCCGCGGAAGATTCCCGGGAACGCCAGCACGTTGTTGATCTGGTTCGGCTCGTCGCTGCGACCCGTCGCCACCACGGCGGCGTGACGTCGCGCGACGACCGGGTCTATCTCCGGGTCGGGATTGGCCAGGGCGAAGACGATCGACTCCGGCGCCATCATCTTTAACTGCTCCTCGGTCATGAGATCGGGACCGGAGACGCCGATGAAGACGTCCGCACCGTTCATGGCGTCGCTCAGCGATCCCGTTCGCTTCTCCTTGTTGGTGTGCGTCGCCAACCAGCGACGCTCACTGTCCAGTCGTTCGTCGTCCTCGGAGATGATGCCGCCGCGGTTGACACCGATGACGTCGCCCACGCCTTCTTTCAACAGGAGTTTGGAGATCGCCACGCCCGCCGCACCGACACCGAGCACGACGACGCGCACGTCCTTCATCTCCTTGCCGACGACGCGCAGGGCGTTCAGCAGCGCCGCAAAGACGACGATCGCCGTGCCGTGCTGATCGTCGTGGAAGACCGGTATGTCGAGTAGGTCGCGCAGTCGCCGCTCGATCTCGAAACAGCGCGGCGCCGAGATGTCCTCGAGATTGATCCCGCCGTACACCGGGGCGATGCACTGGACGATCCGCACGATCTCGTCGACGTCCTGGGTGGCGAGACAGACCGGCCACGCGTCGATGCCCGCGAAGCGCTTGAAGAGCAGCGCCTTTCCCTCCATCACCGGCAGCGCCGCCTCCGGTCCGATGTTGCCGAGACCGAGGACCGCCGAGCCGTCGGTTACCACCGCGACGGTGTTGCGCTTGATGGTCAGCTTTCGCGCGGCCGAGGGGTCCTTCGCGATCGCCATCGAGATGCGTGCCACGCCGGGCGTGTAGGCCATCGACAGGTCGTCGCGCGTCTTCAGAGAGACCTTCGGCTCGACCGATATCGTGCCGCCGAGGTGCAGGAGGAACGTCCGATCGCTCATCGCGATGACGCGCGCGCCGTCCACGATCTCGACGGCGGCGCGCAAGAGCTCCGAGTGCCCCTCGTCGACGGCGTTGCACGTGAGGTCGATGGTCATGCCCGAACCGTTCGGGTCGACGACGTCGAGCGCCGTCACCGCGCCACCGGCGTCACCGACGGCGGTCGTGACCGCCCCGATGCGCGAGTGATTCTCCAGCGACACGCGCATCGTCACGGAATACGAGGCACTGGGAACACTCATGGACGGTCCTTACGTTGGCGAAGCAGGTGGTGACGGTGGTGCGTACGCGCCACTCGTCGAATGAACAGGTCGCGCGCGACAATTCTAAGACCGGCCCGAAGTCGGTCCAAATCGGCGTACGCAGTTCGCCACTAAATACGTCGTCACCGCGCACGCGATGCACGGAGGCGACGGTGGGCGGACGACGCACGGAGAGCGGTAACGTGACGACCAGCAGTTGACCAGAAGGAGATCCCATGGGATTCATGGACAAGGTGAAAGAACAGGCAGCTTCGGCGGCGACGGCGGCCAAGGAAGCGGCGGCCAAGGGCCAAGCCAAGGTCGGTGAAGTGCAGGCCAAGCGAGGTGCCGACGGCACACTTCGTCAACTGGGACTCGCCGCCTACCTCCAGACCCAGAATCGCGCACCGGCCTCGACCGACAGCGACATCGAGAAGTACATCGAAACGCTGAAGGCGTACGAGACCGAGCACGGCGAACTGAGCGCCGAGGACTCCCCGAGCTCCTAGGCGACTACGTCGTTAGTAGTACGACTCGGCCGAAGGCCTGACGGCTCTCGATGAACGCGTGCGCCGCGCCGGCGTCGGCGAGGGAGAACCGTCGGTCGATCGCGACGCGAAGGTCGCCGGACGCGACGTCGTCGAGCAGTCGCGCGATCATCCGGTGCGCCCGCGGTCCGACGAAGAGTTCCGGACCGAGGAAGTAGCCCGTCAGACTCTGGTTGGACGTGCCGAGCGTCGAGGTGTCGAGTTTCATCTCGTCACCCCGTCCGGCGTTACCGAACGTGATGCAACGTCCGCGATAGGCCAGCGCCGTCAGGCTCTTTTGCAGGTTCTCCCCGCCGACCGAGTCGAGGATGACGTCAGCACCTTTGTTGTTGGTGAGTGCGCGCACCTCGGTGACGAAGTCCTTCTCTCGGTAGTTGATCCCGTCGTCCAGTCCGAACTCGCGGAGCCGCTCGAGGCGCTCGTCGCTCGAGGCCGTGGCGATGACCCGCGCGCCAGCCCGTTTGGCCATCTGGATGGCGGCCAAGCCCACACCGCCGGCTCCAGCGTGAATCAGTGCGGTCTCACCTTCTTGGAGTCGACCGAACTCGAACAGACTGTCGTGGGCGGTCCCGTAGGCGACGGGTACGCAGGCGGCGAGTTCGGTCGCGAGGCCGTCGGGGATCTTCCAGGTGGTCAACGGGTGCGCCACGCGGAGTTCGGCGTGCGATCCGTGGAAGGCCAGCCCGACGACGCGGTCGCCGACCGCGAAACCGTCGACGTCGGGCCCGACGCTCAAGACAGTGCCGGCGTTCTGATAGCCGACGATGTGAGGGACAGTGACGAGGGGGCCACCGAGACGATTCAGGGTGTCGCCGCCTTCGATACTGACCACTTCCACACCCACGAGCATCTCGCCCGGACCGGGAACCGGATCGGCCACCTCTTCGTAGCGAAAGACGCTCGGGTCACCATTCTCGTAGTAGACGGCGGCTTTCATCGGGCTCCTTGTTCGTTTCGCTGGGCACGGAAACCCTAACGCGCTGCGTTGTCAACCTCGCGCCACGCTGGTGAGGTCGGCGCTACGTCCTCCGGCGTCCGATTCGCTCGAGGTCTATTCTCCGACGTAGCGAACTGACCGCTCGGGGACGTCAATGTTCGAGGAGGCGACGATGACCACGACGATGGAACGCGGAGGCGCGACGGATCAGTTGGTCGAGCACTTCGACGTCGTCATCGTGGGCGCCGGCATCTCCGGCATCGGTACGGCCTATCACCTGCAGACGCAGAACCCGGGTCGAAGTTTCGTCATGCTCGAAGCCCAGGACAGCTTCGGCGGGACCTGGCACACACACCGATACCCCGGCATCCGCTCGGACAGCGACCTCTATACGTTCGGGTACCGCTTCAAGCCGTGGACGAGCGCGCCGATCGCCACGGCCGAGGAGATCCAGAAGTACCTCAGCGACGTCATCGCCGAGAACGACCTCGCGCGCCACATTCGCTACGGCCACCACATCGAGGCCGCCGCCTGGGACAGCGACGACAATCGGTGGACGGTCAACGCCACGCGCACCGACACGGGCGAGTCCGTCACGGTTAGCGCCAACTTTCTGTGGATGTGTCAGGGCTACTACCGCCACACCGAGGGCTACACCCCCGAGTGGCCCGGCATGGAGAGGTTCGCCGGCACGATCGTCCATCCCCAGACGTGGCCGATGGATCTGGACTACCGCGATAAAGAGGTCGTCGTCATCGGTTCCGGCGCGACGGCCGCCACCCTGGTCCCGGCGATTGCTGAGGACGCGTCGCACGTGACGATCCTCCAACGCTCGCCCACCTACTACTTCACCGGCGAGAACCGGAACCTCCTGGCCGATCACCTTCGAGAACTCGAAGTACCCGATGAGTGGGTGCACGACATCGTGCGACGCGAGAACCTCTTCAACCTGCGCGCGCTTACGCAACTCGCCCTGGAGGAACCCGAGTTCGCCAAGGCCGCCCTGATCGATCTGGTGAAGGCTGCCTTGCCGCCGGACTTCGACGTCGCGACGCACTTCACCCCGCGCTACATGCCGTGGCGCCAACGAATCGCCTTCCTGCCTGACGGGGACCTCTTCAGGGCCATCAGCGCGGGGCTGGTGTCGATGGTCACCGACGAGATCGAGTCGTTCACCGGGACCGGCGTCGCACTAAAGAGCGGCGACGAACTCGAAGCCGACATCATCGTCACCGCCACCGGGTTCAATCTGAGCGTGCTCGGGGATATTCATTTTTCGATTGACGGCGAGCCCTTGGACCTCGCCGACACGGTGACTTATCGAGGCATGATGTTCTCCGGCGTCCCGAACCTTGTCTGGGTCTTCGGCTACTTCCGCGCGAGTTGGACACTGCGCGTCGATCTCGTCAGTGACTTCGTGAACCGGATGTTGGTGCACATGGACGAAGTAGGCGCGGTGCGGGTCACGCCGCGGCTACGTCCGGAGGAGCGCGACGACCCACGCCTCGAGTGGGTCGACGCCGAGTACTTCAATCCCAACTACCTCATGCGCTCGATGCACCTCATGCCGAAGCGTCTCGACAAGCCGGAGTGGCGCCACACCCAGGACTACTGGGCCGAGCGCGACGAACTCCCGCTCGTCGATCTCGACGACGGCTGTCTGATCTACGAGAGCTGAGCCGATGCCCTACGCCACCAACGGAGACGTCGAGCTCTACTACGAGACGTTCGGTTCCCCCGAGGACGAGTCCCTGCTTCTCGTCAACGGACTCGGCGCGCAGTGCATCAACTTCGACGTCGAGTTGTGTGCGATGTTCGTGGAGCGAGGGTTCTTCGTCATTCGCTACGACAACCGCGACGTGGGACTCTCGAGCAAACTCGATGAGGTCACGCCGCACCTGAGTGACGTCGTGGCCGCGGTACGAGAAGGTCGGACCGCTGACGTCCCGTACCGACTCTCGGATATGTCCGACGACGCCGTTGCCGTACTTGACGCGCTCGGTGTCGGAGTCGCCCACGTGATGGGCACGTCGATGGGCGGGATGATCGTCCAGCAACTCGCGATCGACCACCCCGATCGGTTGACTTCGATGACGTCGATCATGTCCACGACGGGTGACACCGACGTGGGTCACGCCAGTCCCGAGGTCGCCGCACTCTTCTACGCCCCACCGGGCCGCGACCGCGACTCCGTGATCGCGCGCAGCCAAGCGCTCGAAGCGCTCTACACCTCGCCGAGCGAGTACGACCCCCAACGAACCGCTCAACGCGTCGGCGACGCGTTCGATCGCTGTTTCTCTCCGCGCGGACTCGCTCGACAGCTGGCCGCGGTCGTCGCTTCGGGCAGCCGGACCGAGGCCCTGCGCTCGGTGTATGTACCGACGTTGGTGCTGCACGGCGAGGCCGACACGTTGATCGACCTCAGCGGCGGCGTTCGGACGGCACAGTGCGTACCGGGAGCGCGATTCCTGTCGATCGAAGGCATGGGCCACGACCTCGCGCCGCGTTACCGGCCCCTGGTCGTCGACCAGATCTGCGAGCACGCCCGTTCCTCAACGCGCCCGGCCTCGTCGTGATCGGGGAGCCCTCGCGAATATTTCAGTTGCGCCTTACGTAAGCCATCGCTTACGCTTAGAAGGTGGACACCGCGCTCAAAGCCATCGCCGATCCCAAGCGCCGCGAGATACTTCGACTCGTGTGGTCGAGCGAGCTGCCGGCGTCCGATATCGCGTCACGGTTCCCCGGGGTCACACGCTCGGCGATCTCCCAACACCTGGCCGTGCTTCGTGAAGCCAACCTCGTCTGCGAGCGACGAGACCGCACCCGACGGCTCTACCGCGCGAACGTCGAGGAGATGGCGCGACTGCGAACCTTCTTGGACCAGTACTGGTCCGGCGGACTCGATCGACTGAAAACCGCCGCGGAAGCGGCCCAACGAAAGAAGGAACATCACAATGGCTGAACTCACTCGCGAGGTCCTCGTACGGGCCGAACCGTCGACGATCTTCGCACTACTGATCGAACCCGGCATGCAGTCGTGGTTGGGTACCGACGTCGAGTTCGACGCTCGGCCCGGTGGCCTCTACAAGGTCAACGTGGGTGGCGACCATCCCGCCCTGGGCGAGTTCGTCGAAGTCACGACGGACGAAAAAGTGGTCTTCACGTTCGGTTGGAACGAGCCCGGCCATCCAATTCCGGCCGGGTCGACCCGGGTCGCCATCACGCTCATCCCCGAGGGCGAATCGACACTCGTCCGATTGGTGCACAGCGGACTGCCCGATGACGCCATCAGTGATCACGCCGAGGGATGGCAACACTTCTTGGATCGACTCGCCACGGTCGCGGTCGGCGGAGAACTCGTCGAATGAGGCGTAGGTTGGGCTCCAGGGCGAAGCACCGTGAAGAGCTGGCGCCCACGAAGGAGTCATCGTGAGCAGCAACGACCAGACGTGGAAGATGATTCACGAAGAACGAGTTCGAGTTGTCGACATGCTCGAGACCCTCTCCCCCGAGCAGTGGAACGTCGATTCGCTGTGCGAGGGCTGGGACGTTCGCGTCGCCGCCGCGCACATCGTCGTCGCCTGTGAACAGTCGACGGGGAGATTCATGAAGGGACTGCTCAGCAGTGGATTCCGTTTCAATGTCATGACTGACCACGACGTCGGTCGCTTGAGCCAGTTGTCCACCGATCAACTGATCGCTCGAATCCGGGCGCGAACGACGACCACGAACAAGCCACCCGCACCGGCTATGGCGATGCTCGGAGAGATCGTGGTCCACGGCACCGATATTCGCGAACCGCTCGCCATTCCCGACAACACGTCAATGGAGGCGAAGGTGGCGTGTCTCAACATGTTCAAGGGCTCGAACTTTCCGGTGGCGGCGAAGAAGACCATCGAGGGACTTCGCTTGCGCGCGACGGACACGGACTGGAGCCACGGTACCGGTCCCGACGTCGTAGGACCGGCCCTGGCGATCTTGATGGCGATGGTGGGGCGACCGCCCTTCGCGTCACTCACCGGCGAAGGCGTCGACACGTTGCGCACTCGAAACAAGAAGTGATTGCCGCTCACACTGACGAAGAGAAGGTCCAATGTCCGATGGTACGAAGAGCGATCCCTGGGAGTTGACGACGCCGCCGGGTTCGTCGAAGTACTCGATGTACCGCGACCCCGACGCGGATCCCCCGGCCCTCGTCTGCGTCGTCGGATCGACGACGCTGAAGTATCACCTGTCCGCGATCGAGGACTTACACGCGTGGCTGCTCGCGCAAGGCGACTGGGTGCCTCTGGGCGCGGCGGACGAGAACAAGCCGGCGGCCGAGGGCTCCGTCGAGGCATGGGGCCGCTCCTCCACCAACCCCGTCGGCGGTTGGTACGGGCTGCGGAAGGGCTATCGCGGTCGATTCGGTATGTACCTCCCGCCACTTCTCGAAGGGCTCGGACTGGCCGAGGTCACCCACGACGCACGTAACAATCGGATGCGAGCGCTCTAGGCGAGTCCGGTAGCGCGACGCGTTAAGCGATGCGCCGACGGATCCACCAGTAACTGAAGGCGCAGAGCGCCACGCCGGCGGCCAAGAATATCGAACCCTCGATCCACTGGAATGGCCAGAAGCGACTGGCCGGCTGCAGCGTCAGAACTTGATGGAAGTTCGCAGCGATCTTGTCGACGCATTCGCTAAAGGCCTTGGGCATCGGACCTTTGATTCTGATGCTGTTATTGCCATTCACTGGCGGTTCATGAATCAACATCTGGGGACAGTTCTTCGCCAACCACTGCGAGGTCACCGTGGCGCCGTGCCCGTTCAGCATCTCTGAACCGAACACGAGGGCATTAGGTCGACTGGTATAACCGTCGATGAAATGCAATCCGTTGGGGCCCATTTCAAAGCCGTACGAACTGTTTTGTGTCAGCTTCGTGACGAGTCGCTCCGGTGACATCAGGTGCGGCCGGAGCTTCTCCGCGAACGTGACGCGCGCCGCGACGAAGACGACGAGCGTCGTCGCCATGGCCGGTAATGTGCGCCGCCAGAGCACCCCGGCCGTCACGCCGAGCGCGAACGCGAACGCCGCATACCCGATGGGCGTGATGTAGTGCGTGTCGAAGATCTGCGTCCCGAACCGGTTCGCGTTGAGCGTGTCGATCGGACTCGCCCACCACGTCAACATCCAGCTCATCAGTCCCGCGGCAATCATGCTCGCGACACCCACGAGTGCCAACTTGGTCACGATCCACTTCGACCTCGTCACGCCCTGGGACCATGCCAGCCGGTAGGTGCCGGTCTCGAGTTCACGCGCGATCAGCGGCGCGCCCCAGAAAATGCCGATCAATGCCGGAAGCGCCACGCTGAGGGCCGTCATGAAGTTGTAGGTCCGGCTGTCCGCCGTCGCGATCGCGTTGGTCAGATAGTTGCAGTCGTCCTTGGCCTTGCAGTTCTTCAACTCTCCGTAAAGGTGCGCGATGTGGGGCCCGGAAATGAGCAACGCAATGGCGACGACAGCTAAAAGACCGGCGACGATGAGGCCCTGGAAGCGGAATTGGCGCCACGCGAATCGGATCATCGCGCACCACCCTTTGAACGAACGAGGTCGCGGCGTTGCTCTTCGGCCTGTCCCATGTACGCCAACACCAAGTCCTCCATCGTCATCGTCTCCACGCTCCACACGGGGTCGAGAATCGGGTCGACGCTCCGCACGGTGGCCGTGGTCTGTCGATCTGTGTGGCTCGATTCGATGACGTGTACGCCGTCGGGCAAGTTGTCGAGGTCACGCCGAGGTCCCACGAGTCGATGGTGTGTCGACAAGAGTTCTTCGATGTCGCCGTTCACCTGCACACGCGAGGCCGCGAGCACCACGAGGTAATCGCACACCCGTTCGAGGTCGGCGACGAGGTGTGAGCTCAACACGACACTGACGTTGTGCTCGGACACGACCTCCATCAGGGTCGCCAGGAACTCGCGACGGGCGAGCGGATCCAAACTGGCGACCGGTTCGTCCAGCAAGAGCAGGGACGGTCGTTTGGCAATGGCCAAGGTGAGGGCGAGCTGGGCGCGTTGTCCGCCCGACAGTCGACCGGCGTGCTGCTTGGGATCGAGACCGAGGTCGTCGATGCGTCGTTCGGCGAGTTGCATGTCCCAGTTGGAGTTGAGCGCGGCACCCATCTGCAAGTGGGCGGCAATACTAAGTCCGGAGTAGACCGGGGTGTCTTGTGCGACGAAGCCGATCTTCGCGAGCTGCTCAGCGCTGCTGGCCGGCCTTTCGTCGATCACTGAGATCGATCCGCTGCTCGGAGTGAGCAGTCCGACGGCCAAGTGAAGCAGCGTGGTCTTGCCGGCGCCGTTGGGACCCACGAGGCCGACGACGCGGCCCAGCGGGATGTCTAACGTGCAGTTGCTCAGGGCCCACTTCCCGCCGAATCGCTTCCCGAGATCGGTGGCGGAGAGCGCGGTACTCATCGGACTAGCTCCTTCGGCGAAAAGAGAAACGTGTCGACGAAGAGCGCTTCAATGCTTTCGTCATCCAATCCGGCTCGACGGGCCTTTTCTATCCAGACTTCGAGGGACCGTCGCAGCGGTCGCTGCGCGGCGTAGGTCGTTTCGTCGTACGAGCTCACTACGAATGTGCCGATACCTGGTCGCGCCGCCACGAGACCGTCGTGTTCGAGTTCACGGTAGGCCTTCAATACGGTGTTCGGATTGATGGCGATCTTGCCGACGACTTCTTTCACGGTCGGCAACTGGTCGCCGATACGGAGCCGTCCGAGTCGCAACGCGCTCTTCACTTGTTGCACGATTTGCTGGTACGGCGATACTCCGGAATTGCCGTTCAGTCGGAACTCGATCACGGAATCTACTTTCACTAGGAGGCTAGATAATTAAAGTATTACACATATGACGCGCCGGCTCCATCTGTGAGATCCCTGAAGAAATGGTTCCGGCTGCGGTCGCATCGAGCCAGGAATTTCGGACACCCGAAAAACTCCGTCATCAGGCCGAGATCGGCGTGAGCGAGGACCGCTCTTCGTACGAAGAGCTCCTAATTCATTGGTGATTGAGCTCTTGCATTTAGGTGTACGATACAGTACTGTACACTTAAGACGCTGAAAGGAGCCCTGATGGATCAGTCCGAAGTCGTAGATCGACGTTTGGCGCTCCAGGGTGGCCACGGTGTCCGGCATCACGGTCATCCCCTTGATGCGAGCCGCGACGAAGCGATTCGCACCGCCGCGTTGGATCTGTTGTCCGAGATTGGCTACGACCGCTTGACGATGGACGCGGTCGCGGCGCGCGCGCACGCCAGTAAGGCCACGATCTATCGCCGGTGGCCGGGCAAGGCGGCCCTCGTGGTGGATGCCCTCAACTGCTCAAAGGGAACGATGATCGAACCGGACACCGGCTCCCTCGAGGGTGATCTGGGCATGTTGAGTCACAGTTCCTGTAGCGAAGAGAGTCAGTTCAATGCCCAGATCATGTTGGGCCTCATCACGGCGCTGGCCCACGACGCCGAACTTCGCGATACCGTACGCGAACGACTGATCGAGCCACGTTCCAACGTCATCCGCGCGATCTTCGAACGAGCGGTCGCTCGAGGCGAGGTGTCGCCGGAACGCAATCTCGAACTGCTCGTCTCACTCTTTCCCGCATTGATGATTCAACAAGTGTTGATTAGCGGCGAGCTACCCGATACCGATTTCACCGAGCACGTCATCAACGACGTGATCATTCCGCTCGCCACCGCAGCAACGAAGACCCAAAACTCCTAACCCTCAAGGAACACACCATGTCCATCACCGAAGCGCCGGAGCTCACCGGCAGCAACACCGAAGGAAAGCACCTCGGCCTGGCCCTCGCGGTCATCGCGGGTGCCCAACTCATGATCGTCCTCGACGCCACCATCGTGAATGTGGCCCTACCCACAATTCACCGCGCCCTGCACTTTTCGGTGAACAACCTCGAGTGGCTGATTACGGCGTACTCACTCACGTTCGGCGGGCTGCTGCTCTTCGGCGGTCGCACCGGTGACCTCTTCGGCAAGCGTCGGATGTTCATGATCGGCATCGCGATCTTCGCGGTCTCTTCACTGCTCGGTGGGTTCGCGACGACCGACATCTGGCTGATCATCACTCGCGCGTGCCAGGGTGTCGGGGGCGCCATCGCCGCACCGACCGCATTGTCGCTCATCGCGACGAACTTTCCAGAGGGTCCGCAGCGCAACCGCGCGATGGGCGTCTACGCCGCCATGGCCGGTGCCGGCGGTGCCTTCGGACTACTCCTCGGCGGACTCCTCGTGGACTTGGTGTCGTGGCGTTGGATCTTCTTCGTCAATGTGCCGATCGCGGCAGTGATTCTCTTCCTCGCGCCGCGCGCCCTCAATGAGTCCTCCACGACGTCGGGCAAGTTGGACGTGCCCGGCGCGCTCAGCGCCACCGGGGGCATGCTCGCCCTGGTCTACGGACTCTCTAACGTCGCGGGCCACAGCTGGACCGCGACGAGCACGCTCGTGTCACTGTTCATCGCGGCCTTCTTGCTGATCGCCTTCGTGCTGATCGAGACCCGCACATCCGAAGCACTGATGCCGTTGCGCATCTTCGCCAACCGGAACCGTTCGGGCGTCTACGCCATGATGCTCTGCATCGGTACCGCGATGTTCTCCATGTTCTTCTTCCTCACCCAGTTCTTGCAGAACGTGTTGGGCTGGAGCGCCTTGAAGACGGGCGTCGGCTTCTTGCCCATGACGCTCGGCATCATCGTCGCCGCCGTGGCCGCCTCACGACTCATTGGTCGCATCGGCATTCGCGTGCCACTCCTGGTCGGTCCCGCGGCCGCGGTCGTCGGCATCGAACTGCTGACGCGACTGACGATCCACAGCAATTACTCCACCATCTTGGTGCCGCTGCTCATTGTGTCACTCGGCATGGGTCTGTCCTTTGTCCCGTTGACGTTGACGGCGGTCTCCGGCGTGGCACCTAACGAAGCCGGTCTCGCATCGGCCCTGCTCAACACCACCCAGCAGGTCGGCGGGGCGCTCGGCCTGGCGATCCTCTCGACGATCTCCATTGACGCGTTCAAATCGAAGTTCGACAGTTTCGCGCGCGCGTCCCACGGTCTCGTCTCACACCAGGCCGCGAACATCGCTACGACCCACGGCTACACCACGGCATTCCAAGTCGGTGCCTATATCGCCTTGGCCGGACTACTGATCTCGGCGCTCGTGATCCGCGCGCCGAAGGAGTTGGGCTCGAACTCCAATCCGATTCACACTGCCGCCTGACGGTCTTAACGAATCTGGAAGTTCCGCTGCACGCTGCCGGCGGCGCACGTGATTCTGGCGTGCGCCGTGCCGGGATCGGTGCTTGTTCCTATCTCCCACGTCCAGGTGGCGTTGCCATCAGCGTCGGCTCGCGTCGTCCCGAGTCCGCGTGACTCGCTGGTGTAGCCGCTCGGCAGGGTAACGACGAGATCGCACGAATCGTTGGCCCGAGGTGAATGAATTCTCAGCGTGTCTTCGTCGCCCGGTTCAATCGAGCTCTCGAAGGACGTGATCGTGATCGACGAGGTTCCCGGCGTCGGTGGCGTCACCAACGCGGTGACTGCGGTCCCGACGGCGTAATCACGGTTCACGGCGGTGTCGACCGCGCGCACGGCTTTCGGTGTTGTCGTTATAACGCCGAGTTCGCGATTGTACGAGAGTGAGGAGATGGAGAAGTTCTCACTCCCGATGAACACCGTCCCGACGCCCGCGACACAGTCGACGCAGATGACCTTGGCGTGAATGTAGAGCTGTGATGCACTCAACACCCGAACGTGGACACCGGCGCGCGCCAGGTCCTCGAGCGCTGACGTCCACGACGAGGATTCCGTCATGACGACCTTCACCGAGACACCCCGACGCGCCGCCGACGAAAGTGCCATCTCGACGGCGCTGGAATCCATCTCTTCGTTCTCGATGAGCAACGAATGCTCCGCCGAGGTAATGAGTCCGACGAGCGCCGACGTCGAACCGGGACTCCACACGAGTCCACCGGCGTTCACGGTCGTTGAAGTATGTGCGAAGTCCGAGTTGAAGGTGGCGCTGATCGCGGCGACGTCCGCCAGCCTTTCGTCCTGCACCCAGAAGTCTCTCGTGGACGAGTAGTAGTACGACTGCAGGTTGCCGGTGCCGACGTAGGCGATCCGCGCGTCGACGACCACGTACTTGGCGTGAAAGATCTGATCCGACGGCGCCCACGCCACGTGGACCTTGCCCGCGCGAAGGAGTGCGTAGGCGGCGGCGTTCTCGTGCGTGCCGTCGTAGTCCGCGTCCAACAGGACCCGGACGTCGACGCCGGCGTTGGCCCGGGCGATCAGATCGTGTTCGATCGTCGAGTCCGATAATTCGTACATCGACATGTCGATGCTGTGGCGCGCCGAGAGGATCGCCGCGTCGAGGAAGCCGTAGCCGTCGGCCGGTTCCGTCCAGACGTTCACGACCGGTGAGGACGGGGTGGCCGCGCCCGCGTTTGTCAACGGCACCAGTATCGCCACCGACGTGAGCAGCGCGAGCAGTGCACGGACCTTGAAGACGGTCTTCACCGTGCCATCCCCTCTCCTGACCACCGGTCGCCAACGTGTCGACGCCGAACTCTCACTACTTCATAGCGTGGGCGTGCGACTCTTCCGAATCGTCGGACCGGCCCTTCTTCCACGGCGAGATCGTGGAAAGTGCGTTATCGTCGGCCCAGTTCCGCAAATTGTAAGTCCAGCAAGGGAGACAGCGTGTCTGCGACCAACCCTATTGAAGTGCGCGATATGGCGATCATCCACCAGACGTTCCGACGAGCCTACGAAGAGGCGGCCAAACTCGTTCGCGCCAATCCGACCCCGTCCCGCGGACGCGTCACGTTCCTCGCGGATCACGTCGACTTCGGATTGACGATGCTCCATCACCACCACGAAGGCGAGGACGTGATCCTCTATCCCCTGCTCGAGCAGCGAGTACCGGATCACGCGGCCCGAACCGAGCAGATCGACCACGAACACGTCGAGGTCAAGGGCAAGATCGACGCGGCACAGACGGCCAGCCAGAAATGGCGGACGAGCCCGTCATCCGAAACGGGCGAAGCCTTGGCCGCCTCCCTCGATGACGTAAACGCCGCCCTGTTGCCTCACCTCGACAACGAGGAGCGCGAGATCGTCCCGCTCGCCGCGGTGACGGTGACGCAAAAGGAGTGGGACAGTCTTGCCAAACACGGCATCGCGTCGATACCCGCCAACAAGAGGATGGTGGCCTTCGGCATGATCCTGGAGCCGCTGAACGCGGCCGATCGCACCTACATGTTGTCCAACGTGCCACCACCCGTCAAAGTGCTGTATCACTTGGTTGGCAAACGTGCGTGGAGCAAGTACGCCACGACACTTCGCAGCGGCACGTAGCGCCAACACCGCGTTTCGTGTAAAGACTCACCACCCGTGTCACAGTATGGCTCCGGGACCTATGCGACATCTTTCCTCCTTTTTCTGCCGTGTGGTTGAGCCAGCGCACTGAACTCTTTGGACTTGTCGTGGCGAGATTGGTGCGTGCGGATGAGCACGCCATCGACGGTGATTTGCACGGTGTCGCCCACGATTCGCACTCCCGCAAGACGTCCGCGATAGCCGTTGCCGACGCGGTAGTTGGAGCCGGCGAAACTGACCGCGCCGGTGGGATCGACCTTGCGGATCACCTCGTCGCCTTTGGTGGGAGCCTTGGCCCGCGGTTGGGCCAAGAAGGCGACGTCGTGGTCCACGAGGTGGCGGCGCGCGTGGGTGGCGATCAACACTTCGCGGTGGTGCACGTAGAGCAGTCCGTCGTCGCTGGTGACCTGGACCCGTTCGCCGCTGTAGACCCGCCCGACGTGGTAGCGGAAGTTCAACACGGTCACCCGGCCCTTGTCGTCGACCACGCGGGTGAGGGACTTGCGCGTCGCGACGACCGGTTCGGTTTCGATATCGCCGTCGACGATGTCGACGTCGTCACGCCGGGCGAGCTCGAAGCGACGCAGTGGCACGGTGTCGCCCAGGGACTGATGCTCGCGCTGCGTGTTGTAGGTCACGACCCACGCGTCCAGGGCCGCCTGGGTCTCTTCGATGGTGTCGTAACGCGCGTCGTTGAAGAACTCGTCGCGCATCGTGCGATGCAGTCGTTCGACCTTGCCGGTCGTGGTCGGATGATAGGGCGCGGTCAGTCGGTGCTTGATGCCATTGTTGAGACAGATCCGGTCAAAGAGCACGGTGGCGGGCTTGGTTTGGTGCTTGCCGGTGAAGACCCGACCATTGTCCGTCAAGATCTCCTGCGGCGGACCGTAACGCTGGAGGGCGAGCAGGAGTGCGTCACAGACCGGGCGCGCCGTGGCGCGCGCGACCAACTGGGCACTCACGCAGTAGCGGCTGTGGTCATCGATGCCGGTCACGCAACTGATCGACGTGCCGTCCGTGAGATAGATCCGTCCCACCACGTCCATCTGCCACATCTCCATCGACCGGGTGCGCTCAAAACGCTTGTAGTCCTGGACTCGGCGCCGGCGCGGTGCCGGCACGATGAGCTGGTGGCGCACGAGCGCGCGATAGACCGCTGACCTGCTCGGCGCGCGTTCCCCGAACTCGTTCACCAACTTCGTGCGCAGGGTGCGTGGTCCCCAGCCGCTGTGTTGACGGCGCATCATCACCAGTCGTGCTTCGATCCTCGGGTCCATCTGAGTCGGACTGGTGTCCGGTCGAGAGGAACGATCGGCCAGCGCCTCGAGGCCGCCGCTGGCGTAGCGGGTGAGCCATCGGTGCAGTGTCCGTCGATCGACGCCGTATTGCGCGGCGACCTGGACGATTGTCGCGCCGGAATCGAGTGCTTCGCGCACCGCCAAATAGCGCTGCTCAACCATGGATAACTCGATCAACATTGCCGCCTCCTCGAACACTGGACGCACGTCCAGAACCCGAGTGACAGCGTGTCAAAAAGGTGGGAGCAGTGAGACACACGTCCCGGAGCCACCGGGACAGACGAATCGAAGCCGGGCCGCAAAGTGAGACACACGTCCCGGAGTCAAAGTGAGACAGAGGTCCCGAACTTTCACAAACACCGCGTTTCGAAATGGTGGGCGCTGGGGGACTCGAACCCTCGACCTCAGCCGTGTGAAGGCTGCGCTCTAACCAACTGAGCTAAGCGCCCGGGAACGCAATCCTACTTCGCGGAGTAATCGCCGAGTTTTCTTCTTCGTTGTAGCCTTCGTCTGTGCCAGACAACGTTGAACCGACCCGGAAACGCTCTCGGTACCAACGCCAGGGCCGTAAGCCGTCGATGGTTTCACGCGAAGTCGTGTTCGGCATGGACGACATCGAACGAAAAGTCAGCCTCATCGGCGTCGGCGTCGCGGTCCTCATCTCCCTGATCTCATTGGTGGCCTGGATCAAGAAGTCCCCCGTCACGACGACGCAGAAGTACGTGAAGGGTAAGGCGTGCCCCGCCACGTATCCAAAACACGTCGGCGCCTTCTGTGAACACATCTTGCGAGCGAGCAGCAGCTACTGGGCTACTCGATTTCTCTTCATCTTCGTCATCGCGCTACTGATCCTCGTCTTCGCGCTGCGGCGCAAGAGGGCGGGCGTCGCCTGTTTCGCCTGTTTCTTGGGCATCGGCCTCGGGATCGCGGGCGTCGTCTTCGTCTTCTTAGGCGCGTGGCTGATCGTTCGTGCCTTTCGCCTCCAGCGCTACGGCAACGCGTCGTGGTCCGGTTCCAACAAGGTCGCTCGGGAGATGTCCCTGGCCAGGAAAGAGGGCCGCGACCCCACACCGAAGTCCTCAACTTCGCCGGCACCGACGCCGGCACCGGGACCCGTCGCACCGCCGTCGGCGTCCAAGCGCTACACCCCGAAACAGAAACCGCGCAAGCGTTGACCCGTGTCGAAAATCGGTCTTGATTATCCGACAAAATGGGGGCGCTCCCCCGGTATTCGAGTCGTCCGCAACCTGATCCACTCGACGTTCCTCGTGCCCTACACCCGCTACCTCTCGACACTGGACGTGCGCGGGTTGGAGAAGATTCAAGGTGACGGTCCGTTCATCTTCGTCGCGAATCACACGAGCAACATGGACACGCCGCTAGTGATCGCGGCGCTGCCCGGTTCGATCCGTCGTCGACTCGTCGTCGCCGCGGCCATGGACAACTTCTTCATGGAGTCGGGTCGGGCCTTTCGAACGGTCCTGGTCTTCAACGCGATCCCGATCGACCGTCACAAGGTGAATCGCCGGAGTGCGCAGATCGCCTTCGATCTCGTCGAGGCCGACTGGAATCTCTTGATCTATCCGGAGGGCGGCCGATCACCCGACGGCGAACTGCACGAGTTCAAGGGCGGCGCCGCCTACCTGGCCGAGCGTTCGATGAAGACCGTGATCCCGATGTACATCCACGACTCTGGCTGGCTCCAGGGTCCCAAGTACGCGAAGGCCGCCAAGTTCGTCACGGCGCCCGACCAACATCGTCATCACGTGATCGTCGCCTTCGGCGACGCCATGTTCGTCGAGGAGGGCGAGAACATCCGAAGGTTCAACAACCGGATCGTCGACGCCGTTGAGCAACTTGGTCGCGAAGTGAGTGGCGACCTTAGCTACGGCGTCAAGCCCGCCGAGGGTCTTTAGGCCAGCGCGCGGCAACGCTCCGCGTAGAGCGCGTCAGCGATCGTCGGGAGCGGCTCGAGTTCGGCACCGAGGACCGTGGCCAGGATCTCGTCGCAGAACCACGGATTCATCGCGAGCACCGGGCCGTGGGCGTACGTGGCCCAGATGTTCGTGGTGCGGTAGCCGTCAAGCGTGCCGTCATTGCCCCGTCCCTTGACGACGGTCCCGAGCGGCGTGACCGCGCCGTGCAACGTGGTGCGTCCGCCGTGGTTCTCAAAGCCGACGAGCAGTTGACCGCCGACGCGCGTCGCGAGCTCGCCGACCGAACGGCGCTCACCGCGACCGGTGACCACGTCGACGAGACCGAGTCCCTCGAACTCGTCGTCACCTTCGACGCAGAACGTCGCACCGAGAATCTGCAGTCCGGCGCAGACCGCGAGCACGTTGGCGCCGTCACGCACGCGGCTCGCGAACGATGACGTTCGCAGGAGATCCGCGGCCAGACGTTGCGGTCCGTCCTCCCCCCCACCGAGCAGGTAGAGCGACGCGTCGGGGACCTCGTCACCGAGACCGACACTGACCAGGTCGACGTCGACGCGCCGTCGGCGCGCACGTTGCGCTATGGCCAGTCCGTTGCCGCCGTCGCCGTAGGTGCCCAGAAGGTCCGGGTAGAGGATGCAGATCGTCGTCACGGTTCGGACCGCTCGAGCCACTCGCTGAAGGCCGTGTAGTTGGCGAGCAACGAGACTGTCTCCTTCGACGGGGGCAACGAGGCGTCATCATCGACGACCACGTACTCCACCTCTGCGTAGTCGAGGCGCGTCGCGAGGTCGAGTCGGCGCTCACCGAAGCAGAAGACCCGGTGACCACGGAGCATCTCGAAGGGCGCGTCGTAGAGCCACGACGGATCATGTCCGTCCGCGACGCGCGCGTTGATCGCCACCCACACGTCCGACGCGTCGTGCGGCAGGGTCGCCATCATCGCGGCGAAGCCCGAGGGGTTCTTGGCCAACAACAGTCGCAACGTGTGCCCGTTCCAACGTCGCACGCTGAAACGACCGACCACGCTATGGATGGCGTTCACACGCCGCGTCGCTCCTTCGAGATCGACGCCGAGTCGGCGCAGTGCGGTCAACGCCATGGCCGCGTTCGCGCGGTTGAACTCACCGGGCATCGACAGACGCAAATCGACCTCCTGGTCGTCGATGACGAGGTCGTCACCGAGTGTCGTCGAGATCGTCACCGGTTTCGCGAAGCCGCAGGCGCAGTGCCACGCGTTGCCGACGTGACTAATGGCGAGCGTGCAGTGGGGACACGACAGTGAGTCAGCGAGCCACGACGTCGGGACGTCAACCCACGCGACGTTCGCGTGGACCTCGGCGGCGTAGACGACGAGCGGATCGTTGGCGTTCGCGACGACGATGAGCTCGTCGTCGCACTTCTCGAGGGCCGTGCGCCACCGCTCGGCCAGGTGACGGACTTCGTTGGCGCGGTCCATCTGGTCACGCGAGAGGTTCAAGAGCGCCACGACGCGTGGTCGCGTCGTGGTGATCGTGTGCGCGAGCCACGCCTCGTCGACTTCGAGTGCCACGTGGTCGCTTCGTGACTCGGCCAACGCCGCGACGTGTCCAGCGGGCATGTTGGCGCCGGACTCGTTCGTGGTGACCGGAGCGCCCCACCCGGCCACGATCATCGACGTGGTGGTCGTCTTACCGTTCGTCCCGCTGACAAGCACGACCGTTCGGCCCCGCGACAACGACGAGCCCAGATCCGGTGCGATTCGCATGCCGACGCGGCCTCCGGCGACCGTCCCGGATCCCCGTCCGCTGAGACGCGAGAGCCGATTCACCGTTCGCACGGCGCCGGCCGCGACGCGTTGTCGCACGGAAGGGGTTTTATCCATGGCCGTAACGCTAGGTGTCCGGGAAACACAAAAGGGCCAACCGGGGGGTGGTTGGCCCTTCTGCAAAACCAGTGCTTCTTCATCTGGGGGGAAATAAAGAAGCAGGCTGAGACCAAGTATGCCGTCCGCGTATCTATCACACAACAGCATGCAACAGATAGTTCTCATCTGTAGAGTCGATACGTGGAGATACGACAACTCGAGGCCCTCATCGGGATCGCGGACCACGGCTCCTTCTCCGGCGCCGCCGAAGTCCTCGGCACGGTGCAGTCGAATGTTTCGAATCGCATCGCGCACTTGGAGCGTGAACTCGGCACCGAACTGGTGAACCGCTCCAACGGTCTCTTGACCGAATCGGGCGAGATCGTGGTCGATCGAGCTCGACGGATTCTGGGCGAGTTGCGAGGAATCGCGTCGGACGTCTCGGAACTGAACTCGGAGATCCACGGCCAGGTCGTCCTCGGCATGATCGGGTCGGCCGGTCGCTGGATCGTGCCGCTCTTGCTCGAGGCCTTGAAGGAGAGCTACCCCCACGTCGAACTACACATCGTGGAGGGCACGAACTCGGTGATCGAACCGCAGTTGGTGAAGGGCCAGCTCGACCTCGCCGTCCTCGCCTGGCCGATCACGGCCCCGGAACTCAGCAGCGTCGACATCTTCAGCGAAGACCTCGTCGTGATCGTCGCCCGGGATCACCCCCTCGCGGCAATGCCCGAACCACTCACGTTCGCTACGCTGGCGCGCTTCGACATACTGCTGCCCTTTCGCGGCACGCCGATTCGACGCGAGATCGACGAGGCCAGCCGTCTCGAAGGTGTCGAACTGAAGCCAGTGATCGAACTCGACGGCCTGAGGACCATCGCGTCGCTCACCTTCGACGGGTACGGACCCTCGATCCTTCCCGCCACGATGCTCTCGCGTCACCTACGGGAGAACTTCGTGGCGCGTCATATCGACAAGATCGCGCAACGCCGCGTGTTGTTGGCGACGCGCCGCTTCGGCTTCCCCGCGGCGCCGGTGCGCGCGATCCACGCGCTCATCATCGACGTCGTTCGTCATGCGGTCAACGTGCCCGATGGTGTCTACCTGGGTACGACACCCCCTCAGTAAGGTTCGCTCGTGCCCAATCAAAGGCCCGACGAGGTGGCGGCCTTCATCGCCAAACGCGACCGCGCCTTCAAACCGATCATCGCGCTCGCCGGTCCCCCACCGCTGCGTCGACGCGCCGCGGCCGTGGACGCGAGATTCCCGTCGCTGGTGCGCTCGATCACGCATCAACTCTTGGCGACGAGTGCCGCGACGACGATTCACGGACGGGTCGTCGACGCCTGCGGCGGCGTCGTCAACGTCCACACGATCATCGCGACCGGACCGGAGAAGCTACGTGGCGCTGGACTGAATCGGACGAAGGCCCAGGCGATGGTCGACCTGGCGCACGACGTTCGCGACAGCCGCGTCAACCTCTCGCGTCACGGCCGTATGAGCGACGACGAGATCGTGGGTGACGTGGCGTCGGTGCGTGGGATCGGGCCGTGGACCGCGCAGATGTACCTCATCAGCACGATGTCGCGACCGGACGTCTGGCCGATCGGCGATTACGGCGTGCGCGTCGGCTGGTCCCTCCTGCACGGACTCGACGAGACGATTGGCGAGAAGGATCTGCTGGTCGCTGGCGAACGCTTCGCCGGAGCGCGCACGTCGGTCGCCTGGTACTGCTGGGAAGCGGTTCGCTGGGCCAAGGCCTCCAAGTAGCCTCGCTGCATGCCAGTACTGACACTCCACGACTTCGAACGTGACGCCCTCGAGACACTGACGAGCTTCGCGACGATCCCGTGCCTTTCGCCGGGCTTTGACACGGAATGGGTGCGCAACGGTCATATCGACCGCGCAATTGAGCTCCTCTCGGACTGGGCGCTCGCGCGCACACTGGCGAACTTTGACGTCGAGATCCAGCGACTCGACGACCGCACGCCGATCCTCGTCGTCACGATCGAAGCCACGGCACCGGGCGACGGCACCGCGGTGCTGTACGGACACCTCGACAAGCAACCACCGCTCGGCAACTGGTCCGACGGGCTCGGTCCCTACGACCCGGTGCGGCGCGGCGACCGCCTATTCGCACGCGGTGTCGGCGACGACGGCTACTCCACCTTCTCGGCCCTGCTCGCCGTTGAAGCGATGGAGGCGCAGAACATTCCCCACAGCCGCTGCGTGGTGTTGATCGAGGCCAGCGAGGAGAGCGGCAGCCCGGACCTCGAGGCCTACCTCGATCATCTCAAGGACCACCTCGGCAACGTCGAACTCATGATCTGCCTCGACTCCGGCGCCCTCACCTACGACCGACTCTGGGTCACCACGTCGCTGCGCGGGGTCGTGAACGTCGACCTCGAGATCCAGGTGCTCTCCGAAGGGCAGCACAGCGGTTCGGCGAGCGGCGTGGTCCCGTCGTCGTTTCGCATCCTTCGTGAACTGCTCGACCGCGTCGAGGACGCCACCACCGGTGAGGTCCTCGTAGCCGAAATGAACGTGAAGATTCCCGAGGTCGAAGTGCAGGCGGCGAACGACCTCGCCGCTGAGTTCGGTGACATCATTGCGCGCGAACTGCCGATCCTCGAAGGCGTGGAGTTCATGGGTACCAGCGCCGAAGAACGGATCCTTCGTCGCACGTGGTACCCGACGCTCTCGATAATCGGCCTCGGCGGCGCGCCCGCGCCCGAGATCGCGGGCAACGTCCTTCGGCCGTCGACGACCGCGAAACTCTCTTTTCGCTTGCCGCCCAGTGTGGACGCCGAGACGGCGCGCGACGCGCTGATCCCCGTGTTGACCACGAACGTTCCCTCGTCGGCTCGGGTCACGTTGGCGAACTGGGAGATCGGTAGCGGCTGGCACACGCCGGCGCTGGAGCCGTGGCTCGTGAACGCCCTCGACGTCGCCTCCAAAGACGCCTACGGCCGGGCGCCGGGATTCACCGGTGAGGGAGGATCGATCCCGTTCCTCGCCTCGTTGGGAAAGCGATATCCCAAGGTTCAGTTCGTAGCGACCGGGGTCATGGGTCCACAGTCCAACGCGCACGCCATCGACGAGTTCCTGGACCTCCCGATGACGGTCGGCGTCACGAACGCGGTCATTACCGTGTTGAGTGAGTACGCCAAACAGTAGGAGGACGTCATGAGTCAACGCGTAGACCTTTGGGTCGATCCGGCCTGCCCGTGGGCGTGGATTACGTCACGGTGGCTACTCGAGGCGGCGGCGGTGCGCGATCTCGACGTGAAATTCCACGTGATGAGTCTGGCCGTCTTGAACGAGAACCGCGAGCTCTCCCCCGAGTACACCGAGTGGTTGCAGACGGCGTATCACCCTGTGCGTGTCCTGATCGCCGCCGAAGAGCGCCACGGCAACGACGTCGTCGAACCGCTCTATTCGGCGATGGGCACGCGACGACACGTTCGACAGGAGCGGGACTGGAACGAAGTGATCGCGAAGTCACTCGCCGACGTCGGACTCGAGGCCGATCTCGCCGGCGCGGCCGTGTCGACGGACTTCGACGCGCGACTTCGCGTCAGTCACGCCGAGGGCATGGACCCGGTCGGCTACGACGTCGGCACGCCCGTCATCCACGTCGACC
This sequence comes from uncultured Acidimicrobiaceae bacterium, assembly GCA_963717975.1. Classification (GTDB taxonomy): domain Bacteria; phylum Actinomycetota; class Acidimicrobiia; order Acidimicrobiales; family RAAP-2; genus RAAP-2. The sequence continues at coordinate 653,512 of OY970351.1, read as the reverse complement.
AGATCGCCTTCTTCGGTCCCGTCGTGACACCAGCACCCAAAGGTGAGGACGCGGGACGACTCTTCGACGGGGTCATGATGGTCGCGAGCACGCCCGGCTTCTACGAGATCAAGCGATCACGAATCGACGAACCGTCCTTCGACTGACCACGAACTAACTTCTCGGTACGTCCTTCCACGAGACGTCCTTGTCGTTGCGCGGTTCACCGGGTAGACCGAGCACGCGTTCGCCGATGATGTTGCGCATCACTTCGCTCGTCCCGCCCTCGATGGAGTTGGCGCGCATCCGGATGAAGGCCTTACGCATGTCGCCGCCGGTCATCGCCGACTCCGTCGGTCGAATCTGCGGGTAGTTCGAGCCGTAGAGCATGCCGCTGGTGCCCATCAAGTCGACACAGAGTTCACTGGTCTTCTGGTTCTCTTCGGCGAAGGCCAACTTGGCGACCGAGCCCTCCGGACCCGGCGTCCCGGCCTTGCGCAGATCGCTCGCGCGCCAGTTCGTGAGACGGCCCACTTCGTTACGCACCCAGGACTGCATGAGTTCGCCCCGCACGGCCATCGCGTGCGCGTCGTCACGGCCGCTCCAGTGCTGCTTCCAGATCTTCACCGCTTCGCCGATGAGTCCGGAACCGCGGGGCGGCACCGTCCCGCCGATCGAGACCCGCTCGTTCATCAGTGTCGTGATCGACACGCCCCAGCCCTCGCCGACGCCACCGAGACGCTGGCCGTCGGGTACGCGCGCGTCCACGAAGAAGCACTCGTTGAACTCCGCCTCACCCGTTGCCTGAAAGAGCGGACGCACCTCCACGCCCGGCGCGCGCATGTCGACGAGGAAGGCCGTGATGCCGCGGTGCTTGGGGACGTCGGGATTCGTTCGCGCGAGGATCAGACCGAACGCCGACTCGTGGGCCAACGTCGTCCACACCTTCTGACCGTTCAAGATCCACTCGTCGCCGTCCTTGACCGCGCGACACGCGAGACCCGCGACGTCAGATCCGGCGCCCGGTTCGGAGAACAGTTGGCACCAGATCTCCTGGCCCGTGAAGAGGGGTCGCAGGAAGCGACGCTTCTGTTCGGTAGTGCCGTGCGTGACGACCGTCGGCGCGACCATGCCGTAGCCGATGACGTTGCGACCGATGGCCGACGGCGCGCCGGCCTTGGAGATCTTGCGCATCGCGTACAGCTGATCGGCCGGCGAGCCCGCGAGGCCGCCCTCACCGACCGGGAAGTGCACCCACGCGAGTCCCCGGTCGTACTGCTCGCCGAGGAACTTCACCGGCTCGGTCGACGTCGGCGGGAACGACGTCACCAGGTCGTCGATCAGTTCATCGATGTGGGCTTCGCTCGTGGCCATCGCACTCCTCGGATCTCGACTGACGTTCGGCTACCCCACAGTAACGCCCGCCACGTCGGCGGTACTTCGAGCGTCGGTTAGAAAGGTGGGATGAAAACGCCACGAATCCTGGCCACGTCCGGTGGCTTCGTCGAGGGTCCGGTGCAGATGTCGGGGCGACTTGGCACGATGCTCCTCGACGCCCTCGCCTTGACCGACAAGGTCCGTCCGCGCGTCTGTCTTGTGAATACCGCCATGGGCGACAACCTCACGTACTACGCGATCTCCTACGAGGCGTTCAACGCGGCCGGCTGCGACGTCACGGAGTTCAAGGTCTTCCCGCAGCCGTCGGCCGATCCCGAAGAACGTCTCTGCGGCAGCGACCTGGTGTGGGTCGGTGGCGGTTCGGTCGCGAACCTGTTGGCGCTGTGGCGACTGCACGGCGTCGACGAGGCGATGCGCAGCGCCTGGGAACGCGGCGTCATCCTCGGCGGCGTGTCGGCGGGCAGCCTGTGCTGGCACCTGGGCGGTACAACCGACTCCTTCGGTCAGATCCTCCGACCGGTGACCAACGGACTCGGCCTCTTGCCGTACGCGAACGGTGTCCACTACGACGCCGAGGCGCAGCGTCGCCCGCTGCTGCACAAACTGATGAGTGAGGGCGTGCTCTCGCCGCTCGCCTACGCGACCGACAACACCGTCGGCACGTGGTACGAGGGTACCGAGGTGACGACGGTCGTCTCGGACGCGCCGGTCGACCCGACGACGGGCCCGGCGGCCTACAAGGTCGAGTTCGTCGACGGCGAGATCCGTGAAACTCGCTTCGGCGTGGGCGCACGAATCACTTGACGTTTTTGACGACCGATAGAATTCCGGTCGCACCACTCGTGCGATGAGTAGTTCACTGCGAGTGCCACCGAGAAGAGAAGCACTGCAATGATCGCCGCCGCGTCAACACTCACTCGCACCTTTGGGATCATCGCGCCGACGTTGACGATCCTGCAGTGCCTGGCCCAGGGCAACCGGATCCGCACGACCGGGGCCAAGGGCGTCTCGCTGGATACCTGGATACTCTCGACGTTTCTCGGCGAGATCTGGTTCTGCTACGGGCTCATCTTCCACGTGACGGCCGAGCTCGTCGCCAACGTCCCGGCCTTCATCGTCTCCTTCGCCGTCATGTTCCTGGCCGCGAAGAGTCAGGAAAAGATGAGGCGAGCCGTCGTGGGGTTACTCATCTTCACCGTGGTCACGGTCCTCGCCACGTTCGCCGGATCGTTCCACGACCTGCGCTGGGTGCTCGCAACGATCTCGGTCGGCAGCTCGATCTTCATCTACCTGCCGCAACTCGCCCTCGTGATCCGACCCAAGGACCTGAGCGGCGTGTCGCTCATCAGTTGGTCCCTCGCGTGCCTCACCTCACTCGGATGGCTCGTCTACGGATTCCTCATCCACCAGCCACCACTCGCCATACCGAGTTTCGTCATGCTCCCGTCGGCGTTCATCATCTTCGTCCAAGCGTCGAGACACCGCATCAGGAACAATCCCCAGACCGGTCTTCAGGCGCCCATCGTCGAGTAACGACGACGTTCAGTGCGCGGGCTGCGGGAGCGCGGCGCGCACGATGTCCATCCGCGCCGAGAGCGACACCGCTTTCTCTCGTGCGTCCGCCGAGCCGCACTCGTGGAGCCAGTTGGCCAACATGCGGTACCCGTCTTGGGTCAGGACCGATTCGGGATGGAACTGCACGCCCTCGAGGGGCAACGTCGTGTGACGAATGCCCATGATGAGTCCGTGTGAACGCGCCGTCACGTTGAACTCCGGTGAAAGTCCGTCGTGTTGCACGACGAGGGAGTGGTAGCGACCGACGACCAGGGGGTTGCTCACGCCCTCGAACACGCCGACGTCCTCGTGCTCGACGACGCTCGAACGGCCGTGCAGCAGTTCGGGCGCGCGGTCGATCGTCGCGCCAAATGCCTCGCCGAGGGCCTGGTGCCCGAGGCACACGCCCAGCATCGGAATGCCCTCATCGGCGCACGCACGGATTATCTCGACGCAGTTGCCCGCGTCGCGGGGATGTCCGGGACCCGGTGAGACCAGCACACCGTCGGGCGCCATCTCCACGACCTGCGCGCCGCTCACCTCATCGTTGCGACGTACCTCGACCTCGGCTCCCAGTTCGGACATGAACTGGACGAGGTTGTAGACGAACGAGTCGTAGTTGTCGATGACGAGGATCGACGGCGCGGCCATTGAGAAATTGTAGGTCGAGGCACTCACTAACATTCGTCGATGGAGCCGATTGACCTCTCGTCGTTCCTGGCACTCACCGATCAAGGCTTCAACGTCGTGCCGCTCGCCGAGACCCTCCAGCTCGATCGCGAAACGCCGGTCTCGCTCTATCAGCGATTCGGATCGCGGGCGATCTTCTTACTCGAGAGCGCGGCCCTCGGCGAATCGACCGGTCGCTACTCCTTCATCGGACTCGATCGCCGATGGCGCGTCACGACGAGCGACGGCGCGACCGTCGTCGACGGCGCGACCAGTGACGACCCCTCGCTCGCCCCGCTCGAGACGCTGCGACACATCCTCGGCCGCTACCGGACCCACACGCCGCGGACGCTGCCCGACTTCTTCGGCGGCGCGGTCGGCTTCGTGACCTACGACTACGTGCGTCGACTGGAACGCCTGCCCCGCGAGCCGGTCGCGGACATGTGGCCCGACGTCGACTTCTCCTTCCCGGGCGCGGTCCTCATTTGCGATCACGTCCAGCATTCGACGACCGCCGTCGTGAACGCGGTGATCGAAGTACACGACGACGCCACCGAGGTGTTCGAGCGGGCCCGTGAACAACTGCAGACGATCATCGAGGTCCTCCTCGGAACCGAACCGCCGAGTGATCCCGCGACGGAGCGGCTCGTCGCGACGGCCCCGAGTCAGCGCTCGACGATCGACATTCGGACCATCGCCATGGGACTGTCCAACTTCAGTGCCGGGGAGTACGCCGGCGTGGTCGAACGGGCCCGAGAGCACGTCTTCGCCGGTGACGTCTTTCAGGTCGTGCCGAGTCAGCAGTTCCGACGCCCGAGTACGGTGAATCCGCTGACGCTCTATCGCGTCCTTCGCGCGCTCAATCCCTCGCCCTACATGTACCTCCTGGACTCCGGCGAGAACCAGATCGTCGGCGCGTCACCCGAGATGCTGATGCGCGTGCACAACGGACTCGTCAGCTACCGTCCGATCGCCGGCACGCGGGCTCGAGGCGCCAGTGAGGCCGACGACCTCGAACTCGAGCACGAACTACTCCACGACGATAAGGAGATCGCCGAACACGTCATGCTGGTCGACCTCGGCCGCAACGACGTCGGCCGAGTGGCGATACCGGGCACGGTTCGGGTCGATCGCTTAGCGCACATCGAGCGCTACTCGCACCTCATGCACCTCGTCTCGCACGTGGAGGGTCGACTGAAGGACGGACTCGACGCCTTCGACGCCTTCGACGCACTCTTCCCCGCGGGCACGCTCACCGGGGCGCCGAAGATCCGCGCCATGGAGTTGATCGACGAGTTCGAACCGGTCTTTCGCGGTCCCTACGGCGGCGCGGTCGGCTACTTCTCGCTGTCGGGGAACGCGGACTTCGCGATCACCATTCGAACGCTGTCGCTGCGCCGCGGCGTCGCGACGGTCCAGGCCGGCGGCGGTGTGGTCGCGGACAGTCAGCCACTCCTCGAGTACGAGGAGTCGATCAACAAGGCGTCGGCCCCGTTGCTCGCCCTTGAGATCGCCGATCCCTCGACGAACTAACCGTTACTCGTCCTCGTCGTCGAAGGACGGCGCGAGTTTCGGCTTGGCGCCGCGCCCCCGCTTCTTTCGCGTCACCACCTCTTGTTCGCGACTCAACTCTCGCTGGATCATCTCGTCGCGAATAGTGCGCCAACTCTCGAGTCGACGCGCCGACAGTTCGCCACTCGCGACCGCGGCCTCCACGGCGCATCCCTCGTCACCGCTGTGCGCACAGTCCGAGAAGCGACAGTGCGTCGCCAACTCGGTGATGTCGGCGAACGCGTCGTCGAGACCCTGTTGACCGATGGTGAGATCAAGTAGACGTATACCCGGAATGTCCAGGAGGACTCCCCCACTCGACAGTCGGTACAGCTTGCGTGTCGTCGTGGCGTGGCGCCCCTCGCCACCTCGACTCACCTCGGCCGTCAACTCACTCGTCCCCTCGAGGGCGTTGAGGAGCGACGTCTTGCCGGCGCCCGAGGCTCCGAGCATGACCGCCGTGACACCGAGGTGCAGGATCGTGCGAAGGTCGTCTATGCCGTGGCCACTCTGTGAACTGGTGGTCATCACCTCGACGCCCGGTACCGTGTCCTCGGCGGCACGTACGATCGAGCCAACGACGTTGGTGCCGTCGGACTTCGTGAGAACGACGATCGGTTGCGCGCCGCTGTCGAAGGCCATCACCGCGAGACGCTCCAGCATCAAGACGTTGAGGTCGCGGTCGATCGGCACCACGACGAGGACCACGTCGACATTGGCCGCCAGCACCTGGACGTCGCCGGGCGTGGACGCCGGTCGGCGCAACTCGGTCGAGCGCGGGGACACCGCGACGACGTACCCGTCACGGATGCTCACCCAATCGCCGGCGACCGGGCTGGGATCCAAGTTGGTGGCGAACTGACTCGTCGACGTCGTCTCACGCCCGTGCTCATCGCACCAAATCACGTCGGCGGTCGTCCCGTGCACGATGCTGACTCGGCCGGGGCTGGCGTCGGAGACGAAGTCGACGGCGGAGGGGTCGCCGAGCCCCAGGGTCCGCAGTACCGCGATGACGCTTTCGTTCAATCGCTCAGATGGCACAGAGTCCAAGTTGTCCTGTTCGGTGATGTAGTCGTGACGACGAAGTCGTGGCAGTTCTTTCCAAGGCTATTGGACGCGGCGCCTCGCGCGGAGTTCGGCCAGGGTTCCCTTTCTCGTCTCGACGCGGTGCGATGATTTAGCGGTGAGCAAAACCGGATGGCCAACGTTCTGGCACCTGCACCCCGGCGTGCGACATCGTGAAGAGTTGTCCCTTGGTGAGCGTGCCGCCGACCGCATGCGCAACGTGATGGGTTCGTGGCCCTTCGTCTTCAGCTTCTTCGCGATCATGATCCTCTGGGCGGCAACAAACACCTACTTCCTGCAACGAGTGATCCACCACAAGGCCTTCGACCCGTATCCGTACATCCTTTTGAACCTGTTTCTCTCGATGCTGGCCGGCGTCCAGGCCGCGGCGCTGTTGATCGCCGCGAAGCGCACGGACTCGATCGCCTCCGAGATCGCGCTGCACACGGTAAAGAACACCGACGACATTCGGGCCCTCCTCGACGAGAACACGCAACTGACGAAGGAAGTGAAGAAGGCGACCGACCTGCTCGATGAGATTCATCGTCACGTCGCCGCGATCACCCCCGGCGCCGGCCGCTTCAAGCCCGGCGAGTCGCCGCCCTCCTCGTAGTCTCGAAGCCGCACCGTCGGTCACGTGGCAGGCTGAGCACATGAGTCAAGATCCAGTCAATACGGAACTAATCGGCGGCACCTTCGTGGTCGCGATCAATCGGCCAGAGGTCCGAAACGCCGTCAACGGTGCCGTCGCGAAGGCCCTCGTGAACGCCTTTCGCGACTTCGAGGAGAACCCCGACGCGAAGGTCGCGGTGTTGGCCGGTGAGGGCGGGACCTTCTGCGCCGGCGCGGACCTGCGCGCGATAGGCACCCCCGACGCCAACCGGGTGACGAAGGACGGTGACGGGCCGATGGGTCCCTCGCGGATGGTGCTGTCAAAGCCGGTGATCGCCGCGATCGACGGCTACGCGGTCGCGGGCGGAATGGAACTCGCGTTGTGGTGCGACCTGCGGGTGATGGAAGAGGACGCGACGCTCGGCGTGTTCTGCCGACGCTGGGGCGTCCCGCTCATTGACGGTGGCACGGTGCGACTGCCGAGGATCATCGGCGCGGGCCGCGCCCTGGATCTGATCCTCACCGGCCGCGCCGTCGGCGCGACCGAAGCGCTCGCCATTGGCCTGGTGAGTCGCGTCGTCGGTCGCGGTCACGTGCGAGCGGCCGCGTTGGACCTGGCCGAAGAGATCGCCGCGTTTCCCGAGGTGTGCATGCGAGAGGACCGCCTCTCGATGTACGAAGGGCTCGGTCGACCCGAGGCCGAGGCGATGGCCCTCGAATTCGCGCACGGGATGACGTCGCTGGGAGCGGACATGCGCGAGCACGTGGGACGCTTCGTGGCCGGTGAGGGTCGACACGGCAGCTTCAAGCAATGATCAATGCCACCCGAGCCCGGTTGGAATGGTCCGGGACTCGAGTGGCACGCTGGTCAATAGTACTAAGCGTCTCGCAGATTCTTTACCAGTAGTAGTACTCCGGCATGAAGTTGAGGAGTGGACTGCCGGCCCAGCCGATCGTGCTCTTCAGCGTCTTGATCGTCTCGGCGGTCGGTGCGCTCTCCGGTTCGTAGAGGACCGGGAGGTTCTGCGCCGCGAACGTCGCGTAGCTGGTGAGGTCGGCGTGACCGAAGTCCGTGCCCTTGATCAGTGACGTCATCGTCGCGTTGGCGTAGTCACCAGGGTTGAAGCCTCCACCGACGGCGAAGAGGGTCTCACCGGTCGGGAAGTAGTTCGGCGAGAACGTCCAACCGCCACCCCACATGCAGAGCTGGAAGCCGGCGCCGCTGGAGCAGTCCGCGACCACGCTGTTGAATGACTCGGTCGAGGTCGTCACCTTGATGCCGATGAGCGCCCAGTCCGCGATCTCCGCGGTGATCTCCTGGGTCAACGACGGCGAACCACTCGCGTAGACGAACGAGAAGGTCAGCGTGTAGCCCTTGGTGATGCCCGCGCCGCACTGCGTCGCACCGGTACCCGGGTTCTCGCAGGTCTGGACGCCGTTCTCGATCTTCCAACCGTGCGAGCTCAGCAGCTTCTTCGCCGACGACAGGTTGAACGGGTACGGGTTCGGGATCGTCGCCGAGTACTTCGCCGGAACGACGGCGGGCAACGCGGTGTAGGACGGGAAGCCGTAGCCCTTGTCGACGTTCTTGATGACGCCGAGTTGGTCGGTCGACTCCTGGAGCGCCTGACGGATGTAGAGCTGGTTCACGGCCGCGCGCTTCGTGTCCTTCTTGTTGAAGTTGAAGGGCGCGTAGTTGAAGCCCCAGATGGTGCCGGTCGAGAGGTTGTACTTACTCGAAATGCTCGCCCAATTGGGACCGACGGTGCCCGGGGAAGGCGCCGGCGAGGTGAGGACACCCGGGTCCACGAAGCCGAGGTCGAGCTTGCCGGCCTGGAGGTCGTTCTCTTCGGCCTGGGTCGTGGTGTAGGCGATCTCCTTGACGAAGGCGACCTTCGCCTTCACGGGACCGGAGTACTTGTTGTTCGGCTGGAACGTCAAGTTCCCGAGATTGTCGAAGGACGTCAAACGCCACGGACCATCGTCACCGCTCTGCCAGAGTGCGTCGGTGTAGGACGCGGTCTTGCTCGAGAGGCCGTTCAGGTAGTTGTAGACCGCGGTGCAGGCCTTGTCCGTCGACTTTGCGCCCCAGACGCCGCTCGCGCAGTCCTGCTTCGTCGTCGGTGAGGAGACGTCCCACTTATTGGTGAACGGCGTGATCTGGTTCAGGTAGTTGTTCGTGATCCAGAGCGGGTTGACGTTGGTCTTGAAGTTGATCGTGACCGTCATACCCTTGCCGGTGATGCTCGAGACCTGGTCGGGGATGCCGTAGCCGGGGTTGTAGCCCCAGAAGTCGGCTGGCAGTGCCTTGTACATGTTCAAGAAGAACATGACGGACTCCGCGTTCACGGTCTGGCCATCGGAGAACTTCCAGCCCTTGAGCTTCATGGTCACGGTCTTGTCGTGATTCGAGTACACGGGGTTGTAGGCCAGTGACAGTGACGGGACGAGCGACACGCTGCTGCCGACGCCGAACCAGTACATCGGACGGAACATCTCGTCCTGGAACTGGTTGATGTTGTCGACCGAACAGTACTGACACGACTCGTAGGGGAAGATCCAGTTGGGGTTCGCCCCGGCGCCTTCGGCGAAGGTGATCGTGCCCGAGACCTTGCCGGTGCCCGGCGACGTGGCAGTGGGCTTGTTCTTGCCGCCGGTCGCGACGACGATTATCACGATGATCAGGGCGACTACAACGATGCCGGTGATGATTTGTATGAGACGCTTTTTGTTTGTCATAAGAACACTCTAAGTACGGCTCTCGTGGCTCGCTCATCAACACGTCACGTATTGGACACTTCTCACTTATTTATAAGGTACGAAGTTCTAGTGTTGATGTCCGCAAAAGCGCTTACACGACCTCGATTCCCGTGATGCACTGAGTTTGCGCTCAGGTGCACTCGCGAGAGCGTTGACGAGTCCCGTGAACAGGTTTTCAACACTTCATGACGCGAAGTGACGAGCGATTCGCGATCGAGGTCCGTGGGGCCACCTCGGCTGCGTTGTACATTCTCGGGGTGACTCAACGCTCGAAGGAACTGTTTCGACGCGGGTCCTTGGTCTCTCTCGCACTCAGCGCCGTCGTGATATTCGCGAGCGCCACCGCCACCTCTGCGCAGAGCAACGTCGACCTATCTTCGACCACGACCACCACGTTGGCCAGTACTTGCTCGACCACGACACCTCCCACCACCACGACGACGACCTCGACGACCACGACGACGACTCCTTCAACGACGACGACCACGGTGCCCGTTGCGACCACGACGAGCACGACGACTTCGACGACGGTGCCGTCGACGACGACCACGACGATTCCACGCAGGGCCTTCGCGTGGCCCGCGCACGACAGTGCCGCCGTGGCGATTCCCCGACTGTGCGTGTCAGCGCGGTCGTCATATCAACCACGGGTCCCCATCGCGAGTTTGACCAAGATGATGACGGTCTGGGTCGTGCTGCATCAGTTGCCATTGACGTACCAGGAGAGCGGACCGTGTGTGGTCGTCAACGCGCACGACATCGCGCTGTATCACTACGACGTTGACTCGGATCAATCGAACGCGCGCATCGTCTTGGGACAGCGAATCTGTGAGGGGACACTCCTGCGCGGATTGCTGGTGCACTCGGCCGGCGACTACTCACAGTTGCTCCAGAGCATCATCGGCTGGAGCTCGGCTACGTTCGTTCGCGTCATGAACGCCGACGCCCGACAGATGGGACTCACGCGCACGCACTACGTCGACTTGAGCGGCATCTCACCCGGCGACCAGTCCACCGCCGGGAATCAAGCGACGTTGGCGGTCAATCTCATGGGCGCCGAACCGGTCGTCGACGACATCGTCGCACTGACGCACGTGGCCCTCCCGTACAACGGCGTTGTCGAGTCCTATACGCCGCTGATCGGCGTCGCCAACGTCGTCGGCGTGAAGTCCGGCTACACCGACCCCGCCGGCGGCTGTGACGTGATGGCCGTCAAGGTGACGATCGGCGCCAACACATTCTTGACGTACGCGGTCGTCTTGGGCCAACAGGGCGGTGACGCGATCGACGTCGCGGGCGAGGACGCGTTGGCACTCGCACAGTCGCTTCGTCCCTCGATCAAACAGGTCCGAACGCCATCGGGCGTCCAACTCGAATGGACGGGGCCCCCGTCCGACGTGCAGAAGTGACGGCTCAGGCCAACGCCTGACGGAGGTCCTCGAGGAGATCATCGGCGTCTTCGATGCCGACGCTGAGCCGCACGAAGTTCTCCGGGATCTCGAGCTGCGAACTCCTCGTGGACATGTGCGTCATCGAGGCCGGAATCTCGATCAGGCTCTCGACACCGCCGAGCGATTCGGCCAACGTGAAGACCCTCGTCCGTTCCACGAATCGTTTGGCGCCCGCACCACCGCCGGCGACTTCGACACTCACCATGCCACCGAAACCGCGCATCTGATCGAGGGCCACCTTGTGATTGGGGTGCGTCTCCAATCCGGGATACCAGACCTTTTCGATCTGGTCGTGCTCGACGAGCATCGTGGCGACCCGCGCGGCGTTCTCCTGGTGGCGGTCCATGCGAACGGCGAGTGTTCGAATGCCGCGCATGATCAAGTAGCAGTCCAAGGGGCCGGGAATGGCGCCCACGGCGTACTGGAAGAACTTCAGCTGCGCGGCGAGCTCGGGATCGTTCGTGACGAGCATCCCGCCGATGGCGTCGGAGTGACCACCCAGGTACTTCGTCGTCGAATGCATGACGACATCGGCACCGAGGGCGAGCGGTGTCTGGAGGTACGGCGTCGCGAACGTATTGTCGACGACCAACCGCGCGCCGTGGCGGTGCGTCACCTCCGCCAGTGCCGCGATGTCGGCGATGCGCAGCCAGGGATTGCTCGGCGTCTCGGCCCACACCAGCGTCGTTCCTTCGTGCCACGACGACGCGACAGCGTCAATGTCCGAGAGGTCGACGATGTCGGTTTCGATCCCCCACGCGCCGAAGATCTTCGTGAGCATCCGAAACGTGCCGCCGTAGGCGTCGGCCGACAGCATGACGCGGTCTCCCGGCGCCAACGTACGCAACATCGAGTCGGTCGCGGCGAGGCCGGACGAGTACGCGATCGCCGATTGCCCACCCTCGAGGCTGGCGACGACGGTCTCGAGCGCCGCGCGTGTCGGGTTGTCACCCCGTCCGTAGTCGGCGAACTTGACCACACCCACGGACTCTTGGGCGTAGGTCGAGGTGAGATAGACCGGCACGTTCACCGCGCCGGTGGCTTCGTCGGGCTCCTGTCCCGCGTGGATGGCCCGGGTGGAGAAGTTCACATCAGTCCTTTCATTTACGAATCTGGCGAGGAGTTCGAGAGGAAGCGCAAGACGTCCGAGGCCGTGATGACGCCCCGGGGACGGCCGTCGGCCAGCACCAGCAGCGCCGGCGTCGAACTCAGACGTCGCGTCACCGACTCCAGCGGCTCGCCGACACCAATCGTCTCGAGGATCGGACCCATGACCGCTTCGATGGGACGATCGAGCATCGTGGGATCCATGAAGCCGAGTTCCATAAGGTCCAGTTCGATGGCCGTGCCGACGACCTCTTTCGCGGCGAGCGGCAACTCGTCGGTAACGGCGATCACGACTTGGGAGACGCCGCGTTCGCGCATGAGGTCGGTCACTTCGCGCGCGCTCTGGTTCGTCGTGGCCAAGATGAGGTCGGTCGCGTTCGCGCCCTTGACGTCGAGGATGTCACCGGCGGTCGGCCCGCTGGCCGTGGTCAAGAAGCCGTAGCCCGTCATCCACTCGTCGTTGAAGATCTTCGAGATATAGCCGCGTCCGGTGTCGGGCACGAGCACCACCACGCACGATCCCTCGGGCGCTCCTTCGGCGACGCGAAGCGCGGCCGCGACGGCGGTACCACCCGATCCCCCGATCAGCATGCCCTCTTCGTGGGTGACGCGTCGGGCCATGTCGAACGCGTCGGCATCGCTGACGGCGATGACCTCGTCGACGAGGCCGGGGTCGTAGTTCGCGGGCCAGAAATCTTCGCCGACGCCTTCGGTGAGGTACGGCCGACCCTCGCCACCGGAGTAGACCGATCCCTCGGGGTCCGCGGCGATCACGCGCACGTTGGGATTCTGTTCCTTGAGGTACTTCGAGACACCGCAGATGGTGCCGCCGGTACCGGCGCCGGCCACGAAGTGCGTGACCGTACCGTCGGTGTCGCGCCAGATCTCGGGTCCCGTCGTCGTGTAGTGCGCGTAGGGATTGGCGGGATTGGAGTACTGGTCGGGTCGAAACGCTCCGGGTGTCTCACGCGTCAGGCGCTCCGCGGTCGAGTAGTACGACTCCGGGTCCTCCGGCGCGACGGCCGTCGGACAGACGATCACCTCGGCGCCGTAGGCCTCGAGGAGCCGGACCTTCTCGGCCGCCATCTTGTCGCTCATCACGAAGATGCAGCGGTACCCGCGCTGCGCCGCGACGATGGCCAGACCGACGCCGGTGTTGCCACTCGTGGGTTCCACGATGACGCCACCGGGCTTCAGCAGCCCGTCGCGTTCGGCCGCGTCAATCATCGTGAGCGCCGGGCGGTCCTTCGAACTGCCACCCGGGTTCATCGACTCGAGCTTGACCAACACTTCGACACCCTTGGGCGTCGCGAGTCGATTGAACCGAACGAGGGGTGTCTCACCGATGAGGTCCAGTAAGGAGTTCGCGACACGCATGTCACCAGACTATTTGGGTCGAACCTCGCCCCGGGGCGAGGTGCATCAGAGCTCCGGCGCCACCACGACGGACGGCGTTGGCGCCACGACCACCTCGCGTCGAGTGCGCCATTCGATCACGCCGATACTGACCCAGCCCACGATGATGACGAACCAGAACGTGAGTAATCGGTACACCAACACGACGGCCAGTGCCGGTACCTTCCGAGCGCCGTAGGCGACGAGGATCACGGCCAGGCTGCCTTCGACGATCCCGATGCCGCCCGGTATCAACGGGAGCGACGCGACGATCTGGGCGACGCCGAACGCGAGCAGTACGCCGCTCCAGGGGATCGTCGCGTGCACCGCACCGAAGGAGCAGACCAGGACGAGGAAGTCCATGAGCCACAGCGTCGTGGCCATCGCCACCAGTGCCAGCGCCGCGCCCTTCGAAAGCGGAATCTCGCGCATCCTCGCCAGGGTCGATTCGATTCTGCGCATCACGTCGCCTCGAGGGTGGCCGCTCACCCGTTGACTGAAACGAACGAGCGATCCGAGAAACCGAAGAAGCAGGTCACGTCGCACGAGGAGCGCGCCCGCGAGGAGAATCACGACGAGTCCGGCGATCACGGCCCCTCGCGCCTGAACACCCGTGTGACCACTCAGGGCGATGAGCACGCCGGCGAGCAGGAGCAGCGACATCCCGATCGCCTGGGCGATCAAGATCGTGAGAATCGTCCAGCCCGCGCTCGCCCCGCTCGCGCCCCGACGTCGAAAGTACCGGTACCGGTACGCGCTCGACACCGCCGGTTCACCGGGCACCGTGTACGCGAGCGCGTTGTTCGCGAGCGAGACGGCCGAGAGTGAGCGCAGGGAGACCTCGGCCCCGCTCCAGCGCAGGACGCGTTGCTGGAGGAAGCCGTAGCCGACGATGGACAGCGCTTCGGCCGCGACGGCGCCGCTCTCCCACGCGAAGTTCAGGTGTCCCACGTGATGAAGCGCACCGGTGAGTTCGCTGCGCTTGCCGACGAGCAAGGACAAGATGAAGACGCCCAACGCAATGCCGAGCGCGTAGCGCACGACCAACCAACCCGTGCGTCGTCGCGACGGCGCTGGTTGCTCGGACACGAGTTCATCGTATCGACGCACTTCACGAGTCCGAGACGCGATGCCTCGATGACGCGTCGAGGGGTCACCCACTACGATTTGTCGTGGCCCAGCACGACATCGGTGATGCATTCGTACCCGTCAGCCATCCGGTGCGCACGGCGATCATCGGGCTCGGTCGCGTCTATGAACTGAACGTCCGTGCCTACCTCGACAGTCCCGACGCCGTGGTCGTCGCCCTCGTCGAGCCGGACGCCGAGCGACGGACGCAACGTCAGATCGACTGGCCGCGGGCACGCACCTTCGCGACCGTTGACGACCTGATCGCGAGTGGCGTCGAAGTCAACGCGGCGGAGCTGCTCCTCCCGACCACGCGCAACGAGGACGTCGTGTTGGCGTGCCTCGCCCAGGGATGGCACGTCAATCTCCAAAAACCGTTCGCCAACGATCTCGCCGCCGCCGCGAGGATGACCGAAGAGGCGCGCCGTCGAGGTCTGCAGCTTCGGGTCATGGAGAACTACCTGTTCTACGAACCATTACTGAAGCTGAAAGCGACGATCGACTCCGGAGAACTTGGACCGATCGTCGGGTACCACATGAAGATGGTTGCGAGCGGCCGTGGCGGCTGGGAGGTGCCGGGCCAATCGTACGAGTGGCGTTTCGAGCAGGCGCGCAAAGGGCGCGGACCACTGCTCTTCGACGACGGATGGCACAAACTCTCGACCGCCCTCTGGTTGTTCGGACCGATTCGAGAGGTGCGCGCCTGGATCGGCTCGACCGAGGTCGTGCCGGGGATCGAAGTGGACGCCCCGACGACCGTGATCTGGGAGCACGAGAACGGAGTGCGCGGCGTATGGGACGTGACGTTGGCGGTCGACATGTACCTGCGCTCGGACTACTACACGAACGACGAACGCTGGGAGGTCACGGGTCGACGAGGATTCGCCCGGGTGAACCGCTGTACCGGGCGCGGCATCCAAGAGCCCAGCTTCGAGGTGTACGTCGACGGCGAGATGCGTTCGTACCACGCCCTCGACGATGACTGGGCCAGCAGTTTCCGCGAGTCGGGGCGTCACTGGCTCCGGACACTGCGTTCGGGATCGGGCCCACTCCTCTGGAGTGCGGAGGACGCCCTCGACGTGCTGCGGTTCGCGCTCGCCGCGTACGAGAGCAGCGACAACGGTGGGTCCGGCGTGAATCCGGCGGACCTCGCACCGTGAGTTCGTGAGCATCGACCGCTTCGAACTCTCACAACGGCTGTCGCGCGCTGGTTTCGTCGCCGCTGACGAGGAGGCCGATGAACTCATCGAATCGGCCGGCGGCGACGGGTCTGTACTCACGTCGCTCGTGGAACGGCGCCTGCGCGGTGAGCCGCTGGCGTGGATCATCGGTCACACGCTTTTTTGCGGACTCACGATTCACGTCGAGCCCGGCGTCTACGTCCCGCGTTGGCAAAGTGAGCCGCTCGCGCGACGGGCCGCGGATCGACTACCACCACGGGGCACCGCACTTGACCTGTGTACCGGTTCGGGGGCGATCGCCAAGTACCTCCTCAGTGAACGGCCGAGCGCGCGAGTCGTGGCGTCGGAACTCAATGACGTGGCGGTGACCTGCGCCACGACGAACGGTGTCAAGGTCTATCACGGCAACCTCTTCGAGCCCCTGCCGCGAGACCTCGAGGGCCAGGTCGACGTCATCGTCGGTGTCGTTCCCTACGTACCTACGAGTTCCCTGGACCTTCTCCCCCGTGACACGTTGGTATTCGAGTCGCGACTGTCCTACGACGGCGGCGAGGATGGCGGCGCCATCTTGCGGCGAGTCATACACGAGAGTCCGCGGTATCTCAAACCCGGCGGTGCCCTCTTGCTGGAACTAGGCGGCGACGAGGTCGATCTCATCAGAGGGGATCTGGCGAACCACGGATTCATTGACGTCGTGGTGCACGCCGATGACGACGGCGACGTTCGAGGGATGGAGGCCACGCTCATCATCCCAGTCTGAATCTCAGTCTGAACCTGAAATCCACCACAGTTCGGTAGATCCGTTCGGACGCTTAACCCGTATAACTGGAGTGATGTTGAGTCCTAGGGGCATTCAGTGACGCGCCTCGTGTCCTCGAACACGAGCGAATCGCGCGCACCTTCTCGGACGCTCTCGCGTACGTCGTGGCGACCGATCCGTTGGCTCGGCAGCGCGCTGTTGATCGCCACCGGGGCCGTGCACCTGGATCTCTACCTCACGGGCTATCAGACGATCCCCACGATTGGATGGCTCTTCTTAGTCCAAGTGATCGGTGACTTCATTCTGGCGGCGGCGATCTTCTTGTCCGGCCGACGCGACATCACGGCGGCCGGGGCCGGACTGCTGTACGGCACGCTCCTCGGCTACGAGCTGGCCCTGCGGATGAGTCTGTTCGGGTTTCGCGAAGTCCGTACGACCGCCGGTGTCGTCGCGGGCATCGTTGAGATCGTTGGCTTCGCCCTGCTGATGGCCTGCACATTACGCCCCGACACCCGCCCACCCGACGGATCGACGCCGACGTTCCCCGCGTTCAATCGTCGACGGACGATCCTGCTCGCCGGTCGTTGGATCGCCGGTGCGCTCACGGTGCAGGCCGCGCTCACCTTCGCCATCCTCTTGCCCACGACGAACGCCGGATCGACGAACACCAGTGGGCACGACGTCACGATCAAGGTCGCCAACGTGCACGGTGTGTCGGTCCTCACCAACGCGAAGGGTTACACGCTGTACTGGTTCGCGCCGGACTCTTCCACGACCTCACGGTGTTACGGGACCTGTGCGGACTATTGGCCGCCGGTGCTCGGCACGCCCTCGACCAACGGCGTCACCGGATCCTTCTCGACGCTGCAGCGAACCGGCGGCACCGCCCAGGTCACGTACAACGGGCATCCGCTCTACACCTACGTCGGTGACGCCGCCCCGGGTCAGAACACCGGCAATCACATTCGGCTGAACGGTGGCTGGTGGTACGAGATGAAGGTGTCGAAGTAGCAATCACCACACGCCCGGCAGCAACCTCCAGCGAACCTTCGACCGATACTCCTCGTAGGGACCGCTCGAGACGAGCAGACGCTCTTCCACGACGGCGCGCCCCACGTTGCAACAGCAGACGAAGGCCACGATCACCGCGTTCCTCAGGGACAGGCTCTGCACGAGGTAGCCGATTTGGAGGAAGTAGTACGAGGCGTAGATCGGGTGACGGACCACGGCGTAGGGCCCTCGCTGGACCAATCCCCTGTCGGCCGCGGCGAAGCCGAAGGAGCGACCGAGGACGATGAATGACGCGACACAGATGATCAGCCCGATCACCTGCAGGTCGTAGCCGGCGTCGACGCCCCAGTGCGGGTGCGCGCCGTCGGGCCGCAACAAGACGCCGCCGAAGGTCCCCCCGAAGGCCAGCAGCCAGTCAACGGGCCGCTGACTCACCACCCGGGCCGGACGCCGCACGAGGTACGCGACGACGATCCACATCTCTTCGCCTAAGAAGGCGGCGCCGATCAACGAGTGCGTGCGCAGGTAGAACTCGAGTCCGGCTCGCGCGAACAGTGCGGCGCCGATCGCCCCGACGATGTTCAACGTGACGCGAATCGCGATGACGGTTCTCGAAACACGCGGCGGTGCGACGCGAATGTCGCTCATCGTCACGGGCGTGTCGCCACCCCCGAATGGATGAACCGGCGCTCGATCAGCGCGTCAGCGCTCGCTCGTCCCGGACCGAGCAGCACGATGACCAGCGCCAAGACCGCGAGCGCAATATTGAATTCATATCCCGGGGTCAACGACTCGGAGTTGATCCCGTTCACCCAGGTCACGGTGATCATAGCCATCACCTGGTCGCCGAACAGGGCCAGTCCGGCCAGGCGCGATCCGAGACCGAGCGCCATGCAGATGCCGCCGCCGAATTCGATGACGCCGCCGAGGACCGCGAACAGACCCCCGGGGTGGAGATGGGCCGTGTTGGACATGAACAGTGATTCGGCGTGGATACCGGGGCCATTGAACGAACCGAAGAGTTTGCCGGCGCCGTAGTAGATGAAGATCCACGCGAGGGCCACGCGCACGGCCGCCAGCGCGGCGTCACTCGATCGTCCCCCCGATCGGGTCGCGAACACCAATGACAACATCGAGCTGAATCTACGCGAAAGAGCCGTGTGCGGTTCCGGATCGCTCACGAGACATCGGACGCGTCGACGGTTCCCGTGGAGTCTCCCGCCGGGTCTCGCTCGTTGAAGGGCCGGAACGGCCCGACCAGCTGGGCGATCAAGACGGAGAAGTGTCGGGCCCGCGGCGCGCTCTGCTCGACGGCGAGTGGACGGCCCGGCAGACCGGTGTCGATGCGGATGGTGTCCTTCGTCGGGAAGACGGCGCGCCCGGAGAGCTGGTCCCAGACGGTGAGGGCGAATCCGAGATTGACGTCCTGGCGGCCCTCGACGCGGTGGTGGATGCGGTGGTAGTTCGGGCTGCAGAAGACGCGATTCAGCGGCCCGAAACTCAAGTTCGTGTTCGAGTGTTCGAACGCGACGATCGCCGCGTAGACGACGAGCAGCGACGTGGTCGTCGCACCGTTGGCGATGAGGACGATGCCCGGGACCAGCGCGATGAGGTAGGACACGTGAATCAACGGGTGCGTGCGAAAGACCGTGAGCACGCTCATGTCCTCTTGGGAGTGGTGGAGCTCGTGGAAGCGCCACAACACTCGGACCTTGTGGTTCGCCAGGTGCGCCGTCCAGTTACACGCGTCCATCAACACGAAGACGACCGCGATCGCGAGCCAACGTGGGAAGAACTCGTAGTGCGGCAAGACGATCCACGGCAGCGACTTGCTCGCCACCTCGGCGAAGGACAAGGCGAGCGCGACCACGAGCGGTACGACGAGCGTCGCGTTCAACACCGTATACAGCACGTCTTGGCGGTAACCCCGAGCGAAGAATTGTCGACGCTGCGCCGGCCGCAACCGTTCAATCACGAGGAAGAGGAAGAGGATCGCGATCGTCACCGGCCCGACCACGATCACGCGCTGATCCGTAATCGACGCCGCGAAACTGCTGCCGCCCCAGTGACTCGCGACGCCAATGGCGATGAGGACGACGGCGACCGCGACGATCGACAACGCCGGGAGGTAGAGGCGAGACCGAAGTCTCCGACGCGGCACCCTCGTCGCGACACCGATCTCGGCGACGCTGTCGATTGCGGTGGCCGAGTACGGCGAGTTGATGACCGACGTCATTGTGACCTCCTCGGTCTGACTAACTTCTAGAACCCAACTCCGCCGCCACCGCCACTCGTCGTCGTGGTCGTGGGCGGCTTATGGGCCGGCTTGACGAGGACGACGTCGGTCCACTTGCCCCAGGTGTCGGTGACGTTGCCGGTGACCTGGCCCGCCGCCTTGTCCTTGAAGAACCAGAAGAGCTCCCTGCCGCCGTAGGTCACCTGTTCACCGCCCGTGACCTTGCGCGACCCGAGCTTGGCGGCACTGACACCGGCTCCGGCCGTCGCCTTCGTTACGCCTTTGGGCAAGAGAACCGGGATCCAGAACTTATGGCACGCCGCCGTGCACGCCACGGCGTTGGGCTGGAGCGTGTAGAGCGTCTTGCCGTCGGAGAGGATCGTGCCCAGCTTGGCGCTCTTGAACGTCGAGATCGCCACGCTCTTAGTAACGTGACTGTGCTCGGCGGCGGACGCCACGGTGAGCCCGACTGACGTCGCGAGACCGGCCGTCACCAGCGCGACCGCGGCGATCCGCACAGCGCGGTTTTGATTGATTCGATTGTCGTTCGTTCCCTGCGTCATTTCATGTCTCCTGGTGTCATTGAGTGTCGGTGAGGCGTCTGCTCAATCGGTTTGCTGCATTCATCGAGTAGTACGGGCGAGATGTTCGATCGGTTCACGTCACGCATCGTTAGGCCCGAAACGTCGCTGCGGCGAGGACCGTGTCGTTCTTATTCACGATTCGAGCGGAGCGCACGTTGCGCGCGACCGTGTTGAGGGGCGCCACCCAGGACCCGTATCCGTCGGTGATCGTGAACCGTCCGACGGTCTCACGCCGGCCGTTCGTGAGCGTGACCTGGCACCAGACCTCGCCGGAGAGCTTGCCGGCGTCGACGTCCATGATCATCCAGGAGGGATTCCCCGTCGAGATGGTGACGTCACCCAGGACCTGACCGTCAGACATCAGCCGCCCGGTCGTGGGTCGAATCGTCGCCGACGGCTGCCCTGAAGCACCTCCGTCGTTCACGAGGGCGTCAACACTGACACCGAGTACCGCGAGCAACAGTGCCGCCGCCGCCAGCACGCTGACCACACGACGCCGAGCGACGCGTCGATGAACCTCGCTGCCGCGAAAACGCTCGATGACACGGGACTCGAAGCCCAGCGTCGGCTCCGCCTCGGGCGCCAGCCACAACAGCTTGTCGGCGACGTCGGCGAGGGACTCCACCTCGGCGTTGCAGTGGCCACACGTTTCGAGGTGGTCGAGGACCCTTGACCGGTCACGACCCGTCAACGTGCCGAGCGCGAACTCGATGAGGTCATCGTTGATCGCCTCGCACTCGATCGATCGCTCGGGTACGCCGCTCACGGTGACTCCATCGCCGCCGCGGCAACGCGAAGTTTGGCCAGTCCCAGTCGAATCCGGCTCTTGGCGGTACCCAGGGGAATCGCTTCGAGCGTCGCGACCTCAGAGACGGTTCGCCCGTACATCACGGCGAGCACGATCGCGCGTCGCTGATCGATCGGCAGCGCGGCGAGCGCCGCGTGCGCCTGTGCGACCGACTCGGACATCGTGGCGGCGTCATCGGGCGATCGCTCGTCACTGACGAGCGAAAGGAAGACGCGATCCTCGGGCGCGGCTGGCGTGGCGCGTCGAACGCGCAGGGCGTCGATCGCGAGATTGCGCGTGATGGTGAGCGTCCACGTCGCGACCGATCCGCGACGCACGTCGTAGACCGCGGCGTGGCGCAAGATGCGGATGAACGCCTCTTGGGCGACGTCTTCGGCCATCCCCGGGTCGCCGACGATGCCGAGGGCCAAGCCGAACAGTCGGCGTTGGTAGCGGCGAACGAACGTGAGAACCGCGCGGTCGTCGCCCGCGGCCACACCCGCGAGCAGGACCTCGTCGGAGGTCGCGTCGTCATAACTGCTACGCACTCTCATCAACAAATAGTACGGCCGGGGCACGCAAAAGGATCACCAACGCCATCACGTAGTCCTGCCTATGTCATTTCCGATCTTCCGCGCGCGATTGATCCCAACGTGGGGCGCGTCCGTACTCCAGTTGTTCGTTCAATCCCCCGACCAACGAAAAGGTGGATCACATGTCACACAGTCAGACTCGACGTCACGTCAATGGACGACTTGCGTTAGCGGTGCTCGTGGCCGGCGGACTCGCCGCCACGATCGGCGTCACCATGGCGTCAGGCGCGTCGCACAGCCACGCCAAGAGTGTCGTCATCTCAACGTTCAAGAGCGCAAAATTTGGCACGGTACTCAGTGATGGCCGAACCCTCTACACCCTCAAGCCCAACGCCGTCGCGTGCACGGCGACCTGCCACAAGTACTGGACTCCGGTGCTCCTGCCCAAGGGCGTGACGAAGGCGACCGCTGGCGCGGGCGTGAGTGCCGCGAAACTCGGTTCACGAAAGATCACTGGCGGCGTGCAAGTGACCTACAACGGCCGAGCGCTCTTCTGGTTCTTCGAGGACAAGTCGGCCGGCCAGGTGAAGGGCAACGTCACCGACACGTGGGGCAAGTGGTCCGACGTCGTGTTGAAGGCCGCGAGTAGGCCGTCCACGACGACGACGCAACCCGCCACGACGACCACGGTGAAGAGCGGGCCCACACCGACGACGCAACCCGTGACGACGACCACGGTGAAGAGCGCGCCCACGCCGACGACGACCTCACCCGGAGGCGGGGGCGGGGGCGGGGGTGGTTTCTAAGAGGAACTAGGCGTCTCGCTTCACCATTCGCCAGGCACCGAGTGCCGTCCAGACGACGAGCCAGGCAACGATGACGATGATCGCGACGGTTCGACTCTCCGGGACGATTTGTTGGATGCCGTTGGGTCCGTTGCCACCACCGAAACCGCGCGGCAGTCCCCCGGGTTCCAAATGATCGGTCGCGAGTCCGACGAGACCACGCTGTGCGTTGATGAGATGTTTGATGGGCGTGCGAGAGAAGATCGGCGTGAGCACGACTTCGAGAATGATCAGGAGAACGACCGGGACGGTCCGTTGACCCATGAGCGAGGCCAAGCCGAGCCCGACGATTAATCCGATGATCGCCTCGAGCTCGATCCAGAGTCCGGTCCGTACCATGAGCGGGACCGAGGGATAGAGGAAGGTGCGCTTGTACGCCGGGTAGTTCTGCTCCGCGACCTTGACCGCGAGCGTCTCCATCTGTGCGTGCGTCAGCGTCTTGACGCCGGGGGGCGCCTTCTGGATGGAGACCTTGCCGTTGTTGAACTCGCACGGCACACCCTCCGGTCCGTTGTACGGGAAACCACAGAGGACTTCGGCGGTGTGGTCACTCGCCCAATGGTTGAAACCGGTCGCACTCAAACTCGGCGGTACGTTCACGCCCTGGTAGTTGAGCGTGGTCGGCGCCGCGAAGACGCACACGGCGCACACGATCGTGAACCCGGCGGCCACCATCGGCACGATGATCGCCAGTCCGGCCGGTATTCTCGCGAAGTAGAGCGCGAGTCGAGATCGCCCCGTGATCACGGAGTGTCGGAACATCCCGTCGGAGAGATCCGATGATCCCGCAGTGCACCCGAGGGTCGCGGCCACGATGAAGCCGAAGACGTACATGACACCGGCCACCAGTTCCGTGAAGATCGCGTAGCCACCTGCGGGGCCGTAGGACTTCGGCGCGACGGCGTGGGAGATCAGGCGAACGATCAGAAAGATCGAGGGAATGCCGATGTTGACGACGATCAACGCCGCCATGAGGCCGCGCCGCTTGCGTAGCTCAAGAATCTTGGTCCGGATCATCGCCCAGTTGGGGATCCACGAGCCTCGGTTGTCGTGTGCATCATTCGACACCACCGCGACCGCACCGGTCGCGACATCACTAGAAACAGTCGTCATTCGCTCTCTCCCAATCGACTCGTCACCTGCAAGAACCACGACTCCAGCGAGACCTGTAGTTGTTCGAGGTGAAACACGGCGATGCCATCTTCGACGAGCAATCGGTTGATCTCGGCGATAGCGTCGCGCCCGGTGCCGGTAGGCAGATGAACCGACAGTCCGGACGTCTCAAGGTCGATCTTCTCGCCGAGGGCAGTGGCCGCGAGAATCGCCCGGGCCCTTTCCGGTGCGTCGCATCCAACCTGGACTTCCATGGCCGCGCCCGCGAGCAACTCCGATATCGGACCCTGCCGGATCACGCGCCCGTGGTCCACGATGGCGACAGCGTCGCACGTGCGCTGGACCTCATCCAAGAGGTGCGAGGACAGCATCACCGTGCGTCCTTCGGCGACGAGCGAGAGGATCATGTCGCGCATTTCGTGCATGCCCGCCGGGTCGAGCCCGTTCATCGGTTCATCGAGGATCAGCAGTTGGGGGTCTCCGAGCAAGCACGCCGCGACTCCGAGACGCTGGCGCATACCCATCGAGTACTTCGACACGCGGTCGTCGGCGCGCTGCGTCATGCCCACGCGTTCAAGTGATGTGTCGATACGATCGCGGGCCGCTCGCTCCCGGGCGGCGGCCAAGATCTCGAGGTTCTGACGACCGGTCAAGTGACCGTGAAAACGTGGTTCGTCAACGATCGCGCCCACACGCGCCAGAGCGCGGTCACGGTGTCGTGGCACCGAGATGCCGAGCAGCGACATGGTGCCGGCGTCGGCGTGCGTCAGCCCGAGCAGCACACGAATGAGGGTGGTCTTCCCGGCGCCGTTCGGTCCCAGATACCCGAAGGCACACCCTCGTGGGACGAGAAGTTCCACGTCATTGACCGCGACGTTGTCCCCGAAACTCTTCTTGAGACCATGCGTCTCCACGGCCCACTGGCCGTCTTGGGACTTCGATGTCGACGTGTCGTCGATGGTCATTGAACTCATTGCGTCGACTCCTTCAAAGGTTGTTGGCCCATGGGCGCAGACTAAGTCAGCGCACCGTCACCGCCAATAGGGGTAAACCCTTGCGGTATCGGGAATGCTCTCCATCACGTGTGGTGGATCCACCCATGTTGACGCTCCCCGTCGCGGGCTGTCAAGACGAAGAGAGCATCCGCGAGCGGACATGCAAGACTCATCCCCGAAGGAGGTCACGTGCCCAACACCGTCAGTGGAGCGGACTGGCCCCTCATTGGCAGAGACGAAGAACTCGGACTGCTCCGTCAGATTCGGCACGCGTCACCCCCGAAAAGCGCGGTCATCTTGGGGCCTTCGGGCGTCGGCAAGACGAGGGTCGCTCGCGAAGCGCTGAGCGAGGCGGCCCGCGACGGCTGGTCCACCTTGAGTCTTCAAGGGAGCACCGGAATGATCTCGGTGCCACTCGGTCCCTTTCGCTCGGCCTTTCGCATCGCGATCCCGAAAAGTCAGACGGAACTTACGGAGTCGGTGCTGCAAGAGCTCGACACGCTGCGAATTCGTAACGGGCTGATCGTGCTCGTCGACGACTGTCACAATCTCGATGAGGCGTCGATTGGCTTACTGCACCAATCAATGGCGGCGGGCTCGCTCGTGACAATCATGACGATGAGAACGCGCGAAGCACCACATCCCGCGCTCACCGACATCTGGAAGGATCAGCTGGCCGAGAGGATCGAACTCTTCAACCTTTCGCGAATCGAAGCGGCTGACTTGTTGGCGTCGGGCCTCGGTGGACCGGTCCAGGACAGCAGCACCGAACGAATCTGGCATCTCACCTCCGGTAATCCGTTGTACCTGCGCGAAGTGGTTCTCTCGAGTGCCGAAACCGGGGCGCTGAGGGTCAAGGAGGGTAAGTGGCGGTGGCGTGACGTCGCGACGACCGGCTCACGACTCCAAGAGATCGTCGCGTCACGCTTGGGACGACTCGACGCCGACGAAACGACGGCCACCGAACTCCTGTCACTCGCCGGCGCGTTGCCGTTGGACCTGTTGATGAACCTCACGTCGGCCGGCGTCGTCGAACGTTTGGAGACGAGCGGATTGGTCTCGACGCAGCGAACGAATGGCGGACTCGAAGTATCCATGGCGAGCCCACTGCAGGCGGAAGTCGTGCGCAATGCACTACCGGCGTTGCGGCAGCGTTCCCTTCGCCACACCCTCGTCGAATCGTTGCTCGCCAAGGGCGTCTCGACGTCCGCCGACCGGGTTCGCATCGCGTGCTGGTCGCTCGAACTGGGTATTGACGTCGACCCCATCTCGTTGTCACTCGGCGTCAACGCCTCGCTGTACGGGATCGACTCGGCAATCGCGCGACGGATTCAAGAGATCCTGCCCGGTGTCGTTCCCGCGACGCAACTCGAGAACCCGGCCGTGGCGCACGATTTCGATGTCGCCGTGGCCCTCGCGAGAACGGCCTTCGCGCGGACCGGTGAACTGATCGAGGGCGTCGCCCTCGCCAGTTCTCTCGCATGGACGAGGTCAACCGCCGAAGCCGAAGACGTGCTCGCCCGACTCTCGATAACGGCCGAAAGCTATGACGACACACTGCGCATCGCACTCGCGCGTTCGTGGATTCAGTTCTGGGTCCGCTACGAGGTCGACGAGGCACGCGCGACGCTCACGGGCGCGTTGGAGTCGGGCGACGTCGAGAACGCCGACGCGAGTCTGCTCGCGCTCGTCTACGAAGCCCTCGCGGGATTCGCCTTCAACACCGGTAATCCACAGATCGCCTTCGAGTACGCCCAGCGAGCGGCCACCGCGACCAAGGTCGAACTATGC
The DNA here is from genome assembly GCA_963717975.1 of uncultured Acidimicrobiaceae bacterium. Classification (GTDB taxonomy): domain Bacteria; phylum Actinomycetota; class Acidimicrobiia; order Acidimicrobiales; family RAAP-2; genus RAAP-2. The sequence continues at coordinate 627,007 of OY970351.1, read as the reverse complement.
GCGAGCAACGCGGCACCGGTCGCCGCCGCGGCACTCGCCTATCTTGGGCGGTGCGGCGAGTCACTGACCCTCGTCGATGAAGCGCTCCCCTTGGTCATGGGCGCCGACCACACGCTCGAAATGGCGCAGCTGCTCGTCGCGCGAACCGGCGCGTTGGCCCGCGCCGGTGACGTCGAACAGGCGCGCGCGCTGATCCAGTGGCTTCGCGACGTCGCGATCACCGAGGGCTACCTCGACTCCACCGCGGTCTCGGGCGTCATCCTGGGCGAGATCTTCTTGCGCCAAGGGCGTCCCGCGCAGGCGGCGCGCGTCTTCGCGGACTCCTCGGGACTGTTCACCGAACGCGACCAACTCGGCTATCGACCCTGGGCGCTCGCGGGACTCGCGCGCGCCTGGGCGCTCGTCGGCGACGAGAACCTGGCCACCGCGGCGCTCGAGGAGGCGCGACGCGCGCGCGTCGTCGAGCGACATTTCGAATCGACGTACTTCCTCGCCACCGTCGACGTCCACAGCCTCTCGGGACGCCAGGACCTTGCCGTCCAGTGCGCACTCGACGGAGTGGCGTGGGCCAAGAGCGCGGGAATGATCGTTGACGAGGCGCTACTCCTCGAAGTGTTGTTCCAGATCGATCCCTCCAGTGACCTCGCGACGCGACTCGGAGAACTAGCAAATTCGACCGACAGTCGCCTCGTGCAGACGCTCGCCGCGTTTGCTCGCGCCGCGATCGACGGCGACGTCGACACGCTGCTCGACGTCAGCCAACAGTTCGCCGCGATGTCGACGTGGTCACTCGCGATCGACGCCGCCGAGACCGCCGAGCAGCTGTTGACGCGTCGCGGCGAAACCCGACGCGCCCAAGCGGTCAGCCACACGATCAGTGAACTTCGCCGTCAGTGCGAGGGAGTGTACGCACTCGATCGCGTCTCGGACGGTGTTCGCTTGACGCGACGCGAATCCGAGATCGCTCGCCTCGCGGTCGCGGGTCGATCGACGAGAGAAATCGCGGAACGGCTGTTCCTGTCACCGCGAACGGTCGAGAACCATCTGTACCACGTGTACGGAAAATTGGGCGTCACGAATCGCCAGTCGCTAGCCACAATCATTGCCCCGACGCCAGAAACTGAGTAGTCGCCCACGACAAAATGAGTAGTCACTACTGACGACATGGCTCCTGCGTCGCCGTAGTTTTCGCATCGTGAACCGAACCGTCGCCGTACAACAGTTGCCGGAGCTCCACGCCGTGGCCATTCGCTTGAATGACGACGGCTGCGGGGTACACGTCATCGCGGTCGCTCTCGACATCGCCGATGACGAGGTGGCCACGCTGTTGCAGATCGCACGCACCAAGCTCGCCAACCTCATGGCGTCCGATGGCGTCCGGCCCGCTCGCGCGTAATCGGTCACGAATCTAACCACCCAACCAAACAGCCAACGAAAAGGAAAGAAATCATGAGAGTCAACAAAACAACCATCGGCGTCAGCCTCGCGGCCGCCGTCTTCATCATCGGCGGCGGCATCGCCATCGCCGCGTGGAACGTATCGGGTTCGGGTTCGGGTACCGGCGCGGCATCCGACGTCTCGTCCCTGACCCTGATACCGGAGACGCCGTCCGGGGCCAACGCGTCCATCTACCCCGGCGGGCCGGCCGGTCCGGTGTTCTTCAACATTGTGAACCCGAATCCGTTCGCCGTGACGATCACGGGTATCACGTGGGGTGCGGCCACCTCGACCAATACCTCGTCGTGTGCGAGCTCGAATATCTCCGTTGACGCGGCGGCACCGACGACGGTCAGCATCTCGGTGCCGGCCGCTTCGACGGACCCCAACGTTCAAGTGAACGGCGTCTTGGACCTGGCCCACACGGCGGGGTCCGGTTGCCAGGGGGTCGCGTTCGATGTCGTGGCGACCGTCACCGGCGCTCAACAGTAGCGATCCGAGAACGGGTTTCGAGGTTCGTCTGCCATGCAGTCGAGATCACCGCGTGCAGTGCAGTCGCGTCTCGGCGCGGTGACGTGTCTCTCCGTTTTCGCAGGAGTTCTGGCCATCGGCGCCTGGGGTTGGTCAACTTCAGGCGTCGTGGCCGGCGCCAATGTACTTAGGGGCAGCGGCGCGTCCGATCGGATCGTGACGTCAGGATCGCAACCTCGCCTGCACACGAGCAAGTCCGACTCCCGTGACGGGCGATCGTTCACGATCTCCGGGAACGTCGGCGGGCTGTATCCCGGCGCCACGGTGCCACTGACACTTGACGTCACCAACGGATTGTCGCGGTCCATCGTGGTCGTTTCAATCACGACGGCGGTTGCGGGATCGCGAGTGTGCAACGCGAGCAACGTTGTCGTGTCGAACTTCTCGGGACGACTACCGGTCACCGCGCGCCGCAGTGCCCACGTGATCGTCGAAGTCACGATGGTCCACTCGGCACCGATGATCTGTCAGGGACAGCGATTCACCTTCCACTATCGGGGATGGGCGACCTCGTCATGAAATCACGCACGATCCGCCAACGTCGTATCGCGCAACTGACGTGCGCGGTCGTTGCCGCGCTCGTCTTCGCCCCAACAACGCAGGCCTTTGGCGCGTGGTCCATTCCGGGGTCGGGCGCGGGCGCGGGCGCCGCCGCGACCATGCCCACCGGAGGCGAACCGTCGGGCTCGTCGTCGGGCACATCGGTGGCGCTCAGTTGGCCGGTGGCGCGGCTGTCGAGCGGCACCGCGGTGTCGGGCTACGTGATCAGTCGGTTCAATGAACAGACGGGCGCGCCCGCGAGCGTCGGCGCCGGTTGCAGCGGCATCGTCACCACGACGTCCTGTACCGAGCTGTCGGTGCCGGCCGGTACCTGGACCTACACGGTCCAACCGGTCCAAGCGAACTGGAGTGGGGGCGTCAGCCCCGAAAGTGCCGCCGTCACGGTGTCATGACTCGTCGCCGCGATTCGTGTTGCCGACGTTTGACGAACACTTGCTGAGCGATTCCACCGAGTTCGATTGAAAGTCGAACGCGTCACGAACCAGTCTTGCGTCGTCCCGCAAAGTCACCACGTCGCGACCTAGTGTGACTTTTGGCGTTCGAAGTCGAGCGCCCAACAGCGTTGTTGGGAGGTCGTATGCACGTGAACGCCGGTGATACCGCCTGGATGCTCGCGGCGACCGCGTTGGTCTTTTTCATGATGCCCGGACTGGCCTTCTTTTACGGAGGTCTTGTCGACGAACGCAACGTTCTTTCCGTGATGGCCCAGTCCTTCGTCGCGATTGGCATTGTCTCGGTGATCTGGATCGTGATCGGCTACTCGTTGGCCTTCGGACCGGACCACGCCGGCTTACTCGGCGGCCTTCAATTCTTCATGCTCCGCGGTGTGGGCACGACACCGACCTCCTTCGCGCCGTCGATCCCTCCCCTGTTGTTCATGGCCTTCCAGATGAAGTTCGCCGTGATCACGCCGGCGCTTATTGCGGGCGCGTTCATCGGACGGATGCGATTCTCGGGTTACCTCGCCTTCATCGGACTCTGGTCACTCCTGGTGTACTGCCCCTTCGCCCACTGGGTATGGGGTGGCGGCTTCTTGGGGGCGAGCGGACTGCACGCCGTGGATTTCGCTGGCGGATCGGTCGTGCACGAGTTGGCCGGCGCGTCGGCGCTCGCGACGGCGATCTACCTCGGTCGCCGCCACAAGGTCGACCGACCCCACAACGTGCCGTTCGTCCTCCTCGGCGCGGGGATCTTGTGGTTCGGGTGGTTCGGGTTCAACGCGGGCAGTGCCGGAACCGCCGGGTCGGTCGCCGTGCAAGCTCTCGTCAATACGCAGATCGGGGCGTGCGCGGGGATGTTGGCCTGGATGACCATCGAGTGGGTCCAACGGCGTAAGCCCTCGGGGATCGGCATCGCCTCGGGCGCCGTCGCCGGCTTGGCCGCGATTACGCCCGCGTCGGGGTACGTGCCGACGTGGGCCTCACTGGTCATCGGTGGTGGCGCAGGCCTGCTGTGCTACCTGGCGGTCCGGCTCAAGGACCGACTGCACTATGACGACGCTCTGGACGTGGTGGGCGTGCACATGGTCGGCGGGTTCATCGGTGTTGTGCTCACCGGCGTGTTCGCCAGTCTCGCGGTGAACGCACTCGGCGCCTCGGGCGGACTCGTACAGTTCGGACGCGAGACGGTCCTGGCGATCGCCGCACTGGTCTTTCCCTTCGTCATGACCTTCATCATCTTGTGGATCGTCGACAAGACCGTCGGGCTGCGCGTCAGCGTCGAGGTGCAAGACGCGGGTCTCGATTTCAGCGAGCACGGTGAGGTCGGCTACGACTGGCTACAGCACAACACACCGATCACTAAGGCAAATACCGAACCGGATCGACTGAAGGCAGAGACGCCGCCGGCGAGCCAACTGTAGACATGAAGTGCGCCGATTCGGCGACCGCCAAGTTCTACGGATTCTGAACGACGAGAATGCCGGTCGACACCGGTCGCTCATTCGTGCCGACGTGATAGTAGATGCGACCCTCGGCGTAGAGCGCGGTGGAGTCGCCTCCATCCAGATCGAGTGCCGTCACGACATGAAGTGATTCGAGGAGTCGGTCAAGTTCGTAACCCGTAGCGCCTGACTTGTCGTCGGTTCCGGCGACGATCATCATGATCGTCTCGCCCGAAGCCGTCCATCCAATGGCCGTGCGCGCGTAACGCTGGGCCATGTAGCGGTCACTCGAACTGATAGGCACCACCTTGCCATCATTGAGGAGAATTGGGTGCCCTCCGATGTTGTTGCACCCGGCAGTGGAGGTCGTCGTCATGGTGACGACGTCGCCCACGTGCAGCGAGGCCAGCGACGACCCCCGAGTGGTGGAAAAGTCAACCTGCCCGGGGCGCACCCTCACCGCGTTGGTGGTCTGCCCCACCAGCTGGAGTTCGGCCGTCGAGTTGATGGTGGTAGGACTCACCGTGGTCGGAACGGTGGTGGTGGTCGTCGCGGTCGTTGAACTCGTCGTCGTGGGAGTCGAGGCCGTGGTACTCGTCGTGGTTGGAACAGTGGTGGTCGGAACGGTGGTGGTCGGAACGGTGGTGGTCGGAATGGTGGTGTCGTTGACTGCGATGAACTCATCGGTCACCCGCCCGGCCGCAGATGGCGTTGGCAGGGCGTAGGGCGCGGTGAACATCAGAGTGCCGGACAAGTGGAGATTGACGCCGACGTATTTCATCGGCAGTTCCTGGTTCACGCCGGTGATCGGAACGGTGACGCCATTGACGTCGACATTGACACTCCAGTTGAAACCTTCGGTGACATTTGGCTCATCAAGATCGACCTGTTGATGCGAGATCTCTGGCGTATGTACGAGAACGCAGTTTTGAATGATGCCGCCCACCTCGTCACCGGGGTCAGGCTTCCCTCGGGCCGTTACGTCAAAGAAGTCACCGTTCACGGCGGCCACACATCCGACCGTGCTTCGGCACATCGAGCTCGGGGTCTCCAGACCTCCGTCGATCTCGTGGTTGGCGAGATCAATCGCCAGTGAATACTGGGGCCCGCTGAACGTGAGGACGTGGATCGCCGTGCGCACGCCGTATCGAGTTCCGTTGATCGCGTGCACGGTCAGTTGGCTGGGATTCGTGATCGTGATTGGAGCATTACTGGCGAGCGCGTCGCCCGTGAACGATATCAATGTGAACGTCGCCACAACGACGATCGCGACACCGGTTGCGATCCTTGGCAAGGCAACGTTCCTGCCCGGATTGATATTTCGTGACTCGGAGCAACCAACTCCAATCTTGTGCGAAGACATGGCCCTTCTCTTGCGGATCACATTCTTACGCTAGGCCCGCGAGAATGAGTACAAAAAGTCATGGCAACGTCATCGTCGTGCGGTGTGTGAAGACGCATCTACTTCATAGACTTGTGCCACGTGCGTGCATCCTTCACGAAGTCGTCGCTCGCGCTCGTCGTAGCTCTTGCGGTACTGGTGAGCACGGTCGACCGCGGCGAGGCGACTCCCACAGTGCCGGCCACGTCGACCGGCTTTGATATCAGTTGGCCCCAGTGCGCTCATCAACTACCGATGTCGCCCGGCTTTGGCATCGTGGGCGTGAACGGCGGGTCACCCTTCATGCCCAACAAGTGTCTCGACCACGAACTGGCGTGGGCGGACAGTGCACTGAACGACAACCCCGCCTTCTACGCGAACACCGGTGACGCCGGCCCCACGTACGCGGCGGCCTGGCCGATCAGTCAGGGCACGCCCGAGGTCTGTCGGGGCGCCAACTCCGTGGCGTGCTCGTACGACTACGGATGGAACGCGGCGCGCTCCTCATTCGAGAACGCCGTCATCGCCGAAGGCGACGACGGCTCGGCCAACCCCACGCTCTCGGCGCGTTCGGCGCCGTGGTGGCTGGACGTCGAGACCGGGAACGCGTGGGAGACCATCGAGTACGGACGAACCGCGGCGACCGAAACGTACGACCGTGTGATGCTCGAAGGAGAGGTCGCGTCGTTCGCCAAGATCGGCGTCACGTCACTGGGCATCTACTCCACGTCGTCCATGTGGCAAGTGATCACCGGCGACTCCGGTTCGGCGTTCTCGACGATTCCCGTGTGGATCCCCGGCTTCGCCACGCTCGCGGCGGCCGAAGCAGCGTGCTCCACGACATCGTTCACGGATGCGCGCGTCGCGATGATCCAGTACCCGTCCCAGGGCTACGACGGCGACTACCTGTGCGGCTTGCTCACCAGCCCCGTGACCACGTCGGTGTCAGTCGCTTCGTCAGCCACCTTCAGCGATCAACTCGTCACCACGAACAACACCGGTACCGTCTCATACGTGCAGACGACGGGCACACCCGACCTCGTCGTCAGCGCGACGGGACTCGTCACGACGAGCGGCGCCCTCACCGCGGGCTCGTACACGGCAACCGGCACGACGAGTGATACTGGCAGCGACGCCGGCACATTCAGCGTCACGGTCCGAGTCGGTGTCCTCTTACAGCATTCGCCCGCGACGGCCAGCGTCAAGGTGAGCGGGACCGCGAAGTACACCGACCAACTGGAGGTCACCGGATCGAGCGGTGCGATCACCTACGTCCAAAACCGTGGCGCGCCCGAACTCGTGGTCAGCGCCAGCGGACTCGTCACGACGAGCGGCGAGCTCGCCGCGGGTTCCTACGTCGTGACCGGATCAGAGAGCGACGCGACCGGCGACAAAGGCACGTTCAGCGTGACGCTCACGGTCGGCGCGCTCGTGCAGCGCCTGCCGACGATGGCGTCGATCACGACGGTGAAGTCATCGTCGTTCACCGAACAGTTGAACGTCGGCGCCAACTTCGGTGCCGAGACCTTCGTACAGACTCGGGGCACACCGAGTCTTCTGGTCGGCTCCTCGGGACTCGTCTCGACGAGTGGCCTGCTCGCCGTGGGTACCTACAAAGCGGCCGGCACGGTCAGCGACGCGACGGGCGACGTCGGCGTCTACGACTTCACCCTCAGCGTGACCGCGCCGCCTTCCCCGCCACCGCCGCCACCGACCGCCACCGTCGTCGAGGGTCACGCCGTCGCGGGGCGCACCGTCATGCTGGCGATCCACGGCACCAACTTCTACGGACAGCCCGCGATTACGAGTCACCTGGGAACGAGCGTCGTAGTGCTCCGCGACACCGGCACAGTGCTGATCGCACGTGTGAAGTCCGCGCGACGCTCGCGCAACGGAGTCTTCACCTTCACCATCACGCTCGCCGATGGCGCGTCGTGTCACGTGCGCTACAACCAGCGCGCACGCTAAGGCCTGACGCAGAACTGCTGCGAACGCGCTGGCGGAGCAGATTGCGGATTGCCGTCAATCCCTCTCGACGACCCGAGTGATTATGTCGAAGGGATCATCCAACGATCGCGAACGGCGCGGAAGCCGCGATACCGATCACGTGCGAGAGACCGTGAATCGGCCCGGGCCACTGGTAGTAGTGACCGCTCGTCGCGCCGTTACCCACTTCGCCGTAGTACGAACTCCCCCAGGACCACACGGTGCCGTTCGTCTTGAGGGCGAAGCCGGCGCTGATGTCAGTGCCCACGGCCTTGACGCCCGTGATCCTCGTGAGCAGCACCGGGATCCTCGAACCATTGTCCGTGCCGTTGCCGAGATTGGCCCCACCCCAGGCCCAGACCCTTCCGCCGCTCGTGACCGCGTACGCCGAGGCGGCACCGGCGGCCACGTCCGTGACGCCGGTCAACTTCTTCACGAACACCGGAACCGTGCTCGTCGCGTAGGACCCGTCGCCCAGGGCGCTCCCGTCGGAGAAGCTTCCGAAGCGCGCTTCGCCCCAGGCCATGACGCGGCCGGTCTTCAAGACTGCGTAGCCGCCGAGTTCGCCCGCGGCGATGGACACGGCGTTGGTGATACCTCGCACTTGGACCGGGACCGAACTCGACAGCCGGCTGCCGTCACCGAGCTCGCCATCAAGTCCCACACCCCAGGCCCATACGGTGCCGTTGGACTCCAGCGCGTAGCCGGTACCGCCAATCGGACCACCGCCGGCGATCGCGGTGACGTTGGTCAGGCTTTGAATCTGCACGGGCAGGTCGCTCGACGTATCGGTACCGTTACCCAATGCACCGCCCACGCCGTAGCCCCACGCCCAGACGGTGCCGTTGGACTCCAGCGCGTACCCGGACCCGGTACTGCCGCCACCCGACCCGGCCACGGCGGTGACGCCCGTAAGTGTTGATACTTGTACGGGCACCTTGCTGAGTGCCGCGAACGTGCCGTTGCCCAACTCGCCTTGCGTGCCGAGTCCCCAGGCGTACACGAGTCCGCTCGCGCTGAGGGCGAAACCATTGTCCCCGTTTCCCGCCACCGCGGTCACGTCCGAGATCTTGGGAAGTTTCCGGGGTACCGCGGTGGTGGCGAGTGAACCATCACCAATCTGGCCCACGTCGTTGAATCCCCAGCCCCATACCGTGCCTCCGGTTGTTGAGATATGGCTTCGCAGGTCACTCGACTTCTGAGAGGTGGACCCACCGGCCGGTTGCCAACTCGTCAATGTTCCTACCGTGATGACCGCTGCCACGCAGAGAAGTCCCAATCGTCGATCCAGCGCACTCCCGGAATACCATCGACCTACACGTTCTCTCGACACATCGCACCGCCCTTCCAATAGTCACCGCCAGTCTGTCGAATGTGATCAATGCCGACGAGGGAGGTGGTACACATTGATGGTTCGTAACAGCACTACTTGAACGACAGTGCCGTCGCCAGACTGAGAGGGCATGCCGAACTCGATACGACGCCGTCAGTTGCTCACCTCAGGAGGCGTTACTGACTGGAAGTGGTGCCGAGAAGAATTCTTTCAACTGATTGATTAGTCTTCGTGTCATGCGAGCCGGAGCTGTCTCGGTCTCTTTGCTGATGGCGGGACTGTCCCTGACCGCGTTCGGAAGTGCGCACAGGACCGGAGACGTTGCCGCGCGTGCGCAATCACCGCAAGCGCCGGCTGGGTTCGAGGTGGACTCGACCCAAGCCGTCTGCGCGCTCACGGGAGCCCACGGAGCGTACGTGGAGAAGCCAACCAATTACACGGAGAAGAAGTACGGATTGATCTCCGGCGACGCCGGCAGTTCATTTGTCTACGACAAGCAGGTCTGGTGGCTCTTCGGCAACACGGGTGCGTCCGCGAATCAGCCCTATGGAGCATCGAATCAGACGAGTCGGTGGCCGGACGTGGGAGGTCCCCTCACGACTGCGGCCGCGTTAGGAAGTGATTCGATCGCGACCTCATCCGAAAGTACCCAGCCTCCGGCACCGAAGGCGCCGTACGACAACACGGAAACGCCGCCCGATCAGCGCTGTCCGACACTGCACTTCGTGACCCAAGACGGTTCGGCCACTGGCCCTTATGTGAACCCGTCGGTGTACCCGGACCCGTTGTTCACAAAGGCGAAGTCCTTCGTGTCGCTGCGCTACGGCGAGCTGCCGGAGGCCGGTATCGCCGAGGGTACTTCCATGTACGTCGTGTTCGGAACGGACAACCCAGCGAACTGCAGTCAGGTGTATATGACCGAGAGCACCGGACCGTGCACCTCGCCTCCGGGCCGCGCACTCTCAGCCACGTGCGGCGACTCGTTGCCCGGGAGCCGGACGAGATCCGTGATGACCGTGTACGAAGGAGACGGCGAGTTCAAGGGACTGTACGACCTGTCGGCGCCGACCGACCGGTACGGACCGATGTGCCAGACGAAGACTCCCGAGGAGGACGACGCGCGGTTCGTCAACGTGCAGATGCAAAACGGCGGGAACGGTTTCGTCTATATCTGGGGTACCGAAGGTGGCGCGAACAACAATGACAGCCCCGTGTACTTGGCGCGAATCCCGGTTGATCACATCGCGACCGGCCGGGGCACCAAATACTGGAACGGCACAACCTTCGTCGCGGGACCGATGTCCGACCCGCAGTCGAGCGCGGATCCCTTATTCGTGGACAATCCATCTTGGTGTGCGTCGCAGTTGGGAGTTCAGTACAACCCGTACCTCAAAGAATGGATCCTGTTGTACCGCTGCAACGAGACGCCGGCGCCAACCGCGAACCCCAATGGGATTTACATGCGTACCGCCCCCGAGCCGTGGGGGCCGTGGAGTGCGCCGACGACGATCTTCAACCCGGCGCCGAATTCGACTACGCGAAGTGGTTTTTGTTACTTCATCTACACCAACGCGGCGTGTCCGAAGGGTTCACCCGACAAAACGCTCTCGAAAGAAGCGCAACCCAGCGACGGCGGTTACTACGGGCCATACTTCGTCGCCAATTGGATCACGGGGACGAGGGGAACGCTCACGACGCGAGCCAGCACGACGATCTATTACACGCTCGACACCTTTGATCCCTACGGTCAGCTCATCATGCGCAGCACGATCCTCGGGCCGCCCTTGATCACCAAACCAACCGTTCCGACGTGCACGGGAACAGCCTGTCTCTAGCGCGAAACGTCTAAGGCGCCGACGTGCGAGTTCCCTGGACCTTTGAGGCGGGAAAGATACCGGCCTTCGAGGTGCCAATCATGGTGTCGCCCTCGACTGTCACGTCAAATTTCAAAGTGAGTTTCATTGGCGTCGTCACGTCCTGCCGCCACGTCAGCTGGTCGCCATCGGCGACCACGTCGTAGAAGTCAACCGAATCCTTGTCGGTTTGTCCGACACCACTGATCGAACCGTCCTGTTCGGTGATGTCGAAGACAGCCGAGATCGTGCCGATGGGGGTGTCAATCGTTACGTCCCATGATCCCGCGAAGTTAGCCATTCTCTCTTTGTCCTTTCGAGAGCGTCGGTTGACGTCATCAGTCACGTTAACTCGCTCGAGGTGCCGATCACGACGACCGCGGAGCGTTCGAACCGCTTAACGATGGCGATAGGTTGAGTCGAGCAATTGAGCCGTCGCGTGGACGACCGGCTTGCCGATGCCGAGAGGGCACCCGATGACCACTGCGAACAGTCCCAACGTCGCGCCGTCGGCGGACGCGACGCGCAACCGCTGGACGCTCCTCGCGGTCTGCGCCGGCACGTTCATGCTGCTCGTCGACGTCACGATCGTGCAGGTCGCGTTGCCAACGATCCAGCGACACCTCGGGGCCTCCTTCACCGACCTGCAGTGGGTCATCGACGCCTACGCATTGAGCCTCGCCGCACTCATCCTCACCTGGGGTTCGGTCTCGGACCGCTTCGGACGAAAGCGCGTCTTCATCGCCGGGCTCGTGGTGTTCACGGCGTCGTCACTGCTCTGCGGTTTCGCCCAATCGATCACGATGCTCATCTGGTCACGTGCTCTTCAGGGCGTCGGCGGCGCCGCGATGTTCGCGACCGGGCTCGCCCTCATCGCCCAGGATTTCCAGGGCCCGGCGCGCGGCAAGGCCATCGCAGCGTGGGGCGCCACCGTGGGCGGCGCCGTAGCGATCGGTCCGCTCGTCGGTGGGGTCCTGACGAGCGGTGTCGGTTGGCGCTGGATCTTCATCGTCAACGCACCGATCGGCATCATGGCGATCTGGCTCGCCTCGACCAAGATGCGCAACCAGAAAGACCCCGGCGCGACGCGCCTCGATGGTCTCGGCCTCGTCAGCTTCTCCGGGGCAATGTTTCTCTTGGAGCTCGGCCTCATCCGGGGTAACGCGCTCGGATGGTCGAGCGGACCGATTGTGGCGATGTTCTGCGGCTCCCTGGCGTGCTTCATTGCCTTCGTCGTCGTCGAACGACATCAGGCTCGTCCAATGTTCGATTTGTCACTTTTCCGCAAACCCAGTTTCAGCGGCGTCTCGCTCGGCACCTTCGCGGTCGGCGCGGGAATGTTCGCAATCATCCCCTATCTCACGCTGTATCTGCAGAACGACCTCGGCTACTCGCCGCTCGGCGGTGGCCTGCGCCTCTTGCCGATGACGGTGCTCACGTTCCTCGTGCCCTTCGTCTTGCGCGCTCCCGGCAACAAGCTGCCGCCCGGCGTCGTGCTCGGCGCCGGCATCGCTATCACCGCCGGGGGAATCGTGGCGTTGCTGGCGGTGGGACCCGACACGAGCTGGACCGGCCTTATCCCGGGAATGGTTCTCGCCGGCATCGGCATCGGCATCGCCAATCCGGCGATCGCGCGGGTCGGGCTTGGCGTCGTCCCACCACAACGCAGTGGAATGGCGTCGGGAATCAGCAACACGTTCCGCATCGGCGGACTCGCGACGGGAGTCGCGGCGCTCGGCGCCGTGTTTCAACAGCGCATCACCAGCTCGATGTCGAAGAGTGTCGGAGCGCACGCCGCCACGCTCGGCCGCGTCATCTCTTCCGCCGGCGTGAAGGCCGCCGCCCACGGCCAACCAAGAATCGCCGCCGCGGCCCACGTCGCCTTCGTCTCGGGGCTGCGCACCATCTTCATCATCGGCGCGATCATCGTCGCGTTGGGAGCCGTCGCCGCGGCGTGCCTAGTGCGGTCCAGGGACTTTCACCCGACGACTCCGGCAGCGCCCGCGCCCGAGCGTGCGCCAGACGCGGCGAGCGCGACCAACTAATTGAATCGCTTCGGGCCACATCGTCGGAAGGCGATCCCACTGGACCGGTGCCGACTTTTCGTACGCGGATCGTCAGCGCTACTACGACTCCAAGGGCTCTAACGGTGTGCTCGCGGGTTCGCGTTGCCGGAAGGCCACGACACCAATCGCGGTGAGTCCGATTCCCACGCCCGCGATCTGCAACACGGTCATGGCCTGGTCGAGGATTACGACGGCGGCGACCGCGGCCACGAGCGAGCTCAGGTTGCCAATGACCGAAGAGATCGAGGCGTCGACGTAGCGGTGCGCCCAGTTCATAATCAGATGACCACCGCCCGGCACGACGGCGAGCAGGATGATCCAGAACCAGTCGCCCCCATTGACTCGACCGAGATGTTGACGCGAGAGAACGACAATGAACGTCACGGCCAGGGCCGCCGTGATCGTCGCGCCGGTCGTGTACTCCAACGCGTCGAGGTGGCGGCGAGTACGTTTGGAAACCAACCAGTAGGCGGTCCAAAATAGGAGCGCCCCGAAGGCGAAGAGGTCACCGTCGATCTGTTGATGACCGTGTGATCGGGCGCCCACCACCACAACGATGACCCCGACCATGGCCAACGCGATCCAGACAACGTCCCAACGATGGAACCGTTCGCCGAAGAACTTTCTCGCCAACACGAATACGAGCGCCGGTTGAAAGGCCCCGATCAGTGACGCGACCACGATGCTCGTGAGTTTCACGGCACTGTAGAAGGTGATGAGGTCGCCCGCGAAGAGAAGACCGCCGAGCCAGCTGGCCCTCATCGTGCTCCACGTCACCCGGCGGCCCGTCGCGAAGGTGAGAGCGCCCAGCGCCACCGCGCCAATCCACAGCCGGTAGAACGACAACACCAACGCCGGCGTAGACGCGAGTTTCACGATGATGCCGCCAAAGCCCCAAAGGACCGCCGTCACCACGGCGGCACCGAGGCCGACGGTGCCCCGTCCCCTTGCGCCCAGCGGCGGCGACGTATTGCGCACGTTCATCGCATCGGTACGCCGCAAGGAGCGGCGAATCGCCCTGCGACACAACCGGTCATTCGCCGATTCGAATCTCCCGCGACGCGTCCAGCGGCACCGGTTGCGGGTGCGACGCGAGCAGCGACTTGGTGTAGTCGTCTTGGGGACTTCGAAAGACGTCAGCCGTCGCGCCGATCTCAACGATGACGCCGAGGTGCATGATCGCCACGCGGTCGGCGACTTCGGCGATGACCGAGAGTTGGTGGGCGACGAAGAGGATGGCGAGGCCCAACTCGTCACGCAGGTCCAGGAAGAGGTTGAGCAGCTGGGTCTGGATCGACACGTCCAGTGCGCTCACGGCCTCGTCGGCGATCAATACCTCGGGGCCGATCGCGAGCGCGCGCGCCACCGCAACGCGTTGTCGCTGTCCCCCCGAGAGTTCACTCGGGTGGCGCACGGCCATGGACGACGGGAGGCGCACCAGATCCAGGAACTTCGACACGAAGGCGTCGCCGTCGTCACTGCCGGGCTGGTGGTGAACTCGGCCCGCCTCGAGGATCGCCGTACCGACCGTCATTCTCGGGTTGAGTGAGGAGTACGGGTCTTGAAAGACCATCTGCATGCGCCGGCGAATTTCGCGCAGCTCGTGACCTCGCGCGTCGCGAACGCTGCGACCGTCCACCGTGATCACGCCCTCGTCCGGCTCCACCAAGCGAATCAACATTCTCGCCAGGGTCGTCTTGCCACTCCCCGAGCCGCCGGCGAGTCCGAGAATCTCTCCCTTGGCGAGGTCGAAACTCACGTGGTCGACCGCCAGCGCGCTCTCACCGGGTCGGCGCATGACGAACTCCCCCATGGAGCGACGCAACCGGAACCGCTTGGTGAGGTCACGCACACTGAGCAGTGTCTCGCTCACGCGTCGCTCGCTTCGTTGGTGGCACTGACGCTGCGCACGAAGGGACAGGCCGTCGCGTGGGCGTCACCCACGACCTCGAGGGTCATGTCGACGTGCGCGCAACCGGGTCGCGCGAAGGTGCAGCGACTGGCGAAGGGACATCCCGGACCCATCTCACCGGCGCTCGGCGGCTGTCCCGGGATGCCGGCGCGTCGAACGTGATGGCCGGCCGACTCGAGACTCGGGATCGACTCGAGCAGGGCGCGCGTGTAGGGGTGCTGGGGTCGAGCGCAGATCTCGGCGACCGGCCCGGCCTCGACCACGTAGCCGCCGTACATCACGGCGACGCGCTGGCAGGCCTGGGCGATGACGCCGAAGTCGTGGGACACGAGCAAGACCGCCATGTTGAGGTCACGACGGCGTTGCTCGATCAACGTGAGGATCTGCGCCTGCGTCGTGACGTCGAGCGCGGTCGTCGGTTCATCGGCGATCAAGAGTCGAGGTCCGGCCGAGATCGCGATGGCGATCATGACGCGCTGGCGCATACCGCCGGAGAGTTCGTGCGGGAAGGCGCGATAGCGCTGCTCGGGTCGGTCAATCTCCACGCTCGCGAGCAGTTCAATCGCGCGCGTGCGGGCCGCGGATTGGTCCAGCCCCGCGTTCACGCGCAGCGTCTCGGCTACCTGTTCCCCGATCCGCTTGGTCGGGTTAAAGCAGCTGAACGGGTCTTGGAAGATCATGCCGACGCTGTGGGCGCGGTGATCGCGAAGCTCGCTCGTTGACATCGCCATGACGTCACGGCCGTCGAATTGAACGTGGGCCGTCATCTGGGCGTGCGACGGCATCAAGCGAATGATCGAGCGACACGACAGACTCTTGCCCGATCCCGACTCCCCGACCAGTCCCACGGTCTCGCCCTGCTCGACCTCGAGGTTGACCCCTCGCACGACCTCGCTCGGTCCACCTCGCGCGGGGAACGCGATGCGTAGATTCTCGATCGTCAACAGACTCATAGTGACCCCAGGGTCAAGTCGCCTCGCGTGATGCCGTCACCAATCAGGCTGACGCCGATGCCGAAGAGCATGAGCACGATGCCCGGGATCGTCGTGATCCACCAGGCCGAGAGCAGGTAACTCTGACCGCTCGCGATGATCGATCCGAGGTCCGCCCCGGGGGCCTGCTGGCCGAGGCCGAGGTAGGAGAGTCCCGCGATGACCAGCATGTTCACCACGACGTCGACCGTGGAGTAGACGAGGCTCGTGCGAATGAGATTGGGGAGCGCGTGGCGAAAGATGGCCCGAAAGTGCGAGTAGCCGAGCGCCTTGGTCGCCATCATGAAGGGCTGTTCGCGCATGACAAGCATCTCAGAGCGTGACAGTCGAAAGTACAGCGCCCACCCGACGAGGATGATCCCGATACCGACGCCCTTGAGTCCTGGTCCGACGATCGCCACCACGGCGAGGACGAGCACGATGAACGGAAAGGCGATGACCGTGTCCGCGACGCGACCGATGACCGCGTCGAACCAGCCACCGACGTAGCCCGAGATCGTCCCCAGTGTGACACCCACGATGAGCCCGAGGTACGTGATGGCCGCGACGACGAGCAGGTCGACGCGCAGTCCGTAGAGCACGCGGCTGAAGATGTCGCGCCCCACGAAGTCCGTCCCCATCCAGTGGTGCCACGACGGACCCTGGAGCGAGTCGAGAATATTGATCTGGTTCGGATGGTACGGCGCGATGTAGGGCGCGAGCAGCGCGGCCAACACCATGATCGCAATGATGACGAGGCCCGTCGACAGTTCCCAATTCTGCGAGCGCAGGAACGTTCGCCCGAGACGAGCGAGACGGCGCCGCCGCATGACCGGTCGCGTCACGAGATCAGACACTCTTCACCCCCGGTCGAACGCGAGGGTCGACCGCCGCCTGGAGCAAGTCGGTCCCCAAGTTGAGGAGCACCACCAAGGAGCCGGCGAGGACGGCGAGGGTTTCGACGAGCGGGTAGTCGCGCTGTTCGACGGCCTGGAACAACAACGTACCGAGTCCCGGTATCTGGAAGACCTGCTCCAAGACGACGGTCCCACCGATCAAGAAGCCCACGCTGACCGCGAGTACCGTGACCGTCGGCATGAAGGCGTTTCGAAAGACGTGGCGAACGAGGACCCGACGGGTGCTGAAACCGCGGGCCCGGGCCGCCTCGACGTACTCGAGGGACATCGTGTGTCGCAGGCTCGAGCGAAACGTGCGCACGATGACCGCCAGCAGCGAGAGACCGAGCGCGATGGCGGGCAACGTGAGCGAACGCACGATGCCTCCGAAGCCCGTGCCGTAGCCCGACACCGGCAACCACCCGAGCTTGAGGCCGAAGATGATCGCCAGAATCAGGCCCGACCAGAACGTGGGCATCGCGAAACTGACCGAGGTGAAGACCCGAACCGCGTGGTCGGTCGCGGTCTCGGCCTTCAGCGCGGCGATCACCGCGAGCGGCACGCCGAGCACGATCGCCACGATCGTCCCGTAGCCGATGAGGGCGATACTCGGCACGGCGCGCTGACCGATCAGTGACGAGATGCTCTGGCTGAAGGTGATCGACTGGCCGAAGTGGAACGTTACGAGGTGGCCCAAGAACAGCCAGAACTGCTCCGGCAGCGGCTTGGTGAGCCCGAGGCGCACGCTGACGAGGTGGATCTCCCTCGGCGTGGCGCGCGGGCCCAGCATGGTCGCGATGGGATTGCCCGGCACGAAGTGAATCAACATGAAGGCGAAGAGGGCCACGCCCAGGAGCTGCACCACGCTGATGCCGATTCGCCGAACGACGTAGGCCCCCATCGCTACGCCACGGCACCAATCATGTCGGAACTACCCGCGGTCAACTTGGAGCATTGACTCTTTCTACTTTGCGATCCACGTGTACTGCAACGAGTCCGCACCCAGGGGGTCGAGCACGGTGCCACAGACGTTGTTGCGATGCGCGTTGAGGAACGGCAGGTCCATGACGTTGATGAACGGCGTCTGGTCCTGCATCGCGGCCTGGATCTTCGGCCACTGGATTGCCTGCGTCGCCTCGCTCGCGGTGTGGTCAAAGGTCGTCACCATCTTGGCGATGGTCGGATCGTTCCACCACGAGTAGAAGCTGTAGCCGCCCCCGCCGTAGGTGGTGACGAAGGTCGCGTACTCCTCGGGCACCGTCACGTCGCTCGTGAACTCCGCGTACGGGAAGGTCATGTCGTACTGACCCTTCATGTAGAGCGCCGTCTCGGTCGCCTCGTCCTCGGCCTGCAACTTCACGTGGACACCGATCGAGGCCCACTCGGCTTGGAGGATCAGCACGAGGTTGGTGTACTCGACGTAGCCGCTCGGGTACTGCAGCGTGATGGTGAAGCCCTTGGGGTAGTCGGACTTCGCCATGTACTGCTTGGCGAGGCTCAAGTCGTAGCTGTAGGGCTTGACGACACTGTTGGGCGCGTCGAACTTCAACTGGGGCAGGACGCTGTTGGGGATGGTCCCCAGCCCGTCAAATACCGTCTTATTGATGAGCGGACGGTTGATCGCGTACTCCAGGGCCCTGCGCACATCGAGGTTCTGGAAGGGCTTGCGCTTGAAGTTCATCCACAGCCCGACCCAGTAGGGCACCTTCACGGACTGCAGCGTCAGGTTCGAGTTGCTCTTCACGGTCGCGACCTGGTTGAACGCGATGCCGTCGGCCATCTGGGCCTGATTGTTCTCGACGTCGAGCAGTCGCGTGTTGTCATTGAGCGCGTACTGGTACGTCACCGAGTTGAGGTACGGCATGCCCGCTTGCCAGTAGTAGGGGTTGCGCACGAAGGTGATCGACGATCCGCGAATCCACTTGCTCAACTTGAAGGGTCCGGTACCCACCGGGTTGTCCCAGAACTTGGCGCCCTCGCTCGTGACCAGGGCCTTGGGCACGATGAAGGCGTCGAAGATGCTCATGTTGTAAATAAGGCCCGGTGTCGGCGCCGAGAGCTTCATCAACACCGTCGAACTGTTGATCGCCGTCGCGCTCTTGAAGCCGCCCGACAGTACCGCGGTCTCGTCCAGCTTCGCGTTGGCGAAGTAGTCGAGTGAGAAGACCACGTCGGCCGCCGTGACCGGACTGCCGTTGGAGAATTTGATCCCGGGGCGGATGTGGAAGGTGTAGCTCATGCCGTTGGCCGCTTCGCTCCAGCTGCTCGCCACGGCGGGCACGATGTTCTGCGTCTTACCCGTGGGATCGGGCATGACCAGACCCTGGTACAGCAGGGTGTCAGCGAAGATGTCGCCGTTGCCGTTGGTTGGGAAGAAGGGATTGAGGGTCACGGGGCCGGCTTGGCGGGCGTAGACGAGGTTGCCGCCCTTCACCGGAGCGCCGCTACAGACGAGCGACGACGCGCCGGCCGACGACGCGTTCACGAGCGGCGCGATGGCGAGCGGCGCGATGGTGAGCACCGCGATGAGTGACGTGGCGAGGAGCGCCGAGACGGCGAGTCTCGAACCTCCATGTTCCCTCAGTTGTTTGACATTGGACACGACGACCCCCCGCGTTTGGACAGGTCCGACGCCCCCACGACCCCGGATCCGGTGCTGCAATCTTTGGGCCACCATACGTGAAGGATGTCGTTAAAGCAAGCCGGACGTCCAATAAAAAACAGTCAGAGTTATTTGATCGCCACCGCGTTCGCCGGCGAGCCGATGCCCCCCGTCAGGTTCAGTGGCGCACTGGCGAGCAGGAACTCGAAGACCCCGTCGGTGGCGCAGTCCTCGGCCAGGTCCTCCAGATTCCAGAGTTCGCCGATGGCGAAACCGAGCAGTCCAATCAGCACGCGGTGCAAGAAGCCGAAGGGTCGGGCGGCCTCGGAGAAGTCTGCGGGCCACACCTCGGTCGCGAATGAGTCCGAGATAACGGCGGCCGCGCCACTGTCCCAGAGGTACCGGGCCATCGCTTCGCTGTGTTCGATGCCCGGCGCCCGCAGGTCCGAGGGAAGCGTGCTGCGAGCCTCATCGCCCAGTTCGCGGTAGTTCGCGAGGAAACCAGTCCGGATCACGATCGCACAGCCCTCACTGAAGGAAAGTCCCGCGGCCTCGCGCGCGGCCTCGAGGTCCGCGACCGATATCGAGCCGTCGAACGACGTCGAGCGTTTCTCTTTCGCGTAGCCGCGTGCAACGTCCAACAACACGCCGCGCGTCACGACACCGTGGCGCGACCAGTGATCGATCGTATTGAATCCTCTTTCGAGGACGTCTTCGAGCGATCGACCGTTGTAGAAGACACCGGGTCGAGCGGCGATATGGGCCAGTGAGTCCCACTGGCTGGCGATCTGGGG
Organism: uncultured Acidimicrobiaceae bacterium; assembly: GCA_963717975.1. Taxonomy (GTDB): domain Bacteria; phylum Actinomycetota; class Acidimicrobiia; order Acidimicrobiales; family RAAP-2; genus RAAP-2. The sequence continues at coordinate 606,802 of OY970351.1, read as the reverse complement.
GAAGTAGTCGTCGAGGACGTCATCGAGGTCCTCGACCGCTTCGCCGCCGCCGCGTAAGACCCGGTGACGAGCCGGCGACCTCGTCGAGTCCAGTGGCGGGTCGAAGGCCCCAACCGGCGTGTCGAGGCCGAAGGTCGCGCCACGACGCACCAGCGCGACGGCGTCACGCACGACGTCGGCGGTGATCAGATTGAGGCGTCCAATGGAGTCCTCGGCGCCGTAGAGCCCCCACGCGCTCCCCGCCCCCGAGAGGTCACGGGGAAGTTCGTCGTACGAAGGACTGGCCACGAGCCCCCTTCTAGTCGGCGCGAAGCTCGGAGAACGCCGCGTCGGTGGCCGACAGGGCGAGCTCGAGGTCCGCGTCGGTCAGCGCGGCCGAGATGAACCAGTTGTGGTGGGGATGCAGGTACAGACCGTGACGCAACGCACTCGCCGCAAACCGGTTGGCCAGTTTCTTGTCGACGTCGCCCACGAAGCTCATGTACGGCATCTGTGGCGGCCCACTCTGGAGGACCTCGATACCCCAATGCTCGGACTGTTTCGCTAAGCCCGTTCGCAGGGCATCGCCCATCTCGACCATGCGTCCGACCGCGTCGTCGCGTTCCAGCACCGCCAGCGTGGCGAGGCTCGCGGCCATCGGCACCGAGGAGAACCAGAACGATCCGGTCGTGAACAGCGAGGCGGCCGCGTCACGGAATCGGTCATTGCCCAACACGGCCGCGAGCGGGTGACCATTGGCGATGGCTTTGCTCCACGCGGAGAGGTCGGGAGCGACCCCGATGGGTTCCCAGCTCCCGCCGAAGTGCAGACGCATCCCGCAGCGCACGTCGTCGAGGATGAGGGCCGCTCCCGACGCGTCGCAGAGTTCACGAAGTCCGCGCGCGAACGCGGGATCGACCAACTCCTGGTCGAACCCGGCGTCGTGACGAAAGGGCGAGACCAGGACGGCCGCGACGTCGTCGGAGAACGCCGCGCCCACGCTCTCGAGGTCGTTGTACGTGTAGCGCACGAGGTTGGCGCGATCCTCGCTCGTCGTGCCGGTCTCGACGGGCGTGCACCACGGTGCGGCACCGTGATAGGCCCCCTTGGCCACGAGGACCTTCCGTTTACCCGTCTGCGCGCGCGCGATGGTGCAACACAGCGTGGTGGCGTCGGTACCGTTCTTCTGGAGCATCGCCCACTCCGCGTGGGCAACCACGTCGACCAGCCGCTCGGCGAGCTCTACCATGCGCTCCGACGGTCCGTCGAGGCAGTCGCCGAGCGCGGCCTGGCGCGCCGCGGCCTCTTCCACTTCCGGGTGTTGGTGGCCCAAGAGCACCGGGCCCCAACTGCACATCAAGTCGACGAACTCTCGCCCGTCCACGTCAACGACGCGAGCACCGCGTCCGCTGGCGAAGAACTGCGGGTACTCGGGTGGCAGGGCGCCCATGTTGAGGTGGCCGTACATGCCGCCGGGGACAACGGCGCGCGCCCTCAAGCGCAGTTCTGCGTCCTTCGGCCGCGCTGGCATCTCGACGTCCGTCGACAGTCCACTCGTTCGTAGGGTCATCTCCACTTCCTCCTCCATCGGTTGTTCACGCGTCGACCAACTCCTCTAGACGATGGGCTGCGGCCCGGGCCGCGTCATCGTTGCGTGCACTGAGTAACGCGGCCACCTGCTCGACGCCCGTGATGCCGGCGTCAGAACCGAGTCCCGTCGCTACGAGTCCCCCGCAGACCGTGCCAACCCACGCCGATGCCTCCGGTTCCAGTCCGCTCAGCAGTCCGACGAGAAACCCGGCGTCAAAACCATCACCACAGCCCGTGGTGTCCACCACGTTGATGTCCATCGCCGGAATGGAGACGTCGATCTCACGCGTGACCACGCGACATCCCTGCTCGCCCTGCGTGACCGCGACACCGCTGGCGCCGGCGTCGAGCACCACGTGCACCGCCTCGAGCACGTCGGTGCATTCGGCCAGTCCGAGTAGTTGTTCCTCGTTCGGACAGAACCAATTCGTATGGCGCAGTACCGGACCGAGGGCGTCAAGGGATCGGCGATCTCCGTTGCGCAATACGTCCATCGTCACGAGTGCCCCGTTGTGGCGCGCCGTCGCCACGAGTTCACCGATCACTTCGGGGTCCATGGCGGGCATCGCGTCGAGGCCCCCCACGTGGATTGCGCGCGCGGTCACGACGGCACGACGTTGCTCGTTGGTCAGACCCGTCGCGTCGAAAATTGCATTGGCCCCGGGCACGTGAAGTGCCGGACGTTCGCCATTCGGGCGGATCGGCAGGATGGTCGCGGACGTCGCGCCGGCGAGGCGCACGAGAAGTGTGGCGTCAACGCCCGCGTCCTCGAGAAGTCGCACCACGAAATCACCGAGGATGTCGTCGCCGATCGCGCCGACGTTTCGCACGTCGATGCCCATCTTTGCGAGATCGACGCTCGTTCCGGCGGCCGTGCCGGCGGCCGTGGCACGTATCTCATCAATCAGAATCGAACGTTGTCCCGGCGGGATCGTCGTGACCGGTCGGCCCAGGATGTCCAGGATATGGACGCCCAGGCAGACGACGGATCCGAGGCTCTTGAGGTCGTTCACCGTGCTCCGTCCTCGAGCGCCGGTCCACCGTAACGACGGCGACGCACTTCGGCCTCCACTTCGGCCAACTCCTCCGCGCTGAGAATGCGCGGCTCGCCGTAACTGAGTGAGAGTCGATAGACCTTGGCCAACCACTCGAGGAGCAATGCTCGCTCGTAGGCCTGTTGCAGCGTGGCGCCCCGAGTCACCGCCCCGTGGTTCTGCAGAATCGCGGCGTTGCGACTCGCCATGACTGAGATCGCACCTTCGGCCAAACCGTCCGAACCAAAGCGGACGTAGTCGACCACGGGTACCGGGCCCCCGAGCCCAGCGATCACGTAGTGAACAGCGGGCAGTTCTGACTGCGAGAGCGAGAGCGCCACGACTTCGGCGGAGTGCGTATGCACGACGGCGCGCGCGTCGGTACTGCGATAGATGCCCGAGTGCATGGGCCACTCCGAAGAGACGTTGGCGGTACCGGAAAGCTTCTCGCCTTCCAGTGAGACCACGCACACGTCGTCCGGCGTGATCTCGCGATAGAGAATCCCACTCGGACTGATCGCTACGACGTCACCAACGCGCACGCTGAGATTGCCGGCCGTGCCCACGGCGAGACCGTCCTCGAGCATCCGCACGCCGTAGGCCACGAGGTCACGACGGGCGAGTTCCAGGTCGCGCTCGTCAACATCCACTTGGCCCATCTCGAATCCCCTTTCGGTGCACGCGACGCCCGCCGGATTTTATACGGATGACCGACAAAAATCAATCTGTAGTCGGTAATCTGCAAGCGAGCGCCCGATATCGTAGAGCGCAATCACTGAGAACGAAGAGGGGGTCCGTGCCGAAGATCGTCGATTGGGAGGTCCGCAAGGACTCGATCCTGGAAGCGACGTGGCGCGTCATCGCCCGCGACGGACTCGCGAACACGACCGTGCGCGCGATTGCTCGCGAGGCCGACTGTTCACTCGGCATTCTCTCGCACTACTTCGACGACAAACTGGACATCCTGGCCTCGGCCCTATTGCTGTCTCACCGACGAGTTCGAGACCGCACCATAAAGAAGGTGAAAGATCTTCAAGGCATGGCGGCACTTCGCATCGCGATGCAAGAGGCACTCCCCCTCGACGCCGAGCGTGAACTGGAGGCTCGGATTGAGGTGAGTTTCTGGGGACGAATGCTGGGCGACGCCCGACTCGTCGACCTAGGTCGCAGCGAAGTTGACCTCCTCCGTGACCGGCTTCGTGGCCACCTGGTCGAGGCCCGCGACGCCCAAGAGCTACGTCCGGAACTCGACCTGGAACTCGCGACCCAAGAGTTACTAATTTTGATCGACGGCATCAGCGTCGAGCGAGTCCACTTCCCGAAGTCCGTCTCGCCGTCACGTCAGTTGGAACTCCTAGATCGCAGACTTGCCTCGTTCCAAGAGGTACCGGTTAAGTAACAACACTTACGAATTGATCAGGTTCGCCTAATCGGCACTCCTCTGACACCGCCTCTGAGGGCGGTGGCCGGTGACCGGCCGAGGTCGAGAGCGTCAATAACGCCCTTCGTCAAGGGCACTGTCGCACCCTAAAAATAGTGTCGAACATGTGTTCACTCCTCAACCTGACCTCAATGCACGACAACGTGAAGCCGCCACCTTTGGGGACGGTCCCCTCCGAGTCATCGCCGGGCCGGGAACCGGGAAGACGACGACGCTCACCGCCAGAGTCAACTTTCTCCTCGAGCGAGGCGTAGCACCGGAGCGAATTCTGCTTCTGACCTTCACCCGTCGCTCGGCGCGCGAGATAGTCAGTCGCGTGCGAGCACTTCGAGCCGTCAGCCGCGGACGCAGGGTCTCCGGAGGGACCTTTCATTCAGTCGCCCACACGACGCTACGCCGACACCACGCGGCCGTCGGTCTGCCGGCCGGTTTCGGTGTGCTGGATCGCGGTGACGCCGCCGACCTGATGGACCTGGTTCGCGGCGAACTGGGAATACTGAGCAGGGAGCGGCGACTGCCGAAGAAGGCGACACTCGGCGCATTGTATTCGCGAACGGTGAATACGGGAATGCAACTCGCCGATGTCATGCGTGAGAACACGCCCTGGTGTGCCGAGAGCGTTGATGAGGTCGCATCGCTCTTCACCGCCTTCGTTGCTCGAAAGCGCTCCCTCGGACTGCTGGATTTTGACGATTTGCTCTTGTACTGGCGGGTGGCCGCGCAGGACGAAGCCTTGGGTAAAGAGCTCGGTGCGGCCTACGACCACATCCTGGTCGATGAGTTCCAGGACGTGAACCTGCTGCAGCTAGACGTGCTCGTCGGGCTGCGCCGATTGGATACTCGCCTGACCATTGTCGGCGATGACGCGCAGGCCATCTACGGCTTTCGGGGCGCGACGGCGAGGTACTTGCTCGATGCCGATAAGTATTTCGACGATCTCACCACTATCACCCTGGACGTCAACTACCGATCGTCCGGTGCGATCCTCGAAGTGGCCAACGCGATCGCCGCCGACGCGCCCGAGGGATTCTCATCGGTCCTTCGAGAGAAGGTCCCGATCACCGGCGCGAGCCAACCATCACTTGTCCACTGCGCTGATGAGCGCGACCAATCAGAATCAGTCGCCAACCGAGTCCTCGAGCTCTACGAACAAGGCGTCTCTCTGCAGAGGCAGGCGGTGTTGTTCCGAGCGGCGCACCATAGTGCCGACCTCGAAATTGAACTCGCCCGGCGACGGATCCCCTTCGTCAAGTACGGGGGACTGCGCTACCTCGAAGCGGCCCACGTGAAGGACTTGCTCGCGGCGTTTCGTCTCGCTGACAATCCCCGAGATGAGATGGCGTGGTTCCGACTCCTCCAACTCCTGCCCGAAGTCGGACCGGCGACGACCAGGCGGGCTCTTGACGCACTTCGAGACAGGGACGGAACGCTTCCGCTCTCCCACGGTGAGATCCAGCGGCGTTGGTCCAGTGTCGATGACGTACTGCCGAGCGATGCCCAAGAGATGTCGCGTGATCTCGCTGACGCCCTATGCGAGAACGCCTTCGAGCCGGTCGAGGTGCACGCCGAACGGATTCGCCGAGCGATCGCGCCCCTCATCACGACGTCGTATGACGACGCGACGTCGCGTCTCGAGGACCTCGGCGCATTGGTGCTGGCGTGCGCGGGGACGTTGCGACTGAGCGATGTGGCGGCCGAGCAAGCGCTGGAGCCGCCAGCATCCACCGGAGACCTCGCTGGCCCTCCGATGGTTGACGAAGACTGGCTCGTCCTCTCTACCGTCCATTCAGCCAAGGGACTCGAATTTGACGCGGTGCATGTCATTCATGCCGCCGACGGCAACTTTCCGTCGGACATGGCATTGGGGTCACCGGAAGGTCTGGAAGAAGAGCGCCGTCTCTTCTATGTCGCGATCACGAGGGCACGGAGGAGTCTCGCCATCTACGTTCCTCTCCGATACCACCATCATCGAGTCCGTGATGATCACTCCTGGGCGCAACCTTCGCGCTTTTTGAGTGAATTGGTCCGCGCCACGCTCGCAGAATGTCCGTTCGCCGCTGAGCGCGTGCAAGTACCTTCGTCTCCAACGACGGTCGCTATCGACGCTGCACGAGTCGTCGAAGGTCAGATGTCCAAGCTGTGGTGATTGCTGCGCGCAAGAGACCGTTGGAGAAGGTCAACAATATGTCATGCTCCAATATCTGGTGACTATCTGCAGATCTCGTCCAGAAGTTCCAAGGTCGCCCTCATGGTCGTGATCCAAGCTTCTGCTTCATCAGTCGCCTCACGAGTTCCTCTGGCGTTTTTGCACTGCCAATGCGAGACCGGCGCTCGCCCCGGATGAGTGTGATTACCTGATTTGGCCCCACCTAAGCATCCAATATGGCCCCGCCTGGTGACCAGCGTTGGTGGGGTACGCGACTAACGCCGCGGACTGAAATCTAGGGCCATGACGACAAGGTCCAAATCCGACTCATCGCCCGCTACGGACGCGTCGACCTGTTGTTGCTCGACGAACTCGGTTACGTCCAACTCGATACCCGCGGCGCCGAACTGCTCTTTCAGATCCTCACCGAGCGCGAAGAGCGGTCCTCCATCGCGACGGCGTCCAACCTGCCCTTCTCCGAATGGGGCAAGGTCATCACTGACGCCCGGCTGGTCGTCGCCATCATTGATCGCTTGACCTTTCACGCACACATCATCGAGACCGGCTCAGAGAATTATCGCCTCAAGTTCACGCGGGCCCGACGGGCGAAGAAGAATTAGGGAGTCTGCTGGAGACGAACGTTGATCTCGGCCAGGTCGAAGCGCGAAAAGTCATAGTTGCCGCCGCTCCACTCCACGTAGTTCTCGTGCTCTTCGTCGCTCGGATCCGCTAGCGCATCGAGGAACTGGCGAAAGCCGCCAGTGCCGCCCACGTCTTCGGGAGGCGCCGCGAACTCACCGTCGCAGCACACGGGGTGCTTAAGGGCGAACTTGACCGGGAAGGCCGCTTCCACTTCTATCAGCAGCCCCCAGTTGTCGCCGAAGTCATAGGAGTACTCCAAGGAGCTCCCGACCGGAACGAGTCCAGCGATCTTCACGCCTCGCTCGTTGCGCCAGTTGAAATCGTCATCCTCATCAAGTTCGGGTTGGCCATACTGCACGTCCCCGATCTCAAAGGTGTGCAGGTGGTAGTTCCACCACAGCATCAGCTGTTGCATTACGCGATGCAGTTTGGGCAAAGCGATGGTGTCTGGGACGAGTACTCGGCGCCAGACGACCGGTTCAAAATCCGTCAAACTCACGCGCAACTGGAGAACGTTGGCTACTGGCGGCCCATGGGGATCCCAATCACTCACCCCGTCAGATTACGAGACGCCATTTCTTCCTGGGTGGGGCCAATTTAAGTGCACACGGCGGGGCCAAATTGACTTGACATTCCCACAGGGTGGCGTGAGATTTCCAAGTTCGGAAGTCTCCAGGAAACCCAGGCCGATTCACAACTGCTGAAGTTGCTGCTGAAGTAAACACTTCAGCAGTAACTTCAGCAGTAACTCAGCAACGAGTCAACATGCCAATCTGCAATCTAGGCTCGTCGCATTCCTGAGGACTTCCTCCCCAGATATTGTGTTTCGAGAGCGAGTGCTCGAGTGCGGCACAAAAGATCTGGACATTTCAGAGTGATTCGAAATGAGGAAAACGGATGGAAGACAACACCGTTAAGAGTGGCTTTGTAAAATGTCCGTGGTGCGCTGAAGAGATTCTCCCTGAAGCGAAGAAATGCAAGCACTGTGGTGAATTTCTATCCAATGATCGTCCAAGTCTGCCGGTTACCGAGCATCTTTCATCGGATCTCGATCAAGCCAAAGTTCAAGTGCCGATAATTGACCAGATTCTCGCTCTCGCCGCTTTGCGAGACGCCGGCAAAATGACGAACGCGGAGTTCGAAGCTGCTCGCGCGCCATTGTTGGTCATCATGCAGAAAAATGGGCAAGTCACGGGCATAGAAATCGGTATAGGGACACAATCCTCGTCACCTTCGAGCACCGGAACAAGCGGATCGCGTCAACGTTTGAGTGAGGTTGGTGCCCGATCGAACCACGGTCTCGCTTGTCCGAACTGCGGCGGGACCAATTTCAAACCAAAGCGTTCGAAGGCGGGGAAGATTGCGGTTGGAGTGCTCGCTCCGAAGTCGGAATTGAAATGCATCACCTGTGGGGCAATCTTCAAGCGTGGCTGATCAAGACTGAGGCGAATCCGCCGACCGAGCGTCACCCGATCCGAAAGCCCGAATCAACATACAGTTGCGTAATGCCGTTTAAACCTGTAAATCCGAATCCGCCAGTGCCGTCTGATCCACTCCAATTGTTTGACGAACTTCCGCGCCGACCGGGCGCCGTTTCTGAATTGTGGCGCCAACAAGGGGAAATTCTCAACACCTATTCGGGGGAGTTCGAGACGAAAGCAGATGTCGCCATTGAACTCCCAACTGGAACGGGTAAAACGATTGTCGGTGGCGTCGCTTCTGGAGGGTAATGAGGAATTCACACTCATCGATGAACAAAAGACTGCCTACGAGACAATTCGGCAAAGGGTTAAATCTGTGCTTCCCGGAGAACATCTCGTTCTCCTGATAAAAGGTAGCCCCGGAACGGGTAAGTCTGTTATTGCGGTCAATGCCTTGGTTTCACTTCTGGGTAGCGGGTTGAATGTTCGATACGTCACCAAGAACGCAGCGCCCCGCGCGGTCTATCAAGAGAAGCTGAGGGGACGGATGAGTAACGCTGCAGTTTCCAACCTCTTCATGAGTTCAGACACTTTTCATACTTTGGAGCGCGACTCGTACGATGTCCTTTTAGTTGATGAAGCCCATCGTCTCGTCGAGAAATCTGGCTTCTACAAGAACCTCGGTGACAATCAAATTGGCGAATTGATTCGAGCGAGTCGAGTGAGCGTCTTTTTTTGCGACGAGAGTCAACTCGTCACTTGGCGCGATATTGGAACCCTCGATGAAATTCGTTTTTGGGCACAACGCGAAGGCGCGCCGGTGGAGGAACTGGAGCTGAGCGCACAATTTAGGTGTGCGGGATCGAGTGAATACCTCACCTGGCTCGATTCTGTCTTAGGTATATCCGACGAAGTGCTTCCCGATATGTCAAGGTGCGAATATGACATTCGAATTGTGGAATCTCCATCTGAACTCCGCGACATGGTCATCGACCGCAACAAGTCAAAGAGTCAATCCCGTCTTCTCGCTGGCTACTGTTGGCAATGGATCAGTAAGAACGACGCAACCAAATACGACATCGTTTTCCCCGACACAGATTTCAAAATGCGGTGGAATCTAACGTCGGACGGTTCTAGCTGGATGATTGCCCCACACTCTGTCAACGAAGTTGGTTGCATTCATACGTGTCAAGGCCTCGAGGGCGACTACATGGGAGTCATCATTGGACCGGACCTCGAAGTTGAAGACGGTCTACTCGTAAGCAAACCAGAAAACAGGGCGAAGCACGATAAGTCCCTTCTGGGCTTCAAAAGTGCCCTCAAGGAACATGTGCCCGGCACCGCTGAGCGAGCAGATCGGTTAATCCGTAATACATATCGAACGCTGATGACCCGAGGAATGAAAGGTACCTTCATCTTCTGCACGGATGTAAAAGTTGCTGAATTACTCAGAAATTCGCTCGAAGCTACGGGTTATCGAGGAACGTCAAGTTAATGCTCGTTGAAATTTGCGACAACCTAGAGCCATGGGCGAGAAATAATTTCCTGCATTACTTTTAAGATTGTGAAGGCGTACGTCGGCGTAACCGACTCCGATTGGTACACATACTTATCGTCACGTGCCAACATTCGCGAGGTCAACTTCTGGCGACCCTACGGTTCTCGCGCATTTAAAGTCCTTTCCCCCGGCGAGCCCTTTATTTTCAAGGTCCGGTATCCTCGGAACCAAATTGTGGGTGGTGCAATCTTTGAGGGCTTCGTCTCTCTCAATATTTCGAGGGCTTGGGACTTCTTTGGTGAGGGCAATGGCGTCGGTTCGATCGAAGAGCTCATTGCTCGATTGTGCGCGATTACCGGTGAGTCGGCAGACGACTTAGGGGATCGAAAGATTGGTTGCGTGTTACTTCGAGACACTTGGTTTCTAAACGATAATGAACTACTTCCAGCGCCCATTACATTCTCAGCCAACATCGTCCAAGGAAAATCGTATGATTATCCAGGCGAAGACGCCGTCATTGACGCGATCGTCCAAAGAATTTTTTCTCATGAAGACTCCGGCGAGCCGATCTTGGAGAACTTCGGAAGTCTCGGCCCGACACACGGGAATCCACGAACGATTGTTCCCCGTTTAGGTCAGGCCGGGTTTAAGGCCGTCGTTGAAGAGGCCTATGGGCGTCGCTGCGCAGTAACAGATCACAAGATCATTCCAACCCTTCAGGCCGCTCACATACTTCCGGTTGCAGAAGGGGGCGAACATCGAGTTGACAATGGCATCCTCTTAAGATCCGATGTCCATACCTTGTTTGACAGGGGATACATTGGCGTGGACCAAGAGTTTCGACTCCTCGTAAGTCCTCGACTTCGGTCGGAGTTCGGCAACGGAGATGAGTTGTACGCGAGAGAAGGTCAGATCGTCAGATTACCTACAAAGGCTCTGCACAGGCCTTCGCCTGACTTTCTCTCGTGGCACTTGGAAGCTGTCTTTCATTAGCCCCTACGTCTTTCGGGAATGAGATTTCTGAGCGAGCGTATGCTCAGAGCCAATGGCATCCATCGCTGAACGGGCCTGGGTTTTCATATCGATGTCGGACGGCGAACGATCGTGGTCAGCCAATGAGGGTTACGACGACTCTGTTGGCATTTATTACTCCTATGACTCCAATGTCGCTCAATCTAGACAAGTGCACACGGGAGATATTGTCATCATCCGCGTCGATAGCGACGTCGCTGGTTGGGGAATCATAGAACACATTGACGTAGTCCCGGACCAATCGAAATTGATGATCCGATGTCCATCTTGTCAAAAAGCTCGGCACCATCGGAGAACAACAATGGTACCTACATATAAATGCGACAATCACGGCTGTGGATACGAGTTCGAAGAGAATGAAGCAATTAAAGAATTCGAGTCTGTAACGAGCTTTCGTGCCTACTACGCGAATACTTGGACCGAAGCGGTAAGGCCGATTGACTTCCGTGAGCTCGCGAAACTGCAAACGAGTACCAGTACCTTTAACGCAATCCGACCGCTCAACCAAGAGTTATTGGCCCCTTTCCTCGACAAACTTTCCGGACGGGACGTAAACATCTCTGTCGACTTTTCTCCTGATGATGTTCGCAACATTCTTGGCGGCCATGTCGAAACCGTCGTTCGTCGCCGACGTGGTCAGCGGGCTTTTCGATTTGAAATGATGCGTCGCTATGGTGAAGAGTGCGCTTTCTCAGGCTCGCAACCTCCCCAAGCACTTGAGGCCGCTCACCTCTATAGTTTCGCGGAACGTCCTGAGCACAGGAGCGATGGGGGCCTTCTATTAAGAAGGGATTACCACTCCTTGTTTGACGCCAAGTTGCTTACAGTGAATCCAAGGTCTTTGAGGATAGAGATCGCCCCGCGCCTTTCCAAATACCCGTCATACAGAAAACTGGACGGAGCCGCACTCCGCATCCAGGGTGATTCGACTCCTTCCCTTGAACTCTTGGGCGAACACTACGAACAAGCTATTCGAGTTTTCTCTCACAACTGAGACAAAACATCTGGATGAGGTTCATAACCAAGTGGCAGTTATTCACATTAATTTCAGAAGCCCTCATTCGCAGTAATACACCGTCCTCCATGGAGCAGTATTCACTTGGGCCGCTCTAGTGTCTTACTCAGTGTCGAAACTAGAAGACTCCTTCCAGCGAAAGATCAAGGAATTGGTTGAGCGGGTTTCTGGATGGACGATCCTTGCCCTTGTGCTCATCCTCTATCCGGGAATTGGACTACTTCTTCCTGTACTGCTCGGAATGCCAAAGGTCTTTCTGATTGAACTGAACCTCACGGGAGTGGTGATGGCGATGGCGCTTGGGGTGGGTTGGCTTGACGAGCAGCTCAAGACGAGCGAGCGTAAGAGACTCCTCGATTGGACGAGCAATCTTCGATTGCTCGATTCATCTGAATTTGAGTGGCTCGTCGGCGAGATGTTTCGTAGGGAAGGATGGAAGGTTGAGGAGACAGGACAAAGTGATGGACCCGATGGGAACATCGATTTGGTTCTCATCCGCGACAGTGAGCGCGTCATCGTCCAATGTAAGCGATGGGAGTCGTGGGTCGTAGGGGTCAACGAGATCCGGAACTTCGCTGGAACCCTCATGAGGGAAAATCTGGCTGCTCGCTCCGGCATCTACGTAACTCTTTCAAAGTTCGGCAAACAGGCAAGGGCCGAGGCGAATCAACTCGGAATCGAGATCATCGATTCCCACGACCTACTTTCGAGAATTGAGAGGGTTCGTCGAGCTGAGCCGTGTCCATCGTGTGGATCTTCAATGATTCTCGCTCATTCAGTGCACGGCTGGTGGATGAGATGCGTGGTTCAAGGTTGCAAAGGCAAGCGCGATCTAGGGCGCGAGCCGGGTCGAGCAATCGAACTGCTGACCACAACATAAAATTGCAGTGCGATGTTTGTCACTGACCTACGTGCCCGCGGTCACTGAATGATTCCGACTCCAACGGAGACCCGACTGCACCCACATCCATGAGAGCGAAACTGACTTGATATGCACGCGCTGAGAGACCTGGAACTGCTGATGCGGCATACCTCAATCGATCATCAAATTCGCCGGCGATGACAATTCCGGAAACCGTTTGACCAGGTGCCGCGAGATGTTGGCGAACCCATCCGATGTACCGGGCGGCCTGCCCAACCACTTGATCTGAGGTCTTGCCGCGCTTCAGCTCTATGACTACCAACTCGTCCGAATCAAGGTCGCGAGCAAGAAGATCAAGGCGACCCACAGAAGTGTTGAGTTGATGCCCTGATTGACCTGATCCGTCGTCCCAAATCTCGAGCCGCCTTCCCCAATCGATCAGATCCCAATTCGTAACAATGAACTCCTCAAGGTACAACTCAAGTGCGAATTCCATCGCCGCGTTTGTGGAGCCCGAGCCTTGCACGAAGTCCGCCAGTTCGAGATCATCGTCATCATTGACAATGTCATCATGCCCGTCAGTATTCTCGTGGAGGTCCGAATCGAATCGAACCAGATTTCCCCTGCCGACTTGGAAGAAAATGGGCTGGCGCTTGGCAAGACTCGGATAGTGACGCCTTGCTTGATTGTTCGACGTCAGTCCCATAATGTGAGCGCGGAGTGTGGTTACTTGAACACGCGGATAGTTCGCTTGAAACCAAGAGATAATGTCTCCTGACGTCATCGGTTCATCCAACGCCGTCGCCGCATCACCCATCAGTTCAGCTACCGATTTCTCGTAGAGCATTGAACCGGTTCTACCAGAGTTGAGACCTGGACACTGAAACGGGCGGCGTCCAAATCCTCAGACCCCGTTCCAAAGTGCTTCGTCCATGGCGTCGGCGGCAGCTTCACGGTCCGGCGCCAGGATGTGTCCGTATACATCAGCCGTCATTCGTATTGAAGCGTGTCCGAGGACTTCGCTGACCACCTGAAGTTTGACGCCGCTGGCGAGCATCAGGCTTGCCGCGGAATGACGTAGTTCATGCGGATGCCAGTGGTCCAGTCCAGCCCGCTGGCAGATGATTGCGAAGTCTCGATTGAGGTTTCTCGGATCAACCGGCGTACCGAAATTCGTCGTGAAGATGAAGCCAGTGTCGGTCCAGAGTTCGTCCATTACGATTCGCTCCTCCACCTGCCGCTTGCGGTGCTCCACGAGCAGATTCACCAAGCCTCGAGGGAGGTTCACTGACCGCCGACTTCTCGCCGTCTTCGTATCGGCGGTGACGAGAATTCCGCCTTCGCGCTTAAGTTGTCGACGCACAGAAATGACTCGTTCCTTCTCATCCAAGTCTTGCCACTTCAGACCCAAGGCTTCGCCCCGGCGCAAACCAGTGGAGAGCATCAGGGAATACAACGCCTCGTGGCGATGTCCTTCGAGTTCCTTCAAGAGTCTTCGCGCCTGCTCATAGGTGAGCGTCCGGCCCTCATGCCGTTGTTGCTTAGGCGACCTTGAGAGTCGTGCCACGTTTCTGTTGACGCAACCCCACCGAATACCTTGATCGATGGCCTGACCCAAAACACCTCGAATACGTTGGACCGTGGAGACTGAAAGTCCACTGTCCAATTTCAACGAGAGCAGTCGGTCGATGTCGACTGTCGTAAGGTTCACAATTCTCTTACTGCCCAAGCTCGGAATAATGTGATGTCTCGCGATTGTCCAATAGCTCAGCGCGGCGCTCGGGGCCACCTGGTGCCTCAGGACGTCGTCGTGCCATTGATTGAGCAACTGAGCCACCGTCATCTTCATGTCCGGTGCAGGCAGTCCGTCGTCGAGTTGTCGTTGAAGCTTCTTCAATTTGCCAACCACCTCGGCCCGGGTCTTCGCCGAGACGGTCTTACGAACCACACGTCCATTGCTGTCGCGACCGATTGTCACGACGCCGAGCCAGCGTCTGTCAGACGATCGCTGATAAATTGAGCCCTCGCCATTGCCTCTAGAACCTGCCACAGTGCCTCGTTTTCTCGTTGCTGACACAACTGCTGACAACGGTCGCTTGAGGCGGGTTCTTGGTTAAAAGTGGTCGAAGGTCACTGGCTCTCACCAGGTATTTTGTTAGTGGGCCGTGCAGGACTTGAACCTGCGACCCCTTGCGTGTCATGCAAGTGCGCTACCAGACTGCGCCAACGGCCCCTAAGAGAATCAACTCTACCATTCAGCCCACTCCGTATCGGTTGACGTCCGGTGATCGATCTCGTGATTCGAGCGTCTCGACGAAGTCGACTGGATCCGAAATGAGCAGGAGCGACGCCTGACCTGCGTTGTTGTGAACGACCTGTTCGATGAAGACTTCGACCGCGGCGCGCGCGTCACTCAGTGCGTCGTGTCCACCTGGTTTCACGCCGTAGTGGCGGCACAAATGCGTCTGTCCGCGTCTCGGCCGGAACTCGCGACTCGGTTCCATGGCGAGGTCGTGATCGACCACGTCGATGATTCGCAGGAGCGAGATGTCAAAGTAGTCGTCGTTGAGCTCCATTCCCAGCACTGAGATACAACTTCGACGGAGCATCTCCAAGTCGAAACGCACGACGTTCGATCCAACCACGTAGGCGCCCAGTTCGTGATAGTCGCGAAGTATCTGCACCGCGCGCACCAGTCCCGATTGAACGCTGTAGACCGGCTGACTCCCCCGCTTGGCTTCGATGTCCTCGAGGGAAAGTCCGTGGACGCGTTTGGCCCCGGGTGAGATCGGTCGATCCGGTATGACGAAGAACTGTTCGGACCACACGGGGACCCCGAAGCGGTAGGCGCAGAATCCGTACGAGATGGCCCGCTCACTGGAGACGCTCAAACCCGTCGTCTCGGTGTCGAATCCCAAGATGAGCTCCGGGACTCGGTGATATCTCTTCGCCACGGGCCCATCCTTGCATTTTCGTGTCACACGCACGACACCCGAACCCGCCAGATTCCCAACGGACGAGCGCATTTGTTGTAGGAATGAGGCGGCCGACGACCGAGGCGGAGGAACAATGTCCACAGACCAGACTTCTGTAAGCGTCACGAGGAGGATCGAGGCGCCCGCCGCCCGTATCTTTGCAGTCCTCGCTGACCCGCGTCATCATCCCGACTTCGACGGGTCCTCGGAGTTCACCGGCGACGTGAAGATGCTCCAGGGCGCTCTCTCGGACAACGTCATATCGGGCGTGGGCGACGTCTTCGCGATGAAGATGTACATGGAGGAGATCGGCAACTACGTGATGCTCAATCACGTCGTGCAGTTCGAACAGGACCGTCGCATCGGTTGGGAACCTTCTCCCGGTGACGCCGCGGCGTCCGAAGATGGCAAATACCCCATCGGGATCCCAGCTGGTCATCGCTGGAGCTACGAACTGGTGCCCGACGGTCCGAACGCCACCTTCGTCACCGAGATCTATGACGACGCGTCCGCGCCAGCAGATCTCCGTGAGGCAACCGAAGAGGGACGGGCCTGGATTGACACGTTGACGACGACCTTGGCGCGCCTGGACGATATCTGCACTTCCTAATCTCAAGCTCGCTCGTCGTCTCGACCACTACCCCTATTAATAGGTGTCAAAGACAGTCCTCTGAGCGCCTGACCTCGAGTGGGACGACTAGGGCCGCGTTCAACGCAGCACGGGTGTGCGAAAGTGTGACTCATGAACAAGTCAGTCATCCTGATCACGGGCGCGTCCGCGGGCCTCGGACGCCAGTGTGCCAGTCATCTCGCCAACGTCGGATGGACCGTCGTGGGCGCGAGCCGTCGCGGTACCACGGACGGCTCGTGGCCCGGGGTTCGAATGAACGTTGACGAGGACGACTCGGTTCGTCAAGCCTTCGAGGGCCATGACGCGACGTACGGTCAGCTGAACGCGGTGCTCGCCTGTGCCGGGTGGGGACTCGCCGGTGCGGCCGAAATCACGGACATCGGCGACGCCAAGGCTCAATTCGAGACGAACTTCTGGGGCGTCGTTCGCGTCGTCAATGCTGCCCTGCCACGACTTCGCGCGCAGGGCGGAGGACACATCGTCATCATGAGTTCGATTGGCGGGATCATTGGCATTCCGTATCAGGCCTTTTACAGCGCCAGCAAGTTCGCCCTCGAGGGCTACGCCGAGTCCCTCGCCTACGAAGTCGCCCCGTTCAACATTCACGTGACGCTCGTCGAGCCCGGCAATTTCAAGACTGACTTCACCGCCGCCCGACGGAAGGTCGCCATCGCACCCGACGATATTTATAACGCCGCCAACGAAAAGGCCATCGCCGTGATGGAACGAGACGAACGAAACGGCGCCAACCCCATTGACGTCGCCAAGGTCGTCGTGAAGATCCTCTCTGGTCGCAATCCTCCGCGGCGCGTCTCGGTGGGCAAATTCGGCGAACGGATAGGCATCATGGGTAAACGCGTGCTCCCGTTCCGCCTCTTCGAGAAGGCGGCGAAGAGCAGCCTCGGGGTCTGAGTCGGTGATATTTGCGCGTCGCGCAGTATCTGGTTTGCACATATGGTGAACAAATGGAACTGCGCACACTGGGCCGTACTGGCCTCAAAGTAAGCCCGCTCTGTCTTGGGGCCATGATGTTCGGAGCATGGGGCAACACCGATCACGACGATTCGATCAAGATCATCCACAAAGCGCTGGACGCCGGTATCAACTTCATCGACACCGCCGACGTCTACTCCCAGGGTGAGTCCGAGGAGATCGTCGGCAAAGCGTTGTCGTCGATCGATCGCTCGAGCGTCGTCCTCGCTACCAAAGTTCACGGCCAAATGGGTGACGACCCGCTCAATTCGGGCAACTCTCGGCGCTGGATCACGGCCGAGGTCGAGCACAGCCTCAAGCGACTGAAGACCGAGTACATCGACCTGTACCAGATCCACCGACCCGATGAGTCAACCGACATCGAAGAGACCCTCGGCGCACTCAGTGACCTCGTTCACCAGGGAAAGATTCGCTACTTCGGTTCTTCGACCTTCCCGGCCGAACAGATCGTCGAAGCACAGTGGGTGGCCGAGCGGCGTGGCTACGAGCGCTTCCGGACCGAACAGCCGCCGTACTCCATCCTCGTGCGCGCAATCGAGCGCGACGTCTTGCCGACGGCCCAAGAGTTCGGCATGGGCGTCATTCCGTGGAGCCCGCTCGCCGGCGGTTGGCTCGCCGGAAAGTTCGGCGAGGGAAAGAAGAACACCAGCCGTCGCTCTGCGCGACTGCCGGAGCGCTACACGCTGGAATCACAGGGCAACCTGCGCAAACTTGGGGCCGTCAACCAGTTGACCGACCTGGCCAATGAGGCCGGCGTCACGTTGATCGAACTGGCCATCGCGTTCGTGCTCGAACATCCGGCCGTGACCTCACCGATCATCGGCCCGCGGACCATGAAGCACCTGGAGTCCCAACTCAGCGCGACCGAGGTCACTCTCAGCACTGACGTCCTTGACCGTATCGACGAGATCAACCCTCCGGGCACGAACGTGAACCCAATCGACGCGGGATGGGCGCCGTCGGTGCTCACCAACATGCGACGACGTCGACGCCACCACGGATAGCTCGTTTCGTCCGTACCTCGCCAGCGAAAACGACACCCTCTCGATCGCGCTGGACGGGCGCGACCTCTGACGTCTGGTGACCACGCCCGCCCAGTAAACTCGCGAAAGTGCAGTTCGCCAAGCTCCCCCTCCTTAGCTGTACGCTCACGGCCACGGTACTCGTCGGTTCCCTGGTCATAGCTCCTTTTGCGGTATCGGCGGAAGGTGCGCAACTCAATTCGCCGAACGCTCCTCGCGGCAGTACGACCGACGTTCGCTTCGCGCACACTGCCTTTTCCATCCGACTCGAGGATCAGCTCCTCGCGACCCTTCGGTACCTCCCGGTGAAGTTCGTGCCGGCACCGTCGACGACGAGCCCGACCACCACGACCACGGTGGCGCCGACGACGACCACGACCGTTCCGGCAACCACCACGACGGTCGCGACCCCGGCGATTCGGCCCCGTCTGAAGTCGTCCAAGAAGGCCAGTCCCACGACGCTCCGGCGAGGATCGTTCGTGTGGCGCTTCCCGAAGATCGTCGGGCCACTTCGCTCACTGTGGACCGTGGGCGCCGGCAACGTCGTCCTCCAGGGCGCGTTGATGAACTTTCAGGCCGTGCACGGACTGTCGTGGAATACCGGGATGACCGCGCAGACGTGGCAGCTCATATTGCAGGCGGCCACGAAGAAGCAGTACGACCCCAACAACTACAACTACGTCGTCGTGAGTCAGGTGCTCCCCGAGAAGTTGATGCTCTACGTGAATGGCCACCACGTCTACAACTCCTTCGTGAACACCGGCGTGAGCTCAGCACCCACGGCGAGTGGGACGTGGCCGGTGTACTCGCGCTACACCGTGACGACGATGTCCGGCACCTACCCCGACGGCAAGACGTACAGCGACCCCGGAATCCCGTGGGTCTCGTACTTCCACGGCGGCGACGCCCTCCACGGCTTCTTGCGATCGCAGTATGGCTATCCACAGAGCCTGGGCTGTGTCGAGATGCCGTTCGCCAACGCGCAACACCTGTGGCCCTTCACGCCGATCGGCACTCTCGTCAGCGTTCTGTAGTTGACGCAGTGTCCCGATTCGAGCAGGGTTCACGGACGGCGCGATCAGTTGATGTCTCAATCGTGAGACCTCATGGTTTAATTTTCCCTACGGGCATAGAACTAATAGAATTGCCTTCGTGATACCGACCTTCGTCATCTTTCTTCGCGAGGGCATTGAAGCGTCAATGATCGTGGCGATACTGCTCGCCTACCTACACCGCATCGGTCAGCGTCAGCACTACCGCGACGTCTTCAGCGGGGTGGCGGTGGCACTCGTATTCACGATTGGTGGGGGTGTCGCCGCCTACTACCTCATCAGGCAGTACGAGGGATCGAACGTTCAGACCTATTTCGAGACCGCGACGTACCTCCTCGCGGCGGTCATCCTCACCTACATGACGTTCTGGATGCAGTTTCACGCGAGGGGTCTGGCCAAGGAGCTCGAGCGTCGCAGCGATCTCGCACTGTCAAAGGGTCGGCGGTGGGGACTGGGACTGCTCGCCTTCCAGGCCGTCGGACGCGAGGGTCTCGAGACGATGGTCTTCACGCTGGCGATCATCTTCGCCAGCGACCGCCAAGCGGCGACACCCGTCCACGGGAAACTGCTCTTGATCGGCGCGGTCCTCGGACTGGCGGTCGCGCTGTGCGTGGCCTTCGCCATCTTCAAACTCGGCGTGAAACTCAACATGAAGGTGTTCTTTCGGGTCCTCGGCATCGCGTTGATGGTCTTCGCCGCGGGTCTGCTCGCCGACGCGATTGAGAACATGCAGCAACTGCATTGGCTGAACTTTGGAAGCCACGTGCTGTGGAATACGTCCGGGACGGTCTCGGAGGCGTCGAGTTTTGGCGACGTCCTGCATTCGTTGCTCGGCTACGCCGATCGTCCGACGGAGTTGCAGGTATTCGTGTGGCTCCTGTACGTGGTGGTGAGCACGATTCTCTTCATCCGGGTGGGTCGACGTGGTCACCACCGTCGATCACACGAAACGGCTCATGCGAAGCCGAGCGCATTGGACGGGCGTCTCACACCCAGCCCAAAGCCAGAGTCCTGATTCGACGCGCTTCGTTACGCGGCGATCTGGTCGAGCTCTCTCAGGTCCTCGTCGTTGAGCGTCACTGAGGCTCCGGCGATGTTCTCGCGCAGATGCGCGCGTGAGGACGTGCCGGGAATCAGAAGAATGTTCGGTGAACGCTGCATGAGCCACGCGAGTGCGACGCCCAGTGGTGACGCTCCCAATCGATCAGCCACCGAGGCGAGCTCATCCGACTGCAGAGTGGAGAATCCTCCGAGCGGAAAGTACGGCACGTAGGCGATTCCCTCGGCGGCGAGTGCGTCGATGAGACCGTCGTCTTCGCGGTGCGCGACGTTGTAGAAGTTCTGCACGCACACGATCGGAGCGATTGCCTGCGCCTCCTTGATCTGGTCGGCGTCGACCGTGCTGAGACCGAGGTGACGGATCAATCCTTCTCGTTGGAGTTCGGCCAACGTCTCGAACTGTTCGACGAAGTCGCCTTCCTCCGGCCGGGCGAAGCCGCCGAGACGAAGGTTCACCACGTCCATCGCCTCTAGGCCGAGACGTCCCAGATTGTCGTGGACGGCGTGACGTAGTTCCGTCGGCGTTCGCGCGTGCAACCAGGCGCCCGTCGCGTCGCGTCGCGCGCCAACCTTCGTGACGATGTGCAGTGTCTCGGGGTACGGATACAGCGCCTCCTTGATCAGTTCGTTCGTCACGAAGGGTCCGTAGTAGTCGCTGGTGTCGATGTGCGTGATGCCGCTCTCGACGACCTCGCGCAACACGGCGATCGCTTCGTCGCGGTCCGCCGGCGGTCCGAAGACACCCGGGCCTGCGAGTTGCATCGCGCCGTAACCCATCCGCGTGACGGTGAGGTCTGGGGCGAGATCATAGGTACCGCCGGGCAGATTCGATGTGGTCACGTAACACCTCTGTGGGACGTCGTCGTAGGCGTGACCTTACGCGTGCGCGGACGTACTCGAACCCGTCACGCTCGCCTCTTCGTCGTGGTGTCCCGATGAGGTGCAGCTATGAGCTCACGTTCTTCCAGAAGGCGCCGGCCTTCGCGTACGTCTGACCGGTCGTGTAGTTGATGAGATAGGCGCAGATGCCGTGGACCCCCAAGTTCGCCGCACCGAACGCCGCGGTCACCGAGTACGAACCGGATGCGGCTTCGTTGGTCCACTTCGTCAAACCGTAGAGGCTCGACGGTTGGAAGATCGCCCGAACGCTCTCGGCGGCGAACGTCGGCGCACAGCCGTTGGACTTGTCATACTGCTCCCACGCCACGACGCGATTGGCCGGTCCCCCGGCGGTGCCGGTGATCAAGTAGGTGAAGTCAGTACCAATCTTGTTGGTAGGTGGTCCGGTCACCTTCATCGAATATGAGCCCGCCGAAGCCGGGCTCGCCAACGCCACCGTGGCGATGACGACCGCCACGATCGGCACGCTTCGAAGCGCGGTGCGAAACCGACTGGACGTTGAGAAGTACTGCTGACGCCTCAAAGAGGTTGAGATCACAATGGCCCCCTGTTCATTGCATTCACGAAATTCGGCGCCCGCGCCGCGAACTCGCGGTCCGTGCCCTCGGGCGTCGGCGAAATGCTAGTCCGCGGTGCCGAGTCTGTCCCTTGAGAATCTCTACCCAGCAGCCAAGTCGAAGTTATGTTTGACCTCGTGGGCGCCTACGCACTTACGTCCTTGCCACATTCCAAACATTGATTAAGGAGACTTTCATTCATGTCCACTGCACAGCTCGCACGTCACGCTCGCCAGGGATCTCTCTTGGCGCTCGTCATCGCGGTGATCGCGCTCTTTCTCGCACTTGGTGGAGTCGGCGACGCCGCGACTTCGCCATCGTCAGGAGTGAAGCTCGCCTATGAATCAGGCCACGGATCTGTTCCGTCTCTCGCCTACAGGTCGGTGGATGTTCGCTGCCCGAGCGGCACCCGACCAACGGGTGGCGGCTTCGACGCTTATCCCGAGGGAAGCGTCGAAGCGGTCTTTTCTCTGCCGTTCAACACGGTGACCGGTCAGACCGCTGGGGGCAGCCACCAGACCCCGAACGCGTGGGAAGTCGACTTTTATAACAGCAGCTCGGCAGCTGTCAACGTCTCGATCACCGCAGTCTGTGCTTCCCAATAGGAGCAGCTGCAGCGCACTCAATCATCAGACCGGACGTATTCGAGGATCTAATTAGTGCGAATCCAGGCCGTTTTCTCATGGGTCCCACACGCAAGAGTCACGTCAATCTGGAGGCGGCGTCCGGATTCGAACCGGAGTACGGGGCTTTGCAGGCCCCTGCCTAACCACTCGGCCACGCCGCCAGAACAGACAAGCCTATCGCCCAGGTTCAGGTGGCCTTTTGGTGCTTGAAGTGGTGATAGACCGCACCGACGATCGCGGCGACGACGAGGAACTCCAAGATGGTCCAGAAGGTGGCCGCTAAGAAGCCGATCACCGCGAAGACGATCCAAAGCGCGAGTCCGATCAGCAAGAGGACTCCGACTGTCTTGGCGAGGACCATGGTCCCTCCTTCGTTCGCTCCCATCGTAGGCGGCGAAAGATTCGCCCTGGTCGCCGGTAATCTGTATTGGTGACTAGAGCGTTTCGTGCGACGATTTCGATCTCTCTCGCGCTGCTCGGCGCGACCTTGGTCCCCACGCTCGACGCCGCGGCGACGGTCACGCCGAGCTCTTTCGTCATTACGAGCAATCTCCCGACGTCGCTGTCGAATCAGTTGCCACTCCTTCGACTCCACTTCAGCGCGGCGACGAAAGTGAAGAACCTCCCCGCACTGCAGACCAGTCCGCACCTCGCCACCAAGTGGCAACAGATCAGCGCGCGCGACGTGCAAGCGGTCGTCACGGGCTCACTCGAACCGGCCGCGGTCTACACGATCGACCTACCGACGCGAATGACCTGCACGACGTCGTGTCGCTTCACCGCCGTTCGACCGCGGCTCGCGTCGGTCGCTTCGAGCACGGTGTGGGAAGAGCAACTTCTCGCGGAACTCAACTACTTACCCGTGACGTTCAACGCGAACGCGGGACAGAGTGATCCGTCGCAGCCGACCCCCGGCACGTTCACGTGGAAGTACCCACGGCTTCCGCAAACACTGCAGTCGCAGTGGCAGGTCGGAGTCGCCGGTGTGATACTCCGTGGCGCCCTGATGAACTTCCAGAGCGTGAACAACATTCCCACGACCGGCATCGCGGACTCGGCCACGTGGAGCGAACTGATCACCGCCGTCCAGAGCCACAAGGTCGACCCCTCGACGTACGACTACGTCAGCGTCTCCGAGGGCACGCCCGAAGGGCTGACGCTCTACGTGGGCAACGCGGTCAAGTTCACGACCCCGGTCAACACCGGTATCTCGGCCGCACCGACCGAGACGGGCACGTATCCGGTCTACGAACGATTCCTGTCCACGACGATGTCGGGCACGAACCCCGACGGTTCGCACTACAGCGACCCGGACATCCAGTGGGTCTCGTACTTCAACGGCGGCGACGCGCTGCACGAGTTCCCGCGCTACTCCTACGGGTTCCCGCAGAGCCTCGGCTGCGTCGAGATGCCCTTCGCGAGCGCCGAGACGGTCTTCCCCTTCACGCCGATCGGCACGCTCGTCACGGTCAACCCGTAGCGAAGATTTTCACAATACGTCATCGTCGTTTGTTGTTGTAATTTCCGCGAGCACTGTTACATTCGATTTAGATGCCAAATGAGACGACTCGACGAGGTGCCGGTCCGAGCTGGCCCCTCCGGGTCGGACTCGGAGTCTGCGTCTCGGCACTCATCGTCGCGGGCTTCGCCCTGAAGAACGACAACCACTCCCCCACAGCCGATCCGACGACGACGGTCCGCACGACGCCGACGACAACGTCGGGCGCGTCGAACGACACGACGTCGACGACTACTGCGACACCGAAGTCGCCACCGCTGACGAACCTTCCTGCGCCGATCATCAACATGGGGGCCTTCAGACCGCGACGCGCCGGTTGTCGATTCTCGACCGGCGCACCGGTACTCAACGGCGACAGTGATGCGACGACCACGACGACTGCCCCGACGACGACCACGACTGCGCCGACGCTGTCGGGGATCGGACGTTGCACCGTGCTCGAGATCGGCGACTCACTCGGCAACGACCTCGGGTGGGGTCTCGCGCGACAGTTGGGACACGATCACGCGCTGCGTCTCGTGCAGGCCGACAAGTCCTCGAGTGGACTCCTCACGCCGTGGTTCTACGACTGGTCGCAAAAGGAGAAGGTGTTACTCACGCAGTACAAACCGCAACTCGTCGTCATCATGTTCGGCGCGAACGATGAACAGAACCTCAAGGTCAACGGTCAGGTCTTGGCGTTCGGCTCGGCGCCGTGGGTGAAGGCGTATACCGACATCGTGACCAAGATGGCGAGTGCGGCGACCAACAGCGGCGCCTACGTCCTGTGGGTGGGCATGCCGATCATGCAACCGAACGGCTATCGCCAAGGCATGGTGCTGATCAACTCGGTCTTCGCGAACGTCGCTACCACGGTGCCCGGAATGACGTTCCTCCCGACGTGGGACCTCTTCGCGAACTCGAAAGGTCAGTTCGAGGACGCCGCGCGCGTCAACGACATCCCCTCGCTGCTGCGCGAGGCCGACGGCATCCACTTGAGTTACGTCGGTGAGAACGTCATCTCCACGTACGTGACGCGCGCCATCGGCGACGTGTATCACGTGCAGATAACGCCCGAATCGGGGATGTACATCGATCGCTGAGGCTCGTCAGTGCACGTTCGCCAGGTGGCCGACCAGGAGCGTCGAGTCCCACGAAAGACCGACGCAGATCAGTAAGAGCAGCACGACCGCGACGCCGTCGCGGTCGAGCCGTTTCGAGTGGCGGATTGGATTCTCGAGTAGGTGATACGAGATCGCGGCACAGGCGAACGCCCCCGCGATCTCGATCACCCGGGCCCAGGACGACGTCGGCGGACGCACCATCTGGAGTGGGAGCATCAGCCACACATAGTGCCAGAGGTAGAGCGAATACGAGATGTCACCGACGTAACGCAGGGGCCGCCACGAAAGCCACGTGGCGACGCCACCCGGAGCGCTCGCCTGGCCACTCCACAGCAACACCGCCGTCGCGCCGCAGGGCCACCACGCCAGCACACCAGGGTAAACACTCATGGTGTTGAGTCGCCAGACCGCCGCGGCGAGCACGGCCAGCGCGACCAGGCCGAGCAGCGTGTTGAGGTATGGCGTTCGACGCGCCCAGGCGCCGGGCAGCAACGCGACGAGACCACCCAACGCGATCTCCCAGAATCGCGTAAACGGTGAGTAGTAGGCCACCGTCGGACTGATCGGAGTGAGGTGCCACGAGTACCACGACGACGCCACGATCGCCGCGATCAAGAAGAGTCCGAGCGACGTGGCGCGGCTGCGCCGCGGTACGAGCACGGCGATCGAGAAGACGACCAGTGGAAAGAACAAATAGAACTGCTCTTCGACCGCGAGCGACCAGAAGTGCGTGACTAGCGAAGGCGCGATACCGGGGATGAAGTAGTTGCTGCCCGTGCGGATGAGACGAAAGTTCGCGGAGAAGAGCGAGGCCCACCGCACGTCACCGAGCAGTTGGGGAACGAAGTTCGTGCCGAGAAGGAAGTACGCGGCGAACGTGGTCGACACGAGCGTCAGTGTCGCGGCGGGCACGATCCTTCGAATACGACGCGCGTAGAAGTACGCCAGGTTATAGCGCACTCGACGTTCTGGTTGACGACGCAAGAGACTCGTGATCACGAACCCGCTGATGACGAAGAAGACGTCGACGCCGATGTAGCCGCCTTCAAATCCGGGCACGCTCGCGTGCGCCAGTATCACCAGGATCACGGCGATCGCGCGCAGCCCCTGAATGTCCGGTCGAAACGTCTGACGCGCCGTCGGATCCCCCGTGACGGCACTCGTCGTCACCCGATCGAGACTGGATTGGTCGAGTTCCGGCACAGGTTCGACGCTACAACGCCGTGCACGGCGATTCGTGTGTCGCGAGCCACGGTTTCTTCGACACCTAGATTGGTCCAATCACCGACATGGCCCCCTCGAAGAAATCGGCGAGTCCGGTCCGGCGCGTCGCGGCCATCGTCGTCACGGGCCTCGCCTTCTACGTCGCTCTGCCCGCCTTCGTCCGAGTCCTCTCGGCGTGGCCGAAGTTGTTCCATCTCAGTTTCACGTGGCTGCTCTTGATGTTCGCCGCCGAAGTCGGGAGCTTCCTCTGTGCGATGACGTTGCTGCGCCTGTTACTGCGCACCAAGCAGTGGTTCACGGTCGTCGCGGCCCTGCTCGTCGGCAACGCCGTCACGAACGTGTTGCCGGCTGGCGATGTCGCCGGTGCCGGTGTGCAGTACCAGATGCTGGCCATCGGCGGCATCAACGCCGACTCGGCCGCGGGCGGACTGGCCGCGGCGTCGATCATCGGTCTCGCGGGACTGTTCCTCCTGCCCGTCTGCGTTCTCCCCGCCATCCTCGGCGGTCTGCCGGTGAGTCCCGGGCTCGAGCACGCGGCCTACCTCGGCATCGCCGGCTTCGTACTCATCATCGCCTTCGGCACTAATCTCCTCACGACCGACGGCCTCTTGACCTGGATGGCACGCGTGACGCAGCGATTCTTGAACTCGATTCCTCGACGCAAGCACATCACCAAGGACCTCCCCGAGCGGCTCATCGCCGAGCGCAATCTCGTGCGCGCCAATCTCGGGCGACGTTGGCGAGAAGCGATACTGCTGATAGGCGGTCGCATCGGCTTCGACTACATCGCCCTGCTCTGTGCGCTACGCGCGACGGGTGCGAATCCCAACGCGCCACTCGTACTCCTCGCCTACGCCGCGACCGCGGTCATCGCCCTCGTGCCGTTGACACCGGGCGGTCTCGGTGTCGTCGAAGCCAGTCTCAGTGGTCTGCTCGTGCTGGCCGGCGTTGGCAGTGCGAGCGCGATCGTGGCGACCCTCGCCTATCGACTCGTGACGTACTGGCTGCCCATCTTCGCCGGCGGCGGACTCTACGTCGCCTTTCGCCGTCGCTACGGGCCGATCACCTACGGTGCGTCCGCCCGACCCGCCCCCTAGGCGTCGCGGACTTACTTGTTGTCGTCGAGGAGGTTCACCATGTCGTTGGCGTGTTCTTCTTCGACCGCCAGGATCTCTTCGAGCATCCGACGGGTCGTGGGGTCGCCGTCGCCCAGCCACGCGATGATCTCGGTGTAAGAGCTGATCGCGATGCGTTCGGCGATCAGGTTCTCCTTGATCATCTCGGTGAGGCTGGTCGCCGTCTTGTACTCCGAGTGTGCGCGACCACTGATGCCGTCGGGATTGAAGTCGGGGTCGCCGCCCAGTTGACCTATGCGCGCGGCGATCATCTCGGCGTGACCCTGCTCCTCTCTCGAGTGCGTCAGGAATTCGGCGGCGACGGCCTCGGAGTCGAGTCCCCGGGCCGCGAAGGAGTGCTGTTGGTAGCGCAGGACGCAGATGAGTTCGGTCGCGAGCGACTGATTGAGGACCTCGAGCACCCTCGGCAGGTCGGCGCCGTAGGCGTCAGTAATCGAGCCTTTGCGTAGGTTCTTTCGAGCGTTTTCGCGAAGCGTCTTCACGTCGGTAAGGAATTTGGCCATTGACTCGCTGTCCTCTCACTGGTCGGCGTACACATTGTTGCTGGCGACACCCTAACAACTCGCGCGCAGTCAGAGAAACCCTCGCACGGTGCCGGCACGGACGTCGGAGGTGATCGGCGTGTTGAGGCGCCGCGTAAAAGGGATCGAGTCGTGAGTGACGAAAGGGGCACCCACAAGTTGCGGTGACTGTCGAAGAACCTCGCATCGCGTGGCGCCGCTGCCCTGTGCTCGTCGTGTCGCTTACGCGAACATCCGACGACACTAAGTCAACCGCACTCGCCAATCCGAAATCTTCGGCAATCACTGCAACTGTCGGTGCACCACTCAATTCGCCACTACTCGTGCATTACTCGGATGAACGACCACTAGCGAATTCCCACTAACTCAAAGGTCGTACGTGATCGATTCGACCAACAACGGCGCTTTGCCCTTCGGCGAACTCAGTCCGATTGCCCAGGGGCAGGGGTGGCGGGTTCGTCACTTGGGACCATACGCCCCACGTATAACAAACAGATAAGAAAATGTCCCCGGTCGGTGCATTCGGGGGCACCAACCGGGGACCGGGTAGAAATCGCGACTTAGAAGTAGTGCTTGCGTCCGCCGACTGCGTGGCCCACGGCACCGAGCGCCCAGAGCACGAGACCGATCAGGAACACCAACATGCCTATCGACCAAATGACCTTAAATGCCGTAATGAAGCCAATTATGAGCAGGACTAATCCGAAAACAATCATGATGACTTTCCTCGATGAGTGAACGTTGCACACGCTCGAACTGATTTTCCTTGACGCTCTAACCACGTTAAGCATCGTTCGTTACACGTTCCTTAGAGTCGTCTTGGAAATTCCTGAGAGTTCGACGAACACACATTGCGGTGGCGCGCGACGGGCAATATGGACAGCCGTAACGGAGGATTTCGGCGCAGAGAATGTCGGCGTCGACGTTGACGATGTGCTTGGCGAACGTGCGTAAATCTCTCCCCATCAGCCAGTTCAAGAGCTTTCACGGCCAACGTCGTTAAGGTTGTGGGCTATGGCACGCACGAAAGCGAGGGCGACGCCCACCCTCGCACAGGAGTGGATCACCGGGTTGATCGGCGCCGCATTCGCGGTCGCGGCCATCGTCGTGAAGTCCGAGTTCGATCCGCAACACGGGTCGACGCACCACACGTATGTCGCGTGGATCACCGTGCCGGTGCTGCTCATCGCCGGCATCTACGCGGTCAGTCGGATCGCGGACGGTATGGGTCGTTTCCTTGCGCGTCGCTCCATCGAAGCGGCCGGTGCCGTCGTGCGCCTCGTCGCGACCGGCGTGGGCTACGTCCTCGTCCTCGTGGCGGTCTTCGCGCTGCTCGGCGTCTCCATCGCGCATCTGATCATCGGCTTCGGCCTCGCCGGCGTCGTGCTCGGTATCGCGGCCCAACAGAGTCTCAGCAATATCTTCGCCTCGCTGGTGTTGCTCTTCGCGCGACCCTTCGCGGTGGGCGAACACATTCGCGTGCGCTCGGGCACGGTCGGCGTCGTCGACGCGTGGGTGCTCGGCATCGGCCTCACGTACGTCACGCTGCAGACCGAGGACGGGATCTTGAAGGTACCGAACTCCGTCGTGCTGGCCGCGGGCATCGGCAAACTCGATACGCCACCCAATCGGCTACCGTGAGGCGAAGTACCGAACCATCAATGACCGGAACGAGGAACGTCTATGGGCTCTGCCGGAGATAAGCCGAGAAAGCCGCGCCACCGTCTCGCGCGAGTGTCGAAGTATCCCGATTCGAGCGGCAATCCCCTCGCCGGTCTCACTGGTGGCGGAGAGAGCGCGACCGGTCCCGGCGCGAGCCACGGACCTTCGGAACACCACCGCCCGCTCGGCAGAGTGGGTTCGGCGTTCCTCTGGTTGCTCGGACGTCGGCGCACGCCGATGCCGCCCGCGTCCGAACCGGCACCCGCGCCACATCACCAACACGAGGACGACGCCGAGCACGAGCACGGCGACGAGGCGGAGTAGGAACCGAAGACGGAGTTGGTCTCGGCGAACCTTAGGACGCGACCACGGGACCGGCAGCGGCGAAGTTCTTCGCGGGCGTCAACGAACCGCCCGCCTTCTGGACCGTGATGGCCAGCTCCGATGGTCCCGGTGACGACGCCAGTGTGAAGGCCACGTGTCGCGGTGACGTGCCCATCACGCCGATCGACACCGGCGCTCCCTTCACGATGCCCCACAGTTGATAGGTGTCATTGGACGCCAGTGCGGGCAGTGACGATTTCACGAGGTAGCCGGTGCCGTTGGGCAGCAACACGAACTCCGCGAGAGTCTGATCACCGTCACTCGTGAGGTTCACGATCTGATGTCCCGGCGAGTCGATCGCACGCTGCACGACGGAGCGATTGGCGATCCGAAGAGCGCTCTGCAGATTCGTGACGTGGCTGTTCGCTCCTGAGAGGCTGAGCGCGAGCACGACGATGGACGCCGCGGCGGCCAAGGCGACGCCGGCGAGCGCGGCACGGACACGGCGTGACGAATTCCGGGCCGTCCCGATCACCACGATCTCGGCGGGGACGTCGCCAATCACCAGTGGCGGCATCTCGTTCGACTCACCGTTTCGCTCCCACAGCTGACTCGAGATATTCGTCCACAGACCTTCGGGCAACTCCTCGACCGAGTTCCCCAGCGCCGACGCCACCACGCGATACGCGTCGAGCTCGCTCGCGCAGCGAGGGCACGTGGCGACGTGCTCTTCGATCGCGGCCATCGTCTCGGCGTCGACCGCGTGCAGGGCCGCAACGGCCAACAGCTCGCTCGCTTCGTCGTGACTCATCATCGGTCCGCTCCTTCAATGCCGGATTCCACGAGCGTCGCGCGCATTCGCCGCATCCCGTTTCTGATCCGGCTCTTCACGGTGCCTTCGGGCTCGTTCAGAATTTCGGCAACCTTAATGTACGTGTGTCCTTGGAAGTACGCGAGTTCGATCGCGCGACGTTCCTCCGGCGGCAACTCCTCGAGGGCCCGTTTCACGTCTTCGGCCAAGACGACGTCCCACGCCTCGTGTTGCATGTCGTAGGCGCCGCGCGCCGTCTTGTGCGCGTCGTTGATCTCACGCTGTCGTCGCGCGGTCAGCGAACGAATCGTCTCGACTGAGCGCGCGTGACTCTGCGTGAGGAGCCAACTGCGCAGGTTGCCGCGTGTGGCGTCGAAGCGTTCCGGTTGATTCCACAGTCGCAGGAAGACCTCCTGGGTGACGTCTTCGGCCTCGGCGGCCCCGTTGAGGACCCGTCGGGCGAGGCCGAACACCGCACCACCGTGGCGGCGGTACGTCTCGGCGAGCGCCACCTCGTTGTAGCGCGCGATCATCGTGACCAGTTGGGCGTCACTGACCTCTCGGATGTCATCCATACATATCCACTTCTAGT
Source organism: uncultured Acidimicrobiaceae bacterium (assembly GCA_963717975.1). GTDB lineage: Bacteria > Actinomycetota > Acidimicrobiia > Acidimicrobiales > RAAP-2 > RAAP-2. The sequence goes on along the minus strand of OY970351.1, from coordinate 575,435 downwards.
TCGATGCCGCTATGGACGGCGGATGTCGGCGTCTAAATCCTTGGAATAACACTGAATTGGCGGCTCGGTATCCGCCACAGGATCGCCGCCCGTGACGGTGATCCGAATCGCCGTTCGGCGTCGTAGTACTAAGTGAATTCCCCAGTGGCGCCACTCTCCCTCAAGGGTGGCGCCACATCCCTCTTGCGTCGAATCACCGAATTACGGGCCGTGTTGGAACTCTTCGGGACCGAAGGCGCTACTGCCACGTTGTGCACTGATCTCGATGCCGTGATCAGTAAGTTCCGATGCCGCGCCGACCGCCGCCCGACCGAACTTCGCGCGCACGTCATCGACTGCGTCGCGAAGTGCTTCGAATGAGACCTGACGTTCTCGCGAAATCGCCTCGGCCTGTTCGCGTGGATCATTCGACGTGGGGTCCAGCCCGAAGGTCAGTTGCAGACTGTTCTCGTCGCGCTCGAGGAAGGACGACGCGTGGATCGCCAGAAGCCGCACCGAGTTCGCGAGATCGATCGATTGCAGCAACGCCTCGGCGATCGCCAGGATCGCGAACTCGTCATCGATGCCGAAGGACAGTGTCTGGGAGCGGCTTACGCTCGTGAGATCGTCGAATCGAACGACGACGGTGATCGTTCGCGCGACGCGACTCTGGGCGCGAAGGGCGCGCGCGACGACCGCGGCCTGTGTCTTGGCCGCCTCCACGATCGCATCGATCCCGGAGAGCGACTTCGCAAACGTTTGGTCGTGACCGACCGATTTGAGGACTCGGTCGACCGTCACCTCGCGTTTGTCCTCACCGTGCGCGTACGCGACGAGGGTCGAAGCCATCGCGACGCCGACGTGCTGCGCCAACGTCGATTCGTCCACCTTGGCCAGGTCACGGACCCAACGGAGTCCGAGCTTCTGGAGCTTCGTCGCGGTCGCGGGGCCGACCCCCCAGAGCGCGCGCACCGGCAGTTCGTCGAGCCACTGCTGCTCCAGTGCCGGACTGACCCAGACGACGCCGGCGCCCTCGACCAGTTGGCCGTCGACGACGGTCGGCTTGGACTCCTTGGAGGCCAACTTCGCGAAGAGTTTGTTGCGACCGAGACCCACGCCGCACCGCAGGCCGAGTTCGGTCATGATCCGGCGACGCAGGTCGGCCGCGGCGGCGACGGGACGCACGTCCAGTCGGCGAAGGCTGGCGAGGTTCGCGAAGACCTCGTCGAGACCCAACGGTTCGAACTCCGGCGTGAGGTCACGCACGATGTCGTGGAACTGCCGGGAGTACGCCTCGTAACGATCGAAGCGTCCGGGCAGGATGATGAGGTTCGGACAGCGCCGTCGCGCGATCACGCTGGGCATGGCACTGCGGACGCCGTAACGTCGGGCCTCGTAGCTCGCACTCGCCACGACGCCGCGCGCACCGCCGCCGCCGACGGCGACCGGTTTACCGCGCAGTGACGGATCGTCCAGGATCTCGACCGAGGCGAAGAAGGCGTCCAGGTCGATGTGCAGGATCGGCGCGTCGTCGACCGAGGGACCTTCAGAAGGCGAGTTCAACACTGCGAAAGGCCTCACCGAACTGGGCGCCGACCGGTCGGCCGGCCTGTTCGGCGCGGCCGTAGACGAGTTCGCGGATCGCGTCCGCGTCGCCGGCCAGCTGTGAACTGTGCGCGAGGACCGCCTTCACCTTCGTGTCGATGGTGCCCGAGATGTCGGCGACCACGTCGGGCTCGTGGGTGCCGCTGAGCAGCAGACTCGCGACCTGGTGCGGTTCGCCGCGGTCGGGGAAGTACAGCGGCATCGCGGCCGCGGGCGCCACCGCGTCGAGCAGGGCCCAACCGGTCTCTCGGTGATCTCGGTGATTGACGTAGACCCCGGCGAAGAACGTCGCCGTAGGGTCCGGTCCGACCACGACCTCGGGTCGGTACTCACGAATCAGCGCCACCAACGCGCCCCGCAGCCCTTCGTCGTTGTCGACCTCGCCGTCGGGTCGTTCCAGCCTCGTCACGCTCGCTGCGCCGAGGAGATCGGCCGCGAACTCCACCTCGGCGCCGCGTACTTCGCGCACGGCACCGGCGTCGGCCGTGAGCGCGTGCGATCCCTTGTCGCCGTCACACACCACCACGAGGTGCACGGCGCAACCGTCCAGGGCCCACTGGGCGAGGAGTCCCCCGGCCGCCACGTCGGCGTCGTCGGGGTGGGCGTAGATCGCCATCGCGCTCTGCGGCTTGAGGTTCAGCGCGCGCATCAGCCGCGCAGTTTGGGTGCGGTGGTCTTCACGAGCATGCCGATCTCGCGCGCGAAGTCGTCGGTACCCTCGAATCCCTTGTAGACCGAGGCGAAGCGCACGTAGGCGACGTCGTCGACGTCGCGCAGGGCCTCCAGGGACGCCATGCCGACCTCTTCGCTCGTGACGTCGCGATTCAGCAAGCGCATCGACTCGTCGATGGCGGTCACCAGCGCCTCGAGGACGTCCTCGTCGACGGGCCGGTTCTTGCTCGCCGCCCGCATGCCGCGAAGGATCTTGTTCCGATCGAAGGGCTCGCGCTCGCCCGAGCGCTTGATCACGAAGAGGCCGATCTCCTCGATCCGCTCGAAGGTCGAGTAGCGCTGATTGCAGTTCGAACACGCGCGCCGGCGCCGGATGGCTACGCCGTCTTCGGCGAGGCGCGAGTCAACGACGCGATCGTCGTCCGCCGAACAAAAGGGACAGCGCATGCCTTGAGGATACACCCAAAACCCTTGAAATTTAGGGGATTAGGACGTGCTCGCCCGGTACCACCACTGACGAACCCAGTTCACGCACGAGCTCGGCGCGCGCCAGATTCGGGTCGACGGGGTTCATCATCCGCGCGATCGACGTCACGCTGCCGCCCGGTTGCACGACGTACTTCATGCCCGAGGCGAGCACCGAACTGTTCGCGAGGTCACTCGGAAGTCCCGCGCCAGTCTCTCCCCCGAAGGCGTGACCGGGCCAGGCCAAGATCACCAATCCCAGCAACAGCGCGAATGCCACCAGGGTGCGACGACGTCGCTTCATCATGCGCGCCCGTGCCGCGCGACGTTTCGCCAGCGACGGACCCGTGCGAAAGACCTCGGACGTACTCACGAGGCGTAGGTACGGGCGTTCCGTGAACTCGTCGAACTCCTCGAACTCCACCACTTCCACTGCCGCCATGGCCGACTCCTTTCACGAACACCTGTTCGTATAGTGTAAGGCGAACAAGTGTTCGATGCAAGAGTAAGTTGCGACTGTGACAGGGATCTTAAAACACCTTCATTTCAAGGAGTTTGCGTCCCACTCGTCCGAACTGTGCGAGTTGGGAAGGCTCCAGACATCGATTCGAGGACAGCGCTCGACCGGCGCCCTCGAGTTCCTTCACGAGCCGGATTCGATGGCGTCGTACCAAATCGGCGCAGTGGCTGGTCAACTGCTCGTCGGGATGGTCATGGGAGTCAGTCACCTGTCCGTCAGTCACCCACACGATCGGTTCGCGGCTCACGCGTCGGCGCACGGCCCACTCCAGCACGACACCGTCCACGCCGTTCCCGATGTTGCCCGACGGGCTCGTCGACGCGACCGAACCTCGATCGGCCAGGATCCACGCATTCGGCGTGGCGCCGCTGTCCCCCGGGCGATGGCTGTAACCGATGACCAACGCGTCGGGGGCCCGTCGCAGCAACGCCGAAAGTGCCTCGTCATCAATGTCCATCGAACCCGATTGATCGATGATGACGACACCACCGTGCAGTGACGCACGTCGCGAGAACGCGCGTTTGCGTTCATCGGTCAAGAGTCGACTCGGATACCGCATCGACGTGCCACTGGTGCTCGGGCGGGCACGTCGCACGCCGGCGCTGCGCGGACGAGCGGACATCGTCGCGGGGACGTCGAAGACCAAGGGTGCGAATCGTCCGGTGGCCGGACGACGACCGCCGGGCTCGAGGGACCGTCGAAACGCGCGTAGTGCCTCGGGCGTCGTGGGTGGGCGAGCAGCCATCGACTGCGTGAGGAGACGAGCCAGCACGACGGTCGCGTTCGCGTAGCCACTCGGCAGACGTTCCTCGTTGAGACGCGTCGCCCCGAGCGCCGCGTTCGACAGGCCGTCCATGAGACCCAGGGCGCGCTTTCTCACCGCGCGCAGACCCGACATCCACGATGGCTCGACCTGTCGGATGCCCGACAGGAACTCCTTTTCACTGCCGGTGCCGAGTACGGCCATGAGAAAACAGATCGCCTCGGACCAGTCACCGCTCTCGGCGATGCGCCGCGCGCCGTTTTTCTCCGACCCGTCGCGCAAGAGCGCCACGTCGAAGTCGAGTCGAGCGATGAGGGTGTTGATGCGAAGCTCCTCGGCGCACTCGAGCGCCCGCGGTGACATCTCGTCGAGCGCTCCGTAGTGCTCGATTACGTGCGGACTGACGCGAGCGTGCATCAACTCGTGCGCGCGAACGGTACGCGCCGTGTCGTCGGCCCCGAGCGGCACTTCGAGGATGCGCTCGGTCAGGTTGCAACTGGCTTCGCCGCGACGCGTGGAGCCGGGCTTGACGGTCCACGGCGCGATCGCGAAACCATCCTCGCGTCCCGTGACCAGTTCGGGATGGACGGTGCCCCTCACGCGATCGAGGCGATGGCCAGTGCGTCGAGCACACTCGCCCCCTCGTCACCGAAGACGAGCTGTGCGGCGCGCAGTGGGCCGAGGTGTCGGCGGAGTTCGTCAAAGGCGTAGAAACTGCGCAGCGACACTCGCCGGTTCGCCGGTCCGAGCGAACCGGCGAGGGCGGGCCCGCGAAGGTCACTACTCAAGCTCGCGAGCGCCGACGTGGGCGGACGATCGATACGGATGGCGACCGGGAAGCGGTCGCGCAACGAAGAGGGAATGTCGTCGAGGTCATCGATGTTCGTCGTCATCACGACCGAGAACTGCGGTCCCGGTCGAACCCACTCGCTCGTCTCCGGGTTACGCCACCGTGCCGACTCGGGAGAGTCCGTCATTGCGAGCAGGGTGCTGAGGGCATCGCCCGACGCGCGGTCGACCTCATCGACGACGAGCCGTCCGCCCAGCCCACCGGCGCCCCGCCACGCGCGAATCGCCGGACCTTCGCGCCACTCCCAACGATTCTCACCGACCGGCATCCACGTGCCCGTGATCTCCCCGGACGTCAGGTCCTCGGTGCACACGAGTCGCTCGGCGGGAGCCGCGAGGACTCCGTGGTGCAGCGCCGCGTAGGTCTTTCCCGTGCCCGACGGACCGTAGAGCAGGACGCGCGAGATACCGGCGGACAGGACGTCGGCGAGGTCACGCCAACACGTCTCGCTTTCCTCGAAACTCTCTATCAACACCACCGTGCCTCCTCAGGAGCGGCACAACGGTCGCCGAACTAGGCGTGACGTGACGAGTCCCCTCGATCGACCACGACTGCTGGTCGATCGAGGGGACTCGTTCGAAACTAAACCGAGAGCTCGTGCTCGATGGCGGCCAGCTCTTCGGCCGAACCCTGAATCTTCGGTCCCTTGAACCACTTGCGGGCCGACACCGCGTACCAGATGCCGGCGAAGCCGATAACGGCCACCACGGCGATCGGGGTGTAGTTGAACGTGTCGGCGTTGATCGGCTTGCTGGCCGGCAGGCAGAAGAGGACACAGATAATCAGGACCCAGACAATCGCGACCCAGCCGAAGACCGGACCCCATTTCCCGAGCTTCCAAGGACCGGCCGTGAACGCAGCGCCGTTGATCCGTCGCAAGAAGACCGGTATCAGGTAGGCGACGTACAGCCCGATGACCGCGATCGAGGTCACGGCGGCGTAGGCGGTGCCACCGGTGTTGCCCGGCAGCAGCGCCGGCGTCGTCAAGATGAACGCGCCCACGGCGCCGAACCACGCAGAGTGCACCGGAACGCGGCTGCGCTTTGAGACATGGTGCCAGTAGTTGGAGAACGGCACGGCGCCGTCTCGTGAGAAGGCGTAGATCATTCGCGAGTTCGCGGTGATCGACGCGATGCCGCAGAAGAACTGCGCCCCGATTACCACGAGCACGAGCAACTCACCGAGAACCTTACCGACGGAGTACACGAAGACGTTGCCCCACGGCACACCACCGGCGAATTGGGCGTAACTGGTGTACTTCGTTCCGGCGATCGTCACCGAGAAGCCGTGGACGAAGTGTGGGATCGCCGCACTCACGCCGATCAGAAGAATGAAGCCGGCGATCCACGACACCCAGATCGAGGTCACGATTCCCTTGGGACCCGAGACCGAAGCGTTGAGGGTCTCCTCGGTCACGTGCGCCGAGGCGTCATAACCCGTGAAGGTGTACTGGGCGACGAGCAGTCCGAGTAAGAAGACGTAGAACGGAACGGAGAATCCGGAAAGTCCCCGGAAAGCGTCGAATCCGCCGGACCCGAAGAGGAAGCTCCCGCTCTGGTGAGAGTGCGAGTGTGGCGCGATGAAGAGCAGCAGCACGATGACCGCGACACCGGTCAAGTGCCACCACACCGATACCTTGTTGAACAAGGCGACAATGTTGACCCCGAAGGTGTTGATCATTCCTTGAATCAGCAAGAGGATGGCCGTGAGGAGCACCACGTGGCGATTCGACGTCCACGTCGCGTTACCGGACGTCAAGTAGATGAACTCGCCCACTGAGTACCCGCAGCCGAAGGTGATACCGGCGGTGACCGCGACCTGTCCGAGCAGGTTGAACCAACCGGTGAACCAGGACCAGATCGGACCGCTGTTGCCTGGCGCCAACTTGGCCGACCAGTAGTAGAGGCCGCCCGCGGTTGGGAACGCGGAGCAGATCTCGGCCATGGAGAGACCGGCGAACAAGACGAGCAATCCGACCGCGGCCCAGCCCCAGATCATCACCGGAGGACCACCGTGCTCCAACCCGTACGAGTAGAGGGTGAGGCATCCCGAAAGGATCGAGATGATCGTGAAGGAGATGGCAAAGTTCGAGAATCTGCTCAATCCCCTATTGAGTTCTTGCGCGTACCCCATCTGATGCAAACGCTGCTCGTCGGTCATTGCGGTCGGCGCAATCGACATACTCTCGTCAGACACTGAATTCCCCCTCGATTCAAATGGCCTATACCATTGAGCGAGATACTAGAACTTTCACGCGCCACGAGCACGGAGAAATGTGCCCATCCAACAAAAATCGGACCCCTCGGGTTCAGCGTCGGCGTCAACGTTCCGTCCTGGCGAACATTCCCAGTGACGAGAGTGCTGATGATCTCGCGGGTCGCGTCAGCAAGTTCACACTCCGGTCACCTGAAGACGCTCTCGAAGACCACGGGGCGACGTTGGCCGAAAGCGACGTCTCGACACTCGATGACGGCGACCACGTCGGCACCGTCACGGAAAAGAAGGATGCGTCATTGAGTAGCCTCGACACCTAGATTGAAAAGTCATCCCCGTCCGCTCGTTACGGACGTCGGAGATCCAAGGAGCAGACGTGATCACACACAATGCCGGTCGACCAACGCGCGATGAGCTCATCGAAATGGTCGAAGAGGGCGAGATCGACACCATCATCGTGGCGATCACCGACATGCAGGGTCGGGTTCAGGGGAAGCGTCTGGACGCCTCGTACTTCTTCGACGAACTGGCCGACGGCGTCGTCGAAGGTTGCAGTTACCTGCTCGCTTCGGACGTCGACATGCGAACGGTCGACGGTTTCGCGCTCACCTCCTGGGAGCGCGGTTACGGCGACCTCGCGTTCAAGCCCGACTTCACGTCGACCCGATTGGTGCCGTGGCACGACAAGACCGTCATCATCTTCGCGGACGTCGAGACCGTCGAGGGCGCACCGGTCGCCCCGTCACCGCGACAGATCCTGCTCGCGCAGGTCCAGCGCCTGGAGGACCGCGGCTGGACGGGCATCACGGGCACCGAGCTCGAGTTCATCGTCTTCGAGGACACCTACGAGCAGGCCTGGGAGGCCGGCTACCGCGACATGACGCCGGTCAATCAGTACAACGTCGACTACTCGATCCAGGGGACGTCGCGCATCGAACCGCTGCTCGGTCGCATCCGTCGCTCGATGCGCGCGGCCGGCATGGTCGTCGAATCGGTGAAGGGCGAGTGTAACTTCGGCCAGCACGAGGTCGCCTTCAAGTACGACACCCTCGTCGAGAAGTCCGACGAGCACAGCCTGTTCAAGCTCGGCGCCAAGGAGATCGCGGCCCAGGAGGGCGTGAGCCTCACGTTCATGGCCAAGTACGACCAGCGCGAGGGCAACTCGTGTCACATCCACCTCTCTCTACGCGACAAGGACAACGGGCCGGTCTTCGCCGGCGATCGCGACCATGGCTTCTCCGAAGTCTTCGAGCACTTCCTCGCGGGACTGCTCGCCCACGCCCGTGACTTTTCGATGCTGTTCGCCCCGAACATCAACAGCTACAAGCGCTTCGTCGCCGGTTCGTTCGCGCCGACGGCCCTCTTGTGGGGCCACGACAATCGCACCTGTGCCTTTCGCGTCGTCGGGCACGGCCCGTCGCTGCGCTTCGAGTGCCGGATCCCCGGCGGCGACGTGAACCCGTACCTGGCGATCGCGGCGCTCGTGGCAGCCGGCCTGCAGGGCATCGACGACAAACTCGCGTTGCCACCGATGTTCGTCGGCAACGCCTACGAGGCCGACGCGGCACGCGTACCCACGACGCTCGCCGAGGCGACCGACCTTTTCAACCACAGTCCCGTCGCGCGCGCGGCCTTCGGTGACGAGGTCGTCGATCACTACGTGCGCGCGGCGCGCGTTGAGGTCGACGCATTCAACGCGGCCGTCACGGACTGGGAGCGCTACCGGGGATTCGAACGACTGTGAGCACGCTGTCCGTTCTCAACCCGGCGAACGAGACGCCGGTCACCGAGATCGAACTGTTCGACCTCGCGGCGACCGACGCGGCGATCGCCCGCGCCGCGCAGGCGGGGGCGGCGTGGCGCGACGAGACGCCCGCAAGACGCGCGCACCTGCTGCGCGTCTTCGCCCAGGTCGTCGACGAGCACGTCGAAGAGCTGGCGCAACTCGAGGTCGCGAACTCCGGCCACACGATCGGCAACGCGCGCTGGGAGGCCGAGAACGTCCGCAACGTCCTCGCGTACTACTCCGGCGCGCCGGAACGCCACAGTGGCAAGCAGATCCCGGTCGCCGGCGGCGTGGACCTCACCTTCTACGAACCACTCGGCGTCGTCGGCATCATCGTGCCCTGGAACTTCCCGATGCCGATCGCCGGCTGGGGCTTCGCGCCGGCACTCGCGGCGGGCAATACGGTCGTCTTGAAGCCCGCGACGCTCACGCCGTTGACGGCAATGCGACTCGGCGAACTCGGTCTCGAGGCGGGGCTGCCCGAGGGCGTCTTCCAGGTGTTGCCCGGTGACGGCGGCGTCGTCGGTTGGCGTTTCGTGACGCACGAGGCCGTGCGCAAGGTCTGCTTCACCGGCTCGAGCGACATGGGTAAGCGCGTCATGGCCGGCTGCGCCGAGCAGGTGAAGCGCGTGACGCTCGAGCTCGGCGGCAAGAGCGCCAACGTGATCTTCGCCGACGCCGACCTCGAACGCGCCGCCGCCGGCGCGCCCTCGGCCGTCTTCGACAACGCCGGCCAGGACTGCTGTGCGCGCTCGAGGATCCTCGTCGAGGCTTCGGCCTACGACCACTTCATGGAACTCTTCGAGGTCGCGGTGAAGAACTTCCGCGTGCTCGACCCAGCCGACGAGAACGCCGAGATGGGCCCGCTCATTTCGGCCGGACAGCGCACGAGCGTCGACTCCTTCGTCGAGGAGGCGGCGGTGGCCTTTCGCGGCAGCGCCCCGACGGGCCCGGGCTACTGGTACCCGCCGACGGTCCTCGAGTCATCCGACGGCACCGACCGCGCCTTTCGCGAAGAGATCTTCGGACCGGTCGTCTCGGTCCTGCGCTTCGAGGGCGAAGCCGAGGCGATTCGCATCGCGAATGACAGCCCGTACGGTCTGTCGGGTTCTATCTGGACGCGCGACGTGGGACGCGCCCTGCGCGTCGCGCGCGGCGTCGAGACCGGCGCGCTGTCGGTGAACTCGAACTCGTCGGTGCGCTACTCGACGCCCTTCGGCGGCTACAAGCAGTCCGGCATCGGACGAGAGCTGGGGCCCGACGCCCTGCGAAGTTTCAGTGAAGAGAAGAACGTATTTATCTCAACGGAGGAATGATGGGACGTCTGGACAACAAAGTTGCGGTGATCACCGGCGCGGCGAGCGGCATCGGTCGAGCCACCGCCCGGCGCTTCGCCGCCGAGGGCGCGAGCGTCGTCGTCGCGGACTTCGACGACCGACACGGACCCGAAGTCGCCAAGGAGATCGGTGGGCTGTTCGTGCAGGTGAACGTGGCCGACGAGGACAGCGTCGTCGCGATGTACGAAAAGACCGCCGAGGTCTTCGGCGGCATCGACGTGCTCTTCAACAACGCCGGCATCTCACCGGCCGACGACGACTCGATCCTCACCACCGGCCTCGACGCCTGGCGGCGTGTCCAGGACGTCAACTTGACGTCGGTCTACCTGTGCTGCAAGTACGGCATCCCGCACCTGCAAGCCCGCGGCGGTGGGTCGATCATCAACACCGCTTCATTCGTCGCGGTCCTCGGATCGGCCACGTCACAGATCTCTTACACCGCCTCCAAGGGTGGCGTCCTGGCGATGAGTCGCGAGCTCGCGGTGCAGTTCGCGCGCGAGAAGATCCGGGTGAACGCGCTCTGCCCGGGACCGGTCAACACGCCGCTGTTGATCGAACTCTTCGCGAAGGACCCCGAGCGCGCCGCGCGTCGCCTAGTGCACGTGCCGATGGGTCGATTCGGTGAGCCCGAGGAGATCGCCAACGCGGTGTTGTTCCTCGCGAGCGATGACGCCTCGTTCGTCACCGCGACGACGTTCATGGTGGACGGCGGCATTCACGGCGCCTACGTCACGCCGCTGTAACTGATCGTCGGCCCCGTCGCCGCTCCCCTACTCGGGTTCGCTCGCGCGCCACCACTCCCGAACGATGACCTGAATGGTCGCCGCCATCGGCACGGCGAGCAAGACCGCGACGAATCCTCCGGCCAGTCCCGCGACCCACGCGCCGAGGTCCGCGCCGATCAGCACCGCGACGAAGACCAGCAACGGATTGATCTTGACCGTGCGACTCATGACGATGGGATTCAAAACGTGATTCTCGATCTGCGTGTAGACGAGGAACACGATCAAGGTGACGATGCCCGCGGTGAGCGAGTGCGCGAAGGCGAAGAGCACCGTCGGGACACCGGCCAACGCGCCGCCGATCGTCGGCAGGAAGTCGACGAGCGCGACCCAGAGCGCCCATAAAAACGCGTACGGCACGCCGACAATCAAGAGTGTGAAGAACACGACGAGACCGGCCGCGATCGACGTCATCATGTCCCCCAGGACGTAACCCGACACGGAACGCGAGATGATCCGACCGATGTGGCGGTAGCGCTTGGCCCGTTCGGGCCTGACCAGCTTGGTCAGGGACCGACGGATCTTCGGTGCTTCGATCAACAACAAGATGACGAACGTGAAGATGGCAATCAGTGACAGCACCGCGGAGAGCGCACCCTTGCCCAGCGCGAGCGCCGGCTTGCCCAGCCCGGTGGCCAACGAGGTGAGGTGGCTGGAGTTGCGGCGCACCCAGCGCTCGACGTGATACTTGCGAAAGAGATGGCCGATCCAACCCTGCCCGTGCTGCGCGCGGTTGACGTAGCCCGGGAGCGCTGACGCGAAGTGCGTGATGCCGTTGACGAGGGGATATCCGAAGAGCACGGCGAGGCCGAGGAAGATCAGTAACGCGACGAAGGTCACGATCGCGACGGCGCCCCCGCGGCGCTTCACGCGCCAGTGCTGCAACCCGACGACGATCGGATTGAGGATCAACGCGATGAAGCCGCCGACCAGCCCGAGCAACAACAGGTCACGGAGGTGGTAGATCAGCTGGCCCGAGAGATAGACCGCGGCGACCGTGAAGACCGCGAAAAGTATCGTCAGCACCGGCACAGAGTTGCCGTCAGCGATGCGAAGGATACGTCCGCGGCGACTCTCGAACGTCTCGTCTTCCTCGGGCTCCGCCTCGGGTGCTCGGCGCCGAGGCGTTCGTCTCACCGGCACGCGAACCGCCGAACCTTGCGGCGGGACTCGACCACGTCGCAGCGAGCTTTACGAGTCGAACCATGGACGAACATGACTCGATGCTAACCACTGACCCTTGGTGCGTCCGGGTTCCGGCGAGGACCTCGACGCACATCCCGGAGGAGTCCGAGTGACCATAATCACCTCGTCAGCGTCGCCGGTACAACGAAGTTGACGCGTGCTCATGGCAGACTGGAGACGATGGAGGGCCAATGAGCAACGACTCGTTTCACTACAAGATCTACATCGATACGACGCCCCGACGACTCTGGCGTGCGTTGACCGACCCGGCGAAGACCAAGAAATGGTGGAACATCTCGTTCGTCACGGACTGGAAGGCCGGCTCGACGTTGGACGTGAAGATGGGTCATCTCACGATCCGCGACGCCGACCAGGTCGTCCTCGAATCGGACGCGCCCTCGCGACTGGCCTACACCTGGCACACCTTCTCGCCGGAATGGGCCAGCGCCTACGGCTACTCCGAGGAGGACCGTCTGAAGTTCGCCAACGAGCCCCGCTCCAGGGTCGCGTTCGACATCAGCAAGGTCAACGGAGTCGTGTTGTTGAGTGTTCTCCACGACGGATTCGAAGAGGGTAGCGCCGTGTGCGAGGCCATACGAGACGGTTGGCCGCCACTCCTGTCGAGTCTCAAGACATTCTTAGAGACCGGCGAGCCGCTCGACTTTACGATTTAGCGTTCACAACGTCTTCGAGACGATGACGGTTATGTGCCAGAGCAACGCGAGGTCCGGACACGCAACACCCGGTTTGCAGTAGACGGTGCCCGTCGTTCGAAGGATCGCGCGACCGATCGCTGCCGCGTGGAGCGTCGCGCCGACGACCCCGACCGAGGTTCGAGTGAACGACGTCAGAACGACCGCCTGAGAGGTGCTGACGGGATAGCCCCAGCGAAATCCTGAGCCCAGCTCGATGCGAGCGCTCGCGCCAAGTCGAACGCGCACGATGCACGTCGTCTTCGATTCGACGCGCACCGAGGGATTCAGGACAACGTCACATACCACCGTGTGCGTGGCCACCGTACTCGTCGTCGAGGTGGCGTTCGCGTTCTCGCTCGTCATGGCCAGCGACGACAGTGACACCGCTGCGACGATCAGCGATCGTCGCAGAAAGGTACCGTACGTTCCCCTCATCTCACTCTCCTCCCACTCCTATTGCCCGCGGACCTATCGCGGCCCAGTGACCGAACGTCGCGTCCGGTTCCACACTAAGTACCTGTCCGCACGCGGTGGCATTTACCGAGGGTCCGACGTCCAACGATTGAGTGAACTGAGACTGCGCACTCTCACTGGCGAAGAAGCCTTCGATGCCCACTTGCCTCGGCATTTTCAGGCAGTTCTAAGGTTGGGGCTTCGACGAAGAAGGGAAGAATGTGATCTTTGGAGCCCACATGATCGTGTTCACGCACGACGCAGACGCCGACCGACAGTTCTTTCGCGACGTACTGGAAATGCCGTCCGTCGACTCGGGCGGCGGATGGCTGATATTCGCGATGCCGCCATCTGAAATCGCGTTCCACCCCACCGACGAGGGCGCCACCAATGAGGTCTTCCTCCTAAGTGACGACCTCACGTCCGACATGCAACGACTGGAAGCGAAAGGGGTGACGTTCACGCAAGTGGACGAAGAGCGCTGGGGCACGATCAGCCACTTCACGTTGCCCGGCGGCACGACCATCGGTCTCTACGAGCCGAAGCACCCCACGGCGCACGCGCGCAGATAGACCGCTCAGACGCACAACTAGGCGTCCGTCGTCACTCGACGACTGAGCAAGAGCGCCGACGTCACGCCGGCCAACGCGAAGAAAGCGATAGCGAGCTCCGTACCGTGCCGAAAGGTGACGATCGGATCCGCCACGTTCAGACCACTCAGAATCGCGATAAGGCCGGCGACTCCGAGCACGGTGCCTATCTGCCGCGACATGTTGAGTACGCCGCTGCCGGTGCCGAAACGCGCCGGCGGTATCGACGCCGTACCGGCGCCGATCAGTGAGGGAATCGCGAGTCCGACGCCCGCACCACCCAACAGTTGGACCGGTAACAGGTGCGTGACGTAGGCGGCGTGCACTTGCATCTGGCTCCACCACAGGGACTGGGCCGCCACGTTCACGGCACAACCGATGACCGCGACGCGCCCGGCTCCCCCGAGTCGCGCAGCGAGCCGGGGCGCCACGATCCGCGCGAAGGGCAGGACCATCAGCGGTCCCGGCGCGATGGCCAAGCCCGCGTCAATTGCCGAAAAGTGCCAGACGCCGGTCAAGAACTCAACCATGCCCAACAAGAACACGCCGAATCCCGCGTAGTACGCGATCGACGCCAGGAGCGCACCATTGAACGACCTCGACTCCAGGAGTTTGAGGTCGACGACCGGCGCGTCGTGTCGCGCCGAACGAAAGACGACACCGACCGAGGACACAACGCTGAGCGCGAGCAGGGCGAAGAAGTCCATGGACGTCCATCCCCACGACGGTGCCTTCACCAGGGCCAGGGCCAGCGCCCCGGTCGCCAGCGCGACGAGTCCCGCGCCGAGCACGTCGGGTCGTGCGTTCGCGGCTTCATCGCGGCTCTCCGGCAAGACTTTCAGCGCGAGGATCACGGCGACGATTCCGACCGGGATGTTGATGAAGAACACCCATCGCCACGAGAGCTCCACCAAGAATCCGCCGATGACCGGACCGAGTGCCGCGCCCAGGGCCGCGATCGCGGACCAGGTGCCGATCGCCTGGGCGCGAGCGGGTCCCGGTACGGCGGCCAGGAGCAGTGAGAGCGATGCCGGGACCATCATGCCCGCGCCGATCGCTTGCACGAGGCGCGCCGCGACGAGCAGCGACACCCCCGGTGCCGCCCCCGAGAGGACCGAACCGAGCGTGAAGACGACGAGACCGGCCACGAACATGCGACGACGACCGATGCGATCGGCCCAACGGCCCGCCGGCACGAGTACCGCCGCGAACAGAATCGAGTACCCGTTGAGGACCCAACTGAGGGAGTCGAGTGATGAGCCGTGGAACTCACGACTGATATAGGGGAAGGCCAGGTTGACGATGAAGAGGTCGAGGCTCGACATGAACGCCGCGAGCGACAACACGCCGACGATCAGTGCCACGCGTCGCTTCGAATATCCCTGGCCCGGTGCGTTCGCGCTCGATACGACTTCGACGGTCATCGCGGACTCCTAGTTAGTTTGATTTCTGGACGTACTCTACACCGAAATCGGCTAGTACGTCCAGTTATCAGACTTACTGGTATATTTGGCCTATGACCACAACTTCCACTGCGCCGCGCGTCTGTTCCGTGGCGCGAACCTTGGACATCGTCGGCGAGAAATGGGCACTCTTGGCCGTGCGCGAAGTCTTCCTCGGCAACCGACGTTTCGACGAGATGGTGCGCCGCACCGGTGCACCACGCGACACGATGACTGCACGATTGAAGACGCTCGTCGCGGCTGGCGTCCTCGAACGCCGACCAATCTCGCAACACCCGCCGCGCTTCGAGTACCGACTGACCACCGCGGGCCTCGACCTCTATCCCGTGATCGTCGCCCTGATGCAGTGGGGCGACACCCATCTCACCGACGGCGAGGCGCCACCTATGGTCTTGACGCACCACTGCGGACAATCGCTCGGGGCCGTCACCACCTGTGCGTCGTGCGGCGAGGTGATCGTCGCTCGCGACGTGCAACCGACGCCGCGCGTGGGGAACGATTCGTAGAGCTGCGCCGCCCGAGCGCGGTGAAACCGCGCCTCAGTCCGCGAGCCCGAACGTTTCGCTCTTGGGCTTGCCGTTCACCCGGTAGTGAAAGATGGCCTTGGAGAAGAGCTCGCCATACTTCTTGGTCGAGATCACATCGGTGAGCGTCACCGACGCGTAGTAGCTGATGAATTTGCCGTCCGCGCAGTTCGGCGTGCAGTTATTTTGGCGAAGAACACCGTGACCGGTCGCCGACGAGGCGCCCCACGCCGACCACGTCATAGTGTCCCATCCGGCGCCCGCGTCAGCACACGACAGTAGGTACGTCGCCGGCTTCGACGTCAACTTACCGGTGCACGTCAGCAAACGCGTTGGACTCGACGCACCCGCACTGGTTGGACCGGCCACGCTCGCGGCGGCCATTATCGGGGCGACACCGAGGACCATCATTGCCGCGGTGACTCGTGAAATCTTCTTGCGCATGCTTCCTTCTCTGCTAGTTCTGAGCCTCCGCTCTGCAACTCTATGTCCGGGTCATTGCGTCAATTACGACCTGCGTCGGAAATTCGAAGGGATCGTCGCGTCGGCGCAGAGGTGCCCCGATCTGAGCTTCCGCCCGACGTTCGACCACCTCAGGGTGTGGCCATTTTCACAACCGCGGTGCTAGGGTCCGCGATGAGTGGTCGAGGTCGAGTTCGGACCTTCGGCCGCGACCATCGTTTGAGGGAGCCTTCGTGCGAAAGATTGTCCTGATCCTCGGAGTCGTCGTCGCATCGCTCGGACTTTCGGCCTGCGGCACCACCACGAAGGCCACCATCGACACCTCCATCGCTTCGCTCGGCGCCCAGTCCGATCTCCAGATCCACATCACGGGCAGCGTCTCGGGCGCCGGCACCGCCGAGGCGCAAAAGGTACTGAACGTTCTCTCGCTGGAGACGCACTACGCGAACCCCTCGGGCGCTCCCCTTTCACAGTCCAAGAGCAAGCCCAACGTGGAACTCTCCGTGAACGTCGGCGACAAAGTACTCGTGGACGTGCGCGGGGTCGGCTCGAACGTGTACCTCAAGTTCAATCTCTCGGCGGTGAATGACATTCCGGGACTCCCCCTTACCTCGACCGACCAAACCGAGTTGGGCGCACTCCAGTTGTTCCTGGGTGGGAAGTGGTTCGAGATCCCGAGCAGTTTGATCAAGTCAGAACTGCCGGCCTCCGCGGCGGCGAAGGCGAACGCCGCGCAGGAGTCCGCGATCCAACGAAAGGTCATTGACGCGTTGTCGAAGTTGATCGACAACGGCCACGCCACGGCCCTGTCCTCGGGTGGCTACAGCGAGACCGGGACGCTCGCGTCAGTGGTGAAGGCGCTACGGCCGATCGTCCTGAGTGTCGATCCCTCCGCCTCCGCGATCGGGCTCACGGTGGCCGGCACCTACACGTTGACGCTGACGAACGCGGGCTCCGTCGCCACGGGCGGTTCGATTTCGATCACGTCGCCGGAGGGCAAGTCGGGCACGGGGAACGCGACGGTGAGTCTCAAGGCCGCGGTCACGCACGACAGCGATCCAATCGTCAAGCCCAAGAACGTCACGGTGATCACCCCGGCCCTGATCCAACAGCTCCTCGGTTCGACCTCGTCGCTCTAGTTCTTTCGCCCGCCGATCGGGCATGTCTCGCCGGCGTGTGACGGCGTCACGACATCCAGATCAGCGATTGTGCCAACCGACAGGGGTCGATCCCTGCAACGTCGTGCGAGCGACCTCGACGTAGGGGCCGAAATCGAAGGCGCCGTCATCGACGTCATCGAAACTCGGAGGCGCCACGAAGAGCACCAGTCGCGCGCTGTCGTAACAGACCGCCTGATCGTCCAGCTCGGCGCCGGCGGCCAGTGATTCGACGTCCGTGCCGTCGGGCAACTCGGCGACGAAGACCTTGAAGGACGGTCCGTCGTCGGGCGCGTCGGCGTAGAAGCTGAGGCACCCCGTCGTCTCTAAGAACGCACCGGGAACCTGCTGGGAGAACAGCATGCCCGCCAACTGATCTTGTTCGATGGCCCCGGTGTGCACGGTGGCGGTCGCGTCGAACGCGTCAGCGATGCTCGCGGTGAGTTGCGCGAGGTTGGTGACCGGCGCGTAGGGCACGACGTCGTCGCCGAGTCGCGGCGCGCCGTAGAACGCACCGACCGATCTCGTGTCACGGTGCACGATGGTCTCGATGAATCCGGTCCCGTAGTTCGTCATCACCTCGACGATGAAACACTGGTCCAGCGTCTCGACCCGGGTCATCGCCTCGAAGGTGACGTCGAAGCGCTCGGCCGAACTGACGCTCGACAGTTCGCCGAAACGTTGCGCGATCGGCACGAGATCGCGTCCGAGTGACCGCGCGATGACCAGTGCGGCCTTCAACCAGTTCTCCCACGGTACGTTGCGGGGTTCGGGGACCAACGCGAAGGCGTCCATCGCGTCGTCGATGAGGTTCATCGAGGAACGTCGGCGAGCTTGGACAATCCGACGCTTGGCGTAGAGGAGCAGCGTCGCAACCTCGTTCTCACCGAGCGCGACCCGAAATCGATGCCGTTCGTCCTCGTCGGTCGCGACGACCGACGTCACGATGTTCTTGACGGCGTCATCCAACGGGTCATCACGAAACCGGATGAAATCCTCGTCGTTGACTTGATACTCGACGGCGGCGAGGCGCGCGACCGACGGATTGTCACTCGGCATTGAGCTCACTGAGTCTCCGTCGAGCGGGTCAGGTCCGTCTTATAACATGCTGAGAGTTCTTCGGGAAAATGCGAACGCACACCACGTACTGTAGGACATCGAATCGGTCGCACATTTCGTGATGAATGTCGCGAATGCCGGTGTTCCTGCGCCTCGCGCAGGTACATTCGCGATGGACCTCATCTAGTATGAGGTGGGCGTGAATCGAAGGAAACGACGTCGATTCAGCGTGTGACACTTTGCCCGTCGCATGTCGAAGTAACTGCTTCAACGCGGCTTCTCGTGACGAGGAACCGTGACAACAGCTATCGAGAGGACGTACGCAATGAGACGTTTTATGACGAGTATCGCAATCGGAACGCTGATTCTGGGAGGGCTCACGTCACTGGGCGTGGCGACCGCTTCGGCGGCCGGTCCGACGATCACCGTGACCCCCTCTACCGGTCTGACGAACGGCACGGTGGTCTCGGTCTCAGGCACGGGGTTCATGGACAACGAGACCCTGTACGCCCTCGAGTGCATCAACGATGGTGCGTCCACGAACGAAACCGACTGTGACACGAGCACGGTGGCGATCGCCACGTCCAGCGCCACGGGCACGTTCACTACTCCGGTGACCGTAGTCGCCGGAACGATTGGGCCGGCGACGTGTGGCACGTCGGGCGAAGACCTCGCAGCGTGCGCGATCGTCGTAAGTACGAACCCACCGAGCGCGGATGCGGCGATCTTTGCGATCACTTTCGCGTTGCCGACCACGACGACCACCACGACCACCACGATTCCGGTGAAAGTGGGACCTCGTAAGTTCCACGTCGCTCCCGTCACCGGTTTGAAGAACGGTTCGCACGTTCGCGTCTCCGGTACCGGCTTCAAGCCGGGCGACCAGGTGTACGTGATCGAGTGCCTCGCCACCTCGACGAGCGAAGCGGGATGTGACATCAAGACGCTCCACCCGGTGAAGATCACCGGTTCGGGTGTCCTGCCCGCGTTCAACTTCAAGGTCGTCGCCGGCAAGATCGGCACCGGATCCTGTGGTACCAAGAAGTCCAACCTGAAGTCGTGTTCCGTCTCCGTGGCCAACGCCTCGAAGGGTGACTCCGCACGAGTGCGCATCACGTTTAAATAGTCTCACCACACTGATCTGAATCAGAAGGGCCGCCCGCGAGGGCGGCCCTTCTGATTGTCAACCACTACTCTTCGACAATGTCTCGGGCCGATCGATTCGCGCGATGGCCGATCGGTCGACGGGCGCGTCCTGGTGCCCACGCACACGTTCTAACCGTCGCCCTCGTCCTGGCTCTCACCTCGGTGATGCTCCTGGTCCCGTCTCGCACCGTGTCGGCGACGACGAACAGCGAGACGTGGGTCGATCAGCAGGTCTCATTCACCTCCGGCGCCATGACCATCTACGCGACGTTTCGTCACCCGAAGGACGTCGCCCTGGTCGTGCCGGGTGTACTGCTCATCGCCGGCAGCGGACCGACGGATCGCAACGGCAACTCGCCTCTGGAGACCGGACCGGTCGACACGCTCAAGACGTTGGCCGACTGGCTGTCGCAAGACGGTGTCGCCAGTCTGCGCTACGACAAACTCGGCAGCGGGGCGACCGGACTCGGTTCGTACGCGTCGGACCCGGCGTCCATCGGCGTCACCGTCTACGAACAGGAAGCTCGAAGTGCCCTCGAGTTCCTCGCCTCACAGAGGGACGTGAACGGCCACGACCTCGGCGTCTTCGGTCACAGTGAGGGCGCGCTCTTCGCCCTACTCCTCGCGACCGGACGCGCCGGCCCAACGCCGCCGATCCATGCGCTCGGACTCTTCGAACCGTTGAGCCAGCGCTACCTCGATCTCATCACCGCACAGGTCGACGCCTCGTTGACGGCGCAGGTGAAATCCGGCGCGATCACGAAATCCTTGGAGACCACCGTCGAGGGCGACCTTTCGGCGGCGGTCACCCGACTCAGGTCGACCGGCACCGTCAAGGCGAACCTCCCCTACGGCCTCGCGAACCTGCTCAATCCCACCATCGCGAAGTTCTTGTCGGAGGCCGACAAGTTCGACCCGGCTGTTCTGGCAAGTCAGGTCAAGCGTGCCACGCCAGTTCTTCTGACGTGTAGCAATGACGACATCCAGGTCACGTGCGCCGAGGTCGATCGGGTGGCCGGCGGGTTGCTGTCGGCCCATGCCGGCTTGGACTTCGTGCGACTGACCGGCGTCGATCACGTGCTCAAGGTCGACCCGAGCCGAACCGGCAACGATTACACCGAGAGTCTGCCCTTCTCGCCACACTTGCGATCGGCGATGAGGTCCTTTGTCAGTCGGTACTTGAGTTCGAGCTAGTCGGTCGACTCGCCCAGGTAGACGGCGCGCACCCGCTCGTCGTGCAAGAGGTCGCTCGCCTTTCCACCGAAGACGATGCGGCCGTTCTCCATGACGTAACCCCGATCGGCCAGACGCAGCGCCTGGGTCGCGTTTTGTTCCACGACGAACACGGTGGTCCCCGCCTCACGGATCTGGCCGATGATCGAAAAGATCGTCTCGACGATCATGGGCGCGAGTCCCATCGAGGGTTCGTCTAACAGGAGCAGGCGGGGCTTGGACATCAGGGCCCGTCCGATCGCGAGCATCTGCTGTTCACCGCCCGAGAGATTGGCGCCCGGCTGCTTGCGCCGGTCCTTCAGGATCGGGAACTGGACGTAGATCTCCTCGATGTCGTCGCGCAGCGGCCCACTGCGTCGAAAGGCGCCCATCTCCAGGTTCTCCTCGACCGTCATGCGTGGAAAGACGCGACGGCCCTCGGGTACGTGACCGATACCCATCGACACCAACTCGTGGGCCTTGACCTTCGAGATGTCCTTGCCCTCGTACTCGATCGTGCCACTCGCCGGCGAATGAAGTCCCGAGATCATGCGCAGCGTCGTGGACTTACCGGCACCGTTGGCACCGAGCAAGGTGACGATCTCTCCCTTTTCAACGTCAAAGGAGATGCCGTGGAGGGCCTCAATCGTTCCGTATCGAACCACCGCGTCGGCGACCTTCAACATCAGGTGCCCGCCTCCTCGTGAGAACTTCCCAGGTAGGCATCGATGACGGCGGGATTGTTGCGGATCTCCGAGGGCGAGCCCTCCGCGATGACCGAACCGAAGTTGAGCACGTAGAGCCGTTCGGCGAGGGACATGACGAGCTTCATGTCGTGCTCGATCAACAACACACTCACGCCGCGATCGTCACGGACGCGGCGAATGAGTTCGGCGAGCTCGAGCTTCTCGGACGGGTTGGTGCCGGCGGCCGGCTCGTCGAGCAGGATCACTTCGGGTTTCGTGGCGAGGGCGCGCGCGATTTCAAGACGTCGTCGCGCGCCGTAAGAGAGTTGCGAGGCGATGAGGTTCGCCTCGCTCGAGAGTCCCACGAAGTCGAGTAGATCGAGGACGACCTCATCGGACTGATGTTCGCCGCGGCGCGTACGGGGGCCCTTCACGAGCGCGCCGGCGAGTCCGATGCCGCGATGATCTTCCGCCCCGATCTTGACGTTCTCGTACACACTCAACGCGCTGAAGAGTCGCGACGCCTGGAACGTTCGCGACACGCCGGCCTGGGCCACCTGGTAGGCCTTCTTCCCGATCACCGAGAGGGGGGCCGCGTCACTTCCCGTGAAGGTGATGACGCCCTCTTGGGGCTGGTAGACGCCGGTGAGTGAGTTGAACAGCGAGGTCTTGCCCGCGCCGTTGGGCCCGATGACGGCGAGGATCTCGCCGCGTCGCATCTCAATCGTGACGTCGCGCAAGGAGACCACACCGCCGAAGCGAAGCGTGAGGTGCTCGGCGCGGATGATGAGATCGGTCGTGACCTGGTCGCTCACGGTTGTTCTCCCGTCAGCACCTCGTCGGTGTGTATCTCGCCGCCACCTTCGGCGGTGGCGAACTCGCGCGCTCGGCGTTTCGAGGGCAGGAGTCCGGCCGGTCGAAAGATCATCATGATGATGAGGAGCGCGCCGATATACATGTAGAGGTCGTTGAACTGATAGCCCCACGGTTGATAGTTGTCGAGATAGCTCGTGGCCGTCTGGATGAAGATCGCGCCGAGCGCCACGCCCCAAATCGAGCCCATGCCACCGAAGATCACCAGCACGAGCACGTTCACCGAGATCTGGTACGTGAAGAGGCCCGGCGTGATGATGCCGACCAACCCCGCGCTCATGACGCCCCCAAAGCCGCCGCTCGCGGCACCGACCGCGAACGCCATGACCTTGTACTTCAGAGGATTGATGCCCACCGACTCGGCGGCGACTTCATCCTCTCGAATGGCGACCCACGCGCGTCCGATGCGAGAACGTTCGAGCGACGTGAAGATGATGATGAACACCACCACGAAGACGAGACAGAGGTAGTAATAACGCGTCTCGGACAGGCCCCATTTGAGGTGCACGAAGC
Organism: uncultured Acidimicrobiaceae bacterium; assembly: GCA_963717975.1. Classification (GTDB taxonomy): domain Bacteria; phylum Actinomycetota; class Acidimicrobiia; order Acidimicrobiales; family RAAP-2; genus RAAP-2. The sequence goes on along the minus strand of OY970351.1, from coordinate 552,444 downwards.
CGAGATTCAGTGCCGGGTGCGGAATGGCGGAAGAACCGACACCGCCACCCGTGACACCACTCTGTGTCTCCACGAAGTCATCGATGATGAGAGCGAAACCCAAGGTCACGATCGCCAGGTAGTCGCCACGCAACCGAAGTGTCGGCGTTCCCAACAGGACGCCGAAGAGCATGGCCGCGGCGATACCGATGGGTATGACCCAGAGCGTCGGTATCGGATGGTGAAAGAGCGCCGGAGTGGGGAGCGCGCCAGTGAACCAGGCCGTCGTGTACGCGCCGATGGCGTAGAAAGCGGCAAAGCCCAGGTCGAGCAGGCCCGCGAACCCGACGACGACATTGAGACCGAGCGCGAGGAGGATCCACACGCCGATCTGCTCCACGATGAGGTACATCCAGAACGATTCGTGCACGAACTTGGGTAAGAACAGCACGACGACGAAGGCGATCAGAATCAGAGTTATCCGCGTCGGCCGCGTGGTCGCGAAGGCCTTGGGGAGGGCGAACACCGTGCCCACTCGTCGACGAATCTGCAGCGCTCGTGGCCGATACAGCGAGACGATCAGCCACACGATGACCCCGAGGGTCCCGAACAGGACCCAGCGCGGTACCGTAAGGAGTCCGAAGTACGACACTCGCTCAAGGAATGACCCGTGGAGGCCGGTCGTCGGTGGCGCCGAGCTCGATCCGGCGGTGCCGGTCATGAGCGCGACCACCGCCACGACGATCAGTGTCAAGCCCAGTCGCTTCAGATTGGCCCGTGCAAATAACGTCACGCAGTCCTCCCCGATTTTTCTCCCAAGATGCCCGTTGGGCGAATCGATAAGTACGAGAACCAGAATGAGGAACGTGTAAATCTCAGTCCATTGGACATTGCCTTCGAACGCGAAGGGCACGGAGAAGCTCCCGAAGAGGCCAATGAAGAGACCACCGAGGGCTGCGCCGCGAAGATTGCCGATGCCGCCGAGCACGGCGGCCGTGAACGCGTAGATGCCGATCTCGGTGCCGGCGTTTTGGACGATACCGCTCTGCAGTGAGTAGAGGAACCCGGCGCCACCGGCGAGCGCGCCCCCCAAGATGAAGGTGATCGTGATCGTGCGATCAATATTGACGCCCATGAGCGACGACGTTTCGGCGTCCTGGGAGACCGCGCGAATACCACGGCCGAGACGAGTGGCGCGCACGATGCGATCGGCCGCGACGAGCATGACGAGGGCGGCGATGATGCTCACGACAGTGAGGGTGTGTATCGAGGTGCCGAAGAGGGTGAACATCACCTGACCCGGTTCGAATACCTGGCCCGGGAAGATATTCACGCCGTAACCGAACTCCTTGCCCGCGAGGGTCTGAATAAAGAAGGAGGCGCCGATGGCGCTGATCAAAAAGGCAAGTTTCGGTGCGTGACGTCTCCGAAGCGGTTTGTAGGCGACCTGTTCAACCCCCGTGGCGACCAGGGCACTCACGAGGGCGCCGATCAGTATGCCCGCCAGCACTAGGCCGACGGAGCCCCAGCCCGTCGCGACCCGAGGACCGAGGATGCCGCGTGTGAGAAAGACACCCGCAAAGGCACCGCACATGAAGATCTCGCCGTGCGCGAAGTTGATCAGTCCCAACACGCCGTAGACGAGCGTGTAGCCCACCGCGATCATTGCGTAGATCGCGCCATTCTGGAGCCCGACCGCGAGGTACGTCCAGAACGCCTTATGGATCTGATCGAAGCCACTGAGCCAGAAGTGCTCGAATCCCATGTATCGCGGTGTCCTTACGTTTTTACAAAGTCAATGGGGCCGGGGTTACACCCCGGCCCCGTTGACTTAATTCATCGATGGCTCAAACTATCAGGATTGGTTCAACAGGAACGTGATTGTTCCGTTCTCCACTTCTGAGATAGCCGATGTACCGGTGTCATTTCGCAGGTTTCCGTCACCCTGGAACGAAATCGTTCCGGTAACACCCTTGAAGTTCACCTTGTGCAAGTTCGCGACAATTTCCTTACGGAGTGACGTCGTCACGGTCTTTGGCATCTTCGTCTTCACGAGCGCGGCGATGATCGCGTTGGTCGCGTCGTAGGCCTGTGCGGCGTACTCGGCGACTGACGCCTTGATCTTCGTCAACTTGAAGTACGCCGTGGCGAGCTTGCCAGTGAGTGACGATACCTTGCCCGACGCACCCTCAGAGAGGAATACATCATTGGCCGCTGAAGCAGGCGACGTTGAGGTGATAAGCGCGGGGCTGTTGGAGCCGTCCCCTGACATGATCACGTGGGCGCTGGCCGTGTAGCCGGCGCCTGACAACGCGCTCAACAGCAGACCGAAGTCAGGCGAGTACCCACCGTAGAAGATGGCACCCGGGTCGCCGGTGGCAATTGCCGTCGCGGCCGGTCCGTATTCCGTGGTCGTGCCGCCGCCGCCGGTGTCGACGTTCGGGATCTGCTGGGTCACGACGGTCGCACCGAGCGCCGTGGCGTCGGTCGCAACAACCTTCGCGAGTCCGTCACCGTAGAACGAAGCGTCCGAGATGACGAGCAGGGTCTTGACACCCTTTACCTTCACGAGGTAGTCAGCGTCTGCCTTGCCCTGAACCGAGTCGTCCGCAATGTCGCGGAAGAAGCTGCTGTCAGAACCAGTGGCGAGAGCAACGGCGGTCGCCGATGCGCTTACCTCAGCGACGTGCGCCTTCTGGTAGTAAGGCGCAGCTGCTTCGGAGGCACCGGAGAACGCCGGGCCAACGACCGCAATCAAGTTCTTTGTGCCCACAGCCTTCTGAGCCGCAGCCGGCGACAAGGACGAAGAGCCCTGGTCGTCGAAGGCCTCAGCCTTCAGAACGAACTTGTACTTGCCACTGGCATTTGCCGTGTTCATAGCAAGCCGCACGCCGCCGATGATGTAGTCACCGTAGTTAGCGTCGGCGCCCGAGAACGGACCCTCAACACCAATGGTGTACGTCGGCTTTGCTGTAGCGGCCGAACTCGTCGATGCAAAGCCCGCCAAGGGTATCCCCGCAGCCAGCAGTGCAGCAGCCGAAGTGACCACTACCGCCTTATTTAAACGAAGCTTCATAAGCTACGTCCTCCCTCAATTGAATTGATTCACTTCTCATCACCGAACTCCCCCGTGCGTCACATAAGCAACACATAAGAAATCGAAGATGTTATTGAGCCGATTTGGCCATTGGTGAACGATACCAGTGTTGAAATACGCGCAATGGGGCGCCCCTCGAAAAAGCGCTAAATAAATGAGTTGCGCGTTCCACTGTTACGAGATGATCAGTGCGAGTCACGCAGTTAAGCGCTTACAACGCAGCGCGTCGAATTCATTACGGCAACTCCGATTGGATTACACAGGTTTCCGAAGTCGCGTTCAGAAATGACAGTGGATCCTCGCATCGTGCATCGGTCCCGGCGGCTCTTCGCACGACTCGACACTCGCCCCAACGCTTGAGGGAATCTCGTCGCGTCGTCGACCAATCCTCTTTACGAACAGGTGTTTGATTTTGGTCCGCCACTGGACTATCCTACGAACAACTGTTCGTACCTGAAAGGAAGCCCGTGGCCGAAGTTCTCACCCCCATGCGTCGCCAGATCCTTGAGTTCATCATCACCTGTCAGCGGGAGCGCAACTTTCCACCGACCATTCGCGAGATAGGCGACCACGTAGGGCTGAAGTCGCCCGCGACGGTCGCCAACCACATCGAAGTGCTCAAGCGCGCCGGCTACATCGAGAAAAATCCACAGCAGCCCCGCACCCTTACCGTGCGACTGGACGTAGAGAACCCCGCGCCCGACCAGCGCATCCGCTACATCCCCTTCGTCGGCGACGTCGCGGCCGGTACCGGGGTGCTCGCCCAGGAGATCGCCCACGAACTCATGTCGATTCCCGAGCAGTTCGCCGGTCGCGGCGACAGCTTCGTCCTAGAGGTCCGCGGAGAGTCGATGATCGAAGCCGGAATCCTGCCCGGTGACTTTGTCGTCGTACAACGTCAGACCATCGCGAATAAAGGCGAGATCGTCGTGGCGGAGATTCCAGGCGGTGAGGCAACCGTAAAGCGCTACTTCCCGCAAGGAACTCGAGTGGTTCTCAAGCCGGAGAATTCGACGATGGAGCCTATGGAGTTCGACGCCCGTGATGTCTTCCTCTTCGGCAAGGTCATCTCAGTGTTGCGGAGCTACTAGCCACGTCCCTTGGCGCCTTAAGGACACGTCATTACTCAACTGAGCCACTGCGAAAGCACGTTGGCGAATGTGTCCAGCTGGTCCAACGTCACGAACTCGTCGCTCCGATGTGCGAGCAACGGATCGCCGGCGCCAAAGTTCGTGGCGGGAATCTTCAGTTCGGCAAATGTGGCCACGTCCGTCCAGCCCAACTTTCCCTTCGGCGACCGACCCGTCAGGGCGACCAGAGTGGACAGTCGATCATTCGTCATCGAAGGCGGTGATGACGGCGCCCAGTCATCGACTTGAATGACGTCGCCGTCCTCCACGACGTCACTGAGGAAGTCGACCAACCACGAGACGGCTTCATCCTTGGTTCGATCGGGTGCGACGCGGTGGTTCAGCGTGCACGTCGCACGATCGGGCACCACGTTCGGGGCCACTCCCCCGGCGATGTCGACCACCTGCAGCTGTTCGACGTATTCGATTCCGTCAATCATCGCGGCACGGGGAACGTAACTCGCCACCTTCGAGATCACGTCGCCCAGCCGATGGATTGCGTTGCGTCCCGTGAACGGACGAGCGGTGTGGGCGCGAGCGCCGAACATTTCGACTGACACTCGGAGCGTGCCCTGACATCCGGCCTCGACATGGCCGTTGGTGGGTTCGGCGAGGATTGCCGCATCGGCGTCCAAGAGTTCGGGGCGGAGCTCCGCGATCTCCATGAGCCCTGACTCGGTTCGGGAGATCTCTTCGCGGGCGTAGAAGACCCAGGTGACCTCGACGGAGCGCGGAGTCGGTGTCGACGCCAGTTCGAGCATCACCGCCAGCGAACCCTTCATGTCACAGGCGCCGACCCCGCGGAGCTCCTCACCCACGATCACGGCAACGCTGGCGTCACCGGGCACCGTGTCCAGATGACCGGCGACGAGCAGGCGCGTCGCGTGGTGACCGGTCGTTCGCGCCACCACGTTGTCGCCGATTCGCTCAACGTCGAGATCGGGGTTGCCACCCAACACGATCGCGACGTGGTGCGCGAGCGTCGCCTCGCCACGGCTCACCGAGTCGATGGCCACGAGGGCGAGCGCGTCGTCCAGTCGGCTCACGTGGCGACGCCGTGTTCGCGAAGAATGTCATTGAGGGCGACCCGGCTGTTTCGCTCTCCTTCACTCATGCGACGGAGGATTAACACGCAGGGCAGATAGAAGACGCCTCCCTCGAACTCCCGTTGACGATTCGCCGACACCGCCACGCAGTAGTCCGGTACGTGCCCGCGCGAGACCTCCTCGCCGGTCGCGGCGTCGATGACCGGAATCGTCGGGCCGAGCGCCGTGCCCACGCCGAGGACGGCGCCACGACCAACGCGCGCGCCTTCGGTCACGATGCAGCGGCTGCCAATGAAGGCGCCGTCTTCGATGACGACCGGCAGCGCGTTCGCCGGTTCGAGCACGCCGCCGATGCCGACACCGCCCGAAAGGTGCACGTTCGCGCCGATCTGGGCGCAACTACCGACGGTCGCCCACGTGTCGACCATCGTGTTCTCGCCAATCCATGCGCCGATGTTGACGTAACTGGGCATCAAGATGACGCCGCGACTGAGGAAACTACCGCGGCGCGCCGAGGCCCCGGGCACCACCCGCACGCCGCGTCGCTCGTAATCGCGCTTCAGTTCCAGTCGGTCGAGGTACTCGAACGGCCCGACTTCGACCCGCTCCAAACCCCGCAGCCGAAAGAGCAGCAGGATCGCCATGCGCACCCACTCGTGCACGATCACCACGCCGTCGGCGCCGATCTCGGCCACGCGCAACTGTCCGTCGTCGAGTTTCGTGATCACCAATTCAACGTCGCGTCGCGCCTCGAGGTTTTCCGGGGTCATCTCCTTGATGTCGTCGAACCACTGATTGATGCGCGCTTCGAGATCGCTCATCTGGCCATCGTACTGGCGAGGTTCAGTCAACTCGAAGTCTCGCGGCGGCGACCTCGAGCCGTTCGTCGCTCTGAACGACGGCGAGTCGCACGAATCTGCGACCACCCTCGCCGTAGAGTTCGCCGGGACTCACGACGAGTGCCGATCGTTCCGCGATCTCGCTCGCCAGCTCCCAACCGTCGAGACCGTCTTTGGAGCACCAGAGATAGAACGCGCCCTCGGGCATCGGCGCATCCACGCCGAAGTCGCCCAGCGCACTCGACATCATCGCCAACCGGCGACGGTATCGTTCGCGCTGGATCTCGACGTGCTCGTCGTCGCCGTAGGCCACGGCAACGGCCGCCTGCACGGGTGCCGGCACCATGTAGCCCGCGTGCTGTCGGACCAGTTTGAGAAAGCCGACCAACTCCTCGTCGCCCGCGTAGAAACCGGCGCGCACGCCCGCCAGGTTCGACCGCTTGGAACTCGAGTGGACCGCGAGCACGCCCTCACTTCCATGTTCCAGGATCGACCGCGGAGATCCGGCCCACGTGAACTCGGCGTAGCACTCGTCACTCGCGACCAGCACCGCGTTCCGGCGGCCCCACGTCGCGACCGCGCCGAGGTCATCGAGAAAGCCCGTGGGGTTCGACGGCGAGTTCGCCCACAACACCAGCGCCCGTGCGACGTCGTCGGGATCGATCGAGGCCAGGTCGAGTCGCCCGTCACGCAGGGCGACCGGCACCGAACGCAGTCCGGCGAGCGCGGCGCTCATGGCGTACGTCGGATAGCTGATCGCCGGGTACAGCACGGTGTCACGTTCCGGCGAACGCAGGTGCAGATAGCCCGCGAGCGTGGCGACGAACTCCTTGGTCCCGATGCAGGCCGCGACGTCGTTGCTCGGAATCGCGACGCCGAATCGTCGCTGCAACCAACCGGCCGCCGACTCGCGAAGGTCCGACGTGCCCTGCGAGGGCGGGTAGCCTCGCGCGCCGACTCCCTTCGCCAACTCCTCGAGCACGACGTCGGGTGGCGCGTCGATCGGCGTGCCGATGGAACACTCGATGGGACCGCCCTCGTGCGTGGCGGCGAGTTTTCGAAGGACGTCGAGCCGCTCGTAGGGATAGGGCGGCGGCGTGAAACTCACGCCGGGACCCGCCACTGGTCGAAGTAGGACTCACTGACCGAGTCCAACAGCACGCGCACGACGACGCTGTCGTCGGTGATCGAGGTGTCGACGACGTCGCCCTCGCGATGCGCACGCGCCAGGAGGTCGCCGCGGTCCAGCGGCAAGTGGAGCGTCACGATGCGGTCATTCGCGCGCAGTCGATCGCCGATCGTGGCGACCGCGGCCTCAAGATTCTCGTGGGTGAGGGCCGAGACCCAGACGCTGCCCTCGTGCATCTTGGAGAGCTCGCGGGCTCGCGAACCCGGTGCGTCGGCCTTGTTAAAGACGAGCAGCTCCGGCACGGTGTCCGCGTCGATCTCGCGCAGCACCTCGCGCACCGCGGCGATCTGCTCTTCGGCGTGGTCGTTCGCGCCGTCGACCACGTGGACCAAGAGGTCGGCCAACTGCACCGACTTCAGCGTGGACATGAACGCCTCGACGAGGTCGTGCGGAAGGTTCGAGATGAAGCCGACCGTGTCGGTGAAGAGGACGGTCTCGCCGCCGGAGAGCTGCCGTTGGCGGGTCCGGGGGTCGAGCGTGACGAAGAGGCGGTCCTCGGCCTCCACCCCCGCGTCAGTGATCGCGTTCAACATCGAGGACTTGCCGGCGTTGGTATAGCCGACGAGGGTCACCTCGCGGTGACGTCCCCGCTGACGACCCTGGCGCTGCACGTTGCGCGTGCGGTCGATCTCCTTTAGTTCGCGCCGGATCGCGTGGATCCGGTTCACGAGGCGGCGCCGGTCCGTTTCGAGTTGGGTTTCGCCCGGTCCGCGCGTACCGATGCGGCCGGACTGCTGGGAGAGCGATCCACTCTCGCGCCGCAGACGGGGCAAGCGGTACTGCAGGAGTGCGAGCTCGACCTGCGATTTGCCTTCGGGCGTGCGGGCGTTCTGCGCGAAGATGTCCAGGATCACCGCGGTCCGATCGATCGCGGTGCGCCCGAGGATCTTCTCCAGGTTGCGCTGTTGGGCCGGCGAGAGATTGTGTTCGAACACGACGGTGTCGGAGTCGACGGCCAGACAGATCTCGCGGAGCTCTTGCACCTTGCCCGAACCCAGGAACGTCGCCGGATCGGGTGAGTCGCGCCGTTGCACGACGCGCGCCACGACGTCGGCGCCCGCCGTGTTGACGAGCGATTCGAGTTCATCCAGTTGATAGTCGAGCTCTTCCGGCGTGACGCCGGGAAACTGCACGCCGACGAGGACGATCTTCTCGCGAAACGAGCGTTCAATAAGGGTGCTGGGTATGTACGTCATGCTTCGAGCCACTCGATGTTCGCGACGAACTGCACGGGACCGCTCAAGGTGGCGTGGTCGCCGTCCAGGGACACCTGCAACGCACCGCCGGGGTTGTCGACCGTGACGTCGGTGCCGCACATCTCGTCACGGTGCGCGACCGCCACGACGGCGCACGAACCGGTGCCGCAGGCCCGCGTCCAACCCACGCCGCGTTCGACGACCTTGATCGAGAGATGGTCCTCACTGTCGACGGTCAGGAACTCGACGTTGACGCCGTCGAGGTCGATCGAGAGTTCCTCGGCCAACTCCTCGCGCATCGCGTCCGTCCACTTGGGGTCGTCGCGCACGACGACGTGCGGGTTCCCCACGTAGGCGACCCCGAGGGTGCCGGGCAAGGTCTCACCGAAGGTGACCGCGCCCATCGAGACGCTGCCGTAGCCCGAGGTGTCCTCCATCTTGAGCGTCACGGTGCGCGCACCGGTCACGGTCTGGACCTCCAACGTGTCCCACGTCGCGCCCGTCGTTCGTCGCACCGCCGCGGCGAGACACCGGATGCCGTTGCCCGACATCTCGGCGACGGATCCGTCGGCGTTGTAAAGCGTCATCGAGACCTCCGAGCCGAGGGTGGCGAGCAGTAGGCCGTCCGCGCCGACGCCCGTGGACCGGTTGCAGACCGCTTCGGCTCGTGCGGCGTCCCACCACGGCGCCGTCCCGTGTTCGCTCACCTCGACGAGGAAGTCGTTCCCCGCCCCGTGCCATTTCTGGAGAGATCGCAATGCCATTTCTCCTATTCTCGCACGTGCCCGTCAGGGCGATTCAGCACGTCGAGGAGTCGCGCGCGCGCCGCACTGGGATCGTCGAACCATTCGATTCGCGGGTCGCGCAAGAACCACGAACGTTGTCGACGAGCCAGGCGACGACTCTGGATGATCGCGTCTTCCACGCACGCGTCGAGATCGGCACCGTCTTCGACGTGCCGCAGAAGTTCGCGGTACCCGACGGCCTGTCGCGCCGTGCGACTCATGCCGCCCGGCGCGCTCGCCAGGGCGCGCACCTCCTCCAGCAGACCCTGCTCCATCCAGGCGCGAAAGCGACTGGCGATGCGCAGGTCCAACTGTTCGAAGTCGCTCTGCAGCGCGACCTGAACGACCCGCACCGGACCGTACGTGACGAGCCCCTCACCGTAGGAGGAGAACGGCCGGCCGCTCCCCAGCGTCACCTCGAGCGCGCGCACGACGCGTCGTTCGTTGTTCGCCTCCATGCGACTCGCCGCCAACGGATCGAGTTTCTCCAACTCTTCGTAGAGCGCCGCGAGCTCATCGGGGAGGCGCTCCTCGAGCGCCGCGCGCACGGCCGCGTACTGCCCCGGAATCGCCAGGTTGTCCAGGACCGCTCGACCGTACAGACCCGTCCCGCCGACGTAGAGCACCTTGTGATTCGCGCGCCACACGTCGGCGGCCGCGACGCGCGCCGCACGTTGGTACTGCGCCACCGTGAACTCTTCACTCGGCTCGACCAGGTCGAGCAGGTGATAGCTCACGTCGGCTCGTTCGGCGCGCGTCGGTTTGGCCGTCGCGAGGTCCATGCCGCGATAGACGGTCATGGCGTCGACGGCCAGGACCTCGACGTCGTCGTGTTGTTCGAAGGCCAGCGCGTGCGCGAGCGCGGACTTGCCGGACGCCGTGGGACCGACGAGTGCGACCGCGACCTGCTCGGTACTCACGAGAGCGAGAGAGGAATCCGAACCTTGTGGCGTGGCGCTCGCACCGTGGCCACGTACTCCCCGAGCAGGTGATACGGCGCCGCGTACGTGACGTCCACCTCGACCAGGGCGCCGGCGCGCAGCGTGTCCTCGACCTGCGCGAAGTGGATCAGCTTGCCCTGCCGGGTGCGGCCCGAGAGCATCGCATCGTTGCGACGAGAGAGACCTTCGACGAGCACCTCTTCGCGGCGACCGACGCGTGCGTGGTGCTTGCGTAACGCCGATCGGTCCAGGACTTCCTTCAAGCGCCCGAATCGCGATTTGATCACGTCCTCGGGGACGAACTGAGACGTCAGCAGTGCACCGCGGGTCCCCTCGCGCGCCGAGAAGATGAAGGTGTAGGCGGCATCGAACTCACAGGCCGCGACCACTGCCAGGGTCTCGTCGAAGTCGGCGTCGCTCTCGCCGGGAAAGCCCACGATCAAGTCCGTCGTCACCGCGAGTTCGTCGACGGCGACGCGCGCCTGCGCGAGCCGTTCCATGTAGCGCTCGACCTTGTAGCCCCGCCGCATCGCCTTCAGTACGCGATTCGATCCCGACTGCAGCGGAAGGTGCAGTTGGGGACAGACGGAAGCGGTCTCGGCCATCGCGGCGATCGTCGCCGGGGAGAGGTCCTTCGGGTGCGGACTCGTGAAACGAATTCGCTCGATCCCTTCGACGCGACCGACGGCGCGCAGGAGGTCGGCGAACAGCGGGCTTCGGCGGGTGACGTCACGCCCGTAGGAGTTGACGTTCTGGCCGAGCAGCGTGACCTCGGTCACGCCGGTAGCGGCCAACATCTCGGCTTCGATCACCAGATCGTCGAACGGCCGGCTGATCTCGGCGCCGCGCACCGACGGCACGATGCAGTAGGCGCACGTGTTGTCACAGCCCGTCTGAATCGTGATCCACGCGGCGAAGGGCAGTTCGCGAATCGCGTAGAGCGCCGGGGCCATGTCGCGGTTGGTCTCGGGGTCCGGGGCGTCCAGTATCTCCACGATCGGACCCTCGGCGCGCGAACGCTCGAGCAGCCGCGGGGCCGACGCCACGTTGTGCGTACCGAAGACCACGTCGACCCAGTGCGCGCGCTCCATGATCTGGTGGCGGTCCTTTTGAGCCATGCACCCGCCGACGGCGATCTGCAGCTCCGGCCGTTTCTCCTTGATCGCCTTCATCTGGCCGAGAGCGCTGTAGAGCTTCAGGTCGGCGTTCTCGCGAATCGTGCAGGTGTTGAAGATGACGACGTCGGCCTCGGATTCGTCGGCCGTCGCGACCATGCCCTCGGCGACCATCAGCCCGGCGAGGCGTTCGGAGTCGTGCTCGTTCATCTGGCACCCGAAGGTCCGAATGGCGAATTTTTTGGGCGTTCCCACGCCCGCAAGCCTACTGAACGAGGGTCGGATTCGAGTTGGCCGCGTCGTAGGTGACACCGGCACCCGCGATCACGACACAGACCATACCGATGAGATCCCAGGGATGGATGCTCTGGCTCAACACGATGAGGCCGATCACGAAGGCGACCGCCGGATCGAAGGCGAAGAGCACGCCGGCCGTCGACGGCTTGAGACGCCGTAGGGCCTGCAGCTCACACGCGAAGCCGAGCACGATCGCCATCACCGCGACCAACGCCAATCGAGCGAGCGTCGTGGGATGGGACAGCACGTAGTGTGATGAATTGATCGTCACCGGCAACGTGACCAGCGCGGCGATCGACATGGACACGGCGAGCCCGCCGAATCCCTGCGCCTGCTTCCCGACGCGGTGCGACGCGAAGACGTAGGACGCCCAACCGACACCCGAACCGGCCGCGAAGAGCACGCCCTCGTAGTTCAGTCCCGCTCCGGGCCGGGCGATCGCGAGCACGCCCAGACCCGCGAGGATCACGAAGACGAAGTGGCGCGCCGAACGCTTCCCGAGCGCCGACACCATGAACGGTCCGAGGTACTCGATCGCCACCGCGGCACCTAAGGGGATCCGCGAGATCGATTGATAGAAGCACTGGTTCATGAAGGCGACGGACACGCCGAGCGCCAACGCACCGAGCCACTGCTGTCTCGTCCACGTCCGCAGGTTCGGTCGCGTGAAGGCCATCAACACGACGGCGCCCAGGAAGAACCTCCACGCGCTGGTCGCTGACGGTCCGATCTCGCCGAAGACGTGGGTCACGATCGCCGCCGACCACTGGATCACCGAGGCCCCGAGCAGCATGTACCCGGCACCGCGCACGACCTGACCCTTCGAGTGCGCGAGCTCCTGGTTCAAGTGGTCACCAGGCCGGTTCGATCGGCCTCGAGCACATGCACGATGCCGGCGACGCCCTGGTCGTGGAGGAACGATCGTGCCGCGGCGGCCACGGCCTCGGACCTGTCGGCGAGCGAGAGTCCGAGCATGGTGGAGCCGGCCCCCGACCAGCACGAGCCCGACGCGCCGCTTTCGCGAAGCGTGCGCAACAGCGGTTCCGCGAAAGCCAACAGGTCCATCCGGTACGGCTGATGGAGAGTGTCATCCATCGATCCATCGACGAAGGCGCTGTGATCGGCCAGTCCGGCGAGCAACAGCCCCATCGCACTCAGGTTGCGCACCGCGTCGACGAAGGGCACGACGCTGGGCAGTACGCGCCGCGCGTCCGCCGTCGAGAGTTCCTGTTCGGGGATGACGACGACGAATCGCCACTCGTCGTCCAGCGCGAGCGGCCGCGCGATCGGTGACGGGCCACCGGCGCGGGCGACGACCAATCCGCCGAGCAACGACGCCGCCGCGTTCTCCGCGTGCCCATCGACCCTTGCCGCGACCGCCAGGGGGTCCGCGGCGCCGGCCGCCACCGCGGCCGCGACCGCCAGCGCGGCCGAGGAGCCCAAGCCTCGGGACAACGGAATGTCTGACTTCACGTGCATCGCGAAGTTCGCGTGTCCCAGGACCTCACTAGCCACGCGGACGCCGAGATTGCGCTGATCGTCGAACAGTCCCGCCCCACATCCTTCGCTCGTGATCGAGAACGTGTCCGCGGCGTCGAGCGTGACCTCGAGGTACATCGTCAACGCCACCGCCAAGCAGTCGAAACCCGGTCCCAGATTGGCCGAACTGGCGGGGACGCGCGCGAGCATGGCTTCAGAGTATTCGGTGCCAGAGCGTGGGTGCGGCGACGGAACGCAGCGCAACCAGCGGTACCGGCTTCTCGACGCTGTGGACTTCGATCCATCCGACGATCTCACCGCGACGAATCGCCTCGCCGAGTTTGCGCAGTCGGATGTGCAGCGGGTGGTGATTGCGCTGGTCCCACCAGAACACCTGACTCATTCGTGCGAGACCGAACGGAGCCACCGCCTTGCCGAAGCCGATAGTCCCGAGCACGTCACCTTTGGCAAATGTGACGTCGACCTGACTCATCCGCGCGGACTGCGCGAGCTGGTACGCCGCGGCCCCGGCGTTGGCCAGCACGTTGCCGCCCTGTTGACCCAAGACCACCGAGTAGAGAAGCCGACGTCGACCGTTGAGTCGATAGGCCACGGCCATCACGTCACATCCTCCCGCCGCCGTGGTTCGACCCGACTTGACGCCGACCACGTCGTCCGTGCCGACCATCGGCGTGAAGGAGTTGACGAAGCCCGCGACCGGCAGGTCCACTTGGGTTTGATCCACGATCGAGCGAACGAGCGGCGAGCGCATCAACATCGCCGCCAGCCTCACCTGATCGAGTGCGGTCGAGACAGATTTATCCGAGACGCCGGTCTCGTCGGCGTAGTGCGTGTGCTTCAGTCCAATGGCATGGGCGGTCTCGTTCATTCGGGCCACGAATTGACTCGGACTCACCAAGACCATCGCCGCGAGCATGCCGGCGTAGTTGGCGGCCGAGTGAACGAGCACACCGTTCAGGAGGTCGATCTCGCACAGTTGCTCGCCTTCGGTCACGATGACTGAGGAGTCGTCCTCCGATTTGTCCCGTTCGTAACTCAGGACCTCGTCGTCGCTGACCGTGATGCACGGACCCGTCTGCCCGATCCCCAAGGGGAACCGCTTCAGGGCAACGAACACCGTCATCATCTTGGTGAGGCTCGCGATGGGGACTTCGCGGTTGTGCCACGCGCTCGTGATGCCGAGCGCCGGGACGTCGATCGCCGCACTCCCCTGCGACGGCCACGAGAGCGGCGGCGCCTGATAGTCAAAGCTGCCGTACGAATCCAGCGCCAGATGGATGACCGGCTTCTCGTTCAAGAACGGCACCTGCATCGCGACGATGACGGCGCTCGCGACGACCGCGCCCAGGATGATCCCCAGGAATCGAGTCGCGAGGCCGCGAAAGCCCGGACGTCGAGACGTTGTCCTGCTCACGGACTACAGCGAGGTCTGTTCGTCGTACTCTTCGGGCGTCACCAGGACCCGGCGGGCCTTCGAGCCGTCGCCGGCCGCGACGACGCCCTCTTGTTCGAGTTGATCCATGATGCGACCGGCCCGCGCGAAACCGACGCGCAACTTTCGCTGCAGCATCGAGGTCGAGCCCGATTGAGTTCGAATGATCAGTTCGCGCGCCTGGCGCAGGACCTCGTCGTCGTCGTCGCTCGAACCGCCGCCCATCGAACCACCGCGTCCCGCCGGCACGTCGAGCGCGATGACGTTCTCTCGGCGTCCGCCCTGCGCGCGCCACGCCTCGACGACGCGCTGGACCTCGGCCTCGGAGACCCAGGGCGCCTGGAGTCGGCGCGCCACGTTCGACGACGCGGTGACCAACAACATGTCGCCCTTGCCGATGAGGCGCTCGGCGCCCGCCTGGTCGAGGATGACCCGGCTGTCCGCGAGCGAGGACACCGCGAAAGCGATGCGACTGGGGATGTTGGCCTTGATGACGCCGGTGATCACGTCGACGCTGGGCCGCTGCGTCGCGAGCACCAGGTGGATGCCGACTGCCCGGGCCATCTGCGCGATGCGCACGACCGACTCCTCAACGTCGCGCGCCGCGACCATCATCAGGTCGTTCAACTCGTCCACGACGATGACGATGTAGGGCAACTCTTCGGGACCGGTCGGTCGGTCGACGTCGGACTCCAACCCGGTCGTGCGTTCGAAGATCTCGGCGACGCGCTCGTCGTCGGTCGTCTCGGGTTCGAGCTCGCCGCGCGCGATCATCTGTTGGTAGCTCGTGATGTCGCGCGCGCCACTCTCGGCGAGTATGTCGTAGCGGCGCTCCATCTCCTTCACCGCCCACGCGAGCATGCCGGCCGCCCGCTTCGGATCGACGACGACGGGCGCGAGGAGATGCGGCAGATCGTTGTACTGGCCCATCTCGACGCGTTTCGGGTCGACCAGCATCAGGCGGAGACGGTCCGGTGTTGCGCGCATCACGAGTGCCGTGACGATCGAGTTGATGAGTGAACTCTTGCCGGCACCCGTGGCGCCGGAGATCAAGACGTGCGGCATCTCGCCGAGGTTGGCGATGAGCGTCTTACCCGAGATGTCGCGACCGAGCGGCACGTCCAACGGGTGCGTCGAGTTGGCGGCCTCCTCCGAGGCGAGCAGGTCGCCGAGCGCGACCAGCGTGCGTTGACGATTCGGCACCTCGACACCGATCGCCGAACGTCCTGGTATCGGAGCCAGGATGCGAACGTCCGGCGAGGCCATGGCGTAGGCGATGTCCTTGTGGAGCGACGTCACGCTCGAGACCTTGACGCCGGGGCCGAGTTCGAGTTCGTACCGCGTCACCGTCGGACCGACCGTGAATCCGACCAACGTGGTATCCACACCGTGCGCGGCGAGGGCCTCGACCAACTCACCCCCGAGGTCTTCGATGGCCGCGCGGTCCTGCTTCACGTCCTTGGTGCGCACGAGCAGTGACGGCGACGGCAACTCCCAGTCGCTCTCCATCTCCGGGTACTCGTCGTACTCGGACTCCGAGTCCTCCTCCTCGTCTTCGTACTCCGCGTCGTCTTCGTACTCCTCGTCGTACTCCTCGGGTTCGGCGAAGACTTCCGGGGCGGGATCGGGCACGACGCGAAGTCGACGCGGCGGTTCCTCTTCGACTTCCTCGTCGTCGCGCTCAGGACGTTCACGACTCGACCACCAACGAACGACCCACGACCCGAAGGCACGGAGGAACGTCGCCGTACCGTGATAGAGCGAACGCAACCCGACGCCGGTGCCGATCATGATCGCCACGACGAGTAACACCAGGAAGATCACCAGCGCGCCGGCGATGCCGATCGCCTTGTCGAGACCGCCACCTACGAGAGCGCCGAGCCAACCGCCGGCGTGCGCGAACTCCTTGGTCGTCGAGTGCAGCGACGGACGTCCGCCGGCGATGTGTCCGATGCCACAGATGCCGATGAGTCCGAGCACAACGCCCCATACGGCGCGTGGCCGCTCGACTTCGATCTTGCCCACGATCAGAGCCACGCCGACGGCGAGCAACATGACGGGCAGGGCGAATCGCCCAACGCCGAGGGCAACCGCGAGACCCTTCGAGATACCGCGACCGACCGGACCGAGCGCCCCGGCTTCGGCCAGAGCGCTGAAGGCCCCGATGACGATGAGCAGGAGGATCCAGAGATCGCGGGTGTGGCGTTCCCAGACGCTCGGCGCCGCCGCGGCGGTTCCGCGAGCCGTCTTCTTTACCGGCTTTTTCTTGTGTCGTGCTTGTGCCACAACCTATAAAACTACCGAACATTCTTTCGTCTTTGGTGCTTAACCAATAGGCTGACTCGGTGCCAACCACTCCCCACGACTCCTCGATTGAGCTCGCCGCGCGTCTCGAGTCGAACGCGCGCGTCTGTCACTTCGTGTCCTCCACGCCCCTCAGTTCATCGATCAACGAGGTCGTTCTCGCAGGTCAGGCCGCCCTCTTGTGCGGGGTTCCGGGCAATGACGTCATGGTGCAACTCACCAACGCCGCCGGCAAGTTCGTGCGCCGTCGTTACAGCGTGCACGGTGTCGACGAAGAGCGCGACCAGTTCACGTTGTGGATCACGACGGCCCACGAGGGACCGGGCAGTGTGTGGGCGAGGAACGCCCGGCCGGGCGAGGAAGTCGACATCGTGGGTCCGCGCGGCAAGATCGTGGTCGATCCCGCGGCCGACTGGCACCTCTTCATGGGCGACATCACGTGCCTCGGCTCGGCCTACCGGATGGCCCAGAGTGTCGAGTCGCCCGGCAAGGTCATCTTCATCGTCGAGACCGATCACACCGACGATGCGTTGACCACGACCTTCGACGAGGGCATCTCGGTGACGGGCATCTTCGTCGACCGCATGGGTCGCGTCAAAGACGATCCCGCGGGCCTGTTACACGGACTGTCGGCGTTCGCGTTACCGCCCGACCGTGGCCACGCATATCTCTTCGGTGAGTTCCACGTGATGAAGGCGATGCGCGCCGCCCTGCTCGACCGCGGTCTCGACGAGGACGCGATCAGCATGAAGGCATTCTGGCGGGTCGGTCGCAACAACGCCGATCACGGCGAACCCGAAAAGGACTAGAGGACGACGACGGCCGCGAGGAGTATCGGCTGACGTCGGTACTTCTGGCCCAGCAGTCGACCGGCCGCACGCTGGGCCACTTTGTTGAGCGCGTCTTCGTCGCGCTGACCCTCGCGCAGCGCGGCTTCAAGGGCGCTGCGCACTTCGACGGTCACCGCGTCGATCACCGTGCGATCCTGATCGCCCTCAAACCAGCCGCGCGCCGTCAGGCGCACCGGCTGAATGATGGTCCCTCGGTCCTTGTCGACACCGGCCGAGATCTGAAGGACACCGAATTCGGCCAACATTCGTCGTTCCTCAAGCGGTCGTTCATCCAGATCACCGGCGCTGCCGTCGATGTAGTGGAACCCGGCCGGCACCTGACCGGCGCGCTTGATACCGGTCTTAGAGACCTCGATCTGATCACCGTCTTCACAGATCAAGACGTGCTTGGGGCTGAGTCCCATTGAGTGGGCCAGTTCGGCGTGGTGCACCATGTGGCGATACTCACCGTGGACCGGAACGAAGTTCTGCGGCCGCAACAGTTGGTGGAACGTACGCAGTTCGCCCTGGCGCGCGTGGCCCGACGCGTGGACCGGCTCGTGGCCGGAGTGGATCACCTCGGCGGCAGCGCGGTGCAGGTCGTCGATGACGCGACCGACGGTCCACTCGTTGCCGGGAATGGGATGCGAGCTGAGGATCACGGTGTCGTCAGCGCCCACCTTCAAGAACCGGGCGTCACCGCGCGAGAGCTTCGAGAGCGCGGCGAGCGGCTCGCCCTGTGATCCCGTGCAAATGACACAGACCTCGCCCGGGGCGTAGCGGTCGATATTCTCGATGTCGATGAGGTCGGCCGCGTTCACGTGCAGGAGATTGAGCTTGCGCGCCAACTTGGCGTTAGCCTCCATCGAGCGGCCCATCAGCACGATCTTGCGGTGCTGTTCCAACGCGACGTCGATGATCTGTTGCACGCGGTGGATGTGACTCGCGAAGCAGGCCACGACCATGCGACGCTGCGGCCGCTCGAGGAAGAGTCGTCGCAACGCACCCCCCACCGATCGTTCGGACGCGGTGAAACCGGGCTCCTCGGCGTTCGTCGAATCGGCCAGCAACAACGCGACGCCTTCGTCGCCGAGGGCGGCCAGTCGTGAGATATCAGTGCGCCGTCCGTCGATCGGCGTGAGGTCGAGTTTGAAGTCACCGGAGTGCACGACGATGCCGGCGTTGGTTCGAAAGGCGAGCGCGTGCGCGCTCGGTACGGAGTGCGTGACGGGGATGAACTCGACCTCGAAGGGACCGATCTTGCGCCTCTCCCCGTCGCTCACTTCGATGAACGTGAGGTCCTTGGCGACCTTGGCTTCGGTGAGTCGGTGACGAGCGAAGCCGAGCGTCAGGGCCGATCCGTAGATCGGGACGTTGATGTCCTTCACCAGGTAGCGCAACGCCCCGGTGTGGTCCTCGTGGCCGTGGGTCAAGACGATGGCGTCCACGCGGTCGCGTCGTTCGATCAGCCAACGAAAGTCCGGCAGGATGAGGTCGACGCCGTACATGTTCGGCTCCGGGAACATCAGGCCGGCGTCCACGACGACGAGTCGGCCGTCTTGTTCGATGGCGCAACAGTTGCGGCCGATTTCGCCGAGTCCGCCGAGGAAGGTGACGCGGACGCTGTCTTTAGCCACGCGACGCCTGCAGCGCGGAGACGATCTTTGCCGCGTCCGCATCGAGTGTGTCGTCACTCGGGGCGTGCGGCAGTCGACACTGGCCGACGTCGAGACCGAGGTAGCGCAACGCCGCCTTGGACGGCATCGGGTTCGGATACAGCTCGCTCGACTCGAAGGCGCAGCTCGCGGCGAGTCGTTCGTTCAGCGTTCTCGCGCCGACCCAATCACCGCGTTCGACACAGTCGATCATCGCGGCGAACTCTCGCGCCGCCCAGTGTGCGGCGACCGATACCAGGCCGACGGCCCCGACAGCCATGAAGGGAAGGATCACCGAGTCGTCGCCGCTGTAGAGGTCGAGGCCGTCGCCGAGCACGGCCTTGTAGTGCGCCGCGCTCACGAGGTCACCGGAGGCGTCCTTCATGGCCACGATGTTCGGGTGCGACGACACGAGGTCGATGACGGTCGACGCGGCGATCTTTCTTCCCGAACGAGCCGGGATGTCGTAGAGCATCACGGGGAGTTCGGTGGACCGCGCGATCGCAGCGAAGTGTGCGGCGATCCCCTTTTGGCTTGGTCGCGCGTAGGCCGGCGTCGTCGCGAGCACGCCCGTCACGCCCGTCTCGAGGACCTGTTTCGTCAGTTCGACCGAGCGCGCGGTGTCGGCGAAGGTCGATCCGGCCAGGACCGGCGCCTCCACGGCACCCGCGACGCACGCGAAGAGTTCGAGCTTCTCCTTATCGGACAGCGACGAGCCCTCACCCGTGGAGCCGGCGATGACCAGACCGTCACTCCCCTCGCTCACGAGTTTCGTCGCGAGTTCGATCGCGACATCGAAGTCGATGGAACCGTCGGCCCGGAACGGCGTCACCATAGCGGTGAGGAGGCGACCGAAACGAGGTGTCGTCATACTTCGAAGTTACCAGCACCTCTCGACACGTCTGAGGTGGCGATGGTGCTCAAATCAGCGATTCGATGCCGTCGATGAGGCGCGGCGTCGCGTCGACGGCGTCGGCCGCGAGGGCCACACCCTGGACGAAACTCAGGCGGTCGAACGAGTCGTGACGAATCGTGAGACCTTCACCGGGACCGCCGAAGAGGATCTCCTGATGCGCGACGAGTCCCGGCAGGCGCACCGAGTGGATCTTTATCCCCCCGATGGTGTCGGCCCCGCGAGCGCCCCCCACGGTGTGACGAACGGTGGGGTCATCCATCTCGGGGAGACCGGCCGCCACCCTCGCGGCGGCGATCCCCTTGGCGGCCGCGATCGACGTGCCCGACGGGGCATCGACCTTCTTGTCGTGGTGCAGTTCAATGATCTCGACTCGGCTGAAGTACGGCGCGGCCAGTGCGGCGAACTTCTCGGACAGCACCGCGCCGAGTGAGTAGTTGGCCGCGATCACGACGCCGATCTTCGTCGCGGCCTCCTCAACGGCCTGACGCTGTTCGCTCGCGAGTCCCGTCGTGCCGATCACCAGTCCCTTACCGTGCTGCGCGCACCACGCCGCCGAGGCGACGACGCCCTCGGGCGAGGAGAAGTCGATCACCACGTCAACCGAGGCGGCGTCGACGCCTTCGAACGACGACGCGAACGTGGCGCCGAACAGTTCGTGCGGAGCGTTGGCATCGACGAGCGTGGCGATCGAGAATCGTTCGAGTGCGTGCAGTCCGGCGGCGATCGTCTGGCCCATCCGTCCGGCGCCGCCATTGATCGCGAGTCGTTTCACGACCGCACCTTATCCGCGCGCCGTCGACGGTCCTCGGCGAGCAAGTAGGCGCCGACACCGATGAGCACGACGGTGCCCGCGACCGTCGCGACCAGTGAGATTTCGATATGGGGCGCGTGGTAGTGGAAGTGGACGTTCCACGTACCGCTCGGCACCACCACCTGTTGGATGAGACCGTTGCGGGTCACCGTGAGGTCTTCGCTCTTGCCGGTCGTCGCATTGAGTGCCGTCGCGCGCCAACCGGGCAGATAGGCCATTGATCGAACGAGCGTCACCGGCGTCACCGCGCGCACGTCGACCCACGTGTCGCCGTAGGCCGCGTTCTTCACGTGCGCCAGAGTGCCCTGGGACGGCGACGTCAACCACACGGTCGGCTTCACGCTCTTCGTCGTGAAGACTGAGTACGTACCCAGCGTGTCGCCCAGGTGCCACTCGGGACTGTCGAGTGCCTCTTGCATCGGCGAGTCCAGTTGATAGGTGACCTTGACCGGTATGAGTTGGGAGACCAGCGCGTTGCCAACCGAGATCGGGCTGTTCGACGAGAGTTCGAATCCAGCGGCCGTTGACAGTCCCGTGACGGTGAAGGTCATGTCACTCCCTCCGGTCTCATGGAGGACCCGGCCCTCCCTTTGACCGTTCCAGCTGAGCAACGTGAATGAGACCACGCCCGGGGCCACCGGACGACCCCCTCGACCGTGCACGGTGACCGATTGGACCTGCAGGATCTGCCCGAAGTAGCGATCCGCGGTGTTCGACGGCGGCGCCATGCGGCAGTTCGGTGCCGGTGTCACCGGAACCTTGGTGCTGTGGCCTAGTTGCGCGTACGACACCGCGATCGCCGACAGTCGCAACTGCGTGAACGTGCCGTCGGCCAGACGGCAGGGATTGATCGCCGCCTGCGGGTGCGTGCCGGTCGAGTCGTCGTAGATCGTGGCCTCGAGCGAGCCGTACCCCTGTACGCTCGGCAGTTTCGTGAAGACGTTCATGTTCGGTTCTCCGAGTGCCTGGAACTGTTTGGCGTGCACACCGCCTTGGTCCACGAGCGCGGTTCGACCGTGCGTGCCAAAGAGCGCGACGGCGTTCGCGCGCGACGGCTCCGTCGGACCCGAACCGCCGATCAGTCCCGTCGCGCTGAGAACGAGAAAGACCACGACGTCGGTGACCAGTACGCCCATCAGTACTCTCATGAGATTCTGGGAGTGGCGCCAGCGAAGTAACGCCGCCACGGCGACGGCGGCGATTCCCAAGTGCAGTGCGTACGAGAGGTACATATCGCGAGTGAGGTCCTCTTGTTGGGGGAAGACGCCAAGGTACGAGACGATTCGCGGCCCCCACGCGAAGAGGCCGACGCAGAGCGCCACCACGCAGAGCGCGGGTGCGAGCGTCACCCACTTCTTTCGACCCTCGAGGCCCGCGTCGGACACCCGACGGGTCTCCAGGCGATGCAGCCACCATCCCAACATCGCGCTCATCGCGAAGTCGACGAGGATGATGTTGCGGCTCTGCAGCCGGGTGCTCCCGTAGAGCGGGATGGCGCGAAACAGGTGACCGAGCGGTGTGTAATAACCCCAGGTCGCGAAGAGTCCGACGACCAGGATCACGAAGTACAGCACGTGGTCACGGTCCTCACCGCGCCACCCGCGTCGCGTGAACTTAGCTACGAACGCGAACGTCGCCACCAGCGCGAGGACGCCGGCGTAGCCCGTCACCTCGGGCAGGTTGTAGTGCGCGAAGTAACTCGGCTGCCCGGCCGAGCCGTTGCCCCCGAAGATGTCGGGCATGAAGAGCAGCGACGTCCAGCGCACGACCAGCGAGCCGGCGCCAAAGAAGCTGTAGCTGACCGAAGATCGTTGCGAGACGTTGATGAAGGACCACCCCGGCAGCAGCTGCACCAGGCCGATCGCGCTCCCCCACGCCAGTCCGATCGCGACCGCCACCACGTAGGCCACGCGAGCGCGCCACGTTTGAATCCAGTACGAGCTGCGAATCAGCAGTACCGACGGACCGACGATCAACGTCAGGAGTTCGATCTCGGCGATGCCCCGCGGTTCACCCGTCAAGAACGTCAGTCCCCACAAGAGCGCATAGCCCGCCATCCAGGGCAGCGCGACTCTCGCGAGGTGACGCCACGACGTGGTGGCGGGCTCGAGCGAGAGCCGCCGCGAGAGCGACACCAGGATCAGTGCGGCCCACGGGATGAAGGCGAAGCCCTGGACGACCCCGAGGTGCACGAGCTGTCCGATCATCGCGCCGGAGTAGGCGAAGCTCATCGCCGCGGCGAAGGACGACAGCGTGCGGACCCCATGCCAACGCAAGAGCGCGAACATCCCCGTCGCGGCGATCACGTACACCGCGACGCAGTTGATCAGCCACGCGGCGATCGGCGGGACGAACGCGAAGATCACCGTCAGCGGGTAGAGGGCGCCGGCGTTCAGTCCGCCGAGCAGCGGCGTGCCCGAGTCGGCCAGCGGGTTGAACAGCGGTAGGTGACCCGAGGCGATCTGTTGGCCGCTCAGTACCCGCAAGGGAAAGTTCTGAATCAGGTTGTCGCCGTCGATCGCCGGATGGCCGAAGAGCGCCGGCAGGACGAACAACAAAGTCGGCACGACGAGCATCGTGAGGAACGCGAGTCGGTCGCCCTTCCAGAGAGGTCGCCACCACGACGTGGTGTGCGAAGGCGCGTCGAGACTCATTGGCTCCACGCTACGAAAAAGCACGAAGCCCGTGCGGCACGGTCACGAGGACCACACCACACGGGCTTCGAACGACTATCGGCGACGCGGTCGAGGGCTGCGACGTGAACTGTCGCCGTCGACGAAGGCCGGACCACCGGGACCCAGGTCACCGATCTCGTCGGCGAGCTCAGCCTCGAAGGCCGCCTCGAACGACGAGGACGACGCGGTCGGTCGTGCGGCGTTGACGTTCTCGCGTGGCGCGCGGTCGCGAGGACCACGGTCACGATCACGGTCACGGTCACGTCCACCGCGATCACTTCGTTCGCCTCGGTCAGCGTCACGACGCGGAGGGCGGGAGTCCTCGTCGGACTCCGGGAAGTCTCCGACCAACGAGAGCGAGACCTTGCCCTGCGGATCGATGTCGTCCACCTTGACCTCGATCGCTTGACCGAGTTCGAGGACGTCCTCCACCTGGCCGATGCGCTTGCCGCCGTTGAGCGGCGCCATCTTCGAGATGTGCAAGAGGCCGTCACGGCCGGGCATGATGCTCACGAACGCGCCGAACTTGGCGATGTTGACGACGCGACCCTGATAGTTCGCGCCGACTTCGGGGGTGGGCGGGTCGAGGATCATGGCGATGCGTCGACGGGCCTCTTCGACCGCACGTCCATCCTTCGCGCCAATCGTGACTGTACCGACGACACCGTCGTCATCGACCGCGATGTCCGCGCCGGTCTCCTGCTGGAGCGTGTTGATGACCTTGCCCTTGGGTCCGATGACCTCACCGATCTTGTCGATCGGGATCTGGAGCGACACGATCTTCGGGGCGACGTCGGCGACCTGCGGACGGGGCTCGGCGATCGTGCTCGTGAGCACGTCGAGGATCAGCAGTCGAGCCGTCTTGGCCTGGTCCAACGCGTTCGACAGGACCTCGGCCGGGAGGCCGTCGATCTTCGTGTCGAGTTGCAACGCGGTGACGGCGTCGGCGGTGCCGGCGACCTTGAAGTCCATGTCACCGAAGGCGTCTTCGGCACCGAGGATGTCGGTCAACGTCACGTACTTGCCGTCGTCGTAGACGAGGCCCATCGCGATACCCGCGACGGGCGCCTTGATGGGCACGCCGGCCGCCATGAGCGACAACGTCGATCCGCAGACCGACGCCATCGACGTCGAGCCGTTCGACTGCAGGACGTCTGAGACGACACGCAGCGTGTAGGCGAAGTCCTCTTCGCTCGGCAGTACGGGGATGAGGGCGCGCTCGGCCAACATGCCGTGCCCGATCTCGCGGCGCTTCGGCATGCCGACGCGGCCGGTCTCGCCGACCGAGTAGGGCGGGAAGTTGTAGTGGTGCATGTAGCGGCGCCACTCGTCGGGTCCGATCGTGTCCAGTTGCTGACGCATGCGCGGCATGCCCAGCGTGGTCACGTTGACGACCTGGGTCTCACCGCGCTGGAACATCGCGGATCCGTGCGTCATCGGGAAGAGGTCGATCTCGGCCGAGAGGGGACGGATGTCGGTGATCGAGCGTCCGTCGATGCGGACACCCTCGTCGACGATGCGACGACGCACGATCTTCTTCGTGACCGAACGAACGGCCGCCTTGATCTCGCTCAGTCGGTTCGGGAACTCGTCCTTCAAGTGCTCGATGATCGCCGCGGTCGCGGTGTCGAGGGCCTCGTTGCGCGCAGTCTTGGTCGTCAGCTTGTTCGCTTCCGAGAGCGGCGTGGCGCCCATGGCGAGCACGCTCTCGTAGACGTCGTCTTGGTAGTCGGCGATGGTCTGGTACTCCATCGCGGTGATCGCGCCGCGCGCGGCGATGAAGTCCTTCACCAGTTCGCGCTGCAGGTTGATCGACTCGCGGATCCAGAGCTTGGACGCTTCGAGACCGGCCGAGAGGACCTCCTCGGAGACCTTCGGCGCACCGTCGGCGTACTTCTCGAACGAACCCTCGGTGCCGCCGGCCTCGACCATCATGATCGCGACGTCGGCCTCGACGGAGTCGCCGAGGGCGCGACCGGCGACGACGAGTTCGAAGGTCGCGGCGTCGCCCTCTTGGTACGTCGGGTGCGGCGCCCACTCCCCGTCGGTGGTGTAGGCCATGCGCACGGCGCCGATCGGTCCCTCGAAGGGGATGCCCGAGATCATCAACGCGGCCGAGGCGGCGTTGATCGCCAGGACGTCGTACGGGTTCTCCTGGTCGGCGCTGAAGATCGTGCCGACGACCTGGATCTCGTTGCGGAAGCCCTTCGGGAAGGACGGGCGCAGCGGACGGTCGATGAGTCGACAGGTGAGGACGGCCTGGTCCGAGGGCTTGCCCTCGCGACGGAAGAAGGCCCCGGGGATCTTGCCGGCGGCGTAGGCCCGCTCTTCGATGTCCACGGTGAGTGGGAAGAAGTCGATGCCTTCGCGAACGCTCTTGGCGACCGCGACGGTCGCCAACAAGATGGTGTCGCCGATGCGCGCGACGACCGCGCCGTCGGCGAGTTGGGCCAGGTGGCCCGCTTCAAAACTTAAAGTCTTTTCGGTGCCCGTAATTGGGCTACTTACGCGGATTGCGTCAGTCATGGGTAGTGCTCCTATTTGGTTAGCAACACTCCGTTCGGATCCCAGTGGGCAACCTTCGCGTACTCGCGACTGTTCTCCACTGGCCTCCGAAATTCGGATGTGTTGGGCACGTTGACGGAGTCAACGGGCCGTTCGGCTAGCGACGTATGCCGAGACGGCCGATCAAAGCGCGGTAGCGCTCGACATTTCCGCGCTGCACGTAGTCGAGCAGACGGCGTCGTTGGCCGATGAGCTTCATCAGTCCACGGCGCGTGTGATGATCGCCTTTGTGAACCTTGAGGTGCTCGGTGAGGTGGGCGATCCGGTCCGTCAGAATCGCCACCTGGACTTCGGGAGATCCCGTGTCCGTCGCGTGCGCCTGATAGTCCTTGATGATCTGCTGCTTCTCAGCCATAACGTTTTTTTGCCTTATGAGTCGGATGTCTCGTAGCAAGTCGCCAACGTGACGACCCACATAGTCAGCGTCGCTGACCGAATATCTATTCTAGCAGTGCCGAACCGTTTGGCGAGAATAACTTGAATATCCCAAGGGTTTGGTCGACGTCGCGGGCGATCTGGGCGATCAACGCGTCGACGTCGGCGAAGACCTCTTGTCCTCGCAGTCGGTCCAGAAACGCGACGTCGAGCGACGTGTCGTAGAGGTCACCTTGATAGCCCGGCAGATGGACTTCGACCAGGAGTTCGCCGTCCTCGTAGAACTGCGGTCGCGTGCCGATCGAGACCGCGGCCGGGCGCCACTGTCGGTCCGTGGTCCGCGCGGCGCCGGCGTAGATGCCCTCTCGGGGCACCAACTGGAAGGGCGCCGTGGCGAGGTTGGCCGTCGCGAAACCCAAGTCCTCGCCGCGCGCGTCACCGTGCACGACACTCCCGCGCAGGACGAACGGTCGACCGAGCGTCGCGCTCGCGGTCGTGACGTCACCCTCTCTCAGGGCCTGGCGTACGGCGCTCGAACTCCACCGCGGTGCTCCGAAGTTCGGCGCCTCGTAGACGCCGAACCCGTAGCGTTGACCCTCGGCGCTGAGGAGCGCCACGTCCCCGACGCGGTCGTGACCGAAGCGAAAGTCCTCGCCGACGACGATCTCCCACGCGTGCAACTCACCCGCGAGGACTCGCGCGATGAACTCCCTCGCTGACTCGTTCGCGAGCGTTCGATCGAACGTGAGGACGCGAACCTGTTCGATCCCCAAGGCCGCGAATCCCTCGAGTCGCTGTTCGAACGTGCCGAGCAACCGTGGTGCGCGGTCCGGCGCGAGCACCTGCGCCGGATGGGGATCGAACGTGACGACCGTCGGCACGGCGTCGCGCGCCCGTTCACCGTCGAGGTGCAACAACATGTCGATCACGGCTTGGTGACCAAGGTGTAGACCGTCGAAGACGCCGATGGCGATCACCGAATCGCTCGTCGAGAGCTTGGACGTCTCTCCGTCACGTACGACAATCATTGATGCAAACTACCCGTGCTGCGATTCGCCGGGCGACGTCAACACCAATTCGGGCTTCCACGTCTGATCGCGACGTTGAAGGATTCCTATGAGTTCGCCCGCACCGTCCAGAGCCGCGATCTCGTCGCTGCGAAAGTTCTCGACGAGCGTCACGCGCTGACCCATGCGCACCGCTCGAGTCTGCTCCTCGTTCAACGTGACGTGCTCGAGCCCCGTGACGAAGGTTGCCGGCGGCGACAGTACGGTCTCGCCGCGCGCGACCCTCACTTCGAGCTCTTCGAGCGTGGGTGCGTCCTCAACACGGAACGAACCACTGCGCGTGCGCCGAAGTTCGACGAGATGGCCAATCGTGCCGAGACGCCCCGCCAGATCGCTCAACAAAACCCTTACGTACGTGCCCACCGAGCATTCGACGTCAAAACGCCACACTGAGTTGTCGTCCGTTGGCGTCATCGAAAACTGCGAGACCGCAATCTCTCGCGCCTTTGGTTCCGCCACGATGCCGCGACGAGCGAGCTCGTGGAGTCGCTTCCCGCCAATCTTGATCGCCGACACCATCGGCGGAGTTTGTAACTGCACGCCGATCATCGCTCCCGCCGCTGCACCGACGTCGTCGCTGGACAGCTCGGGCACGGGTTGTTCATCGATGACTGTTCCATCGGCATCGAGCGAATCGGTCCCGATCCCGAACTTGACCGCGCCGCCATATTGTTTCGTCTCCGACTGCGCGAATCGCAGCAGTCGCGTGGACGGCCCGACGGCCAGCACCAAGAGTCCGGTCGCCATTGGGTCGAGGGTCCCGGCGTGGCCGACCTTCTTTTCGTGAAGGATGCGTCGAACGCGGGCCACGACGTCGTGGCTCGTGAGACCTTGGGGTTTGTCGATGAGGAGCAGGCCGTTATTCGTCGTCATGGTTTTGGCGACGAATGATCTCCTCGACGGCCTCGCCACTCGCGACCGCCGGATCGGCCATGAACGAGAGCTTGGGCGTGCGCTTGAATCGCGTTTGCACGTTGACGGCCGATTGAATCTGCGCGCGACGCTCTTCGAGCGCGGCCCGCGTCTCGGGCGTCAACGAGTCGAAGAAGACCATCGCTTGGCGCAGGTCCTGGGTCGTCTCCACACCGGTCACCGTCACGATGCCGATCCGGTCGTCGATGTCCGAAATCTTCGTCAGTTCATCGGAGATGACTTCGCGCAGGATCTGGTTGACGCGCGCCGAACGCGGATAGGGATGATGTGATCCGGATGAACGGGCCATGCGTTAGGCCGTTCTGGGAATCTCGCGCTCTTCGAAGGTCTCGATGATGTCGCCCGCCTTGAGGTCTTGGTAGTCGGACAGGCCGATACCGCACTCGAAGCCGGACGCCACTTCGCGCGCGTCGTCCTTGAAGCGGCGCAGCGACGTGATCGAGCCTTTCCAGATGATCGTCCCCTCGCGCAAGAAGCGCACTTTCGAGCCACGGGTGATGACACCGTCGCGCACGAAGCAACCGGCGATCGCGCCGATCCGGGGTACCCGGAAGACTTCGCGAACCTCGGCTTCTCCGGTGACGATCTCTTCGTACACCGGCGAGAGCAGGCCGAGCATTGCCGCCTCGATCTCCTCGATCAACTTGTAGATGATCTCGTAGGTGCGGATCTGCACGCCTTCGTTCTCCGCGAGGTCGCGACTGCGCTTGTCCGGTCGGACGTTGAAGCCGATGATCGTCGCGTTCGACGCCTTGGCCAGTTGCACGTCGTTCTCGGTGATGCCGCCGACGCCGCGGTGCACGATGACGAGCTTCACGTCGTCACGTTCGAGCTTGCGCAGCGACTCGGTGCAGGCCTCGAGTGAGCCCTGGACGTCGGCCTTCAAGACGATGTTGAGCGTCGCGGTCTCGCCGCGTTGGATCTGTTCGAAGAGGTCTTCGAGTCGGGCGCCGCTGGTCGAGGCGACCGGCTGGTGACCGATCAGCCGCGCGCGTTGCGCGCGCGCCTCGGCGAGGGACCGGGCGTGGGCGAGGTCGTGGGCGACGCGCATCTCGTCGCCGGCGAACGGCGGCTCGCTGAAGCCGAGGATCTGCACCGGCGTCGAGGGGCCGGCCGACTTGATCGGCTTGCCCTGGTCGTTGATGAGGGCCTTCACCTTGCCGTACGCGGCGCCGGCGACAACGGGGTCACCGACGGCCAGTAGACCCTTTTGCACCATGACGGTGGCGACCGGTCCACGCCCGACTTCGAGGTTCGCCTCGAGGACCGTGCCGACGGCGCGTCCGGTCGGTCGAGCGGCGAGTTCGGCGACTTCGGCGACCAAGAGGACCTGTTCGAGGAGCTCGTCGATGCCGGTGCCCTGGAGCGCCGAGATCTCGACGACGATGGTGTCGCCGCCCCACTTTTCCGGGACGAGAGCGTACTCACTGATCTGTTGGAGGACGCGGTCCGGATTCGCGTCGGCCTTGTCCATCTTGTTGACCGCCACGATGAGGGGCACGTCGGCCGCCTTGGCGTGGTTGATCGCTTCGACGGTCTGGGGCATGACGCCGTCGTCCGCGGCGACGACCAGGATGATGATGTCCGTGACCTTGGCGCCGCGGGCGCGCATCGCGGTGAAGGCCTCGTGGCCCGGCGTGTCGATGAAGGCGATCGCCTTGCCCTTCCACTGGACCTTGTAGGCGCCGATGTGCTGGGTGATGCCCCCCGCCTCCCCGGCGACCACGTCGGTCTGGCGGATCCTGTCGAGTAGCAGCGTCTTGCCGTGGTCGACGTGGCCCATGACGGTCACGACGGGCGGACGCGGCGCGGCCGCAATCTCGTCGTCCTGGTCGTCTTCGTCGAAGAACTTGGCGAGGAGCGCCGCCTCCTGCTGCTCACCGGGATCGACCATGTGCACGCTGGCCCCGACCTCGGCGGCGTAGAGCTCGATCATGTCGTCGCTCAGGCTCTGGACGGCCGTGACGATCTCACCCTGCAAGAAGAGAAAGCGGATGATGTCCGCGGCGCTGCGATTGAGCTTCGGTCCGACGTCCTTCGCGGTGGAGCCGCGTTCGATGATGACTTCGCCGTCCGGGACCGGCAGACTGCTCGGCTGCCACGTCGTCATCTGAGTCGGCTCGAGCTCTTCGACGTTGCGGCGCCGGCGGCGCGTGGCCTTGCGCTGCGAACCTCGAGGTCCTCCCGTGCCGCGACTCGGCGGGCCACCACGGTTCGGGCCGCCGGGCGCGCCGGTCGTGGGCGCGCCGGGACGCGACGAGAATCCGCCGCTGGCGCCGCCGGGACGTGACGTGGGACCGCCGGGCCGCGAGGCGGGATTCGGTCGCGGGCTCATCGGTCGCGGGCCGCCGGGTGAGGACGGACGCGCGTTCGGCGCGCCCATCGGTCGGCGCGCGCCGGGGGGTGGCGGGATCGGTCGGCCGGTGGCACTCATGGGACGACCGGGCGGCGGCGGAATCGGGCGGCCGGTCGAACTCAGCGGCGGTCGAGTGGAGGGCGTGCCCCCTTCGCCAGCCTCGCCCGACACCGAACGCTGGGTCGGGCGAATCGTCGTGGGTCCGCTCGGCGAAGCGGTGCGCGTGGGCGCGGGCTTGACGATCGGCGCGCGACTGCGGACGACCTTGGGCTCGGCGGCCGCGGGAGCGACGGGCGCGTCCTGGACGGGCGCGTCCGGCGTCGTGGGTGTGGCTTCGACCGGCTTGGCGACACGACTGACCCGCGCCGGTGCTTCGACGACGGGCGCGTCGGCGGGGAGCGCGGCCTTCTTCGTGCCGGTGGTTTTCGTGGCCTTCGTGGCCCTGGCGGCCTTGGTCGCCTTGGCGGCCTCTTCGGGTTGGACTTCGCGCCGAAGTCCGTCGGCGTCGGCCCGGCGTCGGATCCGGTCGGCTTGGGCGTCCTCGATCGACGCGGAGGGGCTCGATGCTCCTATGCCAAGTTTTTGGGCGAGCGTGAGTAGCTCTTTGCTCGTGAGTCCGAGCTCCTTCGAGAGCTCGTGCACACGGATCTTCTTCTGGGCCAAAACCTTCCCTTGCTTCTCGTACCCGCTTTCGCGAGCACAGTTACCTATTCTTCCACAACCACCGTTAATGCAGTCCGCGACCCGATTCCAATGCGAGTACGGCGTCGAGGTCGCGTTCGTTCGCGCTCGACTTGAGGGCCCGCACGAGGTGCCCCACGCGAAGCCCCTTCGAACACTGCGCGTCGCACCACCAGAGTCCGCGTCCGGGACCTCGTCCGAGGTACCACGCACCCTGCGACCTCCCGGCCCGGATCATCTCGGCGTCCGCGCGACGCCGTCGACAGACCACGCACGTGCGAAGCGACGCTATGCCTCGTCCTCCACGACCGCGGGTGCCTCGGCGTCTTCGAGTTCGATCTCTTCGACCACGACGATCTCTTCGACGTGACCTTCGGCGTCGCTGATCACTTCGTCGACGACGATCATCGCGCTCTCGCCGTCATCACCGGCCACGACCGCGATCGTCTCATCGATGACGACGTCACCGTCGGTCCAGACCTCTTCGACGACTTCCTCTTCGACGCCTTCGTTCTCGGAGCGGATGTCGATGCGCCAACCGGTCAGCCGAGCGGCCAGGCGGGCGTTCTGCCCCTCCTTGCCGATGGCGAGGGAGAGCTGCTGGTCGTGCACGATCACGGTCGCGATACCCTCGGTCTCGTCGAGTCGCACCTCGCGCACGCGCGCGGGCTGCAGCGCCGCCATGATGAACTCCACGGGGTCGTCGCTGTAGGGCACTACGTCGATACGTTCGGAGCGCAGTTCGTTGGTGATGTTGCGCACGCGGCTGCCGCGCGCGCCCACGCAGGCGCCGACGGGGTCGATCATGTGATCGTTCGACGCGACCGCGATCTTGCTGCGGTGACCGGGCTCGCGCGCCAGGGCCTTGATCTCGACGATGCCGTTGGCGATCTCGGGCACCTCGATCTCGAAGAGCTTGGCGACCAGAGCCGGGTGCGTGCGACTCACCACGATCTGGGGACCCTTGTTGGTCTTTCGCACTTCGACGATGTACACCTTGATGCGCGCACCGTGTTCGTAGCGCTCGAAGGCGATCTGCTCGGCCTGGGGCAGCAACGCTTCGACGCGCCCGAGGTCGAGCAACGTGTAACGGTTGTCGTTCTGTTGCACGGTGCCCGAGACGATGTCGCCCTCGCGGTTCGCGAACTCCTCGTACATCTGGCGGCGCTGGATGTCGCGAATGAGCTGCATCAGCACCTGCTTCGCGGTCTGGGCCGCGATACGTCCGAAGTCCTCGGGCGTCGCGTCCCACTCGCGCGTGACGTTGCCCTCGAGGTCGAGTTCGAGACCCCACACCTTGATCTCACCGGTCTCGGGATTGATCTCGACTTCGGCGTCCTCGGCCGAGTCCGGGCGGCGCTTGTAGGCGGCGAGGAGCGCGTTGGCGAGCGCGATGAGCAACTCCCCTTCGTCGATGTTCTGGTCACGCGCAATCTGTCCCAACGCCTCTAGGAATTCAAAGTTCGCCATACCTACCCTCCCTTCCTCGTCGATGCAGCAGATGGCTTCGCGCGCGAGGGCGACGGTTTGGCTTCGGCACCCCACTTGAAGACGGTCCGGGCGCGTTCGACCGCGTCGAGTCGCACGACGACCTGTCCGTGCTCGGCGTCGTCGATCGTGACCGACGTCTCGTCGGCCGCGAGCACGGTGCCCTCCAGTCGACGGGTGGGCTCGTCGCCCCGTAGTTCGCGCAGGGTCACCACCTCGCCGATCGTTGAGATGAAGTGAGCCGGCGTACGGAGTTTGCGCTCGAGCCCGGGGCTCGAGACGTCGAGCGTGAACCGTCCGGAAATCGGGTCGTTCACGTCCAGCCACTCCGAGATCTGGCGATTGGCCTTGGTGAGGGCCTCTAAATCAACGCCGCCGGGCTTGGTCACCACGACGTTGAGGGTCCCCTTGACCATTTCCAGGTCGTAGAGGTCCAGTCCGAGTTCGGATAGGAGGGAGCGCAGTGGTGTCTCTAAATCCACAACCGGCTCCTCTCCCTCGGCCACTCGGACGTTCGGACAAAGAAAAAGCGCGGGCCCGAGGCCCGCGCTTAAACGAGTCCATACGTCCTGAGCGGACTGTAGGCAGCAATTGTAGCATTTCTCGCCCCTGATGACAATCAGAATCCGTCCGGACGGGCGCGAAAATTCATCGAAAATTCTTATCTACAAGCGCCGTTATCGCCCCCGCGTCGCCGCGACCATTCGCGTCGAGGACCGGATCAGTAGGACTTAGCCACGATGCAGATGAGGTCGTCCTCGAGGTCGTTGAGCGGCATCGAACCGTCTCGTCGCTGGAGGCATCGCACGGTGATGGCGTTCACCTTGAGGGCCGCTTCACCGGCCTCGCCCACGACGGACCAGTCGAGTCGTGCGAAGCCGGTCTCGGCCGCCTCGGTCGCCTCGGCGATGCTCGTGACGTCGTGCGTGTTCTGCGTCAAACGGGCCTTGGCGCCGTTGAACAGGTCGACCTGAATCTCCCCGAGCAGGGCCAGCGCGTTCGCCGCCACCACGTCGATGCCGAGCGGCGCCTTCGCACCGTTGTCGCGTCGCACCAGCGTGACCAGACCGTCTTTCAGATCGCGCGGACCGACCTCGACGCGCAGCGGCACTCCCTTGATCTCCCAGTCGGTGACGCGACGACCGAAACTGCCCCGACCGCGGTCTATCTGCGCGCGAATACCAGCCGACTTCAGTGACGCGGCGACGCGATCGCACGCGTCATTCACGTCCGGCTCGTCGCGCACCGCGATGACGACGGCCTGGATCGGCGCGAGCTTGGGCGGCACGACGAGACCGTCGTCGTCGCCGTGGAGCATCACCAGTCCCCCGACCATGCGCGTGGACGCACCCCAGGACGTCGTGAAGCACAGTTCGGCCTGTCCCTCCTCGCTCTGGAAGTAGATGTCGAAGGCCCGCGCGAAGTTCTGACCGAGTTCGTGGGTCGTCAACATCTGCAACGCCTTGCCGTCACGCATGATGGCCTCGGCGGTCATCGAGTTGATCGCGCCCGGGAATCGTTCGCTGGCCGGCTTGATACCGAGGTGCGAGGGCGTGGCGAGGACGTTCTCCAAGAAGTCGTTGTAGACCTCGTCGTGGATCTTGGTGGCGAAGGCGTGGGCGTCCTCGTAACTGGCGTGAGCGGTGTGGCCCTCTTGCCAGAGGAACTCGGTGGAGCGCAGAAACAGCCGCGGGCGCAGTTCCCAGCGAACGACATTGCTCCACTGATTCAACAGCAGTGGCAGGTCGCGGTAGCTCTGGATCCACTTGGCCATGTACTCGCCGATGACGGTCTCGGAGGTCGGGCGCACCACGATCGGTTCGGCGAGGTCCTCGCCGCCGGCGTGCGTGACGACGGCGAGTTCCGGAGAGAAACCCTCGACGTGCTCGGCCTCGCGCTCCAGGTAACTGAGCGGGATGAACAGCGGGAAATAGGCGTTCTGCGCGCCGGTGTCCTTGATCCGCGCGTCGATCTCGGCCTGCATGCGCTCCCAGAGGGACCAGCCGTACGGGCGGATGACCATCGTGCCGCGCACCGGTCCGTTCTCTGCCATCTCGCCCTTGGCCATAACGTCTTGATACCAACGGGGGAAGTCTTCGCTCTGGGGTGTCAGCACGCTGGGCGCCACGATTCTCCTTTGAATTGTGCCGCAAGCCTACCGAAGCGTTTTTAGCCTTCGGCCCTTCGACGGATCTTCTCGATGCGTTCGTTCGCGTGATTCACGTCCGCGCCTCGGTCATCGAGCAACATCGCGCGATCGGCTTCGGCCTCGGCCTCCGCGCTGCGGTCGCGCGCGGCGAGTCGCGCCTCGACACCTTCGGCGACGATCTTGGTCGCCTCTTCGACGAGGGCCTCGACCATCTCGTCCTCTTTGACGACGCGCACGATCTGTCCCTTGATGAAGAGGTGTCCGCGTTTCTTGCCGGCGGCGATGCCGAGGTCCGCGTGTCGTGCCTCGCCGGGACCGTTCACCACGCAACCCATGACCGCGACTTGGATCGGCAGGTTGAGCGCCTGCAGGGCGTCTTGTGCTTCCGTGGCGACTTTGATGACGTCGACTTCGGCGCGACCGCAACTGGGACAGGCGATGAGGTCCAGTCCCTTTCGTTCGCGAAGTCCCAGGACCTCGAGCAGCGTGCGCCCGGCGCGCGCCTCCTCGACCGGATCGGCGGTCAGTGAGTAGCGCAGCGTGTCGCCGATGCCCTCGGCGAGCAGTGTCCCGATGCCGGCGGTGCCCTTCAAGAGCCCGCCGGGCAGCGGACCGGCCTCGGTCACACCGAGGTGCAGGGGGTGATCGAAGGTCTCTGACGCCAACCGATAGGCCGCGATCATCGTCGCGACCGAAGATGCCTTCACCGAGATCTTCACGTCGTGGAAGTCGACCTCCTCGAAGTAGGCCAACTCCAGTCGCGCCGACTCCACGAGGGCTTCGGGTGTCGCGCCGCCGAAGCGTTCGTAGATGTCCGGGTGCAGGCTGCCGGCGTTCACGCCGATGCGGATCGGCACGCCGCGGTCCTTCGCTTCGGAGGCGACGAGTTTGATCTCCTCGGGCTTTCGTAGGTTGCCGGGATTGAGCCGTAGCCCCTGGACGCCGGCCTCGAGGGCGGCGAGTGCCATCTCGACGTGGAAGTGAATATCGGCGACGATCGGCACCGGTGAACGCGGGATGATCTGGGCCAACCCCTCCGCGGCCGCGACCTCGTTGCAGGTGCAGCGCACGATGTCGGCGCCCTCGGCGGCGAGCGCGTAGATCTGTTGGAGCGTGCCCTCCACGTCAGCCGTCTTGGTCGTCGTCATCGACTGGACCGAGATCGGCGCGTCGCCACCGACCATCACGGAACCGACGGCGATCTGTCGGGTCTTCCGGCGAGGGCTGAGGGGGCTGGCGGTGACGTCCACGGGTCCAGTCTGCCCGCTTCCCACAAGCTGCCGAGCGCTAACGGAAGGGATTGGCGATGGGGTGGGCGATGTCGAGGAACAGGGTGCAGGCGAAGAGTACGAGCAGCACGCCCATGAAGGCGTAGATGAAGGGCGCCATCTTGTTCACGTCGGCGTGGTACCGGACGCCGCGCCGCGAGCGCAGTCGCTCGTAGGTCGCGATCGCGACGTAGCCGCCGTCCAGGGGCAGCATCGGCAACATGTTCAAGACGCCGACGAAGATGTTGACGGCCATCAGAATTAACAGCAGGTCACCCGGTCCGCTCTGCGTGCTCTGGACCGCGATACGCACGACGCCGACGATCGACTCCGGTCGAGTCAGCTGGTTCTTCGGATTGGTCGCGGCGGCCGGCGAGGCCACCTGGTGGAACAGGCTCGAGAACTCGCCCGGGGAGAAGACGTGCACGATCGCGTGCGCCGCGGTGGCGAGCAGCGAGCCGACTTCGGTGAACGAGTCCGGGATCGCGGCGTACCAGGAGTCGCGCACCGCGAGATTGGCGACCACGACGCCGATGTAGCCGTGCCTCGTCGCACTGGCCGGCGTGGTCTTGCCGACGAACGTGATGTCCTGTCCGTTGACGGGCGTGGCGTGCAGCGTGAGGTCGCGGCCCGCGCGCTCCACGACGAACGTGAGCCGCTCACCCGAGGCGTGGCTCACGATGTTGATCAACTGATTGTCACTGGTGATCGCGACGCCGTTCACCGAGACGATCTGGTCGCCCTTCTTCATCCCCGCCAGCTGCGCGGCGTTCTCGGCGTGACCCTGCCACTTCTCGAAGGACCCGACCCCGACGTGACTGGTCGAGGGCAGTCCGACGTAGGTCAACGCGGCCCACGCCAAGAGCAGCGCCATCACGACGTGCATCAACGAACCGGCCGAGGCGAAGAGCACCTTCCTCGGGTACGACGCCGAACGGTAGGTCCGGTGTTCCTCCTCCTCGGGGATCTCTTCGGTCCAGGTCATGCCCGGCACCTTCACGTACCCGCCGGCCAGGATCGCGCGCACGCCGTAGCGCGTCTCGCCGATCGTCGTCGACCACAGCACCGGGCCGAAGCCGACGAAGAAGTCGGTCACCTTCATGCCCGCGCGTTTGGCCGTGATGAAGTGGCCGAACTCGTGGGCCATCACGATGAAGATCACCGCGAAGATCACGAGCGGCAGGGCCCACCCGACGATCCAGGTCAGCAGCGCTACGAAGAGGACGACGCCGACGAGCAGGACCATCAAGGACCGACGAGTTTCGGTTTTCGAATCCATGACTATTGGTTGAGAATACCGTGCGCCCGCGCGCGGGCGGTCGCGTCATTGGCGACCAGGTCCGACAGGGAATCCAGCGGATCGGCGACGTAGCCGTCCATGACGCGCGCGACGACGTCGACGATCTCGATCCACTCGATCTCGTCGGCCAGGAAGGCCGCGACCGCGACCTCGTTGGCGGCGCTCAGCCACGCCGGCGCCGCGCCGCCGAGGCGCGACGCCTCGTAGGCGAGGCCGAGCGCCGGGAAGGCCTTGGGGTCGGGCGCCTCGAAGGTCAGTTCGACGTCCTTCGTGAAGTCGAGCGCACCCCACCCGTGCTCGAGTCGGGTCGGCAGACCGAGGCAGTACGCGATGGGGAGGCGCATGTCGGGACGAGAGAGTTGCGCCAGCACCGAACCGTCGACGTACTCGACCATCGAGTGCACGATCGACTGCGGGTGCACGACCACGTCGACCCGGTCGACCTCGATGCCGAAGAGCGCCGATGCCTCGAGGACCTCGAGCCCCTTGTTCATCAACGTCGATGAGTCGATCGTGATCTTGGCCCCCATCGACCAGGTCGGGTGGCGCAGCGCGTCGGCTTTGGTGGCGCAGCGCAGTCGATCGAGCGACCATCCGCGAAAGGGCCCGCCCGACGCGGTGAGGAGTAGCCGTCGCACGTCGGGGTAGCCCGGCAGGCCCGGCGAACTCGCCAGGCACTGGTGGATCGCGCAGTGTTCGGAGTCGACCGGCAACATCATCGCGCCCGGGGTGGTGCGGACCTTCGCGACGAGCGGCGCCGCGGCGATCAAGGACTCTTTGTTCGCGAGCGCGAGTCGCTTGCCGGCGGCGAGCGCCGAGAGCGTCACCGGTAGTCCGGCGAACCCGAGTACGGCGTTCACCACGATGTCCGCGCTCGACGCGAGCTCCGCTAAACCGTCCTCACCGACGACGAGGTCCACGCCCGCGCCGACGAGGGGTCGCAGCGCGTCGCGATGACCATCGCTGAGGACCCCCACGCGCGTGACGTGGAACTCGTTGACGATCCGCGCCAGCTCGACGATCTGCTCGCCGCCCGAGAGGGCGACGAGCTCGAAGGCGTCGTGCTCCAGACGCAGTACGTCAAGGGTTTGCAGGCCAATGGAACCGGTGGCTCCCAACAGAGCGACCGTGCGCCGCGGCGTCGGCATCGTCAGCCCAGTTTGAGAACGTGACAGAGGTAGTACATCGTGGGGAGCGCGAAGAGGAGTCCGTCGATGCGGTCCAACAGTCCCCCGTGCCCCGGCAAGAGTCGACCGAGATCCTTGACGCCGATGGTCCGCTTCACCATCGATTCGAAGAGGTCACCGAGCGGGACCACGATCGAGATCGCGACGGCCGCTTCGATGCCGGCCTTGCGCGTCCATACGCTCATGAGGGGCAGGATCAACGCGCCGACGATGAGCGTCACGACCGTGCCCGCCGCCGTGCCTTCGAGGGTCTTGTTCGGCGAGAGCAACTTGTTCAGCGTCCGCTTCCCGAACTGTCGTCCCACGATGAAGGCGCCCGAGTCATTGGCGACGGTGAGCAACATCGCCCCGAACAGGTACGAGAGGCCGTGGCCGTGCACGAAGTTCCGTGGTGCGACGAACAACAGGGCGTAGGAACCGATGACCCCGATCCAGACGTAGACGAAGACGGTCGCGCCGAGGCCGTCGAGGACGTCCACCGAACGACCGGCGTTGAGGTACCACACGAAGCCGAAGATGATCAGGAGGACGCTGATCGCGCCGACGGCCACGAGGCCCTTGTTGTAGACCGCGATACCGAGCGTGAGGATCGCGACGATACCGAGGACCGTCGCGGGGTGCGCGCCGGCCGAGCGGAAGCCGGCGTAGGCCTCCGCGCCAGCCAGTGCGAGCACGACCAGCACCATGATCGCCACGGGCAACGCGCCGAGTAGGAAGACCGCCGAGACGACGGCCGCCAGCACGACACCGGTGAGCAGCGCGCGTGCGAAGTTTCGATCGTTACTCTGGCGAACGGCCCGTCCGGCGAGCGGGTTACTCGTGATCGATCGGCGGGTGCGCGCGATGCGGTCCGGTTCGGGACGCGGCGCTTCGGTGATCACGTCGTCGACGTGGCCCGCCTCGGGTTCGGCGAACTCCCACGGACGCGCCGTGTCCTCGCGCTGTTCGCCGGCCAGAATCGCCGTGTCGAACTGGTCCTCGTGCGCGACCCAGTCGGCCTCGCCCTCGCGCCACGCCGGCGCGGGGATCGCCGACCACGGGTCATCGTTATCGGCCGCCTCACGCGCCACGACGATGGGCACCTGGCCGGTCGGTGCGTCGGTCCAGTGCGGCAGCAGCGTCGTCGGATCGATGATCATCGTCTCGTCGGCGGCGTCGGCGGCGATCTCGGCGCCGGTGATCGTCACGCGAGAGTCGGTCGAACTCACGACGGGAATCTCACCCGTCGGGTCATCGAACAGCGTGCCGTCGTCGTCGTCAGACTTCAAGTAGTTCCTGCTCCTTGTAGGCGAGTAGCGCGTCCACGACGGCCACTTCTTCTTGCGTCATCTTGTCAAGAATCTTCTCGTAGTGCTCGAGGTCATCGCTCGAGATGCTCTTGTCCTTCTCGAGGGCTTCGAGCTCCTGACGGGCGTGTCGTCGAGCCGCGCGCAGGGCGACGCGGCCCTCCTCGGCCTTCGCGTGGACTATCTTCACGAAACTCTTTCGGCGATCTTCGGTGAGCGACGGGAACGTGAGGCGAATGACGACGCCGTCGTTCGACGGGTTGAGCCCCAGGTCGGCGTTCGAGATCGCCTTTTCGATGGCCGCCATCGCGCCCTTGTCGAACGGCGAGACGACCAACAGACGCGGCTCGGGCACGGAGAAGTTCGCCAGGGACTTCAGCGCGGTGTCGGTGCCGTAGTACTCGACCATCAGGTTCTCGATGAGTCCCGGGGAGGCGCGGCCCGTGCGCACCGTGGCGAACTCGGACCTGGCGTGCTCGAGGACCTTCATCATGCGTTCACGAGTGTCCTGCATCACCAGCTCGACGAGTTCGTTCTCCATTACCTCACCAGCGTACCGACGGCCTGACCGTCGAGCGCGCGACCCAGGTTTCCATCAGCCATCAGGTCAAAAACTCGAATCGGGAGGTGATTGTCCTTGCAGAACGTGATCGCCGTCATGTCCATCACGCGAAGGTCGCGCGCGATGACCTCGTCAAAGGACAGCTCTTCGAACTTCGTCGCCGCGGGATTCACGCGCGGGTCCTCGGTGTAGACACCGTCCACGCCACCGTGCGTGCCCTTCAAGACGATGTCGGCCTCGATCTCGGCGGCGCGCTGGGCCGCGGGCGTGTCGGTCGTGAAGTAGGGATTGCCCATGCCGGCGGCGAAGATGACGACTCGACCCTTCTCGAGGTGTCGCACCGCGCGGCGACGGATGTAGGGCTCGGCCACCTGGTCCATGCCAATCGCCGACAGCACGCGCGTCGGTCGACCGTGGGACTCGATGGCGTCTTGTAACGCGAGGGCGTTGATCACGGTGCCGAGCATGCCCATGAGGTCCGAGTTCGCCCGGTTCATCCCGGCCATCGCCCCGGTCGCGCCGCGCCAGATGTTGCCGCCGCCGACCACGACCGCCAGCTCGAGGTTGCCGCGCTCCATGGCGTTCGCGATCTCGCTCGCGAGGAAGTCAACCGTCGACGCGTCGATCGTCTCGTCGCTCGCGGCCGAGGCGAGCGCCTCTCCCGATAGCTTCAAGACGACGCGTCGCACGGTGATGACCTATCCCCCGATGACCACTTGAGCGAACGCCGTGATCGATGCGCGGCCTAAGAACTGGGCGATCGTCTGCTTCTCGTCCTTCACGTAACTCTGCTCGACGAGCACGCGGTCCTTGAACCAACCGTTCATGCGTCCTTCGATGATCTTGGGCATCGCCGCTTCCGGCTTGCCTTCGTTGCGCGAGATCTCCTCGACCGTCGCGCGCTCCTTGTCGATCTCGCCCTGCGGCACGTCGGCACGGTTCAAGTAGAGCGGCTTGGTGAAGGCGGCGTGCACCGCGATCTCGTGGGCGACCTCTTCGGAGGCGCCCTTGACGACGATGATCACGCCGTTCACGCCCCGGCCGGCCTGTTGGTGGATGTAGGTGTCCACGACCTCGTCGTCACCGGCCTCGAGCCGATAGACGCGCCCGACCGAGATGTTCTCCTTCAGCGTCGTCAGGAGCTTCTCGATCCTGTCGCTGAACTCACCCACCGCGTCGGTGCCTTCGGCGCACACGCGCGCCGCGATCTCGTCGACGAGCGAGACGAACTCCTCGGACTTGGCGACGAAGTCGGTCTCGCAGCGCATCTCGACCATGGCCGCGACGTTGCCGTTTCGCACGACGGCGACGGCGCCCTCACCGGCTTCGCGGTCGGCGCGCTTGGCGGCCGAGGCCATGCCCTGCACACGAAGCCACTTGGTCGCCTCTTCCATGTTGCCGTCATTGGCTTCGAGCGCCTTCTTGGCGTCCAGAATCCCGACGCCCGTCGCCTGACGCAGCGCCTGCACATCTTTCGCGGTGATTGCCACCTGATTCTCCTCTTTGATTCTCGTTAAAGAAATTTAGGCGTTGGCCGT
This sequence comes from uncultured Acidimicrobiaceae bacterium, assembly GCA_963717975.1. Lineage (GTDB taxonomy): Bacteria > Actinomycetota > Acidimicrobiia > Acidimicrobiales > RAAP-2 > RAAP-2. The sequence goes on along the minus strand of OY970351.1, from coordinate 509,952 downwards.
TGACTCGTCGGGCTCCGTCGTCGCTACAGCGTCGGGGGTCTCGTCGCTCGCCGCCAGGGCCGCCTCAGGTGTCGGCTCGGTCGTTTCGACCGCGACCTGCTCCGGTACCTCTTCCGGTGCGACGAGTGGCGCAGCGTCGGAAAGTCCGACAACGGGCACAGCTTCTACGGCGTCGCTGCCGACGTCGTCGATCAGCGCGCCGCGATTGGCCGGCGCCGAGGACTGCTTGGAGATCACCGGGCGATTCTGTCGGATGTAGCGACCTTCGGTGACGGCGTCGGCCATCAAACGACAGAGCAGCGCACCGGAGCGGATGGCGTCGTCGTTGCCGGGGATGACGTAGTCGATGACGTCGGGGTCGCAGTTCGTGTCGACGACCGCGACGACCGGCAGGCCGAGCTTGCGGGCCTCGGTCACCGCGATGTGCTCCTTCTTCGTGTCGATGACGAAGATCGCGTCGGGCACGCGGTCCAGATTGGCGATACCGGAGAGGTTGCGGTCGAGCTTCTCGAGTTCGCGGCTGTGGCGCAGGGCCTCGCGCTTGGGCATGTTGTCGAAGTCGCCGGCGCGCTGCATCGAGCGAAGTTCCACCATGCGCTTCACGCGACCGGCCACCGTGGCGAAGTTGGTGAGCATGCCGCCCAGCCAGCGCTGGTTCACGAAGGGCATGCCGCAGGCCTTGGCGTAGTCCTCGATGGGACCCTGGGTCTGCTTCTTGGTGCCCACGAAGAGGATCACGCCGCCGTCGGCGACGAGGTCACGGACGTAGGCGTAGCTCGTCTCGATGCCGAGCAGCGTCTTCCTCAGGTCGATCAGGTAAATGCCGTTGCGCTCGCCGAGGATGAACCGGCGCATCTTGGGATTCCAACGGCGGGTCTGGTGTCCGAAGTGCACTCCGGAGTCCAGTAGTTCTTGCAGGGTGACAAGCGCCACGTTACTTTTCCTTCCGTTCGGTTGCTCGATCACCGTGGTGCACCCGAGGGCGACCGTACGAAACCACGGTGACATATCAGAACTCCCCCACCGCGGGAGAGCCGGTATATCTTAGTCGCTCGGATTCAGCCCCTCGGGTGGGTGTCGTGGTGCACCTTTTGGAGGCGCGACTTCGAGACGTGCGTGTAGATCTGGGTGGTCGTCAGACTCTCGTGACCCAGGAGTTCTTGGACCACGCGAAGGTCGGCGCCACCTTCCAAGAGGTGCGTCGCGTAGGTGTGTCGCAGGGCGTGGGGGTGGACGTGGCCCCGCGCGATCCGGTTATCCAGTATTCGTCGGACGTCGCGCGGTCCGAGGCGGTGACCGCGTCGATTGAAGAACAGCGCCTCGGGCGGTGAGTCGGCGCGCGCCACGTCGTCGCGGGCGTCGTCGATCCAGAGCTGCACGGCCTCCAGGCCGCGTCGATGCAGCGGCACGATGCGTTCCTTGCGGCCCTTGCCCAGCACGCGCAGCAGCCCCTGGCGAAAGTCGACCGACGCGACGTTCAGTCCGCACAGTTCGCTCACCCGCAGACCGGCGCCGTAGAGGACCTCGCAGACGGCACGGTCGAGCGTCGCCCAGGCGTCGTCACCCCAGTCGTCGTCGAGCAGCGTGTCCAGCTGTTCTCGGACCACGATCTTGGGCAACCGGTGGTTCGGTCGTGGGGCCGACAGCCGGGCGGCCGGGCTCTCGCCGAGGTGGCCGCGCTGGACCAACCAGGCGAAGTAGCCGCGCAACGACGCGCGACGACGGATGATCGAGGTCCGCTCGTCGCCGCGCTCGGTCATGAAGGCGAGGTAGTCACGGAGGGTCTTCACCGTCACGTCGCGCGGCCGCGCGGCCTTCCGTTCGCTCGCCCAGGAAATGAAGGCGTCGACGTCGCTCAGGTAGGCGATCTGCGTGGCCTCGGCCCGGTCCGTCGCGCGCAAGGTGACGGCGTAGTCCTTCACGTGCCACGGCCGCGTGGCCCGAGATTCACTGCGTGGTACCGACACGTCTCAAGGCTACCGACGACCCCTGGGAGGGTCCGGCACATCGGTAAGGTTGACGAGGAATCTGAGGGGGGCCGAGTGTCGCGCATCTTGATCGTCGAAGACGATGACCACATCCGCACCGCCCTACGCCTGATGTTCGAGGGCGAGGGCTTCGTCGTCGACGACGCCCCCACGGGCGAGGTCGGTATCGCGCTGTTCAATCGCATGACCTCGGACATGGCGATCGTCGACATCATGTTGCCGGGCATGTCCGGTTTCGAGACGTGCCTCGCACTGCGCAGCGCGAGCGACCTCCCGATCGTGATCGTCTCGGCGCGCGATGACACGGCCGACGTCGTGCTCGGACTCGAGTCGGGCGCCGACGACTACGTCACCAAGCCCTTCGTGCCCGAGGAGTTGCTCGCGCGGGTACGTGCACACCTTCGTCGCCGTCCCGAGAAGAGCACGGGTGCGTTCCAACTCGGTGCACTGAAGGTCATTCCCGACGAGGGGATCGTGCGCCAGGCCGACGGCTCGGAACTGCACCTCACGTCGACGGAGTTTCGACTCTTGACCGACCTCGCCTCCAACAACGGCAAACCGCTGTCGCGCGAGGACCTCCTCGAGCGCGTGTGGGGCTACGACTACTTCGGTGACAGCCGGCTCGTCGACGTGCACATCCGCCGACTACGCATGAAGATTGAGCCCGACCCGGCCAATCCGATCTTCCTCGTGACGGTCCGCGGCACCGGGTACAAGCTGGTCATCTAATGCGCCGACGGAGTCTTCGACTTCGCCTCCTCGTCACCTTCGGTCTCGGCGCGTTCATCATCAGCGCGCTCTTCGCCTCGCTCACGTACTTTGGCGTCAAACACATCCTGATCTCGAATCAGCAACAGACGGACCTCAAACAGAGTTACGTCAACGCCGCCCTCGTGCGAAGCACGTTGTACTCGACGCCGACCGAGCTGTCGGACCTCCTCAACTCCTTCCAAAAGGCCACCGCGTCGAACGTGCTCGTCCAAACGCACCACCAGTGGCTCGCGCGGTCGAACCGAGCCTCGACGAGGGACGTCTCCCAAAAGACGATCGAGACCGTGGCCTCCGGACGAGTGACCGAACAGACCTTGAACGCCAAGGGGCGGATCATCTTCGTCGTGGGCGTGCCGATCCCGTCGGTCGAGACGCAGGTCTTCGAGGTCTTCCAACTCGCGAACCTCGAGAAGACGCTGCGAACCCTGGCGCTCGTGCTGGGACTCGGTGCGCTCTTCACCTCCATCGTGGGAATGAGCGGCGGCATATGGGTCACCCGCCGAACCGTCCGTCCACTCGAGGACGTCTCGTTGGCGGCGGCGATGATCGCCGACGGGGCGCTGACGACCCGACTGCAGGTCAACCGCGCCGACCGAGAGGTCCAACAGTTGACCGAGTCCTTCAACCAGATGGTCAGCCAGCTCGTGCAACGCCTGGAACGCGACGCGCGCTTCGCCAGCGACGTGAGTCACGAACTCCGCTCCCCCCTCACGACCTTGGCCACGACGGCGTCGGTCCTGCAACAGCACCGTGAGGACCTCACGGCGGCCGGTCAGGAGAGCCTGGACCTCCTCCTGGCCGACCTGTCGATCTTCCAGTCACTTGTCGAAGACCTCTTGGAGATGTCGCGCAGCGACGCCGGTGCCGTGCCGCTCGTCATGGAGACGCTGTCGGCGACCGAACTGGTGCACCAGTCCGTGCGGTCGGCGTCGCGGCGCCACGGCCTGGACGAGCCGCCGGTCGAGATCGCCGACGGTGTCGGCGACCCACTCGTGCTGGTGGACCGGCGCCGCTTCGAACGGGTCATCACGAACTTGATGGACAACGCGCACCGCTACGCCGAGGGCGCGGTCGCGCTGCGCATCGACGTTCAGGGCCCGAACGTCGCGGTCAGCGTCGACGACGCCGGTACTGGCGTGCCGGGTGACGAACACGAACAGGTCTTCGAACGGTTCTTTCGCGGACGCGCGGCCCACGACCGTGGCATCGCGCGAGGGACCGGGCTCGGGCTCGCGCTCGTGCGCGACCACGTGCAGGCCTTCGGCGGCACCATCACCGTCGCCGAGAGTCCCGACGGCGGCGCCCGCTTCCAGATCCTGCTGCCCATCGTGTCGAGTGAGCCACTGTGAGACGCCTGCGCATCCTTCTCGGGCTGTGTCTCGGCGCGCTCGCGCTCGCGGGATGTTCACTCGTGCCCACGTCGCGCTCGCCCCAGCTGATCGCGCCCAAGAACGTCCCCTTCGGTCTCCTCGGCAAGACGATCCCCGGCACCAACAACGGCCGAGTTCGCTTCATCTCCCAGCCGGTCTACATCGTCGACGTGACGGGCCATCTCACGTCATCGAGTCGGATCGTGCCCTCGCCGCCGGTGCTCGCGTCGGTACTGCGCCAGCTCATCATCGGTCCCACGAAGATCGAGCGATTCGCCGGCTACACCTCGGCGTTGCCCAAGAATCTCGTCGTGTTGACCGCGAGCTTCCGCGGCGACGTCGCCTACATCGACCTCGCGACCACGTTGTCCAAAATGCCGCGCAGCCAGGAGGTCCTCGCCGTGGGCCAACTGGTCTTGACCGCCAAGGACGTGGGTTTCACGCAGGGCATTCAGGTGAAAGGCGTCGAGATCACGGTCGCGGGCGACCTGCAGAGCTCACCGCTGCCCAACGGAACTAACGCGAACTTCGTGACGCCCCAGGACTTCCAAAGCCTCACGAACAGCTAAGAGATGGCCGCCGGGCGATGGCTCGGCGCGGCGCTCCAGAGGTGTTCCAGGTCGTAGTACTCGCGCGCGGCCTCGTCAAAGACGTGCACGATGACGTCGCCGTAGTCGATGGCGATCCACTCCGCGCTCGTCCAGCCTTCGACGCGCAACGGTTTCACGTCAAGGGCGATCTCGACGAGCCGCTCGACCTCTTGGGCGATGGCGCGCACCTGTCGATCGTTGCGACCGGACGCGACGACGAGCACGTCGAAGGAGTCCACGAGTGCGCGCAGGTCGAGCACCACGGTGTCGCGCGCCAACTTGTCCTCGGCCGCCACGACCGCGGCGTTCACCACGGCGGAGACAAAACCCGAGTAGGGGCCGCGAGAAGTCTCGCCGCTCGTTAACAAGTCAAGTCACTCAGTGCGACACCCCGAGCACTACGAGCGCGCCAACGAACGGGACCGTAAGCGAGACCAATCCAATGACGGCGTATCGGTGCTTCAAGCGACGGATTTCTCTTCGACTCCTCGGCGCCGCTTCCAGACCTCGAAGCCTCGCGGGCTGGGGGTCGGTCGCGTCGAAGAGTCGGACTGCCATTCCTTCGACTTTAGCCTCGGGCGCCCTGGTAGAGCGGAATCACGGACGCCGGCAGATACAGGCGCAGGTCACTCGAGGTCGGATCGAGTTCGCGTACGTAGGAACTCGACAGATCCACCGGTTCCATCGGGATCTCGTAGCTCACCCAACCATCAGGGACAACGCTCTTCGCGCCCGGTCGTGGCACGACGCCGACACGAACCAATGTTCGCAACTCGTCCGCTTCGTGCCACGCGTTCAACCCTTCGGCCAAATCGGCGCCGACGATGAGGTCGACTTCGTCACAGTCCTTCAAGAGTTCACGCACGGTGTCGATCGTGTACGACGGTCCGACGCGCAGGATCTCGCGATCGGACACCTCGACGAGCGCGAGATCACCGAACGCGGCCTCGGCCATCGCCAGTCGATCACTCGCGTCACGCACGTCGCCCTCGAGACGTTTCAGATACGGATCGCCGGCAACGGTGACCTCGATGAGGTCGTAGCGACCGCTCTGCGCGGCGGCGCGCAGAGCGGCGACGTGACCGAAGTGTGGCGGATCGAAGGTCCCGCCGAAGAGACCGAGACGCCGTTCGTTCACGCGCCAAGACTAGGACGCAAATGATGATCGGTTCCGAGAGCCTCTAACCTTGCTGGATGGAGAAGTCCGCGATCGACTGGAGTCCGGGCACGTGGCGAACGCGACGCGCGGCCCAGGACGTGGCCTGGCCCGACGAAGCGCACCTCGCGCGCGTCGAGGCCGATCTCGCGCTCAAGCCGCCGTTGGTCTTCGCCGGCGAAGCGCGCCGTCTCCTCGACCACCTCGAACTCGTCGCGCACGGCAAGTCGTTCCTGCTGCAGGCCGGCGACTGCGCCGAGTCCTTCGACGAGGGGTCGGCCGACTCGATCCGCGACAAGCTCAAGGTCATCTTGCAGATGGCCGTCGCCCTCACCTACGCCGCCGGCGTCCCGGTCATCAAGGTCGGTCGCATCGCGGGGCAGTTCGCCAAGCCCCGCACTGACGAGTTCGAAGAGCGCGACGGCGAGCGTCTCTTGGCCTTTCGCGGTCACATCGTCAACGGTGAGGCCTTCGAGGCGTCGGCGCGTCGACCGGACCCCGAGCGCCTGCTCGCCGCGTACCACCAGAGCGTCGCGACGCTGAACCTCCTTCGCGCCTTCACGACCGGCGGCTTCGCCGCGCTCTCGCGCGTACACGCGTGGAACCAGGAGTTCGTCGCGAACTCACTCGAGGGAAAGCGCTACGAGGTCGTGGCCGACGAGATCGAACGGGCCCTGCAGTTCATGAAGGCCTGCGGCATCGACCTGCACGACGACGGTGCGCTCCAGGGCGTCGACTTCTACACCAGCCACGAGGCCCTGATACTCCCCTACGAGCAGGCCCTCACCCGTCGCGACTCGCTCACCGGCGACTGGTACGACTGTTCGGCCCACATGCTCTGGGTCGGCGACCGCACGCGTCAACTCGACGGCGCGCACGTCGAGTTCTTGCGCGGGGTCTCGAACCCGCTCGGCCTCAAGGTCGGTCCGACGATGGGCGTCGACGAACTTTTGCGACTCGTCGACGTCCTGAGTCCGGAGAACCGCGCCGGACGCCTCACACTGATCGCTCGCATGGGCGACACACTGGTCGAGGAGAAGCTGCCGCCGCTCGTCGAGTCGCTGCGCACCGAGGGCCGCGAGGTGGTATGGGCCTGTGACCCGATGCACGGCAACACCTTCGTCGCCTCGGGCGGTCAGAAGACGCGTCGCTTCGACGACGTGCTCTCGGAGACCTCGAAGTTCTTCGAGACGCTCTCGAGCATGGGGACCTGGCCCGGCGGACTCCACGTCGAACTCACGGGCGACAACGTCACGGAGTGTCTCGGTGGTGGATCACGCCTCAACGAGGTCGACCTGGATCTGAATTACACGTCGATCTGTGACCCGCGACTCAACGCCACTCAGAGCCTCGACATGGCCTTTCACGTCGCGGAGTTCCTGCAGCGCTACTCGGCGGGCAACGGCGCGCGGTCGTTGTAGCGCAGCAGTCGTCGCCAGTCCTCGCGGAACTCGATCTCGGTCATCGAACAGTTCTCGATGCGCGGTCGTAGTCGCACCTCGGGACCGACGCCCTGGTAGACCTTCATCGCCTGCTCGATGAAGCCCCCGTGCGTCACGACGACGACCAACTCAAGCGGGTGGCGCGCGACGAGGCGTTCGATCGCGGCGCGACAACGTTCGTGAAAGCCGAGCAGGGACTCCCCGCCCGGTGCCGTCAGCGCGTTCGGCTCGAGGTCCCAATCGGGCGCGCCGTAGCGCTCGACGTACTCGGCCCACGCCAGGCCGTCGCCCTCGCCCACACTGATCTCATTGAGCGCCGCGTCCATCACCGGCACCAGTCCGTGCGGCAACGCGGCGCGCAGGATCTCGCCGGTCTCCCTCGCGCGCGGCAGCGCCGAGGTGTAGAGCGCCGAGGTCTTGCGCAGTTCGCCGCTCATGATGAGTCGCGCGACGAGCGCCTCGGCCTGGCGTCGGCCGAGTGGCGTGAGTCCCCCGTCGCCGATCGGCCCGCCCGCGAGGCCGTTGGCGTTCGCGTAACTCTCGCCGTGTCGCACGAGGAGCAGTCGCGTGCCCGACGGACGCGGACCGCGCTGACGGAATCCCGCCGGAGGGAGCTTCTTGTCCTCGGGGTCACTCACGCGAGGTCCCCCACGAAGGCTTCGAGCTGGCGCAGCGTGCGACACTCGATGACCTTCTCGCAGTACGGCGCGTACTGCGCGACGATGGAGTCGCCGCTGTTCCAGTACGCCGTCGGCTCGGGGTTCAGCCAGTAGACCGCCTTCGCGCGGTACTTGAGGTCGGCGATCACCTCGGCGTGCGCCTGGTGGTAGTTGTTGCGCGCGTCGCCCAGAATCAAGATCGTCGAGCGCCGCGTGATGTCCTTGGCGAAACGGTCGTGGAAACTCACCAACGCCCGCCCGTAGTCGGAGTGGCCGTCAAAGGCGATCACGTCGGCTTCGGCGTTGATGCGCGCGACGGTCTCGGCCGGGTCGTCGACCCCTTCGAACAGCTGCGTCACTTCGTCGAGTCCGTCGACGAAGACGAAACTGCGCACCTTGGAGAACTGCGAACTGATCGCGTGCACCAGGTGCAACGTGAAGCGAGCGAAGGAGGCGACAGATCCCGAGATGTCCGCGATCACGAAGATCTCGGGCTTGGCCGGGTGCGGCGGCTTGAAGCGCAGGTCGATCGGCACCCCGCCCGTGGAGAGGCTGCGTCGCACGGTGTGTCGAAGGTCGACCGGTCCACGGCGTCGGCGGCGGCGGCGGCGCGCGAGGCGGACGGCGAGCTTGCGACTGAGCGGCCGCAGGGCGCGCTCCAGCTGCGCCATCTCGTCGCGGTTGGCGTGCATCACGTCGAGGTCCTCGGGCAGGGGCTTGCGCACCGACTTGGCCAGGGCCTCGGAGCCGCGGTCTTCGACGAGGCGCTCGCGGATCACTCGTTCGATCTCGGCCTTCAAGAGTTCGATCCGCGACCGCGCCTCCTCGCGCGCCAGCCGCTCGGCGAGGTGGTCGTCGTCACCCGAACCACTCGTGAGACGCATCTCCAGTGCCTCGAGGTCGAGGTTGCGGAGGGTCCGGTAGAGGTAGTACGTGCCGCCGACCGGACGGCCCGGCTCCATGCCGGCGTATCGCGTGACCGATTCGTTGGCCGCCAGTCGTAACGCCTCGCGGTCGCCGTCGCGCAGGGCGCGATAGAGCAGCCCAGCGAGTTCGTGCGCACTCAGGGCACTCGTCGCGCCGCCGCCTTCGCCGCGCGACTGTCCGGGTCCGGTGGCGCCGGCCGCGCCCTCGCGCGACATCTCGTCGGTGTCGACGTCATCCATCATGTCGGACGCGGCGTTCCACGAACGCATCGAGAAGAAGACCTCGAAGGCGGTGTTGAAGACGGGCAGATGGTCGCCGTCCTTCACGAGCGTCGCGGCGAGGGCGTTCTTCACCAGCGATCGGTCCGACAGGTCGATGACCTCCATCGCCTTGGCCGAGTCGACGTGCTCGCTCATCGAGACCGGTATGCCCGCGGCGCGCAACTCGCCGATGAAGTCGCCGAGGAGATTAAGCACCGGTCTTGGGTCGACCGAGCAGTTCCTTCGTCGCGCGCTCGATGTCGGTCTGGTACTTCAACAAGATGTGCAGCGTCTCGGCGGCGTCGGCGTCGCCGATCTCCTCGCGACCGAGCACGACCAGGGTACGCGCCCAGTCCAGGGTCTCGGCGACCGACGGCGCCTTCTTGAGGTCCAACGTCCGCAGTGAACGCACGACCTGGGCGATCTGCTCGGCCAACGTCGTGGTGATGCCGGGTACGCGCGAGACGATGATGTCGCGCTCGCGTTCCACGCTCGGGTAACCGATGTAGAGATACAGGCAGCGTCGTTTCAGCGCCTCGGAGAGCTCGCGCGTGTTGTTCGACGTGAGAAAGACCATCGGGATCTGCTTGGCGCGCACGGTGCCCAGTTCGGGGATCGAGACCTGGTACTCCGAGAGGATCTCGAGCAGCAGGGCCTCGGTCTCGAGTTCGACGCGGTCGACCTCGTCGATCAGCAGCACGACGGGGTCAGTCGCGGAGATCGCCTCGAGCAGCGGCCTCGTCAACAGGAACTCCTCGCCGAAGATGTCCTCTTCGAGTCGCTCCCAGTCCTCGGTGCCCTCGCCCTCGGGTCGACCGGCCTGGATGCGCAGGAGTTGCTTGCGGTAGTTCCACTCGTAGAGCGCCTTGGAGTCGTCAAGGCCCTCGTAGCACTGCAGTCGAATGAGTCGCGCGCCCACGGCGTCCGCGACGGCGCGGGCCAGCGCCGTCTTGCCGGTGCCGGCCGGACCCTCGACGAGGACCGGTTTGGCGAGCCGGTCGGCGAGGAAGCAGACCGACGCGATGGCGTCGTCGCTCAGGTAGTCGTGGTCGGCGAGGCGTTGCAGGACGTCCTTCGCCGAGTCGAAACGAACCGGCGGGATCTCGTCGAGCCCGAGTCGTTTCGCGAGCTCCTCGCGGGGGTCCAGTGCGGTCATCGAATCTGTCCTTCTCCTCGTACGACCCACTTGAGACAGGTCAGTTCTCGCAACCCCATCGGCCCGCGGGCGTGCAGCTTCTGCGTCGAGATGCCGACTTCGCCGCCGAGTCCCAGCTCGCCGCCGTCGACGAAGCGTGTCGAGGCGTTCACGACCACCGCCGCGGCGTCGACACGCCTCACCCACGCCTCGGCGTTGTCGACGTCGCGCGTCAGGATCGCCTCGCTGTGGCCGGTGCCGTAGCGCGCGACGTGAGCGATCGCGTCATCCAGTGACGCCACGACCTTGAGCGCGAGGATGAGGTCGAGGAACTCACGTTCGAAGTCCTCTTCGGTCGCCGGTGTCGACTCGGGGAGGAACACGCGGGCGGCGGGGTCGGCGCGCAACTCCACGTCCGGGAGGGCCGCGGCGAGCATCGGCAGGAACCGCGCGGCGACCGCTTCGTGCACCAACACGGTCTCGGCAGCGTTGCACACGCCGGGGCGCGACGTCTTGGCGTTTCGCACGATGACGGCGGCGTTCACGAGATCGGCCGTCTCGTCGACGTAGATATGGCAATTCCCGTCGCCGTCGAGCACGTAGGGCACACGAGCGTGTTCGCGCATCGCCGCGATCAAACTCGGACCACCTCTCGGGATGAGGCAGTCGAGGACGTCGATCATCTGCATGAACTCGGTCACCGTCGCGTGCGACGAATCCTGGACGAGCGAGACGCCGGCGGCCGGGAGGCCCTCCTTCTCCAGGGCCTCGTGCCAGAGCGACACGATGAACTGATTCGTCGCGAACGCCGTTGACGATCCGCGAAGGAAGGCAGCGTTCCCACTGCGCACGCACAGTCCCGCCACGTCACTCGTGACGTTGGGCCGATTCTCGTACACCACACCGATCACGCCCAAAGGCACGCGAAGTCGTTCGACGTGGAGTCCGTTGGGGCGCACACTCTGGTCAACGACCTCGAAGAGCGGGTCGGGGTGATTGGCGATCTCGCGCAGCGCCTCGGCCATCCCTTCGATACGCGCTTCGGTGAGTGTGAGTCGGTCGACACCGGCCCCGGACTCGCGGTAGTTCGCGACGTCGCGGGCGTTGACGGCCAAGAGCTCGTCACGCGATTCAATGAATCGATCGGCGACGTGGCCCAGGACCGCACGCCGGGACACGTCGGAGGCCTGCGCTAAAACCGCGGCGGCCGCTCGAACGTCGCGCCCCTGGGCCGCGAGCGCGTCGTTCGTCATTAGGCAATCGTAATGGGTCGTCTCACGTGCGACGAAGGAGCACGAGGTCGTCACGATGCACGACGACGTCATCGCTGTCGTGGAACGATTCGGCGCTCACGCGAACGAGTCCCTTCGCCACGACCTGACCTTCGGGACCCTTGATCTCGACGGCGTCACCCTCCACGAAACTTCCGGCGTGCGACTCCACGCCGACGCGCAAGAGGCTTCGACCGTGGTGCTCGAGCGCCTGCAGCGCACCCTGATTGATATGCAGCGCTCCTCGACTCGCGACGGCGAAGGCGATCCACGACTTGCGCGCCGAGAGGCGTTCAGCGCGGGGACGAAACGTCGTGCCGAATCCCGGCGTGTCCTCGAGCGCGTGTACCAGCGCATTCGAGGCGTGCGCCGGAGCGATGACGGTCGTGATACCCGACCACGTCGCCATTCGCGCGGCCGCGAGCTTGGACGCCATGCCACCGCTGCCGACGCCGGAACGACTCATGCCGGCGACGTCGAGGAGTTCGGCGTCGAACGCCGTCACCTCTTCGATCAGGGTCGCCGTCGGGTCCAGCCGCGGATCGGCGGTCAAGAGGCCGTCGGTGTCGGTCAGGAGCACGAGGTGCGAGGCACCGACGAGGTTGGCCACCAGGGCCGCCAACCGGTCGTTGTCGCCGAAACGGATCTCTTCGTCCGCCACCGCGTCGTTCTCATTGACGATTGGCACCACGTGGAGCGAGTGCAACGCCTCGAGCGTCCCCCTCGCGTGCAGGTACTGACCGCGATGCGAGAAGTCCAGAGGCGCGAGCAGGACCTGGCCGACGTGGGCGCCGACCGCGGCGAAGGCGTCGCGCCACGCGTGCATCAAAAGTGGTTGACCGACCGCCGACACCGCCTGGAGCGAGACGCTGTCCGACGGCCGAGGGCGACCGCCGCCGACCTCGGACCACCCCGCGGTGATCGCCCCGGACGTGACGACGACCACGGTCCACCCGTCCTCGCGCAACGCGACGACGTCGCGTGCGACGTTCGCCAGTGCGTCGTGGGCGACGCCACCCGCGTCGTTGGTCACCGACGAGGTGCCAATCTTGACGACGAGACTACGCGTCGGAATCGCCGTCTCCCAGGTCCAGTCGTCCGTGCCGCGCCAACCGCTCGCGACGCGACGCGCGGTGGTGGTCGCCGCGGTCCAGACCGGCGCTCACCTCGTCGCGCCACCACTCAAAGGACAGAGGTCCGATGGTGACGACGTCGCCGTCGCGAACACCGGCGCGCGTGAGCATCCGGTCCACGCCAAGCGCACGCAGGCGCCGCACGATCTCCGCGAGCGCTTCGTCGTCGGTCAGGTCTTGGAATCGCACGGCGCGTATTGCCGGTCGACCGTCGACGACCCACGCGTTCGGTCCCGCGCGCTCGACCGTGATCTCATCGGGCAACGGCTTGTGCACGACGACTTCGTGTTCAATGCGTTCGATCTCTTCGCGTCGCACGTCGACCACGAGCGCGGCCAGACGTCCGAGCAGTTGGTCAATGCCTTCACCGGTGACCGATGAGATCGTGAGGACCTCGGGCATCTCGTAGGCGGCGGCGTCACCCTTGGATCCCACGATCATTCGCGGTCGATCCAACAGGTCCGCTTGGTAATCACCGAGTTCGCGGATCAAGATCGCCAACTGTTCCTGCGGCGCCAGGGGCGCCAACTCCGAGAGGTCGAGCAGGACGCAGAGCACGCGCGCGCGTTCGACGTGACGCAAGAAGTCGTGACCGAGACCTCGGCCCTCGGCCGCACCTTCGATCAGTCCCGGGATGTCGGCCATCACGAACTCGGTGGCGTCACTCGGGCGCCCCGTTCGTTCCCCGACGCGCACGACGCCGAGGTTCGGCACCAGGGTCGTGAAGGGGTAGTCCGCGATCTTCGGTCGCGCCGCCGAGACGCGCGCGATCAACGTCGACTTGCCGACGTTGGGGAATCCAATGAGAGCGACGTCGGCCTGCAACTTCAACTCGAGGTTGAACCAGTTCTCCTGACCCAGCTCACCCTGCTCGGCGAAGGCCGGCGCGCGTCGACTGTTCGAGAGGAAACGGTTATTCCCCTGCCCACCGAGTCCTCCCTCGGCGGCGAGCCATCGATCCCCCGGGCCGTTCAGGTCGACGAGCAGTTCGCCCTCGCGACTGTAGACCATGGTCCCGACCGGCACGATGACGACTTGATCCTTACCGCGCGAACCGTGTTGACGCTTCGACGTGCCGTGCTGACCGTCGGTCGCGCGTCGAAACGGATGGTCGCGAAAGCCGAGGAGCGAGGCCTGGTTGTGGTCGGTCACGATCCAGACGTCGCCACCCTTGCCGCCGTCGCCCCCGTCGGGACCGCCCTTGGCGACGTGCGCTTCACGCCGGAAACTGACGCAGCCCGCCCCGCCGTCGCCCGCTTTGGCGTGCAACTGTGCGAAATCGACGAAGGTGGACACCGCGTAATCCTACGACTCGCTCAAGTTTGTCCATCTCGTGGCGAGTCGTCGCCCGTCGCGCGTGGTGCAGTCAGGTCCTCCAGTTCGAGACACCGGCGGCCGCGAACGTCGTTGCGTCGCTTCGCTTTTCGTAACCGCGGATCTCGGCGATGCGGCCGTCTTCGACACTGAGTACCTGCCACCGCTTCTGGGCGGTGGTGTGCGTCGCGTGCTCATCGGTGGAGTGCACCGTCAGGGCCACGACGATGTTGTCGTCGATCACCTCGACGTTGGTGACGTCGGCGCTGATGCCCCGCTCCCTCGCCATTTCGTACCAGGCGAGGATCTGTTGGGCGTTTCGACACGTCGGCACGTCCTGTTCGGGCGCACCCCAGCGCGCGTTCGGCGCGAGTAGTTCGCCCATTGCCGTGATATCCAGGGCTTCCATGGCGCTGCGGACCTGCGCGGCGAGCATCTCGATCGTTTCCAGCGGCAACTGCGCGCAACAGCAGTCGTCCGCGTCACACGCGACGACTCGAACACCGCGCGCCACCTTGCAGCCACACTCGGCACAGGCCATCGTCACGTCGCCACTTTACGGTCACGGTGTCGACGTGCGAGGGTCACCGCCTCGACGTGGTCGCGGGAGTCAAACGCCTCGATTTGCAGTAATTCGCAGGGTTTTGGAGCGGCAACGACGGCGCCAACATTACGAATCCGTTACAGACGAAACTTGGAAATAGCCGCTGATCAGTATTTTTGGAATTTCGAAAACGTGAGAAACGGCTAAATCTTGTGGGAAATCCCAATATTTCCCTCGTTTTGCGTAAAGATGGCTCCGGTTGCTGGGAACACTCCCAGTCCGTTTCAACGAAGAGTAAGGAGTCGACCGGTGAACAAGGCCGAGTTGGTAGATGCGATTGTTGCCGAAAGCGGCGCAAACAAGAACACGGTAGCTGAGGTCCTCAAGGCCCTGGAAGACGTTGTGGTGTCGAATGTTTCAAAGGGTGAGAAGATTGTTCTGTCGGGCTTCCTTTCATTCGAGCGTGTTGCCCGCAAGGCCCGCACGGCCCGTAATCCCCAGACTGGCGAAGCCATTCAGGTGAAGGCTTCCAATGCTCCAAAGGTTTCCATTGGCTCCACCTTCAAAAAGGCAGTCAAGAGCGCGTAGTTCTCGATCGAATCAAGAAACCCCCCGGGACAAGCCCGGGGGGTTTCTTGATTTAGGAGGAAAACTCAGCCGACGAGAACGTCAACCAGTTTTCTGCCGCCTCGGTAGCCGAATTTCACGGTTCCTTCAGCGAGCGCGAACAGGGTGTCATCCTTGCCGATGCCGACGTTGCGTCCGGGGTGGAACTGGGTTCCGCGTTGGCGCATGATGATGCTGCCTGTCTTTACAACCGTTCCGTCAAATGTTTTGACGCCCAAGCGTTGGGCGTTGGAGTCGCGGCCGTTCCTGGTCGAACCGCCGCCTTTGGTCTTTGACATGAGACTCCTAAGCCTTGGGCGAGATCTTGGTGATCTCGACGCTCGTGTAGTGCTGGCGGTGTCCCCAGCGCTTGCGCTGGATCGACTTCGCCTTGTAGGTGAGGGCGCGAATCTTCGGGCCCTTCTCCTCGCCGAGGATCGTGCCCGTCACGGTCGCGCCGCGCAGGGCCGGGCCGGCCACGACGGAGTCGCCGTCGACCAACAACACGGGCTCGAACTGGATCTCGGCGCCGTCCTCTTCCGGGCGCAGGTCAACGCGGACGACCTGGCCCTCGGTGACGCGCTCTTGGGATGTGCCTACTCGGATAACGGCGTACATAGGGATTCAATAGTAGCCGATGTGGCGCCGAGCCCGATCCCTACAGGCCGGTCTCGACGACGAATCCGCGTCCGTCACAGACCGTGCAGATCTTCGACACGGACTCCAGCAGTCCCTCGTTGACGCGCTTGCGCGTCATCTCGACGAGCCCGAGTTCCGAGATGTCAAAGACCTGGGTGCGGGTCTTGTCACGCGAGAGGGCCTGGCGCAACGCCGAGGCGACGGCCTCGCGGTTCACCTTGGACTCCATGTCGATGAAGTCGATCACGATGATGCCGCCGATGTCGCGCAGACGCAACTGGCGCGCCACCTCTTCGGCCGCTTCGAGGTTGTTGCGAAAGACGGTCTCCTCCAAGTTCGTCGTGCCGACGTTCTTGCCGGTGTTGACGTCCACGACCGTGAGCGCCTCGGTGCGCTCGATGATGAGTGACCCACCCGAGGGCAGGAAGACCTTGCGGTCGAGGGCCCGGTGCAGCTGTTCGTGGACGAAGTAGCGCTCGAAGAGCGGTAACTCTTCATTGGTTCGGTCGTAGAACTCGATGCGGTCGGCCAACTCCGGGTTGACCGCCATCACGTACTCGCGGACCTTCTCGTACAGGTCCTGGTCGTCGATGAGCACACCGCGGTAGTCGTCGTTCAACTCCTCGCGCAGTACGCGCACCGCGAGGTCGAGGTCGCGGTAGACCAGTCGCGGCTGATTCGACTTGGCGACCTCGGCTTCGATGGCCGCCCACTTCTCGGCCAGTGAGCTCACGTCACGCGCGAGGTCGTCCGCGGTGACGCCTTCGGCGGCGGTGCGGATGATGATGCCGTGTCGCTCCGGTTTGACGTCGTCGATGATCTTGCGCAGGCGACGGCGCTCACCGTCGGGTAGGCGCTTGGAGATGCCGATCGTGCTCGAGTTCGGTACGAGCACGGCGAATCGTCCCGGGAGCGACACCTCCTGGGTGAGGCGCGCCCCCTTGGCCCCGATCGCGTTCTTGGTGACCTGGCAGATGATCGTCTGGCCCGACTTGATCATCTGTTCGATGCGCTTGTCGTTGGAGGACGTCCCCTCGACGTCGTCCATGTCGAAGGAGATGTCACCCCGATAGAGCACGGCGTTTTTCGGGATACCGATGTCGACGAAGGCGAGTTCCATGCCGGGCAAGACGTTCTGGATTCGTCCGACGTAGATGTTGCCGTCGATCTGGTTGGTCTCGTCGGCGGCCTTGGCGACGGTGTACTCGACCATCGTGCGGCCTTCGAGCGTGGCGATGTGCGTCGCCTCGGGCGTGGAGTGCACGCACATGAGGTAACGACCCTGCGCGCGCGTACGGCGTTCACCACCGCGACGGCGCTTGTTGCGTCCGCGTCCGGCCGCGCTCTCGTCGCCCGCGGCTTCGGGTGCGGAGGCCTCGACCGGTGAGTCGAAGGAGCGATTCGGGGTGCGGGTCTGACCGCCCTGGCCGCCTCGTCCACGACCGCCGCGTCGGCGGCGGTTGCCGCCGCCTTGGCCCTGTCCTTGGTTCGGTCCCTGGCCCGGGCTCGGTCGAGCGGGGGCCTGACCGTTACCGGAGGGCGCGGCGAGTGGCCGCGTGTCGCCAATTTGGGGGGCTGGTCGAGTGTCGCCGATCCTGGGGCTAGGTGGCGATGCGGGTTGAGTGTTGGTTTCGTCGCTCACGACGGGTACTCCTTGAGTTCTTAGGTAGGGGGGCGCAGTGCGCCGCGCTTACGGGGATGGAAAGGCGCCCGGAAAAACGGGCGACGTGGGTGTTGGTGATCGTGGCGTGACGGGTCAACACGAGAGCGACTATCCCAGTCAGGAAGAGAGTCAATTCACTGCCGTACACCACGTAGAGTCCTCAATGCCTGCAGGAGCGGAGTGCGACTGCACCGCGCAACTGCTGCGTTCTTTTCGCGCCCTGCACAGTCTGTACAGAATCGCCCAACCCCATCAGGTTACTCGCCGAAACGTCACGAACAACGATTCGAACTACTTGAGCGTCACGACGTCGTGTTCGTGCTACGTGCCCTAGGGCGACACGGTGTAGCCGTAGGGAATCGCCGCGAGTTCGTCTGATTCCACCGGGCCGTCGAAGAACTCGTTGCCCAGTGCGTAGTCGTCGACGTAGAGCGTGCCGGAGACCGTGGACCCCGGCGGCCCGGTCGGGGCGATGGTGACCACGATGGTGGTCGAAGCCCCGGGAGCCAGGTAGGTGGGCGTGAAGCCGTTCGACAGTCCGTTGATCTCTGACCACAGGTCGCCGGTGGTACTCGTCATCCACGGGTCGAAGGCCTGCGTGACCGCGCTGAGGGTCGCGCTCGCCGTGACCGCGGGCGCACCCGCGGCCGGGTAGGGTCCGATCTCTTCGGGGTTGAGCAGCCAAAACCCTGACGATATTTCCGGTGCGCTGAGCGTCACGCTGGCGTTGTCCCCCTGAATCGAACCCGACGTCGTGGAGCCGTCGTTGACGCCGGGTGTGACGTCGGGGTCACCCTGGAAGTACTCGAGATCGAAGGTCACTGGAGCAGTGCCGGTGATACTCGCCTGGAGCTGCGTCGTTTGTGACGGTACGGCGAAGTACGGGAAGAGAATGCCCGCGAACAGCGGCAGCGACACATTCGTCGCCACCGGCGGAAAGTTCTGGTCCAACAGGTTGACCGTCTCGTCGTGGTCCAAACGGGGATCGACGTAGAACGCCTCGAACGCGTTGCCCGTGTTGGTGACGTCCACGTAGTAGGACCGCGTGCCGTTGGACTTGATCGTCGCGTTGCCGTTCGGCAAGTTACTCGTGATATTCACCTTATTAAACGCAATCGTGCCCGAAAAGGGTTCGGTGAGTTCAAGACCAGAGACGGGATTGAGCCACTCGACGACGAGCTCCCATCGCCCGTCGATCGGATTCACCACGTAGAGGTCCGCCGTCCGACTAGCCGTCACGGTCCCGTGTTGATAGTCACGCACCGCGTTCGTCGAATAACTTTCGGTCTGACCGTTCGGGTCGACCAGGTCGGCGACGAAGGTGTCGTGCGGGTCGTTGGCCAGGGCCACACTCACGTCGAGGTCGCTCTGACCCGACGGCACGTCAAAGGCGTACGTGTTCGTCGCGGCCTGAGCGCCGCGACCGTTACCGCCGGTGATCACGCCACTGAAGGTCGCGCCGTCGGGTCCGAGGTCAAGCGTCGTGCGCACCGTCACCGGCACCGTCGTCGTGCCGTAGGGACTTTCGACGACGATGGACTGACTGGCGTCGCCCGAGACGTTCGAGCTCGTGAGCGTGAGTTGCGCGACGCCCGTCTGTCCGGGTGCAATCGTCAAGGACGACGGAACGATGGTGCCGCCGGGGACGTAGGACAGGGTGCTGACGCTCCACCGTACGACGCCGCTCGAGCCGATGTCGTCACCCTCGGTGAAGAAGACCGCGGTCCACCTCCCAGAGGGCGGATTGGTCACCTCGACCTCACCGTAGTCACCGACTCCCTGCGGGATTGAGTAGGCGGCGTAGGTCCCGTTGGGCTCGAGGAGTGCGAAGTTGAACTCCGAGTCGTGACCGGTGTAGGGATGAGCGGCCGCGAAGACGAGGCGCGACGGTCCCGTCGTCGCGGGGACGCTGAAATGCTCATCCTGATACGTGTCGTTGACGCCGCTCCATATGGGGAACGACCCGGTGTTCGCGGGACACGCCGGCGTCGGCGTTCCGGGTTGTAGGCAGAAGCTACCCGTCTGGGAGGCGATCGGCGTCGACGCGAGCGCCCTGGTCGAAAGGTTCACCGTGACCGGATCGGCCCCGGTGTTGGTGACGTGGATCGATGGGTTCGAAGTGGCGCCCGGGTCCTGGATCACGTTGATCTGTCCGGGGTTAAGGAGCAGACCCCCGCCGGACGCGTTCGCGTTGTCGTTGCCACCACCGCCGATCGATCGGGCCTCCTTCACCGCGGCGAGAACGTTCAGGAGTCCGGCGCCCTGCTCCGTTGCGGGCGCATCGATATCAGTGGCCGTGCTCATGAGGATCTGCTTGACCAACGCCGGTGTGGGGTCATTGCCTTCGTGTGTCGAGGCGTAGGCCTGTATCACGTCGGCCGCGGCTCCCGAGACGAACGGGGCCGCCTCGCTCGTGCCGCCAAAGAGTTGAATCGGTGAGTCCTCCCCGTCGTTCTCATTGATGCAGTCCGCGTACAGATCGTTGGCGGTGCACAGCGCCCAGTTGAGGTCGCCCGGGGCCACGAGGTCGAGGGTGTTGCCGGCCTGCGTATAGCCGCCCGAAGAGAGACTCGAGACATTGTTGTCGACGTAGGCCCCGCTGGCATTGGGATCGTTGATGCCGCCGTAGGTCAACTGTGCGTAAAGGCGAAACGACGTCGTCGCGCCGACGCTGATGACGTCGGGATCGGATGCCGGTGAGCCGATGGTGCTGTCACTACCCGCGTCGCCGGAACCGACCACGACGGTGACGCCCGCCGCGACGGCCGCGTCGTTGGCCTCACGAGTGACGTCGAGTGTGGTATCGGGGAAACTCGTCGACGAGAACGACTCATTAATGACCTTGGCGCCGCTCGTGACGGCGAAGTTGATCGCCTGGAGGAATCCCGACTCGGTGGTGTCGTTGTTCGTCGCGAACACCTTCAACGCTTCAAGGTCGGCACCGGGCGCGACGCCGACGATCTTGATGTCACAACCGGACGGCAACGGGTGCGCCGATGAGACGAACTTGGAGAGGTCGTAGACCGCGTTGCCTTGGGCCACGATGGAACTGGCGTCGCCGAATGATTCGCCGCCCGGGGACGGACCACCGGGTCCGTCGCTCGAGAAGTCGTACTCCTTCACGACCGGCTCGCCCGGTGTCCCGTAGTCCTCGTTGCGCTGCAAGTCGGGATTGGCGGTGTCGAGTCCGTCAGCGAGGATCGCCACCGTCACGCCCGAACCGTCGTTGTTACCCAACTCGGCGGGCGTGGCGTTGATATTGGTGAGCGCCTCAGGATTCAACTGGGGGTTCTGTGCAGTTCCGCACGTTGCGTTCGCCGTTACCTTCGACGTGGGATTGTGGACTACCTTGGCGCCGAAGTCGGAAGGGACGGCGCTGGCGTTCGGAGTAGGACCGGGTATGACGGCGTTGGCGAGCACATGAGAGACCGCGGAATCGGCCGCTAACGTTCTCGCTTCCGCGGGTGACATTTTTGCCACCACCGCATTGATCACGCTCAACGTCGAAATGTGCGTTGCCCCGCTCTCGCGCAGCGACCTGAGTATCGGCGCCTGCTCGGTCCGCAGTGCGCGGTCACGTGCCGCAGAACGCGGTGCGAGTGAGAGATTTTGATCTCGCAGTATGACGATCATCGATCGAGCGGGTCCCGACGCCCGTAGCGCTGCACCGGAGGACCCGTTGACGAGCACGGCCCCGCAACACAAGACCACGCTCAGTGCCGAGATACCGGCGCGTCGCGAGCGACGACTCCTCGCCGGCTCGACCCACGCGCGATTCGCACCGCGAGCTCTCGAACCAAAGAGCGGATTCCGGTCGACCCCGCCAGACGTCTCGCGTGAAGTGGGCCGGTCGACGTCGAGAGGACCCATGACCGAGTTACGTGAGGTTCAATCGGGCGAAACTCACCGCCGTATTGTCTACTTCGCCCATAATTCTTCCGGTCTTCATGACGAGAAGAGGCGGCACCGCCCCCTGACGTGACGATACATGTATCTTTTCGCCGCCGGTATTCGCTCAACCATTCATTTTCGACGGTTCGTGCCCAAATCGGGGACGACCGGTGTCGGTCGCGACGTTCGGCTATCTGTGAAGCGTCGTGGTGGTCGACGGCGTCGTCGTCGTGGTCGTGCCTTTCGCCACGGTGGTCGTCGTCGTGGGTGGCGTCAAGATATGGCCCAACTTGATCGGTCGGATCGGGTGCGCCACGAGATAGTTGAACGTCCGCGCGACCACCGGCGCGGCGGCATCGGCGCCGTAGCCGCCCTCGTCGATCACGCACAGGACGACGTACTCCGGATGCCCCACCGGGCCGAAGCCGACGAACCACGAGTTCGGCTCGATGCCCTGCCCGCCGTTGGTCGCCGTGCCGGTCTTGCCGGCGATCGGGAACGCGGCGAGCGAGAAGTCGATGTTCTGCTTGAACGGCAGGTAGGCCGTGCCCTCGGGGCTCATGACGACGCCTTCGAGTCCCTGCAGGATCGGGTTGCGCACGCGCGGCGGCAGACTCACGTGCGCGAGGACGCGCGGACCGTAGCGGATGACGGTCTGGCCGTGGGCGTTCACGATCGCAGCGGCCACTTCCGGGGCGTAGCGCGTTCCGCCGTTGGCGAACGTGGCGTAGGCGTTCGCGAGCGCGAGCGGCGTCAACGCGGTCGTCCCCTGGCCGAAGGCCATCTCGATGTTGTCGCCGGTGTACCAACTGACGTCCGGGAAGTTCTTCGGCGATTCGGCGTGGAGTTCCCGGCGGACTTCGGGTGAGTCGACGCGGCCCTCGACCTCGTCGGGCAGGTCGATGTCGGTGTACTGGTCGATGCCGTACTCGTGTGCCACGTTCTGGATCGGCGTCTGGCCGTACTTGGCCTGTTGGGACCAGAAGAGGTAGCCCAAGTTATAGAAGTAGTAGTCCGAGGACTTGGTGAGCGCGAGCGGAAGATCGACCTCGCCGTTACCGGTCGTCTCGTCGTCGTGGAAGACACAGCCCCTCGGGTTCGAGTGACAGCCCGGGACCTTGAAGCTGCCCGTGTCGTCGACGTAGACGTCCGGCGAGAGGATGCCGGTCTGCAGTTCCGCCGTCGCCGTGACCAGTTTGAACGTGCTGCCCGGGGTGTACATGCCCTGGATCGCGTAGTTGTTGAACGCGCCCTCGTGAATGAGGTCTTTGAACTGCGCCTCGGTGAGGCCGTTGACGAAGGACTTGAGGTTGTACGACGGGTAGCTCGACATGGCGAGCACCGCGCCGTCGTTCGGGTCCAACACGAGCGCCGCGCCGTTGATCGCCTGCGGCAGTAGTCCCGATCGCGGATCGGGCACCGTGCGGTCGTGCAGGATGTCGGCCTTCAGGATCCCGTCCAGCGCCTTTTGCAGGCCCCCGTCGATGTTCAAGACCACCGAGTCGCCGACCTCGGGTTGGGTCGTCTCGACGGTGCCGATCACGTTGCCGAGCGCGCCGACCTCAATTTTGCTCGAGCCATTGTGGCCGCGCAGATACTTCTCGTAGAACGACTCGATACCGGTCTTACCGGCCTCGTTCTCACTGACCGGTCCGACGTAGCCCAGGACCTGGGATCCGACGCTGCCGCCGAGCGGGTACGTGCGCTGTGAGACGTCGAGGACCGAGACGCCCGGGAACTCAGCCGGGTGCAGCTTGATGAACTGCACGAGGTTGGCGGGCGCGTTGGCGAGGATCGGCGCCGGTTGGTACGGGTCGTAGGCCGGGTCGGCGAGGTCGCTCGCGATCTGACTGACCTTGAGTCCCGTCAACGACGCCAGCGTGCCTTCGATCGACGGGTTCAACTCCGCTTCGGCGCGTGAGAGACGGATCTCGACGGTCGTCACGTTCGTGACCAGCGGCGCGCCGGTGCGATCGAGGATCAGTCCCCTCGACGCCGGTATCGAGACCGTGCGAGTCGTGTTCTGTGCGACCTCGGCTTCGGACTGTTTGTAGTCCTTGATCTGCAACACGTACAGCCGGCCGACGAGCAACAAGAAGAGCAGGAGGAAGAATCCCCCGATCACGTACCAGCGTCGTTCGGGACGGAGTTTCACGTCTCCCGGCGCGGCGACGAGGTCACGTATGCCGACTGGCTTCGGTTCGTTGATCGACCGGCCCTTACCTCGGAAGGGGTGCAGCGACGTCCAGGGTCGCCACAGTCGAGAGAACCGCGACCCCGACGGTCGATCGCGCCACGAGCCCTTCATCGCCGCACCCGCACTCCGTCGCGGCCGACGAGTCGCGCCAGACGCGAGACCGGTCGAGCCAGTACGAAGAACGCGAGGGCGTTGACGACCATCGAGTTCAAGAGACTGCCGTGCCACAGCGAGAAGTTCAAGACGCCGACGCCGCCCAGGGTGTAGATGACCGGCGCCGCTGCACCGGCCGCGGCCGCCAGGACCGGCGTGACCCACCAGGCCGCGGAGTCCAAGTCACCGACGCCTTCTTTCCCGAGTCGCGACGCCCCGTAGGCGAGGACGACGCCCACCATCGCGGTGAGGCCGAAGGGCGTCGTAGCGTGCGTGTCGAAGAAGACGCCGCCCACGACGGCCGCCCAGATCGATACCGTCGTGTAGCCCGCGAGGCCGAGCGCGAACGGCCAGAGCCACACCAGCATGAACACGACCCCCGCGAAACGCCACGTCGAAAATACCGAGAGCTGGACGCCGACGATAAACATGGTGACCACCGTGACCGGGATCAGCGCACGCGTCACGTCGACGGCTCCCAGAGGACGACGTCGAGGTAGTCGACGTTGCGCAGGTCCGCCAACGGGTGCAGCGAGAGGTTGTAGGTCGCCGCGCCGGGCGTGAGGGTCACCTTGGTGACGCGCGCGACCGGGAGACCGGGCGGATAGAGCCCGCCGTCCAGGCCGTTCGTCTCGAGCATCGTGCCCGATCGCACCGAGGACGTCAGCGGCACCGACGAGGCACCGAGACCGTTGTTGACACCCTGGCCGCTCACGACCAGCGACGTCTTGCCCGTGCCGAAGGTGACGCCGATCAGAGATTTCACATCCGTGATCAGGCGAACGGTGGCGCCGTCGGGCGTCGTTTGGATCACCGTGCCCACCAGTCCCCCGTTGGCGACGACCGGCATGCCGGCCAGGATGCCACTGTTGCGCCCCTTGGAGATATCGACCGTCGCGGCGAAGTTCGTCGGTGACAGCGCGGTCACCTGGGCCGCGACCGTGGTGAGCGAACCGACGAAGGGCACGTCGAGTTGGGTGCTCAGTTGCACCAGCTGTCGGTTCTCCGCCCAGGTCTCGTTCGCCTTGAGTTCGGCCCGACCGAGCTCGTAGCGGAGTTTCTGGTTCTGGGCCACGACGTCGCTGTAGTTGATGGCCCCGGCGAACATGTGGCCCACGGGCCGGGCGATCTCATTCACCGCCCAACTGAAGGGTGCGGTCACCAGGTTGGCCGCCGAACGCAGC
Source organism: uncultured Acidimicrobiaceae bacterium (assembly GCA_963717975.1). Taxonomy (GTDB): domain Bacteria; phylum Actinomycetota; class Acidimicrobiia; order Acidimicrobiales; family RAAP-2; genus RAAP-2. The sequence continues at coordinate 485,059 of OY970351.1, read as the reverse complement.
CCCGAGACCACGCCGCCGCTCAGGTAGAGCACGACGAGTATGACCGAGACGGTGGCGCCGATCGTCCAGGTTCGTCGCCTCGTCCGATCGGTGGCCACGAGTTAGCGCGTGGGACTGGTCTTCAACATGCGCGCGAAGACGTCGAGTTCTTCGAGGCACATGCCGCTTCCTAACGCCACGCAGTTGAGGGGATCGTTCGCCACGATGATCGGCATATTCGTCTCGTACTCGAGTCGCGCCGCGATACCCGCGAGCAACGCGCCGCCACCGGTCAAGACGATGCCCTGTTCCATCAAGTCCGACGAGAGTTCGGGCGGGGTCCGGTCGAGCGTCACCTTCACGGCGTCCACGATCGCCTGGACCGGCTCCTCCATCGCCTTTCGGATCTGTTCCGTCGAGATGATGACGGTCTTGGGCAGGCCGGTCACGAGGTCACGACCACGAATCTCGGCGCGCAACTCCTCTTCGAGCGGGTAGGCCGAGCCGAGTTGGATCTTGATCTCCTCGGCCGTTCGTTCACCGAGCGCCAACTGGAACTCTTTCTTCACGTACGCGATGAGCGCTTCGTCGAGTTCGTCACCACCCACGCGGATCGACTGACTCGTGACGATGCCACCGAGTGAGATGACCGCGACCTCGGTCGTGCCACCGCCGATGTCCACGACCATGTTCCCGGTCGGTTCGTGGATCGGCAGTCCGGCGCCGATCGCGGCGGCCATCGGCTCTTCGATGATGTAGGCCTTGCGCGCGCCCGCGAACTCCGCCGCTTCCATGACGGCGCGCTGTTCGACTCCGGTGATGCCCGACGGCACGCAGATGACCATGCGCGGTTTCGCGAAGCGGCGTTGGTGCACGCGGTGGATGAAGTAGCGCAGCATCTTCTCGCAGATCTCGAAGTCCGCAATGACCCCGTCCTTGAGCGGACGGATGGCTTGGATGTTGCTCGGGGTACGTCCGATCATTCGCTTGGCCTCGGCGCCGACCGCGAGGGGCTTGCCGTCCTTGACGTCGACGGCGACGACCGACGGCTCGTTCAGGACGATGCCGCGGCCCCGGACGTAGACCAGGGTGTTCGCGGTGCCCAGGTCGACCGCCATGTCACGACCCAAAAGTGAGAAACGACTATCAACCATAAAGACCCTTTAAGTAGTGACGACGACGTCCTCTTCGCCCACAAGGCTAGGACACGAGACGTAACGGAGTCCAGAAAACGTCGTTAGGCCAGATGAGGGAAGAAGATTTCAATCTCTCGTTGCGCAGACGCCGTCGAATCAGAACCGTGCACGAGATTCTCACGATGTCCGATCGCGAGGTCACCGCGAATCGTTCCCGGTACGGCGTCCTTCGCGTTCGTCACGCCCATGAGTCCGCGCACGACCTGCCATGTCTCTTCGGGACCCTCCACGATGGTCACGAGCGACGGGCCCTGCGTGATGAACTCGACGAGCTTGTCGTAGTACGGCTTGCCGTGGTGTTCGACGTAGTGACGTTCGGCCGTCGCGAGGTCGATGGTGCGCAGTTCGGCGGCGACGAGGCGCAACTGCTTCGACTCGAGTCGACCGATGATCTCGCCGACGAGTCCGCGCTCCACGCCGTCTGGCTTCACCATGAAGAACGTTCTATCCACGACGAAGCAATCTAACAGTCGCTAGGTCAGGTGGCGAGAGCGCACCCGCAGGACTTCGCCGCGTACCTCGGCCACGAGGTACAGACTGCCGGCGACGATGATGAGGTCTTCGTCGGTCGAACGTTCGCGCGCGTGCGCCAACGCCGCGACACCACTCGGGTGCTCGTACGCGATTCCACCGTGTCGTCGCACGGTGTCGGCGACCTCACTCGCCGACACGGCGCGTGGCGAGAGCGGCGCGCAACAGTGGAACTCGGTGAAGCCGAGCGCGACGAGCGGTTCGACCATGTCGTCGACGTTGCGCCCGCTCAGCATGCCGAGCACGCAACGTCGCTCACCCGTAACGTGGAACGCACCATCGAGCGTCGCGACGAGTGCCTTCACGCCGGCGGGATTGTGCGCGCCGTCGATGACGATCATCGGCTTTCGTGAGATGAGCTCCATGCGTCCCGGCATGCGGGCTTTCGCCAACGTTGGCGTGACGACTGCCTCGCCCAGTTCGCGCCCGAGGAACGCCTCCACCGCGACGATGGCGGTCGCGGCGTTGACGCCCTGATGGATGCCGTGGAGCGACACCAGGACGTCGTCGTAGTGCGCGAACGGCGTTCGCAGCGTGATGGCGCGCCCGCCCACGGCGAGTTCGTTCTGTTCAAGGGCAAACGATTCGTCGAGCAACCACAGTTCGGCGCCGAGTTCGCCGGCCCGTCGCTTGGCGATCTCAACGACGACGGCGTTCGTCGTCGCCACGACGGCGATCGCGTCGGCGCGAAAGATGCCGACCTTGTCACTCGCGATCGCCGCGATCGTGGGACCGAGCACCGCGGTGTGATCGAGGTCGACGTTGGTGAGTACCGCAACGACGCCGTCGATGACGTTCGTCGAGTCCCACGTGCCGCCGAGTCCGACTTCGATGACCGCGACGTCGACGCCCTCGTCCGAGAAGTGCAGGAACGCCGCCGCGGTCAACAGTTCGAAACGCGTGAGTGCGATGCCGCTCACCGACTCGACGTCGGCCAACCGTTGCAAGAGTGCGACGAACGTTTCGTCATCGACCGGTTCGGAGTTCACGGCGATGCGTTCGTTGACGGCGTGCAGGTCAGGACTGGTGAAGGCACCGACACGCAGGCCCGTCGCACTCAACAGCGCACTGGCCAGAGTGGTCGTCGTGCCCTTGCCGTTCGTGCCGGTGACGTGGATCGAGGGGTAGTCGCGCTGGGGATCAGCGAACATCGCCAACGTGTCGAGGATCGGCTGCAGGGTCGGTATCTCGCGTCGGTTCGGCGCGACACGTTCGTAGTCGACGTGTAGCTCGAGCCAGGTCAGCGCGTCGACGTACGACGTGAAGCGCACGCGTTAGCTCGCGCGACGGGTGCGCGTCGCCTTTCGCAATTCGTATTCCGGCGCGACCTTGTCGCGCACCGAATCGGCGTTGACCACGCAGCGCACCACGTCGGTGCGTCCGGGCACGTCGAACATGGCCTCCAGCAAGACGGCTTCGAGGATAGAGCGAAGTCCGCGCGCGCCCGTGCCGCGCTCCAGCGCGAGGTCGGCGATCGCCTCGAGTGCGTCCCCTTCGATAACCAACTCAACGCCATCCATCGCGAGGACCTGTTGGAACTGCTTGACCAGTGAGTTCTTCGGTTCGGTCAACACCCGGATCAACATGGCGCGGTCGAGTTGTTGGACGGCGCTCACGATCGGCAGACGCCCGATGAACTCGGGAATGAGCCCGAACTTCACGAGGTCTTCGGGCAACGCGTGGCGAAAGAGTTCGATGTCGCCCTTGCGCTTGGATTCGATCGGTTGGTTGAAGCCCATCGACTTCGTACCGAGGCGACGTTCGATAATCTCCTCGAGTCCGGCGAAGGCACCGCCGACGATGAACAGGATGTTGGCAGTGTCGATGGTGATGAACTCTTGGTGCGGGTGCTTGCGTCCGCCCTGAGGCGGCACGCTCGCGACCGTGCCCTCCAAGATCTTCAGCAGCGCCTGTTGCACCCCTTCGCCCGACACGTCGCGGGTAATCGAAGGGTTCTCCGCCTTGCGCGCGATCTTGTCGATCTCGTCGATGTAGATGATGCCGCGTTCGGCCCGCTTGACGTCGAAGTCGGCCGCCGATAGCAGCTTCAGGAGTATGTTCTCGACGTCCTCACCGACGTACCCGGCCTCGGTGAGCGCGGTGGCGTCGGCGATCGCGAAGGGCACGTTGAGCATTCGGGCCAACGTCTGGGCGAGGAAGGTCTTGCCGCACCCGGTCGGACCGAGGAGCAAGACGTTCGATTTGGCGACCTCGACGTCGTCCTCGTGGAGTGGACCGGTCTGGATTCGCTTGTAGTGGTTATAGACGGCGACCGCGAGGATCTTCTTGGCTTCGATCTGGCCGATGACGAACTCGTCGAGGAACGCGGAGATCTCGCGCGGCGTCGGCAGGTCGTCGAGGACGAACTCGGGTCGGTCGCCGAACTCGTCGGCGATGATGTCGTTGCACAGGTCGATGCACTCGTCGCAGATGTACACGCTGGGTCCCGCGATGAGCTTCTTTACCTGCTTTTGACCCTTCGCGCAGAAGCTGCACTTAATAAGGTCATTGCTTTCACCGAACTTCGCCACTTATTCCTCCGACACGACCTCCGCCGCGACCATCCTACGAGGCGGCATCGTCAAATCTCGGTACCTACGGCCGCGCCGTGATTACTTCGTCAATCAGTCCGTATTCCACCGCTTCGGTGGCGCTGATGATGAAGTCTCGGTCGGTGTCTTTCGAGATGCGTTCCGCGGACTGGCCGGTGTCCTGGGCGAGCATGTCGTTCAACATATCCTTCATGCGCAAGATCTCGCGGGCCTGGATCTCGATGTCCGAGGCCTGTCCCCCGACGCCGCCCCAGGGCTGGTGCAACAGCACCCTCGCGTGCGGCAGGGCGAATCGCTTCCCCTTGGCGCCCGCGCCCAACAGCACCGCGGCGGCCGACGCGGCCTGGCCGAAGCAGAACGTCGAGACGGCCGGCTTGATGTACTTCATCGTGTCGTAGACCGCGAGTAGCCCCGTGATATCACCACCGGGCGAGTTGATATAGAGGTTGATGTCCTTATCGGGGTCCTCGGACTCAAGGAAGAGCATCTGGGCGCAGATCAAGTTGGCGATCGTGTCGTCGATCGGCGTGCCGAGGAAGATGATGCGCTCGCGCAGCAGTCGGCTATAGAGGTCGTAGGCGCGCTCGCCCCGGTTTGACGACTCGACGACCGTCGGGACGAGGTAATTCTGAGCTCTGAAGTATTCGTTCACCCACTCACCTTAGGCGTCAGGTTGTGTCACTTCGTCGGTGCCGGCGTCCATTTCATCGGACTCGTCAGCCGAGCCGTCGCCTTCGTCGGACTGGTCGGCGCGCAGCAGCGCGGGGTCGATCTCGGCGCCGTCGGGGTCGACGTAGGTCACGTTCTCACTCAACCACTTCGCCGCTTTCATCTTCGAGACCTCGGCAGTGAAACTGACGACACGACCGGAGTCGCGAAGATTGTCTCGCAGTAGATCGGCCTCAACGCCCATCGCCGCCGCGGTGCGTTCGAGTTCTTCGTCGATCTCTTCCGGTGTCGCCTCCAGATGCTCGGCCGCCACGAGCGCACGCATGGCGAGGTCGACGCGCACGGCGCGCACGGCGTCCTGGCGCAGAGTCGCGAGCAGCTCTTCGGGCGACTGGTTCGTCACCTGCAAGAACATCTCCAAGGTCAGCTTCTGGGCGGCGAGGCGCTCGCCCAGGTCGTGCAGTCGTTCATTCGTCTCGGAGTTGATGAGGACTTCGGGCGCGGCGTCCTCGACCACCAAGTCGCTCAGAGCGATGAGCGCGGCGTCGCGTTGGGACATCTGGGCTTCGACGATCTTGCGCCGGCGCATCTGCGCGAGAATCTCGTCGCGCATCTCTTCGGCGTTGTTCCACTCGGAGTTCTCGACGACCCACTCGTCGGTCAATTCGGGTAGCACCCGCTCCTGTACGTGCTTGAGCTGCAGTTCGTAGGTGGCGACGAGACCGTCACCGACCGGCGCGTTCATCTTCAGCTCTTCGCCGGCCTTGAGGCCGAGGATCAGGTCGTCGATGCCCTCGGCGATGGATCCGGTCCCGACGGTGTACATGAAGTCGGTCATGTCGAGTGGCTCGGCCTCTGAATTGACCTGTTGCACGTGCACGTCCATGGTGACGAGGTCACCCGTGACGATCGGGCGATCGACCGGATTGAGCACTGCGTCGGTTTCGAGGTAGCGGTTGATCTGCGCGTCGACTTCCCCGTCGGTGACGACGGGCGAGGGAATGGTGACGCGAAGGGCGCGTTGACCCTTGATTGAGATCTCCGGTCGTACTTCGACCTCGGCCTCGAAGGTCAGTTGTCCTTCCTCCTCGCCGGCGGTGATGTTGATGTCCGGTTGGCCGATCGGGTCGATCAGGGAGTCAGCCACGGCGCGCGCGTAGAAGTCGGGCAGCGATTCGCGAATCGCCTCGGTGCGCAGGACCGAGGGACCACCGATGTGGGCGATCAGGACGTTCTTCGGGACCTTGCCCTTGCGAAAGCCCTTGACCGATACCTGCTTCGAGAGCGTCTTAGCCGCCGTCTCCATGGCCTCGTCCATCTCGGCGTCGTCGATTTCGACGTTCAACATGACTCGGTTGTTCTCTAAGAGGGTGGTGGTGGCGCGCATAGGAGAGACCATCCTAATGGAGCGGTTGACGTCCTCTTAAATCATGATGACGAGTGCGTCGGCGAACGCAGCCGCCATGGCGCGGTCACCCTTGACGTCGGTCGCGGACGCCGACAGAAACGCCGACGCGCTGATTCGACCCGCCGAGCGCCGCCAAAAGAGCGCAACCGGTGTCGTGATCTCGAGTGTCGGTGCCTCGGCGCTGTCGTGCAACGCGGACGCACGACCGCTGGTGACCCCAATCAACACGGACCTCGCGAGACGCCCGCTGAGGTTGACGCGCACGAGTGTCCCGTCGGCGGCCCCGATCCGTTTGCCGATGACGTAAGGCAACGACGCCTCGAAACGGTTCACGACGATCTCTTCGCCGGGACCGTGATCGTCCTCCGGCGCCAAGAGCGCGTCACGTATGTCTTGGAGGTGTATCCAACTGTCGACGACGCGCGTCTCTTGGAAGCGGTGATACGGACGCTCCCCCTCGGGACTCCAACCGACCTTCTCCCACTGCACCCCACTCAGTGCGCGCAACGCCGCGATCGAACGCACCGACTGCTCCCGAAAGTCGTCGAGGACCTCGCGTCCCGGACGTGCGCGATTCGCCTGCACGAAGGCTTCGTTGAACTCGCCGATCGGATTGTGCACGTAGTTCGGCCACGTGCCGTGGAACTCGGGTACCGGTGCGCCGTGGAGCATCTTCTCGAAGCCCACCAGGTGACTGAGGACGTCCTTCACAGTCCACCCGGGACAGGGCGTCATCGCGTCGTAACTCTCGGGCGGTTGCGGTCGCAGCAGGCTGTCGATCGAACGCCACGTCGTCTCGAGCGCGTCGGTGATCCATTCGTAAGCCACGCGTCCTCTCCTCCCAGCGACAGCCTACGAAGCGCCAGTCGTGCGGATGGAATTCAAGCGATGTGTAACGATGGGGGGCACGGGGCGTAGCGCAGCTTGGTTAGCGCGCCTGGTTTGGGACCAGGAGGTCCCGGGTTCGAATCCCGGCGCCCCGACTCTTTGATCTGCACCCCGTTTTGCGGAAGCAGCAACGAGTGTCGGGTCCAGGTTCGCGTTTCGACCTCCCGTACCGTGCACTGGTCCACGACGAATCTGCGACGCACTGACCTATTGGTCACGAAGTGATCCGAGAAACGCATGTTATGAAACGTCGCCACGTACGATTTCGTCGCGGATTCGATGTTTTCTTCCGCGACAAGATTCACTAGCGCGAGATTGTTCGATGACATATCTTTTCAATCAAACCCTAGGGAGGAGAATATAGATGAAGAAACCATTCGTAGCTTCCGTCACGATGTTGGTGGCCGTGACGCTAGGAGCCACGATGTTGGTCGGCTTAGCGCCCTCCGCGTCGCTCAGCGCCACGGCCAGGCAACACGAGCAGACGTTGGCCGCTCACGCCGCCTTCGTCAAGTTCATGTCGTCACACGCGCCGATGATGCGCGCTACGACACAGCCGACAATATTGGCGTCGAGTCCCGGCGTGACCGAGTCTGCTTCGGTGAACTGGTCAGGCTTCGCGGACACGCCCACCGCCAGCAGTCCTTCGCAGAGCGTCTCATCCGTGAGCGGCAGTTGGATCATCCCGCGTGTCAGCTGCCTCGTTGGGCAGTACCGCAATCAGGACGCATTCCTTGCGGAGTGGGTCGGACTTGACGGCGATACCTCCGGCACGGTCGAGCAGCTCGGCACCGCGACGCAGTGCTACGAGGGAGTTGAGTACTACTACGACTGGTACGAGATGTTCCCGAACGGCACTGTTGAAGAAGGCACCACGCAGTGCATCAACAACAACGTGGACTGCCCAAGTCCGGGTGACCGAATTCAGGCTTCGGTCGTCTCGACTCCGTCGGGTACCAACAACAGCTACGCGCTCAAGCTCACTGACTTCTCGAATCCATCGGAGAGTTTTGACGTAACGGGTCAGCTCTGTGCGGCCACCACGTGCTTGAACTCAAGTGCGGAGTGGATCGTTGAGCGTCCGGCGTTCGATCTCCCCTTCGGCTTCCAGATTCTCCCGCAGTCCGACTACGGTCAGACCGCCTTCTTCGACGGCACCGTCGGCGTCGGCAACCGGGTGACGACGATTGACCGCTACCAGGGCACGGTTAACGACATCGCGATGATCGACGATTCAGGCGGCTACTTCCTGAGCTGCCCCGGTCAGAACGGACCGTCGGGTCAACTACTGCTGTTACCGGCCACCGCAACCAGTCCGAATCCTTGCCCGCCAACTAATCCGTTCGGCGGGAACTTCTCGGACACTTGGGATGGAAGTTTCTAGTACTTCCACATTGCAACAACCATTCAAAGACGCGGGCCGCGACTATGCGGCCCGCGTCTTTGGCTCGATGACGACTCATTTATATTCCGACCAAATCACGGGCCGTGATCGATCCTCGCCTCACCCCTCAGCGACGCGACTGTCAGGATTGTGTCAATGAGCGACAAACCTCGTCAGAATTTTCCGCACGATTCATACGGAAAGCGATCGGTCCACGATCGACGCTCCTTTCTCCGGCGAACGCTCGGCGTTGGGTCGATTGTGGCCGCGGCGGCGGCAGGCGCACTTTATCTAGAGGATCGGAAGTCTTCAACGCCGACGTCGACTTCCACGACTCCTTCTACGGCACCCACCACGACCACTACCGGGCCGGCGACGTCGGCGTCGTGGTCCCAACTTGGCGCGTCATTGACGGGGACACTGATACTTCCCTCGAATCCCCGCTACGGCATCGATCGACTGCTCTACAACTCGAAGTTCATCGACCTCCATCCACGCGCCATCGCCTACTGCGCGACGCCGGACGATGTGGCACGGTGTCTCGATTTCGTGACGTCGCACGGTCTTGCGGTCGCCGCTCGCTCGGGCGGCCACAGCTACGGCGGGTACTCCAACACTGACGGACTCGTGATCGACGTGAGTCGAATGTCTTCGGTCACTGTCGACCCGGTCGACAACCTCGCACGCGTGGGGGCCGGCGCGAAGTTGATCGACGTGTACAACATCATTGGCAACGCTGGTCGGCTCCTGCCGGGAGGGTCGTGTCCGACCGTCGGCATTGCCGGACTCGCCCTCGGTGGCGGTATCGGAGTGTTTGGTCGCAAGTACGGACTCACGACCGACAACATCCGATCGGTCACCCTCGCCACCGCCGACGCACGGGTCGTCACCGCCAACGAGAGTTCGAACAGCGATCTCTACTGGGCGTGTCGCGGTGGCGGTGGTGGGAACTTCGGCGTTGTCACGGCGTTTGAGTTCGACGTGCACCCGATGCCGGAAGTGACGTTATTCACGTTGCAGTATCCCTGGGCGGCCGCGTCAACAATGCTGAGCGCCTGGTCGTCGTGGATCGAGAGTGCGCCCGACGAACTCTGGTCGAACTGCCAACTGCTCTCGCAAGGCTCTTATGGCGATCTCGCGCAGATCGCCGGCGTGTACTGCGGTACGACGAACGAACTCGCGATCGTGCTCGCACCACTGAAGACGATGCTCGCGACCGCTCCGACGAATTCGTTCGTCGGCTCCAACAGTTATCTCAGCGCCATGGAGATTGAGGCGGGCTGCTCGGGACTCTCAATTGCGGCGTGTCATCTGACCACCCAAAGTCCTAGCGGACGTCTCAGTCGCGAGGCGTACTCCGCGAAATCGAGTTACGTGGCCGCACCGTTGAATGATGCGGCCGCCACGGCGTACGTGAACGCCGTTGAAACTCTTCACAGTGACGCGCCGACGATCGGCGGCGGCCTCGCCTTCGACTCCTACGGCGGCGCGATCAATCGAGTGGCGAGCGACGCGACGGCGTTCGTCCATCGCGACAGCCTGGCGTGTATCCAAGCGACGTATTCGTGGTCGAGCTACACGTCGCCGTCGGAGATCGCGGCCGGCGCGCAGTGGCTGAGGTGGCTCGGCGCCAACGTCTTCGATCCCACGACGGGCGCATACCAGAACTACATCGATCCAACGCTCGCCCAGTGGCAGGACGCGTACTACGGATCGAACCTCTCGCGACTCGTCTCCATCAAGAACGAACACGATCCAGACGACGTTTTTTCCTTCGCCCAGTCGATTCCACTGACTTCTTCCTAAAGTGCGCCGGTGCTCGGACCCAGAACCGATGGATGTGATCAATTTTTCGCCCAGCGCCACGGGCCAGTCCGAGGAGCGTACGTTGCGGATTCGCGTTCGAGTTGTCGACTCGAAGTCGGTCTGTCAGTTTGTTGCAGATGTGACGATTCGATGACATTCACGCCGAAAACGGTGGTGGCGGCCAAAAGGAGTGATGAGTCGTAAAGCGGAGGGAGAGCACGATTCTGCGTGCTGCACCCTGTAAGACGGTCTTCTCACGCGAACATCGTCGACGACGGCATTTCCGTATTGAGAATGCATTAAAACTCACTCGCGTTCATCTCCGCGATCGCCATCTGGTGACTTCATTGGCGCCTCACTACGGGTCTCGCTACACTCAGGCACCATCGACCCGAGCGAGTTTGTTGGGGCCACAACGAGGTGGGCGAACGAGTCGTCTGCCTCTCAAAACATGGGGGCTTTGAATGCAACGCAGAACAATCCGATTGCGAACGATCGTTGCGTTTTCCGCAGTGACGTTGGCGTTGTCACCGATTCTGGCGTTGTCGGCCAGTGCAGGTGGGTCAGGATCAAACTCGTGGACCAACGTTGGTCAGGGAGTGAGTCCGGCGACGATAGCAAATGTTCAGGTCTTTACGGGAACGCCCGACTCGACGCCAGAGACGGTCTCGTTCATCCTTGACGAAAATCACGTACAGCAACTGGAACAACAAACGGACCGTGGTTTTAACAACTACCTATCGGTGAGTCAGTTCGCCCAGCAGTACGGACAGAGCCAGTCCAACATCAATGCCCTCACCAGTTACCTCGCCGGCTTCGGCATCACCTCTTCGGTGATGGCCGACGACGTCGACATCCAAACGACGGGTACGGCCGGTGACTACAACGCCGCCCTCTCCGTGACGCAGAACAACTACGGGGCGCCCTCAGATCCGAACGGTCACGGACACGGTTCGTTCTTCGAGCACTTCCATGGCCCGACCACGTCGCCCCAGTTGCCGTTCCACCTCGCCCAGTTCGTGCTCGCGGTCTTTGGTCTCACCAACTACTCGCCGTACGCCAGCCAAACTGCGACCCGAGCACTCGGTTCGACACCGGCCACGTTGACGACCTCGGCCACCTATACGCCGGCAGAGTGCATCGCCGAGACCGGTTTCACCAGTGACTGCAACCTTCCCCAAGACTTCGCGCAGAACTACGGGATGACGCAGCTCGACAGTCACGCCGACGGCGCCGGTGAGACGCTCGCCATCGTCACGTTGGCGGCCCTCGACGCGGGTGTTCTGAACGGCGACCAGTGGGCGCCCCAGGACTTCTGGGGACCGGAGTTGGCGAACATCCCGACCACCGGCCGAACGCTGACGGTACTGAACGTTGACGGAGGTCCCGGAGCGCCAAGTTTGAACTCCGGATCGGCAGAGACTGACATTGACGTCGAACAGTCTGGTGGCGTCGCCCCCGGTGCCAACATCATCGTCTATCAGGCACCGAACTCCGATGCCGGCTACGCCGACGCCTTCTTCGAAGCGGCGAGTCAGAACGTCGCGAGCAGCGTTTCGGCGAGTTGGGGCGAATCCGAGACTGTCGTATCCGAGGCCGTCGCTTCAGGTGAAGAAACGTCGGCCTACCAGGCGGCCTTTGACGAAGTCTTCCTCGAGATGGCCGCACAGGGTCAGTCTGGTTTCGTGGCGGCCGGCGATAGCGCCGCGTACGACACGAACAGCAATTACGGCTCATTTGACACGACGAACCTCTCGGTTGACATTCCGGCCGCGAGCCCGTACATCACCGCGGGTGGTGGGACCACGCTTCCCTTGTCCGGGACGATAACTACCCCATCAGTTACGGTGACCCTCAACAACGCTCAGCAGCGCGCGTGGGGATGGGACTACCTGTGGCAGCCAATTGCCACACTTAAAGGCATCTCACTGCAGACGGCAGCCGAGCAATTGGTGGTCGGCACTGGCGGCGGATTCAGCGCCAACGAACCGACGCCGTCCTACCAGCGCGGCGTCTCGGGCACACAGTTCTTCAATGACGTCGAGTACCTCACGCCGACGGACTATCAGAACGTGAACGGGATCTTTGCGCCGACCGCGTGGAACTTCAACGCGACGCCGTCGGTGAGCCGCGGTTTCGGTAATGGGAGGGCATTGCCCGACCTGTCGGCCGACGCCGACCCGGAGTCCGGTTACTTCTCGTGGATCCCATCGGATGGTTCGATCGGGACAGACCTGGCGGTTTACGGCGGCACCAGCTTCATCGGCCCGCAGATGAACGGCGTCGCGGCGGTCATTGACTCGTCGCTCGGCGGACAGCGGACTGGATTCTGGAACCCGCAGATCTACCAGTTCGCGCAGCAGCGGAACTCACCATTCACGCCGCTCCAGCAGGCCGGTACGAACAACGACAACATCTTCTACACGGGCAACCCGGGCGCACTCTTCAACGAGGCGACCGGACTCGGTATTCCGAATATCTCAGCGTTGGCGCAAGACTTCGCCCGCGAGTAGGAAGGCAGCTGTCGACGCAACACGTCCCCCAGTGCACTAGTGCGCTGGGGGACGTGTCGTTTTCGCGTTCAAAGGTCAGCGCTGGTGCCCCCGGCAGGAGTCGAACCCGCAACCTGACGGGTAGAAACCGTCTGCTCTATCCAGTTGAGCTACAGGGGCGTCTGCTCAAGCGTACTGAACGCGCGGCGTTTTCTTGGCTTACCCAAAGTGCGCTGTGCAATACTGGTTTTGCTTGGTGGGCGTAGCTCAGTTGGTTAGAGCGCCAGGTTGTGGTCCTGGAGGCCGCGGGTTCGACCCCCGTCGCTCACCCCGCGCAACACCCGACTCCCCCCGGTTCGCCCTGCGGAGTCGGGTGTTTTTTTCTGTCGCGGCGCACCGTACCGCCGAGTAGATTTCGCCTAGACAGCCTTCTTCGAGGCTCGACGGGAGAGACCAATGACAATCGTTCGTGACTCGTTCTACATCAATGGTGAATGGGTGAAGGCCAGTTCACCCGAGACCCTGGAAGTGACCACGTCGGGCACCGGCGAGCTCTACGCCACGATTCCGGCCGGCACCGTCGAAGAGGCCAATCGCGCGGTCGAGGCCGCCGCCGCGGCCTTCACGGCGTGGTCGAACACGAGTCCCAAGGAACGCGGCGAGTTCCTCATGCGCATCTCGGAGAAGCTGGCCGAGCGCGACGACGAGATCGCGCTGGTCATCGCGAATGAAGTCGGCATGCCCCTGATGCTCTCCAAGGGCATCCAGGTCGGACTGCCCACGATGGCCTTCGCCGAGAACGCGACCCGGGCCGCGGAGTTCGAGTGGGAAGAGGAGTCCGGCAACTCGACGTACGTGCGCGAACCGGTCGGTGTCGTCGCGGCGATCACCCCGTGGAACTACCCGCTCTATCAGGTGTCGCTCAAGGTCGCGGCGGCGCTGGCCGCCGGCTGCACCGTCGTGTTGAAGCCGAGCGAGGTCGCCCCGATCAATGCGTTCATCCTCGCCGACATCATCGACGAAGTCGGACTGCCCAAAGGTGTCTTCAATCTCATCACGGGACTCGGGCCGGTCGTCGGCGAGGCGATCGTCGTGCACCCCAAGACCGACATGGTCTCCTTCACGGGCTCGACACGCGCCGGCAAGCGCGTCATGCAACTCGCGGCGGAGACCGTCAAGAAGGTGTCACTCGAACTCGGCGGGAAGTCGGCCAACGTCATCCTCGAAGACGCGGACATCCAGGCCGCCGTCGCCGACGGAATCTTCCAGTGCTACCTCAACTCCGGTCAGACCTGCTCCGCGTTGACGCGTATGGTCGTGCCGCGTTCCAAGTTGGCCGAAGTCGAAGACATCGCAGTTGCGACGTCGGCCGGATTCGCGCCGTCCGATCCGATCACCGGTTCGAGCCTGCTCGGTCCACTCGTGAGCGCCGTGCAACAGCAGCGGGTGCGTGACTACATCAACAAGGGCGTCGACGAAGGCGCCCGGCTCATCACGGGCGGAACCACTCCCCCGGAAGGACTGGAACAGGGTTTCTACGTGCAGCCGACGATCTTCTCGGACGTGCGCACCGACATGACGATCGCCCAAGAGGAGATCTTCGGTCCGGTGCTTTCGATCATCCCTTACGACACCGAAGAAGAGGCGATCGCGATCGCCAATGACTCGGCGTACGGATTGGCGGGCGGCGTGTGGGCCAGTACTGATGAGAAGGCATTTGAAGTGGCGCGAAAGATCCGCACCGGACAGGTCGCGATCAACGGCGGCGCGTTCAATCCCCTGGCTCCCTTCGGCGGCTACAAGCAGTCGGGCATCGGTCGCGAGCGCGGCGTGCACGGATTCGAAGAGTTCCTCGAAGTGAAGGCCATCCAACACAACTAAACAATCCGATACCGGTGAGTGGTTAGACTCGTCTCGCGCCGGTAGCTCAATTGGCAGAGCATTTGACTCTTAATCAACAGGTTCCGGGTTCAAGTCCCGGCCGGCGCACCACTAAAATTCCTGGTCCTGGTGTGTTTCAACAGGTTCCGGGTTCAAGTCCCAGCCGGCGCACCGACTGACCGAGTCCCGATGACTACCTTTTGATCCGTCCGCGTAATTGAGGGGTGGACCGTGTTGTGTACCTCACTTATTTCATAACTGAGGTACAATGTGCCGGTGGGACCTCAGAAGCGCGAAATCAAAGGACAGCCGAACGGTGACCAGTTCGCGGGATCAAAGAACCCGAAATCGACTTTAAATCCTGCCTTCGAATCCTCGTGGCCCACCGTGGGAGAAGAAGAGGCGTACTGGACGCCCGACGAGACAATCCCCCATTCGAATCGCGAGCGCCGTCAACAGACCGGCCCATACCTTCGATCCGTTCCGGCGTTCATCACCAACGCTGAACTTGGGTTGCCCGCCTCACTAGCCGCCGAGATTGAAGAGGCCAGTAACGAGATCGTTCGCTTCGACGCAGAATTTGGCTCAGAGCTCGGCCCGTACGGGTCGGTGTTGCTGAGAACAGAGGCGGTGTCGTCGTCGAGGATCGAAGAGCTCAGCGCATCGGCGCGCTCGATAGCAACCGTAGAAACTGGAGTAAGCGGCGCGAAGGGACATGCTGAGGTCATCGTGGCGAACGCCCGCGCAATGCAGCAGGCAATCGAAGCGGCTGGCTCGATCGACCAGACATCCATTCTTGAGATACACCGAACGCTCATGGAAGACGACAGACCCTCGATCGCTGGCAAATGGCGAACAGAGCAGAACTGGATTGGTCCCGGCAACGCCGGTCCTCGAATTGCCACGTTCGTACCACCGGCCTACGAGCGCGTGCCGGCGCTGATGGCCGATCTCGTAATCTTCATGCGTCGAACCGATCTCCCGGTCATCGCTCTCGTTGGCGTAGCGCACGCGCAGTTCGAAACCATCCATCCGTTTATTGACGGCAACGGACGCACGGGTCGAACGCTGATGCACGCAATGCTTCGCGACCGAGGTCTCACCACGCAAGCAACGGTGCCGATTTCAGCAGGACTTCTTTCGAATACGGACGAGTACTTTGCAGCGCTCAAGCGGTATCGCTCTGGCGACACTGAAGCAATTATCTCGATGACCTCAAGGTCATCCGTTCAGGGGGTTGTCCTTGGCCGTCAACTCGTCGGCGATCTCCGTTCGATCCGCGAAAGCTGGGACGAGTTGATCAAGACTCGAAAAGGTGCCGTGGTATGGCGTCTAGCTGACATGCTCATAAGCCAGCCCGTCGTTACGCGGGAGCTGGTTGCTCAACGCCTCGGGGTCGGCGAGAACAACGTCGATCGCATCCTTCAACCATTCGAGGACGCGGGCATCCTCATCGAGTCAGGATCGACGAGTCGAGGACGACGTGTTTGGCGATCAGCGGAAGTTCTCGCCGCACTTGATGCGTTCGGCGAGCGACTCGGGCGCCGAACTCTGGGCACTTAGTCGAAGCGCTCTCAATCAGTTTCGCCTCCTCGACCTGACGAACCAACTTTGGAACAGGGATGGCCTTGAGTGGCGTAGGAAGTAAAATTGACTTGGTCACCGAGGATCGTCAGTCCTGAATACAATCCTGAATCTCGCGCAACGCGACACAACCAGATCAACAATCTGAAACACATTCTCCGGTCGATCAATGGGTTTTGTCACCCATTGCGACACACCGAAACCGGTTCTTTAGTCCTCTTAATCCACAGGTTCCGGGTTCAAGTTCCGGCCGGCGCACCAATGTCAACGGACCAGTAATGGTCTTCGTCCTACACACGGTCGATTCCTTTCGCGCCCATCAGAATGAGAGAGCGTCTCAAGAGACGACCGCACTCGTCACCAACGCAACGTCCGAATTCGTTGGCAAGACATTGAGAATTCTCTGAGAGGTCAGGTTGCTGCCCATTCATCGGTGAAGTACTCAACTTAGGCTTTCCTTCAACCACAAGGGTCTTCGCGAACGTCAACCGTCCCTCGACCTCATCGCAACTGAGGGGGCGAACGGCTCTCCAGGGCAGTAGGTCTCGGGACCGTCCCGAAAGGGCGACCGAGAAGGATCGTCAGATCGACGATGTCGTGATCAACAGGAGGTTCGATCATGGAACCAACGAGGCTTCGTTCGAAAGTATTTCGTAATCTCGGCCAGCGGCTCGTCGCGCTCTCTCTCATGGCGTCAGGACTTGTCCTCGGCGCTGCGGGTCCGGCGAATGCGGCGGCCGCCAACGGTACCGGAACCATGAGCACCAAGACAACGAATGTCCCCTACGGCTCGACGGGCCATGACATAACCTTCACCTACACGGCCGCAACCGGTGGTATGTCGAGTGGTGGTGTGCACCTCACGGTTCCTTCGGGTTGGTCGGTCCCCTCAACGACCGGTACGTCCGCCGGCTACACGACGGCGAGCACCGGAACGGTCTCGATCGACGGTCAGACGATCGTCGTTCTCGGCGTGACGCTGAGTGCCGGTGCCACGCTCACTATCAATTACGGCTCCGAGGCCGCGAAGGGACCCGGCGCGTCCGCGACCACCGGCGTCGGCGCCGCCACGTGGATCGCGACGGAGAAGTCGACCTCGGGCGGAACGGAAACCACCCTCGCGAAGTCTCCGGTCATTACGGTGACCGAGACCTTGGCCACGCCGGCCGCACCGGCGGTCTTTCTCGTTTCACCAAGTTCCATCACGGTCAAATTCACGCCCAACGTCAACGCCACGTCGAGCACCGTCACCATCCGATTGGCGAAGGACGGCGACCTCGTGAAGGCCATCATCGGCAACACCACCGGCACGGAGATCATCACCGGTCTGACCCCGGGCGACACCTACTACGCGACGATCACCTCCGTGGGTAATGGGACGGACTACTTCACGTCCGCGGTCGGTGCTCACTCCGACGTCATCACGCCCGGGCTGCTCACGATCACGGCGCGCGCAACCAACGTGACCGTTGGCCACTCCGTTGACATCGTCGCAGTGGTTACGGGTCTCACGTCGTCCGACCGAGCCACCGTTACCAAGGACACTTTCACCTATACCGGTGTCGCTCCCACGGTCTACGCGGCGTCCACCGTCGCGCCGTCGGCCGTGGGTACGTACCTGGCGTTGCCCGCGAACGCCACCGTCGTGGTCACCCCGAGTACCGACCAGGGCGTCTACGCAACGACGTACAACTACGTCGCGGGCTCCCTCGTGATCTCGGCTCCTTCCAAGGTGCCCCTGCGCGCCACGAGAGTGATCGGCGGCGCGTGGACCGGTCGAACCGTCAATGTGACCGTTGTGGGTACCGGCTTCTTCGGTCAACCGAGGATTGTCAGCAATACGGGGCGACGCACCATCGCTCGCGTGACGCACGACACGGGAAAACGATTGACCGTGCGAGTGACGGTGCGATCTGGCACACCCATGGGAATCCACGTCTTTCGGATCACGCTGAGTAATGGAAAATCGTGCAACGTGCTCTACAGCCAGTTCTAGACCGCGGACATTCTCGGACCTTGTGAACACGGGGGTTGTTCCTTGGGTCCGAGCGAACGTAGCCTGCGAGGGTGCAGAAGAGCGCATCCGACGTCGTGGTGTGGAGCGGGTGGGACCTGCGCGGCGGTGCCCGAGCGAACCCTGAAGCGCTGAAGACGTTCGAACGAACTGCCCCAGCCTTTCCGAGCACTGATGCTCACTACGAACTGATTGCGGTTGCCGCGCGTGGCTTTCGGCCGCCGCCCGCCCTTCGAGCGAGCGCTGAAAGCGATGACGAAAACGCGAAGCTGGACAACGACCTTTCGGGACTGCGACGGGCGTGGTCCGTGGCCTATCGACAGATAGCCGAGACCGCTTCTTCATCACAGCGCCCCTACGCGATCTATCTATTGGGAGTAAATCCACCGAAGGACGTCAGCGAGGCGGACATGGTGACGTTCAATGACTTCTACACAACGGTCCACCTCGTCGAAGTCGCTGAGCGACGCCGCGCGCTGCGTGCGACGCGCTACGAACTCACGAAAGAGATTAAGGCGCCGTATCTCGGAGCTCCGAGATTTCTTGCCGTATACGAGGTCGACGAGAAGTCTGCCGCTCAGCGCCGCCACGTCGGACCGCCCTATTCGAAGGGACCCGAAGTGTGGCAGGGCCACTCGACGCCGTGGCGCCTCTGGTACCGACGATTGGGTACCTAACGCCTGACATCAAGCACAGTGGAACCGGAGAGATGCCGTGCTCGGCGTTACATCACTCGACTCGAGCCAGTTGACTCGATGCCGTTCGCGATGCCTGCCACGCCGGCACCAGGGCAATGGTGAACGCCAGTATCAATGACCCCACTGCAACCAACGCGACGGCGAACGACGGAACGCGCGCCTCAGGAATCGCGAAGAGTTCGTGGGCGAATAGATTCCACAAGACCCGCCCGAATTCAATGCCGACAGGAATACCAATCACCACGCCCAGGACTACCGCCACGGTGGATTGCCACGCAATGACTGCAGCCACTTGTCGTCGCGTCAAACCGAGTGCCTTCAGTAAGGCCAGGTCTCGTCGGCGCCGGCGCACGGACGAGAGGAGAGTCAAGGTGAGCGCTGCGATGGCACCGAGCGCGAGCCCCGCGGCCAGCAGCAACGGTGTCGAACCCATTGACTCATAGTTGGTGATCTCCGCCGGACGAATGTTGCGGTACGTGAGGACGTTCGACCCCCCGCCGTCGATTGAGTTCAGGGAGTTGACGATCGTGCGTAGTGAGTGCTCCGCGGCCGAAAGTGCGACCCTCGGGTCGAACCGAATCAAATACGCGTTAGGACCAGTGAACGGGAGTCCCAGTAGCGTGCGCACCTTCGTCGGAATCAGGTTGTAATCAACGAATGCGCCCGATCCAATCGAGAGATGGAGACCGAACCCGATGCCGACGGTCGGCATCGTAGCGACACCCACGATGCGAAGGGTGACCGACCTCGATCCACCGGTGACGCGAACTGTGTTGCCAAGGTGCTTGTGCAGTGCGGCCAATGTTTCGGGTCCGACCACCACCTGATTGCGTCCCGCTACTTCGTGACCCGCCAACAGGGCCGGGGCGACCTCGGCGCTGGTCGTCGTGCCCACGACGGGGACCGCCTGTCCATTGAAGAGGAGTGAGTCGAAGTAGATCCCCGCGGCCGCCGCGACCGACTTGTCTGCGTCCAGCAGCTTTGTCGCTTGTGGTTGCGGCACGTTGCCGTATCCGGCATCGGATTCGATCATGACATTCCAATTCCAGCCGTAGAGGCGGGGCGTGGACGTGAGTTCGTGCAGGCTGCTGCCAAAAGTCAGCGTCCCCACGACGAGGATGATGGCCAGTAGCGACGCGAATATCGAAGATCGTACGGGCACGGATCGTCGACCTCGACCGGACTCGAGAGAGTATCGAATGCCGAGCGTCGCGGAAAGGGGAAACCCCCAGAGTGACGCCGCGCGTGCGATGGACGACGAGTGCGGTGTTTTTACTTTCGCGCGTGAGGAGCGCAGGCGGAGCGACGACCTCCAGTTAAGGAGCGCGGCGGCGCCCACGAGCATCCCGATGAGAACAACGGCACCCACTCCGAGCACTGTCCAGTCAACGCTGAAACCATGCGACGGAATCACCGACTGGATCGGCCCGAAAAGGAGTAGTGGGGAGAGACCCACCGCCAAAATCATGGCCAGGGCGGTGCCCGCGACAACGGCAAGGCTGAAACCCACGAGCATGTCGGTCGACGTGTTCAACGGGCTCGCGCCGATGTAGCGCATCACCTCTCGCTCTTCTCTCGTCTCATGGATCTGCCGAGCCATGATCTGCATAGCAACGATGAGTGTCGACAGTCCCGCGATGACGCCGAACACCGCCAAAGCGAATGCCTCTGGCTTCACTGCTTGCTGAGCTTCGTCTTCAATCACCGACGTGACGTGGAAGTAATACGGGTAGCCGGGCGGCAAAAGATGCAGATAATCGGATTCCACCTTCGCTACGTCGCGCGCGCCCTGGCGCAACTGCAGCCCGCTCCACGCGTACGTAATGCAGCAGGGTATGAGTTGGCGAGTGAGCGCGGGCGTCAGGATCATGATGGGAACTTTGTCGATTTGGTCTTGAACGATTTCGGTGTTGGCAACACCAATGCCCGTGATGCGCAATTTGAATACGCGCGTTGACGCACTCGTGGGAGAGCCGTAGGCGTTCAATTGCGAGTTTGCAAAGAACCCATACCGGATCACTTCGCCCACGTGTAATCCGAAGTACTTGGCCGCAAACTCGTTGATCATTATTTCATCTGGACTTCGGGGGTTCGCTAGACGTCCGTGCAAGATTGTGAGACGATCCTGGCTGAAATACAGGCCGCCCACACTCGCAATCGGATCGAAATTAGACAGAACTTCGGGACTGTTCTGTTCGGCTTTCCCCGACGCGGTGACCGGCGCGGCATTCGGTGAAACGTACGTCTGAATTGACGTCACGTCGGGGAGTTTGGCAATTGCGCGAAGAATGCTCGGACTGTAGTCACCTACGTCAATGTCGAGGTTCGAGGGATTGGTGCTCTTCAGAAACTTCGGATACGCAGCCTCGCTATTGCGGGCGCCCGCAATGCTCCCCAGCGATATCCCGCCGATCACCGCAATCAACACCACCAGGGCAAGGAGTGTCGGCCGACGCCGTGGCAGGTCGAGTCGAAAACGGTACCAGGCAACTCGCACGTAGTACCGGATCACTGCGAATCTCGATTGCGCCGCCGTGTACTGCGTCGTCCGACGTCGGACATTTTGGGGGCGCTCGACTCCAAGGTCACCCGTTTCACTCTTCCTTTCTCCCACAATTCGGTGCTGGCGAGAAAGGGTGACAGCCACACCCCGAAGTGGTGCTACCTGTCATCGCAAGGCTCATACCTGCGCTATTTGAGTAAGCGAGACAGGCGTCGGTCCTTAAGTTGTCGTCCGCCCGTTTGGCACGTGGGACAGTACGTCATCTCGTAGGACTCGAAGGACACGCGGCACAATGTATCGCCACAGGCGGCAGGGCACAGTTCTTCGGCGCGACCATGTACCTTGAACCGGCCACCGAGCTTGGCTTCGGAGAGTCCGCCCGTGCGAGTGCGCTCGAGTTCGAGTGCTTCGTCCAGCACGCTGATCGCGGCACTGAGCAATGACTCACGCTGCTCGGGTGTCAACGAGCTTAACGATCCGAAGGGCGACAGTCGGGCGCGGTGCAAAATGTCGTCACCCCATCCGCGACCTATGCCCGACACGACGTGTTGATCGCGCAGGTCGGTGGTGAGACGACGATTCGAAGTACTCGTGCGAATCACTTGCGCAAATTCTTCGCTCCCCGGTTCGGGCCCGAGCCCCGCGAGCGGACCGTCATCTTCGGGCGCGAGCACCCACCACGACGCCTTTCGGTGAGTGCCGTATTCGCGCACCAGTACGCCGACGCTCGTCCCATCGACTCCGACCTCATCGCGACCGAACATGAGGCGCACCGCCGATCCGCGAGGGCGAGTCTGCTTCGGTGGCCGCTCAACGTCGAGTCGGCCCGCTTGGGATAGGTGCAACACGATGCGGTTTCCGTCATCAAACTCCCACACCAGGTATTTGGCCCTCCGATGCACGGAGACGAGTTGATGATGCAACAGAGATTCGGGCGTGGGTGCGTAGGTCTTGAGGGACGAGAATCCGAGGAGTTCGGTCCGGAGCAACATTTTCCCCGCGAGCAGCACGTTAAGTCGTTCCGCTAACGCCTGCATCTCGGGTAATTCGGGCACGCCACAATGTACCCACGACGCATGGCCGCGTGACCTCGACAATCTCGGGGAATGGGCACACGCCCTTGCCCCGCCACTACCACCGCTTCAGATCACTTCGACTCGATTTAGCATTTGAACGATGACGAGCGATTTGAACCACGCGGATTACGTTGCCCGTTGGGATATATGGCATCAAGGGCGCGAGGATCGACGGGCCGCGCCGCATGGTTTCCTTTCGATAACCGCGATGCATTGGTTGACCCCCGAGCCCCAGCGCTTCGAAGACGCACCGGGCTCATGGTCCGCCGATGGCGACGGCGTACGTGTACAACTCGACGATGACGAGACACTCTTCATCGAAGACGTCCGCGTCCGCGGTGCGTACGACTTCGGCGACGTCGACGACGTGGGCGTGCGCGCATCATTTGGCGACGTACTGATCGAAGTGTGCCGTCGCGACGGCACGTACATGATTCGTCCGCGAGATCCAAAGAACGAAGTTCGAATGAGCTACGCGGGGACGCCGACGTACCCGGCGAACAGCGAGTGGGTCACGAGTGGCGACTTCATTCCCTACGATGAGCCCCGGACCATCACCCTTGACACCAGCGTCGAGGGCCTCGCCAGCGTCGATCGATCGCCCGGAGAAGTTCAATTTATCCTCGCCGGACGGTCCCACCGGTTGATTGCCTTCAACGATGAAGTTCCCGATGAACTCTTCATCGTCTTCACTGACCTGAGCGCGGGGGACACTACGTATTCGGCATGTCGTTTCCTCACCGTTGACGCTCCGGGACCGGACGGACGCGTGGTCGTGGACTTCAATCATGCGACGAATCCGCCGTGCGCGTACACCGACTTCGCAACGTGTCCGTTGCCGCCCGCGGGAAACCATCTACCGATACGCGTCGAGGCCGGGGAGAAATTGCCGATCGCCCATTGAAGGAGTGCGACGAATGGCCCCACCGAGGCCGGGTTTGCACGCAACCCTCGAACGATTCTCGCGCGGTGTGACCACGTGAGTGTGCCTTGTTTACAGTTTCGCAACAATGGGACAATCGGCGACTGCGAGGTCTAGTTTCGATTTGTGAAGGCCTTCGCAAAGATTATCGGCGGCGTCATCTTCCTACTCATTGTCATCGTCGTTGTCGTCGGTCCCGGCAAGATCGTCGCGGGTGTGGAGTATCCGTTCGGCGTCGGACCGTTGGGCTCGACCGGTCAGTACTGTCACGACATCAACACGGTGTCACGTCTGTTCGCCCAAGCGCACCGCGCGGGCGAAGAACGGCTGAACACCGGTCAAGAGACGTCGTTTCTCGCGTTCGAGAAAACGCTGACGCACACCGGACCGGTAGTGCCACGCGCCGACTTCACGGCATTCTTTCGACGTTCGAAGAACAGCTCCACGACGATGACGGCCGACGGCGCATTGCTCAACACGTGGTGGAATCAGAATTGCACTGAGGCATTGATGGAGGCGCCGTCAGCGTTGGGAAAGGTATGGTCCGGGATCGGCGTGCGTAATACCTTCGCGCACTATCCGAAGAACGTCATCAAGGTTGACGACTTCGAATTTGCGATCCGTTGACACGATCTCAGCTGCGTTCGGCCACCGTCTATTGCGACACCACGGCTACGGCACTCTCACTACTGACTTCGTCGAGCGCGCCACTGCACGTCTTGGCCAGCAACAGTGCACACCCGACGTTGGAGATCGTTTCGGCGCAAAAGAGCACGTGGAGCAGACCCACGATGCTCAAGAGGGCGGCAATACTGCCGAGCACCTGGACCCAGAGCGCGGCCCTCGCCCATGAGACGTCCGGCAATTGACGACACAGCCAGTAGGCCGCCGCGCTCATGAACACGACGAGGATGGCCCCAAAGCCGTAGTGAATGTACTTCAATGCGGCGTCAAGTGAATAGAAGTATGTGCTGATAAGCACGAAGAACGTCGCGACGCAGTAAGTCAGGAGTAACGTGCGCACTCGCCCCGAGCGAACCCCTCGACCTCG
The DNA here is from genome assembly GCA_963717975.1 of uncultured Acidimicrobiaceae bacterium. Taxonomy (GTDB): domain Bacteria; phylum Actinomycetota; class Acidimicrobiia; order Acidimicrobiales; family RAAP-2; genus RAAP-2. The sequence goes on along the minus strand of OY970351.1, from coordinate 460,425 downwards.
ACACGCTCGTGCGGCGCGCATATTGGCCACGGCGAGCACGGCCCAGGCAAGCGTGTAGAACACCGCCGTCTTAACGTGCACGCCGTATTCACTGATCCCACCTTCGTGGCGGGCGAGCACGTAGCCCGGATGGAGCGCGACACTTGCTCCCATGAAGAAGAGAAAGGCGACCTCTCCGAATACGACCCAACGCACTGCTCGCAGCCTGCTAGTCACAATTACTCATCTGATACATCGACGCTAGTGCTGCACGGAGAGGAGATACCCTGCAGGCATCGCTGTTCCTCGATCGCGTCGTGCTACCCCTGGTCGCAGAGGGCCGCTGGTATTAACCGACGACCTTGGCGTACGCAATGGTGTCGGCGGCCGCGGGTGCGTGCTCGACGACGTGCTCGCCCCACTTGGAGAAGGTCGTGGTCCCGCCACCCGTGGTGCCCGTGATGACCTCTTTGATCGGTAGCGTCTTGGAGCCCGACGACAGGGTCATCACACTCTTGGTCGCGGCCGCGGTACTCGTGGCCTTGGTCGACCAGGTGAGCTGGTAGTCCTTGGAGTTCTTCCCGCCGCCGACGCTGAACGTGGTGCCTTTCGAGGCGGGCAGTATCCCGGCGAGCACGGTCGTCGTGAGGTTCGAGTGGAAACTGGCGTACGGCGACGTCCCGGCCTTCATCACGACCGCCAGAGTGCCGACCTTCTTCTGCTCCGCGGCCGTGAGGCCCATGATCCCCGTGAGGCCCGTCGCGCTACCGCTCAGGTACGCGTCGGTCGGGGTGACGATGATCGTGACGTTGCTCTTGCCCGTGGTGATGGTCTCTTCACCGTAGGTGGCACCGATGTCGACCACGACGACGCTCTTGGCGGTGCCGTTCTTCGACGTCACGTAAATATGGACCCCGGCGACCTTGGACATGGCCTTCAGGGTGGCGCTCAAGACGGTCTTGGTGGTGGGGTTCTTCACCGAGGCCTGGGCCACGACGGGCGTCACGGCGAGCACGACGGTGGCCCCGAGGGCGAGGGCGAGGAGTTGGAGACGGCGACGGGGCGAAAAGGACATGGTCTCTAGCCTACGATGGATTCGATTGGTATTTTGCGCAGCGCCACGTGATGACCGTGAAACGACGCCATATTCAGAGCACGTCGCGAAACCTATGCTGAACCGAGGACAGAATGTCCGGAGGTGACCCGATGACCCCGTCGGCCTACGACCAGTGGCTTGCACTCTACGAAGCGTCCGCGAAGCGCGACGCCACTTTCGCGACGATGTCGGGCGTCCCACTCGAAGCCGTCTACGGTCCGGCCGATGGTGAGTTCCCGGGCGAGTATCCCTACACGCGCGGCGTGCACGCCAGCATGTACCGCTCGCGACTCTGGACGATGCGGATGTTCGCCGGATTCGGCACCGCCATCGACACGAACCAGCGATTCAAGGAGATCATCGCGGCCGGCGGCCAGGGTCTCTCGACGGCCTTTGACATGCCGACGCTCTTGGGCTTGGACTCCGACGATCCGATGGCGCTCGGCGAAGTGGGACGCTGCGGCGTCGCGATCGACTCCCTCTCAGACATGCGCGATCTCTTCGCCGACATCGATCTGGCGACGATCACGACGTCAATGACGATCAACTCACCGGCCGCGGTGATGCTGGCGCTCTTCGTGGCCCAGGCCGAGGAGTCGGGCGTGCCCCGCGGCCAACTCGGCGGCACCCTGCAGAACGACATCTTGAAGGAGTACCAGGCGCAGAAGGAGTTCGTCTTCCCGCCGCGCCCCTCGATGCGCCTCGTGCGCGACACGATCGACTTCACCGCCAAAGAGATGCCCAAGTGGAACTCCATCTCGGTCTCGGGCTATCACATTCGCGAAGCCGGATCGACCGCGGCCGAGGAGTTGGCCTTCACGCTCGCCAACGGTTTCGCCTACGTGGAGCTCGCGCGACAGGCCGGGCTCGGTGTCGATGACGTCGCGCCGCGACTCTCTTTCTTCTTCAACGCGCACATCGACTTCTTCGAAGAGATCGCCAAGTACCGGGCCGCGCGGCGCCTGTGGGCGACGTGGATGATGGATCACTACGGCGCCACGAACGAACTCAGTTGGAAGCTGCGCTTCCACACCCAGACGGCCGGTGTCTCGCTGACCGCCCAACAGCCCGAGGTGAACATCGCGCGCACCGCCATCGAGGCCCTGGCCGGCGTCTTGGGCGGCACCCAGTCACTCCACACGAACTCGATGGACGAAGCGCTCGCCCTGCCCTCGGAGAAGGCGGCGCGCATTGCCCTGCGCACCCAACAGGTCATCGCGCACGAGACCAACGTGGTGCACGTCGCGGACCCGCTCGGCGGCTCGTGGTTCGTCGAGGAGCTGACCGATGAGATGGCGCGCCAGGCCGAGGCGATCTTCGCCGAGATACTCGCCATGGGCGACGGCTCGATGCTCGAGGGCTGCATCAAGGGCATCGAGGAGAACTGGTTCCAGGGCCGCATCGCCGAGTCGGCCTACAACCTGGAGCGCTCCTTCAACCAGGGCAAGCGCGTCGTGGTCGGCGTGAACGACTTCACCGAGGGCAACGATGACGCGGACCTAGAGATCCTTCGAATCACAAGTGAGGACGAGCGAAAACAGATCGGTCGACTCAACGACGTGCGACGCGATCGTGACGAGGAGAAGGTTCTCCTTGCCCTCGAGGCGCTGACCAAGGACGCCACCGACCCCGAAGTGAACCTCATGCCCGCGCTCATCAACGCCAGTCGCGCCTACGTCACGGTCGGCGAGATGATGGGCGCCATGGAGAAGGTCTTCGGTCGTCACATCGAGGTGCCGACGCTGTGATTCGCGTTCTGGTCGCCAAGGTCGGACTCGATGGTCACGACCGCGGCATCAAGGTCGTCGCGCGACTGCTGCGCGACGCCGGCATGGAGGTCGTCTACACCGGGCTCTTCCAAACGCCCGAGACCGTGGCGATCAACGCCATTCAAGAAGACGTCGACGTGGTCGGTCTGTCCATGCTGTCCGGTGCGCATCTCACGCTGGCGCCCTTGGTCGTCGCGGCACTTCGAGACCGCGGATCGGACATTCCGGTAATCGTGGGCGGCATCGTGCCAAATAACGACCTGGAGGACCTTCGCGCGGCGGGTGTGGCGGCGGTCTTCGGACCGGGCGCCAGCGCGGACGAGATGGTCGCGTCAATTAATGACGTGGTCAGTCAGGCGAGGGCGTAGCCGGCATTCTCAACGGCGACGCGCTGCACTGCGTTCTACGAGACTTTCGACGGTGAGATCAAGTCAAGTTTCGTGGACCAGCCGTCGAGGACCGAGCCGGCTTCGGTGCCCAGGACGTCTTCGAGCATCGCGGCGTAGACGTCGCGGAAGTCGACGACGACCGCCAGATCACCCTGCACCAGATTGGTGAGTGAGGGTTGCTCGCCGTAAAAGCCGCCGATGACGCGGTTGCCCGCGACGAAGACCGGCGCGGACGTCCCGTGATCGGTGCCCTCGCTGGCGTTGGCCATGACGCGGCGACCGAACTCCGAGTAGACCATGACGACCACGTCATCGGCGCGAGGTGACGAGTCAATCCCCGTGAGAAAAGCCGTGATGGCGTCCGAGACCTGGCCGATCAGGGCGCTCTGCGTAGCCAGTTCGCCGGCGTGGGTGTCGAAGGAGCTGAGCGAGACGGAGTACACCCGCGTGGGAACGTTGGCGAGAATCATGTTCGAGACGACGTCGAGTTGCTGGGCCAGTGGCGAGGCGTTCGTGAGTGGCGCGGTGGCCAGGACGGGACTCAGGGTCTTGGCCAGAGCGAAGAGGTCGCCGATGGAGCCGGCGGCGTCGGCCACCAACTCGACGTCCTGCTTCGAAGCGACGGCGAGCAGCTCTAACTGCGTGGCGAGTGAGCCCCACGGCACGTCCAGCCCGCCCACCGGCACCATCGATCCGACGCGGTGATTGCCCGCGAGCAGTGGCGTCAGCGTCGAGTCGACACCAATGGCACGAAACGGGTCATGCGGCAAGGCGTCGAGGTAGCGACCGATCCAACCACTCGAGATCTCTTCGACGGGCGACGCACTCTGCCAGATCGCCATCGAGGAGAAGTGCGAGAGGTTCGGATTGGGGTAACTGGTGCCCAACACGATCGCCAGGTTGTTCGCGCTCCACAGTGACTGGAAACCGGTCATGGCGCCATTGAGCGCGAGGGAGTTACCGATCGGAAGCACCTCGGAGGCGTCAAGGGACATCCCGGGTCGATTGGATAGATAGGCGGGGTCCAGGTAGGGCACGACGGTGTTGAGTCCGTCGTTGCCGCCGTAGAGGGTGACGATGACGAGGATCGGCGTGCCCAGCGGCAGCGGCGTCACGCTCGCCGCCTGGGCGATCTCGTCCATGCTCAGCGTCGCCGCGAGCGTCGCCACACCGGCCGCCCCGGTGTACTGGAGGAATCGTCGGCGGTTGAAATCGCAGCCGGTCATTCGTTCACCAAGTATTCGGGGGCGTTCAGGGCCAAGAGGGCCAGCCGCGGCGGGTCCGTCACGGCTTGCTTGAGTGAGCGCTCCGTGCGGATACTCCAGCGCGCCACACCCAACCAGTCAGCGGCGGCCTGGACCATGTCGGACGTGGGTACCGACGTCAACGGCGTGAGGTCGCCCTTTTCCACCATGCTGGTGGCGAGGTTGACGCGGTACTGGATGGCCGCGGCCGTCAGCCACGACTCGTCGTAGGGCCATCCGCCCACGCTGGGAGGGTTGAAGGGGAATTGACCCATCGAGGCGAGGTTCCACCACACGTCGTTCGCGGACGCGAACTTCGATGGCGTCACGCGCAGGGCCCGACAGGCTGACACGAACCACTCGACCGGCGACTTGGCCTGTGAGTATTGGGGCCGACGCATCGCGGGGTCACGGGCGATGGCACTGATGAGAAGATCGATGTCTCGGTTTACGAAGGTCCGGGCAAGCGCCGCCGGCGGCGGTACCGTCGTGGAGAGAAAGCGAAACCAAAGGCGACGCGCGATGAAGTCCGCATTCTCTGGTCGAGACACGATCCAGTCGCCCAGAGACACCGCGTCAAAGACCTGCCGCTTCCCGAGGACGCTGACCGGTGAGTTGTCGTGCATCTGTACGTCGAACGTGCTGGTGCCCGCGGTCAGATTGACGTTGTAGCCGGTGAAGGCCAAGGCGGCCTGGTGAACGTCGTTCTGGCTGTAGTGGCCAACGCCCAAGGTGAACAACTCCATGAATTCGCGCCCGAGGTTCTCGTTCGGTGACGTCGCGACGTTCGACTCGCCGTCGAGCCAGTAAATCAAGGCACAGTCCTTCACCATCGCACGTGTCATGTCGCGAAAGTTCCCCAACGCGTGCGAGCGCAACGTGTCATTTTGTATCTTCATCGGTCGCGCGAACGACACTTTCGAGATCGACGTCGCCCAGTGGCCGTGCCAGAACCAGGTCATTCGTTCGACGAAGGGATAGTCCGCGAGAACCATGCGGTCCATCCACCAGATCCCGACGGTGAGCGACTGGTCCCAGACCTCTTGCCAGTAGGCCGCGCTCGCGCCCGGGTCCGACGGCGCCTCACCCATGTCGCGGTAGGTCGGAGTCACAAGGTTCTTCAGCCCGGGGTCGTCGCGGCGAGCGAGCACCGTCGTGCGCGCTCGAGGGATCCCGCCACCCAACAGTTCGAGGTACTCACCGGGTTTTGGTCCGAGTCCGAATCGATGGACGAGACGCGACAGTTCCAATCGTTCGGAGGCCGCCGTCACGTCCTGAGGCTAGGACGCGAAAGTCTGCGAACTCCTGACGTTCCCTTTAATTGTCGGGGAATTGTGCTGGCTCACGACGACTAAAAGCAGGCGGCGAGATCGAACAGCAAAGATTGAATCATCCGCACATAGTCGAGCATTTCTTGGTCGGCGGCGGCCAGTTGCTCGTCGGTATGCAGACCGTGGGTTTGCGCCGTCGATCGCAACGCTACCTGGAGCGTCGTGAGCCAGACCCAGGCTTCGGCGTCATTGAGGAAGTCCTCTTCGACCGTAAGACTCGCCAGTTCGGCGTTGGTGGACGTCTCGGTCTGTCGCGCGAGGACCGACACCGGATTGTCCTGGTCGAGACTGGGGTCGATGGGCCCCGACAACGCGACGTGCCATTCGTGATCGGGTTCGCGTTCGGCGGCCAACACGTTGGCGAAGGCGCTGCGCACGACCGAGCGTCCGTAGTCATTCATTCGTACCTCCACTCGACCGTCACGACGACGGGTGAAGATCTTGCCGGCCACTAATTGTCCTGTTCGATCGTGCTCTGCAGGCCGGCGACCTGCAACTTCACGCAGTAGCTCTCGGCGCGTTCACGATGTCCGGACCATACGAGGGCCCGGCCCTCGTGGTGTACCGCCAGCATCAGTTGCGTGCACTTGTTGTTCGAGTAACCGAAGATCTTGCGAAAAATGACGACCACGACCGTCATGGGCGTCACCGGGTCGTTCCACACGATGACGTTCCACGGTTTCTTCGTCTCGACCGCGTCATCGGTTTGGACGTCACCCTCGGTCGTCGTTCGACGAAGCGGTTGCGTGGAGGCCATGACACCAGTGTCCCAGACCGACGCATTGAATGAAAGCGGTCGACCGTAGTCTTGCAAGGTGCTTGCACCTCGCGAAGGCGTCGATCCACGTGGACAGTGAGGTGCTGACGCGTCTGCAGCGCAGGGTCAACCGCAACATACGCAGTGCCGTCGGTCTCTCCAAAGAGCCCCCGCAGCGATGCAACGACGCCGACGAGGCGTACTTCGCCCTCGACGGCGTCGCACGGATCATCCACGGCGACCTGCCGCCAATGCTCGTGGGCGGGCTCGGATCGCTCTTCATCCAAATGCTGCATCCACACACCATGGCCGGGGTCGCGCAACACTCGCGCTACCGCGAGGACCCGCTCGGTCGACTCCTCCAGACGGCGAACTTCATCGGATTCACGACCTACGGCACCAGAGCCCAGGCGTACGCGTCGATCGAACGCGTGCTCAGCGTCCACCAAGCGGTACGGGGCGTCGCCGACGACGGTGTGACGTACTACGCCAATGATCCGCACCTGTTGGCGTGGGTCCACGCCGCCGAGACCTCGATGTTCCTCACGGCCTACCAGCGCTACGGTACGGTCGCGCTGAGTGCGGACGACGCCGATCGGTACGTCGCGGAGATGGCGACGTTGGCGCTCGATCTCGGGATGATCGACCCACCGAAGTCGACGGCCGAACTCGCGGCGACGATCCAACGGTTTCGACCGGAGCTGCGCCTCAGCGTCGACGGCGCGACGGCGCGTGACTTCGTGATTCGCGGCGTCCAACGGGCGTGGACCCACCGAGTCGCCAATTGGCTGTTGGTGCGCGCCTCCTTCGCCCTCATGACGCCGTGGGAGTTGGAACTGTTGGGCGTCAAGCGTCGAGCGGTGCGAGATCGATTCTTCGTCCAGCCGTCGACCGCGATGTTCTGTCGGCTGCTTCGATTCTTCGTGCCGCCGCCGCCTACGTCGCGAGACTGAGACCACCGTCGACGACGACGACTTGGCCCGTCACGTACGCCGAGGTCGCGAGCGCGACGATCACGTCGGCGACGTCCGCGGGCGCACCACTTCGCTTCAGTGGTGAGACCGCGTTCACGAATCCGCGCACGGTGTCCCAGTCCGCGGTCCACGGCGTGTCGATCAAGCCCGGCGCGACGGCGTTGACGCGCACGTCCGGCCCGACGACCTTGGCGAGGAGCGCCGTCATGTGTTTGAGCGCGGCCTTGGACGCGGCATAGGGGATTGATGAGCCGAGCGGTCGTACGCCCGCCATGGACGACACGTTGACGATCGCGCCGTGGCTCTCCTTCAGTGCGTCAATCGCCGCGACGCTGAGGCACCACGTGCCGAAGACGTTGACCTCGAAGATCTCGCGCCAGACGTCGATCGACGCCGTCGCGAGGTCGGCGTGCGGGATCACTTTGGTCGTTCCCGCGTTGTTGACCAACACGTCGAGGCGACCGAAGTGCTCGAGCACCGTGGCGACCAATCGGTCACAGTCCTCGCTCTTCGCGATGTCGGCCCGTACGTACGCGGCGCGGGCGGTCTCGCTGGCGAGTCGCTCACCTTCCTCGACGCTGCGTACGGAGTTGAAGACCACGCGATCACCTTCAGCGGCGAATCGCCGCGCCGTCGCCAGGCCGATACCGCTCGTGGAGCCGGTGACGAGGACGACGCGGTCCACCGTTATCGCCGCCGCAGTCGCCACGAACCGGCCCAGTGCTGGCCCGGTTCGAGGACCACGATGTCCTTGCCGCTGCGCAACGCGTCGGGCGGGCAGGTCATCGGCTCCACCGCGACCGCGGTGCGGCGTCGTCCCTTTTCGAGGTGGTCCCCGGTGAATATTTGCAGATACGGAAAATTGCGATCGACGCTGAGTTCAATCTCTCCCCCGCCGCCGTCCACGAGCACGACCGTCGCCAATCCTGAGTCGTCGCGTACGAGTTCGGTGAAGGTCGTGTCGAGCACGTGACCGCTCACGGACTTTCGCGTGCGAAAGTCGAGGTCACCGGTGACCGGCAGGATCTCGCCGGTCGGCAACTGACGCTCATTCACCGCGACGTACGCGCTGGCCGGAATCTCCAGCTCGGCGCCCTCGATCGTGGGTGTGGTGACCGCGAGGTACGGATGGAAGCCCACGCCGAAGGGGATTGGTACGTCGTCACGATTCGTGACCGTCGTCGTCACGGTCAGGCCGAGACGGCCCAAGTGGTACGTCACGTTGATCTCGCTCAGGAAGGGATAGCCAGGCGACGGGTGCAGCAGGAGCGTCAGCGAACAGCGGTTCTGGTTGACCGCATCGATCCGAAACGGACGCCAGCGCACGAGTCCGTGGATGGCCGTGGCGTGCGCGACGTCGTCGATCATCGGGCGGGCGGTGCGCTCCGAGAACGTCCACTCGCCGTCACCCACCCGATTGGGCCACGGGTAGAGCACCTGTCCCCGCGCGCCCGTGGGCGACTCCTCGCCCGCGAAGCCCTCGATGACGCTCAGCCCGCCCTTCACGAACGTGCGCAACGTTGCGCCGACCTCGGTGATCACGGCCCGTTCGTCACCGTGGGCGATGGCAATCTGTTCACCACTGGGAAGCATTACTCGCTTTTCCTTTTAATCACTGACGCGTAACGTACGCCCGTTATCGTACGCCGTATGAGAATCCTGCTCACCAACGACGACGGCATCACCGCACCGGGCCTCGAGGTCCTCGCGCGGAACCTCGCGCGTTGGATCGGCGAGGCCCCCGAGAACGAGATCCGCGAGGCCATCGTCGTGGCGCCGAGCCAGAACCACTCGGGCATGTCCTCGGCGGTCGGCGACGTCTTCTCGCACCCGCAGGTGCGCTACGAGCGACGGACCATACCGGGCGCCGAATTCCTCGTCGCCTACGCCCTCGAAGCGCCGCCGGCACTCTGTGCGATCCTCGGCGCGGTCGGCAGCTTCGAGTTCCAGCCCGACGTGATCCTCTCGGGCATCAACGCCGGGGCCAACGTCGGTCGTTCGGTCCTGCACTCGGGCACGGTCGGTGCGATCTTGACCGGCGCACAACTCGGGCTCTCGGGTCTCGCCGTCTCCGTGCAGTGGGGCGAGGACGTCCACTACGACACCGCCGGTGAGGTGGCGATCGAAGTGCTCCAAGAACTTATGAACGCGCCGTCGCGCACGCTGTTCAATCTCAACGTGCCGAATCTCTCGGCGGCCGACATGAAGGGCGTGCGCCGAGGACGAATATCCAATGCCGGCGTGGTCAAGTCCGCGCGGCCGCCCTCGGGAGAATCACTCGGCGAACGCGGCGAACTCTCCTTGCGCCTCGGCACCGCGACGCCGGAGATCGGCGACGTCAGCGACGAAGACGCCGACGAAGACGGGGCCCTGCTCGTCGCCGGGTACGCCTCACTCACGCCGCTTCGCGGGCCGCACGAGGACGCGGATCCGGGACTCGATGGACTGGTCCACTCGGCGCTGGAAGCGATCGCCCGACACCTGCACAAGGTTCGCTAATCGTCCGTCGGACGGCGGCGCTGTTCCTTCACTCGACCGCGCGCCTTCTTCTCATCGACGCGCCGAATCCTCGAACCTTTCGTCGGCTTGGTCGCGCGACGCGGAGGCAGGCGGGTGAGCGCGGCGGCGATCTTCTCCGTTAACTGCTCGAGCGCGGCGGCTCGGTTCTGTGACTGCGATCGAAAACGGCCGGCGCTCGCTCGAACGACCGGACCGACCTTCTCGAGGAGCAACGCCCGGTCGGCGTGCGAGAGCACCGTTGAGGCGTCGACGTTGAACGAGGCGATGACCCGCGTCAACGATCGATTGGCGTGTTGTCCACCGGGACCGCCTGAGGTCGTGACCCGTAACGCAATCTCCTCGGCGGGAATCGTGAGCCGGGCACGGATGAAGAGGGATCCGTCCTCGAGCGGACGCGAGTTCACGACGCGGCTTCGCTCGGGAAACGCACCATCGCCAACTGACTTGACGTGGCCACCAACTGACCACGCGCGTCGAAGAGTTCACAGCGTTCTTCCACGACGCCGTCGGTGATGACCACACACCACTGACGAGCTCGCAACCATTCCCCCACCGGAACTTGGTGCACATAAGAGGTCAGTTGCAGCGTGGGCACCCACCCGGCAGAACCGAGTGGAAAGGTAGCCGGCGGCAAGACATCGCTGGCGAACAACAGTGTCCACGCGTCCCACGTGCCGACATCTTGATTGAGCCGGAGCCAACCCTTCACTTCGGCCAGCTCGCTTCGCCCGCCGTCCAACCACGTCGCACTCGACGGGTCCAGTCGAAACTCGACGACGCTCGTCAGTTTGATCTCTTCGACGACGGTGCGCGCCACACACTCCTCGACCGGCGCCAGCGTCGGCGCGTCGGGGTGCCGGTAGCGCGCGCGCGCGTCCTCGGCCAGGGTGCCGAGCGTGACGAGGGACTCGATGGTCACGGTGTTGTTCTGGACGAGTTCGACGTGTGCGAACGAGACGCTTCGCCCGATTCTGCGCACGGCGGTACGGAGTTCGCCCGGCCCCACCGTGGGTGCGGCCGCGTAATTCGTGGTGACGGCGGTCGCGTGCACGTGCCCGGAGCCCTCCTCGCTGGCCGCCGCGAGCGCGGCGCTCGCCATGACGCACTGCAGATAGCCACCGTTCGGGTGGCCGACGATCGTGTAATCGTCCGAGATCACGGCGGCGAAGCGTCCGGAACCGAGCGGGTCGACGGCCGCGGCGTCGCGCAACGACCGACTCCGTGGCGCGGCGTTCATGGGCAAACCTTAACTGTGGATTTCGATCGAACCGTTAGATTGACCAGTGAGAAAGAGGTACCAATGAGGACCATTCCCTATTTCATCAACGATGAGCGCGTCGAAGGGGCCGGCGACCTCCTTGTCTACAACCCGGCAACCGGTGACGTCAACGCGCACGTACCGGTCGCCGACGCACGACTCGTCGACGACGTCGTCAAGGCCGCGCGCATTGCGGCGGACAGTTGGCGAAACTCTACGCTCTCCCAGCGAACGAACATCCTCTTCACGTTGCGCCAACTGCTGGTCGAGAACACTGATGAACTGGCCGCACTCATCACCCAAGAGCACGGGAAGACACTCGCTGACGCGAAGGGCGAACTGGCGCGGGGACTCGAGAACGTCGAATACGCCTGCGGGCTCACGGAGCACATGAAGGGACAGTTCTCGAGCCAAGTGGCCGACGGCGTCGACGTCCACTCGGTGCGCGAGCCCGTCGGCGTGGTCGCAGCGATCACGCCGTTCAACTTCCCCATCATGGTGCCGTTGTGGATGACCGCCAATGCGATCGCGACGGGCAATGCCGTCATCCTCAAGCCGTCGGAGCGTGACCCGTCGGTCTCGGTGCGCCTCGGCGAGCTGCTGCGCGACGCCGGACTGCCGAGCGGCGTCTTCAACGTGATCCACGGCAACGCCGACACCGTCAATCTGTTGCTCGAGCACCCGGGCATCGACGCCGTCAGCTTCGTCGGCTCCACGCCGGTCGCCCGTCACGTGTACCTCACGGGAAGCGCGCACGGGAAGCGCGTTCAGGCGCTCGGCGGCGCGAAGAACCACATGGTCGTGCTGCCCGACGCCGATCTCGACATCGCCGCGGACGCCGCCATCAACGCGGGCTTCGGTTCGGCCGGTGAACGGTGCATGGCGATCAGTGTCGTCGTGGCGGTGGGCGGTGTCGCCGACGAATTGATCGGGCGCATCACCGATCGATTGGACAAACTGAACGTCGGACCGGGTGACGATCCGAGCAGCGACTTCGGCCCCTTGATCACCCGAGAGCACCGGGACCGCGTCGTCGGCTACGTCACCTCGGCGCCAAGTGACGGCGTCACGGTCGTGCGTGACGGCACGTCGTGGGCCGACAAACCGGGCTTCTTCGTCGGTCCGTGCCTGCTCGACGGCATCGAGCCGGGTATGAAGGCCTACGACGACGAGATCTTCGGACCGGTTCTGGGTGTGACGCGCGTCGCCACCTACGCCGACGCCGTGGCGATGGTGAACGCGAACCCCTACGGCAACGGCGTGGCCATCTTCACGCGCGACGGTAACGCGGCCCGGCTCTTCTCGCGCGAGGTCAGCGTCGGGATGATCGGCGTGAACGTGCCGATACCGGTGCCGATCTCCGCGTACTCCTTCGGCGGATGGAAGAACTCACTCTTCGGCCACTCCCACATCTACGGGCCCGAAGGTTTCGCCTTCTACACCCGAGCGAAGGTCGTGACGACGCGCTGGCCCCAACCGTCGGAGTCCCAGATCGACCTCGGCTTCCCGACGACGCGTTAGGTCGTGATCGCTTCGCTGCCCCCTTTCGTCCACGGTGTGGGCGACGGATTGCGCGAGGCCCTGGCGATGCTGTGGATCACGTGGTGGCCGCTCGTGCTCGGCTTCACGCTCTCGGGATTCGTGCAGAGCCTCCTGCCGCGCGACGGCCTCCGGGCGCACCTCGGTACGACCAACGCCTCGTCGGTGGCGAAGTCGTCCTTCCTCGGCGTGATCTCCTCCTCGTGCAGCTACGCCGCGAGCGCGATGTCGCGCGCCCTCTTCGCGCGCGGCGCGTCGTGGACGAACTCGATCATCTTCATGGTCGCGTCGACAAATCTCGTCATCGAACTCGGCATCGTGTTGTACCTGCTGCTCGGCTGGCAGTTCGTCCTGGCGCAGTTCGTCGGCGGGGCGCTCATGATCGCGGCCATCTCGTTCGTCACGCACTACGTGTTCTCGCGCCGGTACCAGACCGCGCTGCACGAGCGCGTCCTGCGAGACTCGCCGCCGCCGCTCGCTGACGCGACACAGGGCTGGCGGGAACGAGCGCGCGACAGGGACAACTACCGGCTCGCGGCACGATTCAGCATCGGGGATCTCACGATGTTGCGCAAGGAACTCCTGGCCGGATTCGTGGTGGCGGGATTCCTCATGGCCGACGTACCGAATCGATGGTGGACGCACCTCTTCGTGAGCGGTCACGGGGTCTGGACCGTGCTCGAGAACGTCACGGTGGCGCCGTTGCTCGCGGTCATCTCCTTCGTCTGTTCAGTGGGCAATATCCCGCTCGCCGCCGCGCTCTGGGCGCACGGCGTCGCCTTCGGCGGCGTGATCTGCTTCATCTTCGCCGACCTCGTGACGCTGCCGCTTCTCTTGGTCTACCGACGCTTCTACGGCACCGGCGCCGCGGTCCGTCTCTTCGCCTTGTTATGGCTCGTCATGAGCGGGGGCGGCCTCGTGGTCGACCGACTCTTTCACGCCGCTGCACTGGTGCCGAGTTCGCATCACGTGCGCTTCGCCGGCGGCAACTTCGCCCTGGGTACGACTCTGGTGCTCAACATCGTCGCCACGGTGGTGCTCGTCGTGGTGTGGCTTCTCGCGAGATCGACGCGCAACTCGTCGCTCGTCGCCACCGATCCGATCTGTGGCATGACGGTCAACATTGCCTCGCCGGGAGCGACTCGACACGTGGGTGCCGTCGAGTACTACTTTTGTTCGCCGCGCTGTGGCGAACGATTCGATCACCGTCACCACGTAGTCGCTGAGGCCGTCGACGGCGCACCCGAATCCGTCTGAGGCTGCACCGTAGGGCACTGATCTGCGGCGCGGCTCCGACTTAATGACGACGTCGCCTACTATTTCTCCAGCGACGCCGGTCGACACGCACGACGCGTAACACCGTTACGCGGGGCGACGAGCGGCGTCAACAGTCAGGACGTCCGGAACCTCATGAGTAAACAGCACACCAGCGTCCGGTCCTACGGCGTCCTCATCGACGCGGGCCGCGTCGCCCTCGTGCGATCCTCGAACCCTCGTCACACCCCGCCACTGTGGTGGCTGCCCGGCGGCGGCATCGACTTCGGCGAGGCCCCAGAAGACACGCTCGTGCGCGAGTTTCGAGAAGAGACGGGACTGCACGTCCAAAACCCCGTACTACTGGGCGTCACGAGCGACGTACGACGGCGCGACAACGGCGACAAGATACACACGGTGCGCGTCCTGTTCACGGTCGAACTGGCCGGCGGCGAACTGCACCACGAAGTGCACGGCACGACCGATCACGCGGCGTGGTTCGAACTACGAGACCTCGAGAGCATGAACATCGCCGAGTACGCGCGGGCCGCGATCGCCGTGGCTCAGGCGAAGTAGAGCTCCGGCATCTGGCGCTTCAAGAACTTACCGGCGGCGTTTCGCGGCAGCGGTTCGGCGCTGAAGGCCACGCGCGTCGGGATCTTGAAGTTGGCCAATCTCGACTGCAGGTGTACGCGTAACTCGTCCTCACTCAGGTGCTGACCGGGCTTGAGCATCACCACGCACGCGACGACCTCGCCCAGTCGCTCATCGGGCAGGCCGAAGACCGCGGCTTCGTACACGGCGGGGTGTTCGTAGATGGCCGCTTCGACCTCCGCGGAGTAGACGTTCTCCCCGGCGCGCAGGATCATGTCCTTCATGCGGTCCTCCACGTAGAGGTAGCCGTCCTCGTCGATGTGACCGAGGTCGCCCGAGCGCAGCCATCCGTCGACGATCGTCTCGTCCGTCGCCTCGGGCTTGCGCCAGTAACCCCGGATGAGCGTCGGCGATCGCATCCAGATCTCGCCGCTCTCATTCGGACCGAGGACGCGCCGCTGCTCGTCGCGGATCTCCACGTCCATCACGATCGTCGGCACCGGGCCGGTCGAGTTCGGGTGACTGATCGCGTCGTCGCCCTCGATCCGCGGTCCGTAGGCGTTGGTCTCGGTCATGCCGTAACCGAGACCTGGCCGCCCACCGAAGGAGTCATCGATTCGGTTCATCAATGTCGGGGGCGCCGGGGCGCCGCCGCCACCCACCGAAGCCAGCGTCGACGTGTCGTACGCGGCGAAGTGCGGCGACTCGATGAGGTCCCAGGACTGCGTGGGCACGCCGATGAAGATTGTAACCTTGTGGCGTTCGATGAGCTGCAACGCCCGTTCGGGCTCCCAGCGGTACATCATGACCAATTTCACGTGGAAACTGAAACACGTCATCATGACCGGTATGCAACCGGTCACGTGAAAGAGCGGGACGATCAGGATGAAGCACGGCGCCGTCGCACTGCTCGTCTCGTCAGGACCGCGACGCGCGATCGCGACGGCCGGACCCGAAGAGAAGGCGATGATCGTCTGACAGATCGTGCCGTGCGTCGAAACCGCGCCCTTGGGGAATCCGGTCGTGCCCGAGGTATAGAGAATGGTGGCGTCCATGTCGGGGCTGAGTGCGACGTCGGGCATCGCGACCCCGCGCACGACGACGTCGTTCCAGTGAGCGACGTTCGGCGCGAGCGGCGCGAGGGCGTCGAGGCGCACACCGATCATCCGCACGTTGTCACGTTGGCACGCGGCCGCGCCACGTTCGAGACGCTCGGTGTCGGCGATCATCACCGACAGTTCCGCGTCGTTGATGGCGTACTCCATCTCCGCACCGGTCCACCAGGCGTTCATCGACACCGAGATCGCGCCGATGGAGAGGATGGCGGCGAAGGACACGATCCACTCCGGGTAGTTGCGCATGGCGATCCCGACGCGATCTCCCGGTTCGATCCCGTACTGGTGCACCAACGCGTGGCCGAGGGCGTCGACTTCTTCCATCACCTCGGCGAAGGTCCACTCCTCGTCCTCGTAGACGATGAAGGTCTCGTCCAGTCCCCGCGCCGTGTCGAAGAGTTGGCGAAGGTCCGACGGCGCATTCTTGAAGATCCGGTCACGAACGCCGTCGCGTTCGATGTTGATGACTTCGAACAGACTGCCGGGGGCGCCAACCTGTGCGTTGGCCTCTTGAAAACTCAGTCCCACCGGACCCCTCTCATCGTTGTCAAATACTAATTAATGAAGCGATGACGTCCGTGCGCTGAGCGTGTCAATAGAAGGGCTGAAGCAGTGAGAGTCGCGAGGTTCGCTAACCGAGCAACGCGGCGGCCGAGGCGGCCTTTTGGGTCATGCGCTCGACGCCCTCGCCCAATTTGGCGACGAACTCACTGAGGTCCTGACGCGCCTTCTCGGCTTCGGCACTGAGACCGGCGAGGTGATCGACGTCCCAGAGTCCGAGCACGGGATCGAGCACATCACGCAGGAACTGCTTGAGGCCGTAGATGCCCTCACGCGCAATGCGGACGGCGTGACGGGTGAAATTCGGAATCCCGGTCCCGGGCATCGCGAAGTCGCGGACCTGTTTGGCCACGGCGATCATCATGGTCGAGGGGTCGATCGCGAAGGCCGCGAGCGTGAGGTCGCGATAGAAGAGGTAGTGCTTCGTCTCGTCACCGGCGATGAGGCCAAGGACGTTACGCCCGATCTTGTCGTCCTTGGGTAGCTTCGCGCCGGTGTTGCGGTGCGCGACCTGGGTGGCGCGCTCCTGGAACGACACGTAGGCGATCAACTCGGCCATGTCCTTCGGCTGGGGTACCTCGCCCTTCTTCATCTGCACTCGACGACCGTCTTCGAGCAGCGTCGGGTCGATGCAGCGGCTCACGTGCACCCAGTCGCGCATCACCATGGCGTGACGGTTCTCCTCCATCGTCCACTGGTGGTTCCAGTCGAGGATGGGGTGGCCCTTCGGGGCGTGGGAGAGCAGGGTATGCGTGTAGTACGGGAGATTGTCCTCGGTGAGTAGGTTCACGTAGATCGAGCTACGGACGCCTTCGTTGAGGGGATACTGTGACGGTTCCCACGGCACGTCGGCGAAATTCTCACCTTCGCCCCAGTTGATCTGCTCGTGCGGGTACCAGAGCCGTGGTGCTTCGAGGTGTCGGTTGTAAAGGCGCTCGACGTCGGGCGCAATTTCACAGAGGAGATCGGTACGGCTCTTCGGCAAACTCTTAAGGACCATCAACTGCCTTCCGCTCACCCAACGGGGTGAGTTACACCCCAGCGTAATACTTCATCCCATATGACAATTAATGAACTTGTGATTCGCTGCACAAGACGCAGAAGTATTCTGACTGTCTCGTGAAACTGATTGAAACACTCGTTCCTGCTGACTTTCGGAGCAGTATCACCCGCCCCCTGCGACGGTATTACACCGGCACGTTCGTGTCGTGCATGGGTCAAGGTCTCACGCTGTCGCTCTTCGTCATCTACCTGCACAACGTGCGCGGTTTCTCCACGGATTACGCCACACTCCTGCTCTCGGCGGCCGCGCTCGCCGGCATTTGCAGTAGTCCGATCTGGGGCACGTTCACCGATCACTTCGGCCCCGTGCGCGTCATCATGGTCGCGGTCGTGGCCGACGCCGCGTCACTCATCCTCTGGGCGCACGCCCACACCGAGTCGCGCGCGGCCGTGGCCGCGTTGCTGCTCGCGCTCTTCGGCGGCGCGGGCTGGGGTCCGAGCAGCACGCTGCTGTCGCGGATCGTGCCCTCCGCGCAACGCCAACGGGCCTTCGGCTTCTACTTCATGCTGGTGAACCTCGGCATCGGATTCGGCGGTCTGGTGTCGGCGAGCATCGTCGACCTGAAGCACCCCGCGTCCTTCGTCATGCTTTACACGATCAACGCGGGGGTCACGATGCTGGGTGGTCTCATCGTCCTCTCCCTCTGGCGCTACGGCGGACCGATCAAGGAACACCGTGACGACGAACAGCTGCGCCAAGAGGGCTGGCGAGAAGTCCTGCGCGACCGACGTCTGCGTCGCTACGTGTTCGCGGCCGTCGTCTTGATGATCGGTGGCTACGGCTCCCAGGAAGCGGGCTTCAGTCTCTTCGTCGTCAACAACTTGCACCTGTCGGTCCACGTCATCGGCGTCATCTTCTTCTTCAACACCACGACAATCGTCTGCTCTCAGCTCTGGGTCCTCAACCGGATCGAGGGTCGCAGTCGCACCCGGGTGATGGCGACGGTCGCACTCTTCTGGCTCGTCTTCTGGGTGATCCTCGACACGGCGCTCGCGTTGCCCAAGGGCCTCGCCGTCGTCTCGTTGTGCGTCGCGATGGTGATCTTCGCCCTCGGCGAGACGATGCTCTCGCCCGTCGGCCCGGCGCTCGTCAACGAGATCGCGCCCGAACACCTGCGCGGACGCTACAACGCCGCCGCCGGTCTCGCCTGGGGCGTCTCGGGCACGCTGGCGCCCGCCATCACGGCGCTGTACTTCAATGATCACCTCGGTGACTGGTGGCCCCTCGGCACCGGACTCACCGCGCTGGTGGGTGGCGCGCTCATGTTGCGCCTGCGAACACTCCTCAGTGCGAGTGAGGACGGCCGCGTCGTCGTTCACCACGCCAGCGACTGACGACCGTGCAGTTCGGCCGCATCGACCCAGCCGATAGTTCGCGATTCGACGCCTGGTTCGGCGTCCTGCAACGTTCCGAACTGAGCCGCGACGGCGAACGGGGTCAGGGCTGGCACCCCGACGAATGGCGCGCGCGCTCGAACGACGATTCGGGACCCAAGAACTACCGCCTCTACTCCTACGGACCCTCGTTCGATCGTCCCGTCGCGGTCGGGGCCCTTGAAGTGACGCGCGACGACAACTTCGCGATCCTCCGGGGGCATCTCTTCGTCGATCCCGCCGAGCGTCGCCGGGGCTACGGTTCGGCACTCCTCGCCGAACTCGAGGCGTGCACGCGTGAGTTGCGACGACCGACCCTGATCATCGCCGTCATCGAAGGTTCCAGAGAGATCGGCACCGGACCCAGTCGCACCTTCGCACCCCGGCACGGCTACCGCGTCGCCGAAGAGGGCCTTCGGCGCGACCTCGAATGGCCCCGCCCGGACGGCGAGCTCGATCGGCTGTGGAGCGAATGGACTCCCTTCGCCGACGACTACGACGTCATCTCGTGGACTGGCGCGACACCGGAGGAACTCGTCGAAGGGCGTGCCCACCTGTCGGCGATCATGCCTATTGAAGTGCCGCAGGTCGACATCGAGGTGGAGGTGGAACGCTGGGACGCGGCACGTGTCCGTGGTCACGAATTGACCACGCACCAAATGGGTCGCGACCTACTGGTGTCCGCTGCCCGACACCGCGCCAGCGGAGAACTCGTCGGCTACAGCGAACTGACGGTCTCGCGCGAACAGCCCCAGACGGCGTACCAGTGGGACACGTTGGTCGTGCGAGCACATCGAGGTCACCGACTTGGCGGCCTCTTGAAGATCGCGACGATGCGACTGTTGGAAGCCGGCGGCTACGCGACGAAGAAGATCACGACCATGAACTCGGTGCTCAACGAGCCGATGATCGCGGTGAACGAAGCACTCGGTTCGCGCGTCGCCGGCGCGGCAGTGGCGTGGGCGAAGGACCTCTAACTCTCGACCGCGCGAGGGCCCTCGACGATCATCTCGAGCACCTCGTCGAAGTCCATGTGATACGGACCGATCCAATTTAAGAACCAGTCGACGCCGGCCCTCGCCCAGGGCGAGGGATCGTCCCCGATGTAGCCACTTACCACGACGTCGAAGTGCTCGAGGTCCGCTCCTTCGTCGGCGAGACGTTGGCGCAACTGCGCGACGTCGCTCGGATCTTTCATCTGAATGACGAAGACGCCGCCGTAATGCGCGGCACGGCGAATCGGTGCGGCGTTCGGCCAGCGCGCCGCCAGCCAGATCGGTATGCCGCCGACGCGCGCGGACGTCGGTAGAAACGTGACGCCGTCGGCTCGGAAGTACTCACCCACGTGGTTCACCGGGCGGCCGGACAGGAGTCCAGTCAGGACTTCGAGACCCTCGCTCAACATCCGCCCTCGAATCTTCTCGTCGGTGACCTCACCGAACTTCGAGAGTTCGCCCACGTCGCCGTCGTCACCAATACCGAATCCGAGGATGAGGCGACCATTGGAGAGGAGGTCGAGGGTGACGGCCTGGCGAGCGAGCACCTGGGGACGACGACGATTCAGCGGCGTCACCATCGCGCCGAGCTGGATCGTGGTCGTCGCGCCCGCAATCGCCGCGAGTGCGATGTACGGGTCGAGGATCTTCGACACGTCGCCGTCGTAGAGAAGGTGATCCCAGAGGAAGAGGCCGTCCCAGCCCGCGTGTTCCGCCGCCGCGGCCAAGGTCACGAGACGATGCGGATCGGCGACGCCGTCAAAGGCGGGAAAGAATATTCCCTGACGCACGTCGGGTCACCGTTCTACTCTGATCCGCCGGGCCGCGGCCCGGCTGTCTACGACTGGCTCTTGTTCTCCCACGGCACTTTCTCGCCGGACGCCTTGAAGAGACGGAAGGCCAGAATCACTTGCACCACGCCGGCGAGGATCGTGAGGTACATCCCGTACATTGGACCGTAGCTGTAGCCGGCACCGAAGCTGCCCTTGGGGATCGTGATCCAGCGAAGGATGACGATTATCGTGCCGATCGCCGAGAGACCGAGCACCGTGACGCCAGGGCCGTAAGAGATCTTGGGAACGTTCGAACCCGAACGCAGCGCGGCCAGGTACCCCGCCGCGACGATGATCAGGATCGCGCCCAGCCAGCCGTAGCTCGTTGAGAAGCCGCTGACCGACGCACTGTAAATTCCGGACGAGACGCCGTACCACGGCAGGAAAAGGCAGATCAAAGTGAGCACGCCCATTCCAACAACAATCTTGTCGGACGTGTCAAGTTTCTTCATATCGAATTGGGCCATTGGCTCCCCCTGGGTTTGAGTGTCCTTATAGATATCACAAAAGACCGTTTCTTGCACGGACTCCGATTAGAAATCAATGGGCCAGCGCTCGCGTGAACAACGAGTGAATATCTCCGTGGCTCCAACCCCGCTCTCTCGACGCCAATTCGCTGAAAGTTACACTCGACGTCGTGACGGCGGGCTACTCCGGAACAGCGATGGCCAGGAAGCTCGGCATCAAGGGCGGTCACGGCGTCCTCTTGTACGGAGCGCCCGTCGACTGGTCAATCGATGACCTTCCGTCGAGCGCGCACGTCGTTCGACGGCGCGGCGACGGAACGTTCGACGTCGTCACGCCGCGTCAGTGCACAAGAGCATTTGGTCGCTGTCGGAGACGATCTCGCTCGAAGGCTCGCTCTGGATCGCGTGGCCCCGCCGGGCCGCGGGACATGTCTCAGACGTCACCGACAACGTCCTTCGAGACGCGGTCTTGCCCCTCGGTCTTGTGGACGTGAAGGTCGCGGCCCTTGATGATGACTGGTCGTCACTCAAGTTCGTGTGGCGCAAAGAGTTGCGCCGGCGCTGACGGCTGAGTGGCCCGGCTTACGCGCACGCGGGATAGTTCTTGAGGCTCCACACCTGCGCGACCGGCGAGGGAACGTCCTTCGCGCACAACGGGAATCCCGGCGAGCCGATCATGACCCACTTGCCGGAGCCGACCTTGTTGAAGATGCCCATGTTGCCGCCGTCCTGGAAGGAGACGTTCGCCGTGTAACTCGCCGGCGAGATGAGCGCGAACGAGGCGATGGCCCAGTCACGGTGATCGACCGCGTCGTAGGCGAGGAGCGGCCGATTGGGACCGTGGGGAGAGATGATCTGGCTCCACTTGATCCGGTCGGTCTTCGCCATCTCATGATTGTGGATCTTGAATTTCAGAAACGCGGCCTTCAATTCAGCCATGTTCGAACTCGTCGCCTTGATCGCGTGCGTCGTCGCGGGCGGCGCCGCGCTCGAAGGAGATTGTCTGTTGACGGCGATGACGATCCCCACGGCGATGACCACGAGCACGATGAGTCCGAGGAACAATCTCTTCATACGCTCGGAAATGTAGTGCACGCGGCGACCGATCCACCGGTCAGCGTCAATCGCGGTTCAGCTACGGGCCTTCGCCGCCGCTGGCGGTGCACGAACGGGGGTCCCACGGCTGCAACGGTTGCACGACGTCGGTGGGCGCCGAGAGTTCGGTGTCGTGCTTGACCGCCGACGGATCGACCACGGTGATCTGCGCACCGGGCCTCGTCGTCGTGGTCGTCGGCGTACCGTGGTGCTTCTTCAGCGTGGTCGTGGTCGTCGACGTCCGATGTGGCGGCGCGATCACGCTCACGTCCGAACCGGTGAGTACCGTGACCGTCGCGCCCGCCGTGGTTCGACCCAGGGCCATGACCGCCGGTCCCTCGATGGTATGCAGTACTGCTTGGGCGGCGGCCAGGGACACCGCGGAGTTGTTCGCGTGGAACACGACGGTCTCTTCGCGCACGCCGTAGGGCGTGGCCGTGCCCTCACCGTGGATGACGAAGCCGCGCCTGCGCAGCCCGGCCGCGACGACTTGCGCCTGGTTCGCCACACCCGTGCCGTTCAGTACCGACACCGTGAAACTCTTGGGGTCCGGCAGCGGCTTACCGTTCATGGTGTTGATGGTCGGTGCGACATCCAAGAACCGATCGACGGTCTGTGAGACGCCGGGTTCGATCGGAAACTCAACGTCCCCGTAGTAGTAGCCCTGATAGAGGTAGCCGTTGCCGCCGGGTGTCTCGACGAGCACGACGGGCACGGTCAACTCGGGCACCGTGCCGACCGAGACGTTGTGGAAGTGTTCGGCGAGGCTCAGCAGCGCGCCCGCGGTAAGTCCCTGGTCAACGGTCAGATATCGCGCGACGGCGGTGACGAGTCGCTGGTCGGTGAGCGGATTCGCGATCCCCTTCGCCTTCACGGCGTCGCCGAGGACCTTCAAGAATTCGTGGTCGCGCCGGATGCGCGCGAGGTCCGACAGCGCCTCCTGGGGCCAGGTCCGGTAGTCCGTTCCGTCGCCGGGCATGCGAATCTGCAAGTGACGCGCGCGCACCACTTGCAGGGCCCGTGTCCCGTCGAGCTGAATGCACCCGGTGTGGGGTACGTACAGCTGCGAGTACGCGTCAAAGACCTCCATCGGGAAGTACATCTTGATGCCGCCCAGCACGTTCACGACATCGGCGAACGTGTCGAAGTTCAGTTCGACGTAGTGATTGATGGGTATGCCAAAGTCCTCTTGAATCGACGCGACGAGTTGTGACGGACCGTTGTACAAGCCGGCGTCGATCTTGTTCGCGCCATCCTTGCGCGCGTTGGGGATGAACATGTCGCGAGGTAGGGACAGTATCGAAACCTGGTTGGTGCTGAAGTTGAGGTGCAGGATCATGACGACGTCGCTGTTGACGCCGGTCACGCCTTCCGAACACAGTCCGTACGCCTTGTTTTGGACCTTCAGGCCGCAGCGCGTCGTGGATCCGACCAACAGGATGTTCTCGGAGTTGTTGTACGTCTTTTTCGTCACGTTGACGTTGACGTGATGGATCAAGTGGTTGATGTACCAGTAGTCGCCGGCCACCGCGCCGACGATCAGCACGATGACCGCCACCAAACTGATTAGGGCGATTTTGGCGCGCGAACGCTTCACTGGCTGACCGTGCTTCGGTCCGCCCTGTCGGGCGTCGACCGCCCTACCCAGCGCCTCGAGTCGGGACCCATTCGGTACGCGCGGCGTTGGGGTACCAGAATCCGACATGGATTGATTTTACTGACGCCACTAGGGCCGACGCGGACGTCGTGTCATTACTTATGACTTCTTTACTTCCGCGTTTAAATCGAGCGACCAGCGTTTTCCCAATACGGCTGACGCAACTTACGCTTGAACATCTTTCCCGAGTCCTCGCGCGGCAACGAGTCGTGGAAGGTGACGACCTTGGGAACTTTGAAGCCGGCGAGGTGCGCACGGACGTGCGCACGGACGTCGTCGGCGCTGAGCTCGACACCGACGTCGAGTTTCACGGCCGCCGCGACCGACTCCCCGTACTCGTCGTCGGGGATGCCGAAGACCGCGCAGTCCGCGACACCGTCGAGTTTCAAGAGGCACGCTTCGATCTCGATCGGGTAGATATTCACTCCGCCCGAGATGATCATGTCGCGCGCACGGTCACAGAGGTACAAGAAGCCATCGGTGTCCAGGAACCCGATGTCCCCGCACGTGATGAGACCGTCGCGCTCGACCTCGGCGCGCGCCTCGTCCTTGCCGAAGTACGTGAAGTCCGAGTTTGCGCGGGCGCGAACGAAGACCTCACCGGACTCACCGACCGGCACCGGTCCGTCCTCGCCGATGACGCGTACGTCGCTCGACGGCAGGGGTCGACCGACCGTGCCCGGGTGCGCCAGCCACTCGGCACTGGTACAGCCCGTGATGAAACCGACCTCCGTGCTGCCGTAGAACTCGTCCACGATCGGACCCCACCACTCGATCATCGCGCGCTTCACGTCGGGGGGACACGGGGCCGCGGTGTGTGAGACGTGGCGAAGCGACGACAGGTCGTAGCGATCTCGCACCTCCTTGGGCAGGCGCAGGAGGCGGATGAACATGGTCGGCACCATGTAGAGCGACGTGATCCGGTGTCGCTCGATCAACGAGAGGAACTCCTCGGGATCGAAGCGGTCCTCCAGCACCAGGAACGCGCCGTAGGCGCGCGCGGCCACCAGCGAGTACGCGTACGGGGCCGAGTGGTACATCGGTCCGGCCACGATCGTGCGCATGCCCGGCCACGCACCGAAGAGCGTGGCGACCTCACTCATGTAGTCCATCACCTGGGAGCCGTCGTTCGTGCCCGGCAGGCGCCGCACGCCCTTGGGGTGTCCGGTCGTGCCCGACGTGTAGATCATCGACAGCGGGTCGCCGACATAGAGGTCCGCGAGCTCGTCGAAGCCATCGCGCCACGTCGCCCACACCGGGACGTCGCTCGGCAGCGCCGCGTCGGCGGCGCTGATCCCGTAGGTGCCGGCAACCGACTCGGGCGTCGGGACGCCCAGAATCGCGACGGACGCCGGCAGCGCGTGGCGAACCTCTCGCAAGAGGTCGGCGTGCGCGACGAGGACGGCCGCCTTCGAATCGTTGACGACGTAGGCCACCTCTTCGGCGCTGCCGTGCCAGTTGATCGGTACGGTCGCCGCGCCGAGCGCCGATGCGGCGAACGCGGCCTCGAAGAACTCGTGGTCGTTGCGCAACAGGAGCGCGACCGATCCGCCGGCTTCGACACCGAGCGTTCGCAGCCCCGCCGCCGCGCGTCGGGCGTGCGACATCAATTCGTCCAGCGATACGAAAACGCCACCGCGTAGAACCCCGGCCAACGTGACGTCCTCCGCCTGACTAACTGTCTGATCCGCCTGGCTCATCGCGACTCTCCGCTGGTGTCAACTACTGCATCGGACGTTAACGCAGACCGATGACCTTGCATCGTTCCAACCGTCGCGGCGCTCGCCGTCGCAATGCTCATGCGACGGTCCGGTACATTGATTTCATGGTCGACAATTACAGTGAACACGGCGTCACGTGCGGCACCGACGTCTTGGAAATCCGCCACTACTACCTCTGGGGCTCGAAGAAGGTCCGCTACGCCTCGATTCAGGGCGTGCAGCGAGTGTCGCTCAGCGCCCTCAAGGGTAAGGCGCGGATCTGGGGCACCGCGAACTTCGCGTACTGGGCCAATCTCGACACCAAACGAATGTCGAAGAAGGAGGGCCTCGTCCTCGACCTCGGCAAGGGCGTCAAGCCCTTCATCACGCCGGAGGACCCGGAACAGGTCGAGACGATCATCCGCGAGCGCGCCCATTTGGGTCCCGCCGGCCCGACGATACCGGCACCCTTTGTCTGATGGCGAAGTTGCTGTATTTGATGAACACGTCGCTCGATGGCTTCGTCGCTGACCCCGGCGACACGACCGCGCCCGACGCCGAAGTATGCCAGTTCATCAACGACCTCGAACGCGACGTCGGCACGAGTCTCTTCGGACGTCGGATGTACGAGACCATGGTCTACTGGGAGACGTTCGAGGGCTCCGACGACGAACCGTGGGAAGACGACTTCGCCGAGATCTGGCGAGCGGCCAACAAGGTCGTCTACTCGACCACGCTCCAGAACGTGTCGAGCGCGAAGACGCGACTGGAGTCGACGTTCGACGTTGACGCCGTGCGACGAATGAAGGAATCGGAACGGCGCGACATCTCGATCAGTGGACCGAATCTCGCTGGTCAAGCTCTCGCCGCCGGACTCGTGGACGAGTTGCATATGTACGTCGCGCCCGTAATCGTTGGCGGCGGCCGAGCCGCGTACCCGAGTCACGTTCGCACCGAACTCGAACTTCTCGGCCTCGATCGCTTCGCGAGTGGCGTCACCCACTTGCACTACAGAATCGTCAGCTAGTGGACATCTCGACTGACGCGGGCGGGCGCGGTCGGTAGCGACTCGTCGTCACGATGAGAGCCATGCCGACGGCCCACGCAATCAGGGCGATCACGTTCAGCGCGTCCACTTGAAGGAATCGCAGCGAGAGCGGATACGCGACGCCCACGATGATCCACGGACTACTGAGGATCAGCACCGCGCTCGCGACCTCGCGCCGCTTGGTCGTCCAGAGCACCGCGAACAGCAGTAGCAAGAAGAGGTCGACGTAGGGCTCGCGACGAACGATCTCGTACGTCCCGGACCAGTAGAACGAGTTGAAGAATCCGGGATTGACGCGTGTATCGGTCGCCAAGAACAACGCTGCGAAGGTGACGAGTCCGACGCCCAACGAAGGAAGGACCTTGCGTCGAGTGACGTACACGTCCGGGGCCAACAGGCTGGGCAGTCCAAGGCTCACCAAGATGGCGATCTCCCACACGTTGGGGTTGCGGTGTGCGAGCTTGGCGAACGCCTCGCCCACGATCGTCACGGTCACGCACACCGCGGCGATACGTCGCCGATACTGCGGCCACTCCAGCACGACGACAACGGCCAACAGCCAGACTAGATACAGCAGTGGACCCACCGTCAGGAACGGCCCGAAGTGCGGATAGAAAAACCGCGAGTTGACGACGGGCAGATCGCCGGCGACCAGGAGATAGAGACCGAAAAACGCACCCATGACGAGGCCCGGTATCGCGGCGATATCCAACGCCTTGCCGAACATGGTCTCACTCGTAAGTCCCAATCGAATACGCACGCCGTACTGGGCGACGCTTATCCGGTCGCCCAGCGGTGCGCGCGGTACTCGCGCCTCGGCGGCCTCTTGCAGGGTGGCCACGATCTCCTCGCCGCGCTCCGCGCGGTACGCCTTGGGATAGAACCGCAGCAGTCGTTGCGAACGGTCCGTGTCGTGACTCATGCGATACCACCGACGAAGCGGAGACGTCGCAGGGCGATGTTGGATACTTTGACGCGCCGCTTGGACTCGTCGGCGAGGAGCTCCGTGCCACCCGACGTCAGTTCGTAGTAGCGGCGAAGTCGTCCGTCGACGACCTCCTCCCCCGCCAGCTCGATGACGCCGTCGAACGTCAGACGGTCCAACATGGCATAGAGGGTTCCCGCTTTCAGCTCAACCTCGCCATCGGACAGTGTTGCGACGCCCTGAATGATGGCGTAACCGTGCTTCTTACCCTCAGCCAACGTCGCGAGCACGAGGAACGTTGGCTCTCGCATCTCTTTAATCATTTCAGCAGTATATACAGTTCACCGATATATAGCAAGCTACGAGCCATTTAGTTCAGTGTGATGAGAAGAAACCCTAACGGCTACGACAGCGACTGCGCTATCCGGACCCACCGTAGATGAACAAGGTTTAAGACGTAGATCGCGTAGCTCGCCTTCGGCAAAGTCGCATAGCTGGCGGGACCAACTCGGAGGCCAATACCACCGCTGACCGTGTAGCGAGAGAATGACCAGTTGTCAGCCCCGTTCACGTACTGATACCAGTGGCGTCCGGCGTCCACGGTGACGTCGATGACGGCGTTACTCACCATGGCGACCTCGGACGGACTCTCGGTGATCACTCTGGTTATGTAGAAGATCCCCCCGCCGACCTAGTCGGTGGCAAGCAGTGGCCCCGCGGCGGTCCAGTGAGCTCCGCCGTCGACGCTGCGGACCGGGAACGGCGGGGGATCTCCTGATTGGTCCCAGACTCCCCACTCAACGCCGGAATCCGAGGTCCGGAACTTCACCCACCGCGCCTGATCTGACGTGAGTGTGGTCCCCCACGGGAGCGCGCGGAGCGCGCTCGACATTGTGAGACCACGCTGCATCTTCAGAGTCGCCGGGTATGGCGAAAGGGCGGCGGCGGCGAGAACGACGGACGCCGTACAGACCACGACGCAAGACAAAACCAGCAGCCGACGTGCCACGGACAAGCGTGACACGTTGTTAGTCCTCACATCAGGAGCAGCCGCTCGTCGCGCCACAACTCGAACACACGTAGCACGAGCCGGCGCGCTGCATTGCGTTGCCGCACTGGTAACACATCGGCGCGTCGCGCTGTTGATCGCGACTGAGCAACGTGGGCTGCTCGGACGGCTTCGATCCCATATCGACGAGCGTCGGCTGCACGCTGGCGTTCACCGTCGGCGTTGCCTGTTCTTCGACTTCGGGCAAGGTGGGCTGGATGCGCTCGCTCGTGGAGAGCACGCCCAGTTCCTCACGCTCACTCGGGCTCAAGTAGTCCAGTGCCAGACGCCGGAAGATGTAGTCCACCAAAGATGTCGCGATGCGAAGATCGGCGTCGTCGGTCATACCCGACGGCTCGAACTTCATGTTCACGTATTTGCGCACGTAGGTCGCTAAGGGCACGCCGTGCTGCAGGCCGAGACTGATCGAAATCGAGAAGGCGTCCATGATGCCGGCCAACGTCGAACCCTGCTTCGAAACCTTGATGAACACCTCGCCCGGTCGACCATGGTCGTACTCACCGACGGTGACGTAGCCCTCGCAGTCCGCGACGCGGAAGGCGAACGTCGTCGAGGTGCGACGGCGCGGCATGCGCTCACGCAAAGCCTGGATGGTGACGTGCTGCGCTTCGGACTTCGCGACAGCCAACGCGGTTTCGAGCTGGTCGATGCGCGTGAACAGTTCCGCGGCAACCGAGTCGGTTGCGGTGACTGACGACGAGGACTCATCGCCGTCCTTCTTCGCCGTCGAGAGTGGCTGACCGACCTTGCAGTTGTCGCGGTAGATCGCCACGGCCTTCACACCCAACTTCCAAGCGTCCATGTGCAGGTTCGCGACGTCCTCGATCGAGGCGTCCTCGGGCATGTTCACGGTTTTGGAGATCGCGCCGGAGATGAACGGCTGGACGGCACCCATCATCTTCACGTGACCCAGGTAGTGGATCGTATTGTCGCCCATCGAACAGGCGAAGACCGGTAGGTGCTCGGGCTTGAGACCCGGCGCGCCGACGATCGACTTGTTCTCGTCGATGTAGGCGACGATCTCGATCATCTCTTCTTCGGAGTAGCCGAGGTTGCGCAAGGCGCGCGGCACGGTCTGGTTCACGATCGCCATGTTGCCGCCGCCGACCAGCTTCTTGAACTTCACGAGGCCGAGGTCTGGTTCGATACCGGTCGTATCGCAGTCCATCAAGAGTCCGATGGTGCCGGTCGGCGCGAGCACTGAGGCCTGGGCGTTGCGCACGCCGTGGCGAGCACCGAGGTCGACCGCCTCCTCCCACGAACGCTGGGCGGCCTCGAGGATCTCGGCGGGCGCCTTGGTCTCGTCAATCCGGTACGACGCGTCACGGTGCATGCGAAGTACGTCCAGCATGGGTGTGGCGTTCTCCTCGTAACCCTCGTGCGGACCCATGCGGCCGGCGGTGCGCGCACTGACGGCGTAGGCGTGTCCGGTCATCAACGCGGTGATCGCCGCGGCCCAGGCCCGACCCTCGTCGGAGTCGTAGGCGAGGCCCGAGGCCATGAGCAGCGCGCCGAGGTTCGCGTAGCCGAGGCCGAGCTGACGGAACTTGCGCGAGTTCTCGGCGATCTTCTCGGTCGGATAGTCGGCCGCGCCGACGATGATCTCTTGGGCGCTGAAGAGGACTTCGATCGCGTGCTTGAACGCGTCGACGTCGAAGGCGCCGTCGTCCTGGAGGAACTTCATCAGGTTCAGACTGGCGAGGTTGCACGCCGAGTTGTCGATGTGCATGTACTCCGAGCACGGGTTCGATCCGTTGATGCGGTCCGTGTTCGGTGACGTGTGCCACTTGTTGATCGTGGTGTCGAACTGCAGTCCGGGGTCGGCGCACTCCCACGCGGCGCGCGCGACCTGACGCCACAGATCCCGGGCCTTCACGGTCTGCACCGCGCGACCGCCGTGACGGGCCTTGAGTTCCCACTCACCGTCGGCGATGACCGCGTCCATGAACTCATCGGAGACGCGCACCGAGTTGTTCGCGTTCTGGTACTGGATCGAGTGGATGTCCTTGCCGTCCAGGTCCATGTCGAAGCCGTTGTCGCGCAGGACCCGCGCTTTGTTCTCCTCGTTCGCCTTGCACCAGATGAACTCTTCGATGTCCGGGTGATCCACGTCGAGGATGACCATCTTGGCGGCACGACGCGTCTTGCCACCGGACTTGATGGTGCCGGCCGACGCGTCGGCGCCGCGCATGAACGAGACGGGCCCGCTCGCGGTGCCGCCGCCCTCGAGCATCTCGGCGCTGGATCGGATCTTGGAGAGGTTGACGCCGGCGCCCGAGCCCCCCTTGAAGATGATGCCCTCTTCGGTGTACCAGTTGAGGATCGAACGCATCGAGTCCTCGACCGAGAGGATGAAGCATGCGCTGCCTTGTTGGGGCACGCCCTTCACGCCGATGTTGAACCAGACCGGTGAGTTGAAGGCCGCCTTCTGGGTGATCAGGAGGTGCTTGAGTTCCGCGCGGAAGGCCTCGGTCTCGTCGTCGTCGACGAAGTAGTCGCGCTCGATCCCCCACGTGGTGATCGTGTCGACGATCCGGTCGGCCACCTGCTTGAGGCTGGTCTCGCGCTCGTCGGTGCCGAGGGTGCCGCGGAAGTACTTCTGCGCGAGGATGTTCGTCGCGTTGAACGACCAGCTGGAGGGAACCTCGACGTTCAGCTGTTCGAAGGCGACCGAGCCGTCGCGAAAGTTCGAGATGCGCGCGTCGCGACGGTCCCAGGTCTCTTCGTCGTAGGGGTGCCGGTCGTCGGTGGTGAAGTAACGTCGGATGCCTATTCCCAGTCGCTGCGGTGCGATTGCCATTTCAATCTCTCTTTTCTTGCCGAAACCGACACTTAGAACATGCCTCTCGCGACGTCGGAGTCGGGAGGTCCAGTTTACTGCCCATTTCCCCCACGGCCACAAGATGTAGTGGTCAGACCACTTCTCGTCGCAAGATGCTGTGTCATTACAGCACTGTAATTACACCGCGTCAACTCAATTTTGATTGTTTTTGAAACAATTATTTTCCCCCCAATGATCTAGCCAAAAACC
Source organism: uncultured Acidimicrobiaceae bacterium (assembly GCA_963717975.1). Taxonomy (GTDB): domain Bacteria; phylum Actinomycetota; class Acidimicrobiia; order Acidimicrobiales; family RAAP-2; genus RAAP-2. The sequence goes on along the minus strand of OY970351.1, from coordinate 428,789 downwards.
GCTCGGTAACTAACTAGCGTGACGCCCGTGGAACTGGTTCTCGCGCTCGACGCCGGTACGTCGGGCGTGCGAACCGTCGCCTACGACGCCGCCTTGACCGTCCAGGACTCCTCCCACCGGGAACTGACCCAGCACTTCCCCCGACCCGGCGAGGTCGAGCACGACGCGTCCGAGATCACTGCTCTCGCTGTCGCCACCTTGCGCGACGTCGCCGCGCGCGCACGGTCGAACGGCCACGACGTGATTGCCCTCGGCCTCACCAATCAACGAGAGACAACGGTCGCCTTCGACCGCGCGACGGGACAACTCCCCCACCGGGCCATCGTCTGGCAGGACCGACGCACGGCCGCGTACTGCGACGCGCTCGACGCACGCGGCGAGACGCCGATGGTGCGGGCCACGACGGGGCTCATCCTCGACGCGTACTTCTCGGCGAGCAAGATGCGCTGGTTCCTGGACGCGGGCGTTATGGACGGCCTCGTCACGCCGAGCTTCGCCACGATCGACGCGTGGCTCGTGTGGTCGCTGACGGGAGGCGTCGAGGGCGGACTCTTCGCGACCGAACCCTCGAACGCCTCGCGCACGATGCTGATGGACCTCGATGCGCGTTCGTGGTCGACGCCGATGACCTCGCTCTTCGATGTCGAACCATCGACGCTCGCCACGATCCAACCTTCGATGTCGAACTTCGGGGCGGTCAGTGAAGACCTGGTGCCGGAGCTGGCCGGCGTGCCGATCACCGGGATCCTCGGGGATCAACAGTCGGCGCTCTTCGGCCAGGCCTGTTTTGATCCGGGCGTCGTCAAGGCCACCTACGGGACCGGCGCCTTCATCCTGGCCAATGTCGGCGGCCTCATTCCCGGCGTCTTCGACGGACTGATCACGACGCTCGCGTGGGACCTCGGCGACGGCGCGCCGACCTACGCCGTCGAAGGATCGGCCTTCGTCGCCGGCGCGGCCGTGCAGTGGTTACGCGACGAGATGGGTTTCATCGACGACTCGTCGGAGCTGGAGTCGCTCGCCTTAAGCGTGAGTGACAGTGCCGGCGTGCAGTTCGTGCCCGCCTTCACCGGACTCGGTTCGCCCTTCTGGCGTAGCGACGCGCGAGGATCGATCACCGGACTTAGTCGCGGGGTCACGCGAGGACATATCGCGCGAGCGTTGGTCGAAGCCCTCGCCTACCAAGTACGCGCCATGACCGACGCCTTCGGTGACGGCGGGATCATACTGCGCGAGTTGCGCGCCGACGGCGGCGCGGCCGTGATGGACCTGCTGCTGCAGCTCCAGGCCACGAACTCGCGCCTCCCGGTGATGCGCAGCTCGTCGCTAGAAGCGACGGCGCGCGGCGCGGCGATGCTTGCGGGATTGGGTGTCGGTCTGTGGTCCTCGTTGAGCGAGCTGAGCCAACTCTGGACCTTCGAGAGCAGATTCGCGCCGGAGGACCCGCTCTTCGCCGACCTCGGCTACGCGGCGTGGCGTCGCGCCGCCGAACACGCTTGAGAGTAGTTTCGAGTCACGCTGATCGGAGGATCGTGAAGGAATACACCGCCACCGTCGTGCGCGAGGGACTCGGTTTCGGCGAAGCCCCGCGTTGGCACGATGGACGCCTCTGGTACTCCGATTTCTACCGCCGCGGCGTCTACTCCATGGCGAGCGACGGGACCGACGAAGTCCTCGAACACGATGTCCCAACCCAGCCGTCCGGTCTGGGGTGGCTGCCCGACGGTGACCTCCTCAGCGTGTCGATGACCGATCAGAAGGTCCTGCGCTTTCACGACGGCCACGCGCACGCGTTCGCCGATATCAGTGCGTACTGCGTCTTTTGGGCCAACGACATGGTGGTCTCGCCCACCGGTTTTTGCTACGTCGGCAACTTCGGATTCGACCTCGACGCCCGTTTGGCCGAGCTCGGCGTTGATCGATTCATCGCCGAACCCCCACCCACCACCAACCTCGTCGTACTCAACGCCGCCGGTGAGGTCATTCAAGTCATACCCGACATGGCGTTCCCCAACGGCACGGTCATCACGCCGGACGGCGCGACGTTGATCATCGGCGAGACCTTCGGGTCGAGGCTGACGGCCTTCGACGTGCGAGATGACGGCACGCTCGTCAATCGCCGGGTGTGGGCTCCGTTAGAGATGACCGCCAGTGACGGCATGTGTCTCGACGCCGACGGACAGATCTGGCTCGCCAACGCCCTGACTCGTCAGTGCGTGCGCGTTCGTCAAGGGGGCGAAGTGACCGGAGTCGTCAACTGCTCCCAGCACGCGTACGCCTGCGCCCTCGGCGGCGAAGACCGTCGAACGCTCTTCGTCATGACGGCGAGAACCAGCGACCGATTCGAGATCGCCGAACAGCTGCACGGACGCATCGAATCGGTGCGCGTCGATGCCGGCGGTGACGGCACGCCGTGACGTCGGGCGCGAGATGGTTCGCCTAACCGAGTTTCGTGAGCGCCCTGCGTAGATTGCGAATCGCCTGCGCGCTGCGTTGCTCATTCTCGATGAGCGCGAAGCGAACGTGGGTGTCGCCGCCGTCACCGAAGCCAACGCCGGGACTCGTCGCCACGTCGGCCGCCTCGATGAGGAAGCGCGCGAACGACAGGGAGCCCTGTTCGCGATAGGCCTCGGGAATCGGAGCCCAGATGAACATCGAGCCCCGCGGTGCGCGCACGTCCCAACCGATTCGATTGAGTCCCTCGACCAACGTGTCGCGTCGCGCCTGGTAGATCTGTCGCAGCTGATCCGGGTACTCCGTTGCCTCGTTCATGGCGACGATGGCCGCGATCTGCACCGGCTGGAACGTGCCGTAGTCAAGGTAACTCTTCAGTTTGGTCAAGGCGGCCACGATCTCGGCGTTGCCGACGAGAAAGCCGACGCGCCACCCGGCCATCGAGAACGACTTCGTGAGCGTGTAGAGCTCGACGCAGCACTCCTTGGCGCGCGGCACCTGCAGGATCGAGGGTGGCCGGTACCCGTCGAATCCCAGGTCGGCGTAGGCGAAGTCGTGACAGACGATCAACTCGTGTTCGAGCGCGAACTCGACGAGTCGGGTCATAAACGCGAGGTCCACGCACGCGCTCGTCGGGTTGTGCGGGAAGGAGCAGATCAGCACGCGCGGCTTCACCGCCGCGCTCTCCCACGCGAGTACCAGTCCGGCGAAGAAGTCGTCGCCCGGATCGTTCGTCGTCGCGCCCGGGTCGAGCATCGGCACCGTGATCACGGTGGCGCCGGCGAAGCCCGGTCCCGCTAAGTGGATCGGGTAGCTCGGACTCGGCACGAGCGCCGCGTCGCCCGGTCCCAGCAACACCCACATGAGGTGCGTGAGACCCTCCTTGGCGCCGATCGTCGTGACGACCTCGGTCTCGGGGTCGAGATCGACGTCGAAGAGGTTCTTATAGCGCGTCGCCATCGCGAGACGCAGGTTGGGGATACCGCGCGAGGCGCTGTAGCGATGGTTGCGGGGGTTGTGGGCCGCTTCGGCCAGCTTCGCCACCGCGATCTCCGGACTCGGGAGGTCGGGATTGCCAAATCCGAAGTCGATGACGTCGCGACCGAGGGCGCGCGCCTCGGCCTTCAGACCGTTGATCTGCGCGAAGACGTACGGCGGCAGGCCGTTGACGCGACGGAATTCCATCTAGGGACATTACTCGTCCAGTTCGTCACGCCACTTTCGCAGTGCCGCCAGATCGACGTCGGGCGCGAAGACCGCCCACGTCGCGCCGGCATCGCGCACCGCGTTCAAGGAGGCGGCGAGATCATCGCGCGCCGGTCCGGCCCAACTCACCTCGCCCGACGTGGACAGTTCGCGGATTCGCTTCGGCGTCGCGTCCCACACGTTGATGGTCGCGCCGACGTCGCGGGCCACGCGATTCGTCTCGTCGTTGCCGGCCCCGAACCAGATCGGCATTCGTCCGCTTAGGGCTCGGGCCGTCTCGGCCATGAGGGCGCGTCGCTCGTCCGCGTTGCGCTGCGGCACGTCGTAGGCCTCGTTCTCCGCGGCCGATAGCTTGTCGCCCGATCCCAACGCGCAGATGACCCGCGAGGGTGCCACCGATTCGAGCGTCAGGTACTGCTCGACGAGGTGCGCCGTACCCACGAGGCCGACGCGCGCCACGAGGGGACCGACGACGACCTCGTGGCGCCGCGCCACGGCCCCCAAGACCGCGAAGGGCGCGAGCGACGGGCGCGTCGGTGAACCCATCGGCCAGAGGTGGTCGTAGGCGAAGAGCCCGTCGACGCCCGCGTCAACGGCGTGGTCCGCGGCGACGAGGGCGTCCTCGGCTCCGTTGCGAAACGTGGGCAACAGGACGCCAAGTTTCATGAGGAACGTTGAAAGGCAACGAGGGCCGCACCCATCGCGCCGGAGCGCGGACCGAACAGTGACGACGTGACGGTGATCGCCGGACGCTGCGCGTAACCCTCGACGAGATCGACGAGGTACTCCCGCGCCGACGGCAACACGAGGTCCGAGGCAATCGACAGTCCCCCGCCAATGACGAAGTGACCGCAGTCGAGAATCGCCGCGAGATTGGCGAGTCCGAGCGCCAGCCACCACCCGATCTCCTTCATCAGCACGACGGCCTCGTCGAGATTCTGTGCGGCCGCGGCGGTCACGTCCTCGGCGCGCACCGCGGCCGCGTTACCCCGCTCGGCGACCAGGGTCGGCAGTCGCCCTTCGATGGCCGCTTCGCGTGTCAGGCGATTGAGTCCGCCCCCGGACGCGTAACGCTCCCAACAGCCGTGACCACCGCAGAGACATGCCGCGCCGCGCGCGACCACGACCATGTGGCCGATCTCGCCGGCAAAGCCGCTGCGCCCGCGAATGAGCTTGCCGTCGGCGATAACACCGCCACCGATACCCGTGCCGAGGGTCACCATCACGAAATCATCGATGCCCCGTCCAGCACCCCACTCGTGCTCACAGAGCGCGGCGCAGTTCGCATCGTTTTCACAGAACACCAACGAACTCGACAACGAGATACCGAGCAAGGCTCCCAAGTCCGCCCCGGAGGCCGATCGGAGATTCGGGGCGTAGACCAATCGTCCGTCGCGGCGCATCATGCCCGGTAGTCCGACACCGACGGGCAACGCCGACGAGTCGAGACCCTGCTGCTCGCAGAGTTCCTTGATCAAGTCGGTGACCACGTCGGCCGTCGGCGCGCCGACGTGGTCACTGTTGAGGTGCGGCGTCGGCACCTGTGCTTCACCGAGCACGCGTCCGTCGCGCGCGACGAGCAACGCGAGCGCTTTGGTTCCGCCGACGTCAACGCCGATCGCGACGTCAATCATCCTTGTCGCTCGGCCTGCACCTTCAACTCGCGAAGCGCCTGGGTTTGTATGCGATAGGCCGCCCGCGACTTGATGAACGTCGGGATCGGGACCAGTAGTTCGACCTCCAAGTCGTAGGTGACCTTGGTCTCTTCACCGTCGCCGTCGAAGACGTAGCGACCGTTCAGCGTCTCGGTGAGGTCGCCCTCGACCTGGCGCCAGGACAACTCCTTCGGCGCGTTCGAGTAGTCGTAGCGCAACGTGTACGTCGTGGACCTCCCGAACGCCGCGGCGCGAAACTCCACGTCGAGGGCGCGTCCCTCGTCGTCACGGGTGACGACCTCGACGCGCTTGAGGTCCGAGACCCAGTCGCCGTAGTGCTCAAAATCCGTCACCACTGCGAAGACGGTCGCCGGCGACGCGTACACCGTGATGGATTCCGTGGCTCGTTGTGGCACCGCTCCTCCTCATGCTCACCTTAGGGCAGGTGCTCGGCCGTTCCATAGTGGTCGAAGGGTGCGAGTCCTTGCGACAGTTGTCGCGCCAACGTTTTCCAATCAAACTGCGCCACGGCCACGCCTCGCGCCGCGTGAGCAAACGCGTGACGACGTTCGTCGTCCTCGATCAAGGTGCGCATGGCTTTGGCGAGGAGTTCATCACTGCGCGAATCCGCGACGACGAATCCCGTGACACCGTTGCGCACCGCCTCATGACTCCCACCGGAGCGACCCGCGATCTGCGCGACGCCGGACGCCGCCGCCTCGACGAACACGATGCCGAATCCCTCCTGTTCGAGTCCCAACCAACGACTGCGACAGTCCATCACCATAAGGTCGCTCGCGCCCAGCCAATCCGGTAAGACATCGTCCGGTATGCGGCCGAAGAACATGACCGGCGCTCGAAGTCGTTCGGCGAGTGCGCGTAGTCGCTTCTCGTCGCGACCGGTACCGCCGATCGCGACGCGCAGATTCGGAAACTCGGGCTGCAGACGAGCGGACGCGCGAATCAACGTGTCCATGCCCTTGCGCGGGACCAGGCGCGAATACGAACTCACGAGAAACTCGTCGTCCTTCAGTCCGAGCGACGTTCGCGCCGTGGCGCGCCGCGAAGGATCGAGTGGCGTGAAGCGACTGGTGTCGACACCGGGCGGCACCTGCACGATGGGCGGTACGTACTCGGCCGTGAGTCGACGCACTTCGGACTCGGGATAGGACCCGGCGCACACCACCACGGCGGCGCGCTTCAACACGTAACGAAGTGACGAGGCGACGAGGGGAATCCGACCGGGCACGGTGGCCTCCGAACCGTGCACGACCACGCCGAAGGGCACCGAGAGACGGGGCCCCAAGAGTCCGAGGGGCCAGGCCGGGTCGAGCAGGACCAGATCGGGACGGTGGCGCTCGATCGCCGATTCGATCGCGCGCCACGCGCTCCAGGTGGGCAAGAACAGCGTCTTGGCCGGTATCCGCTCGACGACAATCTCCGAGGCCGCGTCAAAGGTTTCGGCATCGGGCGCGGAAGAGGCCGTCACCACCAGTGCGCGATCTGGTTCGAGTCGACGCCACAGTTCGTGCAGGTAGACCTGGATTCCACCCGTTTTGGGTGGATAGTCGTTGGTCACGAGCAGGTGACGAGTCATCGGTCAAACATACTCAACCGACTACGCGAGACGTCACTCCGTAATTGACGAACGGTGTTGAAACTTAAGTCGCGGCATCATGCCCTGCGACGTAAACAGCTGGACGACGTCGGCCTCTTCTGAGGTCATCACCAGTTCGTCGGGTTCTTCTCCGAGGACGAATGTGACCAGACAGTCCTCGCAGTCCGGCGTTCCGCGTCGCACGCAGTCGTGACAACTGATTGAGAGTTCGATCTCGTGACTCATAGTGGCATCCTTCACTTTGAACCACTCTGCTCTGGCCCTGTGACACGTCAGGCGTCGAGGAACGGTGCAATCTCCGCGGCAACCTGTGAGGCGCCGAAGAGTACGCCTTCGGTCACCACACGCCGCGCGACGGGGTCGATCAACACGTATAAGGGTGGCGAGCGAACGTCGAGGTCGCGTACCGCTTGCGGCGAGACGAAGACCGGCGTGCGCGCGTCGCTCCACTCAGGCGCGCCATCTTCGTCGGCGCTGATGACGAAGACCGGGACGCCAAACTCGTGACGATCGGCGTTCAGGAACTCCATGCAACCGTCGCAGTGCGCCTTGATGGCGACGACGAGCGTGACTTCCTTGAGTTCGATCGTGGCCTCGACGCCACCTAGCCAGTGCCCCGTCAGCGAATGGGGTGCGCTGCGCTCTCGCGCCCGGTTGAAGGACCGAGCATTGAAATCAGACGTCACTGGACTCGACGATGGGTTCGACCGCGTGACCGTGGCCACACCACCGACACGTCACCGAATCGATACTCCTCGCGACGATCTCCGGCTCCTCAACGTTCAGGTCCCCGCCCACCGTGAAGTGATGGAAGGACCGTACGGACGTCGTCTCGACCACGTCGAAGCGGGTGAGATTCCCGCACGCGGTGCACCTGTAGCGAGTAGTCACAGAGTCACGGTACTTGGAGATCCGTCAACTCATTCGACGGAGTAATTGCCGTGCCGGTGCCGGGGTCGCACCTCGTAGTCGAAGGGGGCGGCGTCTTCGTAGCCGAATACCGTGTCGAAGGGCACCGGATCGATCTGATTGTTCGCCCGCTCGGCGTCGATCAGACGCACCAGCGCGCCGGGATGGCGAAGTTTACCGATTATGACGGCACCGCCATTGGTGTCCAGGACCACGACGCCACGTTTCGTCAATCGCTCCGAGACTCGTTGGTCGACGCGCAGCGCCACGACGTCGCGTAAGTCCACAGTGCTCCGATGGCGGTGCAGCACGCCACCTTCGACCATGATGCGTTCGTTCGTGACGTGCACCTTGTGCGATCGCCAGCGCCACGTGCGTGTCAAGGCGACCAGTGCGAACGGTCCGGCGAGAATCAGTCCGAACCACAACTGGTGTTCGTGGATGAACTCCACGTGTTTGGCACCGTAGATCACGGCCGCGAGTACGACGATGCCCGCGAGACAGGGACGAACGGTGCCGCGCGCGACGGGGGTCACCGAGATGATCTTCATCTCACCGTCGCGCAACGTCAATCGTGGTGCCATGATTCAAGCGTAAGGACTCTTCAGTGAGAAATCACAACATTGCCGGTGAATGTCGTGTGATTTTCTGACTAGACATTGCGCATTTGATGCGCGGCCATGTCGAAATACGCGCTCATCTCTTCGATTTGATCGTCACGCAACGTGCCGCGTTCCTTCTCGAGCGCGCCCGACATCGCCACGAGCCAGGCGTCGCGAACGCTCCGCGTGATGCGAAACGGCGCGTGGCGCATTCGCAGGCGAGGATGACCGCGTTCTGCGGAGTAGGTCTTCGGACCACCCCAATACTGCTCCAGGAACATCTCGAAGTGTCGCTTGGACTCGGTGAGGTCCTCGGGATACATCGGCCGGAGCAGCTCGTCACGCTCGACCGCGGCGTAGAAGTTGGTGACCAGGCGCTCGAAGAACACGTGACCGCCGACCTGGTCGTACAAGGACTTTTCCACCGTTCCAAGTTAATGGTGTGTTCTAGACTGCTTCGGTCTCATACGAGACGCGCGGGTGTAGCTCAATGGTAGAGCTCCAGCCTTCCAAGCTGGCCATGCGGGTTCGATCCCCGTCACCCGCTCTCACGCTTTTCGTTGAAAGCGCAATGACTTCAAGGGTTTTCGATTCACCGCGAGTGACCGCGAGTATCCACGAGTCACCACTGTGAAGTGCCCATAGGTGCCCATACGGTCTCGCGTGGTGCCCAAAGGTGCCCAGTTGACTCTCGTAATCACTTCGAACGGTCGTTTGAAAATCGTGCGACTGAGCACTTGGACGTTAGAGATACTTTGAGCGCGGATCTAAAAAACTGATCCGTCGCCGGGTCGTAGTAGCGCTTGACTACGGAAGTGATCGCACCGAGACGCCAACACTTCGTAGTCGCAGGCCTTGACCAGGAAGATCAGTGTACGAAGTCCTGAAAATTGTCAAGATCAGAAGTGACCTTGGACTCGTGTTGGTGCTAATTCGCCACGTTGGGCTTTCAGAAGAGATCGTGTTTGTCGAACGAGCTAATCGCCTGATCTCTAGTCACGACTTCATTGGCTCTGTCCAACATCGTCGAATTGCGCAACGGGGTCAGAGAGGAGTGGCCTCGGCGAGGACTTCGTCTCGCACGAAGTCGCGGAGCCCTTGGGGCGTGCAGACGTCGACCTTGACGCCGAGTTCATCTTCCAAGGCGGCGCCCAGTGCTAGAACGTCGAGTGGTTTAGCGTCATTGTCAAAGTCGACCAGAAAGTCCACGTCACTTTGAGGAGAGTCCTCGGCTCGCACCACGCTGCCAAACACTCGAACGTTCCTCGCGTGGTGCTTGGCCGACAACTCCAAGATGGCAACACGGTGTGCTTCGACCAATTGGCCCAACGGCGGCTTGGGTTGAAACATCCGTTCTAGGGCTGCCCAATTCGCAGGGGAATGCGCTCACCGGCCTTCTCGGCCGTGATTTCGAGCGTGTAGCCGAGCGTTTCCACGTACGAACGTAACGTCGAGAGATAGACGTCCTGTGCGTTTTCGATCGCACTGACGCGACGCTGTGACACGCCAAGAACTTGCGCGACGTCCGCTTGGGTGACGACGCCGGCGCGCAAGTCCGCGAGGGCCACGGCCTGATGCGCCTTCGCCACCTCGGCACGTATTCGCGCTGCCGTCGCCGGGTTGGCGGTCAGTCGTTTCTTCGTCTCCTTCAGACTCATTGCTTTCTCCTTTTCTTCGAACTCGACCCTTTGTCTCTTGCGACCTCTTTTGGGGACTGGCCGCTCTCTTGGAGAGCCTCCTCGCCTCGAGCACGTGCCACTTCTCGTTGAAAGATCCCGTCAGCGACCTTGACGTTGCGGTCGTACCACGAATCCCAATCATTTCGCCGCTCTGCTTTGTCGCCGCCTAAGAGGAGCAGTGCCTTTCGACGAAAGTCAAACGCGTAAAGAACGCGCACCTCACTTCGTCCCGACGATCCGGGCCGCAACTCTTTCATGCCACACGAGTTGTCCTGCTTTATCGGATACGACAAGGGCATTCGCGCGGCCGGACCCGTCTGTTCGAGATACTCCACCGCAGCGATCACTTGAATCTGGTCGTCCTCTCCGAGCTTGTCGAACCACTCATCGAACTCCGCCGACTCTTCCGTTTCCCACTGCAAATCAGACGTTCCCTTCGAGTGATCCGGACGAGTCTTTAGAACATGAGTATTCTACCATCGTCAACCTTCACTCGTCAATCGCCGAAACTCCACGCGTACGAGTTCGGTCGTATTGAACGGCGCGCGACTGTTCGGCCGGGTGACAGCGCGCGTGTACCTCCTGGAGCTTCACCATGGAGACTCGCGTGTAGGTCATCGTGGTCTCGAGCTTTTGGTGTCCGAGCATCTCGGCGATGAAGCGCACGTCGGCCCCGGCGTCGAGCATCAACGTCGCCGCGGTGTGGCGAAAAAGATGACAACTCCCCTTCTTCGTGGGCACGGCCGCGTGGATGTAGGCGCTCACGAGCCGCGACATCACGTCGGGCGCGATGGCGCTTCCGGTGACACTGAGAAAGAGCGCCGGATGGGCTCTCGCGTGCTCGAGTTCCGGTCGCACCTCGTCGAGGTAGCGCCGGACCCAATGACAGGCCCGCTCGCCAATCGGCACGAATCGGTCACGCGCACCCTTGCCCTGGCGCACGAAGAGCGTGTGACGCGCGTGATCGACGTCGGCGACTCGCAGGTGCAACAGCTCCGTACGACGGATCGCCGTCGAGTAGAAGACCTCTAAGACCGCGCGATCGCGCAGACCGAGTGACGTGGTCGTGTCGGGTCCGGCGAGGATCGCCTCCACCTCTTCGATGCTGAGGACCGCTTCGGGGACTCGGTGCTCGACCTTGGGCAGCGCCAATGCGATCGATGGGTCGTAGGCGAGCTCCCCGGTGCGCGTCAGCCAGGCGAAGAGGCCCTTCACCGGGATGAGCCGTTGGGCCTGGGTGCGAAACGAGAGCGCCAGGCCGTTCGCCTTCTTCTGGTGATAGAGGTGGCGCTGGTAGGAATCGAGCACGCTGGGCGTGATGCTCGCCACGTCGTAGAGCTCGCGACTCTCACAGAACGATACGAACGAGGCGAGGTAGTAACGCCGGGCGCGCAGTGTCGCCTCGGAGTACCCATGGACGGCGCACCAGGTGAGAAAGTCCGTGACCGCGTCACTGATCTTCATGGTTCCCTCTTCAGTGTCGATGTACCATCCGCAATCTCGCTGTACGAAGCCCCCTTGGACGGGGCAGCATCCCTTCGAGTGTGCGATTCGTGCACCAACGGGACCAACTGATCCGTTCCCCCTGATGGCGACGGATGACCAGTTGGTGGAACGTCGTCACCAACCACACCAACCTCGCCCCCTGACCGAGTCGAGGTGACGACGTCGGCGACCAATCGGTAGCTGCGACAACGGCCGCGTCCCCCGCCACTCACGACCAGGTACTCCAGTTCGACGAGGCGATCGGTGGCGTCACGAACTTGGTTGACTGACCAGCCCAGGCGTTCGCGCAACTGACGTCGCGTGACCTCGACGTCGTAGATAGCCACCTCGAGGTCGTGAGCTTCTTCGGTCACGAGGGCGCGCACCTCGAGGAGTAGTCGCTGAGCTTGAGGCGCCAGACCGTCGACGTCGCGAACGAGGACTCGCCGGCACAGCTCGTTCGCGTACTCGACGTCCTCGGGCGTGGCTTCGACGTACGAGACCTCGACGCCGTCAAGAATGAGCGTGCGACGCTCTCGCTGGTGCTGGTGAAGCGTGGCGAGGGCGGTGATCATCGAGAGGAACTTCACGTGATCTCGACGGTGACGCGTGGCCGAACTTGGAAACTCGATCGGACCGTCGGGGATGACGACCACCACGGGCTCGAGCAGACGCTGGATGTTGCGCTGACGTCGACGGATCACAGCGCGTCGCTGCAACGACTTCAGACCGACGAGCGACGCGGCCGTTCGATAGGCCCGGATGATGGCGCTGGTCTGGCTGGGATCCTCGTCAACGCCGAGCACGACGAGACGATTGGCCAGCTCGGGATCGAGGGTGGTCGAGGTGGTCGTCATCATCAACGAGAGCGGTCCCGCCGTCTCGTAACTCTTCGTGCGCGGCAATCCGTCGGCGTCGCTACCGGTGGCGGCGATCGAGAGTCGGCCCTCGCTCACGAGCAGCTTCAGCGCGTAGGCCGCGCGCGACGAGCCGCGCTCTTCGGCCACGAACAGCACCTTATGGCGTAGTCCGGTCGCGCCGAGGTAGTAAAGCGCCTGAGCGGTGATCGACGACAGCGACACGAGGTCCTCGGGTGGCACGAGGTCGGTCACCGCTTCGACGAGCGTGGACTTGCCGCCGGCCGAGGACGACTGGACGAGGACCCCGAAGGGCCGCTCGCACTTGCGCGACAACGCGGCGAGGTAACAGACCATCAGATTGGTTCGTTCGCCCACCACCCCGAGACCACCGAGGTCCGCGCCAAGACGGTCCAGGAGGTGGGGAGCCTTCAGCCAGATGAGCGCCTCGTCGCGATCCGCGGTGCTGATGTTATAAGGCGACGTATCAACGCACGGAGCTTCGTCGCGCGCGACCTCGGCGGTGTGCAGCACGTGTCCCATCTCCGCGGGGAGTGCGTCACGCGTCACGTGGAGCTCGATCGCGGCCGCGTCAAGGAAACTCGAGCGCGCTCGCGCACTGTAGAGGTCAAGGGTGTCGAGGTGAAAGCGACCGTGGCATTCGTCGACGACCGAGAGCGCGACGCTCAAACGGTCGCCCTCGATGTTGGCGCGTGCGCGAGTACCGCGCAGTCGCCAGCGTCGAGTACCGACCTGCACGAAGGTCTCGTCACGACCGGGCGTCACCGTGATGATCGGTTCCGTCGCCGAAATGAGATCGTGTTCAACGGTCGCAGCATCGCCGGGCAGCGAGTCAACGAGTACCGCCTCGGGCGTCAAAACAGCGGAGCGGGTGACGCGAGTGCGCCCGCCACCGAGCAGCTCGGCGAGGACCGCTCCCGGTCGTGGCGACGCGACCAGCGTTCGTGCGACGTTGAGGTCGCCACCCACCGAGGTGACCGTCGCGCCGTGGTCACGGAGTCGATCGACGACATCGTCACCACCTCGCCCGAGCACGACGAGGAAATCTTCTCGCGCCGCCATCTCCTTCAGGTCCTTCACCGCGTAACCACGGGGGCGGGCCGGCGCGAGCACCGTGACGGCACCCTCGAACGCTTCGGCGTCCGCTGAAAGAGCCCCAAGAACTGCGAGCGCATCGAACATCGACGTGGTCACGAGACAGCGTGGCGCCGACTCGTCGTTCTTCACTGTCAACGTCGTCACGGTCTCGGTGAAGACGCCACCGGGCAGACCAGTCGCCCACTGGACGGTCGAAGCGCGCTCTCGTCGTGCAAAGAGCGCTACTACTCGACCATCTCGTCGCACCGGCACCACGACGCAGCCGCGGAAGGCTTCGTGACCACTGGCGCGCAGGATTCCGAGCGTGGCGAGACGCTCGCGCAAGATGCGGCCGACCTTGAGTTCACGGCTGGGAATACGGAGACCAAGCGAGCGGTCCGAGAGTCCGATGCCCAGCGTGCTCGCCAGTGATAGCGAGACTCCCAGTTCTCGGGCGATCTCGCCACGGCATTCATCGACGGCGAACGTTGTGGCCCAATGCGCCACGACCGCGTCGAGTAGCTCGGCGTCAATGTCGCGATCGAGTTGTGCCGGCGTCGCGTCGAAGATCGAATGAGAGCTCAAGGTTAGTCCTATAGTCATATGGATACTATCAGTATGACATAGCGACACGCACGACGCAAGCGGTAGAGTGGCGCATGGGTTTTCCGGAGAATCTGGCGGCGCTGCGCCGCGAACGCGGACTCACCCAAGCGGCGCTCGCCGAGTCTCTGGATGTGCTCGCCAACCAGGTCAGCCTCTATGAATCGGGTAAGTCCGAACCGTCTCTTGGTGTGTTGCGCCAGCTGGCGACGGCTCTTTCGGCGACCTGCGACGAACTGGTCTTTGGCACAAGTCGGCTGAGTGACGATCCGAGTCTGGAACTGGCCTTCGAAGCCACGAAATTGCTCACTCCGGACGAACAGGCAACTGTGCGCGCCCTGCTCGACGCATTCCTCGTTGCCCATCGCCAACGCACGGAGCCCGGCGAGGGTCCCAGAGCGAAGAAGCGACCGTCGCCATAAGTCGACTCTCCTTGTCGTCAGGTCATCCGGATCGTTCGAGTGACGCACGAACTCGCGTGCGCCAACGATTCGAGAGTCGTCAATGCGTCGAAACGCGGTCGTGTCAGTGGTTGGTGACATTCAGCTCCTTTGCGAGGAGCGATATTCGTCCTCTACCTAAGAAGCCAATTCCAGATGCCGTTTGGGGACAACAACTTTGTGTCGACACCAAGAAATGTGATGCCTGGACGTTGAGAGACGTTGGCGGATTTTCAGATCGAACCCTTGTGACCTTCGGGCCGTCGGGCGCTTCGCGCCCGACGCCCGATCAGGGCGAATCACAGAGACTCGTAACGGATGTTTTACGCAACTCTTCTATACGTTCTCAAGCAGCACGAGTTTCTTCCAACTCTCCTACCCAAGGGTCTGCTTGCGCTTCTCATTATTCGCAAGTTCCGCAAGCCGTTGGACGGACTGTTCCCGTAAGACAACTAATTCCTTACACAGTGGTACGTCATTTTCCAATTTGCTTTCGCAGATCTGTTGCAAACTATTTGTCAGCGTCAGCATTCGGTCAACTTTGCTCTTGGGTGTCTTTTCTATTTCCATTACGATTGCGTAGAACTGATCATCACCATTTGTCATGAATCGCAGTATTTCCTTGGAAGACTCGTGAATCTGCTTTCTTTGTGACTCGAATTCCTTTCGCGCAACATCAGAAGGTGATTCAATCTTCGACCACTCGGCTCTAATTCGTCTGAAGTCTTCGTTCATTCGACTCATGCGCACAGAGAATTGGTTCATTTCGGACTTCAAGCGTTCTCCAATTTCGCGTACCGCCTCCTTCTCAACGCTTAACTGTCGCGATTGCTTCAAACTGTCCCTCGCATGCTTCCAACCCATTTTTCTCCTAGTCGCCCAAGAAGAAAGTCAGTATTGCCGCCCAAAATCCTCCGGTCGCACTTCCTTCTGCTGCTGCTCCAAGGCCCGCATCAAGTAAGTCGAGCGAAGCTCCCACGGCTGCACCAAATGTATCTTCTGCCGTTGCCTCAAGTGTTGCTAGCACAGCGGGATCGGTTCCCTCATACGCGTCAAGAGCACCTTGAGCTTCAGCGTAAGTTGCCGACAGCGCCTTCGCCGAGATGTATGAGGAGGTGACCTTGTAAAACGTATAAGCATCCCCTGCTAAGGCGGCCAGTATCGGAACGCCTATCGCGACATAGTGGTTGAGAGCGCGCTCATACTTTTGTGCAAGCCGGTACGCGTCTCTGTCCATACCAATTGTCGCATTTTGCGCCGCCTCGAAGTCATGTTCCAACTGAAGGTAAAGAGACGACTGAACGTATTTCAATGAGTTTGCTTCAACAGTGACTTGATATGTCAGCCCAACATTTGCAATTTGACTATCCGACTCTTGCCCCAATAACTGAGGGATCAACCCCATCGGATCAACTGCATTCAGTGGGTTGTCGTTGACGTACGCATAGGGTTGGTCAGTAACGCTGACGTCTGGGTCAATACTGAGAAACTGATCAGTCGATGGGTCGTAGTAGCGCTTGATTAAGTAGATCAGACCAGTCGGGTCGGTATACGAGACCTGCAGCTCTGCGCATCACTGTCATTCAGGAATATGGGCGGACTCGTGGTCGGTGAATGGAATTGCCGACCAATCTGAAACGGTGCCCATTGAGTGCCCAAACAACGTCGACGCCCAACAGATGAATGCGAAAGAGTGTTTTGATCAGCAATGACGATCAAGTGGTCTAATGAACCGATCCAGCCTCCCAAGCTGGCCATGCGGGTTCGATCCCCGTCACCCGCTCTCAGGGCGCCAAGGCTCGCGCGTCCTATCTCCCCACGACGAACCCAGCGGGCGCGCTGACGTAAGGACCCGTCAAGGGGTAGTCGCCCGTATCGCGAATCTCGGAAATCAGGCCCGTCACAGTGAGGCCATCGGGCGCGACTCGGGTATTCCATCCCAACACCACGGCGTGTAGTTCACCTTGTGGCCAGGTGGGGGGGATCGGGATGTCGATTTCGTAGATGGTCGCACCGTCTTTGACGACCTGGGGGGAGCTAGTTGAATCCCCCACCGCTTCACTGAGCAGGGTTGTCCACCCGCGGTCCCAGACCTGGACCGCGAAGAGGTTCAATTTGTCACTCGCCGTCATTCGTTGACCGGCGGACCATTTCACTTCGAGGACTCTGCCCAAATGCGTGGTCTGAGTACTCGTAATCGTCGGCGCAACATTCTGGTCAGAAAGGATTGTGCCAAAGATTGTTGCGGCAGAGGCTTCGTCGTAGTGAACGGGAACGTCGACGTCGGTCGAATGACGGCCAACATCGGGAACCCACGGTTCCGCTCGCTGCGCACTCTCAAGCGCGTCCACCGCAACAAAGAGGTTCCGCAGTTCGTCGGAGGTCATGGAACTGGAGAGTATTTTGACGAAGGCAACGCTCCCATCGACCCCTGCGTACTTCGGTTGGTTGTAGAGCGCCCAGAGGACCCGCGACACGCTGACCTCATTGTCCTCTCCGAGACTGGGATTGGGTTGGCTTGAACCCGGTGAGTCAAGTTGGAGAGAGATGACTCCGGTGGGAGTTTGATCGATGTAAATCGGAGGTGAGGCACCGACATCGGGCAGCCCGAGTGAGGCCGTATCCATCGCTCTCTGCACCATCTGAGAAAAGAAGTCCGCAAATCCTTCGTTCCACGAAATGGCGAGTCCCTCGGCTTTCGAGCCTTCCACATTGGTCATATTCTGCGACAGACTGTGGAAGCCACTTCGGAGCCGCGTAAGGTTATCGAGACCGATTTTCGACGCCACGTAGTGCCCGTACTCGTGGAGCAGCACGCCCCAGTCGAAGGCGTCGTCCTTATTGATTGTGCTATCTCCCGTCAACGGCTGGAAGTTCGAAACACCGAGGGTCGTTGGATACGGATAGAGGATTTTTGCTAACGGGGACGTGACACCGTAGAGGTCGAGCCACCGGGCACCGGTCAGCACCGCGTTGTTGATGTCCAACGCTTGATCGATCGCCTCATCACCCGATGTGGGTGTCCAAGAAAACGTCGTGGTGCCGGAAGTAGAGAGCGCTTTGGGACCGATCGTATCGCTCGTGTATGCGTCGCTGACGTCGTGACTGCCGGAAAAGGGTAGGACGATCGAATACTTCGTTGCGGCGATGACTTGGAGGCAGACATACTTTTCAGTGGGTTTGATCGTTGCGCTGGTGTAGGTTCCGGCGTCATCGGTATACGTCTTGCTCAGCACCGTGGTGTAGCACGCGGAGTGACTGGCGCCAAGAATCACCACCTCCGTGCCACGTGCGGGCGTCAGCGTCGCAACGCTTTTCGATGCGTCGCCTTGGGCGTAACCGGATCCGCTGAGATACAAGTACTGGATGGTGCCGGTCACACTGTTGCCGATGATTTTCAGATCCACTTTTGCGGAACCCTGTACTCCCACACCCGACTTCAACACGCCCATGGCGACGATGCTTAGTTGCGTTGACCCGACGTTCTTGGCGCTCACGGTGAAGTTGAAGGTCCGCGAGTCGCCATCACTCAAATCAAAATCTGAATTGTTGGCCGGTTGCACACTCGCCACTGACACGAGCGAGGAGAGAAGTCCGCCCCCGAAATTGATCGCGTCAACGTCGCCGCCCACGGCGGACACCGAGATCGTCACGTTGCTGTTGGAGCCAACGGTGACCGAGGTTTTGGACAGCGCGATTGAAACCACCAATGATGCGTTGGGAGGTTTACCCATCAACGTCCACGTGTCACCACCTTCGGCCCCGTCGCCGGTCCAGGTACCGCTCACGACGCCCGGGGCGGTAATCGTGCCCGTGAACGTCTGATGAACACACGCCGTCTGACCTTGATTACTGCAGTCGCGATTAATAGTTACTTTTCCGCCCCCGGTTGACCCGGAGAGTGGATCAACGCGCGGGCCGGGACAACACGTCCAATGCGACTCGCCGGTAATCTTCCCTCCGGCCACGTTCAGCACCCACGTCGATGAGTAGGCGGTACCGGCGTTGTTCGCGACCACCAAGTACGTGCCCGAAGTCAGGGCGGCGGTGCCAGACGCCCCAGCTTGGACGATGGTCAGATTTGAGGTGCCGAGCACACCGACAACGAACAGCGCCATGAACAAACGAAGCCATCGACCACGGCGCATTGGCGAAGTGTAATGCCGAGTGATTGGCTAAAGGTGAAGTTGATACGACTTAAGTCCGCACCATCTGAAAACACCGTCGGACGTAGCACAGCTCCGGCGAATAGCGATGCCAGCAGTGACCGTTCCGTTGCGAACTGTGCCCGTCGACAAACGCCAGACCAAGTTCGTGCAACGGCGAATCGTCAGTCCGACACGAGTGACTGGGCGACGTCGCGCAACGCCATCAGAATCGGATTGTCCTCTTCAGTGATGTTCGGCACCATTTCGCCCTCGCGAGGGTCCTCGTGGATGAACGTGACGTTGGTACCGCCGCCGACGTCCGCGAGTTCGTAGGTCATCGCGAAGTAGTTCTCGGGACGGTCATCGAGGCCGGGGCGCGGGGCGAAGAGTGAGTAGCGCAGTCGAGTCGGGGCGTCGAACTCCAAGACGGTCCCCCACTGCTCGAAGACCTGACCCTGCCACTCGGCGCGGAATCGGATCGGTTGACCCACGACCCATCCGGTCGTGAGTTCACTGTCGTACTGCCACCTACGCACGTGCTCGGGCAGGGTGATCGCGGCCCAGACAATGTCGAGGGGCGCGGCGACGGTGATTTCAGAAGTTGAGACTCGCATCGGCGACGATTGTAGGGGGCCACCGTGGTGCGAGTTGTCGGTACCCCGTTCGCTCGTGTGACCGCCGTGTGATTGAGTGGGCCCCTAGTCCATAACGTTGAGGGAATCTATGAACGCCACGCCAGGTCGCGCGAGCGGCGCCGAAGCATCCACGTCGAGGCGTTACTGGCTCCCTTGGCAGGTCTCCTTTCTGTTACTCGCCACGACCTGGGGCTGTTCGTTCTGGTGGATCAAGCTGGGACTGGAGTTCCTCTCACCTATCGAAGTGGCGTTCACGAGGCTCTCGCTCGGCGCGTTGGCCCTCATCATCACGTGTGTGCTCACTAAGACGCGCCTGCCCCGACGTCGAACGACCTGGCGTCACCTCGCCGTCGTGGCGATCTTGCTCAACAGTGTTCCCTTCGCGCTCTTCGCCTACGGCGAGACGCACGTGTCGTCGATCCTCGCCGGGCTCATCAACGCCATGACGCCGCTCGCCACGTTGGCGGTGTTGCTTATCGCGTTCCCCGAGGAGAAGCCGACGCGCGAACGCGTCGTCGGTTTGATATTCGGCTTCCTCGGTGTCCTCGTCGTACTCGGCGTGTGGGAGGGGGTGCGCACGGGACAGCTCGTCGGCACGCTCGCCTGCGTCGGTGCCGTCTGTTGTTACGGCGTCGCCTTCCCGTACGCGCGACGCCACCTGTCGAACGATCCCGAGGCCACGCTCGCCAAGGCGACCGGTCAGGTCGTGCTCGGCGCGGCGTTCCTCATCCCGGCGCTGATCATTTCGGAGATCGTCGCCGCGCCGCAGCACCGGGGCCACTTGGGCCTCGGCACCGTGTTCGGGATGCTGGCGCTGGGCGTGTTCAGCACCGGCTTCGCCTACATCTTGAACTTTCAGGTCATCGACGCGGCCGGCAGCTCCACCGCGACCGGCGTGGCGTACCTCTCGCCGATCGCCGTCGTCATCGTCGGCACGACGTTCCTCGGCGAACACCTCTACTGGTACGAACCAGTCGGTGCCGTGATCATTTTGTTGGGCGCCATGATCTCGCAGGGTCGAGTGCGACGCCTGCGACCTTCGTAGTGACCGTGCGCCGCATCGGCCCGAGCAAGATATGCGCGCGGGGACTACGTTATTGACAGTTGAACGTGAATCGAGGTGCCATTTGACCATCGCTCCCAGTCACCCCAAGGCCCGGACCGTCGCACTCATCGGTCGAAATGGCGTCGGCAAGACGTCACTGCTCGAAGCGCTCGTCGTGGCCACCGGAGGTCTGGAACGGGCGGGGAGGGTTGACGCGGGCACGACGCTCGGCGCCAATGATCCCGAAGAACGCAAGTATCAGATGTCCCTCGGCATCTCCATGGCGCCGGTGTGGATCGGCGAGGACAAACTCACCGTGCTCGACACGCCGGGGCTGATCGACTTTCACGGCGAAGTCGAACGAGCCCTCGACGTCGCCGACGTCGCGGTCTTGGTTGTGAACGCCGTCGACGGCGTCCAGGGCGACTTCGTCGCCACCTGGGACCTTGCGCGTGATGCCGAGGTGCCGGTCGTCATCTTCGTCAATGCCCTCGACGCCGAACGCGCGGACTTCGAAGGGACACTGCGGTCGCTCGAACACATCGTCGGCCCCACGCTCGCGCCCCTCGAGCTACCGATCGGCGAAGGACCGAACCTATTAGGGGTGGTCGACCTCTTGGCCGACGAAGCCATCTTCTATGACGGCGCGACACCCCGGCATGGCGCGGTGCCCGCAGAACTCGCGGAGATGGAATCGCGCGTTCGCGCGAGCCTGATCGAAGCGATCGTGATCGCCGACGACTCACTCACCGAGCGCTACCTCGACGGCGATATACCAACGATGGACGAGCTCGAACCGGCACTCGCCGAACTGATGATCGAGGGACGCATCGTGCCCGTGACGTGCGGCTCGGCGACCCGCGGCGTGGGCGTGGACCGCCTCGCGACGCTGCTCGATGAGATCGCGGTCTCTCGACCCATACCGGCCCTCATGAATGGCAACGAAACGTTCCTCGACCGCGACCCCGACGGCGAGCCCATCCTGCGCGCCTTCAAGGTCATCGTCGACCCCTACGTCGGGCGCATCGTGGTGATGGAGGTCGTCTCCGGAACGATCACGCCGGACACCACGCTGGTCAACGTCCGAACGAGAAATGACGAACGATTGCACGGACTGCATCACCTGTTCGGCGCGAAACTGGTGCCGGTCACGCGCGCGGTCGCGGGCGACGTCGTCGTGGTTGCCAAGCTCAATGACGTGGCCGTCGGGGACGTGCTGGCCAAGCGCGGCGTCGACCTCGCGACGTTGACACAACCGTCACCGGCGCCGGCGTTATCGGTGGCCCTGCTCAGTGCCTCTCACGATGACGACGACAAGATCGCCACGGCGCTGCACCGCCTCTCCGAAGAGGACCCGTCATTACGCGTGCGCCACGACCCGGTGTCGCGCCGCCTCGTCGTGGACGCCATGGGTGACACGCACCTGAAGGTGACCCTCGAGCGCCTGCGCCGCCGCTTCAACGTGAACGTCACGACCGCGACCCCCGACGTCCAGCGCTACGAGACGATTAGAAGGGCTCATGAGTGCGAGGGTCGGCTGAAGAAGCAGACCGGCGGCCACGGCCAGTTCGCGGTCGTGAACCTGAAGGTCGAACCGATCAAACCGGACGAACCCTTCGAGTTCGTGGACGCGATCGTCGGGGGCTCGGTGCCACGCCAATTCATCAGCGCCGTGCGAAACGGCATCGAGAAGTCGATGGCCCGCGGCGGACCGGCCGGCTTTCCCGTCGTCGGTCTCCGCGTCACGCTCTTTGACGGCAAGTTCCACAGCGTCGACTCCTCCGAGGCGGCCTTCGACACCGCCGGCTCGTTAGGACTCCGCGCCGCCCTCGAGGCAGCCGGCACCGTCGTGCTCGAACGGATCATGGAGGTCACCACGTCGTTCCCCACCGAGTACCTCGGCGAGGTCTTGAACGACCTCAAGGGTCGACGGGGCAAAGTCGTCTCAACGAATCAGGACAATGGCGACGTCGTCACGGTGACCTCGTTCATCCCCGAAGACGGCCTGCACCGTTACGGTCTCGACTTTCGGGCGATCACCGCCGGTCGCGGTCGCGTCACGATTCGACTTGACCACCTGTCCGAAGCGCCGTAGCCGGGTTCGCGACCTACTCGTTCAAGTTAGTCACGCCGGCACACTCAATCTCGTCCACAGACCGTGGTGATGGCACCAGCCCCAATCACTCGGCGCCGTGCCGGGCAGCGTCACGAGCACCTGGGTCGCGCCGGACTTCGCGCCGTCACTCGACGTCACCGACGTGGGCCACTTCACCATGTACGGTGACTCGAGCGAGATCCACGCGACGTTGCCGCTCGCGCAGCGCGCCACCATGTCGTCGAAATACGCCATCTGGTCGTCTTCGGAGAAGTAGCCCACGACGTAACTGTTGATGACCACGGTCAAGGTCGCCTCGTCGCCGAGTGTCACCGCGTCACCGAGACGCTCCGCGGCCGTGCCGCGCAGCACGGTCGTCGTGGGCCAGGACGGTCGCCGCTCGACGATGGCCTCCAGGCGTTCGAGGCGACGCGGTTCTTCAGGCCACAGACAGGCCTGCAACCAGAGCCGGTCGTCCTCGACGTTCAGATCCAGCGGCGACGGATCGATACCGACGCGCGAGACGACGGCGGGCAGGGGCAGCGAACGATCGACCGGCGACTCGTCGCGACACACGAGCGTCAATGGATTGTCGTCGTCGATCGATCGCACGGGGAACTGATCGAAGTGAAGGTTGATCCCGGCTGACGTGCCGACGTCGACGAGATTGATCGACGCATCACCGCGTTGGGCCATGAGCGCGATGACGGCCTGAAAGACCGCCGATCGCCCCGGCTCATTCGTTTGCGTCGACCGATGGAGTTCCGCACGGATCAGGTCGGGATCTGCGTTCACGACGTCCACCACCAGTCGCGCCGCGCCTTGGGGATCGGTGATCAATCCGCGTCGAGCGCCCAGATAGATCGGCGCCAACACTGGATGCCCGCGCAGCGCCGCCAGGTGCAACGACGCGAGCACCAACATCGGGTTTCTTTGCTCCACCCGAACGCCCGCGAGCAGTTCCTGGGCGACGAGATCGTCTTCGAGGGCCTTCATGAGTGCCGAGTAGAACGGCAGTCGCTCGTGGTCCTCGCGGGTGAACGAGTAGCGGTAGCGACGACGGGCGTCTTGCAAGTCGAGGACCATGGTGAGCACGATACCGAGTGGTCGATCGATCGCGCTTCGTGCGGGTCTCGCCGTGACGAGGCGGCGGCGGCGTTTGAATCTAGAGTCGACTCTGGTGAAAAAGAAGATTGCGCTCGTTCAATTGGCCAAGCATCGCGAGCCGAGACTCCTCGTCACGGGACAGACGGTCTCGCAGTTCGGCGACGGCGTGGCCCTGGTAGCGCTGACGCTGCTGGTGCTCGACACGTGGCACAGTGCGTCCAAACTCGCGTGGTTCGCGGCGGCCCGCATGACTCCACTCGTGATCTTCCTCTTGGTGGGTGGCGCCATCGTCGACCGATTCTCGCGGCGCGTCCTCTTGCTGATCTCGGACTGCGTCCGGGCGCTCTTGACGGCGTGCCTCGTGGTCTTAATTGCGACGGGTCATTTGAACTACGGCGAGCTCTTGGTCTTCGCGGTCCTCTTCGGCACCTTCGACGCCCTCTTCATGCCGTGTATCACCGCCGTGACACCCGAAATCGTGCCCGAAGACCTGTTACCGGCAATGAACGCGGTGCGCCCCTTGTCGAACCAGGTGATGGGCAACATGATCGGTCCCGCCGTCGGCGGTGTCATCGCCGCGGTCAGTACGTCCTGGGCGATCGGCGTCGACTGCGCCACGTTCCTCGTTTCCGCGACTGCACTGGCCCTGATGAGACCGACGCCGACACCGAACCGCACCCCGGGTAGTTCGATGCTCTCCGAGATTCGAGAGGGTATTCGTTACGTCCGTTCCACCAGATGGCTCCGCACCGGCCTGGTGGCCGCGGGGATCGCGAACGCGGTCATGTTCAGTCCGATGGCCGTCTTGATCCCGTTCTTGCTCCGCCACACCTTTCACGACGGCAAGGTCTTGGTGGGCTACTCCTTCGCGGTCTTCGGACTGGCCGGCGCGATTGGTGCGCTCGTCGCGTCGAATCTCAAAACACCGCGTCGTCGGGTGCGCGTCATGTGGACCTTCTGGACCATCTCGTCACTCTCGGGCCTGATCGTCGGCGTCGCCACCAACTTCTGGGAGGTCATGATCTTCCCCATCGTGGCCTCACCACTGTTGTTGCTCGGCAACGTCATCTGGGAGTCGATGATGCAGACCGAGGTGCCCCGCGACCTGCTCGGGCGCGCGAGCTCCGTGGACTGGTTCATGTCGTTGGGATTGGCGCCGATCGGTCTCGTCGTGGCGGGCC
This sequence comes from uncultured Acidimicrobiaceae bacterium, assembly GCA_963717975.1. GTDB lineage: Bacteria > Actinomycetota > Acidimicrobiia > Acidimicrobiales > RAAP-2 > RAAP-2. The sequence goes on along the minus strand of OY970351.1, from coordinate 403,972 downwards.
TCCTGGCCAACGAGTGGGGCGTGCGGACGTACTTCGTCGTCGTGAGTCTGGTCTCGGCCGCGCCGGGCCTTTGGATACTCCTCTCGCGCAAGATCAACGAGGTCGACCGGGGCCGGGTTACGGGATCGGTAGTTGCGGCGCCACCGCCAGCGACATCCCCACTAGGCGAGAGCCCTTCTTCGCAGAACCTGGGAATATAGCCTCCGGCCGAAACGACCGACCCTTCGCTTCACCGACCCGTCCCCCGCGCACTTCGACCCATTCGTCGTTCGTCTGTTCGTTGAGGACGTGGGCCACGAAGACCCAGTGTTGACGTCGTTCCTTTACGCCGTCAACGACGACCGCGTCACCAGCGCGCACACCGTTCCACTCCGTGGTGCGTACCACGTGACCGCGACGAGTGACGAGCGCGCGGCGGGGCATGCCTCATTTCTAGTCGGTGGCTCTTTCGCACCTTGACGTCACAGCGCGGTCGTAGCGTGGGTTCATGACGTTCACCCAGGAGTTGCCGCGTTCACTCTCCCCCTCTCGACTCTCAGATTTCCAGACCTGCCCCCGTCGCTACCAGTACGCGTCGATCGAGCGCATCCCCCAGCCCGCGTCCTACGCCACCGCCAAGGGCCGCTTCGCCCACTTCGTCTTCGAGGAACTCTTCAAGCTCCCCCCCGACGAGCGCACCATCGAACGGACCCGGGACTTCGTCCCGGCGGCGGTCGAGGCGATCCTCACCGAGGACGTGCGCGCCGACATCGGTATGGACGACGCGATGATGCACCGACTACTCGAGGAGACCGGCGAAATCATCACCACCTATTTCCAGATGGAGGATCCCACAACCGTCTCGAGCGAAGGCGTGGAACTTCGTCTCGGCGCGACCGTCGACGGCGCGCCGCTCTTCGGCATCCTGGACCGACTCGACCGTGACACCGACGGCTCGCTCACGATCGTCGACTACAAGACCGGCGGACTGCCGAATCGTAACTACGACTCCCAGACCTTCGCGAACGCCGAACTCTACGCCGCGCTGTGCGAAGCCGAACTCGGCGAGAAGCCCACGAAGATCCGGTTGATGTACGTCGCCAAGGGCGAGAGCATCGAACGTGACGTCAGTGACGTCGTGGTCAGGGCGCGCACGCAGTCCGCGGCGCACGCCTGGGAGAGGATCAACCAGTTCTACGTCGACGGTGAGTTCCCGGCGACGCCGTCGGTGCGGGCCTGTCGCTTCTGCTCCTTCAAGGACCTCTGTCGCGCGAACGGTGTCGCCGTACCGGTCTGATCGACCCTTAGTCTGGCTCCATGCAATCGTTCGACCTCTCCTTTGACTACCGCTGCCCTTTCGCGAAGAACATCCACCTGCACGTCATCGCGGCGCTGCGCGCCGGGGCGGACTTCGAGGTCAACTTCGTCCCGTGGTCACTCAGCCAGGGCAGCCGGAGCGAAAACGGTCCCGACGTCTGGAACGACCCCGCCTACGACGGTGACCTGCTCTCGTTGGCGGCCGCGGTCTCGGTGCGCGACCAACAGGGCGAGTACTTCCTCGACGCGCACGAGGCCCTCTTTCGCGCCCGACACGACCGCGCCGTCCGTCTCGTGACACTCGACGAGATCAGTAACGTCCTCGCACCCCTCGGCGTCGATATGGCGAAGGTCGCGGCCGACGTCGCCTCGCGTCGACCCCACGACGTCATCGCGGCCAGCCACAAGGAGTTCGATCGCTTCGAGGCCTTCGGCGTGCCGACCTTCGTCGTCAACGACGACGCCACGTTCGTGCGTTACATGACCGAACCGAGCGAGGACGCGGCCACCTCCGTCGAGATGATCACGTCACTGCTCTGGTTGATGACCAGTCGCGCCGACCTGAACGAGTTCAAGCACACGCAACTACCACGCTGAGCTACGTCGACGGAAACGTCGCCAGCACGTCGTAGGTCTCGTCACGGTCCGCCGCGTCGCCGGCCAACACGGCCGAGAACTCCGTGACCCCGGCCTCGGCGAGTTCGTGCAGCTTTGCCAGGACCTCCTCGCGCGCGCCGAAGAGTCCGACGTCGGCCGGGCCACCCGCCCCTTCGCGGTCCAGCATCGCGCGATAGCTCGGCAAGGTGCCGTAGATCTGCAGGGTTTCGTTGACCTTGGTCATCGTGCCGGCGACGTCCTTGGTGACCGAGATCGGCAGACTGCACACGACGCGCGGCGCCGGCCGGCCGGCGCTCTCCGCGGCGGCGTTGATCGTCGGCGCGACGTGGGTCGCGATCGTCTTCACGCCCGTCATCCAGGTCAACGTACCGTCGGTCAGTCGTCCGGCCATCTCGAGCATCTTGGGGGCGAGCGCCGCGACGAGCAGTCCCGGCGTGCGGGTCTCACTCGGTCCCAGGACGCCGATCGTCGTCGCGCTGACGCGTTCGCCGCTGACCTGGACGCGCTCGCCGCGAAGGAGCGGCGCGAGCGCGTTGAGGTACTCCCCCATGTAGTGCGCCGGGCGATCGAACGAGATGCCCCACATTCCCTCGACCACCATCTTGTGCGACAGGCCGACGCCGAGTGACAGATTTCCGCCGATCGCCTCTTGCACGGTGCGCGCCTGCGCGGCGAGCATCGTGGGGTGGCGCGTTTGGATCGGCACGACGGCGGTGCCGAGGTCGAGGTCGCGGAACTCGCGACCGAGCACGGCGAAGACGGTCAGCGTGTCCGGTCCGAAGATCTGCGACGACCACAATCGAGTGAAGCCCCGTTCGCGCAGCGCCGTGGCACGCTCGATCGTCTTCTCGAGTGGGCCGTCGACGTCCATTCCGATGGCGATGTCCATGGTTGTCTCCTCGCGTGACCGATATCGTTACGGTCGTGTTGAACGAATCCCAACCTACTGGTCCGGTATCAGTGGGAGTGGTGGGAGCGGGGCAGCTCGCACGAATGATGGGCGAGGCCGCACACGGTGCCGGCGTCATCTTGACCGTCCTCGCCTCGTCGAGCGACGACGCGGCCGTGGCGACGGCCGACGCCGCCGTCATCGGACCGCCCGACGAACGAGCGTCGCTCGACGAGTTGGCGGGCGCCGTAGACGTCATCACCTTCGACCACGAGCTCGTCGATCTCGAGGAGATCGCCCACCTCGAGCGTCGCGGTGTACTCGTGCGCCCCGGTCACCGCGCGCTCCTGTCGGCGGTGGACAAGGGGCACCAGCGTCGAGTCTTCGACGCCGCCGGCGTGCCGGTGCCCCGCTTCGTCGTCGTCGAATCCTCCGGCGACCCCCTGTTGAAGGGCTTCCTCGACAGCGTCGGCCCGCCGGTCCTTAAGATCGCTCGCGGTGGCTACGACGGCCGCGGTGTCCTCTTCCCCCAGAGTCGAGCCGAGGCGCTCTCGTTGATCGACGAACTGAGCGCGACCTCGCGCGTCGTGGTCGAAGAGCGCCTGAACCTGCGCTCCGAGATGGCTCTCGTGGTCGTGCGCGGTGTCCACGGCGAGTTCAAGAGCTATCCCCTAGTGACCACGGTGCAGTCAAAGGGCATGTGCATCGAGGTCCGTTACCCCGCGGACCTCGACGCGGCCACGGCGCATGAGGCCGAACGACTCGGACGCAAGATCGCCACGCTCGTCGGCGCGGTCGGCGTACTGGCCATCGAGTTCTTCCTCAGCGATCGGGGACTGTTCGTCAATGAGATCGCGCTCCGACCCCACAACACGGGGCACTGGACCATCGAAGGAGCGCGCACCAGTCAGTTCACGAACCACCTCTTGGCGGTGAGCGGTCGTCCTCTGGGGTCGACCGAGCCGATCGTGGCCGCCGCGGTGATGGTGAACGTCGTCGGCGCCGATCAACCCGGTTCGATCGAGCGCGCGGAAGAGGTTCCCGGCGCGCACGTGCACGACTACGGGAAGTCGTGGCGACCGGGACGCAAGCTTGGTCACGTCACCGTCGTCGGCGACGACGTGCGCTCGGCTCGCGTGACAGCATGGGAGAGCGCGCGAGCGTACGGCACCGGGACCAAGGAGACGTAGTGCAGCCATTGGTCGGCATAGTGATGGGCAGTTCCTCGGACCTCGAGGTCATGCAGGGTGCCGTGACGATCTTGGAACACTTCGGCCTCCCCAGCGAGGTGCACGTGGTCTCGGCGCACCGCACGCCCGAAGCGATGATCGAGTACGGGCTGCGCGCGCGCGAGCGCGGTCTGAAGGTGCTGATCGCGGGCGCGGGCGGCGCGGCGCATCTACCGGGCATGTTGGCGGCGGTGACGACGCTGCCGGTCATCGGCGTCCCGGTGGCCCTCGCTCAACTCGACGGTCTCGACTCACTGCTGTCGATCGCCCAGATGCCGCGCGGCGTGCCGGTCGCCACCGTCGCGATCAACGGCGCGGTGAACGCCGGACTGCTGGCGGCGCGAATGCTCGCACTCGGCGACGACGAACTCGCGAGCGCTCTCGATGCGTACCGCGCGAACTTGGCGGAGCAGGCCGACCAACAGGACCGCGAACTGCCGCGGAGTTCACGACATTCTTAGGAATCATTCGAGCCGTCGCGTTCGCCACACACCCGCGATGGCCCCTAGTGTGGACCTGTAACTAAGGAGGCCCCCATGGGCATTATGAAGCGCATCAGCACTATCTTTCAGGCCAAGACGAACGCGGCTCTGAACAAGGCTGAGGACCCCCGCCAGACACTGGATCTCTCCTACGAACAACAGCTCGACAACCTGACCAAGGTGAAGCGCGCCGTCGCCGACGTCGCGACCGCCCGCAAGCGCGTGGAAATCCAGGCCGAACAGCTGAAGAGCCAGGGCGACAAGTTGGCCGAGCAGGCCAAGGCCGCTCTCGCCCAGAACAACGAGCCGCTCGCCCGCGAAGCGCTGACCCGTCGCCAGGCGATCACCGTGCAACTCGCCGACCTCGAGACCCAGCACGCCACGATCGTCGACCAGGAACAGAAGTTGACCGAGACCGCGCAGCGTCTCCAGACTGAGGTCGAGGCCTTCCGCACCAAGAAGGAGACGATCAAGGCGACGTACACCGCGGCCCAGGCGTCGGCGCACATCTCCGAAGCCGTCAGCGGGATCTCCACGTCGATGGGCGACGCCGGCGCCGCCATGCAGCGCGCGCAGGACAAGGTCGCCGAGATGCAGGCACGCAGCGGCGCACTCGATGAGCTCCTCGCCTCCGGCGCGCTCACCGACCTCACGAGCACAAACGACGACATTCAAGCGCAGCTCGACAAGGCCAAGGGCACGTCGGACATCGACGCGCAGATCGCCGCGCTGAAGACCCAGGTCTCGAGCGGTGCCACCACAGAACTTCCGTCCGGTGACGCCGCCGCCGCGCCGGCCGCCGACGCCACGACGAGCCCCGAGGAGGCCAAGTAATGGCGAAGTCCAAGATCGAGAGTGACCACGGGTTGAACGTTCGGATGTTTCTGACGGGCCTCGCGCTCGTCATCCTCTACGTGATCATCTTCTCGGTGTTGTTGAGCGTCGGCGTCGCCCTCGGCTTCGTCATCGTGATCTGCGGCGGTCTGTTGTTCTGTCAGTACTACTTCTCGGACAAGATCGCGATGTTCTCCATGCACGCCAAGGAGGTCACGCCGGCCCAGGAGCCCAAGCTCCACGAGATCGTCGATCGGCTCTGCCTGCTCGCGAACATGGAGAAGCCCCGCGTCGGCGTCGCGGAGATGGACATACCCAACGCTTTCGCCACGGGCCGTAGCCCGAAGCACGCCGTGATCTGTGCGACACGTGGGTTGATGGGTCGACTCAACGACGAGGAGCTTGAGGCGGTGCTCGCGCACGAACTGAGCCACGTCGCCCACCGCGACGTCGCGATAATGACGATCGCCTCCGGCGTGGGCATGCTCGCGGGCCTCGTGAGTCGAATTGCCTTGTGGAGCACGCTTCTCTCGGGTGGTGGCCGCAGTCGAAACGGCAATCAGATCGTCCTGCTCGAGATGTTGACGTTCGTGATCTCGATCGTGATCTACATCATCGCCTTCTTGTTGACGATGGCGCTCTCTCGATACCGCGAGCTCGCGGCCGACCGTTCAGGGGCGATCCTGATCGGCAAGCCGAGCGTGCTCGCGAGCGCGCTCGTGCACGTCACCGGCGACATGGGCAAGATCCCGCGCACCGACCTGCGCAAGTCCGAGGGCATGAACGCCTTCTTCTTCGCGCCCGCGCTCGCCGGCAACACGGCCGCCTCGCTCTTCTCCACCCACCCGTCGCTCGAGAAACGACTGGACGCGCTGAAGAAGCTCGAAGTCGAACTCAACGGCTAGTGGGTTTTCGAGACTCGCTCTTCGGCCGCACGAAGCAGGTCGCGCCCAAACTCGACGGTCTCTTTGCCTTGCCGTCGGCGGCATTGACGCTGCAGAGCGAACTGGACCTCGTCTCGTCGGGCAACGCCGGGCTCTGCTTCAAGGCGGGCAGCGGCGAGACGACGATCACCACCGACGAGGACATCATCGCACTCTTGAACTTCGATGATCAGACCGGAACCGTCAAGGTCACGACCGACGATCTCGGATTCAAGTGGCTGGTCGTCACCGATCCTGAGCTCGACGGACTGGTCACGCGAATCCATGGCGCCAACACGACGATGGTCGAACACGGGCTCGGCCCGCGTCTGCTGTGCGCGGTCTTTGGGTTCATCCCAAAGACCCCACCCGGTGACGGCGCCGTGCGGATGGTGTACCTCTTGAAGCAGGGAACCTTCTATCCGTTCGCGCCGACCGGACCGAGCCAGCGCGACAACGAGCTCGAACTTCGCGTTCGGTCATTCCTCGGCGACGATCTGCCGATTGAAAAGGACCTCTCGCGTTGGATGGCGCTCTGGAACCTTCCCGTCTCCTAGCGGACGACGTCGTCGAACTGTTCAGTGACGATGCTGTCAAGACTGCCGGCGTAGTCGAGGTCCAGCTGAGTAAGACCACCTCGGTCGTGCGTCCACAGTTCGAAACGCGCACGACGAAAGCCCAGCGTCACGATCGGGTGATGATCCAGTCGGTTGGCGAGTTCGACCTGCGCCTGGAGTAGACGGACGCCGCTCGCGTAGTCCACGAACTCGAAGTCTCTGATCAATCGGGACTCTTCGACCCGCCACGCGGGATGGGCGGTAATCCAGCCCTGTACCACGCCGTTATCGAGTAATGCCGGCCTCGTCAAGGATGCGTCATGTCCTCGGGAACGACGGCCGCGTCGAACTCCTCGCCGCTCATCAGTCCGAGGGCGAGCGCCGCCTCGCGCAACGTCGTGCCTTCATGGTGGGCCTTCTTCGCGACCTCGGCCGCCTTGTCGTAACCAATCGACGGTGCCAGTGCCGTGACGAGCATCAATGAATTGTGCAAGTGCTGCGCGATTCGCACGACGTCGGGTTCGAGCCCTTCGATGCAGAATTCCCGGAAGCGATCACACGCGTCAGTGAGGAGATCGATGGAGTTGCAGAAGTTGTGAATGAGGACCGGCTTACAGACGTTCAGCTCCAAATTCCCTCGCGATCCGGCCGCGGTCACGGCGACGTCGTTGCCAAAGACCTGCACGCCCACCATGATCATCGCCTCGCACTGCGTGGGGTTGACCTTGCCCGGCATGATCGAACTGCCGGGTTCGTTCTCCGGCAGTTTCAATTCGCCCAACCCCGAGCGCGGACCTGAACCGAGCCACCGGATGTCGTCGGCGATCTTCACCAGACTCGCCGCCAACGTCCGAATGGCGCCGTGGGCGAAGACCAGTGCGTCGTGCGCCGCCAAGGCGGCGAAGTAATTCGGTGCCGTGACGAAGGGTTTGCCCGTCAGCGCGGCGATCGCGATGGCGACTCGCTCCCCAAATTCGGGGTGCGTATTGAGCCCAGTGCCGACCGCCGTGCCACCCGCGGCCAACTCGCAGAGTCCCGGCATCACGAGCTCCAGTCTCGCGAGGTCGGCGTCGAGTTGCGCCACGTAGCCCGAGAACTCCTGTCCCAGGGTCAGCGGTACCGCGTCCATCAGATGCGTGCGACCAATCTTCGTAATGCCCGCGAATGCCTCCGTCTTCATTTCGAGTGCATCACGCAATCGCTCGACCGAGGGAATGAGCCGGTCGGTGATCTCCAGCACCGCCGCAATGTGCATCGCCGTCGGGAACGTATCGTTCGACGATTGCGACATGTTGACGTGGTCATTCGGGTGCACGGGATCCTTCGATCCCATGACGCCGCCCGATAACTCGATCGCGCGATTCGAAATAACCTCGTTCACGTTCATGTTCGTTTGCGTGCCCGAACCGGTCTGCCAAATTCGAAGTGGAAACTCGTCCGCCAAGACGCCGTCGATCACTTCGCGCGCCGCTTGTTCGATGAGTGACGCGCGTTCTGAGTCGAGCTTCCCGAGATCGTGATTCACCTGCGCGGAGGCGAACTTTAAGATTCCGAATGAACGGATCAGCGCGGGCGGCATCGTTTCGTGTCCGATGGCGAAATGGTGAAGGCTCCGTTCGGTCTGCGCGCCCCAGTAGTGATTCGCTGGCACTCCGATCGCGCCCATCGAATCAGACTCCATCCTCACCTCACTCATTGCGGTCCCATTATCGCTTCTTGGCGGACTTTTTGGCGGGCCTCTTCTTGGCGGCGTTCTTGGTTGCCGACTTCTTCACGGGGGACTTCTTCGCGGCGGGCTTCTTGAGCGCTGCCTTCTTTGGCGACTTCTTGGCTGGCGACTTCTTGGCGGGCGACTTCTTAGCGGCAGTCTTCTTCGCCGGTGTTCTCTTGGCCGACAACTTCTTCGCTGCAGTCTTCTTCGCCGGTGATTTCTTGGCTACAGATTTCACGGCCGCCTTCTTCGCCGGTGACTTCTTCGCTGGCGACTTCTCCGCTGCTGATTTCTCGGTCACCTTTTTGGCTGGCGACTTCTTGGCTGCCTTCTTCATCGTGGGCGGATTAGTGGCGGCCGGAGGCAAGACGTGCACGCTTGCTTCAAGTTCGGCGGACACCTTCCCGTCGTAGAGCCTGATGCCTTGCACGACGACGTTGCGTGCCGCAATGACGTCTTCCCAACGAGGACCTTCGCCGATGCCGGGGACTTCGAGCAAGAGCGGTAGATCGCGAAAGTCCGGATGTCCGACGAGTGCGGCCAATCCCATTGTGCCGATCGTCCCTTCGCCGATGTTGGCGTGGCGGTCGCGGTTGCCACCGAGTTCAATCTTCGAGTCATTGAGGTGGAAGCACCGAAGTCGATCGATGCCAATACCCATATCGATTTCCTTCGCGAGTTTATTCGTGGCGTGCGTGCTCGAATAGTCAACACCGCTCGCCCAGAGGTGTTGCGTGTCGATGCACATACCTATGCGTTCGTCGCCGCCGGTCGCGTCGATCAACGCCTTGATCTCGTCAAAACTGCGACCGACCGGTCCGTCGGCACCGGCCGCGTTCTCGATCAGTATCGGACAGTCCTTCACGCCCGGCGGCGCTGAGTCCGCCGCGTCCAGTGCGCGCTTGAAGGCCTCGACCATTTGCGGCAACGCCGCTTCGAAGCCGTTACCTTTGTGCGAGCCAACGTGCAAGACCACGCCGGAAGAGGCCATGCCGCGTCCCGTGGAGAGATTGCTGATCAGGCAGGCGACGGACTTTTCGTACAACTCCTCGTCGGGAGTGGCCAGGTTGATCAAGTACGTCGCGTGACAGAAGGTGTGGGTCACGCTCGGGTGATTGGCCTGCGCGTCGCGATAGGCCTCGAGCACCTCGGGCGCGTACTGGGACGGTTTCCACATCCGCGGACTCTGCGTGAATATCTGAATGGACGTCGCACCGATGTTGACGCCCTCTTCCAAGGAGGGGACGAGTTTGCCACCCCCGCGTACGTGTGCACCTATGTTCATTACAGTAAAACTACCCTCCGCATCGCACCCTGACGACAGGAATCACATGGCCGAATCTTTCACCCCCGCCGCTCGCGCACTCATCGCGAAGCGGGTCCTCGCGCACGTCGCGAGCCTCGACCCCGACGGGTCGCCGAACGTCTCCCCGGTGTGGACCGAACTCGACGGTGACAACCTGGTGATCAGTACGTCACTGGGCCGCGCCAAGGCGCGCAATCTCGCGACCGATCCGCGAGTCGCGGTGTCGATCGTCGATCCCGACAACGACGCCACGATCATCACGCTGCGCGGTTCGGTCGTGGGCTTCACGACGATCGGCGCCGATGAGGTCAGCGATCGCCTGGCAATGAAGTACACGGGTGTCGACGCCCTTCCGAAGCTCGAAGGTGAGATCCGCGTCACCGTGCGTATCCAACCCGATCGGATCTCCAACCAGCCCGAGTGACGGCTAGCGGAACGTCGTCACGACGCCGGCGTCGGTCTCTGCGCTCGACGCGACGTGGAGCACGTCATCGTCGTGGCGCAGCGATGTGCCGTCCCAGCTCCAGACGGTGATCGGCGAGGGTGGTGCCGGCCGATTGTAGGCCGCGACGATCGTCGCGACGTCATTGGAGAAGTTCACCTCGTCGTTCGTGAGAAGCGCCCGCACGACGTCGGCGCCCGACTCGCCCGCCGGCGAAGCGACGACGACGGTGTCGAGTGGCACCAGCCAACTCAGGGTCGCCACGTCACGCGCCGCCAATGGGGCTGAGTAGTCGTCGCAGATGTCGAGCCACACGCCGAGTGGGCGTTTCAGTTGATCGTGGAGCGACCCCAGCGCGATGACGGTGTCGGCGTCAACCACCGACGCGACGACGTGCGAGCTGTTCGCTTGCTCGACGAGCGCGTCGAGGGATCTGAATCGCACTTCGAGTCGGACCAGCGTCATGCCTAGGGCTGCAGGTCCTCTTTGGGCAACTTCTCGATGTTCACGTCCCGGAAAGTGAGGACCCGCACGGAGGGCACGAAGCGCGCCGTGCGGTACATGTCCCAGACCCACGCGTCGTTGAGCGTCACCTCGAGCAACGTCGGAGTGCCGCTCGCGCGAACCTCGATGACGACATCGTTCGCGAGGTAGAAACGTCGGTCGGTCTCGACCGCGTAGTTGAACGTCCCGACGACTGCCTTGTACTCCTGGACCAGCGCGAGTTCCAGCGTCGACTCGTAGTCGTCGAGTTCCTCTTCGCCCACGCGCTACTGCGCGCGCTCGGTGACGCGCAGCTCCTTGATCTTGGCGGCCTTTCCACGCAGATCACGGAGGTAGTACAACTTGGCACGGCGAACGTCACCGTAGGATTCGACTTCGATCTTGGCGATCGTTGGCGCGTGGACCGGGAACGTGCGCTCGACGCCCACGCCGAAGCTGATCTTGCGTACCGTGAACGTTTCGTGAACTCCCGAACCCTGGCGGCGAATGACCACGCCCTGGAAGATCTGGACGCGCTCGCGGGCACCTTCCACGACGCGCACGTGCACCTTCAGTGTGTCGCCGGTGCGAAAGGAGGGTACGTCGTCGCGAAGGGAGTCGCGGTCGATGAGGTCGGTCGGATTCATGGGAGCGGTCCCTTTCGGATCACTGAGGCTTTAGAAGTTTAGCCGTTTGGCCCGTTCGCTTCCAACACTGGGAATTCGGCCAGTATCGCGTCGTCCTCGGCGCTCAGCCCGCCGCGCGCGGCGATCAGATCTGGACGACGCGCGATCGTGCGTCGCAGCGCCTGGGCGCGACGCCAACGTGCGATTCGCGCGTGATCACCCGAGCGAAGGACCTCGGGCACCATCACCCCTCGTACCTCGGCCGGCTGGGTGTAGTGCGGGTACTCGAGCAGTCCGTCGCTGAAGGACTCATCAACAGGACTGTCGTCGTTGCCCAACGCGCCGGGGAGGAGGCGCACCACGGACTCGATTACGCAAAGCGCCGCCAATTCGCCGCCGGCTAACACGAAGTCACCGAGCGAGATCTCGTCGTCCACCGCGAGGTCCAGGGCGCGCTGGTCGATCCCCTCGTAGCGACCGCACAACAGCGAGAAACCCTCGAGGCGGGCCAACTCCCTCGCGACCGCGTGCGTGAAGGGACGCCCCGAGGGCGTCAGAGCGATGAGCGGTCGCGCGATGTCGGGATGCTCATCGAGCGTGCGAAGGATGGGCTCGGCGCGCAACACCATGCCCGCTCCCCCGCCGAAGGGCGCGTCGTCGACGCTGCGGTGCACGTCGTCGGTCGCGTCGCGCAGGTCGTGCAGGTGGAGTTCCCAGACGCCGCGTTCGCTCGCGCGCCCGAGCACCGACGTCGCGGCGTAGTTGTCCACCGAGTCCGCGAAGAGGGTCAGCACGTCGACGCGCAACGTCATTCGAAGAGACCTTCGGGGACATCCACGTCGATGCGGACGTTCGGGTCGAGCGCCGTGACGAACGTCAGGGGCACCAGTTGCCCGCCGTCGAGTACCAAGAGGTCACTCGCCGGATTGGCCTCAACGCCGACGACGACGCCGCGTCGTACGCCACCGGCGTCGTAGACCTCGGCGTCGTAGAGCTGGTCGATCCAGATGACGCTCTCGTCGTCCAGGCGTGGTGCCGAGAGTACGACGCCACGCCACTGTTCGGCCTTCTCGCGCGTGTCCAACCCCTCGAAGGTGACGATGAATCGTTGTTGGTGCGTGATCGAGGCCACGACGCGCAACGGCCCCCGATCGGTGAGGAGTTCGCTCCCCGGTGCGAGTCGTTCGGTGCGGTCGCTCCAGAGATCGACGAGTACCTGGCCCTTGAGGCCTTGCGCTTTGATGATCCGCCCGACTTCGAGCGTGGGGCGCTCTTCGGCGCTCACGATTAGTCGACGATGTCGACGGAGGTCGTCACGCCATCGCGTGCGCCGGCGGCGCCGACCAGGGCGCGAATCGCCTGGGCCGTTCGACCACGACGACCGATGATTCGACCCATGTCGTTGGCGCCCACACTCAGCGAAAGTATGACCTTGCCCTGGCGCTCACTGACGTCGACCGACACCGCGCTGGGGTCCTCGGAGAGCGACGTCGCGATGAAGTGCAGGACGGCCGTGGCGGTCGCGGCCTTGTCCGTGGCGTCATTGGCCTCGTTGGCTTCGTTGACGTCGTCGTCCTCGTATCCATCGTCGATGGTGTTGACGTCGCCGGCGACGTAGTCATTCACGTCGCTCACGTCGCCGCCTTTTCGGCCTTGGCCGCCTCGAACATGTCCAGCGCGCCGCTGGTCTTGAGCAGTTTGGCGACTCGCTCGGTCGGCTGGGCACCCTGTTGGAGCCAACGCAGTACCTTTTCGTTGTCGATCAGGGTGACCGTCTCGGGCTCGGCGGCCGAGAGGCCCCGGGGCTGGTAGGTGCCGACGATCTCGAGGAACGCCCCGGAACGGGCCCGGCGGCTCTCCGCCGCGACGACGCGGTAGGTCGGTTGCTTCTTCTTACCCATGCGTACCAAACGAAGTTTCACAGCCACGACGAAATTCCCTTCAAACCTTTTGCCCCGGTCCACCGGAACTGGGCGAGATACCCGAGCGTCAAAGTTTAGCGTTGTTTGGGGGGCGTAACCCTTCCGCCCTTCTTCTTCTTGTTTTTGCCACCACCCCCGCGCGCCGGTTGCGCGGAGCGCATACCGGCACCCAACGCCTCGAATCCCGGAGGCAACGTATCGGTGCGTGCGGACTTCGCCGCGGCGCTCGCCATGCGTCCCATGCCCGGCACGGCCGGCATCGCGCCACCGCTCATCTGACGCATCATCTTTCGCATCTCGCTGAACTGCTTCAGCAACTGATTGACCGCGCTCACCGTCGTGCCCGATCCGCGCGCGATGCGCGTGCGGCGCGACCCGTCGATGATCACCGGCTCGCGGCGCTCGCGCTTGGTCATCGAGTTGATGATCGCCTCGATCTTGTCGAGTTGATCCTCGTCCACGTTGTTGGCGGCCGAACGCATCTCCTTGGTGACGCCGGGCATCATCTTCATGATCCCGCCAAGCGAGCCCATGCGTCGCACCTGATTCATCTGGGCGAGGAAGTCATCCAGCGTGAAGGTGCCGCTCATCATCCGGCCCGTGCCCTCGGCGATGACGTCGGCGTCCATACGCTGTTCGGCCTGCTCGATCAACGAGAGCACGTCGCCCATCCCGAGTATGCGCGACGCCATCCGGTCCGGGTGGAAGAGCTCGAAGTCATCCATCTTCTCGCCCGTCGAGGCGAAGACGACCGGACGACCGACGACCCCGCGCGCCGAGAGCACGGCGCCGCCGCGCGCGTCGTAGTCGAGTTTCGTCACGATGATCCCCGAGAGCGCCAGTGTCTCGTGGAAGGCGCGTGCCGTGAGGACGGCGTCTTGTCCGGTCACGGCGTCGATAACGAGGAAGGTGTAGTGCGGCGAAGTGACCTTGCTGATCGAGCGCACCTCATCCATCAGCGCCGCGTCGACCGAGAGTCGACCGGCGGTGTCGATGATCACCACGTCGCGACCGAGTCGTGTCGCTTCCTTCAGTCCGTTCTTCGCGACGTCGATCGGTTTCGTGGACTCCGAGAAGACGTCGACGCCGACCTGCGCGCCGAGCACGCGGAGCTGCTCCACGGCCGCCGGACGCTGGAGGTCGGCCGCGATGAGGTACGGCTGACGTCCCTGCTGCTTGAACCACGCGGCGAGCTTGGCGGCCGTCGTGGTCTTGCCCGCGCCCTGGAGACCGGCGAGCAGGATGACCGTCGGGGGCTTGGACGCGTAGGTGACCTTGAGTGCCGAGCCACCGAGCACTTCGATGAGTTGTTCGTGGACGGCCTTGATGACCTGTTGGCCGGGCGACAGACTCTGGCTGAGCGCCTCGCCGCTGAGCCGCACGCGCACCGCGTCGAGGAACGCGCGAACGACGCCGAGTTCCACGTCGGCTTCGAGCAACGCGGCGCGGACCTCGCCGAGCGCCTCGTCGAGGTCGGCGTCGCTGAGACGCCCGCGGGACCGAAGTGACGTGCCGAGTCGCTCAAACCGTTCGCTCAGGGCATCAAACATGTGATTCAGGCTAATTGCTACGCGTCGAGCAACGAATCGACGAAGGCCTCGGGTTCGAAGGCGATCAGGTCCTCGACGCCCTCACCGACGCCGACGAACTTCACCGGTATATCGAGCTCGCGTTCGATGGCGACGACGATCCCGCCGCGCGCGGTGCCGTCGAGTTTGGTGAGCACGATGCCGGTCACGTCGGCCGCGGCGAGGAACTCGCGCGCTTGACTCAACGCGTTCTGGCCCGTCGTCGCGTCGAGCACCATGAAGGTCTCCACGACCTCGCCGGGATCGCGATCCGCGACACGGCGAATCTTGCTGAGCTCATCGAGCAGGTTCGTGCTGTTCGACCGTCGTCCGGCCGTGTCGACGAGCACGATGTCGGCTCCCCGCGCCGCCGCTCGCCCCAGGGCGTCGTGCACGACCGAGCCGGGATCGGCGCCCTCGGCCGATCGCACGATGTCGGCGCCCGTCCTCGTGGCCCACTGCGCAAGTTGATCGACCGCGGCCGCGCGAAACGTGTCACCCGCCGCTAAGACGACGTTTCGTCCGGCGTCGATCTGCTGCTTCGCGAGTTTGCCGATCGTCGTCGTCTTGCCGACGCCATTGACGCCGACGAAGAGCCATACGGGCACTCGGCCGCTCTGAGCGGTAGCGCGCACCGTACGATCCGCGCTGAGCGAATCGAGCAGGGAGGCACGAACGGCGGTGGCGACGCCGTCGGGCGCGCCGTTCACGCGCAGGTTGTCGAGGATCATGTTCGTCGTCGCGACACCCACGTCGCTGCGAAGCAGGACTTCTTCCACGATCGACAGTTGGTCTTCGTTGAGGGCGCCCGCGCCCGAGAGCGACCGGACACGATCGAAGACACTTCGGGTCGCGCCAAGCCGTTGGGCGAGCGACGGGCTCTCCAGGGACGGCCGATCGGCCACTTCGGTCACGAGCACGCTCGGCATCGCGGCGCGAGGTGGTGCGATGGCGCGACCACGACGACGACGCATGATCACGACACCGATCCCGACGCCGAGCACGACGACCGCGGCGATGACAATTATGACGACAGTCACGCCGTTTCGACTTCCCTCGTGCGCTGCGCTCGCTGACTGATCACCTTGGACGACGCGCCGGGACCCATCGTCACGCCGTAGAGGGCGTCAGCGGCTTCCATGGTGCGCTTCTGGTGCGTCACGATCAACAGTTGGGCTTCGTCGCGGAACTCGTCGACCAGACTGAGGAATCGCTGCAGGTTCACGTCATCGAGTGCCGCTTCGACCTCGTCCATCATGTAGAAGGGCGATGGCCGTGAGCGAAAGACGGCGAAGAGGAAGGCCAGCGCCGCCATCGATCGTTCGCCGCCCGAGAGCAACGAGAGACGTCGGACGTTGCGACCCAACGGCCGCACTTCTATCTCGACGCCGGTGTTCAGTGGATCGTCGGGCTCGGTCAAGATCAGCCGACCTTGACCTCCCGGAAAGAGCATCGCGATCAGGGCCGAGAAGTGCTCGTTCACGTCGGCGACCGCGGCGGAAAACGTCTCCATGATCTCCTGGTCCAGGGCGCGAATGATCTCTTGGATCTCGCGGCGGGCGTGGCGCACGTCACTGACCTGGGCGTCCAGGTCCTTGTAGCGCTCCTCGAGTGACGACAGTTCGTCCAGGGCCAGGGGGTTGATCGGACCGAGTGAGGTGATGCGCGCTTCTAAGTCCGCGACGCGAACTTCGAGCGTCACGCCGTCGGGCAACTCGGGTGACGCGACCTCACCGAGGTCGTTCGGCTCGATGCCGAGGTCGTGTCGGATCAGTTCGTTCAGGTTGGCGATCTTCACGACCAACTCGGCCTGTTCGATCTCGCTGGCGCGCACGCCCTCGCTCAACGCCGTGAGCTTGGTCTCAGCATCCTTGCGCTGGCGGCGCACGTCCTCGAGTCGTTCGGCGCCGGCGCGCGTCGCCTCCAACTGTTCGCGGTACGACGAATCCATGGCCTCTTGCGATACTCGGATCTCATTGCTGCTGCGCTCGACAAGCAGCGACAAGCGCCCGAGGACCTGCAGGTCGAACTCCAACGACTCACGTCGACCGGCCGCCTCGGCGCGTTCACTGGAACGGCCCTCCAAACGCTGCTCAATCTCACCACGTCGCTGCTCGAACAGTCGGCGTCGCTCGGCGAATTCGGCTTCGCGACGCGAGAGCGCGGTCGACTCCTCGGTCACTCGAAGACGCAGCGCCTCTAATCCTCCGCGGGCTTCGGTGACGCGAGACGTTCGTTCATCGGCGAGCGCGACGGCCTCTTCGAGTGCGGGCAGTTGTTCGCGAAGGCTCAGGAGTTCCCCGTCATTCGTGACGATCTGTTCGGTCAGTTCCGCGAGGTCGTCATTCAACGCCCCCTCGGCCGCGTGGAGTTGCTCGTTCAGGTCGTCGAGTCGACGCTCGTCGCCTTCGAGTCGCTCGAGCTCCGCGTGCGTTTGGGCCTCGCGCGACGTCGCACGATTCAAGAGCTGGCGCGCTTCCACGGCCGTGGCGTCGGCGAGCTTGCGTCGTTCGCGCACCGGGGCCACCGCGGCACTCGCCTCGCGAGCCGCGCTCTGCAACTCCTCGACCGCGGACCGAGTGACGACGCCCCGGCCGGAGGCGAGTCGCCATCCGGTGGCGGCGAAGCGGTCGCCCTCGCGGGTCACGATGATCAACTCGGGATTCGCGAGCGCGACGTCCATGCCCGACTCCCAGTCGTTGGCGATGAACGCGCGAGCGAACAGCGCGTCCAGTACGCGCGTCACGTGCGCCGGCGTCTTGGACCGTGCGCGCACCAGCGGCCGGAGCGGCTCGCAACCTATCGGTGTGGCCGGCGCCTCGACGTCACTCTCCGCGACCGGGAGGATGAGACCGGCGCCGTTCTCACGTCGCAGTGCTTCCAGTGAGGCCCGGGCCGACCGTCGCCCGTCGACCACCATCGCGCCGACCGACGCGCCGGCGGCCGACTCCACGGCCCGCTCCCACCCGACCTCGATCTCTATGAGGTCGAGGAACGATCCCAAGACACCTTCGAGGTCGCCGATGATGGCGCGGCCACCGGCACCGGACAGTTCGTCGAGCGCTCGCGCCAGCGCCTCGGCGTGGGCTTCGGTGCGCGCGGCCCAGTCGGTCGCCTCGCGCAACTCTTCGTCACACGTGGTGCGTTCAACTTCGGCGTTGTCGGCCACGCGCTGCGCCTCGAGGCGCGCCTCGCGCGAGCGCTCCACCGCGAGGCGCGCCTCATCGAGACCGTGGCGAACGATTTCGTGTTCCGAGGTGCTCTGCGTAATTCGCGCTCGCGAGTCGGCGAGACGCGACGTCGCACGCCGTTCGCTTTCTCGCAGTGAGTTGACCGAGCGTTCCAGTAGCGCGACGCGTTGACGCGCCGCGACGAGCGCCGCTTCGTCGACTTCGCTGGAACCGCTGCCCCAGGTCTCGTCGAATGCTGTCTGCGCGGCGTCCAATTCGTCTTGGGCCACGGCGAGCGATTCGCGCAGGGCGCTGAGCGCGAGGTTCTCGTCGTCGACACTCTGTAGGTCTGACGTCAGCTTGGCCGCGTCCGCCTCGAGCGTGGCGATCACGTTCTCGTCGGCCGACGCGACCAGTGCTTGGCGAAGTGAGCGTTCACGTTCGTGGATGATCGACGCAGTGCCCCGGGCTCGCTCGGCCAGCCCCTGCAGTGTGCCGAGCGTCGACGCCAGCGTCTCCTCGCGTCGACTCGCCATCTCGGCCGCGGCGCTGGTGGCCTGCGCGTCGAGCGTCACGAGTTCGTGGCGAAGCGCTCGCTCGAGCGCCGTGGAGCCGGCGAGTTCGTTCTGCAAGGTGGCTCGACGATGTTCGAAGGCGCGCAAGCGCGCCGAGAACAGCGCTCGACGCGCGGCGCGGAGTTCCGCTTCGACGTCGGAGTAACTGCGCGCCGACACGGCCTGGCGTTCGAGTGGTCGCATCTGGCGACGCACCTCTCGCACGAGGTCGCCCAATCGTTCGATGTTCTCTTGGGTGGCGGCGACGCGTCGCTCGGCGCGTTCCTTTCGTCGCCGGTGCTTCAACACGCCGGCGGCCTCCTCGATGACCGCGCGTCGGCTCTCGGACGAGGAGTTCAGGATCGAGTCCAGTTGCCCCTGTCCAATGATCATGTGCTGTTGGCGCCCGACGCCCGAGTCGCTCAGTAGTTCCTGGACGTCGAGCAAGCGACAGGTCGTCCCGTTGATGGCGTACTCCGAGTCGCCCGAGCGAAACAGCGTCCTCGAAATCGTGACCTCGGCCCCGTCGATGGGCAGTTTTCCCGAGGAGTTGTCCAGGGTCAGTGCGACCTCGGCACGACCGAGGGCCGGTCGATTGGCCGTGCCCATGAAGATCACGTCGTCCATGATCTTGCTGCGCAGCGCTCTCGTGCTCTGGGCCCCGAGGACCCAGGTGACGGCGTCGACGACGTTCGATTTTCCCGAGCCGTTGGGACCGACGACGGCGGTGACCCCGGTCTCGAACTCCAGCACCGTGTTATCAGCGAAGGACTTGAAACCCTTCATCGTCAATCGCTTAAGAAACACGGCACGACGCTAGCAATGATCGAACGAGACGCCGGTGTTAGGACTGGCACTTGGGGCAGTAGAAGGTGCTGCGCCCGCGGACCGTTTCTCGTTCGATGGGTTGGCGACACTGGAAGCAGGCCTGACCCTCACGGTTATAGACCTGGTGGAACTGCTGGTACGAACCGGGGACGCCGTCGGGGTCGACGAACTGCTCGTCGTCGAGGGTCGAGCCGCCGTGCTTGATCGCTTCGCTCAGGGTCTCGGAGATCGCGCGATGGAGGCGGCGGATCTCGATCGTGGAAAGCGACTCGGATTCGCGGTCGAAACGCAGTCCGGCGGCGAAGAGTATCTCGTCGGCGTAGATGTTGCCGACGCCCGCAATGATGTCCTGATCGGTCAGGACCGCTTTCAGGGCCGTCGAACGACTGCGCAGGATCGCCGCGAAGCGGTCCCAGCCGATTTGGTCCTCGAAGGGATCGATGCCCAGGTGGGCCAACTCCGGCACGACCTTTCGCAGGGCCATGCCGTCACCGCCGATCGAGAGCCGCGCGAACTTAGAGATCTCGACGGTCTCGCCCTCGCCCGGCGGCGTCGAAACGAACAGTTCGCCGAAGGTCCGCGGATCAACCATTCGCAGTTCGCCGCCCTGGACGAACGTGAACACGACGTGCGTGTGCTTGGGCTTGGGGTCCTTGGGACCCTTCGCGCGCAGGAGCTGTCCGCTCATGCCGAGGTGGATCACCAAGTGCGTCCCGTTCTCCAGCGCGAAGACCAGGTTCTTGCCCAGTCGCTGCGCGCTGCGGATGGAGTGACCCTCGATCATCGAGCGGAAGTCCTTCGCGGTCTTGTGACGACGCACCAGTCGCCCGTTCGTGACCGACACCGCCTTTACCTTCTTGCCGATCATGTCGCGCGCCAGCGACGCGCGCACCGTTTCGACTTCCGGGAGCTCAGGCATCGCGTCGCCCCCAGGCGTCTTCGGCCGCGTGCGCCTCGGCGCCCTTCTTCGAGGACGCCTCGCCGGTCCCCATCGGTCGATTGTCGACGAACACGACCGCGGTGAACGTCGACTCGTGCGGGAGACCAGCGGACGTGACGTGGTACGAGGGCGTGCCGAGGCCGTTCGCTTCGGACCATTGACGCAGTCGCGTCTTCGGGTCGCCATCACCGGGCCGCGACGCCGCGTCGGCGACCGCCTCGGCGAGCGCCTCGTGGACGAAGCGCTTGGCGGCGTCGTAGCCGTTGTCGAGATAGACCGCCGCGACGAGCGCCTCGAAGGCGTCGGCCAACAGCGACGGACGTTCGAGTCCGTGTTCCTTCTTCACGCCGCGACCGATGCGCATCGCGCTCGCGACGTCCAATCGCGTCGCGGCCTCGGCCAGTGATGACTCGTTGACGACCCGAGAACGCACCAACGAACCGGAACCCTCGTTGAGTTCGGGATACATCGTGACGATCAGGTCGGCGACGGCGAGGTCGACGACGGCGTCACCGAGGAACTCGAGTCGTTCATTGGACTCGCACTCGTGTTCGGCGGCGTAACTCGAATGCGTCAGCGCGACGACGAGTGTCTCGCTCGAGCGCGCAAGACCCACTCGCTCGGCTAACGCATCAAGTGGCGACAGCAACAGGCCCACGTGCCTCGTTAGGTCACCTGCAGCTTGTCGGCGACGTAGTTGACCGCGTCGCGGACGCTCAGCAGACCCTCGAGGTCCTCGTCGTCGATGTGAAATCCAGCGGAATACTTCGAGAGTGACTCTTCGAGCGCCTCCACCAGTTCGATCAACGCGAGAGAGTCAGCACCGAGGTCGGTAAAGGACACGTCGTCGACGATCTCGTCGGGGCTCTTCTCGAGGAT
Source organism: uncultured Acidimicrobiaceae bacterium (assembly GCA_963717975.1). Classification (GTDB taxonomy): domain Bacteria; phylum Actinomycetota; class Acidimicrobiia; order Acidimicrobiales; family RAAP-2; genus RAAP-2. The sequence continues at coordinate 382,715 of OY970351.1, read as the reverse complement.
TTCGGCAAGTTGATCACGAACGATGCTCAAAATCGTCGCCTTATCCAATGATGATGGAGTTACCGCGTCCGCCATTGTCCACTCCCTCGTTGTTGCTGTTCGAGTTTACCGAACCAACGAGGAGGAGGGCCTAGAAATTACGCTTCATCAGGTCTAATGGCGACACGCAGTTTCTCGACCACCTGGGCGGCGTCCATCTCGGCGGCGACCCGCAAGGCGTTTTTGATGGCCGTGGCGTTGGAGGACCCGTGCGAGATCACGCAGATACCGTTGGTGCCGAGCAGCATCGCGCCGCCCTGATTCTCCGGCGTCAACTCCGCGGCGAGCGGCAACAGGTACTCGAATAACACATCACCGGCTGCCCTCGTGGCCTCGTTCGTGCCCACGACCGACAACACGGTCGAGAAGATGAACTTCAGCGCGCCCTCGAGCGTCTTCAACGCGACGTTGCCGGTGAAACCATCGGTGACCACCACGTCGACGGGCGACGGCACGAGGTCGCGACCTTCGACGTTGCCCACGAAGTTCAGCCCCTCGAGCTCACGGAGGAGTTGATGGGTCTCCTTGACGAGCGGCGTGCCCTTGGTCGACTCTTCGCCGATCGAGAGTAGGCCAACGCGCGGGTCCTCGACGTGGTAGTGCGCTTTGACGAAGGTACTCGCCATCAGGGCGAACTGCACGAGCATCTCGGCGGTGCACTCGGAGTTCGCGCCGGCGTCGACGAGGACCATCGGTGAGTGGCCCGGATTGGGGATCGGGGTCGCGATGCAGGGTCGCACGACTCCCGGGAGCCGACCCATGCGCAGCAGCGCCGACGCCATCGTGGCGCCCGTGTTGCCGGCCGACACCATCGCGCTGGCCCGGCCGTCGCGCACGAGTTCGGCGGCGCGCACGAGCGACGAGTCCTTCTTCTTTCGCACGCTGGCGGCCGGGTCGTCGTCCATCGCGATGACCTCGCCGCAGGGAAAGACTTCGAGACCGAGGGGGTCACCAAGTAGTTCGGGCACGCCGACGAGGATCACGGAGAGACCGAGTTCGTCGACGGCCATGCGGGCGCCCGCGATGATCTCCTTGGGAGCAAAATCGCCACCCATCGCGTCCAGGGCGATGGGCAGGGGCAACTTAGTTGACCTCTACGGCGACGCGACCCTTGTACCAGCCACAGTTGGGGCATACGACGTGCGGCAGTTTCGAGGTCGCGCACTGCGGGCAGACACTGCGCGCCGGGCGCTCCAGGGTCCAGTTCGACGCACGTCGGCTGCGGGTCTTGGCTTTGCTGGTCTTGCGCTTGGGGACGGCCATCGATCTTCTCTTTCAGTCGAACGAGCGGGGCCCGTCACACTTCTTTGGATTCGCCGGTCTCGAGGTCCGTGAATCGGAGTCCGTCCAGTGTAGCCCAGCGCGAATCGAGTGGCGCCTGGCACTCACAGGTCGCCTCGTTGCGGTCGATCCCGCAGAAGGGGCAGAGACCCTTGCAGTCCTCGCGACAGAGCGGTGCGAGCGGCAGGTCCAAGAAGATCGCGTCGTGCACGAGCGGGGCCAGATCGATGAAGTCGTCCTCGATCAGATACACGTCGTCGTCGCCGTCTTGACGGTGGTCGACGAAGCGCTCGTTCACGCTGACGCTACTCATGCCCAAGACCGGCGTCGAACAGCGCCGACAGACGCCGTGCCACGGCGCCTCGACCTGGCCGCGCGCGCGCAGGCCCCCGTTGAAGCTCTCGAGGCGCAGTTGCAGGCGAACGGTCGCCTCGGGAAAGACGTCGGTCTCGGCCGGACCGCGCGCCACGAACTCGTGGGGCTCGTCGAAAAGCGCCTCGAAGGCGACCTCAGCGCGCGAGGGTACGTCACGCAACAATTGGGCGACCGGTACGAGGTACGGCGAGGCCACGGTTTAGAACGCGTCCTGGTCGAAGAACGAGGTGGTGTCCTCGAGACCGGTTGGCTCCTTGTAGTCCGGGGCGATGCCCGCGATGGCGTCGTCGGCGGCGCTCTCCTCGATCAATGAGGTCGGCAGACCCTGGGCGCTCAGTCGTTCGCGTCCCGAGTGCGTCGTCTTCAAGAGTCGCTCGAGCACGATCTCGAAACTCCCGAGCTTGCCGTCGATGAAGTCCTCGGACTGATTGATCATCTGTCGCGACTGGGCGTGCGCCTCGGCGATGATCTGCTGGGACATCAGGCGGCTCTGACGCACTATTTCGGTCTTGTCGACCATCCGGGCCGCCTCGGCGCGGACCTGGTCCATCAGTTGCTGCGCCTTTTGGAGTTCGGCCGCCATCAACTCCTCGCGGTCGCGCAGCGCCCAGCGGGCCTCGCGGATCTCGTCGGGCAGGCTTCGAAGGGCCTGTTCCAGCAGGCCCAGGACGTCGTCGCGCGGGATCAGGGCCGAGTTCGAGAGCGGCATCTGCTTGGCGTTAGCGACCAGCTCGATCAGGTCGCGCAGGTCCGACTCGATGTCGCGGCGCGCGTGGCGCCCCGGTGGCTCCTGGTACTCGTCCGGGTCGTCGTAGCCGTCAAAGGACGTCATTGCCCACCTCCTGGAAACTTGCCGATCAGGCGTTTGGCGACGGCGGCGGGCACGAAGGGTGACACGTCGCCACCGTATCGCGCCACTTCGCGAAGGAGACGCGAGGCGATGAAGGAGTGCGTCGAACTCGTCGGGATGAATAAGGTCTCCACACCCGAGAGCGAACGGTTCATCTGGGCCATCTGCAGCTCGCTCTCGAAGTCCGAGACCGCGCGCAGGCCCTTCACGATGGCCGTGGCGTTCACGTCCTTGGCCACGTTCACGAGCAGGGTCGAGATCGAGACGATGCGGACGTTCTTCACGTGCGCGAGGCTCTCGGCGATCATGTCGCGGCGCTCGTCGAGGTCAAAGAGGGCCTCGGACTTCTGGGGGTTGCGGATCGCGGCCACGACGATCTCGTCGAAGATCAACGAGGCCCGTTCCACGACCTCGAGGTGCCCGTTGTGGAAGGGATCGAAGGATCCGGGGATGAGACCAACCGTCGTCATTGCCCACCTTCGTCCGGTTCCAACATCGTTACGAGCGTAGTGCCGTACCGCTTGGTTTTGGTAACGATCCAGCCGTCCGGCGGCTCCATATGACGGTCGTTCTCGACCACCACGCGCCTCGCCGCGACGTCGCGCAGCACGCTCGCGAGGTCCAACGGACCGTAGGGCGGATCGGCGAGCACGAGGTCGAGGTCGTTCGGTGGCGACCACACCGGCAGCATGGCGCGCACGAAGACGGCCTCGGCGTCGAAGCGCAACGGCTCGAGGTTGAGACGGACCGCGGCGAGACAGGCCGGGTCGCCATCGACGAAGTAGACCTTGGCGGCACCCCTCGACATCGCCTCGATGCCCATCGCGCCTGAACCGCAGTAGAGATCGGCCACGACGAGGTCGTGCAGTCCCCCGCGACTCTCGAGCATGGAGAAGATCGCCTCGCGCGCGTAATCCGTCGTGGGGCGCACCGTTGCAGGGAGTTTCGCCTTGAGCGGACGTCCTCGGGCCGAACCACCAATTACCCGCATCCCCCCAGAGTAGGTCGCGTTTCGTTCACGACCTGAACAAGTACTGCGCTTCTTCGTCGTCGACGAACAGTCGAAGTTCGTCGACCAATTCGGGTTCCGCGCCCAAGCCGTCGCGTTCGACCATCGTCGAGGCCACGCGCTGTGCGGCGATCAATAGCTCCTCGTCACGACGGAGCGACGCGAGGTGCAGGTCGCTTCTCCCACGCTGACGCGAGCCGAGCAGCGTGCCTTCGCCGCGCAGGTCCAGGTCGATCTCGGCCAGCGCGAAACCGTCGTTGGAGTCGACGAGTGCCTGGAGTCGTGTGACGCCGTCGTCCGTCGGTGAGGCGCCCAACAGATAGCAGTAGCTCTGCACGTCGCTTCGTCCGACTCGGCCTCGCAACTGGTGTAACTGCGCGAGACCGAAGCGCCACGCGTCCTCGATCACGATGACGCTCGCCTCGGGTACGTCGACGCCGACTTCGATCACGACCGTCGCCACGAGAACGTCGAGTTCGCCGGCGCGGAACTGCGCCATCACCTCTTCCTTCTCCGGTCCCTTCATCTGACCGTGCAAGAGTCCCACGGCGAGACCGCGTAACTCCTCGAGCGCGAGACGCGTGCGCTCCTCGACCGCGCTCGTGGCCTCGATCTTCTCCGAGTCCTCGACCAGCGGACAGATGACGTACGCGCGTCGCCCGAGTGCGACCTCGTCACGAACGCGTTGCCAGCAGGCCGCGATCTCCCGTGGCTCCTTCGCCCACCACGTCTCGATCGGCAGTCGCCCCAGGGGCATTTCGTCCAAGACCGAGCGATCGAGGTCGCCGAAGACGACCATCGCCGCGGTACGCGGAATCGGCGTCGCGGTCATCACCAACAGGTCCGGGTCGGCCGCTTCGTCCGAGCGCTCGCGGCCCTTGTCGCGCAGTGCCGCTCGCTGTTCGACCCCGAAGCGGTGCTGCTCATCGATGACGATGACCCCGAGCGCGCGAAATCGCACGTCGTCGGTCAGCAGCGCGTGCGTCCCGACCACGATGTCGACCGATCCACCGGCTAGTCCGTCCAGTACGTGCTGACGGTCCTTCGCCCGCAACCGGCCCGTGAGGAGCTGGATCGAGAGCGGCCGTTCGCCACCGAGCACTGCGGGGTCCGCTTTGGTGAGACCTTCCAGGTCCTTGCGCAACGACGCGAGGTGCTGTTCGGCGAGTACCTCGGTCGGGGCCATCAGCGCTCCCTGACGTCCACCGTCGATCGAGGCCAACAACGCCGTCAGAGCGACGACCGTCTTACCCGAGCCGACGTCGCCTTGCAACAGTCGATGCATCGGGAGTGGTCCCGCGAGGTCCCCGGCGATCTCACCCAGTACGCGACGTTGGGCCCGCGTGAGGGCGAAGTGATGTCCCACGAGAAATTGGCGCACGAGGCTCGACGACGCGTCGGCGAGTGCGCCCGGGCCGACGTCGAGGTCCTCTGCGTTAACGGGGTGTCGGATACCCGCCGCGGACGCTTCGAGACGACGACGGCGAAGTGCGAGGAGCAACTGCAGTCGCAAGAACTCGTCGAACACGAGTCGACGTCGCGCGACATCTTGGACGCCCCACTCCGAGGGCAGGTGGATGCCCTCGTAGGACGCGCGTCGATCAACGAGGTCGAGGTCGCGGCGCACCGCCTCGGGCACCGGATCGAGCATCGGTCCCGTGCGCCGCAGGCTTTCGTCGATGAAGCCCCCGACCTCCCAACTCGTCAGTCCCGCCTTGCCCGACGCCGGATAGATCGGCACGACGCGACCGATCCGTGAGGCGTCGCGTTCGTCACCCGACGCGCCGACGATGACGTCAACGACGGGATTCGTCATCTGGCGCTGACCCTTGTAATCGGTCACCTTGCCGAAGAACAGGGCTTGGACGCCTACGGGCAGCTGGCTCTCGCGCCAGGACTGGTTGAAGAAGACGACCTTGAACGACCCGCTGTCGTCACTGACGTTCGCGTCGACCATCACGCGACCGTTCTTCATGCGCCGACCCTTGATCCGGGTGATCTCACCGAAGACGGCGGCCTCTTCACCGACCGTGAGGTCGGAGAGATCGACGCGCTTCGTGCGATCGATGTAGCGGCGGGGGTACCACGTGAGGAGATCGAAAATGTTCTCGATGCCCATGGACGCGAGTGCGGTCGTGCGCTTCTCGCCGATGTTGCGAAGTCGATCGACGGGGACCTCGACCAAGTCGCGTAGCCGGCGTGGCGCCGTCTCACTCATTCGATGCCGAAGTAATAGGGGTACAACGGTTGACCCCCGTGATGGACTTCGGCCGCGACGTCCGGAAACTCGTCGGCGAGGAACTCGGTGATCCGCCGGGTGTTGGCGCGTGACGAACCCTCGCCTTCGATGATCGTGACCAGTTCATGGGTGGGTCCGATGAGTTCACGAAGCAGACGGGTGCTCGCCCCGGCGATGGAACCGTCGACGGAGCGGACGCCCTCGGCCGAGAGACCGATCCAGTCGCCGACCTGTACCTCGCCCACGTCGGTCGTCGTGTCGCGCACCGCCTGGGTGACTTCACCGGCCACGACGTTGCAGGCCGAGGTGCGCATCGAGATGGCGTTCTCTAGTGCCGTCGCGTCCGGGTCGTACTCCAGCAACGCGGCGAATCCCTCGACGATCGAATTCGTCGGTACGACGGTGACCGTCTGATCGACGAGTCCATCGACCTGTTCGGCGACCGGTCTGATGTTCTTGTTGTTCGGCAACAGCACCACCTGGTCCGAGCCGGTCGCGCGTACCGCGGCGACGAGGTCGGCGGTCGACGGGTTCATCGACTGGCCGCCGGCGACGAGGACGCGGACGCCGAGCGAGCGAAAGATCCGTCCGACGCCGTCACCCACGACGACCGCGACGACCGACGTCGCCGGCGGCGCGTCGAGTAGAGCCACGGGCTGCTCGACACTGCCCTCGCGCACCCAGCGCTCCTCGATCACTTGTTCGGACAGGTCCGTGACGCGGATGTCGCGCGGGCGTCCGGCGTCGAGCGCCGCCTCGAGCGCCGCGCCGATGTCGTCGGTGTGAATGTGGCAGTTGTAGAGACCGTCGCCGCCGACGATCACGATGGAGTCGCCGATCGTCGACCAGACCTCGCGAAAGCCGTGCATCTTGTCGTCGTCCGCGTCGAGGAAGTACATGACCTCGTAACGCAGGTCGGCGATACCCGCCTCACCACCGGACTCCTCGTGCACGTGGACGGTGATCGACTCCGCGAGCGGTGCGATCGGCAGTGGGTCGTGCGCGACCACGCTGCAGAGTGCGTCGTAGAGCAGGAGGAGTCCCGTGCCACCGGAGTCGACGACGCCGGCCTGTTTGAGCACGGGCAGTTGTTCCGGCGTGAAGGCGAGGGCGTCCTTCGCCCGGTCGCGGGCCGATCGCACGAGTTCGATCAACGTCTCGCAGTGGGCGCGCGCACCTTCGGCGGCGGCGCGCGCGATCGACAGCATCGTCCCTTCCACGATCCGCACGACGGCCTGACGGGCCAGGACGTCGGCGTTCTCGAGCGACTCGGCCAACAGGTCGGCCGAGACGTCGCCCTTCGTGGGGAATTTCGCGACGAGACCGCGCAACATCTGGGAGAGGATGACACCGGAGTTGCCACGGGCGCCCATGAGTGAACCGTGCGCGATGGCCCGGCAGACCTCGGACATCTCGGCGTCGTCGCCCAAGGGTCCGAGTTCGGCGGCGACCGATTCGATCGTGAGCGTCATATTGGTCCCGGTGTCACCGTCCGGGACGGGATAGACGTTGAGGCGATTGATGACCTCCCTATGGGATCGCAGGAGTTCGGAATACGTGGCAATCGTTGAACGCAGTTCGCGTGCGGACAGCGTCAACGGAGAGGTCATCGCTCGAAATGCTACTGTGGAGGTTCGGTTTAGACCGGTGGCGCCCCACGGTGCTCACGACCAAGGAGAACATTCATCATGGCATCCGTCTGCGAAATCTGCGGTAAGAAGCCGTCCTTTGGTATGAACGTCTCGTTCTCGCACCGTCGCACCAAGCGTCGTTGGAATCCGAACATCCAGCGCGTGCGCGCGATGGTCGGCTCGACGCCGAAGCACATGAACGTCTGCACCGGCTGCATCCGCTCGGGCAAGGTCACCAAGCGGCCCCGCCGCCACGTCGAGGCCTAACTCAGAGCTGGTGTTGCCAGCCCCTGCGTTCGAACGCGTCACCTCGCCACGTCCTCGTCGCGACGTCCCCCACGACCACGCCGATTGAGATCGGTGCTCGAAGTCCGCGGTCCTGGAAGACCAGTCGAAGTCGATCGGGGTCGTCGGTCGCCATCAGGAGTTCGTAGTCCTCGCCCCCGCTGATCGCTTCGTCGATCGTCGCGCCGTCGCCGACCGGTACGTCGCGCAGTTCGAATCCGACACCCGACGCGTCGGCCATACGGTGCAGGTCGATGCCCAGTCCATCGCTGAGGTCCATCATCGCGTGCACGCCCGCGCCGCGCGCGGCCATACCTTCGGCGAGTCGTGGCCACGGTCGACGATGCGCGACCACGAGTTCATCGGACAGTGACGCACCGGCGCGCCTGCGTCGCAGACCGGCCGCCGAGCGACCGAGCGGGCCCGAGACGAGTAACTCGTCACCGGGCTTGGCGCCCGAACGGTAGACCGCGCCGCGACCGGGGCACTCGCCGAACACCGTGACCGCGACGGTCACGTCGCGTCCCGGGGCGAGATCGCCCCCGACGATCGGACAGCCCGTCACCGTCGAGGCGTCAGCGATGCCGTGCGCCAGCTCCTCGAAGTCCGTGCCCGGTGGCGCCGTCACCGCGACCACCGCGCCGCGCACGCGCGCACCCATCGCGGCCAAGTCCGAGACCGCGGCGGCGACGGCCTTGAAGCCGAGGTCTTCGAATGGGAAGTATTCGGAATCCAGATGGATCCCGAGGACGGCGACGTCGGTGCTGATCACGGCCTGTCCGACGAAGGGTGCCAGTACCGCGGCGTCGTCGCCGATGTGTCGTTCGCCCTTGGGGACACTGCCCTGACCGACAATTTGGGCGATACGCTCAATGACGTCATCTTCGCGCCGGGGGTAAGCCCCTAGGGGGACTGTTGGGTCAACCGGCGAGTTCATGAACCTGGTTCGCCAGGTGTGCGTCGCAACGCCGCGTCGCAGTGAGAGTGGAGGAACCCAACGTGTCGTACCCGACGGAGCACAAGAAACTCATCTCGTGGGTGGAAGACATAGCGCAGCTCACAACTCCCGATCGTATCCACTGGTGCGACGGATCGGAGAAGGAGTTCGACGAACTGTGCGCGCTCCTGGTCGAGCACGGCACCTTCACCCGGCTCTCGGAGTCCAAGCGACCGAACAGTTACTACGCGAGCTCGGATCCGAGTGACGTCGCGCGCGTCGAGGACCGCACCTTCATCTGCTCGAAGGATGAGCACGACGCCGGTCCGACGAACAACTGGCGCGAACCGAGCGAGATGCGCGAGGTCCTGAAGGGCCTCTTCAAGGGCTCGATGAAGGGCCGCACGATGTACGTGGTGCCCTTCTCCATGGGGCCACTGGGCTCGAACATCAGTCACATCGGCGTCGAGGTGACCGACTCGGCCTACGTCGCGGTCAACATGAAGATCATGACGCGCATGGGCAAGGGCGCGCTCGACGTGCTCGGCGAGGACGGCGACTTCGTGCCCTGCCTGCACTCGGTCGGCATGCCGCTCGACGAGGGCCAGGCCGACGTCAAGTGGCCCTGCAACGCGGAGAACAAGTACATCGTGCACTTCCCCGACACCCACGAGATCATCTCCTACGGTTCGGGCTACGGCGGGAACGCGCTGCTGGGCAAGAAGTGCTTCGCGTTGCGCATCGCCTCGGTGCTGGCGCGCGACGACGGCTGGCTGGCCGAGCACATGCTGGTGCTGAAGCTCACGAGTCCGTCCGGCGAGTCGCGCTACGTGACCGGCGCCTTTCCGAGCGCCTGCGGCAAGACGAACCTCGCGATGCTCGTGCCGTCGCTGCCCGGCTGGAAGGTCGAGACCGTGGGCGACGACATCTGCTGGATGAAGCCCGGACCCGACGGACGACTGCACGCCATCAATCCCGAAGCCGGCTTCTTCGGCGTGGCCCCCGGGACCAACATGCAGACCAACCCCAACGCGATGCTCTCGGTCCAGGCCAACACGATATTTACCAACACCGCCCTGACGGCCGACGGCGATATCTGGTGGGAGGGCATGGGCGAACCGCCCGAGGGCCTCATCGACTGGAAGGGCCAGCTGTGGTCGAAGGACCTCGGCACCCCGGCCGCGCACCCGAACTCGCGCTTCACGGCGCCGGCGTCCCAGGACCCGGCGATCGCGGCCGAGTGGGAGGACCCCGCGGGCGTGCCGATCGACGCGATCCTCTTCGGTGGACGTCGTGGCAGCGTCATCCCGTTGATCTTCCAGTCCAAGAACTGGGACCACGGCGTCTTCTTGGGTTCGATCCTGTCCTCAGAGACCACCGCCGCGGCGACCGGCGCGGTCGGCAAGTTGCGCCGCGACCCCTTCGCGATGCTGCCGTTCTGCGGCTACAACATGTCGGACTACTTCGCGCACTGGCTGTCGTTCTCCGATCGCTTCGACGAGGACAAGTTGCCGAAGATCTTCTACGTCAACTGGTTCCGCAAGGGCGAGGACGGTCGGTGGCTGTGGCCGGGCTACGGCGAGAACAGTCGCGTCCTCGAGTGGGTCTTCGAACGCACCGCCGGACGGGGCGAGGCCGTCGAGACGCCGATCGGCTTCGTGCCGACGCCGAGCGGACTCGACGTCGAAGGACTCGACATCGCGCCGGCCGACGTCACCGAGCTGTTGACCGTCGACCGCGACGAGTGGCGCGACGAGGTGCCGCGGATCCGTGAACACTTCGCCACTTTCGGCACGGACCTGCCGGCCAAACTGAACGACGAAGTCGATCGACTCGAAGACCAACTCGCCTAACGTCGTGTCGTCGTCGTGACGCGGCGACCTACACGGGCGGCTTGTCGGCCGCACCACGTCTGGAGACCACGGTGATCACTGACCTCTTTCGCATCGATGACCGGGTCGCGATCATCACCGGATCCGGACGCGGCATCGGCGCCGCCAGCGCGGTGGCACTCGCCGAGTGCGGCGCGCACGTGGTGATCGCGTCACGCACCGCCTCGGACCTCGACGAGGTCGCGCACGCGGTGGAGGCGCTCGACCGTCGTTGCGTGAGCGTCGCCTGTGACCTGAGCGACCTCGCGGCCATCGCCGATCTCGCCGCCGTCGCACGCCGCGAGTTCGGTCGCGTCGACATCGTGGTCAACAACGTCGGCGGCGCGGTCCCACTGCCCTTCTTGATGACGACCCCGGAGTACATGGAGGAGGCCTTCCACTTCAACGTGGCGACGGCCCACGCGCTCAACCTCGCGGCGGTGCCGATCATGCTCGAGCGCGGCGGTGGCGCGATCGTCAACATCTCGTCGGTCATGGGACGCGTCGCCGGACGCGGCTACGCCGCCTACGGCTCGGCGAAGGCCGCGATGGCGCACTACACGCGCCTCAGCTCCAAGGACTTGGCACCGAAGATCCGCGTGAACGCGATCGCCGCCGGCTCCATCGCCACGTCCGCGCTCGAGATCGTGATGACGACGCCCGAGTTGAAAGCGATGATGGAAGAGATGACGCTGCTCGGCCGCATCGGGATCGTCGAAGAGATCGCGACCGGCGTGGTCTACCTCGCCTCGCCGGCGAGCGCCTACATCACCGGCAAAGTCTTGGAGATCGACGGCGGCATCGACATCCCCAACCTGGACTTCCAGCTACCCGACCTGTAGAGCGCGGCAAACTACTCCGCGGTCTCGGCGTCGGCGACGATGAGTCGCGGCCCCGAGGGCCAGTCGAAGTAGCGCCACGTCCAATTGATCAGCACGCGAAGACGGTTGCGAAAGCCCACCAGGTACCACAGGTGCAGGCCGAGCCAGGCGAGCCACCCGAGCCGACCCTTGACGACGACGCCGGGCGGCAGCTGCGCGACCGCGGCGTTTCGACCGATCGTGGCCATGATCCCCTTGTCGTGGTACGTGAAGGGCACCGTGGCTTCGCCCGCGACGACGCGCAAGATCTGCGCGGCGCAGTGTCGACCGCTCTGGATGGCGACGGGGGCCAGTTGCGCGCAGAACTGACCGTTCTTGAGTGCGGCGGCGGCGTCACCGACGGCCCACACGTTCTCACTGTCGAGGAGTCGAAGGTCCGGTGTCACCAGGACCCTGCCTCCGGGACCCGACGACGCCGAGAGGCCTTGGGGCAGGGCGTCGCCGGCACTCACGCCGGCCGCCCAGATCACCGCCGCGCACTCGATCCGATCGCCGTCGTCGAAGTGAATCGACGAGTCGTCGATGGCCACGACCGATCGCCCGAATTGGACATCGACGCCGCTCGACTCCAGGCGTCGCTTCGCGTAGTTGCCGGCGCGCGCGGCGAAGGACGTCAACAGTCGCGGCGCCATGTCGACCAAGACGACGCGGATGCGCGATGGGTCAAGTCGCAGACCGTCGCGCTTGATCGCGATCTGGATCAGTTCCATCAGTGCGCCCGAGGTCTCGACGCCGGTCGGTCCTCCCCCGACGACGACGAACGTGAGTTCCGGTGACGCGCCGTCGCGCTCGGCGCGGACTTCGGTCTCTTCGAGGATCGACAGCAGCCGATTCCGAAGCCGTCGCGCGTCGGCCAACGTATAAAGCGGCATCGCGAACGTTGACGCGCCCGTGACGCCGAAGAATGACGTGACCGCACCGGTGGCGATCACCACGTGGTCGTAGCCGATCTCCGACCCGTCGGTGAGTGCGACGACGTTGCGCGCCTGATCGACGCCGCGCACTCGGCCGTGACGGAACCGAACGTTGCTGGCGTGACCGAAGATCGTGCGGATGGGAAAGGCGACGTCGGCCGGTTCGAGGCCCGCCGTCGCCACTTGGTACAAGAGGGGCTGGAAGGTGTGGAAGTTGTGTTGGTCGATGATCGTGACGCGCACCGCGCGATTGGCCAGACCCTTCGCCGCGGCGACGCCGCCGAATCCGCCACCGATGATGACGACGTGGGGCGCGGGCGCGTCCGTTGACGGCACGGAGAAGGGGGAATTCACCATGGCATCTTCAGCATAATGAGGCGAGAATCGCTCCTTAAGCGTGCGCGAATCGACGCCCGAGACCGTAGGTGAGTCCGCCGGCGAGCGTCAACGCGGCGAGCAGTCCGTCACCGAGCGCGAAGTGCAGCGAGATAGCGACGGGTATCAAGGCGCCCACGACCCAGAGCAGCTGCTGACGCACCGCGAAGCGCGCGAACGTCCGACCCTGGGCGCCCGGGGCCACGTTGCGCTGGGTTATGGCGTCGAAGGTCGGTTGGGCCACCGCGGCGCAAAGACCCAGCCAACCGGCCAAGATGACCTGCGCGATCACCGTGGGATGCGACGCCGCCAACGCCGATCCGAGACCGGTCGCGAGCAGGGCCATCGTGAGCAACGTCGACTCGGCGACCTTGTTGCGCATTCGAGTCACGAGAGCGAGTCCGCCGAGTGCGCCGAAGGCGCTGATCGCCAACGCCACCGCGAAGTAACCGAGTCCGGCGTTGTCCCGTCGTAGCCCGAAGGCGAGCAGGAACGTCGCGAAACCCACGGTGAAGCGCATTAGCGCGGCGGCGCCCAGTCCCCACACGACCTCGACGTCGCCCATGGGATTGAGCGCGTTGCGATCCCGCTCGGCCTGCGTCAGGCCGGCGACTTCGTCGCGGACTGCCTTCGCCGGACGCTGTAGTCGAAAGCTCGCCACCGTGGCGGCGATGAAGACCGCCGAGGCGACCACGAGCACGCTCGTGGCGCCGAGTCCCTTGAGGATGCCGGCGCCGATCGAACCGACGACGAGTCCGCTCAACGTGCCGAGGAACGTCAGCTGTGCGTTGAAGCCCGAGTAGCCCTTCTCCTGTTGCGCGGCGTTGCTAGGCCAGCCGGCGCCCCCGACGTGCTCGGAGTGCTCGCGCAGCTGATCGGTGCGCGCCATCTCGGGCACGAGTGCGCCGCGGGTGACGACGTAGAGCTTGGAGGAGATCAAGACCAGGAAGGCCAGCGGGAACAGCCACAGCGAGTGGAGGTGCTGGCTCATCATCCAACAGAGCACCGCGCGGGCCAGTGCCGACATCGCCACCAAGATGCGCCGGCCGTTCGCTGACCTGTCGATCAGCGGTCCGAGCAGCGGCGATACCACGGCGAAGGGCGCGATCGTCAACAAGAGATAGAGCAGGACGCGGCTCTTGGCTTCGGTCGGCGACACCGAGAAAAACAGCGAACCGGCGAGTGACACCGTGACCAACGTGTCGCCCGCCATCATGATGACGTGCACGAGTGCGAGTCGACCGAAGGCCGTACTTTGATCGAAGAGCTCCTGCGCGGAGGCCCACGCGAGAGAACCGAAACCCCGTCGTCGCACACTGGAAGCGTAGGTGATGTCCGCTCGCGCGAAGGAGCCGCTCGTTCGTCGACCCGTTACGCACGACGACTCGTGATTCAGTCGATCACCGAGCGGTCGCCGAGATCAGTTCGAGAAGCAGCCCTGGTGATAGATGACGCTCGGCAAGATGGTCGCCTTACATTCGGTGGCGCGAGAGACGAGTGACCATTGACTGCTCGTGGCGTGGAACTCCATCACTTCGGTGACGCCAAAGGCATACTCACCGGTGCCTACGGTCGCCCACACGAATGCCCAGTTACCTTCGCAGCCAAAGTTCTGAATGGACGACAGATGGTAGTGCGCGTCGAAGGCCCGACCGAGTGCGGTCGAGGTGCACGGTATCGGCGGTGCGGCGGAGGCGATCGTGCACGACGTGCGCACGCTGAGCACGATGACCGCGACGAAGACCACCGCCGCGCCCGCGAGTCGAAGAACCCTCATAGTGCACTACACCACAGTTGCGCGTTAGGGGTGCGCGATGATGACGCTGAGCAAGATGGCCATCGAGGCTTCCCACTCGACGTTGTCGATCGGTGTCATGGAGACGTCATCGAGGGTGCGGCCGACCAAGAGGACCTGGATCAAGACCGCGATGGCGTGCGCCGAGAGTTCACGACTCAACCACTCGCGCTGCTGACCGTATTCGACGATCGATTGAAGTTCGGTCGTGAGCCGCGATTGGGTCGCCCCGATAAGTTCTCGCAGCTCCGGGCGCATCATCGAGGCCGCGACGATGCGGGCTCGTAGTGCTCGCCGCGCTCGGCGCAGGTCACTGGACGCGAAGGTCCCGATGAGGCCCTGCATCGCGACCAGGTACTCCTCGAACGTCTTGGACGAGACGCTCACGATCTGCAGGGTCGCGATGTCCTCTTCGGCCAGCTTCGTGAACATCTGGTGGTACGCCGCGTCGATGACGCCCTCGCGCGACCCGAAGTGGTGGTAGACCGAGCCGTAATTGACGCCGGTGGCCTCGCAAATCTCGGGGATCCGAATCAACGATTCATCGGCTTTGATCAGGCGTTCTCCGACCGCGTCCAGGACCGCCTGCATGACGGGCGCCGAGCGGTTCTGTTTTGCCATCACGATATATTAGCGAACTGACACGAACCTTCGACAATCTGTATAGGGCAAAGCACCTGTTCACAGAGTGATTGTTCCAAAGTTGTGTCGATAAACCTCTCGCGACAACGAGCCCGAGAATCCCGAGTTTGCGCGAGCGGTCTTGGTCTCAACAACGCGATTCACGTCCGTCGACGGCCGAAGGCTTCCGAGCAGGGGGAAGAATGCGTTCAGGAAAACGACGTCGTTAACTTCCAGCCGTCATCGGCAACCTCACCACACGACGGGCAGTTCAGCCATGCCCCGTAAGAACGGATGCGGCTGATAGGTCGGCGTGTAGCCATCGGCCAAACGGAGTCCGGGCAGTCGAGACGTGAGGACTTCCAATGCCACGCGCGCCTCCAGACGAGCCAAAGGCGCGCCGATGCAGTGATGGATACCGCGGCCGAACGCCAGGTTCGGTGCGACGCGACCGCGCTCGATCGAAAAGGAGTTCGCGTCGGCGTAGTGACGCTCGTCGCGGTTCGCCGCGAGGTACACGAGGAAGAGTTTCTGCCCGGCCGTGACGGATTGACCGAGCAACTCCGTGTCGCGCGTCGCGATTCGCCACATCCCATAGACCGAAGGGTCACAGCGGAGCGCTTCGTCGAAGAAGACCGGTCCGAGGCTCGGGTCCTCGACCAGCGCCGCCCACCGCTCGGGCACCGACAGGAGACGCCAGAGCACGTTGGTCAGTTCGTGCGCGAGCGTTTCGTGACCGGCGAGGAAGAGCCCGGGCACGAGGGAGAGCATCTCGCGCTCGCTCAAGGAGTATTCGTCGCGCGCCTGGGCGATCACGGTCAGTACGTCGTTGGCCGGACGGACGTACCGTTCTTCGATCAATCGAGCGATCATGCGGTGCATCTCGACGATGTTGTTGGCCATCTTCAGTTGCTCATCGAGTGGAACGCCCATGAGCAGCGCGATGGCGAGGTCGGGCCAGTCCTTCACGCCGCGGCGAAGCGACGGCATCGCCTTCTTTGGAAAACCCAGCAGCAACGCCACCACGCGCAGCGGCAGCGGATACGAGAACTGACTCAACAGGTCGGCACTGGGGCCACCGGCGATGCCGTCGACGAGCTCCTCGCACGCGTAACGGATCATCGCCTCGTGCGACGCCACGCTGCTCGGCGTGAACGAGGACTCCATGACGCTGCGCAGTCGCGTGTGATCCGGTGGGTCGACACCGATCAGTGTGCCCTCCATCGGCACCTCGTCGCCGAAGAGCTCGATGACCTCGGGCGACAACAGTTCGGTGATGGACAGGATCTCCCGGGAGCAGAACAGCTCGGGGTCGCGCAGGACTGAAACCACGTCGTCGTACTTCGTGACGATCCACGCGTTGAGGATCGGACTGAAGAAGATCGCTTCATCGCGGGCGCGACTCAAGACCGCGTCCGGTTCGGTCATGAAGACCGTATCGAAGGGGTTGAAGGCCGACTCCAGTGGGATGGTCTCGTCAGTGCTTGGGACTGCCATGGGGCGGGGACTCACGTTCATTGGTTGGCGGAACCGAGTGTTCGATATCCGCGCGAGGTTGATTTGACGACGCCGCCAATGTACCAAGCCGGCGCCCAAGACGAACGAAAGTGCGGTCTCGTCGACACTTGTTCCATTGAGCCGCATCACCGAAAAAGCTTTGGTCCCGAACTATTTTTGCAGTATGGATCCGAGCGTTCAGTTCCTGTTGGGTAACGACGCGCCTACGTCGGCGGGCGCGACGATCCATTCGATTGCGCCTCTGGCGCCGGAGTCGAACGATGACGGCAAGATTGGTTTCACGCTCGACGTGGCCGCTCGTCTGGACCGTGACTGCGACGAGAGCGCTCTCCCCGAGGTGATCGTGCCCATCATCGAACTAGCACGCACGCGCCTGGCCGATTCGGCGTAAGACCTTCTTCGATCGTTTAGTCGATCGACTGAGAGATCTCCCAGATGACGCCGTCGGGATCCTTGAAGTGGGCCGTCCGGCGGCCCCACGGGCGGTCCATCGGTTCGACGATGAACTCAACGCCCTTCGACCGCAATAGCTCAAAGGCGTCGTCCGTATTCTCAACGAAGATGTTGAACAGTCCCGCGGGTCGTTGGCTGCGCAACGAACTCACATCCTCTCCCGGCAACATATCTGCGGCCGAGTCGACGGTCGTGAGGAGGAACATCTCGTCGCCCAAGAACAGTCCGGCACCCGTTTCGTCACCGAAGGCGAGTCGCAAGCCCAGCGTCTCAACGTAGAACGCCTGCGACTTGGCGAGGTCCTCGACGAATAACACCGGCGGACCGAAACCCTCAAACTCTGCACTCATCACTGACCTCCGTTGATTGGCAACGATTCATTATTCACCATTCCCCTCTGCGCGACCAAACTCAGGTGCATTAGGAACACACGGTGCCCTAGGCCGGATCGCGCAGCGCCTGTGCGGGACGGACTTGAGTCGTGAGTATGGCCGGAACGAGCGACAAGAGGACACCTCCCACGACGATGAGCACCGCCGACACGAGCAACGACGTGACGTTGACGACGTTGACGGGCACCACGCCCAGCTTGATCGCGAAGTCGTGCCACACGAATCGACCGACCGCCACGCCCAACGGAACGCCGAGCACCACGCCGACCACGGCGACGGTCAGTGACTGCCAGCAGAGGGTGGAGGCCACTTGACGTCGGTACATCCCCAGCACCTTCAAGACGGCGAACTGGCGGCGCCGGCGTGCGATTACGGCCACGAGTACCGAGAGAGCGAACCACGAGGCCCACCGTCGCCGAAACTCGGAGCGAAACACCAGTCCGACGGATCCCATCGACATCCCCTTCGAAGCACATTCTTGTCGCGACGAGTCGATGAAGGAGAGGGGGGTACCTCCGTCCGTCGCTTCGTGTTACCACCTATCTGCGGTGAGGGGACGTCGAAAACGCGAGATCAATTGCGATGATCGATTTGATTCGTTAGGTACCGGGGTGCCCCGCAAAGGCGACGACGCGATTCGACGACGCGACCAACATCAGATCATCACCGACGCCGGGAGTGGGAAAATCGTTATCGGGCGGTCCGACGAATGCCTGTTGGCGAACGCTCCCTGACGCGGCGTTCAGACCGTACAGATACCCGCTCTTGCTGACGGTCCATACCAACCCGGCCGCGACGATCGGCGGTCCGCCGCCGACACTCGCCCGCCACAGCACTCGCATCGAAGGCGGCGACTCGGTCACGCGTACCGCGACCGGCCCGTTGAGACACGGCAGGTACACCGTCCTTCCGACGATGGCACTCCCGCCGTCGATGTCGTTCGAGCACACGGACATCAGGCTCGCCTCTTGCGTACCGATGCCACCCAGGTGCGCGCCGTTCAACAGATAGACGAACGGCGACTTGCCCGCGAGGACCACCTGTCCATCGGCGAGCAGCACCGGCGCCGTCGTCATGTCGTAATCGCTCGCGCTGTCCGAGGCCCAACTCGACGGGGCGAAGAACTGCGTGAGGTGCGCCGTCGCGGACAGTTCGAGCGCCGAATCGCTGTCGTCGTAGGGTTGACCGGCCGCGTGGACGGAACCATTGCCGACGCTCACCCAGACGTTGCCCTTGGCATCGACGACCGGCGCCGCGCCGCCCATCCACACGGCCCCTTGGCTGTCGCCGGGTCGATCATCGACCGTGAAGATCGCCGGTCTCGAACCGGTTTCCTTAACGAAGATGACCCGACCACGGTACGTGGCACAGTCGCCGTAGTTCCCGCCCATGCCAAAGACGACTCGCCCACCATCGAGGTTCAGACCGGTTCGTTGCAGTAACGCCGCCGGATCAGAGCCAGGCGGATCCACTCGCTCGCGAAGCTCCACGGCACCGTTGGTCGTGCTCAGTCCGACGAGGTAATGCGCAGGGTGACCCCGTAGTAATTCGTCGGCCACCACGAAGATCTCTGCGCGCAGTGGGTCGATGACGGGCGTGCCCGTAATGCCGACGACCGGCGAGATGTTGCCGCACGGCAGATCCGACGAGGGCACCGGCGTCGCGAGGTGTCGAGACCACACCACCGAGCCCCGCGACGACGACAGCGCATAGACCGTGTCGTTCTCGGTGGCCACGTAGACATCACTGGCGTAGACGAGGGGCTCGCCGTACAGTTCACCGCTCAGCGCCGGCGACGTCCACGCTCGTGTCGCCGTCGTTACTGAGCGCAATGCCGTCGTGACTCCGGTGCCGGCCGAGTCGCCGTGATACACCGTCCACGACGATGCCGAATCCGTCGCCGCCGTCGCAGGATCTTGGGTGGTACCCACCAACAGCGACGTCACGAGCGCCGCGCCAGCGAAGAGCACGCCGAACAACGCCGCACGTTGATCTCGACTCCGCACTGTCACCTCCCACCACCTCGAGATGTCGAGGTCATCTTAAGGAGTGCGGATGCGGTGACTAACGGTTGCCGAGCCGGGTCTTTCCGTCGAGTAACTCTCGGGCGATCTCCAGGTGGCCCGAGTGCGTTGCCGTCTCTTCGATCATGTGCAGCACCACCCAGCGGACGCTGTCGACTTCCTCGTCACCGTGGCGACCCTTGGGTCGCGTCGACATGCTCACCTTCGCCAGCACCGCGTCGGAACGATCGCACTCTTCTTGATAGCCACGAAGGATCTCCGACGAAGGTTCGTCGGAGACGAACGCGGCGTACGGGTCGTACGGCACGAAGTCGGCATCGGGCGGTGGCGCGAACTCGACACCTTCAATAACACTTTGGAACCAGTGATACTCGGCGCCGCCCAGATGCTCGACGAAGCCCGCCGGCGTCCAACCCGACGGCACCACCGACGTATGCCAGTCCTCTTCACTCAGTCCACCAACGATCGATCGCACGGACGCTCGTTGGTACTCGAGGAATGCCCAGAGTGCAGCCTTCTCGTCATCTTCTTCGCTCATGCAGTCATACTGACATATGACTCGCGATTGGGCAACGGCCAACGACGACGATGCGAGCGTCGAATACCCTGTCGTTAGCCAACCGCCGTACATAATCGAACCATGACCGGCATCGTCCATTCGCTGCCTGTGATACCGACGTCGACGTGGCGTGGACCCCAAAACAAGGAGATGATGACGTGCGAAAAGTAATTGCCTATGAACTGCTTTCGCTTGACGATGTGGCCGAAGACCCTGATGCATTCATCAACGAATGGGATTCAGCGATGGGCGAGAACCTTGGGCGCGTCATCAGCACGCAAGATACGGTGCTGCTCGGACGTCAGACCTGTGACGATTGGACCGCCTTCTGGCCGACGTCCACCATCGAGCCGTTCGCCAGCTTCATCAACTCGGTAGAGAAGTTCGTAGTGACGTCGACGCCGCTCGCCCTGCCCTGGTCGAACCTCACCGTGGTCGACATTGATCTCGCTGAATTCGTGACGGAGTTGAAAGGACGGAGCGGTGGCGACATTGGCGTGCACGGCAGTATCAAGTTGTGTCAATCGCTATTGGAGGCCGGTCTCGTCGACGAACTTCGACTCGTGATCGCACCGGCGATTCAAATGAGCGGTCGCAGACTTTTCGATACGGCGCCGTCCACGAGAATGACGCTGACTCGCGGCATTGTTTCACCGACGGGCCACCTCTTGGTGGACTACGCAATCGGGGCCTGACCGGCTGGCGCCGAAGCTCGTCAATCGAGCAGTTCCGACGCGTGGCGTCCAAACCAAGAAGGAGGATGACTCCGTGAGAAGAGTTGTTGTCTCCGAATACCTGTCCCTCGAGGCGTGGCCGAGCAACCAGACGAGTTCATCTTGACTCGCGAAGTCGCGACCACTGCGGGCTACCTCATGCTCGACTTCACCTTCCAGAGTTGAACGATGTTCATCCGATCTCACTGAGATCGTTTGAATATTAAGGCGGTGAAATTGAGGTCCGATTCATCAACATATGTCGGCAGCGGTGCTACTCGGTACTGATCTTCGCGAGCCTCTCCAGACTGGCCGCCATGGACTCCTGCACAGAGTTGCTTCCGTTAATCCAAGTCCCCTCATCACCATGTAGTAGATCCCCCGATATGGAGGCGTAGTCAAAGACTTCGGTGACGATGGTGGCGTCGCCACCATCCGGAGTGAGGATGTAGCCCCAGCAGTAGCCCGCAGCAATGCCGACTTTCGAAGGATCATTGCCCTCAGTCCGAGACGGGTCTCCGGGAGCGGGTTCCCAAAAAATGCGATGGCCCGACTCGAACTCCACCACATGATTGAGCATGAGGTAATCGTCTCCGAGCCGGTGCATCTTCATCGTGAATGTGTCGCCAACGCCGGCGATTGGACGATCGAGCAGAGCTCCCCGGAGCATGCCAGATCCGTCGAAATCCATATGTCGGTGCGGATCGGCCAGAATCTTGAAGATGCGCTCTGCCGATGCTTCAATTCGACGAGACGCTTCGACCCGCTTGCTCTCCCCTGTCATCGTTCGGTCCTTTGCTTCTTTCCGACTTTGCACAGTGTGCATGCCCTACCGAGCGCACGCTAGTGGTTCATTCGGTGGAGCCGGTGGGGATGTACTGTTTTTTTCATGACGCGCTCTTCGAACGTAAGAGTCGTCTTGGCTAGCGGGACGCTTGCGATAGGGGCGTTGGCAGGGTCGAGTGGCGTTGTACTCACCGAGATAGCGGGTGCCGGGGCGAGTACGGCGTCAGCGCCTGGTATTTGTATCAATGCCGCCTTGCTCCCGAACTCTCCGAGTGACGTGGCGTTGCACTGGCCAACACTTTCTAATGCGCCAACACAAGCACAGGAGAGTGAAGTATCTATTGAATTAAGTAATCTCCAGAGCGCGCTTTCTCCGGCCGCAGGGTCAGGGCCACCCCCACTCCTTAAGGCGTTCCGCACCGCCAGAACCGCCGCCAGCGCGGAACTTTCCGCGGTCGACTTTCTCGACCCGGGCTTCAACGCGCCCCAAACCAATGTTGCCATCGCTGCATACCTGTCCACGGTTCATCGACAAACCACAATCGGGTCGAGGGCGCTGTCTGGTACGGCGGTGGCAATAAGACAACTATGTCGAACGTACGTCGGGACCTCAGTGGCTCATCAAGTCGCGATCGACGCGGCCGACTCCGCGGCGGAGTCGCCGGTGGGGCCCTCCCGAAGCGAGATCTTGAAGGGAGCTGCACACTCCTTACATGCAGTGAACGTACTCGCGGTGACATCATCGGGCGGCACCGTGACACGTGTGAAGTACGGCGTCGCAATCATTCACCGAACGGATCTTGTCTGCGTGACATTCACACCCTTGAAGCTCCCGTCAGTCGTGTCCTGCTAGAGGTGGGGTTTATACCTAAGTCCATTGTCCTTGTACGGCTTGAGAATTCACGCGCAGTCTCGTCGAGTTTCAATCGAAACTCACTCAGATCCCAACTCTGAATTTCGTTGAAACTGCTGGAGTTTGTCCGTCGAGCGACCGGTAAAGCACACCAGAGCTCAACCCAGTCGAAGCTGCTAGAGCTGCCTCGTCAGTGGCCCTTGCCCATAGCCCACGCGGCGACCACCCAAATCGCCGCTACAACCTCGCTCAAGATGAGTTCCAAACCAGACTTATTGAGGGTGACGTACCTAACCGCTTCTATGGAAAACAAACCGAGTCCCAAAATCGTCCAGAGAATGACCCAGCCGTGTATTACACCGCCGAAAAGAAGTGCAGCAAAAGCCACAAACAAAACTGCTCCGAAAGCGCCGATACGCAATTGCCTCTTCAGTTTGAGGTTGCCGGACTTAGCCTCCTCAAGCGCTCTTCGGACTTCCTCCGTGTCATCCTCTGCCTTGGCGGCCCTGTCATCCGCAACCGCAACTTTTGCATCGCTAATCGCCGCAAATTCGACGGCGACCCTTTCCGCTCTCTTGGCCCGAGCGTCTCTCCTGGCTGATCGACGTTGCATGAGCTCAAGGCCCGCAACCCTGACGACGGCCTCAGAACTAATCGGCGAATCTCCGTCCAACAGCGTGTTGAGATCGAGTTGCGCCGCCTCCCGGCTAACTTCCAGACTCATTGGCTCATGGTCTTCTCTCAGCAACGCGGAGAGTTTGACGACCTCATCGAGCGTGTACGCAGTAGCCGTGTCAAAGAAACTCTCTCGGACCACTGCACTACTGACGACGTCAGCCACTTCGGACAAGTCCGACCCATCACCTGTTAGATATGCCGTGTACATAAGCCACGCTTCGGGGCGCACTGTGAGAGGAGTGATGTCCGTTGAGTTCACTCGCTTATATGCGGGTCCGGTGAGCGCGTCAGCACCTACGAAGTAGCCGGTGCACGGCACCGCACCGTACTTACTACGCCATCGCGCCACCATCGCCGCAGACTCAGCGTCCGCCGCCACCGCAGGAGCCGCCCGGTAACGGTTGGTGGAGCTCAAGATGTCCGCCATGGCCTCTCGCATCTTTAGAGCAAACTCTTGGTCCTCGGTTCGGTCATTTCCGCTGGCCCGCATATTCACGCCAAGCTTCTCAAGAAGCGGTCGCACGTCGCTTTTAGAGATCTGAAACCGTCTCCATTGAACAGTCGGATCTTTGTCTTTGGCTCGCAAAAACTGATTGATAAACGGATTCTTGGTCAAGCGTCCGGCATTGCCCAGCGTCACGTCCGAATCAATTTCACCCGGGTGCTCTTGATCCGCTGAATCCCAGATGCGCGCCCACTCATTCAGACTGTGCTCGGCCACCATAACTTCCGCGCCGAGAGCTTTCGACAATCGAATCAGGTCTAAGACAACCTTCTGTTCCGGAGTCCCGTCATCGACCAACTTTACGATGATCTCCGTATCGAGCAATAACCGAACTCCGGAGAGATCGCTTGCGGCGGCGATATCGCGCTTCTTGATGAACGCGATGAGCACGCTTGAAACGACGAGAAGGTGGACGATCTCGGTCCCAAAAGAATCGTCCGGGTCAATGACCGCCAAGAACAAAGCGTTCAGCGCTTCGCGAAACGACTGCGGCTCTACACGCTGAAGGGCAGAATGCACCGCTGCCCGATCGAACTCAATCGGTCGTAGAACTTCCACCCCTTTGGTGTGCCCATCGGCGGACTTCCGGCACCCAGTGGCCAAGATATCGAGCAGCACCTGGGAGGCACGCGCGGCTTGGTCGGGCTTCAGGGTGCACCCCAACGCATCTAGATGCGCGGAAACATCTTCCTGGAATGTTCCAAGGGCCGATTCAGCCCACTCACGATCCTGCTTGGACTCAGCAATTGCACCAGGGGTTGCTTGCCAGTGGCATTCTCCATTAGGTCCGGTGATCAGCCGTACCAGACCTGCCTGTTGTGCCTCACGAAGAGATTCCTCCAACTCGTGTTCGGTGGCCGCCTGGGTCTGGAATATTTGTGCCGTTGCGGTGTGCAGTGCTGCGGTTGTCAATTCCCCATGCGTTGAAAGTCGTCCTACTGCCGCACTGGCGAGGATGTCCCGCCTCGTTCTGCGTCTCGCGGGGTCGATTGCCGCTCGAGCCGCAGCAAGGCGCTGAAGCTCAGACTCGACGGCGTCAAGTTTATCTCTCTCAAGCATTCGACCCCCTTCACGCCTCTTAGTCATGGAACACTAATATCTGCCAGTCACAGGGGCTAAATGAAGCCGGGCGTGAGAACAAGAACAATGGCTTAAATGCGACCCTCTGATTAGAAGTCCGACACTTCCTAACACTGGGGAACCGCAGGCTTGCTGAGTCTCGAATGAGCGTCCGATAAGCGGGGCAGTGTCCAAGGACGTTCAACGCGACTTTCAAGGTAGTAGTGCATTGGGCCGCACACCAAGAGGCTCGGGAGTTCTTCGCCTGGCGGCACTATCCAGGCAAGCCACTGTCCATCACTGAGTTCCACGTGCGTCACCGTGTTGGGTGGTTGGCAATCGGCAAGAATCTTGACGTGTACCGGCGATGGCACTTCACCAGTGATATGCAGGACACCGCTCGCCTGCCCATCCTCTTCGTTGAGGCATTTTCCGGCGAGGACGACAGATGGCCTAGAGCAGTCGAGGAGCGTTGGGCACTATTCAGATTCGAGGATACGTTCTTTCTCATCCACGAGGATCAGGAAATCATCAGCGGAGTAGACTAGGTCGTCCCGATTCTTCGTGAATTCGTGCATGTAATCATGCTGCCTAGCGAAGACCTCGATGCGATGACAGGCTCAGTTGGATTTGTGGACCCCTCGCTTCACGTTAGGGTCGTAGTCCCGGTGGTTGCGTTGTCTGCGAAGTGACGAATCAAACTACCTTCAGTCCAAGCGGCCGGCACAGTTTTTCAAAGAGAGAAGCCTCTCCAGCGGTGAGACCAGGTCGTGCCGCTGCTGCCCCACGGAATCCCGCCGCAGTCAGCGTGCTGACCACGAGCGCTACTCCAAGGAACGGCAACTCCTCCCACCCCAGATCGAGTTCTGGTAGCCGACCGGCCCAAACGCCGTCGGGCCGCAGCCACACCGCGTGACCCAATCTCGCCGCGTCTATGACGAGCAAAGTCTCCTTGGGCCAGTTTCCTTCCAGAGACTGCTCCGTCTTCACTCGTACCGCCTCGCAGAAGATTTCTTCAGATGGCCCGATGTCTTGTCCGAAGTCGTGCGTCCAGACCACGCTGGTTCCGCCAAATGGCGAGGGCTTCTCTAAAAACGCGCTGCCTCCGGCAACAGGAAGCGCCACCGTCTCCGTGGTTCCCGACATCCGTTCGCAGGCCTCTCGAATCTGCGTCACGATTGCCTTTCGAGCCTCGTCAGAGATTCGCAGAATCGAAGAGACGTTGAGCGTTATGTAGACGTTGCAGTCACTGAGTTCAGTCTCTAAGGCATCGTGCAGGCTGCCAATACCCAACGGACTTTTGGCCGTGACCTCGATGTACACCGGCGTACCGTCCAGGTCGCAACAGAAATCGGGCTCGCTCGGTGAGTTGCCTCCCTCCTTCCCAAAGGAGAAGGGGATCCCGGACCGAGCCACGTGATAGGCCGCGTTCAACTCCACCCGTACGTCCAAGAACTGCTGGACGTTCGTCCGAAACGATTTCCGGCGTCCTGGCAAGCGCTCAGGATTCGCCGTTTCGAGCGTGGTGATGATCTCTTCAAGCGGCACTGCGAATCGGTCGAACTCTTCGCGGTTCTGTGACAATTGAACAATCGGGTGATTAGCGCTGGCTCCTTTCAGCCACGACGCGAGTCCGGGGTAGGTGCTCTCCTGGGACTGGTCCATACGCTTATTGTCCCTCACACCTGTCACATTCTCGCTGCAACCATGAACGTGTCCGATGCGATTGCCCCGTGATATTCATCGTCACTACGGATGCGATTCCCAAGCCAGCACTCAATCTCGGAGAAAGAGTAACGGTCCGGTGAGCCGTTGCTCCTTTGATTCCTGGTGACCTACCGACTAGAAAAAGAATGTGAGCCCGTCGTCAGACCCCCTATTGAAGGTCCCCGAAGTGCTTAGGATTCTCAACGTGTCGCGCGACACGTTCGATAAGTGGCGCCGAGCCGGCAAGGCTCCTACTGCCTGTCGGCTACCCAACGGATCACTTCGATTTCGTACTTCGACCGTCTACGAATGGCTCGACAAACTTCCGGAGCGTTAGCAAATATCGCTAGAAAACGGGAGCAAAATCTATTGAAATTCGCCGAGCTCGTCAAGTGGAGAGTTGTGAGCCCACCTTTGGTCGTACGAAATTCCCAGAAGTCCACCCGTCTGACCTATTCGCCTAATCGGGCTGATGGTGGGGTTCTGAGAAGTAGCAGAAAACAAAACGCCTTCGGAGTTACCTCCGAGGGCGTTTTCTTCTTGCGGGCAGCGATGTCGAGTTCTTTACGAAACTGTTGACTCAATGGAAATCACTCGCGCCGTCTTGCGTTGCGAGTGAGGTTACGACCGTTCTCGTAGTGCTTGAACTTCATCGTAGAGAGTGAGCACACCACTCTCCCCAAGACTCGAGAGAAGGTCGTTGGCACGGTGCCGGAGAATGTCGTCATCACTGTCCAGGCCAGCGGCAATGGCCGGAGCGGCGTGCTCACCAACGAGATTCAGTTCCCATCCCTTACTAGCCGCGAGGATTCCTTCAAGCACGGTAAGGCACTCTGCAGGGAATCCTCGCGCTAGATATTCAAGGTCTTCGGCGACCAGCCCGGGATGTTCAAGCACCGTACCCATCGCAACGGCGTGCACGATTTGTTCGACGATCCACCCATCCGGGAACTGCCGACAGCGGAGCCACCACCCGACTTCATCGAGCTCGGCGGAACTCGCACCACTGTCAACCGCCTCGCGGCGCCACTCCCACAGTCGCTGGAGTCGCTCGACCATCTCGGGAGGCGTGGTGTCACCTAGTTGGTTAAGCCACCACCCGAGATGCCCCAACGCCTTGGATCGAACTTCCACTGCGGCGTGTTCGAAAAAGGCTCGCACGAGTTGATCGGCGGAATCGATGTCGATAAGACCCCAGGCGTACAGCGTCAATACATGGAACGAGACTCGATCGCCGAACGATTGGCCGCCCATCGGTCTCGGCACGGTCAGCGACGGGAGTCGCAGTCGCTCGAGGTAGATGTTCCCCAAGAGTTCCAGCATCGCGTTGCTGGGGTCACGCCGTGTGACGTAGGCGGTCCAACCGGCGTCCCGGAGGCGCGTTTCGACTTCGTCTTCTCCCAGACCAAGCACTCGCTCGGCATTGGACTCAGCCCATTCGGGTGACACGTGGGCCAGGTACGGGAAAGCCTGCCCGTAGATGACTCGAACCGCACGGCTGGGATCGACTGCTGGGTCGAGGTGAAGATCGAGAACGGCCCACGCCTCTAGTGCACCTGCATCCGCACCGATTGCGTTGACGGGAAGTCCTGTCGACTGGAGCCACGAAAGGTAGACAACTGTCGCGTCGATTGCGTCGCAGCGGACCGCGTTCAACGCAAGTGACATTATGTCCATACCGCCGCTGGACTCCCTCGAGGGCGTGGGGTCTGGACTCTCCGAGATTCGCTCAATGTTCAACCACACGGTGTCGCGGTGGGCAATGGGAATCCGCAGCGCCTCGGGAGCAAGCATGCCCGCACGCAACAGCGAGATCGCTGACTTGTGCGATGCTCTCCAGCCCGTATCCTCGTCGCCGGTCCCGCGCACGTCTCCTTCATCCGGCTGCCGCGTTACAAAGTCGACAACGAGGAGTACGGCGTCCCAGTCGATTTCGAGGCCACCATTCTTCACTGCGTTCGCCCAACCGTCCAGAATCGAACGTACGTACGTCGAGTGGAGTTCGGGAATGCGTTGAGCGACCGACGCCATGGTCAGTGGGTTGGCCTCGACCATCATCGCCAGCTGACGGCCCAAGCCTTCGCGTGAAGGTCCGAACATTTCTCCCACAGGTGGCACCCAACTGAGGAGGTACTCGACGACCTCTTCAGGTGATCTGTTTGTCAGGTCGTCACTAGACGTTGGCGAGACGGGGCCGACGAACGACTCTGACCAAACCGCGAAGCCCGTGTGTGGGTCTCTCGCTCCGACTTCTTCGTCGAGTTCTCGAAGGCGAGACAACAACCTCTCGGGCAATGATGACTCAACAAGCACCATTCGGTCGCGGATCTTTCGGTCGCGGTACAAATTAATCTCATCGTCTCGAACGTCCGCAGGGTCTTTGTTGCCAAAATAGGAGAGAATCCCTCGCACTTGCTCTTCGTTTGTGGATGGGTCGTGTTCAACAAGGTCCATCCATCGGCCAACCACTTCTGGCTCCGCACCGAGGAGAACAGCAGCGCCCAGTTCGCCATACTCCAGCACAAAGGGGTACTCAAGGAACGCCGAGTCAAGGAGAGCCTCTTCCGCCAGAGCTTGCGCCCCAACCACTCCCTCACGAACTGCGGTAGCAAGTACGTGCAATGCAATGCGGTCTGAGAACTCCGAACTCGTGGCCGGTGTCCTGAGACGGGCAACGACCGCAGCAAGCGATGCGTGGTCATTGCGAACGTGGGCCAGCGCCATATCTCTTGCAGCATCGACGAGCGGGCTGCCAATCCCGAAGTCCGAGTTCTGTGGATGGTCCGCGATGGACGACCTCCAAAATCCGTCACCATCAAGTTTCGACGCGTCAAACAGCCACCCAACGACAATCCCGATGGCGTCGATTCCGAGAGCGGCGTGCAGCGTTACTGCAGCAGCGGGAAGTTCGCTCTTGTACCAGTAGTCGTCGATGGCTCCCGGTGGATTGAAGATCTCAGCAGCGAGACGCTTCAAGGCCTTCTCCGTCGAAGGCGTTGCGAGATGTTGGAGCAGATCAAGTAGACGTACCGGATTGAGCATGTGATTGCCATTGCGGAGGCAGCGCACCACTGTCGGAACCAACTGAGCGGCGAACTTTGGCGGAAGAGCCACCGCGGCGTTGAGGAGATGTGCCTCGGTGGTGACATTCTCCTTGGTGTCCAGATCCTTGAGGAAACTCGTCGCTATGTCGGGTTGGTCCGCGGCAACTCGCGCGATGTAGTCGCCTTCGGGCCACGCAACCGCGTAGACGCCACCCGTTGGGGCGGGCTCTGGGGGTTCGGGCTGGTGGAGGTACCCACCGTCGTGAAGCGCCGGAAGCCAGAGTGGATTGTTCAAGCCGCTGTAAAACACGTAGGCGTTCTGGGGGTGTTCCAAAAGGACCACTACCTCTTCGATGTCGCCATCAGTTGGGGCCGGCCATGCGCCCGTCGCGGACCGGGTATTCGCGCGCTCTAAGGAAGCCCTCACCGCTGCGTTCCCCGCCCAGAACTGCTTGAGGTTGAGGTCGAGAATGCGTTCGAGTTGCACGAAGTTCGTCTTGGTGACGGATACGGCGGGAAGTTTCTTCGGTGGGTCGCCAATGTGCGCATAGTCCATGAAGAACTCATGAAGTCGGCTGACCTCACGAGCCGCTCCGCTGGCTTTCGCGGCTTTGGTACTTACAGCGGCACTTCGTGTCGCCAACACATGGGACTTCTTGAGGTTCTCACCGCGCGCGAGCGTCGAGGCGCGGATGACTCTTTGAATCTGGGCGACGAGTTCGAGAGGGATTGCAATGGTGCCGTCAGCGTCGGGAGTAGGGAGGTCGTCTGGATTGAGACCAAAGTTCCAATCTCTCTCGAGCTCGGTCAGCCCTCGACTTTGATCCCCTCGGAAGTCCTCGAATGAAAAGCCCAAGACGGCGGGCAGTCGATTGAGGAGCTCGCGAATCGCGTGGGCAAGGAGAGACATTCCTGATGGACTGTCACACTGCTCCACGAGTTCTACAGCGCGGGCGTAGAGCTCGCCAAGTACCGGGCCTGTCGCGCCGAGCTCAGACAACTTCTCGACGCGGAACAGTTGTTGGTCCGTCAGTTGTACTGCGCCGTGACCGGAGGGCCCCGCTAGTGGCTCAGGGTCGCGAGAGGGTTCACTCCCTGCCATCGTCATAGTTGAGCGGACATGTTCATTAACCGGGACAAGGCGTGGTGTTCGGGATTTCCTCAAACTTGGGGAGGCATCCAAACGAGTGAACCAACGCGTCGTGCTCGGACAAAATATCGTCGATTGCGTCCAGTATCTGTTTGATCGTGCCTTTACCTCCGACCGGATCTTTAGCAATGTGAGCACACATCCAGATGAAGTCGGGAAACACTTCCTTCGCCCAGTTGGGCGCGGTGGTGCCATCCGTCGCAAGGAGCGGCGGTACGGCGCGGGAACCGGTCCGCTTGTGCGCGCTCAACGGGGAAGTGTACCTTTCACCCTTCCGCTTTGGCTTACCACTCTTGACCACGCAACTACTTCGAACGGAGTTGTTGGAGCGTGGCGACAGCTTTGTGGTCATGCATCAGTCTCCAGTAGGTCCAACCGTCGATGTCGTCAGTGCCACTCGCCGCGATGGCGGCGAGATCGGGGCTCTCGTAACGAACGCCGTCGACGAGGAGTCCGTAGTCCTCACTCACGGTGGCGACGACGGGGTCGATTGGGTCGGAGTTCGTGAGCGTGTCACCCGGCGTAAGGATGGCCTTCTCGATGAGATCAGCGAAGCGCTCATCGCGACGGATGTTCCAACCGCCTCGGGTCTCGACCTCTGGTTTCTTCGTGTACGACAAGCTTGGGTCTTCGAACTGCCGAAACTTCCATACGGCGTCATTCATCTTGGACTCATTGAATGCACCGGCGTTGACGAGGTGCTCGAAATCCTTGAGCGACAGTGTCGTGACCTTCTCGAACAACTCGGGCTCAACCTGCGAAATAATGTCGACGACGGCTCTCTCACGGTCATCTGTGAGATACATGAACGCTGGGATGCGAGTAAGGAATCGTTGGAGCTTCTTCTTGATGCCGTCGCGCTTCTTCTTGGCCTCGTCCTCGGATTTCTTCTCTCCTGGTGTGAGTTTTTCCTTCGCGAGCTTCTTGGGGCGCAACTCCTTGTTGGATGAGATGAGCGCACTGAGGTCGTCCGAGATGTTGCGGAACATTTCTATCTGTTCAAGGCTCTCGACCAACTTTTCATCAGCAAGGATGGCCTCCATCGCCTTCAGGTCCAGTGTGATGAGTTCCGGCGAGTTCCAGCGCCGAGCCAGCATGGACGAACTGATGCCTTTCGTTAGGTAGTCGATGACGTCACCGGCGCTCACCCTGCTCATCGTCGAACCGTCAAAGGCGAGCACAGGCAAAAACTCCATGAACTCAGATAGCGCCGCCTCTTCATCCATACCTGCAGCGGTTGTGGGACGCAATTTGGTCGCGTACTCAACGATTAATCGCAGGGCACGGTTGGGTGAGAAATCCAGTACGTAGCATTGTTCCTTCACGACTACTTCATCCACACCGCCAGCGGACGTGTTTACCTCCCTGTACGCCCACGGACTCTGCACTCGAAACGCCGCTTGGAAGTAGGTCTCGGGAGACTTCAATTCGCGCAGCATAAAGATGCCCGCCCACGCCGGCACAGTGACGCCGGTCATGAGTTTGCCGCAGGAAAGTGTGATGCTCTTTGAATCTTGCGGAACGTTTGTAATTGCTGCTTCCACAGGTATGAGTGCTTCTTGACCCATGCCCGCGGCACTGCCCGCAGCCACAACGATTTGGTACTCACGAAAGAACTTGTTGTGCGAATGCCCTAGTAAGTCACGCATTGCTACACACGCGTCAATCCCCGGCAGGTACCAAACTGTGTGCTGCAGCGCCGTAAGCAGATTCACGTCCGCGAACGGCATGGGCGGTGCGTTGTTGGTCGAGACCGCGGCCCACAGATCGGATAGGTCTTGGCCGCGGAGCAGGTCGAGCCACTTCTGCACTTCGTTTTCGTGTATGAACACAGGCTTGTGGTCGTCGCCCTTCGTGGTACGGAAGAACTCCGTGAGCGAGAACTCCGAGAGATTGTTAAGGGCGACCTCCTTCAACGTCTCAGGCATCTCGTACGCGAGGAGGTTCATTCGTGGCAGCGAGGCGTAGGGGTTGGCCCCTCCAGTCCAATCCTTCTTCGCGCGCTGCTCGTCTGAGTACGTCCAGTTGTAGACTTGGTCCTCGAGGAACTCGCCCTCGGTCAGAGCGCGGAACGGTGTGCCGGACAGATACAGGTAGTGGTCCACCTTCAGCGACTTGGCCAGCACCTCTTCGATGCCCTCTACGAAACCTTCGTCGAGGTCAGGGGTTTCCGCAGCTTTGGCTTCGGTCTTGTCGCCTTCGGTCTTCTCTCCGGTGATGTCGTCAACTTCGCCGACGTAGATTGAACGCGCCGCATCCCGCCACGCTCCGAAGTGATACTCGTCAACTACGACGGCATCCCACGCGACTTTGTACAGATCACGGTTCTTCACCTTGGTCTTGCCGTCATCATCTTTTCCCAGTACGTCTTGGAACGAGGCGAACCAAATTAGAGGGCTTGGGTCCTTGAAGTCGACCTCGTCGTCGTCCTTGGCATGGAATCGCCAGCCGGCAAAGTCCTTATGCGCCAAGTCTTCGCGCCATGCCTGCTCAACCGCAGGTTTGTAGGTAAGGACTAGGACCCGGGTCCAATCCATCTCTTTGGCGAGCTCGTAGGCGGTGAACGTCTTGCCGAAACGCATCTTGGCGTTCCATAGGTAGTCGGGAGCCCTGCCCTTGGACTTCTTGGCGTGGTGGCGAAAGTATGTCGCCGTCTCTTCCACCGCGCGTACTTGCTCGGGGCGCATCTTGAAGTTCGCTGAAGGACGAGCGGATGGGAGATCCTTGCCTTCACGTACCGCCTGGATGGCCGCGGCGACTTCATCCTTCGTGCACTCAAACCACTCGCCAGCAACGTTGTGATACCCGGCTTTCTTCAACGCGGCGTGAACCTCGTGGTCACGAAAGGCACGACCGTCGTCCGTGATCGCTGACTCAACGATCAGTATGTCGGGCACCGTCTCAACGGGCATCTTGATAGCCGCCAGTTGTTCGCGAATCCTGACCCGCACGTCGCGCTGAGTGTCTCCAACTTTGATGAGGCCAGCACCCTTGCGTTTGCCTTTCCAAGTCGTGGTTGCGAATTGCTCGATGGAGTAGGCGTAGATCTTCGGATGCCTAACACCTCCAACGAGCGAGACGCTCATGCGGGCATCTCCTTCACCATGCTCTCGATGTACGCCTGTTCGTCAGCGGAGATGTCGTATTTTGCGTAGAGCTCCGCATCGGTCCACGTGCGATTCCACTTTTGCATCGGCACCCAAACGTATGTCGGCTTTGGTGCGTGCTGACTGATCTTGCGAAGCGACACCATGAACCGAAAGAAGCGGGTGCGAAGGTAACTTTCAACGCTCTTGGCTTCTGTTTCCGTCGCGACGTTTATACCAACAAAGGTCTGCGTGAACGCCGAGGGCGGCTTCGAGATAATCGGCTGTCCAAGTATCTGGTGCGGCCATGTTTCTCCTGCTCCGTACGACTTCGGAACAATTACCTTCCACATGTCGACGCTGGCTTCGCCCTTTGGAATGTCACTCCTTGGGATCCAACCTTCTTGTCGCTGCCCATTGGTCACCAAATGGAGCCGCACGAAGTTTTTCCCACCTTTTGCCTCGTAGTCGTTGTAATTCGTCCCTATGCCGAACTCATTATTGGTGGTCATAATCTCTGTCAAAGGTGGTTCACTGAAGGCAAGTACCTTTTTCAAAATGACCACAGCAGCCACGTCGCGAACGAAGACGTCGTACTCGTCCAGTTTGCGTTTAACCGGCCCAGTGACTTCACCCGACCGAAGAAGAGTCACTTCGCAACTGCCCCTATGCTCTCGGTCCCAAAGGAAATAGCAGACGCCACCCTTGATCTCGACACCCGGAAACACCTCACTCGCGTCTGGAAAATCGACCAATTTGCTGACGCGGTGGTCGCCGAGCATGTCAGCGCGGAACGCATCCAGGCCGAGCCCACCAGCCATCCATCTTGAGGGAATAACTAAAGCCATGTAGCGGGGAGCTAGTTTTTTGGCTTCCTCCACGAAGATGTTGTAAATCGGGATTGTACGGGTACCGCCATCCGATTCCATTTGGTACGGCGGGTTGCCTACGATTACGTCAAACTCCATGTTCATCTCCTTTTCGAGTTGTTTACGTCCGTTGGCATGTATGAATCCGTAGGCCTTGTTATCTCTGCCAGTGATTTCGAGTTCTCCGTGAGAACCTTTACATTCAGTGCACTTGCCGTTTCCATCCCACGCGTGCTTTACCCTCTTGTGCCAGACGTTCCCATCCGCAGTATCGAAGGGCGCGACTGAGAATGTGCCCGACGCGTCCTTCGAGCAGTAGAGCGACCGACGGGTCATCATGCCGGTTATCTCTTCCGTCGCGATCGCGAAGATCATGTTGGTGAGGATGTGATGGAGTCGAGTGTCCTCGTCTGGCATCTCTTCGGCTAACCCGACCATCAACCGCTTGGTGATTTCGCGAGGGAAGACACCCGTCTTCGCGCCGGGGTCAAGCCAACGCAGCGCTGGATTTGACCAGACGTCTCGAGGTAACAGGTCCAGTACAGCGTTGACGACTTTTGGAGGTGTGAAGACGGCGTCATTGGAAAGGTTGGCAATCACCTCGAGGATGTCTGGCTGATTTCCCTGGAGATAGTCGGCACTCATTTACGACTCCTAGTTCCATTCCTTGCCGGGCCGCGCAGCCCTGGAGCTTCCACCTTCGCGGCTTCGGCGAGATTCAGAGCCTTGCCGCGCCAGAACTGCTCGGGTTCAGCCGGCGCGAACAGACTGAGCATTGTTGCTGTCTTCCGGTCCTCTAAAGCGGAGACAGCCCCGAGCGTCGTCTTGGAAAGCGACACTGAAAGAGCTCCGGGGTTCCATGTGTACTCAATGAGCGGTATCTCGTTGCGACCTGTTGCCTTGCCAGCAACATCGAGTGGCAACATGTTCCCAACGATGAGGTTGTGGCCAACGATCCACTCCGCGGCTCGCAGTGCCAGGCTTCTTCCATCAAGACGCTTGCCGAGGACAGCGGCGTTCCATTCAGTAAACATTGTCAGCAAGCGACCGCGCGCGCCCAATTCGTGCCCCGGAGTACCGCCAACGATGTTGTCAGTTGAGATGTCGACCGCGTAGATGGAGGCCAACGCCTCGAGTGCATGGAACTGAACTGCGACGGCGTCGGTACCAGCTGGCAGATGCGTTCGGGATTGCTCGGCGGCAATGTGATCGAGCTTTCGATCCAGAATCGCAACCAAGAAGTTGCCATCGCCACAGGCGGGTTCGAAGAAAGTTGGTGACGGGTGCGGTGACCAGATCGTTTCCGGCAACAAGTCGAGCATCTCTTGGACCGTTGCGTTGGGCGTGAATACCTCGCCGAGGTCCCGAACCCGCTCCGATGATTTGACGAGACGTTCTTGGGCACTATCGACCACTAACGACATCGGACCTCCCCCAATTTGAACCGGGTCTTACGTACATTGTCGGCCCCAAATACCTACACAGCCCGTACTCAGATTGCCTGTATTCGCGAATCAGATGTGCAATGGACCAGATGAAATCCAGGGGGTTCTTTACTAATTCTGAATCACTCATGGGCTCTCTTCTGGATGTCACGCTAGGAAACTGTGTCTTTCGGTCGCCTCTACGCAAACGATTGGACACAACTCTGTCTTGAGAGTACCTGAACGGTGTTGTTTTTAGAAAAGTAGCCCTTACTCAACCTCTCCAATCCGGTCTACGTGCGAATTCAAGGGCACCGGACAAAATGATCTACGCAAACCCCCAACCAAACCCCGAGGAGGAAACACGCCCAGCGATATTTACGCCAATTTCAACCCGCACCAACACCCGAGATCCGTCGTGACGCCAGCCCAATGGCTCGTGGCCGGACCTGTCGTCAAATCCTGGGTCACCAGTTTGGGATTCGACACGATGAAACAATCGCGGCCTTACCTCTCCGCCGCCACCACCTACGCGACTTGGGCGCTCACCCAAGGTCTCGCCCTCGATGACAAAGTTCTCCTCACCGACCAAGCGATCAATATGTTCTGCGCTCAACAGGGACACCGCGGCAAGGATCTCAGGTCCAGTCTCCGTCGAATTGCCAGGGCTAACGGCACATTTACCCTCAGCGCCGGACCTCGATACTCTAAAACGTCACTCAAGGGTCCTTACTCCTCCGAAGAAATCGTCGCCCTGTTGAACTTCGCAGACTCTCACTCGAGCAGTCACCGTTCCGTGTCACTGAAAGCGCTGGTGACTCTCGGTGCCGGGTGCGGACTGTCCCGCGCCGATCTTCGTCCCATTACAGCCAAGAGTTTTCATCACCACGGCGACCTGCTGTTCGTTGATGCCAAATCGCGCTGCGTTTCAGTGCTAGCCGACTACGTAGAACTCGCCAATGAGATTGTTTTGGCTCGCCCCGAAGGTCAGCTTCTCGGGCGCCGCGAGGGCAAAGATGTCGCCGCACACATATGTGAGTGGACGTCCAATCGATCTGAAGTTCCTCGCCTCAGCACTGACCGTCTCAGAACCACGTACGTAGTGGCTCTTATCGAGTCCGGCATCTCGATACTCGACCTATTGGCCTACACCGGAATCAAAAAGACCGACTCGCTCCAGAGTTACTTGGCGTTCGTCACGCGCCACGCGTCCGACTGCTCTATCGAAAGCCTCGTTTGAGTAACGCCGAGGTTCGCCGCTGCGAGCGCGTAATCGATGATTCAGGCATCGTGCCGTTCCTTGAGGCGCGGATTGTCGCCTTCAACAATCGCCCCGGACGACCTCGCGAACTCTCGGTACGCGCCTTGATGGTGGCACTTTTGCTCCTCAGTGAGGATGGTCGCCTGCACCTAACCCGAGTGCCACTCTTGCTGAACACACTCGACGTGGCCTCTCGCCGCCGACTTGGTGTAACGCGCGATGGAGGGATCACTTTCCGACAGGTGCAGCGCCTCTATGCGCTCGTAACCGCGTCAATCCGAGAACCAGGTGCCACATCAGTCGCGTTGGACGATGTGTGCGATTTGCTGCTTGCTGCAACTCTTCACGCCGAAGCGAAGGACGCACGTTCCATTGCCATCGACGGAACTCCGATTGATTCCTGGGGCCGAGGCACGAGAAGAAATGGTCGCCGCCCTTCTACCGACCCCGACGCCGCGTGGCGCGGCAGAGGTGCATCTGCCTGGAAACGACCAACGTTCGGTTACAACCTCACCGTCGCCGTCACCGCACCAGAAGTCGGAGGCGAGAGCGTCCCCTTGGCCGCTAAATCGATGCGACTCCGCAAGATCACTAGTCCCGGTATCGACGCAGCGCTCTCGGTCGTGAACTCTGTGGCCAAATCACAGGGATCGCTTAGCGACGTCCTTGCAGACCGCGAATACACCATGTCCAACAATGGAGCCGACTTCCTTCTCCCAGTTCGCGCCCTCGGCGGAGAACCTGTCTTCCAGTTGACCGAGCATCAACTAGGAGCTCATGGCACGTCGCACGGGGCCATCATTATTGACGGACAGCCCTTCTCCCCCTCTACTCCCCAGGGCCTTTGGACGATTGAAGTCCCCGCAGTGGACTCCTCAGCCAAGACAATTCGCGAGTATCAAGACCAGATCGCCCTGCGCTCCCAATACGCATTGGTTCCCCATTCCGCTCGCAAGCCAAACGGCTCCCAGGTCTTTCAGTGCCCCGCTTCTGCTGGGAAGATTCAGTGCCCTCTTGTACCAAGTTCGCTAAGTCCGCGCTCGAAATTGCCGACCGCTCTCTTAGCGCCTGCCGGCGCTCCATCTAACACCGTTTGCTCGAAGAAGTTCACGACCTTCAGTGCCGACGACATTCCCCTTAGCCAGCGCGAGTTGCACGGATCGACCGAGTGGTACTTCTCGACGTCGCGTCGAAATCGCGTTGAGGGATTCTTTGGCAATCTAAAGAACGAGGCCCGCGAGAACATCCGTCGTGGCACCATTCGCGTTCGCGGACTTGAAAAGACAGGACTCCTTCTACTCATGGCCGTCGCCCGAGTGAACCTACGCCTGGCAGACCTTTGGTCCAAGAACTCTCACCAGCCAAGGCGCACCAAGATGGGTCGCAAGCGCAAGCTCGGCGTGCTCAAGTATGCCGATGTCGTCCTCAACGTAGACCGCAAGGAGCTGCTGACTACGTGAGTAGCGAGATTCTCACCATCTAACTGAGTAGCGGAGACCCGCCACGTTCAATCACATCTGAGCATTGAACCAACCACCCTTCGGGGTGGCTTTCTTGTGCTCAAATACGAGCTTGGTGTCTTCATCCGCGAACAGTTCAGCGAGAATCACCTCATCGTCCAGGTCACACCCACTTCGGTACACAAGTCGCCCGACTTCGGTATAAACCTCGAGGTAGGGCCGGTGGGGATCGAACCCACGACCGAGGGATTATGACGGGGAAGAAAACGGTCGAAGAGGTCCGGTGACTTGGATTTGTACCGAGTTTCACCGCGCCCATTGTCCGGTGATGTCGACTCGGAATGCGGGACGAAACCTGGGATTTCAGCAAAGGATCGAGCATTCAAACCAAGCCTCTGCAACGTCACATCTCACAACTACGATTTAGCCATGTCGCAGACTCAATCAACTCCATCCAAAAAGTCGACGGCCCTTGACGTGCTCAATGAATCGGACCGCGTTTGGTTGGCTGAACGTCTGGTCGAATACCGGGAATTGCTCGAGTTTCTCCACTCACATTGAACCTTCCTAGTCTCGAACTTATTGTTGCGTTTAACGCTTCGGTTCGCCACAATGACGAGTGGTTCGACGAGCCCGATGATCTCAACCGCATTGTGCGAATTCTCGAAAACTTACCGAATTCAATTGATCCCCTCGTCGCCGCGGCAGTGGCAACGAGTCGAATCACTCGTGCGCAGGCATTCACCGAGGGAAACAAAAGAACGGCATTGCTGGTTGGTCGATGGATTCTCGATCGCAATGATTTCAATGGAGGCTTAATGATTCCTCATGACGACGTCGAACTGGCGAACCTACTCCTAGATGCCGCTCGGGGCGCAGATACCGATGAGAAGCTTGTTGAACTCTTCAAATCTCGCCGAACTCTAGTAGGGCCGGTGGGGATCGAACCCACGACCGAGGGATTATGAGTCCCCTGCTCTAACCACTGAGCTACGGCCCTTTGAGAAGACACGGGCTAAAGCTCCCAGAGCAGGACTCGAACCTGCAACCTAGCGATTAACAGTCGCTTGCTCTGCCAATTGAGCTATCTGGGAAAGGAACTCGAAAGCAGAGCAACATTAGCATCAACGACTTTCTGTCACTGTCGAGCAAACCACTGTAAGAGCCGCTCCGCGTCGGGACTTTCACGTACCAAGCGCCGGCATCGAGCGATGCGCTTGGTCATGCCTTGTCGTGATATTCCGTGTGCCCGAGCGATCTCGTCAATTGACATCGTGCGAAAGGTGAACTGCCAGAACGCGTCAAAGTCATCGCCGCATATCCGACGCAGCGCATCGATGACCCACGACGGCGGATCGCTCGCCTCTCGACGTAAACGGAAGTCGGTGTCATCGTCGAGCTCGGTAGATCCGTAGCGTCGAGACTGCAACTCGCGATTGAGTTGCATCATCTCGTGCGCCTTCGCCTGTGAGACACCGAGCGCCTGCGCGACGTCACGCTTGGTCAGATTCTTCGAAGGATTGACGCGAATCAGTTTCTGCAACTTGAGTATCAGACGCATCTCGGAGTCGGTCAGGCCCGCTTGTTGCTGGACGGCCTGATTGACCAGTTTCATGATCCAGTAGTTGGCGTACGTCGAGAATCGATTCCCCTGCTCCGGATCGAATCGCTGCAGCGCGTTCACCAGCGCCTCGACACCCGCCGCCTCCAACTCATCGTTCCCGAACCGGTAGCCGCGTTCGACGACGCGTGTTCGAACGAGCCCCAGCGTCGCGCGAAGCAGGGTCGCCTCTGCCTCTTGGCCGGTATGACGCTGGCGGAGCAGGCGTCGGCGTTCCGCGAGATCCGACGTACCGCCATCGAGCTGCAGTCCGGCGTGCCGCCCCTGTTGAATCAGTGGGTACAGACTGCGCTCTTCTTCGACACTGAGCGGCGCGGTCATTTCCAGTCCCCCGATGATGCCGAGGGTCGGTCCCGTCACGACGACCTTGAGGAGGTTCTCTCCAAAAGCCACTCCCGGAGTTCGTTCTCGGCGAGTAGACCCGAGGCACTCTCGAGCAGGACGAGGCGTTCCTTCACGTCGCGCACGGTCACGTCGGCGACATCCGGAGGAATGATGCCATCGTTGAGATCGCGCGCTACGTTCTTCAATTCGACGTTGACGGCACTGCGGATGAGCTGGGACACGACGGCAGTGACGTCTTCAACCGTGTACTCACGATCGAGTTCGTCAACGGCGAGCTGACTGAGGACGTGCGCCGCCTCCTCCTCGCCACGTCGGTCGAGCTCGTCGATGACCTCCGAGAGCGATCGATCGCTCGAGATACCCTCGAAGATCTCGCGCTGGACGTCGTTGACAAAGTACGGCGCAATAAGTCGGTCCTTCACGTCGTTGGGGAAGTGCACGCGCAGACGCAACGCTTCGAGACCCGGACGTGGCAGTGGCGTCCGGGGCGCGCGTCGTTGCACGGCGACCGGTGGCGGTTCGTTCGCGGTTCGCGGCTTCGGGTTGCGGGCGAGCTCGGCGACGCGGGGTCGCAGTAACGACTCTTCGATCCTTAGCGTCCCGGCGACGTCCATGATGTACTGGTCGCGCACGAGCTCACTCGGGTGTTCGGCGAGCACGTCCATGGCCTGCTCGGCGGCACGACCGCGGCCCTCGGCGGTGGCGAGATTGGCGCTTTCGAGCACACGATTGAGACGGAACCGCAGAAACGGCACGGCGTCTGCCACAGCACCGCGCAGCGCGTCGGGGTCCTTCTGCGCGAGGTCGGCCGGGTCCGAACCTTTCGGGAGCTTCGCGACGAAGACGTCGACCTCGTGCTGGCGCTCCCACTGGTAGACCGATGCCGCGGCACTCTGGCCGGCCTTGTCCGCGTCGTAGGCGAGGACGATGCGTTTGGCGAAGTTACGCATCGTCTTGAAGTGCTCCTCGCCGAGCGCTGTCCCGCACGTCGCCACGGCGCGTGGCATCCCGGCCATGAAGAAGGCGATGACGTCGGTGTAGCCCTCGCAGACGATGATCTCGTCGGATTTGATGACGTCGTCCTTGGCCCAATTGAGCGCGTAGAGCGTGCGCCGCTTGGAGTAGATGGACGTCTCGGGCGAGTTCTTGTACTTCGCCTCGACGCGTCCATCCGGACGAGCTGCACTGCCGAACGGCGGCGGGAGTACACGACCGCCGAGGGCGATCGCTTTGCCCCCGGCGTCGAAGATCGGAAAGATCACGCGCGCTCGAAGGGCGTCCTGGCGTCGATCGCCCTTGTTGACGAAACCGAGACCGGTGTCCATCAATGTCTTCTCGGTCAACTTCAGGCCCTTTGCGAGACCGTCCCACTCATCGGGCGCCCAACCCAGTCGAAACTGTCGCGCGATGTCGCCGCCGATGCCCCGGGTCTTCAGGTATTCGCGTGCGCCTCGGGCGTCGGGTGCGGTGAGCAGTCGTTCGTGATACCAGGCCACCGCCTTCTCCATCGCGGCCATGGTCTCTTGGCGCTCCTTGCGGGCAGGACCCGCGTTGGCGTCGTCGTGCAGTTCGATGCCGGCGCGGTCGGCCAGGAGTCGTAACGCGTCCATGAAATCCAGGTGTTGGATCTCGCGCACGAACGTGATCTGGTCACCGGAGGCGCGACAGCCGAAGCAGTAATAGCGGCCCTCTTCGGCGTTCACCGAGAACGACGGAGTCTTCTCGGCGTGGAACGGGCACAGCCCGGTCCAGCGGCGTCCCGACTTCTTCAGCGCCACGGTTTCACTGATGAGGGCCACGATGTCGGTTGACGATCGCACCTGCGCGATCTCACTCTCCGATATGGCCATAGGAAGAAAGTACCGGTTCCGTCACACGCTCACATCGGCGACGTAACTGCGTCCGCTTAGAATCTCCCCCATGTCTGAATTCTCGGTTGAGGCGACCGATATCGTCCGAACGTTCAATAACGGCGAGTTTCGCGCGCTCGACGGCGTCTCACTAGAAGTGCCGACCGGTCAAGTCTTCGGACTGCTCGGACCCAATGGTTCAGGAAAGACAACGATGGTGAGAATCCTTTCGACGGTCTTGGCACCGACGCAGGGTAGGGCCATCGTCGGTGGCTTCGACGTCGTGAAGCAGCCCGGTCAGGTCCGTCGCGTCATCGGTCTCGCGGGACAGTTCGCGGCCGTCGACGAGAATCTCACCGGTTACGAGAATCTTCGGATGGTGGGCTTTCTCAACCACATGGAGCGATCCGAGGCCGTCGCGCGCTCGAAAAAGTTATTGGCCGACTTCGGATTGGCCGAGTTCGCGCACAAGCTGACCTCCACGTACTCCGGTGGCATGCGGCGGCGCCTCGACCTGGCGGCCGCACTCGTCGCCGATCCACCGATTCTCTTTCTGGATGAGCCGACCACCGGACTCGACCCGCAGTCTCGCCAGGACCTGTGGGCGATCATCGAGGGACTCGTAGAAGGCGGCACGACCGTGCTCCTCACGACCCAGTACCTCGAAGAGGCCGACCGTCTCTGCAAACAACTCGTCGTGCTCGATCACGGCAAGATCATCGCCGAGGGTACCTCATCGCAGTTGAAGAGTTCGCTGGGTAACACCGTGTTGGTCCTCACGTTTGCCTCCACCGGTGACGCGCAGCGCTCCCTCGAATTAATCTCGGACATCTCGGCGATCCCCGCCAACGTCGATGGCACGGTCATCGAGTTGACCGTCGAACTAGGTCCAGCGTCCGCGGCCGAGGCACTCCGGCGAATCGACGGCATTGACATCAAGATCGCCGGACTGCAACTACGAGAACCGAGCCTCGACGACGTCTTCTTGAGTCTGACGGGACACAAAGCTGAAGACGATGTACCGGTCGTCACCGAGAAACTGTCGCGCCGCGCACGACGAAAGGCCAAAGTATGACCTCCACCCCGATCACGATGACGATGCCACCGACCACCGTCCCGTCGCCACATCACAGTTACCTACGCTTCGCGCTGCGCGACGTCGTCACGTTGGCGCGGCGCAATTTATTGGCGCTCGTTCGCGTTCCCACGGCGCTCGTCTTCATGGTCATTCAGCCGGTGATGTTCGTGCTGTTGTTCCGCTACATCTTCAACGCGCTGGGTGCGTTCACGCACGGCAATTACGTGAACTTCCTCATTCCGGGAATCCTGGTTCAGACCACGATCTTTGGCGCGGTGGGCACCGCCATCGGCCTCGCCGAGGACTTGCAGCGCGGCCTCATCGAACGATTCAAAGCACTACCGATGGCCCGTATGGCAGTCCTGGCAGGACGAACACTGGCCGACACCGCGCGCAACGTCATCGTCCTCATCATCATCACCGGTGTCGGATACCTGGTCGGATTCCGTCCGCACGGAGGATTCTTCGACTACATCGCGGCCTGCTTGCTGATGCTCCTTTTCGCGTACTGCCTTTCGTGGGGTTTCGCGTTCGTCGGCCTGGCCGCGCCAAACTCCGAAACCGCTCAAGCCATGACGTTCCCGCTCATCTTCCCATTGACGTTCGCGTCCACGATCTTCATCCCATTACTTTCGTTGCCCACGTGGCTCCAGGGATTCGCGAACAATCAACCCGTCAGTGAGACGACCACCGCGGTGCGTTCGCTGATGACCGGCACTACCCCCGCCGGTAACTCCATATGGGTCTCCTTGATCTGGTGTATTGGACTGGTGGCGGTACTCGCACCGTTGGCGGTGAACCAGTTCCGCAAGATCGCGTGAGCCAACGTGCCGCTCCTCGGCGTTGACGAACTGCAGTCGATACTTACCAACGCCTTCCCCGACGCGGACGTTCCGCGAGTCGAGGAGGTCACCGACGATTCAGTGATCGTGAGCTACGCCGTCGGTGACCGTCACGAACGGCCGGGTGGCACGTTGGCCGGACCGGTGATGATGTCGCTCGCGGACACGTCCGCGTGGGTCGCAATCATGTCCCAGATCGGTCCGGTCGTGCTCGCGGTCA
Source organism: uncultured Acidimicrobiaceae bacterium (assembly GCA_963717975.1). Taxonomy (GTDB): domain Bacteria; phylum Actinomycetota; class Acidimicrobiia; order Acidimicrobiales; family RAAP-2; genus RAAP-2. Next base: position 338,115 of record OY970351.1, on the reverse strand, counting down.
CGACCAGCCTGCACATCGACTTCTTGCGACGGCCGCAGCTCACCGATTTGATGGCCAAGACGCGAATGTTGAAACTGGGGCGACGACTCGCCGTCGTTGACGTCGATCTGTACTCGCGCGGAGAGACGGAACTCGTCGCGAAGGCGCAGGTCACGTACTCCATCCCGCCTCAGCCGTCGAACTAGGCGCGCGTTCGTCGACGAGCGATGGTGCCGCGGACGGTCATCGGAACCTCGACCAGCCCGTCCTCCGCCCTCGATTCAAGTCGTTGGCGTACCGCGACCTCCATCTGGTGTCGTTCTTCGTCGCTGCGGATGATGGCGCCGGAGTACGTGCCGAAGAGTGACACGACCTCGTCGACGTTTCGGGTCCACAACCAGTCGACGGTAACGTCGGTCTCAACATCAAACGGGCTCTCGGGGTCGAACTCTGCGCGCCAGCCCCTCGGCCGTTTGCGCGGATCGTCTGGCGTCTCACGCAGCGCCGTGAGTTCCACTAACCAGGGGACGTCACGACTGAAGCCGTTCCACACAACGTAGAGCGCACCACCGTCGCGGAGTACTCGCGCCATCTCGTTCGTGGCCGTCGGTTGTTCGAACCAGTGCCACGCCGAAGAGACCAGGACGACGTCAAAGGTTGCGTCGTCGAGTGGGAGCGACTCAGCGGAAGATTTCAGGGTCCGGACTTCGGGACTACGTCGCTCGAGCACCGCGCGCATGTCATCATCGGGTTCGACCACGGTCACGGCCGCCCCGAGTTCGATCAACAACCTCGTCCACTTGCCCGTACCCGCGCCGACCTCCAGCACGTCCTCACCTCGCAGGTCACCCAAGAGATCCCTTACCTCGATGGGTGGCGCGGGCCGGAAGAGGTCGTACGCCTCCGCCACGCTGCCAAAACGCAGGCCCCGCCCGTCGTAGGTCACCTCAGGACTGACCCGTTCGTTCGCGCAGTGACGACAGCAGGTCGGCGATCGGCACACGGATCTGTTCGGTCGTGTCGCGGTCGCGCACGGTGACCGCGCGGTCGTCGAGCGTGTCGAAGTCGACGGTGACGCAGTACGGTGTGCCCACTTCGTCCTGGCGACGGTAGCGGCGACCGATCGACTGGGTGACGTCGTAGTCGCACATGAAGTGCGGCTGCAAGAGTCCCAAGACCTCGCGCGACACGTCCTCGAGTTCGGACTTCTTGGAGAGCGGCAGGATCGCCACTTGATAGGGCGCAAGACGCCAGTCCAGACGCAGGACGGTGCGACTTTCGCCCTCGACCGTGTCCTCGTGGTACGCCGCGAGTAAGAACGCCATCATGCCGCGCGTGGCGCCGCCCGCCGGTTCGATCACGTACGGCGTGTAGCGCTCGTTCGTCGATTGATCGAAGTAGTCCAACGCGACGCCCGAGGCGTTGGCGTGTTGGGTGAGGTCGTAGTCGCCGCGATTGGCGATGCCCTCGAGCTCGTCAAAGCCCCACGGGTAGTCGAACTCGATGTCGGTCGTGCCGCGTGAGTAGTGCGACAGGTCCTCTGGAGCGTGCACGTGCAGCCGGAGTTTCTCCTCGGGAATGCCCAAGTCGATCCACCACGCGAGCCGCGTCTCGATCCAGTAGTGGTACCACTCGTCGGCCTCGGCCGGCGGGACGAAGTACTCCATCTCCATCTGCTCGAACTCGCGGGTGCGAAAGACGAAGTTCTGCGGCGTGATCTCGTTGCGGAAGGACTTGCCGATCTGGGCGATGCCGAAGGGCGGCTTCTTTCGCACGGTCGAGAGCACGTTCGCGAAGTTGGTGAAGATACCCTGGGCCGTCTCGGGACGCAGGTACGCGGTGGCGCCCTCGCCCTCCACGGGACCGGCCTGGGTCTTGAACATCAGGTTGAAGGCGCGCGGCTCCGTGAACTCCGTCGAACCGCAGTTCGGACAGACGCCGTCGATCTTGTCCTCGCGCCAGCGCTCCTTGCACTTCTTGCAGTCCACGAGCGGGTCAGTGAAGGTCTCGAGGTGACCCGACGCGGCCCAGATCGCCGGCGGACCAAGGATCGCGGCGTCGATGCCGACGATGTCCGAGCGCATCTGGACCATCGAGCGCCACCACGCCTGCTTGACGTTGCGCAGCATGTTGACGCCCAGGGGGCCGTAGTCGTAAGTGGAGCGGAAGCCGCCGTAGATCTCGGCCGACGGGAAGATGAAGCCACGCCGTTTGGCCAGGTTCGTGACCTTGTCGAGCAGGTCGGGGACGGTCTCCGGCGTCGAATTCATCGCATAAGACTACCGGGCTACTCCGCGCTCCCCAGCCGAAGGATGACCTGATTCGCGAGCAGTCGACCGTGTGGCGCGAGCGTCACGCGTCCATCGCGCACCGACACGAGGTGCGCGATCTCATCGAGCGACTCGAACGCCTCGATCGGCACGCCCTTGGCGGTGCGCAGCGCCAACGAGTCGCGTTCGAAACGTTGCGAGCGATCGTCGAGGCTCTCCTCGCCGCCGAGGGGACGTTGTCCGTCACGCACCATCGCGATGTAGCGGTCCGGGGTGCGCACGTTCCAGAATCGGCGACCGTGACGGTGCGAGTGCGCGGCCGATCCGAAGCCGACGTAGTCGTCTTGATCCCAGTACACGTGATTGTGTCGACACTCGTGCCCGGGCCTGGCCCAGTTCGAGATCTCCTCCCAGACGTAGCCGTGCTGATCCAGCACGCGGCTCACGAGTTCATAGGCGTCGGCCGACTCGTCCTCGTCCGGGTGTCGCGTCGGGTCCTCGCCCAACGGCGTGCCCGGTTCGGGCGTCAGCACGTAACAACTGATGTGCGGCGGCGGACTGTCCAGCCCGAGGAGATCGTCCAGCGTTCGCCTGACGTCCTCGAGTGTCTCCGCGCGCGAGCCGATGATGAGGTCCATGTTCCAGGTCACGAAGCCGGCCGCCGTGACCGCGCGCGCGACCTCTTCGTGGGCCATCGTGCCGTGGCGACGGCCCAGGTCGGCCAGGACCGCCGGCTGCGTGGACTGCACGCCGAAACTCATGCGGTTGACGCCCCCGGCGCGGTACGCCCGGAGTCGTTCGAGGGACGCGTCCTCGGGATTGCACTCCACCGTCACTTCGGCGTCGGCGGTGCGCGGGATCGCGTCCAGGATGCGCACTAACTGGTCGGCCGCAAGCCGTGACGGCGTGCCACCGCCGAAGAACACCGAGGTCGCCGCGGGAAGGCCGTCGTCGAGCGACCACTCGATCTCTCGGAGTACCGACGTGACGTACTCCTCCATCAAGTGGTCCCGGTCGGCGTAGGTCGCGAACGCGCAGTAGTCGCAGCGGTGCGCGCAGAACGGCACGTGCACGTAGGCCCCGAAGGGCTCCGCGGAGTCAATGGTCATCGCGGGCACGTTACCGGGCCGGTGACGGCGGCGAGAGTGGTGGCGAGGAGCGCGTCGCGCGGAGTTGCTTCCCGAAGTGGACCTCGATCGACTCGAGCGCGAGCGCCATGACCTCGCCGGCGCCCGCCGGTGAACTCTCGCGCAGTACCGCCGCCAGGTCCCCGTTCATGATGCGACGGATCAGCTCCAGCGCGTCGGGTGAGATCGACGTCCCGGAACGACAGTCGGCGCAGAGCGTGCCGCCGACCTCGGCGTCGAAGGCGACGAGTGCTACGTCGCGTCCGCAGTTGACGCAGACGTCGACGACCGGACCGGAGCCGTCGAGGGCCAGGAGCTTGAAGTAGAAGGAGGCCGGCACGAGCATCGGGTCGAAGGTCTCGTCATCGAGCGTCATGAGGACTCGCGACAGCAGGTCGAAGATGTCGTGGTCGGCGACGTCGTCCGAGGGGATCGCGTCCATCACTTCGACGACGGCGTACCCGGCGTTGATCCGCGCGTACGAGGCGCGCAGGGTCGTGAGCCGTTCGCGATGCGACACGTGGCGCGCGATGTAGAAGTCGCCGCGGGTCTTCACGAGGTCGACGTTCACGTAGGCCAAGGTCTCGAGGTTGCCGCCGAGACGACTCGTCGTCTTGCGGATGCCCTTGGCCAGCACGCGCACCTTGCCGTGCTCGCGTGTCCACAGCACCACGACGCGATCGGCCTCGCCCGACTTGTACGTGCGCAGCACGACGGCGTCGTCGCGGAGCTCCTTCACTGTTCGGACTCGTCGGACCCGTCGTCGAAGTGCTGCTTGCGCGGTTCGATGCCGATGAATCGCTGCAGGGCGACGCCCAACGCGACCATCACCGCGAGGATCGCCGGGATGAGCAGGGGCGCGAGGAGTTGTGAGTCACCACTGGCGTAGAGCGCCCACAGAAACGCGTAGATGAGGACGCCGACCACGAGCATGGTCTTGGTCATGATCATTTGTCGAGACCCCCGAAGCGTCGCTCGCGCTGCTGGTACTCCTCGACCGCCTCGAAGAGGTCCTCGCGTCGAAAGTCCGGCCACAGCACGTCGGTGAAGACCAGTTCGGAGTACGCCATCTCCCACAGCAAGAAGTTCGAGGTCCGGTACTCCCCCGACGTCCGGATCACCAGGTCGGGATCGGGCAGTTCTGGGTGGTAGAGCCGTGCGCGCAGCGCCTTCTCGTCAACCTTGTTGGCCGGCACCCGGTCGGCGACCAGCTGGGCGACGGCGTCCACGATCTCGGCGCGACCTCCGTAGTTGAAGGCGATATTGAGCGTCATTACCTTGTTCTTCTTGGTTAGTTCGGCCGACTCGTCCATCGTGGCGAGGACCTTTTTGGGTACGCGCCAGTCGCGCCGGCCGGAGAACGTGATGCGAACGCCCTGTTCGTGGAGTTCGCGCGAACGACGCTGCAACAGGCCTCGGTTGAAGTTCATGAGGTAGCGGACCTCGTCCACGGGCCGCCGCCAGTTCTCCGTGGAGAACGCGTAGACGGTGAGAATCTTGACGCCGATCGCGAGCGCGCCGTAAGTCGTGTCGAGGAGCGACTCCTCGCCCGCACCGTGACCCACCGTGCGCGGCAGTCCCTGCCGTTGGGCCCAGCGGCCGTTCCCATCCATCACGATCGCCACGTGGCGGGGCACGCTCGAGGCGCCCAGGGACGGCGGAATCACTGTCGGACGCGGATCGGGCACTTAAGAAACTTAGTTCTTTGAACTCCCGAATTCGTCGGGATGAACCCTTAGGGTCGTACGGTGAAGAGTTTCGATCCCGACGACGAGAGCATCGACGTCGAATCGGACTTTGAGGTCGGTGTGCAACTCGATGAGGACGTCGTCGAGATCGACGCGGAGCGCGCGCTGGACCTCTTGGACCGCATCACACACGAGCTGCCGGGCGGCGGTGAGAGTCGCGACGGTCAACGCAAGATGGTGCGAAGTGTCGCCGCGGCGTTCTCGCGTCGTCGAACGACCGTCATCGAAGCGGGCACCGGCATCGGTAAGTCGCTGGCGTATCTGATTCCGGCCGCCATGTCGGGACAACGCGTGATCGTCGCGACGGCCACCAAGAACCTGCAGGACCAGCTCGCGCATAAGGACGCTCCCACCGTCGCGGCGAACGCCGCGGGCGTGCGGGTCGCGGTCCTCAAGGGCAAGCAGAACTACGTCTGTCGAAATCGCGTCCACAGCGTCGGCGGGGCGACGCAGCTCAGTTTTGACGACGGTTCGGACGTGCCCAAGGGTGTGGCGGACCAGATGCGTCGGATTCTCAAGTGGTCCAATGAGACCGAGACCGGTGACCGCGACGAGCTGCCGTTTGAAGTTGACCAACGAGCGTGGCGAGGACTCTCGGTGACGCCGCAGGAGTGCCTGCACCGGGCCAACTGCCCCCAGGGACAGAACTGTTTCCACGAGTTGGCGAAGGACCGCGCGGCGGAGTCCTCGATCCTCATCGTCAACACGCACCTCTACGCCTCGCACCTCGCGTCGGGAATGACGATCTTGCCCGCGCACGAGTTCGTGGTCTTCGACGAGGCGCACGACATCCTTGACATCTTCGCGTCCCTGCTCGGGACGTCACTGAATGCGACGCGACTTCGCGCGCTCGCGGGCGTCGCGCGGCCCCTGCTCGGTGCGGACTTCCTTGAACGCTGCGTCGAGCTCGTCGCGGTCGCCGACCGATTCGCCGCGTCACTCCAGATCCAATACGACCGCAACGAACTTTCGGGCCTCGACGAGGACTGCTTGCGCGAACTGGGTCGCGCCAATGAACTGGTCGTCGCCCTCGTCGAGGGTCTCCGTGTGCTGACGACCAGTGGCGCCGACGCCGAGGCGCGCAAGATACGCGCGCTGGGACCGGCGATCCACCTCGCGAACGACCTTGCGCGCGTGAGCCACGTCCGAGCGGGTGAATTGCTGTTCATCACCAAGCGCGACCGCGAAGTGGACGTCGAGATCTCTCTCGTCGATGTCGGTCCTCGACTGGCCGATGACCTTTGGGGCAACGTCACCGCGGTCCTCACCAGCGCCACGATTCCCGACACGCTGCCGAAAAGTCTGGGCCTCGCCGCGACGCCGATCGAGCATTTCGACAGCCCGTTCGACTACGCCGCGAACTCCCTGCTGTACGTCCCGGAGAACTTCCCGGGTCGCAATGACGCCGGCGCCGAGGACGCGATCATCGATGAGCTCGTCGGACTGATCACCGCGGCCGGGGGCCGAACGCTCGCGCTGTTCACGAACCGTGCAGTGATGAATCGCGTCGCCGAGGCGGTGGAACCACGGCTCGCGACCGAAGTCCTCGTCCAGGGGTCACTCTCACGTCAGCGCATCATCGAAGAGTTCCGCGACAACGCCGCAGCCAGTCTCTTCGCGGTCGCGAGCTTCTGGCAGGGCATCGACGTCCCGGGACACTCGCTGAGCCTCGTCACGATCGATCGACTCCCCTTCTCGGTGCCCAACGATCCGTTAGCCGAAGCACGACGCGCGAACGCCGAGCGCCCCTTCTACGAAGTCGACCTCCCGCGCGCCACGATGCTGCTGGCCCAGGGCGTTGGCCGACTGATCCGCAACAGCACCGACCGCGGTGTCGTCGCGGTGCTCGATACTCGCCTGGCACAATCGAGTTACCGCTCCGCGATGTTCCGGAAATTGCCGCCCATGAAGCGCACGCGCGACCGTTCACAGGTGCTCGCCTTCTTGCGCGAGCTGCGCGAATAAGGCTTCGACGAGGGAGAATGAATAAGTCCCGCCGAGGCCGTGTCGCGTAGAATACACTACTAATTCACTTGAAATAGTTCTATTGGAGTCCCTTCGTGCACATTGACATCTACCTCGTTCTCGGTAGTGCCGTGGTGGGTCTCCTCGTTGGTCTGACCGGCATGGGCGGTGGGGCTTTAATGACTCCCATGCTGGTCCTCCTCTTCGGCGTCACGCCATCAGCGGCGATTGCGTCGGACCTCATGGCCGCGCTCTTCATGAAGCCGGCCGGCGTCGCGATCCACTGGAAGCGCAAGACCGTCAACAAGCCGGTCGTGCGCTATCTCTGTTACGGCTCCGTGCCGGCGGCGTTCTTCGGGACCTACGTGATGCATCTCCTCGGCCAGAGCGCCGTCGCCGAACATCGTCTCGAGATCATCCTCGGCTCAGCGCTCATCATCGGATCGATCGCGATCTTCTACCGATCGGCGTTCGTCGAATCGCCCGCCACCGGTGACGAGCACGCGAAGGTGCGGCCGCTACCGACGGTCTTGATCGGCATCGTGGGTGGCTTCATGGTCGGCTTGACCTCGGTCGGCGCCGGCTCCTTGATCCTCGTCCTGTTGGTGATGGTCTATCCGACGTTGAGTAACAAACAACTCGTCGGGACGGACCTGGCCCAGTCGCTCCCGCTGACCTTTTCGGCGACGCTCGGCACGCTGTTGTTCAGTCACGTGGAGCTCGGTCTCACCAGTTCGATCGTCATCGGCAGCGTGCCCGCGGTCATCGTGGGTTCGCTCCTGTCGTCTCGTTCGAACGGTTACCTGCTGCGCCGCGTCATCACCGCCGTCGTGCTGCTCAGCGGTCTGAAGTACGTCGGCGTCCCGACCGACTGGTTGGGGATCATCGGCGCGGCCGAGGTCGTACTCGTCGCCTACCTGACCTACCGCCACCGGCAGCGCACCCGCGCCGAGCTCGCAAAACTCTCAGTACCCGAAGCGGTCCAGAGTGTCATCACGCTTCTGCCAACCGGGCTCGACCGAGACCTTCAGCTCTAGGAAGCATCCCTCGGGGAGTTGCCGACGAGCGGCGATGCCGACGTCTTTCAAGAGGGCACCACCCTTGCCGATCACCATGCCCTTTTGGGACTCACGTTCGACGAGTATCTCGACCGTGATGTGCGGCCACTCGAACTCGATCACCCGAGTGTGGATCGAGTGCGGCAGCTCCTGTTTGGTCTTGCGCACGAGTTGCTCGCGCACGAGTTCGGCGATCCACATGGCTTCGGGCACGTCCGAGACCTCGTCCTCGGGAAAGAGGAAGGGCGACTCGGGCATCGCGGCCCGGACGAACTCGATGAGTGCCGCGGTCCCCTCACCCGTCTTGGCCGAGACCGGGAAGTATTCGACACGCTGCGCGACGTCACCGAGGTCCAGCTCCTCGGCGATCTCCTCGACGGCCTTGGTAGCGGCCACGAGCTGGGCGACGACGGTTTCCCGTCCGGATTTGTCCATCTTGTTCACGACGACGCACGGGAGTGGCGCGTGCCGACCCCGCGCGTTGCGCAGCACGGTGTCCAGTACGTTGCGGTCACCTGGTCCGATCGCGGCCCCGGCCTCGATGACGGCCAGGATGACGTCGACGCCGTCGGCCGCGGCGCGCGCGGTGTCATTCAGTCGACCCCCGAGCGTCGTGCGGGGACGGTGGATGCCTGGGGTGTCGACGAAGATGATCTGCGTGTCGCCCTCGGTGAGTATGCCGCGAATCGCCTGACGAGTCGTGTTAGGTGAGGCGGCGGTGATGGAGACCTTGGTCCCGATCACTTGATTGAGCAGCGTCGACTTCCCGACGTTGGGTCGGCCGATGATGGCGGCGAAACCGGAACGCGTCATTCGACTTCCACGAGCGGCTGCACGAGTACCTCTTCGACTCGACGTCCGTCGAGTCGAAGTACCGTCAGCCGGTAATGCTTGGTCGAGAAGACGTCCCCCACGTCGGGGACGCCGCCCGCTAGGTCCATGACCAGTCCCCCGATGGTGTCCCACCCTTCCTTGGGCAGGGCGAGACCGTATTCGACGTTGGCGTCGTCGATATTGAGACGGCCGCTCAACTCCAGACCGAGTTCGATCGTCTGCTCATCGTCGTCATCCTCTTCGACCGGGTCGGATTCGTCGGTGATCTCACCGACGAGTTCCTCTAGGACGTCTTCGAGTGTCACCAGTCCGGCCGTGCCGCCGTACTCGTCGACGACGACGAACAGGTGACTCTTCAGGCGACGAAACTCACTGAGCAGGGCTGCCACGCGCTTGGTCTCCGGCACGAAGTGCGCCTCACCCATGTGCCCACGCAGGACCTCGTCGCCGAGTCCGTTGGCGACGAGTTCGGCGAGGTGACGAAGGTTGACGATACCGACGACGTCGTCGACGCCTTCGCCGAGCACCGGCAATCGCGATCGGCCCGACTGCACCGAGAGGTCGAGCGCCTCGCGCACCGTCCTTGCGCCGTCGATGTCGACCATGTCGATGCGCGGCACCATCACTTCGCGCACGACGGTGTCGCCGAATTCGATCACCGAGTGGATGAAGTTGCGCTCTTCGGACTCGATCGCCTCGTCCTCATGAGCGACGTCGGCCATCGCGAGGACTTCCGATTCGGTCACGCGCGACGTCCGACCGGTCGGACCGAACCAGCCGATCACGGTGTCGGCGATCGCGAGCAAGAAGCGCGAGATCCACTTGATCGGCCAGAACTTCAAGATGCGCCGAACGACCGGCGCGGCGGTGAGCGCCGCGGAGTCGGGGTGTTGCACCGCGAAGTTCTTGGGAATCGCCTCAAAGACGACGAAGATGACGACGACCTCGCTCACCGTGGCGATGAAGAGCCCGGCCGCTCCGAAGAGTCGACCGGCCAGGACGCCGACCATCGTCGCCGAGACCAGTTGACAGATCAGTACGAGCAACAAGATGGTGTTGAGGAACTTCTCCGGTGACTCCGAGAGCTCCACGAGCGCTTTCGCCCCGTGGTGCCCCTGATCGCGCAGCGAGCGCGCCCGCGACTTGTTCATCCGCACCAGTGACGTCTCGGCGACCGCGAAGAAGCCGGATAGCACGAGGAGCACGGCCACGGTGATGATGAGGTACGTGTCGCTGGCGGACCACATGGCGGCGATCACGACGACACCTTCTTGTAGTGACGCTTCAGCAGCTCCCGTTCGCGCGCTTCCATCCGCTCGGCTTCGTTGTCCTCGGCGTGATCCCAGCCGAGCAAGTGCAAGACGCCGTGGACTACCAGCAGTGCCAGCTCATCGTCCAGTGAGCATTCGTGGTCGAGCGCGTTGCGAGCGGCGACCGCCGGACAGATCACGATGTCGCCCACGAGCTGCGGTATCTCGGGCATCGGTGGCTCGCCGGGGCCACTGCCGCCGGCGTCGGGCACGCGGCCCGATGGTTCGGGTTCGTTGTCGATCGGGAAACTCAGGACGTCGGTTGGACCTTCCTTTCCCATGAACTGTTTGTTGAGTGCCGCGATCGCCGGCTCGTCGAGGAAGATCAGCGAGACCTCGGCCAGTCCGCGTACCCCTTCGTCGGTCAACGCGCCGTCGGCGAGCCCCACCCACCGGTCGAGGTCAATTCGCTCGTCGTGCTGCTCGTCGGCAGCGTAGATATCGATGCTCATGTCTGTTGGTCGTAGGCGGCGACGATGTCGGCGACGATGCGGTGTCGCACGACGTCCTTCGCGCTCAGGTGGATGAAGCTGATGCCCTCGATGTTCCAAAGTATCTTCTCGATTGTCGCGAGCCCGCTGTGGCGACCGTTGAGGTCGACCTGGGTCACGTCGCCGGTGACCACGGCCTTGGAGTTGAAGCCGATGCGCGTGAGGAACATCTTCATCTGCTCGGGCGTCGTGTTCTGCGCTTCGTCCAGGATGATGAAGGAGTCGTTCAACGTCCGCCCGCGCATGAACGCGAGCGGCGCGACTTCGATGGTGCCGTTGGCGATGAGTCGCTGGGCGCCTTCCGGTCCGACCATGTCGTAGAGCGCGTCGTAGAGGGGCCGCAGGTACGGGTCGACCTTGGCCATGAGGTCGCCGGGCAAGAAGCCGAGGTGTTCACCCGCCTCGACGGCCGGCCGCGTCAATACGATGCGCTGCACTTGACGGCGATGCAGGGCCTGCACGGCCTGGGCGACCGCGAGATAGCTCTTGCCGGTGCCGGCCGGTCCGATGCCGAAGGTGATGATCGAGGTGTCGATGGCGTCGGTGTAGCGCTTCTGGCCGGCCGTCGATGGACGCACGGCCTTGCCCTTGGCGCCGCGCACGACCTCGTGGCGCAGCACTTCGCTCGGACGAAGGTCGTCGTCGACCATGTCGATGGTGCGCGCGATCTTGGCGGTGTCGAGCGATTGGCCGCTCTCCAATACGAGCACCAGTTCGTCGAAGAGCCGCAGCACCTTGGCCGCGTCGGGACCGGTGACGGCGATCTGATTGCCCTGCACGCGGATCTTGGACGTCGGGAACGACTGCTCGATGACGCGCAGGTGTTCGTCGCGGGGTCCGAGCAGTCCCGACATCAAATGGGTATTCGGTACGAAGGTGGTCGCCGTGATGGCCTCTTGGGCCGTGGCATCAAAGGTCATCCGGGTGGCCACTCCATCCTGCGTCCGCCGAGGACGTGCATGTGCAAGTGCGCGACGGTCATCTGGCCGTCGCGTCCGATGTTGAAGACCAACCGGTACCCGTGCTCGCGAACGCCTTCGATGTCGGTGACCTCCTGTGCCAGCATCACCATCTCATCGACGATGCCCCCGTGCGTGCTCGCGATCTCGTCGGCACTCGTGATGTGCTCCTTGGTGACGACGAGCACGTGGACCGGCGCCTGGGGAGCGATGTCGTAGAAGGCGTAGGCGCGTTCACTCTGAGCGACGGGCTTGGAGGGGATCTCCCCGGCGACGATTTGGCAAAACAGGCAATCACTCATGTGTTGTCCTCATCATTACCGAGATTCCTCGTTGCCGAGTGTAAATCCCCATCCACCAGCGCCGAAAGAAATCAACGACGCCGCGACGACGCCGGCCGTCTCCGCACGCAACACGGTCGGTCCGAGTGAGAGTCGCGGGTGTTCGCCCCACTCGCCCTCGTCCCACCCGCCTTCGGGTCCGACACACACGCTGTGCACGCCGTGCCAGTCACTCGATCCGTCAAAGTGCGTGAACGGGACGTTCACGGGGACTTCACGAACGTGCAACGGTTCGTCGACGATCACGTCGTAGGTGCGGCGACACTGGCCGTTGGCCTCACCGGCCAGGCGCCGCCATCGCGCGACGATCTTGTCACGGTTCTCACCGCGAAACTTGACGACGACGCGCGAGGCCATCAGGGGCACGATGCGTCGAACGCCGAGTTCGGTCGCCTTGATCACCGTCCATTCGCTGCGATCGCCCTTGAGCGGTGACAGGAAGAGTGTCGTCGCCGGTGTGGTGGGATCGACGTGGACCGGCGTCACGCGGTGCAGTGCGTGGTCACCGACCTCACACAGTGACCACGAACCGGCGCCGTCGGTCACGACGAGTTCCTCGCCGCTCTTCGCGCGCAACACTGTTCGCAGGTGATGGTCGTCGGCGGCACTGAGCGTGGGCTGACCGGGATCTTCGACGTGGAACTGCGCGATCGCCGCGACTCGGCGCGGCCACTCGAGGAGGGTCACTTCTTCGCTTTACGGCGCCGAAAGAGTCCCGCGCCGTCCTCGAGCACCGGTTCGTGGCGATGGTCCGCCAATTGGCGCAGTAACGCTTCGGTGGTGTCATCGAGTTCAGTCGGCACGTCAACGATGAGGTGCACGTAGAGGTCACCGCGCCCTCGGCCGTGCAGGTGTTCAACGCCCTGGTGGCGGATTCGGTGAACGGTGCCGTTCGCGCTCCCCGCGGCCACGTCGACGGTGGCCGTCTCGCGCAACGTCGGTACCTCGATCGAGGCACCGAGGACCGCCTGGGTGAAGGCGATGTGCGCCTCGTGGTGGAGGTCGTCACCGTTGCGCACGAATCGGCTGTCGTTCTGCACGCGCAGGTGCACGAACAGCCGCCCGTTCGGACCGCCACGAAGCCCGGCCGGACCGCGGTCGCTCAGGCGCATGGTCGATCCGTCTTCGACGCCGGCCGGCACCTGGATCGTCAACGTCGTCGACTCGTTGCGTCGACCGTCGCCCCGACAGTCGGGACAGGGCGTATCGATCCGCGAACCCATGCCGTTGCAGCGCGTGCAGGGCATCGAGGTCACCATCTGACCCAGGATCGAGTTGCGGACCCGTTGCACGACACCGACGCCCGCGCACTCGACACAGGTCGTGGGCGAGGTCCCGGGCGCGCAGCCCGAGCCGTCACACGTCGCGCAGCGATGCGCCAGCGTGACCGTGATCTCCTTCGTGGCGCCGAACGCCGCGTCATCCAGCGTGATGTCCAACGAGATCTCGGCGTCCGGTCCCGGCTGTGGTCCGCGGCGTTGCGGCGCGTGGCCGCCCAGTCCGCCGAAGAACATGTCGAAGATGTCTTGCACCGAACCGGCGCCGAAGGGGTTACCGCCGGCGCCAATGTCGGAGCCGAAGCGGTCGTAGTTCGCGCGGCGCTCCGGGTCCGAGAGGATCTCGTAGGCCTGGGAGACCTCTTTGAAGCGAGCCTCGGCCGCGGGGTCGTCGTTCGTGTCGGGGTGCAACTGGCGCGCCAGTCGCCGATACGACCGCTTCAAGTCTTCCTGGGAGCAGGTGTGTTCGACTTCGAGTACCGCGTAGAGGTCCGTGTTAGCCACGGTCGTCGGCTCCCGCGAAGTGACGCGTGAGGCGTTCCGAGACGACTTCGGCCGCGGCGATCGCTTCGCGGTACTTCATGCGGGTCGGTCCGAGGAGCCCGACCGCGCCCGCCGGCGCACCGTCGATAGTGACGGGCGCGACGATGAGGGCACACGTGGCGAGGGGCTCGAAGCCGTGTTCGGACCCGATGGCCACCGAGAGTCCCTGGTCGAGGATGTCCTGGACGAGACTCACGACGAGCAGTTCCTGCTCGAGGATCGCCAGGACCTGACGGACCGTTTCAACGCCGTCGAAGACCTCGGCCACGCGCGACGAGCCGCCGATGAAGACCTGTTCACCCTCCATGACGGGCTGTTGTGCGTGGAGGGCGCTGACGGCTTCTCGCACGAGGTCCGCTTCGTGGTCGCGGCGCGACGGTACCTGCACCCGCGACTGAAGCGACGTATTAATGAGCAGCGCGTTGAGTTGACGCGACGCTTCCATCACCTCCTTCGGCGTCGCCGCGAAGCTCGGCGTGAGACTGTGCTTCAGGACCGAACCGTCGGAGAACACGGTGACGAGTAAGTGATGATGCGAGTCGAGATTGACCAGTTGGACGCTGAGGATCGTCGCGTGCGCGTGACTGGCCCCGACGACGACCGACGTGTAGCTCGTCATCTGGCTGAGCAACGTCGAGGTCTGTTCCAAGACCTCCTCGACCTCGCCGCGCACGCTGGCGAAGAACTCCTTGACCTGCTGCTGCTGGACTGCACCGAGCACGCCGGACTGCAAGTGGTCGACGAAGTAGCGGTACCCCTTGTCCGTCGGTATGCGACCGGCCGACGTGTGCGGTTGGGCGAGATAACCCTCACGCTCGAGGGCGACCATCTCTGATCGCACCGTCGCCGAAGAGACGTCGAGATCGGCACTCGCCGCTACCGCAGAGGATCCAACCGGCTGCGCGGTGTCGATGTGCTCAACGACGACCGCCTTCAGGATCGTGGCCTTGCGGGCGTCGAGGTCCATGAGGACTTTCGTGGGTTTGCGCACTATGCGACGAGCCATACCACTCCTTGTTAGCACTCAATTCTACTGAGTGCTAAAACTCAAGAAGACGTCTCCAACGAGACCTCTGACCCGCATTCGGATGAGTCAAATACCATCACTTCTTTGCAAGGATAGTTGTGCGGAAGTGAAGGGCCAATCTCAGACACGCCACACTGGCCGACGACATCTGGCCCGGTTCTTGAGTCAGTGCATCAATCGTACTAAGGTCGAAATCCAGCTCGATTCCGGTTTTACCGGGAACAAAGCGCCCCTCTTCCATGCGACCTGATGTAATAGATCCATCCGTTGTTTGACGAGATGCCAATATAGGCCAATCCGTTCCAAACTTTAACTTTGCTGTTTCGTCGAATACGCCAGCGAGAAGGAATTCCACCACCAAGTTCGTTGGATTAATCCCGACTCCCAACAAGTAGAGGTTGAAGTGGCCGTCAAGTCCCAACTGTTGGAATGTGCGGTACGGAGGTACCGAACTGTAATCAATGACGTCGTTTGTCAGATATCTAGCCTCATCCTTTCCAAGGATCTCTTCGGCGTATTCTCGAATCATTGACTTCCAAATGTCGGCGTCAAGTTCCCGTGATTGCTCAGATATTGATGCCGGTTGGAATACACCCGATGGCACCACGTGTTTCATACCTCGAGAGGTTGCGACATTTGTAACGTTTCGCTCGTGGAGAAGGAACTTTGGATTCCCCTCATAGTTCACAATCGTGACTGCGGAAACCGCTCCGATGCCATTCCTGCCACCGAGGAGTGTTGGATCCCCTATTTTTTTGCGCAGATTGGCATGACTCTTCTTCCCGCTTGCAATGTGCCATTCATGATTGACCGCTTCACCTTCATCGAACGAATCGAAATAGTTCATTGTGTCGAGGATGATCGATGGTTGGGCGCTAGTTAGATTAATTTCGCAAACTCGATAACAGATTCGGTTCTCCCACATCCCAGGCGGCGCTAGATCGTTCACCGCATCTGAATACTTCGCATAGCGAACCTTGCCAAATGTTGGCTTGGACAATCTAAAGGGGAGAACGTTCTTGACTTCTGTCGGAATGGGCCTTACCTTCCACTTGACATAATCGGAGTCAGAATGTCTATCCGTCAAAAGCCGAACACCCAATTGTGTCCGAGCGTCGTCAGGTGAAAGAAGAATCGGACTTGCCAATGCCCATTCTTTCCGGGTCAAGAGCGAGAATCCTCGACCCGGATAGTCATCGAGTGAACCTTCTATCACTGACATCTCCGGAAATCGACACGTAGTCAAATGATTCGGTGCCGGCCAGATCTGCTGAGGCTGAATCAATGTCTCGTATTGAGAGTCATTTAAGTAAAAGGAAACCGCCGTATGCCTAAAGCGACTTGTCGACAACTCCTGACGTTGAAATTTCCAAATCTCTTGACTACTCAGAACGGACTGGTTTCTCCATGATCGACTCTGAAAAAATAAAGTTACACAACTTGCGAATGCACTTATTGCGGCAACCCAGACGCCTATGGATATGGAATCAGAAGCCATCATGCCTGTCGTTACCTCCTGCAGAGAATCCTCGAATCAGAGCCTGTTCCAAAACGGTAGCGTGTGGTCCGGTCTTGCTCAATCAGTCCTCGAGCTTCAATGCTGCGACGAACGCCTCCTGAGGTACTTCCACCCGACCGAGACTCTTCATCCGCTTCTTGCCCTCTTTCTGCTTCTCGAGGAGCTTGCGCTTCCGGGTGATGTCACCGCCGTAACACTTGGCGAGGACGTCCTTTCGGCGGGCCTTCACGGTCTCGCGACTGATGATGCGTCCACCGACCGCCGCCTGGATCGGCACGTCGAACATCTGACGCGGGATGAGCTCCTTAAGTCGCTCGGCCATTCGTCGCCCGTAGTAGTCGGCGTTGGATTTGTGCACGATCGTGGAGAAGGCGTCGACCGGTTCGTGATTGATGAGCAGGTCGACGCGAACCAGTTGGGACGTGATGTAGCCGCTCGGCTCGTAGTCGAGACTGGCGTAGCCCTTCGTCCGGCTCTTCAGAGCGTCGAAGAAGTCGATGACGACCTCGGCGAGTGGAATCGTGTAGCGAAGTTCGACCCGGTCGGTCGACATGTAGTCCATCTTGATCATCTCGCCACGGCGACTCTGCGCGAGGTCCATCACCGATCCCAGGTACTCCGACGGCGTCAGGATCGTGATCGCCAGCATCGGCTCGTCGATGTGGTCCAAGCGACTGAGGTCCGGCAGCTCCGTCGGATTGTCGACGAGTAGTTCCGTGCCATCGGTGAGGAAGGCGCGGTAGACCACTGACGGCGCCGTCGCGATGATGCCCAAGTCGAACTCGCGGTCCAGGCGCTCACGCACGATCTCCATGTGCAAGAGGCCGAGAAAACCGCAGCGAAATCCGAAACCCAGCGCCTTCGAGGACTCCGGTTCGTACGTAATCGACGCGTCGTTCAGCTTCAACTTGTCCAGTGCGTCGCGCAGGTCCGGCAGGTCGTCGCCGTCAATCGGGTAGATGCCGCAAAAGACCATCGGCTTGGGGTCGAGATAGCCGCTCAACGGCGTGGCCGGTCGAGACGTCTCGGTGATCGTCTCACCCGAGCGCGCGCCGCCGACGTCCTTGATGCCCGCGACGATGTAACCGACCTCGCCGGGACCGAGCTGGGCGACGCGAATCATGTCGGGTGTGCGAATCCCGATCTCCTCGATCTCGTGGTTCTCCGCGGCTTGCAGCATGCGAACTCTCGCGTCGTCCCGGAGCGTTCCTTCGACGACGCGAATGGAACTGATCACGCCGCGGTACTGGTCGTAGTAGGAGTCGAAGATCAGTGCTTGCAAGGCGGCGTCAGGGTCACCCGTGGGGGCGGGAATGCGATCGATGACGGCGTGGAGCAACCCCGGCACACCCTCACCCGTCTTGGCAGAGATTTGCAGTATCTGGTCACCCTGGAGCCCCAAGACCCGCTCCAACTCCTCGATGCAGCGTTCCGGGTCGGCCGCGGGAAGGTCGATCTTGTTGAGGACGGCGATGATCTCCAGGTTGTGTTCGATCGCTTGGTAGCAGTTCGCCAGTGTTTGGGCCTGAATCCCTTGGCTGGCGTCGACCAGTAGCACGGCACCCTCGCAGGCCGCGAGCGAACGCGAGACCTCGTACCCGAAGTCGACGTGGCCCGGGGTGTCGATCAACTGGATGATGTAGCCGTCGTAGTTGACGCGGACGTTCTGGGCCTTGATCGTGATGCCGCGTTCGCGTTCGATGTCCATGGTGTCGAGATACTGCGCGCGCATCAGGCGAGGATCGACCGCACCGGTGATCTCGAGGATCCGGTCCGACAGCGTCGACTTGCCATGATCGATGTGCGCGATGATGCTGATGGTGCGGATTTTGGCGGAATCGACGGTCGTTGAAGGAGCTGCCACGGTCTTTCAAGGCTACCGTCCCACTCGCGCATTCCTTCGCGGATAGGCGGTCAGAACGGCCCTGCTATTCTTATCAAGCCCGTCGGACGTGTTGTCCGCACACTTTGAACGAGGAATGTCGTGGCAAACATCAAGAGCCAGATCAAGCGCAACAAGCAGAACGTGGTCGCGCGCGATCGCAATAAGGCCGTCAAGTCCGAGGTCCGCACCCGCGTGAAGAACGCCGTCGCGGCCGTCGGCACCGAGGATGAAGAGAGCGCGTTGCGCATGGCGATCAAGCGCATCGACAAGGCCGCCACCAAGAAGATCATCCACAAGAACCAGGCCGCCAACAAGAAGAGCGGTCTGATGAAGCGGATCGCCGCGTTGAAGGAAGACGCCTAAACCTGCTGCTGACCTAGCGACGCCTCGCGCCCTGGGTCATCTTGGCCAACCGCGCCACCAGGATCTCGACGACGGTCAGTTCCGTCACGTCCATGTCGGTGTCGAGGTCCTTGCCGCCGTAACTCACGCCGCCCTTCAGTGCGACGTCGGCGTCGGCGATCCAGTGCACCGCGGTCGAGATCCGCTCCGTGCCGAGGCGTTGGGACATCTGCCACGCCTTAGTCGCCGGGAAACCCTTGATGCCGAGCAACGCACCCGCTTCGTCGCCCGAGCGAACACCGCTGCCCTCGAGTTTGGCCATCCGCAGATAGTGGCGCTGCAGGACATTGACGATCTGGAGTCCGGCGCGACCCTTCGAATCGAGCATGCGACGCGCGACGACGATCGCCTTCGTGGCGTCGCCGCCATCGATCGCATCGGTCAGATCCCACTCCGGGACATCGCCGGCGTCACCGAGGTACGGCTCGACGTGCGTGAAGACGAGCGGCGCCGTCCCGTAAATGGTCTGAAGGGTCCGCGCGAGCGCGTCGACTCGAGCGACGTCATCGCCGAGCCGATCGGTCATCCGCATCGCGGTCTCGTGATCGACGTTGACGTGGTACTCGCCCAGCTTGGCTTCGACGAACGTGACCCGGTCCGCCGTGCGCGATCCGACGTTGACCTCGACGACCGACACCGCACCCTTGACGAGTTTGTTGGCCCTGGTACCGACGACCGCGAGGACTAAGACGACGTCCGGCGCCGGGTCGTTCATCCACGCCAGGACCTCGGCGACCTCGTCGGCGACGAGCGACTGCGCGTCGCGCACGACTACGACGCGGCGCTCAACCAGAAAGGGTGGCGTGTTAAGCGCTTCGATCACGCGCGGCGTAATAGGTTCGCCGCCGCTTGACGTGACATCCTTGGCGGTGAAGTCCTGGAGCGCGAACGAAGGATCGAGGTCACCCAGCGCCTCGGCGATGACGTTGTGCACGGCGTCATAGACCATCGTCGCATCCGTACCGACGACGCAGACGCTCGAGGTCACGGTCGTCCCTCGTCGAGGAGCCGCTCGATCACGTCGCGCACCCGAACGGATCCTTGGACGTCATGAACCCGAACGATACGACACCCCGACGCAATGCCGATCGCCGTTGCCGCCAACGATGGTTCGCGCCGGTCCTCGACGGGCAGGTCGAAGAGCACGCCCAGGAAGGTCTTGTTCGATGACGAGAGCAGCAACGGCGCGCCGAGGCCGGCGAGACGATCGGAGTCCCGCAGCAACTGCAGCGACTGCGCGGCGGTCTTACCGAGATCCAGTCCGGCGTCGACCACGACGCGGTCTGCGCGCACACCGGCGTCGAGTGCGCACTGACGCCGGTCGACCAAGTAGTCCGCGACAGTGCCCGTGACGTCGTCGTAGTGCGGCGAGGGATCGGGCACGCGGGGCTGAAGACGGATGTGCGTCGCCACGACCGACGCTCGAGCCGCCGCCGCGACCGGTAGATACTGCTCGTCCGCGAATCCGCTGATGTCGTTGCCGATCGAAGCACCCGCCGCGAACGCCGCCTCCGCGACCGACGCCCGCCAGGTGTCAATACTTATGGGGACTTCGAAGCGACGAACGAGTTCGGTGATCACGGGTACCACGCGCTCGAGCTCCTCGATCTCATCAACGTCGTCGCCGGGACCGGCCTTCACTCCCCCGACGTCCAACAGGTCCGCGCCGTCACGGACGAGCTGTTCGGCACGGGCGAAGAGATCACTGAGTACGAACGTGGCGGCCGGCTCGTAGAAGGAGTCCTTCGTGCGATTGAGTATCCCCATCACGAGGGCGCGCGACGTGAGGTCCAAGGTCGTCGCGCCGAGCGACAGCGTGATGGGCGCCGGCGGTCGATAGACCCGCACTAGTAGAGACGGCTGGCGAGTTTGCGCCGGTACGACACGTAACGCGGATCCTCGGGCCCCAGGGCGTCGAGAATCTCGAGCAGCGAGTCCTTGGCGCTCGTGGCGACCGACGACTGTTCCAGTAAGTGATCGAGCGTCAGATCGAGGTCGCCGTCGAGCGAGACCCCGCTGCGCTGGAGTCGGATCCGCGCCAGGATCGTCTTGGCGGCCACGACGTTCTCAAAGGGTGCGAGGACGGCGTCGGCCTCATCGAGTCGATCCGCGCGCCGCAGGAGGTCACCGAGTGCGACCGCGGCCTCGACGTTCGTCGCGTCGAGCGTCAGTGCTTCACGAAGCGACGACTCGTCGCCGACGTCGACCAGTTGGTCGACCACCGACGCGCCGGGCGAGAGTTTCTCGACGAACGCGCGCACGACGGACTCCGGCTGCGCGCCGATGAACGTGTCGACGATCTTTCCCTTGTCGATCGCGTACACCGCGGGGATGGACTGCACGTTGAACGCCTGGGCGATCTGCGGGTTGGTGTCCGTGTCGA
This sequence comes from uncultured Acidimicrobiaceae bacterium, assembly GCA_963717975.1. Taxonomy (GTDB): domain Bacteria; phylum Actinomycetota; class Acidimicrobiia; order Acidimicrobiales; family RAAP-2; genus RAAP-2. The sequence continues at coordinate 316,997 of OY970351.1, read as the reverse complement.
CCTTCGCGAGCTCGACCGCGCCGTTCGTCTCCCCGATCACCCTTTCGAGGATCGGCCCGAGCGTCTTGCACGGCCCGCACCACTCGGCCCAGAGGTCCACGACGACCGGCACGGTCATGGACCGTTCCATCACGGCGGCGCCGAATGTTGCGTCAGTTACGTCAGTCACGTCGGCCAGTGTAACGGTGCGTTTCGATGAACGAAGAGGTACCACGGCACTGTTATCCTCCACGACTATGTACGGTGTCGTCGTCGGAATCGACGTTGCGAATGTCTCAAAGTGGATGGCCGAACACGTCGGCGCCGTCGAACCACTGACCTTCGAACTCATCGCCGGTGGCCGCTCGAACCTGACCTATCGGGTCGTCGATGCGGGGGGTACGGCGTTCGCGTTACGCCGCCCGCCAACGAGTCACGTCCTGCCAACGGCGCACGACATGGTGCGCGAACACACCGTCATCTCGGCGCTCTATCCCCTCGGCATACCGGTGGCCGAACCCCTCGGTCTCTGCGTCGACGAAGAGGTCAACGAGCGACCGTTCTACGTGATGGAGTTCGTCGACGGGGCGATCCTGCGTGACCGCGCCGAAGCCGAAATCACCTTTGACGAGGCAACGCGCGGTGTCATCGGTGACCACCTGGCCACGACGCTCGCCCGACTCCATGACGTCGACGTCGAGGGGGCCGGTCTCGGGGAGCTCGCGCGCCACGACGGCTACATCGAGCGTCAACTGCGCCGGTGGCGCACCCAGTACAAGCAGATGCATGTCAACGGCGTCGATCACGGCGGACTGATCGAGGCGGTCGGCGACGAACTGAGCGCCCAAATACCGGACCAACAGCGCGTCTCGGTCGTGCACGGGGACTATCGCCTGGACAACACGGTGCTCGACGAGCACGGCCGAGTGCGCGCGATCCTCGACTGGGAGATCTGCACGCTCGGTGACCCGATCGCCGACCTCGGGCTCCTGATGGTCTACTGGGCCGAGCCCGCGGACCCGACGGCGTCACTACTCGGCGTGGCACCCACAACGGCGAAAGGCTTCGCCACTCGTGATCAGGTGCTCGATGCGTACGCGTCGCACTCGTCGCTCGACCTTTCGCACGTCGCCTACTATCAAGCGTTCGGTTATTGGAAGTTGGCCTGCATCATGCAAGGGGTATTCGCTCGCTACAGTGCCGGCGCCGCCGGTGGTGACCAGGGCAGCGTCACCGAATACCCGTCACATATCTTGATGCTCGCGCAGAGTGCCAAGATGACGTTGGAGAGGAACTGATGGACGACGAGATCTACGACCACATCATCTTCCTCGCGGACCCCGACCTCAACGAACCGGTCCTGGTCGTCGCCCTCGAAGGCTGGATCGACGCGGGATTGGGCGCGAGCAACGCGATCGGCACGATGCTCGACACCATCTACACCGAAGTCTTAGCGACCTTTGACACCGAGTACTTCATCGACCAACGTGCCCGCCGACCGATCGCGCGCATCGTCGATGGCGTCACGACCGAGTTGACGTGGCCCGAGATTCAACTCCGCTTTGGCCGCGACGGTGACGGCGCCGACATCCTCTTTCTCGTCGGACCGGAACCGGACTTTCACTGGAGCGACTTCGTGGACGTCGTCACCGACGCCGCCGGTCGCTTCGACGTGCGACTCGTCGTCGGTCTCGGGGCCTTCCCCGCGCCGACGCCGCACACCCGGCCGGTGCGCATCATCGGAACCGCGCCGGCGACGAGTGCCAATCTCTTGACGCGCGTCGGCACCGTGACGGGCGAACTCGAGGTCCCGGCCGGCATAAGTTCCGCACTGGAACTCGGCTTCTCCGAAGTCGACATGGAGATCGTGACGCTCTGGGCCCGCGTGCCGCACTACGTCGCCTCGATGCCGTATCCGCAGGCGTCGGCGGCGCTGATCGAAGGTCTCGCGAGCATCGCGGGATTGACCCTCGACGCCAGTGCGTTACGCGCCTCGGCCGAAGAGGCACGTCAGCGCGTCGATGACCTCGTGACGAACAATCCCGACCACACCACGATGGTCGAGGAGCTCGAGGAGGCGGCCGACGAGACCGAGGGGGTGTCCCTCGGCGAAGAACTGCCCAGCGGCGACGAGCTCGCCGCCGAACTCGAGAAGTTCCTGCGGGGCGAAGCCAACTAGTTCGCTGCGGTTCCCTCGGCGACGTCGACGTCGCCCTCTTCGATTCGAAGCCCGAGTCCCAGCGCGTAGCCCTCGAGGAATGAGGCACTCTCTTCTTGCCGCTCGAAACGGTTGGCGATTTCGTTGAAACGCGGCGTGTGGCCGGCCTCTTGGAGATGGGCCAGTTCGTGCACGAGTACGGCGTCAATCACCCACTCCGGGCACTGTCGAAGTCGGTTCGACATGCGAATCTCCTTGGTCGCCGGCGAACACGACGCCCATCGGGCCTGCTGGTTCTTCACCCACCGAACCGAACTTGGGAGCACACCGTCGTTGTACTTTTCGGCGAGCGCGGTCGCGCGGTCTTCCAAGGAGGCGTCGCCGGTCGAGTTTTGAGGACGCTGTGTCATGAGTCGCTCTACGAGGTCGTCGACGAACGTCGTACGCTCGCGGCCTTTGACGCGCGCGGGGATCAGTACCACGATCCGACTTCCGGACCAGTGGGCCGTGCCGGTCTTCTTTCGCCTCGTGGACGCTCGGATCTCGACCTCGGGACGATCGAAGCGTGGCGCCTCGACCGTGATCGTCGTGTCGGAATCCTTACTCGAGTGCTTTCCCATCAGACGATGATGTTCACCAGTCGAGGCGGCCGCGAGACGATGCGCTGCGGTGTCGCACCCGCCAACACAGCGCTGACCGCCGCGTCCTCGAGCGCCTCGGTGGCGGCGTCGGCCATCAAGATATCCGGAGAGACCTCCAGACGTGCGACAAGCTTGCCGTTCACCTGCACGACCATCGTGACGCGGGCACGTCTCACCATGTCGGGATCGGCCACGGGCCAGGACTGCGCGTGCACGCTCTTGTCGCCCGGGTGACGCTCCTCCCAGATCTCGGCCGTGACGTGGGGCGTCATTGGCGCGAGCAACATAACGAGAGTGTCCACGGCCTCGTCGAAGGTCGCGCGCTCAGCCCCGTGGTCACTCCTCGCCCACTTCGAGATGGTGTTCAACAGCTCCATCAACGCCGCCACGGCGGTGTTGTGGTCCCAGTGCTCGAGGTCGTGGGTCACCTTTTCGATAGTGCGGTGGACGGCGCGCCGGACCTCGACGTCACGATCGTCGACACCCTCGTGAAAGTTCACCTCGTGGTGCTGACTTAGTCGATAGACGCGGTCGAGGTACCTGCCGCAGCCGTCGATTACTTCATCCGTCTGATCGGTCCAGTCGAAGTCGTCGGCCGGCGGTCCGGCGAAGAGATGGAAGAGGCGCAGGCCGTCGGCGCCCACGGTCTCGTAGTACTCCTCGGGCGCGACGAGATTCCCCTTCGATTTCGACATCTTGGAACCGACGAGACGGATCATGCCTTGGGAGAACTGACGGGTGAAGGGTTCGCGGGTCAGCCCCGGAGCGAAATCGATGTCGACCATCGCTTTCACGTAGAAGCGGGCGTAGAGCAGGTGCAAGATCGCGTGTTCGATGCCGCCGATGTACTGGTCGACCGGCATCCACTTCGTCGCCTCGACGGGATCGAACGCCATGTTCGGCGTCCAGGGATCCGTGTAGCGCAAGAAGTACCACGACGAGTCACAGAATGTGTCCATCGTGTCGGCTTCGCGAATCGCCGGCGCACCGCAGACGGGACAGTTCGTGTTGCGGAACTCCTCGTGCGTGGCGAGCGGCGACTGACCGGTCTTGTCCATCACGACGTCGTCCGGCGCCAGTACGGGCAATTGGTCGTCGGGTACCGGCACGATCCCGCAGTTCGAGCAGTAAACGATCGGAATCGGCGTGCCCCAGAAGCGCTGGCGAGAGATCAACCAGTCGCGTATGCGGTAGTTCACCTTCATCACGCCGTGAGCCTCGTCCGCGAGGAACTCGGTCGCGCGAAGTTTGGCGCTCGCGATGTCGAGACCGTCCAGGAAGCCGGAGTTGATCTTCGGTCCTTCGCCGCTGAAGGCGCCTTCGACGCCGTCGGGCACCTGCGTGGTGTGCATGACCGGGAGCCCGTAGGCGAGCGCGAAGGCGTGGTCGCGCTCGTCCTCGCCCGGCACGGCCATGATCGCGCCCGTGCCGTAGGTGCCGAGCACGTAGTCGGCCACGTAGACCGGCACCGATTCACCGTTCATCGGATTCACGACGTAGCTCCCGGTGAACGCGCCCCGCTTCTCCAACGCCGCGCCGCCTTCTGAAGACGCGGTGCGCACGACCTCGCTCTCCTTGGCGGCGCGTTCGACGAGTTCTTGCACCTTGGCTCGTTGTTCGTCGGTCGTCACGTCGTCCAGCAGCGGATGCTCGGGCGCGAGCACGGCGTACGTGATGCCGAAGGCCGTGTCCGGTCGGGTGGTGAAGACACGTATGGCTCTCGTCGGATCGTCAGCGAGGGCCAGGTCGAACTCGACGCCTTCGCTGCGACCGATCCAGTTGCGTTGCATCGCCTTCACACGCTCGGGCCACTCGAGCGCGTCCAGGTCATTCAACAGCTCCTCGGCGTAGTCGGTGATCTTGAAGAACCACTGTTCGAGGTTTCGTCGTTCGACGAGGTCGCCGGAGCGCTCGCAGGTGCCGTCGGGCAGTACTTGTTCATTGGCGAGGACGGTGCCGCAGCCGGGGCACCAGTTGACCGGCGCCTCGGCGCGGTACGCGAGGCCGGCCTTCAGAAAAGCGAGGAATATCGTCTGGGACCAGCGGATGGTCACCGGGTCGTGGCTTCGAACCTCACGACGCCAGTCGTAGACCGCGCCGAGTCGGAGCAGCGAGGACTTGAGCTCCAGGATGCGCGCCTCGGTGAAGATCCGGGGGTGCGTACCGGCCTTGATGGCGGCGTTCTCGGCGGGCAGACCGAAGGAGTCGAAGCCGAAGGGTGACAGGACGGCCTTACCCCGCATCGTCCGGTACCGCACGTTGACGTCGCCGAAGGTGTAGATGCGCACGTGGCCCTGATGCGCCGATCCCGACGGGTACGGGTACATGCATAGCGCGTAGTAGCGCTCGCGCTCGTCGTCGTTGTCGACCTCGTACGTGCCGTCCTCGAGCCAGCGGTCCTGCCACTTCTTCTCGATTTTCATTACGTCAAAAGGCCGCGCCATCTGTTCATTCTAATTAGTGGTAACCAGTGCCCCGGTCGAGAAAGATGGCGACATGAGTTCTCCGACGTATCTACTCGTCCACGGCGCCTGGGGCGGCTCGTGGTGTTGGCGCGACGTCGGCGTCGAATTCGACCGACGAGGCGTTCCGTGGGCTGCTGTCGACTTACCTAGCTCGCGACTCGGTGCCGATCCGATAACGGGACTGGCCGAGGACGCGGACGCCGTGGCGGCCATGGCGCACACCGACGGACCGTTCGTCATCGTCGCCCATAGTTATGGCGGTGCCGTCGCCGCCGAGGTCGCCATTCGGATTCCGAATCTCGAACGCTGCGTTTACGTCGCGGCGCTCGTCCCCGGCCCCGGTGAATGTGCGACGGATGCGGCACGTCGTGTACGAGTGCGAACGAAGCTGGACGACGCCATCGTAGTGGACGGCGACGTCGCCCGATTGAATCCCGACTTGGCTGTTGAGGCTCTCTACAACGACTGCACGCCGACTGTCGCGAAGTGGGCAGTCTCGCAGCTCACGACGCAGACATTTGCGAGCTTCCGAAGTAATCGATCATCCGAGAATGCGGGAGTCGAGACCATTTATGTGCGCTGCTCGAACGATCGCGCCGTCGATCCACAGATCCAACAATTGATGTCCGAGGAGTGTGATTTCGCATTGGATTTGGCAAGCGACCATTCGCCATTTCTCTCCCAACCATCAGCGTTCTGCGACCTCATCTTGAGTTGAACAAGAAAGTGGCTTCAAGTCGTACTGCTAGAATCTTTTGACCTTTGGGGGTATAGCTCAGCTGGTAGAGCACTTGCATGGCATGCAAGGGGTCCGGGGTTCGAATCCCCGTACCTCCACGAATTAGAACCTTTGTTTCGTGTGAAAGTTCGGGACCTCTGTCTCACTTTGACTCCGGGACGTGTGTCTCACTTTGCGGCCCGGCTTCGATTCGTCTGTCCCGGTGGTGTAGAAGTTCGGTACCTCCGCCACATATTGGCTCCGGTACCTCCGCCACACTTCTCAACCCGGCTTCGGCACCTCTGCGACAGTGGCTTCGGCACCTCTGCCACACTCGCTCCACCTCCCAAATTGACCTGAACACCGATCTCGCCTTGTCTGGACTGCAGTCCGGACTCTGGGGAGGTCGCCATGTTGAGGGAGTTATCGATGGTTGAGCAGCGCTATCAAGCCGTGCGCGAAGTACTCGACACCGGCGCGACCATCACCGACGTCGCCGCTCGCTACGGCGTGGACCGCACGACGCTGCATCACTGGCTGCGCCGCTACGCCAACGGCGGGCTCGAGGCGTTGGCCACCAAGTCCTCCAGGCCCGATACCTGTCCCCACCAGATAGACCCGGTGATCGAGGCCCGTGTGGTGGTGCTGCGCCGGAGTCACCCGCGCTGGGGTCCGCGCACGCTCGCTTCGAAGCTGCGCCTGGAGTTCGATCCCGCGCCGAGTCGCTCGGCGATCTACCGCGCCTTGGTGCGTCACCAGTTGATCGTGCCCACCGCGCGAAAGCGCGCCAAGTCCAGCTACGTGCGCTGGGAGCGCAACCGTTCCATGGAACTGTGGCAGATGGACGTGGTGAGTCGCATCTTCCTCACCGACGGCACGCAACTGCACTGCGTGACGGGTATCGACGACCACAGTCGCTACTGCGTGTCGGCCCAATTGGTTCGACGCGCGACTGCCCAGCCGGTCTGTGACGCGCTGCTACTCGCACTCCGGCGCCATGGCGTGCCCGAAGAGATCTTGACGGACAATGGTCGCGTCTTCACGGGCCGGCTGAAGAACCCGAATACGCTCGTGCTCTTCGATCGGATCTGTCTCAACAACGGCATCACCCATCGCCTGACCGCTCCCTACTCACCGACCACGACCGGCAAGGTCGAACGACTGCACCGCACGATGCGACGCGAGTTCTTCGAGCTCAATACCTTTGAGACGTTGGAAGAGACCCAGGCGGCCCTCGACGCGTGGGTGGTCGAATACAACACTGAACGCGAACACCAGTCCCTCGGCGATCTCCCGCCGATCCGGCGATTCGAGTTGGCGCGGCGCGACAGCCTCGAAGTGATCGACGGCGAGGCGAGAGAACCCGAAGCGAGTGTCACCAAGAGTCTCGCGCGCGTCGTCGACGACAAGGGGCGCGTGGTCGTGCTGCGCTACCGCTACCACGTCGGCAAGGCCTACGTCGGCGAGACGGTTGCGGTGTCGTTGAAGGACGGACTGCTCAGTGTGCACCATCGCGGCGCGCTCGTCGCCACCCACGCGCGACGTCACCTGCCCGAAGACGACGTGAAGTTCACCGACCAGCCCAAGGTCGCGCGTCCTGCCACACCGAGCCTCGGCGATGTCGTCTATCGCACCGTCGATCCATCGGGCGCGGTCAGCTTTGCCGGCACCAGTTATCGAGCCGGCAACAAGTTCAAGGGACGGGTGGCGGGCGTTCGACTCGTCGGCGATAGCGTCCAGGTCACCATCGACGGCGATCTCGTTCGCACCCACAAAGCCCGTCACGATCGCTCAAAAGAGTTTGGCGCGCTGGCCCAGCCCCAAGGAAAGAGGAGGAAGGGTGTTGCATAGGAACCGAAGTCAATCTGTGGAACGGGTGGTGAGTCTTTACAGTCTGTCCCGGTGGCTCCGGGACGTGTGTCTCACTGCTCCCACCTTTTTGACACGCTGTCACTCGGGTTCTGGACGTGCGTCCAGTGTTCGAGGAGGCGGCAATGTTGATCGAGTTATCCATGGTTGAGCAGCGCTATTTGGCGGTGCGCGAAGCACTCGATTCCGGCGCGACAATCGTCCAGGTCGCCGCGCAATACGGCGTCGATCGACGGACACTGCACCGATGGCTCACCCGCTACGCCAGCGGCGGCCTCGAGGCGCTGGCCGATCGTTCCTCTCGACCGGACACCAGTCCGACTCAGATGGACCCGAGGATCGAAGCACGACTGGTGATGATGCGCCGTCAACACAGCGGCTGGGGACCACGCACCCTGCGCACGAAGTTGGTGAACGAGTTCGGGGAACGCGCGCCGAGCAGGTCAGCGGTCTATCGCGCGCTCGTGCGCCACCAGCTCATCGTGCCGGCACCGCGCCGGCGCCGAGTCCAGGACTACAAGCGTTTTGAGCGCACCCGGTCGATGGAGATGTGGCAGATGGACGTGGTGGGACGGATCTATCTCACGGACGGCACGTCGATCAGTTGCGTGACCGGCATCGATGACCACAGCCGCTACTGCGTGAGTGCCCAGTTGGTCGCGCGCGCCACGGCGCGCCCGGTCTGTGACGCACTCCTGCTCGCCCTCCAGCGTTACGGTCCGCCGCAGGAGATCTTGACGGACAATGGTCGGGTCTTCACCGGCAAGCACCAAACCAAGCCCGCCACCGTGCTCTTTGACCGGATCTGTCTCAACAATGGCATCAAGCACCGACTGACCGCGCCCTATCATCCGACCACGACCGGCAAGGTCGAACGACTGCATCGCACGATGCGCGACGAGTTCTTCAACGACGCGCGTTACGACACCATCGAAGAGACCCAGGCGGCCCTGGACGCGTGGGTCGTGACCTACAACACGCAGCGCGAGCATCAGTCCCTGGGCGACACCGTGCCACTGCGTCGCTTCGAGCTCGCCCGGCGTGACGACGTCGACATCGTCGACGGCGATATCGAAACCGAACCGGTCGTCGCGACGCGCAAGTCCCTCACCCGCGTGGTCGACGACAAGGGCCGGGTGACCGTGTTGAACTTCCGCTACCACGTCGGGCGGGTCTACAGCGGCGAACGGGTCCAGGTCACCAGCGACGACGGACTGCTCTACGTGCACCACCGCGAAGTGTTGATCGCCACCCACGCGCGCCGCCACCTCGTGGACCACGACGTCGCCTTCTTGGCCCAACCGCGGGCCAAGGCTCCCACCAAAGGCGACGAGGTGATCCGCAAGGTCGATCCCACCGGCGCGGTCAGTTTCGCCGGCTCCAACTACCGCGTCGGCAACGGCTATCGCGGACGTCTTGCGGGAGTGCGAATCGTGGGCGACACCGTGCAAATCACCGTCGATGGCGTGCTCATCCGCACGCACCAATCTCGCCACGACAAGTCCAAAGAGTTCAGTGCGCTGGCTCAACCACACGGCAGAAAAAGGAGGAAAGATGTCGCATAGGTCCCGGAGCCATACTGTGACACGGGTGGTGAGTCTTTACAAGAACCTTTGTTTCGTGTAGTCACTCGGTTGTTCTGTCACACTCGTTCCTCCGTCTTTCGTAGTCGAATTCGCGCAAAGGTGCCAGACGTCAAGCACTTTGAAACTGTCGAACGATGAACATATAGAAGAGTGTGAGAATTCCGTAAAACAAGATCGCCAATCTTGGATTCCATAGCGCTGTCAGTGTGGCTGCCGTCCATATGAATGGACCCGGTAAGGCGTAGCGCCTGACCGCTGTGACCGTCTTGTGAGTAAGACTTGGCGCCATCTCCTTGCGACGAAAGATCATGTACCACCAGCACACGTTGAACATGACTCCAATCGCGATACTCGTCGTACCCCACATCAGCGCGGCAGGTCTCAGTCCACCTCCGTCCCAGTGGTCGGCAATTAACCGAGTGGGGTACGGATAAAAGGCGATGCACATTAAGAGGACCACGTTCAACAGTGTGAAAGTTGGAGTCGCCTGAGTCGAGTGCTTCATCATCGCGTGATGATTCATCCACAGCATGCCGATAGTCAAGAAGGAGATCATGTAGCCGAGGTACGACGGCCACGAATGGCTGATGGCGTGACCGACGGCTGCACCGGGCGCATTGGCAGTGACGTTGAAAATCAGTAGCGTTGCCGCGATAGCCAGCACTGCATCGGCGAAGGCCTCAAGTCGATGCGTCTCCATCTCAAAGAACGTACCTTAGACACCAGCCACGTGATTAGTGGCTCCAGGCACCAACACTCGACGCCATATCACCGGTTCGGTTCCACGAAGTCTGATCATCAGTTGCAGAGTGACTCTCACCGACGATCGTCGACCACTTCCGCTCATCACGCCAGGGACACTAGGCCCATTCTCGCGCCCGACGCCACCTCGGGTGAGGCGCGAGCTGAAAGTTGTTGAAGTCGGACCTCGAATCAGTTGCCGAGGGCAAATCGATCACCACCACCCTCGCGTTGCTCGTCGTCGCCACTTCGAATCCAAATCCAAGGATCGCTTGGTCGCGCTGGTCACGTCGGCTCTCTGCACCGCGGCACCTCAATCGAACTGGCATGAGTTGCGAGCAATAGCCCCGCCCGTCATCGTCATCGACCAGGTGGTGACGTAGGGTTGATTGCATAGTCAAGCAGTGGATGTGGATACACATGGAAGCTGAGTCATAGACGTGACGTCGAATTCTCGGACCTGGAAATACGCCACTTTGTGCGGCTTGGTCCTCATCGCCGTCTATTTCGTGCTCCCCAACGCGACCTGCCAGAACTACGAATACGCATTTCTCGGGACGGCCTCGGTGGTCTTCATTCTCATCGGCGTCCACCGTAATCAACCAGCTAACAAGCTCGGTTGGTATTTCGTCGCGGCCGCGGGCGCCCTTTTCACGCTCGGTGACGACGTGTACGACATCTACAGCATCCTGCACCTCGCAGTTCCGTTTCCGTCGTACGCGGACGCACTCTACCTGCCTGGCTATCCGTTCTTGTTTCTCGGCGTCATCAGCCTGACTCGAGGAGCCGGCTCGACATCCATACGGGAAGACACCGCCGACGCCGCCATCGTGGCGATGGGCGCCTTGGCCCTCTCGTGGCACTTCTTGATGAACTCCTATGTCCACAACTCGTCGCTGACAACGTTCGGACTCCTCGTCTACATGGCCTATCCGATCATGGACATCGCACTGGTCTTCGTCGTGTTCCGCACGCTGCTGTTTAGAAAGTCACAGAGTCCGTCGCATCGTCTTATCGCCGCGGCGATGTCCGTGTTGTTCATCGGCGACTTCACCTACGACCTCCTAGTTCTGCACAACAGCTACACGACGGGTAACGCCGTCGACGGCCTCTACCTGTTGGAGTACGTACTGATCGCGGCAGCGGCGCTGCATCCATCGAGCGCGGACCCGCGATTCGAGGCCGAATTGCAGTCGGTCGACAGCGAACACCCCGTGACATTCGATCGCATTCGAATGTCGATCCTGTTGTTCAGCGGAAGCATCGCACCACTGATCCTGATAATCGCGTCGGCGTTCAGCGTCTCGGTGAACGTGGTCGCGTTGGGCACTATCTCGATCCTCGTCTGGGCGATCATCATGTTGCGCCTCAGCTGGCTGGTGGGACGGATGAGAGTGCAATCAGTTCGACTCGCCGAGAACCTTCAAGAGCTCGAAGCGGCATCTCTTATCCGTGAAGAGCTCGAAGCTCATCTGCGCCATCAAGCTCTCCACGATCCTCTCACCGGCCTCGCCAACCGCGCCCTGTTCGAGGATCGTCTGCTTCAGGCGAACGAGCGTCTCGTCCGTTCTGGGGGGATGGACGCCGTCCTGCTCCTGGACCTCGACGACTTCAAAGGCGTCAATGACACCTTCGGTCACCTCATTGGTGACCAACTCTTGGTCGGAATCGCTCGCCGGCTCGAAACCGTGACCCGCGCGTCGGACACGTTGTGCCGACTCGGCGGCGACGAGTTCCTTTACTTGGCCGAAGGCTTGAAATCCGCGTCGGAAGCCGAAGACGTTGCGAATCGCCTCCTCGCGGCGCTGGTCAATCCCTTCACCGTTGAATCGGTGCGACTTGAACAACGAGTGAGTATTGGACTCACCATTTGCACCGCATCGAAGTCCGGTGATCGGGACTTCGTCCAAGAAGCCGACGTGGCACTCTACGTGGCCAAACGAGAAAGCAAGGGCCGGTACGTGGTCTTCACGCCCAGTATGCAGGAGCACGCAATCGGCCGATTTACGTTGGTCCAAGACCTGCGAGACGCCCTCCGGGCTGGCGAGATCACGATGCACTATCAGCCGATCGTCGATCTCACCAGCACCGGCATCGTCGGGTTCGAAGCCCTGATGCGCTGGCACGACGCGGAACGTGGATGGGTATCGCCGAGTCTGTTCATACCGTTGGCCGAACAGAGTGACCTGATCATCGCGTTGGGAACTTTCGCCCTGCGCGAGTCAATAATCGCCGCGATGTCGTGGGCGCCCGTCGGAGCGAACGCGAACCTTCCCTTCGTCTCGGTAAATTTCTCCGCACACCAGTTCCACGCGCCGGACATCGTGTCCATCGTCAGAGACGCCCTGCACGAAGGCGGACTCGCGCCGGAGCGGCTCGTCATTGAAATGACCGAATCGGCAGCGTTGCTCGACATCGGCCAGACCCTGGAAATCGTCCACGGATTGAATGACTTGGGTGTGGGCATCGCGATCGACGATTTCGGCACCGGTTTCTCGTCGCTGTCCTATCTCGTGCTACTCCATCCGAAGATAATTAAAATTGACCGGTCGTTCGTCAGTCCCCCGCACGAGAGTGCGCGCAACGAGACGTTGCTGGGTGAGATCGTCAAGCTCGGACGTGGGCTCAATATGACCGTGCTCGCTGAGGGCATCGAGACTCGAGAGCAACTCGCGCGTCTTCGTCAACTGGGTTGTGAGTTGGGTCAGGGATTCCTCTTTTCGGCGGCCGTTCCGAACGATCAGATTGCGGAGTTGTCGCGCGGCCCACTGGGATTGGCCCACTCCGCGACGAGTCCGCGTTGAGGACGGCGTTTTCTCGCCTAACCCTGCTGATGTCTACCGTCATCTCCGTGACGGCGGTGGCACGTTGTTGGCACATTTGCCGGCCGGAGCGATGGCCGAGCCTCTACCCCGAAATCTGTCGCGCTGGATCTCGATGAAATGGTGACGACGCAGCCGCCGTCCGGCACCATGTGGTTCTGTGGCGGTGGGCCGATTCAAATCAAGAGGACCGCTGCGGATCGCGCCACGTACCGTTGGGATGGCGGCGTCGCGCACGGCGTCATCCGCCGGTAGCTCTGAGCCACGTGCCGTGCTCCGTAAGAGTCGAGTTCACTGGTCCGTTACCCACCAATCCGTCTAATCACAAGTATCGCGACGCCGTTCGGTGGAGGCGGCGAGAACGCCGATCGAGGAATCGGTCGTCCGAGCGAGCACTGGAACTGCTTGCGCCATCGGCCGGATCCGGGCGCTGAACCCTCGACCCACCGTTCGGCTACGTGCCATGGCACGACGACGTCCGCGCGAATCAACCGGCTACCCGGGGCGCTGAGTCGCCGGAGTAGGGCCACGCAGATTCCAAAGGGAGGGTTCGCGACCACTCGAAACGGTCGTCGTGGCAGTCGCACGTCGGCTCCATCGGCCTGCACGACCGTGACGTGACTCTTGACGAACTGCCGCCGCAGCTCCGTCGCGCGGCTCGGGTGCAACTCGAACGCGATGACGTGTGCGCCGCGCGCGACGAGTGATCGCGTGAGCGCGCCGGTACCGGCGCCAATATCCAGCACAAGATCACCGTTCGTGATGCCGGCGTCATCAACGAGACGCTCGGCCCATCGACTATCGAGTCGGTGCCATCCCCATCGTGTCCGTTTCTCGGACACGGCAAACCATCGTGAACATAGTCATACGCTCACTCTAGGCCAACCAACTTGGACACCTGAGAGTGCGAACTGCCTCCCGCTCGACATTTCTCATGGCCACGCGGGTCGCGGAGATGCCAAACTTCAGGCATGAGCCAAACACAGTGGAATGCAGTCGACGAATACTTCGGGAACCTCCTCCTTCCCCCAGACGATGCGCTCGAGGAGTCCCAGGCGCGGAGTGCGGCGGCGCAACTGCCCCCGATCAGCGTTGCCGCAAATCAAGGGAAGCTCCTGGAACTCCTGGCCAAGATGCAGCGGTCGCGACGCATTCTGGAGATCGGGACGCTCGGTGGATACAGCACCATCTGGTTGGCTCGCGCACTGCCGAGCGACGGCACGCTGGTGACCCTAGAGCTGGAGCCGCTGCACGCAGACGTGGCGCGCACCAACATCGAGCGAGCGGGACTTGGCCCGTTGGTCGAGATTCGCGTCGGTCCGGCGACGGAGTCGTTGCAAGGTCTGATCGACGGCGGTCTGGAACGCTTCGACTTCATCTTCATCGACGCGGATAAAGAGAGTTACCCGAAGTATCTGGAGTTGTCGTTGCAGTTGTCTCGACCAGGCACCGTCATCGTCGCCGACAATGTGGTGCGCGACGGCGAGATTGCGAACGCGACGAGCGCGGACGAGCGAGTTGTGGCCGTCCGGACATTCCTCGAGATGGCGGCCGCGAACGACCGAATCGAGGGTACGGCGATCCAAACCGTCGGGAGCAAGGGCTACGACGGTTTCGCTCTGCTCTTCGTTGCTCGATAGCGCATCACCATGCGGATTCGTCGGGCGGTGCCCGAAGACCTGCCCATCATCCACCAACTCATTCGCGACCTGGCTCTGTACGAGCGTGCGCTCGAGATGGCTCGGGCCACACCCGAACAACTTCATGAGAGCCTCTTCTCCGACGCACCCAACGTCTTCTGTGACCTAGTGGAGTCCGACGACGGCGCACCAGCGGGATTCGCGGTGTGGTTCCTGAACTACTCCACGTGGACCGGCACGCACGGCATCTTCCTCGAGGACCTGTTCGTCAAGACCGAGTTCCGTGGGCGCGGCTTCGGTAGGGCCCTCCTGGTCCATCTCGCCAAGGAGTGCGTCGAGAAGGGATACCACCGCCTCCGTTGGTCGGTGCTCGACTGGAATCAATCGTCAATCGATTTCTACCGTTCCCTCGGTGCCGAGTCGTTGGAGGAGTGGACGGACTATCGCCTCACCGGCGACGCCATCGTGCAGCTCGCTCGTTCGTAGCCCGGGCACGCGAACCAAAACAAGATCGAAATAGTGGACTCGATGAGGGCTCGACATACGATCCCCCAAGAGATGAACTAGGGGCAGGGCAGGTGCTCGCGAGTAAGGAGGACTGAGATGTCGACGGTTCCGAAGCAGTGGATGCCTAGATTTCAGGACCCCTACGGTCCGTTACCGCTACTTCTGCACGTGATGACCTTCGTGACGGGCCTGGTGGACGCCTTCGCGTACCTGGTGCTCGGTCACGTCTTCGTAGCGAATATGACCGGCAACGTCGTCTTCGTGGGATTCGCTTTGGCCGGCGCGCCGGGGTTCTCCATCGTCGCCTCGCTCGCGGCAATTGCCGCGTTCATGGTCGGGGCCGTTGCCGGAGGTGAACTCAGTTCGATCCTCAAGGATCATCGCGGCCGTCTGCTTTTCACTTCGACGGTGATCCAGTCGCTGTTCTTCGCGGCCGCGGTCGCTTTGGCCGCCCCGATCAATGGTGTCGCTTCGTCCGGCACTCGATACTCCCTCATCGCCTGCCTCGGTATCGCAATGGGACTGCAGACCGCTGTCGTGCGAAGGATCGCGGTGCCCGACATGACGACGACGGTCCTCACGATGACGCTCGCGGGAATCGCGTCAGATCACGTCGCGCTCGGTGGTCCCGGATGGAAGTTCGGTCGGCGCTTCTCGGCGATCGCGAGCATGTTCCTCGGCGGACTCGTCGGGGCCGTGCTGGTGCTTCATGTCTCGGACGTCGACCCTCTCATCATTGCGCTGGTGGCGACGATGCTCGTCGCGTTGGCGACGGCGATGTTGGGTCGACACGGTCAGACGTGGACCAAGCCCTCGGGCACGAACGGTTGAACGCCCACCCCGACCCCACCCAGCGCAGTGTCGACGGGATCAGTGGACCATTACGTGCTTGCTTCGCATTTCGGCCATGGTCGTAGACGGATCGTGGTCGACGTGCGCAATCGTTCGAGTTTCGTGCGTCGCGGACATCGGTTGCGAGACGATTTGACGTCCCGCGCGGCCCATCACGAAGGCACCGAACGCCACGAGAAGAATCCCGGGGCCACTCGAGTACCCCATCCAGTAGGCGAGGGTCATCGACGGCGACGCCGCGTGAAAGTACGCGCCCTCGAGTACCGGCCAAACGACCGGGGTGGCCGTGAGCCACGCGCCGCAGAGGAACACAACGAATCCCCACGTCGCGTAGACGAACGTCGACTGATGGCCGAGTGGCCGCCGAGCCGTCGCGATGATGAGCAGGCACGCGAGAACGCCCACGGCTCCGGGCAGGAGAGCCCCGAGGGCGTGCACGTGATTCCAGGTCCACGATGCAGTCCGGTCCGCCGAGAAGCCGAAGGCCGGTCCCACAAAGGGAACGATCGCCGCCCACGCCGAAAGCACGAGCGCCAGGAATGTTGCGATGATGAGTCCGACCGAGGCGCCGGGAATGTCAACGTCCGCGCGCTGGTCGCGATCGCCGGCACGGCCCCTCTGGTCAGCTTGTGGACCCTTCGTGACGACGGCGTTGGATGCCATGACGTCGGTCACCGTGTCGTCCGGGCGTGTGTCATTTGGGTGATGGAGCAAAGACATACTTCCTCCTTTGACGCCAACAATTTTATTTCAAGGTTTCTCAGAATTAGCTGTGAACTCTCCGGGTGACGTTCATGGACCGCGAACCTCCAGATCGGCGCGGTAAAAAACCATGCGACGGCGTTGCGAATGCACGTGGACGTTAATGTGGCTCTCCAGTGAAAGGTGGCGCCATGGCGTACAAGTACGGTCGTCGGCCCCCTAAGAATGCGCCTGCGCTCGCACTCTCGAGTTTCCTCGTTCGCCCCATACCGGCCCACCCCACCTCTGAGGACTACCTCGCTCGCTTGAGCGGTTGGGAGATGCTGGGTAACGACGTGGCGGGCGACTGCAACGCTGTCGCCTGGGCCAACATGCGCCGTCTCGTCACAGCGACGCTCTCGACCGAGTACTACCCCACGCAGGCACAGGTCTGGAAGTTCTACGAGACGCAGAACCCGCTCTTCGATCCTCAAGGCACGTCGAGTACGAACGGTCCGGGAAGCAGCGCCGATCAAGGTATGGATGTCCAAACGGGACTCGAATACCTTCATGCCACGGGCGGGCCCGACGGCGTCAAGGCCGTGGCGTTTGCCAGGGTGGATCTACATGATCTCATGCAGGTGGAGGCGGCGCTGGCGATCTTCGGTGGTCTCTGGCTCGGCATCACCGTCCTAGACGCCAACCAGCAGGAGTTCTCGAACGGCCAGGCGTGGTCTGACGTATCGGGTTCACCGATCGATGGCGGACACGCGGTCCTCGGTGGCGGCTACGCGCCCGACGTCAAGTTCATCACCTGGGCGCAGGAGACGGAGTTCGCCCCATCGTTCTGGAATGGCAGTGTCGGCGGAACCCCGTTGGTGGAAGAGGCGTGGGTCGTCATCTGGCCGGAGCATCTCGGTTCACAGGCATTTCTCGCCGGCGTCGACCTTGAGCAACTCGCGACCGACTACCTGGATCTCACCGGAGCGACCTTGATTCTGCCCGCGTAAGGCGTCAGACCAAGCACAGCACTCTTCAAGGTCGCCGAGCTCAATCCTCAGTCGACGACGAGCGGTTCGCCGAGATTCGGATCGTCGACCGTCGGAGTAGTGATGACATCAGGCTTCGCGAAGCGTCGCAATGGTGAGCCAACCAATGCCCGCCGCGACGAAGCACGACGCCGCGCCGACTCCGAGGCCGACTCGGGCACTCGTTTCACTCGTGATCCATCCGATGAGCGGTCCGCCAATGGGTGTCGTTCCCATGAAGGCGACGGCCCAGAGCGCCATCACCCGCCCGCGCATCTGGGGATCGGTCTGCAGTTGCAACGTCGAATTGGTCATCGACAGGAACGAGACGCTCGCGAAACCGACGAGGGCGAGCGCGACGAACTCGATGCCGATCATGGGCGACAGCGCCGCCAGGGTGATGAAGGCGCCAAAGAGCAGCGCCGCTCGAGTGATCGCCCGAGTACCGGTCTTGCCCTTGGACGCGGTCCAGAGTCCGCCGATGACCGCGCCGATGCCCATCGACGCCATCATCAAGCCGTAGTCCTCGGAGTTCCCGTGAAAGACCCGACCCGCGACGATCGGCAACGTCACCTGGAACTCGTAGGCCAGCATGCCGACGAGCGCCATCATGATGAGTGGGTACAGCAGCTTCGGCGTCGCGGCGACGTAGCGGAAACCTTCGCGCAGCTGACCCTTGGCGCGTTCGGTGGGCACAGCTCGGGTTCAGCGTCGAGAGATCCATGATCATGAGCGAGAACACGACCGCCACGAAACTCACCGCGTTGAGTGCGAAGCACCACCCTTCACCGAAGGAGGCGATGAGGATGCCGGCGACGGCCGGCCCGACGGCGCGCGCCACGTTGTTCATGGTCGAGTTGAGACTGACGGCGTTACGGAGTTCCTTCGGGCCGACCATCTCCATCATGAAGGACTGTCGAGAGGGATTCTCGAACGCATTGTTCAGTCCCAGCACGATCGCCAGGACGCAGACGTCGATGATACGTGACGACGTGGGTCAGCGAGAGGACGGCCAGGACCGCCGCCTGCACGCCCATCGCCGCCTGCAAGACGATCATGAGTCGGCGCTTGTCGACGCGATCGGCGACCACTCCCCCGTACGGGCCGAGGAGAAGGACCGGCAGTGTCTGGAGGGCCACGACGAAGCCGATGTCCGTGGCCGAGTGCGTCAGGGTGAAGACCAACCACGACTGGGCGGTCATCTGCATCCACGTGCCGATCAGTGACGTCGTCTGGCCGAAGAAGTACTTGCGGTAGTTGCCGTTGGAGAGTGACGAGAACGTCCGTCGCGCCGAGACCTTGACGTTCATTGGTCGTGGTCCCGCAGCGTGGCGACGATCGTCTCCAGCGCCGGCGTCGCCGTGACTGAGTGCCTGCTTCTCGTCCTTGGAGAGACTTCGCAGCGCGTAGAGCAGCGCGTCGGTGCGCTCACCGCGAATCGTCTCGCGCAGCGCGAGGCCATCGGGCGTCGCCGACAGGTGGATGACCCGGGCGTCCTGAGGGTCACTGGTTCGCGTCGACCATGCCGGTGGCTTCGAGTTTTCCCACGATGCGCGAGAGCATGGTCGGATTGAGGCCCTCCTCTCGCGCCAGTTCCGAAAGTCGAATGGTCCCGGCACGGGCGATCGCCATCAGCACCTCGCGTTGACTCGAGGAGAGGTCCTTGTTGACGTGCGTGAGTCGAAGGCTCCGATTGAGTCGCCCGAGTGCGACTCGCAGGTGCTCGGCGAGTTGGCGCTCCTTCTCGGTCGGCTCTCGGGTGGCATCGGACATGACACCAGTCTATCAGTAGTTGCTTGCCAGCAGGCAAATATATTCGGTGCCCATTCAACGCTCCCCCGTGTCCTACGGTGGGCACCACCGAAGGGGGCGAGATGAACCGAGTCGAACTCGAGATCAAGCTCAACGAGGGTCGAACTGGCTCCTCGCGAAATACCAGGGACTCACTGACGATCAGCTGCGCCAACCCCTCACCAAGAGCGAGCACGATCCGGAGAATCACTGGACGCGCCCTCGATCACCTCGCCCATCTGGCGCTGATCGAACGCAATTTCAACGCCATGGTGCGTCCGTCACTTCGAGGGCGATCCGAACCCGATCGGCATCATCCTACGACGACGAAGGTCAGCCCCGAGCGCGCGAAGAGATCATGAAACTCGTTCATGCCGATACCGAGCGCTGGCAGGTCGCTCACCACGACGACACGTTCAGCGAGGTCGTCGCTCTGACGTCCGCCGCGCGGGGCGCGACGTTGCAGCTCATCGCCGAACTCAGCGACGCCCAACTCGTGGAGAAACTCCCGTCCGCGCCGTGGGCCGACGGGACCGTCGGCGGCGTCTTGGGCGCCAATGCCGACCACGGTCGCATGCACTGGAAGTGGCTGAAGGAGGCGGGTCTGGACGACGCGCACACGTCGTCATCGGAAGAGCTGCCGTAGCGGCGAGACTCATCGCCCGTGCGTCTCATTCGGTACCTCGCAGGAATCACCAACTATTCTTCGTGCGGAGGTGAAAGCACCTCGTTGGTCGCAGCAACTCGAGGAGTCAGCATGTTCGACGTCATCTTGGTAGGGGCCGATGATTCATCGACGGCGCGGCGTGCGGTCGAGACCGCGTGTGAACTCACCGCGATGTCCAAGGGCACACTGCACATCGTGACGGCCATCGGATCTCCATTGGTCGTGAACAGCAGTTCGCCGGAGTTCAAGGACGGGACCGGCGAAGACGACGGCCAGGCGCTCCTTCAGACGCTGTCGTTCATCGCCAAGAAACACGGCGTGGAACCGGTACTGCACTCGGCCCAGGGTGATCCGGCCGACGTGCTCATCGCCAAGGCCCATGAACTCGGCGTCGACCTGATCGTGGTCGGCAACAGGGGCATGAAGGGCGTGCGTCGGGTCCTCGGCAGCGTGCCGAACTCCGTCGCCCACGGCGCGGCGTCCTCGGTATTGATCGTCGACACGACCGACTAAGCGCTGCACGACGGCGACTCGTCGCAGTCCTGATGTAAGGTCGAATCCATGGTCTTTGGGGCTTCAGAATCGGAGGACACGATGTCCGACCAATCGCCGCACTACGGCCAACCCGGTGGTTCGCAGTTCCCCATCACCACGGCGCTGGGATTCCCCGAACGCGAGATCGACCGCAGCCTGGGCATGGTCTTCGGCGTCGTCGTCCGGTCCATGGGCATCGCGCGAAACATCGGCGCCGGTCTCAAATCGCTCGCCGGCGGTGAGGTGAAGCAGTACACCCGCCTCGTCGAGGACAGCCGTCGGCACGCGTTGGACCGAATGATCGAGAACGCGCAGCTCATCGGCGGCGAAGGCATCGTCTCGATGCGCTTCGACTCTTCTGAAGTCGGCAACACCCTGACCGAGATCGTCGCCTACGGCACTGTGGTCACCTTCAAAAAGACGGGGTAGCGAATCATGAATCCGGTCATCGCCGTGATCCTGGTCGTGTTGGCCATCTGCGCGATCCTCAGTATCACGCTTCGTCGCCACGGAGAATCGGACCGGGCGAAATCTGACTGGCGCCGCACCGATGAAGTCTTCAATGACCCCTCTACGAATCGCGTGATGCGAGTGTGGCTCGACACTGCCGGCGAACGTCACTACGTGGCCGAGGGCAAGGGTCGCTCGACCTGAGCGTTGCGCAAGAGCTCCCGCGCTAGGGCTCTGACGTCAGCAGCAGGCGGATCTTGGGTGGCGCGACGAGAAGCCACGCGTCGACGATCAGATCCCCGAGCCGATCCCAGTCGGGAGAACTTGATTCGTCACGTCCATCGAGGTACGCGCCGACCCATCCTCGTCCACCAACGTAGGGTGGTCGAAAGTACCGCTCGGGGTCTTCTTCAACGAGCGACTCCTGCACGCCCGCACCGGCCGCGAAGGTCACCGAGACCCGGTCATCGTGGTGGTGATCCGACATGGCGACGAAGTTCTTCTTGTCGTTGATGAACCACGATGCCTCGCCGTGACTGAGGCGCTCGACCACGAGCGGTAAGTCCATGCAGATGGCGCGCACGTGCTTCGTCGACGACTTTCCCTGGCCCGTCGGACGTTGATCCGGAGTGACACCGCTCACGACGCGAGCGTAGCGCCAGGTCCCTTCAGCACTCGAATCCAGTTGCGGGCGCCGACTTAGCTCATGCGATTGCGTCGACGTTCCGTCGCGCGCCACGTCCAGCGTCCGAGTAGCAAGAGTGCCGCGAGCAGCAACAGGGCGAAGAGCAGCGGCCCGGCTATCCGAATCAGCCACTCGACGCCGGCTGCGAAGCCGTGGAGCGACTCGTGCCACGCCTTGTCCACGCCCATCAACTTGTGGTTGGTCGTCGCGAGGACGTGCCCGGTCTCGCTCAGCGAGACGGTCAGCGTGGCGTAGGTTGTCTCGGTGTTGAGCAGGTTCAGCTGTCCCTGAAGTTGTTCGATCTGGCTCTGGATCGTGTTGAGCTGATCCTGGACTGCGAGGATGCCCCCGATCGAATTGGTCCGGGTCATGATCTTGAGGTACTGCGTGCGGCTCACCTGCAACGCCCTGATCCGGGCCTGAAGGTCGACGTACTGACCGGTGACGTCGTTGGCCGACGTCACGACGGACGTCGCCACTCCCGCGTGTCGCACCTGATCGACGAGCATCGTGAAGTGGTGCTCGGGAACCGAGAGGACGATCGTGCCGGTCGAGTACGTGTGCGACGACTTCTTGCCGATATGAGACTCCGTGCTGACGACGAACCCACCGTCGGTGGTGGCGAAGTCGGTCAACTGCGTCAGTGCCGACTGAAACTTCGTGTCGCCAACCGTCAACTGGATCGTGCCGACTTCCTCGACGCGTAACGAGCTGACGTCCGAGGTACTCAATGCCTTGAATGATTTGTCGGAAGTGACACTCAGCTGGTTGGACGATGTATTGACGACTTGCCCGGACTCGTTGACGACTTGACCCGACGTGAAGCCAGTTCCAGTTGCGGTGCCAAGAATCGGGGTGGATGGGGAAGCTGCTGCGCCGAATGACGCACTCTTCTTTGCGAGTGGAGAATGTTCGAGGGCGCTCCGCGATGGTCCGGGACTCTCGGCCCTAAAGAGTGGTACGGCGACGCCCAGGACGACGACGCACGCCGCGACGGCCAACAGCGTCGACCGCGTTGCGCCCGTGCGTTGAATGAACGCGCGAATCCGAGATTGCCGTTCGTCACCGGGTTCATGACGGGCCTCATCGAGAATACGTTCGACCGCTCCATCGGAGACCGAGAATCCGTCGGCCGCCTCTCGAAGTGCTCGTTGTAACGCTTCTTCGTCGAACGTGTTCATGATCGGTTCTCCTTACGTGAATTGATCGAACTCGGCGCCTCCGTTTGCAGGGCCGGATGGAGGGCGAGTCGGTGTCGCGCCTCATTGAGGCGCGACTTGACCGTTCCCGGTTGACGGCCGATGACGGTGGCGATGTCGAGTTCGGAGAGGTCGGCGTAGTAGCGCAGCACGATCACGATGCGCAGATGTGCCGGCAGGTCCTTCAGTGCGGTCCTGACGTCGTTGGCGAGCGCCACCTGCCCGATTCGGTCCTCGATGACAGCGACGTCGTCGAGCTCTTCTTCGGCGTGACGTCGGATGCGATGGGGAATCTCCTTGCGCAACTTCGAGTTGCACGTGTTGACGACGACCCGATAGAGCCAGGGCTTGAAGCTCGCACCGGTCACCAAAGAGTCTCGGAACTTCCACGCGCGCAGAAACGACTCCTGCACCGCGTCCTCGGCGTCCGGTCGATTGCCCAAGATCAAATACGCGGTGCGCACCGAACTCGCGTAGCCGTCTTCGAGCCAGGTTCGTAGCTCGTCGACGTCGACCAGGTCACTCACCTACGCGGTCCTTGGTTGGCGTCGAGAATCCACAAATCGGTGCACATGTGTAAAGACTCCGGAACGGTCGGAAAGGTTCGCGAAATGACCCACTTCTTTCCGGCGGCGCAGTCCCGCGGCCCGAATCGGTCTGATTGATGGCGATTCGGACTCGCCGACGTCAGTCCGGGATAAGCACGGTGACGCAGAACGGGTGACTGGCGGGATCGAGAAGAACGCGCCACCGATCTCGGTCCGGCTGGACCGGGGCCAAGGTCGCACCGGCAGCGATGGCCGCGGCCTCGCCCGCTTCAAGGTCGCTGACGGCGAAGTCCAGGTGGGCCAACGACGGTGTCTCACTCGACGGCCACGTGGAGGGCTTGAAATCAGTGACCTTTTGGAACGAGAGCCAGAGATTATCCAGCTGAATCGCGGAGAAGTCTTCGGACTCAAACGAGATCTCCTTCTCCAGCAGCGTCGAATAAAACACGGCCAGTACGTGCGGATCCGGACAGTTCAGGGATACCGCGCCCAGTTTGGTTATCACTCCCACCTTCACTCCTCTATGTCGATGTTGCACGCATTCTTACCGTATGGCTGCGACGTCCACCCGCGAGGTTGAGCGTTAGGAGCGCGAGGATCGGGCGAGGGCCGTGGCGCTGCGCCACAGTTGGAAGTAGTTCTCGAACGTGATGTCGGCGGTCACGTAGCCGGCAGACAGGAGTTCGCGGTGATACGCGGGCAAGTTGTGCCACGGTACGCCCATGTCGACGTGATGCGCCAGGTGCCAGCCGGTGTTGTAGGGAACGAACCAGAAACGGGCCAACCAGTGCTGTCGCACGTTGTGCGTCGTGAGTCGCCGGTCGTCGCTCTTCAGCATCCCGCCGTGCTCGGCGATCGCCCGGAGTCGGTTGAGCACGCGCCACTGCGTCATCCACGGCAGCCACCAGAACAGCAGGTACGACCACCACGCGCCGGTCCCCAGCCAGAACAGACCGAACAGCACGGCCTGGACCGCGAGGATCGAGCACGCGATGACTCGGCTCTGGGACTTGGTCGTCGCCTTGAGGATCGACATGAAGTTCTTGTAACCCGAGATGCCGATCGCGTCGCGCAGCAGTCGGCGCCGGAGGTCACTCGGTTCACAGGGGTAGCCGTTGTAAAAGGCCATGTCGGGCTCTTCCGGACCGAACTCCTCGCGGTGGTGCGCGAAGTGCGCGCGCCGGTAGATCGAGATCGGCACCATCGCCGGATAGGCGATCAGCCACTTCCCCACCCAGTCATTCGCCCGCTTGTTCGAGAACATCAGCTTGTGGGCCGACTCGTGCATCAGTATCGCGAAACGTGCGTGCATCGGTCCCATGAGGATGAAGACCGCGAGCGCCGCCCACAGGCCGAAGCGAACGCCGAGATAGGCCAGTGCCGCCGTCCAGAGCCAGACCATCGTGACGGCGCGCACGTTGCGCCAGTTCTCGATGTGTCGATAGTTCTTTCGTAATTCAGGAATGGCCATGCCGTTAACGAGGAGTCGCTCCGTCGGCAGGACGTCGGGCAACGCTTCGGAGCTCGGGACGAGGTCGATCGTCATTGGGCCAATCATAAGTTCAGTCGCGGATCGTTTCCTCGACGCCATTTCCTCGTGCCGCCGATCGAAACCTTCATCGCGTTTCGAGGCGTCCATTAAGTTTGTGGTCGCTGGGACGAAGGGATGGACCTGATCAAGAAGCTCATTCGTCGATTTGACGCGTACCAACAGAGTCACTCCTTCGCGGCCTTCGTCGTCGGCGTCGCCAAGAAGTACGTCGAGGACCGCGGCCCCTCGCTCGCCGCGCTGCTCGCGTACTACGGCGTGCTCTCACTGTTTCCACTGCTCCTGGTGCTCTTCACCGCGCTCGGGTTGCTCTTCAGCCACGATCCGTCGCTTCGCAGCCGCATCATCCACTCCGCGCTCAACCAGTTCCCGGTCGTGGGCAAGCAACTCGACGGTCACGACGCCATCTCGGAGTTGAAGGCCAAGGGGCTCGGCTTGGGTGTCGGTCTCGTGGGACTGTTCTGGGGCTCGCTCGGTGTGACCAAGGCCGGCCAACGGGCGATGGCCGACGTGTGGAACGTGCCCCAACTCAATCGTCCGCACTTCGTCCGCCGCGTCGGACGTGGACTTGAGTTCCTCGGGGTCCTGGTACTTGACGTCGTGCTCTCCACAGCGTTGGCCGGACTCGTCACGTTCGGCGGCCGGGCGTTCTGGCTGCTAGCGGTCGCCGTCGTCGTCGGGCTCATCGTCAACGTCGCGCTGTTCTGGCTCGGCTTTCGGATCCTCACGCCGAACTCCATCACGACGAGGACGCTCATGGTTGGCGCGGTCACTGCCGCGCTCTCCTGGAGCGCGCTGCAGTACCTCGGCACGTGGCTCGTCGGCCACGAACTACGACACGCGAGCCAGCTCTACGGCTACTTCGGGAGCATCCTCGGCCTGGTGTCGTTCCTCTTCATCGCGGCCGAGGTGACGTTGATCTGCGCGGAGATCAACGTCGTCAAGGCGCGCCACCTCTATCCACGATCGCTCACGCCACCCTTTACACCGGCCGACGAAGCGGTCCTCACCGCGCTCGCGCGTCAGAGCCAGCGATTCGTCGCGCAGTCAGTGCTGGTCGATTTCGAACAGGAGGAGAGCAGCGTCACCCGAGAGTCCACGAGGGAACCCGACGCGACCCCGTGGAGCGAACCCGCGGACTAGGTGCTCAGCCAGTTTTGACGACGTAGAGCGACCGGGGTTCGGCGCCCGACGAGCGTTCGAGACCGTTGCTCGTCGTGGCGTACTCCCGCTTTCCCCAGGTTCGAGGCACGGCGCGCAGTTCACTGTGCAGGTCGATGCGCTGCTGCTTGGCGATCATGGTGAAGGCGATGATGGCGATGATGACACCCGAGGCAACGAATACGAAACCAAGGGAGTAGGACATCAAGGTCTGCACGCAGGCCGAGTCGATGCCCGAGCGCGTTGCGGCACCCGTCGGGCTGCTCGCGCTACACGTGCCGACCTGTGAGTGCGCACGCGCGAGCGTCCAGATGCCGAAAGCCATCACCGCGAGGCCGAAGCCAATCACGATTCTGCGGATTGTCATATGGTCCTCCCTTGCTAGGTCCATAGGTAGGCAGATGTTGCCGACTACGAAAACCGGTCGGATTTACAGATCGTGAAGCCCGTTCGCGCCCTGTTCCACCCCCGACCAGGGCGAACGCGAACCGAAAAAACTGTACGAGATGTAGGTCAAATCGCACCATGCCGAATGACAAATGGAGAACAACAAAAGTTCGCTCCCGGACACCGACAGGTGTTGAATCGACGGTGCCGGACGGGTATTCGCGCTACTGGCCGGTCTGCGTGAGTTGCGCCGAGACGTCCCAGAGTCGGCGAGCGACGTCGGCGTCCTGGGCGTGACGGGACGTCGAGTGAATGACGGGATAGCCCCGCAGGTGTCCGATCCCGTGCGGGCCGACGTAACTACCACCGGGAATGTCCTCGGTCGCGGCGTACAGGGTCGGCAACGCGCCCTTCGAGGCGCTGTTGAAAAGTTGCAGCGTCAGTCTGGCCACGAGTCCGTCGACGCCCCGGACGTGGCCGACGAGGTTCGTGCGTGCGATGCCCGGATGAGCGGCCATCGCGCGAAGCGGACTCCCCGCCTCGCTGAGTCGACGCTGCAGTTCGAGCGTGAACAACAGATTGGCCAACTTCGAATCCCGATATGCGGTCATCGAGTCGTAGAGCCGCGAGTCAAAGTGCAGGTCCTCGAAGTGGATCCGACCCCGTCGATGCACGATCGACGACACCGTCACGACGCGGTCGGTGATATGGGGCATCAGCAGATTGGTCAGTGCGAACGGACCGAGATGATTCGTGCCGATGTGCAGTTCGAAGTCATCGATCGTGCGAAACGCCGGTGCCATCATGATTCCCGCGTTGTTGATCAGGACGTTGAGATCACCCGTCCAGCCGTCGGCGAAGGCCCGGACCGAGTCGAGGTCGGCGACGTTGAGCTCGCGGACCTCGTAGGTTCCCTTAAAGTCTCGAGCGACTTCACGGCCCTTGTCGACGTCGCGGACCGCCAGGATCACCCTCGCGCCGTGGGCACTGAGTTCGCGCGCGGTCTCGAGTCCGATGCCACTCGACGCGCCGGTGACGACGACGGTCGAGCCCGAAAGATCGGGCATGTCGAAGGCGGTCCACCTTTTCGAAGTCATTCCTCGGTCCTCTCGCCCGGTAAGCCAGTGCTGCAACAACCTAATCCCGGTGTCTCGAAACGCGATTCCTTCGGCATCTATAAATATGTTGTCGATTCGCACGAGGTCACGACGTCGATGATGATGAGAGGTTCGCACGGAACCCCCAAAAGGAGCAGTCATGGCGCAGTATTTGGTTTTGATCTACGAGAAGGAAGCGTCCTTCGCCACGGCGGACGAAGCGACTTTGAATCGGATCCACGGAGAGCACGACAGCTTCGGTCAGAAGCACGGCGCGTCGTTGCGCGGCGGCAACGCCCTCGAGCCCTCGATGACGGCGACGTCGATTCGCAAGAACGGCTCGGGTGAGTCGGTCACGACCGACGGACCGTTTGCCGAGACCAAGGAAGCGATCGGTGGGTACTACGTCATCGAGGCGGACGACCTCGACGGGGCGCTCGCAATCGCCCAGGACGTGCCCGCCAACTTCGGTGGTGTCGAAGTTCGTCCGATTCGAGACATGAGCTGAAGATAAGCAACGACGATCAACGTTCCGCGGTCTCAGCCGCCGTCGCGGACGCTCACCGACACGAGTGGGCGTTCGTGATGGCGGCCACGATCCGCATCACCCGCGATTTCGACGTCGCCGAGGAATGCGTGCAGGAGGCCTTCGCGCAGGCCCTGACGACCTGGGGCCAACAGGGTATCCCGACGAATCCCGGCGCGTGGCTCACGACGGTCGCCCGGCGTCGGGCAATCGACGTCGGGCGTCGCCGAGATGTCGCGGTTCGTTCGCAACGTTTTCTCGTCATCGACGCGGGTGACGATGCGCCGTCAGTCGCAGACGGTGAGTTCGAGGACGATCGGCTTCGCCTCATCTTCACGTGTTGTCACCCGAGCCTGGCCCTCGACACGCAGGTCGCGCTCGCCTTGCGGATGCTCTGCGGTCTCAGCACTACTGAGGTCGCCAAGGCGTTCTTGGTCAAGGAGTCGGCGATGGCGGCGCGTCTGACGCGCGCCAAGAAGAAGATCGCCCTAGCGCGGATACCGTATCGAGTCCCGGAACGCGCTGAACTGCGTGGGCGCACCGACGCGGTCCTCTTGGTCACTCACCTCCTCTTCACCACGGGCCACACATCACCCGTCGGCGACCAACTCTCGAAGGTCGACCTGGTCGAACGAGCGCTGGACCTCGCCCGCATGCTTCGCGCCCTCCTGCCCGACGACACCGAAGTCGCGAGCCTGCTGGCCCTGATGCTCCTGACTGATTCGCGCCGGGCGGCACGGACCAGCGCCACCGGAGAGTTCCTCGCACTCGCCGACCAAGATCGGTCACTGTGGCATCGCGACTCGATTGACGCGGGTCTGGCCTTGGTCAGCGAATCAATCCGCCGAGGTCGGCCCGGACGGTTCACGCTGATGGCCGCGATTGCCGCCGTGCACTCCAGCGCGCCGCACTGGAACGAAACGGACTGGACTGAAATCGTCGGACTCTACGATCTCCTTCTTGAAACGTGGCCCTCACCCGTCGTCGCGCTGAACCGCGCCGTGGCCATCAGTTTCGCGACGGGACCACTCGCCGGACTCGCGGCCATCGACACCCTGAGCACCGACCCCGAGCTCAGCGCGTACCCGTACCTCGCCGCGGCCCGCGGCGACTGCCTCGAGCGACTCGATCGATTCGAGGAAGCACGCTCGTCATTCGAAGAGGCCGCGATGTTGACCGAAAATCAGGTGGAACGTGACTTCCTCCTTCTTCGAGCGCGTCAACTGGATGAACGGGTCTCTTGATCTTCGTCGCACCGCGGTCTCTGACGACCGTTGGGAATACGACGTCGCGTACGATTTGAGTGAAGCGCACTCGCTTGCGACGCGTGCTGCACGACAAAGGAATGGATGATTCGCCGACTTCTCCTCACGACTGTGATCACGGTCGCACTCCTGGTTGCGACGAATATCGCCTCCGGAGCGTCAACCTCGGCGTACTCGCAGATGAAGACCGTGATCGCCGACGCCGCAGCCGAGTCGTCCGTGCGAGTCACCGCCACGGCGACCACGTCAAGTCAACGCGTCACGCAGGTCACCGACGCCGGCGCCTCCGCCGGTCGCCAGACCATCACGCTCACTCGCCAGGGCTACAGCAACACCGTGACGGCCGAGCTCATTGCCGGGAAGCTGTACGTCAAAGGCGACGCCACGATTCTCGTCACCTACATGGGGTTCTCGAAGTCAGTCGCCAACGAACTCGCCAACTCGTGGTTCGAGATCACGAAGCGAAGTTCGTACTTCGCGCAGGTAGCCCAGGGTCTGACCATCTCGACCGGCATGGCCGAAGTGACGATGACCAAAACGGTCAGCGCGGGCTCGCCGTCGACGCTCTCCGGTGTCAAAGTCGACGTCTT
Organism: uncultured Acidimicrobiaceae bacterium; assembly: GCA_963717975.1. Classification (GTDB taxonomy): domain Bacteria; phylum Actinomycetota; class Acidimicrobiia; order Acidimicrobiales; family RAAP-2; genus RAAP-2. Next base: position 286,861 of record OY970351.1, on the reverse strand, counting down.
GAAGGGCACGTCCGTGAAGTCCGCCCTCGAATCGGCCTATCCGGAGACGATGTACGTCAGTACGACGTCCAAACCTCTGCCGGTCGAAGTGACGCAGTTGGTGAGCGGACACCTCGGCACACTCAAGTTCAGTCAGTGGAACGAGAAGATCTCGCTGACGGCGCCGAAGGTGAAGTACCAACTCACGTAACGGTCCGCCGCCCCTACGGGGAACGCGTCAGTGTGACGTCGGCGGACGCCACGAAATCAGCTTGGTTCGTTCGGCGCTGACGTAACCGTGCTCCACGAACCACCGCGCGGAGTCAAACAGCGCCTGGGTCGCCGGCCGTGACGTGTAGCCAATCTCGTCGCGCGCTCGCGAATCGTTGAACGTCATCGTCGTCCCCGCCATCTGCGCCGCCTCCAGCGGGACGCGCGGCTCGCGACCCATGACGTCGCCCTCGATGAAGCTCGATACGTAGCCCGCGATCATGGGAAAGACGGAGGGGAATCGGCGATCGGCCGACGGAAGTGCGGTCAGGTCGGAGAGCGTACGCAGTAGTTGCGCCATGGTGATGTTGTCACCACCACAGATATAGCTACGGCCCTGTCGCCCCCGCTCCAACGCGAGCAGGTGCCCCTGGGCCAGATCGTCCACGTGGGCCACGTTCATCGCCGTGTCGACGTAACCGGGCATTCGGCCGTTCAGGTAATCGAGGACGACCTTGCCCGACGGCGTCGGTCGATGGTCAAACGGGCCGTGGGGCATCGTCGGTAGGACGAGCACCACCGGCGCGCCCTGCGCCGCGAGCCGCAGGACTTCGTGTTCGGCGACGTACTTCGTCTGTTTGTAGTTCCCGTAGAGGTGAGAGATGTCGGCGACGTCGTCCTCGTTCGACGGACGCCCGTCCTTGGTCTTCCAGAGTCCCAGCGTCGCCACGGTCGACGTGAAGACGACACGTTCGACGCCCGCGTCGGTCGCGGCACGCACGACGTTTTGACTCCCCCGCACGTTGACGTCGTAGAACGACGTGGAGTCTTTGGGCCAGAAGCCGAACTTGGCCGCCAGGTGGAAACAAAACCTCGCGCCGTCAAAGGCGCCGACTAACTGCGTTGCCTTGGTGATATCGACCTCTCGACGTTCGACATCGAGTCCGTCGAGGTTCGAAGTGACGGCGCCGGGTTCGAGCAGGGCGACCACGTTGACGCCGCGCGCGATCAGCGCACGAACGACGGCCGAACCAATGAAGCCGGCCGCACCGGTGACGACGACGCGATCGCTCTTCCGGAGTTCGAAACTCACGACGGCGCCGTCGCCCGCTTCGACGACGGCGCACGACGCAGGATCCCCTTGGTCATCGTCACGCCGAACTCGACGAGAGAGGCTCCGCTGCGTTCGGCTTCACTCAGGAGTTCATCGAGCGCGCTGATGAACAGGTCGACCTCGGTCTCCCCGGCGATCAAGGGCGGCAGCAGTTTGATGACGTTGATGTTGTCGGCGGCCACCTGGGTCAGGATCCGGTAGCGATGGAAGAGCGGCACGACGAGGGTCTGCGTGAACATCGCCGTGCGGGTGGCCTCGATAAGTCGCCAACGACGTCGCGCACCGCGAGACGTCGGCCGACCGAACTCGATGCCGATCATCTGACCCCGTCCGCGAATCACGTGGAGGAACTCGTGTCGAGACGCCAACTCTTCGAGTCGCACACGCCACACGTTGCCCATGGCCGCCGCGTGCTCGACGATGTGCTCGTCGTCGAAGACCGTCAGCGTCGCCAGTCCCGCCACCATGGCCATTGGATTGTTCTTGAACGTCGTCGAATGCACCATCGCGCGGTCCATGGAGCTGTAGGTTCCCCGCAGGATCTTGTCACTCGTCAACATGGCGCCGACTGGGACGTAGCCACCGGACAGCGCCTTGGAGATGGTGATGATGTCCGGGCGCAGTCCGTAGTGCTCGAAGGCGTAGAACGCCCCGGTTCGTCCGAGTCCGGTTTGTACTTCGTCGCAGATGAACAGCGCACCCGCGCCGTGCACGGCGTTCTCGAGCTCCTGCCAACGCTGCGCGTCGAGCTCGTAGACACCTTTGCCCTGAATCGGCTCGACGATGAAGGCCGCCACGTCGCCACGCTTGAGTTCTCGCACGAGCGTGTCGAGGTCGCCGAAGGGAATCTCGGTCGTGTCCGCCAACAGCGGACCGAAACCTTCTCGAAAGTCCGCCGAACCGTTGACGGCGAGGGCGCCCATCGTGAGACCGTGATAGGCGTGCGCGTGATAGAGGATGCGACGCCGACCGGTGCTCGCGCGAGCGAACTTGATCGACGCCTCGACGGCTTCGGCGCCCGAATTGCAGAAGAAGAGTCGTTCGATCTGCTTCGGGCTCCGGGTGATGAGCTGTTCGGCCAAGAGGCCCGGCAGGAGCGCGCAGTCCATCTGCACCATGCCCGGCAGGTCCGCGCCGAGCGCTTGGTGCAGGGCGTCTTTGATGACCGGATGGGAACGCCCAAGGGCGAAGACGCCGAAGCCACTCAACATGTCGAGATAGCGATTGTCCTCGTCGTCGATGAGATAGCAGCCTTCGCCGCGCTCATAGAAGCGGTCGAATCCAAGTGTCGTCACGACCTTCGTGAGTTGCGGATTGAGGAACTGGGCGTGCAGGGCGAAGTTGTCGCCGTGTCGCGCTTCCATCAGTTCTGCCAGGTTGAAGGTCATCGCTCCCCGCTCCTCGTCAAATCTATTACCGGTCACCGTCGAGCTTTCGAACGCCGTGACGGTCGAGACGAACGATCAGATTACGGGCGACATCCCTCCGTCAATGCTGATACCGACGCCGGTGACGTAACTCGATCGTGGCGAGAGCAAGAACGTGGCGAGGTCCGCAAACTCCTCGGCACGGCCGACGCGGCCCAAGGGGATCTTCGAGTTAGCCGCCATCGTCGAGTAGAACTCTTCGAGTGGCGCGCCCGCGTCCTCGGCGCGCCGCACCCACTGGCCCGACTCGATCAGACCGATAAGGATCGCGTTGACTCGGATGCCCCGCGGGCCGACCTCGTTCGCCAGTGCCTTCGTCAATGCGAGGCCCGCCAGACGCGACGCCGAGGTCGGCGTCGTATTGGCGTTCGGGGTACGGGCCAGGATCGCCAGGACGTTGACGATCGCGCCCTGAGTCGTCTCGAGTGCGGGCAGCACTTGGCGCGCGACGTGCAGCGCGGCGATCACCTTCAGTTCGTAGTCACTGCGCCATTCGTCGTCATCGGACGTCGCGATGGGAGATCCGGCACTTCGCCCGGCGTTGTTGACGGCACCGTCGAGTCGTCCGAAGCGCGTCAGCGTGGCGCTGATGAACTCATCGAGTTGATCGGCGTGCGTCACGTCGGTCTTTGAGCACAGCGCGTCCAAGCCCAACAGCACCTGTGCGCGCTCGAGCCGCTCTTCGTCTCGGCCGCACACGGCCACGAGTGCGCCTTCGGCGACGAGGCGTTGAGCCAGGGCGAGACCGAGTCCGTCGGTGCCGCCGGTGATCAGAAAGGCCCGGTCCTGAATTTCGAGATCCATGTCGACATCCTACGAATTCGTGTCGTGACGTATCCCGTTCGTACGGAGTTCTGAGAGTGCGAGGGGTACTCTTTGGCAATGCTGAACGTTTCGTCGCGCCCGGCGCGAGGCGATCAAAAGGTCCGCGGCACACTGTTCGTTGCTGTCCTAGTCGGGTCACTGTTTCTCGGCGTGAACGCCGGTGCGTCCAACGTCATGCTCCCGCCGTTCACCTCGAGTGTCGCCAGGGTCACCGCCGGACAACTAGGCGCGACGTGGCGGCCCGGTTGTCCCGTCGCGCCGAGCCAACTTCGATTGCTGCACCTGCGCTACGTCGGCTTCGATGGGCGGTCGCGTGTCGGGACCATTGTCGTGAACGCCACGGTGGTGTCGGCGGTCGTGAGGATCTTCGAGACGCTGTACGAAAACAACTTTCCGCTGCATTCGATGATCCCCGAGTCGGCCTTCGGCGGTCACGACCCGGCATCCATGGCCGCGGACAACACGTCGGGGTTCAACTGTCGCTACGCCGTCGCGACGGGACCGAAACAGTGGTCCGTCCACGCCTACGGCGAGGCGATCGACGTCAACCCACTACAGAACCCCTACGTGTTCAACGGCGTCGCGCAGCCGGTCGCCGGTAAGGCGTACGTCAATCGACGCGACGTGCGCCCGGGGATGGCCGAGCCGGGCGGCGTTCTGAACGACGCGTTCGCTTCCGTAGGCTGGTTCTGGGGAGGACGATGGACCGCTTCACCGGACTACCAGCACTTCTCGTCAACCGGCGGTTGAGAAGGCTCCTGAGTGCGCTCCTCTTGGCCGCGAGCGCGCTCGCAACGTGTTCGCCCAGTAACGCCGGAGCCGTTGAACGCGAGCGACTCGCGCCAGCGTGCAGTACCTTCGCCAACGCCGTCGCCGGCGCGGCGTCGTCTGGACAGTTGATCACGGTCGTCGCGGGCTCCACGCACTCACAGAGCGCGACCCTGGAGTTCTTCGTCCGTCGCGGCGGATGCCTTCGGCTCGCCGACGGACCGTACACCGCGCTGATCGGCCGAAACGGTCTGTCGGCCCACCACGTGGAGGGCGACGGGACGACGCCGCTGGGTCTCTTCGGTTTGCAATCGACGATGTACGGCGTCTTGGCGAATCCGGGTGTCGCCTACCGCTACCACCGGCTCGTCTGTGGCGACTGGTGGGACGAACAGTCCTCGTCCGCGCTCTACAACCACTTCGTGCACGTGCCCTGCGGGACGTCACCCGATTTCGGTGGCGACTCCGAGGCGCTCTGGCAGACGGTCCCGTCCTACGACTACTTCGCGGTCATCGACTACAACCGGAACCCCGTCATCCCGGGACGGGGCTCGGCGATCTTCTTACACGTCAGTAATGGTCAACCGACTGTGGGCTGCGTGAGCATTCCGGCGAACGACCTCCTGCGAATCCTTCGGGCGTTACGTCCCGGCCTGCACCCACTCATTGACATCGCGGTGCGTTGAGCGTGGGCGTGCCTACAACACGTGGTCGCGGAAGCTCGACGGTTCGAGAACCGCGAATCGAGGGAGCACGACGTCCACCCACTCCCCCGGCTCGCCTGTGGTGGTGTCCACTTCGAGGTCGTAGGCGAGCCCCTCGTACACCGCGGCGTAGTCACCCGCGGGCAAGTCGATTGGACCATGTCGACGATCCGTCCGGGCGGCCTCGCGCCGTATCGCAACTTCGCGGTCGCACTTCACGCTAACCAGAAGCATTGGCACTTCGTGGAAAGTGGAGTCATAGAGGACACGGCGATCCGGGGTAAGGACGGCTTCGGCCATCACGTCGTTGCCGTTGAGCGCCATCTCGCGCAGGGAGCCGAGATATCCCGACAACACACGATCGAACAGTTGACCGTCAAGCCCGTCCCACGACCGTTCGGTGTAGCCGGCACGAAAGTCATCGAGTGACAGATGGAACCACGCACCCGCGACACGCTCCTGCAACGCTTGTACGAGGCTCGTCTTGCCGGTACTCGGCGGGCCGTTGAACAGTGCGACGCGGCCAACCGGGAGTGGTGACGAAGCGGACGCGTCCATGAAGTCGCATGCTATTTCCACTAGAGGCCAGAATGTGGCGATGACCCTCTCGAACGGCGCGGTCCGCTACGCCACGCTCGCTGACCTCACCGCGGTGCTCGCGCTGGACCGTCTGGCCCCGGTTGGTCACGCTCGCGTAGAGCTGCTCACCGCTCGAGTGCATTCGGGCGAAGTACTCGTGTTCGCTCTCGACGACAGTCTCGTGGCGTTCGCGTCCTTTCGTTCTCGTGGCTTCATCGGACGCGACTTCATCGAACTGCTGTCCGTCGCCACTGACCAACGTCGCCGGGGTATCGCGAGTGCCTTGCTCGAGGAGGCCGTGCGCCGGTCGTCGACCGATCGGATATTCACCTCCACCAATGAGTCCAATGTCCCAATGCTCGCCCTGTTGGCCAAGCACCACTGGCGATTCAGCGGCCGACTCGAGGGAATCGACGATGGCGATCCCGAGATGATCTTTTACAGAGACGCACCTTCGACGTAGTTACTCGGCGCGCAGTAACAACGCCGTCGACGTTCGCGCCGCCACCCGGCCCGGGATAGCGGCGACGAGATTCGCCAGGATCAGCGCGCTCACCACGACCAGGAGGACTGACGAGAGCGGCACGTCGGGGCTGGGGACGGCGTAGATCTCGCGGGCGAAGAGGTCCCAGAGGACTCGTCCCGCCACGACGCCGAGCGGCACACCGATGACGGTGCCGATCGCCGTCGCGACGCTCGACTGCCACGAGATAGCGGCGGCTAACTGTCGACGGGTGAAACCCAGGATCTTGAGGAGCGCCAGTTCGCGCCGTCGTCGACGGACCGAGGTGATGAGCGTCAGTCCCATGGCGACGACCGCGCCCAGGGCGAGCGCCGCGCCCAGCACGACCGGCGTTGAACCGAGCGATCCGTAGTTGATGATTTGGGCGGGCCGCTGCACGCTTTGGGCCTGCGCGCCGTTGTTGTTACCGCCCAACTTGATCAGGATCGCGCTCAGCGATCGCAAGGCTTCGCGATGGTTCGTCCCCGGTTTGACGCGCACCAAGATGGCGTTGGGTCCCTCGGGCACGTCGAACAGGTTCCGTTGGCCCAGCGGAATCAACTGGAAGGAGAGGATCGCTCCGCTGCCCATCTCGAGGTGGTTGATGCCGCCGACGCCGATCGTGGGGAGCGTCGCCGTGCCCACGATCTTGAGCGTCGTGATCGTTCCTCCGGCACTGACCTCGACGTCGTCGCCGATGTGCTTATGGAGCTGGTTGAGCGTCGCGGTGCCGAGCACGATCTGATTCGTCGCGTCGAAGCCGTGTCCCGTCAGGATCGGCGGGGCCACGCGGGCGTGGGGACTGGCACCCATGACCGATACGTTCTGCCCGTCGATCGTCAACAGACCGAAGTAGACCCCCGACCAGGCGGCCACGGATGTATCGGCGTCGAGTAACTGCGCCGCCGGTTTGGCGGGGATGTCGCCTAGTCCCCCGCCGCCGTTCATCTCGTAGGTCCAGTTCCATCCGTAGAGCGAGGGCTTGGACACCAGGGTGTGCAGGCTCGCACCGAAGGTGATCGTGGACGTCACGATGATGAGCGCGAAGACGGTGCCCATGATGGCCGAGCGAACGGGCACCGACTGCTTTCGACCGCCCGGTTCGAGGGCGAGGCGGATGCCGGTCACCGCCGACACCGGGAAGTTCGCGTTGGCCGCCGCTCGCGCCACACTGGAGCTTCGAGCCTTCGAGAGGTCCCACGGCCGCTCGGTGCGGCGCGGCGCGACACGAAGCGCGATGACGACGGCCACGGCGAAGAGGACGACCGCCGCCACGACGATGCCGAGACCGATGACCGTCCAGTCGACGTAGATACCGTTCGGAAGATACGGCCGGAGTGGACCCAACAGTCCCAGGGGAGAGATCGCGATCGCCACGATCCCCGCCAACAGCGATCCGGCGAGGATCGACAAGACGATGCCGATGAGTCCGTCGACCACCGTGGTCATGGGCGTCGCGCCGAGTGCACGGATCACGGCGAGTTCGGCGGCGTTGAATCGGAGCCGTCGACTGATCACCTGACCGGCGACGACCAGCATCGCGAGCGCCGCGATGAGACCGAAGACGTCCAGTGCGATCGACTCGGGACGCAGAGTCTGGGCGGCCGTGCTCTCGATCTGGGACACCGCCGTGAACTCAAAGGGCAAACCCTTCGGGAGGACCTTCTGAATCTCGCTCTCGACCTGGTTCTGGTGCAGCGTGCCGCCATCGAGTTGCAGTGCGCTGATCGAGGTATTGACACAACAGTCGAGGAGACGCTTCGTGAGAGCCGGCGTGAACAGGACGACCGAACCGCTGCCCGTATCGACCTGGTCCTGCAACAGATCGTGGGGCTGCACCGCGCCGGTGCTCACCAGCTTCGCGCGGAACCTGAGGACCGGTCTCAACTTCTTCACCACTTGTGAGGGAGTCAAGTTCGCCACTTGATTGCTCTCCTGGTTGGAGTACGCCAGCACCGTCACCACTTGTCCGAGGTGCAGTCCCAACTCTCTGGCGGTGGCGGCGTCCGTGGCGAACTGATTCAATTTCTTTGGGTTCGGTCGATGCCCGTTCGTGATGAGAACGCGGTCCTGACTGAACTGCTCGCCGTTGACGCTGCCGCCAATCGACGAACCCTCCGACGCGACGTCGGGCGAGCCATTGGCGTTCAGTAGGAGAAGATTCACGTCGACGAGCGACTTCACGTCCTTGACGTAACGAAGGCCCTCGATCGACTTAATCGTTGCCGGCGAATACCCCGACTGTCCGATGGTGGGGTTGTAGACACCGGTCAGCCCAAAGAGCTGCGAGGAGTTGGCTCTCGACATGAGTGTGGCGAACGACGACTGCGTACGTCGGGCACCGGCGATCGAACCTATGGCGAGACCACCCAGCAGACCGACCAACAGCACGATGGTGAGATATCCAGTCCATCGAACCCGGAACGTGGCGACGAAACGGTAACGCGCGACACGCAGAGATTCGGTCACGTCACACAACGCTCGTCGGGAGATCGCACGCCAGCACGGTCAACAGACTGTCAGCATTTCGCAGACATCGGCATGGAGGTAACCGCCTCGCGAACTTCGTGGTACTACCTGTGACGGGTAGAGGTCTCGACGGTCTAGGTATGGCGCGCCTGTTCGAACAGCGCCGGGAGGCTCGTTCCGGAGTGGACAAGACGTTCGTTGGCGAGCGCGACCACGTCCAACTCACGCCCCGACGCAAGGGCAATCACGGGATGACCATTGGGCCAGATCGTCCAGTGCGCGCCGGCCACGTCACTGAGCATGACGTTCCCTAAATACAGACCGACCTCGTTACCTAAGTCCACCTTCCCGTGGTGGCTCGGGTCCGCGTTCCACTCATCGAGGCGCGAATCCAAGACGGCGAGACTCGCGGCATGCCCGTCGAGTTCGACACCGTGGTCGAGCGACCATTGACGCAGACGCTCTTCGTCGCCCAGAGGTCCATCCCAGTCGCGCTCCACGCCGGATCCCTTTTCGGTGTAGACGGCGACGCCCTTGGCGACGCCGTACTTCGGGTCGCGCGTTCTGCGCCGGAACGAGAACTTCGCCACTGATCGTCGCCCTTCGACGGTTACAGGAGCTCTTCGATCTGTTTGAGTTCCAGTTCTTGGGCGATCCGGTCCACCTTGTCCGGCATCTTGAAGTACGGCGCGCCCTTGTACCAGTACCACGCCATCGGAATGAGTCCGAGCGCCATCGAACCCAGTCCGACGACCAACTCCACGCGGTTGAGTCCGGGAATGGACTTGATGAACAGGTACGACATGAAGACGGCACCGAGCAGCGGCCACAGTCCGATGAAGATGAAGTTGTTCATCGAGCGAAAGAGTTGGTGTCGATACAGGATCACGACCGCGAAACCGGCGAGTCCGTAGTAGATGCAGATCTGGATGGCGATGGCGTTGTAGCCGTCAACGAGGATGTTGCCGACCGAGCCGATGTACTGACTGCCGACGAAGAAGAGCAACGACAGCACGGTGACGACCATGGTCGCGACGAACGGCGTCTCGCGCGTCGGGTGGGTAGTGCCCAGGATCTTGGGAAGGGTCTTGTCGCGGCCCATCGTGAACAGCGTTCGCGTCACTTGGATGAGCGTGGTCTCCAGCGTGGCGATGGTCGAGAGCAGCAACGCCACGATGAGCAGCTTCCCGCCGAAGCCGGACCACGCCGCCTGGCCGAGGTTGTACATGAAGTCGGCCACGTTGCCCGAGTTCTTCAACGTCGCCGCGGGCAACGTCATGTTCGAGGCGACGGTGAACACCTCGAAGAGCAGGAACACGACGAACGTGCCGAGGAGACCGCCGAGACCGGAGGTCCGCTTCGCGTTCTTGGTCTCCTCATTGAGGTTCGCCGTGACGTCCCAGCCCCAGTAGTAGAAGGCGGCGATCAACGCACCGGCGACGAACGTGGAGGCGTGGTGGTCGGCCGTGAAGACCGACGGTGAGAACCAGTGCCAGGAGAACGCCGTGACGTGGTGCGCGTGAAAGAGCGCCAGGCCGGCGAACAACAGGAGCAGAAAGACCTCGATCGAGGACATGATGACCTGGACCTTCACGGTCACCGTCACGCCGAGGGCGACGGCCGCCACCATCGCGAAGAAGAACACGGCGCCGAGGATCGTCACGGGCAACGTCTTTTGATACAGCGTCGTGGAGAAGAGGCGCAGCACGCTCGAACCGGCCGGGAACGTGGCGATCACCATGAAGAGCAGAGCCGAGACGATGAGGGCCCAACCGGAGAGGTAGCCCAGGATCGGGTGGATCGCCCGACGCACCCACGAGTAGGCCGCCCCGGCGTGCGAGTCGTCACGGCTGAGGTAGCTGAAGGCCCAGACGATGCCGAACATGAAGAAGCCGCAGTACAGCAACGACGCGGGACCGCCGTAGGCGACGGCGAGAAAGAGCACACCGGTCGTCGCGCCGATCGAATACGCGGGCGCCGAGCCGGCGATGCCCATGATCATGGAGTCGAAGAGTCCGAGGACGCCCGGCTTCAGCCGATTCGTCGTGGGAGTGCCTTCGTTGCGTTCTGCGACCTCGGTCACGCGGTCCTCTTTCTTGTGAACAATCACCTAGCTAGTTGAGTGCGAAATGGAAAAGGCCAAGGTAACACGCTGTTCGTCGAGAAACCTGAGTCATCAAGACGTCATTTCGGGAGTTCCGAACGCCGCGCGACCAATACTCGAGACGATCGGTGCACGGACGTTAAATTTTGATGGGCGTCGGAGGTTCCGAGGTTTGACGTACCCGAGCGAAAGCATCCGCGTGCCAGCCTTCAAACGATTCGACCTCGCAGGCGAGTCCGACCAGCCAATAGTCACTGACGAGGAGATGCGACGACGCTGGGCCGCGTTCCACGGCGACATGCGCCGGATGTCAGGCAAGTGGTGGCAGCGAGTACTCGGTGAGATGTTGGGCGAGGATACGAGGCGCTACCGACTCGCGCGCCGATTCGGCCGACCGATTCTTCAGTTCTTCCGCCGACTGCGCGCGTCGCGTACCCACGAACCCGCCAAGGCCACCGCGCAGTTCGCCAACGCGCCGGACTTCGAAGATGAGTCGGTCATCTTTCCCTACAACTACTCCCCCAAGACCTCGATCCGTTTCGTGAATCTGTCCTCCTACGAGGTCTCGATCGACGACGTGACCGTCGTCGAAGTCGACGAACGACACCCCGCGTCCGAAGCGATCGAGGCCGCCAACGAAGTGCTCACCACGGCGGCGACCACGTGGCTCTTCCTGTGTGATCGCACCACCAGTGACGACGAGCGCACGACGACGCTTCGTGCGCTCTTCAATCACGTGACGGTCGACGACGACGTGGTCTTCGCCGACGAGACGGGACCGAATATCTTCGCGCCGATCTTCAAGTTCAACTCCGTCCCGCCCCATACCCTGCTGGGTTACAACGTCGTCGGTCGACCGGCGCTGGTGCGCGTGGCGACACTGCGCAAGGTCGACGGCTTCGATCTCGACGCCGGGTGGGCCTTCGAGCACGACGCCTATCTGCGGCTCCGCGAGGCCGACGCCGTCTTCCACCACGTCAATCTGGTGCTGCCCGCGGGACGGCCGGAGATCGCGTTCCTGCGCGACCACATCGACCTCGACACCTGTCGAGTGACCGAGCGCGCGTTGGCGCGTCGCGACATGCAAGGCGACGTCGCGCCGGGACGCGTGCCCGGTCTCGCGCAGTGGAAACTGGATGTTCCCTCTCCTCAGCCCTCGATCGACGTCATCATTCCCACGCGAGACCGCATCGACCTGGTGCGCACCTGCATCCAGGCCCTCGAGGAGAAGACCAGTTACCAGAATTGGGACATCATCCTCCTCGACAATGACTCGGTCGAGCCCGAGTCACTGGCGTACTTCGCCGATTCGAAGTACCGGGTCGTCCCGTGTCCGGGACCATTCAATTACGCCAAGATCGTCAACCGCGGGGTTCAGCACTCCAGCGCCGACTACGTCGTGACGCTCAACAACGACACGATCTTGATCACGCCTGACTGGTTGGAACGAATGGTGTCCCTCGCGGCGATACCCGACGTCGGCATCGTGGGCGCCTGTCTCTTGGATCAATACGGGAAGCGCGAGCACGAGAGCATCGTCATCTCGCCGTATCCGCAGCACTTTCGAACGGACTCCAACTACCCCCACATCGACCAGTTCTCGCGTTCGACTCGCGACGTCGCCGCCGTCACCGGCGCGGTCCAAATGGTGAGCCGAGAGTTCTGGGACTCCCTCGGCGGCATGGACGAACGCCTGGCCGTCACCATGAACGACGTCGACCTCTGTCTGCGCGCCCAGAGCGACACGAGTTACGTGCTCTACACACCCGACGTGCAACTGATCCACCACGTCAGCTCCTCGCGCGGCTCGCTCGACCCGCTGGAGGACCGCAATCGGTTCATCCGGCGCTGGGATATCTTCGGCACGTTCAAGGACCCGTTCTTCCCCGAGGCGCTGCTGTTGCTCGGCGAAACGATGTTCTATCTCCCGCGCTAGGGACACCGAGATCAATACATCGGCTCTTGTAGCCTGAAGTCGTGACGTCCGCGTGGAAACGGTTCTCGACCTTCTACGGCCGTCTTCCCCGCTCCACCACACCACTGCTGTTGATCGTGGCAGTGGTCCTGATCGGGAACGGTCTGTACCTGATCGGCGAGTCGAACATCAACCCGATCTCGTGGACGGCGAGCATCTCGACGATCATCTGTCACGTCACGTGCGGCCGACCGATGATCGACCCGAACGTCGGCTTCATCACGCAGCCGCTCGGCCATCTCTCGGCGATGGACCTCCTGCACGGCCACCTCCCGTGGTGGAACTACTTCGAGGGCCTCGGTCAGCCCCTCGCCGGCGAGATGCAGGCCGCGTCACTCTTCCCGTTGACACTGTGGTTCGCGCTCCCGGCCGGTCTCCTCTGGTTCCACATCAGCCTCGAGATCATCGCCGGCATCTCGACGTACTTCCTCGCTAAGCGCCTCGGCGTGCCGATCATCTTCGCCACCGCCGCCGGCTGCCTGTTCGCGCTGAACGGGACGTTCTCGTGGGTCGGCAACGCCGTCTTGAACCCCATCGCCTTCCTGCCCATGCTGCTGCTCGGCATCGAGATGATCTACGACTCCTCGCAGACGAAGAACAATCGGGGCTGGTATCTCGCGGCGATAGCGATCGCACTCGCCTTCTACGCCGGCTTCCCTGAGGTCGCGTACTTCAACGGGCTCTTCGCCCTCGGCTGGGCGGCGACGCGGCTCTTCTCAGTGCCGCGAGACTCCCGGCTCCGCGCCGTCGGGCGCCTCGGTATCGGCGGCGGCGTCGGGCTACTCCTGTCGCTCCCCATCCTCGTACCCTTCGCCGACTTCACGAAGGTCGCCAATCTGGGCCACCACACCGCGGCGATCGACGGCACGGCGCACATCTCGATTCACGCCGTGCAGATGTTCTTCGACCCCTACGTCCACGGGACGCTCTTCTCGAACCTCAACGTCGCGAGCATTTGGGGTGGGATCGGCGGCTACTTCACGGCGAGCGTCGGCGCACTGGCGTTGTTGGGACTCTTCGGCTCGCGCCTTCGATCGCTGCGCATCTACCTCGCGGCGTGGACGCTCATCGGACTCTGCGGTGCGTGGAACTTCTTGGAACTGCGCAAGGTGTGGAACCTGATCCCGCTCATCGAGAACGTGTCCTTCGGCCGTTACATCATGTCGAGTTGCGAACTGTCGTTCATCCTGCTCGCGGCCTTCGGCCTCATGGACCTCGTCGAGAGCGCCCGGGCCAAGCGGCTCTTCTTGGTGACGACGTCCGTGATGTTGCTCGGACTGATCTGGATCGTGTTGGCGGCCAGCTCGCTCAACGACGGCATCGTCTACGGGCACCGCGCCCGTTACATCTACGCGTTCCTCGACGCGATCCCCTTCATCGCGATCATCGCGCTGCTCGTCCTCGGACTGCTCACGAAGTACAAGGTCGTGCCGCTGCTGGTCGCTCTGGTCCTGGTGGGTGAGTCGCTCTTGATGTTCGGCGTACCCTCGGGCGCCTCGGCGAAGTTCGTCACCGTCGATCAGGGACCGATTGCGTACCTGAGCTCGCACGAAGGTCAGGACCGCTTCCTTGACTTCGCGGTCCTGACGCCGAACTGGGGATCGCAGTACGGACTCAATGAACTGAACGCGATCGACCTCCCGTTCCCGGAGAAGTTCTCGAAGTTGATCGAGACCCAGCTCTACCCCGGCCTCACGCCGTCGAATCAGTTCGTCATCCACGACGGCATCATCGGCTTGACGGCCCAGGAGAACGAACTCGTCACGCACTTCAAGAGCTACGAGGACGCCTCGGTCAAGTACCTGCTGATGCCCAAGGCGTTGATCATCCTCCCGGCGCTCGCGAAACTCGGCGTGCAGTTGGTCTACAGCGACAACCTCGCCAATATCTATCAGCTGCCCGATCCGCGGCCCTTCCTCTCGACGTCGTCCGCCACCTGCTCGGTCACGAGCACCGATCCCGCGACGGCCACCGTGAACTGCCCGGACGGTGGGACGACACTCGTACGGACCGAACTGATGATGGCCGGATGGAAGGCGTACGTGAACGGTAAGGCCGTCACGATCAAGACGCTCGACGGCGTGTATCAGAGCGTGAAGGTGCCCGCGGGCACGTCGGTCGTCACCTACGCGTTCTTGCCGCCGCACGAGAAGTACGCCGTGCTGCTCGCGCTGCTCGCGGCGCTCTTCTTGATCGCGATGTGGGTCTACGAACGACGATTCCTCATGCGTGAACGCCAGCCCTAGCGGACTCCGGTGGACTTCGTCACCATCTACGGCGTCATCGCACTCACCTTCATGATGGTGATGTACCTGCTCGAACCGCGTGGACGCCGATTCGTCATCCTCTTTTCCTTGGGCTGCGCGCTCTCGAGCGCCTACGGCTTCGCGAGCGGCGCCTGGCCCTTCGGGGTCGTCGAGGCGATCTGGTGCGCGCTCGCTCTGCGCCGAGCGCAGCGACCGGCCTGACGTCCGCGCAATCCGCGTTCGGCGGTGCCAAACTTCTTGCATCGCGTGACGAGTGCGTGACGCGAACCCGTAGTGATCACGAGGCGTCACTGACATGAAGAACCGATACGAACGGCGTCAGCCGCAGCACGCGGCGACCGTGAGGCCTGTCGCCCTCAAGCGGTTCGCCGCGAGCGCGCTCATCCTGGCCTCGGCCGCAGGCTTTGCCCTAGCGACCGGTCGCGACTCCTACAGTGCCGTGACACCGCACGCGGACACGACCGTCGGCGCGGGGACGTCAACGACTACCACGACCGCGCCGACGACCACCACGACGGTGCCAGTATTGACGCGCATCGAAGACCCGTTCCACAGCGCCGCGCTCGCGACGTACCTGTCGACGAGATCCGACAACGTCACCGCGGCCCTCTATGACGTGACGACCCATCAGACCTACATCTACCGGCCGGGGATCGACGAAGTCACGGCGAGCATGGAGAAGATCGACATCCTCGCCGTGTTGCTCTGGGAGAGTCAGCTCCACCACGAAGACCTCACCGCGCACGAGATGACGTTGGCCACCAAGATGATCGAATACTCGGACAACGCCGCGGCCGAGTCGCTGTGGGTGACGATCGGACAGCTTCCGGCGGTCACCGAGTTCAACAAGGATCTGCATTACACGCAATCGATCACGAGTTGGGACTGGGGACTCTTCGACACCACACCGCGTGACCAACTGCAGCTCCTCAAGGCCATCGTCCTGCCTAGTACGTACCTGAATCCTGAGTCGCAGGCGTTCGAACAGGGCTTGATGGACCACGTCGCCGATTACGAGGACTGGGGCATTCCCACCGGCACCCCGGCCAACGCCAATGTCGGAGTGAAGAACGGGTGGTATCCCGAAAAAGCGACCGGTTGGCAAATCAACACCGCCGGCTACGTGCACCTGGGCAAGACCTATTACCTGGCCGTGGTGATGACCGCCTCCAACCCGAGCGAGGCGTACGGTCGAGAGGTCGTCGACCGCGTGTCCCAAGCGTTCTGGAACTTCGAATCGAGTCACTCGAACACGTAGACCCGCGCGCCGGACGGTTCGCGCAGTCCTCCTAGTGAAGCGTCACCCGAATCCGTTGGGTAAAGGAAGTGCCCTTCGGCAGTCCGTTGGTGAGCACGTCGACGTGATACGTCCCCTTCGGCAACAGCGGCGGGCCCACCTTGGGGCACTTCGGCAGTCCCGTCCCGCTCATCTCGCACGACTGGTAATCCGTCGACACGGTGATCGGGAAACGGTTAACCCCCGGCTTGAGGTCGATCGTGGGAGAACACGACGCAACGGGGACGGCGGGATCGTAGGGAACGTCCTTGTTGGACAGTCCCACGAAGAGCCATTCGTCGCACTCCCATGTTTGAATCGGGATCGTCTTGTCACTGGTGTTGGTGAGGAGAGCGGTCCCGTGTATGGGGTGACCGGATCGAATCGACGTTACGTTGAGGTCGACGCGAATCGTCACCGGTGATTTCGTCGTGGCGCCCGCCGAGGACACCATCGTGACGATCGACACCAGCGCGAATGTCGCGGCCGCGACGACTCGAATCCACTTCATTTCCGAAGACTAACGACGGCATCCGTTCGATCACCGGTCAGGTCGGTGAAGAATCGGAGACGATTTACGCCACGTCGTGCATCGAAAACGTTGGAACTGCGCGCTTGTGGTGACCTCAAGCAAATCAGAAACCCTCAAGTACGATTGCGAAATGTCGAAGCCCCGCCACGCGGCTCCTCGTAGAACGTGGCGGTGGCGACCCGCAGCTCTTGCGAAACTCGGCGGCGGTCTGATCGTCGTGGCTCTGATCGCCTTCGGTATCAACTTCGCACTGCCCAGTCGCGGCAACTCGGATTCGACGACAACGTCGACGATCGCGACGTCGACGCCGTCGACAACGACCACGGTGCCCACGCCCCTCAACAAGATCGTGCCGCCCGGACCGCCGGCGTCGTCTCGGCGACTCGCGCTGTACAAAGTCATCTCCGGCGACATCTCCCCCAAGTCCGTCATGTCGACCAACACGGGTCTGGTCTTCGCCCAGAACATGATGTACCGCCACACGATCACCGTCTACGACTCGGCCGGGACACTGCTCAAGACCATCAGTGACGGCGTCGACCTGGCACACTTCGGCGTGCACGGACGTCCGGGGTTGACCCACGGTGCGCCCGTGGAGGCGGCGGTCACGCCGGACGGCAAGGACGTGTGGGTCTCCAACTATTCGATGTACGGGACGGGCTCCGGTCCCGAAGGCTCGGACACCTGCACACCGGAGTCCGCGTTGGCCGCGGGCGACACCCCGAGCTTCGTGTACGAGGTCAGCACCACGTCGCTGTCGGTCGTGGGCGTCGCCGAGGTCGGGATGGTCCCGAAGTACGTCGCGGTGACGCCGAACGACAAGTACGTCGTCGTCACCAACTGGTGCTCGTGGACCGTCAGCATCGTCAACGAGGCGACCCACCGCCTGGTGACCACGATCCCCGTGGGCGCCTACCCGCGCGGCATCGCGATCTCGCCCGACTCGCACCTCGCCTACGTCGCGATCATGGGTTCGGACACGATCGACGTGATCAGCCTGTCGACCTTCAAGGTCGTCGGACAGATCGGCGGCGTGTACAACGTGCGTCACGTCGTGATCGATCCGCAGAATCCCGACATCCTCTACGCGTCACTGAACCAACCCGGCGACGTCGTCAAGATCGATCGGCTCACGGGCAAGATCCTGGCCGAGGTCCACACGGGTGCGGACTGTCGTTCGTTGGCGATATCGACCGACGGCACCGCGCTCTACGTCGTGAACTACCTGTCCAATACCGTGAGCGAGTTGGCGGCGAGCAATTTGAAGATCCTCCAAGTCGTGCCGACCGGTACCAATCCCGTCGGTGTCACCTACGACGGGACGACCGGACGCGTCTGGGTCGCGGTGTACACCGGCGAGATACTGGTCTTCAATACCAAGCCGTGAGAGAGGACGTGACGATCGTGTTGACCGAGACCACCCGACGGGTAGCACCGTGACGAACCGAGTCGACGAGATCGACCTCTCCTTGACGATGGACAAGGCCAAGTCGGTCGATCGCGTCGCGGCCGCCCAGCAGCGACTGACGCAGTTGCGACTCTTCACCGCGGGACTGCTCGAGCCCGGTGTCGTGGCCCCCGGCCTCGTGGTGCTCTTGGAAGGATTCGACGCGGCCGGCAAGGGTGGTGCGATCCGGCGACTCACCTCCAGCATGGACCCGCGCCACGTTCGCGTCGTGCCCATCGGTCCGCCCACGCCCGACGAACTGCGACACAACTTCCTCTGGCGTTTCCAGCCCTACTTCCCCGGTACCGGGGGCATGACGGTCTACGACCGTTCCTGGTACGGGCGACTGCTAGTCGAACGCGTCGAGGGTCTGATCGACAAGGCGACCGCCAAACGTTCGGGCCAGGAGATCGTCGACTTCGAACGAATGCTCGTCGACAACAACGTCACGCTCCTGAAGTTCTGGTTGCACATCTCGGACGAAGAGCAGTTGAAGCGTTTCAAGGACCGCGAGCACGACCCGTTGAAGCAGTGGAAGCTCACGCCCGACGACTGGCGCAACCGCGAGAAGCGCGGCGCGTACCTCGACGCCCTGCGCGACATGGTCGAGATGACCGACCAGTCCCACGCGCACTGGAACCTCATCCCCGCCGAAAGCAAGCACTACGCCCGGGTCACCTTCCTCGAGACGTTGATCGATCGCTGGGTCCACGACCTCGAACGACACGGTCTCAAGGTCCCCAAGCCCCACGCCGGCAACTACCTCAGTTAGTGACTCGACACACTCGCTCGACCCGAAGGAGGTGACCATGCCAAAAGTGGTCGTCCGCTGTTATTCGATCTCGCTCGATGGTTTCGGGGCCGGACCGTCCCAGAGCCTCGACACTCCGCTCGGGGTGGGGGGTGGCCTACTCCACGATTGGATCTTCGAAACACGGAGCGGACGAACGATGATCGGCGCGGAGGGTGGCAGCGAGGGCGTTGACGACTCGTACTTCTCG
Source organism: uncultured Acidimicrobiaceae bacterium (assembly GCA_963717975.1). Classification (GTDB taxonomy): domain Bacteria; phylum Actinomycetota; class Acidimicrobiia; order Acidimicrobiales; family RAAP-2; genus RAAP-2. The sequence goes on along the minus strand of OY970351.1, from coordinate 267,682 downwards.
AGCCGCGGTACCAACATCGGCGCCACCATCATGGGACGCAACATGTTCGGTCCCGTACGCGGACCCTGGGGAACGGATGAGTGGACCGGTTGGTGGGGGGATGATCCTCCGTTTCATCATCCGGTCTTCGTGCTCACGCACCATCCGCGACCCCCGATCGAGATGAACGGCGGGACCACGTTTCATTTCGTTGATGGCGGAATTGACGTGGCCCTCGACGCGGCGCTCGAGGTGGCCGAGGACCGTGACGTGTTGATCGGCGGCGGCGCGTCCACCATTCGCCAGTATCTCTCGGCCCGGCTCATCGATGACCTGCATCTCGCGATAGTGCCCGTCTTACTCGGCCGAGGCGAACGGCTCTTCGAGGACCTCGACCTTGGCCTCGGTGAGTACACCTGCGTCGAGCACGTATGTTCACCGGCCGTCACGCACGTTCACCTCGTGCGAACCCGTTGAGCCCGATCGACGCCGACCCGCGAGCGATCGTCCATCTGGAACACTGAGGGTATGGACTCTCGTTACGGCATCACGATCCCCTTCGACGGCGTCTCGCTGCGCGAGCACAAGGAGTGGTTCCACCGAATCGCCGACCTCGGTTACACCGACCTCTGGTCGGCCGAAGTCGACGGCACCGACGGCTTCACGCCACTTACGCTGGCCGCGATCTGGGAGCCGCGACTGAGTCTCGGCGTCGCCGTGACGCCGGTCTTCACGCGCGGTGCGGGCTTACTCGCGATGAGTATCGCCGCCATGGCCGAGGTCGCCGAGGGCCGCTTCATCATGGGACTCGGCGCGTCGAGTGAACCGGTCGTCCAACGCTGGAACGGCGTCACGTACGAGAAGCCCTATGCGCGCACGCGCGACGTCCTGCGCTTCGTCAAGCGCGCACTCGACGGCGAGAAGATCGACGAGGTCTTCGAGACCTTCGAGGTCCACGGTTTCAAGTTCTCGAGGCCGGTCGCGGTCCGCCCGCCGATCTTGCTCGGCGCTCTCCGTCCCGGCATGTTGAGACTCGCCGGGACAGAGGCCGACGGCGCGATCCTCAACTGGCTCGGAGCCGGTGACGTCGCCCAGTGTCGCGCCGAAGTCGGTGACGGGAAGATCATCGCCGCGCGGCTCTTCGTCGTGCCCACGCCCGACGCCGACCTCGCGCGGATGATCGGGCGTCGAATGATCTCGTCGTACCTGACCGTGAACGCGTACGCGGAGTTCCATCGATGGCTCGGCCGGGGCGAGGCGCTGCAGCCCATGTGGGACGCGTGGGCCGAGGGCAATCGCAAACTCGCCAATGAAGTCATCCCCGACTCCGTGGTCGATGAACTGATCATCCACGGTACCTACGAGGCCTGTCGCGAGCACGTGCGTCGCTACATCGACGCCGGCGTCCAGATCCCGACGCTGGCGATCGTCCCCTTCGGTGTCGACCTCCAAGAGGCCGTCGAGGGCCTCGCGCCGCGCTAGACCTGCTCGGCCTCGAGGAACTCCAGCACGTCCGCGAACTTCGCGCGTGCCGCCTCGGTGCGCGCCGGGATGAACTCAGTGGGCACCTCGGTGGGCGTGTAGTTCTTCAACGCATGTCGTGCCACGGTCTGGCGATGCACTTCGTCCGGGCCGTCGTAGATGCGCGCGGCACGGGCCCAGCGGTACATCCGCTCAAGTGGCATGTCCGTGGAGTAGCCCAATGCTCCGTGCGTTTGTATCGCGCGGTCGATGACGTTGTGCAGGACGTTGGCGCCGTAGTACTTGATCATCGCGATCTCGTCGCGCGAGGCCGACGTGCCGACCTGATCCATCTTCCACGCGGCGTGCAGCGTCATGAGTCGCGCCGCGTGCATCTCGGCGCGCGAGTCGGCGATCCAGTTCTGGACCGTCTGCTTCTCGGACAGCAACGAACCGTGGGTGAAGCGGCTCACGGCGCGTTCGCACATCATGTCGAAGGCTCGCTGGGATTGGCCGAGCCAGCGCATGCAGTGGTGGATGCGGCCGGGGCCGAGGCGCGCCTGGGCGAGCAAGAAGCCCGATCCCTCGGGTCCGATGAGGTTCTCCGCCGAGACGCGCACGTCCTCGTAGCGGATCTCGGCGTGGTTCCCGAATCGTCCGAAGTGGTTCTCCGGGTCGTCCATCGCGCCGACGTCGCGCACGATTCGCACGCCGGGCGTGTCGACCGGCACCACGAACATCGACGAACCTTGGTACGGGTGCACGTCGGGGTTCGTGACCGCCATGACGACCAGGATGTCCGCGACCGAGCCGTTGGTGGTGTACCACTTGTGACCGTTGATGACCCACTCGCCACCGTCCTTGACGGCGCGCGTCTTGAGGAGTCGCGGGTCACTGCCGGCCGTCTCCGGCTCGGTCATCGAGAAGCCCGAGCGGATCGTACCGTCGAGCAACGGCTGAAGCCAGCGTTCGCGCACGTACTCCTGTCCGGTCATCTCCATGCCGGCGGCGAGTAACTCGGCGTTGCCGCTGTCGGGCGCGTTGTTGCCGAAGGCGACCGGGCCGTAGGGCGTTTGACCGAGGATCTCGTGCATGAGTCCGAGTCGCACCTGCCCGAAGCCCATGCCGCCGAGTTCCGATGGGAGGTGCGCCGCCCAGAGACCGCGCGCGCGAACCTGCTCTTGGAGCGGCTTGAGGAGCGTCATCACCTGATCGTGCGTGAGCGCCAACGTCTCGAGGGGCATGATCTCCTCGCGCACGACACCGCGCATCCAGATGAGCTGCTCTTCGAACTCCGGTTCGGTCTCAAAGTCCCACGCCATTGGTCACCTTCCTTTGGGGCAACTCTACGCTGGAAGAATTGCGAACGACAAAGGACGCAACACCACTCCCTACACTGAGTCCACGAGAGAATGGAGCGCCGTGGCCAAGAAGAAACCGACACCGAAGGCGGTCCGGGCGCAGCGCATCGGCGTCGTGGACACGATGTTCGCGCGCTTCGATATGGGCGCCTCGGCGCGCGCCGAACTCGAGAGTTGTTCCGGGTTTGGTGAGTCCTTCACAGTTATCTCCAAGACCGTGCCCGGCTTCAAGGACCTCGCGGTCGCGGCGCTGAACATGGTTCAAAAGGACGGCTGCGCGATCGTCGTTGCGCTCGGGATGCCCGGATCGGCACCGATTGACAAACAGTGCGCCCACGAGGCCTCCCAAGGGATCATGCAGGCTCAGTTGATGACCGCGACGCCGATTCTCGAGGTCTTCGTCCACGAGGACGAGTCCGACGACCCCGACGTCCTCGCCAAGGTCTTCGACGACCGTTCGCGCAAGCACGCCCGCAACGCCTACTGGATGCTCTTCGACCCGGACCAACTGAGCCGACGCGCGGGTCAAGGCGTTCGCCAGGGCTTTGCCGACGCGGGGCCGCTCCCGGCGTAGAGGGCTGACGCGCTTGGTTATGCTCGATTTACTTTGCAGTAAGTAGGAGGACCATATGCCCGAAGCCGTCATCGTCGCCACCGGACGAACCCCCATTGGTCGAGCCTTCAAGGGTTCGCTCGTCGATATGCGACCGGATGACCTCACGGCCCTCGTCGTTCGCACCGTGTTGGCCAAGTTGCCCAGTCTCGATCCCCAGAGCGTCGAAGACCTGATCGTCGGGTGCGGTCAGCCGGCCGGGGAATCGGGCTTCAACGTCGCGCGAGTGGCGGCACTCCTGGCGGGACTGCCCGATGTCCCGGGCGTCACGGTGAACCGCTACTGCTCGTCGTCGCTCCAGACCATTCGCATGGCCGCGCACGCGATTCGCGCCGGGGAGGGCGACGTCTTCGTCGCCGCGGGCGTCGAGACGGTGTCGCGATTCGGCAACGGCGCCTCGGACAGTGGCAAGGCGACCAATGACCTCTTCAGTGAGGCGATGGAGCGTACGGCCAAGCGTTCGGAGCGCGCGAGCGAGCCGTGGACAGCGCAACCGGGACTGCCCGATATCTACATCGCCATGGGTCAAACGGCGGAGAACGTGGCGGAGTACGAGAAGGTCAGCCGACTCGAGATGGACGAGTTCGCCGTACGCAGTCAGGAACTCGCGGTCGCGCACCAGGAGAACGGCTTCTTCGAACGAGAGATCATCCCGGTCACGCTTCCGGACGGCAACGTCGTCACGAGAGATGACGGCCCGCGCGCCGGGACGACGCTGGAGCGTCTCGCGACGTTGCAGCCAGTCTTCCGGGAGGGCGGATCAATCACCGCGGGCAACGCGTGCCCGCTGAACGACGGCGCCGCGGCGGTCGTCGTCATGAGCGACACGCGCGCCAAGGAGCTCGGCATCAAGCCGCTCGCGCGCATCGTGGCCAGTGGCGTCAGTGGACTCAACCCCGAGATCATGGGGCTCGGCCCCATCGAGGCGTGCCGCCAGACGTTGAAGCGCGCCAACATGACGATCGACGACATCGATCTCGTCGAGATTAACGAGGCGTTCGCCGCCCAGGTGATCCCGAGCGCCAAGCATCTGGGAATCACCCTGGACAAGTTGAACGTTCGCGGCGGTGCCATCGCCCTCGGTCACCCCTTCGGCATGACCGGTGCGCGCATCATGACGACGCTGTTGAACTCCCTCGAGGACGCCGGCGCGCGCTTCGGGATGGAATCCATGTGCGTGGGCGGTGGCCAAGGGATGGCTATGATCGTCGAGCGACTGGGCTGACGGAGGATTGTGAATGATCACGAGAAAGAATTGACATGATCTTTGTGTACATCATCCTTGGCGTGTTCGTCTGCGCATGCGTCGGAAAGCTCCTCACCGGTCGCAGAGATCAGATCGCGGTGTCGAGTCGCTCCAATGGCCGACTCTGGAGCAAATCAAACGCCGTCGTCGACCCCATCGAGAATCCCCGCGCGGTCGATGACGGCACGGACCACGGCTACCGAGAGTTCGACTGAGTCCACGCGTTCGTCACGGTCTCGCATTCGCCTGCGACCGCGCGGCGAGGTCCCATTGGATTCTTGACGGTGCCATCGCGTCGGTACACTGACGGCCATGCGGCGCAGCTCCGTGCCGAAGGCGATGCTCGTCGTCTTGAGCGTGCTGGCGCTGCTCGCGCTGGAGATCTCGATCAACACCAACGGTCTCGGTCGTGGCGTGCGCCGAACCACGACGCCCTACGGCGCGGCCCCGTACGGATTCGGCGGCTACCAGGTCGGCGCGCACGCGACCGAAGTGGGCGCGCGCTGGGACGTGCCAACCATCACTCCCGAGTCGTCAAACGGCGGTGCCTCGACGTGGATCGGCGTGCAGAGCAGCGCCAATCAGTTCATCCAACTCGGCACCACCGAAGAGAAGAACGACGCCGTGATCCAGTACGAGGTGTTCTGGAGCGACGTCACGGTGGACTTTCACCCGCAACAGCTCTTGGAGGTCGACGCGGGCGACACGATCGACTTTGACATGACCCAGGTCCCTCGGGGCTGGCGTCTTCACTTTGACGACGTGACCGAAAAGGTCCGCGAGACGAAAACCATCCCTTACGCCAATGGTGCGTCGTTCGACGCAGCCGAGTGGCTCCAGGAGGATCCGACGATCGGCGGCCTCGCGACCCACGTCGAGTACCCGTCGATCGGCGTGCCATCGTTCAGCAAGATGTCACTGGACAACGCCCATCCAAAGGTCTACAGCGACGATGGACAGGTCCTCTCGACGCAGCGCGGCGTGAACCTCGTCCCCTCCAAGCCGGCCCACGACGGCTTCACCTTCAAGAACGCCACCGGTGCGGCGCGCCAATACCTCGTCGACGTGTTCGCTTTCAACTCGGCGCTGTACCCGTTCCAGGTCGACGTATACGAGAATCGATCGCCGACCGGGGCAGTCCTCTACCGGATCAACTCGACGCTGGCGACGCTGGCGACGAACCTGAAGAACCAGCACTGGCCCACGCGACTGCGGTCGGCCGTTAGCGGTGACGTCCAGGTCGTGGACTCCTACGCGACACTCTTCAAGAGTCTGCCCGAGGCCCCGGCGCCGCTCAGCGCCACCGAGGTCGCTCGCATCGACGCCGTCTCACAGCGCAACCACCCCATCGCGGACACCATTCGACGGGAACTCGGACTGCCACCGCTGCACTGATTGTGTCCGCGTAACCCGTGGCAGAATCGATGGATGAAAGTCGAATTGATCGATTCGGTCGACGCCTTCATCGAGGTCTCGACGCCGTTTCGCGCGGCCGACCCCCTGCGAACGAACGTCATCGGCAGTGTGTCCTTGGCGGTCTCGACGGGACGCTCGACCTACGACGACTACCACTGGTGGGTCGTGCGCGACGAGGCGGGTGAGGTCGTCGGGGCCGCCATTCGCACCAGCCCGTACAACCTGAACGTCGCACCAATGCGGCTCGACGCCGCGCGCGAACTGGGCCGCGCCGTCGGGCTCGTGGACGACGCACTGCCCGGCGTTGCCGGAACCCCTGACGCCGTTGAGGCATTCGTCAAGGGGTACGTCGAGTCGAAGAGCCCGGGATCGAAACGCGCGGTGCTGGAACACCGCCGTGACCTCCTCTACGAGTTAGAAGAACTGACCACGCCCGAGACCGAGGGTTTCGGGCGCGTCGCTGGCGAAGCGGAGATCGAGAACCTCGCGGCGATGGTCTTCGCGTTCTCGCGCGACATCGGCAACAACACCTCGTCGACGGTTGACTCGACCGAGATCGTAACGATGTCCGTCAGCGCCGGCACACTCTTTTGCTGGGAGGTCGACGGCAACATAGTGTCGCTCGCCGGTCACGCACCTATCGTCACGACCGGTTCCATCGTCGTGGGCCGAGTCGGTCCCGTGTACACACCGCCCAAGTTTCGTCGACAGGGATTCGCGAGCGCCGTAACGGCGCACGCCTCACGGCATTTGATCGAGAAGGGTGCGCGCGTCATGCTCTTCACCGACGCCGCCAATCCGACGAGCAACCGCATCTATCAAGACATCGGCTATCGGTTGATCGATGAAATGGTGGTCATGCGCTTCGGGGGCAATTGACCTCACGACTCATGAGGGGTGGTCATTCCGCGTTACCGCGAATGAACGGTAGGTTCAGTTCGTGGTCGGGCAACGTCGACATTTTCGTATCGTGGCACTGGGACTCTCCATCCTGCTCGCGCCGCTGTGTGCGAACTCGCCCGTGGCACTTGCGTCCACGAAGACATCCGTTCCCCGGTTGGAATACGGTCACGTCCAGCGGCCGGGTCAGTACTCCAACCCCGCCAAGTTCGGTTCACTGATTACCACGGCGCAACTCGTCGAGGCGCGGCCGATCATCAGATCATTGAAGGGGCACTACGGCTACGCACTCGCCGTAATCGACGGCGATGAGTATCCCATTCGAACGGTCAATGGTGGAAGGTCGTGGCGGGTCGCCGGAACCTGGTTCGCCACCGACTCGGCCGACGCGGCGGCGGCCGCGTCGTCGATCACGATGTTCTCACCGCACGTCGCGGCCGCGTACGCGGGTGGCAATTTTGTCTATCTCACGACTGATGGCGGAGTCCAATGGTTCACCGCGAGTCTGTGGGGAACCACCATGAAGGTCACCCAAGGTTTCCGGGACCTGGGAGGCACTCGATTCTTCGTCGCCACCGTCTGGCCCTACTCCGCGACGTCAAATGCCCACGACGTCAAGTACATGACCAACGACGATGGCAGACGGTGGACTCTCTTGTGAGACAAGAGGATCCGGCTAACTGCCCGTCTTGATGACACTCGGATCACTCGTCCATGCGTCGTGTTGCGCCTCCGTGGCCGGCGTGGTCTCGTCGGGCAAGAGCACGGCGATGGAATCTCGGACCTCGTAGATGATGCGCTTTCGCGGGTTGTAAAGCACGTCCTCACTCGGCACGTAGAGCAACTCACCGTGGTCGACCGGGTCTTCCAGCAACCCCAGCAAGAAACTGTCGAGCGCCATCACTACTCCTCTTCTCGGCGACCACGAAGACGTGACCGTCGCGTGCTGCACGTTTGTGACCCTTCAAAAACCGTAGTCGGCGCAGCGGAGCTCACGGGACGAGGTCGTCACTCACTGGCGGGCGGCGCGCCCGTACTCGGCGCCGGACGTAGAAGAACAGCGTGGCGGCGCCGGCCAGCACGGTGACGTCGGTGATGAGGTTCGAGAACGTGAGGAGCGGCGTGCTGCCGTAGACCATGGAGACGTTCTTGGACGTCGGGATCACGACCATCAGGTTCGGGCTCACGCGGTACGGTCCCGTCGCGCCCGTCGCGTGCCAGCGCGGGAAGTACGAGATCTTCACGAGGACCGGGACGCCGACCTTGCTCACGTGGAATGAGATCGACTGCAGTCCGACGTCGATCTTGGTCACGTTCACCGCGGGCAACGTCGTGTGCATGTCCATGGTGGTGATGCTCTTCGCGTTCGGCCAGTTGGTCGGACCGGTCGTCGCGGCCACGGTCCCCCACAGCTTGGGATCGAGCCACCACTTGGTGTTGGCGTCCAGCCATCCCACGCGACTGGTTGCGTCGGCCACCACGTTGGGCAGGCTGGTAAGCGACTCGACCATCGGGCTCGAAGAGATCTCGTAGATGAACCACTGATTGCCCGGGGCCGGCCAGTCCTTGGTCTTGGCGATCAGCGTGAGTGAGGGATCGCGATTGGCCTGAGCGATCACGGCCGGCGAGAACCCGATGAAGTAGCGCACGCCCAGCATCTGGAGGTGCTGGACGCCGAAGGCGACGTCGAGCGTACCGTAGGGCAGGCCGACCATCGGGTTACTCGGCGAGACGCTCAGCTCGGCCTGGTCGAGGAAGTGATACGGCGTCGTCGCCGAGGACTCGAAGTAGAGCCCTTCCATCGAGTCGATGCAGTTGTTCGTCCAGTACGGCAAGAGCATCAACGCCTCGGGCGTGCCGAAGCGGTCCTGATTGGCGTTGTACTCCCACATCGCCCGGCCACAGCCGTACTTCTTGCCGACCTTCGCCATGGTCGTCATCAGGTCGTGATACTCCGGCCACGCGGGTTTGCCCTGGTAGCCCGAGTAGTTCCACTGGGCCCAACTCGAGACCTCATTGCCCGCCGTGTTGAGCGAGAGCGCCGACGCGACCTGAGGAATCAGTCCCGGCACGGTCGAGACGAGTCCCAACACCAGAATGATGACCGTCGCGCGAAGTCCTCTGCGCGTCTTGCGCGATTCGGCGTCCTCGACGTCGTCGTCCACGTCGTCCATCGCGTTCACGACGAACGCGTCGTCCGTGGCGGCGTGGCGCCCCGCGGGCACGCGACGCTCGACGTCATCGCCTTCGTCGTCCAGCGCCGGTTCCTGGGCGAAACTGAAGCGGCGGTCACCGATTCGCACGCTGAAGCGACCGAGTGCGGCGGGCGCTCGCTTCGCCCAGCGTGCGAGCACGTAACCAAAGAGCCAGCCGGCGCTCAGGTGAATCGTGATGAACCAGAACGGCACGAGGCGCTCGTTCCAGATCACGTTCTGGGGATCGAAGATGAACGCGCCAATCGAGAGCACCGTCAACGTCGTGAGGACCATGCCCAGTCGGTCCCGCACCCAGTAGGCGACGATGATGGCGATCGTCGCGAGGACGATGACCCACCGGTCACCGGCCGCACCACCGGTCGCGGTGAACCACCCGAGCGTGGTGAAGATCGAATGCAGGTTGTTCACCGGATCGTTGGTGTAGCCCATTGAGTTCGTGTACTTCTGGGTCGTCACGAAGGACGTCAGCCACCACGCCGAGAGTCCAAAGGAGATAAGTCCGGCACCCACCGCGAAGCGCAGCGGTCGCGCGTAATCGCCACTGATGTCGTCGTTCGGATCCCCGATACCTCGTCGCTGGAGGAGGTCGAAGATCACCAGGACCGCGACGGCCTCAATCGTCCAGAACCACGGCAGGATGTGCGCCGCGAGCGTGGCGCTGAGCGAGACGGCGGCGAGCCAGTAACCTCGGCCGGTCCGTATTCCGCGTGCGAAGAGTCCGATGGTCAACAGGGCCAGCGCGAGTGAGAGCGCGAAGGCGTACTCCCCCGCCATCGAGGAGAAGAGATTGCCGCCGTCGATCGTGAAGGAGGCGTCGAAAAGGAACGGCAGGGTCGCCACGGCCAGTGCGGCCGGGATCGGACGCGGCGCCTTGAAGAGTCGACCCATCATGTACGCGGTGATCGGCATCAGCACCGACCCGACGATCGTCGCGAGCTTGAAGGCGACCGCGAACCCGATGAGGTAACTCCCGAACCACGCGAGGACGTCGGGCAGGACGAAGTAATAGGTGTACGCCGGCATGCCGGCGAACCAGCCGGGGTCCCACGGCGTCAGGTTGAAGGGATTACCGACCGACTTCAGGTAGGCCGGCACCGCGAGGTGCGATCCGGTGTCGCCGCCGGTGATGAGCGAGTTGGAGAAGATCAGCGACGGGTGCATCTCCCAGACCGTGATGAAGATCACGGCGAGGATGACGAGGGCGTCGAGCCGGTTGCCGGCCGTGTTGTGGCGTTTGAACCAGTCGCGTATCAATGGACCGACCGCTGTCCGATGAGCGCCACGACGGCGACGCCGTTAAAGGACATGTGCGTCAGGATGCTCGGCACGAGTCGCTTGGTGCGCCACACCAGGACCGCCAACACCACGCCGAGGAAGAACAGTCCCGCGAACTGCAGCGGCTCGCCGTGGGCGAGGCCGAACAACGCCGCGCTGATCACGACGCCGGCGACGACGTTGGCGCGAGAACCACCCGTGGGGCCGCCTTCACTCAACGCTCGAAAGAGCACACCACGAAAGAGCCACTCCTCCATTATTGGCGCCAGGAACGTCGTCATGACTATCAGGAGGACGAACGTCACACCGACCGTTGAATTGAAGAGGTGATGAACGGGACGATTCAGGTGCTGGACGTGAAAGGGCAGGTAGAACGCGTCGACGATGAACTGACAGGCCACGCCCACCACGACGTAGATGACGTCGGACGGGTGAAAGTGCCACTGCTGCGGGAGCAGTCTCAAATTCCCGTAGGCGTAGGCGTAGTAGATCGCGGCGCCGAAGCCGATCCAGAGCCCGATCAGTCCCGCGACGTTCGCCCACCACGGCGGGGACGAGGCGTTCGCCAGCGCACTGAAGCCGCCCGGGTAGTGCGCCAACGACGTTCCAATGAGCTCGAAGAGTGCGCCAAGTATTTGTCCGGCGAGGAATCCGACGAACCCTGCCAGCACGATGGCCATCATTCGCGGACGCTCGACTGTTTCGGTGTCGAACGATGAATCCACAAACAATTACCCTAATCTGCGCTCGGTTTTACCCAGGTGCAGATGGGAGTGTTGGCGTTCACCTCTAGTCTGGTCTGGTGAGTAACGCACCAGAAGATCCGTCGGGCTACAAGAAATACATGCCGGGTGGCGACAAGCCGATGGCGCCCGACGCGCGCCGGCGACTCCTGACCTTTGGCGCGATCGCCTTCGTCATCGGCATCTTCGTGATCCCTTCGCTCTTCACGCATAAGGACGTGAAGACCATCTCCTACTCGCAGTTGTTGCGCGACGCTCGTCAGCAGAAGGTCGACACCGCGGTCATCAACACGACGTCCGGCGTGATCACCGGTCAACTGACCAGTGGCGTGAACTACACCTCGAACGGCCCGACGACTCCGATTCCGGCCGACATCACGACGCTGCGCACCACCGACAACGTCGCCGTCACCTTCTCGAACCCCTCGAGCCTGCTCGGCGCCCTGCTGCCCTACATCATCTTCATCCTGATCTTCGTCGCCTTCATGGTCTTCATCTCTCGTCAGGCGCGCAACCAGATGACGGGCATGATGTCGGTCGGACGTTCCAAAGCGAAACAGTTCAATCAGGACCGTCCCAAGACCACCTTCGCGGACGTCGCCGGCTACTTCGGCGTCAAACAAGAGATCAGTGAGATCGTCGAGTTCCTCAAGACACCGATCCGCTACAAGGAGATCGGCGCGTTGATCCCGAAGGGAATTTTGCTGGTCGGTCCTCCGGGCACCGGCAAGACGATGCTCGCGCGCGCCGTTGCCGGTGAGGCGGGCGTGCCGTTCTTCTCGGTCTCGGGTTCGGACTTCATGGAGATGTTCGTCGGCGTCGGTGCCAGTCGCGTGCGCGACCTCTTCGCAACGGCGCGCAAGCAGGCCCCGGCCATCGTCTTCATCGACGAGATCGACTCCATCGGACGAAAGCGTGGCGCCGGTCTCGGGGGCGGCCACGACGAGCGCGAACAGACGCTGAACCAGATGCTGAACGAAATGGACGGGTTCGACCCCTCCGAGGGTGTCGTCGTCATCGCCGCGACGAACCGTCCCGACGTCTTGGACCCCGCGCTCCTCCGACCGGGCCGCTTCGACCGCCAGATCGTGGTGCCGTTACCCGACCTCGACGAACGACTGCCGATCCTCGAGGTCCACTCGAAGAATAAACCGCTCGATACCTCTGTCTCATTGGAGATGGTGGCTCGCGGCACCCCGGGCATGAGTGGTGCCGACCTCGCGAACCTCGTGAACGAGTCGGCCCTGCACGCGGTGCGTCGACACTCGTCAACGATCGGCATGGAGGACTTCGAGTCGGCCCGTGACCGCGTGATGATGGGTCAGTTGCGCGACACCATGGTCCTGATGGACGACGAGCGTGAGCGTGTCGCCTATCACGAGAGCGGTCACGCGCTGCTCGCCTACGTCCTGGACAAGACCGACCCGCTCCACAAGATCACGATCATCCCGCGCGGGATGGCCCTCGGCGTCACGATGACGTTGCCCGAAGAGGACCGCCACATCGTCGCGCGTCAGTACCTCGAAGACTCGCTCTGCATGCGCATGGGCGGTCGCGTCGCCGAGCTCCTCGTCTACGGCGATCTCTCGACCGGCGCCGCCGACGACCTGCAGCGCAACACCGAACTGGCGATCCGCATGGTCCGTGAGTGGGGCATGTCCAAGGAGATCGGCCCGATGGCGTGGGGCTCGAACAACCAGGTCTTCTTGGGTGAGGACCTCATGCACACCCGTGACTACTCGGACCACACGTCCCAGGTCATCGACGACGAGGTGGAGCGCATCCTCCGCGAACAGGAGTCGCGCGCGATCGAAGTGTTGACGTTGCACCGTCGGGGCCTCGAGGCCCTGACGCGTTCACTGCTCGAACACGAGACGATCGACGGTGAGACGGCCGCGCGACTGATCGACGAGGCGCACGGTGAGCAGATTCACCCCGAGGGATCGAAGACGGTCAGTTCACTCGCCGGCGTCGGCGCCTCGGCGTCGAAGAAGGATCCGACACCGACGCCACCGGTCGTACCGCCGCTGCCGGGCTGGCAGCCACCGACGTTACCGGCCGTCTAGGGCCGACACCACCGTCATGCCGGCCGGTCTGGTCGGCAACGTCAGGGTCACGATTAACGACGGACGCGACGCCTGCACGATCATCCGCACGCCGCGCAACGTCGTGAGCGCCGGCACCAGGCTGCGCACGCTCGCACTCGCGTCCCCGTCCAGGTGAACGTGCAGATCGCTCACGTGCGCCGTCGCACTACTCGGTAACGTCGTGACGTCGATGGATATCGACTTCGACGACGTGTTGGTGAACGTGGCCTCGTCCAGGCCGCGGCCCGTGAAGTCGCCGATCAGATACTCCGGCTCCGGTGACGTCGGCGGACTCAACGCGACGTATTTGCCAGTGCCGGTCGCGAGCGCCGAGATCACCGGCCGACTCGAGGTCATAAAGATGCTCGCGTACTTCCCCACCGGGATCGCCGAGTTCGGCGTGATCGTCGCCACGGCGCTGCCGAAGGGCGGGACGGTGAGCGTCTGATTCGGCACGTGATACGGCGGAAGGGTCACGGCGAGCGTGACGTCGGCGGGCACGGGACCGGGATTCGAGAAGACGACCTGGGCGGTGGCGTTGTTGGACGTCGTCACGAGCGGGAAGATCGCCGACGTCGCCGGCGCGGCGTTGCCGGCGTTGTAGGACACGGTCGTGCCGGAGTGTTGGAGGCCGACGATGTCGAGCGAACCGCGCAGCACGCGCACGTGCACGCCGATGTCACTGAGGTCGACGATCTCGGTGCCGAGGTTGATCTCGGCCTGCGAGTGAGCACCGACGGCGTAGCCCTGGAACTTCGAGGGCGCGACGTATCCCGAGGCCGAGAACGTCGAGACGCTGAAGACCGCGGGCGTCGCCGTTGGGTTATAGACACTCAGGACCGCGCTCGAGCCGACGGTCGTATCGAAACCCGTCGCGAACCAGTCGGTGACGCCCGTGGAAATGCAGGGCGTCTCGCTCGAGTGTTCCCGCGTCACCTCGACGCCCACGACGCCACCACCGCTGACCTGGGCGCCGACGCCGAAGTAGTCACCGCTCTTGCCCGCGCTGGGATCGAAGCCGTACTGCTCGTAGGGACGGAGTTTCAACGCGGACGAGACGGCAATACCGAGGTTCGATACGTCCTCGACGGTCACCTCGTGCGAGTGGGCCGTGGTATTCAAGAGGATCACGCGACCGGACTCTCCGAGTTTCGCGCTCGTGAACCCCGTGCAGTACAGCGCCGTCGATTCTGCCTGACCGTTGAGCGACAGCGCCGCGGGCAGTTGCGAGGGATCGACGCTCTTGGAGGACGTGCTCAACACGCCGACCACGATCAGGGCGAGCGCGAGCACTACCACTAGAGGAATGCTGCGGCGGCTACTCATGCTCGTCCTTCGCGTGCCGCGGATGCGTCGGTCGGCGTCGTCCCGTGAAGAGCCACTCGAGCCGAGTGACCCAGCCGAAGCCCAGCCACAACAGCAGCCACATCAACAACGTGAACGCCGCGAGCAACGCGTTGAGCGGCAGACGATGGAGCACGATTGCGCCGGTGGGTCCGGCGAGCGAGGCGCTGCTCTCCTTGACGTTCGGACTGACTTGAAAGATCGGTGTCCAGTTATGGTCGGCCGTGCGCGACGACGCTTGCCCGTTCACGACGAGTCCGAAGGCGCTGGCCGGCGCCAAGCCGGCTTGGACCGTCGCGCCGGCCGTCACCGGCCCGCTCGGTGAGGCGCTGGAGAAGATCGGTCGGGGCAACGCGTTGCCGGGCACCTTCTCCGTGACGATCCCACGGAAGAGTGAGTTGGAGAAGACCTCGACCGACGAGGTCTGCAACTCCAGCGCCAGGTCACTCTGACGACCGAGGGCGGTCAACAACACACTCGGGACGGGGTGCAGCGGCACGGTCTGTACACCCTGGAGTTCGGGCGCCGACGAATTCATGACGACGATCGTGGATATTCCCGCTGGCGCGAGCAGTCGTCCCAATCGAACCGTCTCGCCTTCCAACGCCGAGTGCACGGCGTTCAAGATCACGTTGCTCGTACCCGAATCGGGCGTCGTGAAGAGCGAGGTCCCACTCGGCAATCCGTCCATCGACGTCGCCGCGGCCAGACCCGGTGCCACCGACCATCCCGCGAGTGGCAGCACCGAGGGATCCCCCAACCATAAGACTCGATAGCCCCCGGCCGCCGACGGCGACAGCGTGCTTAATGACTCGGCGACACTCGTCGTCGGTAGGTCGAATCGCCCACCGGCGAAGACGGCCGCGAAGGGCACGATCGCCACGATCAAGGCGGCCACCGACAGACCCGCGGCGAGCTGGCGCCACCCGAAGCCAGCCACGCGCAAGTCGTTCTCGATGGCACTGACCCCGAGACCGATCAGCAGCGCGAGCATCACCACGTAGAGCGCGAGCAGCACGTCGAGGTCGGGCGCGAACGAACCCATCCAGTGACGAGCGTCGAGCGCGGCCACGATTATCGTCAACGTGGCGATGGACGCGGCCTTGGTGGCAATGCGTCGACGTTCGCCTCGACAGAGCAACAGCCCGGCGAAGGCCGCACCGGGCAGCAGCCAACCGGCCCACGACAGTCCGAAGCCGCCGTCCGCACCGCGCAACAGTTCGAAGAATGACGGGACGGACCACGGACCGCGGGCCAGTCCGAACACGCCGAGGGCGCGTCGACCGGCGAGTCCGACATCGATCGCGAGCGGGAGGAGAAGGATCGCCACGTTGAGCCACAGTGAGCCGAGGAACCGCCAGGGGTGTGACGTGTTGACGCCCTCGTCGCTCTCGAACAGCCGTGCGAGTAGCACGCCGAGCACGATCAGCGTGACGACGACAAGGGTCGCGGGTGCCAACGCCGTGAGGGTCGCGATGAGCATTACCGCGACCATCCGCTGCCCGGCGTACGTGGTTCGCCAGCCACGGTGACCGAATGCCACCGCCCCGGTGTAGGGCTGGGTGCGGAATCCGGGCACGTCCATCAGCTCGAACAGACGTCGCACGACGAAGGGCAGTCCGGCCACCACGAGGAGTACATCGATGCGGCCCTGACTGACCATGTCCAGTCCGAGGGGCAACGCCATGTACGCGATGGCCGCGATGACGCGCGCCCGGTTGGACACTCGCCCCCGCAGAAGTCGGCTGATCCCGATGGCGCCGATGGGAATGGCGAAGACCAGCGCGAGACGAGGCAGGATGCCCATGCGTCCAAGGACGAACGTGCCGGCGAACGCGAGCACCGCGTAGCCGGGCATGCCCGGCGAACCGGTCCCCACACCATTCGGCGACCACGACGCGAAGAAGTGGCGCCACATCGTCCACCAGGAATCGAGCGGCGCCAGTCGTCCGATCAACGGGAGGTGCGTCACGACGAGATTGCGCGAACCGATCAGCCACAGGACGATGACCACGAGCACCACGGCGGCCTGCGAACGAAACGACGTCAAGATACGCGACGGCCGGCGACGCAGTTCCAGCATCGCGCTCTCCGGTATGTCGTCGAACTCCTCCTCCTCGGAGAAGGCCGCCGCGAAACCAACCGCGTCGGCGTCGAATTCGTGGTCCGCGAGCGCCTCGGGCGGCAGGATGCCGCGCGCGCGGTCTAGTCCCTCGCGCATCAGGAGCACGAAGAAGCGTTTGAGCCGACTCGCTCCACCGACCTGCAGCTGTCGAAGCTCTTCGTCCGACAGGACCTGGATCTCGTGGCGCTGGCGTCGGCGTTCGCGAATGCGACGCCGGTGATGAAGTAGCCAACGCCACGATCCGAGGATCGCGCCCGCGCGGTCGGTGTCGCGGCCCACGATCGCGAGGACGAACTCCATCGAATCCATGACGAACAGCGCGAGCAACGTCGTGAACGCGTACCGGCGTCCCCAACCCGTCGCGACGACAAGTAGTTGGTGACGGCGTTGGAGATCCTGTCGCGAGGCGCGACGGGTGCCGATGGCGGTCACCGGCCGCTCGCCCGACGCGATGGTCTCGCGGTGCGCGATCTTGGCCGACGGCGCGACGACGATGCGCGCCCCGGCGATCTGCGCCCGCCAACTCAGGTCCAGGTCTTCACCGAGCGCGGTGATCAGCGGGTCGAAACCCCGAAGAGTGGCGAACAGGTCACTGCGCACGAGAGTCGCACCACCGGGAGCCACGAAGACGTCGCGTTCGAGGTCCTGTTGTCCGTGGTCGATCTCACCGACGACGATCCGTTCGTGCACGACGCCGAAGCGGTCGCACGTCTGACCCACGTGCAACAGCACCACCGGATCGTCGTAGGAGACGTACTTCGGGGTGACGATGCCCGCGTTCGTGCGAAAGGCCGCCTCCACCATCATCTGCACGGCGTCCGGTTCGAGGCGCACGTCATCGTGGCAGAAGAGAAAGAAGGCCGAGCCCTCGACCATCAACGCCGCCTCGTTGCAGGCGGCACCGAAGCCGCGATTCTCCTCGAGAATACGCACGAAGGCTCTCGGGGCGACCGCGGCCACGCGTGCCGGGACGTGTTCGGCTTCCCCGTTCGCGACCACGAGCAGGCTTAGTTCCTCGTAGTTCTGGACCGCGAGAGAAGCGACTGCGGCTTCTAGACCCGGCCCGGAACCAGTGGTAACGACGACGGCAACGACGGCCGGAGCACGAGATTCCATCAGTGCATCAAGGCTAGTTGGCGAGTGCAGACCGACTTGGTTGCTTCGTCACACCACGCGCGGCGATTCTCTCAATTCTTATGATTGGGCACGACGCCGACGCATGTCGTCAATGACGTCGCGCAGTGATACGTCCAGCGTGATCATGGGACGCCACGTGGTCGCTCTTCGAAGCTTCTCGTAACTGCCGCACGACACCGGTATCTCCACCGGGCGCAGCAGTGACTCGTCGGTGACGAGACGCACGTGGGGCGCGATCGCCGCGACCAGGCGTTGCGCTATATCGAACAGCCCCACGTCGACACCGGAGGCGATGTTGTAGACCTCGCCGCTCGCTCCGCGTTCGACGAGCAGTCGGTACGCACGTACGACGTCTCGAACGTCACTGAAATCTCGTCTCGTCGAAAGATCGCCAACCGCGATCTCGTCGACGCCGTCCTCCACGGCTTGCAGCAGCCGATTGACGATCGCCGGTACGACGAAGTCGGTGGATTGACCCGGCCCCACGTGATTGAACGGTCGCGCGATGACGACACGCTGGCGGCGATCGCGCACGGCGTCGTGCGCGACGTGTTCGGCTTCGACCTTGCTCGAGGCGTAGGGATTCGCCGGGGCGACACGGAACGTCTCGACCAACGGCAAATTCGCGGTCGTGACGACGCCGTAGACGTCCGCGGAACTCACGAGCACGACGCTCGCCGACGGAACCACGTCGCTCGCGGAGTCCAACACGTTCTTGGTCCCGAGGACGTTCACGCGTGTGTACTCCACCGAATTCGACCACGATGCGCCGACGGCGGTCATCGCCGCGAGGTGATAGATCGCCTCGGGTTGTACGCGTCGCATCATCGCGAGAACACTGGGCGCGTCCGTGACGTCACATTCGCGGTCGACGCCGGTGACGTCGTCGCCGCTGGCGCGCAGGTGCTGGAGGAGGTGATGCCCTACGAAACCGTCCGCACCGGTGACGAGCGACTTCACCGGCGATACGCCATCTCGTAGGCCTTCACGTGCTGGGCGACCGACGAGTCCCAGGTAAAGATCTCGGCGCGCGCTCGCGCGTACTGCGTCCGAACGCCGCGGTCCACGTCGGACAACGACAGCGCGGTCGTGAGAGCCTCGGACAACTGTTCAACGTCGCCCGCGCGCGCGAGCAGCGCCGCATCGCCGGCGATCTCGGACATAACGGTGTCCGAGGACGTGACGACGCACGCTCCGCAGGCCAGCGCCTCGACCACGGGCAAACCGAAGCCCTCACCCCGGGAGGGATACGCCACCACACGCGCTTGGCGCAAGAGCGCCGGTAGGACTTCCTCGTCGACGAAGCCCAGGCGGTGGATTCTCGAGAACGCCGGGTGGCTGACGATCTTCTCTTCGATCTCGCTCACGCCCCAGCCGGGTTGACCGGCCAACCAGAGTTCGACGTCGGGGTCGCGGCTCGCGATCACGTCAAACGCGTCGAGCAGGACGTCGATGCCCTTGCGCGGTTCGAACGTACCGAGAAAGACAATGTAAGGGCGTTCTGGAGTGAGCCCTTGCGCGTGAAGGAGCGCGACGTCACCGCTCCCATCGGTCGTGAAGCGTTCCAGGTCGACACCGAGTGTTCCGATGACGACCGGTGCGTGTTTAGGAATCTGGACGTCCAACTGGCGGGCGGTGAACTCACTGATCGTGACGAGCACATCAGCGTGCGTCGCCGAGTACGCAATCGCTCGCTGGAAGAACGGCACCTTCGATCGTTCATGCCATTCGGGATTGGTGAAGAACGTGAGGTCGTGAATGGTCACGACCGTGGGGGTTGAGGGACGACGCGGCATCGTGTAGTGCGGCGAGTGCCAGACGTCCACCGAACGCGCCGTTGGGCTCCGGCCGGCGAGGACTGCCTCGTAGAGAAGTCGGGCGGGTCGCGCACTCGGGACGACCGGCGCCACCGGCGTCGACGGAGACCACCCGCGCCAGCGTGCGGCGTCGTCTCGTCGCGTGACCAGCGTGGGTGTGATGCCCATCGCCGGCAAGCGAAGAGCCAATTCACGCACGTAGCGCCCGACACCACCCAATCGATCCGGTACGGCTGAGACGTCGAGGGCCAGTTTCACCGCCACGCCGCCAAGTGATCAAGCGCGACGTTTCTCCAGGTGAGGTCGGCCACTGACGCGCGTCGGGCGGCCCGTGCTGTGTCGTCGTCACTTTCGCGCAGGGCCGCGCCGAGACCGTCGGCGATCGACGCCACGTCGAGCGGATCGACGCGAACGACGAGATGATTGCCGACCACGCTCGGCGTCGTGGCGCTCGCGACGACGCGGGTGCCCACGTTCAGTGCCTCGACGGGCGGCAGTCCCCAGCCCTCGGCCAGCGGTACGTACGCGAAGACCCGCGCGTCGCGGTAGAGGCCCAGGAGCATCGAGCGAGGCACGGCACCGAGCACCGCGGCGTCGCTGGTCGCGACACCACCCCACCCGCTCGGCCCGACGAGGACCAGATCGCCGAGTTCGGGATTCGTCGACGACGCGATCGTGTGCGCCTCGATGAGACGCTCGATGTTCTTGCGCGGTTCGCGCGTCCCGGCGTACAGCGTGTACTCGCCGCGCACGCCGTGTTGGGCGAGCAGGTCACGGACCGATGAGGACGGCGCCGCGTCGCTGACGTCAGCGTCGACGCCAAGTCGCACGGTGTGCAGTCGTGATGCATCGAGACCCTCGTTGGCGAGGCGATCCGCGAGCCCCGGCGAGGAGACGATGACGCGAAGTTCCTTCCGATCAGTGATCATCTTGAGTCGGTGATCGTGAAAGCGAATCCCGGCGGGCGTTGAGACACCGGGGTCGTCGCGCCACAGCATGTCGTGCATCGCAATGGAGTGGACCGCGCCATGTCTCCCTCCGCCGAAGGGCCCGGCCATCGACGTGGCGTGCACCACGTCGGACTCTTTCGGGACGCCTATCGGCCACACCGTCCAGAGCCGCGTCAAGAGTCGCACGCCGCATGGGGCAGTGGAGAGGCGCAAGGGCAGGGAATCGTCCTTCGTCCCTGAGGCGCCGACACCGACGACCTCGAGCGACGGGTCGGCCAGCGACTGCAGCCCCTTCGCGAGACCGCGGACGTACGTCGCGATGCCACCGGGTTGGGGGCGACTCAGCTGCTCGATCGAGATCGTGACCGTGCGCCTCACGCCGTCCAGCCTCGCACGACCTCGCGGTACAGCGAGAGGTAGGCCCGCGCCGCGGTGTCCGGCGCGAAATCGACGGCCCGCGAGCGGCCGGCGGCGATCATTATCGAGCGCCGCGAAGGGCTCGTCCAGACCTCTTCGAGCGTGTCACGAACCTCTCGGTCATTGGCAAAGAGGGCGGCGGCGCCCTCCAACAACTCACGGTTGATCTCGGTCTCACGCGCCAAGGTGGGTACGCCCGCGGAGAGCGCGGCGATAGCGAAGGACGGAAAGCGCGCGCCGTCCGAGAGATGCATCACAACACGCGCATTCGCCAGTGCGTCGCGGGCGTCCTGGCGCGGTCGGATGGTGACCGATAGCGAACTCGAACGTATCTTCTGCGCGGCGGCCGTGCTCGCGAGAGCCACGACGCGCGTGCCGTGATCGCGTGCGAAGGCGATCAGTTGCGGCGCGACCGCGACGAAGAGGTCGTCGACGCCCGTGATGTTCACGACCAGGTCGTCGCCATCGTGCGTGAGATCGACCAGCGGGACGGCAGGCGGCACCACCACGACCCGACTGCGCGCGACGCCGAGCACACTGATGACCTCATGACTCGCGCTGCGACTCGACGCGACGATCGTCGCGCCGCGCTGAACGGCCCGCCGGAGCTGTGTCATTCGAAGGTGGGTTCGTGTCTCGCCGCGAAGCGGTCGCAGGTCGTCGACCGACACGATCATCGGGATCTTCTGCGTGGGCGGCGTCGCGAGTCCAGCCACGTGCAGGAGATCGACCGGCGGCAAGAGGCCGTCGATGGAGCGACCGAGACTTCTTCGCCAAAGTGGCGACCACAGTGCGCGCAGTGCGAGCGGCGTTTCGTTACCCGTGCCGGCGGACGACCGTGATCGAAAGCGCACGAGCTCACACTCGCCGGTGCGATCGAGCGCGTCGGCGAGGTCGGTCATCGAGTTCCCGAGCGACTCGAGTGAACCGTCGAGGTCCAGGCCCACTCGAAGATTCGAAGGACTCACGTACCGAGGGCCAGAGTTCGCATCGCCGTCGTCCACATCGGCCACAGTTTCGCCGCCCACGCGCCGAACGGTTCGGTACTGGTCGCGACGAGACCGATCTGCTCGTCGACATTGAGGAGTATCAACGCGCCACTCTGGCCGAAGTGACCGAAACTGGCCGTAGGCCACTCCCCCATCCAGTGGTGTTTGTCACCCCGGATCTCGGGTCCGAGCCCCCACGGACACGGAGAAAACTTTCCGAAGCCGGGCACGAAGCCATTGAGTTGCGGCGCGTAGGTCGTGATCAAGCGGTTGCGGGTCTCCTTGGCAATCGCGTCGGGCCGTAACCACGCGACGGCCAATTTGGCCAGGTCGTTCGTCGAACCGACAACGCCACTCGAGGGTCGGTCCACGAGCGTTGTGCTCTTCATGCCGAATGGACGGAAGATCCGTTGCTGCAGCCACTCGTCAGGGGAATTGTCCCCGAGGATCGAGTCGACGGCGAGGTCGATGCCGTAGTTCGAATAGATCCGTTGGGTCCCGACCGGCACGACGGGGTCCCCCTCTTCGAGCCCCAGTCCGCTGCTGTGGGACAACAGGTTGGCGAGCGTCGAACCGGGCGGACCGACGGGCGTGTTGAATCGTTGCGACTCCCAATCGATCTCCACGCCGAGGGCCAACGACACCGCCATTTTCGAGACCGACGCCCAAGGACGAACCTCCTCGAGGTCACCGGCCACGGCGAGACGATTGACCCTGCCGCTTTCGAGGGACACGAGCACCGCTGACGGAGTGCCGGGCCACTCACCGAGAAAGAAGTTCATCATGGAGTTGTTGTTCACCGCCCACGATGCTACTTAGAGGCAACAAAACTGCCCCATTAGAGTCTCGAAGGTGATAACGGTTCTCAGCGGCGGCGTAGGGGCAGCGCGTCTGCTCGCCGCGTTGAGCGACGTGGTCGATCCACGTGACATCTCCGCAGTGGTCAACGTGGGCGACGACCTCGTCATGCACGGTCTCACGATCTGTCCCGATCTCGACACAATCATGTACACGCTGGCCGGACTCAACAACCAAGCGTTGGGCTGGGGCCTCGAGGGTGAAAGTTGGCGCGTTATGGCCGAACTGGACGCCCTCGGGGGCGAGGCGTGGTTCCGTTTAGGTGACCGCGATCTCGCCACACATCTCTACCGTTCGCAACGTCTGCAAAGTGGCGCCACCAAAACCGATGTCACCCATGAGCTGTGCGAACGACTGGGCGTCGCGGTGCGATTGCTTCCGGTCACGAATGAGGTCGCGGCCACGTATTTCGAGACCGAACTGGGTCGGATGAGCTTCCAGGAGTACTTCGTTCGCCATCACCACGACGTGGTCGTCAAAACGGTCGACGTCGCCGGCGCCGACGAGGCGGTGGCCACGACTGAAGTCCTTAACGCTCTCAATAGCGCCGGGCGCATCGTCATCGCTCCGTCCAATCCGCTGATCTCGATCGATCCGATTCTGCACGTCGGCGGTGTTCGCGAACTGCTCGAAGCCCGGCGCAACGTGGTCGTGGCCGTCTCACCGATCGTTGCCGGCCACGCGCTGAAGGGGCCCGCCGATCGGCTGCTCGCCGAACTCGGCTACGAGTCATCGTGCGTCGGCGTCGCTGATTTCTACAAGGGACTGGTCGGCACGTGGATCATCGACGAAGCCGACGCACACCTGGCCGAAGAGATGCGGAGTCGGGGCGTCGACGTCGTCGTCACGACGACGATCATGGCCGAACCTGAAAACGCGCGACGTCTGGCCGCGGCGGTGCTTGCATGAACGAACTGCGCGTCATTGCACTCCCGTCGGTCGCGATGGTGCACGAGGGCAACGACCTTGTCGCGATGTTCCTCGACGCGCTCGGCGAGTCGGGGCTGACGCTCGAAGATCACGACCTCGTCATCGTGACCAGCAAGGTCGTGTCGAAGTCCGAAGGGCAGGTCGTTCCCTTCGACGGTACCGAAGAGAACAAGATCGCCCTCATTGAAGGTGAGTCCGCGAGGGTCCTGCGTCGTCGAGGACCGATGAGGATCACTGAGACGCGCCACGGATTCATCAACGCCAACGCTGGCATCGATCTCTCCAACACCGATGACGGCACTGCGGTACTCCTGCCCAAAGAGCCCGATCGTTCCGCGCGCCGATTCCGCGCCGAACTCCGTCATCGCTGCAACGTCGACGTCGCGGTCATCATCACGGATACGTTCGGCCGAGTGTGGCGCGTCGGCGTCACCGACGTCGCGATCGGTGTCGCCGGCGTCAAACCGGTGCTCGACCTGCGTGGCACGATGGACGCCACCGGCCGAGTTCTCGAGGTGACCGAAGTCGCCATCGCGGACGAGATCGCCGGCGCGGCCAACTTGGTGCTCGCGAAGGCTGCGGCGACGCCGTTCGCACTACTGCGCGGCCTCGACGAGTCGTTTTTCGGTGAGGGCTCGATCAAGGACGACGCGCTTCGTCGTGCGAACGAAGACCTGTTTCGCTAAACCTCGCCGAGTCGAACTTCGCCCGACAGCTCCGACGCGGCCGCGACGTGTTCGTTGGCGCCCACGACGCACGTCGCACCCAAGTGCGAGAAACGGCCAATGACCGCACCTGGTCCGATGATCGACGAGCGGATGACGCAGTTCGCCTGCACGATCGCGCCGGGTAGAAGCACCACTTCTTCGAGGACCACGTTGGCCCCGACGACGCAGTCGGCGTCGATGACCGAATTGGTGAGCGTCGCGGAGCCGTCGACCGTGCTCGTCGCGTGTCGCCACGAACAGTTAACGATGTCGGAGAACACGTGCATGCCCTGGCGTCCGTTCAAGATGTCGAAGTTCGCCTGGAGATACGCCTGGGGCGTGCCCGTATCGAGCCAGTAGGCGCCATCAACCATCGCGTAGAGCTCACCCTCGCGGGCGAGGCTCGGGAACGTATCGCGTTCGACGCTCACGCGGCCTTCTCCGGCGATTCGTTCGAGCGCCCTCGGCTCGAAGATGTAGATGCCCGCGTTGATGTTGTTGGTCGGCGCCTCATCGCGAGGCGGTTTCTCGACGAAGGAGATCACCTGACCCTCGGGTGTCGTCGGCACGACGCCGAAGCGCGACGGGTCATCGACCGGGTGCAGCGCGATCGTGGCCTCGCCCCCGTGTTGGTGATGGAACGCCATCAACGTCGTGATATCGAGGTCAGTGAGGATGTCGCCGTTCACGACGAGAAACGATTCGTCGAAGCCGAACTGCGTCGCGGCGAATCGGATCGCGCCCGCCGTATCGAGCGGTTCGGGCTCGACGGCGTACTCGACGCGCACGCCGGCTATCTCGTTGCTCGGGTACGCATCGGTGAACTGTTCCGGGAGATAGCCCAACGAGAGCACGGTCTCGGTGACGCCGTGGCGGCCGAGCCACTCGAAGACGCACTCGATCATCGGGACGCCCACGAGGGGCAGCATCTGTTTCGGCGTCTCGTAGGTGAGGGGCCGTAGACGCGTGCCTTTTCCGCCGACCAGAATGATCGACTTCAACCTCAGCCCTTCGGCGCCGTCGTGGTCGTGCTGGACTTCACGGTCGTCGTGGTACCAGCGACGGTCGTCGTCGTGACCGGGAGCGTCGTGGCCGTGACCGGGAGCGTGGTCGTCGTCGTGACCGTAGAGGCGGCCACCATCTCGTCCGCGGTGAGCGTCGTGGGCACCAACGGCTTGACGCCGGTCGGTTCGAAGGCCATCGTGACGCGGAGTTCGGGCGCGAACTTGATGCTCGCGGGGTTGGTCGTCACGGTCGGCTTCTTCTGGCCGAACGTTGTCCAGTAGGAGTAACTGACCTTGCCGGGTTGACCGGCATAGAGCGCGCCCTTGCCCGAGGGACAGGCTTGGCCGTTCTTGTAGGACGTCGCGGGGTTCGCGGTCCCGAGCACGTTCTTCGGCACGTTCAACTCGGTGGAGCTGATGATCAGACCGGGATACTCGTCGGCGAACTGGGACAGCGTGGCGTTGTTGCCGGAGTCCGCCGCCGATTGGGGGCTGATCTTGAGGACGTCGTCGGTCAGGGCGTACATGCCCTGGCCCTTGAGCGTCGTGTCGGTGGGAAGGTACGGCAGCCGCTTGCCGCAGGCCTGAATCGAGAGGCCCGCGTACCAGGTGGTGCCGATCTTGGGCTGGATTCCCGCGGGATTCTTGGGCGGATGCTGGTAGTCGTAGCGCGCGAAGACGGTCGCGACCAGGCCGAGGATCACGATGACGGCGAGGGCCCCGTAGAAGTTCGCGGGACGCGTCTTCTTATAGGCCTTGCCCCCGCCGGATGCCCCGACCCTGCTTACCCATCTGCCTGTTGCGCTTTTAGCCACGGGGACCACGCTACTAAAGAATGAGGCATCGAAAAACGCGCTCGGACGAAGGGCACTTCCCCGCGATGAACGTGCAAGCACCCTCCGTCCAGACGAGCGCGAACGTGGTGAGGTACGCCGATGACCAAGAATCGACTGCGTTCGGTTACTCGTGGCCTACGGGACGCGACGTTGAACCCACCAATAACTGAAGAGACCGAGCGCCGCCGCTAGTACGAGAAACAGCGCCATCTCGTACCACTGGAACGTCCAATAACGACCGACGGGCTGATAACTCACGATGTCGCGTAAGTGGAAACTGGCGATGCACTTCACCATCGCCGCGGACTGCGCGTGCGAGGGTGGACCGTTGCCGTGCGCGACCACCGCGGGAAAGGCATTGGGGCACATCCCCACGCCCGACAGTTCGACCTTGCCGTTCGCAAAGTGCTGAAAACCGGTGAGGTTGCCCAGTGAGACTTGGCTTCGGAATTTGTCCACGATCGAGTTGGACACGACCCAGTCACCGGGTTTGAGGTCCCCACCGACGGTGACGTTGAAGCCCCCGGACGTACCGATCGCTTGAAGGTTGGTCGCGTGTTGCAGCGGCGGCTCGAAGCGGACCCGGACCCACTTGGCGACGAAGACTCGGAGTGCGGCGAACACGAACAACGTCGCGCCCATGGCGGGAATGGTCCGGCGAAGGACCGCGCCGAGTGCGATGCCGAGCATCACCGCGAACGCGGTGTAGCCGATTGACGCGACGTCGCGAATGTCGAAGTTTTGGAACGGGTAGTTGGTGAGCTTGTCGTATGGCCGGGACCACCACGTGACCATGAGACTCAACAGAGCGGACGCCACAATCGAAGTGAGAACTATCAAACCCACGCGCGTGACGAACCAGCGTCCTCGGGTCACGCTCTGGGTCCACGAGAGTCGAAACGTGCCGGTCTCCAACTCTCGCGCTACCAGTGGCGCCCCCCAGAACATGCCGAGCAGTACGGGAAAGAACACCACAACCCTGCCAATGTCCTGGATCAGTTGGTCCTTGGCCTGAAAACTTTCAATCGCGGTATTGCAGTCGTGCAGCGCCTTGCACGGTTTGACGACCGTGTCGTAGAAGTGAGCGAGACCCGGGCCGGTTATGGCGTACACCACCGCGATCGCAGCGAGGAGCGCACCGATGATCAGCGCCGGCGCCCGGAACTGTCGCCACGCGAGCCACTTCACGAGTCGTCCCGACCGTCGGTCCACAGGGTCTGGTCGATCTCTTTGTCTTGTCCCATGTAAGCGAGCACCAGGTCCTCCAGACTGGCGTCCTCAATCGTCCACGACGCGTCAACGATCGGGCCGTCGGAACGAACGAAGAGCGTGGTTTGGCGTTCCGTGTGCCGCGTCTCGATCACGTGTTGGCCATCGCCCAACTCGACCGAGTCACGGCGAGGGCCGATCAGGCGATGGTGCGTGGCGAGAAGATCCTCGACGTCGCCGGCGACCTGCACTCGTGAAGCAGTGAGAACGATGAGGAAGTCGCATACCCGTTCGATATCCGCCACGAGGTGCGACGAGAGCACGACGCTGACATCGTGATCGGCCACCGTCTCCATCAAGACCCGCAGGAACTCACGACGTGCCAGTGGATCCAGGCTCGCCACCGGTTCGTCGAGAATCAGGACGTCCGGTCGTTTCGCAATGGCGAGCGTGAGCGCGACCTGCGCTCGCTGTCCACCCGACAACTTGCCGGCTCGCTGGCGAGGATCGATCCCGAGTTGGCTCATCCGACGTACCGCGAGGTCCTGGTCCCACTTCGGGTTCATCGATGCGCCGAGACGAAGGTGATCGCGAACGCTGAGTCCCGAATAGACCGGTGGATCTTGGGCTACGAATCCGACACGAGCCAGATGAGCCGCGTCGCCCGCCGGAACACCGTCGAGTACCTTCACGCTGCCCAAGGTCGGCGCGAGCAAGCCGACCGCCAGGTTCAACAAGGTTGACTTGCCGGCTCCGTTCGGTCCGACGAGTCCGACGACGTGTCCCTCGGGGATGTTGATCGAACAGTCGCGCAGTGCCCACTTAGTACGCCCGTAGCGCTTCCCCAGTCCCTCGGCCTCCAGCACGGCGGTCACGCTAGAACCGCCTTGGAGGTCGACCGAAAGCAGTCTCGGAATATCGCCTCGATGCTCTCGTCGTCCAGTCCCACACCGCGCGCCCGTTCGAGCAACTTGACCATCTCCTGACGAATCGGCACCTGGATGTCATTCGAGACGACGCCGGCGGTCGAAGAGATGAAGGTCCCCACACCGGCGCGCGCGATGACCAGTCCCTCGTGTTCGAGTTCGCGGTACGCCTTGGAGACCGTGTTGGGGTTGATCGCGACTTGGGCGACGACCTCTTTCACGGTGGGGAGCTGATCACCCTCGTGCAGTAGTCCAAGTTTCAGAGCGCGTCGCACCTGTTGGACGATTTGCAGGTACGGCGACACACCGCTTTTGGTGTCCAGATAGAAGTCGATCACACTTGCTCCCTATATTACTAGATAACTAGGAATATCGTAATTCATCCGGCTCGCAACCGCAAGTCAGAACTGCGCGATCCCCGCGCGAGCCTCATCTACCGAGATCTTCGACTCGGGATGATTAATGAGTGAATACGACGCGAAAACTACGCGACGGGCGCGTGTTCCTTCAGAGGTCAGCGCAGGTTTTACGCACGTCGCGCAAACACACGTGCAGTTGTTCACGATGTCGTGACAGATGTCGCGCGTAGGGGCGGAGGGACTCGAACCCTCACTGGAGGCGGTTTAAGCGCCTTGCCTCTGCCAATTGGGCTACGCCCCCGCAGCACGAATGTTGTAACGGTACTGCATTGTAAAACGTTCCTAAACTCCTCAACCTGCGAAAAGCGCTCAGTAGGCTTGACGCATGATTCGCGTGCGTCGTCGGGGCACGACTCAATCAACTCCCCTCGTTGTGTTGGCGATGTGCGTCGCCTCATTGATCTTCACGCCCGCGGTCGCTCAGGCCTCCAGCATCTCCACGACGCAGGCGCAGATCGCGGCGCTGACCAACCGGCTCTCCCGGCTCGAGAGGACGAGCGAAATCACGTCCAATGAGTACGACGCGGACCGGGTGAAACTGGCGTCGATCACGTCAAACATCAAGAAACTCCAGGGCAAGGAGAGGGGCAAGCGCGCCGCGATCAAGGTGACCTCGAAGTCGCTCGTCCACGACATCGTCCAGGCCTACGTCCTCGGCGCGTCCGACGCACAGATCCTGGCGCTCTTCAATCAGAGCGCGACCCAAGAAGGCGCGCGCTCGGTCTACGAAGACCAGGTCATCGGCAACCTCAACCAGTTGAAGCACACGTACCAGCACGAGAAGACCTCACTCGACTCGACCATCCGACAGGTCGGCGTACAACGCGTCGACGCCCGCAACCAGACCCACGCAATGTCAAGTTTGCTGGCGCTCAACATCTACAACACGAACACGACCCAGAGCACGTTGCACAAGATGACGGTGGCGCTGAAGGGTGAGATCATCTCCTACGAGATCCAACAGGGCGTCATCGCCGCGAAGGAGAACAACCTCGCCGCCGAAGAGACCGCGATCACCGCGGCCTCGGCGGTCGGTGGTCAGGCGGCCGCGAACCAGGTGACCGAGGCGATCCAGCAGGCCGCCAATACGGTGACCCTCGTCGATGTTGGCAGCAGCGCTCAGGGTCTGGCGGCCGTGCACTACGCCGAGTCCCAGATCGGTGTCCCCTACGTCTGGGGCGGCGAGACGCCGGGCGCCGGCTTCGACTGTTCGGGGCTCGTCCAGTGGGCCTGGGCCAGGGCTGGCATCCAGATACCGCGCACGACCGAGTCGCAGTGGCCCGATCTGGTCCACGTCTCGCTCCAGGACCTTCAGCCGGGTGACCTGCTCTTTTACTTCAACCTCGACGACGACCACGCGGTCGATCATGTCGTCATGTACGTCGGGAGCGGCCCGTGGGGCACCAGCACGATAATCGCGGCTCCCTACACCGGAACCGACGTGGAGTTAGCGCCGGTCTTCACCAACGGGCTGATCGGCGCCGCTCGACCGTGAGTTGATCAGGTCGCGCGCACGGCGTTGGACCGCGCCGAGAGGGCGCTCGGGCCGTCCTTATTGGTGGCGCGCACCTCGAAGGAGTAGTGAACCTTCTCGCTGAGTCCCTTGAAGACGCACGACGTGGCTCTCGTCACGCAGGTCTTGGACTTGGGCAACGAGACCACGGTGTAGGACGTGATCGCGGCGCCGCCGTTGCTCGACGGCGCGGTCCAGTGCACGGTGATGACGCCCTTCTTGTCAACGGCCTTCACGTTGCGCGGGGCCGAGGACACCGTCGTCGGGGCGACCGTCGAGGAGTTCGACACGAAGAGTTGCGTGTTGTCACTCGCGTCACTGTACGAACCCTGTACGCCGCAGCTTCCGTCACCGCTGCACGAGACCTGCGAGACGTTGGCGGTCCCTCCCTTGTTGAGCGAGGACGTCCCGGGCACTTCGATCGGATTCGACCAGGTACCTGCCGCGTCGTTCACCACGAACGCCTGCGAGTTGCTGCCCCCGTCGAGGTACGTGCCGCCGGCGCTGCACACGTCGAACGAGCTGCACGACAAGGCGTAGAGCGTCGCGCCGTCACTGTCGTTCAGCGTCGCGACGCCGGGGATCTCGATGGCGGGGTTCCACACGTGATTGGCTTCATCGATGACGAACGGCTGGGAGACGCCCTGCGTGTCGGCGTAGCCGCCAATGGCGGTGCAGTTTCCCGCCGACGGACAGACGATGTCATTCAAGGCGTTGTCGAGGCCACTCCCCAACGTCTGCGTGGCGAAGAGTTGTGTCGCACTGTCCCACACGCCGCCGACCTCATTGATGATGAATGCCTGGGTGGCCCCCGTCGAATCCAGATAATCGCCGCCCGCGGCGCAGTCCCCCGACGCGCCGCACGAGAGCGACGTCATACCGGCGTCGTCTTGTCGATTGAGCGTCGAGACGCCGGGCACCGCCTCGACGCTGCCCCACGCACCGTTGGTCTCGTTGATCAGGAATGGCTCGATCGACAGCTCCGGAATTGACTGATAGATGTTGCCACTGGCGACGCACGTGGTCGCCGAGGTGCAGTCGAGGAGGAGGACCTCGGCGACGCCGCCGGTATTGAATGTCGCCGAACCCTGCGCCTCTACCGGCGTCGCCCACGCGCCGTTCGTCTCGGTGTAGATGATTGGCTCGGCGACCTGCGTCGCGGCGTCGAGGTAGGAGCCCACCCCGACGCAGGTCGTGGCCGACGAGCACGACAGGGTATCGACCTCGCTGGCGTCGTCATTGGTCAACGTCGTGAAGTCAGGGAGTTCCGTCGGGAAAGCCCACGTGCCACTCACCTGATTGATGACGAAGGAGTGCTCGGCGTTACCGGCGTCGAGATAGAAACCGACCGCGGTGCAGTCGCCCGCGCTCGGGCACGAGATCGCGGTGACCTGTGCGCCGCCGCCCACGTTGAGGTTGCCCGCGATCTCCGTGGCGCTGGACCACACGCCGCTCGTCTCTTGGGAAAGGAAGGCCTGCTCGTTCTGATTGCCGTCGGTGTAGCCGCCGCCGCTTACACAGTTCCCCGACGACGTACAGACCATCGGGCCGGGCGAGACGCCCGACTGATTGAGCGTGGCGAGTCCCGGCAGTTCGATGGCGTTGGTCCAGTACGCGTCCGCGCTCGCCCCCACACTCGACGCGAGATTGAAGCCGAGCACCGCGGTGACGCCGGCGAGCACGGTGAACACGCGTTGCGGTCGGCGCACTGCCCGCCGGAACTTGACCGAATAACCGGTACCCTCACGCGATTCGATCATCACCGGCTCCTCGCGCGCGCACTACTTTGGCCCACTGAACGCGAGATTACCAAAGTCCCCAGAACACGAAATCTGACTGGTTATACGACACCGATGCCCCGTCGGATCACTCATTCGTCGACCGCCGCCCGGATGCGGACCACCGTCAGCGAAAGTGCGAGACGGGGACATCTCAGTCGCGGCGCGGCAGCAGCCAGTCGGCGACGAGTTCCGGGGCCCGGTCGCCCCACTCTTCGGCCGTCATCGCGTAGCGGGCGTGGTCCTCCCACGCGCCGTCGATCTCGAGGTAGCGCTCGGCGATGCCCTCGAAGCGAATACCCAACTTCTCGACGACGCGCCGTGACGCGGCGTTGCGCGGGATGATGTTCACCTCGATGCGGTGCAACTTCAGCGACTCGAACGCGTACTGGAAGAGCACGACGACGGCCTCGGGCATGAGCCCCTGGCCGGCCGCGGCCTCATCGATCCAGTAGCCGACGAAGGCCGACTGGAGCGGTCCGCGCTGAATGGACGACAGGGTGATCTCACCGAGGAACCGCCCGTCCTGGAAGATGCCGAAACCGAAGCCCGTGCCGAGTTGGCGTTCACGCTCCCGAATGGCGCAGCGGCTCACGAAGCTTCGCTGGTCATCGGCCAGGTGCGTCGCGTGCGCCGAGCGGGGCTCCCACTTCAAGAGCCAGTCGCGACAACGGGTGCGGACCTCGTACCAACCGTCGTAGTCTTGTTCGGTCATCGTGCGAAGCACGATGCGACGGCCGTGCAGGGAGATGGGTGAGTAGATGGCTGTTCGTGTGCTCACCGTGCTCGAATCCTCACCCACCCATCGTTACAGGTCAGGGCTCAGCGCGCACCTCGGTTAACCAGTAACGAGTCGGTGATGCCATCGAGGATGTCGTCTTCTGAACTGAGCAGTTCATCGGCGTCCAGACGCGTCATCACCGCGGCCAGGACGTAGAGGCCGGCGGGGAGCACGTCCTCACGCCCCCGGACCATTCCCGGTCGGGTCAGTCGAGCCTCCGGCGTCTCCGCGGCGAGGCGGTCGCGCCACAGTTCCACGGTGCCACGCGACAGGCGTCGGTGGTGCACGGCGTCGCGGTCGTATGCGGCGATGCCGGCGTCGAGTTGGGCGAGCGTCGAGACCGAACCGGCCAATCCGACGAGCCGCACGTTACCGGCGACCTTCGCGAGGTCCGGCATCGCTCGCCACGCGAGATCCAGTTCGGCCGCGATCATCTCGCGCGCCGCGGCGTCGTTCGCGGCGTCGACCACGCCCCTACCGAGCGCGCGTTCGGTCACGCGCACGCAGCCGAGCTGCATGGAGTAGCTCTCGAGCACGCCGTCGACGCGCACGGCCAGTTCAGTCGACCCTCCCCCGACGTCGACGATGACGGTGAAACGGTCATCGGGTGGCAGTCCGGTCGTGGCGCCCACGTAGGAGAACGTCGCCTCCTCGTGGCCGTCAAGGATCCTCGCGTCCACGCCGGTGCGCCGACCCGCCTCACGGAGGAACTCCTCACCGTTGCGCGCGTCGCGGACGGCCGAGGTCGCCACGAGCAACCCCCGCTCGACCCCCGCTCGGTCCATGAAACCGCGATACTCCTCCAACACGTCATAGGAGCGCTGCAGGGCCTCGGGGAGGAGCGTCTTCGTCGCGTCCACGCCCTGGCTGAGTCGAGTGATGCGCGTCTCACGGCGGAGCGTCCGGCTGTGCTCGTCGACGATCAACAGTCGGGTCGAATTGCTGCCGCAGTCCAGCGCGGCGACGGCGTCAGTCACGCACGTCCTCGATCGTGAGATCGGGTAGCTCGATTTCCTGGGCGACGAGATCGCCCACCGGGTCCTCGGCACCGACGAGGTAGTTGGCGAGGTGCGCGTGGAGGCACTTCACGCCTGTACGAGTGCCGCCCACACCGCCGCTCGGCTGCGCGCCGTTCGTGCGCACGACCGCTCGATCGCGGCGTTCGGCGTACGCGTCGTGCGTACGCCGTAACGCGTCGGCGTCGACGAGCTCCTCGAAGCGATGGACTCCCCCGTCACCCTCGATGCGGCTCACGGCGTCGTGGAGTTCGGGATCGACCAACCAGTAGAGCGTCGGCATCGGCGTGCCGTCGCGCAGGTGCGGTTCGTTCTCGATGACGACTGGCCGGCCGTCACGTCGGCGCACCACGACGGCGAAGCGGCCCGCGGCGGGGCGGCCAAGGTAGCGCTCAACGACGACGAGGTCGTCGGGCGTCGCGTCGCGAAAGGTCAACGCCAGAACTCGAGGGTGCGCACGAGACGCGAGACGAAGGCTTTGGCCGAGGAGTGGTGCTTGGACTTCGTCGCGGTGCTGGTGGTCGCGAGTGACGATACCGACGACGGCGACACGAGCGGCTGCAGTCCAGGATCACCGATTCCTTGATCGACGTTGCCGGGACCGGTGCCGGGCAGTACTTGGATCAGGCTCTGGCCGGGCGAGACGAGTTGGTACTGCTCTCGTGCGAGGAGAATTGCGGCGCTCTTGGAGTCGATCGACTTGGCCTGGAGAGTCAGGGCGTGCTGTTGGGCCTTGATCGCGTTGATCTGCGCGGTCGTCGCGTCGAGTTCACTCTGTTGGTGCCAGATCGCTGACAGCGGAAACCAGCCCACGAGCATCACGATCGCCGTCACGACGGCGAGGGGCACCATCCAGTGGTTGCGATCGCGAATTGGTTTGCTATTTGAAGCTGACACCTGCCGCCCCCGACAAAGACGATGCACCAAGAAAACGGGCCTGATCCCCGAGTTGTTCCTCAAGTCTCAGCAATTGATTGTACTTCGCCACTCGGTCCGTACGCGCCGGGGCGCCACTTTTTATCTGTCCGGCGTTCGTCGCCACCGCCACGTCGGCGATCGTCGTGTCCTCGGTCTCACCGGAACGGTGCGATATCACAACACTGTAACGATTTTCAATTGCCAAACGGACTGTGTCGAGTGTCTCACTCAACGTTCCGATTTGATTCAGTTTGACGAGAATCGAATTCGCGACGCCGCGGTCGATGCCCTGTTGCAGCAACGTCGTGTTCGTCACGAAGATGTCGTCGCCGACGAGTTGCAGCTTCTCGCCGAGACGCTTCGTCAGTGACGCCCAACCGTCCCAGTCCTCCTCGGCCATGCCGTCTTCGAGCGAGACGATCGGATAGCGATCGACGAGGTCGGCCCAGTAGTCGACCATCTCGTCACTGGAGAGCACGCGACCCTCGCCCTCGAGGTGGTAGGCGCCGTCGCGATAGAACTCCGACGCCGCCGGGTCCAACGCGATGGCGACGTCGCGTCCGGGTGTGCGGCCGGTCGACTCGATCGCCTCGACGAGGATCTTCACGGCCGTCTCGTTGTCGGGCAGGTCCGGTCCGAAGCCGCCCTCGTCGCCCACCAGCGTCGACAGTCCCCGCTTCGTGAGCAGTGCCTTCAGGGCGTGATAGGTCTCGGTACCCCACTGGAGTGCCTCGGAGAATGTCGCCGCGCCGATGGGCATGACCATGTACTCCTGGAAGTCGATCGAGTTCTTGGCGTGGGCGCCGCCATTCACCACGTTCATCATCGGCACGGGAAGGACGTGAGCGTTGACGCCCCCGAGGTACTGAAAGAGCGGTCGGTCGCTCTCCTGCGCGGCCGCCTTCGCGGTGGCGAGCGAGACCGCGAGGATGGCGTTCGCGCCGAGTCGAGCCTTATTGGGTGTGCCGTCGAGGTCGATCATGGCGAAGTCCACGGCGCGCTGGTCTTGCGCGTCGAAGCCTTCGAGCAGGTCGCCGATCTCGCCGTTGACGAAGTCGACCGCGTTCTGGACGCCCTTGCCGCCCCAGGCGTCGCCGCCGTCGCGTAGTTCGACGGCCTCGTTGATGCCGGTCGACGCACCGGACGGTGACACGGCGCGACCCGAGGCACCCGACTCGAGGTGGACGTCGACCTCCACGGTGGGATTGCCTCTCGAATCAAGGATCTGGCGTCCCAGAACTATCTCAATCGCGCTCATTACGCTGCTCCTCTTGGTTTTGACACTCAGGTTACTAGGACCGATTTCTACCTCGGAGTTGTCGACTCCAGGTTGCGTATCTCGTCACGCAACCGTCGCGCGCGATCACGCAACACGCCCTCGAGGTCGACGCCGGCCCACTGCGCCATCGCCACCAGCGACGCGATCGCGTCGCCCCACGCGACGTCGACGTCGGACGTGGAGACCGCGTCCTCGGCGCCGTCGCCCTGCAGGCGCACCTTTCGTAACGCGTCGAGGGCCTCCTCGCGTGACCGCTCGCCGTCGCGCGCTCCGTCCACGAGCGCCGCCTTGCGCAACAACTTCGTGTAGAGGATCAAAGCGGGCAGTTGCCACGCGATGCCGTCGGTGACGCTCTCGCGACCCTTCTCGTCGCGCTTGAGCACCTCCCAGCGAGCGGCGACCTCGTCGGATCCGCTCACGCTCGTATCGCCGAAGACGTGCGGGTGTCGTCCGGTCAACTTGTCGCGAACGCCGTCGGCGATGGTGGCCAGGTCGAACAGCTCCTCCTCGTCACCGAGTTCGGCGTGAAAGATGATCTGGAACAGCAGATCGCCGAGCTCCTCTTCGACGTGCGCGGCCTCGTCGGATCGATCGGCATCGTCGGCCCGCACGAGGGCCTCCAGCGCGTCCAGCGTCTCGTACGCCTCTTCGAGGAGATGGCGCGTGAGCGAGGCGTGCGTCTGTTCTTGGTCCCACGGACACTCCGCGCGGAGTCGGCGCATGAAGACGACCAGGTCGTCCATCGCCTCGCCGGCCGTGCGCAGTCCGTCGATCCACAGTGACGTCAAGTGATCGACACCGTCAAAGGACGACAGATCGCGCGCCGGCAGCTCCACGATCACTTCGTCGCTCAATCCGACGTGGTGCAAGATCGTCACGGGCGTGGTCGTCGGGAGCCGGTCGGCGATACTCGCCAGGATCTCTGACGAGTAGGTCTGCAACACCAGGAGCGGCCCGGGGCCGCGAAGTGGTTCGACGTTCGCCAGCGCGTCGACGAGGCGCAGTCCACTCGCCATGGGGTCGCGCCCGAGCGCGGCGCAGGCCACGTCGATGATCGACACCGCCGGCTCCACGATCGTCGTGACCTCGGTCGAGGCCAACAAGAGTTCGACCGTTCGCTCGGCCACGACCGGCGAGCCGGGCACCGCGTAGACGACGCCGTCGGAGCTTCGCGCGAGTGTGACGAGGTCGCGCACGATCGCTTCGTAGAGTCCATCGAAGGACGCGGCGCTCT
Source organism: uncultured Acidimicrobiaceae bacterium (assembly GCA_963717975.1). Taxonomy (GTDB): domain Bacteria; phylum Actinomycetota; class Acidimicrobiia; order Acidimicrobiales; family RAAP-2; genus RAAP-2. Next base: position 230,198 of record OY970351.1, on the reverse strand, counting down.
CATAGAAGTCGTCGTAACTCATGACGTCGGGGAAACCCTCGGCGGCCGGATGGATACGCGTCCGAAATCGAACGACCGGGGCGTCGCGCAGCAAGTCGAAGGTACGTCGCGTCAGGAGGTCGAGGTCACCGGGCCCGAGTCCGACGACTCGAATGACCGGCTTCACTTATAGGTCGACGCGCCGGCGCCGAGCGCCGTGATGGTCGTCGCCCCGACCGCGCCGCTCGACGGCGTGGCCGGTGCGAAGACGGCCGGTCCACTCGAGCCGAGTTCGTAGCGACCGAAGGCCGGGTCGACCGCGATTGATGAGTAGCGCAGGATCTGCTCGCGCTCGAGGCTGGCCGCGGTCGCGTTGGCCGATTCGAGGTCACTCAGGACCGACGGCTCGGCCTTGGCGAAGGGCGTCACCGTACGCGTGGTCGGCGCCACGAACAGCGCGGCCTCCTGATTGTCGTAGGTGATCTCTTGGGGGGTCGTCGCGAACGAATTGAGCGGCGTCGAGAGCGTGTCGGCACGCACGCCCGCGTAGGACGAACTCGACGGCGCGAAGCACCCGTACGCGCCGCCCGTCTTCCCGGTCGGGTCGGCCGAGAACTTCTTCGCGAGATCGGCCACGCTCATCCCGGCGGCCTGCGCCTGTTGGAAGGCCGTGACGTCGTTCGGCGCGACGACGGCCACGCTCACGCAGATCGTGTCGTAGTCCGACGTGTGCGTGGAGTAGTACGTCTTCATCGAGGCCACCGTGAGCGGCACGGTCGTGTTCAACTTGGCCACGAGGTCGAGTGACGCGGCCTGCGCGGCGACCTCGAAGCTGCGCATCTCACTCGGCATCTCGGCCAGCGCCTGCGCGGAGGTGCCGGTGCACGGCGTCGACGAACTCTGCGAGGCGGCGTTCAGTTCATCGGCCAACGAGGTCTCGGCCTTGGCCAACGTCGTTGCCGTGGGTCGGAACTTCAAGTTCGTCTGCGCGTACTGCTCAATGGCGATGCCCTCCACGCGTAGATTCGCCCACGCCGCGGCCCCGCTGGCGACCATCGACGCGCCGCCGGCGCCCGGCTTGTAACTCGTCGGATCTAGGTCCGCGATGTAACAACTGAGCGTCGTGTTCGACGAGATCGCCGCCAACTCCGCGCGAAAGGTCGAGTTGGACACCGACGAGTCGTTGACCCTGATGCCCGAGGAGTCGTTGCTCAGACCGTAGAGCGTGGCGCCGAGCAGGGCGAGGACCAACAAGGCAACGAGGCGGCGCACCGTGCAATCCTACCGAGTCAGGCGTTGGCCTCTTCTGAGACGGCCACCAACGTACGCAGCATTTCGAGCAACGCGTGGGGCGTCGCGGCGTCGTTCGAGACCTCGACGCGAAGCTCCTTCGTCCCCTCGTCGTAGGCGCGCGAACCGTAGGTTCGGCGAAGGCGCATCTGCTGGCTGAGCGACAGCTCCAGCGGTGCGACTCTCACGACCGGCTTCGTGCGGATGCCGACGCGCGCGGGCAACACGACGACCGAGCGCACGCCGTGTTCGATGCACGCGAGACGCAGTTCGCCGAGTTCGAGCAGACCCTGGGCCGGGGCGGGCAGCGCTCCGTAGCGGTCGAGCCACTCGTCGCGCAGGTCGTGCAGTTCCTCCAGGGAGTTGACGCCGACCAGTCGCCGGTACGCCTCGAGCCGCGCGTCGTCGGCCTCCACGTAGTTCTTGGGCAGGTGGGCCTCGCCGGGGACGTCGAGGTTGACCTGCACGACGTCGGGCACGACGAAGCCCTTGGCGTCGGCGACCGCCTCGGCCACGAGTTGCACGTAGAGGTCGTAACCGACGGCGGCGACCGGTCCTGACTGATCGTGACCGAGTAGGTTGCCGGCGCCGCGGATCTCGAGGTCGCGCATCGCGATCTTGAAGCCGCTGCCGAGGGCGGTGTTGTCGCCGATCGTGCGCAAGCGCTCGTAGGCGGTCTCGGACAGGACCTGGTCGGCCGGGTGGAACAGGTACGCGTACGCTCGCTGTCCGCTGCGACCGACGCGGCCGCGCAGTTGGTGCATCTGACCGAGGCCGAGCCGTTCGGCCCGGTCGACGATCAGCGTGTTCACCGACGGCAGGTCGATGCCCGACTCCACGATCGTGGTGCAGACCAAGACGTCGAAGGCGCCGCGCCAGAAGTCGACCATGACGCGTTCGAGGGTGCCCTCATCCATCTGACCGTGCGCGACCGCGACGCGCGCGTCGGGCACGAGTTGGCCGAGGCGCCGGGCCACCTGGTCGATGTCCGAGACGCGGTTGTGCACGAAGAAGACCTGGCCTTCTCGCAACAGTTCTCGTCGTATCGCTTCGACGACGGCCGCCTCATTGAACTCCCCCACGTGAGTGAGGATTGGCCGTCGATCGGCCGGCGGCGTCGTGATCATCGAGAGATCGCGAATACCGACGAACGCCATCTCGAGGGTTCGCGGGATCGGACTCGCACTCAACGTCAGCACGTCGACGCCGATAGAACGGGTCTTGATCGCCTCCTTGTGGGTCACGCCAAAGCGCTGCTCCTCGTCGACGACCAAGAGGCCGAGGTCCTTGAAGCCCACGTTCTCGGACAGCAACCGGTGGGTGCCGATCACGACGTCGACGCTGCCGTCACGCAGCCCGGATACGGTCTCCTTGCTCTCGGCGTCGTCGACGAATCGACTGAGCATCGCGACCTTCACCGGAAATCCCGCGAAGCGGTCCGCGAAGGTCGCGAAGTGCTGGCTCGCGAGCAAGGTCGTCGGCACGAGCACGGCCGCCTGCTTGCCGGACTGCACGGCCTTGAACACCGCGCGGATCGCGACCTCGGTCTTGCCGAAGCCGACGTCGGCGCAGACCAAACGGTCCATGGGACGCGGCAGTTCCATGTCGGCCTTCACGTCCTCGATCGCCTGGGCCTGGTCCGCGGTCAGGGTGAAGGGAAAGAGGTCTTCCATTTCTCGTTGCCACTCGCTGTCGGGCGCGAACGCGTGCCCGGGTGCGACGTTGCGTTGGCGATACAGATCGACGAGCTCCTGGGCGACGAGGAACGCGGCCGCGCGGGCCCTGGCGCGCGTCTTTTGCCACTCGGCGCCGCCCATTCGTGACAGGGCGGGGTGTTCGCCCCCCGAGTACGGCGTCAGGGCGTCGATCATCTCGGTCGGCCAGTAACTTCGGCCGTCCTTGAACTCCAGGATCAAATAGTCGCGCGTCGTGCCGTTGATCGCCCTGGTCGTCGTCCCGGAGAATCGCGCGACGCCGTGTTGACGATGGACGACCAGGCTGCCGACGGCGAGGTCGTCGAAGAAGCCGTCCACGTTGCGTGCGCGCGTGCGCTGCGCCCGGTGCACCGTCTTTCGACCAGTCAGGTCGCTCTCGCTCCACACCACGATCTCCGGGTCGTCGATGCTGAATCCCGACGCCAAGGAGCTTTCAAGGACCGTGAGACGCACGTCGAGGACCTTGGTGGCGTCGGTGGTGACGGCCAACCCCTCGCCGCGGAGTTGGTCGGCCATCCGCTCGACGGCTGCGGCGTTCGACGTGAGTACGACGCCGCGCCGATTGGTCGACCACCCTCGAACGTGCGCGGCGATGCGCGCGGCGTCGCCCTGGACGATCGGCGGCGACGTCAGGTTGAGCGGCCCACTGGTGCGCGCGAGTGACGCATCCAGCGCGACGTCGATTCGACCTTCGAGAACGTCGGACCACGTGCGGTGAAGGAGCGCAATCTCCTCGGTCGCTTGCCACGTCGCCGCGACGGCGTCGGTGAGTTCTCGTTCCTCATCCAGTAGATCGGCGAGACGCTGTTGCACTCGATCGGGCTCGACGACGACCACCGTCGCGTTGGGTACTTCGTCCAGGAGTGTGTGCGGCGCGTCGACGAATAGGGGCATCCAACCTTCCATGCCGTCGAACCGTTGACCGGTGGCGAGACGATCGAACGTGGTTCGGCCCCAGGGCATGGCGTCGATCATTCGTTCGGCCCGTTGGCTCGTCTCGGAACTGAGGAGCCACTCTCGCGCCGGCGCCACGACCGCCTCTTCGAGGTCGTGCAGTGAGCGCTGGTTGGCGATATCGAATGACGTCAGGCGTTCGATCTCGTCGCCGAAGAAGTCGAGCCGAATCGGCTCGTTGCCCTGGGCCGGCCAGAGGTCGACGATGCCACCACGAACGGCGAACTCGGCGCGGTGCTCGACCAAGTTCTCACGGCGGTACCCGAAGTGCGCGAGCGACGCGATGAACTCGTCTCGATCGAGTTCGGCACCGCGTCGCACGACGAGTGGTTCAGCGACACCGTCCGGCGACAGCACCTGGGCGATTGACCGAGCCGACGCGACGATCACGTGCGGGGCGTTGCCGTGGGCGACACGCCATCGCAGGAGTGCGCGCATTGCCATGACTTGATTGTCGGGACTGACGCGTTCGAGCGGGTGCGTGTCCCACCCGGGCCAGAGGGCGACGTCGTCGTCGGGACCGAGCAGCGCGGCCACCGACTCTCGCAACTGTTCGGCTTCATTCGAGGTCGCGACGACGCATATCGTGAACTCGACGTCGAGCGCGTAGGACGCGACCGAGAGCGGTGTCGCGAACGAACTCGGCGAGAAGGTGCCGCGCGCGTTCTCGGCGCGAACCGACGGAGCGATCGTCTCGAGGACTCGGCGAAGTCCGATCAGATCAGTCACGATCGATTGACGCGTTGTTGGGCATCCTCAAATTCATAATCGAGCAGTGTCTCGAGCGCGTCGGCCGCGTCGGCGACGAACTCCGACATCGCGGCCTTCCGGGCGCCGGTCGGGCGCTGGAGGACGTAGTCGGCGCCCTGTTCCTTGGACGGCGGTTTGCCGATCCCGATTCGCAGTCGTGAGAAGTCATTCGTCCCGAGCGACTGAGCGATAGACCGCAGGCCGTTATGGCCGGCGAGACCTCCGCCGAACTTCAGTTGCAGTCGACCCGGCTCCAGGTCCAACTCGTCGTGCGCGACGATGAGCCGGCTGAAGTCCTCCAGCGACGTGCGACGCAGCAGCGGTGGTAGCGCCGCGCCGGAGTCGTTCATGAACGTCGTCGGCACGGCGAGCGTGACCGGTCCGCGTTCGGTGGGTACCGTGGCCAGCAGCGCTCGCTGGCGGGTTTCGTGTTTCAGTTGAAGACCTCGACGCTGGGCGACGAGCCGCACGGCGTCACCACCAACGTTGTGACGCGATCCTTCGAACTCTTTACCGGGATTGGCGAGTCCGACGATGACCAGTGTGCTCGCACTCCCGCGTCGGTCGTGGTCGCGAAAGCGCCTAAGCGCCACGACGTACTATTCCGGAACTTCGGTCGTCTCTTCGACCGCCTTCACGGGGGCCGTGGTGCGACCGGGTCGTGACGTCACGACCGAGACCGTCGGGTCGCCCGCGGGCTCGACGCCCTTGGGCAGTGCGAGCTCCTCGACACGAATCGTGCCCCCGACCTTGAGTTCCGAGATGTCGACGTCGATGTGCGTGGGGATCTGGTCGGGCCGTGTGCGAACCTCGATGGAGAACATCTGCTGGTCGACTTCCCAGTCCGCGTGGCGTACCTCGACGGCGTCGCCGATGATGTGCAACGGCACTTCGACCACGACCGGCTCGTTGGGGTCGACGACCTGGAAGTCGACGTGCGACACCGTGCCGCGTACCGGGTGGCGCTGAATGTCGCGCGCCATGACGAGGAACTTCTGACCGTCGGCGTCGAGTTCGATCAGGGAGTTGACGCCCTGCTCGCCCGACACGGCGGTGCGGAACGACTTGGCCTCCACGGCGATTGGCAAGGGGGCGACGCCTTCGCCGTACACGACGGCGGGGATCGAACCGGCCAGGCGCATCCGTCGGGCGTTGCGCGAACCGTTACCCCGGGTCGTGGTCGCGTTCAAAGTGGCGTGTGACATCGAAACTCCTATCGAGTGGCAGGCGCAGTGGCGGCGCGCACAGGAAAGACAGTCTAGTCGTCCCGACGAGGACGCTCCCGGGTCAGAGGAGGTTCTCGCCGCCGAAGATGTCCGACACCGAGGCGTCTTCGAATATCGCCGATATCGCGTTCGCCACGATCGTGGCGATCGAGAGGATTTCGAGGTTCTCGAAGCGTCGCTCGGGCCCGAGCGGCAGGGTGTCGGTGACGATGACGCGACTGATCGGTGCATTGAAGAGTCGGTCCACCGCCGGTGGTGAGAAGACGGCGTGGGTCGCCATCACCCAGATCTCCTCGGCGCCGTGCGCCTTCAAGAGGTCGCAGGCCGCGACGATCGTGCCCGCCGTGTCGATCATGTCGTCGATCAAGACGCAGTGACGACCGCTGACGTCACCGACGATGTGACGGGCCTCAGCGATGTTGGCCTGTCCGCGCGGTCGCGTCTTGTGGACCAGCGCGAGGTCGCACCCGAGATGCTGGGCGTAGCGCTCGGCGACTTTCACACGACCGGCGTCCGGGGCCACCACGACCAGGTCGTGCGGATTCTCGGCGTTGGCCTTCAGATACTCCTCGAAGACCGGTGCGGCGACGAGGTGGTCGACCGGGATGTTGAAGAAGCCCTGGATCTGACCAGAGTGGAAGTCGACGGAGAGGACGCGACTGGCGCCCGCGGCCTGGAGCATGTCGGCGATCAGTTTGGCGGTGATCGGCTCGCGTCCGGCCGACTTGCGGTCCTGACGGGCGTAACCGTAGTTGGGGATGACCGCGGTGATGCTCTTGGCCGACGCGCGCTTGGCGGCGTCGATCATGATGAGCTGTTCCATCACGGCGTCATTGACGGGCGTCGCGTGGGTCTGCACGATGAACACGTGCGCGCCACGTATTGATTCATCGAAACGACAGTGAATCTCCCCATCGGCGAACTCGCGCAGATTGGCCTCGGTGAGCGTGATGCCGAGTTTTTCTGCGATGTCCATCGCCAGCGCCGGATGACAGCGCCCCGTCGACATCACGAGGCGTCGTTTGGCGAGTGTCTCCACGGCGCCAGCGTACCCGTTCAAAGGTCCTCTATTTGGGGGTCCGATGAGAGAACGGCGTCACCACCTCACCGGAGGCGATCACCGCACCGGGGGCGAGCACGACGAACGACTCGACGCGCGCCTCGGCGCCGATTCGAGCGTTTGTCGCTTCGACCGTCGCGACGTGCGCGTACTCCCCGACCGTGACGTCGTTCAGGATCGCGTTCGGTCCGATGCGCGCACCGCGCTCGATGACGCAGTGACCTTTCAGGACCGTGCCGGGCAACAAGGAGACCTCCGGCGCCAACTCGACGTCGGCGTCGACGTAGGTGTTCAGCGGGCTCCAGATGACCACCCCACGATGCAGCCACTTCTCGTTGATGCGCCCGCGCAGCACCGATTCGGCGCCCGCCAACTGCACCAAGTCGTTGACGCCCGCCGCCTCACTCGGGTCCTCGAGCAGCAGTGCCTGGGTGACGTGACCGGCCTCGTGCAAGACGGCGATGAGGTCGGTCAGGTAGTACTCGTGCTTCGCGTTCGCGCGCCCGACGCGGCGTAGCGCCGGGCCGAGCAGGCTCGCGCGCACGACCATGATCGACGTGTTGATCTCGGAGATGAGCCTCTCCTCGGCGCTCGCGTCGCGCTCCTCGACGATCTTCGCGATACCGCCATCCTTCGCGTGGACGATGCGTCCGTAGCCGGAAGGTTGCTCGACCTCGGCCGTCAATACCGTTAAGGCGGCCTGCGATTCTCGGTGCACGTCGAGCAGCCGAGCGATCGTGCTCGGTCGAAGCAGTGGCGTGTCACCGGGCATGATCAAGACGTCGCCGTCGCTCGCGCCCAGCTCGTCGTCAATCGTGGGCAGCGCCACCGAGACGGCGTGACCGGTCCCGAGTTGCTCATTCTGTTCCACGAACATCAGGTTGACGTCAGCGCGCGCGCGTTCCGTCAGCGACTTCTCGACCCACGTGGCGCCGTGACCGACGACGACCACGGTCGCGCGTACGTCGTCTTGGGCCGCCGCGTCGAGGACGTAGAGCACCATGGGGCGTCCACAGAGGTGGTGCAGTGGCTTCGGACGGGTCGATTTCATTCTGGTGCCCTCGCCCGCGGCGAGGACCACGACACAAGTTGGACGACTCACTCCATAATCTTTATCAGTTTCAATCTACGATTCCCTCCATGAGCGATTTCGCCTACGACGAGTTCTCATTTTTCCACGAGAACATGAACGAGTGGAAGATCGATACCGCGGTGCCGAACGTTCGCCGTTTCTTCGTGAGCGTCGACGGACTTCGCCAACTCAGTGGCCTTCGCTGGGGCGACGGTGAGCCCGAAATGGTGCTGCTCCACGGCGGTGCACAGAACGCCCACACCTACGACACGGTCGCGCTCGCGTTGTCGCATCACTCCCTCATCGCGCTCGACCTCCCCGGACACGGTCACTCCGATCCGTCGATCTACCCGGCGTCAGCGATCGCGAGCCACGCGCTCGACGTCGCGAGCGCCCTCGAACAACTGGTCACTCCGCCGAAGCCGCTCGTCGGCATGTCACTGGGCGGCCTCACTGCGCTGCTCGTGGCGCACGATCGCACCGATTTGGTCAGTGCCTTGGTCTTGATCGACATCACGCCGGGCGTCAACGCCGACAAGGCGCGCCACATCACCGACTTCGTGAACGGCCCGACGTCCTTTGACGACTTCGACACGCTGCTCGAGCGGACCAAACAGCACAATCCCACGAGGTCCGAGTCATCGCTGCGCCGCGGCATCTTGCACAACGCCGTGCAGCGCCCGGACGGGTCGTGGGTCTGGCGCCACCAGCAGCACGGGAGATCCGAACTCGAGGCCCCGGACGCCGGCGACCTCTGGGCCAAGCTCGCCGAACTGGAGATGCCCGTGACGTTGATTCGCGCCATGGGACCGGGCTCGGTCGTCGATGATGACGACGAGGCTGAGTTCGTGCGACGTCTCCCGAACGCCACCATCGTGCACGTCACCGACTCCGGTCATTCCGTGCAGGGCGATCAACCACTGGTGCTCGCGGCGTTGCTCGAGCATCACGCCTTGGGGGTGATGTAGCTGGCGGGGGAGGGCTCGAACCTCCAACCTACGGATTCAAAGTCCGTCGTTCTGCCAATTGAACTACCCGCCACTGATGTCCCGACAATCTTCGGAGATTCTTAGCGAATGTCTGAGGATGCTTAACACCAAACAGCAACACTAGAGCCTGCAACAATGATCTGAGAAAGCCGCGATGACCACCGCACCATCACCGAACTCTTACATCGCGATCGTTGACGACGACGCCGCGATACGTAGCGCCCTCGGTCGAGCCCTGCGTATGGAGAACTACGACGTCGAGTTGTTCGACGACGGCATCAGTGCGCTCAAGTCGGTGCAGCTGCGCGCGCCCGACGCCATCGTGCTCGACCTGCAGCTCCCGGACATCGACGGCCTCGAGATCTGTCGTCGCATCCGACGCTCCGGCGACTCGACTCCGATCCTGATGCTGACGGCGCGCGACGCCGTGAACGACCGCGTGGCCGGGCTCGACGTGGGCGCCGATGACTATCTCGTCAAGCCCTTCGACCTGGCCGAGCTGCTGGCGAGACTGCGCGCGCTGTTGCGACGCCACAATCTCGTGGAGGGCGACGGCGCGGTACTGCGCTTCGAAGACCTCTCGTTGAATCCTCAGACGCGCGAAGTTCACCGTGGCGCGCGCTCCGTCGAACTCACGAAGATCGAGTTCGACCTCCTGGAGTTGTTCTTGCATCACCCGCGCCAGGTCCTCACGCGCGATCAGATCCTCGACCTCGTCTGGGGCTACAACTTCGACTCCGGGACGAACTCACTGGCCGTCTACATCGGCTATCTGCGACGCAAGCTCGAAGAGGCGGACGAACCGCGTCTCATCCAGACGGTGCGCGGCGTAGGTTACGCGCTTCGCACCACGTGACCTTTCGCTCGCGCGTCATCACCGCGACGCTCGCCGCCGCCGCCATCGCCGTCATCCTCGCCTGCTTCGCGTCATTCCTCACGACGCGCAACTCGATCATCTACTCGGTCGATGAGTCCCTAAACGGCGAGGCGAAGCAGATGATGGAGCGCGGCGGATTGGACCTTCGCATCGGCGCCTACCTCGTCTTGCCGAGCGGACAAACGATCGGGGCATCGAATATCCCCATCGACTCGACGGTCCTCGCGGTGGCTCGCGGCAAGAGCGCGCAGGTGTTCCGCACCGTCACCATCGGTTCGATCAACTACCGCGAGCTCATCGTTCCGGTCCCCGCCCACTCTCTCGTGGCCTGCGCGAACTCGGCCGGGTGTGAGATCAAGACGACGTCGGCCGTACTGCTGATCGCCGACATCGACGGCCAAGTGAACGAACTGCGCAGTCTCGTGCGCACCTTGATGCTCGTCGCCGCCGGCGGCTTGCTGCTCGCCCTCGGATTCGGACTCTTCCTCGCGCGCACCGCGCTTCGACCGCTCGAGCAGGTCACCAACGAGATCGAGACCGTCGCCGAGACCAACGACTTGGGCTACCGCCTCACCGAGGGCGACAACGACGAACTCGGCCGACTCCGACGCGTCTTCAATCAGCTGCTCTCGACCGTCGAAAGCAGCCAGATCCTGCAGCGTCAGTTGGTGCTCGATGCCAGTCACGAACTTCGCACTCCCCTCACCTCGCTGCGTACGAACGCCCAGGTCCTCAGTCGCGCCCAAGAACTGCACGTCGACGATCTTCGACAACTGACCGATGACATGGTGACGCAAGTCGACGAACTGGCCGCGCTCGTCACCGACCTCGGCGAACTCTCGCGCGGCGAACGAAGTGAGGGGGCCGTGGTGGCGCTCAGTCTCGAGGAGTGTCTCGACGAGAGCGTCGACACCGCTCGCACGTACGCGCGCATCAAGGAGATCACGATCGATGTGAACGTCGAGAACTCGATCGTGCTGGGCCGTCGCGACCGGCTCGAACGGGCGATCTCGAATCTCCTCACGAACGCCATCAAGTTCACCCCGCAAGGCGGGCGCATTGTCGTCGAGTCGCGCAACGGTATGGTCTCGGTCGGTGACAGTGGACCGGGCATCGCCGAAGCCGATCGACCGTTCATTTTCGACCGTTTCTGGCGCTCGGCCTCAGCGCGCGCGCTGCCCGGATCTGGTCTGGGACTCTCGATCGTCGCCCAGGTCGTGAACGAACTCCAGGGCACCGTGGGCGTAGACCGTGATCCGGTCCTCGGAGGCGCCCGGTTCACCATCACGCTCCCGATCGCCGGGGCCACCTAGTAGTCGGAGGACGCGGAGAGAGTCCGATCACGATTCGCTCATCGAAGAGATGAATCGGCGACTCAGCCTCGGAGTGTCGATTCCGGTGGCGACTTCGGGTCGTGCAGCCGGTATCGACTAAGTTGGTCCGAGCCATGGGATCATTAATCAAGAAGCGCCGCAAGCGAATGCGCAAAAAGAAGCACAAGAAGATGCTGAAGCGAACCCGCTTCCAGCGTCGCGCCGCCGGGAAATAGCTTTCGTCGACGCCTAACGCGGCGTCGTAGTGATCGTGGACATCTGGAGAGGGCCGTCGGGACTCTCGACGTCCCATCGTCGCTCGCTCGATCCGAGATCGCCGACGATGAACATCGAAGCGCCTGATCCGGCGAGTTGCACCTCGGCGCCGTACTCCGAACGCAGCCACCCGAGCGTGGACGCGAGTCGCGGTTCGACCCGGCCGGCCGGCTCCTCCAGGTGATTGACGCCGCGCGGCGTCCACCCGTCGGCGCGCATTTCGTCGTAGGCGAGGTAGCACGCGGCCGTCGACACACCGAAGTCCGGGACGATGAGCGTCACCGCTCGAATTTCGTACGGGAGTTCCGTGAGTCGCTCCCCCACGCCCTCGACGAGAGCGTGGCCCCCGTGCTGACAGAACGGCACGTCACCGCCGAGCGTGAGCGCCACGTCGTGGGCGACGCCCCCGGCCCAGCGCAAGATCGCCGCGGCGTCGGCGCTGCCGCCGCCGAGTCCCCCACCGACGGGAATCGACTTCTCCACGCGCACACCGGCGCGCCGACCGACGAGTCGTAGCGCTCGCACGATGAGGTTGTCCTCGCCCGTCACGATCTCACTCGCGAAGGGATTGCGGATCTCCAGGTGATCGCCGAGTTCGTCCAAGAACAGCACGTCGTGCAGTGCGACCGTCGTCATCTCACTTCGCAGTTCGTGGAGACCGTCCTCGCGACGCCCGAGTACCTCGAGGCTCCACGTCAGCTTGGCGTGCGCGAGCAGTTCGATCACTTGGCGGCGGCCAATCGTGCGAACTCCTCCATCGTCAACTCCTCCGGGCGCCTGGTCTCGGCGACGTCGGCGCGTTCGAAGACGCCCTCATTGGACCAGCCGGCCAGTGAACGTCGCAACATCTTCCTCCGTTGACCGAAGGAGGTGCGAATCACTTCAAAGAGATCGGCCTCGCTCACGAGCGTCGGGTCCACGCGTAGCGACGGTCGGCGAACGATCGAGACCAGGGCCGACTCGACGTTCGGTTTCGGCAAGAAGACGTTGGGACTGACCTTGCCCACGACGCGCGCGTCCGCGAAGTACTGGACGCGCAGCGACGCGGCGCCGTAGGCCTCGTCACCGGCGTGCGCCGCGAAGCGCTCCCCGACTTCCTTTTGCACCATGACGAGCATCCGCCGTATCAATGGTTCACTTTCCAACAGGTGCAACACCAGCGGCGTCGCGACGTTGTAGGGCAGATTAGCGACGACGACCGCTTCGCGGCCCTGAAGGATGTCGCCGTAGCCCGCGTGCAGGGCGTCGGCGTGATGCACGGTGACCCCGCGCGGCTCGACGACCGATCGCAGGGGTTCGAGCAGGAACCGGTCGACTTCCATGGCGTGCACTTCGGCTCCGGTCTCCGCGAGCGCCAGGGTGAGCGAACCGAGCCCGGCGCCGATCTCCACGACCACGTCCCCGGCGCCGATGTCGGCGAGGCGAGCGATACGCCGCACCGTGTTGGGATCCACCACGAAGTTCTGACCGAGTGCCCGCGAGGGCTTCAGTCCGTGTTCGTCCAGCAGCGCCCGGAGCTCGGTACGAGTATGGGTCACCAGGAGACTTTAACGACGATGACTCCCTGGGCCAGTGGTGCGAGCTCCGCGAACTGTTGTGAGTCGAGATCGACGACCCGGTTGCCGTGTGCGGCTTCGCGGTCCGAGGCGATGCAGTGGATCACCTTGCCGGTCTTAAGGTCCCGAACGGTGATGCGCGTTCCGCGCGGGAGGTACCACGTTGCGCAGTGATTGGGGATGTAGCGGTACCACGTCGCGTCACCGACGCGGTACTTCACCGGGCGTTTCTTCTTCGGTGGTCGAACCGTCGTCGTGGTCACGGGCACCTTGCAGATCGTCGTCGTGGTGGTCGCCGGCGGTGGCGACGTGGTCGTGGTGGTCTCACCGGGCGAGGTGGACGTGGGGATCGGCGTCGTCGTCGTCGTGGTGGTCGTCGTGGTCGTCGTGGGCGTGCAGACCGGCTTGGGCTTCTTCAACGTGGTCGTCGTGACGGGGGGCTTCCGGACGGGCTTCGTTCGTGGTCGTTTCGTCGAGACCACGAGCGCGACGGTGGCGTGCCAACGCACCCGGACGCCGGCCCGGGGCGACTGTCGCAGCACGACGACCCACTTTCCGTCTGAACTCCCTGGTCCGCGCGTACTAAAGAACAGCTGCGCGTGCTTCATGACCGCGTACGTTCGCGCGCGCGACAGTCCGATGAGCTTCGGCACTCGACGAGGACCGTGCGGATTCGTCAGCGAGGTGCGGACCGTCGCCTGGAAGTGCCACGGCACGACGGTACCGGGCCTCGGCGACTGGCCCACGGCCTCTCGCCACGTGCCGTTCGCGCTACCGGGTCCGGTCGTGACGAAATAGAGCGCGTCGTGGCGCATGACGGCGAAGACCTCGGCGCGACTGAGTCCGATCAGATCGGGCATGTGTCGTCGGGCGTGGGTCGAAGCGTCAGCGACCGCGGGCGCGATGAACACCGCTGACGTCACCAGCGCGATGATCGTGATCAGTACCGACAACGGACGCCACAGCGTCCGCGGGTTTGATGCCCTCAGATCTCCACCCTCCGCCACCACACCGGGGTCTAGGCACTGCACCCCGGCCCACAACGCTACGAGAGGGTGGTTCCCGGGGCAACTCGCGACGCGTCAGGTCCCGAACTACCTGATTGAAGGTTATTTCTTATGACGGGAGCCGGAAAAGTCGCGCCGTATTGGCCCGCGTCGCCTCGCGCACCTCGACGAAGCTCTCGCCGCGAAGTTCGGCCACGTACTCGCCGACAACGGTGACGAAGGCCGGCTCGTTCGCCCTCCCCCGATACGGCACCGGCGCGAGGAACGGACTATCGGTCTCGACGTGGAGCCGGTCGAGCGGCACGCTGCGCACGGCCTCGCGCAGTGCTTCGGCATTTTTGAAGGTCACGACGCCCGACACCGAGATATCGCACCCGAGGGCGAGGCAGGCCTGCGCGTCATCGAGCGTGCCGGTGAAGCAGTGCACGACGGTACGCGCGGGCACGCCCTCACTCGTCAACAGTTCGAAGAGGTCGTCAAAGGCGTCGCGGGCGTGGATCACCAGGGCGAGGTCCAGTTCGTGCGCCAGGGCGATCTGACGGGCGAAGGCCCGGCGTTGGTCGGCGCGCGGTGAGTGTTCGTAGAAGTAGTCGAGGCCGCATTCGCCGATGCCGACGAGTTTCGCGTGGCCCTTTCGGGCCAGTTCGAGCACGGGCTCGAGGTCCTGTTTGGCGTCGTGGGGGTGCAACCCGACGGTGGCGTACATCTCGACCGGGCTCGCCATGGCGGTGAGTTCGAGGGCCTGGGCCGAGGTGGTGGCGTCGGTGCCGATGACGATCACGCGATCGACGCCACCGTCGATGGTTCGGGCCAACGTGTCGTACAGTTTCGCCTCAGTCTCCTCGTCACCCAAGAATTGGTCCTGGAGGTGACAGTGCGCGTCGGTCCAGTGACTCACGCGTCGCTCGTCATGCGCGGGAAGAGCGGCTCGCCCTTTTGGATCTTCGCGTCGCTGCGGAACTGACCCCACGTGGCGCTTGGTGACAGCGGTGCCACGGAGAAGACCTCGTCGCGAGGTGTGCCGCTGAGTCCGATACGGCGCCATATCTCATCGCACACTTTGGGCATCGCCGGCGACGCGAGAATCGCCACGATCCGAATCGCCTCGAGGGCGTCGCCCATCACGACGTCGAGGGCCGGGCCCGCGTCCATCTTCCACGGCGCGTGATCCTCGAGATACGCGTTCGTCGCGCCGATCAGTCCCCACGTCGCCTCGAGCGCGCTCTGGGGGGCGAAGCCGCTCCAGGCCCTGGCGCTCTCGGTGATCGCGAGTTCGGCCGCTGCGCGAAGCGACGACGTCGCACTCGGGGTCGCCGCCGTCCCGTCGCACTTGGTCGCCACGATGGTCGTGACGCGTGCGACCAGGTTGCCCAGGTTGTTGGCGAGGTCGGTGTTGTAGCGCGCGAGGATCCCCTCGTGCGAGAAGTCGCCGTCGTTGCCGAGCGCCGTCTCACGTAGTAAGTAGTAGCGCAGTGGATCCACGCCGAACTCATTCGTGAGTTCGATCGGCGCGATGTCCGTGAGTTTCACCTCGCCCTCGGACGCCATCGTCTTGGAGAGTTTCTGACCGCCCAAGAGCAGCCACCCGTGGACCTGCACGTGACTGACCGGTCCGACACCGGCCGCCATGCACATCGCCGGCCACCACACGCAGTGGAAGCGGATGATCTCCTTGCCGATCATGTGATGGGAGTACGGCCACCACTTCTCGACCTCGTCCTCGTCGCGGCCGTAGCCGATCGCGGTCAGGTAGTTGATCAGTGCGTCGTACCAGACATAGAAGACGTGGTCCTCGTCCCACGGCACCGGCACGCCCCACGTGATAGAGGTCCGGGTGATCGAGATATCGCGTAGGCCGCCCTTGATGAACGACAACGCCTCGTTGCGCTTCGTCTCGGGCGTCACGAAACCGGGGTGCTGCGCGTAGTACTCAATCAGTTGTTCTTCGAATGCGCTGAGTCGGAAGAACCAGTTCTCTTCTTCCATCTCAATCAGCGCGCGCCCGTGGATCGGACACTTGCCGTCGACGCTGGTCTCGATGGTGTAGTAGTCCTCGCAGCTCACGCAGTAGAGACCCTTGTACGTGTCCTTGTAGATGTAGCCGTTGTCGTAGATCGCGGTGAGGAACTTCTGCACGCTCTCGTAGTGTCGCGCTTCGGTCGTGCGGATGAAGTCGTCGAATTGGATGTCCAGCGCCTCCCACGCCGCGCGGAACTGCGCCGATTTGAGATCGGTCCACTCGTGCGGTGACGTGCCGGCCTTGGCGGCGGCGTCGGCCACCTTTTGACCGTGTTCGTCCGTCCCGGTCAGGAACTTCGTCTCGTCGCCGATCAACCGGTGCCAGCGCGCCAGTGCGTCGGCGTTGACCGTCGTGTAGGCGGTCCCGACGTGCGGGGCGTCGTTCGCGTAGTAAATCGGCGTCGTGAGGTAGAAGCGAGCCATCGCTCAAGGATAATGATTCAAGTGGCGTCATCCGCTCGAAGCTCGAGCGCCATGCGGTACACACCACGGTGCGCCACGCCGAGCGACTCGGCGACGAAGGCCACCGCGTCACGGGTGCTCGCGCCGGCGTCGATCTGGTCCCGCAACGCGGCGCGAACGAGTTCGTCGTCGATGACCTCGACCTCGCTGAGGCCCTCCAGCACGACCACGATCTCGCCCAGCACGTCGCGACCGCTGACGAACTCGGTGATCTCGCTCACCGTCCCGCGCAGCACCTCCTCGTGCAACTTCGTGATCTCGCGCGCCACGCAGATCCGGCGTGCACCAAACTGACTGGCCATCTCCGCCAACGTTGCCGCCAAGCGTTGGGGTGACTCGTAGAACACGATCGTGCGCGGTTCGTTCACCCACTGGGCGTACAGCAACTCGCGTTCCCCGTACTTGCGCGGCATGAACCCTTCCATGGCGAAGCGCTCGGTCGGCAGCCCGCTGATCGTCAGGGCCGCCACGACCGCCGACGGCCCGGGCGCGGTCGTGACGCGCAGTCCCGCCGCCGCGACCGCGGCGACCACGCGCGCGCCGGGATCACTGATGCCGGGCGTCCCGGCGTCGCTGATGACGACGACCGTCTGACCGCCGGCCACTTGGGCGACGATCACATCACACATCGACGCCTCGTTGTGTTCGTGCAGCGCGCGAAGTCGACCGTTCACCGCGATACCGTGCGCGCTGAAGAGCGTGCTCGAGCGACGGGTGTCCTCGCAGTAGATGACGTCGGCGGACTCGAGTAGTTCCAGGGCGCGCCGCGAGATGTCGCCGAGATTACCGAGCGGTGTCGCCACCAGAACGAGTTCACCGGCAACGACGTCGTTCTCCATGCTGATCTCCTCGTTTGGCTCGGCGTAGTGCCAATCAACTAACATTGTCACCTATGTCAAAGCGAACCGTGAAGCGCAAGATGCGCGCCAAGAAGAAGGCCAACCACGGTAAGAAGCCGAACTGCGGCCGCGGCTAGGGCCGCGTCACAACACCCCGTCCCAGGCGCAGTCCCGTTCTTTGAGGACCTGGACCAGCGGCGTCGGTCGGTCACTGATCAGCCCGTCCACCCCCACGTCGAGGAGTTGGCGCATCTCACCGGGATCGTTGATCGTCCACACGTGCACCGCGATACCCGCGTCGTGCGCGGTCTCGACGAAACGTTCGTCGACGACGGTGACGTCGCCGTAGACCGCGGGCACCTGGAAGGCGCACACCGGCGGCACGCTCGGCACGCCCTCGAGCATTGAGAAGTAGAACGTCGCGGCCTCCCCCGTCGCGGCCGACGTCGCGACCTCGGGCGCGAGAGCGCGAAAGCGCTGCACCGCGACGTCGTGAAACGATCCGACGATGACCGACGACGATCGCTCCAGTCGCCGCAGCTCGTTCGCGAGGAGTCCCTCGTACGGTTCGACGTCGGGATCGGTGCGCTTCAGATCCAGGTTCAACAGCACGCCGGGAAAGCGCTCGACGACCTCTTCGAGAGTGACGATGCCGAACTCGCGATTCACGGGCGCCTTGCCGCGCTCGACGTAGTCGTCGGGCGCCCTACCGAGTGTGACCGTGGCGCCGGCAATCCACCAGTATGCGTTGTCCATGTCGCGCAGCTGCGCCAAGGTCAGGTCGGCGATCGCGCCCCGGTGATTCGTCGTGCGATCGACAGTCTCGTCGTGGCAGACGACGATCTGACGATCGGCCGTGGCGTGGACGTCGAGTTCGATGGCCGTGACGCCCTCGGCGAGCGCGTGCTTGATCGCGGCCAGTGTCGAGGACGGTCCCTCGTACGAACCACCCTGGTGCGCGAAGGCGATCACCCGGCGTTCGAGCCAGGGGCTACTCATTTGGCGGGCAGTCCGTCGGGGTAGAGGCGCAGGCGCATGCGGTGCTCGAGGTAGAACGCGACGCCGGGAAAGAATCCAGCGAGCAGCATGAGCAGCAGGAGCAGGAGCGGCAGTCGGAACTTCATGACCATGTTGAAGCTCGCGATCATGTAAAGCGGGTACATCACGATCCCGTGGGCGATGCCGTCGATGTCGACCAGGATCTTCAGGTGCTTCCAGAGGGTGAGGTCGAACGTGTGCAGGATCAGCATCACGTAGAGCGTGATGAGCGTCGAACCCGTGACGAATGACATGATCCGGTAACGCCGGAACGCAATCTCCATCAGTGTCCCCAGAGCCGCTTCTTCGGGCGAGTGGCGATCTCGGCGAGGTGGTCGTTGTAGGCCGCGAGCGCGGGGTCCTCGTCGACCTCGACCTGGCGCGCCAACTGCGCCTCGGCGCGCATGCGTTCCTCGTACTCCCGGCGAGATTTCTCCTGGTGTTCGGTGATCTTCTCGGCATTCAGCAGGGCGTACCAGCCGAAGACGCCCAGGACCGCGAAGGCCGGCCATTCCACGGCGTAGAGATAACTCAGCGAGTTCCCGAGGATCGCCGCGCCGACCTGCCACCACGCGGCGGCCAGGCAGACCGTGATCCACACGAGGAGCGCGACGTGCAGACCGATCGCTCGTCGCGAGAAATACTTCGACTTCATCGAGCCATCCTACAAGCCGCTTTTTTGGCCACTGGGGCCGTCGTAGAATTGCGTCGTGCCCGCCATGACTTCACGCCCGCAGTTCTCGTGGCACGACTGGAACCAGTGGCACTTGGGTCTGCTGCCGTTGCTCATGTTGTTCGCCGCGCTGTTGTTGTACATGATTGCGGCCCAGCGCGTGCCCAATTGGTCCGCTAAGCGAACAGTGTCCTTCCTCGCGGGACTCATCGTTACCTTCATCGCAACGCAATCGGTCATCGGTCTGTTCGACATGGAGTACTTCAGCGATCACATGGTCCAACACCTCTTGTTGATCATGGTCGCGGCCCCGCTGTTCGCCCTGAGCGCACCGCTGGATCTCGCCTACGACGCCTGCGGTCCGCGTATTCGACGATTCCTCGACGGAAAGTTCATGACCCTGATCACCCAGCCACTCTTCGGCTTCGCGGCCTACTTCGTCTTCATCCCCGTCACCCACTTGACCGGGCTCTTCAACCTCATGATGGAACATGAGTGGGTCCACCACCTCGAACAGATCGGTTTCCTCGTCATCGGCTACCTGTTCTTTCGCGTGGCGTTCGGGCTCGAACGAGGCCAGACCCTGCATCGTGGACTGCGACTGGTCTTCGTCATGGCCGCGGTGCCGGTGGACACCTTCACCGGCCTCGCGCTCTCGATGTCGTCGCACACGCCGTTCCCGGCCTACGCGGCCATGGCGCCGCACGGTTCGACCAAGACGACGATCCTGCAGAACATCCACTTCGGCGGCGCCATCATGTGGATCGGCGGTGACGCGCTGATGCTGCTCGCGTGCATTCCGATCGCGATCGCGTGGGTCAAGTGGGAGACGGTGCACACGCGCGAACTCGACGCCATCCTCGACGCGCAGGGTATCTAGTTACAGCAGTCCCGCTTCGATGGCGAGTTCTTCGAGGTCGTTCTCGGGCCGCGCGCCGAGGTGTGAGATGATCTCGCCGGCACAGAGTGAGCCCAGTTCGGCCGACTCGACGGGATCGGCCCCGAGCGCGAGACCGTAGAGGAAGCCCGAGGCGAACATGTCGCCCGCGCCGTTTTGGTCGACGACGTTCTCGACCTCGTGGGCCGGCACGCTCACGACGCCGGTCACCGTCAGGACGTCGGCGCCGGCCGGACCGCGCGTGACGACGCAGAGGATGCCGAGCTCTTCGAGGAGATTGAACGCGAGTTCGAGCGTGGGCACCTGGAAGAGTGAACAGATCTCGGTCTCGTTACACAGCAGAACGTCGACGTCGTTGGTGACCAAGTCCAAGAAGTCGCGGCGATGACGATCGACGCAGAACATGTCCGACAGCGAGAGCGCGACCATCGAGTCGTAGTCGTGAGCGAAGTTGACGACCTTGCGGATCGCCTCCTTGGCGGGCGGAAGGTCGAACAGGTACCCCTCGACGTAGGTGATCTCGGAGCGCGCGATCAACGTGTCCTTGATGTCCGAGACGTGCAGTTGATTCGACGCCCCCAGGTACGTCGCCATCGTGCGTTGCGCGTCATCGGTGATGAAGACGTGACATCGACCGGTGGCACCCTCGCCCGGCGCCGCGGTCGCGAGGTCCACTTCGACGCCCATGGAGGTGAGGTCGTGCGTGAAGCGCTGGCCGAAGTCATCGTCGGCGACCTTGCCGATGTAGCCGCAGGTCCCACCGAGCGCGGCCACCCCGGCGATCGAATTCGCGACGGAGCCGCCGGACATCTGGATCGTGGGACCCATCGCGTTGAAGAACGTCTCGAGTTGATCCTCTTGGATCAGTGACATCGCCGCTTTGGTGAGTCCGAGTTGACGGTAGACCTCGTTCGAGTCTTGCGAGATAATGTCGAGCATCGCGTTGCCGATGCCGGTGACCGCCAAGCGATTCGGACCCGGTTTCACACGTAGCGAAACCGGCGTAGGGCTTTCTGTCACTTAGCGAGGATAGACCGCCGCCAAGTACGATTGTTCCATATGACTAGTGAAAATAACCCCTATCGTCTCGACCGAACGGTCGTCCCCTCGGCCTATCGCATCTTCATGACGCCCAACCTGGAGAGCGCGACTTTCGCCGGTCGTGTCGAGATCGACGTCGACATCAACGTGTCCACCAAGACGCTGAAACTGAACGCGATCGAGCTCGATCTCGGTGCCGCGACGCTGACGGCCGGTGGCACGGCGCATCGCTCGGTCGATCTGCACCTCGACGAGACCTACGAAGTTGCGACCTACACGTTCGACGCCGCGTTGCCGGTCGGTCCGGCGGTCCTCGAGATCGCGTTCGACGGCATCTTGAACGACCAGTTGCACGGTTTCTACCGTTCGACCTTCACTGACCCGGCGGGTGTCAAGCACACCATCGCCACCACGCAGTTCGAGAACACCGACGCTCGACGGGCGTTCCCGTGCTGGGACGAGCCGGCCTTCAAGGCGACCTACCAAGTGAACCTCACGGTGCCGAGTCACCTCGCCGCCTATTCGAACTCGCCGGTCTCCTCGGACACCGACCTCGGCAACGGGCAGCGCACGGTGAGCTTCACGCCGACGATGAAGATGTCGACGTACCTCGTGGCCTTCGTCATCGGACCCTTCGAAGAGACCGCGCCGCTCGACGTCGATGGCGTGCCCCTGCGCATCGTCTTTCCCATCGGCAACGCACACCTGGCCGCCCACGCACTCGAGGCCGGTGCCTTCGCCCTGCGCTACTTCTCGGACTACTTCGACATCGCGTACCCCGGGGACAAGTTGGACATGCTGGCGATCCCGGACTTCATGCAGGGTGCGATGGAGAACCTCGGGTGCATCACCTACCGCATGCCCGACCTGTTGATCGACCCGGCCACGGCCTCGCTCGTCGAGATGAAGCGCGTCGCCAAGGTCGTGATGCACGAGATCGCGCACATGTGGTTCGGTGACCTCGTCACGATGGAGTGGTGGGAGGGCATCTGGTTGAACGAGGCCTTCGCCACGTTCATGGAGGTCATGTGCCAAGACGCGTTCCGACCGCAGTGGCAGGTCTGGGTCAGCTTCGGCGCCGAGCGCGACCTGGCCCTCGACATCGACGGTCTGCACTCGACGCGTCCCGTCGAGTACGAAGTGATCTCCCCCGCCGACACCGAGGGCATGTTCGACCGACTCACCTACGAAAAGGGCGCCGGCGTGTTGCACATGCTCGAGCAGTACCTCGGGGCCGAGACCTACCGCGACGGCATCCGCCACTACCTCCGTAAACACAGTTATGCGAACACACGCACGACCGACCTGTGGGACGCCATCGAGGAGGTCTCGGGCCATCCGGTGCGCGACGTCATGAACACCTGGATCCTCCAGGGCGGCTACCCGCTCGTGACGCTGAGCGACGGTACGATCACCCAGATCCCCTTCGCCTACGGACCGTCCAACGGCGTGAGCGCGATTGGCTCATCGTGGAAGGTCCCGGTGATGACCCGTTCGTTGAACGGCGGCGCGACGAGCGTGCACCTCCTCGAAGACGAGGCCGTCACCATCACCGACGAGGCGCCGGTGGTGCTGAACGCCGGCGGCTCGGGCTACTACCGCTCGCGTTACGGGGCGACGGAGTCCAAGGCGCTCGCCGACCACATCGACGACCTGAGCGCGCAAGAACGCGCGATGGTCCTCTCGGACAGCTGGGCGCTCTTGTTCTCGAGTCAGATCAGCGCCGAGCAGTTCCTCACGACCGGGGCCGGACTCGGGGACCACAACGAACCGATTCCCTGGGGCACGTTCGCCACGGGCGTGCACTTCATCAATCGGGCGATTCGCGCGGACCAGGAGGCGCGATTCGCGCTCAAAGTGCGCGAGATATTCGACGCGCAGTTTGCGCGCCTCGGTTGGAACGCGACACCGGGTGAAAACCCGCTCACGCCGCAGCTTCGAGCCCTCGTGCTGCAGACCCTCGGCACGACCGGCGGCAACGAGGCGATCCAGGCCGAGGCCCGGCGGCGCTTCGACGCCCGCGAGATCGACGGCGACCTCGCCAATGCGATACTGCGCGTCGTGGCGAATCAGGATCGGCCGGGCGACTACGAGACCTTCCTCGAGCGCTACCGCCACGCGTCGAGCCCTCAGGAAGAACAACGCTATCTACGAGGACTCATGGGATTCAACGAAGAGCGCGTCGCGCTCGACGCCGCGAACAAGTGCTTCACCGAGTTCCGGACTCAGGACTCCTCGGCCACCTTGGGGCTGCTCTCGATGAACGCGACGACGGGACCGAGTGTCTGGCGCTTCACGACGTCGCGCTGGGACGAGGCGCACGCGAAGTTCCCACCCAACACGTTGTCCTACATGACGCTGGGCGTTCGCACCTTCATCGGTGATGAGAACTTCGCCGACGAAGTCGAGGCGTTCCACCGGGCGCACCCGCTCGGTGGCGAACAGAAGGCGGTCGAACAGAACATCGAACGGATGCGCGTCGGCCTCACCTTTAGCGCCGCGATGCGCGAACAGATTTAACGACCACATGAACGTAGGGACGTTCTTGGGCATCGTCGCCCTCATGTTCGTCCTCGAATTACCCGACAAGACGTTCTTGGCGACGGTGATCATGGCGACGAAGGCGCGGCCCTTGATGGTCGTGATCGGCGCGTCCACGGCGCTGACCCTGCAGATGGGACTCGCGGTCGGCGCCGGCTCACTGCTCACGTTGGTTCCGGTTCACTGGAAGGACCTGATCGTCGGACTGCTCTTCCTCGCGGGCGCCGCCTACCTGCTCTTCGTGCCCGAGTCGGCGGAAGAAGAGAAGGGTCGTCGCGAAGCGGCGATGGAGAAGGTGGGCACGCATTGGAAGGAGATCTCCACCGCCTTCGTGGTCGTCTTCATCGGCGAGTTCGGCGACCTCACACAGATTCAGGCCGCCAACCTTGAGGCGAAGCTGCACGCGCCTCTCGAAGTCTTCTTGGCGTCGTCCTTCGCCCTCATCGCCGTGTCCTTCCTCGCCGCCTACAGCGGCCGCGCCCTGCAAAAGCTCGTGTCCCTCAAGCGGATCCGCCTCTTCGGTGGTCTGGTCTTCGCGGGACTGGGGATCTGGACGATCACGTCGCTGGTGGTCGCGATCTCGTGACTCGCCGCGACGAGCTCCTCGGCTACGCCGACACCGTCAAGGGCTTCATGCCGCGCGACGAGGGCCTCGCGCTCTACGAGTACGCGCTCGCCCACGGTGAACGTAGCCACCGGGGCACCTGGCTCGAGATCGGGGCCTGGTGCGGTAAGTCCGCGGTCTACCTCGGAGCCGCGGCCGAGGCGACGAACTCGGTCCTCTACTCGCTCGACCACCACCACGGCAGCGAGGAGAACCAAGCCGGCTGGGAACACTTCGACCCGACGCTCGTCGACCCCGCCGATGGTCGACTCAACACCCTGCCGTCGTGGCAGCGCACGATCGCCGAGGCGAAGCTGGAGTCGACCGTGATCGGACTCGTCGGGCCGTCGGTGGTCGTCGCCGCGCACTTCGCACAGCCGCTCGACGTCCTCTTCATCGACGGCGGCCACGGTCACGACATCGCGTGGGCCGACTACGAATCGTGGACGCCCAAACTCGCGGTCGGTGGACTACTCCTCATCCACGACGTCTTTCCCGATCCCGACGACGGCGGTCGCCCGCCCTACGAGATCTACGCCGCGGCGCTCGAGAGCGCGACGTTCGTTGAACGCGGCGAGTGCGGGTCGCTGCGCGCGCTAACGCGCGTGCGCTAGTTCCAGCGGACAGCCCGGTTCGGCGAGGTCGATCGGCATCGGCAGCGAATCGTGTCGGAAGAGCCCGGCCGCCGTCGACGACGACGTCAGCGCATCGGCCGCGAGAATGATCGCCGCGCTGGTGTAGGACGTCGTCTCTCGGTCCGGGAACGTCACCTCGCTCGGGTACGCGATGCCCGTCCAGTACGCGCCGTCCTCGCGCCGGTGACGACGGGTATAGCTGAACATGTCGAGCGCCAGACCCGTCAGTCCGAGGGCGTCGAGCGCGAGCACGCACTCGGCCGTCTCGGCCGCGGTCACCCAGTCGCTCGTCGAGACGCAGCGCACGCCGTAGCCGTCCATGACGTGGCGCTCCCATCCGTCGTGCAGACGTTTGTGCCCCGCCTCGCCGAAGAGCGCTCCCGAGAAGATCGGGTAGTACCAGTCCATCGCGAACTCGTTCTTCGGCGCGAAGGCGCCGGGGTGATGACCGACGGCGTGACCCAGTCGACCGGCCGCCAGTTCCCACTCGGGCTTCGCGACGTCGAGGCGTTCGGCCAGCGCGATCGCGCAGCGCAACGAGTGGAAGATCGAAGACGAACCGGTCAACAACGCGTAACTCTCGCGACGTCCGATCGAGTCCAGCGACCACGCAATCGTGCCGTCATCGTGCTGGGAGCGCAGCACCCAGTCGAGGGCGCGCTCCACGACCGGCCATCGCTCGACGCAGAAGGCGAGGTCATCAGTGGCGACGAGGTAGTGATACAGACCGGCCGCGACGTACGAACACACATTGGTGTCGAGGCGCGCGTCCTTCACCTGGTCGCCTAGGTAGTAGTTGAACCAGCTGCCGTCACCGAGTTGCGTGTCGGCCAGCCACTGGTACGCCGCCCTCGCCTCGTCTTGGTAACCGGTCACCGTGAGGGCCATCGCCGCTTCGACGTGGTTCCACGGGTCACAGTGTCCGCCGACGTACCACGGGAGCGCGCCGCTGCGCAGTTGCAACGACGCGAGGTGCGCCGCACTCTGGGCGATCTCGGCGTCGCTCAAGATCCCGGGCACGCCCGACACGGTCGACAGCGTCGTCGTCACGAGATTGGCTTCACCAGGTACACGACGATCGATTTGCCCATCAACGGCGCCATGATCCGTTCGGCCGCGCGCGTCGGCCACGGCGCCTTCATGATGTCCCAGACGAGGACGCGATGGTAGAGCGCGACGAATCTGTTCGTGTCGTTCTTCGTGCCGACGAGACACTTCAACCACCAGTACGGACTGTGCAGGCCGTGGGCGTAGTGGTGACCGGTATCGGTGAGACCGACCGAGCGCAGTCGCTCCTTCAAGACCCGTTTTCGGTAGATGCGGATGTGTCCGCCCGGCACGTTGTGGTACTCATCGGAGAGCGCCCAGTTGATCAACTCCGGTCCGAAGCGCGGCACGGTGATCGCCATCGTCCCGCCCGGCTTGAGTACGCGCGCGAGTTCGCTCATCGCGCCGAGGTCGTCCGGGATGTGCTCGAGGACCTCGGAACAGATCACCCGGTCAAAGGTCGATTCGGCAAACGGCAGGTGCAGCGCATCGCCCTGCACCGCCGCGCTGTGCAGCGTCGCGGCATCGAGTTCGCCGGCGGCCACCATCGCGGCGAACATGTTCTTGACGCCTTCGACCTCATCGCGACCCGCGTCGAGCGCGATCACGTCCGCGCCGCGACGCGCCGCTTCGAACGCGTGACGCCCGAAGCCACAACCGAGATCGAGGATCCGGTCGCCCCGCTGCAAACCCAGCTGCTCGTAACGGGCGGTCAGCATCAGTCGAAGGTCATCGAATCGGGCAACGGTCGACCGGTGAGGATGGCGTCGTAACAGGCGGCCGTACCGCGCGCCGTCACCTCCCACGTGAAGCGTTGCATCACGCGTTCGCGGCCCGCCGCGCCGAGTCGCGCCCGCAGCGCCGCGTCGTCGAGCAGTCGTCCGATCGCGACGACCAGCGCATCGGGATTGTTCGGTTCGACCAGTAGTCCGGTCTCTTCGGTCACGCCGACCACTTCGGGCAGCGCGCCACCGGTCGTCGCGACCACGGGCACGCCGCAACTCATCGCCTCGATGGCCGGCAACGAGAAACCTTCGTAGAGACTGGGTACGATCGCGACTTCGGCCTCGCCGTAGAGTCGCGCGAGCTCCTCGTCACTGACGCCCGAGATCGTGGTCACTATGTCGGTGAGACCCAGTCGGTCGAGCGCGGCCGCCACACGACCCTTGGGCTGCGGTTTGCCGATGACGATCAAGTCGATGTCGCGCTCGGCGCGCAGCTTGGCGATCGCTTCGAGCAACGGTACGAGACCCTTCATCGGCACGTCGCTCGACGAGGTCACCATGAGGCGACCCTTCTTCTTCACGACGTCGTCGTACGGTCGAAAGACCGTGTGATCGACGCCGACCGGGACAACAGTGAGCCGCTCCAGCGGTACCTGCATCTGTGCGTTGATGTCGATCTTGGAGTTGTGCGAGACGGTCAGGACCGCCGGAAGTTGCTTGACCGTGCGCACCTGCATGCGCAAGAAGCCGAACCAGCGCTTGGTCGAGTAACGCTTCCAGGAGGTCTCAGCGTGATCAAGCGCGATCGATCGGTCGACAGTAATCGGGTGGTGCAATGTCTCGAGCAGCGGCCACCCCTCGCGGTGCAGTTTCAAGATGCCGGGACCCATGCACTGGTTGTCGTGGATGATGTCGAAATCGTCGCGCCGGTGCCGGAGGATCTTCTCGATGCGCAGCGAATACGCGAGCGGTTCGCCGAATCCACCGCTCAACATGACGCCGAACTCCGAGAGGTCCGCCACCGAGGTGATCTCGCTCGGGGCCGGGATGCGAAACGGGTCGGGGTCACGGTAGAGGTCGAGTCCGCGCACGGCCGTGAAGCCAACGCCCTCGTCGAGTTCCGGCCACGGCGGACCGGCGAAGACCTCGACGCCGTGGCCGAGATTGACGAGCTCGCGCGTCAGGTGTCGCGTGTAGACGCCCTGGCCGCCGCAGCGCGGATTGCCCCGGTAGATAAGGAAGGCGACGCGGTACTTCCCCGGTTCGGGCGGGCGCGGTGGCACGTGTGACGGCGTGCGGATGGTCTTGGAGCGCTCCCAGGACGCCTTGGTCTCGTCGATGGTCTGGCGCAGGGTACGGGACAAGGTTCAACTTTCGGAATCGCGAAGTCCTCCATTCTCGCCGAATTCGCCAAAGGCCCGCAATTGTCAATGAACGAGCGGGATTCATCATTAGTAGTTTGTGGGAATGGACCTCACCTACCCACCCGAGACCGAACCGTTCCGCAAAGAGGTACGGACGTGGCTCGAAGAGAACCTGCCCGACGGCTGGTTCGACGCCGACTTCTCGATGACGCCCGAAGAGCGGCGTGCGTTCAATGAGAGCTGGAACGAAAGGCTCTTCGCCGGCGGCTGGATCTGCGCCGGATGGCCCGTCGAGTACGGCGGCAAGGGATTGACGCTCTTGCAGCAGGTCGTCTTGAACGAGGAGTTCGCCAAGGCCGGCGCCCCGATGCGCGCCGACTTCTTCGGCGACACCCTGGTCGGTCCGACGATCCTGCAGTGGGGCACCGACGAACAGAAGCGTGAGTTCATCCCGGGCATCCTCCAGGGCAAGATCGCGTGGTGTCAGGGATTCTCCGAGCCCGACGCCGGTTCGGACCTAGCGAGTCTCAAGACGAGCGCGGTCCTGGACGGTGACGAGTGGGTCATCAACGGACAGAAGGTCTGGACGTCCCAAGCCCAACACGCCGACTACGTCTTCTTAATGGTGCGCACCGACCCCCACGCACCGCAGCACGCGGGCATCAGCTATCTGCTCGTGCCGATGCACCAACCGGGCGTCGAGGTTCGTCCGATCATCCAGGTCGACGGCTCGGCCGACTTCAACGAGGTCTTCTTCACGAACGCGCGCTGTTCGAAGAACAACGCGGTCGGCGGCGTCAACAACGGCTGGAAGGTGGCGATGACGACGCTCGGCTTCGAGCGCGGTTCCAGCTCGACGACCGGATACCGACGATTCCTCAAGGAGTGGGAGGAGATCGTCAAGGAGGCGACGCGACTCGGCAAGACCAACGACCGACTCGTACGCGACGCGCTGGTGAAGTCGTGGGAGAAGGTGAAGATCATGGAGATCAACGGCTACCGCTCCCTCACCGACTCCCTCAACGACACGCACAACGCGGCACTGCTGGGCGCATGCAACAAGATGTTCTGGTCCGAGACGCACCGCGCCACGATGGAACTGGCACTGGACGTGATCGGCATGGAAGCGCAAATCCTCACCGGCAAGGGACCGAACGACGGGTCCGTCGCCGGAAGTCGACGAGGTCGCGCCGACTACCCGGTGTCAGAGTTGCAAGGTTCGTTCTTCTTCTCGCGCTCTGAGACAATATGGGGCGGTACCGCCGAGATCCAGCGCAACATCATCGGCGAACGAGCGCTCGGTTTACCGAAGGAACCGAAGCCGCAAAAGGTGTAACTCGCTTCGAGCATCGAACCGCGCGCCTATGTGCCGAGTGGACGGATGTCGCATCGCTGCAGTTGCGTGCGCGCCTTTTCGTCGAAGTTACTTATAGCGCTCGTTATTTGAAGGAGCGATGAACCAGTTCGCGTTCCTCGCTCGTATGTCTCGAGTTCGCTCCGCAACGGTGACGTAGGTGCGTAACGTTTCGCGGCGCCAACGTCGCGATGCAAGCTTTGGAAGTCCTGCAAGAATTCGACGCCGGACGACGAACTTGGGTGCAATGCAACAATTCGCGTGGCATCGACACCCACGACGCGCTGGATTGGTGCACAGAATGCCGACGGCCACGGGGGCGCCGTTCGCAGTCCGAAGTACAGACCTGCGGCGAGCCCGATCACGACGACACTAGCGACACCAATCCAAGGTCGAGATCGTCGCGCACCAAACTTCGATGACATTACTGACCTCGGAGGGCCTTTTTGATCCTTGTCGTGATGCTCGGCTTCATGTAGTACTGCTCTCGCTCTTCTTCGGTCATTGCGTCGTAACGGGCATCTTGCTTTGAAACGATCTTTTCGACCTTCTCTTCTTGCAACTCTTGGCTGTTCTTCATCTGCGCGGGCGTCATCATTCGGCCCCGTCCCCCACCAAACACTCCGAAACCTCTCACCGTGCACCCCCACTCGTGCGAATGATCAACATTGCGACTTGGTAAGAACCTATACGCCGACGGGTATCGAACGACGAGCTCGACACCTACAGCTGGCGATAGCGCGGCACGTAGCCGCCAACGCCAAGGGACATCGAGTCCTCGGGGTCAATTGAGTCATCCACACCACCGATCACGTCGGTCACCCACGCCAAGCGGTCCTTTAAGATCCGGGTGACGCCGCCCTGAAGCGTGTCCGAGGAGATCGCGCAGCTCGAGCACGCACCCTGGAGCTGCACTTCGACCACACCGGTCTCGACGTCGCAGCGGATCAACACCAAGTCACCGCCGTCGGCCTGCACCGAGGGGCGCATGAGGTCCAGCAGCGCGTTGAGCGCCTTGAGGCGCGTCGCCCGCTCTTGGTCGGTGAGTTCTTCCACGTGTCCAGTCTGCCGTGAATCGCAACGTGCGTGACGCCA
Organism: uncultured Acidimicrobiaceae bacterium; assembly: GCA_963717975.1. Lineage (GTDB taxonomy): Bacteria > Actinomycetota > Acidimicrobiia > Acidimicrobiales > RAAP-2 > RAAP-2. The sequence goes on along the minus strand of OY970351.1, from coordinate 199,799 downwards.
AGGCTCAATCGATACCATTTGGCTCATGGAACCAATTGAGACCTGGGACGTGGATTCGATCAACCTTTCGGACATGGAGTTCTGGCGCCGACCCTGGCCCGAGCGCGACGCCGCGTTCGCGACGTTGCGACGGGAGCGACCCATCTCGCACTACGACGAGCCGGTCATCGAGGGCACCTCGATCGAGTTCCCGACGGGCACTGGCTTCTACGCCCTGACGAAGTACCGCGACGTGCAGACCGCGTCGCGTCATCCCGAGGTCTTCCTCTCGGGACCGGGCGCGGTCTCGACGATGGACCTGCCGAGTGAGATGGTCGAGTACTTCTCGGGGATGATCTCGACCGATGACCCCAAGCACGCGCGACTGCGCCGCATCGTCTCCAACGCCTTCAATCCGCGCAACGTGCGCGCGGTGGAGGACTCGATCGAACGCAAGGCCGATGAGATCATCGAGCGCGCGCAGTCCAGTGGCACCGGCGACTTCATGACGGACGTCGCGGCCCCGTTTCCGCTCGAGATCATCTGCGAGATGATGGGCGTGCCGCCGAGTGAGTACGCGACGGTCCTGCACCACTCGAACATCGTGCTCTCGAACGGCGACCCCGAGTTCATCCCCGAGGGTCAAGACCCCGTCTTGCTGCTGCTCGAATCGGGCGCAGCGCTCACCGCCATCATGGAGGACCTGGGCAAGTACCGCATCGACAATCCCATCGACGACATCACGAGCGCGCTGGTGAACGCCGAGATCGAGTCGGAGAAACTCACCCAGCAAGAGCTTGCGTCATTCTTCGTACTGCTCGTGGCGGCCGGCAACGAGACGACACGCACGGCCATTGGCCACGGTCTGTACGCGCTCACCGAACACCCCGATCAGAGGGCCCGACTGCTCGCCGATTACGAGGGGCTCGCCAAGACCGCGACCGACGAGATCGTGCGCTGGGCCTCACCGGTCATCTGGATGCGCCGCACGCTGGCCGAGGACTACACGCTCTCGGACTTCGAACTCACGAAGGGCGACAAGGTCCTCCTGTTCTACAGTTCGGCCAACCGCGACGAGGACATCTTCGAGAGTCCCGAGGTCTTTGACGTCGGACGCACGCCGAACGACCACTACGGCTTCGGCGCGCCGGGACCGCACTTCTGTCTCGGTGCACACCTCGCGCGACGCGAGATCACCGTGATGTTCCGCGAGTTGCTCGGTCGCTACCCCGACATCCACTCGACGAGCACGCCGTCGCAGTTGGAGTCGAGCTTCATCAACGGCATCAAGCACCTGCGCTACAGCCTCTAAGCCTTTCGCGCGGCGACCGCTTCGTCGTAGGCGTGCAGCGCCCTCGGGCCCCACACCGTGCCCGGTCCGCCGTTCAGCGCGATCAGCACGCCCACCGCTTCGGCGATCTGTTGGCGCGTCGCGCCCTCGCGGAGCGCCCCGCGGGCGTGCGCGACGATGCAGCCGTCGCACTCTCGCGTGGCCGATATCACCAACGCGAGGAGTTCTTTCGTGAGTCGTGAAAGTTCACCTTCGACCGACGAGGCCTGTGACAACGTCGCGAAGGCCTTCATCACGTCGGGAATCATCTCGAGCAAATCCTTCGCCGGCTGTCGCAGCTCTGCGCGGATCTCATCCATGCTGTCCATAACCACCTCCGCCGATGAGCGTAGTGACTGCGACTTTCCTTCTCGATGGAGCTCGAGGACTCTGTGGGAACATTGAGCATGACTGGAGAGCTGACATCACGTGTCAGCCACGAGCGCCTTGTCTGAACGTCACAGCGACGACGGACATTCCCACGGCGTTGATGCCACGGCCGACGTCAGGCTCGTACGCGTCGCGCTGGCGCTGATCGGGCTGTTCCTGGTTGCGGAAGTTATCGCCGCGGTCGCCGGCAACTCCCTGGTGCTCTACGCCGACGCCGGCCACATGGTGACCGACGTCGCGGCGCTGTCGCTCAGTCTGTGGGCGATCAAAGTTGCGCAACGGCCGGCTCGTGAACAGTGGACCTACGGCTTCAAGCGAGTGGAGATACTGGCCGCCGCGACCAACGGCGCGCTCCTCGTGGCCATCGCACTCTTGATCGGCGTCGAAGCAGTGCAGCGTCTGACCACACCCCAACACGTCGCGGGAGCCCTCGTGCTGTCAGTGGCCGCGGTGGGCGCGGCGGTCAACGTGATCGCGGTTCGCGTCCTCGCGCGAGCCAATCGGACGAGTCTCAACCTGCGCGCCGCCTTCGCGCACATCGTGACCGACCTCTACGCCTTCGTCGGGACCGCGTTGTCGGGACTCGTCATACTCTTGACCAGTTGGGAGCGCGCCGACTCGATCGCGTCGTTACTGGTGGTTCTCTTGATGTTGTGGACGGCGTGGGGACTCTTACGTGACTCGGGCCACATCCTCCTGCAAGCGGCCCCGGCCGATCTTGACCTGAGTGACGTTCGACAGCATCTGATCGGCGTTGATGATGTCCTGGACGTGCACGACCTACACGCCTGGACGCTCACGTCGGGCTCCACCACACTTTCTGCCCACGTGACGGTCGAGGATCGGTGCTTCAACACCGGACACACGCCGCAGATATTGGACGCACTTCAAAGCTGTCTTGCGGAACACTTCAACATCACGCACTCAACCCTCCAACTCGAACCCGGAAGCCACGTTGGCCATGAAGGTGACGTGCATCGATAGTCGCATTCGAGAAATTCGACTCGCGGGTCTGCCATTCAACTTCGCAGTGATCCGTTTGCCTCGCGTACGGCGTAGTAGAGGATTAGGTAGCCAGTGACGGGATCGGCCCACCACCAACCGACGAAGGTGTTCAACGCGAGACCGATAAGGACGGCGGCAGCGAGTACTGCGTCAATCAGCGTGACGCGGCCCTCAGCCATCAACACCGGATTATTGAGCGTCGTGCCGACTCTCTTCTTTCCCGTCGCGAGAAGGATCATCGCCACGGCGGTCATGGCCGTCCAGACGATACCGACGGGACTGTGGTGCGGGCGAAAGCCAACCACTAGTACGACGGTGCTCTGCACTCCCAGGTAGACGGCCAGTGCGACGAACGACAATCCAATGAGTCGAAGCGCCGTGCGTTGGCGCTCGTGCGTGACCCCCGCGAGTTCCCAGAGGACGACGGCAGACGCGCCAATTTCGATCACGCTATCCAATCCAAATCCGGCAAGAGCAACCGATCGCGCTTCGAGAGCAGCGAACGCCAGGATTACGACGCCGACGACGTTCCAACCAAGGGTCGTCGCTTCAAGTTGACGACCGCGCCGCAACGCAACTACTGCAACTGAGTCGTTGAAGCCATCGGGCACGGTGTCAACTTACGACGATCGAATCCAACTCCTACAATCGACCGGTGACCGTAATCGATGAGCTCGTGGCCCATAACCGCAACTACGTGGAACGCCACGGCCACCGCGAGATGGCCACGACACCGCAACTCCACCTCGCGGTGCTGACATGTATGGACTCGCGACTCGACCTCTTCGGCGCCCTGGGCCTCAACTTGGGCGAGGCGCACCTCATCCGCAACGCCGGTGGCATAGCCAGTGACGACGCCATCCGATCGTTGTTACTCAGTCAACGACTCCTCGGCACGACCGCCGTGATGGTCATCCACCACACTCGTTGTGGATCGGAGACCTTTGAGGAGGACGTCCTCGCCGCGGACATCGAAGCGAACGTTGGCGTGCGACCCCCGTTTCGATTGGGGGCCTTTGACGACGTCGAAGAGGACGTCCGCGTGACGCTCGAGGCGCTGCGTACGAGCCCGTTCGTCGACACGACCGAGATCCGGGGCTTCGTGTTCGACGTGGACGACGGCGACCTTCGAGAGGTCAGTCAAAGAACTTCTTGAAGCCCTGGCTCATCTGTCCGTAGCCATTCGTTCGGTAGAAACGGTGCGCGTCCTCACGAACGTTGCGACTGGTCAGTTGGATGCGGTAACAGCCGCGTGCCCTGGCGAGGTCTTCGGCCGCGTGCAGCAACTGCGCGCCGATGCCGCGGCTGCGCATGTCACTTCGCACGTGCACACTCTCGATCTCGCCGCACCACCCACCGGCGTGCTGAAAGTGTTGGAAGACGATCACCTGGCAGACTCCGACGACGTCGCCGTCCACTTCGGCAACGAGCACGTCACCGCGCTGGCGACGCGTCTCCTCGACGGCCGCCCAGTAGTCGTCGACGCGCGCCACGTCCTCGAACTCCGGCATCGTCGATCCGCCGCGCAAGAGTTCGATCGCCGCCGCGACGTCGTCGTAGGCGATCGAGCGAATCAACGCCGCCATCTATCCCCGCGGGTCGATCGGGGTCAGTACGCCGACGACGTCCTCGATCGCTTCGGCGGCGTCCAGACAGAGGTCCTCGCGAAAGAGCGACCCCATCACCTGCACGCCCGTAGGCAGACCATTGGCCACGCCCGTTGCGACACAGGCGGCCGGCAAGCCCATCAGGTTCGCGGGCATAACAAAACGGAACAGTTCCACGACCTTCATCGCGGTGTCGCCGTCGATGATGTCAAAACCATGTTCGAAGGGCGGTTGCGTCCAGACCGGTCCGACGACGAGCGGATAGGTCGCCATGAACTCGCGCCACGCCTTCTCGACGCGGTAGCGACTCTCGTGCATCAGGGCCATCGACTCCGGCGTCGCCGGCGGGAACTCGATGTTCGTGAGTTCCAGGAACCGTTGCCCCTCCTCACCCATCACCGCCATCAGCAACGGCTTCCGCACCGCGAGACTGGTCATCATCAACTCGGACCACACGAGGTAACTCTCGAAGACCATCGGCGGTTCGATCTCTTCGACCTCGTAACCGGCCGCTTCCAGTGCCCGGCCCGCGATGCGCACGCCCTCGGCGACGCCCGCGTCGGTGTCACCACCGAAGGGCTCGGGGACCAGCGCCACGCGCTTGGCGACCGGCTTGCCGACCAACGGCGCGTCGATGGACTGCGGGTCGCGGTGGTGGGCGCCCATCACCGCGCCGAGGCCAAGGCGCACGTCACCGACGGTGCGGGCCATGACGCCGTTCACGAGCATGATCTGGGCGTTGATGGCCATATCGAGGATCGCCGAGGGATTACCCTGGGCGACGCGGCCGCGAGACGGTTTGATCGATGCGATCCCGCAGGCGTAGGCCGGATTGCGCAGGGAGCCGCCGATGTCGTTGCCGAGGCCGATCGGACTCATGCCCGAGGCGATGGCCGCCGCTTCCCCACCGGACGAACCGCCGGCCGTGCGCCCATGCTTCCAGGGGTTGTGCGTCACCCCGTAGAGCGAGGACTCGGTGTTGATGCGCAGGCCGAGGTCGGGCATGTTGGTGCGCGCGAGTGCCACGGCGCCGGCTCGGCGCATCAGTTCGACCGTCGGCGCGTCGGCGTCGGCCATGAAGTCCTTCAGCGTCGCACAGCCCTCGTTGGTGCTGTAGCCCGCGACGTCGAGGTTGACCTTGATCGTGAACGGGACGCCGTGGAGGACGCCCAGCCTCCCGCCCTCTTTCACCTTGACGTCGGCGACGTCGGCCTCGGCGCGCACCTCGTCGGGTCGCACTTCGACCACGGCGTTGACCGCCGGATTGACCGCCTCGATGCGCCCGAGGTGGGCCTCCACGACTTCGCGCGACGTCGTCGCGCCGCTTCGAATCATCGCCGCCAGCGTCGACGCCGACTCCTGCCACAGTTCGTTCGCCACGTGACCTCCCCTGAGAACTCCCTGGGTAGTCTGGCACGCGCCGCGGCGCGCGGACTCAGCCGAAGCGGCCGAGTGTGTAGTCGAGCGTGCGCGGGTCGATCGGGTTGTTGAAGATCTTCTCGGTGGTGTCGAACTCGATCAACTCACCGGCGCGGTCCTCACCCATGAGCAAGAACGCGCAGTCGTCCGAGATGCGCGCGGCCTGTTGCATGTTGTGGGTGACGATGATCACGGTGACACGCTTCTTCAGTTCGGTCATCAGCTCTTCGATCTTCAACGTCGCGATGGGGTCGAGGGCCGAGGTCGGCTCGTCCATCAAGAGGACTTCGGGGTCCATCGCCAGGGCGCGCGCGATGCAGAGACGCTGCTGCTCGCCACCGGAGAGGTTGCTCGCCGCGACCTTCAAGCGGCTCTGCACGCTGTCCCACAGCGCCGCGGACCGGAGTGAACTCTCGGCGGCCTCGTCAAGGATGGCCTTCTTCTTCACGCCGTTGAAGCGCAGTCCGGAGATGGCGTTGTCGTAGATCGACATCGTCGGGAACGGATTCGGTCGTTGGAAGACCATGCCGACGCGCGTGCGCAGTTCCGTGACCGTGATGTCACCGCGATAGATGTCGGTACCTTCCAAGAGGATCTGGCCGGCGACCTTGGCGCCGGGCGTGAGGTCGTGCAGGCGGTTGAGTGCGCGAAGCAACGTTGTCTTGCCGGAACCCGACGGTCCGATGAGACTCGTCACCCGATTCTTGGTGACCTCGAAGGTGCAGTCGCGCACGGCAACGCGACCGTGAAAGGACACCGCGACACCTTTCAACTGCATCGCGGCCGAACCGCGCTCGGGGGTCTCGGTGGGTGTCTCGACCTTCGTCTCGACTTGTGCCATGAATTCCTGGTCCATTGGTTACCTTGCCTGTTGCTTTCTCGATGCCCAAATGCGGGCGCTTAAACTCAAAACAAATACGAACAACACGAGCACCAGCGCAATACCCCACACTTCGGTACGCAGACTGGGCCATTCCGATTTGGCGTTCTCATAAATCGCGAGCGGCAAAGCGGAGACAGGGTCCAACGGCTTCCAGGAGTTAATGTAGCCGCCGCCGATGACCAAAAGCACTGGGGCCGTCTCGCCGATCGCTCGTGAGATCGCCAAGATGATGCCGGTGACGATTCCCGTGAGCGCCGCCGGCAGCACGATCTTCATGGAAACCTTGTGGGGCTTGGCCCCGAGCGCCAGACCGGCCTCGCGCAGCGTGTGCGGCACGCCGCGCACGGCGATCTCCGAGGAAATCACAATTACCGGGAGCATCAACACGGCCAAGGCGAACGATCCGGCGATCGCCGAGAAGCCCACGTTCAGGTCGTGCACGATGAAGGAGAACGCGAAGAGACCCATGAGGATCGACGGCGCCCCGGCCATCGTCTGGCTGGTCACGCGCAGACCCGCCGCGAGCTTGGAGTCGGACTCGGCGAGATAGATGCCCACGAGCACCCCGATGGGAATCGCCATGATCGAGGCGTAGAGCGTCAAGACGAGGGTACCGATGATGGCGTTGGAGACCCCGCCGGTGGCGTTGGGCGCGATCAGCGTCGGCGTCTGGGGCAGTTGGGTATAGAACGCGCCGTGCAAGATCACCGGCAGGCCGCGGCGAAACAACTGGTACAGCAGCAACAGCAACGGCACCGCGGTCGCCGCGAGGGCGAGGGCGCACAGCGTGACCATGATCCGCGAGCGCACGAGGCGACGGGCGCGCGCGTGCTCGGCGATCGCGCGGATCTCGTCGCGCAGGTGCGTGTCGGTGTCGTGGGGCTCGACGAGTTCGGTGATCTCGCTCATACGACCGACAACACCTTTCGCTGACGATTGACCAGCGATCGACTGATCAGGGCCAGACCAAAATTGACCAGCATCAACAACACGCCGAGCGCCATGAGAGCCGCAATCTCATCGCCCTGGGCCTCACCGAACTCGGTCGCGATCCATGACGCGATCGAGGTCCCGGGATAGAGCAGGTGGAACTGCACGTTGGCGACGCCACCGGCGATAAGCGCGACGGCGACCGTCTCACCGGTCGCGCGCGCCAATGCCAAGAAGGCGGCGCCGAAGAGTCCGATCTTGGCCGTGGGCAACACGACCTCGCGGATCACCTGCCAGCGCGTCGCGCCGAGTGAGAGGCTCGCCTCCACGAGGTCGTGCGGGACGACGGCGATCACCTCGCGACTGATGGCGACGAAGGTCGGCAGGATCATCACGCCGAGGACGATGGAGGCCAGGAAGAGCGACTGTCCGTCCTGTTGACCGACGTTGCCCCAGATCTCCTTGGCGAAGGGCCAGCTGTCGAGCCACGGGATCACCGTCTTGATCATCCACGGGGCGAGGACCAGGAATCCCCAGAGCCCGTAGACGACGCTCGGCACCGCGGCGAGGAGCTCGACCAGCGTGGCGACGATGTTGCGGAAACGTCGCGGCATGAGGAACACGATCGAGATCGAAGTACCGAGGCCGATGACCACCGCGACGATCAACGCGATGAGTGACGTCTCGACGGTGCCGACGATCATGGCTAGGCCGCCGAAGGGACCCGTCGGAGACTGCCAACCGTTACCACCGAGGAGCGTGCCGGCGTGGTGCTCGAAGTCGGGCCACGAGCTCCACACGATGGTGCCAATGAAACCGATACTGACGGCCGCGAAGAGGAGACTCGCGCCGATTAAGACGAAGTGGTACCACGTACGAGAAGGGGTGCCGGAGTTGAACTCCGGCACCTCTTCTTCGGGCGGGTTGAAGTCGGGAGGTGGAGGTATAACGATTGACACCGCTGCGCTCTACCTCTTTCTTTTGGCTAAGTGCTACTTCGTGATCAGCTTGACTTCGTCAACAGGACTTGTCCGCCCGAGGTGATAGTCATCAACTGCGCTCGTGCGTAGGCCTCGATGGCGGCCGGCAGCGGGACGTAGCCCTCGGCCTTGGCCAGAGCGGTCTGGGCGTAGTGGGTCTCCCAGTCCAGGTACTTCACGATTGCCTCGCCGGTCGCCTCGTTGGTCTGGTTCTTCGCGACGATGGCCCAGCTGTAGGTCGCGAGCGGCCAGACGTTGGAGCCACGCTGGTTGACGATCGAGAAGCTGTCGGGCGTGATGTTCGTGCCGGCGGCGGCCGCGGCGTTGGCGATGTTCTTCAACGTCGGCTGGAGCCACGCACCGTCACGGTCCTGTAGCGACGCCGTCTGGATGGCGGCGTTGCCGGGGATCAGCAGATAGCTGTACTCCACGTAGCCGATCGAACCGGGGTTCGAGTTGATGTCGGTGGCCATGGCCGCGTTGTTCGCCGCCGCCAGGATGTTGGAGGCGTGCCACGCGTTGCCGCTGCCCTCCATGACGTTGCCGCTCGGTGAGTGCGAGGAGCCACCCGAGGAGTGCAGCCAGTCGGTGAAGGCGTAGGTCGTACCCGAGCTCGCCGCGCGGTAGAGGACCTTTATCGTGTCGGCCGGTGAATTACCGGTGTAGAGCGCCTGGAGCGCCTTACCGGTCGTCGAGCCGAGGCCGCCGTTGGTGTCGATGATGGCGAGGTTCGACCACTGCGTGATCTGACCGTCGTAGATCTTGGCGATCTCGTTCGTCGTCAACCGGATGTTGTTGAGGCTTGAGCCGAGGTTGTAGCCGACGACCGCGCCACCGAGGATGTAGGGCACCTGGGCGTAGTTCGCCTCGACCGCGCCGGAGGGCAGCGTGCCGGCCGACGGTGTCATGGGCTGGTCGGAGAATCCGATGTTGACGCTGCCGTTGACGATGGCGGTACGGCCCGTACCGGAACCGGCCGCCGGATACGCGCTGAAGCTCACCTTGCCGCCGGCGGAGTACGCGGTCGAACCACTCGTCGTGGCGCCGACCATCGGGGCGTCGAAGGACGATCCGTTGATCGAGAGCGAGACGCTGCTCGGCACGACGAGGTCGGTGTCACCGGGCTTGTTCGAGCCCATCAGGCCACCGGAGGAACCCGAAGACTTGGGCTTGGGCTTGTGCGTGGACCACGGCTTGGGGCAGACCCCGCCCTTCGTGTCGAAGCGCTTCGACTGGACCTTGTTCGAGACAAGGCGATAACAGACGACTGACTTCTTGGCGGTGCTTGCGTTGGCGGTCGCGGACGTGACGGCAAGCAGCCCGGAGACGGCCAGCGAAACCGCTGCGAGCGACCTGAATAGTTTCTTCATTCTGAACTTTCCTCCTAAAGAAAGTGATTCATTAACGACGCGACGAATCGACAATCGAACGTTTTGCCATAGAGAAACTTACGAATCGAAGGTAAACAGAGTGTGAGCGGATGGGTCGTTCAGAGTGAAAAATTAGAGATTTTCGCAAACCTTCATGCGGCTGTAATCAGTCACAACAACTGTCACGCCAGCCGCACGACGTGCACTTGAAGTGCGCGTGTTCGGGGCTGAGCGGCCCACCACAGTGAGGACATTCGGAGAAGACGGCGAAGCGATTCGCGCACTCGAACGAGTTCGACGTCTGATCGCCGTCGTGATTGAGCGTGTCGGACATTGCACCATTGTGATTCTCCGGGTGACGCGATTCCGTGATGGTTTCGAGTATCTAGTCGAGTACCGGCGCCCAGTACTCCACCGGTTCCATGGCGCGAGCGCGGCGCGCTTCGGTGAGGACCTCGGCCACGAAGGCCGCCTTCAACGCGGTGTAGCGTTCGCCGTCACCGTCCGCGAGGGCCGCGTTCGTGCGCTTCAGCGCGGCGTAGCGGCCCATCAACTCGCGATTGCCGCTCAGGGCGTCGCGCATCAGCCAGTGATCACAGTGCGCGCGACTGTTCTCGACCACGAGATAGAGGTGATGCGCGGGCAGCGTCGGTGCGCTGGTCGGTTCGAAGGCCTCGCGGCCTTCGACACCGAGGTCGCCGACCCACCGGTAGCCGGCCGCCTCAATCAAGTCCTGTACGACGGGCACCGCGTTCCGGTCGACGACGACGACGTCGAGGTCGATGATTGGCTTGGCCGCGAGGCCGGGCACCGAGGTCGAACCCACGTGTTCGATCCGAACGATGACGTCGTGGACGTAAGGCGCGAGGAAGGCGGCGATGGCTCGGAACTGTTCGGGCCAGCGCGAGTCGGCGTCCACGACGACGATGGGCTGCACTCAGCCCTCGGCGCGGAGCAGTCCCGAGCGGTAGTGCGTGCGACAGAGCACCTGGTAATGCACGACACCCTCATTGACGTCGCCCGTGAAGAACTGATTGCCCTCACGCGCGACGACGCCGTCAACCACCCGGGCGTTGCACCGACCCTTTTGGCCGCACCAGCACGTGGAGGTGAGCGGCAGCTCGTGGGCCCAGTCCGAGATGGCGAAGAGCCGGGCCGAACCGGGAAAGAGATTCAAGAGGAAGTCGGCCGAGAGGCCGAACGCGTGCACGTCGATCTCGAGTTCATCGACGACCTGGGCGAGGGCGTCGATCTGCTCGACGCTCGCGAACTGCGCCTCGTCGATCACGAGAATGTTGATCCCGTCGCGCGTCAGCCGTTCGATGTACGGCGCGAGGTCGCTTCCCGGGGCGACCGCTTCGGCGCTCGCTTCGATGCCGATCCGACTGGTCACCATGCCGGCGTCGCTGCGGTCGCCGAAGGTCCACAGCGCGACGTCACTGCGGCCCTGGCGGAGTTGCCAACACAGCTGCAGCGCCAGCGTCGACTTTCCCGCGGCCATGGTTCCGTACGTAAAGGTCAGTTCTGGCATGGGCCCTTCGTCGTTGCGTGGACGCCCCACGTTACCCTCGTCGCCGACGCGTTCACGGTGTGCGCGCGCACGTCGACGCACAATTCTCACGTCGATAGATTGAAGTCGTGGACTACACCGTTCGAGCGATCGCCTACATCCGCAACGACCGCAGTGAGGCCCTCGACGACAACTGGGACGACTTCGTGAGCACGGTGGAACTGGCCCAGGACGTACCCGACGAGGCGATTCGAGGTCTCGAGGACTTCTCGCACGTCGAGATCGTCTTCCTCGCCGACTGGGCCGACGACGTGCCACCGGGCGCGTGGCATCGTCGACCGCGCGGTAATCCGAAATGGCCCGACGTCGGCGTCTTCGCCCAACGCAACAAGGACCGTCCCAATCGTTTGCTGTTGTCGACCGTCGCGATCGAAGAACTCTCGGCGAGGTCCTTCACGGTTCGGGGACTGGACGGCATCGACGGATCACCGGTCTTGGATATCAAACCGGTCTATCGCTGGAGCGTGCCGAAGGGTGAACTGCGCGTCGCTGTGTGGAGCGACGAACTCGGCGAGAACTACTACTGATTCCAGGCGATGAAGTCGAGCAGGATTCCGGCCAACTGCGGCCCGTTCTCCTCTTGAAGGAAGTGGGCGTTGCCCTCAATTGACGTGTGCGCCTGACCTCGCGCGCCGGGAACCTCGCGAATGAACTTCGCTTCGGCGCCGCGCGTGATGGGGTCGTCACTGAAGCAGCAGAAGAACGGCTTGGTGAAGGTGGCGAGTACCGCCCACGCGGCCACGTTGGCGTCGTGCGCGGGGTCCTCGGGTGAGGTCGGCACCAACTTCGGGAACTGGCGCGCACCCTCCTTGTAGGCCTCATCGGGAAAGGGGGCGTCGTAGGCCGCGACGACGTCGGCGTTAAGTCGTTGCGCACAGCCACCCGAGACGATGTTGCCGATGTGCAGTTCAGGTGTCGTCTGACTGAAGTCCTGCCACGCCTTGAAGGCGTCATTCATCCGTTCGTCACCGGTCGGCAGCCCCCCGTTGCCGATGGCAACGCGCGCGAAGCGCTCGGGGTGCTCACCGACCAGACGCAGTCCGATCAGGCTGCCCCAGTCCTGCGCGAAGAGGGTCACGTCGTCCAGTGCCAAGCGATCGAAGAGCAGCTCGCGTACCCACTCGACGTGTCGCGCGTAGGTGTAGTCCTCACGGCTGGACGGTTTGTCCGATCGACCGAAACCGACGAGATCCGGGGCGACCACGCGGAGACCTCCGGCGACGAGTCCGGGGATCATGAAACGGTACAGGTAGGACCACGACGGTTCGCCGTGGAGCAAGACCACGACGTGACCGTCGCGCGGCCCCTCGTCCAGGTAGGCCATGCGAAGGGCGTCGCCACCGGTCGGATCCATGACCTCGGCGTAGTGCGCGTCGAATTCGAAGTCGCTCAGTCCCTCGAAGCGCTCGTCGGGTGTGCGCAGTCGTTCCATGATTACTGGCGGGCCATGCCCTCGCGAGCGGCCGTTTCCTTGTCGTCGGCGCCGTCGTGGGACACCAGTTGGATATCCACGCGCTCGATCCGACCGGCGAAGGCGAAGTCGTCGACGTAGCGAGTGGAGACCGGTGACCCGTGGTCACGACCGATGCCCATGGCGATCGTGGAGAAGATCCTCATCACGAAGGGCAGGTGCATCGATCCGACGTCGCGACCGTCAATCGTCAACGTGACGTCGGCATCGCGACGGCCGCGTCGGAAGCGAGCTCCCAGGACCGAGGGTCCGTCAGGGACCTCCTCCGTCGATTCGAGTACGTGATGTTCCGTGAAGATGTTGTAGTCGAAGACGAGGCGGTTGTCCTGCACGAACAACGCGACGCCCGCGTTCTCGGTACCCATGGCGAGTAGCACGCCGCCCTGATTGCGCGCCCGCTCCACCCGGGCCTCGAGGTCCCAACTTCGTCCCCCGATGCCGGCGGCCGCGGGCGGCGGAATGGGATTGAGCGGTGGCCGATAGGTGTAGTGACGAGACAACGGGTGCGGCGAGTAGTCGTGCGCGCGTGACGCGAAGAGTGCCAGACCCCGATCGTCGAGTGGGAGGACGCCGTACTCCTCGGCCTCGCGCCACCAGAGGTCGATCAGCGCCCGTAGTTTCTCGGGCCGGTCGGTCGCCAGGTCGCGGCACTCCGAGGGATCCTCGGCGACGTGATAGAGCTCCCAGCGATCGTCATCGAACGACACGCCATGTAGGTGTCGCGTCACCGCTTTCCACCCCTCGTCGTACATCGCACGGTGCCCGCCCATCTCGAAGTACTGCTTCGTTTTGCGACTCGGCGCCCCGGCGTGGTCAAAGGCGTAGGCCATCGACGTGCCGGCCATCGGCATCTGCTCCAGTCCCCGGTAGGTCGCGGGCATCGTGACGCCCGCGACCTCGAGCACGGTCGGGGCGACGTCGGTGACGTAGTGGAACTGGCCGCGCACTTCGCCTCGTGCCGCGATGCCGGCGGGCCAGTGGACGACCAGCGGCACGTGCACGCCGCCTTCGTGGGTGTTCTGCTTGTACCACTTGAAGGGCGTGTTCCCGGCCTGGGCCCAACCCCAGGGGTAGTTCGAGTGGCTGGCCGGTCCACCGATGTCATCGAGACGGGTCACGGCTTCGTCGGGACTCTCGACCACCAAGTTGAAGTACTTCATCTCGTGCAGGACGCCGAAGGGACCGCCCTCCTGGCTCGCGCCGTTGTCGCTCATCAAGAGGATTAGCGTGTTGTCGAGCTCGCCGATCCTGCGCAGGTCGGCGACCAGTCGCCCGATCTGCACGTCGGTGTGCTCGAGGAAGGCGGCGTAGGCCTCTTGTAATCGCGCGGCCAGCCGCCGTTGATTCTCGGGCAGGTCGTCCCACGGCTCGACACCCTCGTTGCGCGGCGCGAGCTGCGTGAACTCGGGCACGACGCCGAGCTCCTTTTGTCGCGCGAACCACTTATCGCGCGCGACGTCCCAGCCTTCGTCGTAGCGACCGCGATGTCGCGCGAGGTACGCCGGCGGGGCCTGGTGGGGCGCGTGCGTCGCCCCGAAGGCGAGGTAGGTGAAGAACGGTCGATCGGGGCGGACCGACTTGCTGTCGTGGATGAACCCGACGGCGTGATCGACGAGGTCCTCACTGAGGTGGTAGCCCTCGGCGACGCTCTTGGGACGTTCCACGCGATGATTGTCGTACGTGAGATCCGGCGCGAATTGATCGGTCTCGCCGTCGAGGAATCCGTAGTAGCGATCGAAGCCCCGCTGCAGCGGCCACTGGTCGAAGGGTCCGGCCGAGGACGAGTTCTCCATCGACACCAGATGCCACTTCCCCACCGCGAAGGTGGCGTAGCCGTCTTCGCGCAGGACCTCGGCCATCGTCGCGGCGTGATTCGAGATATGCCCTCGCATGCTCGGAAAGCCCGTGCTCCAGTTGGACAGTCCGCGCATGCCGACGCTGTGGTGATTGCGCCCAGTGAGTAGCGCCGCGCGCGTCGGTGAACAGAGCGGTGTGACGTGAAAGTTCGAGAAGCGCAGTCCGCCCGCGGCCAGCGCGTCGATGTTCGGTGTGACGAGGTCCGAACCAAAGCAGTTGAAGTGCGAGAACCCGAGGTCGTCGATCAAGATCACCAAGATGTTGGGGGCGTTCTCCTTCGGGTGCGTCGGCGTCGGCCACCACGGTTCGGACTCGGCGACGGTGTTACCGATGGTTCCCTCAAAGCGTTCGTACTGCTTCACCACTCCCCCTTCACGAGAGTTCACGCTAGACCGCGTGGCTCGGCTCCTACGAACCTCGAATCATCGCGGTCACGACCTCACGGGTGGGACACGAGGCCGGCCCGAGGATCGAGATCGCCACCGCGGCGGCGGCGTTCGCGCGACGGGCCGCTTCGAGCACGTCCGTGCCGAGCATCAGCTCGGCGAGGAAGACGCCGGAGTGCGTGTCCCCGGCGCCGTTGGTGTCGACGACCGGGACACTGAATCCGCTGACGTGCACGGGCGCGTCGTCCTGCAACTGCAGCGTGCAACCACCGGCCCCGTGTCGCACCACGACGCCGCGACGTCCCGTGCGCTCGCTCAGGGCCACGACGGACTCCTCGAGTTCCCCGACCCCGGTCAGTGTCGATGACTCGGTCTCGTTGCACAGTGTCCAGTCCGCGCGCTCGAGAACGCGACGCAGATTCTCCGGCGCGATGTCCGACACACGGATACTCGGGTCAAACGCGATCACCACATGTTCGCTGAGGCTCTCCAGCCACGCGAGGACCTTCGGGGCCGACTCCGGATACATCACGTTGTAGCCGGAGACCAACACGTAGTCCCCGTCACGGACGTCCAACGACGAGAGGTCGGTCCCCCGAAGTGAACCCTCGGCGCCCGGTGACGTGATGAACGTCCGTTCTCCACCGTCGTCGATCATGGCGACGCAGAACCCGGCGTCGTGATCCTGGTCAGGTTGGATCGGTTCGGCGACGCGGTCGCTCGTTAATGACGCCCGGGCGATCGAAGAGAACGGCCCTCGTCCGAGTCGTCCGGCGTAGACCGCCTCGACACCCTGTCGCGCGGCCGCGCTCATCGCGTTGTACCCTCCACCGGTCGTGATGAGATGCTCCGTGGCCAAGACGTCCGAACCGCTGCCGGGGATCCGATCGATGCGCACGACGATGTCGATCATGACCGTGTCCAGACAGAAGAATCGGACCGGTTCGCTCACGGGTTCACCCTAACGACCAGGTCCGGCCCACGACTTCATGAGGACCCAGTGGTCGCGACGACGTACACGGCGTGCGTAAAATTCGTGCAAGCGACGCGCGGTGTCGCAAAGGGAGTGCCAGTGAGCGAAGTCGCTGAAGTCGTCGGGTCCGGCAACGCCGGCGCGTTGCGCATCGAAGAGAACGGCATCAACGTCATTACCGAGAGCGAGCGCAAGGGTGAGCCGCGCCAGTTGTTCTGGCCGTGGTTCGGTGCCAACGTCTCGGTCCTCGGCCTCAGCTACGGCGCCTACATCTTGGGCTTCGGCATCTCGTTCTGGCAGGCGCTCATCGTCGGCATCGTCGGCATCATCGTGAGTTTCATCCTCTGTGGCATCATCGCGACGGCCGGCAAGCGTGGTTCGGTGCCCACCATGGTCCTCAGCCGCGCCGCGTACGGGGTTCGCGGTAACCGCCTGCCGTCGTTCATCTCGTGGCTGCTGTGCGTCGGTTGGGAGACCGCGCTGACGGTGATCGCGGTGCTCGCGACCTCGACCGTCTTCACGAAGCTCGGTTGGGGTGGCGGCGACGGCGTCAAGGCGGTGTCGATGGTCATTATCGCGGCGCTCATCATCGGCGGCGGCGTGATGGGCTTCGACCTCATCATGCGCATGCAGGCCGTGATCACCGTGATCACGGGCGTCCTCACGGTGATGTTCATCATCCTCACGTTCAAGCACGTGAGTTGGCACGTCGTCGCGCACGCGCACAGCGGCACGTTCCAGAGTCTCATCGGCGCGCTCGTGTTCGTGATGACCGGATTCGGGCTCGGCTGGGTGAACGCGGCCGCGGACTATTCGCGCTACCTACCGAGGAAGGCGTCGACGAACGGCGTCGTCTGGTGGACGACGTTCGGGTCGTCCATCGCGCCGGTGATCCTGGTGTTCTTCGGTCTCTTGTTGGCCGGCTCGTCGGCGTCGTTGAGTACGGCGATCGGGGCGGACCCGGTGGGCGCCCTCGCTCGCCTGTTGCCGACGTGGTTCCTCGTGCCCTTCGCCATCGTCGCGGTCCTGGGGCTCGTCGGGGGCGCCGTGCTCGACATCTACTCGTCGGGTCTGTCAATGCTCTCGGCCGGACTCAAGATCCCGCGCTTCGCTGCCGCGCTCATCGACGGCGTGGTGATGGTGATCGGCACGATCTATATCGTCTTCGTGAAGGCCAACTTCCTCGCGCAGTTCGAGGGCTTCCTGATTACCGTGGGCGTCCTCATCGCGGCGTGGTGCGGCGTCTTCTTGGGCGACATGCTGCTGCGAAAGAAGGACTACGTCGACGCGGACCTCTTCCGCAATACCGGTCGCTACGGCGACATCCGCCTTATCCCCGTGGTGACGACGATCGTCACGAGCGTCATTGGCTGGGGACTCGTGACCAACACCGGCGCCTCGTGGCTCACCTGGCAGGGGTATCTGCTGGGGCCACTGCACCTCGGGGGCAAGAGCGGCAACTGGGCGTACGCGAACCTCGGCGTCTTCGCCGCGCTGGCGCTGAGTTTTCTGGCGACCGTGCTCCTGACGAGCGCCCAGGTTCGTCGACAAGAGGACGTCGACGCGACACCGGTGTCGGTCGCGTAGTCGACGACACCGACCCTGATCAGCCCGCGCCACTGACGGCGTCGACGCGACGAACGAGGTCGCAGCTCGTCACGTCAACGGAACTCCTCTTCGCTCACATTGCAACGAAGTGCCACGAAAACTCTGCGTAAACTTATGAGCGGTTGGGTTCAGAGGAGTTGCATTGCGTATCGGTGTTCTCACGGCGGGTGGCGACGCGCCCGGTCTCAACGCGGCCATTCGGGCCATCGGCCAAATGGCCCTTCGCGACGGTCACGAGGTCATCGGCATCGCCAATGGCTGGGCCGGTTTGGCGGCCGAGTACTCCGGTCGTCCGCTGGTCGCCAACGACCTTCAGGGTGTCATCGCCCAGGGCGGAACGCTGCTGGGCACCGCTCGCTACAACCTCGACAAGCCCGAGGGCGGTCGCGAACGCGTACTCGCCGCCATCGAAGAACACCTCGACGCGCTCGTGTCCATCGGCGGCGACGGGACCCACCGAATATCGACGTGGTTGGCCGATCACGGCGCGCCGATCGTCGGTGTGCCAAAAACGCTCGACAACGACCTACTGGGCACCGACTACTGCATCGGCTTCGACACCGCGATCAGCATCGTCGCCGAGTCGATCGACCGGCTCTACACGACCGCGGCGTCGCATCATCGCGTCATGGTCGTCGAGACGATGGGTCGACTGACCGGATGGGTGGCCGCCATGGGCGGACTCGCCGGCGGCGCCGACATGATCGTCATCCCCGAGTTCCCTGTGACGATGGACGACATAATGAAGCACCTCGAACGCCGCGTCGACGCGGGCTTGGCGTTCTCCATCGTGGTCGTCGCCGAGGGCGTGAACCTCTCCACGCTCGGGGGCACCGAAAAGGGAGAGCTGTCGACCGAAGGCGTCGGCGGCGTGCGACTCGCGACACGCGGCGTCGGCCAGTTCGTCGCCTCCAAGATCGAAGAGCACACCAACATCGAGGTTCGCACCACGGTCCTCGGTCACCTGCAGCGCGGCGGCAGCCCGACGGCCCACGACCGCATATGGGCGACCCGCGTCGGTGCCGGAGCCTACGACGCGGTGGTCTCGGGTAAGTTCGGCACCATTCCCGTCGTGCGCGACAACGCGGTGGTGCTCAGCCCGTTGTCGTCGGTGATCGGCGGCCAGCGCCAAGTGCCACGCGAAATCTACGAACTCTGCTCCGTCTTCTTTTAGAGATCGCCGTCGCACCCTTCCGCGCCGAGTGAGCGGAGCAGACCTCGACGACGACGTGAGAAACTGACCCATGACCACTGCCACCATTGCCGTAAAGGGAAGCGCCATCGGCGACTTCCCGGCTGACTTCGCGACCATTCACTTCGGGCACGAGTTCAACGCCCCGGCCCGCTCCGAAGCACTGGCCGGCGGCAACGCGGTCATTGCCAACGTGCGCGACACGGCGGCGCGCATCGGAGCGGGTGTGCGCGAGGTGACGGTTCAATCACTTCGCGTGAGCGAGACGTTCAATCACGTGGGCCCGAACAACATCCGCGAACACTCAGGCTGGGTAGCGCAGTTGGGTGGCGAACTGCAGGTAGCACCGGACACCGTTCCCGCCGCGTGTGCCGAGTTCATCAAAGTGGGCGTGAGGATCCAGTACCTCTCGTGGCACCTGGACCGAGACAGTGAGCTCAAGGCGTACCGGGCGGTGCGGCGCCAAGCCGTCGCGGACGCCCGAGAGGCCGCCAACGATTTCGCGCTCGCACTCGAGGCGGAGTTGGGAAAACTCATCACACTGGCGGATCCCGGTCTGCTTGGAGGCGCGGACTTCGAAGTGCATGGTCCGCGCACGATGCGCACGGCGTCGGCGACCGCAGCGTCGGGCGACCGGTGGGATGAGTATGTCGACATCGATGCGGAGGAGATCACGATCTGGGCCAACGTGGAGGCGAGCTACGAGGTGACGTTCAAATAGCTCGACTTGGCGTGGTCGTGCTCAGACCTCCCACCAAGGAATCGAGAAAGTCCTGTAACTCCAAAGTGGTCGGACCGGTGGCCGGTCCGTGGCGGGTGATCGACATCGCGGCCGCGGCGTTCGCCCGGTACGCGGCGTCCAGTGGAGTACGACCCGACGCCAGGTGCGCCGCGAACGCGCCGACGTGACAATCTCCGGCACCGTTGGTGTCGACAACCTCAACGCGAAAGCCTGGCACCATCGCCACGTGATCGGGTGGCTTAGCCAGCACACATCCTTGAGCGCCGGTTCGAACGATCGCGCCACCGTGATTCATCCGTTCAATGAGAAGGCGTGCCGACTCCTCGGCTACGAGTGAATCGGTGAGTAGTCGTGCCTCGCGTTCGTTGCACGAAAACCAATCGACGCGTTGGAATACGGCGTCCAACAGCGCCTCGGGTATCTCATGCACGATCGGGCCGGGATCGAAAAGGAAACACGTCGCTGGTGGAATGCGGCGCAGAAACGACAACAACGCTCGAGCGTTACTGTCGTGCAGCAGCGCGTAACCGGAGAAGTAGACGAAGTCGTCTTCGGTGACGTCGAGCTCGTCAAGTTGATCGGTTGACAGTGTGGCTTCGGCGCCGACGCCGGTGACGAAGGTTCGTTCACCGCCGTCTTCGACGATGGCGACGACGAATCCGGTGTCGAGGTCGTCGTTGGGCGGTGCGGCGATCACGATACCTTCGTCGCGCATCGCCTCTTGGGCGATTGTGGCGAATGGACCGAGCCCGACCACGCCGCCGTACACCGACGGCAGGCCGAGCCGGGAGGCGGCGGCCATGACGTTGAAACCTCCCCCGGCGAAGGAGTCGCTGTGTTCGACCAACGTGTCCGAACCGCGCGACGGGAGCGACTCGACGTTCAGTACGACGTCGACGACGACGCTGTCAACGAGGACCAGTCGCGCAGCGCTCACGCGGCGCTTTGTTCTGAACCGTTTCGCAGTTGAAGAAGTTGTCGGGCCATTTCCTCGAGTTGCAGTCCGTTGACGCGCGAGACCGTTTCACGCGCCTGCACGGGAAAGACGTTGAGGCCACCTCGCGAGCCGACGATCGCGCCGGTCATGGCGGCGATCGTGTCGCTGTCGCCTCCGAGCGATGCCGCCACGCGACAGGCCAACCACGGCTCATCGCTGAAGGCGCTCGCGACCGCGAACGCCGCCGGCACCGACTCCCACGTGGCGAGACTGGTGCCCACGAGAATCGGCAGGAGGTCGACGACGCCTTCGGCGTCGAGTCCCTGCACCAGATCGATCGCCCAGCGGATCCGCACGGCGACGTCCGCGCCGGCGATCCAGTGCCCGCGCCGTGATCCACGGACCGCGGCGTCGCACGCGGTGTCGATCATTACTTCGAAGGTCAGTCCTTCCACTCCCGCACTCACCGCGCCGGCGACGGCGGCGGCGCCCGCGAGCGCCACACTCGTGTTGTGCGTCAGACGGCTCGCCTGGGCGACGCGAGAGACGAGTTCGTCGAGGTCGAGCGAGCGCACCGCGATCGCCACCGGCGTGATGCGCATCGCCGCGCCATTGGAGTCACCGCGACGGCCAACGTCTTCGGGGTCCCCGCCGGCGATGAGCGCGTTGATCGCACGCTTCGTCGAGGGTCCGAGCAGATCGAGCGAGCCCTTCGCCTTCATCGACTCTTCCCAGGCGATCAACGTGTCGGCCCAACTTTGGATGTTCACCTCGCCGTGACCGTCGATCAGTTCGGCCGCCAAGAGCACCGCCTGTTCGGTGTCGTCGGTGATCCTTCCGGCGGTCATGCCCTCGGCGATCGGATGATCGGTCGGCGCGGGCTCGAAGTCGACGAGCACCTTGCCAAAGACGCTGACGACCTCGTCGCGCGACATCATCTGCGTGGGCATACCGAGGGCGTCGCCAATCGCAAGACCGTAGAGTGCGCCGGCGGCGCGATCGAACTGTGTCACGGACTCCACTCCTTCAGCCTACGAAGGCGCGCCGGTGTTTTCGTATCATCTCGTTGATAGACGAGTAAGAATTCGTTCTCGTATGGTGGTCCTTGAATGGCACCGACATCGCAACCGCCCCCAACGAACGTGAGGAACACGTGATCCCGCTGCTCAGCGCGCGGGGGATGCGCGCCGCCGACGTGCTCGCGGTGCAACGGGCCGGACGCGACGCCCTGGTCGCGGCGGCCGGCACCGCGGTCGCCCTCGAGGCACAGTCGATCCTCGGTTCCTGCTACGGGTCGAGAGTTGCGGTCCTCGTCGGGCCCGGTCTCAACGGCGCCGATGGAAGGGTCGCGGCCGCGTGGCTGCGTTCGCGGGGCGCCAAGGTCGACGTCATCGAGGTGGCGCATCAACCCGACGACCTACGAGGTTTCGCGCTCGTCATCGACGCCGCCTTCGGTCTCGGCTGTTCGCGTCCCTACCGCGCACCGAGGGTTGCGCCGGGTACCGTGGTGCTCGCCGTCGACCTGCCTTCGGGTGTCGACTCGGACAGCGGGGCACTACTGGGTTCACCAATGACGGCGACCGTGACATTGGCGTTGGGCGCACTGAAACCGGCTCACGTGACGGGCCCGGCGGCGGCGCTGTGCGGTCACCTCCGATTCGCGGGACTGGGCATCGTGACCACGTTCGACGACGGACTGATGGAGGACGCGGACCTCGGCGTCTTGATCCATCAGGAGTCCAACGACCACAAGTGGACGCACGCGATGCAGGTGCTCGCCGGATCGACCTTGATGCCCGGCGCCGCCGACCTCGTCGTCCGCGGCGCCCTCGCGGCGGGGGCGTCCATGATTCGTCTGGCCAGCCGAGGCGACGTCGCCGAACGGATCGACCTGCCGGCCGAAGTCGTGCGCAGTGACGAGGCGACGATCGACAAGCGAAGCCGATGCGTGGTGGCCGGACCGGGCCTCGGCACCGATGCGCTCGATTGGTTACACGAGCGGTTGACGAACCTGTCGATACCGGTCGTGCTCGACGCCGATGGACTCGATCGGGCCTTGATTCCTTGGAATGCGCCGAGCGAACAGCGCTGGGTGCTCACGCCCCACGACGGCGAATTCGTCCGACTGACCGGCGAGGCGTTGCCAGAGGATCGTCTCGAGGCGGTGCGCGCACTCGCGCGCGACGTCGACTGTGTCGTCCTACTGAAAGGCCCGACGACGTTGATCGCCGATCGAGACGGCCGGGTCCGCGTCGTTCGATCGGGCACGCCCACGCTCGCCACCGCCGGCAGTGGCGACGTACTCTCCGGGGTCATCGGAGCGACGATCGCGCGCGGACACGATCAACTCGAGGCCGCCGCCCTCGGCGCCCATCTGCACGGACGCGCCGGCGCCGCGTTGCCGCCCTACGCCAGCGCCTCGGATATCCCGCTGGCCATCGGCGAGATCATCGCCGCGTTGTAAATCTCGTCCACTGATTGGCGGACGTGGCTCCTCGCGATGGTCGATCACGTCGAGGCCGAGACTACGGTTATGTGGGAGGTAATCATGGAGAAGTCACCGGAGGCGGTGCTCGAGCACGAAGAAGAGGGCCGGGGCCTCCTCGCTCCCATGACCGTGACCGTCGACGACGACGGACTCGACGAGCACGACCCCCGGCGTGTCGCGATTCGCGAATGGCTCGTCGCGCACCCGAACCCGACACCGGTCCAGCTGGCCGAAGCCGGCCTCGTCGCGCCGCACCTGCCGCGACCGTGGGGCCTCGGTGCCGACGCCAACCACCAACTCATCATCGACGACGAACTGCGGCGCGCCAACGTGCGACTACCGATCAATCCCATCGGCATCGGCTGGGCCGGTCCGACCATCCTCTACGCCGGCACCCCCGCGCAACAGGAGCGCTGGCTGCCGAGACTCTTCAGCGGCGAGGAGTTCTGGTGCCAGCTCTTCAGCGAACCGAACGCCGGCAGCGACCTCGCCTCACTCGCGACCAAGGCCGAACGCGACGGCGACGAATGGGTCATCACGGGACAGAAGGTCTGGACTAGCTACGCCCACCTCGCCACGTGGGGCATCTTGCTCGCGCGCACGGCCGAGACGAGTGCCCCGCAAAAGGGCATCAGTTACTTCGTGTGTCCCATGAACGCCCCGGGCATCACGATCCGCCCGATCATCGATATGACCGGCGATCACGCCTTCAACGAAGTCTTCTTCGACGAGGTCCGACTGCCCGCCGACCACCTCATCGGTGAGGTGAACGACGGGTGGCGTCTCGCGAAGGTCACGCTGGGCAACGAGCGCGTCTCCCTGTCGGGTGAGGGCGTGCTGTGGGGCCGAGGACCGACCGCCACCGACCTGGTCGAGCTCGTGCGCACGTCGAAGGTCCCGCACGACGCGCTCGAACGCGACGAACTCGTGAAGTGTTGGTCACACGGCGAGATCCTGCGGCTCCTGCGACTGCGCCTCGTCGCGGCCGCCCAGGCCGGACGTGAACCGGGCGCGGAGGCGAGTGTGCGTAAGGCCCTCGCCGACGACCACGGTCAAGAGGTCATGACGTTGGCCAATCGACTCGCCGGCGCGGCGGGCATGCTCGAGGGCCGGGGGCCCGGCGGCGAGGACGGCGCCGACGGTGGTTCGTGGGCCTTCGGCTTCCTCTACGCCCAGGCGTTGACGATCGGTGGCGGCACGTCCGCCGTCCAGCGCAACATCATCGGCGAACGGGTGCTCGGTCTGCCCAAGGAACCGGCGATCTAGACGCCGCGGCGACGTCGAGCATCACCTGCTCTTTTGCGGCTCCCAGGTGAAGTTCTTCATCGCGATGGCGAAACTGACGATGCCCCAGATACCGAGGACGATGAACGGGCGTGCCTGCAGACCCGATCCACCGGGCAACGCGATGGCGTGCTGCATGCCCGCCACGATCGGTTCGAGCGGCAGGTACGACGAGAAGTTCAAGAGCCACTGCGGCAAGAGATTCGGCGCGAGGAACACCCCACTCACGAAGCTCAGGATCACCACGGTGAAGGGCCCGACCGAACCGGCCATCTCCGACGTGGTGATGACTCTCGTGAGGGCGAGCCCTATCGCCGAGAAGGCGAAGACGCCCAGCACCGTGTAGCAGAGGATCGCCAGGTACGCGTGCGCCGGTAGTGACAGGTGATACCCTACGCGCGAGACGGCGAGCATGACGACGATCAGCCCCAGTGACGTCACGAAGAGGTACAGGATCTCGCCGGCGAGGAACACGCCGGACGGCATCGGGGTACCGCGAAATCGCTTCAACCATCCCGCCTCGCGCGAGCCGACGATCGAGACGAGGATGCCGGTGATGGTGCCGAGCATCACGCCGTAGGTGGTGAGTCCGCCGGTGTAGAAGGCGATCGTCGGAATCTGGTGGCCCTCGACCAGAACCGACTTGGTCTTGTCCCCGAGTACGGAGTTGAACAACATCAGGAAGCCGACGGGCATCAAGACGCCGAAGATGACCGTGCGCGCACTGCGCGCGTACGCGACGAGGTTGTACTGCGCCTGGAGCAGGGAGAGTCGAATGAACCTCACGTCGCTTCTCCGGTCACGTCGAGGAAGACGTCGTCGAGCGTGGGACGCACGACGCCGAGTCCGCGCAGTTCGATTCCTTCGCGCTCGACGTGCTGGAGCAGTCGCAGCAACTGCGATTGGGCATTGGGTATCGTCGCCGACACCACCTCACCGGCGATGCGAAAGTCGATACCCGCCGCCTGCGACAGCGCCGCGACGTCGAGACCGGGTTCGAAATCGAAACGCACCGTCGTCTCGCCCGCGAGGGCGATGAGCGACGTGGACGTTCCTTCGGCCACGATGCGACCAGTGGCGAGGATCGCGATCCGATCACAGAGGTGTTGGGCCTCTTCCATGTAGTGCGTGGTCAACAGGATCGACGTGCCGGCCGAACGCAGTCCCTCGAGCATCGTCCAGAACTCTCGTCGAGCCGACGGATCGAAGCCGGTGGTCGGTTCATCGAGGAAGAGCAGTTCCGGCGAGCCAACGATGCCGAGCGCCACGTCGACGCGACGTCGCTGACCACCGGACAGTCGACCGATTCGCGCGTTCGCCTTGTCCGTGAGTCCCACGAGTTCGAGCGTCTCGGCGACACTCTTGGGTTTGGAGAAGAATCCGGCGAAGAGTTTGACCGTCTCGGCGACCGTGTGGCTCGGATCGAAGTCCGAGTCCTGCAAGACGAGACCGATGCGGTCCTTCCAGGCACCGCCGCCCTTTTTCGGATCAACACCGAGCACCTCGACATGCCCTTCGTCGAGCGTCTGATAACCCTCCAGGATCTCGACGGTCGTGGTCTTGCCGGCGCCGTTCTTGCCTAGGAGTCCGAAGATCTCACCTCGCGCAACACTGAAGGAGATGCCATCGACGGCGGTGAGGGACCCGAAGCGTTTGGTGAGCCCCGCAACCTCAATGACGTTGGCCATCCGACCCTCTCTGTCGGCACCAGTTCTACCAAAGTCGCATCAGCGCAACGGAACCTGGTCAAGGACTTTGTCGTCGAGGACGACGGGGTTAACTGTCGCGCGCTAGCTTCTCCAACGCCGGTAACGCCAACTCCACACGAGTTCGCTCGGCCGGCGTGAGCCGCTCGAGCCGAGAACTCAGACCAATGGTGCGTTCGGTCCAGAGCGCGGCGAGGACATCATGACCGTGGTCCGAGAGCTCGACGAGTGAGGCCCGTCGGTCTTCGGGGTCTTCGGTTCGCCGAAGCAGATCGAGTTCTTCAAGGCTCGCGACGACTCTCGTCGCGACCGGCGCGCCGACCGACTCCAAAGCGGCCAGCGCGCTGATGCGAAGCGAACCGAACTCATCGACGCTCGCGAGCGCCGAGACCTGTGACGGCGACAGCCCCGCACTGCCCTGATGGCGCAGGGCTCGCACCAAGCGAACCATGACGAGGCGAAGCCGCGCGGCTGTTTCGACGGAGCGTTCCGCGTCGATGGACTTCATTGGACCACTTCGCTCTCGATCGCGATCTCGCCGGGCACCGCACCGGTGGTTGCGGCGACGTCACCGAGGTGATCGCGCAGCGGCTGGTCCTCACGGACGTAGCGCTTACCGCGCAGCGCCGAAGCGAGCGCGCCGATGATCGACATCACAATGGCCGCACCGAAGACAATTACCAGTCCGTGGTGGAACGAACTCTCGATCAAGTCGGGAAAGAAGTGCTTGCCGGTCAACACCAACCAGTCGGCGTGACTGACGTGCGCGGTCGTCTGTGAGCCGAGGAGGTTCTTCAGCGGATTCTTGCCGAGGAACGCGGAGAAGAGGCTTCCCACGGCTGGCAGATTCGCAATGGAATGCGCCAGCGTCGGGCCGACCCCGTGCGCGCTCAGTCCCTTGAACATCGCCTTGGGGAGCGTGTTGGTGAGACCCACGATCATCAGTGAGAAGAAGATGCCGATCGAGAGGACGAAGCCGGTGTTCATAAACGCGGCTTGGATACCCGCCGCTCCGCCCCGCTCTTGGGCGGGCACACTGTTCATGATTGCCGCCTGGTTCGGCGCGGAGAACATTCCACCGCCGACGCCGTTGAAGAACACCAAGACTGCGAAGACCCAGTAGCTGAAGTTCGTCGGCACGAGGAGCAGGCCGACGAAGCTCGCGCCGAAGACGAGGAGGCCGGAGGTCGAAAGTATCCGCGCACCGTGGCGATCTGACAGGTAGCCGGAAATCGGTCCGGCGAACAAGAAGCCAGTGGTCAACGGCAATAAGTAGATGCCGGCCCATAAGGGAGTCGCGGAGTAGGCGTAGCCGTGCAGGGGCAACCAAATGCCTTGCAGCCAGATGATGAGCATGAACTGGAGGCCGCCGCGCGATATCGCCGCCAAGAATCCGGCGGCGCTGCCCGTGGAGAAGGCGCGCATCTTGAAGAGTCGAAGATTGAACATCGGCGATTCCACGCGGTTCTCGATGATGAAGAACGCGGCGAGGAAAACGACACCGATGACGAAGGCCGTGAGGACGCGCGGCGACGTCCAACCCATGGAGTGCTGCAGATACGGCTGGATGCCGTAGACGATCCCGACCAGTATCGACGTGAGGCCGACGGCGAAAGTGAGATTGCCCCACCAGTCGATCTTGGCGGCGGCGCGCCTGCCGTTGTCGCGCAGGCTGCGATAGCCCCAGACGGTCCCGATGATGCCGAAGGGCACCGAGACCCAGAACACGAGACGCCAGTCGACGACCGACAACAGTCCGCCCGCGATCAGTCCGATGAACGATCCGCCGATCGCCGCGACTTGATTGAAGCCCATCGCCATACCGCGCTGGTCCGACGGAAATGCGTCCACGAGGATCGCGGCTGAGTTCGCGAAGAGCATCGCGCCGCCCACGCCCTGGACCAGTCGCCACAGGACGAGCCAGAGCGCGCCGGACCCGCCGTCGTACGGATCCAATGCGAGCAGTACCGATGCGAAGGAGAACACGGCGAAGCCGAGGTTGTAGATACGGACGCGTCCCATGATGTCGCCGAGTCGGCCGAGGCTGATCACGAGCACCGCGGTGACGAGCAGATAGCCCTGTAGGAGCCACAGCAAATAGCCGACGTTGCCCGCCGACAGCGGATTGATCCCGATGCCCCGAAAGATCGCCGGCAGTGAGATCAAGATGATCGACGAGTTGATCGTGGCCATGAAGACGCCCAGCGTCGTATTCGTGAGGGCGATCCACTTGTAACGATCGCCGCGCAGTGCGTCCAATGAGTTGGTGGCCACTAGTCCCGTTCTGCGTGATTTAGTTGCTTGACTACAAGCAAGTATATACGGCGACGATGGGGTTGAACTCTGGGACGATGAAGGTTGTGAACCTGCGCGACCGTCGTTGGCCCCTGTCGGTTGCGGCCCTGTGGGCCTCGGCGTGGTTGGTGGGGGCCTTCATCTATCACGTCAATCAACCAATCGGCGAATTGACTGTGACGATCGGCGGGCATACCTACACGGGCGACCCGCCGGCCCTCACCCTCTACCAGAGCGACGCGGCGGCGGTGCTCGTCTTGACGGCGGTCGTAGCGACCGCACTTCTTGCCGTTCTCGTCGACGTCGCCGTGCGTCGTCGCCGAAACTACGAAGGTGTCGGTGTTGCATCGGTCATCGTCGGTGGACTGTTGTTGGTCTTCTCTCTGTTTGGTCTCCTATGGGGAGTGGCGTCCTTCGGCGTCGTTGGCGCGCTGTTGCTGCTCGCCTCGCGTCCAGTCTCAGTGACCGCGAGGACGTGAGACCGGTTCGCTCAATCCGTCAGTTCGGCGATCAGTGATCTGACGCGGGTGCGGATCTCGTCACGTATCACGCGCACCGTCTCCAGGTCCTTACCGTTGGGATCTTCTAGTTCCCAATCGACGTATCGTTTTCCCGGATACACCGGACACGCGTCGCCGCATCCCATCGTGACGATGACGTCGGCGCGCAGACCCATCTGATCGGACAGTCTCTTGGGCGACTCGTCCGAGATGTCGAGGCCCACTTCGAGCATCGCTTCGATGACCACGGGATTGAGTCGTTCGCCCGGGGAGGATCCCGCGGAATGCACCACGATTCGTTCACTCCCGAGGTCGCGAGCGAACGCCGCGGCGATCTGCGAGCGTCCCGCGTTGTGCGTGCAGAGGAAGAGGATCTCCGGTCGCACGGCCTTCGACATCATGTCGTGGGCTCGCCACTTGTCGCCCCGTGCGGGACGAGCACTTCGGAGCTAACCCGCGCCGCGATGCCGGGATAGAGCAGTCGCAGGAGCGCGAAACCGACGCCTCCCCCCACGAGCTCCGCTGCCACGAAGAGCGGCGCGGACGAAGGGGCGATCCCCGAAAAGGTGTTGGTGAACATTCGCCCGACCACGATCGCCGGGTTCGCGAAGCTGGTGGAGCTCGTAAAGAAATAGGCGCCGGCGATGTACGCGCCCACGGCGGCCGGCACCATCGAGAAACGGCCGGTCTTGGCCAACGCGAAGATGACGAAGACGAGCCCCGCGGTGGCGGCGACCTCGGAGAGCCCGTGCGCCAACGTCGCGCGATGGTCAGTCGAGAGTGCGATCGCCGACTTCGCGAACATCAGATTCGCAAGAATCGCGCCGCACGTGCAGCCCACCACTTGGACGACGACGTAGCAGTACGCGAGTGGCCACGTGATGCCACCGAAGAGGGCGTCCACCAGGGTGATCACCGGGTTGAAGTGCGCACCGGAGATCGTCCCCAGCGTCAGGATCAGCACGAAGAGTCCGACTCCCGTGACGGCCGCATTCTCGAGCAGTTCCACACCGAGAGCGTGCGGCGAGAGGTTCTGCGCCGCGATGCCGGAACCGATGACCACGGTGGCGAGGAGGAGGCTCCCGAGGTACTCCGCGAAGAGCGCGCGCCAGTGGTCGCTCAGCAACACGACGTCGAAGGTACCGACGCAGCAGTCGTCGCGACGCGGTCGGCGCTACAGCAGTCGTCGTTGCCGCCGATGTGCAACGACGATGGTGCGTCATCAAGGACCGTATACACCTCCCACGGTGATCCGTCGACGCCGTCCACCCACACCTTGTCTTGCACCGCGAAGCAACAGGTCGTCGACTCTTCCGTGCGCGTCTCGAAGCCGACACCCGACAGATACGACGTCGCTGCAACGACCTCATCGGTCGAGAAGACTTCCACGCCCAGGTGGTTGATCGAGCCGGGTGCGCCACCGTTCTCGATCAACACGAGCTTCAACGGCGGTTCGTCGATCGCGAAATTGGCGTAGCCCTCACGAACCTTGGCGGGCTCAGTTTTGAAGAACTTGGAGTAGAACGCGATGGCCTCGTTGAGGTCCGAGACGTTCAACGCCAGTTGGACTCTTGACATACACACTCCCTTACATTGACGATTGTCGATGTAACCATAGTGCTCATATCGATAACTGTCAATGTTATAATGCCGCATGGCCCGTACGCGCTCCCTCCCGCTTTCGGACACCACCGCGGCGTGCTGCAGCCCGCTCCGGGAAGGCGAACTTTCCGAAATCGAGGCGACGCGGGCCGCGGTGATCTTCGCCGCGCTCGGTGACCCCGTTCGGCTGCGAATGCTTTCGCTCATCGCCGCCGAACTCGAAGTCTGTAGTTGCGCGCTCGAGGCGCCGCTCGGGAAGAGTCAACCCACCATCTCGCACCACACGAAACTCCTCGCCGACGCCGGGCTGATCGAAGGCGAGAAACGCGGACGATGGATGTGGTGGCACGTCGTGGAGAGCCAATTGAATGATGTCGCGAAGATTCTGCGTACGGGAACGCCGATTCCCTAACTGGCCGACCTGCTGTTGGGCGCCCTAAGTTGGTCATGAACCGCAACGAGAAGGGCTCCGCATGGCACACGCCAAACTCACTGGGCATCACCTGGTCACCGCCGAAAAGATCCTCAGCCATCCGACGAGTCACAACATCGAGTGGCACGACGCCGCAGCCCTCTTGGCCGAGATCGGCTCTATCACCGAAGCCGCGAATCATCGCTACACGGTGACACTCGGCGACGAGACGCAAGTCTTCGATCGGCCACGAGGCAAGGACCTCGACACTCAGCAGATCGTCGATCTACGCCGGATGTTGCGCGCCTCGGGAATCACACTCGAAAGCATCCACGAATAACGCACCCTGTGGAACCGGTCGAATCGGGAACTTACGATCCGCCGCCCCCGCTGAGTCGCTCAATAACCTCTCTCACGTGATCGCGCATCTCGACGCGATCGCTGAAATCAGGGCCCGTGGGCATGATCGGTTCTCCGATCAGCACGTGAACCGCACCCGAGTGGGGAAGATAACTGCCAGGACACAAAACCGCGCGCGATCCGCGAATGCCCACCGGCACGACCGGACAGTGAACAGAAGACGCGGTTTCGAACGCTCCGAGACGAAAGACGCGTAGACCCGGCTGAGCACTGATGGAACCCTCGGGGAATATGAGGACGTGGCGCCCACTTTGAATCGTGTTCAAGAGTGTCGCAACTGAGGCCGCACTCTTCTCGGCGCGGCCCCGGTCGACGAAGACACAGCCGAATCCGCGCATGATGCGACCCAACAAGAACTGGTGCTCCATGTCGGAACTGGCGACGAACGTCACCGGCTGGTCGAGGAACACGTAGAGCACGAGTCCGTCGATGAAACTCGAATGATTGGCGGCGATGACCGACGCCTGGTCACTGTTGGGAAGCGCGCCTACCACCTTCACGGTTATGCCGAGGGCGCGACACAGTCCTCGTGCGACGACCCGTCCGGCTTGTCGCCGTTGGACCAGGGGCATCGGCAGTACCGCGAGGGACCAGATCGAAATCGCGAACGGGATGAGGAGGATCCAGGCGTACAGGTTGTAAATGACCGAACCCGCAACGCTCGCCGGAGAACGGGTCGGCGCGGATCCACCGCGAGCACGTCCGCGCGATCGCAAACGCTCACGATAAACCGAAACTAAATGCTCGAAACTCGTCATCGCCCGGGTCGTCGACGACGGCGTCACCGACGGCGCTTCGTGCAGGTCCGCCCCGTCGCCTCCGCCCATCGACGCTCCCCCGCGTGCGGCGTTGACCGCGTCGAGCCAGTCCTGTGGCGTTGTGGCGGTCAGAAACACTTCGTCAGGCAGCGAAACGTCGAACGTGCGCTCCAATTGGTCACAGAGCTCGACGAGAGCGAGACTGTCCACACCGAGGTCGTCGCTGAGTTTGCTTCGCATCGAGAGCGCGTGTCCACGGTCTAACTGAAGTTGGTCGAGCAGGGCTCGAACGTCGCGAAGGACGCGCTGTTCGTCAGACGACATGGCGCCGCTGCTCATCGCAATTGTGTCCTCATGTAGTGGGTTTGTCGGCATGTCGGAGTGGCGACGTATCCGTACGCGAACAGTCGTGCAGACATCCAGACCCTCTCTTGCGAAGTTCTTCCTGCATTCAGTATCGTCGTCGCGATCGCACTTCAACCATCAGTGCTCCGCCCTAGGAATATCCATGTCCGAACGACATCGTCACTTGGGACATCCCTGCTAGACCCGAATGACATGGGAGAGTTCGCCGCCACCATCTCGACCGGTCCCTACTGGCTGTGCGTCACCGTGTTGGCCATAGGTTGCGTGATCGTCTGTACCTGGGCGCGCCTCCGACCGGGACCATGGACTCCGCGAGCAGCGAAAGTCATCGGCCTGGTCTTGTTCTCGGACTGTGTGGTTGACACAGTCCGACAGCTCGCGGACGGTACCTGGACGCTTCGCACCTCCCTTCCGCTGGCCCTCTGCAACTTTGCGCTTCTCGTGGCCGCGGCCGCGTGCTGGTGGCGATTTCGTCTCTTGGTCGAACTGACGTACTTCTGGGCGCTCGCCGGTACGGTGCAGGGACTCTTCACGCCCGACCTCAATGTGCCGTTTCCCCGAGTGGAATTCTTCGAATACGTCATTGGCCATACCATGATCATCGTGGCGGCCCTCTTTCTCGTGGTGGGCATGCGAATTCAGCCGCGACCAGGCTCGGTACTGCGAGTAACGATGACGACCTATATATATGTCGCGATCGTGGGGCTGGCCGATGTCGTACTCGACGCCAATTACATGTTCTTGCGTCACGCGCCGCACCAGTGGACGTTGCTGCGTCTCATGGGTCCGTATCCCTGGTACCTCGTGACCGGCGTCTTCGTCGTTCTGCTCTTCTTCGCCCTGTTGTACAGCCCGTTCTGGCTCGCCGCGTACCGAGAACGTGGACGTCCTCGCCCGATCAGTGCATCGCTGCGAACGCGCCGATGACCCCGACTCCGAAACCGACGCCGCTGAGCGCTCCGCGACTGCACAAGTGGAACGACCGTGTCGTGTGGGGTGCGGTCATCGCGTCATTTGCCTCGGGCTTCGGCCAGTTCGGTGTCGTGACGGCGCTGGGCAGCGTGGCGCGAACGTTTGGTCACCTCGTGCACGGTGCGACACTGGCCGACCAGGCGGGACTGTCGGGCACCAAGCTCGGCGTCGGACTCGCGATCATTCGACTGGCGTCGTTGGGCGGGTTACCGCTCACGTCGATGGCCGACCGATTCGGACGCCACCGAATGCTCATCACCACCGTCGGGCTCGGGCTCGCGGCGACGGTCCTCGCGGCGGCGAGTCCCGGCTACTGGTGGTTCGTCGTGATCTTCGCCTGCGGCCGGCCGTTGCTCAGTGCCACCAACGCGCTGTCTGAAGTGATCGCCGCCGAACAGACCGACACGTCGAGTCGGGCCAAGGCCCTCGCGCTCGTCGCAGCGGGCTACGGCGTCGGCGCCGGACTCACGGCCATCATCCACAGCCTGGCCTCTAAGACACTCGGGTTCCGCGGTCTGTTCTTGTTGGCAGTCGTGCCGCTCGCGCTGCTCCCCGTCATCAATCGATGGGCCACCGAGCCAGACCGTTTCGGACTCGCCGAGGTCGCGAAGGAGCGCGTGGTGCCAGTGCTGGGTGCGGTGGGGCCAGCGTTTCGGAAACGACTGATTCTGCTGTCGGTGCTGGCCTTCGCGCTCTCGTTCATTACCGGTCCGGCGAACAGTTTCATCTTCCTCTTCGCCCAGAACATCGATCACCTCTCCGGCGTGACGACGGCACTGATGGTGGTGGGCGCCGGAGCGACCGGACTCGCGGGTCTGTTGATCGGCCGATGGATGGCCGATCGCTTTGGTCGTCGGGTCACGGGCGCGCTGGGCATGGTCGGTCTCGCTCTCTTCGGCGTCCTCTCCTACAGCGGACCGCACTTCGATCTGATCGCCGGCTATGTCTTCGGCGTTATGTTCGGATCCATCTTCGCGCCCGCGGGTGGCGCGCTCGTCAATGAACTCTTCCCCACGGCGGTGCGCGCGTCGGCGTCGGGTTGGTTCCTCGCCGCGGGAGTCCTGGGTGCCGTGGTGGGACTGGTCGTCTTCGGCGCTATCGCCGACATCGGGAATCGGTTCGCGCTAGCGGCCGACCTGACGTTCCTCCCGGCCATGTTGGTCGCAGCGTTGTTCTGGACGTTGCCGGAAACCAAAGACCGTGAACTCGAGGATCTCTGGTCCGTCTAATCAGGGGATTGGACTGCCGAGCGGCGTGGTGACGCTGGTTCCGTTGGGGAGCTGCTCGCGTCCCGTACTGCTCAGTCGCCACGCTGACGAGCGGCCCTTCACGGTCCAGTAACTGGGACCGCCGACGATGGCGGTTTCCTCATCAATACCCAAGACGGTGACCGACGGGTCGTTCGGCAACAGGAACCTCGTGACCATGTCCGGTATCCGTGCGGCGAACGCGTCGAAGTGCGGAATGGCACGCAGGTGCGGCAAGAGTCCCAGACCTTCCGTGCCGCCCTCGCGGGGATGTCGCAATGACGGCACCCACGAAGAAAATGCCATAGCGCCCGCGCTGCAGCCAGCGAGTGCCGCGCCAGATCGCCACGCCGCGACGATGGCCTCCCATACCAACGTGCCGCGCAAGGTCTCGGCCAAGAACGCGGGGTGGCCCCCCGAGAGATACACCAAACCGGCGCCTTCCACCATCGCCGCAATGGTCGCGTCGTTCGCGTCGCGTCGTTCGTTCACTTCGAGGATCACAGCCTCGACGCCGAGTCGCTCGGCCTGCGCACGACCCAAGTTGTGCCAACGCTCAACGACCGGCGGGCCATCAGGCACGGCGGCGGTCGCCACTTGCACGTAGCGCGGGGGTCGACCGGCGATAAGGCCGCCTTCAATTTCGGCCATTTGGGGCAGGTACTCACCCGATCCAACCAGGGCCAACGGGCCTGGACCCTGATTTTCGCTCATTGCTTCCCCATTGCCCGACGAATCGCGTTCAACTCAGTGCGAACCGACGTCGAGTCGGTCCGATCCCTGATTCGTTTCACAATAATGGCGACGACCTCGCGCCCCGCGCATACGTCACCTTCGAAGTCACCGCTTAATGCGGCGGTAACACAAGAACTCGACGTCCAGTTACGAACCGAAGACGGGCACGATCTGTGCGCGCGCGATGGCGTGGAATCGAAGGTTGAATCCGGCGAACGCGGGCGACGCATCGCCATCCAGTTCGAGCCGCTCGACGTCAACGGCGTGCACCGTGTGCACGTAACGATGCGCGACGTCACCGGCCGGAGGCGCGGCGCCTACGTACCCACGGGTCCCGGCGTCGTTGCGCAATTGCAGCGCGCCGCTTGGAAGTTCACTCGATCCATCGGATCCGGCACCGGTCCCGAGCCTGTTCACGTTCGCCGGAATGTTGAGCACCAGCCAGTGCCAGAAACCACTGCCAGTCGGTGCGTCGGGGTCGTGCACGGTCACGGCAAAACTCTTGGTCTCGGGGGGAAAGCCCTCCCACGACAGCTGCGGGGATCGGTTATCGCCGCTGTAGCCCATGAAGTTCGCGACCTGCGCGTTGTCCAGTTTTACGCCGTCGCCGATGTCTTCACTGGCGAGCGTGAAAGTCACGACGTCCGGGAAGAACGCGAAGGTGAGTGGCGGTCGAATGGAATCGGTCATGTGGTCCTCCCCAATGAATGGATCATTTTCCACAGACTGTAACAATGCTGTGCGAACTCTCCTCAGTTAAGTCGTGACAGCGAAGAATGCACGGCTCGTTCGGACGTCATTTGTCGCAGCACTCACGAATCAACGCCAATTTTTTGCTACTCAATTGGCCCTAATTATCGCTCGTCGAGTTGGTGACAATGACGTTGAATGTGCTCAACGACGTTCCATTCGGAGACTCGAAAAGAATTGCAACACAAATTTCATATTGTTGTGACTTCGTCAATTGCACCTCTGACCTGCGATATTCCAACGCGCTTATGAACGGAGATTCAACAACTTCGCGACCGCTTCATCTATGACTTTCCCTTCCAAACAAAGGAATTAGCGGAGGGAGATCACGTCTTCGAACATTTTGTCAACTACGTTCGACAGCGGCTCCTCGTACTCAACGTACACACAATTCGATTTTCTTACAGACAATCTTCGACGTATTGCGCGGACACTTCACATTCACCAACAAACCACAGGCGCGGACCGTTAGCGTTGTTCTAGGTAGCAACGAGCGAATCTATGGAGTTAGTCATGCAAGCAAATAAATCATTCGGTCTACGGCGACGCGTCGTAACTCGGATTCTCGTCACCACAGCACTATTGGGATCGACGTTCGTCGTCGGTCTCGCCACCACCGCGTCGGCTGCGGGCCCTTATCACTTGGCGGTAGTGGGTCAACCTTCACCGACCGACGCAAGTGGCCTGGCATTGGCAGCTCAGCCGGTCGTTGACATTGACGACGCTTCCGAC
This sequence comes from uncultured Acidimicrobiaceae bacterium, assembly GCA_963717975.1. Taxonomy (GTDB): domain Bacteria; phylum Actinomycetota; class Acidimicrobiia; order Acidimicrobiales; family RAAP-2; genus RAAP-2. Next base: position 162,903 of record OY970351.1, on the reverse strand, counting down.
TCACCCGTAACCGGGCTGAGCGGACCCGTCGACGTTGCAATCACGGGTGGTAGCGGTTCGGTAACAGTTGCTAGTGCTACAGCTACAAATGGTGTAGCGACCTTTAGTGGTCTCGGGCTCAACGACCTAGTCGGCTCGTACACATTGACCTTTACGGATCCGACGGATTCTGCAGCATCCGCGACTTCGAATTCGATTTCTGTCACGGTGGGTGCTCCGACTCAACTTAAGTTCGCTACGGCACCCGCCGCTGGCGCAGTGACCGGCGTAGCGATGACGCCGCAACCCGTCGTTGACATTGACGACTCCGGTGGCAACATAGTCACGGGAGACTCGTCTACTGTGACTGCCACCTACACGGGTGCCGGTTCCACATTGACGAACCCAACCAAAGCCGCCATCAATGGCGTCGCCACTTTCAGTGGCTTCGCGATCACCGATGCAACTGACGGCGTCAGCGGTAGTTTGACCTTCGCCGATGCGTCGCTCACGCCACCAGCGGCGACAACGGTCACCGTCACTGGAGCGGCCACGAAGTTGGTGATCACGCAAGCACCTTCAGTGACCGTCGTCAATGGCATCGCATTCCCGATTCAACCAGTCGTCAGCGTTGAAGATGCCAGCAATCACGTATTGATGGGAGATACTTCGACAGTCACTGCCGCCCTCGTCAATGGCAACGCCGGTTCTTCAATCACGAACAGCACCAAGGCCGCCGTGCTGGGTGTCGCCTCATTCTCGGGCCTCGCTGCCAACGCAACGGTCGGTAGCTACAACATCATCTTCACCGACGGAACCCTTGCGTCTGCCACCACTGCAGTCACGACCGCCGTCACGTTGGGCGCGGCCGCCAAATTGACGATTGCGGTGCAACCGTCAGCCACCGTCGCCGCAGGCGCTGCCCTCACGCAGCAACCCGTCGTCGACATCACCGACTCCGGTGGCAACGTCGAGCCGGGGAACGTCACGGTCGTAACGGCCGCGCTGACTTCTGGCAGTGGCACCGTGACGCACAACACGGCGACCGCCAGCAATGGTGTTGCCACATTCTCGGGTCTCACGATGAACGTGCTCGCCGGGACGTACACATTGACGTTCACTGACGGCTCGTTGACGAATGTCGTCTCCGGCACGATCGTGGTCAACGCCGGGGCAGCCGCGCAGTTGGTAGTAACGACCGAACCATCGGCAACCGCCGCCAGCGGTACGGCATTGGCCATCCAGCCAGTCGTGAAGCTCGAAGACGCCGGTGGCAACGCCATCATCGGCAACTCCTCGACGGTCACCGCAACAGTCACGTCGGCCGTCGGCACCGTCACTAATGGCACGGCGACGGTCTCGGCGACCACGGGTCTCGCGACGTTCTCGGGCCTCGCGCTCAACGAACTCATCGGTCCCTACACGCTGACCTTCACTGACGGATCCGTGACGACCGCTGTTTCATCGGCGATCACGATTACCGCGGGCGTCGCCACGAAGCTGATCATCACGGCCGAGCCGTCGGCCACGGTAGCGAGTGGTGCACCGCTCGCCCAACAGCCCGTCGTCAAGGTCGAGGACGCGGCCGGCAACGTCGTCACCACCGACAGCTCCACGATCAGCGTCAAGATCACAACGGGCGGCGTCTCGGTAACGCCGGCGACGATGGCCGTGACCGCGGGTATCGCCACCTTCACCAATGTCACGCTCAACGCACTCGTTGGTCCTTACACACTGACCTTCACCGACGGCACACTCACCGGCGCGGTGTCAACGAGCATCGCCGTCACGGTCGGGTCACCCTCGAAGCTGATCGTCGCGACCGAACCGAGCGCGTCGACGGCCACGGGATTGGTCCTCGCACAACAGCCGGTCATAAAGGTTGAAGACACTGGCGGCAATGTGGACACCAATGCCACGGGCACCGTTACTGCGTCGATCACCTCTGGTGCGGGCGGCACGTTAACGGCCGGCTCGAGCGCCACCATCAACGCCGGTGTCGCCACCTTCAGCGGCCTGACGCTGGCGGGCGTGCCGGGCACCTCGTACACGCTCACGTACTCGGGTGACTCCTTGAACGTCGTCGACACGGGCCAGATCCACGTTGGCATCGCCCAGACGCCGCTCGTCATCTCGAGCGTGCATGCCACGTACGGTCGGACCTTCGCACTGAAGACGACCGGCGGGTCGGGTACCGGTGCACTCACGTTCACCGTGACCAATGGCTCGGCCACGGGTTGCGCGCTCTCCGGTGCGACGTTGAAGTCAGCGACGGCCGGCACGTGTATCGTCACCGCGACCAAGGCGAACGACTCCGCGTACGCAAGTACCTCGTCGCCCGCGACGACCGTCACGTTCGCCAAGCTGGCGATTCCCGGCGCCGTTCGTTTGGCCTTTGCGACCAACAGCAGCGCCCTGGCCGGCGCCGCTCGGACCGGCATCATCGTCCTGATCCGCAAGTTGACGGTTCACTCCGTGGTGTCGATCACCGGCTACGCCAGGGGCAACGCCGCACTCGCCCACCGTCGCGCGCAAGCCGCGGAGACGTACTTGGTGCAGCGCCTTCACGTGCACGTCCAGTTGCACTGGAACACCACGTCAGCAACGCAAGGCGTGATCATCGTCACCAAGAGTCAATAAGCACACTTCAGCAACGCCTCGCACAAGAGTCCGGTTCGCCAGTTCGGCGAACCGGACTCTTGTTATTGGCGCGTAACACGGCCATTCAATTAGTTCGAAGCGTGAGCCGATAGGTTGGGCGTGTGGCCCGAAATGAATAGTTACTGGGCAGTTGGACCTGTGGATACAAAGCGCGACGTCGGTCATTCCTCGCGAAACGACGCTGAGGCGTCTTCGAATGGCGCGTAAGTCACCGCCCAGCCCGGACCTGAGTGAGTACTTCAGGAACTCCGTCGACCTGCTGTCGGTATTCACTGAAGACGGCAACGTCGGTTTCACGAATCCGGCCTGGGAACGGGTCCTCGGTTGGACGCGCGAGGAGCTTGAAGGCAAGGAGTTCGCCCAGTTCGTCCACCCCGACGACGTCGAAGCAACGAAGGCGGAGAACGTCGCCGAGTGGGACCCCGAATCCACAACTCGCACGGGCTTCGAGAATCGAATCCGTTGTCGTGACGGCACATATCGATGGATCGAGTGGTCGTCGCAGCGCCGCGGCGATCTCGTCTATTCGACGGGTCGTGACGTCACCGCGCGCAACGCGAGTATGGCGGAACTGGCGGCGAACGTGGAGATGACCCAGGCAATATTCGCGGCGGCGGCGGACCTCATCGTTATCGTCGACCGAAACTTGGTCATTTCGCACCACAGTCCACGCGGACAGAGTTTCTTCGGCTACGACGACGACATCGCGATGGGGGCCAGCGTCTTCGCGTTGATGCACCCCGATGACCGTCCCGCCGTCGAAGCCGAACTCAAGCAGATGTTCGAAGAAAGCTCGAACGAAGTGGTGAGTCTGCGTTATCGAGCGCAGCACGCCGACGGTCACTGGATGATGGTCGAATCACGCGGTCACGCGCTCGGCGTCGCCGGCGGCCCTGCGGCCCAGGCCGTCTTCATCGCGCGCGACCTCACTGAGAGCATCGCGGCCGAAGCGCAACTGGCCGAGAGTCGAGAGACGACACGCGCAATCCTCGACGCCGCCATCGACTCGATCATCGTCATCGACCGCGACCTTACGATTCTCGAAGCCAGTCCGGGGACCCAGAGTCTTCACGGTGTTGCCGCCAAAGAGCGCGTGGGGAGAAAAGTCGACGAGTTCGTCCACGCCGATGACCGGCAGTTGGTGCGCGACGCGTTCACGTCGGCCTTCGACGACGACGGCGCCGTGAGCTTTCGTGCTCGGATGGACCACATCGACGGGCGCCTCGTGACCATCGATGTCCGTGGCAGAACGTTGCACGATCCGAATCGACCGCCCACAAGATTGGTCTTCATCTCGCGCGACATCTCGGACGCCGTGGCATGGGAAACGACCCTCGGGAGGAGCTTCGCCAAGACGAAGGCCATCCTCGACGCGGCACCGGACTCGATCATCGTCATCGATCGCGAGTTCAAGGTAATCGAGGCCAGTCCGGGGACCGAACGAATTTACGGGTTTCCCAAAGACGAGCGAATGGGGCGAAGCGCGATGGCGATCGTGCACCCCGATGACGCCCCGATCGTGACCGCGGAACTCGATCGGATGTTCAACGGCGAAAGCGACGAGCTGACCAGTTACCGCTTTCGGGCGCGTCACGCCGACGGTCGCTGGTTAATTATCGAAACCAGAGGTCGGCTGCTCGACGAGGAGGATGGACAGTCCGTTCGCGCGGTCCTTGTCTCTCGCGACGTCACCGAAGCAGTCGCCTTCGAGGAGACCCTGGCGGCGGCGAAGGAAGAGGCCGAACGGGCCAACGCGGCCAAGAGTGAGTTCATGTCACGAATGAGTCATGAGCTTCGGACACCCCTCAACTCGGTGCTCGGTTTCGCCCAGATACTTCAGATGGAACTCGAGTCCAAAGAGGATCTCGAACTGGTCGATCACGTGTTCCGCTCAGGGCAGCACCTCTTGACGTTGGTCAACGAAGTGCTCGATATCTCACGCGTCGAATCGGGCAACATCGGTCTCGCGCCGGAACGGGTCCCCCTAGAAGAGCTCGTTCGAGAATGCCTCGGCATCATCGAACCCCAGGCGCGCGAACGAGACGTGGGCATCGGCTACGAGTGCTCCTTCGACTACGTCGTGTTAGCCGATCGACTTCGTCTCACACAGGTAATTTTGAACCTTCTATCGAACGCGATCAAGTACAACCGACGCCACGGCAGCGTCACGCTCGACTGCTGGTCGAGTTCCAACTTCGTGCGATTCTCGGTCGCCGACACCGGACTAGGCATCGCGCCAGACTTGCGCGAGCGCCTCTTCACGGCCTTCGATCGACTCGACGCCGAGACTCGCGGAATTGAGGGAACGGGACTGGGGCTCACGCTCTCCAAGACGCTCGTGGAAGCAATGGGGGGCAAACTCGGATTCGAAACGGTGGTCGACGAGGGTTCGACGTTCTGGTTTGAGTTGCCACTCTTCCAAGATTCGTCGACGTCGTCACTAGTATGACGCTTGACGATTGAGACGGGGAAAAGCATCATCATGGCGACGATCCTTTATATCGAAGACAATCTCTACAACGTGCAGCTCGTGGAACGCCTGTTGTTGCAGCGACCCGATATCCAGCTCCTGACGTCCGTCCAGGGAAGTCCGGGGATCGGCATCGCCCAGGTTCGTCACCCGGACCTCATTTTGCTCGACGTGCACCTGCCCGACATCAACGGCTTCGACGTCCTGGAGCGACTGCGACTGGACCCGGCGACGTCGAACATCCCCATCGTTATACTTTCGGCCGACGCGACACCGGGTCAGGTTCGTCGTTTTCGCGACGCGGGCGCGAACGAGTACCTCACCAAGCCACTCGACTTGAAGTTGCTGTTGAACCTCATTGACAACTACTTGGGTCGGGACGAAGCCCAAGAGCCCGCGGTCGAGAGCTAGACACGGCATCACTCGCCTTGAAAGTGGCGACAACGCAAGAGTGCGATTTGCGCCGAGATTGCGCTCGTTCCGAGCGGCGTGAAGCCAGAAACGCCGAATTATGCTCACCAACGATGGCCTGAAGGGACGTATCGTGCCACAGTCATTTCAATTCATCGTCAGTGAGCGCGAGCGAGACACGACGACGATTTGGTTGAATCACCCCGAACGTCTCAACGTGCTCACGCTCAAGCTTATGGAAGAGCTCACGCAGGCCTTCGTGGACGTAGGCGAGAGCGACGCGACCGGTGTGATCCTCGCCGCCAAAGGTCGCCTTTTCAGCGCCGGCCACGACTTCGCCGAAATGGCCGATCAAGACCTTCCAACGGTCCGTCACCTCTTCGGTGTGTGCACCACGATGATGCAAACGATTCAATCGATTCCCCAGCCGGTCGTCGCGCGCGTGCACGCGCTCGCCACGGGCGGCGGGTGTCAGCTCGTGGCGACGGCCGATCTCGCAGTTGCCGCCGAAGAGGCGACGTTCTGCACGCCAGGCGGACGTGGCGGACTTTTCTGTACGACACCAATGGTCGCGGTCGGTCGTTCCATTGGCCGTAAACGCGCGCTCGAAATGGCGATGACGGGCGACGCAATCGACGCGCGAACGGCCGAAGCGTGGGGTCTGGTCAATCTCGTCGTGCCCATGAGTGAACTCGACGAGGCGAGCTCTCGTTTGCTGCGACGGGCCGCTCGTGGCAGTGCCACATCAAAAGGCGTCGGCAAGAAGGCGTTTTACCAACAAATCGAGATGGACCAGTCCGACGCCTACGCCTTCGCCACCGAAGTGATGGCCGAAGCCAGTCTTCTGCCCGACGCTCAAGAGTCCATCGCCGCCTTCATCGAGAAGCGTCAACCGAAGTTCAGACCTGCGACACCGACTTAGAAACCGTCGACTTCGATCACGTCAACGGGTTGGGGGACGAAGAATCCGTCGCTGTAGAGCGAATTGAGCACGGGCGCCGGATCGCTCCCCCAACCAAGTGATTCGGCTTGACGGCGGCTCATCCTCCCCGTCGTCATCCTCATAAAGGCGTAGCGCGACGTCTCGAGTGTTATAGGCGCTTCGACCCCTTCGGCGAGGTTCATGCCGTCTTCGGTAGTGACCTCGACGCCCGGCGCGGCACCATCGCTGAGCATCGAGCTCATACGTCCTAAGGCGCGTTCGGCGCCAACGCGAACGGAAACCGTCGAGCGGTCGCCCGCGACACCGAGCGCCTGATAGAGATCAAACTCGTGCGTGACCGCGTCGAACGACAGTGACGCCATGGAAGGTGGTTTGTCGACCGTTGTGGCGGAGGCTTCGATCCACGCCGCCAGAATCGATTCAATCGGTTCGTCGCGGTGGCGTTCGACCTGCGCCGCGGTCCAGTCATCGAACGACCCCGTAGGCATGTTGTCGTCCCGGCGATCCTCCAGAACTCCCGTGAGGTGACCGATGAGGTCCTTCACGCTCCACAGAGGGCAGCACGTCACGACCGTTGCGAGTTGTTCGTCACTGAGCCTTCGAACGAGCGTCATTATTCTCTGATGCGACGTCCGGTAAGCGTCAGTCTGTTCTTCGATTGAGGACATGGCGTCAATGTAGTGAAGTCAATCGGAGAATGCAATGGTCCGCACCGTCTGCCAAGCGCCAAGCGGTGAGGCTCATAACAGCGGACTCTTTGCGGCGAGCACGAGAATTGAATCGGCGATCCCGCCGTTGGAGTGCACTGACCGACCTCCCCACTTACGAGCCCTTCGAATACGGTCGAGGCCCCAAACGTAGGAACGACGCCCAGCGTGACGACCAGCCTCGAATCAACGTCCTTCGATTCGAACTCGGTGTCGTAGAGTGCCGACGATTCCGCACTACCCACCCTGCCGCAAGTGGTGTAGCCACCACAGGCCCGCTTCGGATAACAACCTGGAGTTTGCGGGTTGAATCGTCAAGAATATCTGTCGGGCACGTAATGACCAGATCATCCCGTGAGGGCGAGCAGCTCAAGGCTGCGAGGAGAGAACGAACGTGAATTCGCGGGCATTCAGTGTGAGCGCGTATCGCTTTCGGGCGACCCTTCGTCACCGCTGGACGAGTTACGTCTCGCTCGTTCTCTTCATCGCCCTTCTCGGCGGAGCGGCGATGGGCACGATCGCAGGCGCCCGCAACACCGAATCTTCCTTCACTCGATTAATCGCAGAACATAACTCTTCGCAACTCTTCGTGCCGATCCAGGTCTATAACCCCCAAGCCGGTTTTGATTCTGGGTACAGCGCCGCCGCCATCGAAAAGGTGCGGCGACTGCCGCACGTCATAGACGTTGAGTCGATGGTGGGATTGAATGCCTTCCCCTTGGGAACTCACGGTCAGATGGTTCCGGGCGATAACGGATTCTCACCCAACGGGAGCGTCGACGGTCTGGAGTTCGACCAGGATCGCTTGATCCTCACTCAAGGTCGAATGCCCAATCCCGATGTCGTTGACCAATTCGTGGCCGACGAGGGGACCGTGCGGGATTTCGGCTGGCACCTCGATCAAATGGTGACCTTCGACTACTACACCAACAAGGCGTCGGTCGCCTCGGCGGACACGGGTCCGAAGGTGGCCGGACACTTCAAGGTACGACTCGTGGGCATCGGAGCAATTCAGGTCGGCAATCTCGTCCAGGATCAAGTTGACAACCTCGATCTTCAGATCACGCTCTTTACGCCGGCGCTCACGCGCAAGTATCTGGCGTGCTGTGCCGCCGACACGATTGTCGGCATCCAACTCAAGGACGGCAACCGCTACGACGCACAGGTCACGAACGCCTACCAACATCTTTTCCCCAAGATCGGCGCGCCCGCGCAGAACGAACCGAGCGTGGAGAGTCGAGTGGCCGGATCTATACGACCCGAGGCTCTGGCGCTCGGCATCTTCGGTCTCGTAATTGCGTTGGCCGCGCTCGCCATCGCGTCGCAATTGATCGCGCGCATCATTCGGCGGATTGCCAACGAGGCTCGCATCCTTCGCGCGATGGGCGCGAACCCGAGGACGACCTTCATGGACGGACTGCTCGGCGCGGCCACGGCCATCGTCATCGGATCGGTGTTGGCCGTCGGTGTCGCTATTGCCGTCTCACCGTTGGCCCCGATTGGACCGATTCGCCCGTATCTTGGAGCACACGTCAGCGCCGACTGGACGGTGCTCGGTCTGGGATTCGCCTTCTTCGCGGTTTCCCTCGGCGTCGTCACGTCGTTGCTGGCGTTTCGGGCCCAACCTCATCACGCGATTCGACGAGCCACACGAACTAGTCGGAGCAACACCGGTCCCACCCGATGGGCCGGCAATTCGGGCCTACCCGTGGCGGCAGTGACCGGCGTCGGTTTCGCGCTCGAGACCGGCGGTGGTCGACGAGCGGTGCCGATGCGTTCAGCGATACTCGGGGCCGCCATCGCGTTGATCATCGTCGGCGCGACGACGACGTTCGCCACCAGTCTTCGAACGCTCGTGTCGAGCCCGCAGCTCTATGGATGGAACTGGAGCGCCGCCCTGAACGGGGGTGGCGGCGTGGGCGACATACCGACGGCGATTTACAAACCACTCGCCGCGGACACCGATATCAGCGCCACGTCCAACGCGTATTTCGCCAACCTCTTGATCGACGGGTTGTCAGTACCGGTGATGGGCGAAGATCCCGGGACGACCATCCAACCGCCCATACTCTCAGGGCACGATCTACAAACGGCCGGTCAAATCGTCCTCGGCACCTCGACGCTCACGACGTTGCACAAGTCCATCGGTGACACCGTGATCGTGACGAGCAAAGGAACGAAGCGAACGACGCTGCGAATCGTCGGCACGGCCACCTTGCCCGCCTACGGCCAAGCGGGCCAGGTCCACCTCGAAATGGGTGTCGGCGCGGTGTTGAACTACACGCTGATTCCACTGTTCAAACGCGATATCTACGACCTCCCGCCCGGACCGAACGCCATCCTCGTTCGATATCGACCGGGCGTTACCGCGGCCCAGGGTAAGAAATCGATTCTTCACGCGATCGAAGTCGCGGGAGGCGGCTCGCCGGCTGGCAATCCCCTCGATCAAGTGGAACGGCCGGCGCAGATCGTCGACTACCGGTCACTCGGGAGCACGCCGATTGAACTCGGCGCAATCCTCTGTGGCGGCGCGCTCGTGGCCCTCGGGCTTACGCTGCTGGCGTCCGTGCGTCGGCGACGTCGCGACATTGCGCTGTTGAAGGCGCTCGGGTTCTCTCGTCGTCAAGTGATTGTCACGGTTGCCGTCCAGTCGACGATCGCAGTCGGTCTCGGCGTGCTGATCGGTCTACCCGTTGGCATCCTCGTGGGACGAACTCTGTGGGACGTGTTCGCCAACTCGATTCACGCCGTCCCCCGCGTCGTCATTCCCACGTCCACGTTGCTGATAATCGCCGCGGTGGCACTCGTCTTGGCCAACGTGATAGCCGCGTTACCCGCGCGACTCGCGGCCAAAACGTCGCCCGCCATCCTCTTGCGCTCGGAATGACGCGACCACCCTGACGGTGCCGAATCGACGCGCAGCCGTTCAAGGATTCGTCGACTCATCGACGGCGAGCAGCTACGCGGCGGTCACTTCCACTCTTCTCGGACCGAAATCTGTTGCGCCTGGCGGAACGCCACGCTCAGATATTCGGGCCAGGCGAACAGATTTAGGCACACTTTTTGTTCGGAAAAGTGCGGAAAGGTACATATTCAATCGACAATTGATGAGATGTTGTCACTTCATTGGTGACCCTGTGATGTGCGCGAAGCATTGTGAATGCCGCAAGGGCATTCGTCTTTCTGGTTCACCCTGATGGGGAGCTGTGGATGAGTTGACCTTCACGTAAAGGCAGTTCAACCAACCAGAAAGAGGACTAAATGTATCGAAGTCGTACTAACCGAACTGCGACGAGGTCAAACGCCGGATCCACTCCCATGCGAACGACTCGTCGCGCCACGCGCGGCGGTGCCCACCGGGCTCCCATGTCGCTCCTGAGCAAGGTCGTCTCAGCCCTCGTCGGAATGGGCCTGGTCGGTGGCGGCGCGTACGCCGCGACCAACTGGGTCGTCGGACTGAACTCCGGTTCCGCGGCCGAGAGCCAATCGGCGACGATCGCCAACCTGACCATCAGCGCAGTGGCCTCCCCATCGGCCACGAACCTCCTGTTTCCGGGCGGCAACGGCGACGTCGTGGCGACGATCACGAACCCCAACGGGTACCCGGTCACGATCACGGGCGTCGATCTCCCGACCAACGTCACCTACGCAGGCGGATTCACCAGCTCGACACTCGGCACCGCGCAAACGGGATGTTCGTCGACGACGAGTGACGTGATCTGGAACTACTCAACCGCGACCACGGGGAGCGTTCACACGTTGTCGACGGCTCTCACCGTTGCGGGCAATGGTTCACTCACGGTGACGTTCACGAACGACGCGTCAATGACGGTGGCCGCGCCGGCTGCCTGCGCCGCGACGTACTTCTCGATGCCGTCGCTCACCGGTGTCGTCGCCACCGGTGGCGCCGCCACTGCCACGGTCAGCCCGGCGACCGACGCCTGGACGAGCTAATTCCGACGCCTCGACTTGATCACTCCCCCGATTCAAGTTGATGTCGTCGCGGTGCAGTCGTCGCTCCTCGAACTCTCGGAGCGACGACTGCACCGCCAAGATTGCTCGCGTAAGACGAGTCAGCAGATGATGAACTCGCACACTCGTCAATGAATTGCCGTCACTCTCAGACTTGGAATCCATCCGATGACATCTCCTCCCAACGCCGATCGTGACGTAGTCGCGGTGGAGAGACCCACGCATCGTTTGCGAGTGCATCGGGCGAACGTGCCGAAGCGGACATGGCGTCTCGCAGTCTTCATTACGGTCGTCTCTCTCCTGGGTAGTGCGAGCATCGCCGGAGCGACTTCCTGGGTCGTCGTCCTGTCGTCCGGTACTCATCCGGCGCAGGCCAAGTCCAACTCGGTGAGTGCACCGACCGGCGGCGCGACGGCGAGCCCGAAGTCCACCAGTCTCACACTCAGCTGGGTCAAACCGAGCAGTGGCGTCACACCAACGGGTTACGTCGTCACGCGCAACGGCGCCGTGGTACCGACCGGCAGTACCTGTCACGGTACGATCACGACGACGACGTGCGTCGACAGCGGTCTCGTCGCCAGCACGCTCTACACGTACAGCGTCAAAGCAACCGTCGGCACGAACTGGACGAGCGTCGCGAGTTCGAACTTCACGGGAACCACCGTCGCGACGTTCGTCGTCACGAGCATCACGAGCGCCAGCGCGAGCGGTAACACCGTCGGCGTCATGGGTGTCGGCGACACCTTTGCGGTGACCTTCAACAACGCGATCACGCCGAGCACGATCAACACGACCGCGGGGGCGTCATCGATGACGCTGGTGGGAAGCAGTTCGGCGACGACCGTGACCATCAGTGGTCTGACGTCCACGAGCGGCTTCTCAGTCGCCTCGATCTACGAGACTTCGGGCAAGACGAGCGCAGCGACCGGCACGCTGAGCCTGAGCAATTCGAATAAGACGGTCACGTTCACGGTGACCGGTGCACCTTCCAACGCGAGCGACCTCGTTGCCGGCACCACCAGTACGTTCACCTTCGTGCCACTCGCGACGATCGAGGACACCAGCGGTGACACCGCCTCGACGAGCTACAGCCAAACACCGGCGTTGCAGACACCCCTTCTTCGTAAATGTCAAGCGGCAATGTCTTTCGACGTAGGCCACGCGATCTCTTCTTCATAGAGGCAGCCGCGTTCAAGGCAGGCGTGCAGGATCCCGACCCATCGGTTGGCCAGTTGTCGGACTGCCTTCTGATGGGACTTCTCGCGTGCCCGCATCTCGTCGTAGTAGCGCCGCGCACCCGGTGAACCACGCAGTGAGCAGAAGGCCATTCGATCGAGAGCGTCTGCGAGGCGTCGGTTGCGGCTGTGGCGTGCGAGCACGACCCGGGATTTTCCCGAGGCCTTGGTCACCGGCGACGTGCCGGCGTAGTTTTTGCGAGACTGGGCATCGAAGTACCGATTCGGGTCATCTCCGAATTCACCCAGCGCCCGGGCGCCCAGGACCGTCCCCATTCCTGGAAGAGAGCGGACGATCTTGGCGCTCGGGTGCTGTTCAAAACTTTCCGACAACCCCCGTTCGAGCTCGTTGATCTCGGTAGTCATTTGGGTGATCGTTCGCACGATCGACGAGGTGACTTTGCCATAGGCGTCCTCGAGCAACGCAGGTTGTTGGAGCTGCTCGCGACGAAGCACTTCTTGGATGATGGCGGCATGCTCGTCGAGTTTGCGCTGGCGTCCACCGCGTTTCAGTGCGCTCACGATCTTCGCGCGCGACAACGTGCGTCCGAGCGCGGGCGTCGGGGCGAGCGTGAGGACCGCGACGGCGTCCATGTGAGAAAGGTCGGTGCCGAAGGCCTCAAGAGCTCCGGGGTAGTAGTCCTTCAACGCTGAACGCAGGGCGTTCACCTGTCGCTGGCGGCTCCAGATGACATTCTGGTGCGCTCGAGCCAGCACCTGCAACGCATTGACCAGGGGGGTGTCGCCCGCGACGGGGCGGTGGTTCTGGCGGTCAGTGCGCACGAGATCGGCCAGCACCTTGGCGTCACCGGGATCGGATTTCGCTCCCGACGTGTGGTGACGGTCGCGGTAGCGGGCCGAGGCCTTCGGGTTGATCCCGTAGACCTGGTAGCCGGCCGCGACGAGCGAAGTCACGATGAGCCCGCGGTCCTTCTCGATACCCACGACCACCTGATCTGGTTCGAACTCGTCTCCCGAGAGGTGGGCGACGAGCGCATGCAATTCGCCCAGACCGGCGAAGGTGTCAGCGACTCTCGTTCGACCGAGCACCTCACCCTCACTATCCAGAACGCAGACATCGTGGTGGGCCTCAGCCCAGTCCACTCCAACAAAGATCACCATGCACCTCCTGTCGATTGACTTTCCATGAGCCCTGAGGCAACGGCGGCGATCTAATGGACCAGTGCTCGAAGCACGACACCCCTCCAGCCTTCTCCGTTGACCTCGCCAGCCGAACGGGGCACACTCTGCAACTAGAGCTGAACACTCAGATCTGTCTAGTGCTCACCGTTCGGCGGCTCGGAGACAGCATCGCCCTAAAAAGTGAAGCTGTCCAGACCCATTAGATCTTCTAGGGCAATCCGGAAATCCTTTCGCCGTCCGATTGGTAACGCATCACCGGTGTGGTCAAGCGGCGAAACAGCCCGACTTCGGGGACACGGTGCCGTCCGATCCACGCGATGGCGCACCTCTCACAGGAATGACGCTCAACTGCGCTCCACTCCACGTGATTGAGTAGTACTGCTCGCTCTCGGGCCAGACCTGCAGGTACGGCCCGCCGTTGGTTGCCGCCGTCGCCCACGCTGATCCGGCGGCTGGCGACGAGCCGTTGAGCGCGCGGTAGTCGCCGAGTGCCGTTTCTATCGCCTGGTAGTTCGCTTGGCAGGCCGAGACCGCCGCCGCCTGCGCACCGTTCTCGGGCGTCGCGGGTGTCGTCGTCGTGGTCTCGCCGCGAATGGTGGTGGTCGTGCCCGTGCTCGACGGCGAGCCGCCAAGGGCGTTGAACATGATCACGGCCATCACGGCCAAGATGACGAGGGTGAACAAGGTTGCGAGCATCGCGACCCCCCGCTCGCTGCGCGAGACCTGAAGATTGTCACGACGTCGTAATGCGTCCATATTGGCCAATGGTATCGGTGGAAGTGCAAGCGAGTCTGGACTTGAGTGCTCGCCTGACTTTTATGCTGACACCCAATAGGCCCACTTGAACGACTAAAAGTAGTGAACCGGCTGGTTGGTGCATCTGTCAAGTTACGATTCGACGAAAGTTCGGGCCAACGATCTGAACGCGTCGCAAGATTGAGGAATGATGAACAATATTGCTTCGCTCGCCAAATGCTTTGGAGCACTAACACTGGTTACATCGATTGGCTTCATCTCGGTGTCAACCGCGCAAGAAGCGGGAGCTGAAACGGCATCCGCGTACTGTTATTCGACGCAGAACACGCAGATGGTTGTGGCGATTGCGAGCAATCCGAAATTGCCTGACATCAAAAGCTCGCTTGAATCCGCAATCTACGTCTTGAACAATCTCGCCCAACTAAGGGGGAACACACCCGACGCTGCACTGACCAAAAGAGTGGATGCTCTCATCACGAATGCGGAAAAGTTCAAGGCACTACTCTCGCAGATGAAGGCGGCATATAAGACCAGCGCGTACGCCGCGGACAAGCCCAACTTCATGGCGAGATTGACGGCACTCTCAAACTCTGGCGATGCGGCGGCTAACTCATTTACGCGAGCCCTCTCTGACTCGATTTGTAAGTCCTTCGACAGGTCCAAGGTAGATACCCTCAATTTCGCAAGCGCCCTCGTCCCGAAATACGGTCAGAAAGAACAGGGAATCAAACTGTCGGTGCTACAAGCGGTCGAGCGCGTGTACCCCACGATCAAGGTGATCAGTTACAAGAAGGACACGTCGGGGCACATCGTCAAAGTCCAGATTCATCAAGTAATCAGTGGGACAACCTTCTGTAACAATCTGACGTTTGCGGATCCCACGGGATCCAGTTTCCAAAATCCAACACCTTGCTAACGCACGAGGAAACTGTCATTGCCGTATTTGGTGCCCCCGGCAGGATTCGAACCTGCGCTCACGGTTTAGGAAACCGTGCATCTATTGACCTGAATCACTTGTAGCGGTGTCGATTTCCATACCACCAAAGACTTTACGGCCGTCACTGACTGCCAGTAAACGCCGCTTGATAGTCACTATCCGCGGGGCAGGTACGGGGCAATCGCCACTGAAGTTGAGACACTTCGGTTTCAATTTTGCACCGATAACTCCGGATCCAACTTCTAACGGAACCTTCAATCGAGGAGTCGAGTCCACCAAGACAGGGAACAAATCTCAACTCCGAGCGAACGCGAGCAAGTCGCGGTAGTCATCCTCGTTCCGCCCTCTGACCAGCGCATCGATGTATCGCTTCCGCGCGTCACCATCCACATCGATAGATCTCGATCCCCAGGTGAACATGGGTTCGTCGATGGTGACCAAATACAAGTCGGCCATCAAGCGAGTGCAACGTCCGTTGCCATTTGGAAACGGATGGATTGTAACGAGCCGACAGTGGAATCGAGCGGCGCGCTCGTCGCTCTCGAAGACTTCGTTGGCGTGCCAGTATTTCATGTCCTCGAGGGCCGTAAGCGCTTCTGAGACGATGACTTCGGGCAGCGATCCGATGTTGGTGATTCGGCGACGATTGGTTCCAGCCCACTTCCACACGTCGCTGAACATCTGGCGGTGGAGTTTCATCAGGAAGCCATACTCGAGGATGCCATTCGACCCGAGCACTCTCGCTTGCTGGATGCCCCAGGTCAGCGCCTTCGAAATGTTGTCGAACTCAACTCGGTTCAGATCTTCTCGTGTGGCGACGAAGTCCGGAATGAGACCTTCGAGGTCTTCCTCCTCGATTGGCGTGGCGCCAGTCGGCTCAAGACCGATGGACTTCAGTGAGAATGTCCCAATGGGCGACTCGCCGTCGGTCACTTGGACTCCCATATGGATCCACGGGCGATGAGTTCTTCGGCGTAGGAGTCGATCGCTTCCTGGCGTCTGTCATCCCCGATCTCTTGGTCTTCGAGCGCCATCGTTACCTCGACGTACCCCAGCCGCTCGGTCGCGACTTGGCGGGCCTGTCTGACGACAGTGTCCTGAAGTGTGGAATTTGGTAAGAACGCGTAGACCAGTTGGGAGTCGAGTGCTCGAGCAACCTCCGCCAATCTGGAGATCGTGATCCCACCGTTCATTTCTGCTTGCTCAAGTTGGTGGACGGCGGACGGCGTTACTCCGAGGCGCTTGGCGAGGGCGGCTTGGCTCATTCCAAGTGCGCCACGAACAGCTCGAACCCACCCCAATCTCGGGCGGGTTCGGATGTCTTCGACGTCCCCGCTCTTGAACTTACGATCAAGTTCTCGGCGGGCTTGTTGGGCTCTGGGTGACTTCTGCATAGTTATACCTTAGCATATTATCAATGAACATCTATCTATACCTTAGTATTTCTACCAGAAATTCTTAGAGATAGATAAGTAGATCCTCACAAGACTCTAGACAAAGAGGGCGACTCCCAATTACGCACCCGATCACCCATCGTTCTACGACAAGATGACATCAATTACGTACGCCCGATGGTACGGGTCTTCCGGAATCCCATGGTTAAGTGACGAAGGCCCGCAGATGAGGTCAATTGCAAATACGCCTGACTTACCGTTGACCCGAAACATCCTTGGAAGCAGCGACAGCCATACGACGATATGGAATCCTGTCCGTGTGGAATGGCTGAATTCCGCTGCCAAGCACTGCAATCCACGACTCATCATCGCCAGTGTCGGGTCGTCCGCCTGGTGACATCACTGCTTCGGGGTGTCGTCGCGTGAAGTGTGGCCCCGGCTCCGTAATCACTGCGACGTCTGCGTCGAGATCTCGTATTGCTCTGTCGTAGTACTCATCGATTGCGGGTCCTCGCGCGCGACGTTCAATATTCCAAGTAGCGATTCGCATGCTGGAATGTTACGCACCCAACCTGTCATCGCCTCTGTGGAGTGACACTGGGAAGCCAAACCCCAGTGTTTCTATGGTGCCCCCGGGCAGATTCGAACTGCCGCACACGGTTTAGGAAACCGATGCTCTATCCCCTGAGCTACGGGAGCGGGACATACCCGCGCATTACCACGAGTAAATCGTCACCAATCCTACGCCGCGTGCTTGAGACGCGACACCATTGCAACCCGGAAGCGCGCTGACCTGAACAGCACTCATCGTTCATGAATTGTCGTCTGGAGTACCTTTGGTCGTTCTCTGAACCTCTCCGGACGCGAGAGTGTCGCGTTGGCGATTCATCCATTTACGCTGTCCCGAAACCAGTGAACGGAGGCAATATGGCTGCATTCTCAAGTGCCCAGATCGACTACCTACGAAGTCAACGTCTCGGTCGTTTGGCTACGAAGCGAAAGGACGGAACGCTGCAGAATAATCCTGTCGGTTTCTCATACGTCGACGAAGTGGGCACGATCGAGATCGGTGGCTTCCACATGGGTGGGTCACAGAAGTACAAGAACGTCGTCGCGAACGGCGAGGTGGCCTTCGTCGTCGACGACATCAAGTCGCTCGATCCCTGGCAGACACGAATGGTCGAGATACGGGGCACGGCCGAGCCGATTGCGAACGACGATCCGGCGAAGGCGAGGATCCGCATTCACCCCATACGGATCATCAGTGCCGGCATTGAGTAGTGACTCGCATCGCACTCACCCAATCAATCGACGCTCAACACGTCGCAGTACGACGTGTTGAACACCGTGTCGACGGAGTTCCATCGCGGCGGGTGAGAGGTCGCGTCGGCATCACATAGGTATCTTCAAGACGTCGGTGGTCAGCGTTTGAATCTCGGTGTTGATGACATTTCAAGGTCGTCTGCGCGGTTGACAGATTGTTCGCGGTCGCCAAAGCATTGATCTCGGTGCCAATTGTGTTGAGCGAGGACCGAAAGGTCATAACGGCGGATTGGATTGGTGCTGAGTTCTTTTCATCGTCAGTTCGCAACAACTCCGATTCACATGTGTACGAGCGACATTCGAACCTTTTCGAGCCGACGTACGGCGACCCGGCGTGCGTCGAACAGTCGTCGTGCGACGTCAATTGAAGGGACGGAACTTGGCACGCTGGCCTTTGGTCCCCGGCGCCACTCGGTCGGCGCGGGAATTGAAAAGTCCCGCTGCCTTTTGGATCATTTTCATTCCTTTGAAAGGGATCCGAATGACAGCGAGACATCCTTAGATTACTGCGTCAGTCCAGTCGTCACCAGGAAGTTGACACGGCCAATGCCCCCTAGCAGGAGACTCAGGCGTCAATCGAGGAAACCTGGTGCTGCAAATACTTATCGAGCTGCGTGAGGAAGTGCTGCAGGTCGAGTGGTTTGGTCAAGTAATCGAGTACGCCGACGTCTCTGAAGCGCTGAATCTGCTCTTGTGAGGCGTCGGCCGAGAGCATGACGACCGGTATCGACGACGTGCTTTCGTCGCCGCGAAGTTGTTCAAGTACTTCGAAGCCTGAGAGGTCCGGCATGTGGACGTCGAGAAGAATCAAATCGGGATGGTGCTCACGCGCCAGTTCGCACCCGAGGCTTCCCCGAAGTGTGGTGACCAATCGAACATTCGGTCGGTGCGCCATGAGGCGCTCCATCAGCCTCACGTTGCCGATGTTGTCTTCGACATAGAGGACCGTGGCCGACGGCGCGATTCCTGAACTCACCATTGGCGGCTGATCCCTCGAAGACTCCGTGAAGCCGCCGGACGTGGTCGCGAGCGGTAACTCTGCCCAGAACGTCGAGCCTGCGCCAGGTTCGCTTTCGACTCCGAGGGCGCCGCCAATCGCCTCCATCAAACCCTTCGAGAGCGCCAGACCCAATCCCGTGCCTTCGATGCCTTTGGCTTCCGCGTCGAGGCGGTCGAAGGGGGCAAAGAGCCGCTCGTGCAACTGCGGCTCGACGCCCGGACCGGTGTCGGTGACGTTGAGTCGCACCCGTCCGGAGTTCACGGCACACGTGAGCGTGACGCTCCCGCCGGCGCGGTTGTACTTGATCGCATTGGAGAGGAGATTCACCAACACCAATCGCAACAGGTGCGGATCAGCGCGGACGATGTGCTCACCTTCGCAGTGGTCGATGATCTCGACGCCGAGGGCGACGGCGTCACCCGCGACCACTTCTACGCACTCACGGACGAGTTCGTAGGCGGCCACCAACTCCAGCGTGACCGCCATCGTGCCCGACTCAACGCGCGAGATATCGAGCACCTCGTTGATCAGCTCCAACAAGTAGCCGCCCGATTTGACGATGTAGCCGATCATCTCTAGCTCGTCAGGTGTCTGCAACTCCATTTGCAGGATCTGTGCGAAGCCCAACACCGAATTCAAGGGCGTACGGAGCTCGTGACTCATGCGCGACATGAATTCGCTCTTCGCGAAGTTCGCCTGCTCGGCTTCGAACTTCGCCAGTTGCAACGCTCGCTCGGTCTCAACGGACTCGGAGATGTTGCGTGAGATGATGACCGCGCCCGTCGCGTTTCCTTGAGCATCACGGAGAGCGCGGCCCCGAGACTCCACCATCACCCAGTGGTCGACGGATTGCAGACCGCGGAAGCGAACCTGCACCACGTCGTCGTCACTGAAGGCGCGTTCAATAGCTTCTCGAACCACGTCTTGATCTTCGGGGTGCACGAATTCCAGGGCGATCCGGCCTTCTCGTTCTTCTCGAGAGAAGGATTCGCTGGCGTCGCTCGCGGGACTCGACTCGACGACCACGAAGTTCTTGTCGATGACGATGATCGAATCGACTGCGGCGTCAAAGATCGCGCGCGACTTCTCCAGGCTCGCCGCCAACGCATCGTACGTCGCTTTGCGCTCAGTGATGTCATGGCCGACCGCGTAGTACAGGTCGCCTTCTTTGTGCACCGTCCACGTCATCCAGCGGTAACTCTCGTCACGGCATCGTTCGCGAAGTTCTAGCTCCACGAAAGTCGGCGCCACGCCGTCGACGGGTTCAAAGACACTGGCCACGCGTTCCAGGTCATCGGGATGGATGTAACTGACGTAGGACTGACCGATCAATTCGTGCGGATCCCAGCCGAGAATGCGACCGAAGGCCGAGTTGACGAGTACGAAATTTCCGGAGATGTCGGTGACGGACATGAGGTCCGAGGAACTACGGAAAAACTGCTCGTAACTGACGGCGTCCCCGTCGCGCCCGCTCACTCTGGTTTGCTATCGGTCCGTGACGGTCCCGTACGAAGAGAAGGGAAAATTACCATTTAGGAGAGTATTGCACTTTTTGTATGGCTCGAGGTTGAGAGTGGCGAACACCGTTCGGTACTGAGCATTCTATAACGCGCACGGCGATTTTCCGGACGAGCACGGCTGTTCTCACGGCGTCGACGCGACCGCGTCGAGGTTTCGGGGATGATGGCAGGCGACGAAGCGGCCGGGACGAAGTTCGACGAACTCAGGTTTCTCATTCGTGCACTTCTCGGTCGCCGCCGGGCAACGCGGGTGGAACGAGCAGCCCGTCGGACGATCCGACGGATCGGGCACGTCACCACTGATGATGATCCGTTCGCGCCGCGGTGCGTCGGTGTCGTTGAGTTCGGGCACGACCGACAGGAGCGCCTCGGTGTAGGGGTGCAGCGGCAAGTCGTAGAGCGCCTCGGCGGCCCCGAGTTCGACGATCTCGCCGAGGTACATGACGCCGACACGGTCTGAGACGTGGCGAACGACGCCGAGGTCGTGCGCGATGAAGAGATACGTGAGCTTGAACTCGTCCTGCAAATCGGCCATGAGATTCAACACCTGAGCCTGCACCGAGACGTCCAGAGCGGAGACCGGTTCGTCGGCGACGACGAGTGACGGGTTCAAGGAGAGCGACCGCGCGATGCCGATCCGTTGGCGCTGGCCACCGGAGAACTCGTGAGGGTAACGGCGCAGCGCCGTCGGGTCTAGGCCCACCGTCTCGAAGAGCTCGCGCACGCGAGTCCTGATCTCGGCGTCACTCCCGATCCTGTTGATCCGCATCGGATCGGCGACGATGTCGCCTACGGTACGTCGAGGGTTCAGCGACGCGTACGGGTCCTGGAAGACGAGCTGCATCTGGCGGCGGTGCGGCCGCAACTTACGCCGTGACAACGTCGTCAGCTCGACACCGTTGAACTCGACACTGCCGGACGTGACGGGGAGCAGTTGCACCAGGCAGCGAGCCAGGGTGGACTTGCCACACCCGGACTCGCCGACGATGCCGAGCGTCTCGCCCCGACGTATCTCGAGTGAGACACCGTTCACTGCGGTGTTAAGCGTGCGGACTCCTTTGACCCGACGTCGCGAGGCGTAGTTCTTCACGACGTCGGTCGCGCGCATGAGGACGTCGTCGTTCACGCTTCACCGCGCGTTGTCGCCGTCGAGCGGATCTCGAGTCGCTGTTCGTCGCTCAGCCAGCAGGCGTCGAGGTGGTCGTTCGCGCCGCGTAGTGGCGGCCGTTCTTCACAGACGTCCATGCGGTACGGGCACCTCGGCGCGAACGCACAGCCCTTCGGTACCTCGAGCGGCGACACGGCATTACCGGGAATCGTGACGAGACGTCGGGTCTTGACGTCCGCGCGTGGTACCGCGCCGATCAGCCCCCAGGTATAGGGATGGCGCGCGGAACGAACGACCTCCAGTTCCGGTCCAATCTCGGCCGGTCGTCCCGCGTACATGACGACGACCCGATGGGCGATCTCGGCGATGACCCCCATGTCGTGCGTAATGATCACGATCGAAGACCCGTGGGTCGCTTGCAGACGACCCATCAAGTCGAGGATCTGTGCCTGGGTCGTGACGTCGAGCGCGGTCGTCGGTTCGTCGGCGATGAGCAGTTTCGGATTGCACGAGAGCGCCATGGCGATAACCACGCGTTGGCGCATACCGCCCGAGAACTCGTGCGGGTAGTGATTCACGCGACTCTTGGGGTCCGGTATGCCGACCTCGGCGAGTAGTTCGGCCGCGCGCTCGAGGGCCTGCTTCTTGGTCATGTCGTTATGCGCACGCAGTTGCTCGGCGATCTGCCAGCCGACGGTGTACACCGGCGTCAACGCCGTCATCGGGTCCTGGAATATCATCCCGACCTCGCCGCCGCGCACCGACTGCATGGCGGTGTCGGAGAGGCCGAGTATCTCGCGGCCCTCGAAGAGCACGCTGCCCGTGATCGAGACGTTGGCGTCGCGCACGAGTCCGAGCATCGAGTACATCGCGACGCTCTTACCCGACCCCGACTCCCCCACGATGCCCAGCACTTCCTTCGCCCCGACGTCGAAGGAGAGTCCGTCCACCGCGCGAACGACGCCCTGGCGCGTGGCGAAGGAGACCGACAGGTCCCGCACACTCAGGACCGCGTTGGAGGAGGTCTCAAACGACAACGCGGATCCTCGGGTCGATATAGGCGTACAGGACGTCGACGACGGCACTCGCTAAGACGACGAAGAACGCGCCGTACATGACGCAGCCCATGATGAGTGGGAGGTCGAGGTTCTGGAGGCCCTGGTAGGTGAGCCAACCGACCCCCGGGAGCCCGAAGACGACCTCGGTCAACAGGGCGGCGCCGCCCACGAGGACACCGACGTCGAGACCGAACAGCGAGACGATCGAGATGAGCGAACAACGCAGGGCGTGCCGGTACAGGATGCGACGTTCGGAAAGACCCTTCGCGCGAGCGGTGCGGATGTAGTCCTCGTTCATGTTGTTGATCAGTTCACCGCGCAAGACTCTCGCGTAGATGCCGGCGTAGAGGCTGGCCAACGTGAGCCACGGAAAGACCAGATGCAAGAACCACTCGCCGGGACTCTGCGTGATCGAGACGTACCCCCCGTTGGGGACCCACGAGAATATCGAGCTATGCAATCCTCCCTGGGTGACGAGCAACGCCATCTGACCGAGCCAGTACACCGGGATCGAGATCGCGGCGATGCCGAAGAACATGACCAGCGGGTCGATGAACTTGCCCTTGTTCTTGGCGGCGATGACGCCGCCCGAGATGCCGACGACGAGCCAGATCACGACCGCACCGAGGATCAGTGAAATCGTGATCGGGGCCGCGGCCGTGATCTGCGGAATTATCTTGTCGCCAATGTTGACGTAGGACGTCAGGTCTTGCTTGATGAAGAGGTGGAACATCATCAGTCCGTAGCGAATCGGGAGCGGCCGATTGAGTCCGAACTCCTTCGAGACTTGGCGCAACACCGCGGGCGTCGCGCTCCGTCCGGCGATCCTCGAGGCCGGATTGACGCCCGGCGTCGCGAAGAAGATCAAGAAGACCAGCACGCTGATGGTGAACATCACGAGCACCGCCGACGCCAGTCGCTTGACGATGAAGCGCAGCATCTATATCGACCCGCGCAGTTTGGCCCGGACGTCGAAGGCGTCGCGCACGCCGTCTCCCAGGATGTTGAGAGCGACGCAGACGATCACGATGCAGATGCCCGGAGCGATCGCGACCCACGGACGCGTGTACAGCAGCTGCAATCCATCGTTGATGATCGTGCCCCAGCTCGCCTGCGGCGGCTGGACACCGATGCCGAGGATCGAGAGCGCCGACTCGGTCAAGATGTTGAGGGCCACCATCAGCGGGAAGAACACGATCACGCTCGGCGCGACGTTGGGCCAGATCTCCTTGCGCAAGATGTGCCAGTCCGAGGCTCCCGACGCGATCGCCGCTTGGATGAAGTCGCGTTCCTTCAGCGAGAAGACGATCCCGCGCACGGGTCGCGCGACGTAGGGGACGTAGACCGACGCGATGATCAGGATCGGTAACAGCAATGAACCGGCGCCGATGTGGATGATGCCGAGGTCGAGGCCGCTCGTCACGAGAATGACCGAGAGCGAGATCGTCAGCAGGTAGATCGGAAAGGCCCAGATGATGTCGAGCGCCCTCGAGATGATCCAGTCCGTGGCGCGACCGAAGTAGCCAGCCAACATCCCCAACACCGTCGCGACCGCGATCGTGATGAGGCCGGAAGAGACCCCGATCAATAAGGTGACCCGCCCGCCGTACAGCAATCGACCAAAGACGTCACGGCCCAGCTCGTCGGCGCCGAGGAAGTACTTGGAGAAATTCCACGTGGGACCGATCGGCGTGACGCCCAAGCCCAGTCCCTGCGTGTTGTTCTGCATGACGTTCCGGTAGTGACCACCAATCTTGATCCGGCCCTGGAGGTTCGCCGCGAAGGGATTGTCGTGCGCGATGTCGTGCGCGTAGACCGGCGCCAACAACGTGACGGTCACCATGAACAGCAACACGCCGAGCGAGACCATCGCGGCACGGTTGCGACGCAACTGTTGAAGTGAAGACCGCCATGGACTCTCCGAGTCCATGGCGGTCTTGCTCACGTTCGATATGTCGGCCGTCGTGGCCAAGGCGGGTTCGCCTATTTCACCCACAATTGGTCCACGTTCATGTAGAACTGCAGCGAGAAGCCGTAGTTACCCACTCGCTTGGAGACGAAGTCCACCAACTTCGGGTTGAACAACGGCACCCACGGTGCGTCCTTGGTCATGAGCGTCTGGTCGATCTGACCCCAGAGCTTGTTGGCCGCCGTCTGGTTCGTCAGCTCCAGGTTCTCGGCGGTCGCCTGTTGGGCGTCGACGGACTTGTCACAGAGTCCCGAGATGTTGACGCTGTTGTCACTGGCCTTGTGGAAACCGCTGCAGTTGAGGAGCACCTTCAAGAAGTCCGACGCGGCCGGGTAGTCCTGGAACCACTGTGTGACGCTGATCTGCACCTTGTTGTTGGTGTTCTGGATGTAGGTGAACTCGATGTTCTGGCTGAGCGGCTTCAACGAGGCCTTGTAGCCGATCTGGTTCAGTACGCCTTCGATGTACTCACCGACGGCTTCATCGACCGTGTCGTTCTGGGAGACGACCGCGACCTTGTCGCCGAACGTGCCCGAGGCCTTCACGAGGGCCTTGGCCTTCGCGAGGTCCGGTCCGGCGTACGTCGAGGAACTGTTCTTGTTGTAGTCGCAGTACTTCAGGTACCCGGGGAAGGACGGGGGCAGGATGGTGCACGTGGGCACGGCCAACTCTGAGCCACCGTAGAGCTTCACGAGCGAGAACTTGTTCAGCGCGTAGTTCACGGCCTGACGGGCCTTCAGGTTGTTGAAGGGTGCGATGTTCACGTTCATCGGCGCGTACCAGTCCGCGGTCAACGTGTGCACGTGGACCTGGCTGGCGTACTTGGTCGAGATCTCCCCGAGTCGGTCGGCCGGAATCGGGTCGAAGACCCAGTCGGCCTGACCGTTCTCGACGGCGGTGACCTCGGACTCGACGGGCAGACCGAAGGTCATCTCGATCTCATTCGGGTAGCCCTGCGGCTGGGCCGCGGCGCTCCACACCTTGAAGTAGGGATTGCGCTTCATAATGAGTGCCGAGTTCGGGTTGTACGACGAGAACATGTAGGCGCCGGTGCCCGGAACGGGCGTGTCGCCCTGGTCCTTGTCCGGCGTGCTGGCCGGGATGATCGACCCGAACGGCACCGCCAACTGGTCGAGGAACTCGGCGTCCGGGGTGATGAGGTTGAAGACCACCGTGTTCTTCGCCGCGTTGACGACGATGCCACCCTTCAGTGTGCAGGTCGCGGGGGTCGTGACGCACGCCGGGCCGCCGACGATGACGTTGTACCACGAGCCCACGTTCGGACTCGAGACCTTGAACAGTCGTTGAAACGTCGCGAGGACGTCATTGACCGTGACGGTCTTGCCGTTGGAGAACTTGATGCCCTTGCGAAGGATGAACGTGTAGGTCTTGCCGTCGTTCGTGACCTTGGGCATGGCCTCTGCGAGGTCGGGCACGACGTTGAATGAAGGTTCGCCGTTGGTCTTTTGGAACGAGACCAGACCGTCGTAGGTCGCCTGGTACAGCTGCCAGTACTGCAGGGTGTAGTTGATCCCGGGGTCGAGCGTGCCGCCCGCACCGGTGGCGACGAGGTGCAACGTGCCGCCGGCGTGCTGGGACTCGTAACCCGAGGTCGCTCCGGCCGGCGATCCCGACGAGACGGCGATGATGCCGAACGAGCACATGAGCATCGCTGACAGGATCACCCCGATCCGCTTCATGGACTTGAGACGTGACATACGATTCTCCCCTATTTCGTTTCACTCAGATTGTGCTTACCTCTTTACTACAAGATCACCCGTCGTAGTTCGCCAGGAAACGACCCACGACCTCGAGATAGTGATCGGGCTCTTCGATGAAGGGCATGTGACTCGAGTTCTCGAATATCTCCCAGCGCACGTCCGGGATGCCGTCGAAGAAGGGCTGGACCGTGGCGGGGGTCGCCTCATCGAAACGACCTGACGCGAGCAGCGTCGGCGCGGTGATTTTGTGGACATCGTCCACGACGCTCCAGTCGCGCAGCGTCCCGATGCAGAAGAACTCGTTGGGGCCGTTCATCACGTTGTAGACCGTGGGGTCCTCCTGCAATATCTCGAAGGTTCGCACCACCTCCGGCGGGTTCGGGACGACGCGACAGACGTGAAGGTCGTAGTACACCTGCTGGGCCGCGAGGTACTCCGGGTCGTTGGTCGTGCCGGCCGCCTCGTGACGATCGAGCGCACCTTCGACGTCGGGTTCGAGCTGACCCCGGAGTATCTTGGCCTCGCTGGCCCACAGCGCCATCGAGGCCGGTGAGTTACTGATGACGAGCGCCTTAAGGCCCGGTGGTTGGCGTATCCCGTGCTCGGCACCGAGCATCCCGCCCCAGGACTGACCGAGTAGGAAGTAACGATCGTTGATGCCGAGGTGCTCGAGCAGGCTCTCCAGTTCGTCCAAGAACAGGTCGACCGTCCAGAAGTCGCCACCCTTGTCGGGCATATGCGAAGAACGTCCTCCGCCCACCTGGTCGTAGTGCACGACCGGTCGCCCGCCGTCGGCGAGTCTCGCCAGCGCGAGCACGTAGTCGTGGGAGCAGCCCGGCCCCCCGTGCGCGACCACGAGTGGTGTCGGATCGGCGTCTAAGTCGCCGGTGACCCGGTACCACGTCTGCCAATCGCCATAGGCCGCGACGCCTTCGACCACCTTTGGGTTTTCCATGGAACGACAGTAGATGACCCCGTCAATCAACACCAATTGATTCTTAGTGTTCACTTAGCGAAACTTGCGCCCGACCTTCTACTTCTTCGACAAGATGTCGTCATTCGTTCTTGAAAGGTTGTCCGGTGAACTCTCTGCGTCGAGGCGTGCGTAACGCATTTCGAAACTCCATGCGCGCGATCGGCGTCGTCGTCATCTTGGCCGTCGCCATCACGTTGTCGATCTCGATGTTGATCGCGCGCGACGCCGTCAACTCCAAGATCAACTCCGTACGCGCCTCCTCGGGCAATACGATCACGGTCGCGCCCGCGGGCTTCTTTGGATTCAGCGGCGGCGGGACGCCGCTGAAAGAGACGGCGATCGACTCGTTGATCACCTTGCCGCACGTCACCGCCCTACAGGAGTCCTTGAGCGAGGAACTGACCTCGACGGACACGACGCTCAAGTCCCCAACAAACGTCGGGTCCCTCGGCTCTCGATTTGGTCAATTCGGTGGCGGCGCCGGCAACTCGGGAACCAACGGATCGAGTGGGTCGCCATCGTCGTTCGTCATTCCCATCCGCGTGATTGGTACGAATAGTCCTGGCAACGCCCTCGTCGGTGGCGCCAACGGCGGCGGCACCGAGAAACTGACGTCCGGCACGGCGTTCTCCTCGACGTCCAAGTCCAACGTCGCCATTGTCGGCGCGTCGCTCGCGTCCAAGAACAAGTTGAAGGTCGGTTCGACGTTCACGGCGTGGAAGACCACGATCACCGTCGTCGGCATCTACAACTCTGGCTCGACGTTCGCCGACGCGGATGTGTTGATGCCGCTTACGAGTGTCCAGACACTGGCCGCCGCGTCGAACCAAGTGACCTCGGCGACGGTGACCGTCGACAACATCAACGACGTCGCGTCAGTGGACAGGTCAATCACCAAGAAGCTGGGTAAGACCGCGGACGTCACGTCAACGCAAGCGGCCGTCCAAACACAACTCGCCCCGCTCAACACCGTGAAGACGATCTCTACCTACACGCTCATCGGCGCGGTCATCGGGGCGGCGATCATCCTGCTTCTCTCCATGCTGATGATCGTGCGCGAGCGCCGTCGCGAGGTCGGTGTCCTCAAGGCCATCGGCGCCCCGAATCGCTCGATCATTGGCCAGTTCATCGCCGAATCGACGACGTTCACATTGCTCGGCGCGGTCGTCGGTTTCGTCGGCGGCGTCGTGATCGCCAGTCCGATCACGTCCGCGCTCGTCAGCGCCAACGGCGGATCAAGCACGCCGAGTGGATTCGTCCGAGGTGGTGGGGGATTCACTGGCGGCGGATCCGGCTTCACGCCCCCGTCGGGCGCCGCGTTCACCGGCGGCGCGCGATTCCGTTTGGGCGGATTCTCCAACACGCTCAACCAGATCCACACGTCGGCCGGTTGGTCGACGCTCACCTTCGCGCTCGTGGCCGCCATCGTGATTGCCGCACTCGGCAGCACGGTGGCGGCCGCCACCATCGTCCGTATCCGACCCGCCGAAGTCTTGAGGAGTGAGTAATGCTGAAGGTCACCAACCTGGATAAGACGTTCCGCACGGGGGCCGGTGACGTGCACGCCGTTCAAGACGTCACCTTTGACGCCCGTAACGGCGAGATGCTCGCGATAATCGGCGCAAGTGGGAGTGGTAAATCGACACTGCTGTCACTGCTCGGTCTGCTCGACGCGCCCGATGGCGGCAGCATCAATATTGACGGGGTCGAGTTAGCGTCGTTGGACTCCGCGGGGCGCACGAAGTTCCGTTCAAGCGGCGTCGGCTTCGTCTTCCAGCAGTTCAACCTGATCCCGAACCTGAGCGCACGTGAGAACATCAAGCTCGCCCTAGAGTTCTCGCGCTGGCCCAAGGACGACCGGGAACGCCGCGCCGAAGAGATGCTCGAGATGGTCGGACTGAACGGCGAGAAGTCGCAACGACGGCCGGCGAAACTCTCGGGCGGCGAACAACAGCGGGTGGCCATCGCCCGAGCCTTCGCCGCCAAACCCCAACTGATCCTGGCCGACGAGCCGACCGGGTCACTGGACAAGGGCACCGGACAGAAAATCGTCGAGTTGCTGCGCGAGGCCGCGTCGACGCAACAAGCGACCGTCCTCGTCGTGACCCACGATGAGAAGATCGCCCAGCAGGCGGACCGTCGACTCGAGCTCGACGACGGCGTCCTCAAGGAGATCGCCTAGCAACACGCGAGTAGCGTGGTCTGTCCATGGGACTCTCGATCGGAATCGTCGGACTGCCCAACGTCGGTAAATCAACGGTTTTCAACGCCCTCACCCACAACCACGTGCTGGCCGCGAACTATCCCTTCGCGACGATCGAACCCAACGTCGGCGTCGTCTCGGTGCCCGACGCGCGACTCGCGCGATTGGCGTCGATGTTCGAATCAGAGAAGATCCTGCCGGCCGCCGTGACCTTCGTCGACATCGCGGGCATCGTCAAAGGCGCCTCGGAGGGCGAAGGTCTCGGCAATCAGTTCCTCGCCGCGATCCGAGAGTGCGACGCGATCTGTGAAGTCGTTCGCGTCTTCGTCGACGACGACGTCATTCACGTCGACGGCCGCATCGATCCGGCGAGCGACGTCGCCACGATCGAGACCGAGCTGATCCTGGCCGACCTGCAAACGGTCGAGAAAGTCGTCACCCGCCTCGAACGCGAGGCCAAACGAGGCGGCGGTGACGCGCACGCGCGCCTGGCCGAAGTGAAGAAGGCGCAGGCCGCCCTGGACCAGGGTCTGGTGATCTCGAAGGTGAAGAACCTCGACCGCGACGTTCTCGCCGACCTCCACCTGCTCACCGACAAACCCTTCATCTACGTCTTCAATGTCGACGAGGAGACACTGGGCGACGCGACGCGCCGTGCGGGGCTCGCCGCATCGGTCGTGCCGTCGCCGTCGGTCATCCTCTGTGCCAAGGTCGAGGCCGAACTGTCCGACCTCGACGAGGCCGCGGCCCTCGAACTCCTCCAGTCCTACGGCCAAGAGGAGTCCGGTCTGGCCCTTCTCTCGCGCGTCGGCTTCGCGACGTTGGGGCTCCAGACCTTCCTCACGGCCGGGCCGAAGGAGACGCGCGCGTGGACGATTCACCAGGGCGCCACGGCGCCGGAGGCCGCCGGTGAGATTCACACCGACTTCCAGAAGCACTTCATCAAGGCCGAAGTCGTCTCCTTCGATGACCTCATGTCCCTGGGTTCGATCGCCCAGGTGCGCGCGGCGGGCAAGGCGCGCGTCGAGGGCAAGGAGTACGTGATGCGAGACGGCGACGTCGTGGAGTTCCGCGTCGGCGTCTGACGCGATACGATATTTCTAGGCGTGAGCGACAGAGGTCGGCGCCTGGAAGACTCGAACTCTTAGGAGAACCATGACCTCTGCCCCCTTTAACTTCAAAGTTGCCGACCTGTCCCTGGCCGATTTCGGTCGCGCCGAGATAGTCCTCGCTGAACACGAGATGCCCGGCCTCATGGCCATGCGCGCCGAATTCGGCGACGCTAAACCGCTCACGGGATCACGCATCGCGGGGTCCTTGCACATGACGATTCAGACCGCGGTACTGATCGAAACCCTCGTCGCGCTCGGCGCGGACGTCCGCTGGGTGAGTTGCAATATCTTCTCGACCCAAGACCACGCCGCGGCCGCGGTCGTCGTCGGACCTCACGGCACGACCGAGGACCCCCGAGGTGTGCCGGTCTTCGCGTGGAAGGGCGAGACGCTCGAGGAGTACTGGTGGTGCACGGAGCAGATGCTGCGTTGGCCGGGGCACGCCGGGCCGACGATGATCCTGGACGACGGCGGGGACGCCACGCTGCTCGTGCACAAGGGTCTCGAATTCGAGCGCGCCGGGTTCGTGCCGGCTCCGGAGAGCGCGGACTCCGAGGAGTACCGCGTCATCTTGGGGTTGCTGCACAAGATCATCTCGAGCGGCGAACCGTTCTTCGGGCCGATGGCCGAGGGACTGATCGGCGTCTCGGAAGAGACCACGACCGGCGTCCATCGTCTGTACGAGATGGAACGCGACGGGACGCTACTCTTCCCGGCGATCAACGTGAACGACGCCGTCACGAAGTCGAAGTTCGACAACAAGTACGGCTGTCGCCACTCGTTGATTGACGGCATCAACCGCGCGACCGACACGTTGATCGGTGGCAAGGTCGCCGTCGTCTGTGGGTACGGTGACGTCGGCAAGGGATCGGCCGAGTCACTGCGCGGCCAAGGCGCGCGCGTCGTCATCACCGAAGTCGACCCCATCTGTGCGCTGCAGGCCGCGATGGATGGTTTCCAGGTGACGACGCTCGAAGAGGCCCTCCCCTACGCCGACATCATCATCACGGCGACGGGCAACCGCGACATCGTCTCGGTCGAGCACATGTTGATGATGAAACACCAGGCGATCCTGGGCAATATCGGTCACTTCGACAACGAGATTGACATCGCCGGGCTGACGAATTTGGCCGGGGTTCGACGCGAGAACATCAAGCCCCAGGTCGATAAGTGGATCATGCCCAACGGACGCGCGATCATCCTGCTCTCCGAGGGGCGGCTGTTGAACCTGGGCAACGCGACCGGACACCCGAGTTTCGTGATGAGCAACTCGTTCACCAACCAGACCATGGCGCAGATCGAGCTCTACGTGAACAACGCGAACTACGAGAAGAAGGTCTACGTCCTGCCGAAGCACTTGGACGAGAAGGTGGCGCGACTTCATCTCGACGCACTGGGCGTCAAGCTCACGACGCTCACGAAGCAGCAGGCCGACTACATCGGTGTGCCGGTCGAAGGACCCTTCAAGCCGGACTCGTACCGCTACTAGCCCGCGATGTACGGTGAAGTCATGACGCCGAACGGTGCGCGGGCGGGCTCGCGTGGCTGACGTCGTGATCACCTGTCCGAACTGTGGTGAGCTTCAAACGGACGCCAATTACCTCTGCGCGCGTTGCGGCGCCTCGTTGGAGACGAATGAGGAGCGAAGGCAACGGCTCAGGACGTTGGAGCAGTCACGTCGCTCGGCCGAACGGAGCGATGTCTCGATTCAACGAATCACCGGCGGCGTCAATGGTGTCCCGCGAGCGTCGTTCTTCTCCGAGCAGTTCTTCTCCGAGATGTCGAATCAAATGCGACGACGCTACGCCTACGCCGTCGCGGGCGTCCTTGCGGCGGTGATCGTCATGATCATCGTCAGTCGTTGACCCCGATGCTTTCTCATCCCGACGTCGAGGAGCCGAGTCAGACAGCATTGAACTGGGCCGCGAGGGCCATCGCTCCGCACGCGACCGTAACGTCCGTGCGCCGATTGACCGGTGGCATCACCTCGGCCATGCACGCACTCACCATCGTCGACGAGCGGGGCCGTCACCGGCGGTGCGTCCTTCGTCGTTGGCTGAACGATAACGACCAAGAACGATCGGAGTCGGTACTGCGCGAGTCACGAATCCTCGATCGACTTGCAATGACTGACGTTCCCGCTCCCCGATTGATCGACTTCGACACGAACGGCGACCTGTGCGGTAACCCGGCGCTCCTGATGTCGTACCTCGACGGTCACATCGAAATGACGCCCAAGGATCCGGAGGACTGGCTACGTCAAATCGCGACGATGTTGGCCCTCATACATCGCACCGCGATCGAGGCGCCGCTCTACGAGTCCTGGCTGAACGTTAATAATCTGATCGTGCCCGAATGGTCGCGCCAACCGGCCCTATGGCATCAGGCGTTCTCGTTGATGGAAGAGATCCCGCCGCGATCCGAATCATGCTTCATCCATCATGATTTCCAACAGTTCAATCTCCTATGGCAGCGGGGAAAGCTCACGAGCGTCGTGGACTGGATCTGGGGCTCAACCGGAGCGCCGAGCGTCGACGTCGCGCACATCCGACTGAATCTGAGCGTGATCTATTCGAGTTCGCTCGCCGAGAGGTTCCTACGACTCTACGAAGAGGTATCGGACCGAGCCGTCGAACGGTGGTGGGATGTCGAGGGCCTACTGCTCTACCTCCCCGGCTGGGGCAGCTTCTTGCAACAACAGGCCGGTCGACGATTCCAGGTGGACTTCGAAGGAATGCACGAGCGTGTCGAAGGTACCCTCCGTGCTGCCCTGCAACGTGAGACCTAGCTCGCACAACTTAAAATGACGCCATGACCCTTCGTATTCAGAACGTCAGTATCGACTGCCACGACCCCGCCCGCATCGCCGCCTTCTGGGCCGATGTGCTCGGCTGGCGAATCACCCACGCCGAAGACGAGGAGGTTGACCTCGAGCCACCGCCCGGTTCACGTGAAGAAGGCGTCGTGCCGGACCTGGTCTTCTTGTTAGTGTCCGACGAGCGCGTGATCAAGAACCGCGTGCACCTCGACCTGCGACCGGCTGATCAGGCCGCCGAGGTGCAACGCCTGATCGACCTCGGTGCCACGTACGTGGACGTCGGACAGTCGTCGGAGTGCACGTGGGTCGTCCTCGCGGACCCCGAGGGCAATGAGTTCTGCGTGCTGCGTGCCTTCACGGACGAGGAACTGGCGACGCTCGACGAAATACTGAGGAACAAGTAGGGCGTTATCGATAGCCGGCGAAGATGTCGTCGACACAGCCCTCGACGTTGCGCGGATTCGTCACGCGAACGAACCACTCGTTGCGCATCGTCTCCATGAAGCGTTCGCGGCCCATCTTCATCCAGAATGAATCGCCGATCTGCGAGGCGTGCGCCTCGAGCGCGTCGAACTTCGCGCCATTGACGTCGCTGACGTCGATGTTGGCCGAGATCTGATCGTCCGGCGTACCCATCTCGAACTCCTCGTCGTCTTCGGAGGGCTCGGGGTCGGTTTCACGGACAATGCCCTTGGCGGCGTCGGCTTCGCGGCGTTCGCGGTCCTCTTGCTCCCAGCGCGCACGCCAGGTCACCATGACCGACGCGGGAATGGCGTTGTAGTACAGCGTCGGCTCGTAGTCGATCATGTCGAGCGCCGCGAGCGTGATGCGGTTCGCCTGGATGTGATCGGGGTGTCCGTAGAAACCGTGTTCGTTGTAGGTCATGATGACCTGCGGTCGCTCCTCCCTCAAGACCTCCGCCAACTTCGCCGCCGCGACCTCGACCGGCGTCGCCCAGAACGACTCGGGGTCTTCGTTCTGCGGCCACCCGATCATCCCGGAGTCGCGGTAGCCCAGTCGCACGAGGCGACTGATGCCCAGTATCTTCACGGCGTTATCGAGTTCGACCGCTCGAATCGCGGCGACCTCGTCACCGTCGTGGTGATCGGCGTCGGGCTTGGCGCCGTCGAGCGCGTCGCCGCACTCGCCGTTCGTGCACGTGACGAGGACGGTTCGCGCGCCCTGGTCGGCGAGCAACCGGTAGAGGCCGCCCGAGGAGCTCGCCTCATCGTCGGGATGGGCGTGCACCGCGAGAAAGGTCAGCTGTTCCATCTACAGTCCTCCAAAGAGATCAGTTTCGTCGCCGGATGTCACATCACGGCTCCACGCGAGTTGGTAGTACTCAATACCAAAGAGCAGCGTAAAGAGTTCTTCGTCCATCGTGACGAGGTCGGCGTTGTCGACCTGGGATGCGTGGGTCGCAATCGCCAAATGCTTGTCCTTGGCGAAGCTCCGCACGTCCATGGTCGTTGCCACCTTGTCGTCGGACACGGTGTGGGTGGCGTCCAAGATCCACGCCGGTAAGAACACGCCTTTCGCCGTCGCCTCGGCCACGAACTGATCGAGGACCCGCCTCGGCGCCACCGGATAGTAGAGGCGCTTCGGCGACTCGGCCAGCTCGACTGCGGCGCGCGTCACCACGTTCGCCATGACGTGATCGGGGTGTCCGTACAACCCGTTCTCGTCGTAGGTGACGACGACCGCGGCCGACTCCTCGTCCAGGATCGCCGCGATCGTTCGCGCGACGGCTCCGACCTCGGCGTTCATGAATGCCGAGGGCCGGTCGTTCTGCGGCCAACCCTTCATGCCCGAGTCGTCATAGCCCAGCGTGACGACGCGCGAGAAGCCGGCGACGACGGCCGCGACGCTGCAACTCCCCGGCACGCGTCGCGCGTGTGATCTCCACGTCGTGTGACGGGTCCGAACCAGGCCGTGCGTGGTCGTCGATACCGAGTTGTCCGTTCGTGCAGGTGATCAGGACCACCCGGTAGCCGAGGGCGGCGTAGTGCGTCGTGACGCCGGCGGTGAAGAGCGCTTCGTCGTCGGGGTGCGCGTGAACGCATACAAGCGTGGGGGCCGATGCCATCTTGAGAGACTACGAGGTCGCGAGTTGCACGATACGTACGACCAGTAGCGTGCCCGCGACGCCGAGGTAAGTCCCGATGGACATCAAGAGCCAGCGTCGCGCACGCGTACGCTGTGGTCGCTCCAACAGCGCTAAACGTGGCATACGCCAGTCGAGTCGTTCCACGTCGTAGACGACCGGCGGCCCTTGACGGCGAAGTCCGATGGGCAGACCGATGACCACCCCCACACCCACGATGGCACTAGACCATTCGAGCATCGCCACCACGTCGACCGAAGTGAACAGCGTCGAGACCATCATGGTGACCGAGAGCACGACGAGTATCGCGATGATGACCACGGCGAGAGCGTTCAGCCAACGGGCGTTGACCCATGGACCGAGTGCCTCACGGTCATTCGCCATCAACAAGACGAAGATCGACGTGCTCGGCAGCATCAGCCCACACATCGCCTGGACGGCGAGAGTGATCAGTCCGAGCGGCGCGTGTGGCACCAGCACGACGATCCCCGCGACGACCAGCAGTCCCCCGAAGACGCTGTAAAAGCCCTTGGCGTCACTTAGTCGAACGTTGAGACCTTGATTGAAGCGATTCGAGAGGTCTCCGACGGCATAACTACTGGCCAGCGTGACCGCCGCGGCGCCAATGATCGAGGCGTTCAACAAGACGATCGCGAAGAGGTCGCCCGTGTCGTGACCCACGAACCTCGTGAGACTGCGAGCGACGCTCAGAGCGTTGACGTAGCCGTTCGTGCCTCCGTGATGCGACAGGCCAGCCGCGGTGATACCCATCAACAACGCCGCGGTGACGACCACGACGAAAGAACCGAGGATCGTGTCGATGCGCTCGTAGTTCATCCAGCGCGGTGAGATCTTCTTATCGACGATGTTGCTCTGCTGGAAGTACAACTGCCATGGAGCGACGGTGGTGCCAATGATCGAGATAATGAGCAACACCGCGGCCGATGACGTGCCGTCACGGATCCCGGGCACCGCCAGATCACGAAAGAGCGAGTGCGTGGCGACGTGGGCGCGTAGCACCAGCGGGATCATCACGACGTTCACGGCGACGAAGAGCATCATGAATCGTTCCCAGCGCTGGAACGATCCGGTCGCGGTGACACCGAACAGCGCCACCACGGCGATCGGTACCGACACGAACGCCGAGACCCCGAAGTACTCCATGGACAACGAGATGCCGATGAACTCGGTGATGATGATCAAGAAGTTCAGTAAGAGGATCGAACAGATGGACACGTTGCCCCACCGTCGTCCAATGCGCTCGCGAATGAGTCGTCCGTGACCGATACCGGTGACCGCCCCAAGACGAACGACCATCTCCTGATTCACGATCAAGACCGGTATCAGCAAGGGTAGGGTCCAGAGGAGCGTGTAACCGAAGTTCTGACCGGCCTGCGCGTAGGTCGAGACGCCGCCGGCGTCGTTGTCGCCCACCATGACGATGAGGCCCGGCCCGATGATCGCCAACAGCGTGAGGAGGCGTGCGCGGGTCCCGCGACGAGTGCCCGGCTCGTACTCCTTGACGGTGCCGAAGGCGCCTTTGATCTGATCCTTCGTTGCTTCGCTCACGCTTCCTCCTTTCTGTTCTCGTAGTGGTGCGCCACGCCCACGACGAGATTCGAAGGAGGGCTAGTGGCCTACCAGGGAGTTCGTGCGCGATCGTGCCGGGACGCAATGAATGAAGGTTGTACTAGGGGGTTTCAGTGAGCCCCCTTTGAACGTGACCCCACGGGATACGGCGCGTCACTCTTCGACCGCCGTCATGCCGAACTCGCGTCGCCAACCGTGCGGCAGCAACTCCTCGAGTAGGTCATCCACTGTTACAACACCGATCATCGTCGAATGGTCGTCGTCCAGCACCGGCAGGACCGTCAGGTTGAAGTCACTCATCTTGCGTGACGTCTGGTGTAGGTCCCAGTGCGGGTGGACGTGTTCGAGGTGCGTGCGTGAGACACTCAACGCCAGCTCGTGCCCGGGGGCGCGAACCAGCGGCGCGATCGACGCCGCGCCAATGGGCTGACCGTCCTCGTCCATCACGAACACGGCGTGCAACGCCTCGGCCGGCACGCGCGACGTGCGGATCGCCTCCAACGCGTCGGCGACCGTGGCCGTCGCCGACACCGAGACGAAGTCGGGGTTCATCAGACCGCCGGCCGTGTCGGCGTTGTAGGAGAGGAGTTGGCGGACCTTGCCCTTTTGGACGTCGGGCAGGCGTTCGAGGATCGTGAGGCGACGATCCTGGTCGATCTCACTGATCAGGTCGGCCGCGTTGTCGGGTTCCATTCGCGCGAGAAGCCGCGCGGCGTCCGCGTCACTGCGAGCCTCGAGGAACTCCAACTGGTGAGTGGTGTCGAGCTCTTCGAAGACGTCGGCCTCGAGTTCGCGGTCCGACGCCACGGCCTCGATGATCTCCTCGCCCTCTTCGTGGCTGCCCTGCTCGACCATGTCGGCGATCTGG
Organism: uncultured Acidimicrobiaceae bacterium; assembly: GCA_963717975.1. Lineage (GTDB taxonomy): Bacteria > Actinomycetota > Acidimicrobiia > Acidimicrobiales > RAAP-2 > RAAP-2. The sequence goes on along the minus strand of OY970351.1, from coordinate 124,925 downwards.
GCCGGGTGCAGTTTCGAGAGTTTCCGATACGGGATGCGCAGGCGCGCGGTCGGCACGTGGGCGACGAACGGCTCGATCGAGGCGAAGTCCACGATGGACTCGGACTTCACGTGCGCGCCGACGTTCTGGCCGAGGACGCGGCGCAACAGCGGACGCCGACCCGAGTCCACGCCGACGACCTCCCACTTGCCGTCGATCTGTGCGATCTCGATCTCATTGGCGGTGATCAGGCGGCCCCGCACGAGGTTGATGAGGTGACGCGCTAGCAGGTCTTCGGCCAGGAGGAGTTCGCCCGGTCGGCGCTCGAAACGCCGCAGATCGACGCGCTTACCCTGGAACGTCATCCGGCCTTCGCTGAGGCCACCGATCTTTCGGATTGGCACGAAGAGGTCGCGACCCTCGATGCGAATGACCGCGCCTACGACCGGCGGGTGCGAACTGTCGCCGAGGCGCGCGACCAGGTCCTGGACGCGACCTATCCGGTCACCGTCCGAATCGAAGATGGGGCGGCGCAGGAACGTGGAGAGGTGGAGAATTTCAGTCATGTGATGCCTTTACGGGTCTTCTAAGGCTACCAACTACGCCTCGTCACTCCCCCGAAGAATATGAGTGACCGCGACGCGACCTACGCGTGACGTGCGGTCCCGGATTACGCCAGCGCGGGCTTGAACTGTGCGAGCACTTCGGCGACGTAGGTGACGTCGTCGTCGTCGACACCCGCGTGCGTCACGAATCGAACGCGACGCGGTCCGACGGTGCCGCCCTCCACGCCGAGGACGGCGAGTTCCTCGACCAGTTGACGGGCCTGGGGATGGTTGAACGCCACGATGTTCGTGCGACAGGTCGCGGGGTCGTAGGAGGCCTCGGGGAACGTCGTCGCGAAGAGTCCGGCGAGGACGCGCGCCCGTGCGTGATCGTCGGCCAATCGCTCGACCATCTGATCGAGTGCGACGAGTCCGGCCGCCGCCAGAAACCCGGCCTGGCGCATGGCGCCGCCGAGGCGCTTGCGCTCGATGCGCGCGCGGCGCATCAGATCGGCCGGTCCCGCGAGGAGCGAGCCTGCGGGCGCGCACAGACCCTTCGAGAGGCACGTCATAACGGTCGTCGCCGGCGCGGCGTACTGCGCCGCGGTCGTACCGGTCGCGACGACGGCGTTGAAGAGTCGCGCACCGTCGAGGTGCACGGGGCGATCGCCGATCGCGTGCGCGAGCGCCGCGATATCGGCCACGTCGAGGGGCGTGCCGCCTGAGGGCATGTGCGTGTTCTCGATCGCCACCATCGCGACGTGCGGCTGATGGTCGTCCTCGGCGTCGATGATGTCCAGGACGTCGCGCAACGCCAGCACCCCGTCGGTGTCGTCCACCGTCGCGAATTGGATGGAGGAGTTACGCGATGCGGCGCCCATTTCGAAACTCACGACGTGTTGAGCCCGCCCCGCGATCACGAGGTCACCGGGGTCGGTGAGGACCCGCACCGCGATCTGGTTGCCCATCACGCCCGAGGGCACGAAGACCGCGGACTCCTTGCCCACGACCTGCGCGAAGCGTTCTTCGAGTTCGCGGACGGTCGGATCCTCGTTGTAGCCGTCGTCACCGACGACCGCCACGGCCATGGCGTCGCGCATCGCCTGGGTCGGTTGGGTCACCGTGTCACTTCGTAAGTCCACTCTTCGAATCATGGGACCGAGGCTATCCGGCGACTTCTACACTGTCCCAATGCAAGAGGAGCAGCTGAACCGCATCAGCCAGGGGACGAACGTCCACGAACAGTTGGACATCGAAGTCGTGCTCGTCACACCCGAGAAGGTCGTCTTGCAAGTCGAGGTCGGGCCGAAGGTCCACCAGGGCTACGGCATCTTGCACGGCGGCGTATCGGCGTTGTTGGCCGAGGGCGCCGCGTCGATCGGGGGTGCGGTCAGTGTCGAGCCGGACGAGATCGTCGTGGGCACGGAACTCAACTGCTCACACCTGCGTTCGATGACGAGCGGCACGCTCATCGCGACCGCGACGCCCGTGCGCAAGGGTCGCAACGTGCACGTGTGGTCGATCGATCTCACGGATGAAAACGGTCGCAAGATATGCGTCGCACGCTGCACCTTGCAGGTACTCAAGGCACCCACGGCGCCAAAGAGTGAGACCTAGACTTAACGGATACATTCCAGCGAAGGAGCTGACCGATGGGTGTTCGCTTTAGGGGTTGGGGTATCGCCCTCCCGGATCGAATCGTCACGAACGACGAGCTGTCCCAGACGCTCGACACCTCGGACGACTGGATCACTGAGCGCACCGGTATCCGGGAGCGTCGGATCGGCGGTTCGGCCGTCCAACTCGGTGTCATCGCGGGGCGAAACGCCATCGAAGACGCCGGACTCCTGATCGGCGATATCGACTTCCTCGTACTCGCCACCACGACCCCCGACCGACTCTGCCCGGCCTCGGCCCCGATGATCGCCACCCGACTCGGACTCAACTGCGCCGCGATGGACGTGAACGCCGCCTGCAGCGGTTTCATGTACGCCGTGCGCGTGGCCCAGGGGCTCCTCGAGACCGGCAACCGGCGGATCCTGGTCATCGGGTCGGAGAATCTGTCGCGCTGGGTCGACTGGAGTGATCGCAACATGGCGGTCTTGCTCGGTGACGGCGCGGGCGCCGCGGTACTGGAGTACGACGAAGAGGGCACCGACATCTCGTCCTTCGTGCTGGGCGCCGACGGAGCGGCCGCCGACCTGCTGACGTGCGAACACGGGGGCTACTTCTGGATGGACGGCAAGGAAGTCTTTCGACGGGCCGTTCGAGTCGTCGTCGATTCCGCCGAGGAGGCCATGAAGATCGCCGACGTGAGCCCCGACGACATCTCGCTCGTGATCCCCCACCAGGCCAACGTGCGGATCATCAAGGCCGCGACGCAGCGACTGGGTATTCCGATGGAACGCACCGTCGTCACCCTGGATCGTTACGGCAACACGTCGAGTTCATCGATTCCCCTGGCGTTCTTCGACGCGCGCGAGAACGGCCGCGTGAAGCCCGGCGAGTACGCCCTCATGACCGGCTTCGGCGCCGGCATGACGTGGGCCTCGGCGGTCGTGCGGTGGTCGCGTTGAGCGGACCGTCGCTCATCATCCTCGCCGCCGGCCGTGCCCGGCGTTACGGCGGGGTGAAACAGTTGGCGCCGATCGGTAAGCACGGTGAAGGCGTCATCGACCTCTTAGCCTCCGACGCGTGGGCCTCGGGATTCGAAGACATCGTCATCGTCGTCAATCCCGACACGGGTCCCCAGATCGAAGAACACGTCGCGGCGCGCTGGCCGAAGGAACACAAGGTCAGCTTCGCGGTGCAGAGTCGCCTGCGCGGTACGGTCGACGCCACGCTCGCGGCCGAGAGCAGCCTGGACCTTTCCAAGCCGTTCGGCATCTCCAACGCCGATGACCTCTACGGTCGGGCAGCATTCCTCTTACTTGGTGAGCGACTTGCCGCTAGTCCGCACAACTGCCTGGTCGGATTCGAACTGGACCGCGCTCTGGTGGGTGACCTACCGGTCTCGCGCGGCACCTGCATAGTCGAGGACGGTCGACTCACGGAGATCGTCGAGCGACGCAACGTGCATTCGACGCTCGAGGGCTACGACGCCGAAGACGGTCTCGAACCGGTCTCGCTCTCTCCGTTGGCCACGGTGTCGATGAACCTTTGGGGATTCCAGCCCTCGATCATCCCGCTCATGCACGCGTCGATGTCCCAACACGACTTCGAGACTGACTCCGAACTCCAACTGTCCACCTTCGTCGGTCAGGTCCTCGAGAATACGGAGTTGGTCTTTGAAGTCCTGCCGACGCGTTCGCGCTGTATTGGCATCACGCACGCCAAGGACTTGCCCGTCGCGCAGTTACTGGTTCGGTTGGAAATCGAATCGGGTCACCGACCCGAATACGCATTCGTGTAGGGCTCAGCGGACGGCCGGTTCACGCAGGACACCTGCGCTATTGGAACCCCGTTCGCTTGTCACACTCCGGTGTCGACGATCTCGTTCGGCGGACCACTTTCGAGCAGCGTTGAGAGCAACGGACCCAAACGAATCGGGGAGAATACCTCGTCGCTTGCTTCTTCGATTTCGTCCAAGCTCCACCAGCGAGATTCCGTCAAACCTTCAGCCAAGAGTTCCTGCGCTGAGAACGAAGGTTGGCCGACGTTGGCGGGGGCGCGCACCATAAAGATCTGTTCGTATTGCCCGGAGAATCCGGCGAACTCGAACAGGTGAGTGCGCTCCCAGATAACGGGACCAAGCTCCACGTCGACCAGGCCCACTTCTTCGCACAGTTCGCGCCGAATCGCCACTTCGCGTGTCTCGCCCGGTTCGATACCACCTCCCGGTGTCGACCAAAAAGACCGATCGGGGAAGACAAAGTGCACCAGGAGCACTCGATCATCGGCGTCCAACACCAACGCGCGAACGCCTTGTCGAAGCGGCAGCGTCACGAACGAAAGGCTATTTCGCGGTCGAGTGTCGGGTGAAGCTCATCGGTTCAGATTCGTGGCCGCGCGCGGTACCGATTGACTTCGTCATGGCGTTACGTGTTGCCGAAGAGGGTCTTTGGACGCCGACCGCTTTGTAGCGACGTCACACCGAATTGGAAGTTCGCGAAGCAGAAGTTGACGCTCAGGGGCGTCGACAACGGAGTCGAATACGGTCGCGGTTGCACGGGCAGCGACGCGGCGGCGATCTTCGATTGGCATGGACCGGCGTAGGGATCGCCTTGGTTATACGCGTCACCGTAGTTAAGACCGAACGAGGCTGCACCGCCCGGTCGGAGCACGATGAGTCGCGGCGTCACCGGAGCGAAGATTGCGCTCCCGTTGTGCGAGATCGTCGTACGCCTGCCCTTGTACGAAGAGGGCGTAAAGCGGAAATGGGGATAGCCCCTCAGAGTGCAGGCGCGCTCACCCACATTGACAAAGATGAAGGCGATGCCCTCGTTGCCCGCGGCGTTGTACGCGCCGTGTCCCAGATTGGCCGTCATGGTGAGCTGGCTGGCCGAACACGTAGGGAGCGGTGTCGTGGCGAGAGCGACAGTCGACCCGAAGAACGTGAGCCCGAGTGTGCCTCCGAACATTGCAAGCACTAGAGCGATTCGCGCGATGACACGCGTGTGGCAACGGATCGTGCTCGTGGAGACCTCCGATGTAGTCGTGCACGCAACGATAGACCGGAACGTCGGGCGTCGATTCCGTCCGAATCGACGTAGTGATGTGAAGGAATGAGAGTTAGTGGCCGATGTGCCACTTGTCGCAGGTTCCACACTTGTACGCGCTCATTCGTGCGCCGTCGTGGTTCGTCATTGCGCGCGCCTTCGTTTCGGCTTCGTCACGACTGGCGTACCCCTTCTTGGGTCGACCATTGCGCGTCGTGTGCGCGCTGGCCCCCCGGTGTAGCGAGGTTCCCGAGCTTCTCTTCGGGTCGCCGTGTCGGCCAGACCAGTAGAACACGAAGACCAACACCGCCACGACGGCGACGAGCACACCGACGGTAGTCATTACCGCGCAGCCTATTCGTCGGGGTCGTAACGCGAATTGACAGTGAGTTGATCAGCCGCGCATGTCCATTGCGTTGACGCGAGCGGGAATGATGCGGACCACGACTCGTTCGTCGCCCGGTTGATCGTACGCGAGCAAGTCGAATTCGTACTTCTTGCCGACTCGACGGACGAACGATCCGTCGTCGGGGGTCAGCACGGCGTCGCCGCGAAGTTCCAGATACCGCTGCGGCGCATCGAGATCGAGAATGAAGAGACAGCACTCTGGTCGGGCCATGAGATTCTTCGCCTTCTGTCGAGTGGTGTTGAGCGATATCGCGACCGAATCATCCTCACGAAGGAACCACACCTCTGAGAGCTGCGGACGCCCGTCGGGCCCGATGGTGGCGAAGGTGGCGTGGTGAGTATCAAGAAGATCTTGATGAGATTGTGGAATGTCAAACATTGGTTACCCCTCTGTCGTACTTGTTGTCAATCACGACGCGGCGCTATTTGCTACGTCGGGCTCACCCTATTGGCCCGAATGAACGACGAATGCGTCGTCCGAGACGACATACTGATTCGGTGGAGATCAGACCGATCGTCGCCGGCGATGAGGAGGCGATTATCACGGCGTCCCACCTATTCGACGGCCCCGCCATCGTGCGTGCGACGACGCGTTTTCTCCACGAGGCCGGCCACCATCTCTTCGTTGCGTACGAGGGTGCGCGCGCCGTGGGATTCATCAGCGGTGTCGAGGTCACCCACCCCGATAAGGGCACCGAGATGTTCATCTACGAGTTGGCGGTCGATGAAGCGTTCCGTCGGCGTGGTATCGCTACGGCCCTCATCGAATCTCTGAAAGGTCTGGCGATCGAACACGGGTGTTACGGGATGTGGGTACTCACGAGTGACGACAACGACGCAGCGCTCGCCACGTACCAAGGCGCAGGGGGCGCTCCGGAAGCGGGCCAGGTGGTCGTGACGTGGAACTTCTCGAAAAGCGACCGGGAGCCGGTGAAGCCACCGTCGAACGTCATCAACATTTGATTGGGACGATTCCCTGCACCAGCGCCCGCTTCATTGGCGCTGACGAAGTGAATGGAGTCCACGGTGCGACGTACACCACCGTCCAATGCCGCCCACCGTCGGAGTCGCTAACAGGTCCTGCCGTTGTGTCGTCGTGCCGGTCAACGGCAGCGTGCCGGGTCTGGTGCCGTGAGTCTGACCGGAGTCTTCACGGAACGTCCCCAAACGGGACACTGCCAGAACGTTCGACCGGCGTTCACTGATTCGTAGAGCCAAGTCGAGCCCCATCGCGCGCCCTTCGGCGCGGCCTTGGTCAACGGCGACGCGAACCCACCCAACTGACACTCCGCGACGAGTTCGCTGGGCGTTACCGCGGCCGGCACCGTCAGGCTGTCACCGACCGACGCACACGGTGGCCTCCAGGGCGTCCACGCGTCGCCGCCGACCAACTGCTCGCTGCCCGTAACTCCGCGGTCGTTCCCTTCGACGAGCCAACCGCGTGCGCCGGAGAAGACGAACGCACCCGACAATGGTCCCCCGCCCGCCGGCGTCCCGAGACCTCTCGCGTGGATGACGCGCCACGCGTTCCTGTGCACCGGGGAACTTTCGAGAACGACCCGTGATGACTTATTAAACGCGATCGCGTAGACGGTGTTCGCGTGCGCCGCAAGATCAAGTAGTCCCTGTTGATCGTGCATCGACGACGGCGAGAGCGAACGCCACACCAGACCGCCGTCGTGCGTCGCCCACAGCACGGTCAGGTAACTCAGCGCGTCGCCGTACTTCGGATGTGAAGGGACGGCGAGTGAACCGAAGATCCATCCGTCGTGAGCGTTGGCGAATCGAACGCGCAAGTACGTCGGGTCGTCGTCACCGAGCGTGCCGCCCATCACCGAGGGAGTGCCGTCCACCTTGCGATCGGCGACATGGAGGAGCGCGCGCGGTAGTTGAACCACCGACCACGATTCGCCCGCGTCCGTCGTCGTTCGAAGTGAGAGACAGTGCGACCTGTGGTGACACGGGATCGTTCCGAGTGCCCAGCCACGAAACACTGAGGGGAAGTCGAACGATATCGGACTGAACGTGTACGCCACGTACGTGGGCGTCCTCACGGTTGGTCGGGGCGACGTGGTCTCACTCGCTCGACCGGCGAAGAACAGACCCGTTCCTAGAACGACCACCGCCAAGAGGGCGACCAGTCGTCGAACACGCATACGGTCAACGTAGTGGGTCGACTACCGCAGTTTGTAGCCAGCCGGACACCTCGGACGTACGCCGCGAATTCGCTTCAGCTTCTTGTCGCGCACGCACACGATGGTCCTCACCACGGGTCGCGGCGCCTTTGGGGTCGTGGTCGTGGTCGTGGTTGTGGTCGGTGTCCCGAAGGCCGAGGTCGGCGCCGACGCACCGCTGGGATCGTTCGCGACGACCGCGACGCCGTACGGAGTGGTGGCACTGAGCCCGGAGAACGAGCACGACGGGCCGGTCGTTGTCGTGGCGAAGTTCGACGGGGTGTTGAACCCGTACAGGAGCGTGCAGGTGTAGCTCGTGGCTCCATCGACGGGCGACCACGACGCAGAGAGCGTGGACCCGGTTTGGGTCACGTCGAGGTTGGTGATCGTGTCCGAACTTTGGAGATCGCTCGCCGTCATCGCCTCGTTGTCGTTGGCCGCGTCACTGAAGAATCCCGCCGCGGCACACGCTGACGCCGAACACGAGACTGAGGTGAAGACTGCCTCGGGTGTCGAACTCTGAACGCCAGGCTCTGGACGCGCTTCGTTGGCTCAATGCCAGTCGCGCGACGGAGTAGTCGCGCCGAGGCTGAGCGGCTCCACTGACTCGGCCGTGAGGGCCAACGTCCCTTGGCCGCGCTGTAGGGTGCCGCGGATCATCAGGGCCGGTGACTTTCGTGCGACGAGCGACCACCGAGCCCAGGCACCCTTGGAGAAGATCACGTTGACGTGGCCCGTTTCGTCCTCCAAGTTGATGAAGACCGCGCCGTTCGCGGTCTCGGGATGCTGCCGGTGCGTCACGACGCCGGCGACGAACACCCGTGAACCCTCGGCACCGATCAGGGCGTCGGCGCGCGTGACGCCGCGCTCATTGAGATAGTCACGCACCAACGCGATTGCCGTGGCTTCGGGCGTCAGACCCATCGACCACATGTCGTCGGCCACGCGCTCCATCTCGCTCGTCGCCGGCAAGACCGGCGCCTCGAGGCCGGTCACCACGCCCGGTAGTCGATCGAGCGTGCCCTGGGCGGCCGCACCGGCCGACCACGCGAGCGCGCGGCGGGTGACGCCGAAGGGGTCCAGCGCGCCGGCGGCGGCGAGCACCTCGAGGTGGTGTTGCTGGAGGCCGGCGCGCCGCACCAGGTCCGAGGAGTCACGCCACGGGGCGCCGTCGACGATGCGCGTCGCGAGCTCTTCGCCGATCGTGCGCAGGTCTCCCAGACCGAGTCGCACGTCGGGGTCATCGAAATCCCCTTCGAGCGCGGCCCTGACGCCCGAACGGTTCACGTCGGGACGTCGCACGCGCACGCCGTGGCGCTGCGCGTCGGCGACCAGGCTCTGGGAGGACCAGAAACCGAGCGGCTGGGCGTTCAGCATCGACACGAGGAAGGCCGCCGGGTAGTGCACCTTCAGCCACGCCGAGCAGTAGACGAGGTGCGCGAAGGAGACCGCGTGGCTCTCGGGGAACCCGAAGTTGGAGAACGCCGCCAGCGCGTCGAAGAGTTGATCGGCCGCTCCCCCGACGATGCCGTTCTCGGCCATGCCGGAGTAGAAACGGCTCTTCAGTTTCATCATGCGCAGCTCCGAGCGCTTGGCGGCCATGGCCTGGCGCAGTTCGTCGGCCTCGGCCGGTGAGAAACCGGCCACGGCGACGGCCATCTCCATCAACTGCTCCTGGAAGAGCGGGACGCCGAGCGTGCGACGGAGGATCGGCTCGAGTCGCGGGTGCAGGTACGTGACCGGTTCGTCGCCACGACGTCGTCGGATGTAGGGGTTGACGGCGTTGCCCTGGATCGGGCCGGGGCGGATGATCGCCACCTCGATCACGATGTCGTAGAACGTGCGCGGCTTGATGCGCGGCAGGGTCGCCATCTGCGCGCGCGACTCCACCTGGAAGACGCCGACGGTGTCGGCCTCGCACAACAGGTCATAGACCTCGTCCTCTTGGGGCAGGGCGCCGAGGTCGATCGTGACGTCGTAGAAGGACTCCACCTGCTTGACGCAACGGTGCAGCGCGTCGAGCATCCCGAGGCCCAAAAGGTCGAACTTCACGAGACCGATCGCGGCGCAGTCGTCCTTGTCCCACTGCAGGACCGTGCGCCCGGGCATGCGACCCCACTCGACCGGGCAGACCTCGATCACCGGTCGGTCGCACAGCACCATGCCGGCCGAGTGGATGCCGAGGTGACGGGGGCGATTGAGCATCTGGGTCGCCATGGTCGTGACGAGTTCGGGCACGTCGGGACTCGCGGTCATGGTGTGGCGATCGACGCTGTCGCGCAGCACGTTGGCCTGCTCTTCGTCGTAGCCGAAGGCGCGCGCCACGTCGCGTAGTGCCGAGCGCGGTCGGTACGTGATGACCGCGGCCACCTGGGCCGCGTGACGCCGGTCGTAGCGCTCGTAGACGTACTGGATCACCTCTTCGCGTCGACCGGACTCGATGTCGACGTCGATGTCCGGCGGGCCGTCGCGCGCCGGGGATAAGAAGCGCTCGAAGAACAGGTTCAACTTCACCGCGTCGGCGTTGGTGATGCCCAACGAGAAACAGACCGCCGAGTTCGCGGCCGACCCGCGGCCCTGACAGTAGATGTCGTGGCGACGACAGAACTCGGTGATGTCCCAGACCGTGAGGAAGTAGCCGGCGAAACCGAGGGTCTTGATGACGCCGAGCTCGTGGTCGATCTGATGCCACGCGCCGACGACGCGTTCGGCGTCACGCGTCCCGTATCGCTTCGTCGCGCCCTCGGCGACGAGCGCTTCCAGATAGGACTGTTCGTCCATCCCCTCGGGCGTCGAGAAGGGTGGCAGGTTGGGCGCGACCAGACGAAGGTCGAAGGCCAGCGCGGTAGCGAGTTCGCCGGCCGCGTCGACGACCCCGGGCCAGCGCGCGAAGCGACGACGCTGCTCAGCGTCGCTGCGCAAATGCGCGAGCGGACTCGCGTTGAGCCAGCCCTCCATCTCCTCCAGGCTCTGGCGCGCGCGCAGCGCCGAGAGCACGTTGGCGCGCGCGAAGGCGTCGGGGGTGGCGTAGTGCACGTTGTTTGTCGCCACGAGCGACACGTCGTGACGAACCGCGAGTTCGGCCAGGACGTCGTTGCGCGCGACGTCGTCGGGCGCGCCGTGGTCCCAGATCTCGACCGCGATGTTGTCGCGACCGAACGTGGCGCTCAGACGCTCGAGTTCGCGCTGGGCGGCGCGCGGTCCGCGCTCCATCAACGCGCGCGTCATCGCGCCCTTGCGACAACCGCTCAACACGAGCCACTCGCGCGCGCAGTGGGCGACCTCGTCGAGGCTGAAGCGCGGCGCGCCCTTTTCGCCACGTCGCAGGTGCGCCTCGCCGAGCATCGTCGAGAGCGCGCGGTACCCCTCGGGTGAGCGCGCCAGGACGACGAGGTGCGCGCCCGACGGGTCGTGCACCCCGACGCGGTCGTCGTCGGCGTCGATCGAGATCTCGGTCCCGAAGACCGTGGGCAGACCGAAGGCCCGGGCCGCCTCGGCGAAGCGCACGACCCCGTAGAACCCGTGGTGGTCGGTGAGCGCCAATCCCGACAGACCGAGGCGTGCGCCCTCGGCGGCGAGCTCTTCGGGGTCGCTCGCCCCGTCGAGGAAGCTGAAGCCCGAGTGCGCGTGGAGCTCGCCGTAGAGCATCAGTCGTAGATCCCCGCGAGCCACCAGCGACTCGACTCGGCGGTGAGCAGTAACGCCTCGCCCGACACGAGCAGGACCTGCACGTGGGCGCGGCGGCGATTGAGTGACCACCACCGCTCCACCAGCGGCCACGGTCCCGCGTACCAGATGACCTCGCGGCGTAACTGGTGCGAGAACAACAACGTCGCGGGCGTCTCACTGAGAAATCCGCGCGTCTCCATGACGACCGGGCGGTCGTTCCCGTCGCGCAGTTGCACCGCCACTGGACGGTTCAGCGTCGTGGCCGGCGAGGGCGCGCGCATCTGGCCCGGCCACGGCGCGACGTCGCGGAGCGCGCTCTTGGGCGAACCCCACGGCACGAGCGTGGCGCGGTCCTCGGGGACCCGGCCGCCGCGCAGTGACGCCACGACCACGGCGTCGACCCCGAGGCGACGACGCACGCGGTGCGCGGCCGCGTCAGCGCGGTCGTCCCCGGCCCCGCGCGATCCGAAGAAGCCCAACTGCTCGTCGTGCCGCTCGCCCTCGCCGCGCAGTTGACGAAGCCGTCGTTCGAGTTTGAGGTCGCGCTGGCCGTCGAGTTCGAAGAGTTCACCGCGCGCGACGCGATGCAGCACGAGCGCGTGCTTGTTGAATCGTTCGGCGACGCGCGCTACATCGAGGTCGGCGAAGGAGCCGACCGTGTGCAGCCCGAGTCGCTGACAGGTCGTCGCGACGTCCTTTCGACCGAGGACCGAGAGCGGGAGCGCGCGCCGGAACGACGCGGTCGCGCCGGGTTCGAGCACGAGGTTTCGCCGCGCGCACTCCTCGGCGCAGAACAGTCCGTCGGCGATGCCGAGTGACACCACGTGACCCGTGAGTTCAACGACCGTCGAGCGAACGCTTCCCATCACCGCGGCCTCGCCGCCGAAGAACCGACTCGGTCCTCGAATCGGCAGCACGAACAGCCCGAGACGCACCGACTCGGTGAAGGGGCACAGCACGCTCAGCGCGTCGAACAGCGCCAGGTGATCACGCAGCGTCGAGCCGTCGGGCGCCTCCTCGCTCAGCGCCTCGATCCATATAGCGAGGAGGCGCTCCACTAGCTGGCCTCGCAGCGTCCTCGTCGGTTCGGGAGGACCACGACGTGCTCACCGGCGCGAACCGCCTCGCCACGTCCACCGATTCGCACGGTGAGATAACGCGCGTCGAGTCGCGACGACGTCGCCCACTGCGCGTTGGTGATGTCGAAGGACAGGTCCGCCGGCAACGGCCACAACGAGGCCGGCTCGGCGAGCACGATCAGCACCGTCCCGCGTTCGCGAACTCGGTCGACGAGTCGACGCGCCGCACCGTGGGACGCGCGCGACGGAGGTCGCACGATCAAGAGGTCCACCCCGTCGAGCAGGTCGGCCGCGGACTCGGCCCACGCGCCGCGCGGACGCGGCACGAAGAGCACGCGACGAAGGTCCACACCGAGGTCGGCCATCGCGACGACGCCCGGGTCATCCACGCCCACGACCGCGCTCCAGTGACCGCGCGCACTCGACTCGGTGAGGAGACTGAGCGCGAGACTCAGCCCGCCAAGTCCGGGTGGGGACTGCACGACGACGCTCGAACCACGGCGTAGTCCCGCGTTGGGCACCAGCGATCCCCAGGGCTCGCCAAGGGGCAGCATCCGGCTCTTGGCGAGAGCGACCGGGCGAAGCGTGGCCACGAGGTCTTCAGGTAGCGAAGGGCGATTGGAGGAAAAAGCGAACATGTGTTCGTAAGATAGCCGGGTGACGTGTAACTTAACAAACCCACATTTCCGTGGGACAATTAAGGTATGGAAAAAGTCACCATCGCCAATATGTCCCGAGCAATCCCCACGGATTACGACGCTTATGAGTACATGGAAGGCCTGCGTTGGCCTAACGGACAGGTCGTTTGTCCTCACTGTGGCGTCCTCAGGACCGACCACTACTACCTCACCCCAGCAGATGGCATGAGCCGCGCTACGACCCGTGGCACCTTGTCTCAGCGCCGAGTGTGGAAGTGCAAGGACTGCCGTAAGCAGTTCTCAGTCACCACCGGAACGGTCTTTCACGGCTCCAAGGTTTCACTTCGAATTTGGCTCTTCGTGTTCTTTGAGATGTGCGCGAACAAGAACGGAATCGCCGCGCGTGAGATCGCTCGCAAGTACGGCGTGGCTCCTAAGACGGCGTGGTTTATGACGCAGCGAATCCGTGAGGCAATGGCGAACGACGACTCTGGAAAACTGTCGGGCAACATCGTGATTGACGAAACGTACATCGGCGGCGCGGTCCAGAACTGGCACCGTAACGACAAGCGGCGCGCTCCGTTCGGCAATGACACAGGACGCAAGATGGCATGCGTTGCATTGATCTCAGAAGAGACCGGAGAGGTCCGCACACTGGCCACAACGAACGTCGCCGGACGAGTCATTCAGGACGTTGTACGCGCGAACGTGGATACGTCCGAGACTGTCCTTCACTCGGACTCAGCACCGCTCTACAACACGATTGCCAAGGAATTGAAGAGGCACTACATCGTGAATCACAATGCTGGTGAGTACGTCAATGAGCTTTCCCACGGCACCAATAAGGCCGAGAACTTCTTCAGCCAACTGAAGCGTTCCATTGACGGTACGCACCACTGCATTTCGCACAAGCACTTGCAGCGGTATTTGACTGAGTTCGCGTTCCGTCACTCGACTCATGGCGAGTCAGACACGGAGCGCATGGTTCGGCTCATGGGCAAGTGCATGGCGTACGTATGACGTACCGTCCGCTAACGCAGAGTTAATTACCAGGAAACCTAGACACCAGAGCGAGCATCATATAGAAGACCTCCGCGTCCTTGGTCCCTTGAATCGCCTTAACAATTTCACAACCTCGCTTAGCGTCATTTATGAGACTCAATACTTGAGGCTTCGTGAAGCCAGCGAAGTGGTCGTAATCGGCCCGATGTCGTTCGTCTTGCAGCGATGTGAAAAAGATCGCCAAGTCGCGCAGGTCCTGCGAACTCTTTAATGGATCAAAGATGTCTCTGTAGATGTTGTCTCGTTCCTTGGGGGGCTGGCCTTGGTCGAGCACCCATTTACAGACTTTGCTAATGGACGTGTGATCCACGTGTCTCGTGAATTTCAACTGCTCTTCATCTGTGCCTTGCGGGATAAGGGCTTTGGCGGCTCCGTGTGTGATCTCATGGAATAATGCGTAATAGGCAGAGGACACAGAACGTCGAAGGTCGGCATTTCTCGGCTGGCCGCCTTGCCCATAAGCCAATTCTTCCGCCTGACGAATTAGCCAGTCCGGCCGAATTGCCCGTCGCACTTATTCTTCAGTCGTCGGATGAGTCGGGCGGATCGTCTTCCTGGCGCTCATTAGTCTCAGGCATGAAATTCACATACACGGAAACGTGAAGTCCGATTTCGTTCAGGAGATTTATTGTTTCGCGCCTTAGAGAAAGTACGTCATCGGGAGGCCATGTGTCACTCTTAGGGTCCGACAACACAAGCATGAGGCGAATGATGTCGTTCCCCTCGTCATCCTTGTCTGTTCCTGCTTCAGATCTGACGACGCGAATCTCGCCGAATCTTTTGCCCTGGAACCGCTTGGCAAGTTCGATGGCGCTGTCAACTAACGACTGTTCACTGGTTGAGATAGTCACGTCGCTGCCCTCGTCCGTCACTTGGCTTCCTTAGCCATAGTTTCACCCTAATTGGGTGCAGCGTCAAGGCACCCCAGTAAACTGGACCTCATGGTTAGAAAAGCCTTTGAAGGCTACGACGAGCCGGTCAACATCGATCTAGACCCCGAAGAGGCGTTGCGAATCGTGCTCCAGGTGGATACCACAGACGAGGAGAACGAAGACCAAGAATAGGTAGATGAAGAGGTTTGCCTGCCTAATCCTCGTACTGGCGGTTCTGTTCTCGGCCTACGAACTTCACTCGATTGCCTCCACTGACTCTCACAACGCTTACTGTTCGCAAATCTCAAACGCCGTCACTAACTACATGGCGAATCCCTTCTTGACGAAGGCAGAGTTCAAGGAAGCTGAAAAGCCTCTCCTGGCTGTATTGAAAAGGGGCAATAAATACCCGCAGGTCTATAACCCTGTTGTTATGGCTGCCGTAGCCAAGACGATTGGTAATGTCACGTCTCCCGACAACCAAGGAAAAATCGTTGACTGGAGTAACTACGTGAAACAGGAAACCGCGAGCTATCTCGTCGCGGACAACTGCTGACGAATTGCGCTTCAGGCTGAACCTCGCGACGACGAGCCGGTCAACATCGACATGGAGCCAGAAGAGACCTTAACGATCGTGCTGAACGCTCCTATCCCGTGTGAGGATGATCAGCCGGAACCGACGACACGCTGAACCGCTGGCCGTCGATTTTCTTGGCGCGGTGAATGTGCTCAAGTAAATCCGTCACTTGAAAACTTTCGATAGAGCAGTCGTGAGGTTGGGTTCAACCTGAGCCACCGAGAGGTCGAAAAGCCCCGACGTAGAAGCCACATCTCAGTTCAATGCTTTTCCCAGAAGGAACGAGCGGTGGGTGCGAGAATCCCTCTGGGAACATCTCAACTCCTCCGAAGCGATTTACCCAATGTGACACTTGACCCTCACATACTTCTACGTGGGTAGCGTCTAACCGAATCCTCGCTTCTGCGCTTTTCAACTGCACTGGGGCCGCGTCTGGCGGCAGCGCCGCATAACACTTAACAATCACTTCAATGAGTCCTTGCTGGCCTTGACGCGATTCTTCTTCGGTTGGCATAGAGGCCACGCGCATTTCTCCCCAAGTGCGTATGTGAGTGATATGCAGGTCGGGCTTAGTTGCGCCTCTGCCACCTGGCAAAGATCGATTTGCAACAAGTAGCGCAAAGATGACGACCGCCCCGACAAGGAGGGACCAGCACACCCAAAAGTTGATGTGTGAAGGGTTGAGATCGCCGAGCAGAAGGGGTGAAGCGCCGATCACTGCGAGCGCCGAGGCAATTGCAGCCCAGATTGCCCGGTGTTCGCCCACCTCGCGAGCATATCCGTATTTGGGTTTGTCAAGTTACACGTCACCGATAGCCGGTCGTCGTCACACGCGCCAATGCCTTACTTTCCACGGCAGAATGGTCCCTATGTGTGGTCGCGTCGCCCTCTTCACCCCGCCGGTACGCCTGGCCCGGCTGCTCGACGCCGCCCTCGCGGCGGGCTTCGATCCCGACGCCCTCCCGAGCTGGAACGTCGGGCCGCAGCGACAACTCTTCGCCGTGGCCGAGCGCCACGACGAGCGTCTCATGGACGGCTACCTGTGGGGGCTCATCCCCAGTTGGTCCAAGGACCCGAAGATCGGCAATCGACTCTTCAACGCCCGCGGCGAGAGCATCACCGAGAAGCCCTCCTTCCGCACCGCCTTCGCCAAGCGACCGTGCGTCATCCCCGTCGACGGTTTCTACGAGTGGGACCACCGTCCCGGCCACGCGAAGCAGCCGCACTTCTTCACGCGCGCCGACGAACAGCCGATGCTCTTCGCGGGACTCTACGAGTACTGGCGAAGTCCCGAGGCGCCGGCCGACGCCGAGATGACCAAGACCTGCACCATCATCACCACGACGCCGAATGACGACATGGACGCGATCCACGACCGCATGCCCGTCGTGCTGGAACTCGATGACGTCGAGACCTGGATCAACGTGCGAGCGCACGAACCCGAGGAGCGACTGCAGTTGATCACGCCCGCACCGAGCGGCACGCTCGTGCACCACGGCGTCAGTTCGGCCGTGGGCTCGGTGAAGAATGACGGACCGGAACTGATCGAGTCCGACGCGTCCACTCTGTTCTGAGATCGCATGAATTCGCCGGTCAACTTTCGTCGTTACGCGAAGGACGATCTTGAGCAGGTCCTCTCGATGTGCGTCGCCGAACAGTGGCCGTCGTACCCGGCGGACCCCGGACGCGCCCACGCAGTGTTCACTGCACCGGGCGTGGTCGCCGTCGTGGCGGAGTCAGATGACGTCATCATCGGCTTCGCCTACGGGCAAGGTGACGGTGCGATTCAAGCGCACCTGTCACTGCTCGTCGTCGCGTCAACGCGTCGACGTGAAGGCATAGCTCGCGGATTGGTGGACGTCGCGTTCGAACACCTTGGTGTTCGTCGTATGGATCTGATCACTGACAGCGCACAGGAGTTCTATCGCTCGCTGCCGCATCGTGCGATGCAGGGTTTCCGGATCTATCCACGCGCCGACTAGCAAGGTTTCAATTCAGAAAAGCCGAAAACCCCGAGTGACCAGTGAGCCGAAGCTCACCCGCCCCTCGGGGTTCCCGAAGGCACATCATTCGCTGGCCCGTGTCGGACAGGCCACCGCATGACGGCTGGCACTTCACGTCATTTGTCTTTACTGACCGCGGACCGAACTCCGCTGCCCGTTGGAGGAGTTCTGTTCCTCTTGCGAGGCCCCTCTCCCCTCCTGATCCGAATCCCCTTTCGGTTCTCCGTCTCATTCGACAGGTGCTACGTGAACTACGAGTGATACTGTGCCAGACCCTGAAAGCCAACGTCGGGTGAATTGGTGATATCAGGAACTTTTGCCCAATAGTTGTCACGTTTTCCACCGGTTTGTTCACACAGAGCACAACTTCCCACCAATTAGTCGCATGTTTTCCACAGACCCATGGTCTCTTTGCTCTTCTTTCGGGCCAATGAATGTCGCCGCCATCACGGCAAACAGTGATTCTCGGCAGTGCAAGTCGGTCTCACCCCGTCAAATGTCCCCAAGTGCGTGACTTAACCTCCGACGTATGCCGATTGCGCACCCATTGGACACCTTTCGGGTCGGGCCACGTCGACCGATGAAAGTGCACTCGTCGATGCGGCGTGTTGCAACGCGATCGATGAACCACCGCGCGCCCTAGATGTCGATTCTCTTCGCTGTGCTCACGTCAATCACCAACGCGCTCGCCGTGACGCTGCAACACATCGCGAGTACGAGTGACGTCGGCAAGTCTTCGGGTTGGAAGTTCGTCATGTACTTGTTTCGGCATCCGCTTTGGTTGTTGGGATGGTTGGCATTGTGCGGCTCGCTCGTCTTTCAAGCGCTCGCTCTGCACTTCGGCCCGCTCTCGTTGGTGCAACCGATCCTCGTGACGGAATTGATTCTCGCGCTAGTACTTCGACAGTTGTGGTTGCATCAATCGATCCGGGGCATCACGTGGATGGCGGCGTTCGTGACCGGCGCGGGTCTCGTGCTCTTTCTCGTGATGACGTCGCCCCGAGGAGGGTCGTTGCTTCCGATGTCATCGGCGTGGACGGTTCCATCGATTGTCTGTCTCGTCGGTGTCGTGATTCTCGTCGGTCTCGCGCAAGGTGGTTCACCGGCTCGGCGTGCGGCGCTTTTCGCGAGCGCGACCGCGGTGATGTGGGCGTTAGAGGCGACGTTCATCAAGGCCACGACCGACTCCATCAGCGCGCTGGGCTTCGGCGGCGCGTTCACGCGCTGGCCGATCTACGCATTGATCGTCGGCGGCATCGTTGGGTTGCTCTGCGAACAGGCGGCCTTGCACGTCGGTCCACTCAGCGTCTCGCAGACCTACATCGTGATCGTCGATCCCATCGTCAGCGTCGGCCTCGGAATCTGGATCTATCGTGAGCGTTTGCATCACGGTGCACTGAATCTCACGATCGGCGTGTTGGCCTTCACTGCGATGTGCGCGGGCATCGTCGCACTCACTCGAACGGCGCCGGCGACCATGAGCGCGGACGTGCACCGCGTCTAAGAACTACGTGTCCCAGAGACGATGCACGTAAATAGTCCGCCACGAACGGCGGGCCGTCGCGGCACCCCAAATGGAGGCGACGCACGCAAGGCCTAATACAGAGGCCATCGGGAGCCACAGGTCATGTCGCGGGTACGTCGCGACGATGACGCCGGCAACGTGCGCCTGAGCACTCTGCACATTGATGGCGATGCCCCAGACGATGAACGCGACGAACGTGAGTGAAAGCGAGATCGCGGTGAGGACCGAGACTGTCCGACCGAACCGGAGCGTGTCAGGCGGAACGTTCGCGCGGTCCGCGACCACCACGAGTGCGATCATCGAGATCAACCATCCGCCGATCGCGACCGACCACATCAGGTTTCCCATCAGTGCGGCCAACGCGGGATGTCCACCGACCCAGGTGACCTGACCGTTCTTTAACGGACCGTCAGGTTGGCGATGATGGTTGAAACTAAACTGCGCGATGTACAACCCGACGATGCCGAACACGGTGCAGTACGGCACCCACGTTGCTGCGTACATCCAACGTCGATTCCGAATCCTTTCCCGCGTGATCCCGTAGCGCAGTGAACTGAGACCGATGGCCAAGACGACAAGGGTGAGTAGGAACAGTGCCTGCATCACCATCACCGATATGCCGATGACCCACGACGCGTGCGATATCGCCGGGAAGACCGTCTGCCCCGCGACCAGCGCCTTCGTGCGAAACGGTATGAGTACGAACGGATAGCCAATGATTAGTTCACTTGAGTGTGGACGAAGCACGTATCTGCCGGTGATCGCAAGAAGGAACGGCACGATCAACAACCACGGCAACGTTCCGGCTGCGACCGATGCTCTAGTTCGATTCGCGAGTACTCCGTATGTTCGCGGCATGCCTCGAGCCTGGAGACGAGTCCGCAGTGCGTCGCGCAATAGGCCCGACGCGATTGATGTCCCAGAACGGCCCTCGGCCTCGAGGTCGTCAATGACCGCGCGCATTTCTTCGGCGTATCTCTCGCTCCACCACTTTGGGTAGCAACGCAGCGCAAAGTCGACGAGCGTTCGTCCCACGGTCAGCCGATCGCCCCGAGCCGCTTGAGTCCGATGGTTGCGACCTTCATCGCGCTCTGGAGTCGTTCCGTGAGTACCGCCGACCCCTCGCCCGTGATTCGATACGGACGCCGTCGATCCTTCGACGGCAGCGCGACGACGAGACCCTCCTCCTCGAGTCGCACGAGAACGCCGTAGAGCGTGCCGGGGCCGAAGACCGTGCCAGTCATCTCTTCGATGTCCTTGATGATGGCGTACCCGTGCTTCGGACCACCGGTCAAGCTCGTCAACACGAGAATGGTTGGATCCTGCGTTCGTCCCAGTCGCTTCGATTCCACCGCCGCCTCCAGTCAATCCGACGTTACTACGGAATTCGTAATAGTGCGGCAAGCTGACGAGTCAGTCGTGAGTCGTGCTCGAAGTTCGTCCTAAAGTGCCGGTGGAGGAAAACATGCCCACGAAACCATCCAAAGACGACGACGCCCCAACCAACATCACCAATCGAATCAAGGAGTTCGGCGACTGGCGCGGTGCGACGCTGGCGCGGCTTCGTCAACTGATCCACGACGCCGATCCCGATGTTCAAGAAGAGTGGAAGTGGGTGAAACCCACCAATCCGGGTGTTCCCGTCTGGAGCCACGACGGCGGCATCTGCACCGGTGAGGTCTACAAAGAGGTCGTGAAACTCACCTTCTTTCGCGGCGCCACCGTGAAGGATCCGAAGAAGCTCTTCAATTCGAGTCTGGAAGGGAACGTGCGGCGCGCGATCGACTTTCGCGAAGCGGAGAAGATCAACGAGGCGGCGTTCAAGCAACTGATTCGCGACGCCGTGAGGGCCAATGAGACGGTACTCGCCGATCGAGCCAAGAAGAAGTAGTTCTCACTGATTCTCACGTGACGCGGTTTCAGTCGAGGATGATCGTGCCGTGGGCGAAGACTTGGTTCGGGGGACGATACGTCACCTGACACACCTCACCGGGTGCCACGTCGAACTCCGCGTTCGCCCGACCCATGTTGCTGCCGAAGAAATATCGGAACCCGATCTCGATCGAATGGTGACCCGGTTCGAGGCCGAAGTAATTCGATCCCCACTTCACGAAACGTCGTTCGCCGTCGATGAGGATATTCGTCTTAAAAAGCAAAAAGAGGAATGCAATTGGCGCGTGTTGCGTCGTTACTTGAACGCCGGTACCGGGCCCGCCCGTGCCACTCATGGGCGCGGTCCACCTGCAGATTTCATGCTGACTTCGTGGAGGTGATGGGATTCGAACCCACTGCCTCTACATTGCGAACGTAGCGCTCTACCAATTGAGCTACACCCCCGAAGAGGTACCAACTTTAGCCCAACGCGCGACGAGGCTGTGATTGGCGCTCCCAGCCGTTGTACTCGTCATCCTCTTCGAACTCCGTCTCGTACTCATCTTCGTAACGAGGTGACACGACGTCATAGAGTCGCTGGACCGACGCGAGTTTGCGTGGCTGGGTCAGACGCAACGGCAGCGACGATTCGTTCAGGTAACCCTGCGAGACCGCGTAGAGCGCGAGCGCGACGTAGGACACGATGCAGACCCACGACGCGACCGCGACGTCCAAGATCAATGAGTAGCCAACCGTGAACGCGAGTGTGGTCAGAACCGCCGACGCGAGGACGAGACGCACGAACATCATTTGACGTCGCGACTTCATCGTTCGGCGACGACTCGGTTCTCGGTAGCTTCGTCGTGTCGTGACCTCGTTGGGCACCGACGAGTAGGCGGCGGCATAGCGGTTCATCGAGTCGCGTTCGTTGGTCGGTTCGTCGTCGAAGTCGTAGTCCGCGCTCCACTCGTCCCACGAACTTCGCGACTCCAGTGAGCGGTACGTGTCGTCGGCGTGTACGACGGTCAGTCGGGACCGCCGAGCCGGTATCTGAAGGCCCGTTTCGGTCTCGTCGGGCCGATCGAGGCGGTGGGCCGGATTGACGGCGTACTCCTGGCGACTCAGTACCTCGTGCTCGGCGTGAAAGGACTGAATGGAGCGCTCGGGACCGCCGTCACGGAGCCAGCGAATGGCCACGGGTGACAGCAGGGCTATCCAGAAGAGGGCGAGGATTATTAGAACCATCGGACATACCCCACCGCACGCCACCTTGACATTGCAGTCAAAGTTACAAGCGTTTTAAAGGTTTTTGGTGGATGTCACACCTCGTGGAGGCCGCACTCTTCCTTGTCGGCACCGACCCAACGACCCGATCGACGGTCCCCCGCCACCTGCGGCTGCTCGGTCATCGCGGCGCAACCGATCGACGCGTAGCCCTGCGCCCAAAGTGGGTGTTCGGGCAGATCGTGCGACGACAAGTAGTAGGCGACGTCGTCGTCACTCCACGTCGCGAGCGGGTTCACCTTCACGAGCTTGAATTTCTCATCCCACATCAGGGTTTTCATGTTGGCACGCGTCGGTGCGTCGACGCGCTTCACCGACGTGATCCACGCCGATTTCCCGGCGACCGCGCGTCCGAGCGGCTCGACCTTGCGAAGTGCGCAGCAGCGTTCGGTGCCGCAGGGCCACGCGTCAGCGTCGCTGGCGGGCGTCGTGCGCGTCATATTGAGTGACCACTCGCGTTCGATACGCGACGCGTATTCCAGTGTCTCGGGAAAGTGTCCGAGCGTGTCCAAGAAGATGATTTCAGAGTTGGGACGAAGTTGATGAACCATGTGCAACAACGCGACGTCTTCGAACGAACACGCCATCGCGACGTCGTCGTTGAATCGTTCGAACGTCCACTCCAGGATCTTGATCGGTGTCGAGCGTTCGAAACTTTCGTTCACCGATTCGAGTTCATCGAGGAGGTCGTCGGTTGGTGCAATCAGGGGCATTTGCTCAACAGCCTTACATTCTCGAGTGTTTTACTAGGATATACGGAGACCTCACGGACTATGACGACGACACCCTTGCGCACCTCCACCTCCACCGACCACCTCGACCTGCTGGAGTCCCACGCCATTTTCATCCTTCGAGAGGTCGTCGCGGAGTGCGAACGACCGGTCCTGCTCTTCTCGGGCGGCAAGGACTCCGCGGTGCTCTTGCACCTCGCGGTCAAGGCCTTCGCGCCGCAGCAGCTGCCATTTCCGGTCATGCACATCGACACCGGACAGAACTTTCCCGAGGTCATCGACTTCCGTGACGCCGCCGTCGAGCGCGTCGGTGCGCGACTCGTCGTCGCCAAAGTGCAAGACACGATCGACCAGGGCAAGGTCCAAGACCCCGGCGCACTAGGTTCACGCAATCGGCTGCAAACGGTGACGCTGCTCGACGCGATTAACGACAACAACTTCGACGCCGCCTTCGGTGGTGCGCGACGCGACGAGGACAAGGCGCGCGCCAAGGAGCGCATCCTGTCCTTTCGTGACACCTTCGGTCAATGGGATCCGCGAAAGCAACGGCCGGAACTGTGGCAGATCTACCAGGGCAAGGTCAATCCCGGCGAAAGTGTCCGCGCCTTCCCACTCTCGGACTGGACCGAACTTGACGTCTGGCAGTACATCCAACGCGAGGAGATGCCCTTGCCGGAGATCTACTTCGCGCACGAGCGTGACGTCATTCTGCGCGACGGCATGTACTTGGCTCTTGGACCCTTCGTCGAACCACGAGACGACGAGAACGTCGAGCGACTCTCCGTACGCTTTCGCACCGTCGGCGACGCCAACTGCACCGGCGCCGTGATCTCGCGCGCCGCGACGCTGGAGGCGATCATCGACGAGGTGGCTATCGCGAACGTCTCCGAGCGCGGCGCCACGCGCGCCGACGACAAGTTCTCGGAAACGGCGATGGAGGATCGAAAGCGCGAAGGCTACTTCTAGATGCAGCTCGCCACCAAGGATCTCCTTCGCTTAGCGACCATCGGCTCGGTCGACGACGGCAAGTCGACGCTCATCGGACGGATCCTGGTCGACACCCGTCAGCTCTTCGACGACCAGCTCCACGCCGTCGCCCAGGCCTCTGAGCGGCGCGGCGTCGGTGACCTGGACCTCAGCTTCGTCACCGACGGGCTGCGCGCCGAGCGCGAGCAGGGCATCACGATCGACGTGGCCTACCGGTACGCGACGTCACCGACGCGCAAGTTCATCATCGCGGACTGCCCCGGACACGTGCAGTACACGAGCAACATGGCGACCGGCGCCTCGACCGCCGACCTCGCCCTCGTCGTCCTCGACGTCGCCTCGGGTCTCAAAGAGCAGACCCGTCGACACCTCTGCATCGCGGCGCTCCTCGGCGTGCGATCGATCATCGTCGCGGTGAACAAGATGGACGCGGTCGACTGGTCCAAGATTGCCTTCGATCGCGTGGTCGACGAGATCCAGGCCCTCGCGCGTGACCTCGATTTCGTGTCGGTCTCCATCATCCCGGTCTCCGCGTTGTTGGGCGACAATGTCGTCGAGAGCTCGATCCACTTCCCTTGGTACGAGGGCCCGACCGTCCTCGAAGCGCTCGAGAGTTCCGAGGCCGGTGCCTGGGAGCACACCACGACGCGCGGCGCGCGACTGCCGATCCAGTGGGTGCTGCGTCAGTCGGGCGGCGGGCGCACCTACGCCGGCATGGTGAACGGCGACACGATCCACGTCGGCGACCGCGTCACGTTGCTGCCGTCGAACATCGAAACGACGATCACGGCAATCAACTTCGGCGGCGACGAGATCAGTGACGCCACCGTGGGACTGGCCGCCGACGTCGCACTCGCTGACGAGACGAACGCGGGACGCGGCGACCTGATCGCCACGGCCCCACTGCCCTCGGTCGTCAACGAGCTCAAGACGACGATCTGCTGGTTCGGTGAGAAGCCGCTCGTGATCGGTCAGCGCCTGAAGATGAAGCACACGTCAAAGGTCACGCCGGTTCGCGTCAAACTCATCAACGGCGTCATCGACATCGAGAAACTCGACATCGACGAA
The DNA here is from genome assembly GCA_963717975.1 of uncultured Acidimicrobiaceae bacterium. GTDB lineage: Bacteria > Actinomycetota > Acidimicrobiia > Acidimicrobiales > RAAP-2 > RAAP-2. The sequence continues at coordinate 99,794 of OY970351.1, read as the reverse complement.
TCGACGTCATTGAACACGAATGACATCGGCCTCGCCACGTTGCAGACCGCCGACCTCTTGGTTGTCGACGACTACCGCGCGAACCGCGTGACCGGAAGTTTCGTCCTCATTGACGAGGCAACGAACGCCACCGTCGCGGCCGGCATGGTGGGACACGCCAGCTTTCTCTAAGCGCGGGTGTAGCAATACGTGACAGGCTCCCGTCACACTTATCGTGCCGTTGCGCGTCGGCGCCCGGCTTCAGGAGGACCATGTCTGTCAAATATCAGCTCGTCATCAATTGCGTGGGACACCCAGAACCGCTGGCGCGATTCTGGGCCGAGGCCTTGGGCTACGTGCTTGAGCCGCCGCCGGGCGACTTCGCCTCCTGGGACGACTGGCGTCGCGACATCGGGCTACCCGAGTCGTGGCTCGGCCGTGGGACGGACTGCATCATCGATCCGGAGGGCGCCGGACCTCGAATCTGGATACAGGTGGTACCCGACAGCAAAGTCACGACCAATCGTCTTCACATCGACATCAGCGCCAGCGGCGGACGAGACCTGCCGATTGCGATCCGCAAGCAACGTGTCGACACCGAAGCGCTGCGGCTGTGCGATTTAGGGGCGACTCTCCTCAGCGACCTAGGAGGGGATCTCGAAGAGGGCGTGGACCACTACGCGGTCGCACTCAGGGATCCCGAAGGCAACGAGTTCGATATCAACTGAACGGTCTCGGATTGACGGGACGATGGCAACGCGACTCAAGGTCGACACCCTCACGTCAGCTGGATACCCCTCGACTAATACTGCACCAACATCGAAATCAACGCTACGGCGATGAGGAGGAGCAGCACGTCGATCGACTTCACGAGCGAGCGCCCACTCTCGGGCGGCGCCACGCCGTCTTCCTCGATCCTCGTGGCAAGTGCTCGCTCCCGCGGCAGTGTCCGCATCTCGAGGTGGCCGGCGATCGCCAGGTAGCAGAGGATTCCAACGTCGATCCAGGGCTTGGACAACGACACGGACTTGTCACCGCTCAACGACATGATGAGTCCCGTGATCGGCAGCACGTGGACGACGCGCGCTGCCCAGTTGCGTCGATTCGGGAACCGCTTGCGCTGGACCGACTCGTCAACGCCGCGCACGATCCCCTGGGCGGAGCTGCGCATCACGATGAACACGATCAGCGTGTCCACCGCCGCCATGAGGTGGATCACGAAGATCAGGTCGTACGTGATCGACGTGGCGATCATGTCTCGCGCAACAGTTCTTCGGCCGCTCGGTAGGGATCGGTCGAGCCGGCGAGCAACGAATCGATCTGGCGCTCGTAGGCGTTGCCGTGCGCCAAAGCGCCCACGCGCGACTGCACGATCGCGTTGAGGACCTTGTCGAGTTCGACGCGCATTCGCGCGCGTCGGCGTTCGTCGAGTTGGCCGCTCTCGATGAAGCTTCGATGAGTCACCACCGCGTCCCAGAGTTCCGTGATGCCGGCGCCGTCGGTCGCCACGGTCTCGAGGATCGGCGGACGCCACTCGTGCGCGCCGCCGAGGTCCAGCATCTGGTCGAGGTCGCGACGAGTCTCTCGTACGCCGGCGCGGTCGGCCTTGTTGATCACGAAGATGTCAGCGACCTCGAGTAGTCCGGCCTTGTTGGCCTGCATGGCGTCGCCCCACCCGGGATTGACCACGACGACGGTCGTGTCGGCGGCGGAGGCGATCTCCACCTCCATCTGTCCCACGCCCACCGTTTCCACCAGGACGAGTCGAAAGTTCGCCGCGCCGAGAACGCGCACGGCGTCGGGAACTGCGAGCGACAGTCCGCCGAGGTGTCCGCGAGTCGCCATCGAACGGATGAACACGTGCTCGTTCATCGCGTGGCCCTGCATGCGAATCCGATCGCCGAGGATCGCGCCTCCGGTGAAGGGCGAACTCGGATCGACGCACAGCACGCTCACCTCCTTGAACTCATCCACGCCGCCGAAGGATCCACGCTCGAGCACGACGTTGATCAACTGATCGGTCAGCGTGGACTTGCCGGCGCCCGGCGGACCAGTGATGCCCACCACGTAGGGGACGCTTTCGCGATAGACGAGGGCCGCGGTCGCCATTTGATTGGGGCCACCCGACTCGACGAAGGTCAAGAGACGCGCCAGCGCGGTTCGCGAACCTTCGCGGGCCTCCTCGACGAGTTCGGCGGGATCAGAGGAGATCACGAGAACCGTTCGATATTCGCGCCCAGGTGCCGGAGGCGCCCAACGAAGTCGTCGTAGCCGCGGTCCATGTGCTCGAGTCCCGTGACGGTCGTCTCGCCGTCGGCGACCAACCCCGCGAGGATCAACGCGGCGGCGGCACGGATGTCGCTCGCGTGCACCGAAGTACCTGTGAGGTGATCGACGCCGCGGATCATCGCGTGATGGCCCTCGGTTGTGATGCTCGCCCCGAGTCGAACGAGCTCATCGACGTAACGAAATCGACCGACGAAGAGATTCTCGGTGACCACCGAGACACCGTCGGCGACGCTCAGCATCGTGGTGATGAGCGGTTTGTAGTCCGTGGCCACCCCGGGGTAGGGCAACGTTGCGACGTCACAGGCCCGGAGTGTCTGCGGTCCGCGCGCGGCGACGCCAGGTCCGGCGACGTCGACGTCGCCGCCCATCGCCTCGATCTTTCGTAGAAGCATCTCCATGTGCTCCGGATGCGCGTCGATCACGCGCACCTCACCGCCCGTGATCAGGCCCGACGCGAGATACGTTGCACTGACGACGCGGTCGGTCACGACGTCATGTCGGGCCGGTTGCAACTCTTCGACGCCGTCGATGGTAAGTCGGGACGTTCCCAATCCTTCGATGCGCGCGCCCATCGCGATCAACTGCTTTCCGAGGTCTTCGACTTCGGGCTCTCTGGCGGCGTTGTCGATCACGGAGCGGCCTTCGGCGAGCACGCAGGCCATGAGCAGGTTGTCGGTCGCCGTATGGCTCGGGTACTCGAGCGTGATGCGCGCGGCCCGCAGTCGGGGCCGGTCGATGGTGGCGCGAATGAAGTTGCGGTCGTTGTGGAACGTCGCGCCCATCGCGGTCAGGCCATCGGTATGGAAGTTGATCGGTCGTTGGCCGAAGTCATCGCCGCCCGGTAACGCCATGTCCGCTCGGCCGCACCTCGCGAGGAGTGGCCCGAGAATCACGATCGAGGCCCGCATCGCCTCGAACAGTCGCGCCGGCGCGACGGGATGCAGGCTGGGCGCGTCGGGCACGACGACCGAGATCTCGTGGTCGGCCGGTCGGGTCACCGTGCAACCCAACGCCTCCAGCAGTTCGGTCATCATTCCCACGTCGGTGATGTGGGGCACGTTGGTCAGGTGGTGCTCGCCGGTGGCGAGGAGGCAGGCCGCCATCTCCTTGAGCACCGCGTTTTTTGCGCCGTAGGCCCGAACGTCGCCGAAGAGCGCGCCGGCGGGCTTCACGACGAGGGTTGTCACCCTACAAGTATTGCCGGTGAGGAGAAATGGCCCCGGGACGAGGTGGAAGAGGTCTCGAACAGTACGCTGGCGACGTGCTCCAACCGTACCAACCGGACCGCAACATTGCGCTGGAGTTGATCCGCGTCACCGAGGCCGCGGCGATCGCGGCGGCGCGGTGGTCTGGGCGCGGTGACAAGATCGCGGCCGACGGCGCCGCGGTCGACGCGATGCGCTACGTGTTGGGCGGGGTCGCGATGGACGGCATCGTCGTCATCGGTGAGGGCGAGAAAGATGACGCGCCGATGCTCTACAACGGTGAGCAGATCGGCGACGGACGACCGCCACTGGTCGACATCGCCGTCGATCCCGTCGACGGGACAACGCTCACGGCGATGGGGCGCAACGGCGCCCTGTCGGTCATCGCGCTCTCGGAGCGCGGCACCATGTTCAATCCCGGTCCGTGCGTCTACATGAACAAGATCGCCGTTGGTCCGCGCGCGCGCGGCTCGGTTGACATCAACGCCTCGGTGACCGACAACCTGACCGAACTGTCCAAGCGGCTGAAGAAGCCGATACCCGAGCTGGGCGTGGTCGTCCTCGATCGCCCGCGTCACGACAAGCTTCTCGAGGAGGTCCGTGAAGCGGGCGCGCGGGTGCTCTCCATCTCTGACGGTGACGTGGCCGGGGCGATCGCGACCGGGTGGCCAAACTCGGGCGCCGACATTCTCATCGGGGTGGGCGGCACGCCGGAAGGCGTCATTGCCGCAGCGGCGTTACAGGGTCTCGGCGGCGAGATCCAGGGCATGTTGATCGCACGCAACGAGGAGGAACGACGTGCCGCCGAAGCACTGGGCTACGACTTCTCGCGCGTCCTGACGACTGACGACCTGGTGGCCAGTGACAACTGCTTCTTCTCCGCGACCGCGATCACCGACGGCGACTTCTTGCGCGGCGTGCGCTTCCACGACTTCGGCGCGACCACGCAGTCGATGGTCGTGCGATCGCGTTCGGGCACCGTGCGCACGATCGAGACCTTCCACCGTCGTAACAAACTCGAAGAGTTCACGTCCGCCGGCTTCTGACACTTGACCGATTGTTCACGAAGCGTGAATATCGGGACCTTCGCACCGCTCGTCCGATTGCGAACAAGACCTCGTCGTCGTAAGGTCCGCACTAGAGCCCATCGGACTCTGATACATCGTCTTCTACCAGGAGGTCGTAGTGCAGGTTTCGAATCTCTTAGCGAACAAAAGTCCTGACGTCGCCACGATTTCTCAGGAGCGCACCGTCAGCGACGCGTTGACGTTGCTAAAGGAGCGTGGCATCGGCGCTCTCGTCGTCACCGGCCCGACGCCGCCGCTGGTCGGGATCTTCAGCGAACGCGACGCGGTGCGAGCCCTGGCCACCAGTGGGGCCGAGGCGCTCGAGACCACCGTCGCCGAACTCATGACGACCGACGTGCAAACGTGCGACGAGTCCACCACGGTAACCGAATTGATGGGACTGATGACCGCGCGGCGCATCCGTCACCTCCCGGTCGTGCACGAAGGTCAGCTCGTCGGCATGATCTCGATCGGTGACGTCGTGAAGGCCCGGTTCGACGAACTGGAACACGAGAAGAAGGATCTTCTGGACTACGTGTCCGCGCGCTAAGCGTCCGCGACGCGCCTACGACTTCGCTGTGCCGAGTCGCAGTTCCGCCCGTTCGAGTGCCGCCTTTGCCAGCGCACTCTCGGCCGACTCTTGCTCGTTGCGACTGTCCGCGGCGATCTCGGCTTCGGCGGACTCTTTGGCCGCTTGAGCGCGCGCGACGTCGATCTCGTTGACCTTCTCCGCGATACCCGCGAGCACGGTGGCGAGTGTCTCATCTTCCGCGTCGCCGGGTCCCACTTGAAAGAACCCGCCGTGCACCGCGATGGCGATCTCGCCCTCGGTCGTGTCCACGCGTACGACACTCGGCACCACGTTGCCCACCATGTCCATGTGCTCCGGCAGCACGGTGAACCAACCCTCCGAGGAACGCGCGATCAGCGCCGTCGCCTCGCCAACCCACAGCGGTGCCTCGGGGGTCACGATTTCAACCTTGAGCGTCGCCACCACTACGCCTTTTGAAGTTCGGCGGCCTTGCGCTCGACGTCCGAGGCGCCGCCCACGTTCAAGAACGCCTGCTCCGGATACTCGTCCAGGTCGCCCTTCACCAGGTGCTCGAATGACTCAATCGTCTCCTGGACCGGCACGTTGATGCCGTCGATACCAGTGAAGACCTTCGACACGAACATCGGCTGTGACAAAAAGCGCTGGATCTTGCGCGCTCGCGTGACCGTGATGCGGTCCTCCTCGGACAGCTCATCCAGTCCGAGGATCGCGATGATGTCCTGCAGCTCCTTGTTGCGCTGCAGGATCTGCTGGGTTTGTCGCGCGATGTTGTAGTGGCGATCGCCGACGATCTCCGGCGCCAAGATGTTCGACGTCGAGGCCAGTGGATCGACCGCCGGGTAGATGCCGAGTGCCGCGATCTGACGGCTGAGTTCGGTCGTGGCGTCGAGGTGGGTGAACGTCGTGAACGGGGCCGGGTCGGTGTAGTCGTCGGCCGGAACGTAGACGGCCTGCACCGACGTGATCGAGCGACCGCGCGTCGAGGTGATGCGCTCTTGGAGCTCGCCCATCTCGTCGGCGAGCGTGGGCTGATAGCCCACCGCACTCGGCATTCGACCGAGCAGGGTCGAGACCTCCGAGCCCGCCTGCACGAAACGGAAGATGTTGTCGACGAACAAGAGGACGTCCTGGTTCTTGACGTCACGGAAGTACTCCGCCATCGTCAACGCCGCCAGCGCGACACGGAGTCGCACACCCGGCGGTTCGTCCATCTGCCCGTACACGAGGGCGGTTTTCTCGATGACGCCCGAGTCGCGCATCTCCAACAGCAGGTCGGTGCCCTCACGGGTGCGCTCACCGACGCCCGCGAAGACCGAGACGCCTTCGTGGAGCTCGGCCACGCGACGGATCATCTCCAAGATGAGGACGGTCTTGCCGACGCCCGCGCCGCCGAAGAGGCCGATCTTGCCGCCCTGGACGTAGGGGGCGAGGAGGTCGACCACCTTGATGCCGGTCTCGAACATCGTCGCGTGCGGCTCGAGCTGGTCGAAGGCCGGCGCGCTGCGGTGGATCTCCCAGTAGTCCTCGACCGGACCGATGTCGTCGGTGTCGAGTGACTCGCCGACGACGTTGAAGACGTGGCCGAGGACGGCGTCGCCGACCGGCACGGTGATGCCGCGACCGGTCTGGCGCACGACGGCGCCGCGCACGAGTCCGTCGGTCGGCTTCATGCACACACAGCGAACGCGACCCTCGCCGATCTGCTGGGCCACTTCACCGGTCACGGTGATCGTGGTGCCGTCGATCACGATGTCGACTTCGACCGCGTGGTTGATCTCGGGCAGGGCGTGCGGCGGGAACTCCACGTCCATGACCGGACCGGCGATCGCGACGACGCGACCCGTCTCGAACGTGGTCTTTTCCGGTGCGATGGTCATTTCTTTCTCACTTTCCCGAGCGGAGCGCTTCGGCGCCGCCCACGATTTCCATGATTTCGGTGGTGATCGAGTCCTGACGGGCCCGGTTCATGATGCGACGGAGGGTCTGCGCGAGCTCATCGGCGTTGTCCGTAGCGGCGGCCATGGCGCGCTGCTGGCTGACGTGAAACGAGGCCGCGCCCTCCAAGAGCGCGGAGAAGATCTCACTCTCGAGCGCCTTGGGCGCGAGTGTCGTGAGGAGCTTCTCGACCTCCGGCTCGAACTCGGTGTAGCCCTTCAAGACCTTCGGACCTTCGTCGTCGGTCACGTCAGGCATCTGGAGCGGGAGGAGCTGTCGCACGTCCACGCTCTGGGTCGCCGCCGAGAGGAATCTCGTCGAGACCAAGAGGACCTGTTGGGCGTCACCGGCCAGGAATGGCGCGGCGACGGTCGCGGCGATGCGCTGGGCGTCCGAGAAGGTCGGGCGATCGGACATGCCGACGAAGCCGTGCTCGAGTTCGATACCGCGGAACCGGTAGAAGGCTCCCGCCTTCTTCCCGACGCTGAAGAGACGGACGGCCGATCCCTCGCCTTCGAGTCGGCGTACGAGCCGCTCGCCGGCGCGCATCACCGATGAGTTGTAGGCCCCGGAGAGTCCACGGTCGCCGGTGAGCACCAGGACGACGGATGACTCGACGTGTTCGGGCGCCGCGAGTAGCTTCGCGGCGCCGGCCGGATCGGCCTTCGCGGCTTCGACGATGATGCGTCGCATGCCGTCGCGATACGGACGGTTGGCGACGATGCGCGCCTGGGAGCGCGAGATCTGGGAGGCGGCAATGAGTTCCATCGCTTTGGTGATCTTTCGCGTGGACTGCACCGACTTGATGCGTCGCCGCAGGATCCGTTCCTGTCCGCCGGGCATTGCTCCTCCTTTCTCGCTAGTTCTCTACGGCCTACGAATGTGAGACGGCGAAGCCGTTCACGAATGACTGCATCGCCGCGTCGAGCGCGTCCGTCTCGGGCAGCGCGCCGGTCTCGCGAATCGTCGTGAGCAGGTCGGCGTGTTGGGCGCGGAAGTTCGTCAACAGCTCGGACTCGAATCGTCGCACGTCCGCCACCGGGATCGTGTCCACCCAGCCCTTGGTGCCGGCGTAGAGGGTGACGCACTGTTCTTCGACGGGCATCGGCGCATTCAGTCCCTGCTTCAGCAACTCGGTGAGGCGGTAGCCGCGGTCGAGCTGACGTTGGGACGACTTGTCGAGCTCGGAACCGAACGTCGCGAAGGACTCGAGGTCACGGAACTGGGCGAGGTCGATCTTGAGGGTGCCCGCGACGGCGCGCATCGCCTTGATCTGGGCGTTACCACCCACACGCGAGACCGAGTTGCCCACGTCGATGGCCGGTCGCACGCCGGAGTAGAAGAGGTCCGACTGCAAGAAGATCTGTCCGTCGGTGATCGAGATCACGTTCGTGGGGATGTAGGCCGAGATGTCGCCGGCCTTGGTCTCAATGATCGGCAGAGCGGTGAGCGATCCCCCACCACGCTCGTCGCTCAACTTCGCGGCACGCTCGAGCAGGCGACTGTGCAGGTAGAAGACGTCACCGGGGTAGGCCTCGCGACCCGGCGGCCGACGCAGGAGGAGCGAGATCTGTCGATACGCCTCGGCCTGCTTCGAGAGGTCGTCGTAGACGATCAACGCGTGCTCGCCCGAGTCCATCCACTCTTGACCGATCGCGCAACCGGCGTAGGGGGCGAGGAACTTAAACGGCGCGGGGTCGCCGGCGGAGGCGACCACGACGACGGAGTACTCCAGCGCGCCGAAGTCCTCTAAGACCTTCACGGTCTGGGCGACCGACGAGTTCTTCTGACCTACCGCGACGTAGATGCACTTCACGCCCTGGCCCTTCTGGTTCAGGATGGTGTCGATCGCGACCGTCGTCTTGCCGGTCTTGCGGTCACCGATGATCAACTCGCGCTGTCCGCGACCCACGGGGGTCATCGCGTCGATCGCCTTGATGCCGGTCTGGAGCGGCTCGGAGACCGGCTGGCGCCCGGTGATGCCCGGTGCCTGGATCTCCATGCGGCGCTCCTTGGGGTTTACCAGTGGACCCTTGCCGTCGATGGGTTCGCCGATCGCGTTCACGACGCGCCCGAGCAGCGCGTCGCCGACGGGCATGCTCAAGATGCGACCGGTGGCACGAACGACCTGCTCCTCTTCGATGGTGTCGACCGAGCCGAGTACGACGGCGCCGATCGTGTCCTCGTCGAGGTTCATCGCGAGTCCCAGCGTGCCGTCTTCGAACTCGAGAAGTTCGTTGACCTTGGCTGACGGCAGTCCGGAGACGCGTGCGATGCCGTCGCCGACCTCGACGACCCGACCGACCTGTTCGGCACCGACGGCAGGGTTGAACTCCGTCACGTGCTTTCGCAGGGCCTCGGTGATCTCGTTGGCGCTGATGGTGAGCTCTGTCATCACAGATTCCTTCTCTTAGTCATTTCGATTCATCGATGATTCGTAGAGGTGGCCGGGCGTCACGGCGTCACGCAGCGCGCCGAGGCGCGCCTTGGTCGTGGCGTCGAGTCGCAAGTCGCCGATCTCGACGAGCACGCCGCCGAGCAACTCGGGATCCTCGTCGACTTGGAGATCGACGTTCTTTCCCGTGAGGGAGCTGAGCGACGCGACGAGATCGTCTCGACTCTGGTCGTCGAGGGTCCGGGCGGTGTGGACGCGCGCCACGCGCCAGTCGCGTGCCCGGGCGACGTAGTCCACGAGATAGTCCAGCGTGCCGACCACGTCCCGGGAGCGACCGCCTTCGATGACGAAGAGTGCGAGGGCTAGCGTGACGTCGTCGACCTTGCCAGCCAGGAGTGCGCGCACGGTACCCAGTCGCGACTCGACGTCGGCGTCACGGTCGAGCAAGAGACGTCGGAGTTCGAGATTGGCGTCGACGGTGCGCGCCCAGCGGAAGAGTTCGTCTTCGATGCCGTCGAAGTTCTGCGAGTCGATCTCGTCGAGCATCGCGTCGGCGAATCCCGCGACGCGCTGACGCGAGGCCAGGAGCGCGAGACCGCCAAGTGGGAAGTCGCCGTTCTGCAACAGCTCATGGGCCGCGAAGGCCAACTCCCCCAGCGAATGCGGGACCTCCTGGGCCGGCGCGTGACTCGCGGCGTAGACCGCGACCTGCAGCGTGACGGCGTGCACCTTCGTGTTCAAGAGATCGTGCACGATCAGTCCGCGTGAGGCCGCGGCGATCGACGTGTCGGTGAGGACCGCGCGCAGTTCCGCCTGACCGAGAACGGTCCGTTCGATCGACGCGAGCTCCGAGACCACCGTCGCGAGTGCGGCGGCGTCCAGGGAGCCCAATCGGGCAGCGGCGTATCCTTCGAGCTTGGGCAGCATGATTAGTTGCGAGATCCCCTGGCCGCTTCGACGTTCAAGGCGGCGACCGCTTCTCGCACGAGGTCTTGGTGCGAACTCTCGTCCACTTCGCGACCGACGATCTGGTTGACGAGGTCGAAGACGACTTCGCCGATGCGCGCCGATGCCTCGTCGATGGCGCGTTGTCGAGCAGTGTCGACCTCCGCGACTGCCGAGGAGACGATGCGCTCGTACTCGACCTGGCCCCGACCGGCCGACTCGGCCTTGATCTGGTCCGACGTCGCTTGGGCCGCGGCGACGATGTCGCGCGCTTGATCCCTCGCGGCGCTCAGTAGTTGCTGACGTTCGTCGCCGGCGGCGGCCGCTTCGGCCTTGGCGGCGTCGGCGGCCTCGAGTGACTCGCGGATCTTCTCCTGACGGGCCTCCATCGCCTTGTTGAGGGGCGGCAGGATGTACTTCGTCATGAGGAACAGAATCACCGCCACCGCCGCAAGTTCAACGAAGAACGTGTCATTGGGGAGGAGGAAGACTGACGTAGCGATCATCTCAATGCCCTTCTATAAGTAGTGGTGTTCACCGTGAACGCAGACCGGAGTGCGAAGCACCGGCTACTTGATCTTGGCGAAGACGTAGACGAAGACGACCATGAACAACAGGTTGATGAAGTACATCGCCTCGACGAGTCCCACCGTCAAGAAGAAGTACTGGCGGGCCTTGTTCTCGATCTCGGGTTGACGAGCGATGGCCGCGATGGTCTGACTACCGGCCAGGCCGTCGCCGATCGCCGCGCCGATCGCGCCACCACCGAGCGCCATACCGCCGCCGACGAGTGCACCCGCAATGCTGATCGCACCTTCGAGTGTTTGTGTTGCCATGTTCTATTCCTCCTGGTTGGTGTTACTGCGAAGTCTCGAGTACTGCCTGATGGGTGTGGAGCTCTTGTACCGCTTCGTGCTCCTCCTCGTGGCTCATCGCCATACCGAAGTAGATGATCGTGAGCAGCATGAAGATGTAGGCCTGGATCGCGCCGATGGCGAGGTCGAAGGGCTTCCAGAAGATCTCGAACGGACCGAGCGCCAACGGCGCGAGCGCGGCCACGACGACGATCATCAGGCCGCCCGAGAAGAGGTTGCCGAAGAGTCGGAAGGTCAGCGTGATCGGTTTGGTGATCTCCTCGACGACGTTGATCGGGGTCAGCGCGGTATACGGCTTCGTGTAGTGCCGGAAGTAGCCCCGGATGCCCCGCGCGCGAACGGACTCGACGTGGACCCACACGATGACCAGTAGCGCCATGGCGAGCGGCAGATTGACGTCGCTCGTCGGGGCCGGCAGGATCTCGCCGGACTGTCCCGGGTGCATCGCCGAGGGGATGAAGCCGATCCAGTTGCATACCAGGATGAAGAGGAAGACCGTGACGCCGATCGGGATGAACTTCTTGCCCTTGGGTCCGACCGCGGAGGCGGCGAGGTCGCCCACCATGGTGACGATGATCTCCCAGAACAGCTGCAGTTTGCCCGGGACGCCGTCGGTGACCTTCGCGCGCATCCGAAAGCCGAGATACAGGACGATTGCCACGGCGAGCAGGGTCGACAGGACGATGTCGTAGTCGATCGAGAGACCGAGAATCTTGAGGTGGGGGTGCACGCCGACTTCAATCGTCTTGGCGGCGTACAGCATCTTCACCCCAGTCCTCCTTGACTTGTCACGATTCGCATGACGTTGGCGATAAATACGATCTGATAGAGCACGAGCCCTGACACAATACCGATTCCTAAGGGGGCGTTCAGAAAGACGACGCCGATGACGATCACCGTCATCACGGCCAGCCGGAGGGTGGTCTTGCTCCCGAGCTGGCGGCGGACGGCCTTCGTGCTCTGTTCGCCACGAAGTTCGACCTTGGCGGCCTGCCCATCGAGGAAGCGGAGGTTCATGATCGCCATGGCGACCCCGATGACGACGCCCAACGCCGCGAGCGGAGGGGCGACAAGGAGGGCCACGACGAAGCCCACCGCACCGACGATGATGGCTGAAAGAGTGGTGCGACGGAGGAGGCGTGGCAGCGTGTCGGTTGGGAGATTGTCTAGCACGAGCAATGGGTTTCTAAAGGAAACGCCGGACTTGCTTTACCACGCTCACCACGGCGGCGACCGTCCCTAATGCTATCCCGATTAAGAGACCCCACGGCGCGGTCCCCCACGCGCGGTCGGCCCAAAGTCCGAGCACGACGAAGAGCGCGATGATGATCGCCGCCGACATTCCCATGGTCAAAAACGCAGCCACACCGGGCAGATCCTTGACGACGTTGTTGTCCTGTTCAGGAGGGGTGGACGGCTCGTGTTCGCCGGACCCGTCGCTCACTGGCGCGTTTCCTCGCGAACCCGCCTCGCCTCTTCGGTTCGGTAGTAGAGACGATTCACCAAGGGGCTGAACCACGTCATCAATCCAATCAGCAACAGCGCGACGCCGAGGGGTATGAAGGCGTTCGCTTTCGTATCGAAAAGTGGCAGCAACACGAAGCTGCAGAGCACGGCCGTCCAGAGCCACAGGATCACCACCGTGCGCTTGTGACCGTGACCGAGGCGCATCAGTCGGTGATGAATGTGATTCTTGTCGGGCGTGTGAAATCCCTGTCCCGAGACCGTGCGTCGCACGAACGCCCAGACCGCGTCGATGAGCGGCACCCCGAGGATGAAGACCGGGATCAAGAGCGGGGCGAAGAAGAAGAACGTCACGCCACTCGCCGGCGGGGTCCGCCCGCCGATCACCATCGTCGAAGCGCTCATCAGCAGCCCCAACATCAGTGCACCCGCGTCGCCCATGAACAACTTTGCGGGATGGAAGTTGTCGCGCAAGAAACCGAGACAGATCCCGCAGGTCAGCGCCGCGATCAGCGGTCCGATGTTGTTGCTCGGCAAGAGCCCGAGGGCCTCCAGGCGCAGACCATAGAGACAGAGGGTGCCCGAGGCGATCGCGACGATACCCCCGGCCAGTCCGTCAAGGCCGTCGATGAGATTGACGGCGTTCGACAGTGCGAAGACCCACACCGCGGTGATGATCGGCAGGATCGAAGGACCGAGGACGACGAAGCCGGCGAAGGGCAGCTTGAGTTGGTACAGCGTGGCCCCGCTGAAGTAGAGGATTGAGGCCGCGAGGAACTGGCCGGCCACCTTGGCCGGGGCGCTCATCTCGCGAAAGTCGTCCAGCACCCCGACCACGAAGATCACGCCGGCCGCGAGCAACACGCCGATCATCTCGTGCGAGGAAGTAATGATGTTGCGCAGTGAGGGAATCGCCATGGCGACCATGAGCGCGACGCAGAACCCGACGAACATCGCCGCGCCGCCGCCGTAGGGCGTCGTCACTTGGTGGACCTTGCGCTCGTCGGGCGCCGCGGTGTAGCCAATGCGCAACGAGATCTTCCTCGCGGGCACGTTCGCGATCAACGTGACGACCGCGCCCACCACGAGCACGGCGACGTAGGCGAGGACGTTGTGCATCTACTGCTTCGTGAAGTTGGCGTAGGGGTTGAACTCGGCGCACAGTTGCGCGATGTCGTCGCGAACCTCGGCCACGACGGCCTCGTCCTCGCGGTGTCGCAGCGCCCGTGACATCAACGACGCGATCGACTCGAACTCACCCTCCTTCATGCCGGCGGTGGTCTCGGCCGCCGTGCCGACGCGCAGCCCCGACGTGACGAACGGACTGCGCGGGTCATCCGGGATGGTGTTGCGGTTGGTCGTGATGCCCGCGCGATCCAGCACCTCCTGCGCGACCTTGCCGGTCAGATCCTCGTCGAACTCGCGGAGGTCCAAGAGGACCATGTGATTCTCCGTGCCACCCGACACGTTGCGGAAGCCCTCTTTCGCGAGCGCGGCGCCAAAGGCCTTGGAGTTGGCGACGATCTGCTCGGTGTAGGTCGTGAAGCTGGGTGCGGCCGCCTCCTTGAAGGAGACCGCCTTCGCGGCGATGGCGTGCTCGAGCGGTCCACCCTGTTGACCGGGGAAGACCGCCGAGTCGATCTTCTTCGCGTGCTCCTCACGACAGAGGATCGCGCCGCCGCGCGGTCCCCGCAGGGTCTTGTGCGTGGTGAAGGCGACGACGTCGGCGTACGGCACGGGATTCGGGTGTGAACCGCCAGCGATCAACCCGGCGACGTGGGCCGAGTCGAACATCAGCAACGCGCCGACCTCGTCGGCGATCTCGCGAAACGGTGCTGGTTCGATGAGTCGCGAGTAGGCGGTCGCGCCGGCGAGGATCATCTTCGGTCGGTGCTGGTGCGCCAACTCGCGCACGTTGTCGAAGTCGATCATCTCGCCGGGGTGCTCCGGGTCGTCCGAGCGCGGGGTCACGCCGTAGGCGACGAAGTGCCACCACTTCGAGGTGATCGAGGCCGGCGATCCGTGTGTCAGGTGACCGCCTTGATCGAGTCGCATCGCGAGGATCGTGTCGCCCGGTTCCAGCAATGCCTGGTAGACGGCCACGTTCGCGTTGGCGCCGCTATGCGGCTGCACGTTGGCGTGGTCGGCGCCGAACAGCGCCGTGAGACGCCTTCGCGCGAGGTCCTCGACCTCGTCGACCACCTGATTGCCGCCGTAGTAGCGGCGCCCGGGATAGCCCTCGGCGTACTTGTTGGTGAGAATCGATCCCGTCGCGGCGAGCACGGCGGCCGAGGCGAAGTTCTCGCTCGCAATCAGTTGCACGGTCGTCGTCTGGCGTTGCCACTCTTGGGCGAGCAGCGCCGTGACCTCGTCGTCGTTCGTGATCCACGCGTCAAAGGGTGAAGTGGTCATGATTTACCTTTCGTCGTCGACGAGGTGCTCGTCGAGTCGATCCAATTTGGCGATCCGAGCCAGATGTCGTCCGTCGGCCGGCGCCGCCTTCAACCACGCGCCGAGCGCCTCGAGCGCGACCGTCGAGCCGGTGAGTCGTGCGCCGAGGCAGAGAACGTTCGCGTGGTTGTGTTCGCGAGCGAGATGGGCCGAGGTGACGTCGTGGACGACGGCGGCGCGCACTCCGGGCACCTTGTTCGCGGCGATGGCGATACCGATCCCCGATCCGCAGACCGCGACGCCGAGGTCGCAGTCGCCCGACGCCACACTCCGACCAACGGCGGCGCCGAAGTCCGGGTAGTCGACCGAATCGGTGGCGTTCTGAGTCCCGAGATCGAGCGTGTCGTAGCCCCAATCCGTTAGGGCTTTCGCGAGCGCGGTCTTGAGGTCATAGCCAGCGTGATCTGAACCGAGAGCGATACGCACGAAGTAACCCTACCTTTGCAAATCAGCGCTTCGAAGGTCCGCAATACTTCTGGAGTGACCGTTGCGCCCCGCACGCCCGTTCTCGTCGGCGTGGGACAGGTCACCGATCGATCGAGCGCCGACGCGTCGTACGCCACGGGTCGTACGCCGTTGGATCTCATGGCCGACGCCCTCGAACGCGCGGCCATCGACACTGGCGCGGCGGCGATGTTGGCGAACATCGACGAGATCACTGCCGTCGCCTCTTTCACCTGGCACACGAACGATCCGGCGCTCTTGGTCGCGCAACGACTCGGACTGGACGTCGCGACGCGTCTCTTGAGCGTGGGCGGTAACACGCCACAGAGGTTCATCAACGACGCCGCGAGGCGGATCCTCGCCGGTGAAACGCGGTGCGTCGCGCTCGTGGGCGCCGAGGCGATGTACGCCCGACTCCTGGCAAAGCGTGAGTCACGGGAACTCAACTGGGTGACGCAAAGCGATGACGTAGCGAGCCCGTTGATGGCGACGAACGATCCGACGCCACTCACGGCCGCCGAATACGGCCAGGGTCTGAATCTCCCGACGAACGTGTATCCGCTCTTCGAGAACGCACGACGCGCGCGTCTCGGCTGGACGCTCGACGAGCAGCGCGATCACCTCGGCCGTCTCTGGTCGAACTTCGCTCGCGTCGCGTCGAAAAAACCGTACGCGTGGATTCAGAGCGCACCATCATCTGACGCGATCACGACGCCAAGTCCCGGGAACCGGATGGTCGCATTCCCTTACACGAAGCTCTTAATGGCCAACATGCCCGTCGACATGGCGGCGTGCGTGATCATGACGAGCTACGAGCACGCCGTGTCGCTCGGCGTCGCCAAGGATCGCCTGGTCTTTCCCCACTGCGGCGCCGACGCCAACGACCACTGGCTGATCTCAGATCGGCCACAGCTCGATGACTCGCCCGCGATGCGCGCCCTTTGGCAAAGCATGAACGGCTTCGGTGTCGAGGGTGACGTGCTCGCACACCTCGACCTCTACAGTTGTTTTCCCACCGTCGTCCAGAGCGCGTGTGACGTGCTGGGTGTTGACGCCTTCGATCCCGGACGAGTTCCGACCGTGACCGGCGGGCTCACGTTCGGCGGCGGCCCCGGCAATAACTACGTCACCCACGCTCTCGCGTCAATGGTCGAAGTCCTTCGCGGTGATCCGACGAGCCGAGGACTCGTCACCGGGCTCGGCTGGTTCTGCACGAAGCACTCGTGGGGGGTGTACTCCGCTTCTCCCCCGCGCGAGGCATTTCGCTGGTCAAGTCCGCAGCGAGACGTTGACGCTCTGGCACGGTGCGTCAGCGAGCAGCGAGACGGCGTCGCCACGGTTGAGAGCTATACCGTGACCCACGGCGCCCACGGCGAGCCGGTGCGGCTCATCATCGCGGCGCGCACATCGGACGACGTCCGGACGTGGTGTCACAGTACCGACACGGCACTCATGTTCGAAGCGGAAAGAACGGAACTCATCGGTCGGTCGGGTGAGATTCACGCCGACGTCTTCGCGCTCTAACGAGAACGCGTCCGCTCCGTGACACTCAACTGATCTCACTCACGTCAGGGATCGTTGATTCCACGTCCACGGACGTAGCGAGGGACCGCACCATCAGTAACAGTCCGTACGCCACCACCAGGGCGCCCAGAAATTCAATCCACAACGTTGCCGTTATCCAGGTGTTACCAAACTCATGCAATGGGGTGAAGATGAAATCGAATCCCACGGCCAAGAGCACGTACTGAATCGCGAAGAAGAGATACGCGCCCCGCAAGAGCCGACGTTGGGCCCCGTTTAGTGGCGCGATATTGGAGAGCCACGTCCACGCGCACAGGGCGGCGATGCTCATCAGAGGACTCAGCAGTGGGTTCACCGCGTCCTGGAACGAATCGAACTGGATGGCGTGCATCGATAACTCGTCGAAGTACGCGATCACGCCAGCCGCGGCGGTCAGGGCGAACCCGAAGATGATCATCGCTCGAATGTGGATCGGCAAGATTCGATTCATCAGTCCACGCTAGTGACGCACTCGAAATCGAGCGCTCAACCTCGAGCGACGTGCCACGGGAATCGAAGTCGGGTCAGTTCAGCACTCGCTTCAATTCGGCCGATGAGACCGCACCTTCTCGCAAGATCCGCCACGGCGTCACGGAGAGGTCGACCACACTCGACACGTCGCCCGAGCGTTCTCCCCCGTCGATGGCGCCGTTCAACTCCTCGCGCGACTTGAATCGTTCCAGTACCTCGTAGGCACTGTGGCACGGCATCTCACCGTGGTCGTTCGCGCTCGTCACCGCGAACGGACCGAGAACCGCCATCATCCGACGGAGCACGTCGTCGTCCGGTATGCGGAAACCGACGGTGTCGTTGGTCGCACCGAGCATCACGGCGAGTTCGTGCGGGACCGAAAGGATCATCGTCAACGCTCCCGGCCAAAACCCATCGGCGAGCGCCTGCGCCTGGTCGGGCCAGTCGACGCCAAGGAACTCGATCTGCCCCACCGAGTCGACCATCACGGGTATGGGGACGAACGTCGGCCGATTCTTGAGTGCGAAGAGTTTGGCGACGGCCGACGGTTGGCTGACCTCCGCGGCCAGGCCGTAGACCGTGTCCGTCGGCACGGCGACGATGCCGCCGGCGTCCAGGGCGGCGATCGCGGCCTCGACCGTGAGCAGCCGTGGCATCAGCGCCTCGCGATCAAGAAACGTGGATTGCCGAACATGTCGTCGAGGTCTCGGACGTCGGCGAACAACGCCGCGTGTGCCGCCTGCAGAACTGCCGCGCGATGCATGTTGCCATGTTCACATATCAGCAAGCCGTTTGCCACCAGCCACGGGCACGCCCGTCCGATGATCGCTTGGAGGTCAAAGAACCCTTCGGCGGAGGCCGTGTCCTTTGAGACCAGTGCGGCGAAAGGCTCGTAGCCGAGCACGGGGTCGAGCGTCGCGAACTCTGTCGCGCCGACGTAGGGCGGATTGGCAACGATCAGGTCGACGTGACCGAGCAGCGAGGGATCGATCGCGTCGAACCACGAGGAGCGCACCGTCGTCACGCCCTCGAGTCCGTGCTTGTCCGCGTTCGCGATCGTGACGTCGAGCGCGTCGTTCGAGGAGTCGACCGCGACGAGGCGAGCTCGTACGCCGAGTTGGCGCAGTTCGTACAGCAGTGACAGTCCGATGGCGCCCGAACCACAGCCGAGGTCCATGATCACCGGATCCTTCACCCGTCGCGACATCAGCGCGTCAAAGGCCAGTCCCACGAGTTCCTCGGTCTCAGGTCGCGGGATGAGGACACGCGCGTCGAGATCGAGGTCGAGTGAGCGAAACGGCCAATGCCCAAGTACGTACTGGATCGGCTCTCCGTCGAGGCGTCGTTGTGCCGCGACCCGCATCGCGCTCATCGACGCGTCGTCCGTCGGCGCGAACTCCTCGACCAACCACCGCGCTTCACGACGATTGAGCCCGGACTGAATGAGCTCGGTCACCAGGAACGAATTAGCGTCCATCGCTCTCGGCCAGTTGTCGCGCGCGCTTCTCGGCGAGCAGCGCGTCGACGTAGGGATCGAGGTAACCGGCCAGCACGTAGTCGAGCGTATAGGTGGTGAGGTTGATCCGGTGGTCGGTGACCCGGTTCTCCTTGAAGTTGTAGGTGCGGATCTTCTCGCTGCGGCCACCGCTGCCCAACTGGGATCTCTTGAGGTCGCCCTGCTCACTCGCCTGCGCGTCCTGAGCCGCCTTGAGCAGACGCGAGCGCAGCACGATCAATGCCTTGGCGCGGTTCTGAATCTGGCTTTTCTCATCCTGCATCGACACGACAATGCCGGTCGGCAGGTGCGTGATGCGCACCGCCGAGTCCGTCGTGTTGACGCTCTGGCCGCCGGGACCCGAGGAGCGGTAGACGTCGATCTTGAGATCGCCCTGACTGATGTCGACGTCCACCTCCTCGGCCTCGGGCAGCACCGACACCGTGGCCGAGGACGTGTGCACCCGGCCCTTGGCCTCGGTCACCGGCACGCGCTGGACGCGGTGCACGCCGGCCTCGTGCTGCAATCGGAACCAGGCGTCGTCGCCCTTGATGAGGTAGATCGCTTCATCGAGTCCGCCCTGTTCGGATTCGCGTTCCTCGATGACGTCGAGCTTCCAGCCGCGCAGCGCCGCGTAGCGACGGTACATCTGGGCGAGGTCACCGGCGAAGAGGTTCGCCTCCTCGCCCCCCTCGGCGCCGCGGATCTCCAGGATCACGTTGCGACCCTCGTTGGGATCGTGCGGCAGCAGCATCGTCTCGAGGTTCAGTTCCAGTTCGGGGATCCTCTCCTCGGCGTGGTTCATCTCGTCGCGCCAGAGTTCACGGTCGTCCCCGCTCGAGTCGTTGAACATCTCCTTGGCGGTGGCGAAGTCCGAGCGGGCGGCCTTGAGCTCGATCCAGGCGTGGTTGATCTCGGCCAGTTCCTTGTGGCGCCGCGACAGGTCGCGCAGACGTTTGAGGTCGCTGGCGACGTCAGGTTCAGAGAGTTGGGCTTCGACCGAGTGCAGTTCGTCCTGCAGGACGTTCAGGGTCTCATCAATAGAGCGCACGGCGAGTGAGCGCTCGAGGACCTAAGCCCGAGGAGCGCGCGCCTTGGTCTTTTGCGCGTAGCGACGCTGGAAGCGCTCCACGCGGCCACCGGTGTCGACGAGCTTCTGCTTGCCGGTGAAGAACGGGTGGCATTCGTTGCACAGTTCGACGGTCATCGCGGACTTGGTCGACTGGGTCGTGAAGGTGTTGCCGCACGAGCATTTGACGGTCGCGTCGCCGTAGTTGGGGTGAATATCAGGCTTCATAGGTGCTCCTCGTTGCGAAGGACAAGTTTATCGGGAAACTAACTGGTTGATGCGGGGCCGCGCGCGATCTCGGCCAGGAACTCGTCGTTGGACTTGGTCGACTTGAGTTTGTCGATCAATAGTTCGAGCCCGGCCGCCTCGCGTCCCTCTGAGGCGAGACCGTTCAAGACACGACGCAACTTCCAGACCTGCGGCAACGCCTCGCGGCTGAAGAGCAGCTCCTCGTGACGCGTCGAGGACGCGTTGACGTCGATCGCCGGGTAGATCCGGCGCTCGGCCAGACGGCGGTCGAGCCGCAGCTCCATGTTGCCCGTGCCCTTGAACTCTTCGAAGATGACCTCGTCCATCTTGGAGCCGGTCTCCACGAGCGCCGAGGCGATGATCGTGAGGGAGCCGCCCTCTTCGATGTTGCGCGCCGCGCCGAAGAACTTCTTCGGCGGGTACAGGGCGCCGGAGTCGACACCACCGGACATGATGCGGCCGGTCGCCGGGGCGGCCAGGTTGTAGGCGCGGGCGAGTCGGGTGATGCCGTCGAGGATGATCACGACGTCGCGACCCTGCTCGACGAGGCGTTTGGCGCGCTCGATGCAGAGTTCGGCGACGTGGGTGTGCTCTTCGGCCGGACGGTCGAAGGTGGAAGCGATGACTTCGCCCTTCACGGTGCGACGGATGTCAGTGACCTCTTCAGGACGTTCGTCGACCAAGAGCACCATCAGGTGCACTTCGGGGTTATTCGACTCGATGGACTGCGCGATCTGCTTCATGATCGTCGTCTTGCCGGCCTTGGGCGGCGAGACGATGAGTCCGCGCTGGCCCTTGCCGATCGGCGAGAGCAAGTCGACGATGCGGGGCGTGAGGTCGGTCTTGCCCTCGTTCAGCTCGAGGTTGAGCTTCTCGTCGGGGAAGAGCGGCGTCAGGTCTTCGAAACGTGGGCGAAGTCGGGCGACCTCGGGGTCGAGTCCGGCGACCGTGTCCACGCGCAGCAGCGCCGGGTACTTCTCGTTCGAAGCGGCCGGGCGGTACCCGCCGATGATGGTGTCGCCCTTGCGCAGGTGATAACGGCGGACCTGGTTGATCGAGACGTAGACGTCGTTGGGCGACGGGTGATAGCTCTTGGTGCGCAAGAAGCCGTAGCCGTCATCGCGCAGGTCCAAGAGGCCCTCGATCTCGATGAGTTCGCCGGCGTAGGGCTGGTCGGCGTTGGGCATCGAATCGCCGCCGAAGCGCTCGCGTCCGTTGCGGTTACGCCGGTTGCGGCGATTGCGACCGGCGGTGTCGTTACCGAAGTCGCGCGGCTGGCGATCCGGGCGAGGTTGGGTGTTCTGGCGTGGTGTCTGCGGCGCACGTTCGGTGCCGTTCGACGATGGCGCCGAGGGCGTGGTCTCGGTCGTGGTGGACTCGACGTCGCTCGCGGGTGCGGGACGCTCGGTCGCGGCGTCGGCGATGAACTCGCCGAGGAGGTCATCGAAGTCGTCAGTCGGTGTTGCGACGACGCGGCGCGATCGCACGGCGCGCGTGGCGGAGTCCGAAGAGTCAGAAGAGGGGGCGGGATCGCCCATGATCGCCTCGATCAGTGAGGCCTTGGACGCGCGCGCCGAGACGTCGACGCCTTTGACCTTGGCGATGGTTTGGAGGTCTTCACGAGTCTTGGACTCGAGATCGGACCTGTCGGGGGAGGGCCTTACAGCCATAGTGGTTCCTTTCGCTCCGCTCGCCAAAATGGATAGAACGAAGTAGAAAAATCGGGAAACGTCGTCTCAGAAGAGTTCCTCACACCGGGGAAAGGCCGGGCGTGGACGACATTCACAGTGTAGCGGAGTCTGCGCTCGTAGCCAACATTTGGTCGAATTCTTAAAAACGGGTCGGTCGTAGTGAGACCGTTCCACCCCTGCTGCGTGCAACCATCGAATCTCGTAGTGCTGGCACCACTGAGAATCGAAGGTTGACCTCATGCATTACGAGCTCGCCGTGAGGCAGATTGGATTGACTTGTCGTAACGGTGCGAGAGTGGGGGCCGCCGAACTATGCGTGAACTACTGCCGGGGCGGCCGCCGCGATGAAGGACAGGGCCCCGCGAATCGGATGGTATTGGTTCCGATCGAACTTCAACCGCCGCTGGGCGAACTACCTGACAATTGTCTTGCTGGTCGGCGCCGTGGGGGGACTCGCCTTGGGTTCGGTCGCCGCGGCGCGTCGAACGCAGTCCTCTTACAACACATTCTTGGCCAGTACCAATCCCTCGGATCTCACGATGACCGTGTTCGCGCCCAACATTTCGTCGAACCTCGCCCGTCTCCCCTTAGTGAAGAGCGTGGGCATGTCGTCCTATTCGGTCAACGCCTTTCCCGCCGGGAAGCACGGCCTGCCCGCGATTCCGAAGGCATTGAGCAGTGGCACGGTCACGACCAACGGCAGCGTCGTCGACGAGTTTTTCAGCGAGGATCGGGTCGCCCTCATCGCGGGCCGAATGGCCAATCCGAAGAAGGCCAACGAGTTCATGGCCGACGTCCTCGCCGCGAGATCCATGGGTTGGCACGTGGGCGAATACATCCACATGTACTTCTATACCGACGCCCAGTCAGAGCAACCGGACTTCGGCGTCAAGCCGATCACGCCAACTGTCAACATCCGGATGCATCTGGTCGGCACCATTATTCCGAACAACGACATCTTGCTCGACGAGGTCGACCGCGTGCCTGAACTGTTGATCTTCACGCCAGCCTTGACCAAACAGGTCGTCAACAATGCGGACCATTACAACACCTACGCGCTCCAGCTCGACCACGGCCTTCGCGATATCTCCAAGGTGGAACGCGAGATTATTGCGGCACTGCCGCCCGGTACGACGTACTCGTTCCGCATAAATTCCTCCATCGCCGCTGAAGTCAATCGGTCGTTGGAGCCGGAATCAATTTCCCTTGGCGTCTTTGGACTGATCGCCGCACTCGCCGCCTTGGTAATCGCCGGTGGACTCATCGCCCGAGGGCTGCGACAAGAGTCTGACGACTTCGTCGTCCTGCGCGCTTTGGGGGGCAGCCCTTCGATGACCACCATGGCCAGTCTCTTGGGACCCGTCGCAGCCGTCCTGGTCGGATCGGGACTCGCCGTACTCGTGGCGATCGTTCTCTCGCCGCTTTCGCCGATTGGGCCGGTCCGCCAGGTCTATCCCCACGGAGGCTTCGCCCTTGATGGGACCGTCCTGGGGTTGGGCTTCGTGATCCTGTTCGTTCTCCTCCTGGTCATCACGCTCGCCTTCGTCGTGCGTCGTTCGCGACGGTTGGCGACGCGTGCTCCACGTCGGTCGGTGCCTCTAGGATCGCGCGCCGGTCGCCTCGCGTCCGATGTGGGACTGCCGATCACCGCGGTGGTCGGGATTCGTTTCGCACTCGAACGACCGGGCGAACGTGACTCGGCACCCGTGCGCTCCGCGCTCATCGGTTCGGTCCTGGCCGTGATGATCGTCGTGACCACCCTTACCTTCGGCAGCAGTCTGAATACGCTGGTGTCGCATCCACCGCTCTACGGATGGAACTGGAACTACGTGCTGGCCGGCAATGGCGATGGAGTACCACCCCAGGCCGCGCGGCTCCTCTCGACCGATCCCTACGTGGCGTCGTGGTCGGGTGCCAGTTTCGCTAACGCCCAAGTCGATGGCGTCACCGTGCCGATCATCTTGACGAACGCCAACGCCAAGGTGACGCCGCCGCTCCTTTCGGGCCACGAGGCGACCGGTCCGGACCAGGTCGTGCTCGGCGCAGAAACGATGCAGCAACTTCACAAACGTCTCGGTCAAACCGTGACCGCGACCTACGGCACGAAGAAGGACTATCCGGTCTACGTGCCGCCCACGCCAATGAAGATTGTGGGCACCGCGACGTTGCCCGCCATAGGAGGCGAGCTGTCGTTGCACACCTCGATGGGCATCGGGGCAATCGTTCCACTGAGCATCGAGCCACCCGCGTTTAAGAAATTCCTGCACTCCAAGTACGAGGCCCTCAACGGCTATTCCGTTGACTTCGTGCGTCTTCGAAAGGGCGCACCACTTTCCCTCGCGCTGGCCTCGCTTCACAAAATCGCTCGCCTTGGAGTGAAGGACTTGGACGCCACCCCCAACGGTGGAGGTAGCGCCGTCTTCGTGCAATCGGTTCAGTACCCGGCCGAGATCTCGAACTATCGGACGATCGGCGTGACCCCGGACCTCTTGGCGCTGGCGCTGGCGTTGGGCGCGGTCGTCGCCCTCGGTCTGACGTTGATCGCGTCAGTGCACCGTCGCCGACGCGACCTCGCCCTACTGCGCACCTTGGGCTTCACGAGCCGACAACTGTTGTCGGCGGTCGCCTGGCAGGCATCGGTCGCGGGCGCCGTCGGCGCGGTCTTCGGCATCCCCTTGGGAATCCTGGCCGGACGTTGGCTGTGGACACTTTTCGCCAACAACATCTATGCCGTACCGCACCCGACCGAGCCGGCGTTGGCCATCGTCATCGTCGCGGTGAGCTCCTTGGTGCTCGCCAACGTCGTCGCGGCCCTGCCGGGTCGAAGTGCCGCGCTGACGTCGTCGGCCCAGGTACTTCGCGGAGAGTAAGTGGCTGAGAGTTCGACTACGAGAGTTTGGCGAGGAGCGCCTTCAACGTCGCGTCGATGACGTCGGGCGTGACGCTCGTTTCGACCGCCGTATCGGGATCCTTGAGACCGTTGCCGGTCAACACGCAGACGACCGTTGAACCGTTGGGCACGCCGTATTTGATGACGCCCGCAATCGAGGCCGCCGACGCCGGTTCGCAGAAGATCGATTCGTAGCGCGCGACGTAGCGGTACGCGTCGAGGATCTCGTCGTCGGTGACCGCGCGGATGTCACCGAGCGACTCGTGGATCACCTCGAGGGCCGGGACCCAACTCGCGGGATTGCCGATTCGGATCGCGGTCGCAATTGTCTCGGGGTTCGCGACCGGATGCCCGAGGACGATGGGTGCCGCGCCCGCCGCCTGGAAGCCCCACATCTTCGGCAGACCCTTGCACCGTTCGGCGAAGTGGTACTGCGTGAAACCGCGCCAGTACGCGGTGATGTTGCCCGCGTTGCCCACGGGGATCGACAAGACGTCGGGCGCCTTGCCCAACACGTCGACGATCTCGAAGGCGCCGGTCTTCTGCCCTTCGATGCGATCGGGGTTGATTGAGTTCACGATCGTGATCGGCAGGTGCTGCGTCAGTTCTCGCGCCAGATTGAGCGCCTGGTCGAAGTTGCCACGGATCTGCAGCACCTGCGCGCCGTAGACGATGGCCTGAGCCAACTTGCCCTGGGCGATCTTGCCCTCGGGGACCAAGACCACGCAGTCCATCCCGGCTTTGCCGGCGTAGGCCGCGGCCGACGCCGACGTGTTGCCGGTCGATCCGCATATGACCGTCTTGGCGCCGAGGGCCTTGGCCTTGGTGATCGCCATGGTCATGCCGCGGTCCTTGAACGATCCCGAAGGATTCAGTCCCTCGTACTTCAGCCAGACGTCGGCCTGGAGTCGCTCCGAGAGTCGCTCGGCGCGGATGAGCGGCGTCGCGCCCTCTTGCAGGGTCACGATCTCATCGACACCGTCGAGGTCGAACCACTGCGCGTACTCGACCAGCAGACCCCGCCAGCCGATCATCGGCGTTCCCCGTCGATCACGCGCAGGCACGCGCCGATCGAGTCGACCGACTTGTGCTTGGCGAGCTCCTTCACGGTCGCGTTCACCCGGTCGGTCACCGCCATGTGGGTGAAGAAGGAGAGACGAGCCTCGTCGCCGAAACCGGACTGCTCCATGGACTGAATCGAGACGCCGTTGTCGCCAAAGATACCGGCGACCGCGGCGAGCACGCCGGGCCGGTCCATCACGTCGATGCTGATGTAGAAGACGCTCTCGAGTTCACCGGCCGGGACACTGCGCAACGTGCGCACCACCCGGAAGGGTACGTCGTGACGATCGCTGAACCGGTTGCGCGCCGCGTCGAGCAGATCGCCGAGGACCGCCGTCGCGGTCGCCTCACCGCCGGCGCCCTGCCCGAGCCACATCAAGGGACCGCTGCGGACACCTTCGACGAAGACCGCGTTCATCGCGCCCTGCACCGACGCCAAGGGATGTTCGACGGGGATCATGGCGGGATGCGCTCGTTGGGAGAGTCCGGTGTCACCGATGCGTTCGGCGACGCCGAGCAGTTTGATCACGTAGCCCGAACGTCGGGCGAACTCGACGTCGACCGAACGGATGCCGACGA
This sequence comes from uncultured Acidimicrobiaceae bacterium, assembly GCA_963717975.1. Classification (GTDB taxonomy): domain Bacteria; phylum Actinomycetota; class Acidimicrobiia; order Acidimicrobiales; family RAAP-2; genus RAAP-2. The sequence continues at coordinate 73,123 of OY970351.1, read as the reverse complement.
TGCCTTGTCGGTAGATCACGTCACCGGCGAGTTCGGTGCCGAAGGCGAGTGACGAGAGGATCTGCACCTTCGCCGCGGCGTCGTAGCCCTCGACGTCGGCGCTCGGCTCGGACTCGGCGTAGCCCAAGGCCTGCGCCTCCTTCAACGCCGCGCCGTAGTCGCTGCCCTCGCTCGTCATCTTGGAGAGGATGAAGTTCGTCGTGCCGTTCACGATCCCCATGACCCGGTCGATCCGCTCACCGGCGAGTGAGGTGCGCAGTGCACGCAGGATCGGGATGCCGCCGCCGACGGCGGCCTCGTAGAAGAGGTCGGCGCCGTTCTGGTGCGCCAACTGCGCGAGTTCCGTGCCGCACTCGGCGATGAGGGCCTTATTGGCCGTCACGACCGAGACGCCGTGGCGAAGGGCGGTCTCGATGTAACCCCGTGCCGGTTTCAGTCCGCCGACCAGCTCCACGAGGATGTCGAGGTCGTCGTTGTTGACGAGCCCGGCCACGTCACTCGTGATCAGGTGCTTGGGGACGCCCTTGCGGCGTTTCGCCGTGTCGCGGACCGCGACGCCCACGAGCTCGATCGGACCGGTCGCGGCGTCGAGGAGGGCCTCGCGACGCGAGTCGTCAGTGAGGAGTTGGACGAGTGCGCCACCGACGTTGCCCGCTCCGATGATGCCGACTCGAACGACGGGCTGGTTCACCATTTAAGGCTAACCGACCACTTTGTACGAACCGAGTTCAGACTTCGAGTCGCGCCATGTCGTCGAAGGTCTCACGACGCAGCACTTCGCGAACGACGCCGTCGCGCACGAAGAGCACCGCCGGTCGGGGCACGCGGTTGTAGTTCGACGCCATCGAGTACCCGTAGGCGCCGGTGACCGGCGTCGCGACGATGCTGCGCACACCGGTCGAGTCCGGCAGCCACGCCTCGTCGATCAAGACGTCGCCACTCTCGCAGTGCTTACCCACCAGTCGCACGCTCTGGGGACGCTGGGCCAACGGGTCCGCGACGTCGAAGGCCTCGTAGCCCGATCCGTAGAGCACCGGCCGGGGGTTGTCGCTCATTCCCCCGTCGACCGCCATGTAGGTACGCTGCGCGACCGGCTTCACGGCGCCGACCTCATAGAGCGTCACGGCCGCTTGGGCGACGATGGCCCGTCCGGGTTCGGCGAGCAGTCGCACGTTCGCGTCGAGTCCCACGTCATTCGCGGCCACGCGCACCGCGTCGCCCCATTCGTGGATCGACGGCGCCGACTCTCCGGCCACGTAGGCGACGCCGAGTCCCCCGCCGATACACAGCTCGTCGAAATCGTCCTCGGCGATGAAGGCCGCCAGGATCGTCAGCGATTCGATGAAGCCGATCAGTTCGAAGACCTGTGAGCCGATGTGCGCGTGCACGCCGTGCAACGTCAGCCCGGGAATCGCGCGCAGTTCCTCGATCGCCTTTCTCGCGTCGCCGGTCGCGACGGAGAAACCGAACTTGGTGTCCTCTTGACCGGTGCGCACGAACTCGTGCGTGTGCGCCTCGACCCCGGGCGTCACGCGTACGAGACAGTCCAGTGGCGACGCCTCGCTCACCAGCGTCGCGAGCAGTGCGATCTCTTCGAAGTTGTCGACGACGAGGCGGTGGACGTGGACCGCGATCGCGCGTTCCATCTCCTCGGCCGACTTGTTGTTGCCGTGCATGATGATCCGGCCGGCCGGCACACCGGAACGAAGCACGAGATCGAGCTCCCCACCGGTCGCCACGTCGATGCAGAGACCCTCCTCGAAGGCCAGGCGGGCCATCGCGCCGCAGAGGAAGGACTTGGACGCGAACGCCACACCGTCGTCGAAGGCACCGAAGGCCTCGCGACAGCGCGCGCGCAGGGTCTCCTCGTCGTAGACGAACAGCGGCGTACCGTAGGTCGCCGCGAGACCGCGCAACGAGACGCCGCCAATCGTGACGTCGTTCGACGTGATCACGGCGGTGTCCGGTAGCAGCGACTCGGCGATCGGCTCTGCGCTCATGAACGAACCTTACGAGGTGCGTCATCCGTTTCGAAAAAGTTGAATGAAACGCAGCGCTAGCCTTTGATCCTCGCTGCTCGACTTCGCCGCGGGTGGAATCGCCGGTCCGCGACGCTATCGCGCGTCGTCGCTCGCACTGGCTCGCCGACCGCCCTCCGAGGACAACGGGCCAAAGCCATCTCCGCCTAGAATCGGCGGGCGGGCTGCCGTCGTTCAATGGATAGGACTCCACCCTCCGAAGGTGGCGATCGGGGTTCGAATCCCCGCGGCGGCACTTGGAGCGACGTACGAAGAACCGACGTAGCCCTGCGCGATTCGGTGCGAACAGTGTCACAATCGGGTCCCTGAAGAAGGTGCCACTGCCGATTTCCGATCCGACTTTTGATTCGGGGCACGACACTCTCGCTGAAACGTGAACTCAGGCACAAGTGCGACGTCGACGCTCAATGGCTATGGTCGTGTCAGTCGTCGAACAGGAGACCGAAATGCTCAAGGGATTCAAGAACTTCCTCATGCGAGGTGAACTGATAATCATTGCGGTGGGATTGGTCGTCGCGCTGGCCTTCAGCGCGCTCATCACGTCATTCACCACGAACATCATCACGCCATTAATCAACTCCCTCGCGGGCAGCTCCGCCAACGGCCCGGGTGTCGGATGGACGATCAACCACCAATTCATCGCACTCGGCGCATTCATCTCATCGATCATCTACTTCATCATCTTCATGGCCGTCGTCTACTTCGTACTGGTCGTCCCGTATCGCAGTTACATGGCGAAGCAGGGCACCACGGTCTTCGGCGCGCCCACTCCGGCGCCGCCGGTCAAGACCTGCCCCGAATGTCTCTCCGCCGACCTTCCAGCCGCCGCGACCAAGTGCCTCCACTGCGCCAGTCCCGTCACCTGATTCATTGCGACTGACCCGAGTTAGCTGAAGTCAGGACCTCTCGAGCGCGGAACGATTCACCACACTCGTGGAATGAGTCGAGCGCGACTGTCGGCGAACGACCGGTACGGTTCACCGAGCGCCTCGAGCAAGGCACGCTCTTCAACTCGAATCCGAACGACGAGTCCGATGGTCGGGACGATGAGCAACACGGCCAACGAGAGCCAGTTCTCGAGCGCCACGCCGATACCGAAAAATGACATGACGATGGCCGTATAAGAAGGGTGGCGCACCCAGCGATACGGTCCGGCGTCGACCACCGTCTGATCACTGTGGACTTGGACCTGGACCGTGAAGAACGTCCCTAACGTCACGACCGCCCACTGGCGCAGCGTGATGCCGAGGAGCACGATCGCCAGCCCGAGCACGAAGAGTGGCCAGCGCGTGACGCCAATGGCTGTCGTATGAACATTGTCGGCGAGCACGAACGCCGCCACGACACCCAGAGTCGACGCCGCCGCCACGGCGTAAATACTGCCCCGGTCCTGGCGCGTGCCACCGTGACGCCGCTGACTGCGAAACCGAATGCTCCACTCCGAGGCGCCGAACATACCGAGCACGACGTAAAAGGCGTAGCGCGCGCCGACGTCCGTGTACGCGAGCGGGGCCATCACGCCAACCTACCGTCACGCGTTGCCACCCTTCGTGGAGCTCGTTCGTCAGTTCGTGGAACTGGTCAGTCCCGTGTCCTCGAGAATGCGCGTCACGACTTCGTCGGGCGCGAGGTGGTCAACGTCGATCACGAAACTGGCGACCGCCGCGTAGAGCGGGTGTCGCGTGCGGTACAGGTCGCGCAGTGCTCGCTCCGGATCGTCGCCGAGCCGCGGTCGTGGTCCGCCGCGCGCCACGCGGTCGCTCAGCGTCTCGATCGAGGCGCGTAGCCACACCACCACCCCCGAACGCACCAGGAGTGCGCGGTTCGCCTCGGCCAACACGACACCACCGGCGACCGCGATCACACTCGGTGTCGGTGCATCGATCGATTGGGCGAGTACGCGGCTCTCGTCTTCGCGTAGTGCGACGTCGCCGTCTTCGTCGAAAATCTCTTGCGCGCTGCGCCCGGTGTCGGCGAGTAGCAGGGCGTCGGAGTCGATGAACGCCCAGCCGAGCCGCTGGGCGCACGACTGACCGATCGTCGACTTGCCGACCGCCATCATGCCGACCAGGAAGAGTCGTTCGGTCATCAGTCGCAGTGCGCGAGTTGGGTCATCGCGGTCCATTCTTCTCCACGTCACCGACTCGCTTACGATTTAGGCACTTCTTAGGTGTCCATCAGTACTTGTTCACGTTCAACCCCAAGACTGAAGTTCGACTCGAGAGTGTCATAAAGGAGGTCCCAAATGGACTGGGACGACGAAAACCCGGAAGTTCCCGCGAGTGATGAGCGCGCGAGCACCGCCGCTCCCGTCGAAGAGGCCGCGACCTCCTCGCCGCCCGTCAAGACGATCACCATCAGCCACACCCAGTGGCGAGCGGCCAAGGGCCTCAGCGCGTTCGTGCTCGTCCTGGCCATCGGCGGTGCCGGTTTCATTCTCGGCCACGACGTACTCAGCCCCTCGCCGCGACGTGTCGCGCCCGGCTACACCTTCCCCACCTTCCCGTCCGGTGGCTTCGGCAATGGTGGCTCCTTCCAGGTTCCGAACGTGACACCCCAGAACACCAAGGCCGACGCCGCGGCCGCCAAGATCGCGAAGAAGGTCGACCCCGGACTGGTGGACATCACGACCACGTACGCCGGTGCGAGCGGTACCGCAGAGGGCACCGGCATGATCTTGACCTCGAACGGTCTCGTCCTCACCAACAACCACGTCGTCGAGGACGCCGCGTCGCTTTCCGTGCGCGACATCGCCACGAACACCACGTACGTCGGCACCGTCGTCGGCTACGACCTCACTGAGGACGTGGCGTTGGTCCAGTTGACGAACGCCAGTGGCCTCTCGACGATCAAGACCGCGAACTCGGACAACGTGACCTCCGGTGAGAAGATCGTCGGCATCGGCAACGCCGAGGGCCTCGGTGGGACTCCGAGCGCCGTCGCCGGCACCGTGGTGAGCCTGGGCCAGTCCATCAGCGCCGGTGATGAGACGAACCCGGCCGGTGCAGAAAAGCTCAGCGGTCTCATCGAAGTCAACGCGGCCATCGAACCCGGGGACTCCGGTGGTCCGCTCGTCAACGACAAGGGCAAGGTGATCGGAATGGACACCGCAGGCTCGGATCTCAACGGAGGCTTCGGCTTCTACTCGGGCAACTCGGCGGGCACCCGTGGCTACGCCATCCCCATCAATACGGCACTATCCGTCGCGAACTCGATACGGGACGACGACGCCGTGTCCGGTGTCCACATCGGGGCGACCGCGTTCTTAGGTGTCGAGTTCGACACGGCGACGGCCGCCGGCGGCCCGACGTCGGCCAGTGGTGTCGCGATCGCTGGCACCGTCGCCGGGACACCCGCGAACAAGGCGGGGCTGGTCGAAGGCGACGTCATCACGGCGGTCGATGGTCAGTCCGTGACCAACGGCAGCGGTCTCCAGACGATCTTGTTGACGAAGAAGCCGGGCGACACGATCCACGTGTCCTACCTGAATCTCACCGGAAAGTCCAACACGGTGAGCGTCGTCTTGGCGTCCGGTCCTCCGCAGTGAGAGCACGTCGACGTTAGGTCCAGGTCGCGTGCGTGACCTGGTTCGGTGGCACGAGCACCACCTCCGAGACCGATCCATCGACGTCCAAGATGACGTACGCGCCACTGTCCAAACTGGGAAAGATCGCCGCGTAGACGACGCCGTCGCGACCCTCGCGCGGTAGCACCCACACATGGGTGCGCTCGTCGGGGCGCGACACCGGATGGATCTCCACTTCGATGCCCGCCCGTCGTTCGTTCGAGGCGAGGACCAGTGCGCCGGTGTGCTCTCCGACGTTGATCACGACGGCGCGACTCGGCACGGTGGGCGCAGAGGCCTCGACGGGGGCGTGCGGTCCGTCGTGGTCGTGGTCGTGACTGTGTGCATGGTCGTGCTCGTCAACCGGGCGGACACGACCGCCCCCGGTCACGTCCGAACTCTGTCGGACGTTCCCGGGGGCGGCGTCAAATGATTCGCTAAGCACTTAGCCGGCCATCGCCCGCACTTGCGTGGCCGGGTTGTCATACCCGTCCCACGGGTCGGCCAGGTACGGGAAGTCCGATCGATAGTGGAGTCCGAAGGCGCCGAGGCTCGCGACGGTCTTGGGCTCGCTCGAACCGACGTCGAACAGCGCGCCCGCGGCACCGTCGGGCGTGTAGGACTTCACGACGTCACCGAGCAGCGCGCCGGCGACGGCCTTGAGCTCGATGCTCACGACGTCGTCAAAGACGCGACGGCCGTTGGGGAAGCCGGCGAGGTCACCACCGACCACACCGAGGATGCTCGCGGCCGAGGTTGCCGTCGGCTTGATCGCGACGTTGAGTCGCAACATGTCGGCCTTGGTCGATCCGGTGTAGTTCTGGAATCCCGGGAACAGCGGTGGAACACCGGTGAGCAACACGGCGTCGAGGTCCGGGCGAGTGTTCGTCGCAACCGCGGTGTAGGCGGCCAGGTTGGGGAACGCGCCGGGATACAGCACGTTCAACAGCGCGGCGAGGCCCGGGTGGTCGTAGTACGCCGAGTACTGCGCGTCATTCTTCGGCGCTTCGGCGTTCCAGCGGTCCTTGTGGCCCATCGGGATGATGACCTCGTTGATGAGCGGGTTGCCGAGACGCGAGACCTGCTCCCAGGGACCGGTGTTGGTCTGAGGTGTGGTGCTGTAGATCTTGGTCTTCTGGCGACTCGCCGTCGTCCAGACGCCGATCGTGGAGTTCGCCGCCGTGTACACCGTGGGCACCACGCCGCCGTTGGTCAGTTCCGAGATCGGCACCTGCAACGCGATGGAGTGCACGTTGGTCGCGGCGAGGGAGTTGACCCCGGCGACGGCTGCGCCCTTCAAGAGGAAGTCGGGTTGGAAGGGACGCAGGTCGCCGAGGTCAAAGATCGAGCCCAGGTCGACGTAGAAGCCGTCGGCGCGTTGTCCGGCGAAGACCTTGGTCGAACCGATCGAGTGGATCGCCTGACTCGTCAACGCCGAGTAGTTCGGGATCGAGTTCTTGCCGACGTTGCACGGCGGGCAGGCCAGACCACGACCCAGGATCTTCGCGTGGCCATTCTCGACCTTCGTGAGCGAATAAAACTGCTTACGGTTCCACGTCGTGTCCTTCAGCGAGGTGATCTGCCCCGTGTTGTACAAGAACGTGTCGTTCGCGCCCGTGTCGGTGAGGATCGTCTCGAAGCGGAGCTGGAACGTCACGTCGGCCTCGCCGTCGCCGTTGTTGTCCACGTGGATCTCGTAGAGCACGTCGTCACCGAACTCGAAGAAGTTCGGGCCGCCGGCGGGCTGTTGACGAGGGATGTAGTTCGCGATCAACGTCACCTTGTTGGGGCTGTCGGGACTGATGAAGGCGTAGAGGTCCGTGCTGTCGGCGACGGGGTCCTTGGAGATTTCTGGTGCCTCAGAGTGGGAAGACATGGGTGAGACCTTTCTGATTAGTGGGATTGAAGGGTTGAAACGACGCCGAGTGCGATCGTCAGCTGACATCGCGAACGAGTCGGGCGACGAGCGCGCGGTCGTGTCGCACGACTTCGCGCGTACCAACCATGAAATGGATCTCGCCGGTGCTGGGATTCGGGACGTGCACGACGAGGTTCTCCTGGGAGGACACCGGTCGCACCGTCGGCGTGGGCTTCGCGGCCTTGGGTTTGACCGCGGCGCCCGCCGTGGTGAGGAGGGCCGTCGGAGCGACCGCCACGAGCCCGGCCGCGGCGATTCCGTTGCGAGCCACTTTCAAGAAGCCCCTACGAGAGATGTCTTGCATTGCCACTCCTTCTTGTCGGCCCACGCTCGTGAGACCGGTCAGAGGCATCGTCGGATTCTTTGGTCCCACGTCAACCTCGGTGCTTCGCGCACTGAGGACTATTCGCTACCACTGCGCGACACGGATGTTGAGGATTCGGCTTTCTTATCGAATCTTGAGGCACTCAACGAGAATTGCGGAACCGGTGACCCTGGCGCGCCGAGCGTCAAGCGTGCGTTGAGCTCCTTCTGGTTAGATGTCAGACGTGAGCTCGACCACTGTGGTGAGTGACAACACCGAGTCGACGAATCGTCGTGATGATCGCGTGGGCAAGGTCCCCCGTCGATTTGGGCGTTGGCTCCTTTGGGGCGGCGCACTCGCCATCTTCGTCATCGCGAGCCTGTGGTACGGAATCTCGCGCAGCGGTGGTCCGACAGTCAGTGCGACACTTTCGGACTGTTCGCAGGCCGTGGCGTCGTCGGCGACGGGGTTACCTCAGTCGAATATCCAACTCGTTCTCGTCGGACTGGGGTCGGTGGCGTCAGTGGCGGTGTTTCAGACGCCCACCGGTCCCGCGTGGTGTTTCGATGGTGTCGGGGTGTTCGGCGATGGGATCAGTGAGACGAATATGCGCGCGCCGCTCTTCGCACCTGCCGCCGTCGTCGACGGGAGCCTTACGAGCGACGTCCTGATGCTCGTGCACCTTGGCCCGCAGACGAAGAACGCGGTCGTGACCACCGCGACATCCCGCTCGAACGTCCTGGCACACGGTGGCGGCTTTGAAGTGTTGCGAGTACCGGTGACGTGGCCGAACTGGCACGCGCCGTGGCCCCGCGGTCCCGTCGCACTCGGACAGATCCTCGGATTCGACCGTGAGGGACGCGTGACGTCCAGTCAACCATTCACGTGGTGCCCCGGGAGCGTCAACACCGCCCCCGGGACGGGCTGCTGACTACGGCACGATCAGCATGCGCACCGTGTCGGTGATCTGCTCACCACCAGACGTTGATCCGGCCATGATGACGACGGGGTCGCCGGACTTCGCGGTACCCGACTGCTTGAGCCGGGTCACCGCGACCTCACAGAGCTCGTCGATGTCCTGGGCCGGAGAGACGTAGATCTCCTGGACGCCCCACGAGGAGTGGAGCTGGCGCGCGGTGGCGTCACTCGGGGTGATCGCGACGATCGGCATCGGTGGTCGGAACCGCGAGATCGCGCGTGCCGTCATGCCCGAACGCGTGCACGCGACGATCGCGACCGCCTCTTCTTCCATCGCCGCGCGCCACGCGGCGCCGGTGATGGCCGCGGTGATGCGCGTCGAACGCGTGCCGGCCCCGATCTGCTGGACACCGAGGCTCGCGCCCCAGCCCTGGTAGTCGAAGTACTCCTCCGCTCGACGCACGATGCGGTCCATCGTGGTCACGGTCGCGACCGGGTCGTCCCCGATCGCGGTCTCGCCGCTGAGCATGACCGCACTCGCACCATCGAGCACGGCGTTGGCGACGTCGGTCACCTCCGCGCGCGTCGGCACCTGTGAGTGCGTCATGGACTCGAGCATCTGGGTCGCCACGACGACTGGTCGGGCGTAGCGCACACCGTGACGCACTATCTCCTTTTGGAGGTGCGGCACCTCTTCGATCGGCATTCGTACGCCGAGGTCACCGCGCGCCACCATGATCGAGTCCGACACGGTGATGATCTCGTCGAGGTTCTCCACGCCCTCGCCGGTCTCGATCTTGGCCATCATCATCACGTCGTCTCGACCGAGCGCGGTGCGCACCGAGACCATGTCGAAGGCCGATCGCACGAACGAGACCGCCAGGATCTCGAAGGACTCCGTGTGGAGCGCCTCGAGGCGCTCACGGTCGTCGTCGGTGGGCAGTCGATCGTTGAGGAGGGATGACGGCAACGAGAGCCCGGGCTTTCCCATGACCGCGCCGCCGGACGTGACCCGAGCGCGGGCCCTCGATCCGGCCTGCTCGACGAGCAACGACACACCGCCGTCGCCGATGTGGATCTTGTCGCCCACGCTGAGCTGGGCCAGCACGTTGAGTCGTTCGACGACGATGCTCTTCGCGCTCGAGGTTTGATCAAAGCCCTCGCTCAACTCGATCTCGTCGCCCACGCACAGCGCGACCGGCGTCGTCCCGAAGGAGCCGGCCCGGATCTTCGGGCCGGGGATGTCGACCATGATCGCGCGGTCGGGCACGAGGGCGCGGAGCCGGCGGAGGCGGGCGATTCCCGAATCGATGTCACCGTGGGCGAAGGAGAGTCGAAAGACGTCCACACCGGCCACGGCCAGCGCCTTCAGGACCTCGTCGCTCTCTGAGGCCGGTCCGATGGTCGCTACGATTCGCGTGCGTCGCACGTGGTTCCCTTCGTTACTTTGGTCAAGTCTAAGTGATGCGAAATCCGACCCCGAGAGAGTTCATGCAGCGTTCACGTGAGCTCAGTGACGAACGGGCACGACGACGTCGGCACCGTCGACGTCGACGACGCGAAGATTCATGCCGTAACACGTCGCCAGCTCGTCACTGCGAATGACGACCGCTGCCGCGCCGTCGAGCACGACCCTGCCGCCGTCGAGCAGTACGAGACGATCCGCAAACTGACCGGCCAACGTGAGGTCGTGCAACGTCGCCACGACCGTGAGCCCGCACTGCGCGATCTCGCCTTTCAATAGTTCGAGCAGGTCCATTTGGTGACGTAGGTCGAGGCCCGTGATCGGCTCGTCCAAGAGGACGACCGTCGTCGATTGCGTGAGGGCTCGCGCGAGGACCATGCGCTGACGTTCACCGCCCGAGAGCGTCGCGACGTCGCGTTCGCGAAACACGGCCAGGGAAAGCCGTTCCATTACCGAATCAATGACCTCGCGGTCGTTGGGGCCCGCGGGGTGGAACAGACCGTGATGCGCGACACGTCCGAGGGCGACGTAGTCGTAGACACTCATCCCGCTCGGCACGACTGGATGCTGCGGTACGAGCGCTACCTTGAGGGCGCGCGCACGTTCGTTCATCTCGGCGAGCGGTTGATCCAGTATCGACACCGTGCCCTGCGACGCGCGACGAAGTCCGGCGATCGTCTCCACGAGCGTCGTCTTGCCGGCGCCGTTCGGTCCGATGATCGTGGTCCACGTGCCGGGCTCGAACGCTAAGGAGACGTTGGAGATCAAGACCTTGGCCCCGGCGCGCACGCTCAGACCCGCGACCGTGATCGAGCTCATAGGGCGACCGGTCGTCGAAGACTCAGGATGATGACGAAGACGGGCGCACCGATCATCGCGGTCACCACGCCGAGTGGCAGCTCGGAGGGCGCGATGACCGTTCGCGCGATGGTGTCACAGAAGACCAGGAACGCCGCGCCGAAGATCACCGAGATCGGCAAGATTCGGCGATAGGACGTCCCCACGAGGAGACGCACGATGTGCGGCACGATGATGCCGACGAAGCCGATCAACCCCACGGCCGACACGACGGCCGCCGTGCCGAGCGACGACGCCGCGATGACGATGAAACGAACCCGTCGCACGGGTACGCCGAGCGATCGCGATTCGTCCTCGCCGACGCTCATGACGTCGAGCGCCCGTCCGGCGCCCACACAGATGAGGACGCAGACCGCCACGTAGGGCAAGATCAACAACACCGTGCTCCACCCGGCGTTCGCGAGCGAACCGAGGAGCCAGAGGTAGACGTTCGTGATCGAGTTGGCGCTCGACTGCTGTTGCAAGAACGTCTGTGCGCTCGTCAGCAGTGACGCCACGGCGACGCCCGCAAGAATCAGCGTCGCGGTATTCGAACGAATCGATCGACCACCGATCAACCACGTCACGATCACCGCCGCCATGGCGCCGGCGAACGCGAGCGCCGGCGTCCAGGTCGGCGTGCCGACGCCGTGACTGATGTCGATGATCGCGAACGTGGCGCCGAGTCCCGCGCCCGACGCGACGCCGAGCAGGTATGGGTCGGCCAGCGGATTGCGAAAGACGCCCTGGTACGTCCCGCCGGCCACCGCCAGCATCGATCCGGCCAACAGTCCGATCACCATTCGCGGTGCCCGGAGCTGCCAGATGACGAGCGACTGCAGCGGCGTCAGCGTGCTGTGACCAATTCCCACGTGCGAAAAGACGTCGCCGACGACGCGCCACGTGCCGATCGACGTCGGACCGATGACGAGACCGCAAATGACCGCAACGAGCAGCGCGACACACGTAACCGCGCCGACGATCGCCACTCGTCGCTTCGAAGGGGGATCGCCGCTCAACTCGCTACTTCCAGAGTTGATTGTTCGCCAGCGCGCCCTTCACCGCCGTAGTGAGTTCGTACATGAGAACGCTGAGACGTGGACCCCAGCGCGACGCTATGTCGTCATTCAACCCGATGACTTCATGGTCTTGGACGGCGGCGATCTTCGAAAAACCCGGCCGCTTGGCCACGGTCGACGCCGACTGCTTGCAACAGATCGTGTCGGCGAGGAAGATCATCTTGGGATTCGCGCTCACGATGTACTCGGCGCTCAACTGCGGATAACCCGCGTCGGCCGACGTGTTCTTCGGGTCCGCGATGTTGACGACGCCCAAGTCCTTCAGCAGTGATCCGACGAAGGTCGAACTCGTGAGCGAGTAGAACGTCGTGTCGAGTTCGTAGTACGCGGTGAGCGTCTTGCCGGGGATCTTCGGTAACGACGCGACGTCCGCCTTTATGTCGTTCTTCTCGGACGTGGCCAGAGCGTCGGCCCGCGCAACGTGACCAGTCAGGGTGCCGAGTGCACGCATCTGCGCGAGTGCGCCCGCGACGTTCGACGGAGGTTCCTGGTTGACGACCTTTACGCCGACCGCGGTGAGCTTCTGTTGGATGTCGTTGGCGTCGTAGGAGATGATCACCAGGTCGGGCTTGGCCGACGGGTGCGCGGCCGTGACCTTGCAGATGCCGATGACCGCTTCGACGCTCGGACTGAGTGCGTTGATGCGCTTCTTGGGCAGGCCGGTCGTCGGATAGTCGGAGTCGGTGTCGACGGCCTGCACCTGCGGTCCGGCGCCGATCGCGAAGAGGGTCTCGGTCGCCGTGGGCGACAACGACACGATGCAGCCTGGTTTCGCCACGGCGTTGGTGGCGCTGGCGTCACCGGCGACGATGAGGGGCAACGCCACGGCACTGACGAAGAGTGCGAGCGCGACCCGGAGGGACTTGAACATGGATATCTCCTTTCCGTCGAAGTGGGTTGGGCGACGGATGGATATCCGAACGACCGCTCCTTACCTCGAGAGCTGTCTTTCACATCTCCTCGCGGAAGGCGACCTGGCTACATGGTCACGGAGCGACCACTTACAGTTGCGGGACAGCGTTGGAATCTCACCAACTTCGCTGCCGCGAGGCATCTTCGACCTTACTGCATCGACTCCTATCCACCACGAGATAAATGCACCGTCCGACCTAGTCTTGGGTCCATGGACGGAGCTCCGAAGCGGTCCCTCGGTGACACGATCGGCCAGCTCATCGTCATCCTGATACTCCTGGCGCTCATCGTCGGCGCGATCATCTTCCTTCGTCAGTACGTCGATTCGCACAATACGAGCGGTTCACCGACGACCACGACTTCACACCCCGTCGCCACGATCGCCCCAAGGGACGCAGGAACCCGGCGAACGACCATCATGATTGGCTGAATGAACTGACGGAGCTCAAGGCGCGGTGGCGCCGATCTCGTCTCGCACGAATGAGAGCACGGAATAGGCCGCCGCCAATTCGTGCGCGTCAACATTCGCGACGACCTCGTCGTTCAATGTGCGCAGCGTAGTGACGACGGCGTCCAGATACTCGCGACCGCGGGGCGTCAGTTCCACGATGCGACGGCGCGAGTCCTCGGTTGACGCGACGACCGTCGCGTAGTCGCGTTCGACGAGACCATTGACGACCTTTCGCGCCCCTTGACGCGTGACGCCGAGCGTCGAACTTAGGTGCCCAAGTGGCGCCTCCCCACTGCGCAGAGAACGCATGACCAACGGATCGCCCCGGCGATAGTCTTCGAAGCCGAGCGCGCTGAGACGTTGCGCCATCGCTCGAATCCAGCGCTCGCGAGCTTGCGCGAGGAGGTCACCGAACAGCATTTTCCGCTCCGGATCAGGACTCATCACAGAAGACTAGCATTTATGCAACAAGGTTGCATATAATCAGGAATGGTAATCCGAATGGAGGAGACGTCATGGCCCGCAACATCGAGAGGTTGAAGCCGAAGCGTGGAACCCGCGGCCTCGCCGCGGCGATGACCATCGGCATCGTGGCGCTGGGCGCCGTTCCCTTCAGTGCCGCGACGACGAACGTCGCGGCCGCGGCAACGTCGACGGGGTGCACGTCGACGTCGCCCGGTTCGACGACCCTGTTGCTCAAGGTGAACGGGTTCACGAGGACCGTCATCGTGCACGTGCCGAAGGGTTCGACCGGCTCTACTCCCCTCGCGCTGGTGCTCAACCTGCACGGCAGCGGCGCCACGGCGCTGGATCAAGAACTCTTCACCAAGATGAACTCCGCGTCCAACGAGGACGGCTTCATCGTCGCCTACCCGCAGGCGCTGATCCCCGATGGCGTGGGCTTCGACTGGAACATCCCCGGGGTCCCCTTGATCGGCGGCCGTGCCGTGCCGCCGCATTCGGCGAACGACCTTAAGTTCCTGGCGTCACTCGTCGGCATCCTGGAGTCCAAGTACTGCGTCAATGCCAAAGAGGTGTACGCCACAGGTTTCTCGGGTGGGGCGCGAATGACGAGTCAACTGGCGTGCGACGACTCCGGCCTCTTCGCCGCCGTCGCGCCCGTCAGTGGCCTGCGACGTCCCAAGCCCTGTCCCACCACTCGCGCGGTGCCCGTGATCTCATTCCACGGCTCGGCCGATCCGGTCGATCCCTTCGCGGGACACGGACAGAAGTACTGGACCTATTCGGTGACGACCGCAGCCAAGGACTGGTCGAGCCAGGATCACTGCACGTCGACGGCGCGCTCGACGCCCGTGAGCGGGGTGTCGTTGACGACGTACGCGGCCTGCTCGAGCGGCGCGCAGGTCGAGCTCTACGAAATCCGGGGCGAGGGCCACGAATGGCCCGGTGGACCCACGATGCCGTCGACACTCACGAATGCGCTTGGGCCGCAGTCCAGTCTCGTCAACGCGAACGCACTGATGTGGGCGTTCTTCCAGGCGCACCCACTGCCGTAGAGAGCCGGCGTCAACCGACGGTCATGCCGCCGTCGACGGCCACGTCGGCGCCGGTGATCGCCGATGCGGCCGGTGAACAGAGCCACGTGATCGCGGACGCGACCTCCATCGGCTCGATCAGTCGACCGATCGGTTGTTGGCGTGCGAACTCTTCCGCGTCCGCGAGGTCGTAGACCTTCGCCGAGGCCTCGAGCAGCGCGGTACGCGTCGAACCGGGACTCACGGCGTTCGCGGTCACTCCGTAGGGTGCGAGGTCCATCGCCGTACCTCGGATGAGTCCCACGACCGCGTGTTTGGCCGCCGAATAGGCCGCGAGATGATACAGACCGGTGCGACCGGCGGCCGAGGCCACCGCCACGACGCGACCGTGCGCGTCTTTACCGTTCGCGATCAACGTCGGTGCCGCGGCCTCGATCAACCGTCGCGTACCCAGCACGTTGACCGACCACACCGCGTCCCACGCGGCGTCGTTCAACTCCCAGATCGCTGCGCCACCCGCGACGACGCCGGCGCAGGCGACGACGGCATCGAGACGTCCGAAGTGACGCGTCGCGGTCTCGACGGCGAGTTGCATATCGGACGCGCTGCGCACGTCACCGACCAGTCCGAGCACCGCGTCGCCGTGGTGCGCCACGACGGCGTCGAGGTCACCCGACGTCGCCAGCGCGTACGGGACCTCCGGTATGTCTCGACAGCGGTCGACGGCGACGACGCGGTAGCAGTCATTGACGAGCGCGTCGACCGTCGCGGCACCGATGCCTCGCGCCGCGCCGGTGACGATGGCGACGCGACTCACGATCCCAACCGCCGAAAGAAGTCGTCGGGCGCGACGACGTCACTTCGCGACAGCTCACTGACGTCGGACTTGCCGAGCGCGAGCAACGTCGAATCGATGCCGCCGTGTAGTACGTCGAGTACGTTCTCGACGCCGGCTTGACCGTTGGCCGCGAGCCCCCACAGATACGCGCGGCCGATCATCACGGCGTGCGCCCCGAGGGCCAGCGCCTTGACGACGTCACTGCCGCGACGGACGCCGCCGTCGAGCAGCACCTCGATGTGATCGCCGACCGCGTCGGCGACGGCCGGCAGGGCGCGGATCGGCGCCGGGGTGCCGTCAAGGTTGTTGCCACCGTGATTGGACACCGACAACGCCGTCGCGCCAAGGTCGACCACGCGCTTGGCGTCATCGACGCGACTCACGCCCTTCACCATGAAGGGACCATCCCAGTTCGATCGCAACCACGCCACGTCTTCCCACGACGCGGGTGCACTCTGCATCCACTCGTAGTACGCGCCGAAGAACGTCGGCGGTTTCTCGCCGGGCTTGGCCATGTTGGGCGTCAACAGCGCGGGCGCGTGACCGGTCTTGGCGTAGGACCAGAACCAGCGAGGCCGCGCTACGACTTCCGGCCCGAGCTTGAGAATGGCCTCGAGACCGATCTTGTCCGGTATCCAGGGGCTGCCCCAGTCGCGTCCGTTCGCGAAGGACCAGTCGAGTGTCAAGATGATGCCCTTCGCGCCGGCGCCGCGCGCGCGCTCGAGGCGCTGCAGCAGCGTGTCGCGGTCACCCGACCAGTACATCTGGAACAGGACCTGGGAGTTGGCCGCGCAGACCTCTTCGATCGACCGACTGGCGAAGGAACTCAGCCCCATCGCGACGCCGCGATTCGCCGCGGCCCGCGCGACGGCCACCTCCCCGTCGGGGTGGACCGCTTGGACACCGGTCGGCGAGATCAGGACCGGCATCGACACCGACTGACCCATGACGGTGGTCGACATCGTGCGCTCCTGCTTGTTGCCGGCGACGTGGGGCGCGAAACCAAGCACGTCGAAGGATTCGAGGTTGTCTCTCGACGACAGTCCCTTTTCGGAACCCGCGACGAGAGCCGCGTAGACGGATCGGGGCAAGCGTTTCTCCGCTCGACGTTGGGCGACGGCTACTGACTCAAACCACTTGCTCGCCATCACATCCCCGTTCCCGTCCTTGCGACTTTACCCGAGGTGACTTTTCGAGCTCCTAGCGCGCGACGATGGCGACCGGGACCCTTCGTGAGTGGTCTGAGGACGGTGACGGTATGAGCGAGACCTTTTTGGCGGCGAGCGCGACCTCGCCGTGACCGAAGACGCACTCGGGATCGGGATCGCTCATCTCGAGTCCGGTGAAGAACTTCGCCGCCATGCACCCGCCGCGGCACGCGTCATAGGAGCCGCACGACGCACACGCACCGGCGTTGCCGGGTTCACGAAGTGATCGCAACAGTTCACTGCGTTGCCAGACCTCTTGGAAACCGGCGGCACGCACGTTGCCGGCCAGGAACTCGTCGTGGATCACGAAGGGGCAGGCGTAGACGTCGCCGACCGGGTCGATGAGACAGACCACGCGTCCGGCGCCGCAGAGGTTCAGCCCCGACAGCGGTTCGCCGAGGGCCGAGAGGTGGAAGAAGGAGTCGCCGGTCAAGACGTCGGGGCGATCGAGCAACCACTTATAGAGTTGCCGGTTCTGCTCGAGCGTCGGGTGCAGTTCCTGCCAGACGTCGACGCCCCGGCCCGACGGTCGCAGACGCGTGAGTCGAAGTTGCGCGCCGTAGTCCTCGGCGAGCCGTTCGAAGGCGTCGAGCTGTTCGATGGACGAGCGCGTCATGACCACCGAGATCTTGAAGGGTCCGAAACCTGCGGTGCGAAGGTTGTCCATCGCGCACCGCGCCCGGTCGTAACTGCCCGCGCCGCGGATCGGATCGCTGGTCGCGGCGTCGACCCCGTCAATCGAGATCTGGATGTCGAGGTAGTCAATGCCCGTGAGACGGCGTGCCGCGGCCTTGTCAATGCGGGTGCCATTCGTCGAGAACTTCACGCCCACGTGTCGGTCGACGGCGTGCTCGACGATCTCGAAGAAGTCGCGACGGATCATCGGTTCGCCACCGCCGATGTTCACGTAGAAGATTTGCATTGCCGCGATCTCGTCGATCAGGTCCAGGGCTTCACGTGTGGACAGTTCCTTGGGATCACGACGTCCGGAGGACGAGAGGCAGTGCGTGCACGCGAGGTTGCAGGCGTACGTCAACTCCCACGTGAGACATATTGGCGCCGCCAATCCCCGTTCGAAACGGTCGCGCAACGTACTAGCGGGCACGGAGGATCTCTGACGTCGTCAATGACTCGAGCGCCGTCACGTAGCGAGCCCGTTGCTCCGCGGGTACCAGCGCGTCGAGGGCGGCGTCGGCGCTGTCGAACTCCTCAACGTGACGAACGACGTCGACGAGTTCACGAGACTTCAAGAAGACCAGTCGACGCGTGTCGTGGTGGTACGCGAGGGCTCCGAACGACTCATCGCGCAGCGAGACCTTCGGATTCAGGCGCCACGGCGCCGCGGGATCAAACGTGACCGCGGTGGTCGGTGTCACGTTTAGTAGACGCCGCAGAGACCATCGATGGAGACCTCCTCGACGAGGAGCTCCTCGACCTCTTCGGTCTCGACAACCTCTTCTTCGATCAACGTGTCGCTCGACATGCTTCCTCCTCGGACCTCTCCATTCTGACCTTCGCCGAGGTGCCCGCCAGACCACTGCGTGACAGACTCGACTCGTGAGCCAACTTCTCCCACTGGCCCCGCTCCCCGTCGAGGTTCCGATCCCTACGGGGACCACGGTGATCCTCGACGAGGGCGCCAAGTTTCTCGACCGCGACCTCCTCACCGGCGGCTCGCCCTGGCGACTGCTGCGTCTGCCGGGGGGTTCGCGGGCCGTCGCCGAACGCTGGGTGCACGGCAACGTCGTGCAGGTCGGTGAGGGTCGTTTCGCACGCACACTGGTGCAACAGGGACTCCTCCACCCTCTTTTTCGCGCCGCCACGAACGTCGAGGACGTCGACGTCATCGTGCCCATTCGTGACGACGTGGACTCACTGCGCGAACTGCTGCGGTCGCTCGACGGCTTTCACGTCACGGTCGTCGACGACGCTTCACGTGACGCGCACGCCGTCGCCGAGTGCGCGCGACACCACGGCGCGGAGGTGCTGCGATTGGAGGAGAACCGGGGACCGGGCGGGGCGCGCAACGCCGGCGCCCGCGCGACGGCGCGCCCTCTGCTGTGGTTCATCGACGCGGATGTTGTCCTCGATAATCCCCGTGACGTTCTGGCGCGACTCCAGACTCACTTCGATGATCCGCTCGAGAGCGCCGTCGCGCCGCGCATACGCGGCGCGCGCGGGCCGTCGCTGCGTAACCACTTCGAAGAACGTTTCGGTCCGTTGGATATGGGTGAACGTAGCGCGCTCGTCATTCCGAATTCCGTGGTTCATTTCGTTCCGAGCGCGTGCTTGATCGTTCGACGAAGTTGCTTCGGTGACGGATTCGACGAGACGCTGCGCTACGGCGAGGACGTCGACTTCGTGTGGCGGCTGCACGACCGGGGTTGGCTCGTGCGTTACGTGGCCGACGTCGTCGTCACGCACCGCGCGCGGCCCTCGTGGTCGTCGTGGTGGCGGCAGCGCATCCGATACGGACAGTCTTCGAGCGAACTCGCCAAACGACACGGCACGCGTCTCGCGCCGTTTCGAGCCGATTCGTGGACATTGTTCACGTGGCTGAGTGTGATGGTGGGAAAGCCGATGGTGGGTCTTCGCATCATCGACGCCGCTCGCGATCAACTTCGAGAACGACTCCTCGCCACGACCGACAACGCCGACAAGGTCGCGGGTGAACTCGTCGGCCGCGGCATGGTCCGCGCCGGACCGCTCATGGCGCGCGCCGCCGTGCGGACGTTCGGCATTGTCATCGTGGTGTGCGCGCTACACCCGATGCTCCGTCGCCGTGCGCTCACGTTGTTCGTCGTCGGCACGGCGTACCGGTGGCGATCGACGCGGGTGCGCCTCGCCGACATCCCGATCGGCGTGGCCGACGACGTCGCCTACGGCGCGGGCGTCCTCAGCGGCGCCCTGCGCTCGCGCTCACTCGGCGCTCTGCGGCCCCACATCACGAGGTCGACGCTCGGTCTGCGCAACGTCCTGGGACTCAAGCCCGGCGCCGGCGGGATTTAACCGGCACCTCCCACTACGAGATGGCGATGACGTCAACCAATCGGCTGACGCGACACGCCCGACTGATCACGACCAGAGAAGAGCCAGCCGACGACAGCCGCAAACAGCGGCATGCCGAAGAGTATGAGCATGAGGTCGCCGATGGGAATGTTGCTGAGCGCGGAGATCCCTCCGTTGAGGGAGTTGCTTCGCAGCCAGCCGATCATCCCGACGTAACCGCCCACGACGCCGAGGAGCGCGCCGAGGAATCCCAGCGCGCCCGCCGTCACGGCCGTCAACATTCGCCTCGTGTAACCGGACGCCCCCGTGGCGGCCAGCGTGCGCAGGTCGCTCGCGGTCTCACTGCGGACGAGTCCGACGGACATCCCCAAGACGCCGAGCGCGATGAGGATCCCGAAGAGCGTCGCCGTCGACGTGATGGACGCCGACGTCGGGATGTCGTTGCGGGACTCGACCGAGAGCTGCGCCGTCGAAGCCGTGAGCTGGGCGTCGCTGATCTGGACGGCGGTGAAGGCGGTGGCGCCCTGCACCAGCCAGTCCGTGGTGCTCGCGGTGATGTGGAACTTCTTCATCGCGTACTCGGTGATCACCGTGTTCGGGGCCGACGTGCCCGCGGGCAGCTCCGGCAGGTACTGGATGAGCGGGTGCAACTGACATCCCGCCTTGGCGGTGCAGGATTGACTTGACGTCGCCGCCGAGCCGGGGGCGCCGGCCGCCTTGTTGCCCGATGAGTAGGCGAAGACCAGACCCGAGACGTTCGAGAGGCCGGGTCGAGAGCTCAGAACTTCGGCCGTGGGGTCGATCTCAGACTTCGTGATGCCGTACTCACGTAGCAACTGCGGCGTGGCGACGTAGATCTGTCCGCTCCAACTTCGACCACCCTGGGTGCCGACCAGTTGTGCGTTCGGCGTCTCGAGCGCCACGAGCTGCGCGCCGAGGTCCTTCGCGATCCTCGACGCGCCTGCCGCCTGCTGCGCCGGCGTCGCGGTCTCGAATTTGATGTTCTTGTCCGGCACGAGTTGACCCTTGGCGTTGCGGTGCACGATCTGCGAACCCTGGGGTGGATTGGCCATGTGGAGCGCCATCTGGGTCGAGGCGAGGTTCGGGCCGGCGTAGTCCAAGACGTTGGCAAAGCGCGACGCCGTCGCGAGAATCACGATCACCGCGACGAGCACGCCGATACTGATCGCCGAGAGTGCCGAACCGGAGCGCGCGCGGTACCGGGCGAGGTCGCGCAGCGCCAGCCGGGTGGCGATCGGCGCACGTCGACTGAGTTGGCCCGTCAACGAGAGGAAGAACGGCGCGAGCAGGATCAGTCCGGGAACGAGGAGGAGGAGACCGAAGAGGAGTTCGGGCGCGCCCCCGCTCCCGTTGCCCTTATCCGTGCCTCCGGAGTACCCGAGCAGCAGGAAGGACGCGACGAGGAACACGATGCCCGGCACGGCCGAGCGGTGGATCTGACGCGCCGGTGCCGGTCGACCCGATAGCGCTACGACGATGGGCACCCTCGTCACGGCTCGGGCCGGACGAGAGGATGAGAAGTAGGCCGCGAGAATCGCCAGGACCATGGCGGCGGCAACGACCAGCCACGGCAGGGCCGAGACCGCGATGTCATGGTGTGCGCTCAGTTCCAGGTGCGGTCGATACGCGAGCCAGGCAACGAGTCCCAGGAGGAAACCCAGGATCGCCCCCGCGAATCCTACGATCGTGCCGTTCGCACTGATGACCCGACGAACGTGTCGATCGGTCGCACCGATCGACTCCAACATGCCGATGGAACGCATGCGGCGTTGCGCGAGCACCGTGAAGCCACCGATCGACACGAGTGCGATCAACAACATGCCGAGGACCAGCGCCGCGAGTGAGATGGTCTCAGGATTCAGTGGATTGGATTGGGCCACCGAGGCCGGCGTGTTGATCTGGACACCCTTGGCGAGTGAGTGGAACGACGAACGCGGAGCGGTAAAGAGCACCGTGACGTTCGTCGGGTTCGCCACTTGTCCCGGGACGACGAGGGCGAACTCATCGAGCAGACTCTGAGGGTTCTGCACGATGCCCACGACGCGTCGAGTGACTCCTCCAAGCTTCGAGGTGCCCCCCACGCGCAAGTGGAAGTCCGTCGCCACGGTGCTGGTGACGGCGATTTCAGACGCGTTGGTTGGGTAGCGCCCGGACAGGAGCGACAGCATCGGGCCGCCGTACGGTCCGTGCGCTGCTTGTGAGCGCAGTTGGTACGTGTCGATGGAACCGGGCACGGGCAACGTCTCGTTCTCGATGACTTGCGCCGTGCCGACGGCGTCGACCTTCGCCACGAAACCTTGCGCTTTCGTCCCGTAGTTCGCGAACGACGCAGCGTACGGCGCGGTGCCGAATCCGGCGTCCTTCGACGGCGGCGTGTTCACCGCGACGGCCGAACCGACGATCGTGGCGGCCACGGCCACGGTGATGAGGGCGAGAATCAAAAACTGTTGACGCCACTCCCGACGAAAGAGACGCCACGCCCAGCGCGTCACGGCGCGACGTGCGGCCACGCCTCCTTCGGACGGTCGAGACTCCTTGCGGTCGATCACGGCGTCCATCGCTATGCCGGGTTCACGACGTCGGGATTGAGTAGCGCTTCGGGGCTGGGCGGCGCGAGCGTCTCGTCGACCGCTTTGCCGTCGCGCAAGAACACCACCCGGTCGGCCCAGGACGCGAGCTTCGCGTCGTGGGTGACCACGACCGCGGCGACGCCGCCGTGACAGGCGTTCAGGATCATTCGCATCACCGACTCACCGTTGACTGAGTCCAACGCGCCCGACGGCTCGTCGGCGAGCAACAAACTGCGCTCGCCCACGACCGCGCGCGCGATGGCGACGCGCTGTCGTTCGCCGCCGGACAATTGGTCGGGGTAGCTATCGGCGCGATCGGCGAGTCCGAGCCCGTCGAGCGCGGCCATCCCCTTAGCCCGTGCCTTCTTCATGTTCAAGCCATCGAGTTCGAGCGGCAGCGACACGTTCTCCACTGCCGTCAGACCGGGCAGGAGGTTGAAGTCTTGGAAAACGTAGCCGACCGAGCGACGGCGCAGGCGCGCCTTGTCGTTACGCGACATGCCCTTGAGTCGGGCGCCGTCAATCACGACGTCGCCGCTCGTGGGCTCTTCGAGGCTGCCGGCGATCGTCAACAAGGTCGACTTACCCGATCCGCTCGGTCCCATGATGGCCACGAGTGAACCGCGATCGACGTTGAGTTCGATGTCGGTGATGGCGTCGACTTCGGTCTCGCCTTCGCCGTACACCTTGGTGACTTGATGCAGTTCGAGAATGCTCATTGTGGTGCTCCTATCGTTTTGCGAATATTGGGAAGTGCCGGGGTGTTCTGGGGCGGGGCGTCGACGGCCGCACGCCGCAGTCGGCCGTCCGCGGAATCGAGCCATCGCACGACCGAGTCCAAGCGGAAGAGTTCAGCGTCGACGGCTAAGGCAAAGGCAATGTCGAAGTGGGACTCGTCTTCTTTCAAACGCGTCCACTGCTGCATCAGCTGCACCAGGTAGCGGCGATGCACCTGAATGACGTCGTGAACGTTCACGTCAGGTAGTCGAGACGCCACGAGCACCTTGATGACGAGTTCGTCTCGTGGCGGCTCAGAGAGATCCGGCGGCGTGCGCAGCCAGCGAGCCAGTTCCGCGCTCCCCGACTCGGTGATGCGGAACTTCTTTTGACGCTCGTCGGCCTCGACGCCGTCGGACTCGACGAAGCCGTCGCGTTCAAGTCGCTGGAGCGTGGTGTAGACCTGGCCCACATTGAGGGGCCACACGTCGCCCGTACTCGCCTCGAACTCTTGGCGGAGTTGCAAGCCGTACTTTGGGCCCTCGCTCAAAAGCGCCAGCAGCGAGTGTCGAATGCTCATTGGATCGTCGTGAGGTTGACCATACTGAGTATGCTACTCAATATATAAACGTCCGTCAAGTCATGAAAACGCGGCTATTCCTTGAAATAAGGGATTATCCCTGAGTCGTGGACCGTCAAGCGCACTCCGACCAATGATTCATCGCGCACGGTACTCCTCTTCTCGCCATCGCCGTTCAAGCCCTACACGGGGAGCGTACGCAAGTGCGGAATCATTGGCAATTGGGGATAACCACCAGTATCTCGGTCTCGAGAGGCGCGAATTAGGGGTTTACCCTCAGCCGCATCGCGAATCGGGGCCCGCGAGAGGACCCGATAGAGGCGGGATCCGAGGAGGGGTACTAGAAGCGGACCACGCCGCGGATGTTCTCGCCCGCCTCGAGGTCGTCGTAGCCCTTTTGCACCTGGTCCAGGTGGTACTCCTGGGTCACCAACTCGTCGATCATGAACTTTCCTTCGTGGTGGAGTCGGAGGAGTCGCGGAATCTGGATTCGAGGCGCCTCGGAACCGAAGACCGTCCCGCGCAGTTCCTGGTTCATCATCGAGAACATGAAGAGATTGAGATCGACCGACATCTGGTCCCACGCCGCCAGACCCGCGGCGACGACGACTCCACCCTTGGCGGTGATCGACCGTGCTTGTTCGATGATCTCACTCGTGGCTTCACCGACCGTGATGATGACGACGTCACAGTTCTTGCCCCACGTCAGGTCGGGCAGGATCGTGAACGCCGCGTCGAGTGTCGTCGTCGCGCCGTGAGTCGCGCCGATCTTCATGGCGCGGTCGATCTTGGACTGGCTGGTGTCGATCGCGACGACGGCACGTGCCCCGGCGTGAATCGCGCCCTGAATTGCAGCCGAACCGAGCCCGCCGCAACCGATCACCGCAACCACGTCGCCGGGCTTCACCCCGCCGCGGTTCACTGCGGCGCCGAATCCCGTGGAAATGCCGCAGGAGAGCAACGCGGCGGCACGCAGGTCGTACCACGGCTCGACACGGATCACCGAAGCCTCGTGGACGACGATGTACTCGGCGAACGTGCCGAGGTTGCACATCCGATTCACGTTGGTCTCACCCAGGTGGTGACGCCACGTGCCGTCCGAGATCATTGGACCGGCGAGCGTGCCCGCGGCCATGTCGCAGATATAGGGACGTCCGGAGATGCAGTACTCGCACTTGCCGCACGACGGAATGAACGACGTCGCGATATGGTCGCCGACTTTGACGGACGTCACGCCGTCACCGACGGCGTCGACGACGCCCGAGCCTTCGTGTCCCCCGATGATCGGGAACATCGTCGCGCGTCCCGAGAGAAACTCGAGCGCCACGGGCGCCTGCGCGAGAGCACCGGTCTGCAGGTGAAGGTCCGAGTGGCACAGTCCCGAGAAGGCCATCTTGACGCGCACTTCATAGGGATGCGGATCGTCGATCTCGATTGTCTCCGTGTGCCACGGACCGTGCACTTCACTCAGGATTGAGGCCTTGACGTCCATTACTTCCCCCGTTCGATGGGTCCTGCGACCCGCGAGTTCACTTTATCCACGGCGCGAGGCACGAACCTCAGCGACCTACATCTTCTCCGGCGCGTCGATACCCAGGACCGAGAGCCCGATCGACAGTGTTCGCGCGGCGAGGTCGCAGAGCGCCAGACGCTGCTCGCGCAGGGCACCCTCGGACGTCAACACCGGACAGGCGTCGTAAAAGGCGGTGAGGCGTTGAGCCATGTCGAAGAGATAGACGCAGAGTCGGTGCGGCTGCAACGAGGCGAGCGACGACTCGAAGGCCTCCGGGAACGCGAGCAGACCCAAGGCGAGATGACGTTCCTGAGGCGTGTCAAGTGAGAACACGACGTTGGCCGGATGCCACGGCTCACCGAGGCGTCGAAAGATGGAGCGGAGCCGGGCGTGCGCGTACTGCAGATACGGACCGGTGTCGCCCTCGAAGGCGATCATACGATCGAGGTCGAAGATGTAGTCGTGGTGACGGTCGGTCGAGAGGTCGGCGTACTTGATCGCCGCGCGTGCGATCTGCACCGCCAGCTCGGTGCGTGCCAGTTCGTCGAGGTCGGTGTTGCGCTCGATCAACGCAACGTCGGCCTGTGCAATTGCTTCACCCAAGAGGGAGGCGAGCTTGACCGTGTCGCCGCTTCTCGACTTGAACATCTTGCGATCGGGACCGAGCACGTTGCCGAACGTGACGTGTTCGCACCGCACCCGACCGGGGAGCCATCCGGCCATGCGCGCGACGGCGAAGACCATCTCGAAGTGTTGCGCCTGAGGCACGCCGACCACATAGAGCATCTCGTCGGCGTGGAGGTTGTCCACGCGGTCGCGCACCGCGGCGAGGTCACTGGCGGCGTACCCGAAGCCGTCGTCGCTCTTTCGAACGATGAGCGGTAGCGCGTCGCCCTCACGATTCGTGAAACCGGGCGGAAAGACACACAGCGCGCCGCCGCTCTCGACGATCAGTCCCGCCGCCGTGAGGTCGTCGACGACGTCGTTCAGCATGTGATCGTAGAAACTCTCGCCGACCACGTCGTCGATCGTGAGCGTGATGCCAAGGTCGTGGTAGACGAGGTCCAAGTACGCGATCGACTGATCCACGACGACGCGCCAGAGACGGAGTGTCTCGGGGTCACCCGACTGCAACGCCACGACACGCTGACGGGACCGGTTCTTGAACGTCGCGTCCGCGTCGAATTTTGTTCGTGCCTCTTTGTAGAAGCCGTCGAGGTCACTGATGGTGAACGTCGCGCTGCCCTGTTCGGCGTCCAGAAGGTGTTCGATCAACATCGCGAACGGCGTACCCCAATCGCCGACGTGGTTACGCGCGATGACGTGGTGCCCCGCGAAGCGGTACATCCTCGCCAGGGCGTCGCCGATCACGGTCGAGCGCAGGTTGCCGACGTGCATCTCCTTGGCCACGTTGGGCGCCGAGTAGTCGACGACGACGTTCTTGGCCGTCGCCACGGCCGCGACGCCCAGGCGATCGTCGTCGCGTAGCCGCGAGAGTTGGTCCGCGAGGAACGCCGGGCGAAGCGTGAGGTTCAAGAAGCCTGGTCCGGCGACCTCCACGGTGGCGACGTCGTCGAGGTCGGCGCGCCCAACGATATCCTCGGCGACGTCACGCGGCGTGCGGCCGAGGCGCTTGGCGAGCGCCATCACGCCGTTGGCTTGGTAGTCGCTTCGGTCCGACGTCCGCAGCACCGGGTCGGCACCTGTTTCGAGCGTGTCGAACGCGCTTTGCAGCCGTAACGAAAGCGTGTCGTAGGTCGACGTCATGGGAACAAGTCTCGCACTTCGAACAATGCGAGGTCGCCCACGAGGCGAAACGCACACGCGACGAACACGGCAGAATGGTGCCATGACCTCACTTAACTCCTTCGGTGCCCAGATGAAACTCGACTTGCAGGGGCGCGAACTGACGTACTACTCGTTGCGCGCCGATGCCCTTGCAGCACTCGGTGTCGAACGTCTGCCGTACTCGATCAAGGTCCTGTTGGAGAATCTCTTGCGACACGAGGACGGCGTGAAGGTCACCGCCGCGGACATCGAAGCCCTCGCGCGCTGGGGCGACAATCCCGCTCGCCACGGCGAAGCCGCGGGCGAGGACGCGAGGGAGATCGCCTTCACGCCGGAGCGCGTCTTGATGCAGGACCTGACGGGTGTCCCGGCGGTCGTCGACCTCGCCTCGATGCGCGACGCGATCATCGCCCTCGGCGGCGACCCGAACAAGATCAATCCGCTCGTGCCGGTCGAACTCGTCATCGACCATTCGGTGATACTCGAACGATCGGGGACCTCGGAGAGCTTCGACCAGAACGTCGTAATCGAGTACGAACGCAACATCGAGCGCTACACATTCTTGAAGTGGGCCCAGAGTTCGTTCGAGAAGTTCCGCGTCGTGCCCCCGGGCATGGGTATCTGTCACCAGGTGAACCTCGAACACCTGTCGCGGGTCGTCTTCGAACATGACGGCGTTGCCTACCTCGACACGCTGGTCGGGACTGACTCGCACACGACCATGGTGAACGGCCTCGGCGTGCTCGGCTGGGGCGTCGGCGGTATCGAGGCCGAGGCCGGCATGCTCGGCCAACCCACGTCGATGCTGATTCCTCCTGTCGTGGGACTACGACTCGACGGTGCGCCGCGTGAGGGCGTCACCGCGACCGACGTCGTCCTGACGATCACCGAACTGCTGCGCAAGCACGGCGTCGTCGGCAAGTTCGTCGAGGCGTACGGACCGGGCGTCGCGTCGCTCTCCCTAGAGACGCGCGCGACCATCGGCAACATGTCGCCCGAGTACGGCGCGACCTGCGCCATCTTCCCGATCGACCAGCTGACCCTCGACTACCTCGCCTTCACGGGACGACCAAAGTCGCAACTCGACCTCGTCGAGACGTACTCGAAAGTCCAAGGGCTCTGGCACGATCACAGTGCGACCGAACCGATCTACTCCGAGTACGTCGAACTTGATCTGTCGACGGTGGAGCCGAGCCTGGCCGGACCGAAGCGTCCCCAGGACCGCGTCTCACTGTCGGGCGCGCGCGGCGCGTTCCTCGACGCCCTCGGACGCGAACCCAAGGAAGTCCACGGCGAGGAGATGGCCGAGACGTTGCGCGAAGGTGCGGTCGTCGTCGCGGCGATCACGTCGTGCACAAACACGTCGAACCCATCGGTCTTGGTCGCGGCCGGGCTCGTCGCCAAACGCGCCGTCGAACTCGGCCTCGACGTGAAGCCGTGGGTGAAGACCTCACTCGCGCCGGGTAGTCGAGTGGTCATGGACTACCTCGAGCGCGCCGATCTCGTGAAGCCGCTCGACGCGCTGGGTTTCTACCTCGCCGGCTACGGCTGCACGACGTGCATCGGCAACACCGGACCGCTGCTCGCTGGCGTCTCCGAAGCCGTCAACGAACACGACCTGTCCGTCGTCTCGGTCCTCTCGGGGAACCGCAACTTCGAAGGCCGTATCCACCCCGACGTCAAGCAGAACTTCCTCGCGAGCCCGCCGCTCGTCGTTGCCTACGCGTTGGCCGGCACGATGGACATCGATCTCGTCAGCGAGCCACTCGGCGTCGGTACCGACGAACAGCCCGTCTACCTCGCCGACCTCTGGCCGAGCGACGCCGAAGTGGCCGAGGCGGTGCGTGCCTCGATCACGCCGAAGATGTTCGAAGAGCGCTACGCCAACGTCTTCAGCGGCGAAGAGCTCTGGCAAAAGGTACCCACCACCAACGCCGTGACCTACGCCTGGGACAACGCGTCGACCTACGTGAAGCTCCCGCCGTACTTCGACGGTCTCACGATGGAGCCCGGCGTCGTCACTGACTTCTCCGGCGCGCGCGTGCTCGCGAAACTCGGCGACTCGGTGACGACCGACCACATCTCTCCAGCCGGCAACATCCGCGCTTCCTCGCCAGCCGGAAAGTACCTGCTCGACGGCGGTGTCGCCCAGGCCGACTTCAACAGCTACGGGACGCGACGCGGCAACCACGAGATCATGGTGCGCGGCACGTTCGCCAATATCCGCATCCGCAACCAGATGGCGCCCGGCACCGAGGGCGGCGTGACGTTGAAGTTGCCTGAGGGCACCGAGATGTCGATCTTCGACGCCGCGATGGCCTACCAGGCCGAGGGCACGCCCCTCATGATCATCGCGGGCAAGGAGTACGGCTCCGGTTCGAGCCGCGACTGGGCCGCCAAGGGCACGAAACTGCTCGGCGTGAAAGCGGTGCTCGTCGAGAGTTACGAGCGCATCCACCGCGCCAACCTCGTGGGGATGGGCGTGTTGCCGCTGCAGTTCCGAACCGGCGAGAGCGCCGCGACGTACGAACTCGACGGCACCGAGACCTTCGCGATCTCCGGTCTCGACGGACTCAATCGCGGCGAGACGGTACCGACGGTCACCCTCACGGCGACGCGCACGAACGGTGAGGTTGTCAGCTTCGAGGTTCGACTGCGCATCGACACGCCGACCGAAGCCGAGTACTTCCGCCACGGCGGCGTCCTCAACTTCGTGCTGCGTCACCTCGCGACGAGTTAACTCTTCGTCGGACTTTCGGCGGCGATGGCCGCGGCGTCGGTGCTGTCGTAGAGGGCGATGGATTTGATGGCGGGGTTCGTCGACTTGGCGATTCGATCGCGAACCGCACCATTGGCGCGCGAGAACGTAAAGGAGATCTTGTCCTCGGCGAGGTCGGCCACGACCTGCGCGAGCGCGGTCATCCCCGTGAAGTCGATGTCCGCTATGGCGACCGCGTCGATGATCACGTGTTGGGTCTCGGGGAACTTCGTCAGGAGGACCTGAATCTCGCGACGAAAGATCCCGGCATTGGCGAAGAACAGCTCTTCGCCGAAGAGAACGACGAGGAGATGGTCCACGCGTTCCACGCCCTCCTCTTCTTCCGGCTCCCAACTGGTGGTGCCGGTGCGACGACCAAGCTCGACCATCCGTGGACGCGCCGATCGCCACGTCTGATCGAGGATCGCCAGACCGACGGCGATCGCGAGGCCCTGCTCCACGCCGATGAAGATCACGCCGAGGGCGGTCAGGAGCGTCAGGGAGAACTCCCATCGACTCGATTGGAGGATCTTGCGGAACTCGCCGATCTTGATGAGCCGGCCACCGACGAACACCAGCACGCCGGCGAGCGCCGCGAGTGGGATCATGTGCGCGAACTTGGCGAACGGTGATAGGACCAGCGCGCCGAGACCGGCTACCAGGAGCACCAGCTTCGTGCGGCCGCCGGCCATCTTCGCGACGGTCGTGCGCGCCGGGCTCGCATTGACGGGGAAGGCGCCGACCAGTCCGCACGCCACATTGGCCAAACCGATGCCCACGAAGTCACGACTGACGTTGTCCGCGATCGCGAGGTCGTCAGCGGTCGTGCGACACGTGGCGGCGCTCTGGCTGAGGATGACGATGACCAGCGTGAGGGCGGTGGTACAGACCGTCCCCCACTCAGCGCCGCTCAACCAGTGCAGGCGCCACGTCGGAAGCCCGGCGCTCACGGCGCCGAGTTGTTCCACGCCGTGACTCGCGAGCGACGCGGTCGCGGTCAGGATCGTCGCGGCGAGGACTCCGGCGAGCGCCCAGGGGAGCTTCGCGTTGAGTCTCTCCCCCACGACCATGATCACGAGCGTGCCCAGGGCGATGACGACGGACCACGTGCTCACGTGACCGAACTGGTGGCTGATCCACTGGAGACGCGAGATGAAGGATTCACCGCCCGAGGGCACGCCGAGGACCCTCGGGAGTTGGTGAGTGATGATAATGACGCCGATCCCCGACATGAAGCCGACCACGATCGGCAGCGACAAAAAGTCGGCGAGCCAGCCGAGCTTCAAGAGGCCGATGGCCATAACGATCAGGCCGGCAACCACGGCCGTGGCCGCGACCAGTTCCATGTACTCGGGTGATGACGCGGGCGCGAGTCGCAAAAGGGCGACGGCAAACAGGGGCGCGATCGTGGAGTCGGCGCCGACCGAGACGATGGGATTTGAACCGATGACGAAGAACACCAGCGTCGCGGTGATGAACGCGATCATCGCGGTGAAGGCCGGGACGCCGGCCAGCTGGGACGTGGCGAGCTGCTCGGGTATCGCGATGGCGAGCAGCGTTATGCCCGCGAGGGCTTGACTCGGAAAGTTCGCGCGCGTGAGACCAACGAAGATTTGCGTCAGACCGTCGGTGACGCGACGTTGAGCAATCGGTGTGCGCTCAGTGGCGGGCGACGATTCCATAGCGACACACTAGGACTGCGCCGCATCGGCTAACTGGTGATGACGACCTTGAAACCCTCGGCGAGACGGCCCTTCTTCATGCCGGCGTTTTTCGCGATCGAGCCGGCCCAACCCTTCAACATCTTCTTCAGTCCCTTGTTGTCACCGACCTGGCTGACGTGACGCTTCAACGCGGCGTGCTTGTACTTGAAGCGCTTCGTGATGTCGACGACCATCGTTGCTTGGCTGCCGCTGAGCCACACCAGGGGCACCGTGTGCGGTGTCAGGCCCTCGCGCATCAGTTCGGGAAAGGCGTGTGGATTGCGCGCGTCGGGATAGACGGCGCGCATCGTCGCCTCGCCGGTCGACATGTGATCGGGATGGCTCGCGCGCATCCGCTCCCAGTTGCGTTCGGGGCTCTGAGTGATGACGAGGTCCGGCCGGTGGGTTCGAATGACGCGGGCAATCTCACGTCGCAGCAGCAACGTCGGCTCCACTTGGCCGTCGGGCCAGCGAAGGAATGTGATATTCGTCACTCCGACCTCGCGGCCGGCAGCACGCTGCTCGGTCTCTCGAATCTCCGAGCGCTCCTCGCGCGTCAGGGTCGATCCGTCGCCTCCGGCGTCGCCCGAGGTGACGAGGCAATATGCAACATCGACACCTTTAGCGGTCAAAGTTGCAATCGTCCCGGCCGCGCCGAAATCGACGTCATCGGGGTGCGCGACCACGACCAGGGCGCGTTGGATGGACTTATCGAGCTTGAAGACCGGTAACGCCCTCTTCTTGCTCACAGAACCGAGTCCTCCCTGGTCGGATCCCAACTCGCCAGATCCTTCAGGTGCGGGTCGTTGGAAAAGACCTCCACGATCGGCCGCTTCAGTCCGAGGCGGCGCATGATCACTTCGGCCTCGATAATTTGGTTCCACAGTAACAAAGAGACCACAACGCCCGTCGAGCCGGCGCGCGCCGTGCGCCCGGAACGGTGCAAATACGCCTTTTGGTCCTCCGGGGGGTCGAAGTGGATTACGCAGTCGACTGCGTCTATATGCAGTCCGCGCGCGGCGACGTCCGTTGCCACCAGGACCGCCAAACGGTCGCCGGAGAAGTCGGCCAACGCCTTTTCTCGCTGGCTCTGGCGCAGGTCACCGTGGATGGCCGCCGCGTCGACGCCCTCCTTCTGGAGCTGTTCGACGAGTCGGTCGGCGCCGCGCTTGGTGCGGCAAAAGATCAGTGTCTTGCCGTAGGACGAGCAGATCGTCGCGGCGACCTTGATCCGGTCCATCTGGTGGACGTTCAAAAAGTGATGGACCATCAACGAGACGGTCTGGGTGTCGCTCGCGACCTCGTGAAAGACCGGATCGGTCAGGTAGCGCTTGACGAGCCGGTCGATGGCCCCGTCGAGGGTCGCGGAGAACAACAGCGTCTGATGCGGTCGTTCCGCGATGCGCCGCAGTACCCACTCGACCTGGGGCATGAAGCCCATGTCGGCCATGCGGTCGGCCTCGTCGAGCACCAAGATGTCGAGGTCTTCGACGTTGACCTCGCCACGGTCACCGAGGTCGATGAGACGGCCGGGCGTGGCGATGATGACGTCACAGCCCTTGCGCAGTGACTTCACTTGGCGCTCGATGTCCGCGCCACCGTAGACGGCGTTGACGTGCAGTCCCAAAGCCGCGCCGAGCGGCTTCAAGACCTCGTGTACCTGCACGGCGAGTTCACGCGTCGGCAACAGCACCAACCCGCGGGGTCGCGCCGGACCGCCGTCCTTGACGATGAACGTCTCGCCCGCGGAGATGCGCTGGAGCATCGGCAGCCCGAAACCAAGCGTCTTACCGGAGCCGGTCTTGGCCTTGCCACAGACGTCGCGGCCGGCGAGGGCGTCGCTGATAGTGAGCGCCTGGATCGGGAACGCGGTCGTGATCCCCTGTTCGGAGAGCACCTCCACAAGTTTGGGTGCGACGCCGAGTTCGGCGAAAGTTTTATTGGTGGCGTACGAGTCCTGTGCCGACGGCACAGAATCCTTGAATTCACTACTCACGGGGCAACGACGTTTCTCGGTTGGACCCGGAACCGGCGTTCGAAAGTATGGGCCCAAGCTCAATTCCTAGAGCTTCCTTGCAAGTCTACGACTTATTGTTGATTTTCGGTCGTCACGCACAGGAGGAACATGTCTCGACTAGCCATCGGCGCGAAAGCGCCAGCCTTTTCACTGCCGAATCAGAGCGGAATGACCATTGCGCTGAAGGATCTCGCCGGCGAACGATTCGTCCTCTACTTCTACCCCGCCGACGACACGCCCGGCTGCACCAAGGAGGCGTGTCAGTTCAATGACGGTCTCGGGGCCTTTCACACACTGGGTGTGAAGGTGCTCGGCGTGTCGCCCGACAACGCCGAGCGGCACGTCGCCTTTCGAATGAAGTACGGACTCTCCTTTGACCTCTTGAGCGATCCCGAAAAGACAGTCATGACGAAGTGCGGCGCCTACGGGGAGAAGATGATGTACGGGAAGCAAGTGACCGGCGTCATCCGCTCGACCTTCGTGATCGGGCCCACGGGCAAGGTCGAGCACGCGTGGTACGGCGTGCGCGCCGACGGTCACGCCGACAAGGTCCTGGCGACACTGACGAGCTAAGCGGCGTTCTCGCTCTGTATCGATCGCCAGCGCAGCACGAGCGCGAAGACGATGCCGAGGATCACGATCGCGATGATCGGGAACTCCGCGTCGTGAAACCCGGTGCTCACGTGTTTCCAGTTCGAGCCGGCCGCGTAACCGAGCCCGGCGATCAACGCCGCCCAGGCCGCCGAACCGATCGTCGTCAGGATGTCGAATCGACTCCGGTTCATCTCGGCCATCCCCGCCGGCACGGAGATGAAACTGCGCACGACGGGTATCACGCGACCGACCAACACCGACGCGGAGCCGTAACGCACGAACCAGTGCTCGGCGCGGTCGAGGTCTCTGGTCGAGAGCAACAACCACTTGCCCCATCGTTCAACGATGGTTCTTCCGGCGCTGCGCCCGACCTCGTAGGCGATCACCGCGCCGACGAGTGAGCCGAGCGTCGCCACCACGATGACGGCCCAGAGCGAGAACCGTACGTGACCCGTGACGGCCGTCGTGCACAGCGCGCCCGCGAATCCGTAGGCGACCTCCGACGGGATCGGAATACACGCCGAGGACAGAACCGAGAGGACGAACAGGGCGAAGTAACCGTAGTGAGTGATGAAGGACTGCACGACGTCATTCTTATCGTTGTCGGCGCCCCTGACGGGATGTGCGGTTCGAGAGTCCGCACGCTCATGCTGCTACGTCTGGTGTTGGGCGCACCAGTACGTCGTGCGACCGCCGATCGTCGCCGTGAGCATCGTCGCACCGTCGCGCGGACAGAAGGCCCCCGGGTAGCGGCCCACCATGTGATCGCCCAGGTGCGATCCCCCTCGACGCTGCAACGTTCGCATCGTCTGCGTGAAGGTCTTGTAGAGCGCCGCGCGCTGTGCAGTGCTCAAGAGCCCGGTCGGCGTTCGAGGGTCGATACCCGCGCGAAAGAGCATCTCGTCAGCGAGGAGATTGCCCACGCCCGCGACCGCCGACTGGTCCATCAGACGCGCCTTGATCGCCGGTCCGTCGCCGCGCGTGCGCACCACCTCGTCGAACTGTTTTCTCGTGAGCGTCAAGGCGTCGGGTCCGAGTTCATCGAGGTCGGGGGCGATCTCGAAGCGACCGAGGCGCCGCGGATCGTGCAGGATCAGTTTGCGGCCGTCGTCGAACTCGAGTCCGCCGCGAACCCAGTCGGCGCGAAAGTCGTGCGGGCCGTAGAAGAGTCCGTCGATACCGGCGTCGCCGTCGATCAGCAGCACGCCCGTCATCCCGAAGCGCACGCCCAGTCGCACGCCGTCGGTGTCCAGGAGCAGCAGCTTGCCTCGGCGATCGGTCCCGGTGAGCGTGAGGCCCTTGACCGCCCTCGCCCACGCACCGACGCTGGTCAGTTTCTTCGCGGCGTAGGCGTCGGCCCAGCCGCGCGTGATCGTCGCGCCGACGACTCGATCGGCGAGTTGGCGATACGACTCGACTTCGAGAATCTCGGGCACGCGGCGAGCGTATCGTCAAATCAATGTCGCGTCGTCGTTACTAGGGTTGATGCAATGGCACTCGAAAAGCCGCAGTGGAAGGAACTCTTCGCCGAGGTCGTCACCTCGGGACTGTGCACGGGGTGCGCCGCGTGCGTCATCGCGTGTCCCCATCCGGTGCTCGATTACGAGACCGACAACGGTGTCTACCGACCGTTCCACCTCGACATCGACGGCGGCTCCGAGGACTGCACGCACGGTCAGAAGGGCTGCACGATGTGCACCCGGGCCTGCCCACGCTTTCGCAACTGGGAGTCCGAGATCGACACGCACAAGTTCGCGCGCGAACGCAACGATGACGAAGTCTCGGGCATTGGTGACGTGCTCCTGGCGCGCGCGACCGACGAGTCGCTCGTGGAGAACGGCCAGGACGGCGGCTTCGTCTCCGCACTGTTGATCTACGCGTTGGAGAACGACGTCATCGATGCCGCTCTGGTGAGTGGCCTGGAAGGCGACGGCTCCACGTGGCGCGCGGTGCCTCAGGTCGCTCGCACGCGCACCGACGTGATCGAGACCGCGAAGTCGCGCTACACGTACAGCGCCAACCTGCTGGCCTACCCCGAGGCGGCCGAAGGCGGCGCCGAACGAATCGCGCTCGTCGGGATGGGCTGCATGGCGTCGGCCCCGGGCGCGATGCAGTCACGCAAGGCGGGCAAGATCGCGCGGCGACTCTCCCTGACGATCGGCCTGATGTGTTCCAAGACCTTCGACGACTCGATCTTCGAAGAGCTCTTCGACGCGAAGTACGGGATCAAGCGTGCTGACATCCTCAAGATGAACATCAAGGGCGTCTTCCAGATCTGGACGACCGACGGCAACTTCCACGAGGTCCCGTTAAAGGAAGCGCACGCCTTCACTCGCGAAGGCTGCAAACAGTGCCCCGACTTCGCGGCCGAGCACGCCGACATCTCCACCGGCGGCATCGGTGCCTTCGGTGACTGGACATTGGTCATCGTCCGCACCGACCAGGGCCGCGAGCTCATGAGCGCGATGAAGGACAAGGGTCTGATCGAGACGCGACCGGGCGACGACGACCCGGGTGCGGTGGCGCTGTTGCACAAGTTGGCGGTGGTGTCACGCAAGCGCTGGCCGGAGAGCGCGGTGCCCGGTCCTCGCCGCATCCCAGTCACCATCAAATAGTTCGCCGGTAACTTAACTACGTGCCTCCTCGCCCGACGTTCACCACGGTGCTGCTCGTGCGCCACGGGGTCACCGCGACGACCGGCATCATCCTGCCGGGTCGCACGCCGGGACTCCACCTCTCCGAGCGCGGCGTCGCCCAGGCCGAGCACGTCGCCGAACGACTTCGCGAGCTGCCCCGCAAGCCCGCCGCTCTCTACGTCTCACCGTTGGAACGAACGCGCGAGACCGCGGCGCCGATCGCACGGTCATTGCGACTTCGTCCCCACGTCGAGCGCGGACTCCTCGAGTGCGACTTCGGACTCTGGACCGGCAAGAAGTTGAATCTCCTCGCCAAGAAGCCCGAGTGGCGTGCCGTGCAGCACGCCCCGAGCACGTTTCGATTCCCGGAGGGTGAGTCCTTCACCGAGATGCAACTGCGGATGTGGACGACACTGGAGCGGATCGCGGCCGCGCATCGCAACCGCACGATCGTCGTCGTGAGTCACGCCGATCCGATCAAGGCCGCCGTCACCTACGCGCTGGGCGTGCCGCTGGATCTCTTCCAGCGAACGGTGATCTCCACCTGTTCGGTCAGCGCGATCGGCTTCACCAACGGCACACCGGTCGTGCTGACCGTGAACAACACCGACGCACTGAAGGACCTCGCGCCCTCATGAACTACGTCTTCGCCAATCCCGACAGGGTGATGGTCGGCGTACTCGGCGAGGTCGGCAATCGACTCTTCCTCCTTCAGGCGCGCGAGGGGCGGCGCCTCGTCATCGTGAAGTGCGAGAAGCAGCAGCTGGCGGTGCTCGCCCAGTGGCTCGCGCAAGTCATCGGCGAGATGGGTCGCCCGGCACATCTCGAAGAGGACCTGACACTCGAGCCCGAGTACGAATCGGACTTCGTCGCCGGCGACATCGCGGTCGCGCTCGATGAAGGGGCGCAGACCATCGAGGTCACGTTCGAGTCCATGGAGGGTGAGGACGAGCTGGTCTTGACGTTGACCCGTGAGTGGGCCGGCGGTCTCGCAATCGCGATCGCGCGACTGGTCGAAGCCGGGCGGCCGACCTGCCCGCTCTGCGGCGGGCCGCTCGATCCCAAGGGCCACGACTGTCCGCGCACGAACGGCCACGCTCCCCCGATCCGTTAAGACCATGAACCGCGACGAGCAACAGACGCTGCTGTTGAAGGGGACCATCGAAGTCGAGGGCCGCGTCGTTGCGTCGTCGAATCAGGCGCTCCTGGTCACGGTCGCACTCGACGGCGTCGAGGCCCAGGCCTGTTACAAGGCCGAGGCCGGCGAGCGCCCCCTGTGGGACTTCCCGGACGGCCTCTGGCGCCGCGAGGTCGCGGCCTACGAACTCGACGTCGCGCTCGGCACCGACCTCGTGCCGCCGACGGTCGGTCGCGACGACGGACCCTTCGGCGTCGGATCACTCCAGTGGTGGGTCGACGACAACGAAGAGGACCACTACTTCACGCTGCGCGAGAATCCCCACTTCCATAACTGGTTCGCGGAACTCGCCGCATTCGACGTGATCGCGAACAATGCCGATCGCAAGGCCGGTCACGTGATCTTCGACGGCGAACGATGTTGGGCCATCGACAACGGACTGTGCTTCCACGAACAAGACAAACTGCGCACCGTCATCTGGGAGTACGCCGGACTCGAGGTCAACGCGCACCTCCTCGAACGGATCGAGCGCTTCGCGAGCGGCGACACCGGCCACGTCGGAGCGTGGCTGAATCCCATCGAACTCGCGCTCGCCCAAATGCGCGCACACGGACTCGTCGAGAACGCGACGTACCCGGTCCCAGACGAAGACTCGGACTGGCCACCGTACCCCTGGCCGCTGATCTAAGCGGCCGCGGCGAGACCATCGTGTTCGGGCACGCCGGACTCGAGGAGTCCGAAGGCGAGGATCGCGCCGACACCGAAGAATCCGGCCGCCCACCAGAACGCCACGGCGTAGCCGTGCAGCGTGTTGTGCACCATCACGTTGTGCAGATTTG
Source organism: uncultured Acidimicrobiaceae bacterium (assembly GCA_963717975.1). Lineage (GTDB taxonomy): Bacteria > Actinomycetota > Acidimicrobiia > Acidimicrobiales > RAAP-2 > RAAP-2. The sequence goes on along the minus strand of OY970351.1, from coordinate 34,210 downwards.
CCATCGACGAGGTGGCGCGGTTCGCGCGCGCCGTCACCGAGACCGCGATCGTGTTGAGTAACGCCACGCCCATCGAACCGCCAATCTGTTGGGTCGTATTGACCAACGCCGACGCCGCGCCGACGTCACTGGCGCGCACGCCCGCGGTCGCGCTCGCGATCGCGGGGGCGAAGATGAGGCCAAGCCCGAGACCGGTCACGACGAGCCCGGGCAGCACGTTCGAGAAATAGTCGGCCGTCGGCGTCAACCGGGTGAAGAGCACCATGCCCATCATCGAGAGCAGCATGCCGATCGGGATCAGGGGACGCGGGCCGTTCACGGCGAGCAGGCGCGCACTCGCGATGAATGCCGAGACCGCGATGGCGGCCACGAGTGGCAAGAACGCGACGCCGGTGCGAAGCGGCGAGTACCCGAGCGTGCCCTGCAGGTAGTAGGCGAGGAAGAGCGAGATGCCGAAGATGCCGATGCTGGTGAGGAAGAGGGCGACCAACGATCCACCGCGCACTCGGTTGATCAGCAACCGCAGCGGCAGCAACGGACTCTTGGAGCGCTGCTGCCACCGCACGAAGCCCACGAGCAGTACGCCACCAATCGCGAGGCTCCCCCACGTGATGTAGTTCGCCCAACCGGTATTGACCGCGTGCGCGAAGCCGTAGACGACGAAGAACAGCCCGGCGCTGCCGAGGAGCGTGCCGAGGACGTCGAGACTCGCGGGGTGTTCACGCTTGGAACCGGACACGAAGAGCGTCACGCCGACGAGAGCGATGGCGGCGAAGATCAAGTTGATGAAGAGGCACCAGCGCCACGTCGCCCACTGGGTCAGGGCACCGCCCAGGAGTAGACCGATCGCGGCCCCGGAGGCGCCGATGGCGCCGTAGAGAGAGAATGCCCGCGCGCGCTCCTTCGGGTCGTCGAACGTCGTGGAGAGCGCCGCCAGCGCGGCCGGCGCGAGTATCGCGCCAAAGACACCCTGCACCGCGCGGGCCGTGACGAGCACCGAAAAGCTGTGCGCTGAGCCGCCGAGCGCCGACGCGACCGCGAAACCGACGAGACCGACGTAGAGCGACGTGCGTCGTCCCCACATGTCCGAGAGCCGACCGCCCACGAGGAGGAGTGAGCCGAAGGCCAGGGCGTAGGCGGTGATCAGCCATTGACGATTGGCGAGCGAGAAGTGAAGATCGCGCTGCGCGTGGGGCAGCGCGATGTTGATGACCGTCGCGTCGAGTGCCACCATCAGTTGCGTGACGCTGAGGACTCCGAGCGCCCACCACCGGCGATCCAACAAGGTCTTGGGGCTGCTCATGTGGTTCCCAGCCTAAATAACGTGCTCTCGCCCAGGGGGCCCGACGTCGAGACCCGATCCGGGGCCCCACACGTCAATGCTCTTCAACCTCGCGCCTGGAGCTGCTCGATCAGGGCCGGCAGTACTTTGAGCACGTCCCCGACGATGCCGAAGTCCGCAATTTGAAAGATCGGCGCGTCCGGATCCTTGTTGATGGCCACGATGTTCTTCGAGCCCTTCATGCCGACCATGTGCTGGGTCGCGCCCGAGATGCCGCACGCGATGTACACGGTCGGCTTGACGGTCTTGCCGGTCTGGCCGACCTGGTGCGAGTACGGTACCCATCCCGCGTCGACGATCGCCCGGCTGGCGCCGGCCGCGCCGTTGAGGAGTTTCGCAGTCTCTTCGATGAGCGCGTACTTCTCGGCGTCGCCGAGACCACGTCCCCCCGAGACGACGACCGCGGCCTCTTCGAGCTTGGGACCGACGCGCTCCTCGACGTGCGTGGCGGCGATCGTCGCGGTGCCCGTGGCACCCACGTCGCCCGGTGGCGCCGCGACGACGGTCGCGGCCGGTCCACCGCTCGCCTCGGCGACGAAGGACTTCGCGCGGATGACGAAGATACCCGGTCCGTCGCCCGTGAACCGGGCGTTCACGGTCTGGGAGCCACCGAAGATCGGATGCTCGGTGACGAGTCCACCGTCGTCGCTGAGTCCGGTCACGTTCGTCAGCACCGGTCGGTCGAGACGCGCCGAGAGGCGACCCGCGATGTCGCGACCGTCGTAGCTCGTGGGGATGAGGATCGCGTCGGGCGTGCCGACCGAGGCGACGAGCGCCGCGATAGCCGAGGCGACGGGCACGCCGGGTAACGCGTCGCCTAGGTCACCAACGTCATAGAGCGTCGTCGCGCCGTACTCACCGGCAACGGACGCGCGGGCCGCGTCACCGCCCCACGTGACCGCGGACAGTACGCCACCGAACGTCCGCGCCTGTGAGAGCAGTTCTAACGACGTGGTGGTGAACGAACCGTTCGAGGGCTCGGTGACGACCCAGATGTTTGACAGTGTCATGGCGATCTCCTAGAGGACCTTGATCGATTCGAGGAAGCCGATGATGCGCTGCGCGCCGTCGCCCTCGTCAACGTATTTCTCACCGGCCGCGCGCGACTCCGCTACGACGACGTCGATGATTTCCTGGCGCGCACCACCGGGACCGGTCTGATCGCCGAGGGCGAGGTCCGCGACGCTCACAACCTCGAGGGGCTTGGACTTCGCCGCCATGATGCCCTTGAAGGACGCGTAGCGCGGTTCGACGACGCCGGCCGTGACGGTCACGAGCGCCGGCAGCGGCGCGGTCACCTCGTCGTAGCCGGACTCCGTCTGGCGTTCGACCTTGACGGTCGTGCCGTCGATCGTGACCGACTTGGCGAAGGTGATCGAGGGCAGTCCGAGCAGCTCCGCGACCTGGACCGGCGTCGTGCCGGTGTACCCGTCCGAGGACTCCGTCGCGGCCAGGACCAGATCAGGACTCGCACGCTTGATCACCGCGGCCAGCACCTTGGCGGTACCCAAGGCGTCGGTGCCGCGCAGGGCGTCATCACTGACGATGACGGCCTTGGCCGCACCCATCGCGAGGGCGTTGCGCAGTCCCGCCACGTCGCTGCCCGATCCCATCGAGACCACGGTCACCTCGCCGGCACCGGCCTTGTCGACCAACTGCAGCGCCATCTCGACGCCGTAGGTGTCCGCCTCGTCCAGGATCAGTTTGCCGGATCGATTCAGATTGTGCGACGCGTCGAGCGACTGTGGCGCGGCGGGGTCGGGGATCTGCTTTACGCAAACGACGATATTCATGGCCTTCAATCTAGGCCATCAACGGTCGGTGCTCGTCGGGCTCGAGCGCCCCACGACCGCTTTCGCGAGCGCCGGATCATCGGTGATGACACTCGCCACCTCCAGCGCGACCATCCGCTCGAGGTCCTCGGCTTCGTTCACGGTCCAGACGTTCAGGTCCAACTGCAGTTCGCGCGCCCGCGCCACGTGCGCTGCGTTCACCGTCGAGAAATGTGGGTTCACCGCGTTGAGGCCGAGCACGTGCGCTTGGACCAGTACGTCGCCGCCGGTGACGTCCCAGAGGAGCCACGCGACCGCGATATCGCGGTTCATCGAGCGTACGTAGGTACAGGTCGTGAGATCGAAGCACGAGACGATGATCCGATCGGAGCGACCGGATGCCTCGATGACGTCCAGGACCTGGCGCGCCAGGTCGCCGGAATCGTCATACTCCTCATCGATCCCGCGCCCGTTCTTGATCTCGACGTTCACCGTGACGCCGCCGAGGCTCTCCAACGCCTCGCTCAAGGTTGGGACGTAGTCCGGCAGTGCTGAGCGGTCGCTGTCGTGGATTAGGAAGGAATCGACCCTCGGATCGTGATGGACCACCAGCGCCCCGTCGCGGGTTCGCCGGACGTCAAGTTCCACACCGTCGACGCCGATGGCGACGGCGGCCACGTAGGCCGCCACGGTGTTCTCACGCTCGATCAGGTGTAGACCACGATGCGCGAAGACGGACGTCACCGGATGAGTTTGGCAGGTACGAACGTAATTACATGAACGTCATCTTCTTTAATGGCGAATCTGCCCTTGTTATTGGCCCAAAAATTCGTTAAAATTGAACTCCCACCACCGCCCATTTCTCGCGAAATTGCAGTGGAATTACCCCCCACCTGAAGGATTTGAAATGTCGTTGATTTGGAACCGTACGCACGCCTGGGATGACGCCGACTGGCGCTCAAACGCAGCGTGCCGAGACACCGAACCGGAACTGTTTTTCCCCATTGGCACGACCGGTATGGCGACCGATCAGATCGAGTCGGCGAAGCGAGTGTGTCATAACTGTGACGCGCAGAAGGCGTGTCTCGAGTTCGCGCTCGCGACCAATCAGGAGTCGGGCGTGTGGGGTGGCACGACCGAGGATGAGCGTCGCAAGCTGCGTAAGCAGTGGTTGGCCGCGCGTCGTCGCGCGCAGTCCTCTTAGGGACGAACGCTGAGCGGTACCGCGACGCGCACGTAGGTGCCGCCGCCGTCCGCACGTTTCACACTCTTCATCTCAATTGAGCCGAGTAACTGCGCACGGATGATGTCGCGCACGATCGAGAGTCCCAGACTCTTGGGCACCTCGAGCGAGAACTCGTCACCGAGCCCACGACCATTGTCACGGATCTCCGCGACGGCGTCGCCGTCTTCGAGATACAGGTTCAGAGTCACCACGCCCACCTGATCGTTCTCGGGTCCGCCAAAGCCCGTGAACGCGTGCTCGACGGCGTTGGTCAGTAGTTCCGCCAACGCGACCGCCAGGGGCGTGGCGATGTCCGTCGAGAGGACGCCGAGGCTGCCGTTCACGACGATCTCCACCGGGTGTAGCGCCAGCACGGTGTCCTCCACCAAGAGGACGAGCGAGTGGACGATCTCGTCGAAGACCACCTCTTCGCCGGGCTCTCGACTGAGCACCTCGTGTACGACGGCGATCGAACGTACGCGTCGCTCGGCCTCGCCCAAGGCGATGCGAGTCTCCGGTTCGTCGCTGCGGCGCGCCTGAAGACGCAGGAGCGAAGAGATCGTCTGCAGGTTGTTCTTCACGCGGTGGTGCACTTCGCGCACGGCGGCTTCCTTGTTGAGGACGAGTCGATTCAGTTGCCGCAGATCCGAGACGTCACGGAGCATGGTCACGACGCCGGTGACGAGGTGGTGCTCGATCAACGGCACGCAGTGGAAGAGGATCGCGACGTCGTGACCGCGATCGATCTCTTCCATCGCCGGGATGGCGTACTCGAGCGATCGTTCGATGACGCGCACGCGCAGTCCGAGTTCGGCGAGCGTCTGACCTTCGGCCGGCGCGTAGATGCCCATGCGGTGCAGCGCGTTCGCGGCGTTCGGTGTCGCGAACTCGACCCGTCCGTCGCCATCGATGAGGATGATGCCGTCACCGACGCGCGGGAGGCCCGGGCCGGCCACGCCCTCCTCGCGGAAGGGAAAGGTCGAATCGGCGACCATCACGCACAGTCGTTCGAAGATCGACAGATAGGCCTGCTCGTAGAGCGAGGCCGGGCCCCGTAGCGGACCCTGCAGGCGCACCATCACGGCCACGACCCGGCCGTCGAAGCGCACCGGGACGCACCAGACCGGTATGACGTCGTCGATCGCTTCGACGTTCACCTCACCGATGATCCTCGTGCCACTTTCGAAGGCGAGGTGCACGAGCGGCCAGGAGGCCGCGTCGTGGGCCGTGCCCACCAGGTCGTCGTTGATCATGGTCGAACGGTTGTTGGGTCGCATCTGACCGAGCACGACGAAGCCGGTGTCACCACCACCGGGTCCGTCAACACGCGCCATGAGCAACATGTCGGAGAACGACAGGTCCGCGAGCAGCGACCACGACGCCGTGAGTCGCAGCAGGTGGTCGACGACCGGTTGTTCGAGTGTCGTGCGCTGCGCGGCCAGTTCTGCGAGCGTGGCCATTAACTGACTCGCAGCGGGATCATCCGGCGTTCGCGCGCGCTGTAGGAGGCGACCTCGTGCACATCGCGCGCCTCTAGGAGATCGGCGAGTTCTCCGGCGCGCGATCCGACTCGCTCGAGTGAGTGCGCGTCACTGGCCGTCGTGAACGTGAGCCCGGCCGCGACGAGGCGGTCGAGGAACCCTTCGGCGGGGTACTGTTCGTCGACCGGTTTGGTCCAACCGGCCGACGAGCACTCCATCGAGAGATCGGACTTCACGGCCGACTCGACCATCAGGTCCCAGTAGTCACCGGGATTCGAGGCGATGTAGCCCGCGACCTTGATCAGGTCCGGGTGCGCCAAGACGTCGACGGCGTTGGAGGCCGACAGTTCATCGATGGCGCGTGCGTAGTCGGCCCAGCACTGGTCGACGTCGCGCACGGTCCACTGGTGCGCGTGCGTCGGCACCTCGTAGTCGTCGAACTGCCACGTGCCGAGCCAGTGCACCGAACCGATCAAGACGTCGAAGGGGTACTGAGCGAGGATCGGCGAGACGACGTCCATCTGGTCGGCGTAGTAGTCGACCTCCAGACCGATCTTGACCGGCAGGCCCTCGTCCTTCGCGCGCTGTGCGAGGTTCACGTACTCCTCGAGTGAGTTGCGCGCGTGAAAGTCCAGGTACTCGGCCAAGACCGGGCTGGTGGGTTCGTGGCCGTGCCGCAACCAAAAGGGTCCGACCGCGGAGAGCACGTCGCGGAATCGACTGGTGTGCTCGGTGAGGGCGAGTTCCGTGACACCGTGTCGTGCCGCCTCGTCGCAGTAGTCGGCGATCTGGTCGAGCTTGAACCAGACCGAGGACTCCGAATGCGGCCACAGGTGCAGGTGGTAGTCGATCACCGCACGGCGCCCGTCAATCTCAGGCCGAGCCGAAACCGACGATGCGCTCGCTCGACGGAGAACCCAGCTCCACGTAGGCGATTCGTGCGGCGGGCACGCCAACCCGGCGACCTTTGCGGTCAGTGAGCCAGAGCACCGTGTCTTCGCTGAGCGAAGTCTCGATCTCCTTCATCACCTTCTCGCGCTTGGTGTCCTCGGGGAGAACGACCTCGATCTCCTTCATGGACTGCACGATGCCGATACGAACTTCCATCACTGCTCCTCTGCCACGTTGGCGACTCCACACATGCTAGAAGGAAGGAGCAAGATGGAAAACGTGACCGACCCGCCGATCTCTGAACGCAGTCGTCGCTGGGCCGCCACCATGGAGGGTTACGAGGGCGCCGCGGACGACGTGACGGTCGCACACCGCGATTCGACGGCGTCCATCGACGTCACTAACGGAACGTCCACAGTTGCGAGAACGCTCGCGGACCGCGAGGAGCAGCTCGACGTCACGCTCGCCGCGGGCGCCACGCACGCGCACGGCGCGGGTAACCGCGCGCGCGAAGAGGAGCCCGACGAGTTCCGGACCTGCTTCGAACGTGATCGTGATCGAATCTTGCACTCGAGCGCCTTTCGCCGATTGGCCGGTAAGACGCAGGTCTTCGTCTTTCCCGATGACCACATGCGCACGCGCCTCACCCACGCCCTCGAGGTCGCCCAGGTCGCCACGGGTGTGGCGCGCGCCGTCGGGCTGAACGTCGCCCTCACCGAAGCCATCGCACTCGGCCACGACTGCGGCCACGGACCGGGCGGTCACGCCAGCGAAGAGGCCCTGGATCCCTTCGTCGTCGGAGGATTCGACCACGCCGTCTGGGGCGCCGACGTGTCGCTCGTCAGCCTGAACCTCTGTCTCGAGACCCTCGACGGCGTACGCAACCACTCGTGGTCGCGACCGGCGCCGTCAACGCCCGAGGGTGAGGTCGTGAGCTGGGCCGACCGTATCGCCTACAGCTGCCACGACTTCGAAGACGCCGTGTCGGCCGGCCTCGTCACGTCCGAGGAGTTGCCGGCCGTCGTGCGTGAGCGCTGCGGCGTGCGTCGAAGTCAACAACTAGGCACGTTCATCAACGCCATGATCCGCACGATTCGTTCGACCGGCGTCATCGGCATGGACGCGCGACACTCCGAAGCACTCGCGGCCTTTCGCACGTTCAACTACGAGACGATCTATTTACGGGGTGCCTCACGTCAGCAGGCGTCGGCCGTCGTCGCGATGCTGCGCGCGTTGGTGGAGTACTTCGCGGCGCACCCGACGCTGATTCCGGACGTCGATGGCGACGAAGTGCTCGACAGCCCCGCGCGGGCGCTGGAACTCAGCGTCGCGTACGTCGCGGGAATGACGGACCGCTTCGCGTGTCGCTGCGCCGTCGACCTGCTCAACTGGCCGATCGATCAGCTGCCGAACGGGATCGATCGCTAATGGGGGTCGGTCAGTCCCGCCATCGGTGACGGACCGCCGCGCATCCACTCGAGGCGAAGCTCGGTAATGCGGAGCGCGGAGTGTTCGTGCGTCAGGATCCAGAACTTCTCGTTCACCACGGCGTCCTCGACGGCCTTGGCGACGTCAGCGGCGTCGATACCGGCGTTCACTAACGCGGCCGCGATCTCGCGGATCTCCTGCAGCTCGGGGTTCTCGGCGTAACTGGCGATGTCCCTGGGCATGTTGCGTTCTGATTCGTGAATTCGCGTGCGCACGAAGTTGGGACAGAGCACCGACACGTGGACGTTCTTCCCGCTGTTGGCGAGTTCGTGGTAGAGGGACTCGGACACGCCGACGACGGCGAACTTGCTCGCGTTGTAGGGACCCATGCCCGCGACACCGACGAGTCCGGCCTCCGAGGCCGTGTTCACGACGTGGCCCTCGTTCTGATCCAGAAACAGGGGGACGAAGGCGTTCATACCGTTGATGACGCCATCGAGGTTGACGCTCAACACCCAATCCCAGATCTTCTTCGGTGTGCCGATGGTCGATCCACCCGCGACCCCCGCATTGTTGAAGATGACGTGCACGGCACCGAACTCCTTCAGCGCCGCGTCACGCAGTGCTTCGACGTCTGACTCTTTGGCGACGTCACAGTGCACACCGATCACCGTCGCCCCGTGCGAACGCAGCTCGTTGACCTGGGTGTTCAGCGGCGCGTCCTCGATGTCGCCCAACACGAGGTTGGCGCCCGCCTTCGAGAACTGAATGGCCGTGGCGAGGCCGATGCCGCTGGCACCGCCCGTGATCACTGCCGTCTTGCCTTGTAGTTCCATTCCTCGTCCTCACTCGTCTTGTCGGGGCAATCTGACCATAGACGTTGGCACGACCACTCGCCGAGGACGTCATCGCGCGACGCCAACGTGACGTTCTAGTGTCGGACGATGACTGAAGTCGTCAATGATCTCGCCACGCGTCTCTGGTCCGGGCGCGTGCGTTCCATCGAGATCTTGGCCCAGGGCATCACCAATTCGAACTACGTTGTCGACCTCGGTGACGAGCGCGTCGTTGTTCGCGTACCCGGGAACGACACGCACCTCCTCGGCATCGATCGATCCAACGAAGTGATCGCCGGCGGCCTCGCGGCGGCCATCGGGGTGGGACCCGAGGTACTCATCACCGACGAGGCCACGGGCTGCATCGTCTTTCGATTCATCGACGGGCGGCCTATCTCGACCGAAGAGCTCGCCGCGGAGCCCATGCTGGCAATGTTCGCCGAGACGCTCCGCCGTGTCCATCGCGCCGGACGGGCCCCCACGATATGGAATCCGTACGTGGTCATCAGAGAACACCGCGACGTGGCTGCGGTCCGCGGAGCGCGCGCACCGTTCGACGAGACGTTCACGTTCGAACTGCTCGAGCGCATCGAGCTCGCTCGACCGTTCGAGGCGGCGGTGCTCGGACACAATGACCTCTTGAACGCCAACTTCCTCTTCGACGATCACCTACGCATCGTGGACTGGGAGTACGCGGGTATGTCCGATCCCTTCTTCGACCTCGCCAACGTGTCAGTGAACAACGGTTTTACCGCGGAGGCCGAGGCGAGGCTTCTCGCTCACTACTTCGGCGACGTGGACAGTGGCGTGACGTCGACGTTGCACGTCATGAAGATCGTGTCCGAACTACGTGAGGCGATGTGGGGCGTCGTCCAGATCGCGATCTCCGCGCTCGACGTCGACTTCACCGCCTACGCCCGGGAGCGCGGCGAGCACGCGATGCAACTGGCCCTTGACGGCGACATCGATGGGCACCTCGCGGCGGCCCAGCGCTACAGCACTGCTTCCTAGCGTCGAACCTTTTCGTTGCGTGGGTCAAACAACGGCTCGGCGCGTACCTCCGCGCCAACGTCACGTCCGAATATCCCGACGCTCACTCTCGTATCCGGTTCGACCAACACCGCCGGGAGGTACGCGTAGGCGATCGACGTTTGGAGGCTGTAGCCGTAACCGCCGCTCGTGACGCGTCCGACCGGTCGACCGTCGACGCGCACCGGTTCAGAGCCGAGCACGACCGAGCGCGGCTCGTCCAACACCAAACAGGCCAATCGGCGTGTCGGCTCGCCCGCGCGCTCGAGCGCTTCACGTCCGATGAAGTCACCCTTGGTCATCTTCACCGCGAATCCGAGACCGGCCTCGATGGGCGAGTCGGTCGTCGTGACGTCACTCCCCCAGACCCGATAGCCCTTTTCCAGTCGCAGCGATTCGATCGCGCGGTAGCCGCCCGGTACGAGTCCGTGCGGCTGGCCGGCGGCCATCAGCGCGTCCCACAGTCCGACGGCGTACTCGCTGGGACAGTAGAGCTCCCAACCAAGCTCACCGACGAACGTCACGCGAACGGCCAGGCACGGCACCGCGCCGACGTTGATCTCCTTCGCGCTCATGTAGCCGAAGCTCTCGTGCGAGAGGTCCGATTCGCTCAGTGGCTGGAGGATGTCGCGAGCGCGCGGCCCCCAGAGCGCGAAGCACGCGTACTTCGACGTCACGTCCTCGACCAGGGTGTCGTCCTCGAGGTGCTGGCGGATCCACGCGCCGTCGTGATTGCCGAACGCCGTGCCGGTGACGAGTCGAAAGCGGTCCTCGGCGAGGCGAGTGACGGTGAGATCGCACTCGACGCCGCCGCGCTGATTCAACAGCTGCGTGTACGTGACGGCGCCCACTCGGCGCGCGACACCGTTGGCGCACAGGCGCTCGAGGAACGCGGCCGCGCCCGGTCCGGTGACGTCGAGCTTGGAGAACGAACTTTCGTCGAAGAGCGCGGCGCTCGCGCGACAGGCCAGATGTTCGGCACCGATCGCGGGCGACCAGAGCATGCCGGCCCAGCCGTCCGGTCGGGTCGACTCGTCACCCGCGGACGCGTTGGACTCGTACCAATTGACGCGCTCCCAGCCCGACTTCTCACCGAACGCGGCGACGAGATCGCGGTGACGCGCGTTCACCGCAGAGACCTTGAGCGGTCGCCCGGCCTGTCGTTCGTGACCGGGGTACTTGACGTCGTAGTACGTCGCGTAGATCTCGTCGGTGCGCACGAGCGTGTAGTCGCGACTCCGGTACTGCGGGCCGAATCGCCGCGAGTCCAGCGCCCAGGCGTCGAGACTCGGCTGACCCTCCGCGATCCATTCGGCCATCAACCTGCCCATACCGCCCGCCCCGGCGATACCGTGGGCGCAAAAACCGGCCGCCACCCAGAAACCGGCGACCGCGCTCTCACCCAAGATGAACTCCCCGTCGGGGGTGAAGGCCTCGGGGCCGTTGATCAGCGTCACGATCTCGGCCTCGGCCAACTCCGGCACGCGTGAGATCGCGGCCTCGAAGAGTGGGGCGAATCGGTCCCAGTCCGGTTCCAGCAGTCGTGCATTGAAGTCCGACGCGATGCCGCCGAGGCCCCACACCGCGGGATTACGTTCGTAGCCACCGACGACGAGGCCCCCGCTCTCGGCTCGGAAGTACACTAATCGCGCGGGGTCCCGCAGTGTCGGCATGTCGCGCGACAGGCCGGTCGGCTTCGTGATTGCGTACTGGTGCGCCATGGCGACGAGCGGGACGTGGACGCCGGCGAGCTGGCCGATCTCGTGGGCGTAGATGCCACCGGCGTTCACGACGATGTCGCACTCGATCGGTCCCTGGTCGGTCTCGACCGCGTGGACGCGACCATTCTCGACGAGCACGCCGGTCACGCGGGTCTCCGTGAGGATCGTCGCGCCGCGTTGGCGCGCACCTCGCGCCAGGGCCAGCGTGAGCTGACTGGGATCGACGTAGCCGTCCGAGGGCAGCAGCGCCGCACCGAGGACGCCCTCGGTGGACATGGGTGGGAACAACGATTGGGCCTCGTCGGCCGAGATGAGATGGAGTGGCAGGCCAAAGGTCTCGGCCCACGCGGCCTGGCGCTCGAGCTCTTCCATGTGCTCTTTCGAGGATGCGAGTCGAAGTGAGCCGACCTCTCGCCATCCCGTTTCGAGATCGACTTCCTCGCCCAAGGTCCGGTAGAGATCGACCGAGTTCATCATCATCTGGGTCAGCGACAGTGAGTTGCGAAGCTGGCCCACGAGACCGGCCGAATGGAACGTGGAACCGCTGGTCAGTTCGGCTCGTTCGACGAGCACGACGTCGGTCCATCCGAGGCGCGCGAGCCAGTAGAGGATCGAACAGCCGCCGATTCCCCCACCGATCACGACGACGCGGGCCCTGTCGATCATGGTGTCTCCTCGCGTACTTCGTCGGCTAAACTGTCTATACCAAAAACAGATGGCGTGGCAAGTGAATACCGCCCGTTACTGTGCTTTGAGAGGATTGCCTGTGCCGCCAAACTCCAAATGGCCACCAAAGATTTCCCGTTCCAAAGGGATGCTGCACACTCAAATTGCCAACGCGGTCGCGTCGTCGATCAGCCTCGGCCACTTTCGAACCGGCGACCGGCTCCCTCCGGAGCGTGAACTCGCCAAAGAATTCGGTGTGAACCGTTTGACCGTCCGTCAGGCGCTCGCCGAGCTCCAGATTCGCAAGCTCATCCATCGCCGCACGGGTCGAAACGGCGGTACCTTCATCGCCGAGCCGGTCATCGAATACGACCTCACGACATTCGCCGGATTCTCCGAGCAGGCCCGACGCCTGGGCCACGTCGCGGGCGCGAGGGTCCTTCGCACCGAACGCGTCGCCGCCGACGCGGCGACGGCCGAAGCGCTGCAACTCGCAGAAGGCGACGAGGTGTTCGAGATCGACCGACTGCGGTTCGCCAACGACCTGCCGGTGTTGCTCGAACACTCGTGCTTCCCGGCCGATCGATTCGCCGGACTGCTCAGTGAGCCACTCCACGGTTCGATCTACGAACTCCTCGAACGTCGCTACGACGCGCGACCGATTCGCGCGGTCGAGCGAATCTCACCGATCGCCGCGAACGCGCGCACCGCTCGCCTGCTCGACGTCACGCGCGGCACGCCGCTCCTGCGCGTCGAACGTGAGGCGTTCGACGTGAACGGCGTGCCGGTCGAGAGTGCCAGCGACATCCTGCGCGCCGACCGAAGTCGCACGCTGGTCTGGTCCTTCGAACTACCTCCGAAGTAACTCGCGCTTCGCTAACTCATGACCTCGTCGGGCGGCATCGACTCGGCCGGGATCACGACCGGACCGGACTCCGCCGGACGGATGATCTCGACCTTGGGCTTACGCACCTCGGCGAGGAAGTAGTACAGGACCCCGATGATCAAGATGAATCCGAGCACGAGGTAGAGGATCGGCACCTTGTTCAGCTCGCTGATACCCGTGCTCAGCGCTCCGCCGGTCTGATTCGGCGTCGGGTTGCTCGCGACGCGGGGCCACGCGAAGTTCACCAGCATCGAACCGCCCCAGACCAGGGCGAGGATGTTGATCGGTATGCCCCACTTGCCGAGCGCGAACGGCGTCTTCTCCCGCGGCCAGCCCTTGAGACGCGCGGCCAGCACGGCCAGGTTCCCGAGGAAGTAGGCGAGGTAGATCATCGCCGTCGCGGCAATAGCGACGATGCCCGCACCGGTGTACTTGAACAACGGGATCGCCGCCAAGATCGCGACGACGATGCACGAGAAGATCGGCGTATGGAGGTTCGGGTGGACCCTGGACAACGTCGCCGATCCCGGAAGTCGATTGTCACGCGCCATGCCGAAGGTCAGACGGATCGTGGCGGTCATGATGGCGAGACAGCAGACGAGGATCGCGGCCGACACGACGGCGAGGTAGATGATCGCGTAGGGCTTGGAGAAGTTCGACTCAATGATCTGGGCCGGTCCCCATCCGTCGGCGATCGCCGTCTTCAGGTTGGGGATGGCCATCAGGATCGCGAGCAGGAAGATGCCGCCGATGATGAAGGCACCGCCGACCGACGAGATGACGGCGCGCGGGGCGAAGCGCCGCGGGTCCTTCGTCTCTTCGGCGAGGGTTGACGCGGTATCCATGCCGTAGATCACGAAGAGGCTCATGAACATCGCCAGGAAGAACGATCCGAAGCCGACGTGGAGACCGCCGCTGTTGGTGACGACGGAGATCGACTGGTGGCGGTGGACGATGAGCATCACGACCGCGAAGACGACGAGTCCGACGATCTCGAAGAACACCCCGGTGTTGTTGACCACCGACACGACCTTCACGCTGTAGATATTGAGCACCGTGATGACGATGAGCGTGATGGCGGCGACCCAGATCTGGTCGTGGAGCGCGCCGGCGTCGAGGTTCCAGCCCATCAGGTTCACCATGGGCAGGATCGTCAGCGGCAACGTGACCACGACGGCGGTCACGGTCAGCACACCGGCGAAGATGTAGATCCAGCCGGTGAACCACGCGTACGGCCGCCCGGCGAGGTACTTCGTCCACTGGAAGACCGAGCCCGCGACCGGGAAGTGACTGGACACTTCGGCGAAGTTCAGGGCCACGAGCATCTGGCCCGCGGCGACGATCGGCCAGCTCCAGATGAAGACGCCACCGAGGGTCGTCAGACCGAGTGCGAAGAGGGTGAAGATACCCGTCGACGGCGAAATGTAGCTGAAGGCCGCCGCGAACGAACTGAAGAATCCCAGCGTTCGGTGCAGTTCCTGTTTGTAGCCGAAGGTGGCTAGGTCCTTCTGGTCACTTTGACCCGAACCTGCGCCCGCGGTGTCGACCTGATCCATGTCTATCCCCCCGATAGCCCGGGCGCGTTTGCCCAGTGAGCCGAAAATTACCAGATGAATCGCATATTGTCTATACCGATTATCCGGCGTCTCTCATTGCGCTGCACGTGTTCGATTGGGGCGAACTCCTGTGAGTTATTCACAGTCACAGCCCGTGACTCCGTCGAGCGAAGGAGAGCCGACGTCATCGCAACGCCGAATCGTCGACGATGCTTACGACAGCTTCAGTTCCTGGCGATAGACGCGTGACGGACCTTGGCGAACGACCGTGGCCGCCAGCGCCTGGAAGGCGAGCGCGACCTCACTGTCAGGCGCGTGCACGACGATCGGCTCACCGACGTCGCCCCCCTCGCGAAGCTTGGTGTCGAGCGGTATCTGTCCCAGGAGTGCGATGCCGAGTTCTTTCGCGAGTCGCTCGCCACCACCACTGCCGAAGATCTCATAGCGCTTCGCGTCGTCGGTGAACCAGCTCATGTTCTCGATCACGCCGCGTACGCTGAGCTTCAACTTTCGCGCCGCGTACGCGGACCTTTGAGCGACACGCTGCGCGGCCGCCTGCGGCGTCGTCACGACGTACATCTCAATGCGCGGCAACACTTCCGAGAGCGTCAGCGCCACGTCACCGGTGCCGGGCGGCATATCGATCAGCAAGAAGTCCGGCTCATCCCACCAGGCTTCGGAGACGAGCTGCTGGATCGCCTTGTGCAGCATCGGACCGCGCCAGATGACCGGCTGTTCGTCCGGCACGAAGTAACCCATCGACACGCAGCGCACGCCGTGCGCCAGCGTGGGGATCACCGTGTCGCCGAGGACGATGGGATCGTTCACCGCGCCCAGCATCTTGGGCAAGGAGAAACCGTAGACGTCCGCGTCCAACACCCCGACGTCGTAGCCACTCTGGGCGAGGGCGATCGCGAGATTCACCGTGACCGACGACTTGCCCACTCCCCCTTTGCCCGACGAGATCCCCAGGATCCGGGTCTTGGAGAGTTTGTCCAGGAACCTCGGTGGCGCGTCGCCGTGGGCGTGTTCGCCAGGCCCCGGGCTCCCGGTCATCTCGCCGCGCAGGAAGTTGCGCAGCCCGAGGAGCTCCTCTTCGTCCATCGAGCGCACGACGACCGACGCGTCGGGAGCGATGCCTTTGATGGAAGTTTCGAGGAGGGCGAGATTGGGCCACGAGGTCACGGGTAGGACCAGTTCGACGGTGACCGACCCGTCGCGGTCGGCAATGTCGCCCAGGAAGCCCAATTCACCCAGTGAGCGCACCAATTGCGGCTCCACGATGGAGCTGAGTGCTTGCTGCAGTGGTCCGATTGATGTCACGAATGTCCTTTGGGAGAGCCACATGAGGTTACCGGCGGAATTGTCCAGTCCAGTCCTAGACTTTCTACGTGTCAACTTCGATCAACGAGCACGATCTCGATCCGGCGCTCTTCACGGCCAATGTCACGAGTTTGACGCACTCATTCGGCGACAACACGCGTCGAAAGATCTACCTCTTCTTGCGTGAGAACCCGGGCGCCACGGCGACCGAACTGTCCAAGCACTGCCAGGTGCACGCGAACGTCGTACGCCATCACCTTGAGCGTTTGACGGAGTCCGGCTACGTCACTTTCGACAACGTGCACAAGACGACGGTCGGACGACCCGCCAAGGGCTATCGCGTCACCGACGCCGGTGTCGTGATGGACGGCTCTATGCGGCGCGACGCCCTGTTGGTGGCGCTCCTGGAGATGGCGCTCGAGCGCCTTGGCCCGGAGGCCGCTGAATCGATGTCCCACGACGTGGGCGTCGAGTACGGACGAACCCTCGCCGGTACAGTCGGCGCGGGCGATTCCAGTCCGAGCCTCAAGACCGCCATGGAGTCGATCGCCGGTATTCTGACCGCTCACGGATTCGCCGCGCGCGCCGAGGAGTACCACCACGCGCAGTCGGTGGTCTCCGACAACTGTCCCTTCGGCTCCGCCGCGCAGCACCACCCGGTGTTGTGTGCCGTCGACCGCGGCCTCATCGCGGGGATGCTGGACGGTCTGGGAGCGGAACACCAAAACGTCACCTTGACCTCTCGAGCACGAGGCGATGCCGCCTGTCGCGTGACCGCCTAGCGGTACTACTTCTCGCCGACGCCTTTGCCGGCGCACTTCTAACAGGTGGCGCGTGGCTTGATCGTCAGGGCGTGGATCGGCACAGTGACGGTGTGATGAAATCCCATGAAGGTGTACTCGACCGGCAAGTCCGTGTACGTCGTCGACGCGCCCTTCGCCGACTCGGGAACGCACTGTTGTTGCCAGTGCACAGCGAGGACCAGCTGACCCTCGCTCGCCAGCGTCGTCGCTGTGAACGCCGGTCCGCCCTTGTAGCTGTAGGCGCCCGGCGAACTCGGTTTGGAGTCGAAGTACACCCGCACGTCGGCGTTGCCTGAGGGATTCTCCGGCGCCATGACCTTATTCACGGTGATACCGAAGCGTTGATCGTTGTTCAGGGTGACGATCACCTCGACGCGGTACGAACCGCTCGGTTCGGTCCACACAATGCCGGCGCGCGAAGCCTCCACGAACGTGTTCGTCGCCAGGGAACCATTGGACGTCAAGACCTGCGAGCCGTACTCGCCGTTGAAGTTTTGGGAGAGCGGCTGATAGTGACTCGCGGCGAGGTAGAGGGCGGCTCCGATGACCACGATCACGAAGACCACCGAAATGACGATTATCGGCCAGCGGCGCCCGCCGCCTACCTCGTCGTCTTCGTCGTCCCTCCAATCGTCGTTCTCCACGAACGGCTGATCGGTTTGGAGTTCGTCCACGGCTCTTTCATCCTCGATTCGTGTCTTGAGAATCGTAGCGATGAATCAACGGGCGCGACGGTCGAGTCAACGCTTGGCGAGGATGGCGTTGACGCGCTGTGTCGTGGCGAGCAGTTGGGGCACGAGCTCTTCTCGGAGCTCCTTCAGATTCGTGCGGCCGACCGGCGTTGAGATATTGATGGCGGCCAGCGTTCGACCGGACGAGTCGCGTATCGGTGCGGCGATCGCCCGCAGTCCGATCTCGAGCTCCTGGTCATTCAGGGCCCAACCCCGCTTCGCCACCTTCTCCAACTCGGTCAAGATGTCTCGTTCACGGTGCAGCGTGAACTTCGTGAGCGCCACGAGCGGCGTGCTCGACAAACGTCGTCGTTGCTCGGCGACGGGCATCGCCGCGAGCAACACCCGCCCCGTCGACGTGCAGTACGCCGGCAGTCGGCTACCGACCGACAGTGCCAGCGTCATGATGCGCGAGGCCGCGACGCGGCTGACGAAGACGATGTCCGAACCGTCGAGCACCGACGCCGACACCGATTCGCGAACCTTGTCGCTCAGGTCCTGGATGAACGGCTCGACGATGTCGCGAAACGGCAGCGACGTCAAGAAGGAGTAGCCGATATCGAGGATCCGTGGTTGCAGGAAGAACTCGCGGCCGTCGACGCCGACGTAGCCGAGGGACTCCAAGGTGAAGAGCAGGCGACGACACGAGGCCCGGCTGTAGCCCGTGCGGCGAGCGACCTCACTGAGCGACTGGCGCGGACACTCCTCGTTGAAGGATCGAATGACTTCGAGCCCCCGCTCCAGCGACTGCACGAACATCCGACTGCCTTCTTCCACGCACGCTCCTCCGTCGGCCGTTCGATCGGCAGTGAATGTTCGCACAACGAACACGACCAGTCAATTGTGGTAATTGACGGCGTGATTCTAAATGCCGTCGAGGAGCGCACGGAGCGACAGCGCGTACGCGTCGAGAGCCGTACGGCCCTGAGACGTCAGCGACACCGACGTGCGCGAGGCCACACCGGCACCCGTCTTGTCGATCGCCACGAAACCAGCGTCCTCTAATTTCCGTAGGTGCGTGATCAGGTTGCCCGCGGTGAGATCGATCATCTCTTGGAGTCGAGTGAAGGAGAGCGTGTCACCGTGC
Organism: uncultured Acidimicrobiaceae bacterium; assembly: GCA_963717975.1. Classification (GTDB taxonomy): domain Bacteria; phylum Actinomycetota; class Acidimicrobiia; order Acidimicrobiales; family RAAP-2; genus RAAP-2. Next base: position 15,433 of record OY970351.1, on the reverse strand, counting down.
TCCAACGCCGCCAGTGTTGCGAGTATCCGCAGCCGCGCGGGGACGTGGATGATGGGATCGAGCTCTTCCTCGATCATCGCGTGCGGCGCTGGTACAACTTGAAGCCCGCCGCGGCGAAGAGGACCGCGCCGCCTCCGAAGCCCGAGATCGCCCAAGCACCCACGGGTCCGCCGAACGCGGCACCGGCCGCGACGGCGGAGATAGCGAGCGACGCCGTGAAGAGCGTCCAGTCTTCGCGAATTGACGCGCCCATCGCGCCAATCATCCCGCCCACCACGAGGGGCATCGTCGCGGGATAGATGCCGTACACCACTACGTGGCTCACGTGCGCGTGATCGAGGGCTCCCATGACGACGAAGGTCCCGATGAAGCCGACGGCACTGACGGCGGCGTGGACTTTGCGCCGTTGACTGCGAGGTCCCCCGACACCCCGGTATGAACGCCGATACATCGTGATCGCTCCGATGTTGATGATGAGGACGAGGAGGTAGAACAGACCGATGGCGCCTACGGTCGGACCCTGGTACGGGTGCTGGTGGCGGGTCGACCACCAAAGAATGCCGAATCCCACCGGCAAGACGATGCCGCCGAGTAGACAGAGTACGAACGTGTTGAGCTCGAGTTCGTGAACCGCCTTTTCCTTTGTCGTAGTCAACAGCGCTACGGCGTCACGGGGATCCAGTGCCTCTTCCTCGATTGAGGGTGATTCGGTGGTGTCGTGGGATTCGCTCATCACACTCCTTCGTTTACTTTGCATCGCAAAGTTACAATACTTTGTACCACAAAGTCAAGCGGAATATGGAACAATTTTGAGAAGCATGTCAGCGCGCGCCGGAGCCAAACACTCCGCCTATCACCTGGTCACGAGGTACTTCTAAATCTCAAGGAACCTTGATTCCCAATTTCATCAGGAACGGCCGGGCGATCGCCAGTTGACCAATCGAGGGTTTCAGCTTCAAGAACTCCTCGAACTCCGTTCGCGCGACACCCTGGTTGCCGGGCGTGGAATCGGCGACGATGGCGAAATAGAGCCGCGGCGCACTTTGGCGCGGTGCCACGGAGATCGCCCTTTCCAGGTCCCTGATTCCGACCTCGACGACCGACGCCTCCTTCGCCGCGCTCCCGGCGGTGAAGTCCAGCCACCCGCTCTGGGTGAGCGCGGTGACATTCTTCGGATCGAGACTGAGGATCTGTGCGTAGGCACTGAGGGCGGTGACATCTCGGTTGTTCGCGACGTCGGTTTCGGCCTGCGTGAGCAACCGATCGATCGTCTGCGATCGCGTCAGGTCGATGCCGCCGTCGCCGGAGTTCCCCGCCTGACGTGGCGACGTCGCGGCGACGAGAACGGCGACCAGCACCACGGCGAAACACGCCAACGCGACCACCAACCATCGAGTTCGACGAACGCGACCCCGGGCGGACGTCGTCGCGCTCGCGGACGCGAGGGCGTCGAGTTCACGACGCGCGGATTCGAGCGCGGCCCCCTCGCGGCGCTCGATGACATCGAACTGAATGGAGGACAGCTCGCCCGCCTCGCGCTCGCGCGTCGCGTCGCGCAATGACGCTTCGCGAAGTCGGATCTCATCGCGCAGCTGAGCGGCGTCGCGGTTCACCGCCGTCGCACCAGTCGCACGCCCGCGACCACCAACGCCAGTAACGCCAGGAGGGGAACGAGCCAGAGCAACGATCCCAGACCCGACGTTGCCGGACTGAGCAGAATCGATGTTCCGTACGTCGCTTCCAGGGACGTCAGGATCTTATTGTCGGACTGGCCCTCCTTCACGCGCCGTTCGATGTCGTGGCGCACGGCGATCGAGGACGTCGCGTTGCTCTCGGCGACCGAGAGGTCATCACAGGCCGGGCACTTCACCAGGGATTCCAGATGCGCGATGCGGCCCTGGGCCGAGGCAGTCGCCGGTGCTTCGAGCAACGCCACGGCGAGGACGCAGACGAAGGCCAGGCACCACAATCGGAATGACCTCAGGACCTTCACGACTTCACCCGGGCCACGACCGCGGCCAACTGCTTCGCCGTCGTGGCGCCGAGCAGCGTCGCCGCGACGCGGCCCTGGCGATTGATCACGAACGTCGTGGGCGGCGATATGACGCCGTAGCTATTCGCGATCACGCCGTTGGGGTCGACGATCGACGGATAGAGCGACCCGTAGTGCTCGGCGAACTGCGTCGCTTGCGCCACGGGATCGTTGAACACGACGCCGACGACGACGACGCCGCTCTTGCGAACGTGCCACGCGTAGGTCGAGAGTTCCGGCGCCTCTTGGATGCACGGGCCGCACCACGACGCCCAAAAGTTCACGATGACGATCTTGCCGCGCTCGTTCTTCAACGAGAACGTGCCGCCGCCGAGTTCGTGACCCTTCAGCGTGGGCGCGATCTTTCCGAGCAGCGGACTCGGCGCGACGGTCGCCGGACTTATCGGACTTCGGGTCGCGAGGAACGCCGAGAAGGCGATCACGATCGCCAAGACGGCGACCGAGATGAAGGTCACCGTCCGTTTCACGACTCCCCCTCGTCGCCCTGTCGTCGGCGAACGAACGACAGGGCCGAACCGACTCCGAGCAGGATCCCGCCGATCCAGAGCCACGCGAGCAGTGGTTCCACCGTCACGCCGATCAATACCGACCCGGCGGGCAGGTTCCCCTTGACCTGGGCCCCGGACGTCGCGCCGTTGCCGCCGACCGCATCGAAGGTGACGTAGACGTCACGCGCGAGGTTGGAGTCGATCGCCGGCGTGCCGACGGGTTGTTCGCTGCGCCCGTTATAGGTCGTGACCGCCGGCCGCAACGCGTGATGGTTGACTTCGACGAGCAACTGCGTCGCGGTTTCAAGAGAGTCCTTCACGGTGTGAAAGCCGTTGAACGTGACGTACTGACCAGAGACCACGGTGCTCTGACCCGTCGCCAACGTGACTTCGTTGCGTGTCGTGTACGAGGTGGAGGTCACGATCGCGAGCGCCATTACGACCACGCCGAGATGCACGACCATCCCGCCGGCGCTGGGACCGCGAAGTGCGTCGTACCAGGGCTGGTGACGACGCCGCGCCGCGACGAACGCGCCGCGCAGGGTGCGAATCGCCGCCCCCGCCGCGGCCGACGCGAGAAAGTACGCCAATAGCACCATCGGTCGACGCACCCCCGCCACGATGAGGACCACCACGATGACGAGCGACGTCCACGCACTGAGACGGATGCGCGACCACAACACGGTCGTGTCGAGGTTGCGCCAGCCGACGAGCGGCGCGAGTGACATCAGCACGAGCAAGACGATGCTCATCGGCACGGCGACCGTCGCGAAGTACGGCGTACCAACGGTCACCTGACCTCCATTCACCGCCTCGTAGAGCAGCGGGAACACGGTGCCGAGCAACACGACGACGGCGAAGCCGACGAAGAGCACGTTGTTGGCGATGAAGAGTCCCTCTTTGGACAGCGGATGGTCGACGCCGACCGGGGACCGCAGTCGGTCGCCCCGCCACGCCAAGAGTCCCGCGCCGAGCGCGACGGTCACGAAGAAGAAGCTGATGAGTATCGGTCCGAGCGTGCTCGAGGAGAACGCGTGCACGCTCTGCAAGACGCCCGAGCGAGTGAAGAACGTGCCCAAGATCGTGAGCGAGAACGTCGCGATCGCCAACGACAGGTTCCATACGCGAAAGAGACCTCGGCGGTCCTGGACGATGACCGAGTGAATATACGCCGTCGCCGTCAGCCACGGCAGCAGCGCCGCGTTCTCGACGGGGTCCCAGCCCCAGAAGCCGCCCCAGCCGAGCACCTGATAACTCCACCACGCACCCAGGACGATGCCGACGGACAGTACGCCCCACGCCAGCACCGTCCAGCGTCGTTGCTCGAGCGGCCAGCGGTCGTGCACCCGACCGGTGATGAGCATCGCGATCGCGAAGGCGAAGGGCACCGTGAAGCCGACGAAGCCCATGTAGAGCAGCGGCGGGTGGATGGCGACGAGCGGGTTGTCCTGGAGAAGTGCGTTCGGGCCGGCACCTTGCAGCACCTTGGCGGCGTTGTGGATGAAGGGGTCGGCCGGACCGCACATCAGACCCAGGAAGAAGGCACTGACGCCGAAGAGTACGACGCTCGCCCACGACACCACCTCGTCGTCGGCCCGTCGTCGGTAGTAGCGCAAGACGACGACGATGATCGCGCACAGCAACAGGGACCACAGCAAGAGCGATCCCTCGAGGGCCGACCACATGCCGGTGATCGAGTACAGGAGCGGCGTGAACGTGGCGTTGTTCTCCGACACGTACGCGAGTGAGAAGTTGTGCGTGATGAGGGCGAACTGCATCACCGCGACCGCACCCACGATGCCGACGAGTGACAGTAGCGCCCAGCGCAGCGACCGTGAGGGGCGCCGCGTCCGCAGCGAGACCACCTGGTGGACGATGCCCCCGAGGGTGGCGAGGAAGGCGAAGTAGAGTGCGGCGCGCCCGAGCCACGTCAGCGTCATCGCACGCTGCCGTTGGGCGCCTTCACCCGCTTCGGGTACTGCGCGATGTACGTCGAGGTGTGCTTCACGAGGATCTGCGTTGCGTCGAACGTCAATGATCGGTGCGTCGTGAAGTGTCCTTCGACGACGACGGGGATGTCGGCCTGGAAGAGCTGCGGTGGCGTGCCGCGACTGATGACGTAGACCTCGTGCGTACCCGATCCGGTCATCCAGAACGACGCGCCGCGCGACGTACGCGTGATGGTGTGCGGTTTCACGACGCCCTCGAGTCGGATCGTCGTTGTGCCGATCTTGGCGCGGTGGGCGAAGACCTGGTCCACCGTGTCGAAGTAGTTCAGCGAGTGCAGGAGGCCCTGACTCAACAGCGCCACGATCGCCAGTGCGAGCACGACGAGCACGCCAAACGTGCGACGGCGACTCGAGCTCTTGGACTTCGGTGGCGCGACGGGTGTGAGGTCGAGGTCGGTCTCAGTCAAGGTTTCGCCCTCGCCACCAGATCGACAGCGCGTAGAGCGCCAGCCCCCCAAAGGCAAAGGAATAACCGGCGGTGACGTAGTCCACTAGTGGACCCCCTCGGCGCGCCGACGTTCGAGCGCCACGTCGAGCGTCTCGGTGTGCGAGATCTCGCGCCGCACTTCGAGTCGATAGCGCGCGCGTAGGAGCCACGCGTAGGCGAGTGAGAACGCGATGAAGCTCAACAGCAGTGTCCAGAGCATGCTGCCGTGGACCTTGAACTCCCGGTTCGGACCGAGCAACGTGGCGCCCTGGTGCAGCGTGTGCCACCAGTCGACCGAGAAGTGGTCGATCGGCACGTTGATGGCGGCGATGATCGCGAAGACCGCGCTACGTCGCGCGCGCAACTCGAAGTCGTCGTTGGCGCGGCGCAGCGCCAAGTAACCCAGGGCGAGCACGCCGAGGATCGCCGTGGAGGTGAGGCGCGCGTCCCACGCCCACCACACGCCCCAGGCCGGCCGTCCCCAGATCGAACCGGTGATGAGCGTGAGCACGATGAAGACGAGGCTCACCTCCATCGCGCAGTGCGCTACTCGGTCCATCACGACCGAACGCGTGCGTCGCCACAGATACAGCGCGCTCGCGATGGTGGCGGTGCCGAAGGAGAGGTAGAGCGCCACCGTGGCGATCGCCGGGTGGACGTACAAGAGACGCGCGAGATTGCCCTGGACCTTGTCGGGCGGGGTGACCCAGATGCCCAGCCAGATGGTGAGGGCCATGGTGACGATCGTGGCCGGTCCTAGTAGTCGTTGGCTGAGCTGTTTCATCACGATTCCTCCAGAACACCGTAAAGGAGAATCCCAAGTGCTACATAGACGGCCAGGGCGACGACCGAGATGATCCACCACTCCAGCAACGCCCCACCATGGAGGGCGGCGTTGAAGGAGCGTTCGCCCGCGATCAACAAAGGTGCAAAGGCCGGCAGGCTCAGTACCGGCAACAGGGTCGCCGCGGCGTTCCCACCGCTCGTAAGGGCCCCGTAGAGCGTTCCCGCGCTCGCTACGGCGCCCAGGGTGACGAAGATGCTCGGCGTTGCCGCGAGGGTGCCGTGGAGGGCAGTGTGCAAGACCACCACGCTGCCGGCGAGCAGGACGATCGCCGTGAGCCACAGTTCGACGCACAGCGCCGCCGCCTTGCCCAGAAACACCCCGGCCGGGTCCAGGCCGAGGGTCGCGACCGAGGCTCGGGTGCCTCCGGCGGTCTCGATCGCGTGGCTGCGATTGATCATGAGCAGCGCCACCAGCACGATGACGAGATAAAAGAGTCCCGGCGCGGCCGTGGAGTGACCGGCCTGAGTCGGACCGAGAGCGAGACCGCTCAACAGGAGCGCCATGACACCGAAGGGGACGACCTGCCACAACAGGACGCGACTGCGGCGCTCGACGCGAAGGTCCTTACCCGCGACCAAGAGCGCGACCCGTATCACGATGCACTCACGATTCGGCCCCCGGCCATCAGCAAGGTGCGCGGTCGGAGCTGCGCACTGCGCAGTGGATCGTGCGCGCTCACGACGACGGTCGCACCGCGTTCGACGACGTCCCCTAACAGGGCGTCGAAGAACGAACGACCCTCGTCGTCGAGCGAGGCGTACGGCTCGTCCAGGAGCCACAGTTCGGGTCGGCGCACGAGGAGCCACGCCAGACCCAGGCGCCGGCGTTGGCCGGCCGAGAGTTGCTTGGCGACGGTGTCGCGACGCGCCACGAGATCGACCCGCTCCAACACGGTCGACAGTTCATCGAGGGGCCGTCCGAGCGCCTTCGCGGCGAAGGTGAGGTTCTCGACGACCGTCAGGTCGTCGTAGAAGGATCCTTCGTGACCGAGCCAGCCCACGCGCCGGCGGAGCTGTCGTCGATCGACCGTCGAAAGGTCGAGTCCGAGGACCGAACCCTCTCCGGCATTGAGTCCGATCAGACCGGCGAGCAGGCGCAAGAGACTCGTCTTGCCCGCGCCGTTGGCGCCGACGAGCACGGTGAGCGATGCCGGCGACAACTCCATGTCGACCCCGCTGAGCAGTGGGAAGCCCCCGTACATCGAGACGGCGCCGTGCAGACGCACCGTTGATTCTTCGAGTGTGCTCACGGGGTTATCGGGCCAGGGCGTCGATGTCCGCGGCCACCATCATCTCGATCAGAGCGTAGAAGTCGACTTCGCACTTCCAGTCCAATTCTTCGTGCGCCTTGGTGGCGTCGCCGACCAGCAGGTCCACTTCGGCCGGGCGGATGAACTTGGGATCCACGACCACGTGGTCCTCGTAGTTGAGGCCCGCCGCGTTGAACGCGACGTCGCAGAGTTCTCGCACCGAGTGCGTCTGACCGGTGGCGACGACGAAATCGTCGGGCGTGTCCAGCTGCAACATCGACCACATCGCGCGCACGTAGTCGGCGGCGTAGCCCCAGTCGCGGTGCGCGTCGAGATTGCCGAGATTGAGTTTCGTGTCGAGACCGGCCTTGATGCGCGCCGCGCCGTGCGTCACCTTTCGGGTGACGAACTCCAGGCCGCGCCGCGGCGATTCGTGATTGAACAAGATCCCGGAGGACGCGTGCAGGTTATAACTCTCGCGGTAGTTCACCGTGATCCAGTGTCCGTACATCTTCGCGACGCCGTACGGGCTTCGCGGATAGAAGGCCGTGTTCTCGTCTTGGGGCACCGTGCGTACGCGTCCGAACATCTCCGACGAGCTCGCTTGGTAAAAACGAATCTCGGGGTCCACTATGCGGATGGCGTCGAGCATCCGCGTGACCCCGAGCGCGGTGATCTCGCCGGTCAGGACGGGTTGGGTCCACGAGGTCTGCACGAAACTCTGTGCCGCCAGGTTGTAGACCTCGGACGGGCGGTAGTCACGCAGCACGTTGATGAGCGAGACCTCGTCGACGAGGTCGCCCGAGACCAGAGTGATCTGGTCCTGGATGTGGCTGATCCGCTCGATCGTGAGCGTCGAACTGCGTCGAATGAGCCCGATCACCTCGTAACCCTTGGCGAGCAGCAGCTCGGCCAAATAGGAGCCGTCCTGACCGGTGATTCCAGTAATTAGCGCACGTTTGGCCACCGACAGTCCTCCACAAGGGGCACCGACCGGCGGTCCGCACCGAAGACACACTCTACTACCGGTGATAATTCGCTTTCGGTGGCTTGCCTAACCTGACTCGGTGGCCCGGATCGTCGTCGTCAGCTTTCGACTCGGCGGAACTGACGGCGTGGCGATCGAATCGGCGAAGTGGATCGCCGCGCTGACCTCACTGGGACATCACATCCGAACCGTTGCCGGCGAAGGCGTGGCGGACGTCGTGATACCGAGTTTGGCGATGGGCGCGACGACACGCACCTCGGCGCGGCGCCTGGACGCGGCGATCGGCGACGGCGACCTCGTCATCGTCGAGAACCTCGCGTCGTTGCCCCTCAACATCGACGCTCGCGACGCCCTCTACCGAGTGTTGGACGGGCGTCGCGCTATCTTCCACCACCACGATCTCCCGTGGCAGCGGCCGCACCTCGCCCACCTCGACGGCCCACGTACGGGCGCGCTCTGGCACCACGTGACCATCAACGAACTTTCACGACGAGATCTCCTTGAACGTGGCATCGACTCGGTGACAATCATGAACACCTTCGACTGCGAGCCGCCGAGGGGACGGCGCCACGCGACCCGCACTCGTCTCAACGTCGACGCACAGAAACTGGTCGTGATGCCGTCACGCGCACTCCCGAGAAAGAACGTGGAAGGCGCACTCGCGATGTGCGAATCACTCGATGCGCTCTTCTGGCTTCTGGGACCGGCCGAAGACGGCTACGAGGCGACTCTGGACGAACTCCTGGCGTCCTCTCCCGTCGAGGTGTGCCGAGGCCTCCCGGACGGCTTTAACGTCCACGACGCGTACGCGGCCTGTGACCTCGTTGTGATGCCGTCGACCTGGGAGGGCTTCGGCAATCCCGTGCTCGAATCCGTCACCCATCGGCGTCCACTCGCGCTCTATCCGTATCCGGTCGCGTGCGAGATCATCGACTACGGCTTCCGGTTCTTCGAACTGGGCGAGATCGCCGCGATCACGTCCTTCCTCGAACAACCCGACTATGACCTCTACGTGCACAACCTCTCGATAGCTCGGGAGAACTTCAACATCAACTCGTTGCCTACTCGATTGCGCGACCTCCTCGCCTCCGTAGGCGTCGAATAGGTCGAACTAGCCTCTTCTCATATGGTGATCCAGGACGAGCGACCTCGACACGCGGAACGTCGAGAACAGCTGCTCAACGTAGCCAAGTCGCTCTTTGCCGAACGCGGTTTCCAATCGACCACGATGGACGACATCGCGCGCGAAGCGGGCTTCACCAAGCCGATCCTCTACCAGTACTTCGAGTCGAAGACGGATCTCTACCGAGAGATCGTGGCGCAACTGGCCGAGACCTTGCTGGCCTCTCTCGAGGTGGCGGTGAACGCCGCGACGTCACCGCGCGCTCAGATCGAAGTGGCCTTTCGCGTCTACTTCGACATGGTGGTGAGCGAGACGGATGCCTTCCGCATTCTCTTCATCCACTCGCACGAAGGTGACACCGCGAAGGAACTTCGCGCGTTGGAGCTTGGACTGATTTCGTTCATTGATCCGTTCTTCGACTCCTCGATGAGCGAGGATCACCGGCGTCAACTGGCTGGTGGTGTTGTCGGCATCGCCGAGGGCGCGGCGATCGTCTGGCTGGAACAGCAAGAGGCCAAGGGTTGGCCCGTTCCCGCCGCAGGCGCCGCCGAGCGACTCGCGCAACGCAGCGCCACCCTCGCATGGGGTGGCCTACGAACCGTCCACCAGGACTAGTCCGGGCGGTCGTCGCCGACGATCACCGCGAAAGATTGCGCCAGTTCCCAGAGACGCCACGCGCACGCGTCGTACGTGGCCTGGTCACCACCGGCCGGATCGTCGACGTCGAAGTCGAGCGACGGCTCAATCGACGTCACCGCGCGAAGCTTCGCTTCGAAGTCACCGTCACCGGGCGCGAAACGCACGAACTGCGCCAATTGGACGGCTTTGCCGGCGTATTGCGCGTACTGCGCCCGTACGAAGCGCACGTTGTGCGCTTCCGCGGCGAGTATCACGTGCGCCCACTCGACGTCCGCGCCGTCCAGTTGGTGGCTGCGGTGCGCGCCGTATCGATGCTCGCCGAGGTCTTCGATCTGGCTCAGCGCCTCGCGCGTACGGCTGCTCATCGCCGCGCCCTGGCTCACGTGGGTGCCGGCTGTTCGTATCTGCCATCCCTCGGCGCCCGACTGGTCGAGCGTCTTCAACATGTACCCGAGCATCACCGAGCGCGCGACGTTGCCGGTGCAGAGCGTGACGATATTCATACAGCATCGACGTTCGCGTGCGCCAGCAACGGTGCATCCCGTTGGGATTGATGTCCGGCATCGAACACCCCGACATCGACTGGCCGATACCGTTCGGGTGACAATGTCTTGACTTGGCCCTTAGGGCAGGGAATAACTTCGAGTTGTGACACCAGAGCGAATGATAGAACTGCTCGGCAGTAGTGAATTTGCGCGACGGTCGCATATGAGCCCCAAAGCACTCCGGATTTATAACTCAACTGGTTTACTTCGTCCGATACTCATTGAGCCCTCAAACGGGTACCGCCGCTACAGCGTGCAGCAACTCTCGACAGCTCGTCTCATCACGATGCTCCGCGGTGTCGACATGAGCCTGAGCGAAATCGGATTCGTGCTGACGGACTTGGATAAAGATCCGCGGCGTGCAATCGAGCGCGTCGCCTGCATTCAAAGAGGATCGAAGACCAGCACACGAGTCGTCGAATCTTGCTTCGATATCTAACTGCATTGATCAGAAAGGAAGATTTTCTCATGTTCACTATCAACACCCGACATATCCCCGCACGCCGACTCCGCGGATTCGAAACCGACGGCTTCGTTCGAGAGGCCAAGGACGCGTTCGCCTTTCTTTTGGGCCAAACCGCACCCATCGGACCGTTTACGCTCATTTTCCACGGTGCGGTCTCGAATGAGTCCGACGGCCCCATTGAAGCAACCTTGGCCTGCCCCGACCACATCGATCCCAATGATCTCGTGGGTGTCCGTACCGAAGAGGCGCACGACGAGGCATTTACGACGATCACGAAGGCGCAGTGGGACTACCCCGCCATTCTCGCGGCCTACGACGCCGTCGCGTGTTCGCCCGAAGCACTCGCCAGACCCCACGGACGTCTGTCGTGCCGCGAGGTTTACCTGGCCGAACCGGAATCAATCGCCGACGGCGATCTACTTTGCGACATCGCGTTTCCACTCGGTGACATATCAGTCTCCGTCTAGCACCGCCGAGGTCTGAATCCTGAGCGCAGCTAGCGGACGTGAACGCCCGATATCGCGCGTGAGATGATGAGTCGCTGGATCTCACTCGTACCTTCGAAGATGGTGTAGGTATTGGAGTGGCCCATACCAACGACAACCCCCACCGGTCCGCCTCAAGACCACCTATGGACAGAGGGCCATCTCGCCCTGTTCTCCGTCTTTAGTTCCATCGGTGAGCTCATCGAGCGCAACTCTGACTAACCTTCGCCACTCCCCCTTCGGATACGCGGCCCGCGCTGGCGACCATGCGACGTCCTTACCTTGGCTAACGGCATGACTGCATGAGGGAACCCGCAAAAAATCGCGGTGATGTTGTTCTCAGCGTTCCCGGACTGATGGCTCACGCTGAACTTTCGTCATTGACATTGACATTCACTCTCAACTAGAAGGTCTTTATCCTCGACTCGATTGTCCGGTGCTCACTCGAATGGTTGAGGCTTCAATCGTTCGGCTTCGCGCTGAGGAGCGAGTCAGAATCCTGCACGATAGTGCCTACGACGAAGATACAGTTAACCCTCAAAGAATCTAACCCGCGTGACATAGCCACGCTTAAGCGTCTCTTCGAGAGACGAGTGCGAAGGCAAAAGCGACCAATGCCGCAGCGAGCACCGCGAAGATGGAAAATTCAATGGCCTGAAACGTCCAGAACCGCCTCGCGGGTTGGAAGATCACGAGCCGCCGGAAGCCATGCGCAGCGAGACAACTGAGCGCGGAGTTGTGAAAGAGCGCTGCGTGACAAGCGGCGGGAATCCCGGCCGGTGAAGACGGATTGTAAAGGCGGCCAGCCGGATTGACGACAGTTTTCGAAAGAATCCACGCTCCCGCTGGCGCGCCGGAGACATTGTTGATCAGTGGAAAGAGGTGACGAATCGGTGCGATGAAGTGTGGCCTCAGCCACAGTTCGATGGCTGCTCTCACAAGAACGAATCCGACCAATGTGGTGGCGATCGCAGGCACCACCCGCCGGAGCAGTGTTCCCGCCGCAATACCGAGTGCTACAGCAAATATCGCGTAAGCGACCGGAGCAATTCCGGTGATGTCAAAAGCAATACCGAAGCGGCCACCATGGAGGGCGTCCTCAGGTTGTTGCCACCAACTGACGAGCAGAGAAAGTGACCCTCCCCAAACCACAGCTGCGAAAAGTGCACATCCCACGTTGCTCGTCATCCAACGTCGTCTCGTAACCCCTTGTGTCCAAGCGAGGTCCTGGGTGCCTTGTTCGAACTCCTTTGCGATAAGAGGCGCACCCCAAAACAGACCGAAGAGAAGCGGCACTACGAACGTGAAGTTAACGAGGTCAATGACTATGCCGTCGCTGTGAAACAGGTCGCTAGAGAGATCACCACAACTGTGCGTTGCTCCACATCTTGACAACGCCGAATGATAAGCGCCGGCCATGTTGACACCGGTCACCAGAAGCAAGGCGGCCAGAAGCACGAAGGCGGCTCCGGCGAAAATGGCTTGTTGACGGTGGAGGCGCCATATGAGCTGGTTCATGAGCCCCCTCCCACCAAACTCAACGGACCAGCAGTGTTCGATCCAATATCACCCATGTACGCGAGCACAATGTCCTCCAAACTCACGTCCGTCGCCTCCCACGTCGGATTGAGAAGAGGACCATCTAGTTGCACGAGAAGTCGCGTCTGACGTTCGGAGTGGACGGCATGGATCACTTTGTGTTTGCCTTCGATTGTGTCAGTAGTCTTGCGAGGTCCAACGAGGACTTTGTGCGTTGCGAGGACGTGGTCGATATCGTCACTGAGCTGGGTTTTGGCTGCGGCAAGCAAAATTATGTGGTCGCACACGCGCTCCAGATCGTGAAGAAGATGCGATGAGAGCATCACCGTCAGATCTCCATCGGCCACCGCTTCTGCCAAGGTCGCCAAGAAGTCTCGGCGTGCTAAGGGATCGAGAGCGGCGACGGGTTCATCGAGTAAGAGCAGTTGAGGGCGTTTGGCCAATGCCAGGGCAAGAGCGACCTGTGAGCGCTGGCCAACAGAGAGGGTCTTCACCGCTCGGTCAATAGGGACATGGAGTGCGTTCAGGCGTCTGGCTGCCGCGTCGGCGTCCCAGCGTGAGTTCAAATGACCGCCGAGTTCCAAGTGCTCGGCCGCTGTGAGCTGGAGGTACAGAGGAGCTTGCTGAGCCAGATACCCGACGCTCGCGAGGAACTCGTTGTCTTGGTGGGGTGGATTGTCAAAGACGAAGGCTTGGCCAACCGTCGGTGAACGAAGTCCAACCAGCAGCCTCAACAAAGTGGTCTTCCCCGCACCGTTTGGACCAACAAGGGCCGAAACGCTTCCTCGGGGTACCTCGATCGAGCAATCTTCGAGGGCCCAGACTTGTCCGAAGCGCTTGCCGAGTCCGATTGTCTTGACGGCCAAAGTGGGATTGGTCATACTCACGCCACTTCTTCACTTGTCGAGCGATTCTGCAGGGCGGACCGGACCAGTGCTTCGATCGCTGAGTTGTTGAGTCCTTCGGCTCGCGCTGTGCGCACCCACCGCTCGAGCGTGCGAGCGAGTTTCGCCTGCGTGCTCGGAGGCGGACCGGAGGGCCGTGCGACTGCGAAAGTGCCGACTCCCTGTCGTCCTTCAACGAGACCTAAGACCTCCAATTCGCGGTAGGCCTTCAATACGGTGTTGGGATTGATCGCGAGCGAAACGACGACCTCTTTAGCAGTGGGAAGTTGGTCGCCGGGCTGCAGCAGTCCCATGCGTAGCGCCTGCTCGACCTGTTGCACCAGCTGGTGATATGCGGGTACGCCCGAGGTCGGGTTCAAATGAAAGCTTATCGCTTGCCGTGTATGTTCACTAGTCATATAGATAAGTATGGTACTGAGTGACTGCAAAGTCAAGTCGGAGTTGCCGTATGTCGAAGTGGCCGGTCAAGGCCGCGACCAACGTACAACTACCCCAGACCCGCAAATAGACCCACAAACGCGATTCGCGGAACGATGGTCATGGGCGCGCGACCGACCTCCGGACGATCTCCTTCAGCCGTATTCCGAGTCCCTTTTAATGGGTCCCGCGCCATGACCGCTGCAAGTCGCTGGAATCTACGAGATTCGAAACGATACCAATGAAGCCGCAAGCAACGGCCCCACGATCACCTTAGAAGCGAGAAATCGTTTTGAAGTTCAAATCCGTAACGATTAGCGAGTTCATCAAGCGCCACTCTCATCTAACAACACAAGCGCAGCCGTATCAATGAACGGAGCATGCTTGGCGTGCGGGTTCATGTCGGCCCTCCGACTTATCTGCTCCAAGTCCCTAATTGAAGTGGCTCGCGAATGTACGGTCTGGAGTGTTTAAGAAGTGTGCAAGTACTCCCTAAGCGCGCGCCGCACCAGTTCGGAAACACTCACCCCTTCAGAACTGGCTCGAAGTTCAGCCTCTTTGCGAAGAGCAGGATCAATTCGAAGAGATCCGACTACTTTGACGGCGTCACCAAGTGGTGGACGTCCACGACCACGACGCGCTTTCTCGAGTTGTCCAGGCTCGTAGCCACGTTCTGCTTCGTCAACTAGGGAAGCAATCGTCTCGTCCGTGATCGGTTCACCGGTCTTCTTGTATCCGTACACTCGCTTTGTCATTTTCTCACACTCCAAAGAGTCCTTCCGCCGTCCCTCGGCGAAGCGGCATCGCGTGAATGAGCAGGTCGACCTCGTCGCCGACGACTATCACCAGTTCGAGAAGATTCCCCGCTCGATCTGGGCCGCACAGCAGATACCGTTCAGGGTCGTCATCCAATTCCACCCACACAATGCAATTCTCAATCCCGTGAAGCATGTCTTCGTCCGCCACCTGGTGTTTGCGGGCACTAGGCAAGATCTCCACCTCATTAAGTGTACTACGAATATTCGAACGCGGATTAGAGACCGAGTATTGATCGTTCTATGGACCCACAAATCATTAGTGGGTCCAGCAGGGTCAAAAAGTGGAGTCTTAGAGGGTAACTTCCATCAATGATTTCGAATCGACTTGGATCCCAAAGGCAAGTTATTTTGAGACGTGGACTACCTGATGTGGACGCCAGAAATCGCGCGAGCGATAATGAGGCGTTGGATCTCACTGGTCCCTTCGAAGATCGT